>NZ_CM181221.1:0-3669605 GCF_059278825.1 Cupriavidus sp. MEYA8
GTCCACGAGCGCTCGCGCCTGAACCCGATCCTGACCTTCGACAACTTCGTCACGGGTAAAGCCAACCAGCTGGCGCGCGCCGCCGCCATCCAGGTCGCCAACAACCCCGGCAAGTCCTACAACCCGCTGTACCTGTACGGCGGCGTGGGCCTGGGCAAGACCCACCTGATCCACGCCATCGGCAACTACATGCTGCTGGAGAACCCGCGCGCGCGCATCCGCTACATCCACGCCGAGCAGTACGTGTCCGACGTGGTGAAGGCGTACCAGCGCAAGGCGTTCGACGAGTTCAAGCGCTACTACCACTCGCTCGACCTGCTGCTGATCGACGATATCCAGTTCTTCTCCGGCAAGAACCGCACGCAGGAAGAGTTCTTCTACGCCTTCGAGGCCCTGATCGCCAACCGGGCGCAGGTGATCATCACCAGCGATACCTACCCCAAGGAAATCACCGGCATCGACGACCGCCTGATCTCGCGCTTCGACTCCGGCCTGACCGTGGCGATCGAGCCGCCCGAGCTGGAAATGCGCGTGGCGATCCTGATGAAGAAGGCCGCCGCCGAGAACGTGAACGTTCCGGAAGAAGTTGCCTTCTTTGTCGCCAAGCACCTGCGCTCCAACGTGCGCGAGCTGGAAGGCGCGCTGCGCAAGATCCTGGCGTTCAGCAACTTCCACGGAAAGGACATCACCATCGAGGTGACGCGTGAAGCGCTGAAGGACCTGCTGACGGTGCAGAACCGGCAGATCTCGGTGGAGAACATCCAGAAGACCTGCGCGGATTTCTACAACATCAAGGTCGCTGACATGTACTCGAAAAAGCGGCCTGCCAATATTGCCCGTCCGCGCCAGATCGCGATGTACCTGGCCAAGGAGCTGACGCAGAAGAGCCTGCCCGAGATCGGCGAACTCTTCGGCGGCCGCGACCACACCACCGTGCTGCACGCCGTGCGCAAGATCGCCGACGAACGCAGCAAGGATGCGCAGCTCAACCATGAGCTGCACGTGCTGGAGCAAACGCTCAAGGGCTGATGCATGGTCGTTCCCGGCCGTAGACCGGGAAAGGCGCATTTTGAAGGGCCGGCCCTCAGAGGCTGGCATACTGTAGGGTGCGCGCCACGGACAACCCGTGGCGCCTGGGGAATTAACGTCAGCGTCGCCGGAGCAACAGTCCGGAAAGTGGCCACCGATAAGGCTTTGCGGTGAGTCGGGACGGGATGGCAAGTGCGCCAAAGCGCACCAAGGCACCAGCGTGGCTTTTTGTGCACAGCTGGCCCGCCAGCCGGTCCCGCCCCGCTTCACCGCAGCGGCTTATCCTTGGTACAATGGCACATTAACTCCTTGATTCCTAAGTGAATTCGGAGTTGTTTGCGTTCTGCGGTCGCCGACTACAAACGACGAAGGATAAATTCAATGCAATTGGTCAAAACCTCGCGAGACAACCTGCTGCGTCCGCTGCAAATCGTGAGCGGCATCGTGGAGCGCCGCCACACCCTCCCGATCCTGGCCAACCTGCTGATTCGCAAGTCCGGGTCGAACGTGTCCTTCCTGTCGACCGACATCGAAATCCAGATCACCACGCATGCAGAATGCGGCGTCGGCAACGACAGCGTCGCCACCACCGTGGCCGCGCGCAAGCTGCTCGACATCCTGCGTGCCATGCCCGACGGCGACGTTGCGCTGTCGCTCAACGACAAGCGCATGACCGTGCAATCCGGCAAGAGCCGCTTTGCACTGCAGACGCTCGCCGCCGAAGAATTCCCGACCGTTGCCGAAGCCAGCGAATTCAACGCCAGCGTCACGCTGCCGCAGAAGACCTTCAAGCACCTGCTGGCGATGGTCCACTTCGCCATGGCGCAGCAGGACATCCGCTACTACCTGAACGGCATGCTGCTGGTGGTGGAAGGCAAGAAGGTCATGGCAGTCGCCACCGACGGCCACCGCCTGGCCTACTGCGGCGTCGAGCTTGAGAATGAAGCAGCAGGTGTGGGCGCGCGCCAGGAAGTCATCATCCCGCGCAAGACCATCCTGGAACTGCAGCGCCTGCTGGAAGACAACGACGATCCGGTGACGGTGCAGCTGGCCGCCAACCAGGTCAAGTTCACGTTCGCCAATATCGAACTGATCTCCAAGCTGGTGGAAGGCAAGTTCCCCGACTTCCAGCGCGTGATCCCCAAGGGCTACAAGAACGCCTTCGCGATCGACCGCGTGCGGCTGCAGCAGGCGCTGCAACGCACCGCGATCCTGACCACCGACAAATTCAAGGGCGTGCGCTGCATCCTCGACACGCACGTCCTCAAGATCAGCTCCACCAACGCCGACCAGGAAGAGGCGCAGGAAGAGCTGGAACTCGATTACTCGGGCGACGCGCTCGATATCGGCTTCAACGTGACCTACCTGCTCGACGTACTCGCCAACCTGAAGAGCGAGCAGGTGCAGGTCAGCCTCGGCGACTCGAATTCGAGCGCGCTGATCACCGTGCCGGAAGACGACAACTTCAAGTACGTCGTCATGCCGATGCGCATCTGATGATCCGGTAACAGGACACGCAGAAGACGAGCTACCGGAGCAGCAAACGGCACGCATTGACACCCGGCCCGGCCGGGAAGTCCTGGGGATGAGCATCCCGCAGCGGGGGCAGGATCGATATGACGATCCGCCCCTTTTGCCGTTTTTAGTAACCCGCCATGCGGACCCTTCGCGCCCCGCTGCCAGCATCCAGAGCATGCCGGCCCGGCCCGAAATCCGTATTCGCCGCAAGTAGGAAAGACATGACCGAACAGCAGAAACCGCAACAGGAAAACACCTACGGAGCCTCCTCGATCCAGATCCTGGAAGGCCTGGAGGCGGTACGCAAGCGCCCGGGCATGTATATCGGCGACACCTCCGACGGCACCGGCCTGCACCACCTCGTCTTCGAGGTGCTGGACAACTCCATCGACGAAGCGCTGGCCGGCTACTGCACCGAGATCCAGGTCACCATCCACAGCGACAACTCGATCTCCATCGTCGACAACGGCCGCGGCATCCCGCCCCTGGTCAAGTTCGACGACAAGCACGAACCCAAGCGCAGCGCGGCCGAAATCGCCATGACCGAGCTGCACGCGGGCGGCAAGTTCAACCAGAACAGCTACAAGGTCTCGGGTGGCCTGCACGGCGTGGGCGTGTCCTGCGTGAACGCGCTCTCCAAGTGGCTGCGCCTGACCGTGCGCCGCGACGGCCAGGTCCACCTGATCGAATTCGCCAAGGGCGATGTGCAGAACCGCATCATCGAGACCGTGCCCGGCCCCGACGGCCAGCCCGTTGAAGTCTCCCCGATGAAGGTCATCGGTGCCACCGACAAGCGCGGCACCGAAGTCCACTTCCTGGCCGACGAAGAAATCTTCACCAACGTCGAGTTCCACTACGAGATTCTCTCCAAGCGCATTCGCGAGCTCTCGTTCCTGAACAACGGCGTCCATATCAAGCTGGTCGACCAGCGCACCGGCAAGGAAGAAGACTTTGCCTTCTCCGGCGGCGTGAAGGGTTTTGTCGAGTACATCAACCGCGCCAAGACCGTCCTGCACCCCAACATCTTCTACGCCAACACCGAAAAAGACGGCATCGGCGTGGAAGTGGCCATGCAGTGGAACGACGGCTACAACGAGCAAGTGCTCTGCTTTACCAACAACATCCCGCAGCGGGATGGCGGCACCCACCTGACCGGCCTGCGCGCCGCGATGACGCGCGTCATCAACAAGTACATCGAAGAAAACGAAGTCGCCAAGAAAGCCAAGGTGGAAACCACCGGCGACGACATGCGCGAAGGCCTGGCCTGCGTGCTGTCCGTGAAGGTGCCCGAGCCCAAGTTCAGCTCGCAGACCAAGGACAAGCTGGTCTCGTCAGAAGTGCGCCTGCCCGTGGAAGAACTCGTCAGCAAGGCCCTGACCGACTTCCTGCTGGAAACGCCCATCGACGCCAAGACCATCTGCGGCAAGATCGTAGACGCCGCCCGCGCCCGCGAAGCCGCCCGCAAGGCCCGCGAAATGACCCGCCGCAAGGGCGTGATGGACGGCATGGGCCTGCCCGGCAAGCTGGCCGACTGCCAGGAAAAAGACCCCGCCCAGTCCGAACTCTTCCTGGTGGAGGGCGACTCCGCAGGCGGCTCCGCCAAGCAGGGCCGCGACCGTAAGTTCCAGGCCATCCTGCCGCTCAAGGGCAAGATCCTGAACGTAGAGCGCGCCCGCTTTGACAAGATGCTGTCCAGCCAGGAAGTGCTGACGCTGATCACCGCGCTGGGCACCGGCATCGGCAAGGACGACTACAACCTGGAAAAGCTGCGCTACCACCGCATCATCATCATGACTGACGCGGACGTGGACGGATCGCACATCCGTACGCTGCTGCTGACGTTCTTCTATCGGCAGATGCCTGACATTATCGAGCGCGGGTATGTGTATATCGCGCAGCCGCCGCTGTACAAGATCAAGCATGGGAAGGAAGAGCGGTATATCAAGGATGATGTCGAGCTCAATGCTTATCTGTTGAAGTTGGCGATGGAGAAGGCGTCGCTGGTTCGGCCGGATGGCAGCGAGATCAGTGGGGATGCGCTGACTGAGCTGGCGCGGCAGTATCAGCTGACGGAAGGCGTTATTGGCCGCCTGTCACGTATTGTGGATACGGACGCCCTGCGTGCCATTGCGGACGGCGTGACGCTGGATCTGGACAGTGCTGCTGCGGCGGAAGCCTCGGCCGTGGCGCTGAAGGCCAAGCTGGCTGAGATGCATGCGAAGACGCTGCTCGGCGCGGCCGTGAATGATGACGGTACGGCTGATGTGTATGCGCAGTTTGATGAGAAGACGGACAAGCATCGGCTGATGATTGCGCGTCGTCATCATGGCAACGTGCGGTTGTCGCATCTGGATGCGGATTTTGTTCATGGGGCCGATTACGCTGCGCTAGCCAATGCGGCCAAGACGTTCCAGGGGCTGACGCCTGAGGGGACCAAGGTGCAGCGCGGGGAAGGGGACAAGCTGAGGGATCAGACTGTCAATGACTTCCATGGGGCGATGCAGTGGTTGCTGTCCGAAGCCGAACGTGGGGTGTCGCGTCAGCGGTATAAGGGTCTTGGGGAGATGAATCCTGAGCAGTTGTTTGAGACGACGCTGGATGTTACCCAACGGCGTTTGCTGAAGGTGCAGATTGAGGATGCTATTGCTGCTGACCAAATCTTTACTACCCTTATGGGGGATGAGGTGGAGCCGCGTAGGAACTTCATCGAATCTAATGCGTTGGTGGCGCGGAATATTGATGTTTGAAGAAACGTGTAGATAGACGCATAACCTGAGAATCCTAGACCCATAAATTGAGAAATTTATGGGTCTTTTTTGTCAGTAGCTAAAAATATGGATTTTTCTCCGGCACGCAGCGGTGCATCCAACGCACGCTCATTGATGTCTTCCAAATCGAGGTTGACGAAATCTGGAACCTGACGAAGTTGATGACGGTGCAGTGCATGAAGCGATTAGAGGCCCGCTTTGTCTTCGCACCCACACGTTGAAAGCCGAGTCATTGGTCGGCTCCAGACCTTACTTGTTGTTAAGATAGCGGCTAAGTAACTTTCTGCCCATGGACGTGAGAGCGCAGTCCTTCCACGTCCCACCAATAACAAAGTCGTGATGCACTCGACATGAGAGTAGTTCGAGGCGTCGTTGCGCGACAACTGCGTATCCGTGCGCCCTGATGTCGATACAACTGGCTTTCCAAACCGCGAAGCTTCGCCAGATATGCGAAAGCTCGGTATCCGCAAAGCGAAGCCTGGGGGAAACGGCAGCACGTGCGCTGCGCACACGACTTGCGGACCTTCAAGCGGGCATGTCCCCTACCGATATGGTGAACTTAGGCTTCGCCGCCTTCGATAGGGGCTCGGATGTCCGGATTACCATTTCTATTGAAGGTGGCTATGCTGTTATAGCGACCGTGAACAACCGTCCAGAACCACGGTTGGAGAACGGACGGCTTGATTGGAAGCGAGTCACACGCCTGAAAATTCTGTCCATAGAGCGCGCCAATGAGAGCTGAATCTGATTTTTCGCCCACGTGGGCAGTTCCGCCTGGCCGGACTATTTCCGACCTGCTGGCGTCGAGAAGGATGCCCCCAGACCAGGTGGCGCAGTTTATGGACCTCTCGGTCGACGAGTTCGACGAACTGCTGACGGGCAAATGTGCTCTGACCGCTCCTGTGGCATATCGACTGGAGGCCGTATTCGGCACATCAGCCGCCTTCTGGCTTCGTCGTGAAGAGCAGTACCGTGTGCAACTGGCCGAGCTAACCGAAGGCGTTGACCCGGATAATGCGGAATACAAGGCCTGGCTAAAAAGCCTTCCTATCAAGCAGATGGTCGAATTGGGTTGGATAGACGGGGCTGTGGACAAGAAGACCCAATTGCGTGAGTGCCTTAGATTCTTCGGAGTGCCGAACCTAGATGCGTGGAACCGGACCTACGGAGAGACCAGAGAAGCCGCGGCATTTCGGACCACGGACGCGCACGTCGAGAGTGCGCCAGCGACTGCCGCTTGGTTGAGGCGAGGCGAGGTCTTGGCCGACCAGATTGATTGCAAAGACTGGGAACCGGAGCTGTTCGAGAGGCAGCTGTCGAAGGTCCGAGACCTTACGTTACTTCCGAACCCTGCCGACTTTGTTCTGAAGCTGCAACGGCTTTGTGCCGAAGCTGGCGTGGCGGTCGCTATCGTGAAGGCTCCTCCGGGGTGCAGGGCTAGTGGGGCTACGTTCTTCGCAACGCCGACGAAGGCGGTGCTGCTGCTTTCTGTCCGCTATCTAAGTGATGACCAGTTTTGGTTCTCGTTCTTTCACGAGGCAGGCCACCTCGTACTGCACTACGACAAGGAGTCGTTGATTCTCGAGACCACGACGGATGGCCCCAAGTCGCCGATGGAAACAGAGGCTAACCAGTTTGCTGCTTTGCACCTGATTCCAGAGGCTTTCCAGCGGCGCATGCCCGATGCTGCGAAGAGCACGCTCGGCATCGTGCGGCTGGCCCGCGATGCTGGCGTGTCCAGGGGAATCGTCGTTGGACAAATGCAGCATCGGGGCCTCGTGAAGCGCTCCCACTACAACGACCTGAAGATTCGTTATAAGTGGGGCTGAACATCAGCCTCGGAAGGCGACAAACTCTTCAGGGCTCTTCTGCCAGTTGCAGAGCGAGTCTTCGATAACCTGCATCCCGACTTTCAATTCGCAGTCCAGGGCGATGGCGAGTTCGTCCATTTTTTTGCGGGACTTCTTCCCCATCCCCGGCACTCCGAACAGCAGCTGCGCTCCCGTAGCTGGCCCGGTTGCATCCGTCATGTAGGCGGATGGAGGTTCGATATTGGCTAAGCCCACCTTGCTGACCATGGTCAGATAGTCGAATTTGCCCAGTCGCCCGAACCGGTCCACTGCGTCCATGGATTTATAGAGATGGGCGAAGAGCTTCTTGGGGTCATCGCCGACTTCCGCCTTAGCTGCCTCAATCATGGCTACATGGGAGCGCTCCGGACCGACCCAGCTAGCATAGCTTTGCAGGACGCCGTCCAGGTGCCTGATGCTTTCGTACTGGCGGTGGTTCCCGAACTTGAAGCGAGCCTTCTCCTTCTCGATTGCAGGCAAGCGGTCATGCAACCAGAGAGTGAAGCCGTTTTCTACGCTGTGGTACTGCTCCCACGTCCAGACGAACTGGTCATTGAAGGCGCCATACACCATTCGCAGTAGACCGTAGCCCGTCTTCAGGTTGCGGCCGCAGGCGACGAAAAGGAAGACTATCCAGAAGGCCTCGTCGATATTCCCCCTTTCCGCGTGCCACACAGCAGCTCGGATAGGGTCGAACATATCGTCTTTCGGGTCGGTTCTGCGCTCGGATATTTTGTCTTTCTTGTCGCGAATTCGCTTCACGAAGTCCACGCGATGAATGCTCTCCACCAACTGCTCAACTAGAGTGGTTAGCGCAGCAGGACTCGCAATCCCCGGTAAAGGCAGCCCGTCCACCCGATAGTCACGAAGCTGTTTTTCAAGGCGGGCAGCAAGTTCTTGGTCGTTCTTGGCCATTGTAATTTGACAGATGCTGGAGGTGTTCGGCGTACAGCGCAACTCAGTTTGCTTCTTCCTGACTGGCTCCGCGTGGCGGCGGAGTATCGAGCTCGCCGGGCCCGAACAGAGGTTGCTCCACTGGGACGACCGGGGCAGCCTTACGACGCTCCCGTTTCTCGATATACATTTCATACACTTCGGAGTGCATCTGATTCTTGAGGCGTCTGATTTGGTCCCGATGGGTCTTCGAGGGAGTAAGCGAATACTGATAGACCTGGAGCAACCTGGCGAGGTCGGCCCAGTATGGATGCATTGGTTTGAGATTCGGTCGCCTTCCCTGTCTGATTTCGCCTTCGACCCGGAGCAACATTTCGATGGACTCGTGCGGCTCACCGAGAGGCATTGCAGGCATCGGAACGCGAGCCTGAACACCTTCTTCGAGGTAGTCGGCGGCTTTCTTGGCATCGTTTGCGTAGAGATGAAAGCTACCAACTGCATGCCTGTAAGTTCCGACCTCTACGCCGAGCTTGCGTGCCATTATTTCTTGCAGCATGGTGAAAGCGAAGACGTCGTGAGGAAGGCCTTTATACGCGTCATTTGACCTCATCGAGGCCAGCATCTGTAGCTGCCCTTTGCGGACAGTGAATTGCAGCGTACAGGTGCATGGCATGTCCTTGAGTGTCGATTCTAGGTCCGCTGCAAGGTCATCGGCCTTGAAGAGCTGGACGACTGCCCGCCTTGAATCGGGCCAACGTTTGAGCGTCTGTACGACGTTGTCGAGTTGATTAATTCCGTTCAGATTGAGGAGTCGAGGACCGTACGCACCGAAGATGGCTTTTCCATCGTCTGAGTATTTTCCGTATCCTGGAATGTAATACTCAATGAAATCGAGCTCGTTGGTGCCGGATAAATACCACAGGAGCTCACCAATGCAACTGTAGAACGTGCTTTTAAGCTCCGTTCGACTCAATCTGGCCCGAGGATTGGTTATCTGAAGTAGCCCGCCGAATATTTCTGTCGCCGGACCCTTTCGCGGGTGGATTTCATATGCACCCCTTCGACTCAGCAGGCGCTTGTAGACCTTGATTAGCAGGTCATCCAGAGTTTCGGCGCTCAGATACATGATTAGATTCTTCTAGTCCGCCCTCAGCCCCAACTGGCAATTGCCTCCCCCGTTCATTGCTGCCGCGAAGTCAGTCAAACAACTTGAGTTGGCTGTTTTGACGTGCTATCTGTGCATGAAGCTCTCGTTTCAACTGGCGGCCGCGCATGACCAAGGTCCGCCGGTCAGCGGCCTGGGCACCGCGACTCAGCGCTATATCCCGAACCTCAACGGTAACATCATAATGCGGCAACGACGCCTGAGCCTGAAACCAACCGCGTCTCAGCCCCAACAATCTCGCAAACCCGTGAAGCTCATCCAGCGAATCAGCAACTAGATGGCACCATTGGCGACCTCGCCATGCTATTCGAGCGTTGTCAACGTAGACTGCCAATGTCGCTCCTCAGAATATTTTTACTCTTGCTCAGCCGTAACGATGATACTTCAGAAGCATACTTAAAGTGCTGCAAATTGAGCGGATAGGCTCCGAGCCATTCGCACCGCGCTTGCGCAGACGCCGTGGATTGCGGGAAGCTTCCAATAGCCGTGTTTGCCGGTCGGCCTACTTGTGGGGTAACGGCGACCGTGGATGAAGCTGACACCCTCCGAAAGCGGGGTTGGACTTCTCGCTCGGCGGCCGCATCTAGTTGCTCCGTGCGCTACGGATGTAGGGGTGAGTTTTGGGAGCCGGAAAGGCTGTTGCTGCCGTTGTCATGGCGCCACCAGAGAAAAATTGGAGAACAATATGGCCCGTAAATGTTTCTTCAGCTTTCACTACGAAGCTGATTGTGTTCGCGCTGCCCAGGTCCGACAAATTGGTTCTATCGAAGGAAATGCGCCAGCCAAAGACAACGACTGGGAAGAGGTCGTTGGCGGTGGCAACAAGGCGATTGAGAAGTGGATTAGCGAGCAAATGGAGGGGAAGACCTGCATGGTGCTCCTAGTTGGCGAGCATACCGCGAACCGTAAGTGGATTAACCATGAGATTGTTAAGGCCTGGAACGAAGGATTGGGCATCGTAGCCATCCGAATTCACGGGCTCAAAAACTTCGACGGGGAGACTTCTTCCGTCGGGGACAACCCTCTCGACTACATCACGCATGGCCCCACGAAGAAGAAGCTCTCTGCAATCGCAAAGTGCTACAACCCGTCGGGCGCGGATAGCAAAGCGCGCTACGCTTGGATTGCGGACAACATGGCGGCGATGGTAGAGGAGGCCATCACCATCCGAAAGAACAACAACTAACGCTGGTCGGTACGTCTAGCATGACGCCAGCCGGCGGTGGTCTGGCTTACCTCTTTGATGCGAGTCCGCGTGAGGCACCGAACTGCCGGCTGGTCAACTAAAGGGGTAGTGGTCAAATGGCAGTGAATGACGTCGATGCATTCATCACCGAATATGTAAAAGAACTCCACGAAGAAACCGCTGCGGTGTTTTTGGGGGCTGGAATGTCGGCTCCGGCGGGCTTTGTGGATTGGGTTGCCTTGCTTCAGCCGCTTGCTGAGCGTCTAGGGCTGGACGCAAAGCTGGAAGCAGACCACCTGGTGGCCCTCGCCCAGTACCATGTCAACGACAATGGTCAGAATCGTAACGGCCTTACGCGAAGGCTGATTGCGGAGTTTCCGACGCACGCACAGCCTCCGGAGAACCATCGGCTTCTGGCTCGCCTGCCAATCTCGACATACTGGACCACGAACTACGACAAGCTGATTGAAAAGGCGTTGGAGAGTGGGGGAAAGATTGTCGACGTCAAGTACCGTGTGCCCCAGTTGGCCTCCACAAAGCCCCGGCGAGATGCGGTCGTTTACAAGATGCATGGTGACGTGGACCACGCCGACGAGGCGGTTCTCACCAAGGATGACTACGAACGCTATTCGATTGACCGCGGGGCATTCGTGAACGCGCTTACCGGTGAGTTGGTCTCGAAGACATTCCTGTTTTTGGGATTTAGTTTCAAGGACCCCAACCTCGACTATATCCTTTCGCGGATTAGAATCACATTCCAACAAAACGGACGTCAGCACTACTGTATTTTCAAGAAGGTTGCACAAGAATCAGGCGAACAGCAGGCGGATTTCGAGTACAAGCAGGCGAAGCAGCGCCTGCTCATTGAGGACCTCAAGCGATTCAATATTCGAACGCTCCTTGTTGATGAGTACGCGGACATCACCAGAATCCTGCAGCATATCGACAGAGCCTACCGAAGGAAATCCCTGTTCATCTCTGGGAGTGCTGCCGAGTTCAACGGCTGGACCCAGGCGGATGTGAGTGAGTTCTTGCTCGACTTGGGGAAAATCGTGATTCAGCGGGGCTACCGCCTCGTCTCCGGGTTCGGATGGGGTATCAGCAACGACCTTCTTTCAGGTGCGATAGAGCAAATCTACGCCCAGCGGCAAGGGCATATTCAGGACCATCTTGTTGTGCGGCCATTCCCGCGCGCGATAGCCGACCAGGAGAAGCGCAACGCATTGTGGCACGAATATCGGAAGGACCTCATATCGCAGGCTGGTCTCGCTCTATTCTTGTTCGGTAACAAGAGGGATGAGGCAGGGAACATTGTCGAAGCAGACGGGGTTGTGAAGGAATTTGACATCGCTCAATCTCTTGACCTGGTCTGCATCCCAGTTGGGGCCACAGGCTATGCTGCGAAGACGCTCGCCGACAGCATCACTGCGGCCGTAGCAGATAGCTCTGAGAGTGACGCCGCAAAAGCAGCGTTCTTGCGTTTGCAGGAGAAGGTCACGAAGCCGCAGGAGCTTCTGAGTCGGATTGCTGACGCATTGGATGCCCTTGCGAAGCGGTAGCGCGCCGCGCACGTGAGACGTTTGTACCTCCAGCAGCTCCTTTGCACTGGAGGCTTGCAATAGCATCGTGATGACTTGAATCGAGAAGCATGTACACGGGATTCAACCTAACCTTCAATGAGAAATCACCGTACGGCGCTCAGCTGGTACGGCAGTACGGGGCCGACGAAAAATATAAAGCTAGGAAGAAAGGCGCGAGGGAGCACATTTCAAGCTATCTTAAGAATGGCGCTATCGATGCACGGAAGTTGCAGGAAGCGTGGTTTCAGTCGGTAAACTCGGACGTCTTCATCTCGCACTCTCATGCTGACGAGGAGGTTGCCATCGCGCTCGCGGAAGTCTTAGAGGTCAAACTTGGCCTCCGGTGTTTCGTTGATTCTTGCGTGTGGGGAAACGCGGAAGCCCTGCTGAAAGAAATCGACAACGAGTATTGCCGCCGACCATCAGGCGATGTGTATGACTATGACCGGCGAAACCAGTCGACCAGTCATGTTCACATGATGCTGCAGGGCGCCCTGGCCAAGATGATTGACCGCACGGAGTGCATTATCTTCCTGAACACTCCGCGGTCAATGGTGACGGACGACGAACTACGTAATGAGTCTCTGACCGGTTCACCGTGGATTTACTCCGAAGTCTTGACCACCAGACTCATTGAGAAGCAGCGTCCAAAGCGTCCTTTGAAGACTTACTTGAGGGAATCTCTGGAGAGTGAAAAGATGGCCATGGATAGCATGCCGCCGTTCTACCATGACCTGGACTTGAGCCATCTGGAGAAACTCTCGATGACGGACTTTTCAAAATGGCTGTCGACCAACACTCGTGGCGAGGCAGCGTTGGATGCCTTGTACGAGTTTAAGCGCATGTGATGCGATAGCTGAACGCTGCGCGCGTCTTGGTGAGCAGGTCCGTCGCCGCAATAACGTCTTCAGACTCAAGATAGTCTGTGCCAATCCAACCTCCAGTAACTAGGCCGGTGAAATCGCTATTGGAGAGATGGCGCGGTATCTCCCCCTTGGTGACGCTTGAAGGAGGAACGGTGGCTCTCGGTTTGAGTCATTGGAGCCGCGGTGATAGACAATGCTGCCTGATGGCGCTTGCCACATGAGGGCACAAAGCTACAGACTCTTTGTTTAGATTGCATACCCGAGCGTCGCTCGCTCCAGCGCTTCGTGCTCTCGTCGCCATCCCGGCATGACCTGAGCGACCAAGCCCCAGAAGGCCTTAGTGTGGTTCTTCTCGACGGTGTGGCAGAGCTCGTGGACGATGATGTAGTCCTGCACGCTGCCGGCCAGTTCCATCACCTTGGGGTGAAACTGCAAGACGTTCGCAGCGTCGCAGCTTGCCCATCGGCTTTGAAATTGCCGGATGCAGGCCCCTGCAGCCTTTAGCCCTGTTTCGCGTTCCCAATGGCGGACCCGTGGCAGCAGTTTCTCTTCGGCGCGCTCCCGGTAAAAGCCTTCCAACAGCGGGGCCAAGGCGTCCGGTGTGATGGTGGCTTCCCAGGGACACTCCACCACGAAGCGGGACGCGGTAAAAGCCAGCCGCGGTGTTGACAAAGCAGGTGCGTGCCGGACCTCTGTGAAGTAGCTGCGCCCGCAATACTTGAGCCGGCTGCCAGTCACGATGGCGTCTTCGTCCTGAGGCTTGTTGACCAGCGCCAGCTTTTCACGTATCCACCGAGCACGTCGCCGCACCAGAGCCTCCTGCTCTGGAGCTTCTACCCATGGCCCACGCAACAACACGGGGTGGCCACGCTCGACCGTCACATAGTAGCGTTTCAGCCCAGCATCTGGCTGGAACCGCCACTCGATGGTCGTCTCTCCGTACTGCAAACGCGGCATGGCTCAGTTCTTCAGCAAGATGGTCAGCAAGTTCCCGGCGTGGTCGCGCGCCACGGCACGCTGCCAACCCGCCAGCGGCACCAGCAGGCTACTTATGCGCTTCTTGATTTCGGGGTGCACGTCGGGCATGGCTTTCCAGTTATCAGACGCCATGGTGTGACTGAGCTCGGTATCTTCGAACAGCTTGGTTGTCACACCCCGGGCCACGTCGCTAGACAGATGCGATTCCAGGTAGTGAAACGCCGCGGAATGGGCAGGGCTAGAGAAGCCAGTGTTGTCTTTCTCCTTGATGCGCTGGCCGAACAGGTCCAACTGCTCCAAAAATTTGGCCTGGATAATGCGGCCGGCCCTTTCTTCTTCAAGCAGCTTTTCCAACTCCTCCGCCAGCTTGTCGAAGAACGCAGGGTCCTTGTCGCGCCCCGTCTCGATAGTGTGTTTCAGCTGATTTTTCATCACCAGCGCCCGGCTGCCTGGGCTGGCCAGCTTTTTGAGTCGGTCCATGTCCGAGGCATTGAGAATCGACACCTCTTTGCCGAGCAGGCTCTTGGCTGGACTGGCGTTGATGTATTCATCCAGCAATTGCTGCAGGAGCACCGATTCGAGCTTGGTGATGCGCTCCCGATATGCCGTGCCGGGTAGTTTGTCCCGCAGCATCAGGCGGATTTCAGCAAACAGCGTGAAATACGGCTTGAATGGCACTCCGCGCACGTCGGGCAGAATGATGTCGATGCTGCGGTTGAACTGCTTGACCAGTTCCAGAAAGTCCTCCACCTTGTCCAGCCGGGCTGCCGGGTCAAGGAAAGCTTCGGCATCGACTTTGTAGTCCTCACGTTGGCGGACCGGGTCATGCTTGCGCGGCAGGAGCTTGAGAATACGCTCCAGCGTCGCTTGCAGCTTTGGAAGCTCGCTCTCCATGCCTTCCCACACCTGGGCAGGCTTGACCTCGCCGCCGTAGATTTTGAGGGCGTGGTCCAGGTGCTCCACCACGCCGTGATAGTCGACGATGTAACCTGCGTTCTTGCCTCCCATGGTGCGGTTCACGCGCGCGATGGCTTGCAGAAGGGCGTGCTCCTTGAGCGGCTTGTCCAGGTACATGGTGCCGACAATCGGCGCATCCCAGCCGGTGAGCAGCATGTCGGACACGATGATGAGTCCGACGTTATTGGCGTGTACCTTGCCGTCCTTGCCCTTGGCTTCGTCGCCATAGGGCAGCGGAAACAGCTTGCTGACGAAATTGGCAATCTGCTCAGGCGGCATTGCGACCGGCACCTTGCCGGCTTTGATTTCATCGCGCACGCGTTCTTCGATTGTGCGTACCTTGTCGGCGCCGACACCCTTCTCGGCCGCGGCTTCTTTCTCAGAAGCACCGGTGCGCGAGGCAGTAATGTTGGCCAGCGATACCACCACCCGACTCTCGAAGATGGGCAGCCTCTGCGCGGCGCGCTCCTTCATGATGGCGTCGAGCAGGTCTTTGTAGCGCACGGCCATCTCGCGCCCGTCGCACACCAGCATGCCCTTGAGGCCCTTTCCCTGCGCGTTGGCCAGAAAGTGCCCGGCCAGATGGTGCGCCACCTTCTCCATGCGGTCCCCGGCCTGTCGCCAGCGCGTAAGAAGCTCCTTCTTTAGGGCGTGCTGCCGTGCCTCGGGCTCGTTGACGAACTGGTCTTTGAACGCCTGGTCTAGGTTGACATCGGGCGCCAGAGCCACCCAAGCGTCCTGGTACTTGATGGGCAACGTGGCCCCGTCGGCCACGGCCTCGTGCAGCCGGTACTCGTCAATGTATTCCCCTCCGCCAAACTCGACCAAGGTGTGTTTGTCGTCGTTCAGCAGCGGCGTACCGGTAAAAGCGATGAACTTGGCGTTCGGCAGGCTGGCCCGCATAAAGGCGGCAAGAAAGTCGTATTGGCTGCGATGGGCTTCGTCCACCAGCACATAGAAATTGGGCTTGGTGCTCAGCACGCGGAAGTTCACCCTCTCGCGGCCCAGCTCCTCCCAATTGGGCGACAACAGAACTCCGTCTGCGTCGTACTGGCCAAAGTTGACATTGTGCTCTTCGACCATGATGAAGTCCTTGCCGTCGCGCACGCGCCGGTGGCGGGTCGCTATAAGGGTGTCGTTGTCATCATCCGGCAAAGGTTCTGCCGATGTATCCACTTCGGCATCGGCCTCGTCATTCTCCTGGAACTTCTGGACCGTACTCGTGAACACACTGCCATAGTCGTTGGACAGCATCTTGACCAGGCCATCGACGGACACGGCCTGGATGGCCTTGATGCCGACTGCGTGGAAGGTGTCGAAGATTTGCTTGTCGAGGTCGCGCCGGTCGGTCAACACCAGCACCGTCGGGTTGTCCAGGCCCGTGCATTCGGCGCGCAGCAGGCGGGCAAGCAGTGCCATGGTGAGCGATTTGCCGCTGCCCTGCGTATGCCACACGACGCCGCCAAGTGGCTTGGGGGCGGTCAGGCGCCGCACCGTTTTGCGCACGGCTCGCCACTGCTGGTAGCGCGGCAGCTTCTTGACCGTCTTGCCGTCGCGGGTTTCGAACAGCACGTAATGGGTAATGAGCTCCAGAAAGCGCGCCGGCTCGAACAGCGCCCACAGCAGCTGGTCTTGTTCGCTCGGTTCATCCACCAGTAAAGCCGCCACCTCGGCACGCTCGGCGTCTTGCAGGCGGTAGTGCGCGTAGAAGGCCGGGGGCGTAAAGATAGCGCCATACACACCTTGCCGGCCATTCAACCCAACGCTGACCTGATTGAACACAAACTGGGCCGGGAAGGTCGCACGGTAACCATCCAGTTGCGCCAGGGCTTCGTCCAGCCGGTGGTGGCTGGCCTTGCACTCGATGATGGCCATAGGCAGGCCGTTGACGAACAGCAGCAGGTCCGGACGGAATACATCGTCGTCAGCATTGCGGCCCACGTACTGGTCCACCACGTGGAAGTCGTTGTTGGCCGCCGTGCTGGCGTCAAAGAAACGCACGCTGCGCGGTTTGCCCTCGCCATCCTTGACCTGGATGTCGGAGCGGTGCACCACCTGCTCCCAGAATGCCTTATTGGCGAGCAACAGCTCGTCGTTGACCCGCTTACGCAGTTCGATGAGGGCGGAGCCCACACCGCCGGGCGCGTTTGCCAGCCATGGGTTCAGCGCCAGCAACCGGGGCTTGAGGATGTTTTCCAGCACCGGGGCGAGGTGACGGTGCTCGACCACCACCTGGCTGCCCGGCAGGTGGGCATAGCCCAGCTTGACCAGCCACTCGATGGCCGGAATTTCGACGCCGGTCCTTTCTGCGTTGCCCATGGCTGCTTTTTCCTTTTTGTTTTTATGGTGCCGTGCGCTCAGGCAGCCACTAGCTCAGCGTCTTGCAGCTTGACGCGCCACTCGCCGGTTAGGAGTTTTTGCATCAGGCCGCGTTTCAGGGTTTGGTAGCGAGTTTGCCGGTTCAACAAGCTTCCCACCTTTGATGTAACAGCAGACAAGATTTCGGCGATACGCTCTTGTTCGTTCAACGGAATCAACGGCATCGGGATGCTGAGAAATGCAGGCTTTGCAATGTTCTTCATGCTCCCGCTAGTTCCGGTAGCCGCTTTACTGATTTCCTGTCGTACGAATGAAGACTGAAGGTAGAAGGCAAGCCATTTAACGGAATGGGACGTTTCCGACGGCTCGGTCTGCCAGAGCTTATCCGAAAGAAACAACGCAGGATGGCCTGCTGCGACATACGCAGATTCACCGACCAAATCCAGTGTATTGGCACGGCTGATTATTATTCGTCCGCCGAGCACTGGTTCAGCTACTCGGTCTCTTTCTTCGACTAGAACGGCTTTGTGATTGTTTGATACAAAGCCTCCACTTTGCACACAACTGACTTTCAGAACCCCGATTTCATCCTCTTCTCGCTCCCGGTCTTCTGCGTTGACGCTCACCCCAGACCGTAGCGCCGAGATGTAGTCCCCGACACGGCCAACCATCCACCCCGCCGGAATTCTCCCCAGCTCACTGTCCTTGAACTCAGCGTGCGGCACCCATCGCCCATCAGCATTTTGGGTACCCACACCTCGACTGAACAGTGTCTGCATCAATCCGCGCTTGAGAGTACGGGTGGCCTCAATCTGGCGGGCAATGACGTCCAGCTTATCGTCCACGGTGGTGAGGATGGCGGCGATTTCTTGTTGTTCTTGGTTAGAAGGCAAGGGAAGCAAAAACCCTCGAATTTGCTGGTAATTCAATCCTTCTCGATTTCCGCCTGCCTGAAGTCTGGCGATTTGCATCTGCCCAAATTGCGAATTCAAATAATGCGAAAGAAAGCCAGATTCAAGCACATTAGTTGGACGAATGATGCACACATGCTGATTAACGTTCCCTTCGCCAAAATTTTCTGGAAGCACTGCGCAGCGGCCAATGGACGCCCCTGTAATGTTCAGCAATACATCAAAAGGCTTGAGTGCTGAATTTGCCATTTTTTTATGTTGCTCATCAGAGATAAAAGCCACATCGGCAACATCAAGCTTTCCCCACAGCACATTCTGACTGCGAATCAACGGCACCCCGCTCGTCAGATAAGACTCACTGCCCCCTTTTGGGGTAACGCCACTACCCACCTTGACAACCAGGTCTCCCAATTTTCTAGCTTGCCAAGCTGACGGAATCCAACCAGCATCTGTCTTCTGATACCCAGGCTTACCGACAACGCTCATGCCTCGTTCTCCAGAAGCCCCAGTTCTGTGAGGTAGCCATTTAACTTCACATCTATCTGCGCCTCCTCTTCGGCCAAGGACGCCAAATTGACCAAAGTGGCGACCACGTCGACAGTCTCCTCCATCTCACCATTGTTGATGTAGCGGGCAATGTTGAGGTTGCCGTCGTTTTTGCGAACTTCGTCCAACGTCACCACGCGGCAGTAGTTATCAACCTCGGTCTGATGGTTAAACGCAGCCTTGTGTGCGGCCACGATTTGGATGATGTCTTCAGGGCGCAGCGTGTTCTGTGCCTTGCCTTCGAGGTAGTCTCGGCTGGCGTCGATGATGATGACCTTCCCCTTGAGCGCCGCCGGTTTGTCCTTGTTTAGCACCAACACGCAGGCCGGAATGCCGGTGTTGTAGAACAGCGCCGCGGGCAAGCCAATGATGGCTTCAATCAGGTCACCCGGCTTGTTACCACTTGCGGTGTCAGTGCCGAACAGCAGTCCCTCACGAATCCTGCCTTCCTCGCCGCTGCGAAACAGCACGCCGTGGGGCAGGATGACGCCCATCCGGCCATCGGCCTTCAGACTGGCGAGCATGTGCTGGGCGAAAGCCAAATCTGCATAGCCGCGCGGCGGAATGCCATAGCCAAAGCGACCATACGGGTCGCTGACCTGCTTGTAGTTGGGCGCCTTGGGCTTCTTCTCGTCTTCCTGCTCGGCTTCGGCGGCTAGTTCCAGCGGCGCCCACCACGCCTTGGCCGAAAACGGCGGGTTGGCAATCACCCGGTCGAAAGTTTTCAGGTAGTCGCCGTCCAGATGCTTGGGCTCGACCAGCGTGTCGCCGCGTTCAATCTCGGCCCGCATGTTGTGTAGGTACAGGTTGAGCTTGGCGATGGCCCAGGTGCCGAGGTTCTTTTCCTGGCCGTAGAGCAGCACATTGGGTTTGCCGCCCAGTAGCGTTCCACCCGGCAGGTCGGCGATGTGATGGGCGCTTTCCACCAGCATGCCTCCGCTACCGCAAGTCGGGTCATACACGCTCATGCCCGGCCGCGGGTCGAGTAGCTCCACCACCAGCTGCACCACGCCCTTTGGCGTGTAGAACTCGCCGCCCTTTTTGCCGGCGTCGTCGGCAAACTGTTTGATGAGGTATTCGTAGGCATCGCCCAGCATGTCGGCCTTGTACAGGTCGGCATTGCCCAGCTTGTACTGATTGAAGTGGCGCAGCAGGCGTTGCAGCGTGTGGTCAGACAGCACACGCTTGTCGCCGTACTGGGTGGCGGTCAGCACGTGCTGCAGGTCGGTGCCCTTCACACCCGCTTCGATGTCGTGGAAGGCCTTGTCCAGTGCTTCGCCAATATTCTCGGTGCGGGTAATGAGCCAGCCCCAGCGCGCCGTTGGCGGGAAGGCACCCTGGTCTTCGCAGACTTCAGCATCGGCTTCTACCAGGCTCAAGCGTTCTTCGGCCATCAATTGGTTTACGCGCTCTTCAAAAACGTCGTTGAAGCGCTTGAGGAACAAGAGGCCAAAAATGTAGTTCTTGAAGTCGGACGAGTCGATGGAGCCGCGCAGGATATTCGCGGACTCCCAGAGCCAGCTTTCCAGGGCGTCGAGTGTCAGTTGATTGGCCATCGTGGTATTCGATTCTGAAGATTGCCGCATGTGCGGTGAGCCATGAAAGACGTCTAACTTTCGTTGGCATCCCTCATTTTCATGGCCTTAGCACATGGCGACGGTGGACATCCGTATATCGCTCAATGTGCAAGTTGCATATGTGCAACTTGCACAAGTGTGTCTTGGGACGGATTTTACCCTTGTCGCTACGACGGCCAGCGACGACCGCTTGGAACCTAGCTGCGCGACCGGGGAGTCCAGGGCTTCGCTCGCCCAGCTTGAAAACTTTCCTCGCGTTGACTAGGGTAATTCGGCGTCGGTGCAATGCCGTCGTGCTGTTTCAAGAATGAACCTGTCTTCGCAGTTGTGACCCGCCCGCGCGGTCAAGCCCTCCTATTAGTGAGAGGGTATGACGCGGGAGGGGCGATGAGACGGGTCATCTTTTCCAGGATGCGGCCGGCTGGAGGCCGGTGGAACGTGAGCGGGCGTGGCTGTGCCTGCCGTCCGGTAATAGGCGCGAGCCCTGGTTGCTATGAGCAGTGGGGTGCTCCCGGCGACACATCGCGGCAATCTGGCCTGCGTGCCGAGCTCCCCCCTGTCCGTCATCACCGTAAGCCTCGTTTCCCCAGCCTTGCAGACTCGCTGGCCTGCGACGCCATCCCCCAGCTCGACGCGCATCGTCTCGAGTGCCGCTTGGCCTTGTTGCGCCTGCCTGCGCCGCCACGACCCGGTGTAACGCTGGCATTACACGCGTGTAACGGGAAAAAAATTCTCAATCGAAAAAGGCCCAGCGAATCAAGTATTGTTCGCAATTTTGGGTGTAACGTCTGTCAAAGTCACTCTATTTTTTCGGGAAATGCGTCCGTAAGCTATGCGGTTGATAGTTCGTTTGACCGCATGATGCTGAACCGGAACCGCACGACAGATTTCCCGCACTGGCCCACCTTTGTAGAAGTCCTTACCCGAACGCGCAGTCAGAGCGCTTTGCAACCGCGCATTGGACAGATGGGTGCGCTATGAGCCGCACGCCCACACCCTATGGTCGTCGCGGCCGCCAGAGCGCAGCCGACACCGGCATCCGTCCCACAGCTTCGACTTACGGGAAGGCAAAGCTCGGCACGTACATCGAGAAGGCGAGCGGTCATCTCAACGTCGAATCCGAGCCAGAACGATTCGTATCGCATCTGCTGGCGATTGACCCGCGCGTCAGGGCGTTCCAGCCGCAGCCGTTTTGTGTCGACCTGATTGACCAGCGTTTGCTATTCACGAAACAAGCCATACGTGCCGCCTGGCACAAGCATTGCAATGTCCAGGGCCCGAAGTTCTACACGGCCGACTTCAAAATCGATTGGCTCGACGGGCTACGTCACGCCGTCGAGGTCAAAGCTGAAGGCTTCGAGGGAGACGACGTCTATTGGGACAAGGTCGCGCGCGCCCGGCCAATTCTGGATGCCAATGGCTATCCCCTGCGCACCCTGGTCCTCCCGGCGAACACCGCTCATCCTATCCGGATGAATGCGCGGGCGCTCAAGCAGGCGACGCATCAAGTCCGCACCTACCTGACGGACGAACTCGCCGAACGCGTTACGCGCCGCTGTGCAGACGGTCCTGTCACGGTGCGCACGTTGTGCTCGGACCTTGAGCTTCTGCCTGGTGTGATTCCGGTCTTGCTGGTCAGCGGCGTCCTCGGCGGCAACCTTGCTCATCACACCATCTGCGGCACGCTCGAACTGTCCCTCGCGTATGGGGACCTGAGCCATCTCTGTCTTCTGGAAGGAGTGGAGAAATGAACCGCAGCCTGCTTCTCCACGACCGGCTTGCTCCGCCCAGGAATCACGACGCCTACCTGGAGGTGCTAGACCCTCACCCGCACGCTGGATGCATCAAGGTATTCGATGCCGAGAAGCGCGCGGACAGGTACATCGAGATAGCGAGCATTTTTGCCGACATCCACGCTGGCAAGCTGACTGTGCTTCGCGCGGGCAAACCTCGCTTCAGTCATGCAGCGCAACCTGACGACCAGGAACTGCATGAGCGCAGTCGCTTCGTCCGTACGGTCATAAGGCGCATTCGGGAAATGCAGAAGCGGCAAGGCGTCAGCTTTCTCGAGGCGTATCGCCGCGTAGCAGACGAGTATCGCCGGGAGGCAACGCCGAAGTCGCCTCCATTTCCCCCTCAGTCGACGATGTACCGGTATCGAAAGTGCGACATGGCCGGTCTGCCGGTTCTTCGCGGGAACAAAAACAAGGGCAATCACTCACCACGGTATCCACAGGAAGTCATCAATACCATTTGCATGGTTGCCGCCCAGCATTTCCTGGTGCCGCACTCGCGGTGGTCATTGAAGAGGGTCACTGAAGAGGTGAATCGCCAGGTGTGCGGCACCTTTCTGCCCGCGACCTGTCGTCCGATAAGCATCAGGTACGTGAAAAACATCATTCTGAACTATGCAAGCGCCGACCCCGAACTCGACCGGATGCTCCCGACGGACGCCGTGGCCGGGAAGTCGTTCGCGAAGAAGCGTATTCGCGCCGAGACGCCCTTCGAGCGCGTCGAACAGGATGCACTGCATCTGCCTTTTGTTGTCCAGACGCCAAGCGGCGTGACCAGCCTGGTCTACCTGGTGCATGCAATCGACTGTTGCACAAGCTATCCACTTGGCTGGCGCCTGGTTGTAGGGGCTCCCACCGATACCGATTCGCTCGCATGCGCGGAGTTGTACATGGCCCCTCTCAAGAAGAAGCGCTTCGAGGAGCTGGGTATCGACCATGCCATGAATGTGTGTGGAACACCGGGGCAACTTGTATTCGACAACGGTCCTGAGACCAAGGGCGGACGCATCATGAACCTGGAGCGGCTCGGCGTCGACGTCAAGCACTGTAGAGGCAGGGCCGGGCAAGAAAAGCCCTTCATCGAACGTCTGAATCGCTCACTCAAGGAGGCCTTGGAGGGGCTAGCAGGCTGCACGCGTGTGGACGGCAAAGACGGGCAGCGCGACCCGATTGCGCTGGGCGACAAGCTCCCGACACTGGAGGAGCTTGAGCGCTGGATTGTCCGCTGGTACTACGAAAGGTGGATTCACCACCCCCTTGACCGTCTGCAGTGGGACGTGGTCCTTACGGATTCACTCAAGGGGGATACCCCCGCCGAGCGCTGGAAGCATTTCGAGGCGTCATGCTTTGCGATTTCCCTTCCGCCGTCACGTTCCGAGTGGCTGGCGGCGCTATACGAGCACACGGAGCGCAGGCTGAGCCGCAAGACGGGCATCACAATAGAAGGATTGCATTACAAGGGCGACGAAATTGAGGCTCTGATAAACGAATACGGCGAAGAGCGGCCGCTACCTGTGTTGTACAACCCGGATGATTTCCGCCATGTCTATGTCTACGAGGGCGATGACCTTCCACTCGTCACGCTGCCGAACGAACACCTGAGACCCGAGACGCCAGCGTGGTCGTTCAACGAGGCGAAAGAGCGGTTCAAGAACCAGAAGTCCAGCGCCAAACGAGCGCCCCAAGCCGAGAAATTCGACCAGGATATGCACGAGAAAGTCGTCGCGGACTCTCTTGCACCGAAGCGCAAGAAGCCGAGCAAGTACGAGCGAAACCGCGAAACCGCGCGTCGAGACAGGGAGACACGAGCCGTCACGCGCGCATCCAGGCAACCGGGCGCACTTCCTCCGCCACCAGCGTGCAGGCCCAAAAAGGTTTCAGAAGAAGCGTCTGCCGCTGCGCAACCCGTTGGCTCGATATTCGACGATGCGGACCTACTCCCTATCCTCGACCGTTCCAATGGTGATGAACTGATATGACGCCGGCGAAGCAACTACGCGTAGCGATTGAAAGCTGCGAACTTCCACACCCGCTGTTCCTGGAGCATTTCAATCCGCTCAGACAGCGCTTCGAGGACGCCATGGACGGAGCCACAAGTCGAATCGAGCGCGTGACGGGGCCATCGCGCGTCGGTAAGTCGATGCTCATCAATGCACTGAGGCGGACCTTTCCAGAAACAAAAGTCAATGGGCGTCGCCATGTGCCAGTGCTCGTTGTCTCGGTGCCAACGCCGGTGTCCCCGCTGCTGCTCCCGTCGAGCGTGCTCACCGCACTCGGCTTGCCAGTTCAGCGCAGTATCACCTCTGGTGCCATGGCCAACCGCATGTTCGACCAGTTGAAGCTTGCCGGTACACGCGGCGTGCTTTTCGAGGAGGCCAGCCACCTGGTCGAACTAGGCGCGCGCGTGCCGCCGCGTGCGGCGGGTGACTGGTTAAAGATGTTCGCGGATGCGCTGAATCTGACGGTGTGCTTGTTCGGCGTGCCACGTCTCGAGCGCTTGTTCGAAAACAACGAGCAATTGCGTATGCGGACGTCAGCGCCGCGCTGGCTTTTGCCTTACGACTCGCGCATTCCAGAAAACATGAAGGCGTTTCATACCTGCGTGGCGACCTACGCGAATCTATTTCGCGAATCTGGCTATCCGATTGACCTGCCAGCGCCAGCACTCACCTATCAATGCTATCTCCTGACCGGCGGGTTGATTGGTGTGCTGAGCCGATTCATGCAGGAGCTGGCCAGCCAGTTGGCATATGAGGCACCGCGTACCGTTACTTTCGCGGACTGCCAGGCTGCGGCGAATGCCATCGAGGCCGCTGGTTCCCGCCACTTCCGTGCGTTCGCAAATCCGGACGCCATGCAGTCGGAAGTCGCTCCAGCCGCGCTTCATCAGGCCTTCGTGCAGGTGATGAACGATAACGACCTCGCGGTACCGGTCATCCATGAGCAATCCGGAGGTCCGCAATGAGCTTGCTCGTGTCCTATGCTCCGCAGGACGACGAATCCGGGCTGGGCTATTACCGCAGGCTCGCTGCCGACAACGTCCTGTCCGACTGGCGCGAACTGGCGGGGCTAGCAGGCGTACAGCGCAATCGCAGTGCGCTGCTCGGCCATGCGGATTTTGTTGCGGGACAGCTCGGGCTCGAAAGCGCGTGGGCCCACTTTGCGAACCAGCAGGAAACGACCTGCCGAAGTTGGGGTCGGCTGCATCGAGCCCAGGCCGACGCCGTTTGCCCGGCCTGTTTGGCTGGCGAGGGGTACCTGCGCCATTACTGGGAGCACACCTATGTCACGGCGTGTCCCCATCACCGCTTCAGGCTTGTCGACCGATGCAACGAGTGTGGCGAGTTGCTGTCGCCGTATCGCTACCATATTGATAGATGCGAGTGCGGCCATGACCTCCACATGCTTCCTCGCATTGCTTCAACCAGGGCCCAGCACTGGTTGTCGACACTCGTTGCCAGTGGCGGCAAACACTCGGGGAGCATCGAGCCAGCCTTGCGTGGGGTGGACATCATTACGTTGGGTCACGTTGTCCGCACGCTTTGCCTGTTCGCTGACCCGAGAGTGCCATCTCCCCGTCGAAGTGCTGCGTTGCCAAAATCCATTGCTGAAGCTGTCGATTTGCTCGCGCCACTCGAGACGCTGCTGGCCGACTGGCCAGCGGGCTTTCGGTCGCATGTCGAGGGACGTATTGATGCAGGTAAGGCCGATGCGCGAACACTGAACACGTTGCTCGGCCCCTGGTACATCGGATTGCGCAAACTTTGTCAGGGAACCGCGCTGGAGCCGTTTCTCAAAGTCATCATCGACGTAGCTGCGGTACGGTTCGATGGGGCGCTCGGGCTGGATTCGGCGAAGGCGATGGTGGAGGAGGCGACCGAGTACGTGCGCGCGTCGGACGCAGCGCAAGCTTTCGGCGTCAGCGTTTCCCGTACGCACAAAGCCATCCAGACCGGGGAGTGCGATTCCCGCACGCGTCGCGTGGGTACGCGTGGGCAAGTCTATGAAATCCCGCGCGCCGAGGTCACGCGCATCAAGGAGCGGCGCAGCGAATGGGTGAACGCCGCACAGGCCTGCGAATCGGCTGGTGTGCCGGCGTCGGTGCTGGAGCACATGATGTCCGCCGGCGTGATTCGGTCCGACGTGAACTGGCGCCAGGACATTCTGAAGGGCGGATTGGTCGAGCACCGCTCCATACTGGAACTGGTCGAGCGCATCCGGGAATCGGCTGAACTCTCGGCAGCCACGGACGATGAGAAGCTCACGTGGTCAGGGCTGACCAGCCGGCGCATGGGTGACAGACAGGCCATTCAGTCTGCGATGCAGGCCATTGCTGAAGGCCGGGTGAAGGCTATCGCGTGCGGTCGTCGACTAGGTGACATGGTCTTCCGCCGCGCGGACGTCGCCTCATACTTCGGCACTCCCTTGCTCGAAGCGGGCATGTCGATTCACCAGCTGTCGAAGTTCACAGGCTGGAAATGGGAGAGCATTTCTCACTGGATAGACGAGGGCTTGCTGGATTCGCAATCGATTGTGCTGCGCGGCCAGGCGTGCCGGGTCGTGATGCCGCATCAGCTGCTGGCGTTCCGGCAGACCTACGTTCCCCTTGCGGACCTGGCACGTGGCATGGGCACCAAGTCATCTGCACTGTCGAGATTGTTGTCCGGCATCGAGCTGGTTGGTGCGCAGCAGCTCCCCGGTGGGGCTGCCCGCGGCGGACTGATTCGCATTGCAGAGTTGGGCCGGCTCGCCGTTCTCGGTGCGAGGGCTGGCCAGGACCTGTTCGTATCCGCATCGCCGGTGCAATTGGGTGGCATATGAGAGGTGGATAAGGCATGCACGTGGCGAGCAGAGATTTCGGCAAGCCGATGGGCCAATCGCGGACGTTGCACGTGGCGGCCTATTCCGCATTTCAAACTGGATGCGCGGAGGTCCTTGTTGCACGTGCATTGCTGAGAGGCGCACGCAACAAACGGGCGACGTACAGGCAAACATTTGGGTGAAATCGATGACTGACCGTGTGATTCCTGATGATTTTCCGAGAGAACAAGCCCCTGCTGCAGTCTCAGGTGCGCAACCCAAGCTTGTGCTGCGCCGGATTGATGGAACCTACTACGCAGGTCTCACGGAGGAAGAACTGTGGGAGCGTTACGACATATGCGAGGACCTTGCTCATCAGCTTGCGAGCTACGCCGCGCGCAAAATGGCTGAGCACGGCTGGCTGTTGGACCACGCGATGAGTCGAGTTGAAAAGAGCGTGACCAAGAAAGTCAGTATGAGGAGCTGGGAATTTTCTCCTACCGAAATAACGTGGACGATGAAGCGGACACGTGAGCTACTGTCAGGTCCAGGTCCGGCGAGCAGCGACGGGAGCCAATGATGACAGAGACCGGTTCCGTGAAGGAAAGGCTTGATGCTAACGGTGGCGATGACCACAAGTAGTCTGTGCCGCTGCCGAGAGCGACTTTTGCGAGAGACGACGTGCCACAGCGACTCCAGGACATTATCGGAAAGTTGTACAAGCCGTCATTGGATGGGGCGCGCCAGGTCATTGCGCTATCGCGTTCGGATGCGGAAAAGCTGCCGCAACTGCCATCGATTGCGGTCATTTCAATCGTTGCGCCGGAGCGCCCCCCAGCAAACCTCGGAGGCTTCACCCACGTGTTGCGTCTGAGTTTCGCTGATGTAGATTTCCTGAATCCGAATCTATCGGCCCGGGCAAAGGCGAAACTTGTCCATGCGTTCACGGAGGAGCAAGCTCTGGCCATTCGCTCGTTCGTAGAAGCCCTGCCCGACGAAATCACATCCGTCGTTGTACACTGCGAAGGTGGATACTCGCGTTCATGCGCGATTGCCGTCGCGCTGCATCGGCTATATGGTTACCACGCGGAACTACGACAGCTCTCGCAGGCGAACCCGTCAGTCGTTCGCGTGATGACGGGAGATGCCTGCGGACATCATAAGCTTAGAAAAGTCCGCCATTGATGCGCAATCCACCAGACCTATCCTTTTGGCAAAGTATCGCCCCCCAGCTGCATCGGACAGCTGGTGAAATCTTCCTGGGAGCCTGCTGTTTAGTTGTTGCCGTCATCGTGGTTCTCCTCAGGCATACACTGAACAGGAAGATGCTTTGTTGTCATCTCGCTTACCTAAATGGCTCAGCCAAAAAAGCAGGTGTACACCTGCACCTCCTTGCTACGGGTGGTGAGGCTGAGCCTAGCCCTCCCTGGCAGGTTTGCCCGGGATGCGCCTTCACTCAGCCGCCACCCAAACCACTACGGTATGGAGCCGGCCTCGCCCGACAGACTTTTCGCCTCGCGCCTCTATCTTCGCCAGCGCGCCGAGCTTCTCAAGGCAACCCCCCAGTGCTCGATTTCCCTCGCGCCCTGGCGGTTGGTACCCCGTCAGCGCGAGCGGCAACTACGACATCACCGAAGCCCGTCATCCGTGACGGGGCGGCCCTCACCACCCGGCGGCATTGCGCGCGGCGGATGACATGTGCGTCCTTGCATCAGAGTATATGCATCGCCGATGGGCATGAAACGAGAACGAGAGAAATCTGTTCAGAAGGGATTCGTGCTTCTAGGCGAGCGATGGCATGAGCAGCGAGTCTTCATTGCTCGCAACAACCGGCAACATTCGACCTCTTATGGGCGATTTGCGGCGTTAAGGGGAACAATGTTGCCGGTTGTTGCGGATTGGGGGTGGAAGATGTCGGGAGGAAGATGTGGGGACGACGAGCAATACTCAAAGGCATAGGACTCCGGCAGAGATTGAGGCGGAGCTAGGGGAACGATTGAAGACGCTACGGGTACACCGGAACCTGGACCAGGCCACACTGTCAGCGAGGGCGGGTATCAGCGTTCGCACTTTGCGAAATCTCGAGAGTGGCACTGGCTCGTCGCTGCGTACTCTTATCCAAGTTATTCGCGCCCTTGGGCGCGAGCAGTGGTTGGAAACAATTGCTCCAGTTCCGACCATCAATCCACTCATGTTGACTCGGACTGCGTCTCCGCGTCAGCGCGCTAGCAAGCCAAGATTCAAGAAGCAAGCGTGAAAATCTGACCTTACGCTTTCGAGTTCCCTAGCGAACGCGCCTGGTACCGCTATCTCGTACAGTATCGGCTTCACGCGGGGCCGAGCGTGTCGGCGGGCTTGCTACGATAGAGCGTGATGGGCTCCGCAGTCTCGTGCGGACGGTATTCGACGATGTCAAAGGCCCCTGACAGTATAAGGATGCGTTTGAGCTTGCTGACGCCATACGCCTGTGGAGTTAGCTCAGCGTCGAGCGAGCGGAGGAAGACCCCGGCAAGGGTCAATGATGTCATGCCGTTCACGGGCTCGGTTTGAGATTCGGCCTCCTGGAGAGCCCGAACGATGCGAGTGGTGGGCCAATTCGTCTCGCACGGGTCGGACAGGTCGATATACTCGACATGGGCAGGGAGCTGCTGCTTGAGCGCCATGTAGACGGTCGCCAGCTCAGGGTAGTCCTTGGCCATCGATGCGGCCAGGCTAACACCTAGTGCATGGAGCATGTCCAGGAACGGTTCCGCTTCGCGATGCTGCTCGTCGAGAACTTGTAGCGCGGCACGGCAGCCGGCCACGGTCCCCAGCGACACGCCAGGCATCTCATGGAAATGATGAACGAGCTGATTGCGCTGCTCCACCATTCGCTTGAGATACTGCTTCAGGGCGTCAGCGTCCGTCCTCATCGACTCCTGGAAGTTTTCCACCAGTTGCCCCAGCGTTTGGCCCTTGGTCATGTCCCGAAACTTGGCGAACGCACCGTCGCCACTAGCGCTCCCTTTCGGGTGCATAAACGGCAGCATGAACTTCAATCCCGATTCAATTTGCTGGAATAGCAGGATATTGCGGCCGAGCCGATGGAGAACCGAGTTCAGTAGCGCTGCGTGGTCGTTTGCCATGAAGGAGTCTGAGAAAATGGAGTACCTATCTTCGCACAGGCATGGACTGAGGCGCCCGTGGTTGCTTCCTTTACGCCTGACGGAGCCATACGATGTCGAAGCCATCTTTCAGGACGGCATTGAGCTCCTTGCCAAGGGACGCAGCGGTGGAAATAGAACGAAGCCGCATCTCGTATCGAAAAGTCAACGATGACTGACCTTCTTGGTGTTGCCGCGGCCATTGGAACCTCGGTCATTTTCGACGTGGACTTGAAAGCGAGCGAGTGCTCGAAAGCTTGGCGACGCGAGTCGAAAGGAAGATAGGACAAAAAAATGTCCCTTTATGCAGGCACAATCACGTAAATGGTTGTACCCGCAAACCTCATGAAGATGAGGGACCAATTGGCCACAGCACACGAAATGATGACCTGCCTCAGCGACCGCTTTCCGGTGGGCAGCTTGGAATATCGACTTAGCCGATTCAATGCCAAGGAGCGATTCGCACTCATACAGCGAGTGCTTGGCGTTGCGATTGCGCCGCATGCTGACTTCATAACTGAGGTACTAGCGAAGTGCGCAATCACCAACAGACCGGAGAACGTTTTCTGCGCAATGGATTTCCATCTGGACTGGCTTTACGCTGCCTTGATGAATGAGAGCCTGGTGGAAGACGAACCGATGCCTCTGGTAGCCGGTGAGAACGACCACTTTCCCGTCACTGGAAAGCAGCAGGACGCAGATTTCATCATGTGTTTCACCGATAATTCCGGCAACGGGGCTCTGCCGGTTACGCATCTTCTGCTTATCGAGGCAAAGGGCGTTGGGAGCTGGGACACGCTGCAGATTGCCAGCAAATTCAACCAGTACCGGGCCATGCGGCCTGCATTCGCCCGCAATCCGAACGTCAGGACGCGGCTCATCCTTATGTCGCAGAAGGACCCTGAAGAAAACAGGACTCGTCAGAATAGTGAATTTCTGGCAGAGCTACAGGGCTTCAGGGATTTCGGTGTGCCAGTCTGGGTTCATCTTCCGATGGAAAATACGCTGAGCGTCGTTCGGTGCAACGCTGACCGTACGCCGAATGGAAAGACGCCGACGCACTGGAAGCTGGAGAGTCGGTGAACACGGGCGTGCTGCACTTGGTGGCATTAATGAGTACGGCAGCATATGCGGCATCGACCTGCTCACGTATGCGCGTCGAGGCTACTACCATTCGGAGTTGAGGGGCTCCTGGTCCATCAAGCAGGTCCTGCCAACCGTGTGCTCCGACCTCAGCTACGCCGACCTGCATGAGGTCGTCAATGGCCAGGCCGCGCAACGCGCATGGCGGGAGGCGACGCCTGAGACCCGGCGAGACGAGTTGCGCGGCGAGATGTGCGGTACTGCCGCCCCCCGTTTACTGCTAGGTGCTCCCTCCGGACGCTTACTTTAGGCGCTGCGCCGTTTTTGGAAAAACATTGCCAGTCACGGGGCCATTCTGTTTCGGGATAGTGGTGGTGCCGGTGATGACCGGTCAACCTTCTAGGAGAACTGTAATGCGCGTCTCGAAAACCCATACCCCGAATCCCTCGACCCCCGCGAAGCCGTCGAACCCCGTGAATCCCAACTATCCCAGCACGACCGGCAAGCCGTCTGGCGGCAGCCGCGGCAACACGCCGAAGCAGCGCTAGCGCCAGCCGCGAGAGAGTCTAGCTCTCGCGTGCAGACAGGATGGCGCGGCCCGCCGCGCCATCCTCGCTACGGCACCGGTGAAAGTCCAGCCAGAACGGATACCTGTGGGCGGCCCAGGATTCGAAGTCAGGAAACTCGAACGCGTATGCTGGCCACGGCCAGAACCGGTGCGGCTGCGCAGCTTCGCGCGCCTTTACCTGCAAGCGCTGGGCGAGGTGTCCCAGCATATGGACATGCCGTGAACACGCCAGTTGCGAATAGAGCAGCTCGTCTGGCTGGTCCAGTCCGTACGCTCGGAGTATAACCTGCAGCGTCGTGTTATCAGGCAGACGCGTTCCGGCGCTCCATCGGTCCAGCGTAGCCTGGTCAAGGCCGGACCGCGGTGCCGGCACCCGCTTGAGGACCTGGACCGCGCTGCGTGCGCCCAGGCGCCGTTTCAGTTCGTCGAAGAAAAGGCTGGTGGGATTGCGACCTGGCTGCTGAGCGCTCGGAAGCAAGCAGCCGAGACTGGACCACGGACTACCCTGTTCACGTGCGCGGTCGGTGTCCCACGCCGCCATCCAGCCCAAGTGCACGTCCAACGCCATTGCGGCAAAGAGGGGTATCAACTCGTCGACGAGTGAAGCCTCGCGTATCACAGCTTCCGCCGCGGGCCACAGCAGATGGCGAAGAACCGGGTGGGCGGTCATATGCGCAAGAGCGCCCGCCATGTCTCCGCCCTTGAGCTGCCGGACCAGCTCAAGGTCCGCCGCCCCGACCTCCTCGAGATAGGCCTGGTGCGGTTTGAGGTCCGCGTGCTGGCGGCCCCGTCCCCGGTTTACCAGCTCGAAGTCTGTCATCTGGTTGAGGCGTTCTTGCGCGTCGCCATCTCCGTTGCGCGCCAGCTGCATATCAGGAAAGACATCGAACACCCCCGGCCGTAGCGTTGCCAGCTCGTCAATCCACTTCTGCGCACGGCGCTCACGGTTGGGAGCCGTGCTCTCCTGGAGCCGGAGACCTCTGCGATACCACGGCAGCAGCCCCTCCTCGGCGAAGACGGTCGACAGCGGCGCGCCGCTGAGCTTAAAGTGCACCTCAGGGCTGAACGTCAGCACACCCGCAAGCCGAAGGGGCACGGGCGGGCCTTCAAACGGGTTCAGGAACGTGAGCGTCGACGAGGCAGTCATAACCGCCAGTGTTGACGCACTGGGGCTGCGCTGGCAAGCCGGATGTGCCGGCAGCAGGTGACGTTGTTGCCAAGGGTGTGGAGGGGGCGGTTAGCTCGCCCCATTACCGGTGCCCGGGGTCCCTACAATTGTTGCCGTCGGAGAATGTGCTTGGCGTGCGCTCGCAGCCCCGGATTCGATTTCCGGCGCGCTTTGGATGGCTCAGGAAATAGGCATTTCGTTCGCGAAAGTAAAGGTTGATGGCAGTCATGAAAGGCTCAGCCAGACAAGCAGATGCACACTTTTCAGCCTACCTACGGGTGGTGAAGGCTGAGCCCAGCCCTCCCTGGTGGGTTTGCCTGGGATGCGCCTTCACTCAGCCGCCACCCATGCACTACGGTATGGAGCCGGCCTCGCTCGGCAGACTTTTCGTCCCACGCCTCTGCCTTCGCCAGCGTGCCGATTTCTCAGAACTTCCCCCCAGAATCGGTTTTCCTGGTGGTTAGCACCTCGTCCGCGCCGGCGGCAATCGCCACATGACCGAAGCCATCAACTGGATGGGGCGGCCCTTCTCCTCGGCGGCGTTGCGCGCGGCGGGGAGCATGTAGGTTCTTGCATCAAAGCATATGCATCCTCGGGGGGGCATGAAATGTGAATCCATGAACGCCGTGTGGAAGACGTTGGTGCGGTAGGGAAGTTGCCATGAGACAGTGATTGTGCAATAACGGACTGGCACCGAAATTTGGCGTATTCGCACAGGCGCTGACGCGCGTCTGGTCAGTTGCCCCTGAACTTTGGCTGCCACTTCTTGCTGGCAAGCCCAAGTTCTTCCGTCAACGACTTCACCAATGCCTCGTCGCGTCCGACGACGAACCGCTGACAGCGCCTGGCAAAGTGCAGGTTGGCCATCCGCAGGTAGTCGCGACCTGCTGGCTTGTGTTCAAGGATGCCGCTGTCGCCGAACATCTCGAGGGTGCAGGACTGGTGAAGTGGGAACGAGATGAAGGCGTCTGGACTGCCGAATCCGACCCCGTACACGGACGTGGGCCGCGGGACCACCGTGTTAAGGTAGACGGGCGAGTCCGACGTGATGAACGACAGCTTCTCGTTGTTCCGATGAACCACGCGCCAGTGACGTCCAGCGAAGTAGGGGGCAGCGGAAAGTGCCATCTCGATGGCTCGACCGACCGCCCACTTCTCGTCAGTCTCTACGATGAATCCGTCGGTTTTGGCCATCTTCACCATCCACTCCGCCTGCTTGTACAGCTCGTCATCGGACTCTTGCGCAAACTTTTCGTCGACACGCAGGCGCGCGAAGGTCTGGTCAACGTCGGCAAAGAGAACCTTGGCTGTGTGCTTGACCATCTCCCCGTTCAGAGCTTGCACGGAATGCACCATGTCCGGGGTCCGTGTCGCGGCCAACGCGATAAAGATTGACAGGTCGCTCCGTTCGTCAGCCGAAAGGTCAGGCGCGGCAGCCACCAGCTTGTCGATGACCGGCTTGGCCTTCCCCTCGTACTCCGACAGCAGTGCCTCAAGTTCGAAGCGTCGCCGGCCCTCGGCATCTTCCATCGTGTAGAAGTGCCCGATGACCGCAGTGTTCACCGGCTGCTGGTTTCGAATCTCATTCTTCTCGCGGTCGAATACCGCGACCAGACCGCCACGGCTGAAGCCATCCAGGTAGAAGCGCGGGAGAAAGTGCTGGCGCTTTGGACCGGTGAGCATCGGCGGTAGTGGATTCGCTTCCGCATCAGTGGCTGCCGCTTGCGCGCGCGCCAGCGCCTCGAGGTCTTCTGGCCGTATTGGCGATGCGCCTTCGAAGTCGTCAGTCATGCCCAATGTGTTTGGTTGGTTCTATAGAGGGCTCAATGCTCGTGATGGTGGTCAGCCACCGCCCACCCCGAACTCTCCGACAAAGTCCCTGGCGTTTGAAAGCGCTAGTTGGTACTCAGGCGGTGTCTGTCTGGCCAGCTCGGTGGCAATGCGTAGGTCTTGGACCGTGTACCCAACCAAGCATCGGCGTACTCGCAATGTTCTGCTTTCCTCGCCGCCTAGGTACTCGTCCCGAAGAAGCCGGGCTTGCCCGTCCGGTAGACCTGGGTGAGCTTGCACGATTAGTTTGACGAACTCGGACCAGTCCTTGTCCGTTTGCGCGGCGGCGGGCGCTGGCTCAGCATCGAGAGCAGCTTGCAAGATGCGTCCTAGCGCGAAGTCTCGAAAGGCTTGCCGTTGTACACACCATGCACGAGCGTGCCACCGGCGCGCAGCTCGAACGAGCACATGCGGGTAGACAAGGCGGTCCTGGCCTTCCGGGGCTGCCAGTGACCGATAGCGGATGCGTAGCCCTACGCGTCTACGGCAGGCCTGGGTAATGACGGCAAAGAGGGCTGGGCGGACCGGTGCCAAATCAAGTCGTAGGTCTTCGACCGTGGAGTCGATGTGTGAGGCGCCAAGCTTTTGAACCAGCTGCAGGTACTCGTCAGGGCTGTTGCCGGCCAGTCTTGGTCGGAACGCCTTTGTGGCGGTGATGGGCGCGTACGGCGTGGCTCGCGTGACCGTGTCGGTGAACTCCGCCAAGAACGCTGCCAGCAGGCGGCTGGCCTGTACGGACTGGATGCCGAACACCTCGCGCAGGCGACTGTTATCAATTTCGCCCTCCCAACGAAGCAGCACTTCCATGTCCCGCAGGCGCAGCTGCGCCGGGGTGAGTGGCGTGTTCATATTTTATCTTGCAAGATAAATTATCCTTGAAGATAATACTTCAAAAGTGCATGGACCAGGCAAGGTCCAATGGGAGCAATCAGCCTTGATACCGTCTGACCTGTTGCCGGAACCCATGACTCCACCAGCGGGTCATCCTGTGTTCTTTGAGGCTGAGCGTCAGCGGTTCTTCCGTCCCCTGAATAACTCCCGCCGGGAGCTTGTGGCTGCTTGCCTGCGGGCACTCTATGACCGACTGCACGGCCCCATGGCTGACTATGCCCACAACCTCACGCGGGATGCGCTGCGCGAGCTCCTGCTGCCGGTCGTTCGGCAGTATCAAGACGTCAAGGCGCAAGAGGGTGGCGACGATGAGCTGAGCGGTGCGGAAGCCGATGACCCGCAGGCGCTCGTCGGCATGGTCATCCGGGCACTGCTGACCGACGCCTGGCTGGAGCAGTTCGCCGACCGCACCGGCCTCGTCACGGCCTTCCGATTCTCTCGGCCAGGGAAGCTGTTCGCGGAGGCTCTCTGGTCGTTGGACCGCCCGAGCCGCAGCCGGCAACGGAACATGCGGGGCTGTCGCAATGCACTGGAAGCGGCGCTGTCCGACCGAGGTGACGCGCACGACCTAGTCGACGCCTACGAGTACGCCGAGAAAGTCATAGAGGACTTGACCGATGGCATCGACTATTTCCAAGAGCTGGTCCGGCACCTGATGCAGACCGCCTCGGTGCAAACGCAATGGAGCGAGTTCGTCGAGTTCCTGGACCGCTTCCAGCGTGACTATTCCAAGCAGCTTACTGCCGATAACGCAACGCTTAATCGGCAGGCCATCTTGCAGAAGCTGGAGCGGCTTCGCCTCGTCCCCGAGGCCAAGTTCAAGCGGATGGACGAACAGCTGCGAGACGTCGCCCATTGGGCCGTGAAGGAACACGTGGGCACGTCCGTCTATGACTGGCTCCTAACCCGCATCGAAGACATCGTTGATGCTGCGTGCCAGTCGAAGCAGCCTGGCTTCCTGAAGGCCATGGAGACTTACCTCAAGCGGGTCAATGGCTTGGCGCTGCAGTCGATGATGCTGCGCGCAGGCCAGACCCGGCATGCCTACCTCGCTGCGATTCAGCAGGTCGCCGAGGTCCCCAAGGAACAACAGGACCTGCTGCTCGCGCACATGGGGCAGTTCCTGGCGCCGGCGGAGGTGCGGTTGCTGGACCCTGCAAGCTTCAAGCTCCGGACGGCCGCCCAGCGCCGCAAGGCGGTCACGATTTCCGTTCGGCCGCGACCGTCGCGCGAAGAGCGCCTATCCGCAGCCATGGCCCGCGCCGAGGCGGAGGCCTTCTCCATCCCCAACGAAGAGGTTGCTCAGCTGCTTCGGCGCGACCTGCGCATCTTTCGGCATCCCATTCGGGTCTCAGCGCTCCCAACGGCCACCGCCCGCGACACCCTCCGTGCCATGCAGGCCGTGGAGGCGGTTCGAAGCGAGGTCGGCGCAGACCTGTCTATCAAGAAGCTGCCCACCCGCTTGGAGAACGAGCTCTACAGCGGCAACGACTACGAGATTGACCTCAAAAAATGAGCCTCCTGTCGCATGTCAACGAACAACTCGCGCTTGCCAACATCAAGCCAGACCGGTTCCGGGAAATCATCAACCGCCTGATGGCTTACGGTGCCATCGTGCGTGAGGAGGACCGGGTTGAGCAGCTGCTATATGACGACGCAAGGCGCGTCGAGGGCTTGCTGGAGGACTACTTCGACATTGCTGGCTTCCGTTTGCACCACGACAGCAATAACCAGTTCTATCGCCTCTACGTGGCGGGCGCCGTAGTCGATGGGCTGCCTGAGGACATCCTGGAGCCGACGCCATCGCTGCGGGCTCGGGTGTCTCCCGACTTCGTTGCGATGGCCCTTGCTCTGCGCTTCCTGTACCAGAACAAGCTCAACACGGGCGACATCCAGCCGCAGGGTGAAGCGCTGGTGAGCTTCGAGGAAATCGCGGCCACCATGCAGACGCAATTGAAGCGTCCTCTGCCGAACGGCATGGGCGACAAGATGGCCTTGCTGGCCGAGTTGAAGCGGCATCGCCTGCTCAGCTACACGGCCGAGTTTTCGATTTCGGATGAAGACGCGCTGCTCGCAATCCGGCCAACCATCCTGGGCATCGTGTCCAACGACGCGCTGAGTGCAGCTCTGGAAGCAGAAGGCGTGGTTGACCAAGAAACGTCCGTCGAGGAAACCGACCAATGAAGCTCGACCGCTTGGTTCTTGTGAACTGGGGACAGCTGCAGCCCGGCAACTACGAGCTAGGAAACATGACGCTGCTCACTGGCCCAACGGGTGCGGGCAAGTCGACGATGCTCGATGGTCTTCAGACCATCATGACGGCAGCCTACCAGGGCATCGTGGCCTACAACCCTGGCCAAGAGGAAGTCCAGCAAAACCATCGCCGTGGCAAGTCCAAGCGCACCCTTGAATCCTTCGTGGTCGGCGCCGAGTACAGCCTCTTCTCTCGGCCGGCAGGTGCTCAGGGCTACCTCGCAGCAGTCTTTCGTCCAGGGCCCGAGGACGGCTCGGCCAAGATGTTCACTGCGCTCGTAGCAGCCTCGGCGCGTTTGGACGGCTCCGGGGAGCGAAGGGACGCGAAGCTGGAGCGCCTCGTCCTGGTCATCGTCGAAGATGCGGCGTTGTCGGTCGAGCAGTTTTTCGAGGACGTCGACCAAGGTATCTGCGTCCCGGTCGAAGACATCGTCAAGCGGTTGAAGGCCAAGTACCCGAAGGTCATCACCTACGACGACCACAAGCGCGACTACCTCAGCGGGCTTTATGGCAGGTTCCGCGGGCGCGTGTCCATTCCCTGGGACGAGGCTCAGAACGCGGCTCGGGCATGGTCGCAGTCGATTGCCTACAAGCCCATCGGCTCGGTTCATGACCTGGTTCGGGACGACATCCTCGAGTTCGATGGAAAGCTGCTGCAGGAGAGCATCACCCGCATCAGTGACCTGATGCGCCAGGTGACGAGCTTGAAGGTTGAAGGCAAGCGCATTGAAGCGACCGTCACTCGACTTCGCGAGCTGAAGGAGGTCATCGGCAAGACGACCGCCACCTTCGAAGAGCAGGTCCAACATGACTTGCTCTTGGCGAAGATGCAGCTGGCCGCGGACGAAGAGCGCGTCGCTTTCGAGCGGAAGAAAATCAAGGACGACAGCGCGCTGGTCGACCAACACGAGCTCAAGGCCAAGACCGAAGCGCAGTTGAAGCGCAACGTTGATAGCAGCCGCATTAATATTGCAGCGAAGTTGAGCGGCATTCCGGCCCACACCGAGAAGAATACGCTTGACGAGCGCCTAGAGCGGGCGACGTCCGCCGCGCGCGGCAAGCTCGCTGAGCTGCATGCAGGTCTCCTCGCCGCAGCACACATTAAGAACACCGGTGACGCTATCGTCAAGCGGCCAGTGCCGGAACAGTTCCCGAAGCTGCGCGCGTCTGTAGATGTCGTGGCCAAGGCCCTTGCATCCACCAATGTGGACCGGCTGGCCGGGCTGCTCAATTCCGTGGTGGACGCAAACGGTGATGACGTCCTGTCAGTAGAGAAGCTGTTTCAGCTGGCCCCCGCATTTGACGGCATCGACGCCGGCCTGGGCCAGCTGCATAACTCGTTGGTCGGTACCGAGGACAGCGTGCTCATGGCAGTTGCTGCTGAATCGACATCCCTCGGCCAGCGCGTGGAGGCCGCTAAGAAGGAGCGCGGCGAGCTGGCTGACCGCAAGCAACGTCTTGCGGCAGGTGCTGGCAACTACAACCGGGACACCGTCCTCGCGCTTGAGCGCATTCGAGAGAGGCTGCCCGAAGCGGGCGTCCAGGTGTTGTGCGACCTCGTCGAGCCGGTGTCTGAGGAGTGGCAAGGCGCCATCGAGGGCTACATGGACGGCGCGCGCTTTAATCTCATCGTCAAGCCGGACTGGGAAGCCCGCACGATTGACTTCCTGCAGTCCTGGGGTTCGCGCTCGAAGGTCGTTCAAGGCAAGCGATGCTTGGAGCGTGCCGACCAGTCTCGTGTGTCGGGCACTTCCATCATCCACGAGTTGCGCACCGACCACCCTATCGCGCGGGCCTACCTCATCGAGCAGTTCGGGTCTGTCGTGATGGTGGCAGACTCCGAGGAGCTGCGGCGGACCCCGCGCGGCCTCACCAAGGATGGCAAGGGTAGTGGCGCGATGACGATGTTCATCTGCGAACGACGCGACTTTGTGCTTGGTCGCAAGGCTCGTGAGCGGGCGCTGCAGACCACCACCGAGAAGCTGGAAACCGTTGACCGTGACATCCAGGCGCTAGAACAATCCCAAGGCACGTTAGATGGCTTCCGGAGAGTGCTCACTTCGCTGAAGGAACCGTCCTTTGATGCTGCGCCCTTGGCGCAGCATGCCGGCGACCTGGACGCCACACGTCGGACGCTGTCGCAGCTCGACTTGACCGAAGTCGAACAGTTGAGGGTGGAGCTGGCTCGACTGGAAGAACTCATCCGAGTACATGATTTGGAAATTGAGGCGGCCAAGAAGGCCGTCACGCTGGCCGAGCAGCGCATCATGGCTGCGGAGGGCGTCATCAAGCGCATCAACGAGGGCCGGGACGCTCGTTTCCAAGAGCGCGAAAACCAGATTCGCCGCCTGAAGCACCTCTGCGAAGCGAACTCAGAGAAGACGTACACGGTGATGGCCCAAGTGGTGGACGACCTCATTGCGTCTCACACGTACGAAGTCCCTGCCGTCCAGGCACGGCTTGCCCATCTGCGTACGCAACCCGAAAAGCTCTTGGGCGACGTGCGCGAGATGCTGGCGGAGTACAACGCTGCTGTTCGTACCGACGAACGCTTTCAGTCTGCGCTGCCGCACCTGACGGATGCGCCGTCCTTCGACCCGTACTATGGCCCCCTGGTGCTGCTCGGGCGCTCGGTCAGCATGCTTCACAACGAGCTCGAGAGCATCGGCCTGTACAACAACCGCGCCAAGGTCGAGGAGGCAGAACGCTCATTTCACGACGTCTTCACCAAGCAGTTCTGCGTTGAAATCAAGAGCAAGGTCGACGAAGGCGTGCGCATGCTGCGCCAGTTGAACGTCGAGCTCGAGAAGCTGAAGTTCGGCACCGACCGCTTCAACATCGATTGGTCGAAGTGGGAGCCCGAATTCCAGGAGTATTACGGCTTCTTCTCCGCGGTTGCGGAACTGGCCGATTCGCCGGAAGCGGTGGACCTGTTCGGTGAGACGGAGCTGTCGCCTAAGCACATCGAGGTCCGTGACCGCCTGGTCAAGCTACTCCTGGACCAAGACCAGGACAGGGCAGGGCGCGAGCTGCTGCGCATCGCAGACTACCGCAACTATCGACGCTACGAAATCTGGAATGACTCGGACAGCGGCGGCCGCATCGCCCTGTCGACGTGGGGCACGGGCTCGGGTGGTCAGTTGGAGACGCCGGCGTACATTGTCCGCGCCGCCGTTGTGACTAACCGCCTGCGCCTGTTCGAGAAGGGCGCCAGCTTGAAGTTGCTTGTTAGCGACGAGTCCTTCTCTCGCATGGACGAGCCGCGTGCACGTGCCGTCCTGCGGTATCTGCGAGACAGCATGGGCCTGCAGCTCGTCAGCGCAATGCCGACCAAGCACGCCGGCGCGCTGCGCCCTGAGTTCGACCGCGAGTTCAGCTTCAGCCGGATGAACGTGCCAGACAACGGTGAAATTGACTTCGTCTCTGAGTGCGATGAGCGCATCTTCAAGAAGGACCGCATGCGCGAGGTCTGGGAAGCGCAGCGTCAAGAGGTTCGCGAACAAGCTAAGTTGCTCTTTGATGCGGCAGAGGCTGAAGAGGTCCCGGGAGCTGCGAAGTGATGGAGCAACCGCTTTGGCTTCAGTCTTCGCCTGTTCAGCAGCTGCTGAACCTGCTCGTGGACCGAATGGATTCTGCCGAGCAAAGGGGAAGCGCTCGTACGCAGTCGGTCGCTCTCGGGGAGCGGACTTGGCCGGCTCTCTACAAAGCTCAGCGCGAGTCGGAAAAGGAGGAGCTTTGGGGCTATGCCGTCGAGTTGGTACGTTGGGGGTGGCTCACGGTCAGGCCAGCCGGCGCTATCCGCTCCCGCTCTGGCTATGCGGACTTGCCGCGCGTCACGGTTGCCAACGAGGTCGAGGTGAGAAGGACGGTTGGTCGCGCACAGCGCGTCAAGTCCGCAGCTGAGCGCTGGCGCGAGGCTGTCCGCGACGGGTTCCAGGGGGCCGCCGCGGTCAAGGCCGCTGTCTCCGAGTTCTGCATCGATATGCCGGACCACACTATGACAGAGGTTGTCGAACGGCTGAACGAGCTCCCCGCTCTTGCCGGCAAGCCCATGCTGCTCCGCGAAGTCTCCTCTCAACTATTCTGGGGCATGTCGAAGGTCCTGGACAAGCGGCAGAGCCTCGTCGCCGCAGTCTTAGGTGTCGATGAATGCCCGTTTCCGGAGTCTCCGATTCAGCTGCAGGTGTTCCTGCCGCCGGCGGGCTGCCGGGGCGTGCTCTTCATCGAGAACCTCATGAGCTTCGAGCGCGCCATTCGCTCGACGAGCTCGGCGTTCGACGGGCTGGCGCTGGTCTACGCGTCAGGCTTCAAGGGAAGTGCTCAGCGGCTGCGCACGCCGGATGGTTGCTCTCTCTTCTACGCGGCGCGTGGTGGCATCAGTCAAAACCTTCGAGATGGCTTCGAGGCCTGGCTCTTTGGCAAGGATGTCATTCCAGCCTTCTTCTGGGGGGACCTGGATTGGTCTGGCATGCGCATCCTGTCTGCTATGCGCACAAGTTTCCTCGGCCTCACGGCTTGGGAACCAGGCTACTCCCAAATGCTGGCCGCTCTCATAGAAGGCAAGGGGCACTCACCGGAAGCCGCCGACAAGCAAGGACAGAAGGCGCTAGGCAACTCCGGTTGTGCCTACGCGGACGCCCACCTGATACCTGCGCTGCTGTCCTACGGAAGGTTTGTTGACCAGGAACAAATCAACCCGTAGCGCCCCTCTATGGGGCGGCGACCTTGAAAGAACAATGGAAACCTAGGAACAACATGACCGAAACTGCCTTCTACGTCCTCGTTGCGCTGAGCATTGTTTCGCTGGTGCTGCTGTTGGCGCTGTTGCTGCGCAAAACAAAGTTTGAGACGCCCGCGGACCTCAATGCGAGGCTGGGACTGCTCGAACAGTCCTCCCAGAGCTTGGTGCAAGCAGTCTCTCGCAACGAGGGCGGCATGCAGCGCATCGAGCAGCAGCTGCGCGGGTTCACAGAGGCAACCGCCGGTGCGATGGCCGCCTCCAAGAAGGCAATGGATGAGCAGCTCGAGCGCACCGTGGCTGAGGCTCGGAACGGTCGCGCGGAGCTCAACCAAGCCTTCCAAGCCTTCGAGACGCGTTTTGGGCAGCAGATTGGTGCGCTTTCGAGCAGCGTTGGCGAGCGCGTGACCGAACTGCAGAGAACGACGGCGGAAAGCCTGGAGGCGAGCCGGAAGGTCGTCGACGAGAAGTTGGGGCAGACGCTTGAGGAAGCGAGAAGCGGCCGCACCGAGCTAACCAACGCATTCAGTGCCTTTGAGACAAAGCTCGAGCAGCGGTTCGGGTCGTTTGACACATCGCTGGCGGCGCGATTCGAGGCGCTGCAAATCGCGCTCACCGGCCGGCTTGATGCTTCCAGCAAGGCGTTGATGGATTTGCTCACCCAGGCACAGACCGACGCAGCGAATGCTCGAACTGAGACGTCCCAAGCGCTGGCGAAGTTTCGGACTGAAATGACCGAGCACTTGGGTACTGTGGCGCAGGAGACCGGGAAGTCTCGTCAGGCTCTGTCCGAAAGTGCTACGGCGTTCGAGACACGCATCCAGGAGCGCTTCGAGGCCCTCACCGCGTCCACTCGGGGCACCCTTGACTCTCTCAAGGCAGACATCACCAATCAGCTTGGGGTGATGGCCACTGCCTTGAAGGAGCAGCTGGAGGGCAATGGCAGCCAGATTCGGAATCAATTCGCGACGTTGCAAGAGGCTGTTGCGCAGCAACTCGGCGTTATGGCACATGGAACGCAGACCAGTTCAGAGCAGCTTCGCACGGCATTGAATGAACGCCTAGCTGCCATCCAGCAAGACAACACGACCAAGCTTGAAGAGATGCGGCGGACCGTCGACGAGAAGCTCCACGCGACGCTTGAGCAGCGGCTGGGCGACTCCTTCAAGTTGGTCAGCGAGAAGCTTGAACAGGTTCATGCCGGCTTGGGTGAAATGAAGAATCTTGCCGGAAGCGTGGGAGACCTCAAGCGAGTCATGACCAATGTCCGTACCCGCGGCACGTGGGGCGAGGTGCAGTTGGGCGCCATCATGGAGAGCCTGCTAACGGCGGAGCAGTTCGACCGCAACGTCAAGACGGTTCCCGGGAGCAACGACCTCGTCGAGTTCGCCGTCAGGATGCCGGGGAAGGGCGATGACGCGCCGGTGTGGCTGCCCGTTGATTCGAAGTATCCGATAGAGCACTACCAACGGTTGCAGGACGCACACGACGCCCTGGACAAGGCCGTTATCCAGCAAGCGTCGGCCGCGTTCGAGTCGTCAATCCGAGCCGAAGCCAAGAAAATCTCGACCAAGTACGTCAGCCCTCCTCACACGACAGACTTCGCCATCCTCTTCTTGCCTACCGAGGGACTGTTCGCGGAGGTTGCTCGCATCCCGGGCCTAGTCGAGGCTCTTCAGAACGAGCACCGCATCGTAGTGGCCGGGCCGACGACGCTTGCGGCAATGCTGAACAGCTTGCGGCTGGGCTTCCGCACGCTGGCAATCGAGAAGCGCTCGTCGGAAGTGTGGGGGATTCTGGGTAGCGTGAAGACCGAGTTTCAGAAGTTCGGCGACATCGTTGATGCCACCAAGAAATCGATTGACGCCGCTGCCAAAAAGTTTGATGAGGTGGGCCGGAGAACTAGGGCAGTTCAGCGGAAGCTGCGGGACGTTGAGGCGCTGCCAGTTGCAGCCCAGCCTGCGGCCTTGGCGACGGAGGAGTTGCTGGGACTGGACGAGGATGATGACGCTGCTCTGGGCAATCTGCCGGCCAGCCAGCCGCCAGGCGAGACAGAACCAGCTAACCAGTGACTCTGTAATGACGTCACTTCATCATGAATCCAGCGGTCAGGCTGCTACGGCAGACTCGTCCAACACTGGCCCTTGTCGCACCGCTCCTGACAAGGGAGCAGTGTCAAGAGCGGGTGCGGTAATCAAGGTCCAACCGTGAACACCGAGGCCAAGCGGAGCATGTTCGAATCCGCCCCCCGTGCAGCAGTCAATGCGGTCCGTTCGTAACGATTGCTGGCTGCAAGTCCCTGTCCCTATAGGACAAAGCAGTGGTCCACATGTTCGCTCGACAGCCGACAAATGACGCAGAGAGCGTGGGGGTCAAACAGCAACCGCATGCGGGGCCCACACGCAATCGACTTACACAAACAACGACAAACATGCATCACGGCATTCCCATCGATGGCTCGGCATCAGCTCACTGGCTTGAGCATCTGTCCGAAAATCTCGAACATCTTCCCGCCGATGCGCGACGCACAGCATATTCGCTCTTAAGGTCACCATGGAAATGCTCGCGTGAAGAAGTGCTCGAACACGTGCCGTCGCCATTGGCTGATTCAATTGTCTTCTTGCAAAAGAGCGTCTTGCGGCATGTCTTTCAAGAACGACCTCGGAGATTGGGTACTGCCGCCCTGGACGTGGGGATTGGCGCATTCACACTGGGACCGAGCGGCTCTCGTGAGCCAATGGGACCCAATACAGGCATCGCGGTCGAGGCATACCTTGGGCTGGCCAAGGAAGACCTGGCTAAAGCGAACATTCGATGGAGTGAATTATCTGGACCGGCTCGAGCCTCGCTCCTGGCGCTCTACGCAAAATGTGAGGTCGCTGTCCACTTGATGGCCGGTATGTTCGAAGCCGCTAGTAATGCTGGCCGCACCATGCATTACGTCATTCCTGCTCGGTTGAACGCCGCACACAAGATACGTTGGTTCTCGCTGTACTGGGCGCAGCAGAGCAACATGGCGGACGCTCAAAAAGCTCTGCTGGTGTCTCGCAGCCTTCATCAATTTGACGGACCGGCAAGGCAGGCTGTGTTCTTTCAAGCTTGGGTCGATTCCATTCTTGATAAGTTTCTATGCTTGCACCGGCGCTACATCCCAAGACTTCTGCAGACAAAGAACGGCGCTGCGGTGCGGAAACTTTGGGCGCGCGCCGAGCTTCTGTGCTTTGTTTGGATTCATTCCCTTGCAGCTCTACGGGACGTTGGTGACTTCTCGCACGTTGTTTTGGAAGACCGTCCACTGGCTTCAATCTCGCGCGAGGACTTACGGCAAGCAGGGTTCGGCGATGCAGACGTAGATGCGCTATTGGCTGAATCCGCCGCGCAACCTCCCGGCGACCAGTTTATTACTCAAGCGGACGACCCTCGGCACCTGCACGTCCACGGCCTCAATTTAAAGTTTGTGGTGCAACGCTATGTGCAGCCACAATTCAGCGAAATCGGTTCCCCCATCGGGCACTGGTTCGAACGTGACTACCTTCTCCAATATATCCAGGACAGGCTCGACAGCTCGCGCTTTATGGCTTGGTCAGAATTCAAGGACGAGAACGCCAAGTACGACGCTGACATCGTCATTTACGACAAAGCGACGCACCTCTTTTACTTTTGCCAAGTGAAACACCGCGCCCAGGTGCTTCAGCCATATTTGCGCGACGAACTCGACGAGTTCAATCGAAGTAAAAACATCAACCACGGTATCGGTCAACTCAGCCGCCTCCGCGAGCTGATAGATTCAGAGCAGGTTCGCAAACGTCTAGTAAGTAAGCTCGGAAAGAAGTTGGTAGGCGCAGGACCACTGAGCGAGAGAAGTCGCTTTCTTCTTGTTCACACGGTTGAAAATTTTGACATGTGTACACGGCGCGGAATCACCATGTACGAGTGGAATACATTTCGAAATCTCCTCCAGGGGCATGTGCTCTTCGCCCGGCGCGACCTCGACTGCACCATGGAGTACGAAGCGCAAGAACTGGACTTCTCCAACCTTGTAGTGGTTCAACAACACCTTATGGATGTTACGGCCCGCTCGTCCAGGGATATGGCTCCCGACCAGCTGACGCCAGAGGACACGTATACAGTTCTGCAACATGCGGAACTCTCGCTTCAATATCGAAAGGCGTTCTGGCTGCGCGACAAATCGATAGGTAAATTGAGAGCGAGAATGTTGCGAGCCCCATTGCTATAAGTGAATTCAACCCATTGCCCGCAACGGATGGCATGGCCGCTCCTGTGAGGACTCGGTTAGGGGGGGCGCGCCGCATTGCTGCTGGTCGAGAGAAATGGTCGCGACGATGGACTCGAACTCCACCATCAAATCCGGATGTCGCTGGGTAACGTATTGCCGAGCAGGTTCATTTTCGAGGAGCTTGGCTAGGTATCCCTTGGCAAGCACCAAGTTTAGTACGTCCTGGCCGTAAGTCTGCTCCACAAGCTTGTACTGTCCCTGCAGATTGCTCATTTCCCGCTCCATTTTCGCCATCTGCTCCGGGCTCACGCCGGTCAGTTTGCGAGGCTTCTTTCCCTTCACAAGACACGCTGCAGGCGTAGCCACCAACAAGGCCTCGGCGTAGGAGACGGACACATTGTTCGCGGCCACCATCAACTCAACGCATTCGACTTGCCGCGTCGGCTTCATTTTGCGAATAGCGCGAACAAGCTCTGCGGAGAACTGCCGGTCCCCGAGCAGCTCAGCCGCTTCCGGGCAAATGCCGTCGAGCAGTGACATCTTCTTTATAATCTGAGACACGTCCACGGAAAGAGCTTTCGCCAATCGTTCAGGCGATACGCCTCTGTCAATTACTCGCCGTATCATGTAGTGCTCTTGAATTGTAGAGAGGCGATTGACGCGATTGTTATACGTGTAGCTCTCGTCATCGGTCGCGACAAGGCAGGCAGCCCGCTCGTACCCCAAGTCCTGGATGGCAAGTAAGCGTAGATGCCCATCCAGCAGAACATGTTGCCCGGAAGACTGGTCTGCAGGCGTTACAGATAGCGGTTCGATGAGGCCTACCTCCTCAATGGAGGTTCTTATCTGCTTAAATTTGCGCGATTCCACCACGGGTGCCGGTATTCTGCGCGACGGCAAGATGCTAGTGACCGGTACCGACAACGGCTCGGGGATGAATCCAAGAGTTACGCCAGTCATGCGGGCCTCCCGATTGGCCAAACGCGTTCGGCAAGATACTTCGGCAGGCTGGCCAGTCCCTCCGCACGCAGCAGGTTGATGAAGTTCTCATCGGCAAACAGTTGCCTCAATGCACCCACCACAAATAGCAACCGCTGTTGCGTGAACTCGGCCTTTCTCACCATGGACTTCTGACGTTCTACCTCGTGCTCATACGTCCGCACGAGACTCGATGTCGTGACAGCGGCGGACTTGCTCGTCATGTTGTGCGCCGTGCTTCGCCCGAGTACTTTTCTGCGCTCGATGACACGGCGCGCGTTCATTAGTTGCTTGCCCCGCAATTTTCCCGACTCATAGGCCTCCTGAAGTGCCGCTTGTATTTCGGCGTCGTCGTCGCCGGCGCCAACAATCGTAAGGGCCGCATTCAGGGGGACGAGGCCCTTCTCGACCGCAACGACAAGTCGCTCTTCTCCCTGGCGCAGCAGCGTGAGGATGCCGTTAACGTAAGCCGGCGTAAGGCCTGTCTTTTCAGCAATGACCTTCGGTGTATATCCCTGCTCCTGCAATTGCCGAATGCCGGCAAGCCGTTCGAGTGGGCGACACTGTCTGCGCGCGATGTTTTCCGCCAAACTCATGACGAACGCGTCCTCGTCGCTCACGCTTACAACGAGGGCGGGAATAGTCGCTTCCCCGAGCGAGCGAAATGCCTTCAATCGCCCTTCGCCGCACACGAGCAGGTATTTTTCTATGCCGCCAGCCGTTGCTCGCGGCGTGACCACGATAGGCTTCTTGAGACCGATGGTCTTGATGTTGTCGACGATTTCCTTGAAAACGCGACCATTGCGTTCTCGCGGATTGATGACTTCAATCTGAGCGACGGGGACCATCCGGATTTCTCCGAGCTGCTGCCGCGAGTTCACGCTACTCTCCTGAGACGTGCACGCTCGGCCATGCCATAGAGGTAGTCCAGCGTATCGAAGCGATAGCTCTCAAACTCGATTGGATTTTGGTCAGCGAGGTGAATACGAGGTTGTCCAAAATCCAGGTGTGGCAACAGATAGTAGTCCAGCACCGAGGCATTCGCTTGGTCGAGCCGCACCGCCACAGTAATATCCGGCAGGAGGCTCGTATCGAAGCGCACCTTCCAATGATTTCGGCCATTATCATGAGCCTGGCAGCGCGCGAGCACGATGCAGGCCGTGAACTCGTCATTGACCGTCAGCAGGTCGGTAGCCGGGTCGCGTATCACCGCCCCGCCCAAATCGGCGATTTTCCTTTCCGTCTGCGTGACGATTTCCGGATGCAGTTGTCGCAGGAAACGGTTGGTTTCAATGTATCGATAGTCTCGTCCTGGGGTGAAACCGACTGCCTGGTAGGCGCGAATTAAACTACCGAATCGGTACACATAGACCGACGTAGAAGGCATGCCATCTGTTTCATCAATCACTACGCCAGACAGAAACCCGCGACTACGATACAGGTTGCGCAATCGTTCGATTAGCTCCTCATTCGAGTAGTGACGCGCTCTGGCTCTCATGATGCCCTGAGCCGTGTAGAAGGTTTCGCTCGGAACAATCCCCTGAAATGCCCCTTCCTTTCGAATCCACATGTCCGGGCTGTTGGTCACGCGCATCTTTTTCAGCTTGAACGACACTCGGTTGTATACGTTGTTGCCGATGTATTTTTCGTTGGTTAATACTTCTCGTACCGTGGCTCGTGTCCACTCTCGGTCCAGGTCAGTCCGCACATGCATACCATTCAGGCGAGCTGCTATTTCGTATTCGTCGAGCGACTCGTCGATAAACCAGTTGTAGATTAGGTTGACGATTCGTACCTCGCTTTCCGGCCCCGGCATGAGAATTACCCGGTCCGTCTGTAGGCTTTTACGTTCGCCACGGCATAGTTCCGCCTTCAGGAGACCGTGTTCATCGACCAATACGCGGCGCAGCCCATAGCCGGCAGGCCCTCCTTGCCGGAAGCCCATCTCAATTAAACGGCACTGGCCGGCGAAGACCTTCGCGGATAATTCTCGACTGTACTCGCCAGCCATTGCCCGCTTTACCCCTTTCACGATGGTCGAGACAGGTGAGCCGTCGTTCTCGAACTGCTCCGCGCAGTACGCAACCTGGATGCCAGCACGGCGGCAAATGTACTCGTAATACGCGCTCTCGTCGGCATCCTGGAATCGCCCCCATCGACTCACGTCATAGACGAGGATTACGCGGAAATCAACGTTGCCATTGACCACATCGGAAATGAGATTTTGAAGTGCCTGGCGACCGTCGATTCGAAGACCACTTTTACCCTCATCCGCATATGTGCGGACGATTTCGAATCCGCGACGGGTTGCGTAGTCTCGAATTTTGTCGCGCTGATTCTCGGTCGAATACTGCTGATGTTCGGTCGACATGCGGACATACTCCGCTGCCCGTCCTGCCAAGGAGTCGGCTACGACTGCTGCACCCGCGTGATTGGATGACATTTTTCACTCCGCAACTCAGACATAGACCGCGGAAGGCACCGAGCACAAGGGAGCCTCAAATGCGAGCACCACGGCTTCACATCAGGTGGTGGCGTTTGAAAGCGAACCTTGGTGAGGCAAGGGTAGCAGGCACGACGCCAGGGTGAATCACGTCATCTCTTTGCAATCATATGGGTGGCGCTGCGGGTGCAGACAGCACGGCGATGTGGACGGTCCACGCGTCCATTTTTGCAACGCCCGTCTCATCGGCATGGCACAGGACGTAGAAGCCCGAACCCAGCTGGCGATGGCGCCCGAAGACATTCATGTTTGCAATCGGCTTGAAAGTCCGCCTTGCATTGCGTATCCGCTGCATGCTCCGGTTGCGCTCGCAATACACTGGATGTGCAGTTCGATATTCGCGCCAATAGCCTGAGTGGGTCGAGCGCCACTTTGCCTGGGCCCGCGCCTGGTTATCGCGATAATCGTTGTCGGTACGAAGTCGGCGGTTTTGCCAGTCACGTCGACGAGCGCGCTGGCAGGCTTTCGAGGAGCAATAACGCTGGTGGGGAACATGCAGCAGCGGCACGAACGCGTTGCCACAGGCGAGACATAGGCGGGTCGATTTCATGAATACCCTCCAGGTCGGGTTGCGACGGGCGCACGCAGACCTCTCGACCTGTCACGACGGACTCTGGAGCGCCAGAAACATACAATTTTCGGACAGTCTTGCAGGCGAATCGCACATTTTTCGGACGAGTCACGACCGTCCATGCCCGAAGTCGCACATGTTTCGGTCAACCCGAAAGTCACTGGTCGATTTCATGGGCTCTCTCCAGCTCGGTTGCTACGGGCGCGCGGCCGTCTCGCCCCGCCCCCGAAATCACCGGCCTGAGACTGGATAGAGGGTTTTTCGGTGCGCACGCAGCAGATTCCCATCACCCGCGAAAATCGCTAGAATTTGCTTACTTCAAGCGGACTTTTTGAAAAACTGCGTGCGAGCGCGAACGTCGTCCGCTGATGGGACAGGTTCAATCAGCCGCTCGCTCGGCGCCAGGCTCGAGAAGGCCACAGGCGGAATTTCTCATTTTACGGGTTCCGTTTTCTCGCCTTATGGGTGCGCCCTCCCCGCAAATCCTTGCCCAGCAAGGCTCTCTTTCTTAGCTTTTGTATCCGTCTACAAAACGCCAACTCGATCCTGAAATGATAAAAAAGCCAACGCGTCGCGTTGGCTTTTTTTTACATCGATTGAGGCTGGATTATTTGATGATCTAGAAAATTCTAGCCTTAATTAAATGAACCTTATGCGCTGGAGCGTTTGATTGTTCAGTCCTATGCGCTAACACTTTCTTTCGGACGTCGTGAGTATTCTTTGTTGTTGCTTGATAAGGTTTGCGGTTGTGCTGCCGTTCGCGTAGGATTTCGACTTGCTTTCGAGTTTTGCGCCTCGCGACTTTGTTGCATCCGATTAGTTATCACCACTCCCAGAGCATTGGCAAGAAGAGGTGGCGGATTCAACCAAGTCATTTCCATCCTTACCGCGCACTTTGGCGGCAATTACTTTTCTCGCTGCGGTAAATGCCTCCGGTGGCTGCATTTCAGCTAGCGTTGGCCGCGGATCATTCAAGAACCTTCCGGCAGAAAAGATAGTATCGTCGGGTGCCAGCACTGAATATGCGATACGTCGAGCCAGTGGTAACGCTGAGTTTGGCGTAACTGACGTTGAAGGCAGAACGCACCTATTGGCAGCTGACGCGCAGGCGGAAGACGTCACAATCTTCGTTGAGGGGTGAGCCATGACGAATCAGTTCGTATCTCCAACCTCTGGCAAGACCTTGATTCGCCAGGCAACGCGGACGACCACGCCCGTGTCGGCGGACGAACCAAAGCCTGTTCAAGTCGAGCGAGCGTTCATCGAAGTCGTGATCTTCGATGGCCGTCTGATTAGTCGTGGTTCACAGTTCGGCCACGTGGCCATAGAGATCGATGGCACCGTTTACAGCCGCGCACCTTCGACCTATTTCAAGGGGTCTTATACTAAGTACCTGCGCAGCAATACGGCACAAACCGTGTCGGACGAATCGGGAATCGGTGGGCACGCCGGTGCCACCATTGCCCTGACGCCTTCGACCGACAAGCGGCGCGTGAGCCTGCAGGTGCCGCCTGCCAGGGTGATTCCCATCATCTTTCTGCCGGGCATCATGGGCAGTAATTTGCGCATGAGCCGCACGCGCCAGAAGGAGATCGGGCGTACTGACAACATCGCATGGCGTCCCGACGACCGTTGGGACGCCCTTGCCCGTCGCAGGGATTCGCCAGCCCTGCGGCAACGGAACTTCGACCCCGACGCGACCGAAGTGGACCGTTATGAAATCACCGAGGATGCCGGCAAGTTCGACATGACCGGCGCGGAAACGGTGGACTCCGACAAGCGGCACAGCAATGTGCCGGACGGACTGCCCGATATCGGCTTGCTGATGAGCGCACCGCTGCCGCCAGCCGGCGAGGAATGGAAGGCCAGGCGCGGCGATCATGAATCCACGGCGGCGCAGAAGGCGCGCTGGCGCGGATGGAGCGAAGTCATGTTCGAGACGTACGGCACCGTGATCAAGCTGCTGGAGGCGCATATGAACGACATGTTGGTCCCATCGTCCAAGGAGCTCTCGCCAACCTGGAAGCAAGGCAGGAAGGTAAAGGTGCTGGGCGTCGCTCCCGCCTACTGGGGCGGCGCGGGCGATGCGCTGACCGAGGACGATATCCGGCGCGTGTCGAACTGCTGGTACCCGGTCTACGCGATGGGCTACAACTGGCTGCAAAGCAACGGTACGTCGGCGCGGAAGATTGCCAGTCGCATCGACGAGATCATCGGAATGTACAAGGCCAATGGGCGGAAGTGCGAGAAGGTGATCGTGGTCACTCATTCCATGGGCGGGCTGGTTGCCCGCGCGCTGCTACATCCGGACTACGGCAACGCGAAGGACAAGATTCTCGGGATCTACCACGGTGTACAGCCAGCACTTGGAGCCGGGGCGGCCTACCGGCGCGTGCGCGCAGGCTTCGAGGCGCAGACCAGTCTGTCTGGGGAGCTTACGCGGGATGTCTTGGGCAGAACGGGCAAGGAAGTGACGGCAGTCTTTGCCAATGCTTCCGGGGCATTGGAACTCTTGCCGAACGCCTCATATCCGCGCGGCTGGTTGCGTCTGCAAACATGCGACTACCGCCAGGTGATGGCGTTGCCGATCGTGTCGGATGAACCATTGAAAGCGTACCGGGATGATCTGGAACTGCACCGCACGCTGGGCGCGAGTAAGCCAGCGGCGCCGGTGGCTGTTGGCGATCCGGTCTATGACATCTATGGGCGCAACCCGGAGTGCTGGTGGCGGCTGCTGAATCCGACGTGGATAAATCCTGCTAACAAACCGTATCGTGAGATGGATCCGGCTACTCGCGCCAAAGTGAAGATTGAGGCGGCACAGAAATTCCACGCGGATATCAAGAACTTGTATCACCCCATCACCTACGCCAGCTATGGTCATGACGATTACCAGAAGGCCTATGGCAGTGTGACGTGGCGCGCGGACACTGCCGATCTGGCGCCGCACGGAAACCCGCTCTCGTGGACGCTCGAGAGAGAAGACGCCGAAGGCCGCATCGTTGTTCGTACTGCGAGCGCCGAGCCATTGACGCTGCGCCTGGCGTCCCCGGAGGACGCAGGGGACCAGACCGTGCCGGCCAAAGCCTCAGCCGAAGCTGTGCGCGGTACGCTGTTCCGGCAGACCGGCTACGAGCATCAGGACAGCTATAAGAATGACCTGGTATTGGCGAGTACGCTGTATTCGATCATCAGGATCGCCAACACTGCCGAATGGTGGGATCAATGATCCGCCGAGCCCTAACCATCACCCTGGCCGCCCTGCTTCTCGCGGGCTGCCAATCGCATGCCTATCCGGAGAAGAACATGTCGGAACCCGCTGCGCTGTCGCCACGCTTGCAGGCGCTCTTTGCCAAGACTAAGCAGGTTTGCTTTGGACGCTACGTGATGGAGGTCCCTGCGGAAGCGAAGCTGCTGTGGGGATTCCAGGAGTTTCCTGGCGAGATTGTGACTCACGTCGGAGCTGCTGGCCACATGAAGGAGATGGCGGAAGCCTATCGTGCCAAGGAGTTGGCCAAGAGCAAGACTGCCGAGATTACATTTTTTGGACCTGGCGCAACTATCAATAGCCTCCAAATACGCTCGTTTGAAAGTGATATAGCCAAGCAATATGGCGCTGAAGAGACGTATACATTTGTTTCCGCGGGGCCCCACCTTTTTGAATGGTCTGGCGGTCGAAAGAATGCCGACTTAGTTCGCGCACTTCGACCACGCGACAATGCGTACATTCCAACCGCTCCAGGCGTCTGCATTGACCACGGCTTCGTCGCGGACGCATCCGGCACATTCCAGGAAATCTTCAGCGCGGGTATCCATCTGCCAAGCTTTCCGGATGTCAGCTTTTCGGTGGACTCCAACAAGCTGGCGACCGTTGACGACACCGATGACGTCGGATTGCTGGCCTCGATCGCCCAGCAAAAGAAGGATCTCGGCCACCGCTATCCAAAGCTGACGACCTTGCGGGAACGCAAGCGTACGGTCGGCGTCTGGCAGGGCGAGGAATCGCTGGTCCGCCGTGCGGATGGCACGCATGACTTCGAATGGGAGGCCGTGGGCAAGGAACGCTCAACGCTGCACCCCGCCTGGATCAACGCGAAGATGTACACGAAGGTGGCCGCCAATCGTGTCGGGGCCGCAGACACGGCATCGTTGAGCGACGAGGAAGCCATTGCCCTCTGGAACAGGCTGCTGGATGGCGTGCGCTTTCGCGTCAACGCGCCGCCGACGCAGACGGGTGGTCCCGTCACGGTGCGCTCGGACGAGATCACGCCCTTGTCTGGCATGTGGCGCGCCTCGCTTCCGCCCGGGCACCCGCAGGCAGCGTGGGTGGCCAGCAAATCCAGCATCGTCAGGCAGAAAGGCATGCCGATGGTCCGCTTCGGGCTGTCGCCCGCCGACGAAGCGCTGGTGGTGTGGACGTGGATGGGCGAGGCTCATTGAATGAGCCGCTGCACTGCTGCACGGCGCGATGGACGACCGTCTAATACACCCCCGGCACCATCCGCCACGTCCGCCCGCAGTACGCCGCATACTCATCGCCAAACTGATCGAGCAACAACGCCTCTTCCGCGCGGATGCGCGCTACCAGCACAGGCACCATCGCCAGTGTCAGCAACACCCCCACGCCTGAGCGGAACCCGAGTACCCACCCCAGCGAACTGATCACGAACCCGAGATAGCTCGGATGCCGGATCACGCCATAGATGCCGGTCGTCACCAGCGTATGCCCGGGCTGTATCGCCACCAGCCCGCTGAACCGCCGCCCGAGCACGAACACCGGCCACAAGCGCAGCACGCCGCCGGCGGCAAACAAGGCCACGCCGAGCCAGCGCACGGTATCGCCATCCAGCGTCCAGAAGCCGATTCGGTCGGTATAGGGCGGCAGATACGCCGCAAGCAGGCCGAGCACGCCGAACGCGCCCAGCACCCATCGGTTGCCGCGGTCTTCGCGCATGCCGCTGCTGATGTTGCCGCCGGAGAACAGCGCCGCCACGGCCAGTGCAAACAGCACGATGGTGAGGGCCACGCGCGCGGGATGCGCGAAGAAGGCGCCGATGCCGCCCCAGCCTGCGATTGCGATGGCCAGGTAGGCAACGGTGCCGGCGAGGGTGGCGAATGCCAGGCCGGGAGTCGGGCGCATGGAGACCTCCGCTGCGACGATCGATGCACCTGTGTAGCGTAAGCCCGGCAGGCGGGGCTGTCGAGCGGGCGTGGTCGTGCTTAAATTGCGGGTTTCACCCCGCTGCCGATGCGCCGACGTAGCTGGGCGCCATGAAACGCCAACGCCATCCCGCCATGCCACTGATCGACATCCAGAACCTCCAGCAAGCCGCCTTTGCCTTTGGCGAGGCCCGCAACTGGGGCAAGTACCACAGCCCCAAGAACCTGGCGATGGCGCTGAGCGTCGAGGTGGCCGAGCTGGTCGAGATCTTCCAGTGGCAGACCGAGGATGAGTCGCGTCAGGTCATGTCGACGCACAAGCGTGAGCATGTGGAGCAGGAGCTGGCCGATATCACCATCTACCTGACGCAGCTGGTGACGGCGCTGGGTGTGGACCTTGACGCCGCGGTGCGCGCCAAGATGGAGATGAATGCCCGGAAGTATCCGTTGCCGGAGTGAGCGGGCGGGTTGCATGCGCTGACATCGGCAACGCAGGCCTGCGTCGCATTGCGCGACGGCGGCCCGGCCTCATGAGCCGGATGCTCCCAGGATGCATAAGAACAGCACCGCATTCAGCACCAGCAGCCCGCTGACCGTCAGCGCCATGGCCGATGCGTCGCGCAGGCGCTCGCGCAGGCGGTGCCCGCCCGGCAGCCATTCCCCACGCGTCCTGCGGGACCAGCAGCAAATGCCCGCGCCGCACATGCCCAGCCACGCCAGCGTGCCAAGCGATTCCCATCCGGTTTGCCGGGGTGCCTGCGCGCGCGGCGGCGACGTACGTAGCGGTATGGAAGCCGGGGGCGGACGATCGACTGCGGCGCGGGGGACGGGGTCTTCAAGAATTCCCGATTCGACTACGGGACCAGGCGGAGGCTGCGGCGCGATGTCCGGTGGCGCTGGCTGCGGCTCGTTCGGCCGCGTTAGCCTGGGCGCCATCTTTGGTGCCGCTTGCGGCTCGTTCTTCGCAATGCTGTGCACGGGCGCCTCGGGTTGCGACGCGGTGGCGCGAGGCTCCGGCTTGCGGTTCCGGTGCGGGCGCCAGCTGGCAAAGACGTTGTCCAGGCATGCCACCGACGTGCAGGCATCCCGGCGCCGGCGCCATGCGATGACCTCGTCCTGCCCGATTTCCCCGGCGCGCAGCAGTCGCTGCTGCTGCGCATGAATGCGTTCGTGATTGCGATAGAGCATCGCGTAGTCGCAGATCAGGGTGGCGGCGCTTGGTTGCCGGTGCTCCCTGCACGGGCTGCCGGAGGCGAACAGATCGTCGCAGCGCGCGGCTGGCTGACGCAGCGTGTGCTTGCAGGCGATATCCGACGCCTGCGCACCGGCGGTGAGCAGAAGGTTGATCGAGATGCAAACGGCCAGTTGGCCCGGAAGCCTTGTCATGCTGTCGCCCGGGGCAAGCCGAGGGAGGCGGCGCAAGCGGGGCGTCGATGGGCTCCTATTCTGGGGCTCTGCGGCGGATGTTCGGTGCGGTCGCGCACGGAACGGCAGGGGTATCCCGGCCTGAGCGCAAGGCCATGACCGGCGTTACGCCAGGATCCAGAACAGCACGATGCTGTTCACGGCGATCAGTCCCGCCGATACCAGCACGATCCGCGCCGCGGTCCGCGTCCGTTCGCGTCGGCGCGCGGCATCCGGCAGCCATTCAATCCGCCGCCTCCGGCACCACCAGGCCAGGCACACCCCGCACAGCCCCAGCCACGCCAGCGCGACAAGCGTTTCCCATCTGCGTGGCAAGGTGCCATCCACGGGGTAGGCGGGGGTCCATAGGGTGGCTGGGCCGCGAGGTGGCTGATGGATCGCAACCGAGGCGATGGGGCGCTCAGGGGTTTCTCTTCCGGTCGCGGCCTCGGGCCTGAGCTGTGGCGCGGGCACTGAGGCGGAATCCGGGAGCGGCGGGTCGATCGTGACCGGCGCGATGGGAAGCTCCTTGATGTTCCTGTCGGCCACAGGCTCAGGCGGAAGCTGCGGCGCAGGTGGTGAGACGGTATCGGGGAGCGATCGGTTCTTCTCGACAGGGGCGGGCTGTTCCCGGCTTTCTGTAGACGCCACGGCCGCAGCCGGCAGCGTGTCCCGCTGCTGCCGTTCGTGCCGCTCTTCCTGCTGCCCCTCCTGCTGCCTCTCCTGCTGTCTCTCCTGCTGCTTCACCCGCGGCTCCGGCTTCCCGACAGGCGTAGGCTGCCGGACCTCAGCCTTCTGTCCGGCAGCATCCGGCTTGCTCTTCCTGGTAGCGCGCGCGGGTTGTGCAGGCACCCCCGGGGGCGCGTCGGCGGCGGCGGGAATGGGTTTCTGCCTCGCGTAGTCGCGCCAGTTGGCGAAGGCCCTGTCCAGGCACGGCACCGACGTGCAGGCATCCCGTAGCCTTCGCCATGCGGCGATATCGTCCGGCCCGAACTCCCCGGTGCGCAAGCCCTGCAACTGCTCGGCGTAGACGCGTTCATACGCGCCGCGGAGCATTGTGTAATCGCAAATGAGGGCCGCGCCACTGGGCGGCTTGTCCGCATGCCTGCACGTATTCCCTGGGGCCGACTGGCCGTCGCAGCGGGCGGCCTGCGAACCCAGCCCATGATGGCAGGCAATATCCGACGCCTGCGCACCCGTGGTGAGCATCAGGCTGAACGCGACGCAGGCGGCCAGTCGGCCAGGAAGCCTTGCCATGCAATTTTCCCGCAGTAGCGGGATGCGGTGCGCGATGGCGCCGAAGGGTTCCTATTCTCGACCTGCACAACGGAAGCTCGGTGCGGTAGCGCACTCAACCCAGGCATTCCCGGTCGTGGAGTGCGGCAGGCCCGAAACCGTGGCGTCAGCCATGCTCAGTTGCGTGCTCTGCCTCCGGGCCGGCGGGCGCCCGCGCAGTAATCATCCAGCAGGCTGCGGTGAAGGGCACGGTCTCGCCCTGCACATAGGGCCTGAAGGCGTTGCCGACGACTTCGACAACCTGGGCACGCGTGCCTGCGTCTGCGTCGCGCAGCGCCAGGCCGACGGGGCCCAGGCTTGTGAAGTAGTCTTCCAGCGCGTGCGCCGGCAGCGCGCATGCCACGTCGACCGGCGTGATGTCGATGGCGGTCCAGCCGCTGTCCTCGAGGATGGACCGCACCAACTGGCGATCGCCGAACGCGAACTGGCCAGGCCCACCCGGCTGGCGGGGTGGCAGGTTCGGCAACAACGGCGCAGCGGCGCGCTCGGCAGTGGTCATGAAGGGGTTGTCCGCCGCGCTGCGCCAGGCGATGCAACGCAACGCGGCGCCCGGCTTTGCGGCACGTCGCAGGTTGGCAAAGGCGGCGACCGGGTCGGTGAAGAACATCACGCCAAGGCGCGACACGATGGCGTCAAAGCTGCCTGGCGCGAAGGCATGGGCTTGTGCATCCGCGTGGACGAACGTGGCCGGCACGCCTTCCCGTTGCGCGCGCGACCGCGCCATGTCCACCAGCGGGCCGGAGATGTCGATGCCCGTGCAATGCCCGCGCGCACCGGTCAGCCGCGCGAGGGCCAGCGTCGTAGCGCCCGCACCGCATCCTACGTCGAGCAAGTGCTGCGCCGTGCCGGCATCGACCGCGCCGGCCAGCAGCGCTTCCATCGGCTGGAGCATCCGGTCAAGCAGCGCCTGCTGCGCTACCCATGCCTGGCCGGTCGGGCCGTTCCACAGCGCGGCTTGTTCGCCGGCGCCACTGCTTGTTGCCTGCTTGTCACCCATGGTTGTGTCCTCCTGCACGCCATCGCGGCGGCGAAGCTACACTGTGCCAGTTCAAGTCAACTTGAGGTCAAGCGGTGACAAGCCTGGATATCGCCGAAGTGGCGCAGCAGGCGGGCGTGCCTGCGTCGACGCTGCGCTTCTATGAGGAAAAGGGCCTGATCGCCCCGATCGGCCGGCGTGGCATGCGGCGCGTGTACGACGCCGCGGTGCTCGAACGCCTGGCGCTGATCGCGCTCGGGCGGGCGGCGGGATTCTCGCTGGACGACATCGCCCGGATGTTCTCGCGGCAGGGCGGGCCGCAGATCGACAGGAAGCTGCTCGCCGCCAAGGCCGATGAGCTGGACCGGACCATCCGGAAGCTGACGGCGATGCGGGACGGATTGCGGCACGCGGCTGCGTGCCCGGCGCCGAGCCATATGGAATGCCCGACGTTCCGGCGGATTCTTGGTGCGGCGGCATCGGGGGCGATTGGCGGGCGCCGCAAACGTACGGCCGCCGCTTAAGCCGGCGCGAAGGCGGCCTGCGGCCAGCCTTCGCGTGGCCAGCCCCTTACCCCAGCCTGAACTGCCCCACCGCCCCCGCCAGGCTTCCCGCCTGCGTCTGCAATGCCGCGGCCGCCGCGGTCGACTGCTCCACCAGCGCCGCGTTCTGCTGGACCATCTCATCGAGCTGGCTGACCGCTTTATTCACTTCTTGAATGCCGCGCGTCTGTTCCATCGATGCGTGAGTAATCTCGTTAATAATTCTGGTCACCTTCGACACATTGCTGACGATCTCGTCCATCGTCTCGCCGGCGCGCCGGACCTGGCCCGAGCCGGAGGTGACACTGCCCACCGTGGACTCGATCAGCGTCTTGATCTCCCTGGCTGCCTGCGCACTGCGCTGGGCCAGCGCGCGCACCTCGCCCGCGACCACGGCAAAGCCCCGGCCCTGGTCGCCCGCACGCGCGGCTTCCACGGCGGCATTCAACGCCAGGATATTGGTCTGGAAGGCGATGCCTTCGATCACGCCGATGATGTCCGAGACCTTGACCGAGGCGTTCTCGATCTGGCCCATGGTGGCGATGACTTCGCCGATCACCGCGCCGCCATCGGCGGCCACGCGCGAGGCGGTGCTGACCGACTCGTTGGCATGCTGCGCCGAGTTGGCCGACTGGCTGACGGTGGCTGTGATTTCTTCCATCGACGCCGCGGTCTGCTCCAGGCTGGCGGCGGCGGATTCGGTGCGGCGCGACAGGTCGATATTGCCGGCGGCGATCTCGTCGGACGCGGCGCGCACGGATTCGCTGGCTTCGCGGATCTGGCGCATGGTGGTGCAGAGCTTGTCGGCAAAGGTGTTGAAGGCGCGCGCGATCTGCGCGACTTCGTCGTTGCCGTGCGCCGGCAGGCGCTGGGTCAGGTCGCCGTCGCCGGAGCCGATGGCGTCCATGGCGTCGCGCACGGTGCCGAGGCCGCGCAGCGACATGGTCGCCACGCCCCACACCACGATGGCCGCAACGCCGGCGATCAGCACCAGCGCGATCACCGAGGCGATCAGCACCGAGCGCATGCCAGCGGTGGCCTCGGCCTTGTCGAGCGCGACGATGACCATCCAGTCGGTGCCGGCGATGGCGCGCGCTCCGAGCAGCTTGGCGCTGCCGCCGACATCGACCTGCAGCGGCGTTGTCGCACCGGCCAGCGTGCCGAGCGTGTCCGCGGTCAGCGCGGGGATGAGGTCGGTGACGGGCTTGAGCGTGAGCTTGTCGTCGGTATGCGCGACGATCTCGCCGGACTTGGCGACCAGCATGCCGAAGCTCGCCGGCGTCGGATGGATCGCCTTGACGTTGGCGACCACGGTGTCCATGGCGACGTCGCCCGAAACCACGGCCTTGATGCCGCCGTCGCGGATCACCGGCACGGCGAAGGCCACCACCAGCTTGCCGGTGCCGGCATCGACATAAGGCGGCGTGACCACCGGCTTGCCGGCCGCGGCGGCCTGCTTGTACCATGGGCGGCCGGTGGGATCGTAGTCGGGCGGGATGCCTTCGGGCTTGGAGAACTTGGCGGTCTTGTCGGCATAGCCGACGTAGACGTTGGCAAAGCGGCCGGCATCGGCAATCTGCCTGAGCGCGGCATCGGGTTCGGGCTGCAGCACGGCGTCCTGCAGGGAATTGATCATCTGGCTGTGCGACGCCACCCATTCGACGATGGCGCTGGTGTGGCCGCTCTGCACGGCGGCTAGGCTGCTGTCGATGGCGTCTTCGTTGTAGCGGCTGGCGACGGACTGGTTCAGCGCCGTATTGATGGCGAGCGCGGCCACGACAATGGCCACGCACAGGGCCATGATCCGGGCGCGGAGGGTATTAAACATCGGGGGAGTTCCTTCGTAGGGAATCGTTGGGGGCGTTTGTTCGTGGGATTTCCACCCCGCTGTATACGGTGCACCCGCTTGCCGACTTGAGGCAGGAAGGCGAGATGTTGGGGAATTCACCGAAGTTGATGACGCAACGTACCCACTTGCTGTGTGATCGGAGCGTCGTTCAGGATACTGAGGCGAGGCTTCCTTACAACGCATTACAAAGGCTTACACCGGGTATGCGTTTCGCAGCATATTCTCCGATCAACCTATGACAAAAATTGGAGAGACACCGTGCTGAACCTTTCACACTCATCCACGCCGCTGCGCATCCTGGCGCTGAGCGGCGCGCTCGCGCTGGCCGCTTGTGGCGGCGGCGGTGGCGATGATTCCGGTGGCCAGGGAACGCTGAAGGTCTCGATGACCGATGCGCCCGCCTGCGGCTATGACAATGTCTTTGTAACCGTCAACAAGGTGCGCGTGCACAGCAGCGCCAATGCCGAGCCCGGCGCCGGCGGCTGGGTCGATATCGACGTGGTGCCCGCGCGCAAGATCGACCTGCTGTCGCTGACCAACGGCGTGCTGACCACGCTGGGCCAGACCGTGCTGCCGGCCGGCAACTATCAGCAGGTACGGCTGGTGCTCGACGCGAACCGCGGGGGCGGTTCGGGTGCGCTGGCCAACTCCGTGGTACCCACCGGCGGTACCGAGCAGGCGCTCGATACGCCCAGCGCGGTGCAGTCCGGCATCAAGATCAACCGCTCGTTCACGGTCGCGTCCGGCACGCTCACCGACCTGGTGCTGGACTTCGATGCCTGCAAGTCGGTGGTGACGCGCGGCAACGGCACCTATGGCCTGAAGCCGGTGGTGACGGCGATTCCGACGGTGGTCAGCGGCGCGGTCACCGGCGTGGTGGCCTCGGCCCCGGGCGCACGCGTCTATGCCGAGCGCAACGGCGTGGTGGTGAAGGCGACGGTGGCCGATGCCAACGGCAATTTCACGCTGTCGCCGATCGAGCAGAGCAGCACCGCCGGCGCGGTCGACGTGGTGGTGGTGCCGGGCGAAGCCAATGGCCGTGGCACGGGCATCGTACGCAGCGTGCCGGTTGTGGCGGGCGGCAGCACGGCGATCTCGAATTCGGCATCGCCGATGTCGCTGCCGACTTCCGCGTACCGCCGCGTCTCGGGCACGGTGACGCCGGCTTCGGCCGAAGCGACGCTGCGCGCGCTGCAACTGGTCAACGGCGGCACCTTCGAGATCGCGGCGACCGCCGCGGAAACCAATACCGGTGCCTACAGCCTGTTCGTGACCGAGCGGGCGCTGCCGGTGGCCGCGCCGGTGATCGGCACCTACCAGGCCTCGCTGCCGATCCCGCTGCAGCCTGACGGCGCCGCGGGCGGCAAGTACAGCGTGCAGGCCACCAGCAACAGCGGTGCGGTGGTGACGCAACAGGTCGATGTGAATACTGCCGATGTGATCCAGAACCTGTCGTTCTGAGCGGGCCCGGGTTAACGGGGGACCAGCCGGAAACGGGCGCAAGCCTGCTTCCGGCTTCTTCGTTTCTGGCGCCTGCCCGGTTCGGCATGGCGCCCCGCTGGCCGCGGTTTCCCGCTAGACTTGGACTCTCGCGTCCAGGGAGATCGCGCCATGGCAGCACGCACCGCGGCCAAGTCCGCACCTGCGCCGGCAGCTGAGCCAGCGTCTGCGCCGACAGCAGCGCGGCGCAAGCCCGGCGGCCTGTTCCGGGTCGGCATCGGCGGCTGGAATTTCGCACCCTGGCGCGACAACTTCTATCCGGCCAGGCTGCCGCAATCGCGCGAACTGGCCTACGCCAGCCGGTACCTCAGCGCGATCGAAATCAACAGCACTTATCACGGCACGCAAAAGCGTTCGTCGTTTATCAAATGGCGTGATGAAACGCCGGAAGATTTCGTGTTTGCGGTAAAAGCGTCGCGCTTTGCCACCAACCGGCGCGTGCTGGCGGAATCGGCCGAATCGATCGAACGCTTTATCGACAGCGGCATTGCCGAGCTGGGCCCCAAGCTGGGTCCGCTGGTCTGGCAGTTCGCACCGACCAAGCAGTTCGACGGGGAGGACTTCGAAGGTTTCCTGCAACTGCTGCCGGCTTCCGTCGAAGGCGTGAAGCTGCGTCACGTGCTCGAAGTGCGGCATGACAGCTTCATGACGCCGGACTACCTGAAGCTCGCGCGCAAGTACAAGGCCGCCACGGTGTTCACCGATTCGCCGAAATTCCCCTCGATGGCGGATTTGACCGGGGATTTTGTCTATGCGCGCCTGATGGAAAGCAGCGAGAAGCTGAAGACCGGCTATGGCCCCAGTGCGCTCGACGAATGGGCCGGACGCGCGCAGTCATGGGCGCAGGGCGCGCAGCCGGACGACCTGCCGGTGCTCGAAGACCGCAAGCCCGCGGCACCCAAGCGCGGCAAGCGCGAAGTCTTTGTCTTCTTCATCAACGGCGCCAAGGAACGCGCGCCGGCCGCCGCGCAGGCGTTGCTGGAGCGGCTGGGCTGGACGCCGCCCGCCGACGCGGATGCCTGACGCCGGCTCGCTATAATCCCGCATGAACTCGACCCCTGTCCACGCACCCCCGCAGCCGCAAGCCGGCCCCGCTTTTTCCACCCTCCCGCTGTCGCCCGCCATGCTCGCCACGCTGGCGCAGCTCGGCTACGACGAGATGACGCCGATCCAGGCGGCCAGCCTGCCGATCACGCTGGCGGGCCAGGACCTGGTCGCGCAGGCCAAGACCGGCAGCGGCAAGACCGCGGCGTTCGCGCTGGCGCTGCTGAACCGGCTCGATCCGCGCCGCTTCGACGTGCAGGCCATGGTGCTGTGCCCCACGCGCGAGCTGGCCGACCAGGTCACCCAGGAAATCCGCCGCCTCGCGCGCGCCGAAGAGAACATCAAGGTGCTGGCGCTGTGCGGCGGCTCGCCGATGCGCCCGCAGGTGGATAGCCTTATTCACGGCGCGCATATCGTGGTGGGTACACCGGGCCGGATTCTTGATCATATCGATCGCGGCAGCCTGGACCTGGCGGCGATCAGCACGCTGGTGCTCGATGAAGCCGACCGCATGCTCGACATGGGCTTCTTCGACGATATCGCTTACGTCGCCAGCCGTTGCCCGAAGGAGCGCCAGACGCTGCTGTTCTCGGCGACGTATCCCGAAGGCATCGACAAGCTTGCCCACAAGTTCCTGCGCAAGCCGCAGTCGCTGAAGCTGGAAGCGACGCACGACAACGCCACCATCCGCCAGCGCTTCTATGAAGTGGAAGAAGGCGAGCGCCTGGGCGCGGTCGGGCGGCTGCTCGACCATTTCCGCCCGGCCAGCACGCTGGCGTTCTGCAATACCAAGGCGCGCTGCCGCGAGCTGGTGGAGCTGCTGCGCGCGCAGGGCTACCAGGCGCTGGCCCTGCATGGCGACCTGGAGCAGCGCGATCGCGACCAGGTGCTGGTGCAGTTTGCCAACCGCAGCTGCTCGGTGCTGGTGGCCACCGACGTGGCCGCGCGCGGGCTGGATATCGCGCAGCTGGAAGCGGTGATCAACGTCGAGATCACGCCCGATCCCGAGGTGCACGTGCATCGCATCGGCCGCACCGGCCGCGCCGACCAGGAGGGCTGGGCGTTCAGCCTGGTCAGCATGGACGAGATGGGACGCGTAGGTAATCTCGAACAGCACCACGGCGGCGAGTTCGAATGGCATTCGCTGGCCGAACTGACGCCCGCGAGCAGTGAGCGCCTGCTGCCGCCGATGGTGACGCTGCAGATGCTTGGCGGCCGCAAGGAGAAGATCCGCCCCGGCGATATCCTTGGCGCGCTGACCGGCGAGGCCGGCTTCACCAAGGAACAGATCGGCAAGATCAACGTGCTCGATATGTCGACCTATATCGCCGTGGAGCGCAGCATCGGCCGCGAGGCGGTGAAGCGGCTCAACGCCGGCAAGGTCAAAGGCAAGAAGGTGAAGGTGCGACTGATGACGGAATAAGTGGAAGCCCGCAGTCGTGGGTGCGCCACAACATCGCTTACAAAGATTCGCGTAAGTCACCCTGTAAGCCGGCGCATTCCTTTGCTACTCTGGTTCCATTGGTCGCAAGGCAGGTAGCGCCAGCCGCATGATTTCTCGACGGAAGAGGAGTTGGTGATGAAAACTGCACGCCAGGTTCTGGAATCCAAGCCGACTCAGGCTATCTACAGCATCCCGCCGACGGCGACGGTCTATGCCGCGCTGCAGCTGATGGCCGAGAAAGGGATCGGCGCCCTGCTGGTCATCGAGCACGGTGACATCAAGGGCATCCTGAGCGAGCGCGACTATGCGCGCAAGGTGATCCTGATGCAGCGTACTTCGCGCGAGACGCTGGTACGCGACATCATGACCACCTCGGTGATCTACGTCAGTGCCGGCCAGAGCACTGACGAATGCATGGCGCTGATGACCAAGCACCGGCTGCGCCACCTGCCGGTGATGGAAAACGATGAACTGGTCGGTATGCTGTCGATCGGTGACCTCGTGAAGGACATCATCTCCGAGCAGCAGTTCATCATCGAGCAGCTGGAGCATTACATCCATGGGGGTGGGCATTAGGCAATGCGTTGGGCTGGTGGGGAATTGATGCGCCGGCCCTGCCCCCTGGCCCTTCTCCCGCGGGCGGGAGAGGGGAGAAAACCGTAGGGGTTTGACGACATGCCCCGCGGCCTCCCTTAGCGCGATATGCGCCGACCGCATATAATTATGCGGTTACTGAATTACGGTCACTCCGCTGCGGCTTACCGGCCGTTCCTGGCGGACCTTCCGGCCGGCAATTCCCCCTTCCCTGTGTTTCCCTCGCGGCACTGTGCCGCGTACCCGTGTCTGCAATGTCGTCGTCCGCACCCGCCGCCCAAGCCATTCCAACGCCCGTCCACGACCATCGCGCCATCATGCGCGTCATCGGCGGCATCGTGCTGTGCATCCTGCTGGCGGCGCTGGACCAGACCGTGGTGATCCCGGCGGTGCCGGCCATCGCCAACGACCTCAACGGGTTCGGCCACCTGTCGTGGATCGTGACCGCGTACCTGATCGTGTCGACGGTGACCACGCCGCTGTACGGCAAGCTTTCCGACAGCTTCGGCAGGCGCCGGCTGCTGATGGTGGCGATCACGCTGTTCATCGGCGCCTCGGTGGCGTGCGCGCTGGCGCAGACGCTCGGGCAGCTGATCCTGTTCCGCGCGCTGCAGGGCGTGGGCGGCGGCGGGCTGATGTCGCTGGCGCAGGCGGCCATCGCCGACGTGGTGGCGCCGCGCCAGCGCGGGCGCTACCAGGGTTACCTGGCCACGGTGTGGGCGGTGGCGTCGATCGCGGGGCCGCTGGTCGGCGGCTGGGTGTCGGACTACATGTCGTGGCGCTGGCTGTTCTGGGTCAACGTGCCACTGGGCCTGCTGGCGATGGCGATGTGCCATCGCGGCCTGGCGATGCTGGCGCCGCGCGGCGGTCCGGCGCGCGTGGACTGGCTGGGCGCGCTGCTGCTGGCGGTGGCCATCGTCGCCTTCCTGCTGGCGATGAGCTGGGGTGGCGATGTCTACGACTGGCTCTCGCCTGAGCTGGCCGCCCTGCTGCTCGCCGCGGCCGTGGCGGTGGCGCTGCTGGCGTGGCAGGAGCGCCGCGCGGCCGACCCGATGCTGCCGCCGCGGCTGTTTGCCAACCGCGCCTATGTGATGGGCGTGGCGGCGTCGGCGCTGTCGGCGCTCAACATCTTCCTGTGCATCTTTGCGTTGCCGCTGCATTTCCAGCTGGTGCGCGGTGCCGATGCTTCGACTTCCGGCCTGCTGGTGATGCCGTTCCTGCTGGCAACGGTGGCGGGCAACTTTATCGTGGCATGGGTGGCGCCGCGCGTAGGCCGCATGCGCGGCATCCTGACGGCGGGCTATGTCGCCGGTGCGCTCGGCCTGATCGTGCTGGCGCTGGTGACGCCGGCGGTGCCGCTGGCTGTCGTGCTGATGGCGATGACGCTGGCCGGCGTGGGCCTGGGCATCACCATGGTGGCCACGCTGATGAGCGTGCAGAACGTGCTGGAGCGCCGCGATACCGGCGCCGGCACCGGCGCGCTGCTGGTGCTGCGCTCGCTCGGCAGCGCGCTGGGCGGGGCGCTGGCGGGCACGCTGCTGACGCTGGAATTCCGCCATGCGCTGGCGGCCTCGGGCGTGAAGCAGGCGCTCGACCTGGGCGCGCTGCGCCATGGCAGCGAAGCGCTGGCGCAGCTGTCGCCGGCGGTGCGGCACGTGCTGGCGGGCGGTGTCGAGTCGGGCTTCCAGCTGATCTTTGCCGCCGGTGCGGCCGCGTCGGTGCTGGCGCTGCTGGTCGTGCGCAGCATGCCGGACTTGGAGCTACGCAGCAGCGTCACCGAACACGCGGCGACGCTGGCCATGGACTGAAGCGGCGGGCGGCAGCGGCCCCGCCATCGGCGTAGACTACGCGTACCCGATACAGCGAGCCGACCCCTGGAGCCCCGTCGCCATGTTCCGCCGTTCCGTGATTACCCATCCCGTCGCCTTCGCCGCCGTGGCGTTCGCCGCGGCGGCACTGCTGCCCTCGCCTGCCCGCGCCGCCGACAAGCCCGCAGCGCCCGTTGTGGCGACGCAGGCGGGCGCTTGCCCCGCATCGCTCAACTTCACCTTCCCGCGCCTGCAGGACGAAGCGCCGCAGAACCTGTGCCAGTACGCCGGCAAGGTGGTGCTGGTGGTCAACACGGCAAGCTATTGCGGCTTCACGCCGCAATACGAAGGGCTTGAGGCGCTGCACGCCAAATACAATGCGCGCGGGCTGGTGGTGCTGGGATTCCCGTCCAACGATTTCTCGCAGGAGCCGGGCTCGGAGAAGCAGATCGCGGACTTCTGCTACAACACCTACGGCGTCAAGTTCCCGATGCTGGGCAAGTCGCACGTGCGCGGCAGCGACGCCAACCCGATGTACGCGCTGCTTGCCAGACAGACCGGCACCGCGCCCAAGTGGAACTTCTACAAGTACCTGATCGGCCGCGACGGCAAGGTGGTGGCCAGCTACGACAGCCGCACCAGGCCCGACGACAAGGAACTGGTGGCGAAGATCGAATCGCTGCTCGGCGCGCAGCGCTGAGCGGCGCCCTCCCCGCACCACCTCCGCGCCAGCTCAGTCGCGCACCAGCCCTTCCGCGCGCATTGCTTCCTGTACCGCGGGCCGTGCGGCCACACGTGACAGGTATTCCTGCAGCGACGGGTAGGCGGTCAGCGGCATCATCAGCATGCGCGCCCAGCCAAGGATGGTGAAGCAGTACGCATCGGCCACGGTGTAGCGGTCTCCCATCAGGTATTGGCGGGTTTGCAGGTGGCGATCGAGTTCGGCGAACCGCGCCTGCAGCTTTGCCTTGCATGCCTGCTGCGTGCTTGCCGCGGTTTCCTTGTGCCACAGCCACGGGCTGAACACCTTGTGCAGTTCGGTGGAGACCAGGGTCAGCCAGCCGGTGGCTTCCAGCCGCTCGCGCGTGCCGGCGGCGGGCAGCAGGCCGCGTTCGGGCACCAGATCGGCGATGTACTGCAGCAGCGATGCCACTTCGGTATGGCGCGAGCCGTCGACCAGCTGCAGCAGCGGCACATAGCCGCGCGGGTTGATGGCGTAGTAGTCGTCGCTGCCGTTCTCGGGCTGTGCCAGCTTGTGGTGTTGCAGGTCGACCTGGGCCAGCGTAACGGGCAGGCCGGCTTCGCGCAGCGCGATGTGGACGGACATCGAGCATGCGCCGGGGGAGTAGTAGAGCTTCATCGCGATCCTGTTTGGGGTGGGCTGGCCGCCACGCCATTGTGGGGCCGTGGGAGCAGTCTAGGATCGCGGATTCGGTGCGGCAATGCGCGGGCGTGCGGAGGGGGATTGCAGATTTGCACAGCCCGCGTGCGTCGATGGCGCGACTGGATCGCGCCATCGTGGCTCAGGCAATCACTCCACTTCGCGGAACAGCCGGCCCCACCCTTTCAGCTCGCGCGTATCCACGCCGCACAGCCGCAGCGATTTCCACACCACGGTAGAAATGGTGTCGTACAGCGGGATCCCCGTCTCGGCTTCAAGCTCCTCGGCCAGGTGCGCCGCACGCAGGTTGGTGCAGAACGTGGTGATTGCCTGCGGCCCATGCTGCGCGAGGCCGCGCACCATCTCGCGGATGGTGTCGGCTTCGACTTCGGCAAAGCTGTAGTTCACGTGCAGGTCGAGGTGGCTTTCCGCCACGCAGTGAAAGCCGCTGCGTTCGTAGTTGGCGATGATGCGCTGCTGCACGTCGTCCAGGTACGGCGTGGCCAGGCCGAAGTTGCGCGCACCGGTCTTTTCCAGGATCTCGTTGAGCGCCAGCACCGAGGTAGTGGCCGGGATGCCGGTCGCCTCGGTGATCTGCCTGCACAGCGCTTCATCCTTGTCGAAGCCGAGCCAGCCGGACGAGGTGCCGTTCCAGGCGATGACGTCGACGCGCGCATCGGCCAGCAGGCTGGCGGCGGCCAGGATCTTGTCGAGGTTGAACTGCCCCAGCGCCTGGTCGCGCAGCGAGATCTCGGTCACGGTGAAGCGCGAGAAATGCGCGCTGACATTGGGCAGGCCGGCAACCATCGCGCTGGTGATGGGCTCGAGCGCCGTGTTGGAAGACGGCGTGAGCATGCCGAGTCGGATTTGCTTGGTCATGTTGTGTTCAGGAGTAAACGTGGGGGCTGGGACGTTGCCGGCCCCCTGCTTGTCTTGGAATTTGGTGATCGCAGCGATCCGCGCGGATCAGACCGGAATCTTGGTCTCGTAGTCGATGGCGGTCGAGGCCAGCAGCAGGCCAACGCCGGCAGCAGCGAAGAACATCAGCGCCAGGAAGTACGAGCCGGTGAACTGCACGATCATGCCGACGATGATGGGCACGGTGATGCCGCCGATATTGCCGCCCAGGTTCATCACGCCGCCCAGGAAGCCGACCTTGTTGCGGGTGCCGAGCATCGACGGAACGCACCAGAACAGGCCGCACCAGCGCAGGAAGAACAGCGTGGACGACAGCAGCACCACCACGATGATCGGGTCGCTGACATATGCCACCGAGAAGATCGAGGCCGTGGCCACCACCGCGGCGATGCCGAACAGCGTGCGCATCACCACGTTGGGACGGCCGCCCGCCTCTTTCCACTTGTCGGCGATCCAGCCGCCGACCAGTTCGCCGATAAAGCCGCTGAAGAAGATGATGAAGCTGGCGCCGCCCATCTGCTTGATGTCGAAGCCGTGCACCTTGTTCAGGTAGTTGGGCATCCAGGTCAGCAGGCCGTAGAACACGGTGTTGAAGCACATCCAGCCAGCGGCCATGCACCACACCGAGCGGTACTTGAAGAAATCCATGGAGCGGCCCGACAGGTTGGCCGGCTCGGCGCGGTGCTCGCTGGCCTGCGCTTCTTCGATATAGCGCGCTTCCATCTCGTTCACGCCGCGGTGCTCGCGCGGGGAATTGCGCACGTAATACCAGGCCATGAAGCCGGCCAGCACGGTGCCCACGCCGGCCACGATAAAGGCCAGCCGCCACGAGCCCAGCGAGGCGATCAGCCACGTGATGATGATCGCGCCCAGGGCCGCGCCCAGCGGTGCGCCGCCGTCAAGCAGCGTGGCGCCGCGGCCGCGTTCGTTCTGCGTCATCCAGATGGCGTTGAGCTTGCCGCCGGCCGGGTAGATCGGCGCTTCGGCGGCGCCAAGGCCGAGCCGCGTCAGCATCAGCGACATGGCATTGGTGGTGAACGCCGCGATGGTCTGGGCCAGTCCCCAGAACACGGTGGCGCAGGCGATCACGATGCGCGGCTTGTACTTGTCGGCCAGCATGCCGCCCGGCACCTGCATCAGCGCGTAGGTCCAGAAGAACGAACTGAGGATCAGGCCCTGCATGGTGGGACTGAGGTCGAACTCCTTCGCGATCAGCGGCATGGCCACCGAAAGCGAGGCGCGATCGATGTAGTTGATCGCGATGAGAAACAGCATCATCAAAAAAATCTTCCAGCGCACGGAGGTCTTGGCCTCCGTCAACACCGTCGCCTGGCTTGTCGTTTGCATGGCGGCGTCTCCTTGTCTCGGTCCTTTGGGTGGGCAGTTTTAATGGGTGTCGCGCAACAGGCCGGAGTATAGGATACGTAATCTGTAATTACAACGCTTGTAAGTTATTGATTTTACGATGTTGCGAATGCACAATTTTGGTATGTGATAGCCTTCTCGTGGTGCATTTCCCCATTCTGGTGACGTCTGTGACACAAACGCTTTCCCCTACCACGCGCCTGCGCACGCTCGGCATGTCCGCCGGCATCGCTGCCCGGCTGCGCACCATGATCGAAGAGGGCGAGTTGCCGCCCGGCGCCCGCATCGACGAGCGCGCCTTCTGCGAGACCTTCGACGTCTCCAAGACGCCGCTGCGCGAGGCGCTCAAGGTGCTGGTCTCCGAGGGACTGGTGCTGCACCGGCAGTACATCGGCTACCGCGTGGCGCCGCTGGACCTGGAGGAGTTGCGCGCCACCTTCGAGACCCTGCACGGGCTCGAGGCGCTGGCCGGCGAACTGGCGGCGCGGCGGCTGGGCGACGCCGCCATGGCGAAGCTGGAGCGGCGCCACCAGGCCATGATCGACGCGCATGCCGCGGGGCGGCGCACCGACTATTTCCGCATCAACCAGGAAATCCACCAGCTCATCATCGACGGCGCCGCCAACCCGGTGCTGGCCGGCGTCTACGCCACGCTGATGAGCAAGGTCCACCGCGCGCGCGGCGCCGCCAATGCCGACATCCTGCGCTGGCAGGAGTCGCATGAGGAACATGAAGAAATCATGGCCGCGCTGCGCGAGCCCGGCAGGCCGCGCCTGGCGCAGGTGCTGCGCCGGCATTCGGAGAACACCGCGACCGAGGTACTCGCCGTGGTGGCGGCTTCGCTGGGCGAAGCCGGTGCGCGCGCCCCCGGCCTGAAGCAGTCCGCATGAATCATCCCTAATCCAATCCCTGACGAAAGCAACGACGATGAAACTGGTTCGAGTAGGCAATCCCGGCGCCGAGCGCCCTGGCGTGATCGATGCAGACGGCCGCGTGCGCGACCTGAGCGGCGTGGTGGGCGAGATCGGCCCGGGCGAGCTGGCGCCCGCGGCGCTGGCGCGGCTGGCGCAGGTGGACGTGGCAGCGCTGCCCGTGCTCGAGGGCGCGCGCTTTGGCGTGCCCTGGACGGGTATCGGCAAGATCGTGGCGATTGGCCTGAACTATGCCGATCACGCCGCCGAGGCTGGCATGCCGCTGCCGGCGGAGCCGATCGTGTTCCTGAAGGCCAACAGCTCGCTCAACGGCCCGGACGACGATGTGATGCTGCCGTTCGGCTCGGAGAAGTCCGACTGGGAGGTCGAGCTCGGCGTGGTGATCGGCACCGTCGCGCGCAATGTCTCGCGCGAAGAGGCGCTGAACCACGTGGCCGGCTACTGCGTGGTCAACGACGTGTCCGAGCGCGAGTTCCAGATCGAGCGTGGCGGCACCTGGGACAAGGGCAAGGGCTGCGACACCTTCTGCCCGGCCGGACCGTGGCTGGTGACGCGCGATGAAGTGGCCGATCCGCAGGCGCTGGGCCTGTGGCTGGAGGTCAACGGCGAGCGCGTGCAGCGGGGCAGCACCGCGACCATGGTCTTCGACGTGGCCACGGTGGTCAGCTATGTCAGCCGCTTCATGACGCTGCTGCCAGGCGACCTGATCGCGACCGGCACGCCGCCGGGCGTGGGCATGGGCTTCAAGCCGCCGCGCTTCCTGAAGGCGGGTGACACCATGCGCCTGGGCGTGGAAGGGCTCGGCGTGCAGAGCCAGCGCGTGGTCGCCTACGGCGAGCGCTGATCACCCTCCCGGCGCAAGCCGGGCAGGGCGTGGCGTTACCTGGCAAGGTGACGCCGCCGCGCGCGTTGCGCGATGCTGCAACGCAGGTAAAGAGCGCCAGCTTCAATGGTTCCCCGTCGAAACGCTTTCACACAAAGCGTTGGGTTTCCATACAAAGCGTGCCGTGCGCGCAACGGTTCCGGTGGCGAAAACGCCCGGATCGCCTCGATTTACCCGAAATCGCACACTTGGCATTTCGCTTGCGTTTTCTGCGTGAAATACTGGTTATACAGGTTTCGCCAGAGAGCAAACGTCATGTCAGAGCACGCCCCCGAGATCGAGTCCTACCTCGGTACCACACTCAAGCGCCGCTACTGCGGGCTGGCCGACACCCTGGACAGCCGCGCCGAACTCGAGGCGATCCGGCGCAACATCCACCAGAATCCCGAGCTTGCCTTTGACGAGGTCCGCACGTCCGGCCTGATCGCCAGCCTGCTGGAAGCGTGGGGCTTCACGGTCACGCGTGGCGTGGGCGGGACCGGCGTGGTCGGGACGCTGCAAAGCGGCGAGGGCACGCGCAGCATCGGCATCCGCGCCGACATGGACGCGCTGCCGATCCACGAGCGCACGGGGCTGCCTTACGCGAGCGTCAATCAGGGCCGCATGCATGCCTGCGGCCACGACGGCCACACCGCGATCCTGCTCGGTGCGGCACGGCAGCTGGCGCGTACGCGCAACTTCGACGGCACCGTGCACCTGATCTTCCAGCCGGCCGAGGAAATCGGCGCGGGCGGCGGCGCCGAGCGCATGCTGGCTGATGGCCTGTTCGAGCGCTTCCCGTGCGACGCGATCTTCGGCCTGCACAATCATCCGGGCGTGGAGCAGGGCAACTTCCTGTTCCGCGCGGGCCCGTTCATGGCGGCGTGCGACACGGTCACCATCACCATCCGCGGCAAGGGCGGCCACGCGGCGCGCCCGCACCAGTCGGTCGATCCGATCCTGGTGGCCGGCAGCCTGGTGATGGCGCTGCAGTCGGTGGTGTCGCGCTTCGTGGATCCGAACGAGGCCGCGGTGGTGAGCATCGGCACGCTGCACGCCGGCCACGCACCCAATGTGATCCCGGACAGCGCGCGCATGGAAATCAGCGTTCGGTCCTTCAGCCCCGATGTGCGCGCGTCGCTGGAAAACCGCATCCGCCAGCTGGCGCTCTCGCAGGCCGAGGGCTATGGCGCCGTGGCGGAAGTCGACTACGTGCGCGGCTATCCGGTGCTGGTGAACAGCGAGCGCGAGACCGAGTTCGCGCGGCAGGTGGCCGAGGAACTGGTCGGCGCCGACAAGGTGGTGTCGCAGGCCGCGCGCATCACCGGCAGCGAGGACTTTGCGTATTACCTGCAGCAGCGTCCGGGCTGCTTCGTGCGGCTGGGCAATGGTGCCAGCCAGCCGCTGCTGCATAACGCGGGCTACGACTTCAACGACGAGAACCTGACGGTGGGCGCGGCGTACTGGACGCGCCTGGTGGAGCGGTATCTGGGGCGCGACGGGGCGCCGCGCTTCAGCGGAAGAACGCGCTCGGCGGCACGCCGAACTGCCGCCTGAACATCGTCGCGAAGGCGCTGGGGCTGTCGTAGCCCAGGTCCAGCGCCACGTCGACCACCTTGCTGCCCGCGGCCAGCTTTTCCAGCGCCGCCAGCAGCCGCGCCTGCTGGCGCCATTGCCCGAAGGTCATGCCGGTCTCGCGCGCAAAGCGGCGCTGGATGGTCTTGGGATCCACGCCCAGCTTTTCGCCCCAGTCCGCCAGGGTCAGCGCGATGTCGGGCGTTTGCACGATCGCGTCGCAGATCTGGCGCAGGCCTGCGTCAGCCGGGCGCGGCAGGTGCAGCGGCAGCGATGGCACCAGCAGGACTTCATCGAGCAGCAGCCGCATCAGGCGCGCATCGCGCGTATCCGGTTCATAGGGCAGGGGGATGTCGATCGCGGCCAGGATCAGCTCGCGCAGCAGCGGTGAGATGCCGAGCACGGTGCAGCGCTGCGGCAGGCCCGGCGCGGCATCCGGGCGGATATAAGCGGTGCGCATCTGCACGTGGCCGACCATGCGGATCCAGTGCATGGTGCCGCCCGGCATCCACATGCCGCGCGTGGGCGGCACGATCCACTGGCCTTCCTCGGTGGCTACCACCATCACACCGTGCACCGCGTGGATCAGCTGCGCGTGCGGGTGCTGGTGCCGCTTGGTCATTTCACCGGGCAGGTAGTCGGCGGCCATCGCGGCAACCGGCATCGGGCTGCGGTCGTAGCGGACGTAGCGCGGGGGACTGCTGTAGGTGTCGTCCGGCGTGGCGGCTGGCGGCACCGGCAAGCCGCGCAGATCGCGGGCCCGCCCGGTTGCGGAACCCGGCGGGGCGGTGTCGTCGGAGGCACGGGGCGCGCGCGGCATGTCCTTTTCTCCAAGGTTGCGGCCCCATTCTCGCAGGACAGGCGCGTGCGTGCCAGCTAGCATCCCGACTCACAGTCCTGGCCAGCGCCCCCGCTGACCGCTTTCCGTTTGTCGAGAGCCGCCAATGAGCACAACCATCGACTCCGCGCCGTCCGGCGCCTCAGCTTCCAGCATCTCCACCACGCCGGCGCAGGCCGAACGCACCGGCTTCCGCGTGCTGTCGGCGATCAGCTTCGCCCACTTCCTCAACGACATGATCCAGTCGTTGATCCTGGCGATCTATCCGATGCTCAAGGGCGGCTTCAACCTGAGCTTCACGCAGATCGGATTGCTGACCATGACGTACCAGGTCACCGCGTCGCTGCTGCAGCCGGTGGTGGGCCTGTACACCGACAAGCATCCCAAGCCGCATTCGCTGGCGATCGCGATGGCCTTTACGCTGGGCGGCCTGCTGCTGCTGTCGGTGGCGCCGACCTACGGCGTGCTGCTGGTGGCGGCGGCGCTGGTCGGCACCGGCTCGTCGATCTTCCATCCCGAGTCGTCGCGCGTGGCGCGCATGGCGTCGGGTGGCCAGCACGGGCTGGCGCAATCGATCTTCCAGGTCGGCGGCAACGGCGGCAGCGCCATGGGGCCGCTGCTGGCGGCGCTGATCGTGCACCAGCAGGCGAGCCTGGCGTGGTTCTCGCTGGCGGCGCTGGTGGGCATCGTGGTGCTGTGGCGCATCGGCGGCTGGTACGCGCGCCAGCTGGCGCAGGGCGCGCGCAAGCGCAAGGCCGCGGGCGCCGCGGCCAGCCCGGTGCCGACGCGCGTGGTGATGCGGGCGATGCTGGTGCTGATGGTGCTGGTGTTCTCCAAGTATTTCTACATGGCCAGCCTGACCTCGTACTACACCTTCTACCTGATGGAGCGCTTCGGGCTGGCGCAGCAGAACGCCCAGTTGCACCTGTTCCTGTTCCTGTTCGCGGTGGCGGCGGGCACCATCCTGGGCGGGCCGATCGGCGACCGCATCGGGCGCAAGCGCGTGATCTGGGCGTCGATCCTGGGCGTGGCGCCGTTCACGCTGCTGCTGCCGCACGCGGGCCTGTTCTGGACCACGGTGCTGACCTTCATCATCGGCTTTATCCTGGCGTCGGCGTTCTCGGCGATCCTGGTGTTCGCGCAGGAGCTGATCCCCGGCAAGGTCGGCATGGTGTCGGGGCTGTTCTTCGGCTTTGCCTTCGGCATGGGCGGCATCGGCGCTGCGGTGCTGGGCGGGATGGCGGATACGCACGGCATCGGCGCGGTCTATGAGTACTGTGCCTACCTGCCGCTGCTGGGGCTGCTGACGGTGTTCCTGCCGGACCTGCGCGAGCGCGCGCACGGCTGACACTCGGCCGGCTTTCCGGGGCGCCGGGTCAGTCAGGGCTCAGGCGTCGCTGGTCTCGTCGCCGCCAGGAGGCGGTTCGAACTGGCGCAGCCAGCGCCGCAGCAGCGTGGCCAGCTGGGCCCGTTCCGTGGCGCTGAGCGCCGCCACCAGGCGGTGCTCGTTCTCGACGTGCACTGCCACAGCATGATCGATGCGCTCGCGCCCGGCGTCGGTCAGTTCCACCAGCAGGCCGCGCCGGTCGTCCGGGTTGGGGCGGCGTTGCACCAGGCCCGCGCGCTCCAGGTGGTCGAGCCGGTTGGTCATGGTGCCGGACGTGATCATCAGCGAGCCGATCAGCGCGCCCGGCGACAGCGCAAACGGCGGGCCGGAGCGCCGCAGGGTCGCCAGCACATCGAATTCCCACGGCTGCAGCGCCGTTTCCGCCAGCGCGGACTCGATCGACTTGCCGGTATGACGGTTGAGCCGGGCCACGCGGCCGATCAGGCCCATCGGCGAAGCATCCAGGTCAGGGCGTTCGCGCGCCCACTGCGCGAGGATGGTGTCGACGTAGTCTGGCGTGTCGTCCGGGATTGCGGGCTGGGGTTTGCGGCGGGCTGGCATTGGTACATTCAGGCAGGAACGTAAGTATCTTGACATCAAACGATCTGCTTCGTAAAGTGGGTTTATCTTGATATCAAGAAACTTGACATGAAGGCGAATGGTCCGGCCAACTCTGCTGCGTCCGCTGCTGTATCCGCTTCTGCCGGGGCAATTTCCGCGGCTTCAGCGTCCCCCGCAACCGGTCGGCTGCCGCTGCGGGACATCCTCCTCACCGGCCTGGCCCCGGCGATCTGGGGCAGCACCTACCTCGTCACCAGCCAGTGGCTGCCGCCGGGCCAGCCGCTGCTGTCCGGCGTGATCCGCGCGCTGCCGGCCGGGCTGCTGATGCTGGCCTGGGGCCGCACCCTGCCCAAGGGCAGCTGGTGGTGGCGGGCGGCGGTGCTGGGCGTGCTCAATATCGGCTTCTTCCAGGCGATGCTGTTTATCGCGGCGTACCGGTTGCCCGGCGGCGTGGCCGCCACGGTCGGGGCGATCCAGCGTGCTGGGGCCGGCGGCACGGCTCGATGCCATTGGCGTGGCCGCGGCGGCCGCGGGTGCGGCATCGATGGCGGTGGGCACCGTGCTGACGCGGCGCTGGCAGCCGCCGCTGTCGCCGCTGGTGCTGACCGCATGGCAGCTGTGCGCGGGCGGCCTGTTCCTGCTGCCGTTCGCGCTGGCGCTGGAGCCGCTGCCCGGGCATTTCACGCTGGCCAACTGGCTGGGCTACGCCTGGCTGAGCATCATCGGCGCGGGCGTGACCTATGCGCTGTGGTTCCGCGGGGTGGGACGCATGCCGTCGTCGGCGGTTTCGGCGCTGGGCCTGCTGAGCCCGGTCAGCGCCACCGTGCTTGGCTTCGTGGTGCTGGGGCAGGCGCTGACCGCGGTGCAGGCGGTGGGGGCGTTGCTGGTGCTGGCGAGTGTCTGGCTGGGGCAGCGCGCGGCAAACTGAGTGCATGGGCATCGCCGCAGCCGCCGCGGACTGCTGCCGGCCTGCGTTTTGCGGCATCATGGCGGGCATGAAGTCCGCCGTGCCCACCATGCCCCCGCTCGCCCCGCCTTCTCCGGTCACCTCCGCGCCTGTCACGCCGGCCTGCGAGCGCTGCCTGGAACTGGCCGCCGACCCACGCCGGCGCGAGCCGCCTGCCTGCCTGGCGCTGCGCAATACCGCGCCGCTGGTGAGCCAGAGTGCCGCGGGCGTGCCGTTCAGCATGCTGACCTTTGCCTGCCGCGACTGCGGCACGGTCTGGCGCCTCTATGACCGCGCCAACGAGCTCTTTGTCTCCTGGGTGCCGGAACGCCCGCTGGTGCGCTAGGCACCGTTGAGCGCGCAACCGATCGGCTAAGATAGCGGCTGTCGCGCGCCGGCCGGCGCCCTGCCCGGCGAAGGCGCGCTCCGGATCCTCTCCCCGTATTCCCGACACCATGGCCTTCCCGTTCCGCCCGACCCTGCTGGCAGCCACCGTTGCCGCCGGCCTGCTGGCCGCCGCACTCCCCGTCGCCGCCTCCGCTGCCGCAGACAATTACCCCAGCCGCCCGATCCGCCTGATCGTCGCCTATCCCACCGGCGGCATCAGCGACACCGTGGCGCGCGCGCTCGGCGAGCGCCTGTCGGCGCAGATGGGCACCTCGGTGGTGGTCGAGAACAAGGCCGGCGCCGGCGGCAGCATCGGCATCGACGCCGTCGCCAAGGCCGCGCCGGACGGCTACACGCTCGGCTTCGCCTCGACCAGCCCGCTGACGCTGAACTCGCATGTCGGCCACGTCAACTACGACCCGCAGAAGGACGTGGCGCCGGTGATGAGCGTGATGTACTCGCCGGTGCTGGTGATCGCCACCAACGGCTTCAGCGGCAAGGGCTTCGCCGACGTGGTCGGCCAGGCCCGCGCCAAGCCGGGTTCGGTGCGCTGGGCGACCTCGGGGCTGGGCACGGTCGGCCATGTGGTGCTGGAGCAGATCAGGCAGAAGTCGAAGGCCGACATCACGCTGATCCCTTACAAGGGCGCCGGCCAGCAGATGAACGATGCGCTTGGCGGCCAGTTCGAGGTGATGAGCACCAACGCCAGCCCGGCACTGACCCAGCATATGCAGGCCGGCCGCCTGCGCGCACTGGCGGTCGGCGCGCCAAAGCGGCTGGAGAGCCTGCCGCAGGTGCCCACGCTGGCCGAGCTTGGCTATCCCAAGGCCAACCTGACTTCGACCTTCGGCGTGTTCGCGCCGGGCAAGACCCCCGCGGCGATCATCGAGCGCCTGAATGCCGAGCTGAACAAGGCACTGGCCGAACCGGACGTCCACGAGCGCCTGCTCAAGGGCGGCGAAGTGCCCACCGGCGGCACCCCGGCGCAGTTCGCCAGGTCGATCCGCGAGGAGTACGCGGAGAACGCACGCATCGTCAGGGAAGCCGGCATCAAGGCGGACTGACCTGGCGAATGCCGGCTCAGGCGGTATCGAGCCGGCACCCCAGCCCATAGACCGCAGACAGCCGCACACCGTTGTGCGGCCACAGCGACAGCTTGGTGCGCACGCGCGACAGGTGGCTGTCCACCGTGCGCGAGGTCGGCTCGATGTGATACCGCCAGACCTGGTCGACCATGGTCTGGCGCGGCACCACGCAGCCGAGATTGCGGAACAGCAGCACGGCCAGGTCGAATTCCTTCGGCGCCAGCGGCACCGGCCTGCCATGCACCCAGGCACGCCGCTCGGAAGGGGCAAAGCGGAACGCGCCATGCGCCACCTCGCAGGCTTGCGTGGACGGCCGCGCGCGCCGCAGCAGCGCCTGCACGCGCGCGGCCAGCTCGCCCAGCCGCGGCGGCCCCGGCAGGTAGCTGTCGGCGCCCTGCGCAAAGCAGGCCGCGACAAAGTCCTCTTCATTCGAGCCGCCGGTCAGCATCACCGGCAGCTCATGGCCCAGCGAGCGCCGCACCCACGCCAGCACATCCAGCGCCGGGATTCCCGGCGTTTCGCAATCGAGGATCAGCAGGTCGAACGGCTCGGCGTGCAGCGCGCCCAGCAGCGTGCGGCCGCTGAGGTAGCGCCGGCACTGGTGGCCGTCAAGGCGCAGGGCCTGTTCGATGCGGATGGCGAGGGTCGGATCGGCCTGCAGCGAGGCAATCTTCACGGTCGTGGCTCCTCCTGCCGGCGCAATGCCGCCGGCAATGGCGAAGCCATGTTATGGGCGCCTGGCTGAGGCAAGAAGTAAAAGATTGTTGAAAGCCCGAATTGAGGTCTTTCCTATTCGTCCGGCGGGGCACGCGGTCTTAAATGACGCGCTACGACTGCAGCGACTGTGCGCTGCGGGCGAACGTCGCCGGAGACCACACATGGGAAAGAAGATTGCATCGCTAGAGGACGCGCCCGCCGATGCGGCGCTGATCCGCCGGATCATCGCCGGCGGCGGGCATGAGTGCGTGACCTTCACCGAAAGTCGCAAGCTGCTGCTGGCGCTGCGTAATGCGTGCTTCGACCTGCTGCTGCTCGACTGGTCGATGCCGGACCTGTCCGGGCGCGAGGTGCTGGCGTGGGTGCGCACGCATCTCGACCGGCGCGTGCCGGTGATGTTCCTCAGCGGGCGCGATGCCGAGCAGGACATCATCAGCGCGCTCGCCGCGGGCGCCGACGACTACATGGTCAAGCCGGTGCGTCCCGCCGAACTGTCGGCCCGTGTGGAATGCCTGCTGCGGCGCGCCTATCCCCCGGTGCAGTCGCCGCACGCCCCGCTGCGGCTGGGCGAATACGCCTTCGACTGCGCCATGCGCACGGCCACCTGCAACGGGCATCCCATCTGCCTGACGCCCAAGGAGTTCGACCTCGCCGTGCTGCTGTTCCGCAACGAGGGCCGCATCGTCACGCGCGACCACATCACCGCCGCGGTCTGGGGGCGCGAGATCTCTTCGCTGTCGCGCACCATCGATACCCATGTGTCGCGCGTGCGCAGCAAGCTCGGCCTGCAGGCGTCGCAGGCGCTGCGGCTGACGCCCGTCTACACGCATGGCTACCGGCTGGAACGGATCGAGCGCGCCGCCGCGTGAGGGAAGCATGAGGGCAGGCACGAGGGCAGCGCACGCCAATGAAAAAAAGGCACCCGAAGGTGCCTTTCGCCAGGGACTGCTGATGGGGTAACGATCAGAAGATGTGGCGGATACCGACGGCAGCGCCGGTCTGGTTGTTGCGGCCCGGCATTTCGGTGATGGTGCCGCCCGAGACCTTGTTGAAGTCCACGGTGCCATAGACCTGGGTGCGCTTCGACAGCGAGTACTCGGCCAGCAGCACGCCGGTGTAGCGGCGGCCGTTGTTGTCGCTCACGCCGTTGACGTTCTCGACGTAGTCGCCGTAGAACACGCCGGTCAGGGCCAGGGCCGGGGTGGCCTGGTAGGTCATGCCGATGTAGCCGATGGTGTCCTTGCGCGGGTTAGCCGCGAAGTTGCCGCCAGCCGGGACCGGGTTGTTCGTCGCGCCGCCGGTGAAGTTCAGCGAAGCGTCGACCGAACCGGTGCGGTCCTGGCCGCCGATGTAGCCCAGGAAGATCTTTGCCGGGCCGATCGAGTACTTACCGGCAGCGCCCCACATTTGCTGCTTCTGGCCGGTGGTGTTGCGCACTTCCTGGTACACGCCGCCGACGGCGAACGGACCGTAGGTGTAAGCGGCACGCGTGCCCCAGTACTGGTTCTGGCTCATGCTGCCCGGCTGCTCGCCGAAGCCGTAGCTGGCGCCAACGTCCAGGCCGCCGAACTTGCCGCCGTAGCTGACGACGTTGTCGTTACGGAAGTTGGTCAGGAAGAACGGCCAGGCGTTGTTGGTGTAGTTGCCGATGGTCAGCGGATCGAAGTCGCCGAAGAAATTAAAGCCTTCGGTGTACTGGCGGCCCAGCTTGATCGTGCCGAAGTCGCCCGACAGGCCCACATAGGCTTGACGGCCGAACAGGCGGCCACCCTGGTTGGCACGGCCGGTGTCCGGATCGAAGCCGTTTTCCAGCTGGAAGATCGCCTTCAGGTTGTTGCCCAGCGCTTCGCTGCCCTTGATACCCCAGCGGCTGTTGGTCACTGCGCCGTTGGTCAGTTCCCACGAGTTGTCGTTGTTGGCGCTCGAGTTCGTCTGGAAGCGGATGCTCTGGTCAACGATACCGTACAGGGTGACGGACGACTGGGCGAATGCCGAACCTGCCAACAGGCTGCCGGCTGCGAGGACGATGGCCGATTTCTTCATGGTGCTCCTTTTCTGTCTTGTACTGTTCTCTGCCGGATCACGGCAGGGAGAAGGTCTACGTTTCGTGTAAACGCCGGCGAAAATTTAACAAAACGTAAGCAGTAAGGACACAAATGTCCGCCAAGCCCGGCTTTCAAGCAGGATTTTGGTGCGAATTCGTTGTCTCGCCGCTACAAATTCCAGTTTTGGTGCGACGCGCAATGCCCCAGGCCGCTTGGGCACTGGGCTTGTGAACTGATGGCGGAGCGCAAAAGACTACAGGCCAGGACGCAGACACTGCGCCCTGGCCTGTAGCGGGACGGATGGGGACCGGGCTATGGCGACCGGGATCAGCCTTGCGGGATCTCGATCTTGACTTCGAGCACCTCGAGGTTGTCCTGGCGCTCGAGGCTGACGCGCAGGTCCTGGTCGCTGATCTTGACGTACTTGGAAATCACCGCCACCAGCTCGCGCTGCAACGCGGGCAGGTAGTCGGCGGGGGCGGAATGGCCGGTGCGCTCGTGGGCGAGAATGATCTGCAGCCGCTCCTTGGCGACCGACGCGGACTTTTTCTTCTCCCCCAGCAGGAAGGAAAGGATCGACATTGGGATGAGCCTCCGGACCGTTTATTTGTTGCCGAAGATGCGGGAGAACAGCCCCGGCTTCTGGTAGTCGGTGAAGCGCATCGGCTTGTCCTTGCCGAGGAAGCGGTCCACCACGTCGCCATAGGCGTCGGCTACGTCGCTGCCTTCCAGGTGGATGGCGGGCGTGCCCTGGTTCGATGCGTGCAGGACGGCTTCCGATTCCGGCACCACGCCGATCAGCTTGATGCGCAGGATTTCCTGGATGTCGGTCAGCGACAGCATCTCGCCGCCGTGCACGCGCTTGGGGTTGTAGCGGGTGATCAGCAGGTGTTCCTTGATCGGATCGCCGCCTTCGCTGGCGCGCTTGGTCTTGGACGACAGGATGCCGAGGATGCGGTCCGAATCGCGCACCGAGGACACTTCGGGGTTGGTGACGATCAGTGCCTCATCGGCAAAGTACATCGCCATCAGCGCGCCCGACTCGATGCCCGCGGGCGAATCGCACACGATGTACTCGAAGTCCATCTCGATCAGGCCGTTGATGACCTTCTCCACGCCTTCCTTGGTCAGCGCGTCCTTGTCGCGCGTCTGCGAGGCCGGCAGGATGAACAGGTTTTCGCACTTCTTGTCCTTGATCAGCGCCTGGCGCAGGTTGGCTTCGCCCTGCACCACGTTGATCAGGTCGTACACCACGCGGCGCTCGCAACCCATGATCAGGTCGAGGTTGCGCAGGCCGACGTCGAAGTCGATCACGGCAGTCTTGTGGCCACGCAGGGCCAGGCCGGCGGCAAAGCTGGCGCTGGTGGTGGTCTTGCCGACGCCTCCCTTGCCGGAGGTCACAACGATGATTTTTGCCATGGCTCTTTGGTCCAGTAATTAGGTTGAAGCTTGCGCTGCTTGATTGGGGTCCCCGATGCCGGTGCGGTTACTTGAGCCGCAGCGCCTCGAGGATCAGTTTTTCTTCGGCCAGGCGTACCTGGGCCGTCTTGCCGAGCACGTCGGCCGGGAGCGTCTGCTCCGCGGTACGGTAGATGCCGGCAATGGAAATGAGTTCGGGCTCCATGCACGTGCTGAAGATGCGCGCACCGGTGTTGCCCTTGACGCCCGCCAGCGCGCGGCCGCGCAGCGGGGCATAGATATGGATGTTGCCTTCGGCAATGACCTCGGCCCCATAGCTGACCACGTCGAGGATCACCACGTCGCCGTGCGCGTAGACCTGCTGGCCCGAGCGCAGCGGCTTGTCGATCAGCAGGGTCTGGTGCTGGCGCACCGCGGCGGCGACCGCGGCGTCGGTGGTGGCCTGCGCGGCGGCGCGGACGGCGTCTTCGCGCGCGGCCTGCTCGGCCGCGGCTTGCGCGGCGGCCTGAGCAGCGGCCTGAGCAGCGGCCTGTTCCGCCTCGGCGGCGGCCTTGGCCTCGGCGGCACGATCGGCGCCGGCACCGCTGCCGCGGCGGCTCTGGCTGTCGAGCAGCGGCAGACCGAAGCGCTCGGCCCATTCGCGCTGGCCGGCGCGGGCCACCACGCCGATGGCGCGTGCCTTGAGCGTGGCCAGGGTCTCGATCACCGTGCCGAGCGCGACTTCGCTATCGTCCTCGAGCGCGCGCAGGTCCAGCGCGATCACGTCATTGGAGAAGAAATCGGGAGTGGCTTCGAACCGGGAGAGGAGGTCATCCCGCAGCGCAGCCATGTCGGCGGTCTGGAGGGCGAGAAGGAGGGCATCGACGTTGCCACTGCGCAGCTCGAAGCGTGGCGATTTCTTCTGGGACATAGCCGGGTGACCGTGGAAATGCCACATTCTAACGTTGTCTTACACGCGAACTGTAACAATTGGCGCGATCCGTGAGATCGAGCCGCAATAGGTGCCCTGTGCGTTCCATCTGCCCGCGCGTTGTGCAGCACGCGGCTCGCACCGCCGGCGCCGAGTGACCGGCGACACGCAGGGCCGGCTCTCGCCGCCGTAGCAATTTGCAAAGCCTTGTTACGATTGCGCCATTGGACAGCGGAGTTCCCATGGGCGCCATCGTCAATTGCGTGGCCTACCGGCAGGGCCAGCGGCTCGGCACGGTCGGCATGGAAGAGATCCCCACGGTGCTGGGCGTGCCCGGCACTTTTGTCTGGCTCGGGCTGCATGAGCCAGACCTGACGCTGCTGCGCAAGGTGCAGCTCGCCTTCGGCCTGCACGACCTGGCGGTGGAAGATGCGCTCGATGCGCACCAGCGGCCCAAGCTGGAGGCCTATGGCGATTCGGTGTTCGTCGTGCTCAATACGGCGCAGCTGGCCGAGGACGAAGTGGTGGTCGGCGAGACGCATTTGTTCGTCGGTCCCAACTACGTGGTCTCGGTGCGCCATGGTGCGAGCAGCGCCTACACTCCGGTGCGCGAGCGCTGCGAAAGCGACCCGCAAGGCCTGGCGAACGGACCCGGCTACGTGCTGTACGCGCTGATGGACTTCGTGGTCGATCACTACCTGCCGATCGTCACGCGGCTGGAAGACACGCTGGAGGACCTGGAGCAGGGCATCTTCCGCGACGAGTTCGACCGCGGGGCGATCGAGAATCTGTACCGGGTCAAGCGCCAGGTGCTGCGCCTGCGCAATGCGGTCAGCCCGGTGGAAGACATGTGCAGCCAGCTGATCCGCCTGCACGAGGAGCTGGTGCCGAAGGAACTGCGCGCCTACTTCCGGGACATCGAGGACCACGCCAGCCGGCTGGTGCGCACGCTGGACGTGATCCGCGAAATGCTGACCACCGCGGTGCAGGTCAACCTGGCACTGGTGACGGTGGGCCAGAACGAGGTGGTCAAGCGGCTTGCCGGCTGGGGCGCGATCCTGGCGCTCCCGACGGTGGTGTTCAGCCTGTACGGGATGAACTTCGATTTCATGCCGGAGCTGACTCTCCACTACGCCTACCCGGCAGTGATCGGCGTGACGGCGGTGGCGTGCGGACTGCTATGGCGGCGGCTCCACCGCGCGGGATGGATATGATCCGATCGCGCTAATTTATTGATGCTAAGAATGACGGATCATTATTTTTCATATGATTGATTATTCGCATCGATAAACTGGCCCGCCTACCGGGTGCCCCCGCTGACTCCTACACTGGAGCAAAGAAGGCGCCGCGCCCGGAGTCCGCCATGTCGAAAGCCCGTTCCCCGCATGCCGCCGTGCTGGCCGGCATCCTCTGCTGTGCATGGCTGTGCCTGCCGCCCGCCGCCGCCGCACCCCAGCCGCCCGCCCCCGCACAGACGCAGACCCGCGACGCCGTTGCTGCCTATGAGTCGGGCCGCTTCGACGAGGCCTTGCAGGGCTTCTCCAGCGCCGCGCGCCAGGGCAACCGCCTGGCGCAATTCAACTACGCGATGATGCTGCTGCGTGGCGAGGGCACCGCTGCGCGGCCGCAAGAGGCCCTGGTGTGGCTGCGCAGGGCGGCCGACAACGGCATGACGCATGCGCAATACACCTGGGGCGATCTGTACGAGCGCGGCCAGCTGGTGCCGAAATCGCTCGAAGAGGCGAACCGCTGGTATGAGCGCGCGGCGCAAGGCGGGCACGTGCAGGCGCAGATGGAGCTGGCAACGAACTACTTCACCGGTCGCGGCGTGCCGCGCGACTATGCGCAGGCGTTTGCGTGGTACCGGCGCGCGGCGAGTGCGGGAGATGGCGGGGCGCAGTACATCGTCGGCAGCTTCTATGAGCACGGCGAGCCGGGCGTGGTCGATCGCGATATCGAGCAGGCGAAGATCTGGTATGCGCGCTCAGCGGCGCGCGGCGATCCGGGGGCGCTGGCGAAGTTGAGGTCGCTGCTGGAGGAGACGGTGAAGGGAAGGGCGGGGATGTAGTCCTCTCCCGCATCGCGGGAGAGGTAGCAAACAGCTGGCAGGCCTGGATCAGCCCAGCTTCTTCCTCAGCAGCTCGTTCACCTGCGCCGGATTGGCCTTGCCCCTGGTCGCCTTCATCGCCTGGCCGACCAGCGCATTGAACGCCTTTTCCTTGCCCGAGCGGAATTCCTCGACCGACTTGGCGTTGGCCGCCAGCACGTCGTCGATGATCTTCTCCAGCTCGCCGCTGTCCGACATCTGCTTCAGGCCCTTGGCGGCGATGATGGCGTCGGCATCGCCGTCGTGCTCGCCAGCCCACATGGCCGGGAACACGTCCTTCTTGGCGGTGTTGTTCGAGACCGTGCCGTCGGCGATGCGCGCCAGCAGCCTGGCCAGCTGCGCCGGCTTGACCGGTGCGTCGTCGATGGCGATGCCTTCGCGGTTCAGTTGCGAGGCCACGTCGCCCATCAGCCAGTTGGCGGCGGGCTTGGCGTTGGCGGCGCCGGCATCGGCGACCACGGCCTCGTAGTAGGCGGCAAATGCCTTGGTCGCGGTCAGCGTGGTCGCGTCATACGCCGACAAGCCGTATTGCGACACAAAGCGCGCCTGCATCGCGGCCGGCAGCTCCGGCAGCGCATTGCGCACGCGCTCGATCCAGGCCGGTTCGATCTCCAGCGGCATCAGGTCCGGGTCAGGGAAGTAGCGGTAGTCGTGCGCGTCTTCCTTGGTGCGCATCGCGCGGGTCTCGCCGGTGTCCGGATCGAACAGCACGGTGGCCTGCTGGATCTTGCGGCCGTCCTCGATTTCTGCGATCTGCCACTGCACTTCGTATTCGATGGCCTGCTGCAGGAAGCGGAACGAGTTCAGGTTCTTGATCTCGCGGCGCGTGCCGAATTCCTTCTGGCCGACCGGGCGCACCGACACGTTGGCGTCGCAACGGAAGCTGCCCTCCTGCATATTGCCGTCGCAGATGCCCAGCCACACCACCAGCGAGTGCAGTGCCTTGGCGTAGGCCACCGCTTCGGCGGCGCTGCGCATGTCGGGCTCGGTGACGATCTCGAGCAGCGGCGTGCCTGCGCGGTTCAGGTCGATGCCGGTCATGCCGGCGAAGTCCTCGTGCAGCGACTTGCCCGCGTCTTCTTCCAGGTGCGCGCGCGTCAGGTTGACGGTTTTCTCGTAGAACTCGCCCTTCTTGCCTTCGACCTGGATGGTGATGGTGCCGCCCTGGACCACCGGGATCTCATACTGGCTGATCTGGTAGCCCTTGGGCAGGTCGGGGTAGAAGTAATTCTTGCGCGCGAAGATGCTGCGCGGCGCGATGGTAGCGCCGATCGCCAGGCCGAACTGGATCGCGCGCTCGACCGCGCCCTTGTTGAGCACCGGCAGCACGCCGGGCAGCGCCAGGTCCACCGGCGAGGCCTGCGTGTTGGCCTCGGCCCCGAAGGCGGTGGACGTGCCAGAAAAAATCTTGGAGGCCGTCGAAAGCTGCGCGTGCGTTTCGAGGCCGATCACCACTTCCCATTGCATGGCGGTATTCCTGTTCGGTTCTTTCGTTCTGTCTGTTGCGGCGGGGCGGCGGGCCGCCCCGGGTTGGGTCTGTCTGGCTGCGGGCCCTCGGTGCGCCTCAGGGGTCGGGGCTGGCGAGCCAGGAATCGAGTTGCGCGAGCGCCGCGGCGCGCGCCACCGCGTCGCCGCCGACGGTCACCGCGCGCGCCTTGCGCACGCCGCCGCCGTTGCCGGCAGCGGGCACGTCGTGGCGGACGTGCAGCTCGCTGGTGCCGTCAAAGCCGTGATGGGCGCCGGGGTAGATCTCGAGCCGGAAGCGCGCGTTGGGCTGGCGCGCCAGCACGGCGGACTGCAGCATGGCGCAGCGCGTCGCGGGCGTCCAGTCGTCGGCGCCGCCGATCATCAGCAGCATGGGGGTGCGCAGCCGGTAATCGTGCTGGCGCACCGCGCGCTTGCAGCCGGGATAGAACGCGACGGCGCGTTCCACCTGCGGCGTGCCGGCCGGCCACGGGCGGCTGGCGTCGACGGTGGCCAGCACCGCCTGCGCGCCGTTGGACCAGCCCAGCAGCACGATGCGCGCGGGGTCGACGCCCGGCTGGCTGCCCAGCCAGCGCAATGCGGCCAGCGCATCGGCGCGGCGCGTGCGGTCGTCGATGCCGCGGTTGTCGATCGGCTCGGTGCAGATGCCGTGCGGTTTGCCGCGGGCGCTGAAGCTGTCGGGCATCAGCACGGCGTAGCCGCGCGCGGTCAGCCACTGGGCGTATTCGCGGTAGCGTTGCTGCAGCAGCGCCGAGGCGTCGGCGCCGTCGCTGGTGGCCATGGGGTCACGCGGGGACAGCAGGCCGCCGCAGCCATGCAGCGCCACCACTACCGGCAATGCGCGCGGCGTGGCGCCTTCGCGCGGCACGAACCAGTAGGCGGTCAGCGCCGGCGTGGCGGCATCGCCGCGCAGCAGCACGCGCTGCGCGGGCACCGGCGCCGCGCTGGTGGCTGCCGTCGCCGGCCCGGCTCCCTGGCGCGTCACCGTGCCCGGCGCCAGCGCGCCGGCCGGCGACAGCAGCGGCGGCTGTACCAGCGCCGGCGGCGGCAGGTCGGGTGCATGCGCCGCGGCGCCGCCCGACCACGCAACCAGGCCGAGCGCCATCACCGCCGCAGCGCGGCGCGCGGCGCGGCTGGCGCTGGCAGGGTGGGGCCGGAAGGCGGGCATGCGCGGCATGTCGGTTGCGGTATCTGCGGTTATCAGCGCGTGGCGGCGCAGCCGCCGCTGCCGGGCTCGAACATCACGGGCCAGGCCTGTTCATAGATGCCGGGCGTGCAGCGCTGCTGGCAGTTGGCATGCGCCAGCGTGACGCGGCGCGGGTCCTGCCAGACCATCAGCTTGCAGCCGCTGCCGTCGTTGGCGCGCAGCTCGATATGCGGCTTTCTCTGGACCTGGCGGAAGTCGGCCAGGTTGAAGGTGCACGAGCCGCGCCGGCCCACCCACAGCTTCCACGATAGCTGCTGCACGGTGTTGTCGGAAACGCGCAGCTGGGCGTCCTCGCGGAAGCCGTCTTCCTCGGTGCGGCGGCAGTCGCCGGCCAGGTCGATGTCGCGGCTGGCGATGGGCGTGGGCTTGCCGATGATCGGCAGCTGGATACAGCCCGCCACCAGCGTGGCGAATACCAGGGCGGCGAGCAGCCGGAGGAAGGTCGGGTTCATGGTCAGGCCTTGGCGGGGCGGCGCAGGTGCCAGTCGGTCGCCTGCTGGAACGCGTGCGCGGCCTGCAGCAGGCGCGCCTCGTCGAAGTAGTTGCCGATCAGCTGCAAGCCCACGGGCATGTTGCCATCGCCGAAGCCGCACGGCACGCTCATGCCGGGCAGGCCGGCCAGGCTGGTCGAGAGCGTGAAGATATCGGCCAGGTACATCTGCACCGGGTCCGAGGTCTTCTCGCCCAGCTTCCACGCCACCGTCGGCGCCACCGGGCCCATGATCACGTCGCACTGGGCGAAGGCGCGCTGGAAGTCGTCGGCGATGATGCGGCGGATCTTCTGCGCCTGCAGGTAGTAGGCGTCGTAGTAGCCGTGCGAGAGCACATAGGTGCCCACCAGGATGCGGCGCTTGACCTCCGGGCCGAAGCCTTCGGCGCGGCTCTTCTTGTACATGTCGAGCAAGTCGCGGTACTCGGCGGCGCGGTGGCCATAGCGCACGCCGTCGAAGCGCGACAGGTTCGACGAAGCCTCCGCCGGCGCGATCACGTAGTACACCGGGATCGACAGCTCGGTCTTGGGCAGCGACACCTCCACCAGCGTGGCGCCCAGCTTTTCATACTCGGCCAGCGCGGCGCGCACGGCCTGTTCGACGTCGGCCGACAGGCCCTTGCCGAAGTATTCCTTCGGCAGGCCGATGCGCAGGCCCGCCAGCGGGCGCTCGGCGCTGGCGCCGGCGCGCGGCTGGCCCAGCAGGCGCGTGTAGTCCTCGTCCACGCCGCCTTGCTCCGGCGGGATGCTGGTCGAGTCCTTGGGGTCGAAGCCGGCCATGGCGTTGAGCAGCAGCGCGCAATCCTCGGCGGAGTGCGCCATCGGGCCGCCCTGGTCCAGCGACGAGGCGAAGGCGATCATGCCGTAGCGCGACACGCGGCCGTAGGTCGGCTTGATGCCGGTGATGCCCGAGAACGACGCCGGCTGGCGGATCGAGCCGCCGGTGTCGGTGCCGGTGGCGGCGGGCGCCAGGCCGGCGGCGACGGCCGCGGCCGAGCCGCCCGACGAGCCGCCGGGCACGCGGCTGGTGTCCCACGGGTTGCGCACCGGGCCGAAATGCGAGTTCTCGTTGGACGAGCCCATCGCGAATTCGTCCATGTTGGTCTTGCCCAGCGTGACCATGCCGGCGGCGGCCATGCGCTCGACCACGGTGGCGTCGAACGGGCTTTCATAGTTGCCCAGCATCTTCGAGCCGGCGGTGGCGCGCCAGCCGCGGGTGACGAACACGTCCTTGTGCGCGACCGGCACGCCGGTCAGCGGCGCGGCCTCGCCGCGCGCGCGGCGCTCGTCGGCGGCGCGCGCCTGCGCCAGGGTGCGCTCGGGGTCGACGTGGATAAAGGCGTTGAGCGCGGCGGCCTGCTCGATGCGGGACAGGTACTCGCGCGCGAGTTCCTCGGCGGAGACGGTGCGCGCGGCCAGGGCGTCGGCGAGCTGGCGCAGGGAGGTCACGGAATCAGCGGAAAAGGGCATGACAGTCGGGTTGGCATTCGGGGTGGCGTACTGGCTGGGTCGGCCGGGCGGCAAGATCCTGCAAGCTTCGACAAGGATTGGCAGCGCGCGGCCGGCGCAGGTCACTCGATGACCTTGGGCACCAGGTACAGCCCGTTCTCGGTGGCCGGGGCGGGGCGCTGGTAGTCGTCGCGGCGGTCGCTCTCGGTGACTGCATCGTCACGCAGGCGCTGCACCATGTCGCGTACGGCCGACAGCGGGTGCGCCAGCGGCTCGATGCCGGTGGTGTCGACCGCCTGCATCTGCTCGACCAGCGAGAAAAAGTTGTTCAGCTGCGCAAGCGTCTGTTCGGCCTCGTCATCGCTGGTTTCGATGCGGGCCAGGTGGGCGATGCGCTTGACGTCGGATAGGTCGAGGGCCATGGCGTGGTGGTTCGGATGCTCGGATGCTCGGATGCGGAAGGTGCCGGCAGCGGCCGGCGGCCGGCCGTGCGGCGGTGGCGTCGCGCGGTCGGACAGGGCGGCTCCGGGACGCTGCAACGGCGCAACGGAGCCATCGGAATTACAGGGTTTTTCAGGCCGTAAACGCCCGAAGCAGCAGGAATTATAAGGTATCATTGCGTGCTCCCGACCTTTGGCAACGCCTTCGTCACTTTGCCGCAAGCCGGTCCCCGGCTGGCCCGCCGTGCCTGGCGGCCGAAGGTGCCCGAAGGGCGAACCTGGGTCCTCTGATTAGGCCTTTGCCACCGGCCACGACACGCCCGAATGCAACGGGTCATGACGCGCCGGTGCCTGCACATTTTCGTGCGCATCGTCGCGAACTTTCTCGCGAGGTCTAATCAAAGGTTCCCGTAGGGCCGGCCTGCGCGGCATGACGGCGGCGGTGCCGAACCCGACTCCAATCCAGCACCCGGCCCGGGCCCACCGCGCCGGAGCGTGGGCGGGCCGGGAAGCCGAGAACCATTCCGTATTCAACACCCAAGCAATTCGTGGCCGGGCCGCCCGTGGCGCCGGCCGCTTCGCCTACCCGCGAACACCATCACAGACAGGACTCCTGATGTTCGGATTTCTCCGCAGCTACTTCTCCAACGACCTGGCGATCGACCTCGGCACCGCCAACACGCTGATCTACATGCGCGACAAGGGCATCGTGCTGGACGAGCCCTCGGTCGTCGCGATCCGCCAGGAAGGCGGCCCCAACGCCAAGAAGACGATCACGGCGGTGGGCAAGGAAGCCAAGCAGATGCTGGGCAAGGTGCCGGGCAACATCGAGGCGATCCGCCCGATGAAGGATGGCGTGATCGCCGACTTCACCGTCACCGAGCAGATGCTCAAGCAATTCATCAAGATGGTGCACGACAGCAAGCTGCTGCGTCCGAGCCCGCGCATCATCATCTGCGTGCCGTGCGGCTCGACCCAGGTCGAGCGCCGCGCCATCCGTGAATCCGCCCTGGGCGCCGGCGCCAGCCAGGTGTACCTGATCGAGGAGCCGATGTCGGCCGCGATCGGCGCCGGCCTGCCGGTGTCGGAGCCGTCGGGCTCGATGGTGGTGGACATTGGCGGCGGCACCACCGAGGTGGGCATCATCTCGCTGGGCGGCATGGTCTACAAGGGTTCGGTGCGCGTCGGCGGCGACAAGTTCGACGAGGCCATCGTCAACTACATCCGCCGCAACTACGGCATGCTGATCGGCGAGCAGACCGCCGAAGCGATCAAGAAGGAAATCGGCTCGGCCTTCCCGGGCTCCGAAGTCCGCGAGATGGAAGTCAAGGGCCGCAACCTTTCCGAGGGCATCCCGCGCGCCTTTACCGTTTCGTCCAATGAAATCCTGGAAGCCCTGACCGACCCGCTGAACCAGATCGTGTCGGCGGTGAAGATCGCGCTGGAACAGACCCCGCCGGAACTGGGCGCCGACATCGCCGAGCGCGGCATGATGCTGACCGGCGGCGGCGCGCTGCTGCGCGACCTGGATCGCCTGCTGGCCGAGGAAACCGGCCTGCCGGTGCTGGTCGCCGAAGACCCGCTGACCTGCGTGGTGCGCGGCTCCGGCATGGCGCTGGAACGCATGGACAAGCTGGGCAGCATCTTCTCCTACGAGTAAGCACCAGGAACTGCACGTGGCGATGCGCGGCCTGCCGGATCGTTGGATCAGGGCGGTGTCGCGGCGCCGCATCCGCCGGGGGATCGCCCCGGCAACGCCCGCCGCCCTGCGGCGCCGTGCCCACCCCGGGCGCGGCACCGCGGGCGGCGCGGTGTTTGCGGCATTCGCATGCGTGCACCGGCCTGCGTTCGGGTAAATGGATTACTCTCCTCCGCCGCTCTTCAAGCAAGGCTCCTCCGCTGTCGCCAGGCTGGTGCTCTACGTGGGCATCGCGCTGGCGCTGCTGGTGATCGACGCCCGTTTCAACGCGCTCAGCGTTGGCCGGCAGGTGGCCGCCACCGTGCTGATGCCGGTCGAACGCCTGGTGCTGGTGCCACGCGACGCGCTGCGCACGGTGTTCGACTACGCGCAGTCTTCGGCGATCCTCGCCTCCGAGAACCGCGAACTGCGCCAGATCGCCGTGCAGCAGGCCGAGGCCTCGGTGCGCCAGGCGCAGCTTGAGGCCGAGAACAACCAGCTGCGCAAGCTGCTGGGCCTGGCCCAGCAATCGGCCACGCCGGTGACGGCGGCTGAGATCCTCTATGACGCGCGCGACCCCTACAGCCAGCGCATCGTGATCGACAAGGGCAGCCAGCAGGGCCTGCGCGCCGGCTACCCGGTGATCGACGAGCGCGGCGTGGTGGGCCAGGTCACGCGCGTGTCGCCGTTCCAGTCCGAAGTGACGCTGCTGACCGACAAGGACCAGGCGATCCCCGTGCAGGTGGTGCGCAACGGCCTGCGCAGCGTCGCCTTCGGCGGCGCGCGCGCGGGCCAGCTGGACCTGCGCTTCATGGCCGCCGCCGCCGACCTGCAGCAGGGCGACCTGCTGGTGACGTCGGGGCTGGACGGCATCTATCCGCCGGGGCTGCCGGTGGCGAAGATCGTCCATATCGAGCGCAAGGCCGACACCGCGTTCTCGCGCATCTACTGCGAGCCGGTGGCAGGCGTGCGCGCGCACCGGCAGCTGCTGGTGGTGCGCTACGACTCCGCGATCCCGCCGCGCGAGACCGTCGAGGCCAAGCCCGAGGCGCCGGTCAAGGGCGCCAAGTCCGCCGCCGCACGCGCGGCAGCGGCCAGCGCCGCGGCGGCCAAGGCGCCTTCCGCCAGAGAGGCCAGGGACGCCAGGGAGGGCCAACGGTGACCAACCCCCAATACCTGCTGCGGCCGGTCAATCCCGCCTTTATCGCGCTCAGCTTCGTGCTGGCGTTCCTGTTCAACCTGATGCCGTGGGGCGACACGCTGTGGATCCCCGACATGGTGGCGCTGGTGCTGGTGTTCTGGAACATCCACCAGCCGCGCAAGGTGGGCATGGGCGTGGCCTTTGCGCTCGGCCTGCTGATGGACGTGCATGATGCGCGCCTGCTGGGCGAGCATGCGCTGGCCTATACGCTGCTGGCCTACTTTGCCATCACCATCCACCGCCGCGTGCTGTGGTTCACGGTCTACACCCAGGCGCTGCACGTGCTGCCGCTGCTGTTCATCGCGCACGCGGTGCCGGTGCTGATCCGCCTGGCGATGGGCGCGCCGCTGCCCGGCTGGCCGCTGCTGCTGGCGCCGGCGATCGAGGCGCTGCTGTGGCCGCTGGCGACCAGCCTGCTGCTGGCGCCGCAGCGCCGTTCGAGCGATGTCGACGAGACGCGTCCGATCTGACGCCAGATTTGACGCCACCCGTCCCTAACAGGCCCCGCGCAGTACTATGACCGAAATCCGCAACGTCGAACTGGAAATCGGCCGCTTCCGCATCCGCGTGGCGGCCGCGGCCCTGTTCACGGTGATCTGCTTTGGCCTGCTGTTCGCGCGCTTTTTGTGGCTGCAGTGGTACAAGCATGACCAGTACTCGGCCAAGGCCGAGGACAACCGCATCTCGGTGGCGCCGATCGAGCCCAACCGCGGCATCATCATGGACCGCAACGGGATCGTGCTGGCGCGCAACTATTCGGCGTACACGCTGGAGATCACGCCGTCCAAGCTGACCGATACGCTGGAAAACACCATCGAAAGCCTGTCGACGCTGGTGGAGATCCAGCCGCGCGACCGGCGCCGCTTCAAGCGGCTGATGGAAGAGTCGCGCAGCTTTGAAAGCCTGCCGATCCGCAGCCAGCTGACCGATGCCGAAGTGGCGCGCTTCTCCGCGCAGCGCTTCCGCTTCCCCGGCGTGGACGTGCGCGCACGGCTGTTCCGCCAGTACCCGCTGGGCGAGTCGGCCTCGCACGTGATCGGCTACCTGGGCCGCATCTCGCAGCGCGACCAGGAGCGCATCGAGGCCATGGACGAGGCCAACGATGCCGACAGCGCCAAGTACGATCCGCGCAAGGACGCCGACAACTACAAGGGCAGCAACTACATCGGCAAGATCGGCCTGGAGCAGAGCTACGAGACCGAGCTGCACGGCCTGACCGGCTTCGAGGAAGTGGAAGTCAGCGCCGGCGGGCGCCCGATCCGCACGCTGTCGACCTCGCCCGCCACGCCGGGCAATAACCTGATCCTGTCGCTCGACATCCGCCTGCAGCAGCTGGCCGAGGCGCTCTACGGCGACCGCCGCGGCGCGCTGGTGGCGATCGAGCCGACCACCGGCGACATCCTGGCGTTCGTTTCCAAGCCGACCTTCGATCCCAACCTGTTCGTCGAGGGCATCGATACCAATACCTGGAACGAGCTCAACGGCTCGCCCGACAAGCCGCTGCTGAACCGCCCGCTGCGTGGCACGTATCCGCCGGGCTCGACCTACAAGCCGTTCATGGCGCTGGCGGCGCTGAGCACCGGCAAGCGCACCGCGGCGTGGGGCATGTCGGACCCGGGCTTCTTCACGCTGGGCAACCACACCTTCCGCGATGACAAGCCGGGCGGGCACGGCTGGGTCGACATGCACAGCTCGATCGTGCATTCGTGCGACACGTACTACTACGCGCTGGCGCGCGACATGGGCGTCAACGGCATCCATGACTTCATGAAGCCGCTGGGCTTCGGCCAGATCACGGGCATCGACATCGAGGGCGAAAGCCGCGGCATCCTGCCGTCGACCGAGTGGAAGCGCCGCGCCTACCGCAAGCCCGAGCAGCAGAAGTGGTATGACGGCGAGACCATCTCGCTGGGCATCGGCCAGGGCTACAACAGCTTCACCATCCTGCAGCTGGCGCAGGCGACCTCGGTGATCGTCAACAACGGCAAGGTGATGAAGCCTCACCTGGTCAAGGCGGTCGAGGACGCGGTCACGCGCAAGCGCACGCTGACGGTGCCCAAGGAAAGCTACACGATCCCGTTCAAGCAGGCCGACATCGACGTGATCAAGCGCGCCATGGTGGCGGTGACGCATGCCGGCACCGCGGCGCGCGTGTTCGCCGGCGCGGCCTATGAGTCGGCCGGCAAGACCGGCACGGCGCAGACCTACAGCCTGTCCAAGGGCGAGAAGTACAACCACCACGCGCTGGCCGAGCACAAGCGCGACCACTCGCTGTACACCGCGTTCGCGCCGGCCGACCAGCCGAAGATCGCGATCGCGCTGATCGTCGAGAACGCCGGCTTCGGCGCCGCGGTTGCCGCGCCGATCGCGCGCAAGCTGATGGACTACTACCTGACCGGCAAGTGGCCGGCCGAACTGGAGGCGATGGCGCCCCCGGCCAGCGAGCGCGTGGCCGGCCGTCCGCCCGTGGATACGCCGAGCGTGTTCACCACCGGCCAGACCGCCAGCATTGCCAGTGCCACGGTGATGTCCTCCGGTGCCGCGCCCGCGAGCGCCGTGGCCGCGGCTTCCGGCGCGCAGCCGGTGACGCCGGAGGCCATTGCCGCCGCGCTGAACGCCGAGGCGATCGCGCCGGCCTCGGCCGTCGAGACGCTGGACCAGCGCATGCTGCAGGCCCTCGGCCACAGCAAGCCCGCGCCGCAGCCGGCCTCCGCCCCCGCCGTGCAGCCCGCCAGGGCGCCCGCGCCCAAACCTCGCGTCAAGCCCGTGTCCGCCAAGGCGGCCAGCGGTGCCGACGCCACCCGCTGAAGGAGACGCGCATGGATCGCCGCCGCGTCATGTCCCTGATCAAGACCGCGCTGACCGGTTTTGACAAGCCGCTTTCGCTGATCGTCTTCCTGCTGTTTGCCACCGGCGTCGTCGCGCTGTACTCGGCCGCCATCGACATGCCGGGCCGCGTCGAAGACCAGTTGCGCAACATCCTGCTGTCGTACGTGGTGATGCTCGTGATTGCCTACCTGCCCACGCAGACGCTGATGCGGGTGGCGGTGCCGATGTACACGGTCGGCGTGGCGCTGCTGATCGCGGTGGCCATGTTCGGGCTGATCCGCAAGGGCGCGCGCCGCTGGCTCTATGTCGGCATGGTGATCCAGCCGTCCGAGATCATGAAGATCTCGATGCCGCTGATGCTGGCGTGGTACTTCCAGAAGCGCGAGGGCGTGATCCGGTGGTTCGACTTCATCGTCGCGCTGGGGCTGCTGCTGATCCCGGTTGGCCTGATCGCCAAGCAGCCTGACCTTGGCACCGCGCTGCTGGTGATGGCCGCCGGCCTGTATGTGATCTACTTCGCCGGGCTGTCGTGGAAGCTGATCCTGCCGCTGCTGGGGCTGCTGGTGGTGGCGATCACGCTGCTGATCACGTTCCAGAACGACATTTGCGCGCCGGGCGTGAACTGGCCGGTGCTGCACGACTACCAGCAGCACCGCGTATGCACGCTGCTCGATCCGACCAGCGATCCGCTCGGCAAGGGCTTCCACACCATCCAGTCGATCATCGCGATCGGCTCGGGCGGGGTCGAGGGCAAGGGCTTCCTCAAGGGCACGCAGACCCACCTCGAATTCATTCCCGAGAAGCACACCGACTTTATCTTCGCGGTCTACTCCGAAGAGTTCGGCCTGATCGGCAATGCGCTGCTGCTGGTGCTCTACCTGCTGCTGATCTTCCGCGGGCTGTTCATCGCCGCCAACGCGCCGACGCTGTTCTCGCGGCTGCTGGCCGGGTCGATCACGCTGATCTTCTTTACCTATGCGTTCGTCAACATGGGCATGGTCAGCGGAATCCTGCCGGTGGTTGGCGTGCCGCTGCCGCTGATTAGCTATGGCGGGACGGCGCTGGTGACGCTGGGGGCGGGGGTTGGGCTCCTGCTGAGTATTTCGCGGCAGAAGCGGTTGATACAGACGTAGCGCGGGCGGCACAGGAAAGGGGGGCGCGGCTCCCCTTTGCTAAACTGCCACCCAATTTTCCTCTACCGGTCCAAGCCCCATGAACGCCCAAGACGTTGCCGCCTACCTGCAGAGCCATCCCGAATTCTTCGAAGAGCACGCCGAGCTGCTGGCCACCGTGCAGCTGACCAGCCCGCACAGCCATCGCGCCGTGTCGCTGCAGGAACGCCAGATGGAAATCCTGCGCGAGAAGAACAAGGGCCTGGAGCTGCGCCTGGCCGACCTGGTACGCCATGGCCACGACAACGACCGTACCCAGCAGCGCCTGCACGACTGGCAGCTGCGGCTGCTGGCCGAGGCCGATTCGCACGCGCTGCCGTATGCCGTGCAGGACGGCCTGCAGCAGGCGTTCGACGTGCCCGCGGTCGCGCTGCGCCTGTGGAACGTGGCCGAACAATACGCCCACATGGAAGTCGCGCAGGATGCCAGCGAAGACATGCGCCTGTTTGCCGAGGGCCTGCGCGCGCCGTATTGCGGCGCCAACAGCGGCTTCGAGGCGGCAGCGCTGCTGGAGCGCGACGACATCGTTTCGCTGGCGATGGTCGCGCTGCGCGTGCCCGTGCGCGCGGCCGATGCCGGCGCGGACGTGCAGGGCACGGCGTTCGGCCTGCTGGTGCTGGGATCTCCCGATCCGCGCCGCTTCCATGAAGGCATGGGCACCGCCTACCTGGCGCAGATCGGCGAAGTCGCCGGCGCCGCGCTGAACCGCCTGCGCGACTGAGGCCAATGCCGTGAGCGCACGCCGGCCGCCGCGCCAGCCCGCTCCCGCGTTGGCGGATGACGGCGCGCCGCCGCCGTCGCCGTCGTCAGATCGGCCGGCCGATCCGCTGGTCGTACAGTATCTCGACTGGCTGCGCGGCAGCCGCAAGCTCGCCGACCATACGCTCGCCAGCTATGGCCGCGACCTGCGCGTGCTGCAGGCGCATGCCACGCGCTACGCGAGCGGCGTCGCATTGCTGGCGCTGCAGACCCACCATATCCGCAACTTCGCCGCCAGGCTGCATGGCAGCGGGCTGGTGGGCACCAGCATCGCCCGCACGCTGTCGGCGTGGCGCGGCTTCTACCAGTGGGCGGCGCGGCATGGCCATGGCGTGACGGTCAATCCGGTCGAAGGCGTGCGCGCGCCGCGCTCCGGCCATGCGCTGCCCAAGGCGCTGTCGGTCGAGCATGCGGTGGCGCTGGTTGCCCACAGCGCCGGCACCGATGCCCAGGCCCTGCGCGACCATGCGGTGTATGAACTGTTCTATTCCAGCGGGCTGCGGCTGTCGGAACTGGTGCAGCTGGACCTGCGCTATGCCGACGCCGACGGCTACCGGTCCAGCGGCTGGCTCGACCTGGCTGGCGCCGAAGTGACGGTGACCGGCAAGGGCGCACGCCGGCGCACGGTGCCGGTCGGCAGCAAGGCCATGGAGGCGCTGCGCGCCTGGATCGCGGTACGCGACACGCTGCTGCGCCCCGGCGCGGCACCCGACGACGCGCACGCGCTGTTCCTGGGACCGCGCGGGCGCCGGCTGTCGATGCGCACGGTGCAGCTGCGGCTCAAGCAGCAGGCGCTGGGCGCCGGCGTGCCGGCCGACGTGCATCCGCATATGCTGCGGCACTCGTTTGCCACGCACGTGCTGCAGTCGTCGGGCGACCTGCGCGCGGTGCAGGAGATGCTGGGGCACGCCAGCATCTCGACCACGCAGATCTATACCGCGCTGGATTTCCAGCACCTGGCGCGCGTCTACGACAAGGCGCACCCGCGCGCGGGACGGCGTTCGGCGCCACCGCCCGACGAGGCGGACGAAGCGGACGAAGTGGACGAAGCGGACGAAGCCGAGGACTAGCTCACTCCCACTGCGCCAGCACCTCGCGAAAGCGCTCGATCTCCGGCATCAGCCAGCTGCGGAAGGCCTGCACCTTGGGCAGGTTGAGCGAGCCCGGCGCACAGACGAAGTACAGCAGCCACGGACACGGGATGCTGACGTCGAACAGCCGCACCACGCGCCCCGCCAGCAGGTCGTTGTAGGCCAGCGACGAGCGGATCAGCGCGATCCCCTGGCCCTCCGACGCGGCCTGCAGCAGCAGCGACGAATCCTCCATCAGCAGGCCCTTGCGCGGCTCGGGCCAGTCCAGCCCGGCGGCCTCGAACCACGGTTTCCACGGATCGCCCTCGCCGCGCAGCAGCGGCAGGCCGGCCATCTCCTCCGGTTTCTGTGGCAGCCGGCCGCCGTTGAAGCTGGGGCTGCACATCGGGAAGAAGACGTCGTCGAGCAGCTTTTCCACATACAGGCCGGGATAGTCGCCGCTGCCCATGCGCAGCGCGATATCGACTTCCTCATGGGCAAAGTTGACCAGCGTGTTCGACGACAGCAGCTCGACGTCGAGCTCCGGATGACGCTCGATAAAGCTGCCGATGCGCGGCGTGAGCCAGCGCGCGGCGAACGAGGGCATGGTGCTAATGGTCAGGCGCTTGTCGCGGTTGCCGGCCTGCAGCACGCGCGTGGCATCGGCGATTTGCAGCAGCGCGTCGCGTACGCGTTCGGCGTAGATGCGGCCCGAGGGGGTCAGCGCCACGCGCTTGCCGTGGCGCTCGAACAGCGGCAGGCCCAGCTCGTCTTCCAGCGCGCGGATCTGGTGGCTGACCGCGCCGTGGGTGACGAACAGCTCCGTCGCCGCGCGCGAAAAACTCTCGTGGCGCGCCGCCGCCTCGAACGCGCGCAGGGCGGTCAGTGCCGGCAGGCGCGGCAGTTCGCGGTGCCAGCCGCGCGGCAGGTCCTTTTCCCAGGCGCTTTTCCAGGCCATGGCTGCCTCCGGTGAAGTCGGGTGTATGTGAGTTTGACTAACAAGAACAAAGAAAATATATCGTTTTGATAGTGTCAGGGCAATCACTAATATTCCATCACCGGCCCCCGCTGTAGCGACTTACTTAACAGCGAATTCCACAAGGTTTAACTGGCCTGGTCCCCTTGCCGGGCCAATTTCAGTGGATTCGTTGCCGCATCGCGATAGCGTGGCGCAAGTGCCCCCGGCCGGCTGAACGGAGAACTTCGATGAAAACCGTGCTCACAACGACCGTGTTCACCCTGAATCCTGGCGAAGTCACCGCGCTGTCGGTGCACGCCGCCCAGCGCCTGCATGTCGAGAAAGCCAATGGCATGGACGTGTGGCTGACGCGCGAAGGCGATTCGGAAGACTACTGGCTGCGTTGTGGCGGCAGCCTGTTGCTCCGCTCCGGCGACGAGGTGGTGGTCAGCATTGACCCGCGCGCGCAGGAACCGGTACGCCTGGCGCTGATCGCCGAGGCGCGGCGTCCGGCGCTGGCGCTGGCGGATGTGCCGCACCTGGTGTACCGCAGCCTGCGCCGGCTGGTTCGAGGCACGGAATGGACGCCTAACCAGGACCAGGCGGCCGCATCCTGAAGCCGACGCGGGAAGCGGGCGGGGATTCGTCCGCGTTACACCGGCGCCACGCGCATCTGCGCCTGGCCTGGCCGCGTGACGCAAGCGGCAAGTCCTCGGTGCGGCAAGACTGACGGGAGCAGAGCAGGGCCGGCGCAAGCCGGCCCTTTTCGTTACACTCTCGCCATGCATCCGATTCAGATCATCGAACGCGGCCGCGAGGACTATCAGCCGTGTTTCGACGCGATGCGCGCCTTCACCGCCGCACGCTCCCCCGAGACACCCGACCAGATCTGGCTGGTCGAGCATCCGCCGGTCTACACGCTGGGCCAGGCGGGCGATCCCGCACACCTGCTGTCGCCTGACGACAACATCCCGGTAGTGCAGATCGATCGTGGCGGCCAGATCACCTATCACGGTCCAGGCCAGGTAGTGGCTTACCTGCTGCTCGATTTGCGCCGCCGGCACCTGATGGTGCGCGAGCTGGTCCACGCCATCGAGCAGGCAGTGCTGGACACGCTCGCGGCGTATAATCTCGCAGCCGAACGCAAGCCCGGCGCCCCCGGCATCTACCTGTCCGACGGGCCGCACCAGGGCGCCAAGATTGCCGCGCTCGGCCTCAAGATCCGCAACGGCTGCAGCTACCACGGCGTCAGCCTCAACGTGCAGATGGACCTGTCGCCGTTCCTGCGCATCAATCCCTGCGGCTATGCCGGACTGGAAACGGTCGACATGGCGACCGCGGGCGCCACCTGCCCGGTGGCGGATGCCGATGGCGCCCCCATGCCCGTGACCGCGGCACGACAAACCGACATCGCACAGCGCCTGGCGGCTGCATTGTGCGAAGTGCTGGCAGCGCACGAATCCCGCGTGCTGGCGGCTGAAGCCGCCGACGTGAATGCCGACCCGGCCCTGGCCTCCTAGTCAAAAGCGAAATGCACGCTGAGCGCGTGCGGAGAAATGTATGAGCGACGCCCTGATCGCCACTTCCAGCGAAGCCCCGCAGTCCCCCGCGGAGGCGTACGACCCGACCCGCAAGCAAAAGTCGGCCGACAAGACCGCACGCATCCCCATCAAGATCGTGCCGGCCGAAAAGCTCAAGAAGCCGGACTGGATCCGCGTGAAGGCCGCCACCGGCAATTCGCGTTTCTATGAGATCAAGGACATCCTGCGCGCCAACAACCTGGTGACGGTGTGCGAGGAAGCCAGCTGCCCGAACATCGGCGAATGCTTCGGCAAGGGCACGGCCACCTTCATGATCATGGGCGACAAGTGCACGCGCCGCTGCCCGTTCTGCGACGTCGGCCACGGCCGCCCGGATCCGCTGGACGTGAACGAGCCCGGCAACCTGGCGCGCACCATCTCCCAGCTCAAGCTGAACTACGTGGTGATTACCAGCGTCGACCGCGACGACCTGCGCGACGGCGGTGCCCAGCACTATGTGGATTGCATCTCGCAGACGCGCGAGCTGTCGCCCGACACCCGCATCGAAGTGCTGGTGCCCGACTTCCGCGGCCGCCTGGACAAGGCGCTGGACATCCTGCAGGCCTGCCCGCCTGACGTGATGAACCACAACATGGAAACCGTGCCGCGCCTGTACAAGCAGGCCCGCCCGGGCGCGGACTACGCGCACTCGCTCAAGCTGCTGCAGGAATTCAAGCGCCGCAATCCGAACGTTCCGACCAAGTCCGGCCTGATGGTCGGCCTGGGCGAGACCGACGAGGAAATCCTGGAAGTCATGCGCGACATGCGCGCGCACGACATCGACATGCTGACCATCGGCCAGTACCTGGCGCCGTCGAACCACCACCTGCCGGTGCTGCGCTACGTGCACCCGGACACCTTCAAGATGTTCGAGGAAGAGGCCTACAAGATGGGCTTCACCCACGCTGCCGTGGGTGCGATGGTGCGCAGCTCGTACCATGCTGACCAGCAGGCGCATCAGGCGGGGTTTGCCTGAGCAGCATCGGGTTCATGACTTGTCAGAGCGGCCGGGACTAATCCCGGCCGTTTTGCTTTGCGCATCGCATTCCCCGGGCTGCCAGCCTACACTGGTAAAAAGTGCGCTACCAGGAATCCCATGAGCCCCTGCACCATCCACCGCCTCGCCGAACGAGCGCTGCTCTACAGCGTGGCGCCGCCCGCATCGCTCGAGGTCCAGCGCCGCATCTGGGCGATGGCGGCGCGGGCCGAAGGGTGGCGCGGCGTGGTCGACGTGGTGCCGGGCATGAACAACCTGACGGTGATCTTCGACGGCAGCGCCGATGTCGAAGGGCTGGAGCGCGGCCTGAAGCAGGCCTGGGCCTCCGGCGAGGCGCGCAACACCACCGGCAAGGTGGTCGAGATCCCGGTGCGCTATGGCGGTGGGCATGGGCCGGACCTGGCCGACGTGGCCGCGCACACCGGGCTGTCGCCGCGTGAAGTGGCGCGCCGCCATGCCGCCGGCGAGTATGTTGTCTATTTCGTGGGTTTCCAGCCTGGCTTTGCCTATCTGGGCGGGCTGGTGCCCGAGCTGGCCACGCCGCGCCGGCGCGAGCCGCGGCTGGCGGTGCCGGCCGGCTCGGTCGGCATCGGCGGCGAGCAGACCGGCATCTATCCGGCGGTGCTGCCGGGCGGCTGGCAGCTGATCGGCCACACCGATATCGCACTCTTCGTCGCGGATCGCGATCCGCCGTCCCTGCTGGCGCCCGGCGATACCGTGCGCTTTGTCGCCGAGGAAATCATCGCGTGATCGAAATCATCCGACCTGGCGCGCTCGCCTCGGTGCAGGACCTGGGCCGTACCGGCTTCCGCCATATTGGCGTGGGCAGTTGCGGGGCGATGGATACACTGGCCGTGGCGGTCGGCAACCGGCTGCTGGGCAATGCGCCCGGGTGCGCCGCCATTGAATTCACGCTGGGACGCGCCGCGGTCCGCTTCCATGCGGACATGCGCGTCGCGCTGGCTGGCGCGGAGTGCGGCGCGACGCTGGATGGCACGCCGGTCTGGTCCTGGCATGCCTTCGACGCGCACGCCGGCGAGATCCTGGTGCTGCCGCCGGCGCGTGGCGGCACACATGCCTATCTGTGCGTGGCAGGCGGCATTGCCGTGGAGCCGGTGATGGGCTCGCGCAGTACCGACCTGAAGGCCGCCTTTGGCGGCCTGGATGGCCGCGCGCTGCAGGAGGGCGACCGCTTGCCGGTGGGACGCGCGGGTTTGGCGGCCGATGGCGACTGGATCGGCGTGCAGGCGCCGGCGTGGGCGCTGCCCGCGGACGTCAGCGGCAAGGCCATGCCGGTGCGCATGTTGCCAGGCCCGGAGTATGAAGACTTCGAGGCGGAATCGCAGCAGGCGCTGTGGCAGTCCGACTGGGTTGTCACGCCCAACAGCAACCGCATGGGCCTGCGCCTGAACGGCCCCGCGCTGGCGCGCCGCGCCGAGCGCAGCGCCGACCTGCTGTCGCACGGCGTGGTGCCGGGCGTGATGCAGGTGCCGCCGGCCGGCCAGCCGATCGCGCTGATGGCCGATGCGCAGACCACCGGCGGCTATCCCAAGATCGGCGTGGTGATCGGCGCCGACCTGTGGCGGCTGGCGCAGGTGCCGCTGGGCGCGGCCGTGCGCTTCGTGCCGGTGACGCTGGCACAGGCCGCTGCCGCGCAGGCGGAGCTGGACCGCTACCTGCGCCAGATCGAACAGGCGCTGCAATGGCAGGGCGACGGCATGGCCATCGCCGCGCGCCGGCGCACGCTGACCCGCGCGGCGGCCTGAGCCGTCCGCGGTATTTGTACACATCGACAGAAGGCGGTATCGCGGCCCCGTCACCGCACCGCCCGGGAGAACGGCAATGCAGATCGACCTGAACGCCGACCTCGGCGAAGGCTGCGGCAACGACGAGGCGCTGCTGGCGCTGATCAGTTCCGCCAACATAGCGTGCGGCTGGCACGCGGGCGACGCCGCCACCATGGTGCAAACGGTGAAGTGGGCGCTGGAGCATGGGGTCGCCATCGGCGCGCACCCGAGCTATCCGGACCGCGAGAACTTTGGCCGCACCGAGATGCAGCGCGACCCCGAGCATGTCTATGCCGACATGCTGTACCAGATCGGCGCCCTCGAGGCGATCGTGCGCGCGCAGGGCGGCGAGCTGCACCACGTCAAGCCGCACGGCGCGCTGTACAACCAGGCCGTGCGCGACCCGGTGCTGGCGCGCGCCATCGTGCGCGCGGTGCGGGATTTCGATGCCGACCTGGTGTTCTTCGGCCTGGCCGGCAGCCACATGATCGACATCGCCAGGGAGGCCGGACTGCGCGTCAAGCAGGAGGTGTTTGCCGACCGCGGCTACAACCCCGACGGCACGCTGGTCAGGCGCGGCACGCCCGGCGCCCTGCACGAGGACGAGGAAGTCGCGCTGAACCAGACGCTGACCATGGTGCGCGAGAAGCGCGTGCGCGCCATCGACGGCACCTGGGTGCCGATCCAGGCGGAGACCGTGTGCCTGCACGGCGACGGTGCCCATGCGCTGGCCTTTGCGCGCCGCATCCGCGAACGGCTCACCGCCGAGGGCATTGCCATCCGCGCCGGCAACTGACAACTGACAGCGCCCCCCGCAATCACGCAGTCACGGTTCCTGCGTGCCGGCCGCGGCCGACTCGCGGCGCGCCGCGGCCTTCTTCATGGCGTGGCGGCGCAGGCTGACCTGCTCGAAGCGCCAGATCACATAGCAGAACGCCAGGAACGGCCATAGCCACCCCAGCCATTGCGCCAGGCTGTTGAAGTGGATGAAGCGGCCCATGCGCCAGCCCTGCTCGGAAATCCATGCATAGGGATTCGACGGCAGCACGTTGGTCAGCACCACCAGCGCGAGCAGCGCTACCATCGCTAGCACCGCGCGCAGCCAGCGCGGCAGGTACAACAGCAGCGCCAGCACCAGCGAGCTGGTCAGCAGCGCGAAGCGGCCGCCTTCGGACAGCCAGTTGAAGGCGCTGTCGGCCGGGAACTGCAACTCGGCCGCGGTGGCCTTGATCAGCAGCGCGGCAGCCAGCAGGCCGGCCAGGATGCGCAGCATCGGCGCGTTGCGGCGCATGGCGATCGAGGCGAACAGGCCGGTGCCGATCCAGCTGCTGGCGGTCACCAGCGATTCCAGCAGTTGCTGGCTCTGCATGTCCTCGGGCCGCAGGCCGATGTGGACCTGCCACGCCTCCAGCCGCGGGAACAGCATCTGCAGCACCTGCATCGGCCAGGATTCGGGATCGGTCAGCCATTCGCGCACGATGCCGCCCATGCCGAACAGGTGCTCCTGCGGGAAGATCTGCGCGAACGGCCACAGCATCAGCAGGATGATGGCAAAGCTGGCATGCGGCTCGAACCAGGCATGGCGCAGCCGCGTCAGCCGGCCGTCGTCGATCAGCGCGTGCGTAAACGGCGCCACCACCGCGCCGCCCAGCAGCGCCCCCAGCGCATTGGTGATCAGGTCGATGTTGGACGAGATCCGGTTCGGCAGCCAGGTCTGGAAGGCCTCCATGCAGGCCGACAGCAGCGCGCCGGCGCACAGCGCCACCAGCGTCGCGCGCCCGCCCGACATGCGCGGATGCAGCGACAGCACCACCAGCGCCCCGAAGGGGACATAGCCGATGACATTGGTCATCAGGTCGAAGTCGGTGATATAGCGCGGCTTGGGCGCGGTGACGAAGGCGAACGGCGAGATGCCGTTGTCGACCCAGCCGGAGAACGGGTAGAGGCTGGCATACACCACCAGCAGCGTGAAGCAAATCAGCCCCACGCGGGCCAGCGGCGAATACTGCGGGCCGGAGGGTTCGGTCACGGTCGCAGTTTCCGCCGGTTGCGCCATCGGTGGCGCCGCCGGTTGCGCAGCCGGCGCCGGGGGCGGTGCGGAGGGCGGCGGGGCAGCCGGCTCCATGGCAAATCTCCTTGTCTGTCTTACTTTAGCGGCAGCGTGGCGGTCCAGTCGAGCAGCGCGGCGATGGCGGCGTCGCTGGCTTCGGCCAGCGCCTTGACCCCGCCGGCGCCGTCGGCGCTGGGCGCGGGCCGGCGCACCTCGAAGGTCTGCTGGCCGAGCTGGCCGCGGTGGAACACGGTGGCGCGCAGCCGCACCACGCCCTGGCTGGTGGTGGTGCTGTCGAACACCTGCTCGAAGGCCAGCAGGTCGACCTTGAGCCCCGGCACGCTGGTATCGCCGGCCCAGGCCAGCCCGCCGCGCGCCGCCACCGACTCGCGCAGGCGCTCGTCGAACAGGCGCGTCGGCGACATCACCCAGCGCTGCGTGGCATAGGGTTGCAGCCGCTGCGCCTGCGCGTACAGCAGGCGGTAGTAGAGTGCATTGCCTTCGAGCCAGTCGGGGCCGTCGGTCTGCGATACGCGCAGCCTGGGCAGCGGCGCGGGCGCTGCGCCGGCAGCATTGCCTGCCGTGCCGGCAAGCGCGGCGGACGGCCCCAGGTCGTACGTGACGGTCGGCGTCCCGCGCGATAGCGCGCAGCCGGACAGCACCAGCGCGGCGCCGGCCAGCGCCAGCAGTGTGGCGGCGGTGCGGGGGCGGATGGTCCGGCGTGAATTGTCGGTGGCAGGGATCACGGCGAGGCCTTGGCGGTTGTCGTTGTCTGGCATGGCGATGGTCGTCGGTTCGTCGTCGTCATGTCGTCTGTTACATCAGGGCGTGCTGAAGCCCGGCTCGCCCGGCCCCGGCACCGGCGCCGGCGCGCCAAACAGCACGCTGGTCGGGCTGTCGTTGAACTGGCCGGCGGCACGCTCGAAGCTGCGCGCGGTCTGGCGCGCATCGCGTGCAAGCCCGTTGAGCTGCGGCAGCGTCTCCTGGCTGAAGTTGCCGGCCGCGGTCTGCACCGACGCCGCCGCGCCCTGCAGGTCGTGCCCGACACTGTCGACCGTACGCAGCACCGTGCCGTTGGGGCTGGCCAGCTCCTGCGTCAGGCGCCGCGTCGATTCCAGCGTGGCGTTGAGGTTCTCGGCCACGCGCGGCAGGCGGTTGGCCGCCGGCGCCAGCGCGTCCGACAGCTTCGAGTAGTCCTCGGCGGTCTTGCGCACCGAGCGGATCGCGGCCATCAGTTCATTGCGGTTGGCGGTCTGGAACATGTCGGTGAGCGAGGCCATCAGCGTCTCGGTCTGCGTCAGCAGTGAATCGCCACGCTTTTCCAGCTCTTCGAAGAAGCCCGGGCGCATGGCGATGCGCGCGACCGCCTTGGGCGAGGTGCGCAGCGGCGGCGAGGCATCGGCGCCCGCATGCGCGGCCGTGTCGTCCAGCTGCACGTAGGCGATGCCGGTGACGCCCTGGAAGCCCAGCGTGGCGTAGGTGGTGCGCGTGATCGGCGTGTCCTGGTTGACGCTGATGCGCACGATGATCTGGCCCGGCACCTGCGGGTCGAACTTGATCGACTCCACCTTGCCCACCGCCAACCCGCGGTATTTGACGTCGGCCTGCGGCCCGAGCCCGTTCACGGTGGAGCGCGTGATCAGGTCGTACGGCACGCGCACGGCGTGGTCGCTGCTGAACCAGAACAGCGCGAACAGCACCAGCACTGCCAGGCCGATGGTGAACACGCCGGCAAGGAACGCGTGTGACTTGTTTTCCATCATGCTTCTCCGGGAGGCGCCGCGGGTTGCCCCGCTTGCGGCAGCGCCTGCAAGGCGCGCTGGGCGCGTTCGCCCAGGAAATATTCGCGGATGAAGGGGTGGTCCACCTTTACCACTTCAGGGATCGACGCGGCGGCGACGACCTTGTGGTCGGCCAGCACCGCGACGCGGTCGGACAGCGCCACCAGCGTGTCGAGGTCGTGCGTAATCATCACTACCGTGAGGCCCAGCTCGCGCCGAAGTTCCCGGATCAGAGCCACGTAGTCGTCCGAAGCCATCGGATCGAGGCCGGCGGTAGGCTCGTCGAGGAACAGCAGTTCCGGCTCCAGCGCCAGCGCGCGTGCCAGCGCCACGCGCTTGATCATGCCGCCGGACAGGTCCGACGGCATCTTGTCCGCATCGCGCGCCGACAGGCCCACCAGTTGCAGCTTGAGCAGCGCCGCCCGGCAGATCAGGTTGTCCGGCAGCGCGCGCAACTCGCGCAGCGGCAGTGCGATATTGTCGATCACCGACAGCGCCGAGAACAGCGCGCCGCGCTGGAACTGCAGTCCCCAGCGGTTGCGCAGCGCCTGCAGCTGCGCCGGGCGCAACTTGGCCGGGGCTTCGCCGAACACCTTGATGCTGCCCGAGGTCGGCCGCTCCAGCCCCACGATCTGGCGCAGCAGCACGGTCTTGCCGCTGCCCGAGCCGCCCACGATCGACAGCGCCTCGCCGCGCCACACGTCCAGGTCGACGTGGTCGTGCACCACGGCCTTGCCAAAGCGCTTGACCAGGTTGCGCACCTCGATCACCGCGGTACGCTGCGCCGGCGCGGGCGGCACGGAGGGCGCGGACGGTTCCGTTGGCGCGCTCATATCCCCACGTCCTTGAACAGGACGGCAAACACCGCGTCGGCCAGGATCACGATGGTGATGGAGGTCACCACCGACGCGGTGGTGCCTTCGCCCAGGCTTTGTGTATTGGGCTTGATACGCAGCCCGAAGTGGCACGCCGTCAGCGCGATCAGGATGCCGAATGCCACGCCCTTGCCCAGCCCCAGCCACAGGTTGGCCACCGGCACCGCGTCGGGCAGTTCGCGCAGGAAGAACGCGGCGCTGATGCCGAGCTGCATGCGCGCGGCCACCATGCCGCCGGCCAGCGCCATCACGTCGGTCCACGCCACCAGCAGCGGCATCGAGATGGCCAGCGCGATCACGCGCGGCATGATCAGCCGGAAGCCGTGCGAGATCCCCATCACGCGCATGGCATCGAGTTCTTCGGTGACGCGCATCACGCCGATCTGCGCGGTGATGGCCGAGCCGGACCGGCCCGCGATCAGGATCGCCGCCAGCACCGGCCCCAGTTCGCGGATCACCGCCATGCCGAGGATATTGACGATGAACGTGCTGGCGCCGAACATGCGCAGCTGGTTCGCCGACAGGTACGACAGCACGATGCCGATCAGGAACCCGACCAGCGCGGTGATGCCGAGCGCCTTGTAGCCGACGTTGTAGATATTTGCCGAGACCTCGCGCCAGGGGCCGCGCTGCGGCATGCGCGCGAAGCGCAGCAGGTCGAACGCCAGCTGGCCCAGCATGGTGATGCCGATGGCCAGCTGCACGCCGAACGACATCACGTTGGCGCCTAACAGCGTAATCGGGTTGAAGCGGTCCACCATGTGCTTCTTCCAGCCTTCGTCCTGCACCGCGGCGATGCGCTCGAATACACGGCGCTGGCCCTCGCTGGCCTCGATCTGCTGCGGCATCTTGCCGTCCCACGCCTGCCACAGCAGCTGTCCGCCGATATGGTCCAGCCGCTGCACTTCGGCCAGCGACCATTGCGCATGCTCCGGCGCCTGCGCCAGTTCGTGCAATTGCGTGCGCAGCTGCCGGGCCTGGTGGCAGCCGGCCAGCGCGAGCGCGGTCCAGTCGCCACTCAGCGCTACGCTGACGGTCCCGTCCCCGCGCGTGATATGGAAGTCTGGCGTCGTCTGTCGTTCCAAGGGCTAGCGATGTGATGGCCGAGTCCCGATTCTAAGCCACCCGCCCGGCTGGCGCGACCGCGGCCGCGTCCGGGCAGGGGGGCGGTCCTGGAGCATACGTGCCGCGCGGCTACAATGCGGCAGTCGGGCAGGCGCCATGCCTGCCAGCTTTCGCACCACTCCGCACCGCAGATTGCCACCAGCGCAGCTTCCCATGCCAGACGCCCCTGAATCCTCCCTCACGCCCGCCTCGGGCCCGTCCGACTCCTGGCGCATCGATCCCGCCGCCCTGCGCGCCGCGCTGCCGCCGGCACTGCGCGACTGGAAGCTGGAGCTGGTCGAAGAAACCGGCTCGACCAATGCCGACCTGACCGCCGCGTGCCGCCACGCACCCTGGTCGGATGCCGGCTGGCTGCGCCTGGCTTACCGCCAGACAGCCGGGCGCGGGCGCCTGGGACGGCCGTGGCAGGGGCAGGCGGGCATGACCTTCTCGGTGGCGCTGCCGCTCGCGCTGGCGCCGGCACAACTCACCGGCCTGAGCCTGGCCGTGGGGCTGGCGCTGGCCGAGGCGCTCGGCGATGTCGACCCGCGCCTGGGCGCGCGCGTCGGCCTGAAATGGCCCAACGACCTGCAGATCGATGGCCGCAAGCTGGCCGGCATCCTGATCGAATCGGTGCGCGCCGGGCAGAACCGGATCTGGGCCGTGATCGGCATCGGCCTGAACCTGGTGCGCGATGCGCAGATGGAAGCCGCGCTGGGCCGCGAGCTGGCCGGCGTGGCCGAGGCCGTGCCGGGCTTCGACGCCAGCCGCGACGCGGCGCGCCTGCTGGCTGCGGTGCTGGAGCGGCTGGCATCGATGCGCACCGCGTTCCTGGCCCATGGCTTCGGGCCGATGGCGCGGCGCTGGTCCGCCGCCGATGCCTACCGCGACCAGCCGGTGCGGCTGCTGCACGACGGCAAGGTGATCGCGGAGGGCTTGGCGCGCGGCGTCGACGAGGCCGGCCAGCTGCTGCTGGAAACCCAGACGGGACTGGAGCGGGTGGCCAGCGGCGAGCTGTCGCTGCGCCCGGCGCCGGGGCAGGAGGATGGCGCATGAGCGTGCCGCAGCTGCTGATCGACATCGGCAATACGCGCCTGAAATGGGCATGGTGCGAGGCCGGCGCGCCGCTGCCGGCCGGGGCGGGCTTGCCCACGCCGTGGCAGCACGGTGGCGCGGTCGCGCATGCCGATGAAAACGCGCTGAAGACGCTGGCCGCCGACCTGCGCGCGCTGCGCGGCACCGGCCCGATGCCGGCGGTCTGGATCACCAACGTCGCCGGCCCGGTGATCGCCGCCGCCGTCGATGCGGCGCTGGCCGACGCCTTCGGCGGCTGCGCGCCGGTGCACTGGGTGCGCAGCAGCGCGGCGCACGGCAACCTGGCCAACGGCTACCGCGAGCCCACGCAGCTGGGAGTCGACCGCTGGGTCGGCGCCATCGGCGCGCATCGCTGGCTGCCGCACGACACGCTGCTGGTCGTGACCGCGGGCACCGCGACCACGCTCGATATCGTCACCGTCGGCGCGGATGGCCGCGCTCGCTTCGAGGGCGGCCTGATCCTGCCGGGGCTGGCGCTGATGCTGGGCACGCTGGCGCGCAATACCGCGCAGCTGCCGGCGCTGGAGGTGAAGGAGGTGCAGGAGGTGCAGGAGGTGCAGGAGGCCGGCACCGGGGCCGGCGCGCATCTGCGCTGGGCCGACAACACCCACGACGCGATCGCCGCCGGCTGCCTGGCCGCGCAGGCGGGCGCGATCGAACGCACCTGGCGCGCGCTGGGAGAGCGCGGGCCGACACGCTGCCTGCTGTCCGGCGGCGCTCGCAGCGCGCTGGCCGGCGCGCTCGCGGTGCCCTTCGAGATGCACGATAATCTGGTGTTGCTCGGCCTGCATGCGATGGCGTCGGCCGAGGCCTGGCGGCCATCGCCTTGACCACGTAATCCCCGCACGCTCTGCCGCCGTTCCATGTCCGCCCCACGCACCCTGCGCATTGCCCTGATGTTGCTGCTGCTTGCCAACGCCTTGCTGGTGGCGGCGCTGGCCGGCCTGTTCGGCGCGAATCCGCTTGGCGGCTGGTTCGGCACGCCGCGCGAGCCGCACCGCCTCGGGCAGCAAGTGCGCGCCGAGCGCCTGCAGCAGCTGCCGCCGGCACCTTCGCGCGCGGCAGACGCCGCGCCGCGTGGCACCTTGCCGGTGGCGCGGCGTCAGGACTGAGCGCGCGGCTCAGCCGGCCTGGCGCACCTTGGTCAGCAGCTTGGTGGTGGAGCGGTCGTGCAGGAAGGGGATGGCGTAGGCCTGGCCGCCCCAGCTGCGCACCAGCCGGGTTTCTTCCAGCGTATCGATGTCATAGTCGCCGCCCTTGACGTAGATGTCGGGGCGCACCAGCCGGATCAGCTCGACCGGCGTCTGCTCGCGGAACATCGCCACCAGGTCGACCGACGCCAGTGCGGCCAGCAGCGCCATGCGGTCCGATTCGTGGTTGAGCGGGCGGTCGTCGCCCTTGCCCAGCATCTTGACCGAGGCATCGCTGTTGACGCCGACCACCAGGCTCGCGCCCAGCGCGCGCGCCTGCGCCAGGTAGGTGGCATGGCCGCGATGCAGGATATCGAAGACGCCGTTGGTGAACACCAGCGGGCGCGGCAGCGCGGCGATGCGCGCGGCCAGCTCGGCGTGGTTGTCGGCGGGAGTCAGCTTGGATTCGAAGGCGGGTACGGACATGGGTCAGGGATCGGATGGTGGAGGCCGGCGCTGGCGGCGCCGGCACGCTTGTCCGAATGGTACCCCGTCCGCCGGGGTTCGCCGTCCGTTCAGCGCTGCCTAGCCCACCAGCGCCACCGCCGCGTCGTTGGCGGGCAGCGGCACCGTGGCGGCGGCAATGCCGGCGCATCACCGCTCGTAGAACAGTTCGTCACCGGCAAGCGCCGGTGCGGACGGTCAAGTATGCGGGAATTGGCGGCGCTGGCGCGCCAAGGAAAAAACCCCGCCGTAGCGGGGTTTCTGTCGGTTTGGCAGCGAGCCGCCGGATCAGGCCTGTGCTGGCTGGGCGCCGCCGGCGCCGGGCAGGCGGGCGTTCAGTTCCTTGCGGTAGCGGTTCAGGTCCTGCACCGATTCAAAGGTGCGTTCGAACAGCAGCGACATATTGTGCAGGATCCGTTCGATGACCTTCTTCTCCCAGCCTTCGTCGAAGCGGATCTGCTCGTCCAGCCATTTCTCCAGCCAGTCGGGGTCGGGCAGGCGCGATTGCACGGTGTCGTTGGGGAACAGCGCCTTGTTGACGTGCAGGTTGGTCGGGTGCAGCGGCTTTTCGGTGCGGCGTGCCGATGCCATCAGCACGCCGATCTTGGCGAACGCGGCGCGCGCGCTGTCGCCGAATTGCGCCAGGTATTTCTTCATGTAGCGCAGGTACGCGCCGCCGTGGCGGGCTTCATCCTGCGACAGGGTGCGGTAGATATGCTTGATCACCGGTTCCGAGTGCCATTCGGCGGCGCGGCGGTACCAGTGGTTCAGGCGGATCTCGCCGCAGAAATGCAGCATCAGCGTTTCCAGCGGCGGCGCCGGGTCGAACTCGAAGCGCACGGCGTGCAGCTCTTCCTCGGTCGGCACCAGGTCCGGGCGGAAGCGGCGCAGGTACTCCATCAGCACCAGCGAGTGCTTCTGTTCCTCGAAGAACCAGATGCTCATGAACGCCGAAAAGTCCGAATCGTGGCGGTTGTCGCGCAGGAACATCTCGGTCGCCGGCAGGGCGGACCATTCCGTGATCGCGTTCATGCGAATGGTCTTGGCCTGGTCGTCCGTCAGCAGGCTGGCGTCGAAGGTATCCCAAGGGATGTCCTTGTCCATGTGCCAGCGGACGGCTTCCAACGATTTGAACAGTTCGGGGTAGAGCATGGTAAGCCTTTGAAATTACGGGCAGATTCTACCAGATGCGAATTATTCTCTTCTCCTTTTTTAGGGCGGATAGGGGCAAATGCAACGACTTTTGCGGAGCTTTGGCGCAGCCGACTGCATATTGCGGGCGATCAGCGGCGCGCCGGACGGCACAGGTGCCAGCAACGGCGCCTGGCGGGCAGGTGCTCAGGGCGAAACCGCGCCCTCGCGCAAGGCGGCAGGTGCAGTGCCCGGCACCACGCCGTACAGGAACGCGGCCAGTTCGGCGGCCTGCGCTTCGGCGTCGCGCTCGCCCAGCGCCATCAGCGCCTGGGTGAACTCGGGCTCGAACAGCAGGTAGCTGGCGAAGGCGGCGCCGCGCGCCTCGGTACCGCCCAGCGGCGCCAGCAGCGCGCGCACGGTGCGCGGCAGCTGCTTCTGTTGTTCGGCGGCGAGCGCCTCGATCGGCTCGCTGGGAGAGATCGTCATGACCTGCACCGGGCGCCAGCCTTCGCGGTCGCCGGCGATCTCGGGCATGCGCGCCAGCAGCCGGTTGATATGCAGCAGCCGCTCCAGGTCGGCATTGAGGCCGTCCAGGAAGATGCTGGCCAGCGCCTGGCCGCCCACCTGCGCCAGCGACGGGTAGCCGCCGGCGGGCACGGTGTCGAACCAGCCCGAGCGCTGGCGCGAGGCTGCGCCGATCGCCAGGATGCGCGATGCGCCCAGGTGGATCGCCGGCGACAGCGGCGACATCTGCCGCATGGTGCCATCGCCGAACCACTCGTGATGGCCGTCGATCTCGAGCGGAACCGAGGGGAACAGGAACGGTATCGATGCAGAGGCCAGCAGGTGGTCCACCGTGATCGGCGCCGGCACAGCGATGCGCTGGCTGCGGTGCCACGGATGGATGCGGTGGTGCGACTGGTAGAAGGTGACGTGGCGGCCGGTGCTGTAGGACAGCGCGGTGACCGCGAACGCCTGCAGCGCGCCGCTGTCCAGGCTGGCCTGCACCCGCGCGGGATCGAACAGCTCGCCCAGCATGCCGCCTAGCGGCGTGTTGTCGAACAGCGCGCGCGGTGCCCGGCGCTGCGTGGCCCAGCCCAGCGCCAGCGTCGACAGCCAGCGTGCGCCCGATATGCCCACGCGCAGCACGTCGGTGCGGTAGACGTCGTCGGCATGGATGCCGTGCCACAGCGCGCCCAGGCTTTGCGTGGCGGCCTGGAAATCGCCGGCATTGATGGCCAGCCCGGCACCGTTGATCGCGCCCGCCGAGGTGCCGGCGATGATGCCGAACGGCAGCCCGCCATGGGCCTTGCCGTGGCGCGCGGCAATGCGCGCCAGCCCGCACAGCACGCCAGCCTGGTAGGCGGCGCGCGCGCCGCCGCCCATCATGATCAGCGCGGTGGCGTTGGGATTGGGGCCGTTAGGCGCGCCAGGGACGCCAGGGCCGTTGTGCGGGGTCGGATGGTGTCCCGGCAGGGGCTCGCGGTGCATGGGGGAAGGCGCTGCGTAGCGACAGGTCAGGCGGTGCGCAGTTGCGTCCGCAGTTGCGTCCGCAGTTGCGTCATTCGTCGCCGCCGTTGTCGTCGTCCTTGGCGGCGTGGTTGCCGGTGGGCGTGGGTTTGGCCGTCTTGCCTGCAGCGGGCTTCTTTGCGGCAGTTTTCTTTGCAGCGGGCTTGGCCGCAGCCTTGGTCCCCGACTTGGCCGCACTCGTGGCGCCGCTCTTTGCCGTGGCGCTCGCCCTGGCGCCGTTGCCGTTGCCAGCGGCCTTGCGTGAGGTGGCTTTGGCCGCGGACCCGCCGTCCGGCGCGGCCCCCGGCTGTGCCGGCATGCCGCCGGCGCCGAAGGCGCCCATGTTGAACGGCGCGATGCTGGCCGCGGCTGCGCTGCTGGCGATCTGGCTGAACTGGTGCTGCAGCAGGTCCCACCACAGCGCGGCGTTGGGTGCGCCTTCGGGTGCAGCGTCTGGCGCTGCCTCGGCCGACGGCTCGGGAGCCGGCTCCGGCTCGGCGCCGGCCTGCGCCGCGTGTGCTTCTTCGCGGGGCCTGGTGGTGCCGGAACCTGCGCCGGTGTCGGCGCCGGCGCGCTGCGGTGGCGCTGCGCTCGGCGCATTGGCGGCCCGCGCCACGTTTTCCATTGCCGACTGCATGGCGTCGGGCGAGAGCGCGTTGCCGAAGGTCTGCAGCGCCACCAGCGTGGCGCGCTGCACCTCCAGGCCCTGGATCGTGGTGCGCAGCAGGTTGGTGTTCAGCTGCAGCCAGCTCTCCACTGCCTTGAGGTCGGCAATGCGCTTGTCGAGGTCATCCAGGTCCATCGGCGGCGTCATCGCCTGCAGCCCGGGCATCAGGCCGCCGGACATGCCAGCGCTGCCACCCCACAGGCGGCGCATGAAGTCGAAGCCGTTGGTGAAATCGGGAATCTGTCCGAACATGGTCGCGTGCTCCGTGTGCGGCGCAGCCCTCGCGCCCGGATGCGGGCCGCGCGGCTGCGTCGTCGTTACCTGAATTGTGGCGGCCGCTTCTGGCGCAGGCTCGCCATGCCTTCGTGCACGTCGGGGCCGGCAAAGCCCATGAATTCGAGCGCCAGCGAGGTATCGAAAGCGGGACCGGCCATGCGCAGCCAGTTGTTGAGGGCGTACTTGGTCCAGCGGATCGCTGTCTGCGACCCCGCCGCCAGCCGGTTGGCTACCTCGAAGGCACGCGCCACCAGTTCGTCCTCTTCCACCGCCAGCGAGACCAGGCCGATCCGCTCGGCCTCTTCGCCGCTGACCGACTCGCACAGCATCAGATAGTACTTGGCCTTGGCCATTCCGCACAGCAGCGGCCACACGATCGCGGCATGGTCGCCCGCGGCCACGCCCAGCCGGGTATGGCCGTCGACGATGCGCGCGGTCTTCGAGGCGATCGAGATATCGGCCAGCAGCCCTGCCACCAGGCCGGCACCGACGGCCGGGCCATGCATCGCCGAGACCACCGGCTTGTCGCAGTTGATGACGTTGTAGACCAGGTCGCGCGCTTCGTGCCACACGCGCGTGCGGGTCTCGAAATCGTTGGCCATGTCTTCCACCAGCGCCAGGTCGCCGCCGGCGGAGAAGCCCTTGCCCTCTCCGCGGATCAGCGCCACACGGATGTCGGGATCGGCGGAGACGTCGCGCCAGATCTCGGCCAGCTCGCGGTGCATGTTGGCGTCGGCCGTGGCCAGCTTCTGGTTGGCCGACTGCGCCGCGCCCATGACGACCTCGAGGATGGGGCCGTGGCGGCGCAGCGTCAGCGCGCGGTAGCGCGCGTAGCGTTCGGAAAGTTCGGTGGAAGAGGCGTCGTTCGGGGCAGTCATGGGGGGCCTGTCAGGTGAGTGGCGCGCGGCCGCGCCGGGTGCATCGTGGATTTACCAACCGATCGGTCGGTCAATTATATGCACATCCGGCGCACCCTTGCCGACAGGCGCGGCCGGCTCAGTTGCCGGCTCAGGGCGCGGCCACCAGCTGGTCGATCGCCCCGAACACCGAATGCCCCTGCGCGTCGAACATCTCGATCTTGACCGCGTCGCCGAACTTCATGAACTCGGTGGCGGGCTTGCCGTCGTCGATGGTCTCGAGCATGCGCTTCTCGGCGATGCAGCAGTAGCCCTTCTTGCGGTCGACGTTGGAGATCGTGCCCGAGCCGACGATGCTGCCGGCGCGCACGTTGCGGGTCTTGCAGATATGCGCGATCAGCTGGCCGAAGTCGAACACCATGTCGGTGCCGCAGTCGGGCTGGCCGACCTTCCTGCTGTTCCAGTGCACCGTCATCGGCAGGTGCACCTTGCGCTCGCGCCAGGCCTCGCCCAGCTCGTCGGGCGTGACGGCGACCGGAGAGAAGGCGGTCGCCGGCTTGCTCTGGAAGAAGCCGAAGCCCTTGCCCAGTTCCGCGGGGATCAGGTTGCGCAACGAGACGTCGTTGGCCAGCAGCACCAGGCGGATGGCTTCGCCGGCCTGTTCGGGCGTGGCACCCATCTTCACGTCGCCGGTGATGACCGCGACCTCGGCCTCGAAGTCGATGCCGAAGGCTTCGCTGGCGCACACGATGTCATCGTGCGGGCCGAGGAAGTCGTCCGAGCCGCCCTGGTACATCAGCGGGTCGGCCCAGAACTCGGGCGGCATTTCGGCGCCGCGCGCCTTGCGCACCAGTTCGACGTGGTTGACGTAGGCCGAGCCGTCGGCCCACTGGTAGGCGCGCGGCAGCGGCGCCATGCAGTCCCTGGGGTTGAACGCGAACGGATGGCGCGCGCGGCCGGTGTTGAGCGCGTCGTACAGGTCCTGCAGCTGCGGCGCGTAGAAATGCCAGTCGTCCAGCGCGGTCTGCAGCTTGCCGGCGATGTCGGTGGCGAAGTGGGCTTGCTTCAGGTCGCGCGACACGACCGCCAGCTGGCCGTCGCGCGAACCGTCCTTCAGGGTTGCGAGTTTCATGGGATGCGATGCGGTAGAGAGCGGGGCGCCCGCGCGGCGGACGCAGCGCCCGCTAGTCTACCGCGCCGCGCTGCGCGCCCCTGCGGGTGGCTTAGTCGACCGTGATGCCCTTGGCCTTGATCAGCTTGCCCCAGCGCTCGGCTTCGGCGCGCGCGTAGGCAGCGAATTCCTCGGGCGTGCCCGACACCGCCTCGACCCCCACGCCTTCCAGCTTCTTCTGCACCTCGGGCGTCTTCAGCGCCTTGACCAGCTCGGCGTTCAGCCGCGTGACCACCGCCTTGGGCGTGCCCGCCGGCGCCACCAGGCCTTGCCAGGCGTAGGCCTCGAAGTTGCTCACGCCGCCTTCGGCCACGGTCGGCACGCCTGGCAGCACCGCCAGCCGCTTCGGCGTGGCCACGCCCAGCGCGCGCAGCTTGCCGGCGCTCACGTTCTGCTGGCCCGAGGCCAGGTCAAGGAACATCAGGTCGACCTGGCCGGCGAGCAGGTCCTGCACCGCCGGTGCCGCGCCCTTGTAGGGCACGTGCGTCATCTTGACCCTGGCCTGGTCCATGAACAGCTCCATGGCCAGGTGGTGGGGGCTGCCCGCGCCGGGCGAGGCGAAGTTGACCTTGCCGGGGTTCTTCCGCGCGTATTCGATGGCTTCCTGCAGGGTGCGCGCCGGGAACTTGGGAGTGGCCACCAGCACCAGCGGGAAGCGCGCCAGCTGGCCGATATAAACGAAGTCCTTGTCGGGGTTGTACGGCAGCTTCTTGTACAGCGACGGATTGGCCGCGAGCGTGGCGGTGTCGGCGGTCAGCACGGTGTAGCCATCGGGCTTGGCGTGGGCGACAGCATCGGCGCCGACGATGGTGGCGGCGCCCGGGCGGTTGTCGATCACCACCTGCTTGCCCAGCCCCGGCGTGATCGCCTGGGCCACGGTGCGCGCCACCACATCGGTGCCGCCGCCGGCCGGGTAGGGCACGACCCAGCGGATCGGCTGGGCGGGCCAGTCATCGGCATGCGCGGGCGCGCTGGCGGTGAACAGGGCGCCGGCGGCAGCCATGGCGGCGAGCATGAAATGGGCATGGCGACGCCCAGGGAAGGGACGCAGGGGGCGCATCGGTAGTCTCCGTGTTAAAAAGGGGCCCGGCTTGGCGGGCATCGACACGCGCGCCGCCGGGTCTGTTGCGAAGGAAGTCTACCGATGGCTTAAAAATTGGTAAATCGATTTCGCTATAGTAAATTTACCTACGAACTTGCCCGGGTCTCCGGGCGCCGATTTCCTGGTCCCAATTCCCTCTGCCCCCCCTGCCGCCGGCCATGTCACGCATTGCTGAAAACGAAGAAGACGACGCCAAGCTGCGCTCCGGCATCCAGTCCATCGAAGTGGGCTTCAAGCTGCTCCAGGCCCTCGCGGCGTCGCCGCGCGCGATGATGCTGCGCGACCTCGCCGCCGCCGCCGGCATGAACCCGGCCAAGGCGCACCGCTACCTGGTCAGCTTCATGCGGCTGGGCACGGTGGCGCAGGACCCCGTCAGCGGCCGCTACGACCTGGGCCCGTTCGCGCTGCAGCTGGGGCTGGCCGGCCTCAACCGGCTCGATCCGGTCAAGAAGGCGCGGCCGATCCTGTCGCAGCTGCGCGACGAGATGGACCTGACCGCCGGCATCGCCGTATGGGGCAACCACGGCCCGACTATCGTGCACTGGGAGGAATCCAGCCACCCCGTCACCGTGAGCCTGCGCCTGGGCGACGTGATGCCAATGCTCAATTCCGCCACCGGCCGTCTCTACGGCGCCTACCTGCCGCGCAAGCAGACCCTGCCGCTGATCGAGCGCGAGCTGGGCGCGCGCGGCAATGGCGCGGTGCCGGACATGCCGGCGTCGCTGTCCGAATACGACGCGATCTGCGCCGAAGTCCGCGCGCACGGCGCCGCGCGCACGCTCGGCGGCGTGCTGCCGGGCATCAATGCATTCTCTATGCCGGTGTTCGATGCCAACGGCCACCTCGCCATGGGGTTAATCGTACTGGGCGCGCAGAGCCTGTTCGATGCAGAATGGGGCGGTACGATGGATCGTCGCGTACGCGATATCGCCCAACAGCTCTCATCGGAACTCGGCTACCTTGGTGCCGTCCCCCCGGCCGGAGAAACCGGCCAGCCCTAGTCCTCGCGCCCGCCCGGGCGCGGATACCCCCGTCTGGCGCCGCCGGCGCTGGGTGATCGTGGTTGCGCTGGTGGTACTTGTGCACGTGCTGGCGGTGGTGGGATTCCTGCGCATGCCGGGGCCGCTGATCCCGTTCGACACCAGCAACACACCCACGCTGGAGGCGGTCCTGCTGCCGCCGCCCAGGCCACCGGCCCAGCCGAGGCCGCGCCCCGCGCCACAGCCGCGCCCGAAAGCCGCGGCGCCGGTCCCGGCGCCCGAGCCTGAGCCGCCAGCCCCGCCGTTGGCGACCAGCCCGCAAGGCCCGGCCGAGATGGCAACCGGTCCAGGCGGCACCGGAGCGGCGCCAACACCACCCGCCGCGCCCGCGCCGGCGCCTTCCGGCGGTCCGCAGGGCGGCGTCGACGGCGTCGTCTACAGCGCGCCGCCGCCCGCCACGTACCACTACGCCAGCTTTGTCAACGGCGTGCAGAACCCCGATGGCCTGATCCGCTGGGAGCACGACGGCCGCCGCTACCGGCTCGCGGTGGAAACGCGCGTGCTGTGGTTCCGCTTCGCGTTCCAGAGCAACGGTGCGCTGTCCGAGCAGGGACTGTTGCCGGAACGCTACGAAGAGCACCGGCGCAACAAGGCCGAGTCATCGCGCTTTGACACCGCCGCCGGCATCGCCACGCTGCGCAACGGCGCGCAGTCGCCATTCCCGCCCGGGGCCCAGGATCGCTTCAGCGTGTTCCTGCAGCTGGTCGGCCTGGTGCGTGGCAATCCGCAACGCTATGTCACCCCCGGTGTGACGGAAACGTTCCAGGTTGCCGATACGCGCGATGTGGAACCGATGCAAGTGCAGTATGTTGGAGAAGAGGATTTCGATACGGGCAATGGCATGGTACGTGCGAAGCACTTCGTGCGGCTGCCGCGCCGCGCCAATGACCGTCGCCGGGTCGAGTTGTGGCTTGCGCAATCGCTGGGCTGGATGCCGGTGCGGCTGCGGCAGACCGAGCCCGACGGCACCCAGATCGAACTGGTGTACCGCGGCAACGGCGGGCAATAGCCACGGGCCGTTCGCCGGGGTCGATCACCACCGGTAACCAGCGGGCGAATGTCAACAATCGTTAAAAAGCGTCTCGCCCGGGTCAACGCCGCCGCGTTTGGCGCATTCTTACTGACAGGAGCCCCGCCATGACAGTTGCCACGCCACCCGCCGAAACGCACCGCGTCCATGCCGACGGCGCCGAGCTTTACGTGCGCATCGACGGCACCGACGGACCGTGGGTGATCCTGGCCCATGCGCTGGCCGCCAGCCATGCGCTGTGGGACCAGACTGCCGCCCACCTGGCATCGCGCTACCGCGTGGTGCGCCCCGACCTGCGCGGGCATGGCGGCAGCGAGGCGCCGCTGGGCCCTTACACCATGACCCGGCTGGCGGACGATGTGATCGCGGTGATGGACGCGCTGGAAATCCCCCAGGCCCACTTCTGCGGCATTTCGGTCGGCGGCATGATCGGGCAGACGCTGGGGTTGCGCCATCCGGAGCGGCTGCTGTCGCTGGCGCTGGTGGCCACCAACAGCCAGACCCCGATGGAAGCGCACCCGATGTGGCACAACCGCATCGGCCAGGCCGAGGCGCACGGCATGGCCGGCCTGGCCCATGCCACGCTGGAGCGCTGGCTGACGCCGGCCTTCCGCGCCGCCCATCCCAATGCGGTGGCGCGCATCCACGCCATGCTGGTGGCCACGCCGGTGCGCGGCTATGTGGGCGTGGCCGAGGCGATCATGGCTTTCGATCTCGCCGGCGCGCTTTCCCGTATCCATTGTCCTACGCTGGTAGTAGCAGGAGAGAACGATCAGGGCGCGACCGTGGCAATGGCGCAGAGCATTGCGGCCGCCATCCGAGGCGCCCGGCTGGAAGTGATGCCGCAGGCGGCGCACCTGGTGCATGTGGAGCAGCCCGAACGCTTCCACGCGGCACTGGACGCGTTCCTCGGCAATGCGGCGTGCGGCGGCCAGTGCGACGTTCCGTGACAGACAACACACTGATGCGCCAGGCTCAAGAAACTTGTTGCAAAGGGCGATGCCCAATCTATGTAGGCAGCAATGACGTGGCAACGCAGTGACCGGCTAAATCCTGCCAAGCCTTGATTTCGCGCGGGTCACCCCAAGTTTGGAGGTAAAGCCGCGGCGCCCCCTCACGGCAACATCGACGAGGCAAGAATCACAAGGGCAAGCCGCCCAACCATGACGCCCAGGAGGTGTGCCATGCAAATGATCTACAACAGCGACAATTACTGCATCGTCGAGTTCGGTGCGGATGTCGAGCAAGCGCCGCTCGAATTTGGCGGCTATGAAATCGTCGACAAGAACCTGAAGCGCGAGATTTTCCTCGGCGGGCACCTGGCTGAAAGCTTCCGCGCCGACGTCAAGCGCCTGATCGAAAGCGAGCCATCAGTGGAAGAGGTCGATGACTTCCTCGCCAAGTTCGACAACGTGATGACGCATCCGCTGGTCATGCATTGAGCGGCTTTCCATTGCCGCCGGCCACGGCCGGCGGCAATGCCATCGCGCCCGCCCCGGCGGGCGTTTTTATTGGGCGGCGGTTCAGTACTGCTCCCACGGCAGGCCGTCGTGGCGCCAGCCGTTGAGCGTATTGCGGTGGCGCTGCCCGTCGAGATCCCCCTCGAAACCGTGCAGCACGTTGTAGACGTTGGCAAAGCCCGCGCCCTCCAGCGCCCGCGCCGCCGCCGCCGAACGGTTGCCGCTGCGGCAGATCAGCAGCACCGGCCGCGCCGACACATGCCCGGCCAGCTTCTTCACCATCTGCACGAAATGCGGGTTGACCTCCCAGTCGGGGCCGTCGTTCCAGGGGACGTTGTGCGCACCCTTGGGATGGCCGACGAACAGGTATTCCATCTCGCTGCGGCAGTCGATGAAGAGCGTGTCGGGCGATTGCGCTAGCAGGTCGCTGGCGTCGGCGGGGGACAGGTGTTGCATGGTCGGCGGGGACAAGGGGCGCGCAAAGGACGCGGAATGGCCGGAATGGTGACGGTTGCGCCTCTCAGTGTAGGCCGCCATCGGCCCGACAGGCAACCGCAAGGCCTTGATACACCTGATAAAATCGCTGCTCTTGGCCAGCATCGGCCCCAGCAGCGCCCGCCGCCGATCCACGATCGCGCCGGCCGCCTTTCCAGAGTTCCCCGCCATGAGTGCCCCTGAATCCCGCGCGGCCGCACCGCGCCCCTACACCCGGGCTGCCGAGCTGCCCCGGCTTCTGCAAGAACGCATCCTGATCCTGGATGGCGCCATGGGCACCATGATCCAGCGCTACAAGCTGACCGAGGCCGACTACCGCGGCGAGCGCTTCGCCGAACACAAGGTGGACGTGAAGGGCAATAACGAACTGCTGCTGCTGACGCGCCCGCAGGTCATCAGCGAGATCCACGAGCAGTACCTGGCCGCCGGCGCCGACCTGATCGAGACCAATACCTTCGGCGCCACGCGCGTGGCGCAGGAAGACTACAAGATGGCGGATCTGGCGTACGAGATGAACGTCGAGGCCGCGCGCCTGGCGCGCGCCGCTTGCGACAAGTACAGTACGCCCGACAAGCCGCGCTTCGTCGCCGGCGCCTTCGGCCCGACGCCCAAGACCGCCAGCATCTCGCCCGACGTGAACGACCCCGGCGCGCGCAACGTCACCTTCGAGGAACTGCGCCAGTCCTACTACGAGCAGGGCAAGGCGCTGCTTGAAGGCGGCGCCGACGTGTTCCTGGTCGAGACCATCTTCGATACGCTCAATGCCAAGGCCGCGCTGTTCGCCATCGACCAGCTGTTCGAGGACACCGGCGAACGCGTGCCGGTGATGATCTCCGGCACCGTGACCGATGCCTCGGGCCGGATCCTGTCGGGCCAGACCGTGGAAGCGTTCTGGAACAGCCTGCGCCACGCCAGGCCGGTCACCTTCGGGCTGAACTGCGCGCTGGGCGCCACGCTGATGCGCCCGTATATCGCCGAGCTGGCCAAGGTGTGCGACGCCGCGGTGTCGTGCTACCCGAACGCGGGTTTGCCGAACCCGATGAGCGATACGGGCTTCGACGAAACGCCGGAAGTCACGTCGTCGCTGGTCGAGGAATTCGCCGCTTCCGGGCTGGTGAACCTGGTGGGCGGCTGCTGCGGCACCACCCCCGAGCACATCGCCGCCATTGCCCAGCGCGTGGCCGACAAGAAACCCCGCACCTGGCCCGGCCAGTACCGCGACGCCGCCTGAGCCGGAGCCCGAGAACATGAGCGAGAACAAACTGCCCCCGCGCCCGATGCGCCTGTCCGGCCTCGAGCCCTTCACCATCGACGACGACACGCTGTTCGTCAACGTCGGCGAGCGTACCAACGTGACTGGCTCCAAGGCCTTCGCGCGCATGATCCTGAACGGCCAGTTCGACGAGGCGCTGGCGGTGGCCCGCCAGCAGGTCGAGAACGGCGCGCAGATCATCGACATCAACATGGACGAGGCCATGCTGGACTCGAAGGCCGCGATGGTTCGCTTCCTGAACCTGATCGCCTCCGAGCCGGACATTGCGCGTGTGCCGATCATGATCGACTCGTCCAAGTGGGACGTGATCGAGGCCGGCCTGCAGTGCGTGCAGGGCAAGCCGGTGGTGAACTCGATCTCGCTGAAGGAAGGCGAGGAGCAGTTCCGCCACCACGCCGAGCTGATTCGCCGCTACGGCGCGGCCAGCGTGGTGATGGCCTTCGACGAGAAGGGCCAGGCCGATACCTTCGAGCGCAAGACCGAGATCTGCAAGCGCAGCTACGACATCCTGGTCAATGAAGTCGGCTTCCCGCCGGAAGACATCATCTTCGACCCGAATATCTTCGCGGTCGCGACCGGCATCGAGGAACACAACAACTACGCCGTGGACTTCATCGAAGCCACGCGCTGGATCAAGCAGAACCTGCCATACGCCAAGGTGAGCGGCGGCGTGTCCAACGTGTCGTTCTCGTTCCGCGGCAACGACGTGGTGCGCGAGGCGATCCACACCGTTTTCCTGTACCACGCGATCGGCGCGGGCATGGACATGGGCATCGTCAACGCCGGCCAGCTCGGCGTGTATGACCAGCTCGATCCCGAGTTGCGCGAGCGCGTGGAAGATGTGGTGCTCAATCGCCGCGAGGATTCCACCGATCGCCTGCTGGAAATCGCCGACCGCTACAAGGGCGGCGGCGCGAAGAAGGAAGAAAACCTGGCCTGGCGCGGCACGCCCGAGCAGCCGGTGCCCGTGGGCGAACGCCTGGCGCATGCGCTGGTGCATGGCATCACCACCTTCATCGTCGAAGACACCGAGGAAGTCCGGCAGCAGGTCGCCGCGCGCGGCGGCCGCCCGATCGAGGTGATCGAGGGCCCGCTGATGGACGGCATGAACATCGTCGGCGACCTGTTCGGCGCCGGCAAGATGTTCCTGCCGCAGGTGGTCAAGAGCGCGCGCGTGATGAAGCAGGCGGTGGCGCACCTGCTGCCCTTCATCGAGGAAGAAAAGCGCCTGCTGGCCGAGGCCGGCGGCGATGTGCGCGCGCGCGGCAAGATCGTGATCGCCACTGTGAAGGGCGACGTGCATGACATCGGCAAGAACATCGTGTCGGTGGTGCTCCAGTGCAATAACTTCGAGGTCGTCAACATGGGCGTGATGGTCCCGTGCAACGAGATCTTGGCCAAGGCCAAGGTCGAGGGCGCGGACATCGTCGGCCTGTCGGGGCTGATCACGCCGTCGCTGGAAGAAATGGCCTACGTCGCATCGGAGATGCAGCGCGACGACTACTTCCGCGTGAAGAAGATCCCGCTGCTGATCGGCGGCGCCACCACCTCGCGCGTGCATACCGCGGTCAAGATCGCGCCCAACTACGAAGGGCCGGTGGTGTACGTGCCTGACGCCTCGCGTTCGGTCAGCGTGGCGTCGAGCCTGCTGTCCGATGAAGGGGCGGCGAAGTACCTGGACGAACTGAAGGCCGACTACGACCGCATCCGCACCCAGCACGCCAGCAAGAAGGCCACGCCGATGGTGACGCTGGCGCAGGCGCGCGCCAACAAGACGCCGATCGACTGGAGCGGCTACGTGCCGCCCAGGCCCAAGTTCGTCGGCCGCCGCGTGTTCCGCAACTACGACCTGGCGGAACTGGCCAACTACATCGACTGGGGCCCGTTCTTCCAGACCTGGGACCTCGCCGGCAAATTCCCCGATATCCTCAACGACGAGATCGTCGGCGAGTCGGCGCGCAAGGTGTTCTCGGACGGCAAGGCCATGCTGTCGCGCCTGATCCAGGGCCGCTGGCTGACGGCCAACGGCGTGATCGCGCTGCTGCCGGCCAACACCGTCAACGACGACGATATCGAGATCTACACCGACGAGACCCGCAGCAAGGTCGCGCTGACCTGGCACAACGTGCGCCAGCAGAGCGAGCGCCCGGTGGTCGATGGCGTGCGCCGCCCCAACCGCTGCCTGGCGGACTTTGTCGCCCCGAAGGACAGCGGCATCGCCGACTACGTGGGCATGTTTGCCGTCACCGCGGGCCTCGGCGTCGACAAGAAGGAAGCCCAGTTCGAGGCCGACCACGACGACTACAGCGCGATCATGCTGAAGGCGCTGGCCGACCGCCTGGCCGAAGCCTTCGCCGAATGCCTGCACGAGCGCGTGCGCAAGGACCTGTGGGGCTACGACGCGGCCGAGCAGCTGAGCAACGAGCAGCTGATCGCCGAGTCCTACCGCGGCATCCGTCCCGCGCCCGGCTATCCGGCCTGCCCGGAGCACACCGTCAAGGGCCCGATGTTCGAGTTCCTCGACGCGGCCGAGATCGGCATGGGCATCACCGAGTCTCTGGCAATGACGCCGGCCGCTTCGGTGAGCGGCTTCTACCTGGCGCATCCCGAGTCGACCTACTTCACCATCGGCAAGATCGGCCAGGACCAGCTCGACGACATGGTGGCGCGCCGCCATGAAGAACGCGCCACGCTGGAGCGCGCGCTCGCGCCCAACCTGTAACGGGGTGCGACGGCAGGGCGCCGGCCACGGCCGCGCGATCCTGCCGCCAGCCCGTTGATGTCACAGGGAATTTCCCCGTGCAACGGCTTCCCGGCCTGGTTGCAGCGGCGTATCCGACGCCTCACAACTCCTTACAGAGCCTTTCAATCCCTCACAGACCGGTGCAGGTGCGATCCCTAGACTGAGGGCTCGATTCACGCAAACACCAGCGCGTGAACACCGCGACGAATGTTTCGCCGCGGGGCATCCTGAAAGGAGTCTGTCCATGAAGAAACTGCTGCTCTCCCTGTCCGCCCTGTCGATCGCCGCCGCTTCCTCGCTGGCCATGGCACAAGGTACTGGTGTGGGCGCCGGCGCGAAGGCCGACGTCGGCGCATCGGTGACCGCGCCCTCGCCCTCGGCCGCCACGCAGGGTGCGTTGAATACCGCGGGCAGCGCCGCCACCGGCGTCACCAGCGCCGCCGAGAAGGGCCTGTCGACCGCGGGTGCGGCAACCGACAAGGGCGTGTCGGCAGCGGGCTCCGCGGCTGACAAGGGCCTGTCCACCGCCGGTGCGGCGGTCGAGAAGGGCGCCAGCACGTCGGCCGATGCCAAGGCCGAAGCCGGCAGCAAGGCCAAGCACGGCAAGAACACCACCAAGTCGGCCAAGAAGTCCAAGGCAGACGCCAGCGTGGGCGCCGAGGCCGGCGCGAAGGTGCAGTAAGCTCGCCGCCAGCCGGCACAGGCGCGCAGGCTCTGATGCCCTGATTCTCAGGGCCTGACGCGCCGCAGCAAAGCGGGACGGACTCCAGGCCGTCCCGCTTTGCTTTTGTACGCCATGCCTCCTGCCGTTGACCCGCGGGCCCCTCCATGTGCGCTCTACGCGTTGTGGCCGTGCATCATGTCAGCCTGACACCGACAGCCCCAGCGCCCGGCCGGCACTACAATGACAGCAACGCAAGCGGTTCCGCCTGCACCCGACTGCACCGGGCAATGTGCCGGTCCGTTCAACCCCGTGGAGCCCCTCATGATCCGCGTCCTGATCGCTGACGATCACGAGATTGTGCGTGCCGGGCTGCGACAGTTCATTTCCGACGAGCCCGACATCCAGGTGACTGGCGAAGCCGGCAGCGGCGACGAAGTCATGGCTCGGCTGCGTGACGCCGAATACGATGTGCTGGTGCTGGATATCTCGATGCCCGACCGCAACGGCATCGACGTGCTCAAGCTGATCCGGCAACGCAAGCCTGAACTGCCGGTGCTGATCCTGTCCACCTACCCGGAAGACCAGTACGCCATCAACCTGATCCGTGCCGGTGCTTCAGGCTACCTGACCAAGGAAAGTGCCCCCGACGATCTGGTCAAGGCCATCCGCACGGTGGCGCAGGGACGCCGCTATGTCAGCGCCACGGTGGCCGACCTGCTGATCGGCGGGCTCGACAAGCCGACCGAGCAGCCGGTGCACCAGATGCTGTCCGAGCGCGAGTTCCAGATCTTCTGCAAGCTCTCGCGCGGGCAGTCGGTGTCGGTGATCGCCGACGAATTGTTTCTCAGCGTCAAGACCGTCAGTACCTATCGTTCCCGCATCCTGGAGAAAATGGGCATGAAGACCAACGCTGACCTGACTTACTACGCCATCAAGAACGGCCTGGTCGAGTAGCGGCAGGCCGCGGGCCGCATCGCGGCCTGCGGCGGATCGCACCGGACCGGGCCCGCAAACCAGAACATGTCGGAGCAGGCTTCGAACACTTCCTACCGGGCGCTGAGCATACTGCTGATCGAAGACTCGGCGGTCCTGCGAGGCATGCTGCTCGAATACCTGAAGGATTTCCCGTTCATCGAGAACGTGGACTGGGCCGACACCGAGGCCATGGCCGTGCGCCTGCTCGATGCCGGCAAGTACGACGTCGCCATCGTCGACCTGCAGCTGCGCCAGGGCAACGGCATCAATGTGCTGCGCGCGATGCAGCGCAAAGGCACGGACACCGTGCGCATCGTCTATACCAACCACGCCGAGGTGCAGATGTACCGCAGACAGTGCGCCGAGGCGGGTGCCGATTATTTCTTCGACAAGTCGCTCGAGCTGGAGCAGGTGTTCCGCGTGATCGAGGAGCACGCGGCGGCGGCGTCCTGATCCTCCTGGCTATCCTTCAGGCAGCACCCATCAGGCGCGTGCAGGCTCTTCGCCTTCCGGCTCTTCCGCCGGCGCCAGCACGGATGCCGTCAGCGGCACCTCGATGTGGATGCGCACGCCCGCGTGCGCCGACGAGTCGATCTTCATGCTGCCGCCCAGCGCGGTGACGCGCTGCTCCATGCCGAGCAGGCCGTGGTGGCCGGCGATGCTGCCGGCGTCGAAGTCGGGCGGCAGGCCTTTGCCGTCGTCGCGCACGGTCAGCGTCAGCAGCTCGCCGCGGCACGCCAGGCAGACCTCGACGCGCCTGGCTTCCGAGTACTTGCTGGCATTGGTCAGCGATTCCTGCACGATCCGGTACAGCGCGATCGCCGCTTCGTCGCGCAGCGCCGGCAGGTCCTCGGGCACGCTGACTTCGGTTTCCCAGCTGTTGCGCGCGCCGACTTCCTCCACCAGCTGGCACACCGCGGCGCGCAGGCCGAGGTTGAGCAGCACGGTGGGGCGCAGGTCCTCGATCAGGCGGCGCTTGATCTGGATGCCCTGGTCGACGTGCAGCATCACCCGCGTCAGGCGCTCGGCGCCTTGCGGATGCGCCTGCTGGATCTGGCGGCGCACCCAGTGCAGGTCGAGCTTGATGGCGGTCAGGATCGCACCCAGCTCGTCGTGCAGCTCGCGCGCCAGCCGGGTTTTCTCGTCTTCGGTAACGCGCTGAAGGTGAGCCGCCAGCGCAGACAGCTGGCGCGTGCGCGCGCGCACCTTGCGGTCGAGCTTGGCGCTTTCCTCTTCCAGCTGCGCGCGCACCGCCTCGGCCATGGACAGGCGCTTGGCGTGGCCCACGCCGACCGCGAGCAGCAGGATGATGTTGATCGCGGTCAGCAGGCCGATGCCGTAGCGCGACAGCTGCACATCGTTCTCGGCGCCTTCCAGCCGGTGCGAGACCGAGCCCGCCTCGCGCGCCTGCAGCTGGTCGAGCCCGCGGCGCGCGTTGTCCATGGTCTGCTTGCCGTAGTCGGTGCGGACCAGGTCCAGCGCCACTTCCAGGTCGCGCTTGCCATAGACCAGCGTCAGCGCCATCTCGTTGAGCTTGCTGTTGATCAGCTTGGAGGTGTCGCCGAACATCTTCAGCCCCTCCGGGTCGTTGGCATAGTCCGCGCGGATCTGCGCCATCAGCTCGGCGATGCGCGGCAGCCCCTTGTAGTAGGGCTCGAGGTAGCTTTCCTTGCCGGTCAGCAGGAAGCCGCGCTGGCCAGCCTCGGCGTTGACCAGCTCGCCGTTGAGCGCGGCCAGCTCGGTCTGCACGCGCTGCGAGCGGATTACGTCGGTGTAGCTTTCGCGCAGGCGGATATTGCCGGTTTCCGACGCCACCAGCACCGCCAGCGTCAGCACGATGCCGCCCGCGAGCAACAGCGTGTGAGGAAGAAATGACTGCTTGAACATGGGGGCATCTTTCCTGTGGTTGGGGTGCGCTGCCTGCCCGTGCGGCGCCAGGGAGCGCTCATGGGATCACATCGATCCGCATGGGTCAACCTTGATGCGTCGGGCGTGCCGCGCCCTTACTGCCATGCTGTAGGACTCGGCTGACAGCGGAATCGGCTCGCTGTCGGTATTGGCGCGGCGGCTGGCTTCCTACGATGAGGCTATGAGCTTGCACCTTGTGGCGCAAGTCTTCACTTGGGCTCCGGGCCAGTGCCGGCCCGGTCAGCCATCTTCGGGAGCCTAGCCATGCTGCACTATGCACTCGTATTTTTCGTCATCGCCCTGATCGCGGCGATCTTCGGCTTCGGCGGTATCGCTGCCGGCGCCGTGGAAATCGCCAAGATCCTGTTCTTCATCTTCCTGGTCGTGGCACTGGTGGCCGCGGTGATGGGACTGGTCCGCAGGCGATAGCGCCGGCCACGCGCCGGCTCCTGTGCCGATCGCAACCTGAGGAGACCCTATGCTGACCCAGAACCCCAAAGTCCGGAAGGAACTGAACCACTTGTCCGACAGTGCCGACAGCGCCATCCGCCATCTCAAGCACGCAGCGCGCGATTCGCGCGAGGCCGCTGCGCCGGTTTCCGGCGAGGTCAAGGCGCTGATCGCCCAGCTGGAGCACACCATCGAAGTGCTGGCGCGGGAAGGCTCGGCCGAGAGCCTGCGTGCCGGCCAGCGGCTGCGCGACCGTGCCAGCGAGATGGCGCACCGGCTGCGCGAGCAGACCACCGACGGCATGATGCGCGCCCGCGAACGGATGGACGGTGCGGTCGAACACTCGCGCCAGCGGGTCGTCGATTCGCCGCTCAAGGCGGTGGCGATTGCCGCTGCCATCGGTGCGCTGCTCGGTGTTCTGCTGGCCAACGGCCGCCACCACGAAGAGGAGTAGGACTGGCGGCACCGGGCCCCGCGCGGCGGGGCCCCTGAAAAGCATTCCCCCCTTTCCGGCGCCCTCGTCCGGAAGCCCGGCAACCCAACTCGGTGCCGGGCGTCTTTTTTTGTGCGCGCCGCGCGTGCGGCGGCGCGCCCGGGGCTGCCTTGCCTTCGGGCTACACCCCCCACAGGACGTTGGTCCCTTCCCGCTGCGAGGCGCGCAGCATGTCCAGGAAGGGATAGGCGCGCTGCCCCAGGTGCAGCGGCTCTTCCTCGTCTTCATCGACTCCCGACTTGCCTTCCACGGCCGTGCCGGCGGGATGGTCGCGGCGCGCGTCGGTCACTGCCGCTTCCAGCTTCTGGATCGCGCGGGGCAGTTCTTCGACGGTGATCACCCCCCGTTCCCCGAGATGCTTGCCGATGATGCCCAGCAGCGTGATGGCCAGATCCTTCATCATGATCAGGTCTTGCGCAGCGTGGGATTTGAAGGTGATCAGCATGGTGTGGTTTCCTTTTCCGGACATGCAGGGGACGGCGTTCCCGGGGGCGGGAAGCCGCATGGATTGTGGCCCGGGGCCATCTTCGCGCATGATGTCAGCATAGCACCTGATAAAATTCCGCGTTCCCGATTCCAATGCCTGTTTCAATGCCTGTTGAGCGGTGCGGCGTACCTTTGCCGTCACATGCCGCTTCGGGCGTTGGTGCCGCACGTTGGTGCCGCAGTTGGTGCCGCATTTACGCGGCGCCTGAATACTTGCCCACAGGGCTTCCGACATCCATGCTGCCTGTTCAGACCTCCAATCTCGCCGCCGCGTTCACCGATGCCGTGCGCGTGCTCGCCCCGGCCGATGCCACCCTGCCCGCCGTCACTTTCGAGCGGCCCAAGGCGGCCGCCCATGGCGACCTTGCCTGCAACATCGCCATGCAGGTGGCGCGCGCGCTCAAGAGCAATCCGCGCGAGCTGGCGCAGCGCATCGTCGCCGCAGTGCAGGCCGATGCGCGCGCGCAGGGCTTGGTCGAGGCCATGGAGATCGCCGGTCCCGGCTTCATCAACCTGCGCCTGACCGCAGCCGCCAAGGCCGACGTGCTGCGCGCGGTGCTGGCCGAGGGCGACCACTACGGAGCGCGCGAGCGCGGCGTGCAGGGCCAGGTACTGGTCGAGTTCGTCTCGGCCAACCCGACCGGCCCGCTGCACGTGGGCCACGGGCGCCAGGCGGCGCTGGGCGACGCGCTCGCCAACCTGCTGTCGTGGCAGGGCTTCCATGTGCACCGCGAGTTCTACTACAACGATGCCGGCGTACAGATCCAGACCCTGGCGCTGTCGGTGCAGGCGCGCGCGCGCGGCCTGAAGCCGGGCGACGCCAGCTGGCCCGAGTCGGCCTACAACGGCGACTACATCGCCGACATCGCCGCCGATTTCCTCGCCGGCAAGACCGTCAGCGCCTCCGACGGCGAGCCGGTGACCGCGTCGGGCAACGTCGAGGATATCGATTCGATCCGCAAGTTCGCCGTGACCTACCTGCGCAACGAGCAGGACATCGACCTGCAGGCCTTCGGCGTCAAGTTCGACCGCTACTACCTGGAGTCGTCGCTGTACAGCGACGGCCGCGTCGAGGCCTCGGTGCAGTCGCTGGTCGCCAAGGGCAAGACCTACGAGAGCGAAGGCGCGCTGTGGCTGCGCACCACCGACGACGGCGACGACAAGGACCGCGTCATGAAGAAGACCGACGGCACCTACACGTACTTCGTGCCGGACGTGGCCTACCACACCACCAAGTGGGAGCGCGGCTTCACCAAGGTCATCAACGTGCAGGGCAGCGACCACCACGGCACCATCGCGCGCGTGCGCGCCGGCCTGCAGGGCCTGGACATGGGGATTCCCAAGGGCTACCCCGACTACGTGCTGCACAAGATGGTCACCGTGATGAAGAACGGCGAGGAGGTCAAGATCTCCAAGCGCGCCGGCTCGTACGTCACGGTGCGCGACCTGATCGAATGGTCCAACGGCCAGGATGACACCTGCGAGACCATCCGCAGCTGCCTGGAGCAGGGCGTGGCCGACTGGCCGGCGCACTTCACGCGCGGCCGCGACGCGGTGCGCTTCTTCCTGCTGTCGCGCAAGGCCGATACCGAGTTCGTGTTCGACGTCGACCTGGCGCTCAAGCAGAACGACGAGAACCCGGTGTACTACGTGCAGTACGCCCACGCCCGCATCTGCTCGATCTTCGAGTCGTGGGGCGGCGCCGACTGGGAGAGCCGCCTGGCCGAGCTGGCCGGCGCCGACCTGTCGGCCGTGACCGGCCCCGAGGCCGGCGCCCAGGCGCAGGCGCTGGCCCGCCGCCTGGCCGAGTTCCCCGACATGCTGTCGGACGCTGCCTCCGAACTGGCGCCGCATGCGGTTGCCTTCTACCTGCGCGACCTGGCCGGCGATTTCCACGCCTTCTACAATGCCGACCGCGTGCTGGTCGACGACGAGGCGGTCAAGCGCGCCCGGCTGGCGCTGCTGGCCGCGACACGCCAGGTGCTGCGCAACGGCCTGGCGGTGATCGGCGTCTCGGCGCCGCGCCGCATGTAATCGACGGGCGTTCAGCCGGACGCCCGGTGGGCGCCCAGCGGGGCGCCCGGTGGGACCCACAGGGCTGCCCGGAGGTGGCCCTATAATCCCGGCATCACCTAAGAGGACTTCATGCAACAGCAACGCAAGCGCGATGCGCGCAAGGCCCGCCGCAGCCAGCAGCGCGGCGGGACGTTCCTGGGCCTTGTGCTCGGGCTGATCGTCGGGCTGGCCATCGCCGTGGTGGTCGCCCTCTACATCACCAAGTCGCCGACGCCGTTCCAGCAGAAGAGCGCGCCGCGGCCGAGCGAGCCGGGCAACGTCGCCAGCCAGCTGCCGCCGCCGGCGCAGCCCGCCGACCAGGGGCCGAGCGACCCGAACAAGCCGCTGTGGAGCAAGACGCCGGCCAAGCCGGTGGGCCAGGCGCCCGAGCCAGAACCCAGGCCGGGCACCCAGCCGAGCCAGCCAAGCCAGCAGAACGGTCACCAGAACGGCCGCCAGAACGGCGAGCCGCCGGTGGCGGTCACCCGCCCGGCGGAGAAGCCCGTCGAGAAGCCGGCCGAAAAACCCGCCGACAAGCCTGTCGCCACCAAGCCGGCGGAAAAGCCGGTGTCCGACCCGATCGCCGAGATCGCCCAGGCCGACGCCAACAAGGTCGGCTACCTGCTGCAGGTGGGCGCGTTCCGCTCGGCCGACGACGCCGACCGCCAGAAAGCCAACCTGGCGATGCAGGGCTTCGAGGCCCGCATCACCGAGCGCGACGTCAACGGCGTAAAGATGTACCGCGTGCGCATGGGCCCATACAATCGCATCGAAGACATGAACAAGACGCGCGAGCGGCTGCAGTCGCAGGGCTTCGAGGCGTCCGTGATCCGCTTCACCAAGCAGTAATGGTCAGCGGGAACCCCGGCTCGGGCGTTATGCGCCTGGGCGGGGCGCACCCGGCCACGAAAGCGTCATAAATACGCCGTAACCAACGCAACACCCTTGTCACTGCGGCGGCGGCGCCCGGGCTGAACCGGACGCCGCCGCCGCGGTCATACGCTCATCGACCCAACCGCAAGGCCGCACCAAGATGAAGAAACTCGCCGCACTGTTCGCCATGTTCGCCGCCGTGGGCGGCCTGCTGATGTCCGCGCCGTCCCAGGCTGCGCCCACCGAGGGCAAGGAATACCAGGTCCTGAAGGCGCCGCAGCCGGTCACGCCGGGCAAGATCGAGGTCACCGAGTTCTTCTGGTACGGCTGCCCGCACTGCTTCGACTTCGAGCCCGACCTGGAAGCCTGGGTCAAGAAGCAGGGCGGCAATGTCGTGTTCAAGCGCGTGCCGGTCGCCTTCCGCGACGACCTGCTGCCGCACACCAAGATCTTCTATGCGCTCGAAGCCATCGGCAAGCTCGACGCCATGAACATGAAGGTCTTCAACGCCATCCACGTCGAGCGCAAGCGCCTGCTCGACAGCAACGAGATCGCCGACTTCATGGCCAAGAACGGTGTCGACCGCAAGGCTTTCCTGGACGCGTATAACTCGTTCACGGTGACCACCAACGCCCAGCGCGCCAACAAGATCGCCGACGCCTACAAGATCGACGGCGTGCCGACCGTGGTGGTGCAGGGCAAGTACGTGACCTCGCCGTCGATCACCGGCAACAAGCAGGGCGCGATCCAGGCCATGGATTACCTGGTGGAGCAGGTGAAGGCGAAGAAGATGTAAATCCGACTGGCGGCCTTGAACAGGCCGGTGGTTTGCCGAACGGCTGGTATCCTGTACCAGCCGTTTTTCATTTCGGACAGCCTTCTTCCATCCATGCGTCCCCTCAAAGTCTTCCTCACCGGCGCCTCCAGCGGACTCGGCCAGGCGCTGGCGCGCGAATACGCGTCGCAGGGCGCCATCCTCGGCCTGGTGGCCCGGCGCGAAGACGCGCTGCGCGAATTCGTGGCGACGCTGCCTAACCCGGGCGCGGTGCGCGTCTACGGCGCCGATGTGCGCGATGCCGATGCGATGGCGCGCGCGGCGGAAGACTTTCTCGGCCATTTCGGCTGCCCCGACGTGGTGATCGCCAATGCCGGCGTCTCGGTCGGCACCGTCGCCAGCGAACGCGAGGACCTGGATGCGTTCCGGCAGGTGATGGACACCAACTGGTTCGGCGTGCTGACCACGTTCCAGCCTTTCCTGCACGCGATGCAGCAGCGCGAGCCCGGGCCCGGCGGCCGGCGCGGCACGCTGGTCGGCATCGCCAGCGTCGCCGGCGTGCGCGGGCTGCCGGGCGCCGGTGCATACAGCGCGTCGAAGTCGGCTGTGATCAAGCTGCTGGAGAGCCTGCGGCTGGAGCAGCGCCCGCTTGGCATCCGCGTGGTCACGATCGCGCCGGGCTATATCCGCACGCCGATGACCGCGAAGAACCCGTACCGGATGCCGTTCCTGACCGATGCCGACGTGTTCGCGCGCAAGGCCGCGCGCGTGATCGCCGCCGGCCGGCGCTTCCGCGTGATCCCGTGGCAGATGGGCGTGGTGGCGGGGCTGATGCACGTGATGCCGCGCTGGCTGTACGACATGGTGGCGACCGGCGCGCCGCGCAAGCCGCGGCGCGGGGAAAGCAAGGAGCCCTGACGATGTGGACCGATGCCATTGGAGAGCAGCACGCCGCCGCAAGCGGCGAGGTGCGCATTGCCTCGCTGGTGCCATCGGTGACAGAACTGCTGTTCGCGCTCGGGCTGGAATCGCAGATGGTGGCGCGCACCGGCTTCTGCATCCACCCGGAACCGGCCGTGCGCGCGGTGCCCAAGGTCGGCGGCACCAAGGACGTCAGGGTGGCGCGGCTGCGCGAGCTGGCGCCCACGCATGTGGTGGTCAATATCGACGAGAACCGGCGCGAGACCGTCGACGAGATCCGCGCCTTCGTGCCCAACGTGATCGTCACGCATCCGTGCGCGCCGGAAGATAATTTGCCGCTGTACCGGCTGCTGGGCGGCATTTTTGGCCGTCATACCGAGGCCGAATCGCTGTGCGCGGCCTTGCAGGCCGAGCTGGATGCCATCCGCGCGCGTGCCTGGCCGGCGCGCCGCGTGCTCTACGCGATCTGGCAGGACCCCTGGATGACGGTGTCGCGCGACACCTATATCAGCCGCATGCTGGCGCTGGCCAACTGGCAGACCTGGCCAGGCGGCGCAGGCGCCGTGCAGGCGTGCGCGGGCGGCGATTGCAGCCGCCCCAACGCGCCCGGCGAACGCTATCCCACCTTCCGCTGGAGCGATGCGCTGGTGCGCGAGCTCGACCTGGTGCTGCTGTCGACCGAACCCTATCGCTTCGCCGAAGACCACGCCGACGCGCTCGAGCGCCAGCTCGGCAAGCCGGTGCTGCTGGTCGACGGCGAGATGCTGTCGTGGTACGGCAGCCGCGCGGTGGACGGCGTGCGCTACCTGGCGGCCCTGGCGGCCGCCAACTGACTTGCGCGATCAGGCGGCGCGGAAGCGGTACACGCCGTCGTCATCCAGTTGCCGCACCAGCTCGCCGCGGTGCCACAGGCAATGCAGGTGCGCCAGCGATTCGCCCATGGCGAAGGTCATCTGGTGGATGTCGAACTGGCGCTTGAAGATCACGCTGACGATATCGTGTGCGCAGCACGGCTTCTCGCGGCAGGCTTCCAGCGTTTCGGCGAGGCGGTCGGCATGGTGCTCGCGCAGCTGCATGATGCGGGTATGCAGGTTGCGGAACGGGCGGCCGTGCGACGGCAGGATCAGCACGTCCTGCGGCAGCGGCTCGTAGCGGGTAAGCGAGTCCAGGTAGAGCTGCAGCGAATTGCCTTCCGGCTCCATGTCGAACACGCTGACGTTGGTCGAGATGCGCGGCAGCACCATGTCGCCGGACACCAGCACGTTGGTCGCTTCGTTGTACAGCGCCACGTGCTCGGGCGAATGGCCGAAGCCGGTGATCACGCGCCAGCCCGAGGTGGCCGCGTCAGTGCCGATCCGCACCGTGTCGCCTTCCATCAGGCGGCGGTATTGCGCCGGCAGGTCGGGCACCAGCGACGGGTAGTAGGTCTTGCGCGCGCGCAGCTTTTCCTGGCTGTCGGGATCGGTCAGGCCATGCCGCGCGAAGTGCGCGGCGGCCGCGTCGCCGCCCGCGCTGGAGCCGGCACCGGTGCCGGTGCCCATCACGCGCGCGCTCATGTAGTCACCCAGGCTCATCCACAGTCGCACGCCGAAGCGCTTGCACAGCCAGTGCGCCAGGCCGACGTGGTCGGGGTGGCTGTGGGTCACCAGCACGCGCACCACCGGCAGCCCTTCCAGCTCGTTGGCGAAGATGGTTTCCCAATGCGCCTTGATGGTGTCGTTGGTAATGCCGCAGTCGATGATGGTCCAGCCGTCGCGCCCGTCCAGGCGGTCGCGCAGCAGCCACAGGTTGATATGGTCGAGCGCGAACGGCAGCGGCATGCGCAGCCAGTAGACGCCGGGGGCGACTTCCTGCTTGGTGCCGGGATCGGGCATGGTGTCGCCGAACGGGTATTGGAGCTGGTGTTCGAGTGCGTTCATGAGGAGTCTCTTGTTCGAAGCCTTGTGCCGGGCGGGGGCAGGCAGGCTTTCTCGTTGCGGGGCGCGCTGGCGTAACGTTCCGGTTCGCGCCAGTTGCCAGTCGCCAGGGTTGACGCTAACGTAAACGTCAACTCTGGCGGTTCGTCTCCATCTTAAGCGAAAACTTGACTTCGCAACGAACGACCGTTCACTTTACTGGGCGCACCCATGGCAGTCACGCAACCTCCAGCCTCCGCAACCTACACCATCACCGACCTCGCCCGCGAGTTCGATGTCACGCCCCGCGCCATCCGCTTCTACGAAGACCAGGGCCTGCTGTCGCCGGAGCGCGAAGGCCCGGGCGGCCGCAAGCGGGTCTACAACAGCCGCGAGCGGACCCGGCTGAAGCTGACGTTGCGCGGCAAGCGGTTAGGGCTCACTCTCAATGAGATCCGCGAGATCCTGGACCTCTACGAGTCGCCGCGCGACACCGCACCGCAGCTCGAACGCTTCCTGCACGCGCTTGCCGCCCACCGCGGCGCGCTGGAACGGCAGATGGAAGACCTGCAGGCGCAACTCGCCGAGATCGACCAGCACGAGCGCCATTGCCGGGACTTGCTGGCCGCCCAGACCGGCGGCAAGCCCGCGGCCACGGAGGGCGGCGATGCCCCGGCCCGGAAGCGATCGGCCTGATGCATCACCTGGCACGGCTTCCGTGCCGATTTGGATTGACGTTTACGTAAACGTAAATAGAATACTCCAACGCTCCACACCGGAACCCAGCCATGACGCCTGCCAACGCCAGTGCCCTTGCTGCCGAAAGTGCCGAACCTGACGCGCTGTCCGCCGCGCGCGCCGATGCCATCGCCACCAGTTTCTCGCGCCAGGGGCTGATGACCAGCTTTGGCGCTACGCTGCAGCGGGTGGAGCGCGGCGAAGTCGAGATCGCGATGCCGTGGTCCGATGGAGTGACCCAGCAGCACGGTTTCTTCCACGGCGGTGTAGTTGGCGCGCTGGCCGACAGCGCCTGCGGCTATGCCGCGCTGTCGATGGTGGGCGAGGGCGAGGCGGGCCTGACCGCCGAATACAAGATCAACCTGCTGTCCCCCGCGCAAGGCGAACGCCTGGTCGCGGTGGGCCGGGTGCTGAAGCCCGGGCGCACACTGATCGTGGCGCAGGGCGAGGTCTACGTCGAACAGGCGGCGCAGCAGGGCCGCCGCAAGCAGGTGGCCACCATGCTGATGACGCTGTGCGTGGTCAAGACCCTGGATCACGTCTGAAGCACGAATACAAAGCGAATCCAAACAGGAGACCGACATGACCGAACTGCCAGGCCTGAAATTCGACCTCGGCGAAGACATCGAGATGCTGCGCGATTCCGTGCGTACCTGGGCCCAGGCCGAACTGGCCCCGCGCGCGGGGGAGATCGACCGCACCGACCAGTTCCCGATGGACGCCTGGAAGAAGATGGGCGACCTCGGCGTGCTCGGCATCACCGTGGCCGAGGAATACGGCGGCGCCAACATGGGCTACCTGGCGCACATGATCGCGATGGAAGAGATCAGCCGCGCCTCGGCGTCGGTGGGCCTGTCGTACGGCGCGCACTCGAACCTGTGCGTGAACCAGATCCACCGCAACGGCACGGCCGCGCAGAAGGCGAAGTACCTGCCCAAGCTGGTGTCGGGCGAATGGATCGGCGCGCTGGCGATGAGCGAGCCCAACGCCGGCTCCGACGTGGTCAGCATGAAGCTGCGCGCGGAACTGAAAGGCGACCGCTACGTGCTCAACGGCACCAAGATGTGGATCACCAACGGTCCGGACTGCGACGTGCTGGTGGTTTACGCCAAGACCGAGCCCGAGCTGGGCGCGCGCGGCATGACCGCCTTTATCGTCGAGAAGGGCATGAAGGGCTTCTCCGTGGCGCAGAAGCTGGACAAGCTGGGTATGCGCGGCTCGCACACCGGCGAGCTGGTGTTCGAGGACGTGGAGGTGCCGGCCGAGAACATCCTCGGCGCCGAGAACAGCGGCGCCAGGGTGCTGATGAGCGGGCTGGACTACGAGCGCGCCGTGCTGTCGGGCGGCCCGGTCGGCATCATGCAGGCGTGCATGGACGTGGTCACGCCGTATATCCACGACCGCAAGCAGTTCGGCCAGAGCATCGGCGAATTCCAGCTGATCCAGGGCAAGGTGGCCGACATGTACACCACGCTGCAGGCGGCGCGCAGCTACCTGTACACGGTCGGCAAGAACCTGGACGCGCTCGGCAGCGACCACGTGCGCCAGGTGCGCAAGGACTGCGCCGCGGTGATCCTGTACACGGCCGAGAAGGCCACCTGGATGGCGGGCGAGACCGTGCAGATCCTGGGCGGCAACGGCTATATCAACGAATACCCGGCCGGGCGCCTGTGGCGCGACGCCAAGCTGTACGAGATCGGCGCCGGCACCTCTGAGATCCGCCGCATGCTGATCGGCCGCGAGCTGTTCGCGGAAACGATGTAACGGCATGCCGGGAGGGGCGCCGGATTCACCTCCGGCGCCCCCGGACATCCGCAGCGCTCCCCCGGAACCCATTTACAATCTCACTACCCGTCGCAAGACCGTCACGCAGTCGCCCCCCGTCGACCCATGTCCCACTTCCCCAAACTGCTCTCTTCGCAGATTGCCTTCGATGTGGCGAGAACGATGCTCGACGGGTTCGACAAGCACTACCGGCTGTTCCGCGAGGTCAGCCACCAGGCCAAGCTCAAGTTCGAGGCCGGCGACTGGCACGGGCTGCAGCAGATCCAGCGCGACCGCATCGCCTTCTATAACGAGCGCGTGCGCGAATCGAGCATCATCCTGGAAGACGAGTACGACGCCGAGAACATCGACGACGAGATCTGGCAGCAGATCAAGCTGCACTACATCGGGCTGCTGACCAACCACCACCAGCCCGAACTGGCCGAGACCTTCTTCAACTCGGTCTGCACGCGCATCCTGCACCGCTCGTACTTCAACAACGATTTCATCTTCGTGCGCCCGGCGATCTCGACCGAGTACATCGAGAACGAGGAATCGCCGACGCGGCCGACCTTCCGCGCCTACTATCCGGGCAGCCGCGAGGGCATGGCGGCGTGTTTCGAGCGCATCGTGCACAACTTCCAGCTCGAGCGCCCGTTCGAAGACCTGGCGCGCGATATCGGCTACGTGGTGCGCGCCGTCGGCGAGCATTTCGGCGACTTCCGCACCGCGCCGAATTTCCAGATCCATACGCTGTCGTCGCTGTTCTACCGCAACAAGTCGGCCTTCATCATCGGCCGCATCCTGAACGGCGACCGCACCTTCCCGCTGGCGATCCCGATCGTGCACGGCCCGTCGGGCAAGCTGGTGCTGGACTCGGTGCTGCTGAAGAAAGAACAGCTGCTGATCCTGTTCTCGTTCACGCATTCCTACTTCATGGTCGACATGGAGATCCCGTCGGCCTACGTGACCTTCCTGCGCGACATCATGCCGCGCAAGCCGCGCGCGGAGATCTACACGTCGCTGGGTTTGCAGAAGCAGGGCAAGAACCTGTTCTACCGCGATTTCCTGCATCACCTGCAGCATTCGTCGGACAAGTTCATCGTCGCGCCCGGCATCCGCGGGCTGGTGATGCTGGTGTTCACGCTGCCGTCGTACCCGTACGTGTTCAAGGTCATCAAGGACTTCTTCCCGGCGCCCAAGGAAACCACGCGCGAACTGGTGAAGTCGAAGTACCAGCTGGTCAAGCAGCACGATCGCGTCGGCCGCATGGCCGATACGCTGGAGTACTCCGACGTGGCCTTCCCGCTGTCGCGCTTCGATGAAGCGCTGGTGCGCGAGTTCGAGCAGCACGCGCCGTCGATGATCGAATACCAGCGCGACAAGCACGGCGGCGAGGAAATCGTGGTGCGCCACGTCTATATCGAACGCCGCATGACGCCGCTGAACATCTACCTGCAGGAAGGCACCGACGCGCAGGTAGAGCACGGCGTGCTGGAATACGGCAACGCCATCAAGGAACTGATGGCCGCCAATATCTTCCCGGGCGACATGCTGTACAAGAACTTCGGCGTCACGCGGCACGGGCGCGTGGTGTTCTACGACTACGACGAGATCGAGTACCTGACCGATTGCAATATCCGCAACGTGCCGCAACCGCGCAACGAGGAAGAGGAGATGTCGGGCGAGGTCTGGTACACGGTGCGTCCGCACGATATTTTTCCCGAGACATTCCGCACGTTCCTGCTGGGCGATGCGCGCGTGCGCGCGGCGTTCCTGCGGCACCACGCGGATTTTTTCGACCCTGCCATGTGGCAGGGTCACAAGGACCGGCTGCTGGCCGGACATGTCCATGACTTTTTTGCCTATCACCCTGCCGAGCGATTCATCAACCGCTACGGCGCTGTCTCTGAACTGCCTGCCGCCGACCCTGCAAGGAGAGTCGCATGAATGACGCCATCGCCCAGCTGTTCCGCAACAACCGTGACTGGGTGGACCGCGTCAACGCGGAAGATCCAACCTTCTTCACCCGCCTGGCCAACCAGCAGGCGCCGGAATACCTGTGGATCGGCTGCTCCGATTCGCGCGTGCCGGCCAACCAGATCCTGGGACTGGCCCCGGGCGAGGTGTTCGTCCACCGCAATATCGCCAACGTGATCGCGCACAGCGACCTGAACGCGCTGTCGGTGATCCAGTTCGCCGTGGAAGTGCTCAAGGTACGCCATATCACGGTGGTGGGCCACTACGGCTGTGGCGGCGTCAAGGTCGCGCTCAAGCGCGAGCGCATCGGCCTGGCCGACAACTGGCTGCGCCATGTGCGCGACGTGGCCGACAAGCACGAGGCCTACCTCGGCACCGTGCTGCGCGAGGAAGACGCGCATACCCGGCTGTGCGAACTGAACGTGATCGAGCAGGTCAGCAATATCTGCCAGACCACGGTGATCCAGGACGCCTGGGACCGCGGCCAGGCCGTCACGGTGCACGGCTGGATCTACGGCGTGTCCGACGGCCTGCTGCGCGACCTGGGCATGGCCGCCAGCAACAACGACGAGCTGCGCGAGCAACTGGCCGCGGCCTACCGCCAGTACGGCGATCCGCCGCAGGCGTCAATCCGCTGACGCGCTGGTCCTGCACCAGGCACCACTTACGCAACCATACCGATCCAGGAGACCCGACATGGAAGAGATCGTCATCGTTTCAGCCGCCCGCACGCCTATGGCTGCGTTCCAGGGCGAATTTGCCAGCGTGACCGCGCCGCAGCTCGGCGCCGCCGCCATCCGCGCGGCGGTAGAGCGCGCCGGCCTGAAGCCGGAGCAGGTGGAAGAAGTGGTGTTCGGCTGCGTGCTGCCCGCCGGCCAGGGCCAGGCGCCGGCACGCCAGGCCGCGCTGGGCGCGGGCCTGCCGCTGGCCGTGGGCTGCACCACCGTCAACAAGATGTGCGGCTCGGGCATGCGCGCGGCGATGACCGTCTATGACGGCCTGATCGCCGGCTCGTTCGATGTCGCGGTCGCCGGCGGCATGGAAAGCATGACCAACGCGCCGTACCTGATCCCGAAGGGCCGCGGCGGCTATCGCATCGGCCACGGCATGATCTACGACCACATGATGCTGGACGGCCTGGAAGACGCGTATGACAAGGGCCGCGCCATGGGCACCTTCGGCGAGGACTGCGCCGCCAAGTATGGCTTCACGCGCCAGCAGCAGGACGAATTCGCGATGGAAAGCGTGCGCCGCGCGCAGCAGGCCACCGAGAAGGGCGACTTCCGCTGGGAAATCGCGCCGGTGACGGTATCGGGCAAGGGCGGCGACACGGTGATCGACACCGACGAAGGCCCGCGCCGCATCAAGCTCGACAAGATCCCGTCGCTGAAGCCCGCCTTTGCCAAGGACGGCACCATCACCGCCGCATCGTCGTCGTCGATCAACGACGGCGCCTCGGCGCTGGTGATGATGCGCGCTTCCACGGCGAAAAAGCTGGGCCTGCAGCCGATCGCCCGCATGCTGGGCCACACCACGCATGCGCAGGCGCCGGGCTGGTTCACCACCGCGCCGGTGGAGGCCATCGCCAAGCTGTACCGCAAGCTGGACTGGAACACCGACAGCGTCGACCTGTTCGAGATCAACGAGGCCTTCGCCGTGGTGCCGATGGCGGCGATGCACGATCTGAAGATCCCGCGCGACAAGGTCAATATCCACGGCGGCGCGTGTGCGCTGGGGCATCCGATCGGGGCCTCGGGCGCGCGCATCATGACCACGCTGATCGGCGCGCTGCGCAAGACCGGCGGCAAGCGTGGGGTGGCGAGCTTGTGTATTGGTGGTGGTGAGGCAACGGCGGTGGGGATTGAGATCCTGTAAGGGCTTTCGCTTCCCGCTTGTTTTCTCCCCTCTCCCGCATGCGGGAGAGGGGAGCCATGCAGAGGCAGTTTGCTGAACCCGTCGGTACCAGACCAAGGAGCAACCTTGCCAACCGTCCTGATCCTCGGTGCCTCCCGCGGCATCGGCCTTGAATTCGTCCGCCAGTACCGCGCCGACGGCTGGCGCGTCATCGCGGCGGCACGCACGCTGGAAGGCGTGGGCGCGCTGCAGGCGCTTGGCGCCGAAGCCCATCAGGTAGACCTGTCGGATCCCGGCGCTGTCGCCGGGCTGGGCTGGAAGCTCGACGGCGAAGCGCTCGACGTGGCGATCTACAACGCCGGCGTGCTGGGCCCGCGCACCGAAGGCGCGCAGCCGGTGACGCCGCAGGACTTCGACCGGGTGATGCACGTCAACGTGCTCGGCCCGATGATGGCGCTGCCGCTGGTGCTGCCCTATGTCGAGGCCGGACAGTCCGGCCACGGCGGCGTGCTGGCGGTGCTGTCCTCGCGCATGGGCAGCATCGGCGGCATGGAGCACAACGGCAGCTGGCTGTACCGTGTCAGCAAGGCCGGCGCCAACGCAGCGCTGCGCGCGGTCTCGCTCGACGCGCGCCATGCCACCTGCGTGGCGCTGCACCCCGGTTGGGTCAAGACTGACATGGGCGGCCAGGAAGCCGACCTGACCGTGCAGCAGAGCGTCAAGGGCATGCGCCAGGTGCTGGCCGGCGTCAAGCGGCGCGACAACGGCACTTTCCACAACTACGACGGCACGCCGATCCCCTGGTGATCGCGGCGCGCACGACCAACCGACCATCGATATGCTGCTGACCCCCGAACAGGAAATGATCCGCGACGCCGTGCGCCAGTTCGCGCAGGAGGTGATCGCGCCGCAGGCCGCGCAGTGGGACCGCGACAAGACCTTTCCCAAGGACGTGCATCGCGAACTGGCCACGCTGGGCGCCTATGGCGTGGCCGTGCCGGAAGAATACGGCGGCGCTGGCCTGGACTACCTGTCGCTTGCGCTGATCCTGGAAGAGATCGCGGCCGGCGACGGCGGCACCTCCACCGTCATCAGCGTCAACAACTGCCCGGTGTGCAGCATGCTGATGTCATTCGCCAGCGAGGCGCAGAAGCAGCAGTGGCTGGTGCCGCTGGCGCGCGGCGAGATGCTCGGCGCGTTCTGCCTGACCGAGCCGCACGTCGGCTCCGATGCCTCGGCGCTGCGCACCACGGCGGTTCGTGACGGCGGCGACTACGTGCTCAACGGCGTCAAGCAGTTCATCACCAGCGGCAAGAACGCCGACGTGGCGATCGTGCTGGCGGTGACCGACAAGGCCGCCGGCAAGCGCGGCATCAGCGCGTTTATCGTGCCGACTTCCACGCCCGGCTATGTTGTGGCGCGGCTGGAAGACAAGCTCGGCCAGCATTCGTCGGACACTGCGCAGATCCTGTTCGAGGACTGCCGCGTGCCGGCGGCCAACCTGCTGGGCGACGAGGGCGGCGGCTACAAGATGGCGCTGTCGGGGCTGGAGGGCGGGCGCATCGGCATCGCCTCGCAGAGCATCGGCATGGCGCGCGCCGCGTTTGAAGCGGCGCTGGCGTACGCCAGGGAACGCGAGAGTTTCGGCCAGCCCCTGTTCCAGCACCAGGCGGTGCAGTTCCGCCTGGCCGAGATGGCCACGCGCATCGACGTCGCGCGCCAGATGGTGTGGCACGCGGCGGCGCTGCGCGACGCCGGCCGCCCGTGCCTGAAGGAAGCGGCGATGGCCAAGCTCTTTGCCAGCGAGATGGCGGAGCGGGTCTGCTCGGACGCGATCCAGGTGTTCGGCGGCTATGGCTATGTCAGCGACTTCCCGGTCGAGCGCATCTACCGCGACGTGCGCGTGTGCCAGATCTACGAGGGCACCAGCGATATCCAGAAGATCCTGATTGCGCGCGCGCTGGCCTGACCCGGGCTTAAAAAGCGTACGATGATGCCATGTGCCGCCGGCGTCCCCGGCAACAGGAGGCACGACCGCCTGGACAACAAGGAAAAGAAACCCGCATGACCGCAGTAACCCAGGGCCATTCCGGCCGTTTCGATTGCGTGATCTTCGACTGCGACGGCGTGCTCGTCGACAGCGAGCCCATCGTCAACCGCGTGCTCAACCAGATGCTGAACGAACTCGGCATCGGGATCTCGCTGGAAGACTCCACGCGCCTGTTCCTCGGCCGCGCCGTGCGCGAGGAACTGGGCATGATCGAACGCATGCGCGGCGCGCCGCTGCCCGAGAACTGGCTGTCGACCTGGCTGGCGCGCCGCAACGCGGTGCTCGAGGCCGAAGTGGCGGCCGTGGCGCATGTGCGCGACGCCATCGGCAAGATCGCCGCCACCGGCATGCCGGTGTGCGTGGCGTCGGGCGCGGACCGCATCAAGGTCAAGCTGCAGCTGACCAAGACCGGGCTGGTCGAGCTGTTCCAGCAGGATGAGCGCGAGCATATCTTCTCCGCCACCGAAGTGGCGCGCAGCAAGCCCGCGCCCGACGTGTACCTGCTGGCGGCGCGCACCATGGGCGTCGAGCCGGCGCGGTGCGCCGTGATCGAAGACAGCCCCACCGGCGTCACCGCCGGCGTGGCCGCGGGCATGACGGTGTTCGGCTACGCCGCGCGCAACGACGCCGCGTCGCTGCGCGAAGCCGGTGCACACACGCTCTTCACCGACATGCGCGAGCTGCCGGAGCTGGTGGGATGACCGCGCGCCGCCCGCCCAAGGCCGGTCCGGTGCCGTGCCCATGCGGCGGCGCCGACTATGCTGCGTGCTGCGGCCGCTTCCATCGCGGCGAGGCGCTGCCGCCCAACGCGGAAGCGCTGATGCGCTCGCGCTACAGCGCCTATGTGCTGAACGACACTGACTGGCTGCGCCAGACGTGGCATCCGTCTACCTGTCCGGCGGACCTTGCGCCAGACACCGCCACGCGCTGGCTCGGGTTGTCGGTGAAGGCGCACGCACAGCAGGACGACACCCATGCCGAAGTGGAGTTCGTCGCGCGCTACAAGGTCGGCGGGCGCGCCTGGCGGCTGCATGAGCGCAGCCGCTTCGTGCACGAGCCGCGCGCGCCCGGCGAGACCCCGCGCTGGCTCTATGTGGATGGCGACATGATCGGGGAAGCGCCATGAGCATCGCCACATAGGCCGGCCTCCATCCCTCGCATGCAGCGCAGGCTGGACGGATCCCCACCAAGACCCTAGCAACGAGACGATACGATGCCCACGCTGGAAACCAAACTGAACGCCCGCTCGGAATCGTTCAAGGCCAATGCCGACGCGATGCGGGAACTGGTGGCCGACCTCAAGGCGAAGGTCGCAAAGCTGGCGCAGGGCGGCGGTGACGATGCGCGCAGCAAGCACCTGTCGCGCGGCAAGCTGCTGCCGCGCGACCGCGTGCAGCAACTGCTCGACCCGGGCACGCCGTTCCTGGAGCTGTCGCAGCTTGCCGCCTACGACATGTATGACGATGCCGCGCCGGGCGCGGGCATCATCACCGGTATCGGCCGCGTGGCCGGGCAGGAGTGCGTGATCGTCTGCAACGACGCCACCGTCAAGGGCGGCACGTATTATCCGATGACGGTCAAGAAGCATGTGCGCGCGCAGGAGATCGCCGAGCAGAACAACCTGCCGTGCATCTACCTGGTCGATTCCGGCGGCGCCAACCTGCCCAACCAGGACGACGTGTTCCCCGACCGCGACCACTTCGGCCGCATCTTCTACAACCAGGCCAACCTGTCCAAGCAGGGCATCCCGCAGATCGCGGTGGTGATGGGCTCGTGCACCGCCGGCGGCGCGTACGTGCCGGCGATGAGCGACGAGTCGATCATCGTCAAGAACCAGGGCACTATCTTCCTGGGCGGCCCGCCGCTGGTGAAGGCCGCCACCGGCGAGGAGGTGAGCGCCGAGGACCTGGGCGGCGCCGACGTGCATACGCGCCTGTCCGGCGTGGCCGACTACTTCGCGCAGAACGACCACCACGCGCTGAGCCTGGCGCGCAATATCGTGCAGCACCTGAACCGGCGCAAGCCGGACCAGATCCGCCTGCACGAGCCGGTCGAGCCGCTGTACGCGGTGGAAGAACTGTATGGCGTGATCCCCACCGACACGCGCAAGCCCTATGACGTGCGCGAGGTAATCGCGCGCATCGTCGACGGCTCCGAGTTCGACGAATTCAAGGCGCGCTACGGCACCACGCTGGTGTGCGGCTTTGCGCGCATCTGGGGCTACCCGGTCGGCATCGTCGCCAACAACGGCATCCTGTTCTCGGAGTCGGCGCTGAAGGGCGCGCACTTTATCGAGCTGTGCTGCCAGCGCAAGATCCCGCTGGTGTTCCTGCAGAACATCACCGGCTTCATGGTGGGGCGCAAGTACGAGAACGAAGGCATCGCCCGCAATGGCGCCAAGATGGTGACCGCGGTGGCGACGGCGCAGGTGCCCAAGTTCACGGTGATCGTCGGCGGCTCGTTCGGGGCCGGCAACTACGGCATGTGCGGGCGTGCCTATTCGCCGCGCTTTTTATGGATGTGGCCGAATGCGCGCATCTCGGTGATGGGCGGCGAGCAGGCGGCGAGCGTGCTGGCGACGGTGCGCCGCGATGGTATCGAAGCGAAAGGCGGCAAGTGGAGCGCGGAGGAAGAGGATGCGTTCAAGCAGCCGATCCGCGACCAGTACGAGCACCAGGGCCACCCGTACTACGCCAGCGCGCGGCTGTGGGACGACGGCGTGATCGATCCCGCGCAGACGCGCACGGTGCTGGGGCTGGGGCTGTCGGCCAGCCTGAACGCGCCGATCGAGGACATGAAGTTCGGCGTGTTCCGCATGTAGCGCCGTCACGGCATCGTCGCTGTCTGCTTTACTGGTTTCATGGCTTCATCGGTTTCATCGGTTTTTTGGCTGCTACTTCCATGCGTTGCGTGACCCGTCTGCTTTCCTGCCTTGCCACGGTGCTGGCCTTGCTGCCGGCGCTGCCGGCGCCGGCGCAGACCGGGGCCGGTACCGGGCAGGCCACGCCGCGCATGCGTTTCACCGAGCAGGTGGTGATGCTGCCCAAGGCCGCGATACCGTCGCGCATCGACCTGGAAGCGACGGTGTTCAAGCCGCCGGGAGAAGGGCCGTTCCCGCTGGTGGTGATCAACCACGGCAAGGCGCCGGGCCGGCCTTTCATGCAGGGGCGCGCGCGCTTCGCGGCGCAGAGCGCCGAGTTCCTGCGCCGCGGCTACGCGGTGGTGCTGCCGATGCGGCAGGGTTTTGCGCGCTCGGGCGGCGCCTACGTGGGCGGCAGCTGCGACATCGAGGCCAACGGCATGATGCAGGCCGACGACGTGGTGGCCGCGCTCGACTACATGGCCACGCTGCCCTATATCGACATGGAGCGCATCGTGGTGATCGGGCAGTCGCACGGCGGGCTGACCACGATGGCCTTCAGCACCATCGGCTATCCCGGCGTGCGTGGCGTGGTCAACTTTGCCGGCGGGCTGCGCAACCTGAATTGCGCGGACTGGGAAGACCGGCTGGTCGACGCCTTCGCGAGCTATGGCAGCTCCGCGCGCTACCCGTCGCTGTGGGTGTACGGCGACAATGACAGCTACTGGCCGGTGCCATTGCCCGGCCGCATGTTCAACGCATACAAGGCGCAGGCCAAGGGAGAAGCGGCCAGGGCCTGGCTGGTCGACGTGGGCGACTTCGGCAACGACTCGCACCGGCTGTTCAGCGCGCGCGAAGGCATCCCGCTGTGGCTGCCCGAGGTCGCCGCATTTTTCCACTCGCTCGGCCTGCCGTTCGAGACCGGCTCCTGAGCCGCATCCGCCAATCATTCAGACATCCGCCAACGGAGCGAACCATGGAATTCACCACCCTCACCGTCAATATCGCCAACCACGTCGCCACCGTGACGCTGAACCGGCCCGACGTGCGCAATGCCTTCAACGAGACCGTGATCGCCGAAGTCACCGGCGCCTTCCGCGCGCTCGGCGACATGGACGAGGTGCGCGCCATCGTGCTGGCCGGCAATGGCCCGGCCTTCTGCGCAGGCGCCGACCTGAACTGGATGAAGAAGATGGCCGGCTACTCCGATGACCAGAACCGTGCCGATGCGCTGACGCTGGCGCAGATGCTGCATACGGTGTGGTCGTGCCCGCGCCCGGTGATCGCGCGCATTCAGGGCGACACCTATGCCGGCGGCATGGGGCTGGTTGCCGCGTGCGATATCGCGGTCGCCGCCGAGCACGCGCATTTCTGCCTGTCCGAGGCGCGCCTGGGGCTGCTGCCCGCCACCATCAGCCCCTACGTGATCCGCGCCATGGGCGAGCAGGCGGCGCGCCGCTACTTCATCACCGCCGAGCGCTTCGACTCGGCCGAGGCGCTGCGGCTCGGCTTCGTGCACGCGGTGGTTCCGGCCGAAGCGCTCGACGCCAAGGTGGCCGAGCTGGCGGCCGCGCTGGTCGGCAACAGCCCGAACGCCGTGCGCGAGAGCAAGCGCCTGGTGCAGGAAATCGCGGGGAGGATGATCGATGACGACCTGCTGGCGGATACGGCCGACCGGATCGCGAAGATCCGCGCGTCGGAGGAAGGGAAGGAAGGGGTGCGGTCGTTCCTGGAAAAGCGGTCGCCGTCGTGGCGGCCGGCCTGAGGCTTTAATCCAACCGAGTGTTTGCGCCCCTCTCCCGCGTGCGGGAGAGGGACGCCACGTTGCAGCACACCGGAAGCTTGCAGCTCCGAAAAAAAGCTCGCCGAATTTTGCGTGGAGATCGCGGCACGCTAAGCGCAAGACTGGTGCTTCATCCCGATAACATCCCCCAATTCCTGCCAAATCACCCCCAAATCAAGAAATTCGGCAACATTGCCAACCCCAAGGAGACATCCCTAACATGACCCTCCCAACCCGTCCGCCAACGTCGCGTACCCGGTCCAGCCGGCAGCGCCAGACACCCGGGCGGTCAACAAAGGAGGGCTACCTTGGATCACCTGTCCCTTTCCCCAGGCGGCGCGCAGTCGCTGGGCCAGCGCAGCCGCAACGCGGTCTGGCACCCCTGCACCCGCCTGCGCCCCGATGACGACGCCCTGCCGCTGGCGATCGTGCGCGGCGAAGGGCCGTGGCTGTTCGATGCCGACGGCCGCCGCTATTTCGACGCCACCAGCTCGTGGTGGGTCAACCTGTTCGGCCACGCCAACCCGCGCATCAACGCCGCGCTGGCGAGCCAGCTGGAGACGCTCGAGCATGTGATGCTCGCCGGCTGCACGCATGCACCCGCGGTGGAGCTGGCCGAGCGCCTGTCCGCGCTGAGCGGCGGCGCGCTCGGCAATGTGTTCTACGCCTCGGATGGCGCCTCGGCGGTCGAGATCGCGCTGAAGATGAGCTTCCACTACTGGCGCAACACCGGACTGCCGGCCAAGCGGGAGTTCGTCTGCCTGCGCAACGGCTACCACGGCGAGACCGTGGGCGCGCTCGCGGTGACCGACGTGGAGATCTTCCGCGACGCCTACGACTCGCTGATCCGCCGCGCCCACGTGGTGATGTCGCCCGACGCGCGCCAGGCCTTGCGCGGCGAATCGGCCGCCGACGTGGCCGCGCGCGCGCTGGCGGAGCTGGAAACGCTGCTGCGCGAGCGCGCCGGCCAGATCGCCGCGCTGATCGTCGAGCCGCTGGTGCAGGGCGCCGCCGGCATGGCGATGCATGACCCGTCCTACCTCGACGGCGCGCGCGCGCTGTGCGATCGCTACCGGATCCACCTGATCGCCGACGAGATCGCGGTCGGCTGCGGCCGCACCGGGACCTTCTTCGCATGGGAGCAGTCGCGCGGCGAAGCCGCGGCCGAGACGCCGCTGCCCGCGCATGCGTGGCCCGATTTCATGTGCCTGTCCAAGGGCATCAGCGGCGGCTACCTGCCGCTGTCGCTGGTGCTGTCTCGCCCGGAAATCCAGCGCGCCTTTGTTGCCGACGAGCTGGCGCGCAGCTTCCTGCATTCGCACTCATACACCGGCAACCCGCTCGCCTGCCGTGCCGCGCTGGCCACGCTCGACCTGTTCGAGCAGGACAACGTGATCGGGCAGAACCGCGAGCGCGCCCGCTGGCTGGCCGACGCGATGGCGCCGCTGGCCGCCGACGCGCGCCTGCAGCACGTGCGCCAGCGCGGCCTGGTCTGGGCCGCCGATGTGCGCGACGACGTGGCCGGCGCCGATTTCTCATCGCGCTTCCACCATGCCGCGCGCGCGCGCGAGCTGTTGGTGCGCCCCATCGGCAACACGCTGTACGTGCTGCCGCCCTATGTCTTCGATGCCGCGCAGGCAAGCTGGTTGGGCCAGCAATTGCTGGCCACGCTCGACGATGTCACCACCGGCGCGGAGGTCCGCCATGCTGCTTGAACAACTGAAACAGGCCGCCGCACAGCGCCAGCAACTGGCGCTGACGCGCCGCCGCCGCATCGCCCATACCGCGTGCGCGCCGCACCAGGCTGTGGGTGCCGCCGATGCGCAGCCACAGCCGCTGCTGACTTTCTGCAGCAACGATTACCTCGGACTGGCGAACCACCCGAAGGTGATCGCCGCGCTGGCGGAAGGCGCGCACCGCTACGGCGCCGGCAGCGGCGCTTCGCACCTGGTCAGCGGCCATTCGCTGGCGCATGCGCAGCTGGAGGAGGAACTGGCACGCTGGTTCGCGCCGCAAATCCCGCATGCGCAGACGCTGTATTTCTGCACCGGCTACATGGCCAACATGGCGGTGCTGACCGCGCTGGGCACGGCGGGCGCGACGCTGTTCTGCGAATCGCTCAACCATGCCTCGCTGATCGACGGCGCCCGGCTGGCGCGCGCCGACGTGCAGCGCTACCCGCATTGCGACACCGTCGCGCTGGAAGCGCTGCTGGCGGCGAGCACCAGCGAGCGCAAGCTGATCGTCACCGACAGCGTGTTCAGCATGGACGGCAACGTCGCGCCGCTGCGTGAGCTGCTGGCACTGGCGGAGCGCTACGACGCGTGGATCATCGTCGATGACGCGCATGGCTTCGGCGTGCTGGGCGAGCAGGGCCACGGCGTGCTGGAAGCGCTGGGGCTGTCGTCCGAGCGCTTTATCTACATCGGCACGCTCGGCAAGGCCGCCGGCGTGGCGGGCGCGTTCGTCGCCGCGCACGAGACCGTGATCGAGCACCTGGTCAACACCGCGCGGCCATACATCTACACCACGGCCGCGCCGCCGGCGGTAGCGCATGCGCTGCTGGCCAGCCTGGCGATCATCGAAGGCGAGGAAGGCCGGCAACGCCGCGCGCAACTGGCGCGCTGCATCGCGCTGCTGCGCGAAGGCCTGGCGCGGCTGGCGGCCAGCGCGGGTTGGTCGCTGGGCGAGAGCCAGACCGCGATCCAGCCGCTGATCATCGGCGATAACGCCGCGTCGCTGGCGCTGTCGGCCGCGCTGGAAGCCGGCGGCATCCGCGTCGGCGCGATCCGGCCGCCGACCGTGCCGGAAGGCACCGCGCGGCTGCGCATCACGCTGTGCGCCGCGCACGACGAGGCCGATGTGCAACGGCTGCTCGACGCGCTGTCCGAGGCGATGCCGCGCAAGGAGGCTGCATGACCGCGCCGCGCAATTTCGCCTGCTTCGTCACCGGTACTGATACCGGCGTCGGCAAGACCCACGCCAGCGCCACGCTGCTGCATGCGTTGAAGGGCGCCGGCTACCGCAGCGCGGGCATGAAGCCCGTCGCCAGCGGCAGCGAATGGCGCGATGGCCACTGGCACAACGACGACGTGGCGCAGCTGCGCGCCGCCAGTTCGGTGACGGTGCCGCTCGGCCATACCTGTCCGTTCCTGCTGCGCACACCGTGCTCGCCGCATCTGGCCGCGGCGCGGGAAGGGGTGCGCATCACCCGCGCACCGATCCGCGCTGCCTTCGACGCGCTGCGCCGGCAGGCCGACGCTGTGGTGGTGGAGGGCGTGGGCGGCTTCCACGTCCCGCTGGATGCCGGCGCGGTGCGCTGGAGCACCGCCGACCTGGCCGTGATGCTGGGCCTGCCGGTGGTGATGGTGGTCGGCATCCGCCTCGGCTGCCTCAACCACGCCGTGCTGACCGCCGAAGCGATCCGCGCGCGCGGCCTGGTGCTGGCCGGCTGGATCGCCAACCGCGTCGACCCCGACCTGCTGCTCGCCGACGAGAACATCGCCACGCTGCATGCATCGCTGGACGCGCCGTGCCTGGTCGAGTTGCCGTGGCAACTCGACCCCGCCGCCTCAGCAGGGCGCCTCGACCTCGCGCCGCTGTTCGCCGCCACCGCCAGATCCCGGGCCGAGGCCGCCGGCCTCGCCGCCTGAACCACAATCCGACTGAAAACAACATGACCCAAGCCCACACCGTTACCACCATCTCCGCCGAATCGCTGCGCCAGACTGCCCGCCAGCATGCATTGCCCGACGACGCCAAATGGCGCGTCGACGACGTTGCCGCGCTGTTCGCGCTGCCGTTCAACGACTTGCTGTTCCGCGCCCAGCAGGTGCATCGCGAGAATTTCGACGCCAACACCGTGCAGCTCTCGACGCTGCTGTCGATCAAGACCGGCGGCTGCGAAGAGGATTGCGGCTACTGCCCGCAAAGCGCGCACCATGACGCCGGCGTCAAGGCCGAGAAACTGATGGCGCTGGACGAGGTGCTCGACGCCGCGCGCGCCGCCAAGGCCAACGGCGCCACGCGTTTCTGCATGGGCGCCGCCTGGCGCAGCCCCAAGGACCGCCACCTCGAGCCGGTGATGGACATGGTGCGCGAGGTCAAGGCGATGGGCCTGGAGACCTGCGTCACGCTGGGCATGCTCAAGGCCGAGCAGGCGCAGCAGCTAAAGGAAGCCGGGCTGGACTACTACAACCACAACCTGGATACCTCGCCCGAGTTCTACGGCAAGATCATCACCACGCGCACCTACCAGGACCGGCTCGACACCATCGGCCATGTGCGCGACGCCGGCATCAACGTCTGCTGCGGCGGCATCGTCGGCATGGGCGAATCGCGCGAGGCGCGCGCCGGCCTGATCGCGCAGCTGGCCAACATGGACCCGTACCCGGAGTCGGTGCCCATCAACAACCTGGTCCAGGTCGAAGGCACGCCGCTGGCCGGCACCGAGGCGCTGGACCCGTTCGAATTCGTCCGCACCATCGCGGTGGCCCGCATCACCATGCCCGGAGCGATGGTGCGCCTGTCGGCCGGCCGGGAAGCCATGGACGAGGCGCTGCAGGCGCTGTGCTTCATGGCCGGCGCCAATTCCATCTTCTACGGCGAAAAGCTGCTGACCACCGGCAACCCGCAGGCAGATCGCGACCGCGCCCTGCTGGCCCGGCTCGACATCCGCGCGGAGGGTTACGCGGGGTAGTTGAGCGGGATGGTCTCGCGGCAAGGTTACGTGAGATAGCGACGCGGAATTAACCCATTGGACACCTCCCCGCCGTAAGATGCCGATAACGGCATAACAAGGAGGGAGCCATGTTCAGCAAGATCCTGATTGCCAACCGCGGCGAGATCGCCTGCCGCGTGGCCGCCACCTGCCGCCGGCTCGGCATCCGCACCGTCGCGGTGTACTCGGATGCCGACGCCGATGCCCGCCACGTCGCCTTCTGCGACGAGGCCGTCCATATCGGCGGCGCCGCCGCGCGCGACAGCTACCTGCGCGCCGACCACATCATCGAGATGGCGAAGGAGACCGGCGCCCAGGCGATCCACCCGGGCTACGGCTTCCTGTCCGAGAACGAAGCCTTCGCCGAGGCCTGCGCCGCGGCGGGGCTGGTCTTTATCGGCCCGCCGGCCTCCGCGATCCACGCGATGGGCAGCAAGAGCGCGGCCAAGCAGCTGATGGAAAAGGCGTCGGTGCCGCTGGTGCCCGGCTACCACGGCGAAGACCAGGACCCGGCGCTGCTGCGCCGCGAGGCCGATCGCATCGGCTACCCGGTGCTGCTCAAGGCCAGCGCGGGCGGCGGCGGCAAGGGCATGCGCGTGGTCGAGTCGGGCGATGGCTTCGAGGCCGCGCTGGCGTCGGTCAAGCGCGAGGCCAGCGCCAGCTTCGGCGACGACAAGGTGCTGGTCGAGAAGTACCTGACGCGCCCGCGCCATATCGAGATCCAGGTATTTGCCGACACCCACGGCAACTGCGTCTACCTGTTCGAGCGCGACTGCTCGGTGCAGCGCCGGCACCAGAAGGTGCTGGAAGAGGCGCCCGCGCCGGGCATGACCGAAGAACGCCGCCGCGCCATGGGCGAAGCGGCAGTCGCCGCGGCCAAGGCGGTGGGCTATGTCGGCGCCGGCACCGTGGAATTCATCGCCGATTATTCCAACGGCGAGGACGGCTCCTTCTACTTCATGGAGATGAACACGCGCCTGCAGGTCGAGCATCCGGTCACCGAGATGATCACCGGACAGGACCTGGTCGAATGGCAACTGCGCGTCGCCGCCGGCGAGCCGCTGCCGCTGACGCAGCAGCAACTGCGCATCGACGGCCACGCGCTGGAGGCGCGCATCTACGCCGAGAACCCCGACAAGCAGTTCCTGCCCTCCACCGGCACGCTGCGCTTCCTGCGCACGCCGCCGGCGGTGCAGTTCATGCGCGGCGAGGACGCCCATGGCCCGGCGGGCATCCGCATCGATGCCGGCGTGCGCGAGGGCGACACCATCAGCCCGTACTACGACCCGATGATCGCCAAGCTGATCGTCTGGGGCAAGGACCGGGACGAGGCGCTGGCGCGGATGCGGCAGGCGCTGGCGGCGTATCACGTGGTCGGACTGTCGACCAACGTGGCGTTCCTGCAGCGGCTGGTCAAGTCCGAAGCGTTCCGCACTGCTGATCTGGACACGGGGCTGATCGATCGCAACGAGAAGACCCTGTTCCCGCCGCCGGCCCCGGTCGGCATGGAGATCATCGCGCTGGCGGTCGCCGCGCTGCTGGACCGCGAGGCGCGCGAACTGCGCATCGACGCCGCCGATCCGCACTCGCCGTGGACCCACGGCGGGGCATGGCGGCTCAATGGCGGCGTTTCGCGCCAGCTGCGCTTCGGCTACGGCGACCATGTGCTCGACGTGACGCTGAACACCAATGCGCGCGGCAGCACGCTGATCTATGCCGACCAGGCCGCGCCCTTCGCCAGCACCTGCCAGGCCGACGACCTGCGCGTCAACCTCGGCACCCGCCGTGCGCATGGGCAGGTGCACTGCGACCGCGAGACCTTCCATGTGTTCTATGGCGGGCGGCATGTCGCGCTGGCGTGGCTCGACCCGCTGGCCCACGCCGGCGAGGCCGAAGGCGAGGGCGGCAAGCTGACCGCGCCGATGCCGGGCAAGGTCATCGCGGTGATGGTCGAGCCCGGCAGCACGGTCACGCGCGGCACGCCGCTGCTGGTGATGGAAGCAATGAAGATGGAGCACACCATCAGCGCGCCGGCCGACGGCGTGGTCAGCGAAGTGCTCTATCGTGTCGGCGAGCAGGTGGCCGAAGGGGCGCAGCTGCTGGCGTTCGAGGGCAAGTAAGGGGCGCGTACGGTCCGGGTCCGGCCCGAAGCCTGACCCGGATCGCATTCCTCTGCCAAAATAGCCTTCTGGGTATCTGCTCACCCGTCGTTCCCGCCTGCGCGGGAATGACAGTCGATGCGCGCCCCGCAATATCCCCTGGAGACAAGATGAAGTTGCAGTTGTACGTCCCCGACGGCCGCTATGAGCCGTGGGTCGAAGGCTTTGCCGAAGCCCTGCCCGAAGCCGAATGCGTGACCTGGGAGGGCAGCCGGGGCGAGCCAGCCGACTACGCCGTGGTCTGGCGCCCGCCGGTGGAAATGCTGCGCGGCCGCACCGACCTGAAGGCGGTCTTCAACCTCGGCGCCGGCGTCGACGGCATCCTGCGGCTGCGCGACGAGGCACCCGATGCGCTGCCCGCAGGCGTGCCGATCGTGCGGCTGGACGATGCCGGCATGGCCGCGCAGATGGCCGAGTACGTCACCGCCGCCGTGCTGCGCTATTTCCGCAAGCTCGACGCCTACGAGGCGCAGGAACGCGCCGGCAACTGGAAATTCCTCAAGCCGCATCGCCGCGCCGACTTCACCATCGGCGTGATGGGCGTGGGCACGCTCGGCACCCATATCGCCCGCACGCTGGCCAGCTTCGGCTTCCCGGTGCGCGGCTGGAGCCGCACCGCGCGCGCGATCGAAGGCGTCAGCGGCTTCTATGGCGATGCGGGCCAGGCGCCGTTCCTGGACGGCCTGCGCGTGCTGGTCAATGTGCTGCCGCTGACCCCGCAAACCGAGAGCATCCTGAACACCGGCCTGTTCGCGCGGCTGGCGCAGGGCGCCTATGTGATCAACGTGGCGCGTGGCCAGCACCTGGTCGAGGAAGACCTGCTGGCCGCAGTGCAGTCGGGCCAGGTTGCGGGCGCCACGCTCGACGTGTTCCGCACCGAGCCGCTGCCGGCGGATCATCCGTTCTGGCAGGAGCCGCGCATCACGGTGACGCCGCATATTTCGGCGCTGACCCTGCGCGAGGACAGCATCGCCCAGATCGCCGGCAAGATCCGCGCGCTGCGCGCGGGCCAGCCGATTGCCGGCGTGGTCGACCTGCAGCGCGGGTACTGAGCGCCGCGGCACCCCACAACGAAGAACAGACAGCGAAGAACAGACAGGAGACGGCCATGACCATCCCGAACTACGTGAAGATCGTCGAAGTCGGCCCGCGCGACGGCCTGCAGAATGAAAAGGCCATGGTGCCGACCGACGTCAAGGTCGCGCTGGTCAACCAGCTGACCGACGCCGGCTTCGTCAATATCGAGGCCGCCTCGTTCGTCTCGCCCAAGTGGGTGCCGCAGATGGCCGATGGCGCGGATGTGATGGCCCGCATCCAGCGCCGGCCCGGCACGCTGTACTCGGTGCTGACGCCGAACATGAAGGGCTTCGAGGGCGCCATTGCCGCCGGCGCCGACGAGGTGGTGATCTTCGGCGCCGCCAGCGAGGCGTTCTCGCAGAAGAACATCAACTGCTCGATCGCCGAGTCGATCCGGCGCTTCGAACCGGTCGCCGCCGCGGCAAAAGAGAAGGGCGTGCGCCTGCGCGGCAGCATCTCGTGCGCGCTGGGCTGCCCGTACCAGGGCGAGGTCCCGGTCAGCGCCGTGGTCGACGTGGTGCGCCGCATGCGCGAGCTGGGCTGCGACGAGATCGATATCGCCGACACCATCGGCGTGGGCACGCCGGTGCGCGTGCAGGAAGTGATGCGCGCCGCCGCCGCGGAGTTCGCGCTGGACCGGCTCTCGGGGCATTTCCACGATACCTACGGCCAGGCGCTGTCCAATATCCTGGCCAGCCTGGAAGTGGGCATCGCGATCTTCCACGCCTCGGTCGCCGGGCTGGGCGGCTGCCCGTATGCCAAGGGCGCGACCGGCAACGTGGCCACCGAAGACGTGCTGTACATGCTGCACGGCATGGGCATCCATACCGGCATCGACCTGGAAGCGGTGGTGCGCACCGGCGACTACATCTCGCAGGCGATCGGCCGCGCCAACAGCTCGCGCGTGGGCCGGGCGCTGCTGACCAAGTGGGCCGCCGCCAGCGATGCGGCGCCGGCCTGCGCCTGAGTCCAGAAACAAGGAGAACCCATGACGGCAAGTAACGAAGCGCTGCCCGAATCCGCGCAGCGCGTGGCGGACCTGCTGGCCGGACTCGGCCACGACCGCCCGGTGGTGATGCTGCCCGCCACCGGCAAGACCTCCGCCGAAGCCGCGGCGGGGCTGGGCTGCAGCGTGGCGGAGATCGCCAAGTCGATCATCTTCCGCCGCGTCGAGGACGATGCGCCGGTGCTCGTGATCGCCAGCGGCAGCAACCGCGTCGACGAGGCCAAGGTGGCCGCCCGCGTTGGTGCGCTGGGCAAGGCCGATGCGCGCTTCGTGCGCGAGAAGACCGGCTATGCCATCGGCGGCGTCTGCCCGATCGGCCATGCGGTCGCGCCGGTGATGCTGCTCGACCAGGACCTGTTCCGCTACGACAGCCTGTGGGCCGCCGCCGGCCATCCGCATGCGGTGTTCAACCTGACGCCGCAGCAGCTGCAGCAGATGACCGGCGCGGAGGTTGCCGACGTGGCCGCCGGAGCGCCGGCATGAGCCCCGAGCTACGTCCGGGGCTGACCTTCAGCTGGCAATACACGGTGCCGCCCAAGGCCACCGTGCCGCGCCTGTACGACGATATTCCCTGCTGCCCGGAGATGCCCGACGTGCTGGCCACCGGCTACCTGGTCGGCATCATGGAATGCGCCTGCCTGCAGATGCTGCGCAAGCACCTGGACTGGCCGCGCGAGCAGTCGCTCGGCACGCTGGTCAGCTTCTCGCACCTGGCGCCGACGCCGCCGGGCATGACGGTGACGGTCAAGGGCCAGCTGGTCGAGGTGGACGGCCGCCGCCTGCGCTTCGAACTGAGCGCCTGGGATGGCGAGGACAAGATTTCCGAGGGCGTGCACGAGCGCCACATGATCGACGCGGGCCGCTTCAACGAGAAGGTGGCGGCCAAGGCGGCGCGGCAGCACAAACATGCCTGAAGCGCGCGCGGCAGCCACGCTTGCGGCATTGGCCGCGGAGCTTGCCGCGCAGGCCGCCCGGCTGGAATCGCCGGTGCCCTCGCCGTGCCGCAACGTCTGCCGCATGGACGCCGCCAGCGGCTACTGCGAGGGCTGCCTGCGCACCATCGAAGAGATCGCCGGCTGGTCATCGGCCAGCGACGAAGACAAGCGCCGCATCTGGGCGCAACTGCCCCGGCGCGCCGCCTGGCTGGCGGGCGAGGAGACACCCCCTTGAGCGAAGCATCGATGCCCGCGTTGCCCGCATTGCCCGACACCATGCGCGTGTTCGAGCGCGGCTGGCTGTCGGCCAACAACATCCTGTTCGTCGATGGCGACGAGACCGCGCTGGTGGACACCGGCTACGTCACGCATGCGCCCCAGACCGTGGCGCTGGTCGCTTCCGCGCTGCAGGGACGGCCGCTGGTGCGCATCCTCAACACCCACCTGCATTCGGACCATTGCGGCGGCAATGCCGCGCTGCAGGCACGCTGGCAGCCGCGTACCGCGATTCCCGCAGCCGAAGCCGCGGCCGTGGCCGCGTGGGATACCGAGGCGCTCACCTACCGTGCCACCGGACAGCAGTGCGACCGCTTCGGCTTCGACAGCGTGCTGCACGATGGCGATGCGGTGACGCTGGGCGGCATCGACTGGCAGGTGGTGGCCGCGCCAGGCCATGACCCGCATGCGGTGATGCTGTTCGCACCGGGGCCGCGCATCCTGATTTCCGGCGATGCGTTGTGGGAGAACGGCTTCGGCGTGATCTTTCCCGAGCTGGATGGCGAGAGCGGCTTCACCGAGCAGGCGGCCGTGCTGGCGCGCATCGCGGAGCTCGATGCGCGGCTGGTGATTCCCGGTCACGGGCCCATGTTTACCGACGTCGATGCCGCGGTCGAGCGCGCGACCGCGCGGCTGCGTCACCTCAGCGCCGATCCCGCGCGCAATGCCAGCCACGCGGTCAAGGTGCTGGTGAAGTTCAAGCTGCTGGAGCAGCAGCGGATGGCGCAGGCGGAGCTGGCGCGGTGGATGGCGGAGGCGCCGTTGATGGTGCGGATTCGCGACCGGTTCATGCCGGGGCAGGAGATGGCCGGGATTTCCGCGCAGACGGTGCGGGCGCTGGTGGGAGCGGGCGCGTTGGCGGTGGAGGGGGAGTGGGTGGTGAATCGGGATTGAGGTGGTTGCAGGGCTTGCGCGATGGGAAGCGCCAGCCCTCTCCCCGGCCCCTCTCCCGCTTGCGGGAGAGGGGCCGGGGGATAGGACCGGCGTCTCAACGAAGTCGCGCCAGCCGCTAAGCCGCCACGCGGCCTCAAAACGACGTCCTGAACCCCACCTTCACACTCCTGCCAGCCAGCGGCGCGATATCCCGCAGGATCGACGTCGCATTGCGCGCATCCTGGTTGGTAAGGTTATCCCCGCGCAGGTACACCAGCGTCTGCGTCCCGGCCACCTTGAACTTGTAGGTCAACGCCAGGCTTAGCAGCGTATATGCATCGGTCGGTGTGTCGTTGCTCGGCACGCGCGTCTGCTTGGCCGCGTACGTGACATCCACGCGCGCGCCCCACGGCCCCGCGCCATACACCAGCGCACCGCCCAGGCGCAGCGGTGCCAGCCGCGGCAGCGGCTCGCCGGTGTCGCGGTTCTCGCCACGCACGTAGTCGGCGCGCGCCTCGAAATCCAGCGTGTCGCTGGTGGTCAGCATCTTCTGCAGCAGCCGTGTCTTGCCCTCGGCCTCGAAGCCGTACAGCGTGGCCGGCACCCCCAGGTACTGGAACTCCGGCAGCGAATCCGGGCTGCCCGGGGCGACCACGTCGCCGGCCTCGTCGCGCGCGCGGCCCGTGGCCGACAGCGCCAGGTAATTGGCAAAGCGGCTGTAGTAGCCCGACACGCCCGCGCTGTGCGCCCCCGACTTGAAGCGCACGCCCAGGTCGATCGAGGTGGCGCGCTCCTTGTTGGCGTTGGGGTCGCCCAGCTCCCACGAGCCGGTGGCCACGTGCGGGCCGTTGGCGTACAGCTCGTAGAAGGTCGGCGCGCGTTCCGTGTAGGACAGGTTGCTGGTCAGCGACCACGCCGGGTTGACCTTGTACAGCAGGCCGGCCGAGGCGCTGGTGGCGTTGAAGCTGCGGTTGGCGTCGGCAAAGCGGTCGTTGCCGTTGGCGCTGGCCTTGATGCTGCTGTGGTCGAGCCGGCCGCCGAAGTTGAGCTTGAGGTCGCCCGACGCGGTCAGCGGCAGTTCCTCGAACAGGAACAGCGCGGCGTTGTCGGTATTGGTGCTCGGCACGAACGCTTCTTCGCCCAGCGCCGAGAAGTCGGTATGCCCGAACTGCGTGCCGATCACCCCCGTCATGTTGCCGATCTTCGCGTGCCTGGCCTCGAAGCGCGCGTCCCAGCCGCGGTTCTTGAAGATCGTGCCGGTCTCGCCGCCCTCGATCTCCTTGTGCTCATAGTCGGTGTACCCGAACTTGCCCTTGACCGATTCGATCCAGCCGCCGGTGGTGCCGGCAAGGTTGCGCGCCTCGCCTTCCAGCGCGAAGCGGTCCTGCTTCATCTTCAGCCGCACGTCGTCCTCGGCGGGCGTGCCGTAGTCATTGCGGTAGGCGCTGTAGTTGGCGCCGACAAAGCCATCGGCCCAGGTGTAGGAGCCGCCCAGCGAGCCCCCCTGCTGATCGGCGCTGGTGTTGGGCAGGCGGCCGTAGGCCTCGCTTTCACCCTCGGGCAGGGGCTCGGCGGCGCGCAGGCGGTCGCTGCGGGCGTAGCCGGGGATGCGCAGGTCGCTGGTCTTGCGCGCGAACGCGTCGGCATGGACCGCGAACTGGCCGTTGCCGGCCTCGATCAGCGCGCTGGCATTGCGGGCCTGGTCGCCGCCGATGGTGCCGCTGGCATCCACGGCGCCGCCTACGCCTTCGATCGGCTCCTTGGGGATGCGGTTGTCGATCACGTTGACCACGCCGCCAATGGCATTGCCGCCGTACATCAGTGCGGCCGGGCCGCGCACCACCTCGATGCGCTCGGCCACCAGCGGATCCAGCGCCACCGCGTGGTCATAGGACAGGGTCGAAGCGTCGACGGTGCTGCCGCCGTTCTGCAGCACCTTGATGCGGTCGCCGTCCAGGCCACGGATCACCGGGCGGCTGGCATTGGGGCCGAAGTACGTCGATGACACGCCGGGCAGCTTGTCGAGCGTCTCGCCCAGTGTGCTGGCCTGGCGCACGGCCAGCGCGTCGCCGCCCAGCGTCGAGACCGGCGCGACCATGTCGTTCAGTTCGCTGCCGAGCGGGTTGGCGGTGACGACGACTTCGCGCAGCGTGCCGGTAGCAGTGGCGGTGGCAGGAGCGGTTTCGGCGGTGGCCGCAGGCGTGGCGGTCTGCGCGTGCGCGGGCGCTGCCAGGGCAGCGAGCGAGGCGGTCAGGGAGGCGGCAATGGCCGCGAGCGGGGTCAGGCGAGGGGCGCTGTTTTTCGTGCAGTTCTGTTTGGACATGGCGCGCGTAACGAAGCAGTGGCAATCAGCCCCGGGCTGGGCACGGCTGCATGGCGTGGCGTGGCGCGAGCCGCCCCGTATGGGACGGCCGCACCAGGCGGGCGGCAGGCGTTCAGCTCAGGAAAATTCGAAAGCCGGGCACGCGGCGATGGCCGCGTCCCGGATCAGGCGAGGGCGATGGCCGGCGCCGGTGGCGCGCGCGAATGGAAGGGGTGGGCGGCGGGCAGGTCGGGCCAGCGCCAGGCGAGGTTGGCAGGCTTGACCGGCTTGCCGAAGGCGAGCCGCGGCAGCGGCAGCTTGCCGCACAGCGTGTCGGCCACCGTGGCGCCGTCGAACAGCACGCAGGAGTGGCCGCTGAATTTCTGCGTCAGTGGATGGGAATCGGTATCGGCGTTGGTCGCGTCGGCCTCGGCCGGCGTGACCGACGTGACCGACGCGGCTGCGCTGGTCCCCGGCAGCCCGCCGTGCACGATGCGGTGGGTCAGCCCGGCATGCTGCGCCAGCAGCAGGCATAGCGCCAGCCACAGCGCGAGCCACAAGCCCGGGCCGTGCGCGCGCAGGCGGGTGAACCAGTCAGTGCGCATGGGGATGGTGCGGCGCGCCGCAGCCGCAATCGTCGCCATGGTCATGATCGTGGCCGTGGTCGTGTTCGTGGTCCTCGTCCAGCTCGTCGACCCACGCCGGGAACGGATCTGCGTAGTCCGCCCACGCCTGCGTGCCTGCCGCCATCTCGGCATCGTCCAGCAGGCAGGCATCGAGCCGCGCCGCCAGCGCGGCAGCGTCCAGGTCCAAGCCGATCAGCACCAGCTCCTGGCGGCGGTCGCCAAACGGTGCCGGCGCGCCGTCGACCTGCATGTCGGCCTCGATCCCGGCACGGTCGGCGTCATCGGTCGGCCATGCGGCCGGGTCCAGCGCAGACCACCAGGCGCCGGCGCCGCCGTGGCGGCATACGCCGCCGGCCTGGTTCCAGTCGCCGGCGGTGTCCATGCGGCTGGCCAGCCAGAACAGGCCCTTGGAGCGCAGCACGCTGCCTTGTTCGCGCAGCCATTCGGTATGGATCAGGTCGGCAAAGCGCTGTGGATGGAACGGGCGGCGGCGCCGGTACACCAGCGTCGACACGCCGCTGTCCGGCTCCGGCGCCGTGCCCTGCAGGGCAGCCAGCCAGCCGGGAGCATCCGCGGCGGCGGCGAAGTCAAAGCGGCCGGTGCCGGACACCCGCTGCGGCGGCACGCTGCCGAAGCTGGCCTCGACGATCTCGGCGCGCGGGTTCAGCGCATGCAGCACCGCGCGCAGCCGCGCCAGCTCGCCGGCACTGGCGAGGTCGGCCTTGTTCAGCACGATGACGTCGCAGAACTCGACCTGCGCGGCCAGCACTTCCGCGACGGTGCGGTCGTCTTCCGGGCCCTGCGCCAGGCCGCGGTCGGCCAGGAAATCGGCTTCGTTGAGGTCGGCGAGGAAGGTGGCCGCGTCGACCACTGTCACCAGCGTGTCGGGCTGCAGCGCGGCATCGGGGCCGGCGCCGTGCTCGGCCTCGAACAGGAAGCCCTCGGCGATGGCGAGCGGGTCGTCCCGGCCATCGGCCTCGACCAGCAGCGCATCAAAGCGCCCTTGCGCGGCCAGCCGCGCGGCTTCGGCCATCAGCGTGCCGGCATCCGGCAGCACGGTGGCCTCGCAGCCGGGCGGTAGCGGCGCCAGCGTCTGGCCATCCTGCGCGCCGCAGACCAGCACGGCCACGCGCCCGCCGGCGCCTTGCGCAAGCAGGTGGTTCAGCAGCGTGGTCTTGCCGGCGCCGGTAAAGCCGGACAGCACGGTGACAGGCAGGCGATCAGCCATGGCAGGAGAGCGGAAAGGTGGCGAACCGGCGGCGCAAGCAGGGATTGCAAGCAGGGACTGCAAGCAGGGGCCGCAAACAGGCGCGCACCCGGTTGTTGCAACAAAGTTGCGAATTTACCAGAAAGCCCCGGCCGGCGACAGCGGGACGATTCTCATCATGGTAGGCCGTGGCCGGGCCACGACAAGTGCAGCGGTGCCCCGCGCTTGACCACCAATGCAAACGGCCCGGATAAACCGGGCCGTCGTGTCGCGGCTGCGCCGGCCAGGCAGGCCGGCTCAGTTGCCGGGCTTCAGTCCCCGAACAGCTTCTGGCGCAGTTCGCGGCGCTGCTGGGCTTCCAGCGACAGCGTCGCGGTGGGCCGGGCCAGCAGGCGCGGAACGCCGATCGGCTCGCCGGTTTCCTCGCACCAGCCGTAGTCGCCGGACTCGATGCGCTGCAGCGACTGCTCGACCTTCTTCAGCAGCTTGCGCTCGCGGTCGCGCGTGCGCAGTTCCAGCGCATGCTCTTCCTCGATGGTGGCGCGGTCGGCCGGATCCGGCACGATGACGGTTTCGCGCAGGTGTTCCGTGGTCTGGTCAGCGTTCTTCAGGATTTCGTCACGCAGCTGCTCAAGGCGATTCTTGAAGAAGGCGAGCTGCGCCTCGTTCATGTAATCCTTGTCGCTCATCTTCAGGATTTCAGCTTCAGTCAGAAGTTTGTTGCTGCTCATGGTTGCTGCTGATTCTCTTGTTGAGGCGGCCGGCGGCGTCTGGGTCCGCTCGGATTCGCTGTCCGTGCGCTTGCGCGCCACGGTCGTTTCACTCTGGCTGGCTGCAGTCTTGCTGCTTCGCGGGCCTCCCTTCGTTGCGCCCGCTTCGGCGTTCGCCGTACTGCCGCGGGGAGCGGGCGCGGCCTTCACAGGCTGCGCCTTGAGCGTCTCTGCCGCTGCACTACCTGTCTTGCTGCGGCTTTCTTTCGTCTTCGTTGCGGCTGTCATGGGACACCTCTCTCTCGCGTCAGTCAGTGACGGCGCGCGCCGAGGTACCCCTAGCGGAAAGGCGGTCTCCGCACGAAGCACTGCGACCGCACCTGCCCGGCGGCCTGCCTCATGCTGACGACGACCGCCGCCCTGCGGCCCGCCTGTTCAGCGGACCATACCGGCGGCGGAAAAAAGGTGCGCCACCGGTATCAAATCCGGCCTATTGTACTTGAACAAATTTTTCCGAGATACGGGGGAAAGCCAGCCAGCACTTCGGTATTTCCCCGGTACCCCGAACGGGGGTGGCCGTGAACGGTGTCCGAAGGTAGGGACCGCGCATGCGGCGGTCCGTGCACTCAGGCCAGGCAGTTCTCCAGGCCCTTGAGGATGGCGTCCCGCGGCAGGTCCACGCCGATAAATACCATCTTGGTGCCCGGCGTCTCGTCTTCCCACTTGGCGCCGATATCGCTGCCCATCAACTGGTGGACGCCCTGGAACACGACTTTCCGGTCCACGCCCTCCATATATAGTACGCCCTTGTAGCGCAGCAGTTTCTCCCCGTACACCGCCAGGATCCCCGACAGGAATTCCTCCAGCTTGCCGTAGTGGAAGGGCTTTTCGCTGCGGAAGACGAACGACGCGATGCGGTCGGTATGGTGGTGGTGATGGTGGTGGTCGTGCCCGTGGCCATGGTGGTGGTCGTGGTCATGGCCGCAGTCGGTGCCGCAATGCTCGCCGTGCTCGTGGTCATGATCGTGGTCATGCTCGTCGGCGCGCAGGAATTCTGGGTCAAGCTCCAGCTTCTCGTTCAGGTTGAAGCCGCGCAGGTCGAAGATGGTGTCGATCGGCGTCTCGCCGAAATGGGCGGGGCGGATCGGCGCGCGCGGGTTCATGTGCAGCAGGCGGTGGCGCAGCTCGGCCACGTCGCCCTCGCTGACCAGGTCGGACTTGGTGATGAAGATGGCATCGGCAAAGCCCACCTGGCGCTGCGCCTCTTCCTGCTTGTCCAGCTGCAGGTGCGCGTGCTTGGCATCGACCAGCGTGATCACCGCGTCGAGCAGGTAGCGCGAGGCGATTTCCTCGTCCATGAAGAAGGTCTGCGCCACCGGGCCCGGGTTGGCCACGCCGGTGGTCTCGATCACCACGCGGTCGAAGTCGATCTCGCCGGCGTCGCGGCGCGTCAGCAGTTCTGACAGCGCCTGCACCAGGTCACCGCGGATGGTGCAGCAGATGCAGCCGTTGCTCATCTGCACGATCTGTTCGCGGCCGTCCTGCACCAGGATCTCGTTGTCGATGTTTTCCTCGCCGAACTCGTTCTCGATCACGGCGATCTTCATGCCGTGCTGCTCGTTCAGGATGCGCTTGAGCAGGGTGGTCTTGCCGCTGCCGAGGAAGCCGGTCAGGATCGTGACCGGGGTCAGTTTGGACATTTGTTGTTCTCCGGGAAATGAGAGTGCCGGTCAGTGGGCGGCGGGCGTACGCTTGCCGCACTCGGCGCAGACGCCGTTCACGGTCAGTTCGACATGTTCGATGGCAAAGCCGCTGGGCACGCGCGGCGCGGCCGGCTGGGCCGGGGCGCTGGCGTCGTCCAGGCAGAAAGTGCGGTCGCAGCGGGTGCAGTGGAAATGGCTGTGCTGGCGGTGTTCCTGCGCGCGCGCGGCCTCGTGCTCGACCAGGCTGAAGCGGAACACGCGGTCGTTGCCGGCGCGCTTCTGCGCCACGCCTTGCTCCACCAGCCAGTCCAGCACGCGGTACACGGTGACGCGGTCGATGGTCTCGCCCTGCTCGGGCAGGTGGTCGATCACGGCCTGGTGGGTCAGCGCTTCGTCGCTGCCGATCAGGCAGGCCAGGATGCACAGCCGCGGCTGCGTCACGCGCGCGCCCAGTTGGCGCAGGCGCTCGTGGGCGGCTTCAAGGATGGCGGGCGCCGGTCCAGGGGCCGGCCCGTCCGGGCTAATGCGGGTCATGGGCCGATTTAACCATAGGCCCACGGTTGATGCAATTCAGTTGCAACGGTCCGTGGATGCGCCCGGTAGTCCCCGGTAGTCACGGGCGGCGCCGAGGGCGGGGTTTGCGCCTATGATCGACAAGCGACCCAGGAGCGGAGACAAGCCATGCTGAACGACGCCAGCGCGCTGCTGTTCCCTAATTTCGAGCCCTTCCGGCACCGCATCGGCGAGGTCGAGATCGCCGGCGTGCAGGGCGGCTCCGGCCCGCCGCTGCTGCTGTTGCACGGCCATCCGCAAAGCCACCTGATCTGGCACCGGGTGGCGCCAACGCTGGCCGACCACTTCACCGTGATCGCCACCGACCTGCGCGGCTACGGCAGCAGTTCGGCGCCGCCGGGCAACGCCGGGCATGAGCACTACAGCAAGCGCGCCATGGCGCAGGACCAGGTCGGGCTGATGGCGAAGTTCGGTTTCACGCGCTTTGCGCTGTGCGGCCACGACCGCGGCGCGCGCGTGGCGCACCGGCTCTGCGCCGACCACCCCGAAACCGTGAGCCGTGCCATGCTGCTCGACATCGCGCCCACGCTGGCCATGTACGAGCGCACCAGCATGGCCTTTGCCGCGGCCTACTGGCACTGGTTCTTCCTGATCCAGCCCGCGCCGTTCCCCGAGACGCTGATCAACGCCGAGCCCGAGTTCTACCTGCAGAAGCTGGTCGGCCTGCGCCACGCCGGCCCGAGCCCGTTCGCCCCGGACGCGATGGCCGCCTACGTGGCGGCCATGCGCGACCCGGCGCGGGTGCACGCCATGTGCGAGGACTACCGCGCCGCCGCCACCATCGACCTTGAGCACGACCGCGCCGACCGCGAGGCCGGACGCCGGCTGGCGCTGCCACTGCGCGTGCTGTGGGGCGAGCACGGTGTGGTGGCGCGCTGCTTCGAGCCGCTCGGGCTGTGGCAGGAGGTAGCCGCCGATGTCAGCGGCAAGGCGCTGCCGTGCGGGCACTACCTCCCGGAAGAAGCCCCCGAACCGCTACTTGAGGAAATGCTCGGTTTTTTCCGTTGAGCAGCGCCACATGTCGCAAAAGCGTGCCTTTGCGGCCGATCCCTGCCTGTTTTCCGGATTTCCCGCCATATGCCGCGGATTGCAGGCGGGTTAGCCCCTATACCTGCGCATTGTCTGGAGTTGCTAACATCATCCCCCGCCCTTGTGGTTTACCGCAGGGGCAGCGGCGCCAGCCGGTCATGGTCCAAGCGCGGCTAGTGAGACCGCGCCAGAGCGCCCCCGCACGAGCAGGGGCCAAGCCGGCGGCAATGCATTGCAAGACGGGTATTGAAGGAACCAGGAGAAGAGAGCATGAAACGAGTGGCAAAGACGATCGCGGCCGCGCTGGCAGTCAGCGCGATGGGCGTGGCGGCAGGCGCGTACGCGCAGGAATTCCCGGGCGGCAAGCCCATTTCGGCCGTGGTGCCGTTCTCGGCGGGCGGCCCGACCGACAAGCTCTCGCGCGAACTGACCGCGATCATGTCCAAGCACCTGGGCGCGACCATCGTGATCGAAAACCTGGGCGGCGCCGGTGGCACCATCGGTGCCAAGAAGGTGGTCCAGGCCAAGAACGACGGCCACACCGTGCTGATCCACCATATCGGCATGGCCACGGCCCCGGCGCTGTACCGCAACCTGGGCTTCGATCCGCTGAAGGACTTCGAGATGGTCGGTGAAATCGCCGACGTGCCGATGATCCTGGTCGGCAACAAGCAGCTGCCGCCGAACAGCTTCAAGGAACTGCTGCCGTACATCAAGGCCAACGCCGCCAAGCTGTCGCTGGCCAACGCCGGCATCGGCTCGGCCTCGCACCTGTGCGGCCTGCTGTTCCAGAGCGCGATCCAGACCGAGCTGACCACCGTGCCGTACAAGGGCGCGGCGCCGGCGCTGACGGATATCCTGGGCGGCCAGGTCAACCTGCTGTGCGACCAGACCACCAACCTGGCCGGCCACCTGAAGGCCCACTCGGTCAAGCCGTACGCAGCCATGCAGGCGCGTCGCGTGGAGGCGTTCAAGGACGTCCCGACGGCAGCCGAACAGGGCATGCCTAACGTGGAAGTGAAGGTCTGGCACGCCATGTACGCGCCCAAGGGCACGCCCAAGCCGGTGATCGACAAGCTGTCGGCCGCCCTGCAGAAGGCCGTGGCCGACCCGGCGTTCCGCGCCAAGATGGCCGAGCTGGGCGCCGAAGCGGTGCCGGCACAGCGCGCCACGCCGGAATCGCTGCGCACCAACCTGACCGCCGAAATCAACAAGTGGACCCCGGTGATCAAGAAGGCCGGCGTATATGCCGACTGAGCCGACTGAGCGGATTGCCAGGGCGCATCGCTTGAAGTGATGCGCCGGGCGCCATGGAAGGGCCATGCGGCAACGCATGGCCCTTTTTGCATCTGGGGGGAGGCGCACGAGGTGCAGCGGCAGGCCCGCGCCCGGCGTCCTATAGTGGTCAGACGCCCGCGCGGCGCGCCGCCTGTGTGGCCCGGCGCACGAAAGGGCTTGAAACGGCCGGGGGCGTCGCCAACTACGGTCGTGACATATTCACGGAAGCCACCATGGAACAGTATCACGGCACTACCATCGTCAGCGTTCGCCGCGGCAACCAGGTCGCACTTGGCGGTGATGGCCAGGTCACTCTCGGCAATATCGTGATGAAGGGCACCGCACGCAAGGTGCGCCGCATCTACAACGGCAAGGTGCTGGTCGGGTTTGCCGGCAGCACGGCCGATGCTTTCTCGCTGCTCGACCGCTTCGAAGCCAAGCTGGAAAAGTACCAGGGCAACCTGACCCGCGCCGCGGTCGACCTGGCCAAGGACTGGCGTTCGGACCGCGCGCTGCGCCGGCTGGAAGCCATGCTGATCACCGCCGACCGCGACACCACGCTGGTCATCACCGGCAACGGCGACGTGCTCGACCCCGAGGGCGGCATCGCCGCGATCGGCTCGGGCGGCGCGTATGCGCAGTCGGCCGCGAAGGCGCTGATGGAGAACACCGAGATGGCGCCGAAGGACGTGGTCGAGAAAGCGCTGACCATCGCCGGCGAGCTCTGCATCTACACCAATACCAACTTCGTCATCGAGACGCTGGAATAAGCGAAGGCGGCAACGCGCGCCCTACTGAACGGATACCATGTCGCACACCATGACCCCGTCGGAAATCGTTTCCGAACTCGACAAGCACATCATCGGCCAGGACAAGGCCAAGAAGGCCGTGGCGGTGGCGCTGCGCAACCGCTGGCGCCGCCAGCAGGTGGCCGAGCCGCTGCGCCAGGAAATCACGCCCAAGAACATCCTGATGATCGGCCCGACCGGCGTCGGCAAGACCGAGATCGCGCGCCGCCTGGCCAAGCTGGCCGACGCGCCGTTCATCAAGATTGAAGCGACCAAGTTTACCGAGGTGGGCTATGTCGGCCGCGACGTCGACACCATCGTGCGCGACCTCGCCGAGATGGCGATCAAGCAGACGCGCGAATCCGAGATGAAGAAGGTGCGCACCAAGGCCGAGGACGCGGCCGAGGACCGCCTGCTCGACGTCCTGCTGCCGCCGCCGCGCGATATCGGCTTCTCGCAGCCGGAAGAGAAGGATTCCAACACGCGCCAGGTGTTCCGCAAGAAGCTGCGCGAGGGCCAGCTGGACGACAAGGAAATCGAGCTGGAACTCGCCGCCGGCGTGCCGAGCATGGACATCATGGGCCCGCCGGGCATGGAGGACATGACCGAGCAGATCCGCTCGATGTTCGCCGGCCTGGGCCAGGGCAAGAAGGCGCGCCGCAAGATGAAGGTGAAGGAAGCCTTCAAGCTGCTGGTCGACGAAGAGGCCGCCAAGCTGGTCAATGACGAGGAGCTCAAGCACAAGGCCATCGCCAATGTGGAGCAGAACGGCATCGTATTCCTGGACGAGATCGACAAGATCGCCAGCCGCAGCGAAATCGGCGGCGGCGAGGTGTCGCGCCAGGGCGTGCAGCGCGACCTGCTGCCGCTGGTGGAAGGCACCACGGTGAACACCAAGTACGGCATGATCAAGACCGACCATATCCTGTTCATTGCCTCGGGCGCGTTCCATCTGTCCAAGCCGAGCGACCTGATCCCCGAACTGCAGGGCCGCTTTCCGATCCGCGTGGAACTGGAGTCGCTGTCGGTGCAGGACTTCGAGGCCATCCTGACGCAGACCGATGCCAGCCTGACCAAGCAGTACCAGGCGCTGCTGAACACCGAAGAGGTCAACCTGGTGTTCGCGCCGGACGGCATCCGCCGACTTGCCGAGATCGCGTTCTCGGTCAACGAGAAGGTCGAGAACATCGGTGCGCGCCGTCTGTACACGGTGATGGAGCGGCTGCTGGAGGACCTGTCCTTCCACGCCACCAAGTCGTCGGGCGAGACCGTGACGATCGACGCGGCCTATGTCGACCAGCGCCTCGGCGACCTGGCCGGCAACGAAGACTTGTCGCGCTACGTGCTGTAAGCGGGCACGCAGGGCCGGAACAAGAAGGGCGCATCACGATGCGCCCTTTTTTTGTCGGGTCGCGGCTGGAATTTGTTGTCAGTACGTATCCGCCTGCCACATCGCGGTAAGCATCGTAAGCATTGGTAAGCACACTGGCGCACCCGCGCGCGGCAATGAGACCCTTGCGCACCTTGACGGTCGATTGACCGGTGCGGGAGCCACCGCATCCCACTCAAACCACTGCCAGGAGAAACCAATGGTCAACTACAAGACCCGCCGCGTGGTGCTTGCCACCGGAGGCTTGCTGGCCGCACTGGCCGCGGCCACGGCATTCCTTTGCATCCGTCCCGCCGTGCCTGCCGTGCAGACAGCCGAAGTCACGCAGGCCAAACCGGCCACACCTGCTGCACAGGCCAGCGCGCGCGGCGCCGCCAAGGCCGCGGCCGCCACGCTGGCGCTTGAAGCCGGCGCGCTGTTCTCGCTGTCGGACCGGCATGCGGGCGATGCCATGCGCATCGTCGCGCAGGGCGATACTGCCGAGTCCAGCGAAGGGCTGGACTGGGAACACGTGCAGCTGCGCCTGTAAGCGCGGCAGCCGCAATCCGGTTTCCCTACCCTTCTACCGCGACACCGGCCGCTTCCCCAGCTTGCGCTGCAAGGTACGCCGGTGCATGTTCAGCGCCCGCGCCGTGGCGGAGATATTGCCGCCATGCTCGGCCAGCACGCGCTGGATATGTTCCCACTCGAGCCGCGCCACCGACAGCGGCACCGGCTCTTCCAGCGCGGCCTGCGCCGCGTCTTCCGACACCCCCGCCATCAGCGCAGTCAGGATCGAATCGACATTGGCCGGCTTGGCCAGGTACTCGTCCGCGCCTTGCTTGACCGCCGCCACCGCGGTGGCGATGCTGGCATAGCCGGTCAGGATCAGGATGCGCGCGTCCGGCAGCGCCTGGCGCAGCGGCGCGACCAGCTGCAGGCCGGATTCGGCCGGCGCGGTGCTGCCGGCCTCGGGCGGCGGCTCAAGGTGCAGGTCGAGCGTGACGTAGGCAAAGTCGGTTCGGCCCGCCAGCGCCAGCGCGGTGCGGCCGTCATGGGCCACTTGCACGGCGTAGCCGCGGCGCATGAGCGCGCGTGCCAGCGTGCCGGCAAAGACTTCGTCGTCGTCGATGACGAGGAACGAAGTGCCCGCCGGCGCGGTGGCTTCGGGAACCGGTTGGAAGGTGTCGGTCATGGTCAGGAGTCGCGCGTGGGTTCAGGATGCGCTGCGCGCACGCGGCGCCGATAGCGTAGACAGTGCGGGCAGCCGCAGCTCGGCCACGGTGCCGCCGCCGGAGCGGTCGCGCCAGCCCAGCTCGCCGCCCATCTGGCGCGCGCCACTCTGCGCCAGGTACAGGCCGATGCCCTGGCCGCCGTGCTGGCTGGCCACCGGCATTTCGCCGAGCTGGCCGCGCAGTGCCTCGGGAATGCCGTCGCCATGGTCGGCGACGCGGAACGACAGCCACGGCGCCACGTGTCCCGGCTCCATGGCGATTTCCAGCTGCAGCGGCCGGCTGGAGCGGCCGGCGTTCTGCTGGGCGCGCGCTGCGTTGTCGAGCAGGATGGTCAGGATCTGGCCGACGCGCGCGGTCTCCACCGGCTGCGCGCCGGCGCCCGGCGTGGCGCTTGCCTGCAGGCTGGCGTTGGGATGGCGCAGCTGCCAGCGCTCGGCAAAGGCCGGCAGCCAGGCGTCCAGGCGCTGCGGCGCCAGCGTGGCCGAGTCCTCGCGCAGCCGCGCCAGCGTGGTGCGGCACAGCGCCAGCTGCTGCTCGACGGTCTGCAGGTCGGGCAGGTAGCTGCGGATCGGCGTGGCGCCCAGCGCCGCGTCGGAGGCATCGGCGCGCAGCTCGCCGGCGATCACCGCCAGCGTCGCCAGCGGCGTGCCGATCTCATGCGCCACCGCGGCGGCCTGGCCGTTGAGGTCTTCCACGCGCGCCTCGCGCAGCAGCTGCTCGCGCGCCAGGTTCAGCTGCGCCTCGCGCTGGCGCAGCACGCCCGACAGGCGCGCGACGAACATCGCGATCATCACCGCGCTGGCGACGAAGTTCAGCCACATGCCCGCCAGGTGGTAGTTCACCGCGTTGTCGGGGTTGTGCAGGTCCAGCGGCACGTATTCGAACAGCAGCACCGTGTAGCAGGCGAGCGCATAGACCGCCAGCGCGAGCACCTGCCGCCACGGCAGGATGGCCGCGGCGATGGCGAGGCCCGGCAGGTAGAACGACACGAAGGGATTGGTCGCGCCGCCGGTGTAGAACAGGATCGCCGACAGCGCGGTCAGGTCCACCAGCAGCTGCCCCATCAGTTCGGCTTCGCCGGGCGCCGTGTTGCGCCGCGTGTGCTGGCGCAGGCGCAGCGCCGTGATCAGGTTGAACAGCGCCTGGAGCCCGAGCACCACCATCAGCGGCCCATACGGCAGCCGGATGCCGGCGATCGGGTCGCAGGCCAGCAGCGTCAGCGCCTGCCCCGACAGCAGCGCCCAGCGCAGCCAGAACAGCCGCCGCAGCGTCACCTGGCCGTGGCGCGGCGAGCTGGCGGCCGGCAAGGGCGACAGGAAGGGCAGGTCAGGCAAGCGGGATGAGGGGGATGAGGGGGACACGGCTGCGGCGGTGGTCATGGCGCGAGTGTATCAATGCGGCTGGAAGGTGCCGGCGCGTGCGACACCTTGCCGCATTGGCGGCGCGCCGCCGCGGCTGCCAGACTAGCCGGCTTTGGCCGGCCCGCATGCCCTGGCATGCCTGCACGCGGCGCGCGGTGCCATGTTCTAATCTCTGCTTTCAGGAGAGACAACGATGCAAGCCAAATTCCGCGCGGCCACGCTGGCCGCATCGATTGCCGCACTGGCCACGGCGCTGGCGTCCGGGGCCGCGCTGGCCCAGGTCGACGTCAGCAACGCCTGGGTGCGCGGCACGGTGCCGACGCAGGCCGCTTCGGGCGCGTTCATGGTGCTGCATGCGCACGAGAACGCGAAGCTGGTGGGCGTCTCGTCGCCGGTGGGCGAGGCCGAGATCCACGAGATGAAGATGGAAAACAACGTGATGCGCATGCGGCAGGTCAAGTCGCTCGACCTGCCCAAGATGAAGGACGTAGAGCTGAAGCCGGGCGGCTACCATGTGATGCTGATGGGCCTGAAGAGCCAGCTCAAGAAGGGCGACACCGTGCCCATCACGCTGAAGATCGAGCAGGGCGGCAAGGTGACCGAGCAGAAGGTCAACGCCGAAGTGCGCGACATGGTGCCGGGCGGCGGCCACGCCGGCCACGGCGATCACATGCACTGATCAGCAGAAGCCAGGCCTGGCCCTGGCCGCCAGCCATCATGGCCAACAAGCAGCACGGCACGCGTCAGAAACTGGTGTTCCGCGGGGGCACGCGACTCACACCGCCCGCACCGCCTGCACCCCCGACAAGGCGGGACGCCCGGCCGCAGCCGCCGGTGCCGGGTGCCGCCAAGCCGGCGCGGCGGCGTCAGCCGCGCAAGCTGATCGGCTCTTCCGATTCCTGACTGGCCGCCGCCGCCAGCACGCGCTCGCGCAGCCAGGCGTGGGCCGGATCGGCTTCGGTGCGCTCGTGCCAGATCATGCTGAAGGTGAAGTCTTCCAGCGCAAACGGCGGCTCGAAGATGGCGTAGCGCGGGTCTTCCTCCAGCGCCGACAGGCTGCGCCGCGCCGTGGTCAGCACCAGGTTGGTCCCGGCGATCAGCGCCGGCGCCACGCTCCAGTGCGGCACCACGCAGGCGATCTTGCGCCGCCCGCCCAGCCTGGCGACCGCGGCGTCGATCGCGTCCATGCGTTCGCTGTGGGTGGCCACCAGCACATGCGAGCGCGCCAGGTAGGCCACCTGGTCGAGCCGGCCGGTGTCGCGCACCGTGGCTGCGTCCACTGCGCAGGCATAGCTTTCGCGGAACAATTCGGCCGACTGCACGCCTTCGGGCTGGTAGCTGAACACGCCCAGCGCCATGTCGATCTCGCCATCTGCCACCTGCGCCGTCATGCCCTCGCGGCTGGCCTGCGACACCACCAGGTCGATATTGGGCGCGGCCTTGCGCAAGGCGCGCAGCAGCCGCGGCAGCACCACCAGCGCACCGTAGTCGGACATCGCGAGACGAAAGCTGCGGCGCGCGGTGGCGGGCTGGAAGCCGCTCGGCCCCAGCAGGATGCGCACCTGCGACAGCGCTTCGGCCAGCGGGCCGGACAGTTCATGGGCGCGTGCGCTCAGCACCAGGCCGCCCTTGCCGCGTACCAGGATGGGATCGTCGAGCAGCTGCCGCAGCCGCCCCAGCGCATGGCTGACCGCCGGCTGGCTCAGGTGCAGGCGCAGCGCGGCGCGTGAGATGTGGCGCTCGGCGAGCAGTGCTTCAAGCACCACCAGCAGGTTGAGGTCGATTCCGCGTAGGCTATTCATTCGGCGAATATTAAACGTATGAAAGCAGAATTGGGAATTCGCTTTGCGATATTTCAAACTGTCAGGCATCGCAGTTTGCCCTACGGAGCGTGACATGTCAGGCATCCAGTTGCCGAATTCTTTCCCGATTTCCTTGCTGTTGCCCCTAGTGTTGCCCCTTGCCACCGCCGTGCTGGCGGGCGCCGTGATCCCGTTCCAGGCGGGTGCCAACGCCACGCTGGGGCGTACGCTGGGACATCCGCTGGCGGCGACTCTGGTGTCGCTGCTGGTCAGCCTGGCGGCGCTGCTGCCCCTGCTGTGGCTGCTGCGCGTGCCGCTGCCCGCGGCATCGGTGCTCGCGCGCGCGCCGGCGTGGACGTGGATCGGCGGGGTGCTGGGCGTGTTCTATATCTCGGCTGCCCTGGTGATGGCGCCGAAGCTCGGCGCGGCCGGCTTTATTGCCGCGGTGGTGGCGGGGCAGGTGCTGGCCGCGCTGGCCGTCGACCAGTTCGGCCTGGCCGGATTCGCAGTGCGGGCCATGACGCCGGCGCGGCTGGCGGGCGCCACGCTGATCGTGGTGGGGATGCTGGTGATGCAGTGGAGCAGCGCCGGCGCGTCGTCCGGCCCTGTGCCGGCGGTTCAGCCCTCGGCGGGCTCCGGCGCCTGATCGCCGCGCTGGCGCGCCGCCAGGCAGCTGGGGCACAGGCAGTGCTGGCCGGGCACGATGCGCCGTGCCGGCAGCAGCGGCTGGCTGGCGCACCAGCACTCGCGCAGCCCAGCCACGTAGCCGCAGACGAAGCCGGCGCCGCATTGGCCGCAATGCTCGACGGGGCGAAGCTGGCCGGTCAGGACGGTGGCGGGATCGGTCATGGTGCGGGAACTGATACGGCGGGAACTGGTACGGCGAAGCGCAAGACAAACGGCAAAGGCCGCGAAAGAAGCTGTGCTGTTGCGCGAACGGAACGCCGGCGGGCCGCCGTGGTGCCCCGTGCGGCGCTTGCGGGGCGGATGGCCGGACCTGCCCGGGCCGCGGGACTCGCGCCCCGCGCGGTTTCTTGTAAAATCGGCGCCTGCCATAGCCGGATGGCGCACTTTCGGGCGATCCCTGTTGCGCGCTGTTGCGTTTTCCGCCGGCTACGCGGCTGTTAGCCATCATACCTGTTGAATCTCACGGATGTCCCCCATGAACGCCGACAACCCCGGGCCTGCCGCGACTGCGGTGGCCGCCATCGCTCCCGCACTGAAAGCCGAGATCCTCGCCGAGGCGCTGCCGTATATCCGCAAGTTCCACGGCAAGACCATCGTGGTGAAGTACGGCGGCAATGCCATGACCGAAGAAAAGCTCAAGCACGGCTTCGCGCGCGACGTGATCCTGCTGAAGCTGGTCGGCATGAACCCGGTGGTGGTGCACGGCGGCGGCCCGCAGATCGATGAGGCGCTGAAGAAGGTCGGCAAGGTCGGCACCTTTGTGCAAGGCATGCGCGTCACCGACGAAGAGACCATGGAAGTGGTCGAGTGGGTGCTCGGCGGCGAAGTCCAGCAGGACATCGTGATGCTGATCAACCAGTACGGCGGCCAGGCCGTGGGCCTGACCGGCAAGGACGGCGGCCTGATCCGCGCCAAGCGCCTGCAGATGCCCGACCGCGAGAACCCGGGCGCCTTCATCGATATCGGCTACGTGGGCGATATCGAGGCGATCAACCCGGCCGTGGTCAAGGCGCTGCAGGATGACGCCTTCATCCCGGTCATCTCGCCGATCGGCTTCTCCGACGACGGCCAGGCCTACAACATCAACGCTGACGTGGTCGCCGGCAAGATGGCCGAGATCCTGAAGGCCGAGAAGCTGGTGATGATGACCAACATCCCGGGCGTGATGGACAAAAAGGGCAACCTGCTGACCGACCTGACCGCGCGCGAGATCGAGGAGCTGTTCGCCGACGGCACCATCTCGGGCGGCATGCTGCCGAAGATCTCGTCGGCGCTGGACGCAGCCAAGAGCGGCGTGCATTCGGTGCACATTGTCGACGGCCGCATCGAGCATTCGCTGCTGCTGGAAATCCTGACCGAGCAGGCGTTCGGCACCATGATCCGCTCGCACTGAGCGGCACCGCCGGGGCGGGCCACAACCGGCTGCCCCGGCATCCCATCATCTCCAGAGTCGCCCGGCGTGCCTACCAGTCTTCCTCCTCCGCGCCGTGTCCGCGCTCGCCTGCGCCGCCGTCCCGCCGGGGACAACTCGGGGCGCACGGTCTGGCTGTTCGACCTCGACAACACGCTGCACGATGCCTCGCACGCGATCTTCCCGGCGATCAACCGGCTGATGACCGCCTACGTGGCGCGCGTGCTCGGTTGCGACGAGGCCACCGCCAGCCGCGTGCGGGTGGACTACTGGCAGCGCTACGGCGCGACGCTGCTCGGCATGATCCGCCACCATGGCGTCGATCCCGCCGACTTCCTGCGCGCGGCGCATGAATTCCCGGCGCTGGCCGGGATGGTGCGCGTGCAGCGCGGGCTGGCGGCGCACCTGCGGCGCCTGCCGGGGCGCAAGCTCCTGGTCACCAACGCCCCGCAGGACTATGCGCGCGCTGTGCTGGACATCGCCGGCATCGGCCATTGCTTCGAGCGCGTGGTGGCGATCGAGCAGATGTGGGTGCATGGCCACCTGCGGCCCAAGCCGGACCGCCGCATGCTGCGGCGCCTGCTGGTGCAGGCGCGCGTGGCGCCGCATCGCGCGGTGCTGGTGGAGGACACCGTGTCGCACCTCAAGCGCTATGCCGGCACCGGCATCCGCACCGCCTGGGTGACCGGCTACCTGCGCACCATGGCGCCGTCGCGCCCGCATGACGTGCCTGGCGCGCCCAATTCGGCGCAAGACGATGGCAGCCGGCGCGATGCGGCGGTCCGCTCGACGCTCGAGGCGGAAGAAGACCGCCGCGCCGGCCACGCCGCGCAGGAGCATTCGGTCACGCTGGTGGCCGCGGAATCACAGGTTCCGCAGGCACCGCAGGCGCAGTCCGGCAACGCGCCTCGCGTGCGGGCCCGCGTGCCGAACCGGCCGGCCTATGTGGACATAAAAGTACAATCGATGCATCAACTCCAACGACGAATGCGGAGAAACGGGTCATGACGCAAAGCAACGGGGACCAGCCGGAGGCAGTCATTGCAGGCGGAGCCGACGAGATGGACACACCCGCGGACACGCCCGCGGCGCCTGCCGCGCCGGCGCGCAAGCGCCCGCGGCCGGGCGAGCGCCGCATCCAGATCCTGCAGACGCTGGCGACCATGCTCGAGCATCCGCGCGGGGAAAAGATCACCACCGCCGCGCTGGCCGCGCGCCTGAGCGTGTCCGAGGCGGCGCTGTATCGCCACTTCGCCAGCAAGGCGCAGATGTACGAGGGCCTGATCGGCTTTATCGAGCAGACCGTCTTCGGCCTGATCAACCAGATTGCCGACAAGGAAGAGCACGGCCTGCGCCAGGCGCAGGCGATCGTGCGCATGCTGCTGTCGTTTGCCGAGAAGAACCCGGGCATGACGCGCGTGCTGACCGGCGAGGCGCTGGTGGGCGAGCACGAGCGGCTGCAGGAACGCATCAACCAGGTGGTGGACCGCATCGAGGCCTCGCTGCGCCAGTGCCTGAAGGTGGCAGTGACGCAGGCCGAATTCCCCGCGGATGCCGACATCCCGGCGCGCGCCGCGCTGATCATGGCAACGGTGCAGGGCCAGTGGCACCGCTATGCCAAGAGCGGTTTCCGCAAGTCGCCGTCGGACCATGCCGAGGCGCATCTGCGGGTGCTGCTGGGCTGAAACCGACACGCCGGGCCGATTGCTCTATAATTGCCCGGTCGCGCCGATTTGATGACTGGCTTGCGGGCGCGCGGCAGCTACGGGACCAAGGGACCAAGGGACCAAGGGACCAAGGGACCCCGGTCCGGGCTGCCACTATAAATGCGGCTAAAGAGGTTGGGTCGGCGCCCCATGTCACCACGACAATGATCGCCGGCACGCGGAATCCCGCAAGGAATCCAGTGAATCCCGACTTGGCTGCGATGCTTCACACGCAAATGCCGGTCGGGTTTTTTTATGCCCGTTCGCCGCGGGCCCGGATTCCATGACTGATGTCGCCTTGCCGTCTGCGCCCAGCGCACTCGCCCCGCTGTCGACCGATTCGGTCGGCGTGGTTACGCCGCAGCGCATGCACTTCGCCGAGCCGCTGAAGCTGCGCAACGGCACGTCCCTCGCCGGCTACGACCTGATGGTCGAGACCTACGGCACGCTCAACGCGGCGCGCTCCAACGCGGTGCTGGTGTGCCACGCGCTCAATGCCTCGCACCATGTCGCCGGCGTCTACGCCGACAACCCGCGCGACCTGGGCTGGTGGGACAACATGGTGGGCCCGGGCAAGCCGCTCGACACCAACCGCTTCTTCGTCATCGGCGTCAACAACCTGGGCTCGTGCTTCGGCTCGACCGGGCCGATGAGCGTGAATCCCGCGACCGGCCTGCCTTATGGCGCGACGTTCCCGGTGGTGACGGTGGAGGACTGGGTCAACGCGCAGGCGCGTGTGGCCGACGCGTTCGGCATCACGCAGTTCGCCGCGGTCATGGGCGGCAGCCTTGGCGGCATGCAGGCGCTGGCCTGGAGCCTGATGTACCCGGGCCGTCTGCGCCACTGTATCGTGGTCGCGTCCACGCCCAAGCTGTCGGCGCAGAACATCGCCTTCAACGAGGTGGCGCGCAGCGCCATCCTGTCGGATCCGGACTTCCACGGCGGCAACTACTACGCGCATGGCGTCAAGCCCAAGCGCGGGCTGCGCGTGGCGCGCATGATCGGCCATATCACCTACCTGTCGGACGAGGACATGGCGGAGAAGTTTGGCCGCGAGCTGAAGGCGGAAGACATCCGCTTCTCGTTCGATGTCGAGTTCCAGGTGGAAAGCTACCTGCGCTACCAGGGCGACAAGTTCGCCGAGTACTTCGACGCCAACACCTACCTGCTGATCACGCGCGCGCTGGACTACTTCGACCCGGCGCTGGCCTATGGCGGCGACCTGACCCGCGCCATCGCGCAGACGCAGGCGAGCTTCCTGGTGGCCAGCTTCAGCACCGACTGGCGCTTCGCGCCCAGCCGCAGCCGCGAGCTGGTCAAGGCGCTGCTGGACAACAAGCGCCCGGTCTCGTACGCCGAGATCGACGCGCCGCATGGCCACGATGCCTTCCTGCTCGACGACCCGCGCTACCACAACCTGATGCGCGCCTACTACGACCGCATCGCAGAGGAGATCGGCGCATGAACGCCCTGGCCAATCCCAATATCCTGGCGCTGCGCCCCGACTTCCGCGCGATCGCGCGCTGGATCGAACCCAACTCCACCGTGCTCGACCTGGGCTGCGGCGACGGCAGCCTGCTGCGCGTGCTGCAGGACGAGCTCGACGTGCAGGCGTACGGCATCGAGATCCGCGATGAAGGCGTGCTGGCGTGCGCGCAGAAGGGCGTGCATGTCATCCAGCAGAACCTGGAAGGCGGGCTGGCACTGTTCGAGGACAAGAGCTTCGACACGGTGATCCTGTCGCAGACGCTGCAGACCATCCACAACACCGCACAGGTGCTGCGCGACACGTTGCGGGTGGGGCGCGAGTGCATCGTGTCGTTCCCGAACTTCGGCTACTGGCCGCACCGGCTGTCGGTGTTCCGCGGGCGCATGCCGGTGTCGGAATCGCTGCCTTACCAGTGGTACAACACGCCCAACGTGCGCGTGCTGACCATCAGCGATTTCGAGGAGCTGGCGCCCACGGTCGGCTTGCGCGTCATCGACCGCGTGGTGATGCACGAGGGCATTACCGTTAACTGGGGCGTCAACTGGCGCGGCAGCCTGGCGGTGTACCGGGTCTGCGCGGCCTGACAGGCTTGGCCCTCCCGCACTGTCCCTGATAGTTGCGGCGGGCGCTGGGCAAGGACTGATCAGGCCGGCAGGCCGGTCGCGGTGGCGGCGAGGTGGTCGACAAAGGCGCGCACCTTGGGCGGCACGTGCCGCGTCGGGGTGTACACCGCGTAGGCCGTGCCGATGTAGGGCTCGAGGATGTCCCAGTCCGGCAGCACGGCGACGACGCGGCCCTCGTCCAGCGCGCTGCCCAGCGAGAAATCCGGCACCAGCCCGATGCCGGCGTCGCCTTCCACCATCGTCATGATCGCCAGGCTGTTGTTCAGCGTCAGCCGCGGCGGGATGCGCACCACCACGGCCTCGCCGCCGGCCTGGTGGCGCAGCGTCCAGCGCTCGCCGAAATTGCCGTAGCCCAGGTACAGGCAGCGCGCCGCCGGCAACTCGGCCGGCGCGGCGGGCGTGCCGTGCCGCGCCAGGTAGCGCGGCGAGGCCACCAGCCGGTAGCGCACTTCGCGCAGCGGCCGCGCCGCCAGGCCCGGCGCCAGTTCGCGCGCGATGCGCACCGCCACGTCGAGGCCCTCCTCGACCAGGTCGACCATGCGGTCGGCCAGGGTCAGCTGCAGGTCCAGCGCGGGGTATTTCTGCAGCAGCGCCGGCAGGCGCGGCGCCAGCCAGGCCTGCCCGAACGCGACCGGCGCGCTGACGCGCAGCACGCCATGGGGCGTGCCGCCGTGCTCGCCGGCCAGCGCGGTGACCTCGCGCGCGGCGGCGGTCATGCGTGCGCAGGCGGCGTAGACCGACTGGCCCAGCTCGGTCAGCGCGAAGGCGCGCGTGGTCCGCTGCAGCAGGCTGGCGCCGAGCGTCGCTTCCAGCCGCGACACGTGCCGGCTGACGCCCGACGGCGTCATGCCGAGATCCTGCGCCGCGGCGGAGAAGCTGCCGCATTCGACCACGCGGGCGAAGACGGCCATCGCATTGAGTGGTGTATCCGACATGCAGCGTCTCCGGTCTTTGATCGCAGCTCAAATACTAATTGAGCTTTGGCAGGATTGTTGAGTGGATGGCAGGGTGGAACAATGCCGCCATTGCATCTCCGGAGTGCCCCCATGCTTTCCCCCCAATCCCTGCCCGGCGGCGCCTGGCGCATGGTCGCCGCCATGGTGCTGTCAGGCACCATCGGCTGGTTTGTCGTCACCAGCGGGCAACCGCCGCTGGACGTGGTGTTCTTCCGCTGCATCTTTGGCGGCGCCGCGCTGCTGGGCACGCTGACGCTGCAGCGCGGCTGGGTGCGCATGAGCCGTGCGCAACTGAGCTGGCTGATGCTGGGCGGCGTCACGCTGGTGCTCAACTGGCTGGCGCTGTTCTCGGCCTATGCCTACAGCGGCATCGCCATTGCCACGGTGGTCTACCATACCCAGCCGTTTTTCCTGCTGCTGCTGACGTCTGCGATGCAGCGCGATCCGTTCCCGTTCGCCAGGCTGCCGTGGCTGGTGCTGGCTTTTGCCGGCGTGATGCTGATCACCGGGCTGGAGCACGGCGGCACCGGCGCCGCGATGCTGGCCGGGATCGGCCTGGCGCTGCTGGCGGCACTGCTGTATGCGGTCACGACCATGGCCACGCGCCGGCTGCAGGCGATTCCGCCCGGGCAGATTGCGGGCCTGCAGATGGTGCTGGGCGTGGTGATGCTGGCACCGCTGGCGCATCCCGCGGCCGGCAGCTATCAGACCGGCACCTGGGCCGCGCTGCTGGCGCTGGGGCTGGTCCATACCGGCGTCATGTACACCCTGCTGTACGGCGCCTTCCAGCGGCTGAGCGTGGTGTCGATCGCCACGCTGTCGTTCGTCTATCCGCTGGTGGCGATCGTCATCGACGTGATGGTGTTCGGCGTCGTGCTCGGGCCGCTACAGGTCGCGGGCATGCTGCTGGTGCTGCTGGGTGTGATCGCCAACCAGCTCGGCTGGAGCGTGGTGTGGCGGCGCCGGGCACAAGGCTGATGCGCCTTCTGGAGCGCTTGCATGCGGGGACGGTTGACCGAACTCCTGACTACGGTTAGTGTAGGCAGCTATCGAACGATCGTTCTATTTGCGCCCTTGCCATGACTGCTACCGCTGCCGCCCTGTCCGCCTCCGCCCCCATCGCGCTGCATGCGTTCGACGACGCCATCGCCCTGGAGGCCGCCGGCGAAAATCGTTTCCTGGGCCGCACCACGCCGGCCTACTGGAACATGATCGGCCCGTTTGGCGGCATCACCGCCGCCACGCTGCTGCAGGCGGCGCTGCTGCATCCGCAACGGCTGGGCGACCCGATCGCGCTGTCGGTCAACTTTGCCGGCCCGATCGCCGAAGGCCCGTTCGAGATCGAGGCGCTGCCGGTGCGGACCAACCGCTCGACCCAGCACTGGAACCTGACGCTGCGCCAGGGCGATGCCGTGGCCACCACTGCCACCGCCGTGTTCGCGGTGCGCCGCGAGACCTGGGCCTGCGGCGAGGCGGTGATGCCCGAGGTGCCGGACGCCGACACGCTGCCGGCGATGGGCGGCTTTGCGCCGGTGCGCTGGCTCAAGTCCTATGACATGCGCCCGGTGCGCGGCGCCAAGCCGACCGCCGAGGCCGGCACCGAGCACCCCGACAGCCTGACCCAGTTCTGGCTGCGCGACGCGCCGGCGCGCACGCCGGACTTCGCCGCGGTGGCGTCATGGGCGGACAGCTTCTACCCGCGCATCTTCCTCAAGCGCGCGGGCTTCGTGCCGGCCGGCACGGTGTCGATGACCACGTATTTCCACGCCGATGCGCCCACGCTGGCGGCGCTGGGCGACCGCCACGTGCTGGCCAGCGCGCAGGCGCAGGTCTTCCAGCAGGGGTACTTCGACCAGCGCGCGCAGCTATGGAGCCCGGCTGGCCAGCTGCTGGCCAGCTCGCACCAGATCGTCTACTACAAGGAATAAGCAAGGAACAAGCAGGGAGGGGCTCAGGCGATCGCTTCGCGCGCCTGGGTTTCGTAGCGGTGCACGGTGTTGCGCATTGCCCAGAGCAGCATCACGCCGGGCAGCGCCACCGCCACGGTGCCGAGGTAGAACGGCGCCCAGCCCCAGGCCTCGACCATGTAGCCGGAGGTCGGCCCGACATAGACCCGGCCCACCGACGCCAGCGCCGACAGCAGCGCATACTGCGTGGCCGAGAACGAGCGGTTGCACAGCGTCATCAGCAGCGCCACGAAGGCCGCGGTGCCCATGCCGCCGCACAGGTTTTCCACCGCGATGGTCGCGCCCATGGTCCACAGGTGCGGCGGCGTCACGGCGAGTATCCAGTAGCCCAGGTTCGATACCGCCTGCAGCACACCGAACACCATCAGCGAACGGTACAGCCCCAGCCGCACCATCAGCGTGCCGCCGAACAGCGCGCCGATGATGGTGGCGGCCAGTCCCAGTGTCTTGTTGACGATGCCAACCTCGCCGGCCGAGAAACCCACGCCGCGGATCAGGAAGGTGGTCGACAGGCTGCCGGCAAAGGCGTCGCCCAGCTTGTACAGCACGATCAGCAGCAGCAGCCACCATGCGCCGGGCCGCGCGAAGAAATCGCGCAGCGGGCCGAGCACCGCCTCTTCCAGCGAGCGCGGCGCGCGCGCGGGCACGTCGGGCTCGGGCGCCCACAGCAGGGTCAGGATGCCCACGGCCATCAGCGCCGCCATCAGCAGGTAGGTCTGCTGCCAGCCGAGCACGCGGTCGGCCAGCCACAGCGCCAGGCCGCCCGAGACCAGCATCGCCAGCCGGTAGCCCAGCACCTTCACCGCCGCGCCGGCCCCGCGCTCGGCCGGACGCAGCACGTCGGTGCTGTAGGCATCGAAGACAATGTCCTGCGAGGCCGACAGGAAGGCCACCAGCGTAGCCAGCGCCGCCAGCGTCCACAGCGCCTCGCGCGGCGGGCAGAACGCCATTGCGGCGATGCCCGCCACCAGCCCCAGCTGCGTCAGCAGCAGCCAGCCGCGGCGCCGGCCCAGCAGCGGCGGCGTGTAGCGGTCCATCAGCGGTGCCCACAGGAACTTGAAGATATAGGCCTGGCCCACCAGCGAGAAGAAGCCGATGGTCTTGATATCCAGGCCCTCGACCGTCATCCAGGCCTGCAGCGTGCCGGAGGTGAGCGCCAGCGGCAGCCCGGAGGCAAAGCCCAGGGTCAGCATGGCGCCGATGCGGCGGTTGCGGAAGATATCGAGATAGGCCTGGAAAGTCATGGATGCGCGGGGGGTGGAGCGCCGCGCGGCTGCGCGGGCGCCGTGTATTATTGCATCACCTGTTCGCCGCCCCGCCACTTGTGCTGCGGCAGCGTTGCCAGGGATCGCACCGGTCCGCCGCCACGATCCCTCCACTGCGCCCGAGGAACCGCAAATGCTCCGCCCCCAGCAATGTGTCCAGCGTCCGATTCGTGTCCGGCTCGTCCGCGCGCTCGCGCTGGCGGCGGCGTTGCTGGCCTGGTCCGGCATGCCCGCCCAGGCGCAGGAAACCGAATCCGGAGGCATCAGCATCCAGCGCGGCGGCTCGGCGGTGCGCAATATCGTGCCCGCCGAGGCGATCGAGCAGCAGGCCGCGCAGGAGTACGAGCAGCTCAAGCAGGAAGCCATCGCCAAGCGCGCGCTGGCCGGCGACGACAACCCGCAGCTCAGGCGCCTGCGCGCGATCGGCAAGCGGCTTCTGCCGCAGACCGTGCGCTGGAACGAGCGCGCGCGCAACTGGCCGTGGGAGATCAACCTGATCGGCTCGAAGCAGGTCAACGCGTTCTGCATGCCGGGTGGCAAGATCGCCGTCTACACCGGCCTGCTTGACCAGCTCAAGCTGACCGACGACGAGGTCGCGATGGTGATGGGGCACGAGATCGCGCACGCGCTGCAGGAGCATGCGCGCGAGCGCGCCGCCAAGTCCGAGATCACCAACCTCGGCGCCAACGTCATTTCGCAGCTGTTCGGCTTCGGCAACCTGGGCAACATGGCGCTCGGCACCGGGGCGCACCTGCTGACACTGCGCTTCTCGCGAGCCGACGAGACCGAGGCCGACCTGATCGGCATGGATATCGCCGCGCGCGCCGGCTTCGATCCGCGCGCCGCGGTGTCGCTGTGGCAGAAGATGGGCAAAGTGTCGCAGTCGGGCACTGATTTTTTGTCGACGCACCCGTCCGGGCGCAGCCGCATTGCCGACCTGGAAAAGCACATGCCCGAGGTGCTGCCACTCTACGCACGCGCGATCAACACCCCGGTCGACAGGCTGCCACCGTACCGCGCCAATATGGCGGGACTGGGCGATGCGCCGGTCGACGCGGGCGACGACGACAGAAGCAAGCCGCTGAAGCGCTAGCCGCTGCTTGCGGCGCCTGGCGCCGGCAACCAGGGCGGCCACCGGATCGAAGGACAATGCGACAACCGCAGGGGAACCCGCATGAGCCTGAACCGCATGAGCCCGTCGGAGCAACGGGCCGCCTATATGCTGATCTTCGCGGGCAGCGAGGCCGAGCCCGACCGCTTCACCAGCGACCTGCCGGTCAGCTCCGAAGTCTGGCTGCTGTATGCGTCGGGAGAATCGTTCGAGGTGCCGCGCGGGCTGTTGCTGACCCCGCACCACGCCGCGGGCATTGCCGCCCTGCGCACCGCGGTGCTGCGCCGCCTGCCGGCGCTGGCCGAGCCGGCGGCGGCAGGCCAGCGCTTCCTGGCGGCAAATGAATCGCACCTGCTCGCGCAGATCGATTTCTTCGACATGCTCAGGCTGCTGCCGCTGACGGCATGGTGGCACCGGGAGGTACGGCTGCCGATGGCCAGCGCCAGCTGGTCAACCGCCGCGCGCCACGCGCTCGAGCGCAGCCTCACCGGCGACGCCTTCGTGCGCTGGCTGGGCGAGTCGGTGCTGGCCCATGTGTCCAGCGAGACAGCCATTGCGAGGTTCAAGGACATCGGCTACACCGCTTCCCGGACGCGCTTCGGCGGCATCCCGGCGCCGGCCGGCCAGGCGCTGGGACGGCTGGTCAATGTCGCCGCGCAGTATGTTGCCCTGACCTTGCTGGGACTGGACGACGACAGCTTCCCGCCCGGCGGCCTGACCCGGCGCATCGGGCAGGCGAGCCGGCAGGTGCTTGAAACGCTATGGGCCTGCCTGCAGGACGACCATGCGGCGCCGCCGGATGCCGATGCCGCGGATGCGGCGAAGGTGGCCGCAGTGGCGCCGCTGTGGCGCATCTCGGTCAACCGGCCGGCAGAGCACGCGGTGTTTTCGTCGCGCAAGACCGTGAAGGCGGATGCGGCGATCCGCGTGTTCGATACCGGCGGGCAGGGCGTGCGCTGGGCGGTGATCGACTCCGGCATCGATGCGCGCCATCCGGCGTTCTTCGATCCCGCCAGGCTGGAGGGAGCGCTGCCGGTCAGCGACGGCCTGATCGCACCGCGTCTGTCGCGCGTGGTCAGGACGCTGGATTTCACCCGCCTGTCGGCGATCACCAGCGGCCGCCTGCCGCCCATGCCCAAGGGCAAGCGCGGCCCCGGCGAGGCCGAGCTCAGGGAGCGCATTGCGGCGATCGCCGACGACCTCGCCAACGGCCGCATCATCGACTGGTCCGTGATCGAGCCTTTGCTGGAAATCAGCCAGGAAGACCTGGCGCAATACGTGCCGCCGGGCGGCAGCCACGGCACGCACGTGGCCGGCATCATCGGCGCCGGCTGGCCGTCTTCGGCCTACCTGGCGCGGCCGGAGCCCATGCCGCTGCCGCCCGAGCTTGCCGAAAGCGGCGATGTCAGCGGCATCTGCCCGCGTATCGAGCTGCTCGACCTGCGCATTTTCGATGCGCAGGGCAGGGGCGATGAGTTCGGCATCCTGGGCGCGCTGCAATATGTGCGCTGGCTCAACCAGAGCCGCGACCGGCAATATGTGCACGGCGTCAACCTCAGCGTGGCGCTGCGCCATGACGTGCGCACCTACGCCTGCGGCAGCACGCCGGTGTGCGTCGAATGCGACCGGCTGGTGGCCAACGGCGTGATCGTGGTGGCGGCGGCCGGCAACTATGGCTATGACGAGCAATATGCGGCCGCGCACATGGGCGCGGGCTTTCGCGGCCAGACCATTACCGATCCTGGCAATGCGCGCACCGTGATCACGGTGGGAGCGACCCATCGTACCGATCCCTACCGGTACGGCATCTCTTATTTCTCCAGCCACGGTCCCACCGGCGATGGCCGCATCAAGCCCGACCTCGTGGCACCCGGGGAGAAGATTACCTCCACCGTGCCCGGCGGCACGCTGGCGTCGATGGATGGCACCAGCATGGCCGCGCCGCATGTGTCCGGCGTGGCCGCGCTGCTGCTGTCGCGCAACAATGAGCTGATGGGCCAGCCCGAGACCGTCAAGGCCATCCTGTGCGACGCGGCCACGGATCTTGGGCGCGAGCGCGCATTCCAGGGGGCCGGGCTGGTGGATGCGTTGCGGGCGCTGCAGCGCGTGTAGGCCGCGCCGGTTTCCGGCCAGTAAAAAAAGCCGGCAGTGCCGGCTTTTTTGTTGTGTCCAGGAAGCAGCCGTATCAGGCCTGCAGCCCCGTGGCCTCGTCGGCACCGACATGCACGTTCATGCATTGCACCGCCGCGCCGGCCGCACCCTTGCCCAGGTTGTCCAGGCGCGCGACCAGGTTCAGGCGCTCGGGGGTGCCGAACACGAACAGGTCGACACGGTTGGTGTCGTTGTTGGCCTGCACGTCGAAGAAACCGTCGTCGAGGTTGTCCTCGCTGTTGTACGGCATCACGCGCACGAACTGCTCGCCTTCATAGTGCTTGCGGTAGATGTCGACGATCTGCTCCGGGCTCACCTTGCGCGCCAGGCGCTCGCCGAACACCGGCACCGTCACCGCCAGGCCCTTCAGGAAGTTGCCGACGATCGGGTTGAAGATCGGGTCCGACGACAGGCCGCCCTGCACGCGCATCTCGGGCAGGTGTTTGTGCTGCAGCGCCAGCGCGTACGGGCGCGGGCTGTGCAGCTTCGGGTTACCGCCGGCTTCAAAGTCGGCAATCATCTTCTTGCCGCCGCCGCTGTAGCCGGTCAGCGAGAACGCCGTCACCGGGTAGTCGCGCGGCAGCACGCCGGCATCGACCAGCGGCCGCACCGCCAGCACGAAGGCGCTGGCGTGGCAGCCCGGCACGGCGATGCGCTTGCTGGCACGGATCTTCTCGCGCTGGCCGCGCACCAGTTCCGGCAGGCCATAGGCCCAGTTGTCGGCGGTACGGAACGCCGTGCTGGCGTCGATCACGCAGGTATTCGGGTTGGTCACCAGCGACACCGCCTCGCGCGAGGCCACGTCGGGCAGGCACAGGAAGGCGACGTCGGCGGTGTTCAGGAAGCGTGCTCGCTCGGCCGGGTCCTTGCGCTTGTCATCGGCAATGCGCAGCAGTTCCACGTCGGAACGACCGGAAAGATAGTCAAGCAGCCGGAGACCGGTCGTGCCTTCCTGACCATCGACGAACACTTTGAAAACCATGGCGGACTCGCTCTATGAAATGCGGGGGAATACGCGTGAATGCGCGCGTGAATGCGAAGTATCTCCTGCCGGGCGCAGGGGCGAACCTGCATTGTAGCGGGGATGGGGGCCGGTCGCAGGGGTTTGTACCGATTGGATTCTTGCGGTTTGGCACAGTTCGCGGCTTGCGCTACGAGACCGGCCGGATGCTGCCCCCGCTGGCGCTCGTCAAGCTGCTGAAACTCCTTGACCGCCACCCGGAACTTCTAGAAGAAGTCCGGGCGGCCTGACTACATAGCTCAGAGCGGATAGTCGTAATCGATCGACAACGGCGCGTGGTCGCTGAACTTCTCGTCTTTGTAGATCGAGCACAGCTGCGCCGTGTCGGCGATCTTCGGCGTTGCCAGGTGGTAATCGATGCGCCACCCCACGTTCTTGGCGTATGCCTGGCCGCGGTTGCTCCACCACGTGTACTGGTCCGGGCGAGGATCGAGCTTGCGGAACACATCGACGTAGCCATGGACGTCGAACAACTCGCCGATCCAGGCGCGTTCTTCCGGCAGGAAGCCCGAGTTTTTCAGGTTGCCCTTCCAGTTCTTGATATCGATTTCCTTGTGCGCGATGTTGACGTCGCCGCACAGAACGATCTCGCGCCCGCTGGCCTTCAGCTGCAGCAGGTGGGGCAGGAAAGCCTCCATGAAGCGGAACTTGGCCAGCTGGCGTTCCTCGCCGCTGGAACCGGAAGGCACGTACACCGAGATCACCGCAAGGTGCGGATACTGCACTTCCACATAGCGGCCTTCGCCGTCGAACTCGGCGTTGCCGAAACCGGTGATGATCCGCTCAGGCTTGTGCCGCGTGTACAGGCCCACGCCGCTGTAGCCCTTCTTCTCCGCATAGTGGAAGTAGCCGTGGTAACCGTGTGGCGCCAGGAACGCTTCGGTCATGTCTGCGGCCTGTGCCTTCAGTTCCTGCACGCAGACCATGTCCGCGTCCTGCTTGCCCATCCAGTCGAAAAAGCCCTTCTTGGACGCGGAGCGGATGCCGTTGAGGTTGGCGCTGATAATCCGTAACATTCGGGGAAATTTTGAATTCAGAGAGAAATGATGACGCAGCAGAACACGCCGGCCGCCTTGCCCGAGGGCATGCAGGGCACCGACCTGAGCCAGACCTTTATCCGCTTTGCGCTCGACGCCGGCGTCCTGTCGTTTGGTGAATTTGTCACCAAGGCCGGCCGCAAGTCGCCCTACTTCTTCAATGCCGGCCTGTTCAACCAGGGCGCGATGCTCGGCGAGGTGGCGCAATTTTATGCGAAAACCCTGCTGGCCTCGGGCGTGCAGTTCGACGTGCTGTTCGGGCCGGCCTACAAGGGCATCACGCTGGCCTCGGCGACGGCGGTGGCGCTGGCCGGCATGGGACGTGACGTCGGCTTCGCCTACAACCGCAAGGAAGCCAAGGACCATGGCGAAGGCGGCACGCTGGTTGGCGCCAAACTGCAGGGCAAGGTCGTCATCGTCGACGACGTCATTTCCGCCGGCACCTCGGTGCGTGAATCGGTCAACCTGATCCGCGCCGCCGGCGCCGAGCCGGCCGCCGTGCTGATCGCGCTGGACCGCATGGAAAAGAGCGGGACCGCCGACCAGGTTGGCACGCATTCGGCCGTGCAGGACGTGCAGCGCGAATTCGGCATCCCCGTGATCGCGATCGCCAGCCTGAAGGACCTGCTGGCCTATCTCGACGCGTCGCAGGACCAGTCGCTGGCTGCTTCGCGCGAGGCCGTGTCGGCGTATCGGCAGCGCTACGGCGTCTGACGAAGCCTTGCGCCCGCGCGCGGATGCGCCGGGCGCTGCAACGATCCAGGGCAGGCGGAAAATCCAATCGGCAGGGGGCGTGCGTGGCGGCGAAAGAGCGGCAGGAACGGGCAGGGCGGCAGCCGGCAGCGGCGGCAGCGAAGGAAGCGGAAAGCGAAACAGCCAAGACCAACGGCAACGGCGATTCGCTGGCCGAGCGCGGCGCGCAGGTGCGTCCGCGCAAGCCGGTGCGCCAGGACGCCAAGGCGCCCGACAGGCCCGCGCATGAGGCCTATGCCGTGCGCGCACTGGTGCTGCAGGGCGGTGGCGCGCTCGGTGCCTACCAGGCCGGCGTGTACCAGGGCCTGGCCGAAGGCGGGATCTACCCGAACTGGGTCGCCGGTATTTCCATCGGCGCGCTCAATGCCGCGGTGATTGCCGGCAATCCGCCCGAGCGCCGCATCGAACAGCTGCGCGCGTTCTGGGAACACATCTGCGCGCAGCCGTGGCTGCCCAGCCTGTCGCCCACCTGGCTGACCGACGGCGCCGAGAGCTGGCCCGAGCCGCTGCGCGTCTGGTTCGACGGCCTGCATGCCACGCGCGCCATGGTCGAAGGCCAGCGCGGCTTCTTCCAGCCGCGCAGCTGGGTGGAGCTGATGATGCGCTATGCGGAACCCGGCCGCGCCAGTTTCTACGACACCTCGCCGCTGAAGGCCACGCTGGAGCGCTTCGCTGACTTCGACCTGATCAACCATCGCCCCGAGCTGATGCGGGTCTCGGTGGGCGCGGTCAATGTGCGCACGGGCAATTTCGCCTATTTCGACAACACCCGCGACAAGCTCTGCCCCGAGCATTTCATGGCCTCGGGTGCGCTGCCGCCGGGTTTCCCGGCGGTGGAGATCGACGGCGAGTACTACTGGGACGGCGGTCTCGTGTCCAACACCCCGCTGGCCGAGGTGCTGACCGCGCAGCCGCGGCGCGACGCGCTGATCTTCCAGGTCGACCTGTGGAGCGCGCGCGGCAAGCTGCCGCATGACCTGATCGATGTTGCCGAGCGCGAGAAGGAGATCCGCTATTCCAGCCGCACCCGCGCCATTACGGACTACATGCGCGAGCAGCAGAACATGCGCCGCATGCTCAACGAGGTGATGGCGCTGGTGCCGCAATCCAAGCGCAACAGCGAGTGGTACCGCCGCGCCGCCGAACAGGCCTGCGACGCGCGCCGTAACGTGATCCAGCTGATCTACCGCGACAAATCGTTTGAGAACATGGCCAAGGACTACCAGTTCGGCCTGCTGACCATGAACGAGCACTGGACCAGCGGCCTGGACGATATCCGCCAGACGCTGCGCCATCCGCACTGGCTGGCGATGCCCAGCCGCGAGCACCCGTTCGTCACGCACGACGTGCATCGCGGGAATGGTGGCTGAGGCGGCTGAGGTGGCTGAGCCGGGCGGCCAGCCGTCTGCACCGGGGCGCTATTCGACCTTGATGTTCGCCAGTTCCGGCTTGGTCGGCGGGTAGGCGGGCTTCAGGTCTTCGAACACCCGCGTCAGGATCTCCGCCACCATCAGGTTGCGGTGCGTCTTGGAATCGGCCGGCACCACGTACCACGGGCATTCCTGCGTGCTGGTCGCCATGATCGCGGCCTCGTACGCATCCATGTAGGCCTTCCAGTGCTTGCGCTCGGCGAGGTCGGTGGTGTCGAATTTCCAGTGTTTTTCCGGGTCTGCCAGCCGCGCCTCCAGCCGCGCCTTCTGCTCGTCGCGCGAAATATGCAGGAAGCATTTGACGATGGTGGTGCCGGTCTCGGTCAGCATTGCCTCGAAATCCCGGATCTGGCGGAAGCGCCGTTCGGTTTCGGCATTGTCGATCCAGCCGTGCACGCGCGTGACCAGCACGTCTTCATAGTGGCTGCGGTTGAACACCACGATCTCGCCGGCCCTGGGCACCTGCAGGTGAATGCGCCACAGGTAGTCGCGCGCCAGTTCATTGGGCGTGGGCGCCTTGAAGCCGACCACGCGGATGCCCAGAGGATCGAAGCTGCGGAACACGCCGCGCACGGTGCCGTCCTTGCCGCTGGTGTCCATGCCCTGCAGCACGACCAGCAGCTTGCGGCGGTGTTCGGCGTAGAAGATGTCCTGCTTAGCGTCCAGGCCCTCGCTCAGTTCGGCAATCAGGGCCAGGTCCTCGGCCTTGCCGCCGCGCGACAGCGGCTTGCTGCCGGGAGGGAAATCGGCAAGGCGGAATCGCTTGCCCGTCGTGATGCGGAAATCGTCCAGCGGCATGGGCGCTCCATCGGTATGACCTGCAAGATCAGGGAATGGGCGCCCCGCCTGGGCCGGAAACAATGCGGGCTGTGTCGTGGGGCGCGCTGCCCCTATGGTCAGGCCGGCAGGGCCGCCAGGTCAATGGTGCCTTCGAACACCGTGGTCGCCGGGCCGGTCATGCGCACCGGTTCGGCGCCGCCGTCCCAGGCAATGGTCAGGTCGCCGCCATGCGTATGCACCTTGACCGGCGAGTCCAGCAGGCCGCGCCGGATGCCGGCGACCACCGCTGCGCAGGCGCCGGTGCCGCAGGCCAGCGTCTCGCCGGCGCCGCGCTCGTAGACGCGCAGGCGAATGGTGTTGCGGTCCTGCACCTGCATGAAGCCGGCATTGACGCGGTTGGGGAAGGTGGCGTGCTGCTCGATCACCGGCCCGTCCTGCAGCACGGGGAAGTCCTCGACGTCGTCCACCACCTGCACCGCATGCGGGTTGCCCATCGACACCGCCGAGATCCACGCGGTGCGGCCGTTGACCTCCAGGCCGTAGACCGTATCCACGCCTTCAGCCCGGGTCGGCAGCCCCTCGGCACGGAACGGCACCTGGGCCGGTTCCAGCTCGGGCGCGCCCATGTCCACGGTGACCTGGCCGTCGTCCTGCAGCGTCAGCGTGATCACGCCCTTCATCACCTCCACGCGCACCGAGCGCTTGTCGGTCATGCCCTTGTCGCTGACAAAACGCACGAAGCAGCGCGCGCCGTTGCCGCAGTGCTCGACCTCGCTGCCGTCGGCATTGAAGATGCGATAGCGGAAGTCGACATCGCCGCGCGACGGTTTTTCGACCACCAGCATCTGGTCGGCGCCCACGCCGAAATGCCGGCTGGCGAGCGCGCGCCATTGCGCGGGCGTCAGGTCGATCTGCTGGTGGATGCCGTCGAGCACGACAAAGTCGTTGCCGGCGCCATGCATCTTGGTGAACTGGAGTTTCATGGTGGGGATTGTAGCCGCGGCTCGCGCAAGTTGCTGCCGCCCTCGGCGGACGCTCAATAGATCTCGGGTTCGCCCGGCAGGCGGTGCTTGAAGCGCTTGTGCACCCAGTAATACTCAGGCACGCGCGGGCGGATGCAGTCCTCGAAGAAGGCATTCATGCGGCGCGTGTCGTCGGTGACGCTTTCGCCGGGGTAGTTGTCCCAGGCAGGCAGGATGCGCAGCACGTAGCCCTGGTAGTCGGGCAGCATCTCGGTGTAGATCGGCACAACCTTGGCGCCGGTCAGGCGCGCCAGCCGCGACACCGATGTCAGCGTCAGCGCCTGCACGCCGAAGAACGGCACGAATTCCGAATCGCGTTCGCCGAAGTCCATGTCGGCGATCAGCTGCAGCGCTTCGCCCTTCTTCAGGCAGCGCAGGATGTCGCGTGCGCTGTCGTTGCGCGAAATCATGTTGGCGCCGAAGCGGCCGCGCGCGTGCTTGAGGAAGCCATCGAACAAATCATTCTTCTGCCTGGTGTACAGCGATGCGCCGGAACGCCCCACATGCTCGCGCAGGTGGATGGTCAGCCGGATCGCACCGGCCTCCACGCCCGACAGGTGCAGCGTGACCAGGATATGCGGCGTGCCGTCCAGCGACACCAGGTCGGCCTGGTCGTCGATCTGCACCCAGCGGCGCATCTGCGCCTCGCTGCCGGTCCAGAAGATGCCGCGCTCGGCAAAGCTGCGGAACACGGTGCGGAAGCTCTGGCGCGACAATTCGTCGATCTCGGCCTCGGTCTTGTCCGGGAAGCACAGGCGCAGGTTGGCCTGCACCACGCGGCGGCGTGCGCTGGGAATCAGGTAGAGCAGGCTGCCCAGCGCTTCGCCGAAGCGGGCAACGAACGGATATGGAAGTTTGCCCAGCACCGTGAGCAGGCCGATGCCGAGCCAGGTGAACACGCGGCTCATGAAATCGATTGGTCAGTGGTCGGCTCGGTGCTGCGGCTGGGGGCGGCGGCGGGCCCCTTGTAGCGGCTGTATCCCCACAGGTACTGGGTGGGACACTGCCTCACCAGGATCTCGACGGCCTGGTTGATCACCGCGGCCGCTTCGGCCGGGTCGTCCGGCAGCATGCCGCCCTCATTGAGCACATGCAGGTGGGCGCGATAGCCCGCGCCTTTCGGCAGCCGTTCCGCAAAGACCGCGACCACCGGCGCGCCGGTCAGCTGCTGCAGCCGGTGCACCAGCGCCATGGTGTAGGCCGGCTTGCCGAAGAACGGCGCCCAGTTACCCTCGCCGCCGCTGGGTACCTGGTCCGGCAGGATCCCCACCGCCTGGCCGCGCTTGAGCGCCTTGACCAGCATGCGCACGCCGCGCGGCGTGGCGGGCGCCATGTGCATATTGGGCCGCGTGCGCATCTTTTCGATCCAGTCGCGCAGCCAGGGCTGGTGTGGCGGCTTGAACAGCGCGGTGACCGGGCGCACCAGCGCGTGGGACTGCGGCAGCACTTCAAAGCAACCCAGATGCGGCGTCAGGATGATGAGGCCCTTGCCTCGGGCCTGCAGCTTTTCCAGTTCCGGCCACATGTAGTCGTCGAAGCCATGCAGCCGTGTGCCGATCTTCTTGCGGCTCCAGAAATAGGGCATCTCGATCATCATGCGACCGGCCGAGCGGGCGGCTTCATCGATCATCGCCTGCGTGGCGTCGGGAAACGCCAGGCGGAAATTTTCATTCAGGCGCTGGCCGTAGCGGCCGGGCAGCCGTGCTGCCAGCAGTCCGAGCGCGCCGCCTGCGGCCTGCAGCAAGCGCAGTGGGAAACGGGAGATCAGCCAGAAAAGAAAGGTCATCGGGCGTGGATTGCAGTCTGGGCTGCAAACAGGTCAAATCCGGCGCATTTTTTCCCCGGCGCGGAATTCAGTTCCACGCCGGCTTGCCGTAAATCCGGGCAAACGGCATGCCGTGGCGGCAGCGTGTTGCGTCGGCGCCTTTGGCGCGCTGCAACGAGCCCGGCAGGCGCGTATAATAGCGTGTATCGCCGAGTTAACTGACAACTTGCGGGGCGATGCAGCTCAAACCGGGCTGTTTTAAATACCGCTAAAGCGTCGCCGCCATGAACCCGACCGGGTGGCACGCAATAGCCAACCTGGAGAATAAGTTCGTGGCAAACGACTTCCTTTTTACTTCGGAATCGGTTTCCGAAGGCCATCCCGACAAGGTCGCCGACCAGATTTCCGACGCCGTCCTCGACGCCATCCTGGCGCAGGACAAGTATGCGCGTGTGGCCGCCGAGACGCTTTGCAACACCGGCCTGGTGGTGCTGGCAGGGGAAATCACCACGACCGCCAACGTCGACTACATCCAGATCGCGCGCGACACGATCAAGCGCATCGGCTACGACAACACCGAATATGGCATCGACTACAAGGGCTGCGCCGTGCTGGTGGCCTATGACAAGCAGTCGCCGGACATCGCCCAGGGCGTGGACCGCGCCTCGGACGACTACCTGAACCAGGGGGCCGGCGACCAGGGCCTGATGTTCGGCTACGCCTGCGATGAGACGCCGGAGCTGATGCCGTTCCCGATTTACTACGCGCACCGCCTGGTCGAGCGCCAGTCGCTGCTGCGCCGTGACGGCCGCCTGCCCTGGCTGCGTCCGGACGCCAAGTCGCAGGTGACGGTGCGTTATGTCGACGGCAAGCCGCACAGCGTCGATACCGTAGTGCTGTCGACGCAGCATTCGCCGGATATTACGCAGGCGCAGATCCGAGAAGCCGTGATCGAAGAGATCATCAAGCCGGTGCTGCCGGCCGAGATGCTGAAAGAAACCACGTATCTGGTGAACCCGACCGGGCGTTTCGTGATCGGCGGCCCGCAGGGCGACTGCGGCCTGACCGGGCGCAAGATCATTGTCGATACCTATGGTGGCGCTTCGCCGCACGGTGGCGGTGCGTTTTCGGGCAAGGACCCGTCCAAGGTGGATCGCTCGGCTGCCTATGCGGCGCGTTATGTGGCCAAGAACGTGGTGGCCTCGGGGCTGGCGCGCCAGTGCCAGGTACAGGTGAGCTATGCCATCGGCGTGGCGCGGCCGATCAATGTGACGGTGTACACCGAAGGTACCGGCAAGATTCCGGACGCCAAGATTGCGGAACTGGTGCAGGAGCATTTTGACCTGCGGCCGAAGGGTATTGTGCAGATGCTGGATCTGCTGCGTCCGATCTATGAGAAGACTGCGGCTTACGGCCACTTTGGGCGTGAAGAGCCGGAGTTCTCTTGGGAGGCTACGGATAAGGCGGCTGCCTTGCGCGCTGCTGCTGGACTGTAAGTGGGTCTTCGGAGTCCGGATCCTGGACTCCTGCACTTCTGACTTCGGCAAGCCCCGCTGGCCCGCAAGGGACGGTGGGGTTTTTTGTTTTTGGTGGTGGGTCGCCGTTGATGACATGCTGTCGGCCGTTGAACCGCCTGGTTCCGCCCTGCTGGGCGGGTCACTTTTTGTCCGAGCGACAAAAAGTAACCAAAAAACGCGTCGCCTGAGCGGCTGGCTATCAATTTGGCGGCGTGGGTGGGTCGGGCGGTGGTGATTTCCGTTCGATGTGGCTGGTGGCTCAAACCTGCTACGCCAGGTGAGTTTGGGATAGTGGCTGCGTCGACCCACTATTGGACGATCCCCATGCCGGGCGTAGGCCGCCTGCTGCCGGCGTCCCCGCGTTGACGCGAGCAGCAGGGGCCACGCCCAGCTCTGGGCTCGTTCAATCATCGCAGGCGGTTCAACAGCCGACAGCATGTCATCAACAGCGACAGCAGACGCTAAAACAGCCAACAGCATGTCACCAGGCCAGAAAAACCCCCGCCCCCTGCGCCCCAATCGCCACCCAAACATCCAGGTAGTAAAATCCCAACCACCACAAAATTCCTTCACGGGGGTCCCGTCCCCAGAGGACTGCCATGCCCGCAGCACCAGCCATTTCCAATGCCACCGCGCCGAACCGCTCCGCGTCGGGAGGCAGCCTCGACCTGATCCGCCCACAGCCCTACACCAACTGGGCCCCCCAGGTCACCCCCGAGGAACGCGCCACCCTTCGCCGCGAGCTGGAGCAGGGCGCGGTGCTGTATTTCCCCAACCTGAAATTCCACTTCGAACCCGGCGAGGAACGCTTCCTCGACGCCCGTTATTCCGACGGCAAATCCAAGAACATCAACCTCCGCGCCAACGACACCGCGGTGCGCGGCGCGCAGGGCACCCAGCAGGACCTGTCCGACCTCTACACGCTGATCCGCCGCTATGCCGACAACAGCGAGTCGCTGATCCGCACGCTGTTCCCCGAATACATTCCCCACATGACCCGCGCCGGCACCTCGCTGCGTCCCAGCGAGATCGCCGGCCGCCCGGTCAGCTGGCGCAAGGACGACACCCGCCTGCACGTCGATTCCTTCCCCTCCAACCCGATGCTGGGAAAGCGCCTGCTGCGCGTGTTCCATAACATCGACCCGGCCGCGGCGCGCGTGTGGCGCGTGGGCGAGCCGTTTGGCGATTTCGCGCAGAAGTTCGTGCCGAAGACCCACGGCATGTGGCCGGGACAGGCGGCGCTGATGAAGCTGCTGCATATCACCAAGCGCAAGCGCTCGGAATACGACCACCGCATGCTGCAGCTCCACGACCTGGCCAAGGCCGACCTGGACTACCAGCGCGACGTGCCGCAGCAGGAATTCCACTTCCCGCCCGGTTCGACCTGGATCGTCTTCAGCGACCAGTTGCTGCACGCCGCCATGCGCGGGCGCGCGATGATGGAGCAGACCATCTATCTTGAGCCGCAGGCGATCTCCGACCACACCCACTCGCCCGAGGCCGTGCTGTCGCGCATGCTCGGGCGGCCGATGCTGGTGTCCTGACCCGCAGGCCAGACGCGCAGTCGGTTGCAACACCCCGGGGCATCGGGATGGCGCGCCGGCTGCCGCGCGCATCACTTGAAGGCCAGCCAGGGCCATTGATGCCTGTTCCTCCATCGGCATGACAACCGCCTGCCCGGACCACCAACGCCGGCACGCCGCAACCCTTCACCCCCGCTCAGGCTAGCGCCTACACTGAATTTCACGGCTTGCCATCCGCTGGCCCGGCTGACTCTCGCCGCCTGCGGACATGCGGGGAGACAGATGGAAACCACCTACGACTACGTCATCGTCGGCGCGGGATCGGCGGGCTGTGCGCTGGCCGGAAGGCTGGCCGACAGCGGGGACGACACCATTGCCCTGGTCGAGGCCGGCCAGCACGACCACCATGTGCTGGTACGCACACCCGCCGCGTGCGCCGCCATGCTGCCGCGCGCCAGCGCACGCAACTATGCCTACGAGACCGTGCCGCAGCCGGGACTGAATGGCCGGCGGGGCTACCAGCCGCGCGGACGCGGCCTGGGCGGCTGCTCGTCGATCAACGCGATGATCTACACGCGCGGACGGCCCGCCGACTACGACGACTGGGCCGCCGCAGGCTGCGACGGCTGGTCATGGGACGACGTGCTGCCGTATTTCCGCCGTGCGGAATGCAATGAGCGCCTGGCCGGCAGCGACGACGATCCGCTGCATGGCGGCAGCGGCCCGCTCCATGTATCGGACCTGCGCACGCCAAATCCCTTCGCCGAGCGCTTTATCGAGGCCGCGCAGCAGGCGGGCTACCTGCGCAACGATGACTTCAACGGCGAAGAGCAGGAGGGCGTGGGCTGGTACCAGGTCACGCAGCATGCGGGCGAGCGCTGGAACGCGGCGCGCGCCTACCTGCACGGCGGCAACACGCGCGACAAGGCCTGCAACGGCGGGCGCGCGCGGCTGCAGGTGCTGACCGGCACACAGGCCCTGCGCATCGTCTTCGAGGGCCGCCATGCGGCCGGCGTGCTGGTCGCGCGCGACGGCCGCCAGCAACTTCTGCGCACACGGCGCGACGTGATCGTTTGCGCCGGCACCTTCGGCTCGCCGCAATTGCTGCTGGTGTCCGGCGTGGGACCGGCGGCGCAGCTGCGCGAGCTTGGCATCGACGTGGTCCACGACCTGCCCGGCGTGGGCGCCAACCTGCAGGACCATCTCGACATCATCCTGCACAAGCGCGTGGCGGCGCCCGAGTTGTTCGGCGTGTCGTTCAGCGGCTTCATGACCCTGCTGTCGGAAATGCTGCGCTACCGGCGCGAACGCACCGGCATGCTGTCGAGCAACTTCGCCGAGGCCGGCGGCTTCATACGCAGCCGCCCCGAACTGGCCGAGCCCGACCTGCAGCTGCATTTCGTCGTCGGCATGGCCGACAACCACATGCGCCGGCTCAACTTCGGCCACGGCTACTCCTGCCACGTATGCGTGCTGCGTCCGCGCAGCCGCGGCGAGGTGCGGCTGGCATCGGCCGATATCCGCGAGGCGCCGCTGATCGACCCGCGCTACCTCAACGATGTGCGCGACCTCGACGACATGGTTGCCGGCGTGCGCATCGTGCGCCGGATCTTCGCGCAGCCGCAGCTGGCCAGCTACGGCGGGCGCGAGCTGTACTCCGCGCACCTGCGCGCCGACGGCAGCGACGATGCCGACGTGCGCGAGATGATCCGCGCACGTGCCGACACCATCTATCACCCCGTGGGCACCTGCCGCATGGGCATGGACGCGCTGGCGGTGGTCGACCCGCAGTTGCGCGTGCGCGGCGTGGAAGGGCTGCGCGTGGTCGATGCCTCGGTCATGCCGACGCTGGTCGGTGGCAACATCAACGCGCCCGCGATCATGATCGGCGAACGCGCGCATGACCTGATCCGCTACGCGCCGCGGGTGATGCTGCGCGTGCTGGAGTCGATGGAGGCGTGACGCAAGCGCCGGGTCTGCGCGGCTAGCCTTCGAAGCCGCGCGATGCCACGCGCTTCAGCAATTCGGCCTCCGCATCCAGCGTGCCGAACACGCGTCCATGCTGGCGCCCAAGCCGGCTGGCGACAAACAGCTCCGCATTCTCCGCATCGGCATGCGCCAGCATCAGCGCCGCCTGCGTGGTCAGCACCAGCCCCTGCGCAAAGCGGCGCGCGTTGGCCTCCAGGTGCTCCGGCGCTTCGCGCAGCAGCGCCTGCAGCGATGCCAGCTCGGCGCGCACCGCTGGATGGCCGCCGGCGCGGCGCTGCAGGTCCTGCAGCAGGCGCGCGCCGTCGTCGGGGTTGCGCTGGATCGCGCGCAGCACGTCCAGGCACATGATGTTGCCCGAGCCTTCCCAGATCGAGTTGACCGGCGCTTCGCGGTACAGCCGCGCCATCGGGCTTTCTTCGACGTAGCCGTTGCCGCCCCAGACTTCCATCGCCTCGCCGGTGGCCTCGATGGCGCGCTTGCAGATCCAGAACTTGGCCGCGGGCGTGACCACCCGCTTCCACGCGGCGGCGAGCGGGTCGGGGTTGTCGCCCTCGGCGTGCTCGAAGGCGTGGCCCAGTTCCATCATCAGCAGCGAGGCCGCTTCGGATTCCAGCGCCAGGTCCGCCAGCACATTGCGCATCAGCGGCTGGTCGGCCAGCAGGCGGCCGAAGGCGCTGCGGTGGCGCGTATGGTGCAGCGCCTGCACGAAGGCCGCGCGCAGGATGGCCGAGCTGCCGATCACGCAGTCGAGCCGCGTATTGGTCGCCATCTCGATGATGGTGGGGATGCCGCGTCCTTCCTCGCCGATCAGGATGCCGGTCGCGTCGCGGAACTCGACCTCGCTGCTGGAGTTGGAGCGGTTGCCGAGCTTGTCCTTCAGGCGCTGGATCTGGATCGGGTTCTTGCTGCCGTCGTCGCGGAAGCGCGGCACGAAGAAGCACGACAGCGGGCCGTCTTCGGCGCCCATGCGCGCCACCACCAGGTGCGCGTCGCACATCGGCGCCGAGAAGAACCACTTGTGCCCGGTCAGCGCGTATTCCGCGCCGCGGCCTTCGCCACGCACGGCGCGCGCCACGGTGGTGTTGGCGCGCACGTCCGAGCCGCCCTGTTTCTCCGTCATGCCCATGCCGATCATGATCGCGGTCTTCTCGCGCCAGGGCAGGTCGCGCGCATCATGCTCGCTCGCATACAGGCGCGGCTCCAGCTCGGCGAACAGCGCGGTTTCCTTGCGCAGCACCGGAATGCTGGCGAGGGTCATGGTGGGCGGGCACAGCGAGCCGGACTCAACCTGCGCCTGCAGGAAGTAGCCCGCGGTGCGCGCGCTCCACACGCCCGCGCGCGGCAGCGCGAAGGGCAGGGCCTGCAATTGCTGGCTGCGCAGCAGCGACAGCAGTGCGTGCCAGCTTGGGTGGAATTCCACGGAATCGATGCGCTCGCCGGTGCGGCTGTGCGTGTGCAGCTCGGGCGTATGGCGGTTGGCGTCGGCGGCCCATTGCTGCACTTCCGGCTCGCCCAGCCGCGCGCCGAACTGCCCCAGCGCCTCGGCATGCCAGCCGCCGCCAAGCCGCTCCAGCGCGGCGCGGACGATGGGATCGCAGCCGAAGAGGTTGTAGTGCGCAAGGTCCGGCACCTGGTTGAAGACACGATGCGTGGCGGCGTCGGTCATTTTGGGAGGTCTCCTGGATCGGTTCGATGCTTGCCGTTTGCTTTGCATGGTAGAGCACCTGACACGCGTTTGAGTGCATGCTCGGCCGCTTGATGCCTGTTTTTGCGCTGCACCATGCGCGATTCGATACCTATGCGCACAGGTGTGGCACCACAAACGACGGGGAACTGGCACTGGCGCCCACCGGTGCTCTGTGCTTAAATTCACCCCGTTGGATGAAACAGGGGTGCCGTACGGATGGGCCGTGCGGCTGAGAGAGTCCCTTCGAACCCGATCCGGTTAGTACCGGCGTGGGAAGTTTCAGCAAGACCAAGCCTCTAGTCCCTCCGGGACTCGCCGCCCAGGCCACCACGCCGCCGGCAGCGCTCACAGGGCTCCTGGTTTCGTCCACCCCGCAAGAGAGAGGACGACACCCATGGCCCGTACTGCCCCCGCTGCTTCCTTCGAATCGCTCGAGAGCGACCTCGACCAGAAATTTGCCTACCCGGCTTCCAGCAAGACCTACCTGACCGGCAGCCGCCCGGATATCCGCGTGCCGCTGCGCACGATCCTGCAGACCTCCACGCGCACCGAGAAGGGCGAGATGCCCAACCCGCCGATCCCGGTGTACGACACCTCGGGCCCGTACAGCGACCCGGACGTGCATATCGACCTGAAGGCCGGCCTGCCGGCGGTGCGCGCCAAGTGGATCGAAGAGCGCGGCGACACCGAAGTGCTTCCCGGCCTGTCGTCGGAATACGGCCGCGACCGCGCCAACGACCCGGCCACCGCGCACCTGCGCTTTGCCCAGCTGACCAACCCGCGCCGCGCCAAGGCCGGTGCCAATGTGTCGCAGATGCACTATGCGCGCAAGGGCATCATCACGCCTGAAATGGAGTACGTGGCGCTGCGCGAATCGCTGAACCTGCAGGCGCTGTACGACAAGCCCGAATACAAGGCGCTGCTGCGCCAGCACCCCGGCAACGCGCTGGGCGCCGGCCTGCCGCTGCGTCCGGAAGACATCACGCCGGAATTCGTGCGCCAGGAGATCGCCTCGGGCCGCGCGATCATTCCCGCCAACATCAACCACACCGAGCTGGAGCCGATGGCGATCGGGCGCAATTTCCGCGTCAAGATCAACGGCAACCTGGGTAACTCCGCCGTGACCTCGTCGCTGGCCGAGGAAGTGGAAAAGATGGTGTGGTCGATCCGCTGGGGCGCAGACACCATCATGGACCTGTCGACCGGCAAGCACATCCACGAAACCCGTGAGTGGATCCTGCGCAACTCGCCGGTGCCCATCGGCACGGTGCCGATCTACCAGGCGCTGGACAAGACCGGCGGCATCGCCGAGGACCTGACCTGGGAGATGTTCCGCGACACGCTGATCGAGCAGGCCGAGCAGGGCGTGGACTATTTCACCATCCACGCCGGCGTGCTGCTGCGCTACGTGCCGCTGACCGCCGACCGCGTCACCGGCATCGTCTCGCGTGGCGGTTCGATCATGGCCAAGTGGTGCCTGGCGCACCACAAGGAAAACTTCCTGTACACGCACTTCGACGAGATCTGCGAGATCATGAAGGCGTACGACGTGTCGTTCAGCCTCGGCGACGGCCTGCGTCCGGGCTGCATCGCCGACTCCAACGACGATGCCCAGTTCGGCGAGCTGCGCACGCTGGGCGAGCTGACCGCCAAGGCGTGGAAGCACGACGTGCAGGTGATGATCGAAGGCCCGGGCCACGTGCCGCTGCAGCGCATCCAGGCCAATATGGACGAAGAACTCAAGCATTGCTACGAGGCGCCGTTCTACACCCTTGGACCGCTGGTGACCGACATCGCCCCCGGCTACGACCACATCACCAGCGGCATTGGCGCGGCCAATATCGGCTGGATGGGCACGGCCATGCTGTGCTACGTCACGCCCAAGGAGCACCTGGGCCTGCCGGACAAGGAAGACGTGCGCGAAGGCATCATCACCTACAAGATCGCTGCCCACGCCGCGGATCTTGCCAAGGGCTGGCCGGGCGCACAGCTGCGCGACAACGCGCTGTCCAAGGCACGCTTCGAGTTCCGCTGGGAAGACCAGTTCAACCTCGGCCTGGACCCGGAACGCGCGCGTTCGTACCACGACGCCACGCTGCCGGCAGAAGGCGCCAAGATCGCCCACTTCTGCTCGATGTGCGGGCCGAAGTTCTGCTCGATGAAGATCACGCAGGAAGTGCGCGACTACGCGGCATCGCTGCCCAAGGAAGCGCAGCAGGGCATGGAAGAAAAGTCGATTGAGTTCCTGAAGAAGGGCAGCAAGATCTACTCGTAAGGCAACGGCAGTACGGGCATGGCCTCGCAACCATGCCCGCGCATGTTCCGCCACCGCGCAGCGCCCCGCGCGGCGGCCCAGACAACAAGGAGGCCGGCGCCGCGGCATGCCCGCATGCCCATGCGCCGGCACAACATCCCTCATGACAGCAGTACAGTCGTTTGACGTCGCCATCCTCGGGGCCGGACTTGCCGGCCGCCTGGCTGCCTGGCAACTGGTGCGCAGCGGCGCCCGCGTGGCGCTGGTGGAGCGCGCCGGGCCGGACGGCGCGGGTTCGGCCGCCTACGTGGCCGCGGCCATGCTGGCGCCGCTGGCGGAATCGGCCATCGCAGAGCGCCGCATCGTCGACCTCGGCATCGCCAGCGTCGACCTGTGGCGTGCGTGGCTGTCCGAGTTGCCGGAGCCGGTGTTCTTCCAGGAGGACGGCACGCTGGTGGTCTGGCACGCGCGCGACCGCGGCGAGATGTCGTTGTTCACCAGCCGCATGCGCGCGGTGGCGCCGCCCGAACTGGTGTCGCAGCGGCTGCGGGCGCTGGACGGCAAGGGCGTGGGCGAAGTCGAGCCGGCGCTGGCGGGCCGCTTCCCGCAGGGGCTGCTGCTGGCCGGCGAGGGCCAGCTCGACAACCGCGGCGCGCTGCGCGCGCTGCTGTCGTGCGCGGTCAGCGAGGGCGTGCATTGCGTCTGGGAAGCCGGCGAGGTGGATGCCGACACGCTGCCCACGCTGGGCATCCGCGCGGACGTGGTGCTGGATTGCCGCGGCCTGGGCGCGCGCGCGGCATGGCCGGCGCAGCCCGGCGGCACTGCGCCCGGGCTGCGGGGCCTGCGTGGCGAAGTGGTGCGCGTGCATGCGCTTGACGTGAAGCTGCACCGGCCGGTGCGGCTGCTGCATCCGCGCTACCCGATCTATATTGCTCCCAAGCCCAACGACCTGTACGTCATTGGCGCGACCGAACTGGAAAGCGAGGACGATTCGCCGATGAGCGTGCGTTCCGCGCTGGAGCTGCTGTCGGCGGCGCATTCGCTGCATCCCGCTTTCGGCGAGGCGCGCGTGATGGAACTGAACGTGCAGCGCCGCCCCACGCGGCCCGACCATCTGCCGGCGATCCGCGTCGACCAGCGGGCGCGCGTGGTGCGCGTCAACGGCTTGTACCGCCACGGCTTCCTGATCGCCCCGGCGGTGACCGAGGCCGCGTGCGCCGTGGTGTGCGCGTTGCTCAAGGGCGATCCTGCCGCCCATGCAGTGCCTGCCGCGCTGCGCTGGCCCGGCATGATCGAGGCAGTGACGGAAGCGCCGGCGGCCGCGCTGCACGCGCGCACCGGGCTGCTGCACTAACGCAAGACTGACATGGAAATCCTGCTCAACGGCCGACCCCTCGCCCTTGCCGAATCCGCCACGCTGGCGGACGCGGTGACCGTGGCGAAGATCGCGCCCCCCTTTGCCGCGGCGGTCAATGGCCAGTTCGTGCCCCGCGCCGCGCACGCCAACACCCCCCTTGCGGCCGGCGACCGCATCGACCTCGTGCAACCCGTGACGGGAGGCTGACCCCATGACATTCGAACCCTCCGAAACCCTGCGCGACCCGTTCGTGCTGTATGGCGAGTCGTTCGGCTCGCGCCTGCTGCTGGGCACCGCGCGCTATCCGTCGCCGGCCACGCTGGAAGCGGCCGTGCAGGCATCTACGCCGGCCATGATCACCGTCGCGCTGCGCCGCCAGGGCGCGGTGGGCGATGGCGAGGGCGGCCAGGCGTTCTGGCAGATGCTCAAGGCGCTGAACGTGCCGGTGCTGCCCAACACCGCCGGCTGCTTCACCGCGCAGGAGGTCATCACCACCGCGATGATGGCTCGCGAGGTGTTCGAGACGCCGTGGATCAAGCTGGAGCTGATCGGAGACGACTACACGCTGCAGCCCGACACGCTCAACCTGCCCGCCGTGGCCGAGACCCTGATCAAGGAAGGCTTCAAGGTGCTGCCGTACTGCACCGAGGACCTGGTGCTGTGCCGCCGGCTGCTCGACGTCGGCTGCCAGGCGCTGATGCCGTGGGCCGCGCCGATCGGCACCGGCCGGGGCGCGGTGAATCCGCATGCGATGCGCGTGCTGCGCGAGCGCCTGCCGGATACGCCACTGATCGTCGATGCCGGCCTGGGCCTGCCGTCGCATGCGGCGCAGGTGCTGGAGTGGGGCTACGACGGCGTGCTGCTCAACACCGCGGTGGCGCAGGCCGCCTACCCGGTTAACATGGCGCGCGCGTTCGCGCAGGCAGTCGAAGCCGGCCGCACCGCGTACCTGGCCGGCCCGATGCCCGAGCGCGAGGTGGCGCAGGCCAGCACGCCGGTGGTCGGCATGCCGTTCTGGCATGCGGAGGCGGAGCAGCGGGAGCAGCGCGCATGACCCGCCGCCCCGTCCACGTTCCCAGCGACGGTCCGCTGCGCGCGGCGGTGCTGGAGCATTACGGCGAGACCTTCGGCATCGACGACAAGCCGTGGCAGGCCTGGCGCCTGGAAGACGCGCCTGAGCATCCCGGCGCGCACGACGTGCTGCTGTCCGACGGCGAAGCCACCGAAGAATTCATCGCGCGCGTCGCCGCCAGCGGCGCCACGCTGATCGAGACCGACCGCGAAGGCGGCCAGTGGATCGACACGGTGCGCTCGCCGATGGGCACCTGGGTGTTCTCGGTTGCCGCGGACAGCGACCAGCCGCACTCGCCGGCGTTCGTCGCGGTGCTGCTGGCGAGCCTGTCGCTGCATTTCCCGGCGCATGACGCGCTGGCGCTGGCGCGCGCCTGGGCGCCGGGCTCGGCCGACTGGCCGACGGATTTCGCGCGTTTCCCGCACGTGCGCCATGCCGCGCTGGTGGCGCCGGAGCAGGCCGTCGAGCCGTTCGCGCCGTGCCCCGCGCTGGGCCTGTACGTGGTCGTGCCGAGCGCGGAATGGATCGAGCGCCTGGCGCCGCTGAACGTGCCGACGGTGCAGCTGCGCTTCAAGTCCGACGATCCCGCCGCGGTGCGCGCCGAGATCGCGCGCGCGGCCAGGGCCATGCAGGGCTCGTCGTCGCGCCTGTTCATCAACGACCACTGGCAGGTGGCGATCGACTACCATGCCGCCAATGGCGCGCAGAGCGGCATCTACGGCATCCACCTCGGCCAGGAGGACCTCGACGACGCCGACTTCGACGCGATCCGCGCGTCCGGGCTGCGGCTGGGCGTATCCACGCACGGTTACGCCGAGATGCTGCGCGTCGCGGCGATCCGTCCGAGCTACCTGGCGCTGGGCGCGATCTTCCCGACCACGACCAAGGTGATGCCGACCCAGCCGCAAGGCATGGGCCGTTTCCGCGCATATGCAAAGCTGATGCAGCCGGTGATCCCGTCGCTGGTCGGCATCGGCGGCGTCAATGCCACGAATATGCGCGAAGTGCTCGCCGTGGGTGTCGGCAGTGCCGCAGTGGTGCGCGCCGTTACCGAGGCCGACGACGTGCCGGCCGCGGTGGCGCATCTCGTCAGCCTGTTCCCGACCGGCTGAGCGCGCGATCACGTGCAGAGTGTGTCCGGCGGTGTGCTCCCCTCTCCTTGATAGAGGGGAGCACACCGCACCTGGTGAGGGGCATCGCGTCGCCAAGATTTGTGCGACATTCGCCCAGCCGCGGGAACCGAAGCGGACCCCGCCGCTATGATGTCGGGCAGCATTCCCCGCCAACCATCCCGCATCGCGCACCATGTCGACCCAGCTCCCCGAGATCATTCCCGCCGCTCCCGGCACGCCTGAGAAGCCCTATTTCGGCATCGATGTCCCGCTGATGCGCTATTTCGGCCTGCAGCCGGAGGTGATCGAGGAGGGCTACTGCCGCACGCGCCTGCCGGCGCACCCGCAGCTGGTGAACAGCCGCGGCGACGTGCACGGCGGCACGCTGATGGCGACGCTGGACTTTACGCTCAGCGGGGCGGCGCGCTCGCATGCGCCCACGGAAACGGGCGTGATCACCATCGACATGTCGACCCACTTCCTTGCCGCCGCGCGCGGCGAGCTGACGCTGGAAGCGCGCTGCCTGCGCCGCGGCGCGCGCATCGCCTTCTGCGAAGGCGAAGTGAAGGATGCGGCCGGCACCGTGGTGTGCGTGGCGCGGGCGGCGTTCAAGCTGGTGCCGCTGTCCAGCGGCGGCAACTGATCCCTGCCTGAACCTGCCCGAAAAACCCGGCCGCTCAGTCCTGCAGCGGCCGGTACACCTGTTCGAACCTCGCGCGCTCGGTGATGCCATAGTCGCCGGGCGCGTATTGCATCAGCCAGTCGCCCGGCTTGCCGTGAAGCACGTCGCCGCCGGCGCTGCGTTCGATGCTGAAGGCCTCGTGCATCTCGCGCGCCAGCACCGGGATCGGCTTGTTGCGATAGGCGCCGTCCTGGCCGTGCACCAGCGGCGGGATGGCGTCGTACTTGGGGTCGAAGCGGTCGCGCGACACGCACCAGCGGTCGCCGGTGCGGCTGGTGATCAGCGCATCGCCGGGCTGGTAGCGGTTGGGGCCTTCGCGGCTGACCAGCTCGCCAGCCTCGGTGGCGAATGCAACGTCGACGACTTCATGCTTGAGGTAGAAGGCGGCGTCGGGATCGCTGCGCAGATCGATATGGGTGAGCCTCTGCATCTGGCGCTCAACCCAGCGCGCGCGGCGCGAAGGCGTGGTTCAGCGGGCCGTTGCCGCTGCCAAGCCGCAGTCCCGCGCCGGCCGCGATGGCCTGCGCCACATAGTCCAGCGCCTTGCCCGCGGCATCTTCCAGCGCATCGCCACGCGCCAGCTGCGATGCGATGGCCGCTGCCAGCGTGCAGCCGGTGCCATGCAGGTTGCGGGTATCGACGCGCGGGTGCGTGAACATGCGCACGGTCCCGTCCTTCAGCATCAGCAGGTCGTCCAGCCCGCCGGCAATGCCGGCCGCGCCATCGTCTTCCAGGTGGCCGCCCTTGAGCAGCACGGCCGGGCAGCCCATCGCGATCAGGTCGGCGGCGGCCTGTTCCATGTCGGCGCGGCGCGCAATCCTGCGGCCCAGCAGGTAGGAGGCCTCGGGCAGGTTGGGCGTGACCAGCAGCGCGCGCGGGAACAGCAGCCGCACCATGGCCTGCGTGGTGGCGTCGTCGGACAGCGTCGCGCCCGAGGTCGAGATCATCACCGGGTCCACCACCAGCTTGCGGATGCCATGCCGGTCCGCCGCCGCGGCCACGGCCTCGACGATGGCGGCGGTGCCCAGCATGCCGGTCTTGGCCGCGTCCACGCCGATATCGCCGGCCACCGCGTCGATCTGCGCGGCCACCATGTCGGCGGGGATCGCATGCACGCCGGTCACGCCAAGCGTGTTCTGCGCGGTGATCGCAGTGATCGCGCTCATGCCGAAGCAGCCCAGCGCGGAGAAAGTCTTCAGGTCGGCCTGGATGCCGGCGCCGCCGCCGGAGTCGGAGCCGGCGATGGTCAGGGTGCGGGGTGGCGTTGGGATCATCTGTGAGGAAATCAAGGAGGGCCGGTGCGCAAGGCGGCCGGGCACGCTACAATACCGCCACTCCGAGGAGCGTTGCAACGGATGCGGTAGGCAAGAAGTGCTACCCCATGCATCCGCCAGGCTCGGACTGTCTTCAACGGCGCTCGCTGATCCGTGGTTTCGCACGGAGGCGAGTCGACCTATCCGCCCGCTGCGCATGTGCCCGCTGCCATGCCGCCGCCCGATTTCCCGATCTCGTCACCTGCGTGCCACTCTTCACCGGAGTGAAACATGAACGCCGTGACCGACCTGAAGCAAGACTACCTCGTCGCCGATATCAAACTGGCCGGCTGGGGCCGCAAGGAAATCGCCATTGCCGAGACCGAAATGCCCGGCCTGATGGCGATCCGCGACGAATTCGCCGCCGCGCAGCCGCTCAAGGGCGCGCGCATCGCCGGCTCGCTGCATATGACGATCCAGACCGCCGTGCTGATCGAGACGCTCCAGGCGCTGGGCGCCGACGTGCGCTGGGCCTCGTGCAACATCTTCTCGACGCAGGACCACGCCGCCGCCGCCATCGCCGCGGGCGGCACGCCGGTGTTCGCCTTCAAGGGCGAATCGCTGAAGGAATACTGGGACTTCACGCACCGCATCTTCGACTGGGCCGACGGTGGCACCCCGAACATGATCCTCGACGACGGCGGTGATGCCACGCTGCTGCTGCACCTGGGCGCGCGCGCCGAGAAGGACCAGTCGCTGATCGCCAACCCGGGCAGCGAGGAAGAAACCTACCTGTTCGCCGCGATCAAGGAAAAGCTGGCGAAGGACCCGAGCTGGTACAGCCGCAACCTGGCAGCCATCCGCGGCGTGACCGAGGAAACCACCACCGGCGTGCATCGCCTGTACCAGATGGCCCAGAAGGGCGAGCTGCGCTTTCCGGCGATCAACGTCAACGACTCCGTCACCAAGAGCAAGTTCGACAACCTGTACGGCTGCCGCGAATCGCTGGTCGACGGCATCAAGCGCGCCACGGACGTGATGATCGCCGGCAAGATCGCCATCGTGGCCGGCTACGGCGACGTGGGCAAGGGCAGCGCACAGGCGCTGCGCGCGCTGTCGGCGCAGGTGTGGGTCACCGAGATCGACCCGATCTGCGCGCTGCAGGCCGCGATGGAAGGCTATCGCGTGGTGACCATGGACTACGCCGCCGAGCATGGCGATATCTTCGTCACCTGCACCGGCAACTACCACGTCATTACGCATGAGCACATGGCCAAGATGAAGGACCAGGCCATCGTCTGCAACATCGGCCACTTCGACAACGAGATCGACATCGCCTCGATCGAGAAGTACGAGTGGGACGAGATCAAGCCGCAGGTCGACCACGTGAAGTTCCCGGACGGGAAGAAGCTGATCATCCTGGCCAAGGGCCGCCTGGTGAACCTGGGCTGCGCCACCGGCCACCCGTCGTACGTGATGAGCAGCTCGTTCGCCAACCAGACCATCGCCCAGATCGAGCTCTGGCAGGAACGCGACAGCGGCAAGTACCCGGTCGGCGTCTACACGCTGCCCAAGCACCTGGACGAGAAGGTCGCGCGCCTGCAGCTGCGCAAGCTGAACGCGCAGCTGACCGAGCTGACCGAGCAGCAGGCCGCTTATATCGGCGTGAGGAAGGAAGGCCCGTACAAGGCGGATCACTACCGCTATTGATGCGCGCAGTGAGGTAGCAACTCCCCTCTTCCGCTTGCGGGAGAGGGAGCACTCCCGCCATTGAGCCAACCAAGGAGCCGTCATGAGACTACTGGTCGTCTGGATCATCAACGCCGTTGCGCTGTTCGTGCTGCCGTACATCATCCCGTCGATCCACATCAAGAGCTTCGGCTCGGCGATGCTGGCGGCGCTGGTGCTGGGCCTGGTCAACACGCTGATCCGTCCGATCCTGGTGATCCTGACGCTGCCGGTCACGCTGCTGACGCTGGGGCTGTTTATCTTCGTCATCAACGCGCTGCTGTTCCTGTTTGTCGGCAACCTGCTGTCGGGCTTCACGGTCGGCGGCTTCTGGGCGGCCTTGCTGGGCTCCATCCTGTACAGCGTGATCTCGTGGCTGCTGTCCAGCCTGCTGCTGGGCAACCGCGACGAATGACCTTATTTCGCGCGCCGCGCCAACGCGACGCGCCACCATCATGCAAGACCGCTACTTCAGCTTTGAATTCTTCCCGCCCAAGACGGCGGAGGGCCTGGAAAAGCTGCGCAACACGCGCGCGCAGCTGGCTCCGCTCAAGCCCAAGTACATCTCGGTGACGTTCGGCGCCGGCGGCACCACCCAGCAGGGCACGCTCGACGCCGTGCTGGAGATCCAGCGCGAAGGCATCGAGGCCGCGCCGCACCTGTCGTGCGTGGGCTCGTCGCGCGAGAGCATCCGCGCAATCCTGCAGCAGTACCGCGAAGGCGGCATCCGCCATATCGTCGCGCTGCGCGGGGACATGCCGTCGGGCATGGGCGAGATCGGCGAGTTCCGCTACGCCAACGAGCTGGTGGAGTTCATCCGTGCCGAGACCGGCGACTGGTTCAATATCGAAGTCGCAGCGTACCCGGAGTACCACCCGCAGGCGAAGTCGCCGCGCCATGACCTCGACAACTTCGTGCGCAAGGTCAAGGCCGGTGCCGACTCGGCGATCACGCAGTACTTCTACAACGCCGACGCGTACTTCCGCTTTGTCGACGACGTGCGCGCGCAGGGCGTGGAAGTGCCGATCGTGCCGGGCATCATGCCGATCACCAACTACTCGCAGCTGATGCGATTCTCCGAGATGTGCGGCGCCGAAGTGCCGCGCTGGGTGGCCAAGCGGCTGGAGAGCTTCGGCGACGACCGAGAATCGATCCGCGCCTTCGGGCTGGACGTGGTCACCGCGCTGTGCGAGCGGCTGCTCGCCGCGGGCGTGCCGGGGCTGCATTTCTACACGCTCAACGCGGCCGCCGCGACCAAGGCGATCTGGCAGCGGCTGAAGCTGTAAGGAACCCGCTGAAGAAGAGAGCGGTTTTGGGTGCTCCAAAGCGGCTCGATCTTGCCAGGCAAGGTGTTCTCCCTCTCCCCTCATGGGGAGAGGGGAGCCTGCTGCATGCGTCCGTGGTGCCACCAGCGTACTAACACGGCAAATCGGTGCCATACTCGCCCCATGGTCACCGCCACCTTCCGCTTCTACGAGGAACTGAACGACTTCCTCGCGCCGGGCCAGCGCCGGCGTGACCTGCCCTGCGCGTGCGCGCGCGCCGCGACCGTCAAGCACATGATCGAGGCGCTGGGCGTGCCGCACACCGAAGTCGAGCTGATCCTGGTCAACGGCGAATCCGCCGTCTTCGAGCGCCAGCTGCGGGACGGCGACCGGGTCTCGGTCTATCCCAAGTTCGAACGCCTCGACGTCACGCCGCTGCTGCGCGTGCGCGAACATCCGCTGCGCGCGACGCATTTCGTTGCCGACGCGCATCTGGGCGGACTGGCGCACCTGCTGCGCATGACCGGCTTCGACACCCTCTACGACAACCACTTCGAAGACAGCGAGATCGAGCGCATTGCGGTCGACGAAGGCCGCATCGTGCTGACGCGCGACCGTGAACTGCTCAAGCGCCGCGGCATCACGCACGGCTGCTATGTGCGGGCGCTCAAGCCGCGCCAGCAGGTGCGCGAGATCTTCGCGCGGCTCGACCTGGCGCGCAGCGCGCGGCCGTTCTCGCTGTGCCTGGACTGCAACGTGCCGCTGCACGCGCTGGAAGCGGCCGCCGCGGCCGGGCGGGTGCCAGACGGCGTGCTCGAGCGCCACCGCAGCTTCGTCACCTGCGACCAGTGCCGGCGGGTATTCTGGGAAGGCTCGCACTGGCGCTGCATGCGCGCGCTGGTGGACGAGCTGGTGCAGGCCGGCTGAACCCGGCCGTAGCCCGCACGCTGCTGTCACCCTATCGGGCTAGAACGCCCCCGCTTCGGTAACGATCCAGTCCATCGCCACGTCATGCGGCTGCGCTGGCAGTGCGATGCGGCACGCTTCATAGCCGATGCCGATCGCCACGGGCCGCTGCGCCATTGCCGCCAGCGTGCGGTCGTAGAAGCCGCCGCCGTAGCCCAGGCGGAACTTGTCCGGGCTGAAACCGACACAGGGAATGACCAGCGCGTCGGGCGTCACGGCCTCGGTGCCGTCGGGGACCGGGATGCCATAGTGGCCCCTGGTCATCGGCGTGTCCGGGTCCCAGCGATGGAAGTCCAGCGGCGCGCCGGGCCGGCTTACCGCCGGCAGCGCCGCCTGGCGCGCGGGCACCGCCGCGAGCCATTGCGCGATCGCGCCGCGCGCGTCGAACTCCTGCTGGATCGGCCAGTAGAAGCCAAGGCAGCGCACGGCCAGGCCCGCCAGCAGCTCGGACAATGCGGCGGCGATGCGCGCATCGGCATCGTCGCGCGCGGGCAGGGCGGCACGCAAGGACAGCAGGCGCGCGCGCTGCGCGCGGCGGTCCTCCGCAAGGTCGATTGGCGAACTGCCGGGGGAGGTGGCGGCCGAGGTGGCGGAAGTTGAGGACATGGCGTGGGATAATGCCCGCGTCCGAACCAACACGGACGGCGGAAGCTGCTGCGGCCCTTGCCTTGCATGGCGGCACCGGCGCCGCCGTCATCGACAAGGAAGCAAAGAATGCTGAAGGGAGTATATCTGCAGCGTGCAGGGCGGGCCGCCTGGATCGCCATGGCATGTGCACTGCTTGTCACGCCGGTCCATGCGCAGAAGCGCCCGCAGGCGCCCGTGCGCCAGCAGCAGCCGGCGGTGATCCCGAGCGATCCGGACGAGGCCTTCGCCGCGCTGCGCGAAGCGGCGCGCAAGAATGACGTAGAGCGCGCCTACGCGATCTCGGCCACGCTGGTCGACTACCCGATCCCGTCGTACGTCGAGTACTTCCGCATCAAGCCGCAGATGTTCGACGCCAGCGGCCTGGCGCGCATCGACGCGCCCGACGACCAGGTGCGCGCCTTCCTGCAGCGCTACAAGGGCCAGGCCATCGCCGACCGCATGCGCAACGACTGGCTGCTGGTGCTGGGCAAGAAGCGCGACTGGGCCAGCTTCGATGCCGAGTATCCGCAGTTCGCACTCAAGGACGACACCCAGGTCGAATGCTATGCGCTGCTGTCGCGCGCGCTCAAGGGCCAGAACGTTGCCGCCGAGTCGCGCCAGGCGCTGAGCGATCCGCGCTATTTCGGCGAAGGTTGCGTCGACCTGATCGGCTACCTGGTGCAAAGCCAGCAGATCCAGCGCAGCGATGTGGCCTTCCACGCGCGGCTGGCGCTGGAGCAGAACTACCTCACGCTGGCCGGCAAGATCGCCGCGCTGTTGCCCGATGCACGCGTCGACGGCGACGCGCTCGCCACCATCGTCAAGATGGCGCGCACCGATCCCAACCAGGCCGTCGCCTACCTGGGTACCGTCCAGGGCACGCTGTCGCGCGACGAGCAGGGCGCCGCCTGGGGCGTGATCGGCCAGTTCGCGGGCAAGAAGCTGATGCCGGAAGCGGCCAACTACTACCGCCGCCAGATGGACCTGGGCGGCAACCAGTGGTTGTCCGACGACTCCCAGGAATGGCGCGTGCGCGCCGCGCTGCGCCAGGGCGACTGGAAGCAGGTGCGCCAGGCAGTCGAGCTGATGCGTCCCGAGCTGCGCGCCAAGGACCCGGCGTGGCTCTACTGGTACGGCCGCGCGCTCAAGGCCGAAGGCCGCGACACCGAGGCGCAGCAGAACTTCCAGCAGATCGCCGGCCAGTTCAACTTCTATGGCCAGCTCGCCAGCGAAGAACTGGGCAACCGCATCACGCTACCGGCGCGCACCGCCGTCGGCGATGCCGAAGCCAATGCCATGCGCGCGCGCGCCGGCTTCCAGCGCGCGCAGAAGTTCTACGCGATGAACATGCGCTTCGAGGGCAACCGCGAATGGAACTGGGAATTGCGCGGCATGAACGACCGCGAGCTGCTCGGCGCGGCGGAGTACGCGCGCCGTCTCGAACTGCTCGACCGCACCGTCAATACCGCTGACCGCACCCGCAACGAGCATGACTTCGAGCTGCGCTTCCTGATGCCGTACCGCGACATCATGCAGCGCGCGACCGACGATGTCGGCCTCGACATGGCGTGGGTCTACGGCCTGATCCGGCAGGAATCGCGCTTCCTGATGAACGCGCGCTCGTCCGCCGGCGCGCACGGCCTGATGCAGGTGATGCCGGCGACGGCCAAGTACGTGGCGCGCAAGATCGGCATGAACGACTTCTCGCCGCAGATGATGGGCGATCCCAACATCAACATCCTGCTCGGCACCAATTACCTGAACATGGTGCTGACCGACCTGGACAGTTCCTGGGCGCTGGCGTCGGCGGCATACAACGCCGGTCCGGGCCGGCCCAAGGCCTGGCGCAGCACGCTGGCGCGGCCCGTGGAAGGCGCGATCTTTGCAGAGACCATCCCGTTCAATGAAACGCGCGGCTATGTGAAGAATGTGCTTTCCAACGCTACGTACTATGCTGCATTGATGAGTGGCCGGCCGCAGTCGCTGAAATCGCGCCTGGGGACGGTCGCGCCGTCGCCGGTGACCACGACCAGCCTGCCCTGACGGGCACCCGACGGGACGGGCCGCTGGTGTGCCGCGCCGGGCGCGTCGCGGCGGCCTGGCTTGCGCAATGCGCCGCGACGTGCAGTCCACTTTGCACGGAGGCATCATGCAGACCAGCAACGTCCTCGTCATCGGTGGCGCCGGCTTTATCGGCAGCCACCTTGTCTCGCGCCTGGCCGGCGCCGCTTCTGCCTCGGGTGCGCCGCTGGAACCCGGCAGCAATCCCGATTCGCCGATCGCCCCCGACCGCATCGTGGTCGGCACCCGCAACGTCGAGCACGCGCAGCACCTGTTGCTGCTGCCGCGCGTCGAGGTAGTCGAACTGGGGCTGGCCGACAATGCCGCGCTCGACGACGCCATCGGCTCGCTCGGGGTCGACGGCATCGTCGTCAACCTGGTGGGTGTGCTGCACGGCGAGCGTGCCGATCCCTACGGCGAGGCCTTTGCCAGCGCTCATGTGGAAATGGTGCGGCAGATCGTGGCCTCGTGCCTGTCCACCGGCGTGCGCCGGCTGTTGCATATGAGTGCGCTTGGCGCCGACAGCCAGGGGCCGTCGATGTACCTGCGCAGCAAGGGCGACGGCGAGCGCATCGTGCGCGCCAGCGGGCTGGACTGGACCATCCTGCGGCCGTCGGTGGTGTTCGGTCCCGACGACCATTTCCTCAACCTGTTCGCGCAGATGCAACAGATGGCGCCGGTGGTGCCGCTGGCGTGCGCACAGGCGCGCTTCCAGCCGGTGTTCGTGCAGGACGTGGTGCAGGCCTTCCTCAATGCCATGGTCAACCCTGCCACCATCGGCCGCGGCTATGAGCTGGGCGGCCCGCAGGTCTATACGCTGGAGGAGCTGGTGCGCTTCGCCGGCCGCGCATCCGGCCATCCGCGCCCGGTGATCGCGCTGCCGGATGCGCTGGCTCGGGTGCAGGCGACCATCATGGAACACATGCCGGGCGATCCGCTGCTGTCGCGCGACAACCTCGACTCGATGCAGCTGGACAACGTGCTCGAGCATCCGGTCGCGCCGGAGCTGGACCTGCATCCGGCCAGCCTGGAATCCGTGATGACCGACGCGCTGGCGGGGCGCAATCGCGATGCCGCGCTGACCTCGATGCGCGCCAGCGTGCACCGCTGAAGGGCGGGCGGGTCAGGGCCGCGGGTGGCCTATGTGACCCATTTTCGGATCGGTTGCGAGAGCAATTCACTTTGAGGCAGGCGGGCGCGCTGGCAAAATGACCGGTCCGGCGCGCCGCCGCCGTCTCCCTTCGCCTCCCCCCAAGGACCTACGATGAAGCTCGTCATCGGCAACAAGAATTACTCCTCCTGGTCGCTGCGCCCCTGGCTGCTGATGCGCCAGGCCGGCATCGAATTCGAAGAGGTACAGGTGCGCCTGTTCACCGGCAGCTTCGCGGCCGAGATCGCGCGTTATTCGCCGGCCGGCAAGGTACCGGCGCTGGTCGACGGCGACGTCACGGTGTGGGACTCGCTGGCGATCGCCGAATACGTGGCCGAGCGTTTCCCGGAAAAGACGCTGTGGCCCGCCGACCGTGCCGAGCGTGCGGTGGCGCGCGCAATCTGCGCCGAGATGCATTCCGGCTTCACCAACCTGCGCAGCCAGTTGCCGATGAACGTGACCGCGGTGCTGCCCGGACGCGGCTGGAACGTGGCGGTGCAGCGCGACGTCGACCGTATCGCCGCGATCTGGAGCGGGTTGCGCCAGCAGCATGGCGCGCGCGGCCCGTTCCTGTTCGGCGAGTTCACCGTGGCCGACGCCTTCTTTGCGCCGGTGGTGAGCCGCTTCGCCACTTACGGCATCCACCTGCCGGAAGACGCCAAGGCCTATGCCGACTTCATGCTGGCGCTGCCGACCATGCAGGAGTGGATCGCCGCCGCGCGCGAGGAGCGCGATTTCCTGGCCGACGACGAGCCTTACCGCCTGTCGCCCGAGCGGCCCGACGCGATCATCGTCAACCACTGAGACTGAGCGATACCGCCGGCGCCGGCGCGCCGGCACCAGAGAAGAGGCCACAACGATGCAGGTGTATGCCGTCGGCGGCGCGATCCGCGACGAACTGCTGGGCAAGCCCAGCCAGGACCGCGACTACGTAGTCGTCGGCGCGACCCCGCACGAGATGGTAGCCGCGGGCTATCGCCCCGTCGGCAAGGATTTCCCGGTCTTCCTGCATCCGCGCACCCACGAGGAATACGCGCTGGCGCGCACCGAGCGCAAGACAGCGATGGGATACAAGGGTTTTGCCTTCTACTGCGAGCCCGATGTCACGCTGGAAGACGACCTGGTCCGGCGCGACCTGACCATCAATGCGATGGCGCGCGAGGTCGATGCCGATGGCAACCTCGTCGGCCCGGTGATCGACCCGCATGGCGGCCAGCGCGACCTGCAGGCCCGCCTGTTCCGCCATGTCTCGGATGCCTTCGCCGAGGACCCGGTCCGCATCCTGCGGCTGGCGCGCTTTGCCGCGCGCTTCCACGAGTTCACCGTCGCCGCCGAGACCCAGCGCCTGATGCGCGAGATGGTGGCGGCCGGCGAGGTCGATGCGCTGGTGCCCGAGCGCGTCTGGCAGGAACTGGCGCGCGGCCTGATGGAAGCGCATCCGTCACGAATGTTCGAGGTGCTGCGCGACTGCGGCGCGCTGGCGCGGCTGCTGCCCGAGCTTGACTGCCTGTGGGGCGTGCCGCAGCGCGCCGACTACCATCCCGAGGTCGATACCGGCGTGCACGTGATGATGGTGATCGATACCGCCGCGGCGATGGGCGCGCCGTTGCCGGTGCGTTTTGCCGCGCTGGTGCACGACCTGGGCAAGGGCACCACGCCCGAGGACGTGCTGCCGCGCCACGTCGGCCACGAGATGCGCAGCGTCAAGCTGCTGGAAGAGGTCTGCGCGCGGCTGCGCGTGCCCAACGACTGCCGCGACCTCGCGCTGGTGGTGGCGCGCGAGCATGGCAATATCCATCGTTCGCTGGAGATCAGCGCCGCCGCGGTGATGCGCCTGCTCGAGCGCTGCGATGCGCTGCGCAAGCCGGCGAGATTTGCCGGAGTCTTGCAGGCGTGCGAGGCCGACATGCGCGGACGCAAGGGCTTCGAAGCGGGCACATACCCGCAGGCGCCGCGGCTGGCAGCGGCGCTGGAGGCGGCAACGGCAGTCGATGCCGGCGCCATCGCCCGCGCCTGCGGCGATGCGGTCGACCAGATCCGCGACCGCATCCACGAGGCGCGCGTGGCGGCGGTGGCAGCGCGCATCGGGGGCTGAACGCGGCTCTCTGCTAGCGGTAGACGAGCACCGGGATCTTCGTGTGCGTGAGCACCTTTTGCGTCTCGCTGCCGATCACCAGCGCCTGCACCCCCCGCCGCCCGTGCGAGGCCATCACGATCAGGTCGCATTGCCGGGCGTCCGCCTCGTCGATGATCGCCTGGAAGATGTGGTCGCCGGTGGCGCAGGCGGTATTGCAGGCCACGCCTGCCGCGGCGGCCTCGCCGGCGATCGGCGCGATATCGAGGAAGCCGCCATGATGGACGGGCTGAGCCGCTTCGGCGCCTTCCTGACGGTGGTGGTGCCGGTGTCGTCGAGCGGTATCCTGACCGTGGTCATCTTCAGCATGACGCTGGCGATGCAGGAGTTCGTCTACGCCCCGACCTTCATCACCGTTGCGGGATTTACCGTCGGGGCGATCAAGTGAGCCTGGTGGACTAGAGGGACTAGAGCAGCTTGCCGATCACCAGCGCCACCAGCGACAGCAGGATCGTCGATGCAAACGGCAGCACGAATTCCCGCCCGAACACGCGGAAGCGCACGTCCCCGGGCAGCCGTCCCAGCCCGAACTTCTGCAGCCACGGCAGCGCCGCGGACAGGATGATCACGCTCAGGAAGATAGTGAGGGTCCAGCGCAGCATGGCGTTCGCGATGGCTTACAAGGTATGGCAGCGGTCGCCGCGGGCGAAGCCGGCCAGCGGCTCGCTCTGGTCCGTGCCGTCGTCCAGGCCCCGCGTCAGCGCGATGACCTTGAACAGCTCGCCCATTTCCGCTTCGGACAACAGCTTCTGCACGGCGTTGGCCTGCGGCAGGAAGGCGCGCGCATCGGACGGGTCAAGCGCCATCAGCAGCTCGGTGATGCCGGCGTTCATCAGGAAGCGCGCCTGCGAGGCAAAGCCCGACACCGTCAGCCCGGTTTCCACCGCGGCGGCGGCGATGCCGCTGAAATTGACGTGCGTGGTGATGTCCTGCAGGCCCGGGTAGAGGAACGGGTCCGGGTGCGCGTGATGCCGGTAGTGGCACATCAGCGTGCCGCCGGCGCGCTGCGGATGGTAGTACTCGGCGGCGGGGAAGCCGTAGTCGATGAAGAAGGCGGTGCCGCGCGCCAGCATCGCGCCGACGGCACGCATGAAGCCTTCGGCCTCGGCGTGGGTTTCGGTGACGACATCGTGGTCGCCGGGGATGTCGTGGAGCATCGCCGGCACGTCGGCATCGGCGAGCACGCGGTCCTCGAAGCGGAACGCGGCGGCCGCGCCGGGTTCGGTGCCCGCCACGCCGCTGCGCGTCACGCCGCGCTCGTGCCAGCGGCCGCCGGTGCGTGCGTAGAGCTGCACCGGCATTGCATCGAGCACTTCGTTGCCGACGATGACGCCCTCGAAGCTGTCGGGCAGCGCATCCAGCCAGCGCACGCGCGCGGCCAGGTGCGGGGCGCGCTGCGCCAGCGTTTCCTGCTGGCGCGCGCGCAGCTCACCGGACAGTTCGACGATCGCGTATTCCTGTGGCAACTGGCCTTCCTGCTCCAGCTCCAGCAGCAGGTCAGCGGCCAGGCGGCCGGTGCCGGCGCCGAATTCCATCATGTGTGGCAGGCCCTGCGCGATCAGCGGCGCGAACTGGCGCGCCAGCGTGCGCGCGAAGAACGGGCTCAGTTCCGGCGCGGTGATGAAGTCGCTGCCGTCGCGGGCATCGCGCCCGAACTTGGCCGAGCCGCCGCTGTAGTAGCCCAGGCCGGGCGCATACAGCGCCAGCGCCATATAGCGGTCAAAGCCGATCCAGCCGCCGGCCGCATCGATCGATTCGCCAATACGGGCTGTAAGGGTATCGGACGCGGCCTGCGCGTCGGCGGGGGGAAGGGGTAAACTAGCGGCTTTCTGCATCCCGCGATTGTAGCAATGCCCGCATCCGATACCTCGGCACCCGCTGCCGCCCAGCCTGCAGCCGCTGCCGCCACGGCCCAGTCCGCCGCCCGCGGCGTCGCCCTCGTCACCGGCGGCGCGCGCCGCCTGGGCCGCGCCATTGCGCTGGAACTGGCCACGCAGGGCTGGGACGTGGCCGTGCACTGCCACCGCTCGGTGGACGAGGCCGAAGCGCTGGCGACCAGGATCCGCGGGCTCGGCCGCCGTGCCGCGGTGCTGCGTGCCGATCTCGCCGACGAAGCCGCCACCGGCCGCCTGATCGCGGACTGCATTGCCGCGCTGGGCCTGCCGACCTGCCTCGTCAACAACGCCTCGCTGTTCCAGTACGACGTGGCGACCAGCTTCTCCTATGCGTCGCTCGATACGCATATGCGCACCAATGTGGCGGCGCCGTTGCTGCTGGCGCGCGAGCTGCACAAGGCGCTGGCCGCCGCCGCCCCGGCCGGGGAGAAGGACAAGGACAAGGACAAGACGGCCGGACCAGGCGGCGTGGTAATTAATCTGCTCGACCAGAAGCTGGACAACCTGAATCCCGATTTCCTGTCATACACGCTGTCCAAGGCCGCGCTGCAGACCGCCACGGTGCAGCTGGCGCAGGCGCTGGCGCCGCGCATCCGCGTGGTTGGCGTGGCGCCGGGCATCACGCTGGTGTCGGGCGAGCAGTCGGAGCAGAGCTTCCGCCGCGCGCATCGCGTGACGCCGCTGGGCCAGTCGTCGACGCCCGAGGATATCGCCCAGGCGGTGGCCTACCTCGCACAGGCGCGCGCCGTCACCGGCACCACGCTGTACGTGGACGGCGGCCAGCACCTGATGCCGCTGGCGCGCGACGTGATGTTCCTGACCGAGTAAGCTGGCGCCTGTACGCCAGGCACGCCGGCAAGCCGTACCCTGATGTGCCGCGCCCCCCGGCGCGGCGTTCCCTTTTCTAGTCTTTTCTCCCAGCCATGACCATGCTCGCCGCTCTTTCCCACCCCAGCCTGCAGGACTGCCGACGCATGTTCCTGCGCAACTATGAAGTGCAGATCAATATCGGCGTGCATGAGTTCGAGAAGAAGGGCGAGCAGCGCGTGCTGATCAATATCGACCTGTTCGTGCCGCTGGAAGAATGCACCCCGCACGCCGACAAGCTCGACGAAGTGGTCGACTACGACTTCATGCGCAACACCGTGGCCGAGCGCATGGCGCAGGGCCACGTCCACCTGCAGGAAACGCTGTGCGACGACGTCGCGCGCGCCATGCTGAAGCATCCCAAGGTGCGCGCCGTGCGCGTGTCGACCGAGAAGCCCGACGTGTACCCGGACTGCGATTCCGTCGGCGTCGAGGTGTTCCACATCAAGCAGGGCGCTTGAGCCGGCAGCTGCGTTATCTGCGGCTGCCCGGCGCCTGCGGCGCGCGGGCGCCTGAAGTAAAATGTTGCCCCTTCGCGCGCTGCCGGCCATTCCATCCGGCAGGCGCCATGCAACAGGATGCTCCATGAGCCACTCGAACAATTTCTACCGCCTCGAGACGAGGCTGCAATCGCAAACCGGCAAGGCCATCGGCGACTTCGGCATGATCGAGGACGGCGACACCGTGCTCGTCTGCATGAGTGGCGGCAAGGACTCGTACACCATGCTGTCGGTCCTGATGGCGCTGCAGAAGCGCGCGCCCATCAAGTTCAGGCTGATCGCGATGAACCTGGACCAGAAGCAGCCGGGTTTCCCGGAGCACGTGCTGCCCGAATACCTGAAGTCGGTGGGGGTGGAATACCTGATCGTCGAGGCCGATACCTACTCGATCGTCAAGGAGAAGGTGCCCGAGGGCAAGACCACCTGCTCGCTGTGCTCGCGCCTGCGCCGCGGCGTGATCTACCGCACCGCCAAGGAGCTGGGCGCCAACAAGATCGCGCTGGGCCACCACCGCGACGACATCGTCAACACCTTCTTCCTGAACATGTTCTTCGGCGGCAAGATGAAGGCCATGCCGCCCAAGCTGGCCACCGACGATGGCGCGCATATCGTGATCCGCCCGCTGGCGTACTGCTCGGAGAAGGACATTGCATCGTACGCACGCGCGATGGAGTTCCCGATCATCCCGTGCAACCTGTGCGGCTCGCAGGAGAACCTGCAGCGCAAGAAGGTCAGCGAGATGCTGCAGGAGTGGGAGCGGCAGAACCCGGGCCGTATCGACAATATCTTCTCGGCGCTGCGCAACGTGGTGCCCTCTCACCTGGCCGATACCGAGCTGTTCCCGTTCACGGGGCTGGCTACCGGGCTGGCCAAGGTGGACGAGGCTTCGCTGTTCGGTGAGACCACATTCCAGCAGCAGCCGCTGGTGTTCGCGGGCAGCATGGAAGAGAACCGGATGGAGTTCGTGCGCTTCGAGCGCCCGCCGGTGTCCGCGCCCGGGGCGGAGCAGGCCGGCGCGCCGCAGTAACGCCGCCAACCGCCACCACATGGCAACAATGCCCGCGCGAGCGGTCCGCTGCGAGCGGGCATTTTGCATGTGTGCTGCCAAAGCTCAGTTCGTCGCCGCCGACTGCACCGGGGCGTTCGCCTTCTCCCGCATCAGCGCGTTGGTATCGTCGATCCACCTCTGGAACCGGTCCTGCGCATGTGCCTTCTGCTTCGGCGTGGTCATGTTGGCGATCGCCACGGTCAGCGCAATGCCGGCGCTGGTACTGGCATCGTGGCTCACGGCATGCTTGCCCGGCGGGTTCTGCCAGTAATCGCGGAAGCGCCGCAGCAGGTCCGTCACCTGCGGCTTGGACGGCTGCGTGGCCTGCACGTAGCGCACCATCTTGAGCCATTCCTGCTGGCGCGCCACCCGCTCGGCGTAGCGCGACTCGGCGTTCTCGACCACCGGCAGCACCGCCGCACGGATCTGCTTTTCCTGCTCGCCGGAGAAATCGCCATAGACCAGCCGCGCATAGTCCATCACCTTGTCGAAACGGGCGTCGACCCGCTCGGCCGGGTTGGGGTTCAGGAATTTCTTGCGGTATTTGGCGTTGCCCTCGGCGAATTTCTTCTCCATGCGGGCGATCTGGTCGGGCGTCAGCGTCAGCAGAAAGTCGGCCATGTCGGGCATGGCCTGCTCGTACGAGCGGCGCGCCAGCTGCTGCGAGGCGTCCTGGAAGTGCTCGACCATGGCCGGCGTCACCGGCTGGCGGACCTCGGCCTTGGCCTGCTGCAGCAGGCCCGAGATCTCGGGCAGCTGGGACTTGCGGTGCCAGGCGAAGAAGCGCGCGATGGCCTCGCGCGTGAGCGGCTCCTGGGCCGAGGTCACATCGACATAATTGTCGATCCACCAGTAGGCCAGCCGGTCACCCTGCTGGTACCCGAGTTTCATCGCGTTGCATGCGCACAGCGCCGCGGCGCTGAAAATCACCAAAATCCGCCGCGCCCACCGATTGTGAAATTCGGAAACAGCGCCGGGTTGCGCAGAAATCGCCATGTTAAAATCGGCGCGCATTGCAGCCGGGCCGCTTCGATCGCCGCCAGCCCAAGACTGGCAAGGGTTTGCGGGATTCCGCACCGACCGGGCCCGGACCTGCAGCCAAGCTGGGCGGCGAAGACCGCGAATCACCCGGTTGGCGCTTTTCAGAATATTTTCGGACACACTCACTTAGGGGTCTCCTTGTGAATATCGTCATTCTCGCCGCGGGCATGGGCAAGCGAATGGTTTCCGATTTGCCCAAGGTACTGCACCCGGTTGCCGGGCGGCCCATGCTGGCGCACGTCCTGGATACGGCTCGCGCGCTGTCGCCGTCGCGGCTGGTCGTAGTGGTCGGCCACGGCGCCGCGCATGTGCGCGAGGCGGTCGCCGCCTACGATGTCGCCTTCGCCGAACAGGCCCAGCAGCTGGGCACGGGCCATGCGGTGATGCAGGCACTTCCATTGTTGGACGACAGCCAGCCGACATTGGTTCTGTACGGTGACGTGCCGCTCACAACCGCAGCCACGCTCAAGGCACTGGTGGCCGAGGCAGGCTCGGAGCGCTTCGGCGTGCTGACGGTCGAAATGCCCGATCCGACCGGCTATGGACGTATCGTACGCGACGCGGCGGGCAGCATCGTCCGCATCGTCGAGCAAAAGGATGCCAGCGAGGCCGTCAAGGCCATCCGCGAAATCAACACCGGCATTATCGTGTGCCCGACGGGCCACCTCAGGCGCTGGCTGTCAACACTCGGCAACGACAATGCCCAGGGCGAGTACTACCTGACCGACACGGTCGAGCGCGCCGCCAGGGAAGGTGTCGAGATCGTCTCGGCGCAGCCGGCGGCGATCTGGGAGACGCTCGGGGTCAACAGCAAGCTGCAGCTCGCTGAAGTCGAACGCATCCACCAGGGCAACCAGGCGCGCCGCCTGCTCGAAGCCGGCGTGACGCTGCTGGATCCGGCGCGCATCGATGTGCGTGGCGAGCTGACCTGCGGGCGCGATGTCACCATCGATGTCGGCTGCGTGTTCGAAGGCCGCGTGCACCTGGAAGACGGCGCCAGCATCGGCGCCCATTGCGTGATCCGCAACAGCACCGTGGGTGCCGGCGCGCAGTTGCACCCGTTCTGCCATGTCGACAGCGCCAGGATCGGTCCTGCCGGGCGCATCGGGCCGTACGCGCGGCTGCGTCCGGGCACCGAACTGGGCGAAGATGTCCATATCGGCAACTTCGTCGAGGTCAAGAATGCCCAGGTGGCAGCGCACAGCAAGGCCAATCACCTGGCCTATGTTGGAGACGCCACAGTGGGTTCGCGCGTCAATATTGGCGCCGGCACGATCACCTGCAACTATGACGGTGTCAACAAGCACCGCACGGTGATCGAGGACGACGTCTTTATCGGCTCCGATACGCAGCTGGTTGCGCCGGTGACGGTACGCCGCGGCGCCACGCTGGGTGCAGGCACCACGCTGACCAAGGAAGCGCCTGCGGATAAGCTGACGCTGTCGCGCGCCAAGCAGTTGACCGTCGACGCATGGCAGCGTCCGGTCAGGCAGCCGAAGAAGTAATCGCCAGGCCGCCGCGTGAGCGGCCAAGGAAAGCGCCGGCCCGGGACGGGCGGCGCGATTGATTGGACAGGGCGCCGCAGTGGGCGCCAGCAACGGGGGTTCAGCATGTGTGGCATCGTCGGCGCGGTTTCGACGCGCAATATCGTTCCGGTCCTGATCGAGGGGCTGCGCCGCCTGGAATACCGCGGCTATGACTCGTGCGGCGTCGCCGTCGTGCGCGACGATGCGGTCGAGCGCGCGCGCACCGTGTCGCGCGTGGCCGACCTGGATGCGCAGACGCAGGCTTCGGGCCTGTCCGGCTTCACCGGCGTGGCGCATACGCGCTGGGCCACCCATGGCAAGCCCGATACCGTCAACGCCCACCCGCACCTGTCGGGCGAGACCATCGCGCTGGTGCATAACGGCATCATCGAGAACTATGAGCCGCTGCGCGAGGAACTGCGCGCGGTCGGCTACGGCTTCGAGTCGCAGACTGACACCGAAGTCGTCGCGCACCTGATCCACCAGGCCTACACCTATCCCAGCAGCGCCACCCGCGGCGACCTGTTTGCCTCGGTGCGCGCCGTTACCAAGCGCCTGCACGGCGCCTATGCCATCGCCGTGTTCGCCAAGGACCAGCCCGGCGTGGTGGTCGGCGCCCGCGCCGGCTCGCCGCTGGTGGTGGCGCTGGGCGAGAACGAGGCCTTCCTCGCGTCCGACGCGCTCGCCGTGGCCGGCACCGCGAACCGCATCATCTACCTCGAAGAGGGCGATGTGGTCGAGATCTCGCTCGACGGCGTCGTCATCCATGACGCGCAGGACCACGCGGTCGAGCGTGAAGCGCGCCTGGTCGAGGCCCATGCCGCATCCGTCGAGCTGGGGCCGTACCGCCACTTCATGCAGAAGGAAATTTTCGAGCAGCCGCGCGCGCTGGGCGACACGCTGGAGGGCGTGGAAAGCATCACGCCGGCGCTGTTCGGCGACAACGCCGCCGAGGTCTTCGCCGGCATCGACAGCGTGCTGATCCTGGCCTGCGGCACCAGCTACTATTCCGGCTGCACAGCCAAGTACTGGCTCGAAAGCATCGCCAAGATCCCGACACAGGTCGAGGTCGCCAGCGAATACCGCTATCGCGACACCGTGCCCAATCCGCGCGCGCTGGTGGTGGTGATCTCGCAATCCGGCGAAACCGCCGACACCATGGCCGCGCTGCGCCACGCGCGCGCGCTCGGCCACGTGCATACGCTGTCGATCTGCAACGTTGCCACCAGCGCCATGGTGCGCGAGACCGAACTGCGCTTCCTGACCCGTGCCGGCACCGAGATCGGCGTGGCCTCGACCAAGGCCTTCACCACGCAGCTGGCCGCGCTGTACATGCTGACGCTGGCGCTGGCCAAGGTGCGCGGCCTGCTGACCGAGGAAGCCGAGGCCAGGGACCTGGCCAACCTGCGCCACCTGCCGGCCGCGCTGCACGGCGTGCTGGCGCTGGAGCCGCAGATCATCGCCTGGTCCGAAGACTTTGCGCGCCGCGAGAACGCGCTGTTCCTGGGCCGCGGCCTGCACTACCCGATCGCACTCGAAGGCGCGCTCAAGCTCAAGGAAATCTCGTACATCCACGCCGAGGCGTATCCGGCCGGCGAACTGAAGCACGGCCCGCTGGCGCTGGTGACCGAAGCGATGCCGGTGGTCACGGTCGCGCCCAACGATGCGCTGCTGGAAAAGCTGAAGTCCAACATCCAGGAAGTGCGCGCGCGCGGCGGCCGCCTCTATGTGTTCGCCGACAGCGATACGCAGATCCAGTCGTCGGACGGCATCCAGGTGATCCGCATGCCCGAGCACTATGGCGACCTGTCGCCGATCCTGCACGTGGTGCCGCTGCAGCTGCTGGCGTATCACACGGCATGCGCTCGCGGGACCGACGTGGACAAGCCGCGCAACCTGGCGAAGTCGGTGACGGTGGAGTAAGGAAGCCGCAGCGCAATGTCATCAAAAAAGCAAAGAGGCCCTTCCGGGCCTCTTTGCTTTTGGGTCCGCTCAGAACACGATCGCCGCCGTCCCCATGAACGTGCTGGTGCTGTCGAGCCGGTTCTTGCTGGCAATGGTCGGCACCCAGCGCAGGCTCATCGACAGGTGGCTTTTCGCGCCGATCTTGGTGTCGTAGGTGACGATCGGCCCGAGCGCCCAGTCATGGCCGCGGAAGCCGTTGAGGCGGTCGGCCAGCGGACCGCTGTCGTCGCCCAGCTGCTGCGTGGTGCCGGCGATCAGGCCCACGCCGGCGCCGTTGGCGAAGCGCTTGAGCAGCATCGTGTCGAGCGTGAACAGCGGCGCGTTCTGGTAATCGGTGGCGTTGTTGCGCGTGTAGAACTGGAGCCCGGCCACCGCATCGAATTCGAGCCCGTGCTCGGGGAACAGCCGGGTGTAGGCCACCTGCGGGATAAAGGTCCAGTTGTTCAGGCTGGGATTGGCCAGTGCGTTGGGATCGTACTTGCCGGTCGGCGCCCAGATGTTCAGGCTCAGCGCCACGTGTTCGGTCTTGGAGAAGTGGTAGCCGGCGATCAGCGGCGTGAAATAGATGTCGAACAGGTTCGACGCGGTGTCCTGGGTGCTGGCGCTGACGCCGCCGATGCCGGCATTGGCCGTGACCTTGGTCCACACGTAAGGCAGCGTGAAGCTGGAGGCAAAGTTCCACGCGCCGGGCCCGGTGTCCCAGACCTTCATCACGGTTGCCAGCGTGAAGGCGACCTTGCCGTCGACATCCAGCGCTGCCTTGCCGCCAATCGGCACGCTGCGGCTGCCGCCGACCGATCCGTCTAGGTAGATCTCGCCGAGGTTGACCGCCAGGATGGGTTCGGGCGAGACGATGCCGGCATTGGGCGTGACGCTGGTCCCGGTGACGGGCCGGCCGAGCGCGCCTTCGGTAGCGCCGGCACTGGTTGCCGCGCCCAGCAGCGGCAGGGCTGGAGCCAGGGTAGCGAGCAGCCGCCTGGCGGTCTTGGTTGGCATGCGTGAGCCTCCGGAGCGACCTCGGTGGAAGGTGTGACCCGCGGCCAACATAGCATGCCGGTCCGGCTCGCGATCTGAAGATTTTTTCCCGGCTGCCCTGAGAATTTCTAGTGAACCGGTACGGCGCCGGACTCTGCCGCCGGGTAGTCCGCCAGTGCCGCGTGCACCTGGGCCACGAATGCGCGGGTTGCCGGCGACGGCGTATGCCCGGCCAGCGACACGATCCCGTACTGCGCGCGCAGGTCATGGCGCGGGCGCATCTGCAGCGGCACGGCCGTGCCTTGCGCGCACGCGTCGGCCATCATCGCCACCGGCACCAGCGCGACGGCATCGCCGGACAGCATCAGCGCGCGCAGCGCGTGCATGTCATTGCAGGTGGCGGTAAGCAGGCCGGTGCTGTCGTCATCGGCCGCGCCGCTGCCGGCGGCCTGCATCGCCTCTCGGAAGAACTGCCGGATATGGGCCGGCAGCCGCGGACCGGCCACGGGATAGTCGCGCAGGCTGGCAAGGCTGATATCGCCTTGATGCGCCAGCGGGTGCGCGGCGCGCACGAAGAAGCCGGTCTCCAGCGCGGGCAGGCGCTCGATCTGCAAGTGGCCGAACTGGGCCAGGCTGCGGCTTTCGCCGACGAAGACATCGAGGCGCTCGGCTTCCAGCGCGCGCAGCATGGTGGTGGTGTCGGCGGTCTCCACGTCGATGCGCAGGCGCGGATAGCGCCGCACCAGCGCTTCCAGTACCGGGTCGAGCAGGAACGATGCCGCGAACGGTCCGAAGCCGGCGCGGATCTCGCCGATCTCCACTTCGTCCAGCAGTTGCAGGTCGCGGCGCAGTTCGCGGCTTTCGCGCAGCATCCGGCGCGCGCGTTCCAGCACCAGCGTGCCGGCGGCGGTGGGACGAACCTTGCCGTAGCTGCGGTCGACCAGTGTGCCGAGGTCGGCCTCCAGCGCCTGGATGCTGCGCGTCAGTGCCGGTTGCGACAGGTGCAGCGCCGCGGCCGCGCGCGCGAAGCTGCCTTGTTCGACCAGGGTGACGAAGTGATGCAGCTGGCGCAGGCCCATCAACTTAACCTTCTATGCATGGAAATCTGAAAAATATTGCATTGGACGTATTTTCTCAAGCCCGCTACCGTTGTTCTCCAAAACCATAAAGACGATCTGGAGACGACATGAAACGACGCGCATGGCTCGCGCTCGCAATCAGCGGGCTTTCGCTCAGCCTCGGCCTGCCGGCCGCGGCACAGACCTATCCGGCCAAGCCGATCCGCCTGGTGGTGCCCTACGTGGCCGGCGGCGGCACCGACACCATCGCCCGCGCGATGGGCGAGAAGCTCAGCAAGCGGCTGGGCCAGCCGGTGGTGGTGGAGAACAAGGCCGGCGCGTCCGGCATCATCGGCACTGATGCCGTGGCCAAGGCGGCGCCGGACGGCTACACGCTGCTGATGACGCTGACGCAGTCGGTGCTCACCAACCAGTTCCTGTTCGAGAAGCTGCCGTACGACCCGCGCAAGGACCTGACCATGATCAGCGTGCTGGCCGACGCGCAGCTGGTGCTGGTGGCGCACCCGTCGGTGCCGGCACGCACGCCGCGCGAGCTGGGCGACTATGCCCGCGCCCAGGCCGGCAAGGCTACCTATGCCTCATGGGGCGTGGGCTCGCTGTCGCACCTGAGCGGCGCCTACCTCAGCAAGCTCACCCGCGGCAACGCCACCCACGTGCCCTACAAGGGCGAGGCACCGATGCTGCAGGACCTGCTCGGCGGCCAGGTGCAGTTCGGCTTTGCCAGCATCCTGACGGCCAGGCCGTATATCGAGAGCGGCAAGCTCAAGGCGCTGGCCGTTACCGGCACGCAGCGCAGCAGCGCGCTGCCCGCGATGCCGACCTTTGCCGAGCTGGGCATGCAGGACAGCGCGTTCAAGACGGTAGGCTGGATCGGGCTGGTGGCCCCGGTCGGCGTGCCGGCGCCTATCCTGGCCAGGCTCGAAAGCGAGGTGAAGGCGATCCTGCAGACCCCCGACATGCAGGCGCGCATGGTCGCGCTGGGGCTGCGCACGGTAGGCAGCTCGCCGGCAGAGGCGCAGGCGCTGTATGCGCGCGACTGGCCGGTGCTGAAGACGCTGGTCGCGGATTCGGGCGCGCGGCTCGACTGATTTCCTTCCGGCTCCTGCCATGGCGGGCGCCGCGGCAAGATGCCGTGTGCGCCCGTTTTTTTTATTCACCAGTATTGTCCGGAAGGCCGGCGTATTAATGCCGGATGCGCCGGATGCGGCTTTTCATGCGCTAACGAAAACCGAATGGAAACCATTGCCATTCTCATATGCAATAGCGCCGGATAATCGGCCAATAACAGCCGAATTTGCTTGATGTCCCCCTTTGCCGGGCTACCATGAAAGGCACGGCGCAATATTGTCTGCAGCGGCGCGCTGGCCACGATAATGAAAATTGATCCACCCGAATCGAGGGGTCGGTGGTGCTGTCATGAAAAGCGACAAGAAAGCGATTCAGATGCTCAACGGCCAGCTCCGGCATGAGCTGACCGCCATCAACCAGTATTTCCTGCATGCGCGCATGTACCGGCATTGGGGTCTCAATGCTTTGGGCAAGCACGAGTACGAAGAATCGATCGAGGAAATGAAGCATGCCGACAAGCTGATCGAGCGCATCCTGCTGCTCGATGGCTTGCCCAACCTGCAGGACCTCGACAAATTGCTGCTCGGCGAAAACACCGAAGAAATGCTCGGCTGCGACCTGAAGCTGGAACAGGTTTCACAGGCCAGTTGCAAGGATGCGATCAAGTATCTGGAGTCGATCGGCGATTATGTTTCGCGCGAGGTGGTGGTCGATATCCTGGAAGCCACCGAATCGCATATCGACTGGCTCGAGTCGCAAATCGAGCTGATCGGCAAGGTTGGCCTGCAGAACTACGTCCAGTCGGCCATTGGCGAGATCGGCGACTGACTGGCGCCGGTGCCGGCGCTGCCGTCCGCGCAGCGCCCTGCAGACTTTTCCATTTCCCGCTACACTGCGGCCCGCAGCACGACGCGCCGGCATGGCGCGCCATCCACGGCGGGGTGGCAGAGTGGTGATGCAACGGCCTGCAAAGCCGTGTACGACGGTTCGATTCCGGATCCCCGCCTCCAGTTTTCCTCTCCTGTAGCGCCATTCCTTCTTCACACCTGCGCCGCGTTATGCCCGCGATGGGGTGCGCCTGCGCCACGTTGCCGCCATTGCCCTGTGCGTAATGCGGCGGGCCAATTTCCGACACCGGTTTGCCCTGTTCTTCCCTGATAGTACAAAGCGATCGAATCGGTTAGTGTTGGGCGGTCAGGCCAGACCGGCCTGTGCGCACAGAGCGCCGCCAGGATGGCGGTGCGACCATGCCGGGCTTCCATGGTGTTCCCGTCGCCAAGTGATGTGAAGAAAAGAGGCTCCTGATGATGAAAGACCTGCGAATCCGGGCGGCGATGCCCTCGGACGCGCCAGCGGTGGGGGCGCTGCTAGAGCGCTGCGGCCTGCCGACCGACGATGTGTTCCGCGTGCTGGAGCACTTCCATGTGGCCATCCTCGAATCGAGGATCATCGGCTGCGCCGCCGGCGAGCCGTTCGGCCAGACCGTGGTGATCCGCTCGGTGGCGGTATTGCCCGAGCACCGCGACCAGGGCGTGGCGACGCATGTGGTGCGCGCCGCGCTGATGCGCGCGCGCTCGAATGGCCTGCAACGCGCGGTGCTGCTGGCATCGAGTTGCCCGAGCTATTTCGCGCGCTACGGCTTTACGCTGGTGCCGGCATCGAAACTGCCGCAGGAGGTGCTGTCGTCCGGCGAATTCCAGCGGCACACCGATACGCCGCCGCTGTGCATGTGGTGCGAGCTGGGCTGACCGCACGCCCCCAGCGTGGCGCGCGCTTTCCGCGTGCTTGGTTCCGCGGGTGCTTCAGTGCGTGCCCTCGCAGCGGCTGATCTCGACGGTCACGTGCACCAGCTCCTCATGCACGGACAGCGCCTGGCGCACGCGCAGCGGCGTCAGCGTGGCGTCATGCGTGACCAGGCAGACGATGCAGGCAAAATGCTGGCGGCCGACGCGCCAGACATGCAGGTCGGTCACGCGGGTGCCTTCGTCGCCAGGGCGGCCGTCGCGGTCTAGCCCGGCCAGCACCTCGCGCACGTCTTCGACCACCGGGTGGTCCATCTCGCGGTCCAGCAGCACGGTGCCGCTCTGGCGCAGCAGGCCGATCGCCCACTTGCCGACCAGCGCCGCGCCCACCAGGCCCATCACCGGGTCGAGCCAGGCCCAGCCCAGCCACCAGCCGCCGGCCAGCGCCACGATGGCCAGCACCGAGGTGGCGGCATCGGCCAGCACGTGGACGTAGGCCGCGCGCAGGTTGATGTCGTGGTGGTGGCCGTGGCCATGGCCATGGTCGTGGTCATGCCCATGATGGTGATGCCCGTGGTCATGCCCATGGTCATGACCGTGCCCATGCGCATGTCCGCCCAGGATCAGCGCGCAGCCGAGGTTGACCAGCAGCCCCAGCGCGGTCACGATCATCGCCTCGCGGTAATGAATTTCCTGCGGGCTGAACAACCGCTCGACCGAACCCGCCGCCATCAGCGCCGCAATGCAGAGCAGGAACACGGCACTGGCAAAGGCGGCCAGCACTTCGATCTTCCATGCGCCAAAGGCAAAGCGCCAGTCGCTGGCGTAGCGGCGCGCGGCCGCGTAGGCAAAGGTGGACAGGCCGATGGCCAGCGCGTGCGAGCTCATGTGCCAGCCGTCGGCCAGCAGCGCCATCGAGTTGAACCAGAGGCCGGCGGCGATTTCCACCACCATCACGACGGCGGTGATCATCATCACCAGGCGCGTGCCGCGCTCGGCGTTGCGGTTGCCACCGTCGAAGGTATGGCTGTGGGTCCATGCGGACAGGTCATGGGTATGCATGGTCGGATCTTGCTGTGTGCTGGAAGTCAATATGGATGCAGCAAGGGTAGCAGAGCGCCGCGGTGCGGCCGGCGGCATCCCTGCCGGTGGCAGGGGCGGGCCGGCAGCGATGGATTCATGAATCTGTCGACCGAATGAGTGTCGTCGCAGGAAATCCTGTCGCACCGCTTAGTGATTACACTAGCCCGCGCGGATGCAGACGGCCGCCCGCCGGCCATGGAGACAGACGATGTTCGAAGGATTCACGCCGCACCGGATCGATTGCGGCGACGTTGCCATCCACGCGGTGGCCGGCGGCCAGGGGCCTGCCTTGCTGTTGCTGCATGGCCACCCGCAGACCCATGCGATCTGGCACAAGGTGGCGCCCGAACTGGCGCGGCATTTCACCGTGGTGGCCGCAGACCTGCGCGGCTATGGCGACAGCGGCAAGCCCGCGGGTTTGCCGGACCACGCCAACTACAGCAAGCGCACCATGGCCGCCGACCAGCTCACGCTGATGCGCGCGCTCGGCTTCGAACGGTTCAGCGTGCTGGCGCACGACCGCGGCGCGCGCGTGGCGCACCGGCTGGTGCTCGATCATCCACAGGCGGTGACGCGGCTGGTGACGCTGGATATCGCCCCCACGCTGGCGATGTACGCGCAGACCAGCGAGGCCTTTGCCCGCGCCTACTGGCACTGGTTCTTCCTGATCCGGCCGGCGCCATTCCCGGAAACGCTGATCGAAGCGGATCCCGCGCTCTACCTGCGCCAGACCATGGGTGCCCGCAGCGCCGGGCTGGCGCCGTTCACCGATGCCGCCATGGCCGAGTACCTGCGCTGCCTGAGCCTGCCCGGCGCCGCCCACGGGCTGTGCGAGGACTACCGCGCCAGTGCCACCATCGACCTCGAGCATGACCGCGCCGACCTTGCCGCGGGCCGCATGGTCGAGTGCGAGATGCTGGCGCTGTGGGGCGAGCAGGGCGCCGTCGGGCAGTGTTTCCGGCCGCTGGACGAATGGCGCAAGGCGGCGCGGCGCGTGCGCGGGCATGCGCTGCCGTGCGGCCACTACATTGCCGAAGAGATGCCGGAGCGCCTGCTGGAGGAAGTGCTGCCGTTCCTGCGCGGCTGAAGGTCCCCCGGTTACCCCTCCGACCCGCGGCATCTTGCCGCATCAGCGCCTGTCGCATGCCGCAATAGGCGCTTTTTCGTGTTCCCACGTTACGAAAAGCCCCCAGACCATCTCAGGGAAATACGATTGCCGCTTACATACATTCATGAATGGATGTATGATTTTGCGAAGAATTCATATTCCCGCAACGACTTTATTGTCGCTCCCGAGATGACATATCGCTTTATCGCTATCGCACTGGTGACCTGGGTGGGCATCTGCGCCACCGCAGGCCTGGTCGTCGAACGCCTCTGGAGTTGAGGCAGCGCCCTGGGAACGGCGCCGGCCCGCGCTCCCGCCACGAACCACATTACCGCTTCTGAAGTAGCCGGGTATCAGGGTATCAGGCGGCCGCGGCACGCGGCGCCTGTGCCAGGCTGTCAAAGAACTGCCACAGCTGCGGCGCGTCGCCGGTGGCCACGTTGAAGCGGATCCACGGCGAGTCGGTCTCGTCCGGCTCGAAGTACGAGCCCGGCGCCAGCCAGATGCCGTGCTCCAGCGCCAGCGTGGCCAGCTGGTTGCCGCTCAGCGGCTCGCCGCGCCGGCTCGCCTGCAGCCGCTGCTGGGTGTCTTCGCACAGCCGCGCCCAGGCGAACATTCCGCCTTCGGGGCGCAGCAGCACCTCCAGGCCGTGCGCCTCCATCTTTTCCGTCACCAGGTCCTGCTGCGCGCGCAGCCGCTCGGCCAGCGCGGCCACGTGGCGACCGTAGTGGCCGCTGGTCAGCACCGAGTAGACCAGGCGCTCGGTCACTTCGGACGAGGTCAGCCCGACCGCCATCTTGGTCCGCGCGAAAGCCTTGGCCAGGTCCGGGCTGGCGGCAAGGTAGCCCACGCGCAGCGACGGCGTGATGGTCTTGGAAAAGCCATTGACGTAGACCACCTGCGACAACCCGTCCATGGCCGCCAGCATCGGCGAGCCAGCCGGCGCCAGCTCGCGGTAGATATCGTCTTCCACCACCAGCAGCCGGTGCTGCTCGGCGAGCTGCAGCACGCGGAAGGCGTTCATGCTGCTGAGGCTGGCGCCGGTCGGGTTCTGCAGCACGGTGTTGACGAAGAGGGCGCGCGGGGCGTGGGCGCGGATCGCGTCGTCGAGCGCATCGGTGTCGAGCCCGGCCGCCGAACGCGGCACGCCGATGACGCGCAGCCCCGCCAGCCGCAGGATCTGCAGCAGGTTGCAGTAGCAGGGCGATTCCACCAGCACGGTGTCGCCGCCGCGCAGCAGCGTGCGCACCACCAGGTCCAGCGCCTGGGTCGCGCCCTGCGTCAGCACCACCTGCTGCGCCTGCAGCGGGATGCCGTACTGGCCGAGGCCGGTGGCGATATGCTCGCGTAGCGGCGCGAAACCATACGGATGGCCGTAGCCAGACAACTGCGCCGCAGGCACCCGGGCCGAGGCGCGCATAGCCTGGTGCAGGCCTTCCTCGTTGAGCCAGTCCCCCGGGAGCCAGCCGGCGCCGGCCTTGATCGGCACGGAATGATCGGCGAACACATCCGACAGCAGCCAGGCCGCGTTCAGCCCCGGCGCTTCCCATTGCGGCGCACGGGCGCTGCCGGTGGGCGCGTGACGGTGCGCCACGGTGTAGCCGGAGCCCGGCCGCGCGGCCAGGTAGCCCAGTGCGGTCAGCCGCCCGTAGGCCTCGGCCACGGTGAAGGTGCTGACCTGGTGGTGCTGGGCAAAGCGGCGTACCGACGGCAGCGTGGCACCGGCGCGCAGCGCGCGCTGCTCCACCAGCGCGGCGATGCCGGCGACGATCTGCTCAGTCAGGGTTTCGCCGCCGCGGCGGCTGCGGGTCAGGTTCAGGGTCAGCATCGGAAGCGTTGCACTAGGCACCTCGGTAGGCGCGAGCCTGTACAGTTTAACGGCCGCACAGGGGCGACGCGCGCAGCCCCATTCCGAGTAGCGAAAATTGCCGCAGTGCAGCGTGGGATGCCGCACGGTGCTGGCAAACGCTGCGTGGCACGGTGGCGGTCCCGGTGGCCGCCGCGGCTGCTTGCCTGTACGGTTTGGCGTGATCAAACTGTACGGTAAGGCGGTGCTGTCCGGACTGTATATTTTGTCGGCCAGACGCCGCCGGTAGAGTGGCCGTCATTGCCGCCGTTTCCGTGCCTGCTTCAGTGCCCGCCACTCTCAGCGGGCCGGAACGGCACCAGCCAACCGACCCGCCCAATTGCCCCGAGGAGGACGTATGGACGCCGCCAAGACCGTGATTCCCGATCTCGATGCCCTGTGGATGCCCTTCACCGCCAACCGCCAGTACAAGGCGGCGCCGCGCCTGCTCGCGTCGGCAAGCGGCATGTACTACACCACCCACGACGGCCGCCAGATCCTGGATGGTTGCGCCGGCCTCTGGTGCGTGGCCGCGGGCCACTGCCGCAAGGAAATCGCCGACGCCGTCGCGCGCCAGGCGGCAACGCTGGACTATGCGCCGCCGTTCCAGATGGGCCACCCGCTGTCGTTCGAGGCCGCCACCAAAGTGGCCGCGGTCATGCCGCAGGGACTGGACCGCATCTTCTTCACCAACTCGGGTTCGGAGTCGGTCGACACCGCGCTGAAGATCGCGCTGGCGTACCACCGCGCGCGCGGCGAAGGCCAGCGCACCCGCTTTATCGGCCGCGAGCGCGGCTACCACGGCGTTGGCTTTGGCGGCATGGCGGTGGGCGGCATCGGCCCGAACCGCAAGGCCTACTCGGCCAACCTGATGCCGGGCACGGATCACCTGCCGGCTACGCTCAACATCGCCGAGGCCGCCTTCTCCAGGGGCCAGCCGCAATGGGGCGCGCATCTCGCCGACGAGCTGGAGCGCATCCTTGCGCTGCATGACCCGGCCAACGTCGCCGCCGTGATCGTCGAGCCGCTGGCCGGCTCCGCCGGCGTGCTGGTGCCGCCGCTCGGCTACCTGGAAAAACTGCGCGAGATCACCAGCAAGCACGGCATCCTGCTGATTTTCGATGAAGTGATCACCGCCTTCGGCCGCCTCGGCGCGGCCACCGCAGCCGAGCGCTTCAACGTGACGCCGGACCTGATCACCATGGCCAAGGCGATCAACAACGCGGCGGTGCCGATGGGCGCCGTGGCGGTGCGCCGCGAAGTGCACGATGCCGTAGTCAATGCTGCCGCGCCGGGCACGATCGAGCTGCTGCATGGCTACACCTACTCCGGCCACCCGCTGGCCGCCGCCGCTGCCGTGGCCACGCTCGACCTGTACCAGCGCGAGAACCTGTTCGGCCGCGCGGCCGAGCTGTCGCCGGTGTTCGAGGCGGCGGTGCACAGCGTGCGCGGCGCGCCGCACGTGAAGGACATCCGCAACTTCGGCATGGTGGCCGGGATCGAGCTGGAGCCGCGTCCGGGCCAGCCCGGCGCGCGGGCCTACGAGGCCTTCCTCAAGTGCCTGGAGCTGGGCGTGCTGGTGCGCTACACCGGCGACATCCTGGCGTTCTCGCCGCCGCTGATCATCTCGGAAGCGCAGATCGGCGAACTGTTCGATACGGTGAAGAAAGCGCTGCAGGACATCAAATAAGCGGCGCACGCCGCCTCGCATTGCCGCCGGCCCTTCGGGGCCGGCTCTCTCCCTCTCTCTCCCTGATTGCAAGCCACGGCGCGCGCCGTGGCCATCGAAGGATCCCAAGTGAGCATCGCAGAAAACCGGCAACTGGCCGAAATCCATCATTACATCGGCGGTGCCGTGCGCCGCGCCGGCGGCCAGCGCCTGGCTGACGTATTCAATCCCGCCACCGGCGAAGTTGCGGCGCGCGTGGCACTTGGCACCGCACAGGACGTTGCCGACGCCGTGGCTGCCGCCAAGGCCGCGTTCCCCGCATGGGCCGAGACGCCGCCGCTGCGCCGCGCGCGCATCCTGTTCAAGTTCAAGGAGCTGCTCGACCAGCACCATGACGACCTGGCCGCACTGATCACGCGCGAGCATGGCAAGGTGTTCTCCGATGCCAGGGGCGAAGTCACGCGCGGCATCGAGGTGGTGGAGTTTGCCTGCGGCATTCCCAACCTGCTCAAGACGGACTTCACCGACAACATCGGTGGCGGCATCGACAACTGGAACCTGCGCCAGCCGCTGGGCGTGGTGGCGGGGATCACGCCGTTCAACTTCCCGGTGATGGTGCCGATGTGGATGTTCCCGGTGGCACTGGCATGCGGCAATACGTTCGTGCTGAAGCCGTCGGAGCGCGATCCTTCGCCCAGCTTGCTGATTGCCGACCTGCTGCGCCAGGCTGGCTTGCCCGATGGCGTGTTCAACGTCGTGCAGGGGGACAAGGAAGCAGTCGATGCGCTGCTGGCGCATCCGGATGTGCAGGCGTTGTCGTTCGTTGGCTCGACGCCGATTGCCGAGTACATCTATACGGAAGGGACCAGGCATGGCAAGCGGGTGCAGGCGCTGGGCGGGGCCAAGAACCACCTGGTGGTGATGCCGGATGCGGACCTGGACCAGGCGGTCGATGCGCTGATTGGTGCGGCCTATGGCTCGGCGGGCGAGCGCTGCATGGCGATCTCCGTTGCCGTGGCGGTGGGGGACGTTGCTGACAAGCTGGTGCCGCGGCTGGCGGAGCGGGCGCGTGCGCTGAAGATCCGTAACGGGATGGAGTCAGACGCCGAAATGGGTCCACTGGTGACCGGGGCGCACAAGGCCAAGGTCGAGGGGTATATCGCCCGCGGCGTGGAAGAAGGCGCGACGCTGGTGACCGATGGGCGGGGGCACAAGGTCGAAGGGCATGAAAACGGCTTCTACGTCGGTGGCACGTTGTTCGATCATGTGAAGCCCGACATGACCATCTACAAGGAAGAGATTTTTGGACCGGTCTTGTCGGTAGTGCGGGTGCATGACTTTGCCGAGGCGGTTGCGTTGATCAATGCGCACGAGTTTGGCAACGGCGTGTCGTGCTACACCAGCGACGGCGGGATTGCACGGGCGTTTGCGCGGCAAATCCAGATTGGTATGGTCGGGATTAATGTTCCCATCCCTGTGCCTATGGCCTGGCATTCATTTGGTGGATGGAAACGTTCGCTGTTCGGCGACCATCATGCCTATGGCGAAGAAGGCGTGCGGTTCTATACGCGCTACAAGAGCGTGATGCAGCGGTGGCCGGATGCCATTGCCAAGGGGGCTGAATTTACGATGCCGGTGGCGAAGTAAGGGTTGGTTTGACTTACGGCCCTGCGGGCGGCCACTCTTATCGTAGTGAGCCGGGGTTTTCGTACGGGGCTTGTGTCTGTCGGCTATTGCGTGCCGGCACGCGCCTGTCTGTACGCCCTCGGCGTGGCTGACTCAGTCTTGTTCCAGCAGGCACGAAAGGCCTGCACGCTGGCGAAGCCGCTCTTCAGCGCGATTTCCTCCACGGCCAGGCTTGATGACGCAAGCAGCTTGCGCGCGCGTGCCATGCGCAGCGTGAGCTGGTATTGCTTGGGCGTCAGGCCGGTTTCCTCATGGAAGATGCGGGACAGGTGCCGCACGCTGATGGCAAAGCGGTCGGCGAAGCGCGGGTCGGCGACATTGGCATGGAGCTCGCGCGTGATCGCGTCCTGCACCGCATGCACCAGTGCGTTGCCATGCGAACGCGCGCGGAACTGCGGCGCCAGCTGCGGATCGCCGCTGAAGCGGCGGAAGGGCACGACGTTGTCGCGCGCGACGGCGATGGCGGCGTCATCGCCGTAAGCGTCGGCGACCAGCCGCAGCGCGAGATCGATGCCGGAGGCAACGCCGGCCGACGTCCATACATTGCCATCGCGAACGAAGACCCGGTTGTCGATGACCGACGCGGCTGGATGCCGCGCGCGCAGGCGGCGGGTATGTCCATGGTGGGTGGTGCACAGGCGGCCGTCGAGCAGGCCCGCGGCGCCCAGCAGGAAAGCGCCGGTGCAGACGGCGGCGACCTGCACGCCCGCGTTCCTGCCGTCGGCAAACGTTTCCCTGAGCCAGGCCGCCGTATCACGCCACGCCGCGGAAGTGGTCAGTGTGTCCAGAAGTTTGCTGCCGATCGCCAGCACCACATCGCCCGGTTCCAGTCGCGCAGGCAGCCGTTCGACCTGGCCCAACGCCGGTCCCTGGAACGACGTGACGCTCGAATGCGGTCCCGCGCAGCGCACCCGCAGCGGTGCAAGGCCCAGTTCCGCTACGCTGGAAAAGATCTGGAGCGGGCCGCCGAGGTCGAGCATGTGGACATTGGGCAGCACCAGCAGATAGGCGGTGGTCATGGCGGCAAGGAAAGGGCGAACGGTCCGATGCCGCCATTCTCGCGCGATCCGGCGGCGCTGCAACAGCCATGGCTGAAAATTTGCTTTTTTGGTCCACGACCTTGCCGTGGCGGCAGGATGGCGTTGCTTAGCATGTCGGCAAGCCCGCCCGACACAGGAACCGCCATGACCCGCACCCGCATCCCCGCGATCACCCTCGCGCTGGTCGCCATCGGCTTTGCCGCGATGTTCGTCTCGACCGCGGTGAAGGGCCTGTACCAGGTGTATTTCGTCGACCTCGCTGCCCACTTCGGCCAGGGCCGCGCGCAGTTCGCCTGGTCCGGCAGCGTGTTCATGCTGGCGACGGGACTGATGTCGCCGGTGGTCGGCGCACTAAGCGATCGGGTCGGGCCGCTGCGCACGGCCGCGACGGGAGCATTGGCCGCGGGGCTGGCGCTGGGCAGCGTGGCGTGGTGGCACCAGTCGCTCGCATTCTTCGTGCTGGCGTTCGGGCTGGCGGGCGCGTTCGGCCTGGCGGCGATGACCTTTGTGCCGATGGGCATCCTGGTCGATCGCCTGTTCGAGGAGCGCAGGAAGGGACTGGCCTATGCGGTCGTGACGAACGGTACCGCGATCGGATTCATCGTGCTGTCGCCGCTGTGGATCTGGCTGCAGCCGCGGGCGGGATGGACCACGGCCTTCGGCGCGGCGGGGGTGGTGTTCGCGCTGCCGGTGGCTGGCGCGCTGTGGCTGGCCTCGCGCCGGGAGCCGCGAGCCGCGCCGGCGCCGCAGGCGGCGGAGGTCTCGGCATGGGCGGTGGTCCGGCGCGACCCGGTCTTCTATGCGCTGGCGGCGGGCTTCTTCGGTTGTGGAGCGACCATGGCCTTCATCGACGTGCACCTGGTGGCGCACTGGCAGGGACAAGGCGTGCCACGGCTGGCGATGGGCACCGCGCTGAGCACGCTGGGCGTGCTGGAGCTGGCCAGCGGCATTGTCTCCGGCGCGCTGGCGTTGCGGTGGGACAAGCATCGCCTGCTGGCGGGGTTCTATGCACTGCGCTCGCTGTCGATGGTGCTGCTGCTGGTGCCGGGCCTTGGCGTGCTGCCCTTTGCAATGGGCTTTGGCGCAAGCTACCTGGGCACGGTGATCCTGACCTCGATGTTCTGCTTCGAGCGCTATGGCAGCCGGATCAAGGGCAAGGTATTCGGGCTGCTGTTCCTGGGCCACCAGTTGGGCGCCTTCCTGACGGTGCAGCTGGGCGCGTGGTCGTTCGATGCCACGCGCAGCTACCGGCACGCCATCGTCGCGCTGGTCGGGATCACGCTGTGTTCGGCGGCATGTTCGTGGTTCGGGCTGCGCCGGGCGGGGGCGTTGCCGGTGGTGGCGACTGGCCGGGCGCAGGCTGTGGCACCGAGCCGTTGAATCGGCATCATGTTGCTGAAACTTCTGCTGGCGTCCGCCACGCTGGCGCCACTGGCGGCGGCCTGCACGATGCCGTGCACGCGGCAGGCCCGGATTCTCCTGTTCGTGGTGCTGGCGCTCGCCGGCACCGCCATGCTGATGCTGGACCCGCTCTCCGCCGCGCTGGCTCGCGTGGACGGCATTCTTGCCGCGCCCGGGTGCGGCGGCTGATGCCGGCTCAGGCCGGCTCAGGCCGGCTGAGGCCGGTCAGCACCGGGCGATCGCGCGTTCTCTATCATTCCGACGTCATGCCCGCTGGGGCGCTGGCGCCGAAAGTGACGTCCGCGCAGTGCGGCAGGCGTAAACTAGCGCGCTTTTTCCGGGCCGCCGCCAATGCAGAAGCAGGCGCGCCGGCCACTGCTGCAGGAGTCTGAATGAGTTTGTTCCGCACCAAGGACATCGACGCGATGCTGGCCGTCGCGCGCGATGACGGCTTGAGGAAGGTGCTGGGTCCGGTCGACCTGGTGATGATGGGAATCGGCGCCATCATCGGCACCGGGATTTTCGTGCTGACCGGCACCGGCGCGCTGACCGCGGGGCCGGCGCTGACCGTGTCCTTCGTCATTGCCGCGCTGGCGTGCGGCTTTGCCGCGTTGTGCTACGCGGAGTTTGCCTCGGCCATCCCGGTATCGGGATCGATCTATACCTACAGCTATGCCACGCTCGGCGAGATCGTCGCGTGGATGATCGGGTGGGACCTGCTGCTGGAATACGGGCTGGCCACCTCGGCCGTATCGGTGGGCTGGTCGGGCTATTTCCAGTCGCTGATGGCGGGCTTCGGGCTGAAGCTGCCGGCGGCGCTGACCGCCGCGCCGGGCTCGGTGCCGGGCGTGGAGACCCTGATCAACCTCCCGGCCTGCCTGATCATGCTGGCCATCACCTGGGTCGTGTCTTACGGCGTGCGCGAATCCACGCGCGTGAACAACCTGATGGTGGCCGTGAAGATCGGCGTGGTGGTGCTGTTTATCGCGGTCGGCGTCTGGCACGTGCAGCCGGCCAACTGGGAGCCGTTTGCGCCGTTCGGCTTCAGCGGCATCTTCAATGCGGCGGCGCTGGTGTTCTTCGCCTTTATCGGCTTCGATGCGGTGACTTCTGCGGCCGAAGAAGTGCGCAACCCGCGCCGCGACCTGCCGATCGGCATCGTCGGCTCGCTGGCCGTATGCACGGTGCTGTATGTCGTGGTGGCGGCGATCATGACCGGCATCGTGCCGTTCGCCAAGTTTGCCGGCGTCGACCACCCGGTGTCGCTGGCGCTGCAATACGCGGGGCAAGACTGGGTCGCGGGCTTTGTCGACCTGGGCGCGATCCTGGGCATGACCACGGTGATCCTGGTGATGACCTACGGCCAGACCCGCGTGATCTTCGCCATGTCGCGCGACGGGCTGTTGCCGGAGCGGCTGTCGTCGGTGCATCCCGTGCATGCGACGCCTTACTTCGCCACCTGGACCGTGGGCCTGATCTTTGCCGCGATTGCCGGCTTCGTGCCGCTGAACGTGCTGGCCGAGCTGATCAATATCGGCACGCTGGCGGCCTTTACGCTGATCTCGGTGGCGGTGCTGGTGCTGCGCAAGACCCGTCCCGACCTGCCGCGCGCGTTCCGCTGCCCGGGCGTGCCGGTGGTGCCGCTGCTGTCGGTCGGCTTCTGCCTGTTCCTGATGGCGCACCTGCAGGCACTGACCTGGATTGCCTTCCTGGTGTGGCTGGCGCTGGGGCTGGTGATCTACTTCGCCTACGCGCGGCGCAACGCCGTGCTGCATAACCACGGCGGCTAGGCGTCAGCGCGGGCGGCGCTCCGCCGCGGCCTTCATGAAGGCCACCGCGCGCGGCTCGTTGGCATAGGCGGCGTTGATGCGGATCCAGGCCGATGCCTCGCCGCCGGGCCGGAAATAATTGCCCGGCGCCAGCGTCACGCCGAATTCCTCGCCCAGCGCCACCAGGTCGCGCGAATCCTCGATGAAAGGTGGCCGCGCCCACAGGAAGTTGCCGCCGCTCGGTTCGCAGAACACTTCCCAGCCGCAGCCGGTCAGCTGCCGCACCGCGTTGGCCGACGCCTCGCGCACGCGCAGGCGCAGCCGCTCGATGTATTTGCGATAGCCGCCGCGCTCCAGCAGCGCCGCCGTGACCGCTTCCGCGAAGTGCGAGCCGGCGACGCTGGTCAGCACCTTGACGTCGACGAGGTCCTTGACCAGCGCCTTGTCGGCCACCACGTAGCCGATCCGCAGCGACGCCGACACCGTCTTGGAAAACCCGCCGATGTAGATCACGTGCTCGAGCTGGTCCAGCGTGGCCAGCCGGTCGGTGAAGTGCGTCTGGAAGTCCGAGAAGATGTCGTCCTCGACAAAGCGGAAGCCGTGCCGGCGCGCCAGCTCCAGCAGCCGGAACGCGACCGGCGGCGCCAGCGTCGAGCCGGTGGGGTTCTGCAGCACGCTGTTGGTGAAGAACAGCTTGGGCTTGTGCTGGCGCAGCAGCGCCTCGCACGCGTCGGGGTCCGGGCCGTGGGGCGTGTGCGGCACGCCCACCAGCTGCACGCCATGCAGCCGCAGCAGGCCGAACAGGTTGTAGTAGCCGGGGTCCTCCACGAACACCGTATCGCCCGGCTTGAGCAGGTGGCGCACCACCAGGTCCAGCGCCTGGCTGGCACCGGTGGTGATCAGCACCTGCAGCAGTTCCGCCGCGATGCCGAGCTGGCGCACGCGCAGCAGCACCTGCCTGCGCAGTTCGGGATGGCCCAGCGGCGTGGCGTAGTGGATCACGCTGTCGATCTCGGTGCGCGAGATCGCGCGGATCGCCTGCTGCAGCCCTTCCACGTCGCGCCAGGTCTCGGGCACGAAGCCGCCGGCCAGCTTCAGCGTGCTGCTGGGGTGGTTGAACTGCTCCAGGATGTGGTCGGAAAGATCCTCCGCCAGGCTGGGGTCCGACCAGCCGCGCTCCGAGCGCCCCGCGAGCGGGCTGTCCGCCACGTAGAAGCCCGACCCCTGCCGCGAATCCAGCAGCCCCTGCGACACCAGCCGGTCATAGGCCTCGATCACGGGGAAGCGGCTGATGCCGTTTTCCGCCGCCAGCTGGCGGATCGAGGGCAGTTTTGCCCCCGGCCGGGCCTCGCGGTTGCCGATCCACGACTTCACGCCATTGACGATCTGATCGGTCAGTGGAATCCCGGTGGAAGCATCTAATATGAGTTTCATAGGCAGGCAGCCGGGGGAAACCGGGATATGCAACTGTCAGTGCAACTGTCAGGGAAAACTACTGAACAGTTCATCGAAAACTGTTCACAACTGTACATGGGATTGTAGTGAGGGATGCGAATAATGGAAGCGTGGCGGAGATATCGGTTCCGCCAGGCTGATCAGGAGAGCATCATGCGCGAACTACGGACTTTCGAACTGGACGAGCCCGGACAGCCAGTGAGCTGGCGCGCCGGTTACGGGCAGACCGTCTGCGCGGCGGCGGGCAAGCTGTGGGTGACGGTGGAAGGCAATCCCAACGATATCTGGCTCGAGCCCGGCCAGGAACTGGCGCTGCCGGAAGGCTATCGCGTATGGCTGTCGGGCGATGGCCCGGAAGCACGCTTCACGCTGGCCCAGACGCCGGCACCGTGGTCGATGCGGCGGATGGCGGCGTGGCTGCACGCGCTGCGCCATCGGGTCGAGGAGCACAGCACGGATGCGTTCGGGGAATGCCCCCGGATATGGGCGTTGTGCCGGTGATCTCTTGCATTGCTGGCGAAGTACCCAGGGAGGGCCACCGCGAGGTGGCCTTTTGTTTGCCTGCTCTGCGCCGCGGCCACCTACTCTATAAGCACCGCTGCCCGCGCCGTTGGGGTTCCGCCTCATTGATTGACGTTTACGTCAACGTCATATAATCGACCAGCCCCAACCCCGGGGCCAGCCCGCGCACTTCCCGCCAAGCCGGCGCAGACCAGCACCCCGGGCGGACCTCGCGGTGGCAGCCAACACCCAGAGACGGTGGAGACAATGACCGACCTTTCCGATGTGCATGATGTGCGCCGCGGTGCGCCGCAGCCCAAGCCGGCGGAGCAGGGCCGCGGTCCGGCCAACAAGGTGCGCTTTGTCACGGCGGCGTCGCTGTTCGACGGCCATGACGCCTCGATCAACATCATGCGCCGCATCCTGCAGTCGCACGGCTGCGAGGTGATCCACCTGGGCCACAACCGCTCGGTCGAGGAGGTGGTCACGGCGGCCTTGCAGGAAGACGCGCAGGGCATTGCCATTTCCAGCTACCAGGGCGGCCACGTCGAGTACTTCCAGTACATGGTCGACCTGCTGCGCGAAAAGGGCGGCGCGCATGTGCAGGTTTTCGGCGGCGGTGGCGGCGTGATCGTGCCGGACGAGATCCGCGAACTGCAGGCCTACGGCGTGGCGCGCATCTACAGCCCGGAAGACGGGCAACGCATGGGCCTGGCCGGCATGATTGCCGACATGGTGCAGCGCTGCGACATCGACCTGTCGCGCTACGCGCCCACTTCGCTCGATCCGGTTGCAGGCGGCGACCGCCGCGCGCTGGCGCAGCTGATTACCGCGCTGGAAAACGGCAAGGCCGATGCCGCGCTGGTGCAGGCGATGCACGCGCAGGCGAAGCAGGCTTCGATTCCCGTCCTCGGTATCACCGGCACTGGCGGCGCCGGCAAGTCGTCGCTGACCGACGAACTGATCCGCCGCTTTCGCCTCGACCAGCAGGATGCGTTGTCGATCGCCGTGATCTCGATCGACCCGTCGCGCCGCAAGTCCGGCGGCGCGCTGCTGGGCGACCGGATCCGCATGAATGCGATCAACCATCCGAACATCTTCATGCGCTCGCTGGCCACGCGCGAGGCGGGCTCGGAGATCTCGCAGGCATTGCCGGACGTCATCGCCGCATGCAAGGTGGCGGGCTTCGACCTGGTGATCGTTGAGACCTCGGGCATCGGGCAGGGCGACGCCGCGATCGTGCCGCACGTGGACCTGTCGCTGTACGTGATGACGCCCGAGTTCGGCGCTGCCAGCCAGCTCGAGAAGATCGACATGCTGGACTTTGCCGACTTCGTCGCCATCAACAAGTTCGACCGCAAGGGCGCGCAGGATGCGTGGCGCGACGTGGCCAAGCAGGTGCAGCGCAACCGCGAGCAATGGCATGGCAAGGCCGAGGACATGCCGGTCTACGGCACGCAGGCATCGCGCTTCAATGACGATGGCGTGACCATGCTGTACCAGGGATTGCGCGCGGCACTGGCCGAGCGCGGCCTGAAGTTGCGGCCCGGTTCCCTGCCCGAGCTGTGGGGGCGCATCTCCACTGGCCAGAACGTGATCGTGCCGCCGGCACGCAGCCGCTATCTCGCCGAGCTGGCAGATACCTTGCGCGCCTACCACCGCCGCGTGGCAGAGCAAAGCCGCATCGCGCGCGAGCGCCAGCAGTTGCGCGAATCCAGCCGCATGCTGCAGGCCGCGCAGGGCGATGGCGCTGCACTCGATGCACTCGCCGCCCAACGCGACAGCGCGCTAGGCCAGGTCGAGCGCAAGCTGCTGGCGATGTGGCCGCAGATGCGCGAGGCCTACAGCGGCGACGAATACGTGGTGAAGATCCGCGACAGGGAAATCCGCACCGGCCTGGTCACGACGACGCTGTCAGGCACCAAGGTGCGTAAGGTGGTGCTGCCGCGCTTCGAGGACGAAGGCGAGGTGCTGAAGTGGCTGATGCGCGAGAACGTGCCCGGCAGCTTCCCTTACACCGCCGGCGTGTTCGCCTTCAAGCGCGAGAACGAAGACCCGACGCGCATGTTCGCCGGCGAGGGCGATGCCTTCCGCACCAACCGTCGCTTCAAGCTGGTGTCCGAGGGCATGGAGGCCAAGCGCCTGTCGACCGCGTTCGACTCGGTCACGCTGTACGGCGAAGACCCGCACGTGCGCCCGGACATCTACGGCAAGGTCGGCAACTCGGGCGTGTCGATCGCCACGCTCGACGACCTGAAGGTGCTGTACGACGGCTTCGACCTGACCAGTCCGTCGACGTCGGTGTCGATGACCATCAACGGCCCCGCGCCGACCATCCTGGCGATGTTCATGAACACCGCCATCGACCAGCAGCTCGACAAGTTCCGCGCCGACAACCAGCGCGAGCCGACCGCCGACGAAGAGGCCAAGATCCGCGCCTGGGTGCTGCAGAACGTGCGCGGCACGGTGCAGGCCGACATCCTCAAGGAAGACCAGGGCCAGAACACCTGCATCTTCTCCACCGAGTTCTCGCTCAAGGTGATGGGCGATATCCAGGAGTACTTCGTGCACCACCAGGTGCGCAACTTCTACTCGGTGTCGATCTCCGGCTACCACATCGCCGAGGCCGGCGCGAACCCGATCTCGCAGCTCGCCTTCACGCTCGCCAACGGCTTCACCTACGTGGAAGCCTACCTGGCGCGCGGCATGCACATCGACGACTTCGCGCCCAACCTGTCGTTCTTCTTCTCCAACGGCATGGACCCGGAATACAGCGTGCTGGGGCGCGTCGCGCGCCGCATCTGGGCGGTGACCATGCGCGACAAGTACGGCGCCAACGAACGCAGCCAGAAGCTCAAGTACCACATCCAGACCTCGGGCCGCTCGCTGCACGCGCAGGAGATCGATTTCAACGATATCCGCACCACGCTGCAGGCGCTGATCGCGATCTACGACAACTGCAATTCGCTGCACACCAACGCCTACGACGAGGCCATCACCACGCCGACCGGCGAATCGGTGCGCCGCGCGCTGGCGATCCAGCTGATCATCAATCGCGAGTGGGGCGTGGCCAAGTGCGAGAACCCCAACCAGGGCAGCTTCCTGATCGAGGAACTGACCGACCTGGTGGAAGAAGCGGTGCTGCAGGAATTCGAGCGCATCGCCGAGCGCGGCGGCGTGCTGGGCGCGATGGAGACCGGCTACCAGCGCGGCAAGATCCAGGAAGAATCGCTCTACTACGAGCAGCTTAAGCACGACGGCACGCTGCCGCTCATCGGCGTGAATACCTTCCGCAATCCGGATGGCGACCCGGTCCCGCAGAAGCTGGAGCTGGCGCGCTCCAGCGAGGCCGAGAAGCAGAGCCAGCTGGACCGCCTGCACGCGTTCCAGCAGAGCCATGCCGGCGAGGCGCCGGCGATGCTGCAGCGGCTGCGCCAGGCGGTGATCGACAACCAGAACGTGTTTGCGGTGCTGATGGACGCGGTGCGGGTCTGCTCGCTGGGGCAGATCACGCACGCGCTGTTTGAGGTCGGCGGGCAATACCGGCGCAATATGTAGACCCGGATTCACGTAGTACCCGGCTCAGTGACCGGTAATCGCGCAGGGCGGCCGCAGTGCAGGGCCGCCCTGCGTTACACTCGAATGCTGCGCCGCAGCTAACCGCAACATGGCGCCGGCGGCAACCATCCCGAGACAACCGCAATACGAGACCATGGACAGCCAGTACAACCCGAACAATATCTTTGCCAAGATCCTGCGCGGCGAGATGCCATGCATCAAGGTGTACGAGGACGACAACACCATCGCTTTCATGGACATCATGCCGCAGGCCGACGGCCATACGCTGGTGGTGCCCAAGGAGGCGGCGGTCAATCTCTTCGACCTGTCCGAGCAGGCCGCGCAGGCGGCCATCGTGGCCACGCAGCGCGTGGCGCGCGCGGTGCGCGCGGCCTTCAGCCCCGACGGCATCTCGATCGGCCAGTTCAACGGCGCAGCGGCGGGCCAGACCGTGCCGCATATCCATTTCCATATCGTGCCGCGCTACAACGACCAGGCGCTGCGCGGCCATGCGCGCGACATGCAGGAGCCGGAAGTGCTCAAGGCGCATGCCGAGCGCATCATCGCCGCGCTGGCCAGGCAGGCCGACTGACGCAAACATCGATAAGCAACCAGCAAACAGAGGAAGAGAAGATGGCAATCAGGACAGTAGGTATCGTCGGTGCCGGCACCATGGGCAATGGCATCGCCCAGGCCTGCGCAGTGGTCGGCCTGAAGGTGGTGATGGTCGACATCAGCGACGCCGCCGTGCAGAAGGGCGTGGCCACCGTGGCGGGCAGCCTGGACCGGCTGATCAAGAAGGAAAAGCTGACCGAGGCGCAAAAGGCCGACGCGCTGGCGCGCATCCAGGGCAGCACGTCATATGACGACCTCAAGGCCACCGACATCGTGATCGAGGCCGCCACCGAGAACTACGACCTGAAGGTCAAGATCCTCAGGCAGATCGACGGCATCGTCGGCGAGAACGTGATCATCGCGTCCAACACCTCGTCGATCTCGATCACCAAGCTGGCCGCGGTGACCTCGCGCGCCGACCGCTTTATCGGCATGCACTTCTTCAACCCGGTGCCGGTGATGGCGCTGGTCGAACTGATCCGCGGCCTGCAGACCAGCGACGCCACCCACGCCGCCGTGGAAGCGCTGGCGAAGGAACTGGGCAAGTACCCGATCACGGTCAAGAACAGCCCGGGCTTCGTCGTCAACCGCATCCTGTGCCCGATGATCAATGAAGCCTTCTGCGTGCTGGGCGAAGGCCTGGCCTCGCCCGAAGAGATCGACGAAGGCATGAAGCTGGGCTGCAACCACCCGATCGGCCCGCTGGCGCTGGCCGACATGATCGGCCTGGACACCATGCTGGCCGTGATGGAAGTGCTGTACACCGAATTCGCCGATCCGAAGTACCGTCCGGCGATGCTGATGCGCGAGATGGTGGCCGCCGGCTACCTGGGCCGCAAGACCGGCCGCGGTGTCTACGTCTACAGCAAGTAATTCAGGCGGCATTTACTGCACCTGACGCGTTGCGCCGTATTGGCGTGACGCTGGCCGTACCACCGTGGGGCCGCCGCGTGCGGCCCCTTGTCATGCCCGGATCGGCCACCTCTTGGCCAAATCCCGCTTACACCTCGTTATAAATGGAAACACTCCGCCGCATCCAGTAACAGGAATGCCGGGTACAGTGCACCCATTCCAATTACGACAAAACATCCAATGCTGCCTCCGGTTCTTGTTGCCGCCCTGCTGGCGGGCGCGATGTCGCTGCTTGCCGCCCGTTCCGCCATGGCCCATGTCGATGTCGGCGTGCAGATCGGCGCGCCGGTCTATGTTGCTCCTGCGCCGGTCTACGTGGCGCCGCCGCCGCCGGTGGTCTATGCGCCGCGCTATCACGGCTGGCATGGCGACCGCTACTGGGACGGGCGCCGCTGGTATGGGCGACATGAGTGGCATGGGCACCGCCATCATCGCCACGGTCATGGCCACCGCCATGGGCACGGCCACGGCCACGGCCACGGCCACGGTCATGGCCACCACGGCCATCGCCACTGAGCGCCCGCGGGGGTGAGGTGCCGCCGCTCAGCGCAGCAGCACCAGCCGCGGCACCGCGTCGGCGCCGCTCCACACCACCGCGTTCTGCCCGTATTTCCCGCCCAGCGAGCGCGCCCCCTCAAGCGACAGGCCCGGCACCAGGAAGCTGGGCTCGGCCGGCCAGCCGTTGGCGGGATGCTCGCCGGCGGCCTCGATCGCACGCAATCCCATTTGCGCCAAGTCCTGCGCCAGCGCCTGCTGGCGCGCCGCGTTGGCGTTGTCGTCGCAACGCTGGCTGAAGGGGTTGGCCGCCGTAATGAAGCCGCTGCACGCTACGCCAAGCGCCTGGTGCAGCGTTGCCAGCGGCGCACTGGCCTGGTCTACCCGCAAGGTCATCGGCGTGCCGCCCAGCACGCGATAGTGCGTTTCGCGATAGGCCTGCAGCGTGGCCGCGTCGATGACCGTGGCCACTGCTACTCCCCGTACTGCCGCAACCCGTCCAGGTCCAGCACTTCGATCACGCCGTAGTCCACCCGCACCAGCTTCTGTTGCTCCAGCACCTTGAGCGCCTGGTTGGCGCGCTGGCGCGAGATGCCGGCGAGCAGGCCGATCTCTTCCTGCGAGATTTCCAGCGTCTTGCCGATGCCAGGGTACAGGTGCTCGTTGAACAGCGACGACACCGCGCGCGCCACGCGTGAATCGATATCGAGCGAGCGTTCGTATTCCACCGCGGCGATGAACTGGCCCAGGCGCTCGTTGAGCTGCGTCAACAGGAAACGCGTGAACGGCAGGCTGGTGTCCAGCAGCCACTGAAAAGTCTCGAGCGGCAGGAAGGCGATGGTCGAGCGGCGCAGCGCCATCACGTCGTACTTGCGGATCTCCGACTTGAGCACCGCGCCTTCGCCGAACCAGCCGCCGGTGGGCACGCCGGTAAAGGTCACCGACTTGCCCGAGGGCGAGACCGTGGTGATCTTGACGATGCCCTCCAGCACGCCCATCCAGTGCTCGGCCCTGTCGCCCTTGTGGCAGACGTAATCGCCCTGGCTGTATTCATGCACGCACATCGCGCGGCGCACGCGTTCGCGCTGCTCGGGGCTCAGGTCTGCTGCCCACACGCAGCGGTCGACAAAATCGTTCAGCATGGCCTGCAGAAGCTCCGGTAGGGATTAACCCGGAATTGTCACCGGCGTGACAACCCGGGTGGTTGGCATGGGCTATCGTACGATCACAACGGAACCGCGGGTGCCAGAGAGGGCACGCCGGGAAGGCAGAAGGCGCTTCCCCCGGCCCCTCCAGACCAGGCACAGACGGGCTTGATGCGATGCGGCAGATGCCGCCGGGCAAAGCAAGCCAAGTATAACGACCGGACCGGCGCTTGACACCGGGCGTGGACCCCCACGCCGGAGGGACAGGAGACAGCGATGCAGGAATCGTCGGCGACGACCTTCCCGCGATGGCTGCTGGCACACGCCCAGCAGCGGCCGGAGCATCCGGCCTATCGCGAGAAGGATCTCGGCATCTGGCAGACATACAGCTGGGCCCAGGCGGCACAGCAGGTGAGGGCGCTGGCATGTGGTCTGGCCGCGCTCGGATTCAGGCGCGGCATGAACCTGGCGGTGGTGGGCGACAACCGCCCCCGCCTGTACTGGGCGATGACCGCGGCGCAGGCGCTGGGCGGCGTGCCGGTGCCGCTGTACCAGGACGCCATCGCCAATGAGATGGTGTACGTGCTCAACGATGCGGAGATCGATTTCGCCATCGTCGAGGACCAGGAGCAGGTCGACAAGCTGCTGGAGGTCGAGGCGCAGCTGGCCGAGTCCGGCCGCACCGTGCGCCATGTCATTTACGAAGACCCGCGCGGCCTGCGCGACTACGAGCATCCCTCGCTGATGTCGTACGAGCGGCTGCAGGAGCTGGGCCGCGAATACGACCAGGCGCATCCGGGCTTCTATGACGAAGCGATTGCCGCGGGCCAGCCTGACGACACCGCGATCATCCTCTACACCTCCGGCACCACCGGCAAGCCCAAGGGCGTGTGCCACTCGCACGCGGGCCTGATCGGCTCGGCGCGCAACGGCTGCGCGTTCGACGGCCTAACCGCGAAGGACGACGTGCTGTCGTACCTGCCGATGGCGTGGGTGGGCGACAACCTGTTCTCCTACGCGCAGGCGATGGTGGCGGGCTTCACGGTAAATTGCCCGGAATCGCGCGAGACCGTGATGACCGACCTGCGCGAGATCGGCCCGACCTATTACTTCGCACCGCCGCGCATCTATGAAGGCCTGCTGACGCAGGTGATGATCCGCATGGAAGATGCGGGCTGGATCAAGCGCAAGCTGTTCCACTGGGCCATGGACGTGGCGCGCCGCTGCGGCGCCGATATCCTCGACGGGCGCCCGGTGTCCGTCATGGAGCGCGCGCGCTATGCGCTGGGCGAAGCGCTGGTCTACGGTCCGCTGCGCAACGTGCTCGGCATGAGCCGCATCCGTGTGGGCTATACCGCCGGCGAGGCCATCGGGCCGGACCTGTTCCGCTTCTACCGCTCCATCGGCGTGAACCTGAAGCAGTTCTACGGCCAGACCGAAACCTGCGCCTACGTCTGCCTGCAGCCCGACGGGCAGGTCAAGTTCGATTCCGTGGGACCGGCCGCGCCGGGCATGGAGATCCGCATCGCCGATAACGGCGAGGTGCTGGTGCGCGGCGTGGGCCTGCTCAAGTCCTACTACAAGCGCGACGACGCCACGCGCGAGGCCATCAACGACGAGGGCTACTTCATGACCGGCGATGCCGGCGTGATCGACGCCGACGGCCACCTGAAGATCATCGACCGCGCCAAGGACGTGGGCAAGCTGGCCGACGGCGCGATGTTCGCGCCCAAGTACATCGAGAACAAGCTCAAGTTCTTCCCGTACATCAAGGAAGCCGTGGCCTTCGGCAATGGCCGCGACCAGGTCTGCGCCTTCATCAACATCGATTTCGAGGCAGTGGGCAACTGGGCCGAGCGCCGCCACCTGCCGTATGCGGGCTATGTCGACCTGGCCGCGCAGCCGGACGTGATCGAGATGATCGGCGAATGCGTGAACCAGGTGAATGCCGACCTTGCCAACGATCCCATGCTGGCCGGCTCGCAGGTCGCGCGCTTCCTGATCCTGCACAAGGAACTGGACCCCGACGACGACGAGCTGACGCGCACGCGCAAGGTGCGCCGCGGCTACATCGCCGAGAAATACGGCGTGCTGGTGGATGCGCTCTATGCGGGCAAGTCCGAGCAGTTCATCGAGACGCGCGTCAAGTTCGAAGACGGGCGCGAGGGCAGCGTGTCGGCCACGCTGAAGCTGGTCGATGCGAAGCGGCTGCCCACGGCGGCGCGCGCGGCATAAGAGCATAGGGCGGAGGCATCAACATGACGCAAGTGGCCTGGCAAGGCGGCAAGCCGGAATGGACCGGCACCGCACGTACCGACGCAAGTGCGGCCGGCGGCAGCGGCGCGATGGCGCCCGCGGGCCCGCTGTCCCCGGCGGGACTGGCGGACGACAGCGGCGCGCAACCCGGCACGCAGCACGCGCAGCGCACCGGCGAGCACGCCCGCACCGGCGGCGAGGTGATCCTGGACCTGCAGCATATCTCGCTGTCGTTCGGCGGCGTGAAGGCGTTGACCGATATCTCGTTCGACGTCTGCGAGCACGAGATCCGCGCCATCATCGGGCCCAACGGCGCCGGCAAGAGTTCGATGCTGAACGTGATCAACGGTGTGTACCACCCGCAGCAGGGGCGCATCGTGTTCCGCGGCGAGGAGCGCAAGCAGATGCACCCGACCGCCGCCGCGCGGCAGGGCATCGCGCGCACGTTCCAGAACATCGCGCTGTTCAAGGGCATGACGGTGCTGGACAACATCATGACCGGGCGCAACACGCAGTTCCGCACCGGGCTGTTCGCGCATGCGCTGTGGTGGGGGCCGGCACGCAATGAAGAGATGCGCCACCGCCAGAAGGTGGAGGAGGTGATCGACTTCCTGGAGATCCAGTCGATCCGCAAGACCCCGGTGGGACGCCTGCCGTATGGCCTGCAGAAGCGCGTGGAGCTGGCGCGCGCGCTGGCCGCCGAGCCGTCGATGCTGCTGCTCGACGAACCGATGGCCGGCATGAACGTGGAAGAGAAGCAGGACATGTGCCGCTTCATCCTCGATGTGAACCGGCAGTTCGGCACCACCATCGTGCTGATCGAGCACGACATGGGCGTGGTAATGGATATCTCCGACCGCGTGGTGGTGCTCGACTACGGCAAGAAGATCGGCGACGGCACGCCCGAGGAGGTCAAGGGCAATCCGGACGTGATCAAGGCGTACCTGGGCACATCGCACTGAGGGGTTTTCCACCATGACGTTCTTCTTTGAAATCCTGCTTGGCGGCCTGCTGTCCGGCCTGATGTACTCGCTGGTGGCGCTCGGCTTCGTGCTGATCTACAAGGCCTCGGGCGTGTTCAACTTCGCGCAGGGCGCGATGGTCTACTTTGCCGCGCTGGCGGTGGTGGGGCTGATGGACAAGGGCATGCCGATGTGGGCGGCGGTAATCGGCGCCTTTGTCGTGATGATCCTGGTCGGCATGAGCACCGAGCGCTTCGTGCTGCGCAAGCTGGTCAACCAGCCGCCGATCACGCTGTTCATGGCGACCATCGGGCTGTCGTTCTTCCTGGAAGGGCTGGGGCCGCTCCTGTTCGGCAATGAAGTGCGCCCGATCAACCTGGGCATCGTCGACGAGCCGATCGAATCGATCCTGACCACTTTCAACATCGTCATCTCCAAGTTCGACCTCGCGGCAGCCGCCATTGCCGGCCTGCTGGTGGGATCGCTGGCGCTGTTCTTCCAGTACACCAAGGTCGGCCGCGCGCTGCGCGCGGTGGCGGACGACCACCAGGCCGCGCTGTCGCTGGGCATCCCGCTGCAGAACATCTGGGCGATCGTGTGGGGCGTGGCCGGCTTCGTCGCGCTGGTGGCGGGCATGCTGTGGGGCTCGCGCAATGGCGTGCAGTTCGCGCTGACGCTGACCGCGCTGAAGGCGCTGCCGGTGCTGATCCTGGGTGGCTTCACCTCGGTGCCCGGTGCCATCGTCGGCGGGCTGATCATCGGCGCGTCGGAGAAGCTGGCCGAGATCTACATCCCGCCGGTGTTCCAGTCGGTGTTCGGCGGCAATTTCGGCGGCATCGAAGGGTGGTTCCCGTATGTCTTTGCCTTGTTGTTCCTGCTGGTGCGGCCCGAAGGGCTGTTCGGCGAGAAGCATATCGACCGCGTCTGACCGACTTCGCACAGGAGACTTGCCATGTTTTATCGTGAAGCCGGCCAGTTCAAGACCAGCTACGTTGCCGACAGCCAGATCTTCCCGATCCGCCAGGACCGCATCGGCTTTGCCGTGCTGATGGCCGTGGCCTTCGTGGCGATCCCGTTCGTTGGATCGGAATACTGGTTCTCGGCCATCCTGATCCCGTTCCTGATCTTTTCGCTGGCGGCGCTGGGGCTCAATATCCTGACCGGCTATGCCGGGCAGCTGTCGCTCGGCACCGCGGCCTTCATGGCGGTGGGGGCCTACGCGGCCTACAACTTCCAGTTGCGCATCGAAGGCATTCCGGTGCTGCTGTCGTTCCTGCTGGCCGGGCTGTCGGCGGCGCTGGTGGGCGTGGCGTTCGGCCTGCCGTCGCTGCGCATCAAGGGGTTCTACCTGGCGGTGGCGACGCTGGCGGCGCAGTTCTTCGTGGTGTGGGCGCTGACCAAGTTCCCCTGGTTCTCCAACAACAGCTCGTCGGGCGTGATTACGGCGCAGCGGCTGGACCTATTCGGCATCGCCATCGATACGCCGGTGAAGAAGTACCTGTTCGTGCTGGCCATCGTCACCGTGCTGGCGCTGGTGGCCAAGAACCTGGTGCGCTCGGCGACGGGCCGCGCCTGGATGTCGGTGCGCGACATGGACGTGGCGGCGGAGGTGATCGGCATCCCGCTGATGCGCACCAAGCTGATGGCGTTCGCGGTCAGCTCGTTCTACTGCGGCGTGGCCGGCGCGCTGTATGCGTTCTGCTACCTGGGCTCGGTCGAGCCGGACGGCTTCTCGCTGGACCTGTCGTTCCGCGTGCTGTTCATGATCATCATCGGCGGCGTGGGCAGCATCCTGGGCTCGTTCCTGGGCGCGGCGTTCATCCTGCTGCTGCCGATCTTCCTGGACAACGTGCTGCCGCCGCTGGCGTCGCTGCTGCACCTTCCCTTTACCAACGCCACCGTGTCGCACATCCAGCTGATGGTATTCGGCGGGCTGATCATCTTCTTCCTGATCGTGGAGCCGCACGGGCTGGCCCGGCTGTGGCAGATCGCCAAGGAGAAGCTGAGGCTGTGGCCGTTCCCGCACTGACGGAGCGGGGTCTTATTGTCTGAACGCAGGTCCTGAGTGAAGTACTGAAGCCTACGCATAACGAAACGCCCCACCGAGGGCGAAGGAGACTGTCATGACCAACCTGATCCGTAACGTGCAACGCGCCGCCCTGGTGGTCAGCGCCGCGGCTGCACTGCTGGCGCCGGCGGTGCCGGCACTGGCGCAAAGCAACGAGCAGTTCGTCGCGCTGCCGAGCTATCGCGTGGGGCCATATGGCGCCAACGGGCAGTCGTGGTATGGCGGCTTCATCGACTACCTCAACTACGTCAACCTGAAGGACGGCGGCGTCAACGGCGTCAAGCTGAGCTGGGAAGAGTGCGAGACCGAGTACAACAACGCCAAGGGCGTGGAGTGCTATGAACGCCTGAAGGCCAAGAACGCGACCACCAAGGGCACCGCGTACCACGCCATGTCCACCGGCATTTCCTACGCGCTGGTCGACAAGACCGCCGCCGACAAGGTGCCGCTGGTGATGATGGGCTATGGCCGCACCGACGCCGTGGATGGCTCGGTGTTCCCGTATGCGTTCCCGCTGGTGACCACGTACCAGATGCAGGTCTCGGCCATCGTCAAGTACCTGGCGAGCAAGAGCGGCGGCTCGCTGGCCGGCAAGAAGATCGTCTACCTGTACCACGACTCGGCCTATGGCAAGGAGCCGATCGTGGCGCTGCAGGCCGAGGCCAGGCTCAACAAGTTCAACCTCGTCGAGATCCCGGTGGCGCACCCGGGCAACGAGCAGGGCGCGCAGTGGCTGAAGATCCGCCAGGAGAATCCCGACTACGTGATCTTCTGGGGCTGGGGCGTGATGAACCAGACCGCGCTGAAGGCCGCGCAGAAGGTGGGCTTCTCGCGCGAGAAGATGATCGGCTCATGGTGGGCGGGCTCCGAGGAAGACACGGTGCCGGCGGGCGATGCCTCCAAGGGCTACATGAGCGCGACCTGGAACGTCGCGGGCAAGAGCGTGCCGCTGATTTCCGACATCGAGAAGGTCGTGTACGGCGCCGGCAAGGGGAACATGCAGGACAAGAGCAAGATCGGTTCGGTGCTGTACAACCGCGGCGTTTCCGCGGCGGTGGTAACGGTGGAAGCGGTGCGCGTGGCGCAGGCCAAGTTCGGCAAGGGCAAGCCCATGACCGGCGAGCAGATGCGCTGGGCGTTCGAGAACCTGAACCTGACCAACGCGCGCCTGCAGCAACTGGGTGCCACCGGCCTGCTGCCCGAGATCAAGACCAGCTGCGAAAACCACGAGGGTTCGGGCAAGGTAAAGATCCAGCAATGGGACGGCAGCAAGTGGGTGGTGGTGTCGGACTGGATCGAGGGCAACAAGGGACTGATCCACCCGCTGTTCAAGGCCACGGCGGCGCAGTACGCGAAGGAGAAGGGGATTACGCCGGGGTGCTCGAAGTCTTGATGCCCTTTGAATCCTGAAGGTTTGCTCCCCTCTCCCAAATGGAGAGGGGGGTAAGCCGACACGGATGTGAAATCCGGAGCTACCGCAACACCAACCCGAGCCGCACCATGAGCCTCCTGTCCATCAACAACATCGAAGTCATCTACGATCACGTGATCCTGGTGCTCAAGGGCGTTTCGCTCGAAGTGCCGGAAGGCAAGATCGTGGCGCTGCTCGGCGCCAACGGCGCGGGCAAGACCACCACGCTGAAGGCGATCTCCAACCTGCTGCACGCCGAGCGCGGCGACGTCACCAAGGGCACCATCGAGTATCGCGGCGACCGCGTCGACCAGCTCACCCCCAACGACCTGGTGCGCCGCGGCGTGATCCAGGTGATGGAAGGGCGCCACTGCTTCGCGCACCTGACCATCGAGGAAAACCTGCTCACCGGCGCGTATACGCGCGGCCTGTCGCGCTCGCAGACGCGCGACGAGCTGGAGAAGATCTACAACTACTTCCCGCGCCTGAAGACGCGCCGCAAGTCGCAGGCGGGCTATACCTCGGGCGGCGAGCAGCAGATGTGCGCGATCGGCCGGGCCATGATGGCCAAGCCCGCGATGATCCTGCTCGACGAGCCTTCGATGGGCCTGGCGCCGCAGATCGTCGAGGAGATCTTCGAGATCGTGCGAGACCTGAATTCGCGCGAGAAGGTCAGCTTCCTGCTGGCCGAGCAGAACACCATGGTGGCGCTGCGCTATGCCGACTACGGCTACATCCTGGAAAACGGCCGCGTGGTGATGGACGGCGACGCCGAGTCGCTGCGCACCAACGAGGACGTGAAGGAGTTCTACCTGGGCGTGGCCGCCAACGACGCGGATGGTGGCGCGCGCAAGTCCTTCCGCGACGTGAAGAGCTATCGCCGGCGCAAGCGCTGGCTGGCATAGCGCCGCGCGGTTTATCCCTGGCTTTGCCGACGCGCCGTGGCGGGCTGTCACCGGCGCGGCGGCAATCCGCATCCTTCCCTGACGCAACAGCACCATGCCCGAATACTTCGATTCGCTCGAAACCCGCGCGCCGGCAGTCCGCGAGCAGGCGCTTCTTGCCGCCCTGGCACGACAGGTGGCCCACGCGCGCGACAATGCGCCGTATTTCGCCGAACTGCTGCGCGACGTGGACCCGCGCTCGCTGACCTCGCGCGAGGCGCTGGCGGCGTTGCCGGTGACGCGCAAGTCCGACCTGACCGCACGCCAGCGCGCGCTGCCGCCGCTGGGCGGCCTCAATGCGGCGCCGCTGGGCAGGCTGCGCCATGTGTTCCAGTCACCGGGCCCGATCCACGAGCCCGACGGCCACGACGCCGACTGGTGGCGCACGGCGCGCGCCATGCACGCCGCGGGCTTCCGTGCCGGCGACCTGGTCTACAACACCTTTTCCTACCACTTCACGCCGGCCGGCATGATGATGGAGACCGGCGCGCACAAGCTGGGCTGCTGCGTGTTCCCGGCGGGCGTCGGCCAGACCGAGTCGCAGGTGCAGGCGCTGGCCAGCCTGCAGCCTGCGGCCTACGCTGGCACGCCATCGTTCCTGAAGCTGCTGCTGGAACGGGGCGACGAGATGGGACTTCCCTGCACCAGCCTGACGAAGGCGTTGGTCTCCGGCGAGGCGCTGCCGCCGTCATTGCGCGCGTGGTTCCAGCAACGCGGGGTGCGCGTTCAGCAGATGTACGGCAGCGCGGATCTCGGGCTGATCGCCTACGAGACCGAGGGCGGCGACGGCTGGGTGGTGGACGAGGGCGTGCTGGTCGAGATCGTCGAGCCGGGCGGCACGCGGCCCATGCCTGAAGGCGAGACCGGCGAGGTGGTGGTGACGGTGCTGGGCAACGGCGACTATCCGCTGATCCGCTTCGGCACCGGCGACCTGTCGGCGGTGGTGGCGGAGTCCTCGCAGCGGCCGAGCCCGTGCGGGCGCACCAATATCCGGCTCAAGGGCTGGCTGGGACGCGCGGACCAGGCGACCAAGGTCAAGGGCATGTTCGTGCATCCGGGGCAGGTGGCCGACGTATTGCGCCGCCATCCGGAAATCCGCGCCGCGCGGCTGGTGGTGACCGGCGATCCCGGCGCGGACGTGATGACGTTGCGCTGCGAGGCAGCGCGCGAGGATGCGGAACTGCAGCGCGCGGTGGCCGAGTCGCTGCGCGAGGTGATGCGCCTGCGCGGGGAGGTGGCGTTCGTGGCGGCGGGGTCGTTGCCGCAGGACGGGAAGGTGATTGAGGATGCGCGGCGGTATGAGTGAAGGGCTAGCCGGGTGAGGGGTGGGGGTGAGGGCCGGAGCCTCAACGAAGTGAAGGGCGTCGACGGGCCGGAAAGCCTCAAGACTCCCCCCCCTCCTCCGGCCGCGTCGGCAACCGGATCATCCACACACTCACCCCCACCGCACAAGCCAGCAACGCCGCCGACGCCACCGGCCGCCCGCGCAGCAGCCATGCGGTGGTCCCCATCGACACCCACATCATCGACAGCGCCAGGCACTTCGCCTTGAACGGAATGCTCCGATACCGCTGCCAGTCGTTGACCAGCGGCCCGAAGCGCGGATGCCCCATCAGCCAGCCGTGGAAGCGCTGCGAACCGCGCGCGAAGCACGCCGCGGCCAGCAGCACGAACGGCGTGGTCGGCAGCACCGGCAGGAAGATCCCGATCACGCCCAGCAGCAGGAAGAGCCCGCCCAGCGCCACCCAGACGGCGCGCAGCACGCGCTGGCGGTGGCTCAGCACGGCTTCAGGATCGGGCGAAAGGTCAGGGGCGGAAGGGGGCAATGGTCGAACAAAGGGCCGCTAAGCGGCCCCGGTGATGGATCGGTCAGCGCGAAATCCCGAGTCGCGCCTTGGCCGCATCGTACTCCGCTTTCATGCGCGCGACGATTTCGCCGGCGCTGGGGATGTCGTGGATCTGGCCCACGCCCTGGCCGGCGCCCCAGATGTCCTTCCATGCCTTGGCCTTGGAGCTGCCGCTGGAGAAGTCCATCTTGGTCTTGTCGGCCACCGGCAGGTTGTCAGGGTCCAGGCCCGCGTTGCTGATGCTCTCGCGGATGTAGTTGCCGTGCACGCCGGTGAACAGGTTGGTGTAGACGATATCGGCGGCGGCCGAGCTGGTGATCGACCGCTTGTACGTCTCGGCCGCGTGCGCCTCCTGCGAGGCGATGAAGCGCGTGCCCACGTAGGCGAAGTCGGCGCCCATGGCCTGCGCCGCGAGTACTGCCTCGCCGGTGGCGATCGAGCCCGACAGCGCGATCGGGCCATCGAAGATCTTGCGCACCTCGCCCACCAGCGCGAACGGCGACAGCATGCCGGCATGGCCGCCGGCGCCGGCCGCGACCAGGATCAGGCCGTCGACACCGGATTCGATCGCCTTTTCGGCATGGCGCAGGCTGATGACGTCGTGCAGCACGATGCCGCCGTAGCTATGCACCGCGTCGATCAGCTCCTTGGGGGGCGCGCGCAGCGAGGTGATGAAGATCGGCACCTTGTGCTCGACGCAGACCTTGATGTCATGCTCGAGCCGCGCGTTGGACCCGTGCACGATCTGGTTGACCGCGACCGGTCCCACCGGCGCGCCGGGGTTGGCGGCCCTGAAGGCGGCCAGCTCCTGCTCGATCTGCGTCAGCCACTCGTCGAGCAGCTCCGCCGGGCGCGCATTGAGCGCGGGGAACGAACCGACGATGCCGGCCTTGCACTGCGCCAGCACCAACTCGGGATAGCTGACGATGAACATGGGCGAGGCAATCACGGGCAGGGCCAGGTTCTGCAGGGCCTGGGGCAGTTGCTTGGCGGCGGGCATGGTGTCTCCTGAACCACTGGCGGGCACGCTGGTCGTGCCCTAAATGAACGGTCGTTCGATTATAGGGAGTTTCTGGCGTGCGTCGCTAGAAGCCCAAGTCTATGCCGATCCTGCGCGCCATGGCAGGCGGGTCAGCCCGCGGGCAGCGTCAGTTCGGCCAGCGCGCCGCCGCCCGGCCGGTTGGCCAGCGTCACGCTGCCATGATGCAGCGCCGCTACCTCGCGCGCAAAGCACAGGCCCAGGCCAGTGCTCTTGTCGGCGCCCTGCGGGCGCGGCAGCGAGTAGAAGCGCTCGAACACGCGCGGCAGGGCGTATTCGGGGATGCCGGGGCCATGATCGGCCACGGTGATCGCCAGCTGCGCGCCGCGCCGTTCCAGCGCTACCGCGATGGCGCTGTCCCGGGGGGCGAAGTCGATGGCGTTTTCCAGCAGGTTGGCGACGGCCTGGCGCAGCAGGAACGGGTCGCCCGCCGCCACGTCGGGACCCGGCGGCGACTCCAGCCGCAGCACCACGCCGCGCTGCCGCGCGCGCGGTTCCAGCTCGGCGCACAGCTGGGCCAGCAGCTCGCCCAATCGCACCGGCTCGCGGGTTTCCAGCCGTTGCCGTTGTTCCACCTCCGCCAGCGCCAGCAGCTTGCGGATCATGGTTTCCAGCCGGCCCGACTGCGCGCGGATATTGGCGACGAAGCGCTCGCGGTCCGTTGCCGGCATGTCTTCCTGCAGCAGCTCGGCGGCGCCGCCGATCGCCGCCAGCGGGCTCTTCATCTCGTGCGCCAGCGTGTGGATGTAGTGCTCGACATACTGCTTGTCTTCCAGCCGCTCGCGCATGCCCTGCACCGCGCGGCCCAGTTCGGCCAGCTCGCTGGTGCCATGCAGCGGCATCTCGGCGCGCTCGCCGGCGGCCACCGCGCGCGCATAGCCGCGCAACCGGCGCAGGCCATGCACCAGCCACAGCGTGCAGGCCAGGCCGATCACGCACGCGGTCCCGATCAGCAGCCCGCCGTACAGCAGGATGCGGTGCTGGCTGCGCGCGATGAAGGGCGCCATCGCGGCATTGGGCTTGGCCACGGTGAGCGCGCCGACGATGCGGTCCCCGTCGCGGATGGGAGCGGCCACGTACATCACGGTGCTGGCCTCGTCCTCCGGATCGCTGCGCGTGCTGCGCGCGCCGTACTGGCCGCGCAGCGTCAGGTAGACATCGTTCCAGCGCGAGTAGTCGCGGCCCACGTCGGTGCCGGTGGAGTCGTAGCGGACGATGCCGCCGGCGTCGGTGACATAGACGCGGTAGCCGATGCTGTCCTTGTGCAGGCCCCATACGTCGGCATTGACCGGCGCCTGGCGCAGCGCCGCCATGCGCCGCGCGAAGTCGCCGTCGGCGATGTGGCCGGCCTTCATGTCGTCAGCGGCCAGCGCGGCCAGCACGTGGGCGGTGTCGATCAGCGTGTCTTCCATCGCCTGCCGCACGCCGGGCTTGACCTCCTGCACGAACACGCGCAGCGTCAGCACCGTCGCCAGGCCGACGATGAAGAAGAAGCCAAAGAAGATGCGCAGGCCGATCCGCATGCGCGCTCAGGCCTGCACGGGATCGAGCGAATAGCCCATGCCGCGGTGCGTGCGGATGCGCTCCGCGCCTTCGCCTTGCGGAGTGGCGTCGCGCAGCTTGGCGCGCAGCGTCTTGACATGGGTGTCGACGGTGCGGTCGCTCGTGTCGAGCGCGTCCTGCCAGACCAGTTCCATCAGCTGGGCGCGGGTGTAGATGCGGCCCGGGTGTGCCACCAGCAGTGCCAGCAGCAGGTATTCGTAGCGGGTCAGGTCCAGCCAGCGGCCGCGGTAGGCCAGCCGTGCGCCGTCGGCGTCGTGGGTGAAGCCGGAATCGGCGGCAGCGGGTGCGGCCACGCCGCGCGCGCGGCGCAGGATGGCGCGCACGCGCGCGGCCAGCTCGCGCGGCGAGAACGGCTTGACCACGTAGTCGTCGGCGCCGATTTCCAGACCGACGATGCGGTCGATCTCCTCGTGGCGCGCGGTCAGGAAGATCACCGGCGCATCGCAGAACGTGCGCAGCGTGCGGCAGACCTCGAAGCCGTTCACATCGGGCAGGCCCACGTCCAGGATCACCAGGTCGGCCGCATCGGCGCGCATCCGCGCCAGCGCGGCGCTGCCCAGCGTGCAGTGCTCGGCCTGCATGCCATCGGTGCGCAGGGCGTAGAGGATGGTATCGGCGATGGCTTGCTCGTCTTCCACCACCAGGATGCGCGGTTGTCCCATGCCCGGCATTCTAGTCCACGTCAGAGGCTGGGCACGGTGCGCGGCGGCGGCGCGGCCTGGTCGCCGCCGCGCTTGTGGAAGTAGATCTGCTCGGCGGCCCAGCGCAGCGGCGGTGAATACAGCATCAGGTCGAAGGGCCAGTCGCACTGGAAGCGGTCGAACATCCAGCGCAGCGCGCGCTTGCCGCGAAAGCGTGGCGCGCTGCCGGTGGCGACGGCTTCCGGCGCCGGGCCGTTGTGCAGCAGGTGTTCGGCGATGGCTTTGCCAACGGATTCGCCATGGGCGAAGGCGTAGTGGATGCCGCCGGCGGTCAGCGGCGAGACGATGCCGGCCGCGTCGCCGGTCAGGATCACGCCGTCGCGCGCGAGTGGCATGGCGGGACCGCCGCACGGGATCAGGCCGGCGCGCGTGGCGGCGGGCTGCGTCAGTTCAGGCAGTCCGGCGCGGGCGCGTACATGGGCGAGCAGGCCGTCGAGGTCGGGAGCGCGGCCGTGACGGGGCAAGTAGCGCAGCGCCAGGCCGGCCTGGACGCCGGTGGGATTCTGTGCGATCCAGCCTATGTAGCCGGGCGCGAAGCGGCGGGTGATGAAGCAATGGAGCATGACGGGATCGGGCAGGGATATTCCCGGGAATTCGTATTCGATGCCATACAGGAAATCGTGGGTGCGGCCGAGACCTGCGCATTGCGCCACGCGCGATTTGGCGCCGTCGGCACCGACCAGGTAGCGGGTGGTGCCGACGCCGGTCACGTGCCAGCCGCCATGGCGTGGCGTAGCGCGGACGAACGACTGGCCCAGGCGCAGCGTGGCGCCGTGGCGCACCAGCTCGTTGGCCAGCCAGCGCATCAGGTTGGGGGTATCGGTGGTGTGGAAGTAGTAGCCTGGGGCGGCCAGGTCGAGGCTGCGCAAGCGTGGAGAATAGAGTCGCACGCGTTCAACGCGGTGTATGCAGTCGGCGGGGGCGCGGCCCAGCCAGGTTTGTTCGATGGCTTCCTTGACGACGATGCCGGTGGTGTGGAGTTTTTCGCCGGGGTCGGGTTTGCGTTCGAGGACCAGGACGCGCAGGCCGGCGCGGGCGGCCGCCAGGGCGCAGGCTGCGCCGGCGAAGCTGGCGCCGGATACTACTAGGTCGTAGTCGAAGGTTGGCATTTTTGGAGGGGCTTCTGGATGAAGGGTTCTCCAGTGTTGTCTTGCTGGGTGAGGGGAATGTGGGGTGGTTGTGAAGTCGTTGGCGTTATTGGGGGCGGTGGCTTGCTGTTGGATGCTGGCGGCTGTTTAAGCGTCCGCTGTCGCTGTTGATGACATGCTGTGGCCGTTGAACCGCCTGGTTCCGCCCTGCTGGGCGGGTCACTTTTTGTCCGAGCGACAAAAAGTAACCAAAAAACGCGTCGCCTGAGCGGCTGGCTATCAATTTGGCGGCGTGGGTGGGTCGGGCGGTGGTGATTTCCGTTCGATGTGGCTGGTGGTTCGGACCTGCTACGCCAGGTGAGTCTGGGATAGTGGCTGCGTCGACCCACTATTGGACAATCCCCATGCCGGGCGTAGGCCGCCTGCTGCCGGCGTCAACACAGGAACGCCTTCGGCTGCGCTGCGCGCCGGCAGTACCTGTGATTTAGGGCTCGGGCACGGAGTGCGTCGCTGCGCTCGCACAGCGCCGTCGTGAATGACGCCGGGCCCGAAGCCCGGGCGAGGACGTGGGGCGGCGGCCTTGCCCTTAGGGCCGGCGCGCAGCGCAGCCGAAGGCGTTCCTACCATGCCGCCCGCAGCAGGGGCCACGCCCAGCTCTGGGCTCGTTCAAACATCGCTGCTATCTCGAGCCATCGTGGCGCACCAGGGCGTCAGGCAGTCCTGCCCTGCAACGAAGCAAAGCCCCGTACGAAAACCGCCGCATACTACGATAAGAGTGGCCGCCCGCAGGGCCGTAAACGCGCTTTTTGGTTACTTTTTGTCGCTCGGACAAAAAGTGACCCGCCCAGGAGGGCGGAACCAGGCGGTTCAACCGCCGACAGCATGTCATCAACAGCGACATGCACCTAATAAGCCCACAAAAAAACGCCCCGCATAAACCGCGGGGCCATCAATTACCACGAAGACTGATACAGCCGGCAGGGCACCTGCCAATGCCACAACCGCCCACGAAGCATAGAAAACCAATGTGACGCCCACATGGCAACAAGGTGAACAGCCAATGACAAGCCAACATCAAAGCCCATACCGCTTGATCTTGTCATACAGCGTAGCCTTGCCAACCTGCAGCAAATCAGCAGCCTGACTGACAGCACCCCCCGTCCGCGCCAGCGCATCGGCAATCACCGCCCGCTCATACCGCTCCATCCTCTCCCGCAGCGGCGCGGTCTCGTCCGCAGTCGCCGCATGCGCACCCGCTTGCCCGCCCTCAGGCACCCCCAGCACCAGCCGGTCCGCCGCATTCCGCAACTCCCGCACATTCCCAGGCCAAGGCCGCTGCTGCAGCCCCTGCCGCTGCGCCTCCGACAAAATCGGCGCCGGCCGCTGATAACGTACCGCCGCCACCAGCATGAAATGCTCGAACAACGCCACGATATCCTCGCGCCGTTCCCGCAGCGGAGGCAGCGCAATCGTGACCACATTCAGCCGGTAATAGAGGTCCTCACGAAACGAACCTTGCGCCACCAGCGCATCCATATCCCCCTTGGCCGCCGCCACGATCCGCACATCGATCTTCACCGACGCATTCGACCCCAGCCGCTCCAGCGTTCCTTCCTGCAGCACCCGCAACAGCTTGACCTGCAGCGCCAGCGGCATGCTCTCGATCTCGTCGAGGAAGAGCGTGCCGCCCGAAGCATGCTCCAGCTTGCCGATACGTCGCTTGCCTGCGCCGGTGAAGGCACCAGCTTCATGTCCGAACATCTCGCTCTCGAAGATGGCCTCAGGCACCGCCCCGCAGTTCAGCGCGATAAAAGGCCCCTCGGCGCGGCCGGACAGCGCATGCAGGCTGCGTGCCACCAGCTCCTTGCCGGTGCCGGTCTCGCCGTTGATCATCACCGGCACGTCGGTCGGGGCCACGTTGGCAACCAGAGCCCGCACCTGCTCGATCGCCGGCGAACGCCCGATGATCCGCGTACCGGCCGCGGGACCAGCCAGCTCGCGCCGCAACGCCTGGTTCTCCAGTTCGAGCGCGCGCCGCTCGAGTGCGCGACGGACGGTGTCGGTCAGCCGGTCGGCTCCGAACGGCTTCTCGATAAAGTCATAGGCGCCTTCACGCATCGCCTGCACGGCCATCGTGATATCGCCATGCCCCGTCACCAGCACCACCGGCACGCCTGGCGCCGCATTGCGGCAGTGCTGCAGCAGGTCCAGCCCGCTGGCGCCGGGCAAGCGCACGTCGGTCACCACGACGCCGGGAAAGCCCGCATGCAGATGCGGCATGGCGGCTTCTGCCGAAGGCAGCGCCAGCACGGTAAAGCCCGCAAGCTCCAGGCTTTGCGCAGTAGCCTGCCGCACCAGCGGCTCGTCTTCGACAAACAGGACACGCAGACCGTCTTGCATGGCAATGCTCATTGGGGAGTGGAAACCGGCAGCGCCTCGTTCGCGCCGGAGCTGGCCGGCGCGCCTGCCAGCACCAGCGTGAATTGCGCGCCGCCGCCGGGCATGTTGGCCACGCTGAGCTGGCCGCCGAACTCGCGCACGATCGATGACGAGATCGCCAGCCCCAGCCCCAGGCCCTGCCCGGTTTCCTTGGTGGTGAAGAAGGGCTCGAACAGGCGCGGCAGCGCTTCCGGCGCGATGCCGGTGCCGTTGTCGCGCACGGCGAGGGTGATGGTGCCGCTGTTGGTGCCGCCGTTGGTGCCGGCATTGGTCTGCACCTCGATGTCGATGCGGCCTTGCGCGGGCGCCGCCGAGGCGATGGCGTCGAGCGCATTGCCGATCAGGTTCAGCAGCACCTGCTCAAGCTTGAGTTCGTCGGCACGCACGGACAGGCCGGGCTGTTCGTCGAGGCCGGCCACGTTGACCTTCACCGCACCCAGCCGCGGCGCCAGCAGCGCCAGCACGTGGTCGAGCGCCGTGCGCACCACCACCGGCCGCCGCACCGGGCGCGCCTTGCCGGCGAACAGCTTGAGCTGGCTGGTGATCTTGCCCATGCGCTCGGTCAGGTCGGCGATGGCAGCCAGGTTGCCTTCTGCCGCGGCCAGCTGGCCGCGCTCCAGCAGCACGCGGGTGTTGTCCGAGAAGGTGCGCAGCGCCGCCAGCGGCTGGTTCAGCTCGTGCGTGATGCCGGCCGCCATCTGTCCCAGCGCGGCCAGCTTGCTGGCTTGCACCAGTTCGTCCTGCGCCGCGCGCAGCTCGCTTTCGGCGCGGGTGCGCTCGGCAACCTGTTCCTCGAGCTTCTCGTTGATCGCCATCAGGTCGGCGGTACGCGCTTCCACGCGGCGCTCCAGTTCGTCGTAGGCCGCTTCCAGCAGCCGGCGGCTGTACTGCACGTCGCGCGCGCGCTGGCGGCGCTGGCGCCAGTTGACCAGCAGCAGGCAGATGCAGGCATAGGCCAGCGCCGCGGCCACGGTGGCGTTGCGCGCGTTGGCCAGCACCGGCTCCAGCGGCGCCATCACCTGCATGGTCCAGTCGGCCGGGCCCACGGTGCGGCCCAGTTCGAGGTAGCGGTCGGCGCGCGCGGTGGCGTCGGGGGTAAAAGTGGTGCGGGCGGCGGGCGAGTCGTCACGCACGCGCACCAGCCGCGCGTTGGCGCCCAGCGTGGTCTGCGCGAGCCAGCGCGTGACGAGCGAGTCGAGCGGCTCCAGCGGCAGCGGCGTGACGGCGCGGCCGTGGTACTGGCGCGTGTTTTCCATCTCGGCCTGCAATGCCGGCGGCAGCGGTTGCAGCGTGCGGTACTGCCAGGCCGGCACCGATGACAGGAAGATCACGCCGTGGTCGTCGCTGACCATCAGCGGCTCGGCGCCGCTGCCGGCACGCTGGAACCACTCCAGGTTGAGCTTGACCACGGTGACGCCGACGACCTTGCCATTGGATTCCACCGGTTGCGCGAGGTAATAGCCCGGTTCGTCGCTGGTGATGCCGATGGCGTAGAAGCGGCCCATCCTGCCGCCCGCGGCGATCTGGAAGTAGGGGCGGAAGCGGTAGTCGGTGCCGACGAAGCTGCCGGGCTGGTTATGGTTGCTGGCGGCCAGCGCGATGCCGTTGGCGGCAATCACGTACGTGGCCGAAGCATGTGCGCGCCGGTTGACCTCTTCCAGGTACTGGTTGGCGGCGGCGACGCGCGTCGGGTCGTTTGGGGATTCGAGCAGCCCGCGCACGAAGGGGTGCAGCGACACCAGCGCGGGCAGGAATTCGTAGCGGTCGAGGGTGCTTTCGAGGGTGGCGGCGTAGCGGTCGGCACGCGTCGCGGTGCTCTGCTGCAGCGCGGCCAGGCCGCGCTGGAACGACACCAGCCAGGTCAGCCCGCACAACAGCAGCAGCCCGGCCGCCAGTGCGGCGGCGAAGACCCACCACCGGCTGCTGCCGGTGTCCGGCGCATGCACCGCGCGGGTGGCGGCAGGATCATGCACGGCTAGGAAATCGTCGGAATGGGGCATCGGCGCGCGCAAGGGCTGTCGTGCCGATGATACCCGCTGGCGGGCGGCCGGGGCAGACGCCGATGCAGCCGCCCGCGCAGCGGTGTACTTAGCGGGCGCCCTGGCCGGCCTGGGCCAGATCGCCGGCATCGCCGCCGCCCTGCAGCACCTGCGCCAGGCGCTTGCGGTCAAGCTCGCGTTCCCACGCCGACACCACCACCGTGGCCACGCCGTTGCCGATGATGTTGGTCAGCGCGCGGCACTCGCTCATGAAGCGGTCGATGCCCAGGATCAGCACCATGCCGGCCACCGGGATGGTCGGCACCACCGCCAGCGTCGCGGCCAGCGTGATGAAGCCCGATCCGGTCACGCCGCTGGCGCCCTTGGAGGTGATCATCGCCACCGCCAGGATGGTCAGCTGCTGCATCCACGTCAGTTCGATGCCGGTCGCCTGCGCGATGAAGATCACCGCCATCGTCATGTAGATGTTGGTGCCGTCCAGGTTGAACGAATAGCCGGTAGGCACCACCAGGCCCACCACCGACTTGGAGCAGCCCAGCTTCTCCAGCTTCTCCATCATGTGCGGCAGCGCGGCCTCGGACGAGCTGGTGCCAAGCACGATCAGCAGCTCTTCCTTGATGTACGAGATAAAGCGCACGATGCTGAAGCCGGTCATGCGCGCGATCGTGCCCAGCACCACCAGCACGAAGATGATGGCCGTGAAGTAGAAGGTGCCGATCAGCTTGAGCAGCGGCACCAGCGAACCCAGGCCGTACTTGCCGATGGTGAACGCCATCGCGCCGAAGGCGCCGATCGGGGCCACCTTGGTGATCACGTGCACGATGTGGAAGAACACCTTGGAGACCTGCTCGATCAGCTGCACCACGAAGCGGGCGCGTTCGCCGAGCGTGGCCAGCGCGGCGCCGAAGAACAGCGACACCAGCAGGATCTGCAGGATGTCGCCGTTGGCGAAGGCGCTGAAGACCGTTTCCGGGATGATGTGCATGAAGAACTCGACCGTGCTCTGGCCGTGCGCCTTCGACACGTATTGCGCGATCGCCTTGGTGTCCAGCGTCGACGGGTCGATGTTGAAGCCCACGCCCGGCTTGAGCAGGTGCGCGGCGCCCAGGCCGATCAGCAGCGCGAAGGTCGACACCACTTCAAAGTAGAGCAGCGCCTTGCCGCCGACGCGGCCGACCTTCTTCATGTCGCTCATGCCGGCCATGCCGGTCACCACGGTACAGAAGATGATCGGGCCGATGATCATCTTGATCAGCTTGATGAAGCCATCGCCCAGCGGCTTCATGGCCACGCCCGTATCGGGCCAGTAGTGGCCCAGCAGGATGCCGACCAGGATGGCGAACAGCACCTGCACATACAGGATCTTGTAGAAGGGTTTCTTCATGGTGTCGTCCTCGGTGTTGACCGTACCCGGGGCGATGGCGCCGCGGGCGCGCGCCGTCACGGTTGCGGCGCGTTCAGGGACGGGAATTTGCAACCGGCATGCCAGTCCAACCGGTATCGTTAACTGATTGATTCACAAGGAAACGCGGGTCTTGCCAAGACGCGGGGCCTCCGGGATTCCGGAAATCCGGAATCCCGGCTTCCGGGGATTCGGAATGCCGGCGCGGGCAAAGGTGGCCGAGGCGCCACCTGCGCGGCCGGCATGCGCGGTCAATGGCGTTGCGCGGGTGCCGGAAGGCGCGGGCGTGCCGCCGTGACGCCGTATAATTCCGAGCTTCCGTTCAACGTCCCGCGGTCGTGCCGCCGCGCGGGCCCGCCCTCCTTGTCACCGCATCGCATGAGCAGCTACTACCAGCACCACGTCTTCTTCTGCCTGAACCAGCGCGAGGCCGGCGAGAACTGCTGCGCCAATTTCAACGCCAAGGCCATGCAGGAATACGCCAAGAGGCGCTGCAAGGAACTCGGCATCGCCGGCGGCGAAGGCCGCGTGCGCATCAACAAGGCGGGCTGCCTGAACCGGTGTGAACTCGGGCCGGTGCTGGTGGTCTACCCCGAGGCAATTTGGTACACGTATGTGGACGAGCACGACATCGATGAAATCATCGACAGCCACCTGCTCAACGGCAAGCCGGTCGAGCGGCTGATGGTGGACCGCTGAACGGGAACGAAGCCCAAGGCGCTGCCGATGCCGCAGCGCCGATGCCAGACCCCGCCGCCCGCACGCCGGACGGTTTTTTCATTTCTTGCCCCGGGATTTCCGGGTAGAGCCAGCCGGCGTATCACCATCCAGAAGCGCCATCCTGACCGCCTCCTGATTGCCTCCTGATTGCCCTGACCGTCCTATGAACGCGCATACCCAGGTACTTTCCATCGCCGGCCCCGTCGGCGCGATCGACGTTTCGGTGGACCTGCCGCAAGGCGAGCCACGGGGCCTGGCGCTGGTTGCCCACCCGCATCCGCTGTTCGGCGGCACCAAGGACAACAAGGTCGCGCAGACGCTGGCGCGCGCCTTCGTGCAGCTGGGCTATGCCACCGTGCGCCCCAACTTCCGCGGCGTCGGCGCGACCGCCGGCGAGCATGACAATGGCGTCGGCGAGCAGGACGACCTGCTGGCAGTCGTCGCCTGGATGCGCGAGCAGACCGCGTGGTCGGCGCAGGCCGCGACGCTGCCGCTGGCGCTGGGCGGCTTCTCCTTCGGCAGCTTTGTCAGCACGCACGTGGCCCGGCGCCTGGCCGAGGCCGGCACGCCGGCGCAGCGCCTGGTGCTGGTCGGCACCGCAGCGAGCCGCTGGCAGGTGGCCGAGGTGCCCGCCGACACCATCGTCATACACGGCGAGCAGGATGACACCGTGCCGCTCGCCAGCGTATTCGACTGGGCGCGCCCGCAGGAGCTGCCGGTGATCGTCATCCCCGGCGCCGACCATTTCTTTCACCGCAAGCTGCACCTGATCAAGCAGCTCGTCGTCAACGCGTGGGACCGGTGAGCGGCGCAGCTTCGTCACCGCGCCATCCCGTCCCGCACGATCCCTTTCTTGTCGGAAACAGAAACAATGCTGAATAGAGCCACGACACGCCTTTCCTCCGCCTTTGCACCCGCCGCCATCGTCGCTGCCGTCGCCACGGCCACGCTGGCCGCCGCGCCCGCCGCCGTCCTTGCGCAGGGCGTGCCGATGCCGCAGGTCGCCGCCAAGTCGTGGATGCTGTATGACGTGACCAGCGGCCAGGCGCTGGCCTCGCAGAATGCCGACCAGCGCATCGAGCCGGCCTCGCTGACCAAGCTGATGACCGCCTACCTGGCGTTCGAGGCACTCAAGGAAAAGCGCCTGACGCTGGAACAGACCGTGGTGCCGACCAACCTCGTGCTCAAGGTCAAAAGCGACGAGTCACGCATGTTCATCGAGCCCAACAAGCCGGTCAGCGTGCAGGACCTGCTGCTGGGCCTGATCGTGCAGTCGGGCAACGACGCCGCGCTGGCGCTGGCCGAGGCAGTGGGCGGCTCGGAAGAGGGCTTCGTCGCGATGATGAACCGCGAGGCCCAGCGCATGGGCATGAAGAGCACCCACTTCACCAACACCGACGGCATTCCCGACCCGAACCACTACACCACCGCGGTGGACCTGGCGACGCTGACCACGCACCTGATCAAGGACTTCCCCGAGTACTACGCCATGTACTCGCAGAAGGAGTTCACCTATAACAAGATCAGGCAGCCCAACCGCAACCGCCTGCTGTACATCGACCCGACCGTGGACGGCGTCAAGACCGGCCACACCAAGTCCGCCGGCTATTGCCTGATCTCGTCGGCCCAGCGTCCGCTGGCCAACGTGCCCAACGGCCAGCGCCGCCTGATCTCGATCGTGATCGGCACCACCACCGAACAGGTGCGCACGCAGGAAAGCCTGAAGATCCTCAACTACGGCTTCCAGTTCTTCGACACGCTGCGCCTGTACGACAAGGGGCAGGTGCTGGCCACGCCCGAGATCTACAAGGGCAAGGCCGGCACGGTCAAGATCGGCGTGCAGCACGAGACCTTCGTCACCGTGCCCAAGGGCACCGGCGGTCGCCTGAAGCCGGTGCTGGAGCGCCAGGAACTGATGATCGCGCCGATCGCGGCGGGCCAGCAGGTGGGCATGGTCAAGCTGATGGACGGCGCCAACAAGGTGGCCGAGTTCCCCGTGGTGGCGCTGGAAGAAGTGCCCGAGGCCGGTTTCTTCGGCCGCCTGTGGGACACCATCCGCCTGTGGTTCAAGCGCAAGTGATTGGCACGCGCGGCCTGGAGATTTGCCGGGCCGCGCCGGAGAAAACGACATGACTTCCGACAACCAGGGCAGCGGCAACAAGCCCGGCGATATCCCGCCGGAGCAGTCGCTGATCGAATACCCGAGCCATTTCCCGATCAAGGTGATGGGCTCGATGCAGGACGGCTTTGCCGAGGCCATCGTCACGCTGGTGCAGGAGTTCGATCCGGACTTCCATGCGGGCAAGATGGAGATGCGGCCCTCGAGCAAGGGCAACTATCTCGGACTCACCGTGACGGTGTGGGTGACCAGCCGCGAGCAGCTGGACGACCTGTACCGGGCGCTGACTTCGCATCCGATGGTGAAGGTGGTGCTGTAACCGCTGACGTATCTTTCCTGATTGTTTGCTCCCCCCTCCCGCGCGCGGGAGAGGGGCCGGGGGAGAGGGCAGGCGCTGGCAATGCCGACGCCCGTCACTTTGTTGACACTCCCGCCCTCTCCCCCAACCCCTCTCCCGCAGGCGGGAGAGGGGAGCCGCACCGCAGGGAGCCAAACACCGCGGCTGCGGCACGCATCCTCCCCATACCGACATGAACACCATCACCCTGAAACCCGGCAAGGAAAAATCGCTGCTGCGCCGCCACCCGTGGATCTATGCCACCGGCATCGCCACCACCGAAGGCCGCTGCGAGCCGGGCTCGACCGTGACCGTGCGCGCCGCCGACGGCCGCTTCCTGGCCAAGGCCGCCTACAGCCCCGAATCGCAGATCCGTGCGCGCGTGTGGACCTTCGACGAAAACGAGCCGGTCGACCACGCGCTGTTCAAGCGCCGCGTGGCCGCGGCCATCGCCTACCGGCGCCAGTGGGTGAAGGACAGCGATGCGGTGCGCCTGATCTTCGGCGAATCGGACCGGCTGCCGGGGCTGATCGTCGACTACTACGGCAGTGGGGAAACGGGCCAGCTGGTGTGCCAGTTCAATGCGGCCGGCGTGGAGCACTGGAAGACCGCGATCGTGCAGGCGCTGGTCAAGGAGACTGGCTGCCCCAACGTCTATGAACGCTCCGACGCCGCCGTGCGCCAGCGCGAGGGGCTGGAGCTGGTGACCGGCGTGCTGGCCGGCGCGGAGCCCGATCCGGCGCTGTCGGTGACCGAGCATGGCGTGCGCTATTACGTCGACGTGCGCAACGGCCACAAGACCGGCTTCTACGTCGACCAGCGCGACAACCGCAAGCTGGTGGGCGACCTGGCCGAAGGGCGCGAGGTGCTGAACTGCTTCTGCTATACAGGCGGTTTCTCGCTGGCCGCGCTGCGCGGCGGGGCCAAGTCGGTGACGTCGATCGATTCGTCGGGCGAGGCGCTGAAGATTGCCGCGGGCAACGTCACCCTGAACGGGTTCGATCCGGAGCGCGCGACCTGGCTCGACGCTGACGTGTTCAAGACGCTGCGCGAATTCCGCGCCGAAGGGCGTCAGTTCGACCTGATCGTGCTGGACCCGCCCAAGTTCGCGCCGTCGGCGCAGCATATCGACCGTGCCGCGCGTGCGTACAAGGAGATCAACCTGGTCGGCACGCAGCTGCTGCGGCCAGGCGGTTTGCTGTTCACGTACTCGTGCTCGGGCGCGATCAGCATGGAGCTGTTCCAGAAGATCGTGGCGGGCGCAATGACCGATGCGCGGGCGGATGCGCGCATCCTGCGCAGGCTGTCGGCCGGCACCGATCACCCGATGCTGGCGGCGTTCCCGGAAGGGGAGTACCTGAAGGGGTTGCTGCTGGAGAAGGTGGGGTAACGCTGCGATCCGGAAGCGGCGACAGCCCTAGCGCGCCGCTTGTTTTCTCCCCTATCCCGCGCGCGGGAGAGGGGAGAAAAACGGCGCGACGAGACTACCGCCACATATTCCGCATCCGGCTGGCCAGGTCCACCGGCGCCAGCGCCGGCTTTGCCTTCCCCTCGCCCGGCATCGGCGGCGGCGGCCATGCCCGGCTGTGGAAATTCGGCATCACGCGATTCGGGATGAACCGCGTGCGCGACGCATACACATGCCGGTCGCCAAAGCCCACCTGCTGGTGCACGTAGAAGCGCTGCGGCACGACGACGTCCAGATGGTCCTTGGCGCGCGTCATCGCCACATACAGCAGCCGCCGTTCTTCCTCGATCTCTTCGGTCGTTCCCGTCGCCAGGTCGCTCGGCATGCAGCCATCGACGGCATTGAGCACATATACTGCCTTCCACTCCTGCCCCTTGGCCGAGTGGATGGTCGACAGGATCAGGTAGTCCTCGTCGCGCGACGGCACGCCGGATTCATCGCTCGACGCACTGGGCGGGTCCAGCGTCAGCTCGGTCAGGAAGCGCTCGCGCGCGCCGTAGGTGGCGGCGATGCGTTCCAGCTGCTGCAGGTCGGCCTGGCGCGCGGCGGCGTCGTCGTGCAGGCGTTCGAGGTGCGGCGTGTACCAGGCCAGCACCTGCTCGAACTCCGACGGCCACGGCGAGGCCGGCGCCATCAGCGCGCGCGCCAGCGTCAGCAGGTCGGCCCACGCGGGGGCAGCGGCCGGCGGCGGCTCGAATTCCTGCAGCGAGAACAGCGGCTCGGTGGCCAGCGCCAGCGCGTCGAGCACACGTGCCGCGGTCTTGGGGCCGATGCCCGGCAGCAGCTGCAGCGTGCGGAAGCCTGCCATGCGGTCGCGCGGGTTTTCCAGCCAGCGCACCACGGCCAGCACGTCTTTCACGTGCGTCGATTCCAGGAACTTGAGCCCGCCGAACTTCACGAACGGGATATTGCGCCGCGCCAGCTCGATCTCCACCTGCGCGCTGTGGTCGGCGGCGCGGAACAGCACCGCCTGCGCCATCAGCGCCAGGCCGGCCTCGCGCCGCGCCAGCACCTGCTCGACCACGTAGCGCGCCTGGTCGGCCTCGTCGTTGACGACGATGATGCCGGGCTTCTCGGCCGACAGCCGCTCGGACCAGAGATCCTTGGTATAGCGCTCGGCCGCCAGTCCGATCACGGCGTTGGCGGCCTGCAGGATCGGCTGCGTCGAGCGGTAGTTCTGCGACAGCGTCACCTGCTGCGCGGGCGGCGTGAACTGCTGCGGGAAATCGAGGATATTGCGCACGGTCGCACCGCGGAACGCGTAGATCGACTGCGCATCGTCGCCGACCACGGTCAGGCCGCGGCCATCGGGCCGCATGGCCAGCAGGATCGACGCCTGCAGTGCGTTGGTGTCCTGGTATTCGTCGACCAGGACGTGGTCGAAGCGCGCGCCGATGTCCTGCGCGATGGCCGGCTCTGCCATGGCCTGCGCCCAGTACAGCAGCAGGTCGTCGTAGTCGAGCACGTGCTGCTTCTGCTTGGCCTCGACATAGCCGGCAAACAGCGTGCGCAGCGCATCGGCCCACATCGCGTAGCGCGGGAACTGCTGCTTGAGCACGTCCTCCAGCGGCGCCTGCGTGTTGACCACGCGCGAGTAGATCGACAGGCAGGTCTCTTTTTTGGGAAAGCGGCTCGCGGTCTCGGACAGGCCCAGGTCGTGGCGCACCACGTGCATCAGGTCGGCCGCATCGCCGCGGTCGCTGATGGTGAAGGCGGGCGACAGGCCCAGCGTCTCGGCGTACTCGCGCAGCAGGCGCGCGCCGATGGCGTGGAAGGTGCCCGACCACTGCAGCGCCGCGCGGCCCGCGCCGGTCTGCGTGCCCAGCGCCTGGTCGACGATGCGCTCGACGCGCCGGCCCATTTCGGCGGCGGCGCGGCGCGAGAAGGTCAGCAGCAGGATGCGGCGCGGATCGGCGCCGCCCAGCACCAGGTGCGCGACCCGGTGCGCCAGCGTGTTGGTCTTGCCCGAGCCCGCGCCGGCGATGATCAGCAGCGGCCCGTCGCTGCCGTGCTCGACCGCGGCGCGCTGCTCCGGGTTGAGCCTGGACAGGTAGGCGGGGCCTGCGTCGGCCGCATCGGGGGCAAGGGCGGATTCGAGGTCCGCGGCGGGGGCAAGGTCGAGTGACACAGGCAGGAAAGAGGAATGGGGCGGGCAAAAAAAGCTGGCGCTAACTGTATATCCATACAGCCCGGCAGTGCAAGCCGCTTTGCGCGGGATGGGGCACGAACCAATAAAAAAGGTGCTCGATGAGCACCTTTTCCTGAATGTTGCGGGCGGCGGCGGGTGACAGCGTTACGCAGACTTTGCCAGCGCGCCGTCCAGCAGCTTGTGCAGCGCATCCCACTCGGGCTCGCCGACATAACGCTTGAGGATGCGTCCGTCCTTGTCGACCACGAAGGTGGTCGGCGTCAGCTGCACATTGCCGAAGGCCCTGGCGGCGGACCCGTCCGAATCCATCGCGACCTTGAACGGCAGCCCGCGCGTCTTGGCGTAGTTCATCACGTACATCGGCGGGTCATAGTTCATCGCCACGGCGACGAACTCCAGCCCCTTGCCCTTGAACTGCTCGTAGGTCTTGACCATGTCGGGCATTTCCTTGACGCAGGTGGCGCAGCTGGTGGCCCAGAAATTGACCAGGTAGACCTTGCCCTTCAGGTCGGCGGTGCTGACCTTCTCGCCCGACAGCAGCGTGAACGTGGCGGCCGGCGCGGCGTTGGAGGGCGCCAGCGCGCGGTAGCCGAACCAGCCCAGCAGCGCCAGTACGACGACTGCGGCGACGATGGGCCAGGGCTTGCGGGAGGACTTGGCGGAAGTGGAAGTGGTCATGGGAGGCGGAGGAAGGCGAATTCTCTTCGGGCAACGACACATTCTAATGCCGCGGGCGCCGCGGTGTTGCGCGCGGTCTGCTTGCGTCAATCTGTCGCAATGCCGGCGCCACCGCGCGGTTCAGCGCCGTGTGGCGATGGCGGCGCGTGCCTGGTCCAGCGCCTGCTCCAGGTAGGCGCCGTAGAAATCGGGCTGCATGCCGCGCAGCGGACTGGCGGCGGCGCGGCCCTGGCGATCGAGGAACAGCACCGTCGGCGCCACCCGCACCTGGTGCGCCCGCGCCCAGTCGCGCGCGGTGGTCATGCTGCCGTCGGCATCGCGCAGCGGCGTGGCGGCGGTCAGGTCGAGCTCGCGCACCGCGATCTCGCCGGCGGCGGCCTGCGGGCCGAGGTAGTTGCGGCGCACCGCGTCGCAATAGCCGCATCCTGGCATCGACACCAGCAGCACCAGCGGCTCGCCACGTTGCGCGGCCTCGGCGCCATGCGCGGCCAGGTCGGTGGCGGCAGGCAGGTGCGCCGTGCCCGCGGCCAGCGCCGCGCCGGCGGCCGTTGCCAGCAGCGTGCAGGCGGCCAGTCGCGCCAGTTGCGCTAGTCGGAGCAGCGCGGACCGGGCTGGTACGGCGAGGCGGGGCAGGGCGGGAACAGGCATGCGGTCGGGAAAGACTGTCAGGCGGCGCACCATGCACCGGGGCGCCACTTCCGCGATAATACCGGTTTCCGCCCGCAGGCGACGGCGGCCGCCAGAGCCGCTCCATGGCCTGCGCGCGCTGTCCGCCACACGCTTCCCCATGCGTCCTCTTTCGCCCCAGTCGTCGAGCCTGGCCGCCCTGGCCCGCAGTCCCATGCTGCGCCGCGCCGCCGTATGCGCGGCGCTGGCCCTCTGCGCCTGTTCGCCCCGCTATGACTGGCGCACGATCCAGTCCGGCGAGGGCGCCTATGCCGCGCTCTACCCCGGCAAGCCCAGCAGCGCCGCGCGCGACGTCACCATCGCCGGCCGCAAGCTGCCGATGACGATGGAGGCGGCGCGCGTCGACGACACGCTATTCGCCGTGGGCGTGGTCACGCTGCCTGCCGACGACGAAGCGCTGCGGCGCGAGGCGCTGGCGGCGATGCAGGCGGGCCTGCTGGCCAACCTGGGCACGTCGTCGGGCGAGCCGGCGCGTACGCGCCCGGTCACGATCACGACCGCCGACAAGCCGGGGCGGCCGCTGGCCGGCGTGGAAGTGCAGGCCAGCGGCGTGTCGCCGCAGGACCAGTCGCCGCGGCGGCTGACCGCGCGGCTGGTGGCGGTGGGCGCGCGCGCCTACCAGGCGGTGGTGCTGGAGTCCGGCGACGCCGCGCGCGACCAGCGCCAGGCCGAGCAGGTGGAGCAGTTCCTCGGCGGCTTCCACCCGTTCTGAGGTCCCGCAGGACGCCGCAGGAATACAGGGTTTGCGCCGGGCCGCGTCAGTGCGGCGGCGGCAGTTGTCGGGCAGTTGTCGTCTAGGAGAATCGAAATGCGTTGGGAAGTGTGGCTGGCTTATTTCGCCGCGTGCTGGGTGATTGCGGTGTCGCCGGGATCGGGGGCGGTGCTGTCGATGAGCCACGGCCTGTCGTATGGCCTGCGCAAGACCACCACCACGATCTTCGGCCTGCAGACGGGGTTGGTAATCGTGCTGCTGGTGGCCGGCGGCGGGCTGGGCGCGCTGCTGCTGGCCTCGGAGCAGGCCTTCATGGTGGTGAAGACCGTGGGCGCGCTGTATCTGATTTACCTGGGCTTGCAGCAGTGGCGCGCGAAGGTGCAAAGCAGCGAAGGCGCCAGCGAGGGTCCCGCCCGCGTGGCCGTGATGAGCCCACGCCGGCGCTTCGCCACCGGGCTGCTGACCAACGTGACCAATCCCAAGGGCATCATCTTCATGGTCGCGGTGCTACCGCAGTTTATCGACCCGAACCACCCGCTGGCGCCGCAGCTGGCCATCCTGGCGCTGACCATGTGCTGCGTCGACCTGGTGGTGATGCACGGCTACGCGCTGCTGGCCTCGCGCATGCAGGGCCTGTTCCGCAACGCGCGCGCGGTGCGCTGGCAGAACCGCTTCTTCGGCAGCGTGCTGATGGCGGTTGGCGCGGCGCTGTTCTTCGTGCGCCGGCAGCACGCCTGAGCGCCGGCACTGGCGCCAACCCTCGGGGTTTGCTTCAATGAGGGGAACCCCCCGGCCACGGAGAGCCCCAAATGCCAGCCTCGCCGATTCCCCGCGCCGGCGCGCGCATGCTGCCGCGCCACACCGTGCCTCCGGTGGAAGAACCGTCGCCGCCGGGCGTGCCTCCCGACTTGCCATTGCCGCCGGAAGAAGATCCGGTGCCGCCGCCGGTCGAGCCGCCGGTGGCGACGCCAATCGGAAAACGCGCGTAGGGATCGCCGCGGCCCGCCGGGGCCGCTTTAGGCCTTCCTCCCTTTCGTCGCTGCGGCGCGGCGCCCGGCATGGTTCGCCTGTCACGCTGGGGGCGCAAAGTATGGCGGTCCATGCCGCGGCATCGTGCCGGGCGCGCTGTGACCCGCGCCTGTGCCTGCGCCGGGGTGGGGGCCAGCGTGCTCACTGGCATGGTTCATGCGGCTTGCCGCGCGTGCCGGCCGGGCTCGCGCTGCCCGACCCACATCGCGCCGGTGTTCCCGGCAAGCAAGGAGCCCTCCATGCCTACCGCCCGTTCCGCGTTTTCAGCTTCCTCCTTCGGCACGCCCGATCCACGGCCGGTGGATCTTGTGATCTTCGGCGGCACCGGCGACCTGTCGGCCCGCAAGCTGCTGCCCTCGCTGTACATGTGCCATCGCGACGGCAACCTGCCCGAGGGCACGCGCATCATCGGCGTGGGCCGCCATGAATGGGATGCCGCAGCCTTCGCGCGTTTTGCCGACGAGCGCGCGCAGCCGTTCGTCGATGCGCGCTACCTCGATCCCGACAAGTGGCGCGCGTTCCTGCAGCGGCTCGACTTCGTCCGGGTCGATGCCTCGCAGCCCGGCCACTACGAGACGCTGGGGAAGGCGCTGCGCAGCGAAGCGCTGCGCATCTACTACATGGCGATGCCGCCGGGCCTGTTCGCCCAGACCTGCGACAACCTGGCCGGGCACGGCCTGATTGCCGACGACACCCGGCTGGTGCTGGAGAAGCCGCTGGGGGTCGACCTCGCCTCGGCCATTGCCATCAGCGAGGTAGTGACGCGCTACTTCAGCGAAGACCGCACCTACCGGATCGACCACTACCTCGGCAAGGAGACGGTGCAGAACCTGATGGCGCTGCGCTTCGGCAATTCGATTTTCGAGCCGCTGTGGCGCACGCCGTTCGTGTGCAGCGTGCAGATCACCGTGGCCGAGACGGTCGGCGTGGGCTCGCGCGGCGGCTTCTACGACGAGGCCGGCGCCATGCGCGACATGATCCAGAACCACCTGCTGCAACTGGTCAGCATCCTGGCCATGGAGCCGCCCGCATCGCTGAACTCGGACGCCGTGCGCGACGAGAAGCTCAAGGTGTTGCGCTCATTGCGCCCGATGTCGCCCGAGGACGTGCGCCGCAACACGGTGCGCGGCCAGTACACCGCGGGCGCCATCGGCGGCGAGCTGGTGCCCGGCTACCTGCAGGAAGACGGCATCCCGGCGGACAGCCGCACCGAGACCTTCGTCGCGATGCGCGCGGAGCTGGGTACCTGGCGCTGGAACAAGGTGCCGTTCTACCTGCGCACCGGCAAGCGCATGCAGGAACGGGTGACCGAGGTGGTGATCCAGTTTGCCGGGGTGCCGCACTCGATCTTCGATCCCGGCAGCACGCTGCGCGCCAACCGCATGGTGATCCGGCTGCAGCCGGAAGAGTCGGTGCGGCTGATGCTGATGGTCAAGCAGCCGGGCGAAGGCATGAAGCTCAAGCCGCTGAGCCTGGCGCTGAACCTGGACTCGGCCTTCACCACGCGCCGCGCCGAAGCCTACGAGCGGCTGTTGCTCGACGTGATCCGGGGCCGGCTGGCGCTGTTCGTGCGACGCGACGAGCTGCAGGCCGCGTGGACCTGGGTCGATCCGATCCTGGAAGCCTGGCGGCACCAGGACGAAGGCCCGCGGCCCTACACCGCCGGCACCTGGGGGCCGGCGGCGTCTTCGGCGTTCATGGCGCGCGAGGGCGTGCAGTGGTCGGAGGAAGCCTGACCGCCGCCGCCACCGCCAACTGCGGACCGGCGCGCCGGTCGTCCGGATCGAGGCTGTCCCCGCCGCTTCGCCGCGGCTGGCGCTAGCCGGCCATCCGCAGCGCCCGCCGGTAATGGATCGCCTCGCCCACGTGGCTGGCGGTCAGCACCTCGGCGCGATCGAGGTCGGCAACCGTGCGCGCCACCTTCAGCACGCGGAAGTACGAGCGCGCCGACCACGCCAGCCGCGTCATCGCGCCGCGCAGCAGCGCCTGTGCCTGCGGCTCCAGCACGCAGTGCTGCTCGATCTCGCGGCCGCCCAGTTCGCTGTTGGGCTTGCCTTGCCGCGACAGCTGCAGCGCCCGCGCCGCCAGCACGCGCTCGCGCACCGCGGCGCTGGGCTCGCCCGGCGGGCCGTCGAGCATCTCGCCCTGGTCCTGGGCGGGCACTTCGATCTGCAGGTCGATCCGGTCGAGCATCGGCCCGGAAATGCGCGACTGGTAGCGGCGCACCTGGTCGGGGGTGCAGCGGCATGGCCGGTCGGGATGCCCGAGGTAGCCGCACGGGCACGGGTTCATCGCCGCCACGAACTGGAAGCACGCGGGAAAGTCGGCGTGCCCATTGGCGCGCGCGATGGTGATGCGACCGGACTCCAGCGGCTCGCGCAGGACTTCGAGCACCCGGCGGTCGAATTCGGGCAATTCATCCAGGAACAGGACCCCGTGGTGCGCCAGCGAGATCTCGCCCGGCCGCGGGTTGCCGCCGCCGCCAACCATGGCCGGGCCCGACGCGGTGTGGTGCGGCGCGCGGCAGGGGCGCCGGCCCCACAGTTCGGTGCGGAAGCCGCCCGGCGTCAGGCTCATGACCGCCGCGGATTCCAGCGCCTCCTGCAGCGACATCGGCGGCAGCAGGCCCGGCAGCCGTTGCGCCAGCATCGACTTGCCGGTGCCTGGCGGGCCCACCAGCAAGGCCGAATGCTGTCCCGCGGCGGCGACTTCCATGGCCCGGCGTGCCTGCGCCTGGCCGCGCACGTCGCGCATGTCGGGTCCGCTGGCGCTCGACTTCGGCAGCGCGGCGGGGGCGGCGCGCGGCAGGCGCGCGTCCGGCTGGCCACCGAGGTGCTCGCATACCTCGCGCAGCGTGGCGGCGGCGTGGACGGCCAGGTCTTCGATCAATGCCGCTTCGGGGCCATTGTCGCGGGCCACCAGGAAAGCGCGTGGGGCGGCGCCGGCCGCGTGGCATGCGGCGTTGTCCTGCGCCAGGCACATCGCCATGGCCAGCGCGCCGCGCACCGGCCGCAGCTCGCCCGACAACGACAGCTCGGCGGCGAATTCGTGGGCGTCGAGCGCCTCGGACGGGATCTGGCCACTGGCGGCGAGGATGCCCAGCGCGATGGCCAGGTCGAAGCGCCCCGATTCCTTGGGCAGGTCGGCCGGGGCCAGGTTGACGGTGATGCGCCGGTTGGGAAATTCGTAGCCGCTGTTGAGGATGGCGGCGCGCACGCGCTCGCGGCTCTCGCGCACGCCGGTGTCGGCCAGGCCGACGATGGTGAACACCGGCAGGCCGTTGGCCAGGTGCGTTTCCACGCGCACCGGGGGCGCGGCGATGCCGGTCAGCGCGCGGCTGCGCAGGACGGCAAGACTCATGTCAGGCCCTCCATGTCATCGAATCGTTAACGAAGAAGGCCGCCAGGATTGGCGGCCTTCAGGCAGGCTGGTGTGGTCAGCGCGGACTGGCGGTCTCACGCGCCTCCGGTGGAGTCCACCGCACCGGCGCCGGGCGGGATGCCGGCGCGGCGCTCGAGTTCGGCCACGCGGGCTTCCAGCTCTTCCAGCCGGGCGCGGGTACGGGCCAGCACCTGCGATTGCACGTCGAATTCCTCGCGGGTGACCAGGTCGAGCCGGGCGAAGCCCTGCGTCATCATGCTGCGCACATTCTTCTCGATGTCCCTTGCCGGCGAATTGCGCAGCGCCTCGCTGACCTTGTTCTGCAGGTCGTTGAAGAGATCGGTCGGTTTCATGGTTTCTCCTTTGCGCACCTAACTGGTGCCAATCCCGGTAGGCATCTGGCGTATCGCGCGCTTTCGCACTGGTTTTGGGCGCCCTGAATGCGGGCGGAATTCCCTGGTGCGGGCGCACGCTGCCACCGTCAGGTCTCAATTATCGCCGGTGCGGCACGTGGGGGAAAGCTCCGGCGTGCCTGCCTTCACACCTTTTCACCCGATCAGGCTTTGTCGCAAGGCAGATTGAAGCGCGGCTTGGGTCACCGGCGCGGCCAGGATGGGGTTTCGGTTCACCGATTTCGCAGCGGCTGGCACGGCAGTTGCAGTAGTGATCGCGCCTGCCTCACCAAAATCCAACAAACGAAATCCGAGCCATCCCGGGAAAAGGAGAAGAAATTCATGAAGAAGTTGGCCCTTGCAGTCAGCGCGGTCGTCCTGTCCGGCGCCGCCGCCACCGCGTATGCCCAAAGCACCGACGCGGCAGCAGCGCCCGCCGCCGCCGCCGCTGCCGAGCCGGCATCGCCGCATACCTTTACGGCCAACGTGTCGCTGGTCTCTGACTACCGCTATCGCGGCATCAGCCAGACCAACCTGCGCCCGGCCATCCAGGGCGGCTTCGACTACGCCCATTCGAGCGGCTTCTACGTGGGCAACTGGAACTCGAGCATCAGCTGGCTCGAGGACGCCAACCCCTCGGTGTCGGCACCGGTGGAAATGGATTTCTACGGTGGCTTCAAGAACACCTTCAAGGTGTCCGACCTCGAATTCAACTACGACCTGGGCGTGCTGACCTACTACTACCCGGGCGGCTACAACAACCCGCGTCCCTATACGACCGAGCTGTACGCCGGCATCGGCTGGGGTCCGGTATTCCTGAAGTACTCCCATTCGGTGACCAACCTGTTTGGCTTCAACGACAGCAAGAACAGCTACTACGTCGACCTGACGGCCAACGTGCCGCTGAACTTCTGGGACCTGACGCTGAATGCGCACGTGGGCTACCAGGGCGTGGCGCACTTCAGCGACGCGTCGTACACCGACTGGAAAATCGGCCTGACCAAGGATCTCGGCAAGGGCTTCTCGCTGGCGGTGGCCTACGTCGACACCAATGCCAAGGAGTCGGTGTACACCAGCGCCAACCGCGGCCGCTACCTGGGCAAGGCGGCGGCCTGGGCCTCGCTCACCAAGACTTTCTAATCACCGCTGCAGGCCGGGCAGGCTGAAGCGAGCCTGCCCCAAGGAGAACCCGGATGAAACTCATCATCGCAGTCATCAAGCCGTTCAAGCTCGACGAAGTGCGCGAAGCGCTGTCGGACGTGGGCGTGTCCGGCATCACCGTCACCGAAGTGAAAGGCTTCGGCCGCCAGAAGGGCCATACCGAGCTGTACCGCGGCGCCGAGTACATCGTCGACTTCCTGCCCAAGGTGAAGATCGAGGTGGCGGTGCCCGACGACGTGGTCGAGCGAGCCATCGAGGCGGTCGAGAAATCTGCCCGCACCGGCAAGATCGGCGACGGCAAGATCTTCGTGGCACCGATCGAGCAGGTCATCCGCATTCGCACCGGCGAGACCGGCGGCGATGCCCTGTGACCCAAGACAGCATAGAGACAGAGGCTAATCACATGAAAACCTGGATCAAGCGATTCCTGACGGCCGGCGCAATGGCGCTGGCCATCGGCACGGCGGGAGTGGGCATGTCCGCGCCGGCCGCCGCACAGGACAAGCCGGCGGCGGAGGCTTCGGCCCCGGCCGCCTCGGCCGCCGCCCCCGCGCCCGCCGCCGCTGCAGCGGCACCCGCGCCCGCTGCCGCCCCCGCGGCGGCGGCCCCGGCCGCTGCCGCCGAAGCCGCCGCCGCACCGGCGGCGCCGCAGCCCAACAAGGGCGACGTGGCCTGGCTGCTGGTGGCCACCGCCTTCGTCATCCTGATGACGCTGCCGGGCCTGGCGCTGTTCTACGGCGGCCTGGTGCGTTCCAAGAACATGCTGTCGGTGCTGATGCAGTGCCTGGTGATCTTCTCGCTGGTGGCGCTGCTGTGGGCGATCTACGGCTACAGCTTCGCCTTCACCGAGGGCAACGCCTTCTTCGGCGGCACCGACCGGCTCTTCATGAAGGGCCTCACGGTGGAAGCCATGGCGGCCACCTTCAGCAAGGGCGTGGTGATCCCGGAGCTGGGCTTCTTCGCCTTCCAGTGCGCCTTCGCCTGCATCACCTGCGGCCTGATCATCGGCGCCTTCGCCGAGCGCGCCAAGTTCTCGGCCGTGCTGGTGTTCGTGGTGCTGTGGTTCACCTTCTCCTACATCCCGATGGCGCACATGGTCTGGTTCTGGCCGGGTCCTGACGCCTACACCGACGCTGCCGCCGGCGCTGCCGCGACCGCCAAGTCGGGCTGGCTGTTCCAGAAGGGCGCGCTCGACTACGCGGGCGGCACCGTGGTGCACATCAACGCCGCCGTGGCGGGCCTGGTGGGCGCGTATCTGTTCGGCAAGCGCATCGGCTTCGGCCGCGAGGCGATCCGTCCGCACAGCCTGACCTTCACCATGGTCGGTGCCTCGCTGCTGTGGTTCGGCTGGTTCGGCTTCAACGCCGGCTCGGGCCTGGAAGCGAGCGCCGGTGCCGCGCTGGCTTTCGTCAACACGCTGCTGGCGACCTGCGCCGCGGTGCTGGCGTGGACCTTCGGCGAGTGGATCGGCAAGGGCAAGCCGTCGATGCTGGGCGGTGCCTCGGGCGCGGTGGCCGGCCTGGTGGCGATCACCCCGGCAGCCGGCTTCGTCGGCCCGATGGGCTCGATCGTGATGGGCCTGGTGGCTGGCCTGCTGTGCCTGTGGGGTGTGACCGGCCTGAAGCGCATGCTGGGCATGGATGACTCGCTGGACGTGTTCGGCGTGCACGGCGTGGGCGGCATCGTGGGCGCGCTGCTGACCGGCGTGTTCGCCGCGCCTAGCCTGGGCGGCACCGGCATCTACGACTACGTGGCCAACAAGGTGGCGGAAGACTATTCGATCGCCGGCCAGCTGTGGGTCCAGTTCGAGGGCGTGCTGACCACGGTGGTGTGGTCGGGCATCGTTTCCTTCGTGGCCTACAAGCTGGTGGACATGCTGATCGGCCTGCGGGTGCCGGAAGATGAAGAGCGCGAGGGCCTGGATATCACCTCGCACGGCGAGACCGCGTATGAAGGCTGATCGCCAAGGTGTTGTGCTGGAGAGCTGATTGGGAATCGTCTCTCAGGAGCTTTGCCCGGCCGCGTGCCGGGCTTTTTTCTTGTCTTATCAAGCAGGCATTAGCACCGCACACAACGCCACACCGGCTCGCTGGGCGGCTGGCCGGAGAAAACTCGCAAAAGCCGCCAGTCCAATGCTGATGCGGGCTGGCGGCCGATCTCCCCGGCACGCCCGTGGGCTTTTCGCAAAGTGCTTAAATCCGATCTTAAAAAGCTTCAATTGTCTTTAATGTGCGGGGCACATACATTGCCAGTGAGGCAGTTTCCTCCACCTGCAGAACGCTCCCCGTATCTGTCAGGCCATTTAAAGGCGCGGCGATGCCGCGCTTTTTTTTGTCCGCTGCGCCAGCGCCCTTTATATCCCGCGCGGCATCCCCATATCGTTATCCCTCATGCCATGGCCTGCATATCCTTATCAGGAGTGGGCCAGCGCCTGTTTGGCCGTTCCTCTACAATCGGGGCGAACGATAAAGACGATCTATAGGATGGATATGGTCCCGCATCTCATCACCGCGCTGAACGGTCCTCTGCTCGAACTCGAGAAGAAGATCCTGGACGCCACCCCGTCGATCGAGCGCTGGTTCAGGCTGGAATGGCAGGAACATACGCCTCCGTTCTATTGTTCGGTGGACCTGCGCAACGCCGGCTTCAAGCTCGCGCCGGTCGACACCAACCTGTTTCCGGGCGGCTTCAACAACCTGGCCCCGGAAATGCTGCCGCTGGCCGTGCAGGCGGCGATGGCGGCGATCGAGAAGATCTGCCCCGATGCCAAGAACCTGCTGCTGATTCCGGAACGTCACACGCGCAACATGTTCTACCTGCAGAACGTGGCGCGGCTGTCGCTGATCATGCGCCAGGCGGGGCTGAATGTGCGCCTGGGCTCGCTGTCCGAGGAAATCACCGAGCCGACCCCGATCGAGCTGCCCGACGGCCAGACCCTGGTGGTCGAGCCGCTGGCGCGCCTGGGCACCAAGGGCCGCCGGCTGGGGCTGAAGGACTTCGATCCGTGTTCGATCCTGCTGAACAACGACCTGTCGGCCGGGATCCCGCCCATCCTGGAAAACATCAACGAGCAGTACCTGCTGCCGCCGCTGCACGCCGGCTGGTCGACCCGCCGCAAGACCAGCCACTTTGCCGCCTATGACGAGGTGGCCAAGAAATTCGCGAAGCTGATCGACATCGACCAGTGGATGGTCAACCCGTATTTTGCCCGCTGCACCGGGGTGAATTTCCACGAGCGCGTGGGCGAGGAAGAGCTGGCCGACGCGGTCGAGGGCGTGCTGAAGAAGGTCGCCAAGAAGTACCGAGAGTACGGCATCAAGGAAACGCCGTACGTGGTGGTCAAGGCCGATGCCGGCACCTACGGCATGGGCATCATGACCGTGCGCGACCCGTCCGAGGTCAAGGGCCTGAACCGGAAAGAGCGCAACAAGATGAGCGTCGTCAAGGAAGGCCTCGAGGTCAGCGACGTCATCATCCAGGAAGGCGTGCACACCTTCGAGAAGGTCAACGAGGCGGTGGCCGAACCGGTGGTCTACATGATCGACCGCTACGTGGTCGGCGGCTTCTACCGCGTGCACACGGGCCGCGGCAACGATGAAAACCTGAACGCCCCGGGCATGCATTTCGTGCCGCTGGCGTTTGCCCCCAACGGCATCCCCGACAGCCATGCCAAGCCGGGCGCTGCGGTGCCGAACCGCTTCTATATGTACGGCGTGGTGGCGCGGCTGGCGCTGCTGGCGGCGTCGATCGAACTCGAAAAGACTGACCCGAACCCGATCCTGTGACGAGCCCTGACGAGTCCTGACTGATGCGCATCCTCTTCATCACCGATCCGCTGGAGACCTTCAAGACCTACAAGGACTCCACCTACGCCATGATGACCGAGGCCGCCGCGCGCGGCCACGAGCTGTACTGGTGCCTGCAGCCGCAGCTGTGCCTGTCTGGCAGCACCGTCGAGACGCTGGCGACGCGCCTGCACCTGACGGATGACGACAAGGCCTGGTACCGCAAAGGCAACAGCGCGCTGGAACCGCTGTCGGCCTTCGACGCGGTGCTGATGCGCAAGGATCCGCCGTTCGACATGGAATACGTCACCAGCACCTGGCTGCTGGAGCTGGCCGAGCAGCAGGGCGCGCGCGTGTTCAACAAGCCGCGTGCGATCCGCGACCATTCCGAGAAGCTGGCGATCGCCCAGCATCCGGAATTCATCACGCCGACGCTGGTCACGCGCGACCTGGCGCGCATCCGCGACTTCCATGCCGAGCACCGCGACATCATCGTCAAGCCGCTCGACGGCATGGGCGGCATGGGCGTGTTCCGGGTGGGCTCTGACGGCATGAACCTGGCCGCCATCGTCGAGACGCTGGGCCAGGACGGCGCCCGCACCCTGATGGTGCAGCGCTATATCCCGGCGATCAAGGACGGCGACAAGCGCATCCTGCTGATCGGCGGCGTGCCGGTGCCGTATTCGCTGGCGCGCGTGCCGATGGCCGGCGAAGTGCGCGGCAACCTGGCCGCCGGCGGCAGCGGCCGCGCCCAGGAACTGAGCCAGCGCGACCGCGAGATCGCCGAGTCGCTGGCGCCGGGGCTGTGGGAGCAGGGCCTGCTGCTGGTGGGCCTGGACGTGATCGGCGACTACCTGACGGAAGTCAATGTGACGAGTCCGACCTGCTTCCAGGAAATCACCCAGCAGACCGGGTTCCACGTCGCGGCGATGTTCATCGACGCGCTGGAACACGCCGTGGGCGCCGCCGGCAGCTGACCGGAACCATCCCGGCTGGCAGCGGGAGCGCGGGGGGCCGCCTGCTACAATCTGGGCAATCCAACGGATTCACCATCATGGCAGGCATCCTGATCATCGCGCACACCCCGCTGGCTTCGGCCCTGCGCGATTGCGCCGCCCACGTCTACTGCGGCCAGCCGCAAGGGCTGGAAGCCATCGACGTCCTTCCCGACGCGGACCCCGCCGCGGTGCTGGCCGAGGCCAGGCGCCGCCTGGCCGCCGTCTGCGAAGACAACGGCGCCCTGGTCCTGACCGATATCTTCGGCGCGACCCCGGCCAATATCGCCGCGCGCCTGGCCGAGCAGGGCCGCGTGCGCGTGCTGGCCGGCGTCAACCTGCCCATGCTCGTGCGCGCCATCTGCTACCGCAACGAAAAGCTCGACCAGCTCGCCAACAAGGCGCTGGCGGGCGGCTCGCAGGGCGTGCTGCAGGTCGGCACCACCACCGTACAGAACCAAACCGCCAACCATCCCGACAAATATGCTGCAGAGGGACACCACCATCATCAATAAGCTCGGACTGCATGCACGCGCGTCCGCCAAGCTGACCCAGCTCGCAGGCAGCTTCGTCAGCCAGGTCAAGATGTCCCGCAACGGGCGCCAGGTCGATGCCAAGAGCATCATGGGCGTGATGATGCTGGCGGCCGGCATCGGCTCCACGGTGACCCTCGAGACCGACGGACCCGACGAGCAGGAAGCGATGGACGCGTTGCTGGCGCTGATCGCCAACCGGTTTGGTGAGGGAGAGTGAGCCCGGTCCCGCAACTTCGAATTCTTAAACGTTCCTGACGGAGCGGTACATGCCTTTCGCCCTGCACGGCATCCCGGTCTCGCGCGGCGTCGCCATCGGGCGCGCGCACCTGCTCGCGCCCGCGGCGCTGGATGTGTCGCACTACCTGGTCGATGAAGACCAGCTCGATGCCGAAGTCGAACGGCTGCGCGCCGCGCGCGCGGCGGTGCGCGCGGAACTGGCGGCGCTCAAGCGCGACCTGCCGCGCGACGCGCCCGAGGAGATGGGCGCCTTCCTCGACGTGCACGCGATGATCCTCGACGACGAGGCGCTCGCGCGCGAGCCTGAGGCGCTGATCCGGGGCCGCCGCTACAACGCCGAGTGGGCACTCACCACGCGGCTCGAAGAACTGATGCGCCAGTTCGACGAGATCGAGGACGAATACCTGCGCGAGCGCAAGGCCGATATCCAGCAGGTGGTCGAGCGCATCCTGAAGGCGCTGGCCGGCGCCCCCGTGCTGGTGCCAGCGCCGGTGCCGGCGCTGGCGGCGGACGGCGAGCCGGCGCCGGGCGTGATCGTGGTGGCCCATGACATCGCCCCGGCCGACATGCTGCAGTTCCGCCACACCGTGTTCCACGGCTTTGTCACCGACCTGGGCGGGCGCACCTCGCACACCGCCATCGTCGCGCGCAGCCTGGATATCCCGGCCGCGGTTGGGGTGCAGTGCGCGAGCGAGCTGATCCGGCAGGACGACTGGATCATCATCGATGGCGATGCCGGGCTGGTGATCGTCGACCCGACCGCCATCATCCTGGAGGAATACCGCCACCGGCAGAGCGAGCGCGCGCTGGAGAAGAAGCGCCTGCAGCGGCTGCGCCATACCCCGGCGGTGACGCTGGACGGGCTCGAGATCGAGCTGCTGGCCAATATCGAGATGGCCGAGGACGCCGGCGCGGCGCTGTCTGCGGGTGCGGTGGGCGTCGGCCTGTTCCGGTCCGAGTTCCTGTTCATGAACCGGCGTGGCGATCTGCCGGACGAGGACGAGCAGTTCCAGGCCTACCGCGCCGCGGTGGATGCCATGCACGGGCTGCCGGTGACCATCCGCACCATCGATATCGGCGCGGACAAGCCGCTAGACGGCCGCGACGGACGCGATGGCCGCGGCGACGGGCGCGGCGATGACTTCGAGACGGCGCTGAACCCGGCGCTGGGGCTGCGCGCGATCCGCTGGTCGTTGTCGGAGCCGACCATGTTCCTGACCCAGCTACGGGCGCTGCTGCGCGCTTCGGCCTTCGGTCCGGTGCGGCTGCTGGTGCCGATGCTGGCGCACGCCAGCGAGATCGACCAGACCCTGGCGCTGATCGCCAAGGCCAAGCGTCAGCTGGACGAGCGCGGCGAGCCGTACGACCCCGGCATGAAGGTCGGCGCCATGATCGAGATCCCGGCGGCGGTGCTGCTGCTGCCACTGTTCCTGCGCAAGATGGATTTCCTGTCCATCGGCACCAACGACCTGATCCAGTACACGCTGGCGATCGACCGCGCCGACAATGCCGTGGCGCACCTGTTCGATCCGCTGCACCCGGCCGTGCTGCAGTTGGTGGCGCGCACCATCCGCGAGGCCAACCGCGCCGGCGTGCCGGTGGCAGTGTGCGGCGAAATGGCGGGCGATCCTTCCATGACGCGGCTGCTGCTGGGCATGGGCCTGCGCGAGTTCTCGATGCACCCGGCGCAGCTGCTGCGGGTCAAGCAGGAGATCCTGCACGCCAATTGCGAGCACCTGGAGCCGCTGGTCGACCAGGTGCTCAATGCCTATGACCCCGAGGACCTCGCGGCCGCGCTGAGCCAGATCGCCAGACCCTGACAACGTCAGGGTTTTTCGAGCCTCCGAGGCGGCAGGAAAGACACTTGAGCCTGTTAATGAGTGCCGCTTTCGCCGCCTTCTTATCGCGCCTAAGGCAGTTTTACCATCCGATGTGAAGAGACGTTCCCACGTCGCTAATGGGAATTGTTATCATTTTCGATCTCTGATATTCTGACGTTCATTCGCAGTGGCATGCCGGTGCCACGCGCCCCAACGGAGGGACTTGTGTACGTCTGCATCTGCAACCAGATCACCGATCGTGAGATCCACGGTGCCGCTCACCTGGGCGTCGAGACCCTCGACGAACTGGCCGAGACGCTTGGCGTCGGCACGTGCTGCGGACGCTGCCGCGACTGCGCGCAGCAAGTGTTGCAGGAAGGCGTTGCAGCGGTGCGCAACGTCACCAAGGCCACTCTCGCCAGCATCCAGGTTGTGGAGATTTCTTCCTGTTCCGTGTCGGGCCCATGTACCATAATGGACACTCGGGACCCGGCAGTCGCGAACGACCGGCGCAAGGCGCTGGTTGCCTGAACGCGCCCATGTGAACTGAAAGTCAGTTCACGGCGCGTTTTGCGCATTTCTATTCTCACCGACTGCACGCGGCGCCAATGGCGCCGCTTCGTGTTTTTGCGCGGGCCCGATGCAACAGGAGCCGCCAATGAAAGGTGACAAGAAGGTCATCCAGCATCTGAACGCCCAGCTCAAGAACGAGCTGACCGCGATCAACCAGTATTTCCTCCACGCTCGCATGTATCGCCACTGGGGCCTGAAAAAGCTCGGTGACGTCGAGTACAAGGAGTCGATCGGCGAAATGAAGCATGCCGACCGCCTGATCGAACGCATCCTGATGCTGGACGGCCTGCCCAACCTGCAGGACCTGCACAAGCTGCTGCTGGGCGAAGACACGCCCGAAATGCTCAAGTGCGACCTGAAGCTGGAGCATACCGCGCACCAGACCGTCAAGGAAGGCATCGCCTACTGCGAATCGGTCGGCGACTACGTCAGCCGCGAAATCCTGGTCGATATCCTCACCGACACCGAGGAACACATCGAATACCTGGAAACGCAGCTGGACCTGATCGACAAGGTCGGCCTGCAGAACTACCTGCAGTCGCAGATGGAGCCGGGCGAGCAGTAAGCCGTCCGTCCCACAGGCCGGGCCGCCGCTGCAGTATGCTGCAAGGGCGCCCAGCCCCACCGCGCGGCGCCACCCGGCGCTGCCACGTTGTTCGGCTGTAGGCAGTAACCCTTCTCATTCCAATTCCTTTCTTCATCCAGGCGTGCCTGGCCGGGTAGTGGCTCCTCCCCGGCCGGCGCGCTGCGACGGAGCCCACCATGACCACCGGTCCCATCCGCCTGACCCAGTACAGCCACGGCGCTGGCTGCGGCTGCAAGATCTCCCCGAAAGTGCTCGATGTGATCCTCGCCGGCAGCGGCGCGCAGCATCTCGATCCGCGGCTGTGGGTCGGCAACGCCTCGCGCGACGATGCAGCGGTGTATGCGCTCGATGGCACGGATAGCGGCAGGGGCGTCGTGTCGACGACGGACTTTTTCATGCCCATCGTCGACGACCCGTTCGACTTCGGGCGCATCGCCGCCACCAATGCGATCAGCGACATCTATGCAATGGGCGGCGACCCGCTGATGGCCATCGCCATCCTCGGCTGGCCGGTCAACGTGCTGCCGCCCGAGGTGGCGCGCGAGGTGGTGGCGGGCGGGCGCCGCGCCTGCGACGACGCCGGCATTCCCCTTGCCGGCGGGCATTCGATCGATGCGCCGGAGCCGATCTTCGGGCTGGCCGTTACCGGCATCGTGGAGCGCGCCCACATGAAGCGCAACGACACCGCCACGCCTGGCTGCCGCCTGTACCTGACCAAGCCGCTGGGCATCGGCGTGCTGACCACGGCCGAGAAAAAGGGCCTGCTGCGGGCCGACAACCGCAATCTCGCGCGCGACTGGATGTGCGTGCTGAACCGTCCCGGCAGCGCCTTCGGGCGCCTGCCTGGCGTGCGCGCGATGACCGACGTGACCGGCTTCGGGTTGCTCGGCCACCTGGTCGAGATGGCCGACGGCAGCGGCCTGACCGCGCGGCTGGACTACGCAGCGGTGCCGGTGCTCGACGACGTGGTCGACTACATCGGCCAGGGCTGCGTGCCGGGCGGCACGCAGCGCAATTTCGACAGCTACGGCCACCGCATCACGCCGCTGACGGAGGCGCAGCGCGCGGTGCTGTGCGATCCGCAGACCAGTGGCGGGCTGCTGGTGGCGGTCGAGCTGGCCGGCGAAGCGGAGTTCGCAGCCGAATGCCAGCGCCTCGGCCTGTCGCTGACGCCGATCGGCGAAATGGTGGCGCGTGCGGCGCTGGCCGTCGAGGTCGTGTGAGGCCGGCTGACATGCGTGCTGATACCGCGGACTTCCGCAGCCTGTTTCTCAGCGGCGTGCCGATGCTGGACGTGCGGGCGCCGCTGGAGTTCGCGCGCGGCGCCTTTCCGGGCGCGGTCAACCTGCCGCTGATGGATGATGCCGAGCGGCACGCCGTCGGCCTGTGCTACGCGCAGAAAGGGCAGGAGGCCGCGATCGAGCTCGGGCACCAGCTGGTGTCGGGCGAACTCAAGTCGGCGCGCATCGCCGGCTGGTCGGACTTTGCCCGTGCGCATCCGGACGGCTACCTGTATTGCTTCCGCGGCGGGCTGCGCTCGCAGCTGGTGCAGCAATGGCTGCATGACGCGGGCATCAACTACCCGCGCGTGACGGGCGGCTACAAGGCGATGCGCGCCTTCCTGATCGCGACCCTCGACGAGGCGGCGGCCGCGCAGCAGTGGCTGGTGCTGGGCGGCATGACCGGCAGCGGCAAGACCGACGTGCTGGCCGACGTGCCGGCCGCGCTCGATCTCGAGGGCCATGCGCGGCACCGCGGCTCGGCCTTTGGCCGGCGCGCGCAGGCGCAGCCGCCGCAGGTGGACTTCGAGAACGCGCTGGCGATCGATGTGCTGCGCCGTATCGAGGCCCGCTTCCGCGCGCTGGTGGTGGAAGACGAGGGCCGCTTTATCGGCAGCCGCGATGTGCCGCAGGCGCTGGCGCAGCGCATGCAGGCCAGTCCGCTGGTGTGGCTGGAGGCGTCTTTCGAGGAACGCTTGGAGCGCGTGCTGCGCGACTACGTGCAGGACCTGGCGGCGGAATTCGTCGCCGGGCATGGCGACGGCATGGGTTTCGACGCCTATTCCGCCCGCCTGCGCGAAGCCATGGCGGCGATCGCGCCGCGGCTCGGGGGTGAGCGCTACGGCAAGTTGTCGGCGTTGCTGGAGCAGGCGCTGGCGCGGCAGGCCGGGTCAGGCGACGTGGCGCTGCACCGCGGCTGGATCGAGATCCTGCTGCGCGACTACTACGATCCCATGTATGCCTACCAGCGCGCGCAGCGCGAGCCGCGCATCGTGTTCCGCGGCGACCGCGCCGCGGTCACCGACTGGCTGCTCGCGCACGCGGCGCCGCAAGACTGAGCGGCAGCCCCATTCGCGCGATCAGTGCCCGCCGCACACCGGGCAATCCGGCGTGCGCGCCAGCCGCATTGTGGTCCATTCCATCGTCAGCGCGTTGACCATCAGCAGCCGTCCCGCCAGGCTCTCGCCCACGCCGGCCAGCAGCTTGAGTGCCTCGGCCGCCTGCACCGTGCCGACCATGCCGACCAGCGGCGCGAACACGCCCATGGTGGCGCAGGCCACTTCGGGCGCGGGCTCTGCCGGCGGGAACAGGCAGGCGTAGCAGGGCGCTTCGGGCTGGCGCCGGTCGAACACGCTGATCTGGCCGTCGAAGCGCAGCGCCGCCCCCGACACCAGCGGCACGTTGTGGTGCACGCAGGCGCGGTTGACCGCCTGGCGCGTGGCAAAGTTGTCGCAGCAGTCCAGCACCACGCTGGCCGAGGCGACCAGCTGTTCCAGCTCCGCATCGCCCACGCGCGCCGGCACCGTGACAATGTCCAGCCCCGGGTTGATGCGCAGCATGCCTTCGCGCGCCGAGTCGACCTTGGGCCTGCCGACGTTGGCGGTGGTATGGATGATCTGGCGCTGCAGGTTGGTCAGGTCGACCTCGTCGTTGTCGACGATGGTGATGCGGCCCACGCCGGCCGAGGCCAGGAAGGGCAGCGCGGCGGCGCCCAGGCCGCCGGCGCCGATCACCAGCGCGTGGCCGGCCAGCAGGCGCCGCTGGCCTTCGATGCCGAGTTCGTCCAGCAGGATGTGCCGGGAGTAGCGCAGCAGCTGTTCGTCGTTGAGGCCGTCGTCGCTCATGATGAAATCCGGAACAAGGCAGAAGAGGAGCGCGGTGTTGGGTGCTCCCAAGCCGCCCGAGCTAGCCTAAGCAAGGTGTTCTCCCTCTCCCCCTCAGCGGGAGAGGGGAGGAACCCCCCTTAGGGCGCCTTGCCGGTCGGCGTCCCCAGCGGCTCGCCGATCGGCGCGCTCGCCGGTGGCTGCTTGCCCGGGGCCGGAGCAGCGGGTTTGGCGGCCGGCTTGGCGCCGCCCTTCGGCTTCGCCGCCTTGCCGTTGTCAGCCGGCGGGTTGGTTTCCAGCTTTGACTTGGAACGCTTGACCGGCTGGCCGTTGAGCTGCGCGATCGCCTGCTGCAGCATGAAGTCGTCGGCGGAGCCGAATTCAACCGGCTTCTTGCGGCGTTCCTTCTCGCGCTCTTCCGGCGACTTCTTCGCGTTCTCTTCTTCCAGGCGGCGCAGTTCCTCGACGCGGCGCTGCTCGCGCTCGGTCATTTCCGGCTCTTCCGATTCCTGCTTGTTGTGCAGGTGGCGTTCGGTGTCGATCTCGCGCGTGATCAGCGCGTCGTCCGGATCGCCCTCGGGGTTCTGGTCGACCGGGATATCCGGGCGGATGCCCTTGGCCTGGATCGACTTGCCGCTCGGCGTGTAGTAGTACGCGATGGTCAGCTTGATGCCGGTGTCGTTGGTCAGCGGCCGCACGGTCTGCACCGAGCCCTTGCCGAACGTGGTCTTGCCCATGATCTGGGCGCGGTGGTGATCCTGCAGCGCGCCCGCGACGATCTCGGAAGCCGAGGCCGAGTAGGCGTTGGTCAGCACCACCATCGGGATCTTCTTGTACAGCGCGGGCAGGCTCTTGAGCGGATCGTCTTCCAGCGACGACAGGCGGTAGTTGTTGTACGACGCCTTGTAGGTACGCTTGGCATCGGGCACCTGGCCGTTGGTCGAGACCACGGTGGAGTCTTCCGGCAGGAAGGCCGCGGCCACGCCGACCGCGCCCTGCAGCACGCCGCCGCCGTTGTTGCGCAGGTCCAGCACCAGGCCCTTCATGTTGGGGTTCTTCTGCGCCAGGTCGGCCAGCTTGCGCGACAGGTCGGCAACGGTACGTTCCTGGAAACTGGTCAGGCGCACCCAGCCGATATTGTTGTCGAGCATCTTGGCCTTGACCGACTGCACGCGGATCTCGGCGCGCGTGATCGAGACCGGGAAGGTACGTTCCTCGCTCTTGCGGTAGATGGTCAGCGTGACCTTGGTGCCCGGCTCGCCGCGCATGCGCTTGACCGCCTGCTCCAGCGGCAGGCCGCGCACCGGCTTGTCGTCGATGCGGGTGATCAGGTCGCCCGGCTGGATGCCGGCGCGGAACGCGGGCGTGTCCTCGATCGGGTTAATCACCTTGACCAGGCCTTCTTCCTGCGAGATCTCGATGCCGAGGCCGGCAAAGCGGCCGCGGGTGCCTTCCTGCAGTTCCTTGAAATCCTTCTCGTCCAGGTAGGACGAATGCGGGTCGAGGCTTGCCACCATGCCCTTGATGGCCTCGGTCAGCAGCTTCTTGTCATCGACCGGCTCGACGTATTCGCGCTTGATCTGCCCGAAGATATCGGCCATCAGCCGCAACTGGTCCAGCGGCAGGGGGCCCGATGAGTTCTGTGCGGTCGCCGAGATCTGCAGCGTGGCGAGCACGCCGGCGACGAGGCCGACAGAAACTAGACTGATGTTCTTGAGCGTCTTGCGCATGAGGGCTGCCTGAACGTGTACGGATTGTACGTATGGGGATTATGCCGGCTGCGGGCGCCCGGCGCCGGGGAGACCGGGTTAGCGGGGCGCCTGTGTCCGACAGTATAAGGGCGTGCGGGGAAACGGACCTGCCACGTCCCGGTTCAGGGTGGGCGGCCGCACATCGGCGCACCAGCGCCGGCACGGCTGCCCGGGCGGGCGTCAGCGCGCCTTGCCCTGGTTGGCCACGGCCGCCAGCGAGGCGGCGATGGCTTCCTGGTCGCCCAGGTAGTAGTGGCGGATCGGGCGCAGGTCGGCGTCCAGCTCGTACACGAGCGGGGTGCCGTTGGGGATGTTGAGTCCAACGATATCGTCATCCGAAATCTGGTCCAGGTACTTCACCAGCGCGCGGATGCTGTTGCCGTGCGCGGCAATGACCACACGCTTGCCGGATTTGATGTCGGGAGCGATCGATTCGTTCCACAGCGGCATCACGCGGGCAACCGTGTCCTTCAGGCACTCGGTCAGCGGGATCTCGTTGCGCGGCACATTGGCGTAGCGCGGATCGTCGAACGAGGCACGCGGATCGGCCGGCTCCAGCGCCGGGGGCGGCGTGTCATAGCTGCGGCGCCACACCAGCACCTGCTCGTCGCCGAACTTGGCGGCGGTCTCGGCCTTGTTCAGCCCGGCGAGCGCGCCGTAGTGGCGTTCGTTCAGGCGCCATTCGTTGCGCACCGGGATCCACATCAGGTCCATTTCGTCCTGCACGTGCCACAGGGTGCGGATGGCGCGCTTGAGCACCGAGGTGTAAGCGATGTCGAAGTCGAAGCCGGCTTCCTTGAGCAGCTTGCCGGACTGGCGGGCCTGGGCGGCGCCGGTTTCGGTCAGGTCGACGTCGACCCAGCCGGTGAAGCGGTTTTCAAGGTTCCAGGTGGATTCGCCGTGGCGGATAAGGACGAGCTTGTACATGCTGCTGCTTCCAGAGAGTAGGTAACCTGCGTGCGTCCGCGCCGTCACCTGGTCCGAAGTGCGCCGAAGTTCTCCATGGGTGTCCCATGTCTCGGACAGGCGACAATGACGGGTGGCCCGCTGCGGCAGGGGCCCGGACGCCAAACCGCGTATTTTATAATGCCGCCGACCCAACCTACCGGAAAGCCAACGTGAATTTCTTTGCCGACTACAACAACCTCGCCCTGATCGCCCTGGCCGTGGTCTCCGGCGGCCTGCTGGCCTGGCCTGCGATCTCGCGCAGCACCGGCGCCAAGTCCGTCAATACGGCCGCCGCCACGCAGCTGATCAACAAGCGTGGCGCCGTCGTGGTCGACATCCGCGAGCCCGCCGAGTATGCCAAGGGCCACCTGCCGCAGGCCAAGAGCGCCCCGCTGGCCGACCTGGCGTCGCGCGCAGCGGGTCTTGCAAAGGACAAGACGGCCCCCATCATCGTGGTATGCCAGAATGGCCAGCGCTCGGGCAAGGCCCAGGCAGCGCTGAAGGAAGCCGGTTACAGTGAGATCTATGCGCTCGAGGGCGGCATCGCCGCCTGGCAGCAGGCAGGTCTGCCGCTGGTCAAGTAAGCCCGGCTAAGCAAGCCCCGGATCCCGCAGGCAATTCCGCCGCATCCATCACAGTGCGCCCGGTTCGCCAGGCGCGCCGCATTCGTATTGAAGGAGAACCCGCATGGCCCGCGTCGTCATGTACAGCACCATGGTGTGCCCGTATTGCAACATGGCCGAGCGCCTGCTCAAGTCCCGCGGGGTCGAGACGATCGAGAAGATCCTGATCGACCGCGAACCGGGCAAGCGCGAAGAGATGATGTCGCGCACCGGGCGCCGTACCGTGCCGCAGATCTACATCGACGAGACCCATGTGGGCGGCTTCGACGACCTTTCGGCGCTGGACCGCAAGGGCGGCCTGGTGTCGCTGCTGGCGGCCTGATCGCGTTGCGGTCAGAACTCTCTGATTCCTGGCCGGCCGGGCGCCGGCGCGGGTGAAATCGCCACCCGCGTCATGTACCATATGCGCTTTCCACTTTTCCAACCGGGCACCGGCCAGTCCTTGCGCCTCGCGGGAGCTGCCGCCGCCGCGCCCAACGCCCATCCTCCCGGAAGCCTTTCATGAGCGACCAGCAAAACACCCAGCAGGACGATCAACCCTTCTTCAACATCCAGCGCGTCTACCTGAAGGACATGTCGCTGGAGCAGCCCAATTCGCCCGGCATCTTCCTGGAATCGGAAGCCCCGTCGGTGGAAGTGCAGGTCAACGTCGGCGCTTCGCAGCTGCAGGAAGGCATCTTCGAGGTGGTCGTGACCGGCACCGTGACGACCAAGGTGCAGGACAAGGTGGCATTCCTTGTGGAAGCGCACCAGGCCGGCATTTTCGATATCCGCAACGTGCCGGTGGAGCAGCTGGACCCGCTGCTGGGCATTGCCTGCCCGACCATCCTGTACCCGTACCTGCGCGGCAATATCGCCGACGTGATCACCCGCGCCGGCTTCCAGGCCATCCACCTGTCGGAAATCAATTTCCAGGCGCTGTACGAGCAACGCCTGCAGGCGGCCATGCAGGAAGCCCAGGCGGCCGAAGGCGGCAACAGCGGCATCGTGATGCCCGACGGCAGCCAGGCTCGCCACTAAGCGAGCGGCCTGCCGCGCCATGCTACGGAACGGGGCTGCGGCCCCGTTTTGTTTGTGCGCATGTTCCAGCGCCTGATATCTCTCCGATCATCTCTCCGATCGAGCTGCCATGAAACTGACCTTTCTCGGTGCCGGTGCCTGGGGCACTGCCCTCGCCAGCCATGCCGCGGCCACCAATGACGTGGTGCTGTGGGGACGCGATGCCGCGCAACTGGCGGCCATCGCCGCCACGCGTGAAAACGCGGCCTACCTGCCTGGCGTGAAGCTGTCCGGGCGGCTGGCGGTGCAAGCCGATTTCGAGCAAGCGGTGGCCCATGCCGCGGACGACCCGGACGGCATCGTGGTGGTGGCCACGCCGGTCTCCGGGCTGCGCGAAATGACGCGCCGGCTGGCCACGCGCAGCGCGCGGCCGGTGTCGATGCTGTGGCTGTGCAAGGGTTTCGAGGCCGGCACGCACCTGCTGCCGCACCAGATGGTGCGCGCCGAACTGGACGCCGCCGGCCGCACCGAAGGCTTCGACTATGGCGTGCTGACCGGTCCCAGCTTCGCGCGCGAAGTCGCGCAGGGCCTGCCGTGCGCGCTGACGGTGGCGGGCAGCGTGCCATCGCTGGCGGAGCGGGCGCAGCGGGCCTTCCACCACCACGCCATGCGCATCTACGGCAGCGACGACCTGACCGGCGTCGAGGTCGGCGGCGCGGTCAAGAATGTGCTGGCGATCGCCACCGGGGCCAGCGACGGGCTTGGCCTCGGCCTGAACGCGCGGGCCGCGCTGGTGACGCGCGGGCTGGCCGAGATGACGCGGCTGGGGCTGGCGCTGGGCGGACGGGTCGAGACCTTCATGGGGCTGGCCGGCGTGGGCGACCTGATCCTGACCGCGACCGGCGACCTGTCGCGCAATCGCAAGGTCGGGCAGCAACTGGCCGCCGGGCAGAGCCTGGACCAGGTCCTGGCCGGCCTGGGCCACGTCGCCGAGGGCGTGCGCTGCGCGCAGGCCGTGGCCGAGCTGGCCGCCGCCCACGGCGTCGAGATGCCGATCGCGCGCGCGGTGTGCGCCGTGCTGTTCGAGGGCCTGGGTGCCGCCGATGCGGTCGCGCAGTTGCTCCAGCGCGATGCGCGCGATGAATGACACCGCGCGCGCTCCAATCCTCCTGAAGAAAATTTCCGCATGCCTACCCGCCGACACGCGCTGATCGCGCTCGCCGCCGCCTGCGCTGCCGGTGCTTCCGCCGGCGTGCTGGCGCAACCGTGGCCTGCGCACCCGATCCGCATGGTGGTGCCGTTCCCGCCGGGCTCGTCGCCGGACCTGATCGCCCGCATCGTCACCGAGAAGCTGGCCGCCGCGCTGGGCCAGCCGGTGGTGATCGAGAACCGGCCCGGCGCCGGCGGCAATATCGGTACCGGCATGGTGGCGCGCGCCGCGCCGGACGGCTATACGCTGCTGTTCACCATCAACGGCCCGCTGGTCACCGCGCCCACGCTGTCGCGCAACCTCAACTACGACCCTTTCCGCCAGCTCGCCCCGGTGACGCTGGTGGCCACATCGCCCAATGTGCTGGTGGTCGACGCGCGGCTGCCGGTGCATAGCCTGCGCGAGTTCGTCGCACTGGCCAAGTCGAAACCGGGCGCGCTGAACTATGGCTCGCCCGGCAATGGCAGCGCGTCGCACCTGGCGATGGAGCAGCTCAAGGCTATCGCGGGGATCGACCTGCAGCACGTGCCGTATCCCGGCTTCCCGCAGATCACCACGGCGATGGTGGGCGGGCAGGTGCAGGCGGGCTTCATGGTGCCGGCCATTGCGATGCCGCAGGTCAACGCGGGCAAGCTGCGCGTGCTGGCGGTGACGACCACCGGGCGCACCGCGGTGCTGCCGTCGGTGCCGACGGTGGCGGAGTCGGGCTATCCGGGCTTCGAGGCGATTTCGTGGCAGGCCGTGCTGGCGCCCGCCGGGACGCCGCAGCCGGTGATCGATCGTCTTTATCGTGAACTGGTGGCGATCATTGGCAGCGCCGACGTGCGCGACAAGATGCGGGCGCAGTATTTCGTGCCGGCCGGGACCGCGCCGGCGTCGCTGCGGCAGACGATGGTCAGCGAGAAGGCGCGCTGGGACAAGGTCATCCGCGCTGCGGGCGTGCAGCCGGAGTAGCAGGACAGGGCGCCTAGCTACCGCCCGCGAACCCGTTCTGCCGCCACGCCTCGAACACCACCACCGCCACCGTATTCGACAGATTGAGACTGCGGTTGTCCGGCCGCATCGGCAGCCGGATGCGCTGCGCCGGCGGGAACCACTCGCGCCGTTCCGGCGACAGCCCGCGCGTTTCGGAGCCAAACACAAACCAGTCCCCCGGCCTGAATTCTACCTGTCCGAACGGCGTCGAGCCGCGCGTGGTCAGCGCGAACATGCGTGTGGGATCGGGTTGCTCGCTGGCCATCAGCGCGTCCCAGTTCTCGTGCACGCGCATGGTCGCGTACTCGTGGTAGTCCAGCCCGGCGCGGCGCATGCGCGCGTCTTCCAGCGGGAACCCGAGCGGTTTCACCAGGTGCAGCTGCGCGCCGGTGTTGGCGCACAGGCGGATCACATTGCCGGTATTGGGCGGGATTTCGGGTTCGACCAGGACGACGTTGAACATGATGCGGAGCTTCTTGAGAACGGTGCGCAGCTTAACGCGCGCACCGGGCGCTGTCATCCGGGCTAGGGCGTACGCAGCGCGACGATCACGCTGACGCTTGCCGCGCCGTGCGCCTTGAGCACAAGCGCTGCCTCATGCAGCGTCGCGCCGGAAGTCATCACGTCGTCCACCAGCGCCACATGCAGCCCATCCAGCCGCGCGGGCCGCGTCAGCCGGAACGCATCGCGCAGGTTCACCTGCCGCGCGGCCAGGTCCAGCGCGCGCTGGCTGCCGGTATCGCGCCGGCGCCGCAGCAGCACGGGGTCGGCGCGCAGGCCGAGCCGGCGCGCCAGCGGGCGGGCGATTTCCCAGGCCTGGTTGAAGCCGCGCACGGCCAGCCGTTGCGGCGCCAGCGGGATCGGGGCGAGCAGGTCGGGCGGCGCGAGCCGCTGCGCCGCCCAGGCCGCCGGCAGCGCGGCAGCCAGGCGGCCCGCCAGCCAGTCGGCCAGCGGCAGCGCGTGGCCGAACTTGAGCGACAGCACCAGGCTGTCCTGTGGGCTGGCGTAGTCACCCAGCGTGCAGGCATGGTCGAACGCCGGCGGCATGGCGGCGCAGGCCGCGCAGCCGCTATGGCGGGCCAGCGCCAGCGCGCAAACGGCGCAGCGCCGTACCGGCCGCAGCAGGTCGGCCGCGCAGGGTGCGCACACTACATCCCGCTGCACGCTGCCGCATAGCGCGCAGGCGCTTGGCATCAGCGCGGGCACAGCGGCCCGCCAGGCGGCGCCGAAAGCCTTCCCGGCGCCCATCGCGGCGCGCGCGTATACTTGCCGTCCGGCCGCGGCCCATCGGGCGCGGCGGCCGCGTTCGTCCGGCGCGCGCGCCGGTTCCTGGTTTTCTTGCTGCCCTGCCTGTCCGTGTCCCTGCATGCCGCCGATCTCCCCGATAGCTCCGCTGGTAACGATGCCTTCCTGCCGCCCGCGCGCCTGACCCGGCTCGCCTTCGACCGGCGCAGCCGCCATTTCGGCCAGCTGGACTTCCTGCTGGGCGAGATCGGCCGCCGCATGCAGGAGCGCATGGAGGTGATCCGGCTGGCGCCGCGGCGTGCGCTGGACATCGGCTGCGGCCATGGCCAGGGGCTGGCGGCGCTGCGCGCCCGCTTCCCGGATGCGCAGATTGCCGGCCTCGACATCTCCGGGGCGATGCTGGCCGAAGCCGGCCAGCGCGACCCGCAGCGCCGCCCGGGCTGGCTCGGCCGCATGCTGGGCAAGCGGCCGCTGTTCGACCTGGTCCAGGGCGATCTTGCCACACTGCCGTTTGCGCCCGCGAGCTTCGACCTGCTGTGGTCCAACCTGGCGCTGCACTGGCATCCGGAGCCGCACCGCGTGTTCCCGGAATGGCACCGTGTGACGCGCGACGAAGGGCTGGTGCTGTTCTCGCTGTTCGGCCCCGACACCCTTGGCGAGCTGCGCGCGGCCTTCGCCGAAGTCGACGGCGCGCCCCATACGTTGCGTTTTGTCGACATGCACGACATTGGCGACATGCTGGTCCACGGCGGCTGGTCCACGCCGGTGATGGACATGGAAACGCTGACCGTGACCTACGAGTCGCCCGCCACGCTGCTGCGCGAGGTGCAGGCCTTCGGCGGCCTGCGCGGCCCGGCCGGCGCGCTGCCGCAAGGCCTGCGCGGCCGGCGCTGGTACCAGGCCCTGACGCAGGCGCTGGAGCGGCGCCGCAACGCCGACGGGGTGATCCCGCTGACCTTCGAGATCGTCTACGGCCATGCGTGGAAGCTGCCGGCGCGCGGTGGCCAGGCGCTCGACGACCAGGGCCGCGCCGTGGTGCCGCTGGACCAGATCGGGCGTGCAAAGCCGCGTCGGGCAGGTTAAAACAGAGTTAACTTGCGCGTGCGACAGATTGCCGCAGAGCGAGGGCTGGCGCGGCATCCCGGGCTATTTCCCATGCACAGAATAGAGCGGCGCGCAAGCGCCATGGTCAAGGACCGCCCTTGTCCGTGTATGGGAAGCGCCCTATAATGCGCCAGTTTGTCGCAGTGGTCCCCTGGCACAAGAACGTCCTGGTTTTGCACCTGCACTGTGCAGCCCGGGCGCCATCGTCCCGGGTGTGCATCCGATGCAGAGTGGTTGGCGATGCAAGACTTGGGTATCGCATTCCAGACGGCAGGTGGTGACTCCGGCGGAAATCACGACGGACCTCTCCCCGCGCCCCACGACTGGCTGATGAAGCGGAATTGCTCGCTGAGTCCACGCCAGGTCGGCTGGTTTTACCTCTCGATCCTCACTGTCTCGCTTGCCATCGCGCTGTTTTTCGCGTGGCAAGGGTCCTGGCTCGTGCTGCCGTTTGCCAGCATCGAGTTGGCCGGGCTGGGGATCGCCCTGCTTGTGTATGCGCGCCATGCGACAGACTATGAGCGCGTCAGCATTACCGACGGCATGCTGGTCGTGGAGACAGCCAGCGGCACGCAGGTGACGCGCCACGAATTCAACCCGCGCTGGGTGCGGGTCGAACTGGGTGAATCGCTCCGCGCGCTGGTGACGCTGCGCTCGGGCGGGCGTGAGGTACAGGTGGGGTGTTACGTGGACCCGTACCGGCGGCGCAAGTTCGCGCAGGAGCTCGCAGCGGCCTTGCGCCACCTCTGAGAGGGGGCAGGGGCGGCGGCGGGGACAGATTTGAATCTGTAAATTGGGTAGATAACAAATGAAAATGTGGAAGAAGGCATCCGCAGCTTGTCTGGCAGGTGCGTCCCTGCTTGCCAGCCACGCGGCGTTCGCGGTCAGCGACATGCCCGGCGGCCCCGCCGTGCGCCAGCTCAACCTGACCGAGCCCGTTACCAAGATCGCCGAACAGATTCACTGGCTGAACTGGATGATGCTGATCATCTGCACGGTGATCTTCGTCGCGGTGTTCGCCGTGATGTTCTATTCCATCTTCACGCACCGCAAGGCCAAGGGCTCCAAGCCCGCTTCCTTCCACGAGAGCATCACGGTCGAGGTGGTCTGGACCATCGTCCCGTTCCTGATCGTGATCGCGATGGCGCTGCCGGCCACCAAGACCGTGGTCGCGATGAAGGACACCACCAACTCCGACATCACCATCAAGGCCACCGGCTACCAGTGGAAGTGGGGCTATGACTACCTGAAGGGCGAAGGCGAGGGCATCTCCTTCGTGTCGACCCTGACCACCCCGCGCGAGCAGATCAACAACGAGCAGCCCAAGGGCAACACCTACCTGATGGAGGTGGACAACGAGCTGGTCGTGCCGGTCAACAAGAAGATCCGCATCGTCACCACCGCCAACGACGTGATCCACGCCTGGATGATCCCGGCCTTCGGCGTCAAGCAGGATGCGATCCCCGGCTTCGTGCGCGACACCTGGTTCAAGGCCGAGAAGATCGGCGTGTACCGCGGCCAGTGCGCCGAGCTGTGCGGCAAGGAACACGCCTTCATGCCGATCGTGGTGCGCGTGGTTTCCGATGCCGACTACACCAAGTGGGTCGACGGCAAGAAAAAAGAGCTGATGGCCAAGGCCGACGATCCCAACAAGACCTGGACGCTGGACGAATCCAAGGTGCGTGGCGAGAAGGTCTACGCCGCCAACTGCGCGGTCTGCCACCAGCCCAACGGCAAGGGCGGCGGCGCCTTCCCGGCGCTGGACGGCTCCAAGATGGTCAATGGCCCGAAGGCCGGCCAGATGCACATCCTGCTGGAAGGCAAGGGCGGCATGCCGTCGTGGAAGCAGCTGTCGGACACCGAGCTGGCGGCGGTCATGACCTATACGCGCAACGCCTGGAGCAACAAGACGGGTGAAGTGATCCAGCCGAGCGACTTCGTGGGTGCCCGCGCGGGCAAGTTCCCCGAAGGCGGCGGCGCGGCCGGCGGCGAAGCCCCCAAGGCCGACGCCAAGCCCGGCGCCAAGCAGGCCAGCCTCGCGGGCAACCGCGTTGCAGGCTGACCCGCTGAAGACAGAACAGGATTAGAGGAGCATTTGCGATGAGTACTGCTACCCCGGACGCACTCGCCCATCCGCACGATCATGCGCATGACGACCACGCGCACGATCACCCGCATGGCTGGCGCCGCTGGCTGTTCGCCACCAACCACAAGGACATCGGCACGCTGTACCTGCTGTTCTCGTTCATCATGCTGCTGTCGGGCGGCCTGCTGGCGCTGCTGATCCGCCTGGAGCTGTTCGAGCCGGGCCTGCAGTTCTTCCGCCCCGAGCTGTTCAACCAGTTCACCACCATGCACGGCCTGGTGATGGTGTTCGGCGCGATCATGCCGGCCTTCGTCGGCTTCGCCAACTGGATGATCCCGCTGCAGATCGGCGCGTCCGACATGGCGTTCGCGCGCATGAACAACTTCAGCTTCTGGCTGATGCCTCCGGCCGCGCTGCTGCTGGCCGGCTCGTTCTTCGCCCCGGGCGGCGCCACCGCCGCCGGCTGGACCCTGTACGCGCCGCTGTCGGTGCAGATGGGCGCGGGCATGGACATGGCCATCTTCGCGATGCACATCATGGGCGCGTCGTCGATCATGGGCTCGATCAATATCATCGTGACCATCCTCAACATGCGTGCCCCCGGCATGACGCTGATGAAGATGCCGATGTTCTGCTGGACCTGGCTGATTACCGCCTACCTGCTGATCGCCGTGATGCCCGTGCTGGCCGGCGCCATCACCATGGTGCTGACCGACCGCCACTTCGGCACGAGCTTCTTCTCGGCCGCCGGCGGCGGCGACCCGGTGATGTACCAGCACATCTTCTGGTTCTTCGGCCACCCCGAGGTGTACATCATGATCCTGCCGGCATTCGGGATCATCTCGCAGGTGGTGCCGGCGTTTGCCCGCAAGCGCCTGTTCGGCTACAGCTCGATGGTGTACGCCACCGCCTCGATCGCCATCCTGTCGTTCATCGTGTGGGCCCACCACATGTTCACGACCGGCATGCCGGTGACCGGCCAGCTGTTCTTCATGTACGCGACCATGCTGATCGCGGTGCCCACCGCCGTGAAGATCTTCAACTGGATCGCGACGATGTGGCGCGGCTCGATGACCTTCGAGACCCCGATGCTGTTCTCGATCGGCTTTATCTTCGTGTTCACCATCGGCGGCTTTACCGGCCTGATGCCGGCGGTGGCGCCGATCGACATCCAGCTGCAGGACACCTACTTCATCGTGGCGCACTTCCACTATGTGCTGGTGGCCGGCTCGCTGTTCGCGCTGTTCGCGGGCTTCTACTACTGGGGTCCGAAGTGGAGCGGGTTCATGTACAACGAAGCCCGCGGCAAGGTCCACTTCTGGGGCTCGCTGATCTTCTTCAACGTGACCTTCTTCCCGATGCACTTCCTGGGCCTGGCCGGCATGCCGCGCCGCTATGCCGACTACCCGACCCAGTTCACCGACTTCAACGCGATTGCGTCGATCGGCGCGCTCGGCTTCGGCCTGATGCAGGTGTATTTCCTCTTCTTCGTGGTGCTGCCGTCGTACCGTGGCGGCGAGAAGGCCGCGGACAAGCCTTGGGAAGGCGCCGAAGGACTGGAATGGACCGTGCCGTCGCCGGCGCCGTTCCACACCTTTGAAGTGCCCCCGCAGGTTCGCTAAGCGGCCAGCGTAACCAGGCGTGGTGGCGGCAATGTCCGCCACCACGCCAGCCAGTCACACAACATGCAGGCTCCAGACAAAAACCCATCACACCCGGACCCGAAGGCCGCCAACCGGCGCCTTGGCCTGATCCTGCTGTCGATCGTGGTGGTTTTCTTTTTGGGGTTCTTCGCCAAGATGGTGTTCCTTGGCTGAGGTGGCAGGGTAGCGAGATGAGCGTCGACCAGCAGGGCAGGGAAGCGCAGGAAGCGCGGGAAGCCGACAAGCGCTTCAACCGCGGCATGATGGTGCGATTGGTGGTGATCGTCGCCGTGATGTTCGGCTTCGGCTATGCGCTGGTTCCGCTGTACAAGAAGATCTGCGACATCACCGGCATCAACGTGGTGACCACGCGCGAGCTGCATGGCGGTTCGGTGAAGAACACGCAGGTCGACAAGAGCCGCACGGTCACGGTGGAGTTCGACTCCAACGCGCGCGGGCCCTTTGCCTTCCGTCCGGTGAAGAACAGCATGGAAGTGCATCCGGGCGAGATGATGACCATCGTCTACGAGGTGGCCAACGGGCAGTCGCGCGATATTTCCGCGCAGGCCATCCCGAGCTACGCCCCCAAGCAGGCGACCCAGTATTTCAAGAAGCTGGAGTGCTTCTGCTTCAAGCAGCAGACGCTCAAGGCGAACGAGGCGCGCGAGATGCCGGTGGTGTTCGTGATCGACCCCGCGCTGCCCAGGGATGTGAAGAGCATTACGCTGTCGTACACCTTCTTCGAGGTGGGCACACCGGTGGCGCAGGCTCCCGAAGGCCAATTGTCGACACCGGCGACGGCGCCGGCGGGCAAGGGCAGCTAAGGGGGCGCGATGGACGAACTCAAGGACGCCGCCAAACGGAAGATGTCCTTCGCGCAGACCATGCGCGCGGTGCTGTGGTCGTTTATCGGCCTGCGCAAGGGCGCGGAGCACGAGCGCGACATGGCGCGGCTGAACCCGGTGCATGTGGTCATCGCCGGGCTGATCGCCGCGGCAGTGTTTATCGCGGTGCTGGTCGTCATCGTCCGGATGGTGGTCAGCCAGGCGGCAGGGTAGCAAGGCAGGAAGGGTAGACAACAAGGCAGTCGCAGAAAAACAACCGCGCCGACGGGGCCGTCCACAGGAGGCGGGCGGCCCCGGGAAAACCGGCACGGATAACGAATACTGAATCAAAGACTCTGAGCTGGAGATAAAAGAATGAGTGCGAATCGCGCAAACGCTCCGTACTACTTCGTACCGGGCCCGTCGCGCCACCCGATCACGGCAAGCTTCGGCCTGCTGATGACAGGTGCCGGAGCCGCCGGTTGGGTGAACGGGCAATCCTGGGCGCCGTACCTGTGCGTCTTCGGCCTGCTGTGGTTCCTGTTCGTGCTCAAGAGCTGGTTCGGCGACGCCATCAGCGAATCCGAAGGCGGGATGTACGGCAAGAACATCGACATCTCGTTCCGCTGGTCGATGGGCTGGTTCATCTTCTCCGAGGTGATGTTCTTCGCGGCGTTCTTCGGCGCGCTGTTCTATGCCCGCGCCATCGCCATGCCGTGGCTGGGCGACCTGAACAACAAGATCCTGTGGCCCGACTTCGCCGCGGTGTGGCCCAACCTGGGGCCGGCCGGCGTGGTGGAATCGTTCCAGACCATGGGCCCGTGGCCGATCCCGACCATCAACACCGCGCTGCTGCTGATGTCGGGCGTGACGCTGACCTGGGCGCACCACGCGCTGCTGGCCGGCAAGCGCAACCAGCTGATCCAGGGCATGGTGCTGACCATCCTGCTGGGCGCGATCTTCATGTGCCTGCAGGTGTACGAGTACATGCACGCCTACCAGGACCTGAACCTGAAGCTGACCTCGGGCATCTACGGTTCGACATTCTTCCTGCTGACCGGCTTCCACGGTTTCCACGTGACCATGGGCGCGATCATGCTGGCGGTGGTGCTGGGCCGCGTGCTCAAGGGCCACTTCACGCCGGATCACCACTTTGCCTTCGAAGGCGCCGCCTGGTACTGGCACTTCGTTGACGTGGTGTGGCTGTTGCTCTACGTCGTGGTGTACTGGCTGTAAGCTGCCATACCCGCCGGCCGCCCCGCAGCGGGGTGCCGGCGCCAACGCAAAGGAGAAACGCCGCAGGAGGCCCGGCAGCCTGCGGCGTTTGTCGTTTGCATTGGCCTCAAGCCATGCGGTCCGTCAGGGCGCCATGCGGATGCCCGTGCTATGGATCCAGCCCATCCAGCTCGAGAACAGGATGAACAGGAACAGCGCCACCGAAAAACCCACGCGCAGCATCAGCGAGCGCATCATGTTGGGCGTCTTGCCGCGGTCGCGCATCATGAAGAACAGGGCGGAGGCCAGGCTGGCGATGATCAGGATGAAGGCGACGATGATGACGAAGCGCATGGCGGGGCGGGTTGGCAGCGGAGCTTGCCGCAGTCTCGTAGTAGTGGCCGCGATGGATGACGGTGCGGCACATTATCGCACCGGCCCCGCATGCATGCCGCCGGGCATGTCGGCGCAATGAAGGCAGGCCGCCTACTCGGCGTGCTGCCGCTGGCCGCCGCGCTGGTGGTGATTGCCGTGACCGCTGCGCTTGGCAACTGGCAGCTCAACCGCGCGCACGAGAAAGAGGCGCGCGCCGCGCGGCTGCAGGCACTGGCGGCACAGCCGCCGGTGGAACTGGGCACCGCGCCGCTGTCACAAGTTGTGACGGATCGAAGGGTGCGGGTCACGGGGCGGTTCGACACGGCCCGCACCGTATTGCTGGATAATCGCCCCCACGGCGCCGGCGGGCGCAGCGGCGACAGCCGTGCCGGCTTCCTGGTGGTCACGCCGCTGGTGATTAGTCCGGCACAGGACGGTGCCGGCGCCACGCGGGCGGTGCTGGTGCTGCGCGGCTGGCTGCCGCGCGATGCGCAGGACCGCACCCGGATCGCGCCCTTTCCGACGCCCGACGGCGAGGTGACCATCGAAGGCACGGCACTGGCGGCCGTGCCGCGGGTCTATGGCCTGGGCCAGGCGGCCAGCGCCGAGGCCGGCAGCAAGATCCGCCAGAACCTGGAAATCGCCGACTACGCCGCCGAAACCGGGCTGGCGCTGCAGCCGCTGGTGGTCGCGCAGCGCAGCGATACCGGCGACGGCCTCGCTCGCGACTGGGCGCCGGCCGATGCGGGCGCGGACCGGCACTATGGCTATGCCTTCCAGTGGTTCGGCCTGGCTGCGCTGACGGTGGTATTGGTGGCGGTGCTGGGCTGGCACGCGCGCCGGCGCGCGGTATCGTCCGCGGCCCGCAACAACGCATGAACGGATGGCAGCACGACCGGGGCAGGTTCCCGGACGGGCCTGACTGCAGATGAAAAAGGACAGACGTACTCCCATGTCACAGCAAGACTCCGCCCCGGCACCCGTCGGGCCTCCCGCGATGTCGGCCTCGCCGCAGGATCCCCGCATCGACGCGCGCACGCGCCGTGGCCGCCTGCAGATGCTGATGCTGTTGCTGGTGTGCGCCTCGCCGGTGATCGCCTCCTATTTCACCTACTACGTCATCAAGCCCAGGGGCGGCGCCACCAACTACGGCGCGCTGGTCGATCCACAACGGCCGATGCCGCCGGTGCGCGTCACCGACGAGCAAGGCAACGCCGTGCCGCTGGAGCAGTACCGCGGCAAGTGGCTGCTGGTGACGGCGGATCCGTCCGCGTGCGACGAGGCCTGCGCAAAGAAGCTCTTCACCATCCGCCAGATCCGCGCCGGGCAAGGCCAGGACCGCGAGCGCATCGTGCCGGTGTGGCTGATCACCGATGACGGCAAGATCGACGAGCGCCTGAGCACTGCCTACAACGAGCCCTACGCCGGCGTGCGCTTCCTGCGCATCGACCACCAGGTGGCGCAGCAATGGCTGCCGGCCGAGCCGGGCAAGCGTGCCGAGGACACCATCTTCCTGGTGGATCCGCTCGGCAACCTGATGATGCGCTTCCCGCAGGATCCGGACCCCAAGAAGCTGAGCGGCGACCTGAAGAAGCTGCTCAAGGTCTCGCGCATCGGTTAAGGGGAAGGGCATGCTGCTGCAACTGGCCGTCATCGGCGTCCTGATCGCACTGCTGCCGCTCAGCTACGTGCTGGTCAAGGGCGATCGCAACAAATACCGCAAGCTGGTCTGGATCACCGCCTTCCTGACGCTGGACCTGATCATGTTCGGCAGCTTCACGCGGCTGACCGACTCCGGCCTGGGCTGCCCGGACTGGCCGGGCTGCTATGGACACTCCAATCCGCATGCCGCGATGGAGCCGATCCGGGCGGCCGAGACCGCGCTGCCCAGCGGTCCGGTGACGCTGATGAAGGCGTGGATCGAGATGATCCATCGCTACTTCGCCATGGCGGTGGGCGTGCTGATCATCGCGCTGATGGTGCTGGCATGGGTCAAGCGCCGCGAGCTGAAGCAATCGCCATGGTTCGCCACCGGCGTGCTGGTGCTGGTGTGCGTGCAGGGCGCATTCGGCGCGTTCACCGTGACCATGAAGCTGCAGCCGATCATCGTGGTCACGCACCTGATGCTGGGCATGGCACTGCTGGCCGCGCTGATCCAGCTGGGCTCGCGCAGCGACCCGCCGCACCCGGTCGTACCCGAGGCGGCGCGGCTGCACTGGCCGGTTCGCATCGGCTTGCTGCTGCTGGTGATCCAGATTTTCCTGGGCGGCTGGGTCAGCACCAACTACGCGGTGCTCGCCTGCACGGATTTCCCGCTGTGCAACGGCCAGCTGGTGCCCGAGATGGACTTCCGGCACGGCTTCACGCTGTGGCGCCAGCTTGGCATGACGGCCGCTGGCGACTACATCCCGCACGCTGCGCTGGTTGCGATCCACTGGGTGCACCGGGGCTTTGCATTCGTGGTGCTGGGCTACCTGGCGTGGTTCGGCTTGCGTGCGCGCCGGCTCGACGGGCTGCACCGGCAGGCAGGCTGGCTGCTCGGCATGCTGGTGCTGCAACTGGCCACCGGGATGTCCAATATCGTGTTCGACTGGCCCCTGGTGGCGGCGGTCGCCCACAACGGCGGCGCGGCGGTGCTCCTGCTGCTGCTGGTCCGCCTCCACTACAATATAGGGCTCGCGACCCGGGCCGCCGGCGCCCCCAAAGCCATGCCGAACGCCGCCCGCGCCACATGAAAGACAAGACCCCTTCCGTGGTTACCGCTACACACCCTCATTCACTGGGCAAGCTGAGCCGGATACGGCATCTGGCCCGGCAATATGCCGCCCTGACCAAGCCGCGCGTGACGCAGCTGGCAGTCTTCTGCGCCATCATCGGCATGTTCCTGGCCACGCCCGGCATGGTGCCGTGGCGCGTGCTGATCGGCGGTGCCGCAGGCATCTGGCTGCTTGCCGGCGCCGCCTTTGCCATCAATTGCCTGGTCGAGCAGAAGATCGATGCGCTGATGCGCCGCACCGCCTGGCGCCCGTCCGCCACCGGCGAGATCACCACCCCGCAGACGCTGGTGTTCTCCGCCATCCTTGGCGGCGCTGGCATGTGGATGCTGCACGAGTTCGCCAACGACCTGACGATGTGGCTGACCTTCGCCACCTTCCTGGGCTATGCGGTGGTCTACACCATCCTGCTCAAGCCGGCCACGCCGCAGAACATCGTCATCGGCGGGCTGTCCGGCGCTATGCCGCCGGCGCTGGGCTGGGCCGCCGTCGCCGGCGAAGTGCCGGCCGAGGCCTGGTTCCTGGTGCTGATCATCTTTACGTGGACGCCGCCGCACTTCTGGGCGCTGGCGCTGTACCGGCGCGCCGACTATGCCAAGTCGGGCCTGCCGATGCTGCCGGTCACCCACGGCGAGCGCTACACGCTGCTGCATATCCTGCTGTACACGCTGATCATGATCGCGGCGACGCTGCTGCCGTTCGTCTACGGCATGAGCGGCTACATCTACCTGGTGGCCGCGCTGGCGCTGGGCGGCGGCTTCCTGGCCTATGCCTGGAAGATGTACCGCAATTACTCGGACGAGCTGGCGCAGCGCACCTTCCGCTTCTCGATCCTGTACCTGTCGCTGCTGTTCGCGGCGCTGCTGGTCGACCATTACTTCAAGTTCGTGCCGCAGGTCTGACCGGCCTTGCCACGCTGCGGGCTGCGTCATCTTGTCGCGGCCGGCGCAGCGCGGCGGCGCCATCGGCGATACTGGGTGCTTTCGCCGACCTTTCCATTGCTGATCGTTCCACACAAGCTTTCGCGCATGCCCAGACCCGCTTCCGGCCTGTTCTCAGCCTTCCGCCGCTTTTCCCTGGTTGCCGCGCTCGCGCTGGCGCTGGCAGCCTGCGGCCAGCAGAAGGCGTCGTTCCGCAATGTCGATATCAGCGGCGCGGCGGATTTCGGCAAGGATTTCTCGCTGCCCGACCACAATGGCAAAGTCCGCACCATTGCCGACTTCAAGGGCAAGGCGGTGGTGATGTTCTTCGGCTACACCCATTGCCCCGACGTATGCCCGACCACCATGGCCGAGCTCAAGGCGGTGATGGAGCAGCTGGGCCCCGATGCCGACCGCGTCCAGGTGCTGTTCGTCACGGTCGATCCGGAGCGCGACACGCAGGCGCTGCTGGCGCAGTACGTCCCAGCATTCGACCCGCGCTTCCTGGGCCTGCGCCCGGCCGACGACGCCGCGCTGCAGAAGCTGGCCAAGGACTTCAAGGTGTTCTACGCCAAGGTGCCGGGCAGCTCGCCCAACAACTACACGGTGGATCACTCGGCGGGCAGCTATGTATTCGATCCGGAAGGCCGGCTGCGGCTGTTCATCCGCCACGGCCAGGGGCCGGAGCCGATCGCGCACGACCTGAAGCAGCTGCTTTCCTGACGCCTGACGGTGCGGCATAACGTCGCACCGCTGCGATCGCAGGCAAAAAAAAGCCGGTCCACTTGGACCGGCTTTTTGCATGGGTGCCCGGCATCAGGCAAATGCCTGCAGCGCCCCTTTCATCTTCTTCATCGCCGCGGCTTCGATCTGGCGGATGCGCTCCGCCGAGACGCCGAACTCGGCGGCCAGCTCATGCAGCGTGGCGCCGCCCGAGCCGTCGTCGGCCACGTTCAGCCAGCGCGCCTCGATGATCCGGCGGCTGCGCTCGTCCAGCCGGCCCAGCGCTTCTTCCAGGCCTTCGACCTGCATGCGGTCCTGGCGCTTGGCTTCCAGCACGCGCGTGGGTTCGTTGTGGTTGTCAGCCAGGTAGGCGATGGGGGCGAATTCCTCTTCGCCGTCGTCGACCTGGCCTTCCAGCGCGAGGTCGCCGCCCGACAGGCGGGTTTCCATCTCCATTACTTCTTCCGGCTTCACGTTCAGCTCGCGCGCCACGGCCTCGACCTGCTCCGGCGTGAACGTGTGCGAACCCTGCTTGTGGCTGCGCAGGTTGAAGAACAGCTTGCGCTGGGCCTTGGTGGTTGCCACCTTGACCATGCGCCAGTTCTTCAGCACGTACTCGTGGATCTCGGCCTTGATCCAGTGCATCGCATACGAGACCAGGCGTACGCCCTGCTCGGGATCGAAGCGCTTCACGGCCTTCATCAGGCCGATATTGCCTTCCTGGATCAGGTCGGCGTGCGGCAGGCCATAGCCCAGGTACTGGCGGGCGATCGACACCACCAGTCGCAGGTGGGACATCACCAGCTGGCGGGCGGCATCGACGGAATCGTTATCGCGGAGATCGCGCGCCAGGCGCTGCTCTTCCTCCGCGGTCAGCAACGGAATTCGGTGGACAGCCTGGATATAGCTGTCGAGATTGCCCACGGTCGCCGGGAAGGTCAGCGCAAAGCTGCTCCCGCTACGGGGCGCCGTCGGCAGACGGCTAGTCGTCAGGGTTTGTTCGGCAGACAAGACTGCGTTCACTCAATCGCTCCTTTCGCATCCGGCGGTTGGGTTGCCGGGTCATGTCCCGCACGTCCTTGTGGGAACGGCGGCGGCACTGCAACACATCTTAGCACTCCATCCGGGTGAGTGCTAATTGGAGTCCCAACGGTCTTGATAGTTCCCGTCGATTGACTCACCGCATAGAATAGCAATAACGCTATGAAGCGGCTTCGGGGATACTCGTGGCTGGGTACACTCGTGTTAGAGCGAATGTGTGCCCGCCGGTTCTGCATGCCAGTGGAATGATTTGTTGCGCCAGCGGCTACACTCGACGCAAGCGGCGGCAAGCTGGCACGCTTGCCGATCTCTCATACTCCGGAGGAGCTATGTCTGCTATCGAACACTTGTTGAAACCGCATGTGCGCGACCTGGGCGATTTCACCGTGCGCCGCCTGCTGCCGGCCGCTGCGACCCAGACGGTCGGGCCATTTATCTTCTTCGACCATATGGGGCCGGTGCAGATGCCGCCGGGCGAGGGTGCCGATGTGCGCCCGCATCCGCATATCGGGCTGGCGACCGTCACATACCTGTTCGAAGGCGAGATCATTCACCGCGACAGTCTCGGCAGCGAGCAGGCGATCCGGCCGGGCGACGTCAACTGGATGACTGCCGGCCACGGCATCGTCCATTCGGAGCGCTCGCCCGATTCCGCGCGCGCCGACGGCGCGCGCCTGCACGGCATCCAGACATGGGTGGCATTGCCGCAGTCGCACGAGACCGACGAACCGTCCTTCTTCCACCATCCCGCTGCAACGCTGCCGCGCATCGAGCGGCCGGGGGTGCGCATGGTGGTGATCGCCGGCGATGCCTTCGGCAAGACTTCGCCGGTCAAGGTCTTCAGCCGCACCCTGTACGTGGCGATCGAGCTGGATGCGGGCGCGAGCGTGGAGATCCCCGCCGACCATGCCGAGCGCGGCATCTACCCGGTGGACGGCGCGGTGTCGCTGGACGGCGAGCCGCTGCCGGCCGAGCACATGGTGGTGCTGACGCCCGGGCAGCCGGCGCTGCTGATGGCGACGGCGCCTTCGCGCGTGATGCTGCTGGGAGGCGACCCGACCGACGGCCGCCGCTTCATCTACTGGAATTTCGTGGCCAGCAGCAAGGAAGCCATCGAGTCCGCTGCCAGACGCTGGGAGGACGACCAGTTTCCGCGCGTGCCGGGCGACGAGCGCGAGCGCATCCCGCTGCCGGCGCGCAAGCCCTGAACCGGGCGGTCCGGGCTCAGACCGCGCTCAGACCGCGCGTTTAGACCGGACTGGCCCAGGTGACGCGGGTGCCGAGCTTCAGGCACTCGCGGATGGCTTCGACCTGCGTGGCGATTGGCGCCGGCACCGGCACGGCGCCATCGAGCACGCGCCGGATCCATGCCGCGGTCAGGCCGGCATCATTGCCGGGCGGCAGATCCGGCACTTCGGCCAGCGATCCGCCGGAGGGATCGACCAGCGTCTGCTGGTGCCCTTCATGCAGCCAGTCGATGCGGCCGCTGCGGCGCGCATCGGCCACCACTTCGCCTTCGGTGCCGCGTGCCAGCAGCACGTTGGCCGGCTCGTGAGAGAAATAGTCGGTCAGCGTCTCGCGGTATTCCGGGTGGGTATAGCTATACAGCCGCAAGCCTTCAGCCGGCGCGTGCTCGCCCACCGGCTGCAGCATCTTGGCCACGGTATGCGACGAGTTGCGCAAGCCGATCACGGTGCGCCGCTCCAGCAGCTGCGACAGGCCCGGCGACAGCACATCGACCGGCAGCACCGCCAGCGGGCCGTCGCCGCCGGTCTCGCGCAGCCGTGCCGAGGCTTCGGCCGTGCTGGCGCACAGGGGAATGCCCAGCGCCTCGAACAGGGTCATGCTGGTGATGCGGTCATTGAAGACGCGCGTCCCGTGCACCAGTACGGGGATGCCGTCGCGAGCCAGCAGCAGCGCCAGCAGCGGCACCAGGTTTGGCTGCTTGCGTGCGCCGTTGTAGCTGGGGATCACTACCACCTGGCGCTCGGGCGGCGCGGGCAGCGGCTGGCAGTGCGCATGGGCGGCCTCGAGCATGCCGGCCAGTTCGTGCGGGGCCTCGCCCTTGATGCGGTAGGCCATCAGGATCGCGCCCAGCTCCAGGTCGGACACGCGCCCAGCCAGCATCGCGTCGAACAGGGTCTTGGCGTCGTCGCGCGGCAGCGCGCGCGCGCCGTTGACGCCACGGCCGACTTCCTTGATATAGCGGGCGGCGGAAAACGGGTTGGCTGGCGTGGTCATGGCGGCTTGGGGGAGGAGTCTGTTCTGGGTTCATGATAGCGGAGCAGCGCCGTCGCGCCCATCGCCGCCCGTTGCCACGGACGAGCGCGACGGCGGGGAGCACGCTCAGGCTGCTTCCTGGAGCGCGGGATTGCGCTGCTTGCGGTAGAGAAAGTCCAGCACCGCGGTACGGCAGGCGTGGTAGTCCTTGTCGTCGGCCAGCGCCACGCGGTCGCGCGGGCGCGGCAGGTCCACCCTGAGGATCTCGCCGATGGTGGCGGCCGGGCCGTTGGTCATCATCACGATGCGGTCGGCGAGCAGCACGGCCTCGTCGACATCGTGCGTGACCATCACCACCGTGCTGCGCGTGCGCGCCACGATCTTGATCAGTTCGTCCTGCAGGTGTGCGCGGGTCAGGGCATCGAGCGCGCCGAAGGGTTCGTCCATCAGCAGCACCTTGGGCGCCATCGCCAGCGCGCGGGCAATGCCGACGCGCTGCTTCATGCCGCCGGAGATCTCGTGCGGATACTTGCCCTCGGCGTGCGTCAGGCCCACGAGTGCCAGCGTCTCGTGCGTGCGCGTCTTCAGTTCAGCCTTGCCTTCGCTGGCACCGAACACACGCTCCACGCCCAGGTAGACGTTCTCGAAGCAGGTCAGCCACGGCAGCAGCGAATGGTTCTGGAACACCACGGCGCGCTCCGGCCCGGGTCCGGCGATCTCGCGCCCGGCGCAGATCAGCGCGCCGGTGGTCGGCGTGGCCAGCCCCGCGATCAGGTTCAGCAGCGTGGACTTGCCACAGCCGGAGTGGCCGATCAGCGTAATGAACTCGCCCTCGGCGATCTGAAGGTTGATGTCGCGCAGGGCGACGAACGGCCCTTTGCGCGTCTTGAAGGTCTGTCCGACGTTCTCGATGCTGACGAACTTGTCCATGGCGTCTCTCCCTCGCTTTTAGTTGGCGCCGTAGCTGAAGCGCCGTGCCAGTGCCAGCAATGCATGCTCGAGCATCAGTCCGATGATGCCGATCACGAAGATCGCGATCACGATGTGCTCGACCTTCAGGTTGTTCCACTCGTCCCACAGCCAGAAGCCGATGCCGGTGCCGCCGGTCAGCATCTCGGCCGCGACGATCACCAGCCACGCCGTGCCGATCGACAGCCGCACGCCGGTCAGCATGTAGGGCAGCACCGCGGGAAACAGCACCCGCGTGAACACCTTCCATTCCGACAGGTCAAGCACGCGCGCCACGTTCAGGTAGTCCTGCGGCACGCGCGTGACGCCTACCGCGGTGTTGATCACCATCGGCCAGATCGAGCAGATGAAGATGGCCCAGATCGCCGCCGGGTTGGCAGCCTTGAACAGCAGCAGCCCGATCGGCAGCCACGCCAGCGGCGAGACCGGCCGCAGCAGGCTGATCACGGGCGACGCCATCGCGTTCAGGAATGCAAAGCGCCCGATCAGGAAGCCCGCCGGAATGCCGATCACGGCGGCCAGGCCGAAGCCCGCGGCCACGCGCGCCAGCGACGCCAGCACATTCCAGCCGATGCCCTGATCGTTGGGGCCGTTGCGGTAGAACGGGTCGGAGAACAGCGGCACCGCCGCGTTCCACGTTGCACCCGGCGTCGGAATCGCCGGGATCAGTGTGGCGATGCCGTGCCAGGCCATCACGAACACGGCAAAGCCCAGGATCGGCGGCACGGCCTTGAGCACCAGCGCGCCGAGCAGGTCTTGGCGTTGTGCGTGGCGTTGTGCGCGCCGTTCCTGCGCGGCGATTTCCAGCTCGCGCCGCCGTGCGCGTTCCTTGATGTCGGTGTCGGTGGCGGCGACATTGGCAGCATTGGCGCCTTCAGGCGCGGTGTGGGCGATGGCATTCACATCGGGCTCCTTTATCCAGGGGCGCTGCGGATCGGTGGGGTGGTGGCGGCCTGTGGTCAAGCGTTCTGCGCGCCGGCCTTGATCTTGAAGCCGTCGGCATACGCCTTCGGGTCCTTGGTGGCATCCCAGACCACGCCGTCGATCAGCTTTGCGGTACGGAAGTCGCCCTTGGGCAGCGGCACCTGCGCCGCGGTGGCGGCCTGCCTGAAGATGTCGATGCGGTTGACCTGCTTCGCCACGGCCAGGTAGTCGGGGTGCTCCTTGAGCAGGCCCCAGCGCTTGTGCTGGGTCAGGAACCACATGCCATCGGACAGGAACGGGTAGTTGGCGCTGCCGTCCTGGTAGAACTTCATGGCATCGGGATCGTCCCAGGTCTTGCCCAGGCCGTTGCTGTAGCGGCCAAGCATGCGGTCCAGGATGATGTCCATGTCGGTGTTGACGTAGGACTTGGCGGCGATGGTCTCGGCGGTCTTGCGGCGGTTCGAGGCCGAAGCGTCGATGAACTTGGACGCTTCCAGCACCGCAGCCACCATCGCGCGCGCGGTGTTGGGGTACTTCTGCACGAATTCCGCGGTGGTGCCGAGCGTCTTCTCCGGATGGTTCTTCCAGATCGACTGGGTGGTCTCGGCGGTAAAGCCGATCTTGTCGGCGATGGCGCGCGCGCCCCAGGGCTCGCCCACGCAGAAGCCGTCCATGTTGCCCACGCGCATGTTGGCCACCATCTGCGGCGGCGGCACGGTGATGGCCTTGGCGTCCTGCATCGGGTTGATGCCGTTGGCCGCGAGCCAGTAGTACAGCCACATCGCGTGCGTGCCGGTGGGGAAGGTCTGCGCGAAGGTGTAGTCGCGCTTTTCCTTCATCATCAGCGCCTTCAGGCTGGCACCGTCGCGCACGCCTTTCTCGGCCAGCTTGGACGACAGCGTGATGGCCTGGCCGTTGTAGTTCAGGTTCATCAGGACCGCCATGTCTTTCCTGGGGCCGCCGATGCCGAGCTGCACGCCGTAGATCAGGCCGTACAGCACGTGCGCGGCGTCGAGCTCGCCGTTGACCAGCTTGTCGCGCACGCCGGCCCACGAGGCTTCCTTGGTCGGCGTGATCTTGATCCCGTACTTCTTGTCGAGGCCGAGCGTGGACGCCATCACCACCGAGGCGCAGTCGGTCAGCGGGATGAAGCCGATGCGCACGTCGGTCTTCTCGGGGGCGTCGGAGCCCGCCGCCCACGCCCCGGCGCGCACCAGCGGATCGACCAGCGTCATCACGCTGGCGCCGGCGATGGTCGCCAGCGCGCGGCGGCGGCCGCTGCTGGCCGGCACCGCGTCGGCTGCGGCCGCCGAGGCGGCTTCGGAGGCGTTCACCGCCGCGTGCAGCGGCTTGGCAATCCTGAGGCGAGAGGGCATTGCGAAACTCCAAGAAAAAAGCGTCCCCGTCCGTGCCGGCTTCGCCAGAAGACGGGTACGGTGCAGGGACGCCGTTGTCCATGGCGTGACGCAGCCTGCGTTGGCTGGGTCCGCCTAAATTGTGATCGGCCGCCGTTGGCCGATGCCTGCATATCGCAAGGCGTGTGCCAGCCTGTGCGGTGCAACATTTCGGGGCGGAACCGTGCCGGCGGAGTGATGCTTCGGGATGAAATGAGCGAACGCGGTGCGTGCGCCGGCTGCGCTGCCGCATCCCGGGGCAGAGCCGAGGACCGCGGGGCGCGAAGGATTCGCTTTGGGGCAGCGCCAGTATCGTGCATTGCACCAGCCGCGGGCTGTGGCGCCCCGCGGCCGGCAGGCGGGCGTTCAGCCCATGACGTCGATCACGCGCTGGGCTGCATCGACCAGCTTCAGGCCGCGCTCCATCGCCATGCTGCGCAGGCGCTTGTAGGCCTCGTCCTCGGTGATGCCGCGCGCCTGCATCAGCAGGCCCTTGGCGCGCTCGACCACCTTGCGCTCGGCCAGCTTGAGGCGGGTGGCGTCGAGTTCGGCGCGCAGTTGCTGGTCCAGCTCGAAGCGGGCATAGGCGACGTCGAGCACCGTCTTGACGCGCTCGGCGCGCAGGCCGTCGACGATATAGGCGGTGATGCCCGCCGACAGCGCGGCCTTGATGCGCTGGCTGTCGTCGTTGTCGGTGAACAGCACAATGGGGCGCGGCGCATGCTGGGTCGAGACGCAGACGTGCTCGATGGTGTCGCGCGCGGCCGATTCCGAGGCGATGATCAGCATGTCGGGCTGGGTCGCGGTGATCACGTCCGGCAGCCGCAAGTCGGCATCGACGATCTGGATCTCGCTGAAGCCCGCGCTGACCAGTCCGTTGCGGATGGTCTCGACGTTGAGTGGGTTACCGTCAAGGGGATCGCGCACCAGCAGGATACGCAGCGCCCGACCGGCGGCGGGGGCAGGCGTCGATGGCGATGGGGGCGGATGGCGTCGGGTCATGGCTTGATTCTGTTGCAGTGCGCCATGCAAGATTCGCGCCGGGTTCGGCGGTCCACGCCGCACTGCCGTGGTGCAGAGTGGTCGCGGGCCCGCCTGGATTCATTGTATGCCGTCGTACGCAGCCCACCGCGCGCGGTGTATCCTGTGGCCCTGCCGCGCCGGGGGCGTCTGCTGGCGACGCCGCGATGCACACCCTCGCATCCCGGCTGCGGGACCGATCAGAAAAAATCTGGAGAGATGCATGACCGAATTCGTGTTCGCCCCGCCGGCCCCCGTTGGGGTGCCGGTGCGTGGCAGCGACGCTAGCTTCCCGGTCCGCCGCGTGTACTGCGTCGGCCGCAACTATGCTGCCCATGCCCGCGAAATGGGCTCGGACCCCGACCGCGAACCGCCGTTCTTCTTCTGCAAGCCGGCCGACGCGGTCAGCTACGTCGCCGACGGCACCGAAGGGGCGTTCCCGTACCCGCCGGGCACCAGCAACTGCCACTATGAAGTGGAGCTGGTGGTGGCGATCGGCACGGGCGGGCGCGACATCCCGGTGGAAAGCGCCGCGCAGCACGTGTTCGGCTACGCCGTGGGCCTGGACATGACCCGCCGCGACCTGCAGAACGAGTCCAAGAAAACCGGCCGCCCCTGGGAAACCGGCAAGGCCTTCGACAAGTCGGCGCCGATCGGCCCGATCGTGCCGGTCTCGGCCATCGGCCATCCGCAGAAGGGCGAAGTGACGCTGTCGGTCAACGGCGTGGAGAAGCAGCGCGGCGACCTGTCGGACCTGATCTGGTCGGTGCCGGAGATGGTGTCGTACCTGTCCAGGCTGTTCGAGTTGCAGCCGGGCGACCTGATCTTCAGCGGTACGCCTGAAGGCGTGGGCCCGGTGGTCAAGGACGATGTCATGCAATGCCACGTCGGCGGCGTGGGCGACCTCACCATCAAGGTAGTCTGATCCGATGCTCAAGCTCTACAGCTACTTCCGCAGCTCAGCCTCGTTCCGCGTGCGCATCGCGCTGGAACTGAAGGGGCTGCCGTACGAATACGTGCCGGTGCACCTGCTCAAGGACGGCGGCCAGCAGCTCAAGCCCGAATTCCGCGCGGTGAACCCTGACGGCCTGGTGCCGGCGCTGGCCGACGACGGCAACGTGCTGCAGCAATCGCTGGCCATCGTCGAATACCTGGACGAAGTCCATCCCGAGCCGAAGCTGCTACCCGGCACGGCGCTGGACCGCGCCTATGTGCGCGGGCTGGCGCAGGAAATCGCGTGCGAGATCCATCCGCTGAACAACCTGCGCGTGCTCAAGTACCTGAAGCACAAGGTGGGTGTGACCGACGAGGTCAAGGACGCGTGGTACCGCCACTGGATCGAGCTGGGCTTCGAGTCGCTGCAGGCCAACCTGGCGCGCGGCGGCAAGGCGGGGCGCTTCTGCCTTGGCGATACGCCGACGCTGGCCGATATCTGCCTGGTGCCGCAGGTGTTCAATGCGCAGCGCTTCAATGTCGACGTGAGCCGCTATCCGGCGATCGCGAGGATCTACGAAGCGTGCATGGCGATGGAGGCGTTCCAGAAGGCGGAGCCGAAGGCGCAGCCGGACGCGGAGTGAGCGTGTTGCTTTGATGTGCTGAGGGTTTGCTCCCCTCTCCCGCTTGCGGGAGAGGGGCAGGGGTGAGGACTGGAGGGTCTCAACGGCTGACGCCTGTGGGTTCAAACCGCTGGCCTCGCTTCACGTGGTTCCTTGCTAGACCACCCCTCACCCCAACCCTCTCCCCATGAGGGGAGAGGGAGAACACCTTGCTAAGGCTAGCACGGGCGGCTTGGGAGCACCCAAAACCGTTGGCATCGGCGTTGTTCTGGATGCTTATCCCAGAAGCGCTTCGGCGAATTCCTCCGCCTTGAACGGCTGCAGATCCTCCACCTTCTCGCCCACGCCGATGAAGTACACCGGCACCGGGCGCTGGCGTGCGATCGCCGCCAGGATGCCGCCCTTGGCTGTCCCGTCCAGCTTGGTCACGACCAGGCCGGTCAGCCCCAGCGCATCGTCGAAGGCGCGGGTTTGCTGCAGCGCGTTCTGGCCGGTATTGGCGTCGATCACCAGCAGCACCTCATGCGGCGCGGTCGGCATGGCCTTGCTGATGACGCGCTTGACCTTCTTCAGCTCTTCCATCAGGTGCAGCTGCGTCGGCAGGCGGCCGGCGGTATCGGCCATCACGATGTCGATGCCGCGCGCCTTGGCCGCGTTCACCGCGTCGAAGATCACCGCGGCGGGGTCGCCGCTTTCCTGCGCCACCACCGTGACGTTGTTGCGCTCGCCCCAGATCGTCAGCTGTTCGCGCGCGGCGGCGCGGAAGGTATCGCCGGCGGCCAGCAGCACCTTCTGGTCGAAGCGCTGGAAGTGCTTGCACAGCTTGCCGATGCTGGTGGTCTTGCCGGCGCCGTTGACGCCCGCGATCATCATCACCAGCGGCTGTTCGCGGCCCAGCGCCATGGTCTTTTCCAGCGGGCGCAGCAGGTCGGTCAGAAGCGTCTTGAGCGCGGCCTTGACGCCTTCGGCCGATTCGATGCGCTCGGACCTGACCCGCTTGCGCAGCTCGGCGAGCAGATATTCGGTGGCTTCCACGCCCGCGTCGGCCATCAGCAGCGCGGTCTCCAGCTCCTCGAACAGCGCCTCGTCGACCTTGACGCCGACGAACAGCGTGCCGATGTTGCGGCTGGTCTTGGACAGGCCGGTACGCAGCCGCTGCATCCATCCTTGCCGGGCTTCGGCGCTGGTGGCGGGCGGGGGGACCAGTTCAAGCGTTTCGATGGTGGCGGCCTCGGGCGCGGCCTGGGACACGGCCACGGGGGCCGGCGCCGGGGGCGGCACCTGGGCGGGGACTGGTGTCGGCGTCGGGACCGGAGCCGGGGTAGGGGCCGGGGCAGGCGTGGGGGTGGGCGCGGGCGCCTCCAGCGGCGCGGGTGCCGGCGCTGGCGTTTCGACGGACGCGGGCTCGGCCTTGCGCTTCTTCCAGAAACTAAACATTGGGGAATGGAGTCAATACCGGGGCCGCTACCCTGGTGGCACACTGCCGGCAGGCGACCGGTTAATAATCAAGGGCTTACGCTGACATCGCGAAGGTCGGGGAGAACCCGTTGTGGTCCCGGCCGGCGATTGCGTATAGTTCGCTACATCAGTTCGCTACATGGCTGATCCGCGCGCGCATGCCGCCCGCGCGGATCGATCGGCAAAATTCTAGCAGACGGGGTCGCATGAACCATTGCGCTGTCCTGACCGCGGCGGGCGCCGAAGGTGCCCAAGCACGCATCCAACGGCATTCCCAGCCTACGTCCTCAGCACTTCCAGCCGGCGCCGCGCGCCTGGCGCGGCGCATCGTCCCGGCGATGCTGCTCGGCCTGCTCCCCTGGTCATTGCCGGCCGGCGCCCAAGGCGTGGTCGGATCGCCGATGCCTTCCGCGCAGACCGCGCCCGCCGGCGCCACCGCGCATGGCACCACCGAATACCGGCTCTCCAACGGCCTGCGGCTGATCGTCAAGGAAGACCACCGGGCGCCCACGGTGGCGCACCAGATCTGGTACCGCGTCGGCGGCATCGACGAGGTCAGCGGCACCACGGGCGTGGCCCACATGCTCGAGCACATGATGTTCAAGGGCACGCCCAAGGTCGGCGTGGGCGAGTTCTCCAAGCAGGTGGCGGCACTGGGCGGGCGCGAGAACGCCCTGACCAACCGCGACTTCACCATGTACTACCAGCAGATCGGCAAGCAGTACCTGCCGAAGATGATGGAGCTGGAGGCCGACCGCATGGCCAACCTCATCATCAAAAAGGACGAGTTCGACCGCGAGATGAAGGTGGTGATGGAAGAGCGCCGCCTGCGCACCGACGACTCGTCGCGCGGCACCGTCTATGAGCAACTGCTCGCCACCGTCTATACCGCGGCGGCGTATCGCCATCCGGTGATCGGCTGGATGGACGACCTGGTCAATATGCGGGTCGAGGACGTCAAGGACTGGTACCGCCAGTGGTACGTGCCGAACAACGCGATGGTGATCGTCACCGGCGACGTCAAGGCCGAGGAAGTGCGCGCGCTCGCCCAGCGCTACTACGGCAAGCTCAAGCCGCGCACGCTGCCGCTGCGCAAGGACCAGGAAGAGCCGGAGCAGAAGGGCATCAAGCGCATCTGGGTCAAGGCACCGGCCGAGAACCCGTACATGGTGATGGCATACAAGGTGCCGCGGCTGCGCGATGTCGAGAAGGACGTCGACCCGTACGCGCTGGAAGTCCTGGCGGCCGTGCTCAACGGCTACGACAATGCCCGCCTGACGCGCGAACTGGTGCGCGAGCAGCGCCTGGCCGACGACGTCAACGTCGGCTACGACAGCATCAACCGCGGCGAGTCGCTGTTCGTCCTCGACGGCACGCCCGCGGCCGGCCACAGCACCGACGAGATCGAGCGCGCCCTGCGCGCCGAGATCCAGCGCATTGCCAAGGAAGGGGTCTCGCCGGAAGAGCTCAAGCGGGTCAAGGCGCAGGTGGTGGCCGGGCAGATCTACAAGCGCGATTCGGTGTTCGGGCAAGGCATGGAGATCGGCGTATCCGAGATTTCTGATCTCTCGTGGCGCCAGATCGACCGTATGCTCGACAAGATCAAGGCCGTCACGCCGGCGCAGGTGCAGGCAGTCGCCTCGAAGTATTTCAACGACGATAACCTGACCGTGGCCACGCTGGTGCCGCAGCCGATCGATCCGAACAAGCCCAAGACCCAGGCCCCGTCGGGCCTGCGCCACTGAGGAACGACCATGTCCCAGTCCGCCACTTCATTCAATGCGCGGCCCCGCACGCTGCGCATGCTGGCCGGCGCGGCGCTCGGCGCCGCCATGCTGCTGGCCGCGCAGCTGGCCCAGGCCGCGATCCCGATCGAGCACTGGACCGCATCCACCGGCGCGCGCGTGTACTTTGTCCACAGCCCGTCGATCCCGATGCTCGACGTCAATATCGACTTCGATGCCGGCAGCCGCTATGACCCGCCCGGCAAGGCCGGCCTGGCGACGCTGACGGCGGCGCTGCTGGACAAGGGCGCGGGCGCGCAGGACGGCCAGCCGGCCCGTGACGAGGCGCAGATTGCCGACGCCTTTGCCGATACCGGAGCGGCTTTCGGCGGCGCGGCGGGCGGCGACCGCGGCGGCATCGGGCTGCGCACGCTGACCGCGCAACTCGAGCTGGACCAGTCGGTGGCGCTGGCCGCGCAGCTGATCAAGGCGCCGACCTACCCGGACGCCGTGGTCGGGCGCGAGAAGCAGCGCCTGATCACCGCCATCCGCGAGGCCGACACCAAGCCGGGGGTGATTGCCGACAAGGCGCTGTCCAGGGCCATGTACCCGGACCATCCCTACGGCATCGCGGCTACGCCGGGGAGCGTGCAGTCGATCACGCGCGATGACATCGCCAGATTCTGGCGCGACAACTACGGCGCGCAGCGCGCGGTGGTGACGCTGATCGGCGCCATCGACCGCAAGCAGGCCGAAGCCCTTGCCGAGCGGCTTACGAGCGGGCTGCCGCAGGGCAGTGCCGCCCCGGCGCTGCCGCAGGTCAAGCTCAACATCCCGGCCAGCGAGCAGCGCCTGCCGCATCCGGCGCAGCAATCGAGCGTGGCCATCGGCCAGCCGTCGATCGCGCGCGGCGACCCTGACTACTTCGCGCTGCTGGTGGGCAACTACGTGCTTGGCGGCGGCGGTTTCAGTTCGCGCCTGACCGACGAGGTGCGCGAGAAGCGCGGACTGACCTACGGTGTCGACAGCTATTTCGCGCCGTCGAAACAGCCGGGGCCGTTCGGCATCAGCCTGCAGACCAAGAAGGCGCAGACCGATGAAGCGCTGGCATTGGTGCGCCAGGTGCTGGCGCGCTTTGTCGCGGAAGGGCCGACCGACAAGGAACTGCGCGCGGCCAAGGACAACCTGATCAACGGCTTCCCGCTGCGCATCGACAACAACCGCAAGCTGCTGACGAACGTTGCCAATATCGGCTGGTACGGACTGCCGCTGGACTATCTTGACACCTGGACCGCGCAGGTCGGCAAGGTCACCCGCGAGCAGGTCAGGGCGGCCTTCCAGCGCCATGTGCGCCCGGACGGCATGGCCACGGTGATCGTCGGCGGCCCGGTGGGAAGCGCGCCGACCGCATCGCGGAAGTGATGCAGGCGCCTCAACGCGCGGGTCCGCCTATGCGCGCGGCCTCACGCGTGGCTGCGGCGAACCGTCCCGCAGGCTCTACAATCACGGAATGAATTCGCGTTCCCGATTGCCTTCGCCCGCTCCCGGCGGGCGTACTCCTTCTTCCGCGCCGGCCGCTGCCGCCGGCGGACGTTCTCCCGCAGCCCCTCCGCGCCCGGTGCCGCGCCAGGCGCCGTCCCAGGTCCGCATCATCGGCGGGCGCTGGAAGCGTACGCTGCTGCCGGTGCCGGACGCTCAGGGTTTGCGTCCGACGCCCGACCGCGTGCGCGAAACCCTGTTCAACTGGCTCGGCCAGGACCTGTCGGGGCTAGCCTGCCTGGACCTGTTCGCCGGCTCCGGCGCGCTCGGCTTCGAAGCCGCCTCCCGCGGCGCGGCTGCAGTAACGCTGGTGGAATTCAACCCGCGCGCAGCCAGGCAGCTGCGCGACAACCAGTACCGGCTCGATGCCAGCCAGGTGCGCGTCGTGCAGGGCGATGCCTTTACGGTCGCGGCGCAGTTGCCCGACGGCAGCTTCGACGTGGTGTTCCTGGACCCGCCCTTTGCCGAGGACTGGATCGGCCCGTCGCTGGAGCATGCCGCGCGGCTGCTGCGGCCCGGTGGCGCCGTCTATGTCGAAACCGACCATGTGCTGACCGGCGTCGACGCCCCGGTCCCGGCATCGCTTGAGATCGTGCGCCATGCGCGCGCCGGCGCGGTGCATTTCCATCTGCTGCAGCACCGCCAGCACCCACAGCACGGCAACGGCGCCGGTTGACGGCCTGCTCCGGGATTGCGCGAAGCTCCAGTTTCGCCATGCGCTAAGGGCACCTTCCCGATTGCGGAACGGATTCTTGGGTGCAGTGCCGCAAAACGGTGTGCCGCCCGCCTTCCAAGTGGCGCATTTAGGGTTACACTACGCCGCTGTCACAACGCTCGCGACGCAGCACCCGCGCCGGTCCGGCCGGCGAACGAGGCGGCCACAACGGCCGGCAGCGGGCAGATCAAGGAGGAAGTATGGTCATCGCGGTCTATCCCGGCACCTTCGATCCAATGACCCGGGGACACGAGGATCTGGTCCGCCGTGCGTCGAACATCTTCGACGAACTGGTGGTCGGCGTGGCGCACAGCCCCAACAAGCGCCCGTTCTTTTCGCTCGACGAGCGCATCGGCATTGCCCGCGAAGTGCTCGGGCACTATCCCAACGTCCGCGTGGAAGGATTCGCCGGGCTGCTCAAGGACTTCGTGCGCAAGAACAATGCGCGCGTGATAGTGCGCGGCCTGCGCGCGGTGTCCGACTTCGAGTACGAATTCCAGATGGCGGGCATGAACCGCTACCTGCTGCCCGACGTGGAAACCATGTTCCTGACCCCGTCGGACCAGTACCAGTTCATCTCCGGCACCTTCGTGCGCGAGATCGCGGTGCTGGGCGGCGATGTCAGCAAGTTCGTGTTCCCGTCGGTGGAGCGCTGGCTGCAAGAGAAAATCGCCAAACCGGAATAAAATACGGCTTCAGACACGTCAGACCGCGGCCAGTCGGGCGCGGGCGTGTCCGCAGGAAGGAAACACCATGGCGCTGATGATCACCGACGACTGCATCAACTGCGACGTTTGTGAACCCGAGTGCCCGAACGAAGCCATTTCGATGGGGCCCGAGATCTATGAAATCGACCCCAACAAGTGCACCGAGTGCGTAGGACACTTCGACGAGCCGCAATGCCAGCAGGTCTGCCCGGTCGCCTGCATCCCCAAGGATCCGAACCGGGTGGAGTCGCAAGAGGTGCTGATGCAGCGCTACCGGCTGCTGACCGCGGCCAAGCACGCTGCCTGATCGGCTGGCCGTCGGCCCGCATCGCTTCGCACCACGCCGCACCAAGTCGCACTGCACTCAGAGGTAAAAAAAGCCCCCGTCACCGCAAGGTGGCGGGGGCTTAACTTTTCCCCAGTTACTACGGTACTACGACACTACACGGTACAACGCGGTCACGCACCCATCGGCTTGCCATCCGTGCGGCGCACGACGATGGTCGACGAGCGCGGCGGCTTGGCGGCGTCCGGCCACTGGCCGGTCGGGTGCTGGATGTTGATGAAGCAGGTGGTCAGGTCCGGCGTGTAGGCGATGCCGGTGATCTCGCAACCCTTCGGTCCCACCAGGAAGCGCTTCGACTGCCCCGTCGGCGAGATGTAGTACATGCTGTTGTTGCCGAAGGTGTTGGTGTAGGTCGAGCTGGTGCTGGAGTCGGTCTGCACCCACAGGCGGCCCTTCGGGTCCACGCGCAGGCCGTCCGGGCTCGAGAAGGTATCGCCGTTGATGTTGCCCTTCAGGTTGTCCGTGGCCAGCGACGGGTCGCCGGCCTGCAGCAGGATGCTCCAGGTGAAGGTGGTGGCCAGCGGCGAGTCGCCGGCTTCCTTCCACTGGACGATGTGGCCGTGCAGGTTCTGCACGCGCGGGTTGGCGGCGTCGGTTTGCTGGCGGCCGCTGTTGTTGGTCAGCGTGCAGTAGACGGTCTTGTCCAGGCCGACCGTGATCCATTCCGGGCGGTCCATCAGCGTGCCGCCGGCCACGCGCGCGGCCGCCTTGGTGTTGACCAGCACGTCGGCCTGCGTGGCGAAGTCGACCGTGGTCGGTGCCGGTGCGGTGGCGAACTGGGTCCAGTTGCCCGGATCCGAGGCGCCGACGGTCAGGCCGTTCTTGCCTTGCGTCAGCTCGATCCACTGCCCGCTGCCGTCGGCGTTGAACTTCGCCACGTACAGCGTGCCGCTGTCCAGCAGGTTGGCGTTGGCGGCGCGATCGTTGGGGTCGAACGCCTTGCTCGGGATGAACTTGTAGATGCAGCCCGGCGTGCCGTCGTCGCCCATGTAGAAGGCCACGTTGTTGCCGGTGTCGGTCATGAAGGCAACGTTCTCATGGTCGAAGCGGCCCATCGCGGTGCGCTTGGCCGGCGCGCCCAGCGTGCCGTACGGGTCGATCTCGACGACCCAGCCGTAGCCCTTCTCGTCCTGGATCGGATCCAGGTAGTTGTCCGTGCTTTCTTCGCAGGTCAGGTAGGTGCCCCAGGGCGTGTACCCGCTTGAGCAGTTGTTCAGCATGCCAACCACGGTCGGGCCCACCACCGGAGCGGCCGGACCACCCACGCGGTACAGCGTGTTGCCGGTGTAGCGCTTGTTGTAGATCGAGTCGCGCTTGACCTGCCACTTGCCGCTGGCAGCCAGTTCGACCTCGATCACCGAGATGCCGACCGCCGACAGCGCGATGCGCTTCTGCTCCGGCGTGGCGGTGCCTGCGCTGTAGGTGCCGCCGGCGAACAGGATGTTGTAGTCCGGCAGTTCGTGGTTGATGGCGAGCAGGCCGCCCTTCTGCGGATCGACACCCGACAGCGCGAAGAAGTGCATGCCGTCGTGGTTGCCGCCGGCCTGGCGCTCGGTTTCGGCCGACGACTGGAACGCGCCGGCATAGCCGGTGGCGCCGGCCTCGACCGGGTCGCCGGCGGAAAATAGCACGTCGACGCTGTAGCCGTTCGGCACGACCACCGCGTCGGCGGTCGACTTGGCGACCGGCTCGAAGGTGACCTCATAGCTCGGCGTGACCGCGCCAGGTGCCGGACCGGGGGCCGGCGCCGGAGCGGGGGCAGGTGCGGGCGCCGGCGCAGGATCGTCGCCACCACCGCAGGCGGCCAGCAGGCCGCTGCCGAAGGCGGAGAACAGCGACAGGCCCACGCCGCCGCGCAGCACGCGGCGGCGGGCCGGGTTGGCCGCAACGATGTCTTCCAGCCGCTGGCCGGGCACGTCAACGTCAGGCTTGGCAGCACGGCCGGCGGCGCGCGCTTCATCGGTCAGGTACGACATGGGCTTTCCTCTCTTGCGGGTTTGTCATGCGCGCCGGCTACGATGTGATGCCGGCGCGGTGGAAACCCCGCAATGTAGGGACTGCCCATGGAAGTTTGATGACAGCTTGTCTGCAACATAAGAGTTGCAGCGCGCCAACGACAAACGGGCCGCGTGTGCGGCCCGTGTCACATGGATGTCGCAGGAATGTGCCTGCGCTGCCCACCTTCAGCGAGTGGTGTGCAGCTGCGCCATCGCGCGTTCGGCATCGCCGCGCGCCAGCAGCCCCAGCGGATCGATGCTGCGGTCGATGGCCGCCTCGATCGCCTCCTGCTCCTCTTTGCGCGGCGGCTTGAGCACGAAGTTGACTACGTCCTCGCGGCCAGCGCCGGCGCCGCCAGGCGCATTGCGCGGATGGCCAACGCCGATGCGCAGCCGCCAGTAGTCTTGCGTGGTCAGGTGGGCCGAGATGTCCTTGAGGCCATTGTGGCCGCCCGCGCCGCCGCCACGCTTGAGCTTGACGGTGCCGGACGGCAGGTCCATCTCGTCATGGGCGACGACGATCTCGTCGGGCAGGATCTTGTAGAAGCGTGCCAGCGAGACCACGGCCAGCCCCGAGCGGTTCATGAAGGTCGAGGGCTTGAGCAGCCAGATGTCCTGGTCCCACAGCCGCGCGCGCGCGGCCAGCCCGTGAAAGCGGCCTTCCACGCGCAGCGTGGCGCCGCCCATGCGGGCAAGCTGGTCCACCAGCCAGAAGCCGGCGTTGTGCCGGGTGGCCTCGTATTCCGCACCGGGATTGCCGAGGCCGACGATGAGCTTGATCATGCGATTGACTGAGTCGTTGGCGCGCAGGACTGCGCCACAGGCGCCAAGGATACCGAAAATCCAGCCAGGTGCCGGTTCGGCGGGGTCGAAAAAAAACCGCCGCGAAGGGCGGCGGTTTTCTCAATGGCGCGGCCCGGAAGCCGCGCCCGCTGCAGCAGCAGCTCAGGCAGCCGGCGTTTCGCCTTCGCCCTCGGCAGCGCCTTCGGCGGCCGAAGCGGCGCCAGCCGGCAGCGAGATGCTGGCGATGGCGGGGTTCTCGTCACCGTGGGTGATGACGGTCACGCCCTTCGGCAGCTTCAGGTCGGCCAGGTGCAGGGTCTGGCCCAGTTCCATCGCGCCGACGTCCACTTCGATGAACTCGGGCAGGTCGGCCGGCAGGCACGACACTTCCAGGTCGTTGACGATGTGGTTGACCAGGCCGTGGCCCAGCTTCACGCCAGGAGCGGTTTCCTGGTTCATGAAGTGCAGGGGCACCTTGACGTGGATCTTGTCGTTGGCCGACACGCGCTGGAAATCGACGTGCAGCACCAGCGGCTTGAACGGGTGCATCTGGAATGCGCGCAGCAGGGCCTTTTCCGACTTGCCAGCGACTTCCAGGTCCAGGATCGACGAGTGGAACGCTTCCTTCTTCAGGGCGTGCCACAGCGCGTTGTGATCCAGTTCGATCATCTTCGGCTCGGCGGCGCCGCCGTAGATGATGCCGGGGGTCTTGCCCGAATTGCGCAGGCGGCGGCTCGCACCCGTACCCTGTACGCTACGCTCGAAAGCGACAACTTTCATGATGACTCCAAAAGTAAAGAAGGCCGTCCGCGACCAGACAGCCTCGTTGCGGCGTGAAAAACAGAATCAGCGCCGATCAAGTCACGCTGGCCGCCGCAAAACGGCTGCCAACGCAGCAAAGCATTAAATTCTATCAGGAACCCGCAAACAGCGACATGATCGAGTCGCCCTTGACGATGCGGGTAAAGGTCTCGGCCAGCAGCGGGGCGGTCGAGAGCTGGCGGATCTTGCCGCACTTGGCCGCTTCTTCCGACAGCGGGATGGTGTCGCACACCACCACTTCGTCCAGCGACGAATCGGCGATGCGGGCAGCGGCGCCGCCGGACAGCACCGGGTGCGTACAGTACGCAAACACCTTCAGCGCGCCACGTTCCTTCAACACCTGGGCGGCCTTGCACAGCGTGCCGCCGGTGTCGATCATGTCATCCATGATGACGCAGTTGCGGCCTTCGACTTCACCGATGATGTTCATCACCTCGGCCACGTTGGCCTTGGGACGGCGCTTGTCGATGATCGCCAGGTCGCAGTTCAGTTCCTTGGCCAGCGCACGCGCACGGACCACGCCGCCGACGTCAGGCGAGACCACCAGCAGGTCGCCGTAGTTCTTCTCGCGCAGGTCGCCCAGCAGTACCGGCGATGCGTAGATGTTGTCCACGGGGATATCGAAGAAGCCCTGGATCTGGTCGGCATGCAGGTCCATCGTCAGCACGCGCTCGACGCCGGCGACTTCCAGCATGTTGGCCACGACCTTGGCCGAGATTGCCACGCGCGCCGAACGCGGGCGGCGGTCCTGGCGGGCATAGCCGAAGTAGGGCATGGCGGCGGTGATGCTGCGTGCCGAGGCGCGCTTGAGCGCGTCGACCATCACCATCAGTTCCATCAGGTTGTCGTTGGTCGGCGCGCAGGTGGACTGCAGCACGATGACGTGCTTGCCGCGAACGTTTTCCTGGATTTCAACCTGGACTTCACCGTCGGAGAAACGGCCAACCTGGGCCTTGCCTAGCGGAATGCCGAGGTGCTGTACGACAGCCTCCGCGAGTTTGGGGTTGGCGTTGCCGGTAAATACCATCAAGCCGTCGCTGCTCATTCGGGGCACCTGTCTTGCTGCTGGGGGAGCTTGGTGTCACCGGCGAAGCCGGTGACTTGGAAGATATCGTGTTCCGTTAGGACACTATAGGAAGTAATGGCAGGGGAAGAAGGATTCGAACCTTCGAATGCCGGAATCAAAATCCGGTGCCTTGACCAACTTGGCGACTCCCCTACACAACCGGGCCGTTCTTCGTGGTACCAAACTACCGTACCGCGCCGAACGATAACTTGCTATGCGAGCGCTGCGAGCGGGTGATGTGCCAGACTCCTCACACACCTGCCATCCCATTCGGGAGGCAACCTTTCCAAAACCTGCTGCGCTGTCTTTGCGTCAGGAAAACGCGCAAACACGCAGGCTCCGGATCCGGTCATCCTGGCATGCTGATTGTATTGCTTCAGCCATTCCAGGGCTCGGGCGACTTCGCCGAACTTCGCTGTTGCTATCGGTTCCAGGTCGTTGCGACCGAAATCGAATTTGTTTGTGCGAGCAGCGAAGACCGCAATTATGGAGATGGGCGTATCCCTTGTCAAGCGCTGGTCCGAAAAAATTTCAGACGTCGGCACATGCTGTTTCGGATGGATGACCACGAACCAGCTTTCGGGCAGCGCCACCGCGGTCAGCTGCTCGCCCACGCCCTCGGCGAATGCGTTCTGGCCGAACACAAACACCGGCACGTCCGCACCCAGCGCCAGGCCGATGCGCATCAGCTGCTCGCGCGACAGGCCCAGGCCCCAGAGGTGGTTCAGCGCCAGCAGCGTGGTCGCGGCATCCGACGAGCCGCCGCCGATGCCGCCGCCCATCGGCAGCACCTTGTCGATCTCGATGTCGGCGCCGAAGGGGGTGCCCGTGGCAGCCTGCAACGCGCGCGCGGCGCGCACGACCAGGTCGCTGTCGGCGGGCACGCCGGGCACGTCGGTGATGCGCGCCACGATGCCATCGTCGCGCCGGCGGAAATGCAGCGTGTCGCTCCAGTCGACCAGCTGGAACACGGTCTGCAGCGTGTGGTAGCCGTCGGCGCGGCGCCCGGTCACGTGCAGGAACAGGTTGAGTTTCGCGGGCGCGGGACAGTCGCGCAGTTCGGGTGGCGGCAGTGCCGGGGTCCGGTCAGGGGTCATGGCGTCTGGGGATCGATGACGAGCCGCACCGACAGCGGATTGCTGCCGGAGTCGCGCGCGAGGTCGATGCGGCGCGGCAGCGCCGCGGCGGTGCTTGCGGGCTGCGTGTCCTGCCACGCGACGTAGCGCACGGTCCAGCCGTTCTGCGCCAGCGTCGACAGGCGCCCCTGCTCGTCGCGCGTGGCGCGCGCGGGCGATCCCTGCGCGGCGCGGCCATGCAGCCAGTCGCGCATGCCGGCCACCGGCAGCGCGAAGCCGAGCGCGTCTTCCATCAGCGTGTCGACCTCGGGCGCGTTGCGCGGCGGCTGGTTGGGCAGGTCCAGCGTGGCGCCGGACGGCGTGGCGGTGACCACTGCCAGCGTCTGGCCCAGCGGCGAGACCAGGTCGAGCCGCACGTTGCGGCCTTGCTCTTCCCAGCGGAAGCTGCCGGTCACGCCTTCGTCGCGGCCGTAGCGCTGGTAGTTGGCCGAGAAGCGGCCGGTGTATTGCCGGCTTGCGCTGGATTCGCCGGCATCGAAGCCGCGCGACGGTGCCACGCTGGCGCACGCCTGCAGCAGCAATGGGGCGCCCAGGCAAAGCAGTGCCAGGCGTCTGGTTCGATTCATGGGCATGGTCGTGGAGCGGCGGCGCGCGGCGGCGGCCGCCGGACTGACGGAAATCCCGTGCCGCGCCTGGCAACGCAAGCGCGCGGCAAGCGCGGGCACGGGATCAGGAGGTTGGTTACTTGGCCAGCTGCACGTCGAACTTGTACCTGCGCAGCGTATCGACCAGGGTTTCGTTCTCGGGATCGATGCGCATGGCCTCGGTCCAGGTCTTGCGCGCTTCCTCGTGCTCGCCGAGCTGCCACAGCACCTCGCCCAGGTGCGCGCCGATCTCGGCCTCGGGCGCCTTGGAGTAGGCGTTGCGCAGCAGGTCCGCTGCGGGGCGCAGCTCGCCCATGCGGAATTTGACCCAGGCCAGGCTGTCCATGATGTAGGGATCGTCCGGGCCCAGCTCGGAGGCGCGTTCCAGCAGGCTGCGCGCTTCGGGCAGGCGTTCGTTGCGGTCGGCGAGCGAGTAGCCGAGCGCGTTGTAGCCCTGCTTCTGCTGCGGCTGCAGCGCGATCACGCGGCGCAGGCCCTTTTCCATGCTGTCGTAGCGCTTCTGGCGCTCGTCGAGCATGGCCAGCTCGTAGATCCAGTCGGCGTTGTCGGGCTCGGCGGCGACGCGGTCGTCGAGCAGCTTGCGTGCTCGGTCGTAAGCCTTGGTCTCCATCAGCGTGGCCACCTCGGCCTGGCGGATCGCCATGACGCGCTGCGCGCGCTGGCCCGGGTCGGGGATTTCCTCGGCATCGGCAAGCATCTCGCCGAACAGTGCCTGCGCATCGTCGAGCTTGCCCAGGCGTGCCAGCAGCTGCGCGCGCTTGGCGGTGGCCGCGGGCGCCAGGCGGATGTCCTCGATGCGGTCCAGCCACTGGATCGCGCCGGCATAGTCCTTACGTTCCTCGGCAATCTGCGCAAGGTACTGGTAGGCGATGTCGGGATTGGCCGTGGGTTGCTTCTCGACCAGCTGCAGGTACTCCTGCAGGTATTGCTCGGCTTCGCTGTAGTTCTTGGCCTGCAGGCTCGTGAGCCCCAGCGCCAGTGGCACGCGCGGATCGGCGGGCGCCACCTTGCGCAAGGTCTCGAACTCCTGCCGTGCCGCCTGCATGTCGTTGCGCAGCAGGTACAGGCGCGCCAGCGTGATATGGCCGTTGACCGATTCGGGCGACTTGTCAAGGAAGCGCTTCAGGATGGCGACGGCTTCGTCGGGCTCCTTTTCGGCGCGCAGCTCGGCGGCCATCAGCGCGGCGGCCTCAAAGCCCGGGCGCAGCTTCAGTGCCTGGTCCAGCGCGGCGATCGCGCCCGGCACGTCGCCGGCGATTTCGCGCGCGCGCGCCAGCGCCAGGTGGGTTTCCGGCAGTTTCGTATCGTTGCGCGTCAGTTCCTGCAGCAACGTGGCCGCGCCGGCGGGATCGCTGGTGCGCGACAGCTGCTGCTGCATCTGCAGGATGGCGTCGCCGCGGTGGCTGGCGGGTACGGCGGCGAGCTGCTGCTGCAGCAGCGGGCGGGCATCGTCCCAGCGTCCGTTCAGCACCAGCAGCGTCGACAGGACCTGCGCGGCGGCGGGCGAATTGGGCGAGATTTCACGCCACAGCCGGGCCGCATCCAACGCCTGCTGCGGGATGCGCGCGTTGAAGGCGATCTCGGTGGCGCGCTGCGCGAAGCGCGGGTCGCGGGTCTGCCGCGCCAGTTCGAGGTAGGTGCGGTAGGCCGGCCCGACCAGGCCGCGCTGCATGGAAATCTCGGCCGCCAGCACCATATAGACGATGTCGTCGGTCAGTTCCAGCGACGGCAGCGGGCTGCGTGCCGGCTTGGCGGTGCTGCTGGCGGGGCGCGCGTCATCGGAGGCGGCGATCTGCATCTGCGCAAGCTGCGGCATCTGCGCAAGCTGCGGCAGCGGCACGTCGCCGGCCGGAGGTGCCGCATGCGCGGCGCCGGCCAGCGCGAGCAGTGCCGCGGCGCCCAGCGCACGTGCGTGGCGGCGGGTTCTGGCAAAGGCTCCCGCGGCGCCCGCCGTGCGCGAAAATGCGCCCTCGTGCACGGGGATGCCGCACTGGGAGGCTTGCAATGTGGCGTCCGGCATCAGGTCCGGCGTCAGGTCCAACTTCAGGTCCGACATGTATCGAGTGCTCCGGGCGCGCGCTGGCGAAGGAATGGATAAAGGCATTGTAGCCTGCCGCTACAATGCGCTGCTTGGCGCGCCGGCCCATGGCCAGCACGGCCGGCAGGAGTTTGGAGCGCTAACCAACGGAGAGGTTCGATGCCTGAATTGCCCGAGGTCGAAGTGACCCGGCGCGGCTTGCTGCCGCATGTGGTGGGACGGCGCATTGAAGCGGTGACGGTGCGCCACCGCGGGTTGCGCTGGCCGGTCGAGCCGGACCTCGAAGCCCGCCTGGCGCAGCGCGTGGTGCGCCGGATCGAACGCCGCGGCAAATACCTGCTGCTCGAGTGTGTCAGCGACGATCCCGCCGAACCGGCCGGCTGGCTGCTGGTGCATCTCGGCATGACCGGCACGCTCAGGGTGTTGCCGCAGGCGCCGCCACCCGGCGCCCACGACCACCTGGACATGGTGCTGGCCGCTGGTGCAGAGGGTGTAGTGGCGGCGGAGGGCGCCGGGGGCCGGCTGGTGCTGCGCTTTCGCGATCCGCGCCGCTTCGGCGCGGTGCTGTGGACCACGCTGCCCGAGCACGAACTGCCATCCCACCCGCTGCTGCGCACGCTCGGCATCGAGCCCTTCGATGCTGCCTTCGACGGCGCCTGGCTGCACCGCCACACGCGCGGCCGCAGTGCCGCCATCAAGACGGTGTTGCTGGCCGGCGGCATCGTCGTCGGGGTCGGCAACATCTACGCTTCGGAAAGCCTGTTCCGCGCCGGCATCCGCCCGACCACGCCGGCTGGCCGCCTCAGCCGTGCGCGTTGCGACCGGCTGGCGCAGGCCGTGCGCGAGACCCTGGCGCAGGCGATCGAGCGCGGCGGCAGCACGCTGCGCGATTTCGTCGGCAGCGACGGCGCCAGCGGCTACTTCCAGCTCGATTGCTTTGTCTACGACCGGGCCGGCCAGCCGTGCCGGGTCTGCGCCACGCCCGTGCGCCAGATCGTGCAGGGCCAGCGTTCCACCTTCTACTGCCCCAACTGCCAGCACTGAACCAGCACTGAGCCGGCACTGACCGGTGGCCGCCATTACGATGCGCCGTGTGGCGCACAATGCGCGCCGGCGGCGATTGTCGATGGCTCGGCGCAACACTCTGCCCGCACGCCATTCACAAGGGACGCGAATTCCACAAAACCGCCGTGGAAACCTGTATCGTGTGCGCAGTTATAAAAAGTTACAAAAATGGAACAGATTGGCTCGCCCGGGTCGCGGCGGGCCGGCAGTGCGGGAACACGGGCACGCCTCCGCCGGCGGCGGCCCCGAGGCAAAAACCGAGTCAGCCGAACAGCTCCATGACAACGCTCGCCCACCAATTCGAACAATACGGCGCCTGGAGAACGGGGGTCCTCCAGTCCCTGGCCGAATTCCAGTCGTGGCTGCAGCAGCACGACCTGTACGACGCGCAGGCCGACGACCGCGTGCAGCGCATCCAGAACGTGCTGCGCAGCGACCGGCTCAAGGTCGCCTTCATTGCGGAGTTCTCGCGCGGCAAGAGCGAACTGATCAATGCGATCTTCTTCGCCGACTACGGGCGCCGCATCCTGCCGTCGTCGGCGGGCCGCACCACGATGTGCCCGACCGAGCTGCGCTACGACGAGGCCGAGCCGCCTTGCATCCGGCTGCTGCCGATCGAGACCAGGCTCCAGGACGCTTCGACCGCGGATTTTCTCGAGGCCGGCCCGTCGGCACACTGGCATACGGTGCCGCTGGATCCGTCCTCGCCTGAGGGCATGCTCGAAGCCTTCCAGCACGTGGTCCAGACCGTGCGCGTGCCGCCGCAGCAAGCCGAGGCGCTGGGCCTCTACCATGAGAGCGACCCCGACGCCGCCTACGCGGTCGATGCCGAGGGCATGGTCGAGATATCCCGCTGGCGCCATGCGGTGATCAATTTCCCGCATCCGCTGCTGCGCCAGGGGCTGGTCATCCTGGACACGCCGGGGCTGAACGCGATCGGCACCGAGCCCGAGCTGACGCTGCGCCTGATCCCTGACGCGCACGTGGTGGTGTTCGTGCTGGCCGCCGATGCCGGCGTGACCAAGAGCGACCTGGAACTGTGGCGCACCCACGTGGACGCCGGCCACCGGCGCGGCTGCCTGGCCGTGCTCAACAAGATCGACGGGCTGTGGGACCCGCTGCGCCAGCCGGCCGAGATCGCCGGCGAGATCGGGCGGCAGGTCTCGAGCACGGCGCAGGTGCTGGGCATCGAGCAGGCGCGTGTCTATCCCGTGTCGGCACAGAAGGGCCTGGTGGCAAAGGTCACGCACGACGACGCGCTGCTGGCGCGCAGCGGCTTGCCGGAGTTCGAGCATGTGCTGTCCGACCAGCTGATCCCGCGGCGGCGCGACATCGTCTCCGATCAGGTCCACCGCCAGGCGCAGGACATGGCGCGGGCCGCGCAGCAGCTGCTGCAGAGCCGCCGCCGCGATATCGTCGAGCAACTGTTCGAGCTGCGCGGGCTGCGCGGCAAGAACCACGCGATGGTCAAGCACATGCTGATGCGCGTGCAGGGCGAGAAGGAAGAGTTCGAGCAGAGCATCAGCAAGTTCCAGGCTCTGCGGCTGGTGTTCGGCCGCCACAGCGCCGACATCATCAAGAGCCTGCAGCTGCGCGACGTGCGCCGGACCATGCGGACCGCGCGCGAGCAGATGAAGGAGCGCTTCTTCTCGCGCGGCCTGCGCGAGGACATGGATGCGCTGTTCGCCCAGCTCACCGCGCTGGTGACCGATGCCGACAACAAGATCGGGCAGTTGCACCAGCTGATCGAAAGCATGTACCGGCGCTTCAATGCCGAGCATGGCTTCACGCTGCCCACGCCGATGCAGTTCACCGCCGAGCGCTACGTGGCCGAGCTGCAGGAAACGCTGCGGCTGGTGCATGCGCACTTCGGCACGGTCAGCATGCTGACGCGCTCGCGGCCGCAACTGGTGCAGAACGCATTCAGCACCATGGCCAGCCGCGTGCTGGAGAACTTCCGCGACCTGAATCGCGATATCGAGGTGTGGCTCAAGTCGGTGATGACGCCGCTCGAGGCGCAGGTGCGCGAGCACCAGAAGCAGTTGCGCCGGCGCGTCGATTCGATCGAGCGCATCCACGAAGCGACCGATACGCTGGAAAGCCGTATCGCGGAGCTCGAGGAGGTGCTGAACGGGCTGGATGAGCGCAGCGGCAAGATCGAGGGGTTTGCGCAACGCTTGCTGCGGCCGGCGGCCGGGGCGGAGCAGGCGAGCCTGGCGGTGGCGTGACGGGAAGCGGCTGACGATAAGCGTTTTTCCGGGCCGGTATATCATGTAGCGCCGCGCATAGCGGCGCTTTTTTTCTGACAACGTCTGCATCCCCCGAGAGCGATGCAACGCCGGTCGTCGACACCAGGCTCACACCACTGCCGTACCCATGCCCCGCAAGTCCGCCCCCCGAGCCAGCGCAGCCATTCCCGACGACATCCAGGTGCCTCCCAATTTCGGCGCACGGGTCGTCAACTGGCAACGCAGCCACGGCCGGCACGACCTGCCGTGGCAGAACACGCGCGACGCCTACCGCATCTGGCTGTCGGAAATCATGCTGCAGCAGACCCAGGTCAGCGCGGTGATCGAGTATTTCCAGCGCTTTGTCTCCACATTGCCGACGGTGCAGGCACTGGCCGCCGCGCCTGCCGACCAGGTGATGGCGCTCTGGGCCGGGCTCGGCTACTACTCGCGCGCGCGCAACCTGCACCGCTGCGCCATGCAGGTGGTCAGCGAGCACGGCGGCGTTTTCCCGACCGATCCCGCGGTACTGGCGACGCTGCCCGGCATCGGCCGCTCGACCGCGGCGGCGATCGCCGCCTTCAGCGCCGGCGTGCGCTCGCCGATTCTCGACGGCAACGTCAAGCGCGTGTTTGCGCGCTGCTTCGGCATCCATGGACATCCGGGCGAGCGCGCGGTGGAAACGCGCATGTGGCAGCTGGCCGAGACCGCGCTGCCCGCAGCGGGCCCGCGCCAGGCCGAAGACATGGTCGCCTATACGCAAGGGCTGATGGACCTCGGCGCGACGGTCTGCTCGCGCGGCAAGCCGGCATGCCTGGCCGATGCCGGCGCGTGCCCGCTGTCCGCCGACTGCGTGGCGCGCCGCGAAGGGTTGACCGGCGTGCTGCCCACGCCAAAGCCGCGCGCCGCGACCCCCGAGCGCAGCACGGTGATGCTGATGGTGCGGCGCGAGCGTGAAGTGCTGTTGCGGCTGCGCCCCGGCAGCGGCATCTGGGGCGGCCTGTGGAGCCTGCCCGAGATGCCGGTCGACACCGTGCCCTTCGATGCGGAAGCCGCCGAAGCCGCCGCGCTCGACTACGCCCGCGCCTATGGCGCACCCGTGCGCGCCGCGATGGCGGGCGAACTGACCCACGTCTTCACGCACTTCCGCCTGTTGATCCGCGCGATTCGCGTCGATGTGGGGCCAGGTGAGCTGATGGCGCAGGACAGCGCCACGGAAGCGGCACAGCGCTGGCTCTCGCTCGACGATCTCGATGCGCTGGGCACGCCCGCGCCGGTGCGCAGGCTGCTGGAAGACCAGGCCCGCGGCGGCCTGTTCTGAAGCCGGCCGCGGCGCCGCTCAGACGATGTGGTTCTGCCGCATGTAGCGGTGCACGATCTCGATGCGCATGCCCGCGTCAGGCAGCGCCATCAGCATCTGCTTGGCCTTCAGCGGCACCGGCAGCAGTTCGCACAGCCGGTTGGCGACCCAGCTGGGATCGTCCCACAGGTAAGGCTCGTCGAACGGCATCCGGTCGGGCTGCTCGGCATGCAGCCGCGTCACGATGCGGCGCAGCGCGTCCAGGCATTCGCCCAGCAGCTCGAGCTTGCAGTCGATGATGTCGGCGGGCAGCACCTGCGCACGCGCCACCAGCAGGCCGTCGTCGCGGGTCTCGTGGCTGATGATCTGGAAACGCTCGCGCCCGCGCGCGCGGATCAGCAGCACGCCCAGCTGCTCCATGTTGCAATCGACGATTTCGGCCAGGCAGCCCACGGACTCCGGCACGGTCGCCTTGCCTGGCCGCGCCACTTCTTCGCCGCTCTCGATCAGGCAGGCGCCGAACGGCGTGCCGTCGCGCAGGCAGTTGCGCACCATGTCGACGTAGCGCGCCTCGAACACGCGCAACGGCAGCCGGCCACCGGGAAAGAGCACGGTGTGCAGCGGGAACAGCGGGAGGTTGTCTAGCGTCTGCGGCTCGGGGTCGGACCCGGCGGACGAGGTGGGGCGGTAGAGGTCGGTGGAAGACATGCGGTGCCAGCGTGCATAAGGGGATGCAGTGGGATGCCAGAATGCAGCAACGGCGCGCCGCCGGACCGTGTACGCCGCCAGTGCCCCCAGGCACGCGCGCTTGGCGTCAGCCCGCCGGCGCGAGCTCTCGGTGTCTCACCAGCACATTACCATGCGCGCGGAAATAGTTGGCGAGCCTTTCCGCAATATAGACCGAGCGATGCTGCCCGCCGGTACAGCCGATGGCGACGGTCAGGTAGCTGCGGTTGTCGGCGATGAAGCTTGGCAGCCACTTTTCCACATAGGCGCGGATATCCTCGGCCATCGCCAGCACCATCGGCTGCGCCTGCAGGAAATCGATCACCGGCGTGTCGCGCCCCGTCAGCGGGCGCAGCGCCAGGTCGTAATAGGGGTTGGGCAGCGAGCGCACGTCGAACACCATGTCGGCGTCGCTGGGCACGCCGTGCTTGAAGCCGAAGGATTCGAACAGCAGCGTCAGGCGCTCGCTGTCGTTGCGGATCAGCTCCTTTATCCAGCTGCGCAGCGTATTGGTGCGCACATTGCTGGTATCGATGCGGTGCGCGGCCTCGGCCAGCGGGCTCAGCAGCTCGCGCTCCATCTCGATCGCTTCCATCAGCGCGGTGTCGTTGAAGGCGGGCTCGCCGCCGGGGCTTGCCACGCCACCATCGGTGCGGATCGACAGCGGATGGCGCCGGCGCGTCTCGGAGTAGCGTTGCACCAGCGCGTCCGTGCTGGCCGTCAGGAACAGCACCTCGACCTGGTGCTCGCCGGCGAGCGTGCGCACGGTATCGGGCAACTGGTCGAGCGACTCGCGGCTGCGGATGTCGGTGGCAATGCCCAGGTGCGTATAGCCCTGGCTGGAAAGGTAGCGGGCCAGTTCCGGGATGAACTGCGCCGGCAGGTTGTCCACGCAGTAGTACCCCGCATCTTCGAGGACGTTCAGTGCGACGGACTTGCCTGAACCGGAAATGCCGGTGATGAGGATGATGCGCATAGCAACTGAAGCATAGCATCACGTGATGGCCGCGTCATGACAGGGGGATGACTGCGGACCCGGAAACAACGATGGCGAACCTTGCGGTCCGCCATTGCCGTGGTTTGCTTCGGAAGAAGACCTGCTTCAGGCCGACTTCGACAGGCACTCCTTCATGTACGCCTTGTATTCGTCGCCCTTCTTGCCCTTGCCTTCCTTGCTGCAGGCAGCCATCTTTTCCTGCTGGGTCTTGGGCGTGGCGTCCGGCTTGGCCGACAGGCATTGCTTCATAAACGCCTTGCGCTCGTCGCCCTTCTTGTCGCCGGCCTGCGTATTGCAGGTCTTCATCTTTTCCTGCTGCGCGGTGGGCGCCTTGGCGGCGTCCTTTGCCGGGGCGGCCGGTGCCGACGCCGACTGGGCGAAGGCCACGGATGCCAGCAGCGGGGTGACCAGCGCGCACATCGCGATCAGTTTCTTCATGCTCGCTCTCCTTGGTGTGGAAAACATCACGGCCGCACGGTGTCAGGGGCTCGTGGCGGCCTTGGAATGGGCTCGATGCCCATTACAGCACAAAACGGCAGACCGGACGTCGGCGTTGACGGCGGGGGAGGCCGCCGTTGTAAGCAATTGAAAACGCGTGCGCGGGCAATCAGCCCGCTCAGAGCAGGCGGCCCTGGCCGCGCGAGACCGCATCGGCCTGCATCGCGGCGCGCTGGCGGTCCATGAAATCGCGCAGCGTGTCGATGCCGCGCAGGCGCAGGATGGTGTTGCGCACGGCGGCCTCGACCAGCACGGCGAGGTTGCGGCCGGCCGCCACCTGGATCTTGACCATGTGGATCGGCAGGCCCAGCACGTCGAGGTATTGCGAATCGAGCGGCAGGCGCTCGAACTCGCCGTCGTTGCGGCGCACCAGCTGCACCACCAGCTTGATCTTCATCTTCCGCCGCACCGCGGTCTCGCCGAAGATGGTCTTGATGTCGAGCAGGCCAAGGCCGCGCACTTCGAGCAGGTTCTGCAGCAGCGGCGGGCAACGCCCCTCGATGAAGTCCGGCCCCAGCCGCACGAAGTCGACCGCGTCGTCAGCCACCAGGCCGTGGCCGCGCGAAATCAGTTCCAGGCCCAGTTCGCTCTTGCCCAGGCCCGATTCGCCCATGATCAGCACGCCCATGCCGAGGATGTCGAGGAACACTCCGTGCATGGTCACGCGCGGCGCGGAAATGCGCGACAGGTACAGCCGCAGGTGGTCGATCACCGCGGCCGACGACACCGGCGTGGTGAACAGCGGCGTGGAAGAGCGCGTACAGCGCAGCTCCAGGTCCGGCGGCGGCTCCATGCCGTCGGCCACCACCAGGAAAGGCGGCTCCAGCAGGATCAGCTCGCCCATCTGGCGCTTGCGGATATCGTCGTCCAGCCGCTGGTAGTAGGTGATCTCGGGCTTGCCGAGCACCTGGATGCGGTTGGGGTGGATCAGGTTCAGGTGGCCCACCAGGTCCGCGGCCGAGGTGGCTTCGCGGGCGAATTCCACGTCGAAGGCGCGGTCCGCACCTTCCAGGCCGGCGACCCATGAGAGTTTGAGGTCGGCTGCGTTGTCGTCGAAGATGGACTGGGAGGTGACGCCGGTGAGTTCCATGCGGGTATGACGTGTGGGGCGGTGTGCCAGGCGCTGTGCCTGTCCGGTCTGTGCCGGCCCGTTCAGGTCAATCGGTGAATCAGGGATGCCATTCGGTCAGCAACTGGTGCACGGCTTCGGAAGTGGGCAACGTCGCCAGTCCTTCGCGCATGTCGCGATCCGACAGCAGCTGCGCGATCTCGGACAGGATTTCCAGGTGCTGCTGCGTGGCCTGTTCCGGCACCAGCAGGAAAATCAGCAGCGATACCGGCTTGCCGTCGGGCGATTCGAACGGAATCGGTTCGGCCAGGCGCATGAAGGCGGCCAGCGGCTGCTTGAGCCCCTTGATGCGGCCGTGAGGGATCGCCACGCCGGCGCCAAGTCCGGTGGAGCCCAGTGACTCGCGCGCAAACAGGTTGTCCGTCACGGTGGCGCGCGCCACGCCATGGTTGTTCTCGAAGAGGAGCCCGGCCTGCTCGAACACACGCTTCTTGCTGGTGACGCTGACGTCGAGGGTGATGTTGCCGGGTGGCAGCAATTTGGCCAAACGATTCATGGGCGATGCGCAGGAGTTCAGTTAGCGGGCGGTTCCGCCGTTCCGCCGGGCAGTGTGTGGCTCAGGGGCTGCCGGTCGCCGGCAACGCCGAGGCGTCCGGCCATTATAGAGCAGCAGCCTCCCTGTGATTGTGCAGCGCAGCGCCGCCCGGTTGGCGTCCGCACCTTAACCGGGCGCGGGCAGGATGCGGCCCTGCATGTATGGCGCAGCATACACCCTGCCGCGGCCGTTGCGAACACTCCGTCTCAAACGGGTGACAGGCCCTTTGCGCAGGCGCCACAGCGCCGCAGGCGCAAAAAAGCCGCGCTACGCGCGGCTTGCCTGTTCAGTTTTGATTCAGCGGCCCTCTGCGGGGCCACCGGGCACGCTCATTGCTGCATCTGCGCTGCGGCCATCTGGTACTTGACCGCTTCGCGGTCGTGGCCTTGCACGCGGTCCTTGTAGCGCAGTACCTGACGGTCCAGCTTGTCGACTAGTGCGTCGATCGCTGCATACAGGTCTTCATGATGCGCTTCAACGAAGATGTCCTTGCCCCTGAGATGTAGATTGATTTCCGCATATTGCCGCCTGTCCTTTTCCTTGTGATTGTCGACAGAGAGCAGCACGCTAACGCCAATGACCTGATCGAAATGCCTGACGATTCGCTCCAGCTTCGTTTCCACGTACTCACGCAACGGCGGCGTGATGTCAAGGTGGTGTCCACTGATCTTGAAGTTCATAGCGCTTCTCCTTCTGAAAGAGCCTCACCAGGCAGGCGGTGGGCTCGGCTACAAAGACTTGCGGAGATTCACTGCGGGGATCTTCAGGGCTTCGCGATATTTGGCTACGGTGCGTCGTGCGACAACGAAGCCTTGCTCACCCAGCAGTTCGGCGATGCGACTGTCGGAAAGGGGATTCCTCGGGTCTTCGGCTCCTATCAGTTGCTTGATCAAGGCGCGGATGGCCGTTGATGAAGCCGCGCCACCGGTCTCGGTGGACACGTGGCTGCCGAAGAAGTACTTCAGTTCGAAAGTACCCATCGGCGTTGCCATGTATTTATTGGTCGTCACCCGGGAGATGGTTGACTCGTGTAATCCCAGTGTATCGGCAATCTCCCGCAAAACCAAGGGGCGCATGGCGATTTCGCCGTGCGTGAAAAAGTTCTTTTGACGCTCGACAATGGCCTGCGAGACACGCAGGATCGTGTCGAACCTTTGCTGGATATTCTTGATCAGCCAGCGCGCTTCCTGCAGTTTCTGCTGCAGGCCTGCGGTACCCGACTCGCCCTTGGCGCCGCGCAGGATCTGCGCGTACATGTCATTGATGCGCAGCCGCGGCATCACATCCGGATTGAGCTGCGCGATCCAGCCGCTGCCGCTCTTGCGCACGAACACATCGGGCACGACGAAGTCGGCTTCGGGGCGGCTGTATGCGTGGCCCGGGTAGGGTGCCAGCGAGCGGATCAGTTCATGCGCGGCCTTGAGTGCAGGCTCGTCTACCTGCAGCGCTTTTTTCAGGCGCGTGTAGTCGCGCACGGCCAGCAGCTCGAGGTGGTTATGCACGATGTTCAGCGCCAACTCGCGCTGCGGATGCTGCAGCCGGCGCAATTGCAGGCCCAGGCACTCGGCCGCGTTGCGCGCGCCGACGCCCGGCGGGTCGAAGCTCTGCAGCAGCGTCAGCATCGCTTGTACTTCCTCGATCTCGAATTCGAGTTCTTCGGGCAGTTCGGCGCAGATCTCTTCGAGCGTCGCGCTCAGGTAGCCGTCGTCGTCGAGCGATTCGATCAGGAAGATGGCCAGGCCCTTGTCGCGCACCGAGATCTTCAGCGGCGTGAGCTGTTCCATCAGGTATTCGCGCAGCGTGGGCTCGGCCTCACGCAGCTGCATCGGCGTCTTCTCGTCTTCGTCGCCTTGCGGGCGGCGCGCGAAATCGTCGAGGCTCCAGTCGCCGCCATAGTCGTCGCCGCTGTTGCTGTCGCCGTAGCTGTCGTCATCGCCCGCGCCCTCGGCGCGCGCCTCGCCGTTGCCTTGCGGTTCGGCCGGTGCCGGCGCGGGCGCGCTCTGCAGGTTGACCGAGCCATCGGCGGCCACGCGCAGCGGGCTTTCGATCCAGTCGTTCTCGCGTTCGAGCAGGGGGTTTTCCGTGAGCGCCTGTTCGACTTCCTGCTGCAATTCCAGCGTCGAAAGCTGCAACAGCCTGATCGACTGCTGCAGTTGCGGCGTCAGTGCCAGGTGCTGGGAGAGGCGGAGCTGTAGCGACGGTTTCATGCGACCTATTTTATGCGCATCTTTCCGTTGTTGGAACGGAAATTGCTATCGATGTCGCGGCTTGATCGACGCCGGCAGTGGGCTGTCCCACATGCAGATGATGGGGGTGAAACCAGGCAGAATCAATGGCCTGCCGCCGCGGGCAGGCCAGTACATCACATGCGGAAGTTTTCGCCCAGGTAGACGCGCCGCACCGATTCGTTGGCGATGATCTCTTCGGGCCGCCCGGCGGCAAGCACGGTGCCTTCGCTGATGATGTACGCGTGGTCGCAGATGCCAAGCGTCTCGCGCACGTTGTGGTCGGTGATCAGCACGCCGATGTTGCGCGCCTTCAGGAAGCTGACGATGCGCTGGATCTCGCCCACTGCGATCGGGTCCACGCCGGCGAACGGTTCATCCAGCAGGATGAAGCGCGGCGACGATGCCAGCGCGCGCGCGATTTCCACGCGGCGGCGTTCGCCGCCCGACAGCGACAGCGCCGGGTTGTTGCGCAGGTGCGCGATCTGCAGGTCGTCGAGCAGCGCGTCGAGCCTGCGGTCGATCTCGGCCCTGGCCAGCGGCTTGCCGTTTTCCACCTGCAGCTCGAGCACGGCGCGGATGTTTTCCTCGACGTTGAGCTTGCGGAAGACCGATGCTTCCTGCGGCAGGTAGGACAGGCCCATGCGCGCGCGTTCGTGGATCGGCAGGCCGCTGATGTGGTCGCCGTCGAGCACGATATCGCCCTCGTCCAGGTTCACCAGCCCCACGATCATGTAGAACGAGGTGGTCTTGCCCGCGCCGTTGGGGCCGAGCAGGCCAACCACTTCGCCGCTCTTCACGTCCAGCGAGACATCCTTGACCACCGTGCGCGAGCCATAGCGCTTCTTCAGGTGGCGCACGACCAGCGTGCTGCCGCCTTCGAGGACGGCCGTGGCTTGGACGGAAGGCTTTTCGGCGATGGTGGCGGTATCGGTCATTGGCAGTCTGGCGTTCAGCGTTTCAGGCGGGGAGGCGGTCCTTGCAGGGCATCGGTCCCCGCGAGGCGTCAGGGTTTGTTGGCGGGCGCGGGCGCCGGCTTCAGGTCCAGCGGCGAGCCGCTGCCCGAACCCTGCGCATTCGGGTTCTGCCGCGGCGACAGCACCGCGCGCACGCGGCCCGACGGATTGGCGGCCGAGGTGTTGTCGCTGCCGCCGGCAGCGGTGTAAAACTCCTTGCGGCTGTCGTAGGTCAGCACCGCGCCGCGGATCTCGTCGAGCATCTTGGCGCCCTGCAGGCGCGCCATGCGCGCGTTGCCGATCAGCTTGGACAGCTCCTGCTTGCCGTCGTATTCGATGCGGTCGCCCCAGCCGTCGATGTATTCGTCGACGCCCTCGCGCTTCTGCCGGATATAGGCCTGCTTGCCAGCCTTGGCGGTGGCCACCGCGAACTGGTAGCCCTCGGGGTCGGTGCGCAGCTCGGCCGCATCCGACTTCAGGATCATCGTGCCCTTGGTCAGCACCACGTTGCCGGTCAGCGTATAGATCTGCTTGACGTCGTCGTAGCTGGCGTTGTCGGCCTCGAGCACCATCGGCTTGTCGCGGTCCGCGCGCTCGGCCAGCGCGGGCTGGGCCAGCAGCAGGCCGATGGCCATGGCCGTGGCGAGCAGGGCCGGGGCGGCGTGTCGGCGGGACGAAGTCGTCAGGGATGCAGTCATGTTGGCAGCGGTGGCTAGAGGGCGTGGTGGTGCGGGTTAGGCCGGGTTATGCGGGTCTTGCGGGGCAGGCAGGGCGCGCAGCGTTATTGCCGTTGCGCGGCGGCCGGCCGCGCGGGCCGGGTCAGCGTCCCGGCGTACGGCCCGGAGACGGCCCGGTGACGATGGTGCCGCGTACATTGCCGAGCAATTGTACTTCGCGGGTGACGTTGTTGAAGATCAGCCCGTTCGCGGTCATCACCGAGGGTCCGCGCGTCAGCTTTACCGGCTTGTCGGTCTTGACGATGTCGTCATTGACCAGCAGCTGGAAATAGCTCGACGCGGCGGTCAGCTGCGGATCCTTGGAGGCGTCGGCGCCCTGCTGGCGCAGCACATGGCCGTTGCCGTACAGGTCGATCACCGAGCCTTCGGCGTTCATGCGGCCAAGGTCGGCCCGTGCCGTCACCGGCGGACGGTCCGGTTCATAGGCGCGCAGCGCGGGGCGCGTGACCTCGTAGGTCTGGTCGTCCTCGAAGTGGACCATGCGTTCGCCGGTGAAGCGGATCTTGGTGCTGCCGTCCTGCGCCAGTTCCGTGGCCGAAAAACGGTCCATGAAATAGTCCGGCTCGTGCTTCTTGGTCGCCTGCGTGTCCTGGCTTTCCTTGGGCGAGTTGATCTGCACCAGCCAGAAGGTGCTGCCGGCGACGAAGGCCATCAGCAGCAGCGGCAGCAGGCGCATGACGATGCCGCTGAGGGAGGCGATGAGTGCCTGCATGGTGTGCTTGTTGGTGTGCTTGTCGGTGCTTCTCGCGCCCCGTTCAGATGACCTTGGCGCGGGTCAGGTCGTGGATATGCAGCGCACCGACCAGGCGCCCGTCGTCGTCGACCACCAGCAACTGGTTGATGCGGTTGGCTTCCATGACCTGCACCGCCTCGACGGCCAGCTGGCTCTGGTTGACCACATGCGGGTTGCGGTGCATGACCTCGCCGATGGGAACGGTCTTCCAGTCGCGCGGGGTTTCCAGCAGGCGGCGCAGGTCGCCGTCGGTGAAGACGCCGATGGCACGGCCGTCGGGATCGACCACAGCGGTCATGGCCATGCCCTTGCGCGTGATTTCCATCAGCGCCTGGGCCAGCGGGGTGTTTTCGCGGACTTCGGGCACCGCGTTGCCGGTGCGCATGACGTCGAGCACATGGGTCAGCAGCTTGCGGCCGAGCGCGCCGCCCGGGTGCGAGCGGGCGAAGTCTTCTTCGCCGAAGCCGCGCGCGTCCAGCACCGCCACCGCCAGCGCATCGCCCAGCGCCAGCGCGGCGGTGGTGCTTGCCGTTGGCGCCAGGTTGAGCGGGCAGGCTTCCTTTTCCACGCCCGCGTCGAGGTGCGCGTCGGCCAGCTTGGCGAGGTTCGACTCCGGGTTGCCGGTGACCGAGATCAGCCGCGCGCCGATGCGCTTGACGATCGGGATGATCGACAGCAACTCGCCGGTTTCGCCGGAATTGGAGAAGGCGATCAGCACGTCGTCGCGCGTGACCATGCCCAGGTCGCCGTGGCTGGCCTCGGCCGGATGCACGAAGAACGCGGGGGTGCCGGTGGAAGCGAGCGTCGCCGCCACCTTGCGCCCGATATGGCCGGACTTGCCGATACCGGAGACCACCACGCGCCCGCTGCATTGCAGGATCATCTGCACGGCACGGGCAAAGTCGTCGGTCAGGCGGCCGGAAAGTGCGGAAACCGCTTCGGCTTCGGTCTGGAGTGTGTCGCGGGCGAGCCTGAGTGCTCGATCCGCATCGAAATTGGCTATCATGGCGTCGAAGTATACCAACGAATGCGACGTCGCCCGGGGCTGCCTCGATGTGCCCCCGCGTGCCCGCCGCATCGACGCGCTTGCCAAGTTTCCCCGGCAGGGTGCCCGTGCCGGGTCGGGCGCGCGCCCGGCCGGTCACCCGACCATCCTGATGCACTCACCGCTGGAACTGACCCTGGTGCTGCTGGCCGCTGCCGTCTTCGGCGTGGTCGCTTTCCGCATGCTGCAGCTGCCGCCGATGCTCGGCTACCTGGCCGTCGGCATCCTGATCGGCCCGCATGCGCTGGGGCTGGCCAGCGATACCGCGCAGACCAAGTACCTGGCCGAGTTCGGCGTGGTGTTCCTGATGTTCTCGATCGGGCTGGAGTTCAGCCTGAGCAAGCTGCGGTCGATGAAGCGCCTGGTGTTCGGGCTGGGCGGCTCGCAGGTGGTGCTGTCGATGCTGGCGGTGGTGCCCGCCAGCTGGGCCTTCAACTGGCTGTTCCCGCTGTCGTGGCAGGCCTCGGTGGCGCTGGGCGGGGCGCTGGCAATGTCGTCCACGGCGATCGTCTCCAAGATGCTGTCCGAGCGCATGGAGCTGGAGAGCGAGCACGGCCGCAACATCATCAGCATCCTGCTGTTCCAGGACCTGGCGGTGGTGCCGCTGCTGATCGTGATCCCGGCGCTGTCGCGCGATCCCGGCGACCTGGTGATGGCTCTGGGGCTGGCCACGGTCAAGATCGTGGTGGCGCTGGGCGCGATCTTCTTCCTCGGCCAGCGCCTGATGAGCCGCTGGTTCCATATCGTGGCGGCGCGCCGGTCGCAGGAACTGTTCATGCTGAACCTGCTGCTGGTGACGCTGGGCATGGCGGCGCTGACCGAGCGGCTGGGGCTGTCGATGGCGCTGGGCGCGTTCATGGCCGGCATGCTGATCTCCGAGACGCCGTACCGGCACCAGGTGGAAGAAGACATCAAGCCGTTCCGCGACGTGCTGCTGGGGCTGTTCTTCGTCACCATCGGCATGCTGCTCAATATCCGCGTGGTGCTGGACCACTTGTGGCTGGTACTGGCGCTGCTGCTGGTACCGATCCTGTTCAAGCTGGTGCTGATCGCGGTGCTGGCGCGGGTGTTCGGCTCGCGCCAGGGGGTGGCGATCCGTACCGGGCTGGGACTGGCGCAGGCCGGCGAATTCGGTTTCGTGCTGCTGAACCAGATCGACGGCCTGAACCTGGTCGACCCGGTGCTGATCCAGGTGATCCTGGCCTCGATGCTGCTGTCGATGCTGGCCGCGCCGTTCCTGATCCAGTACAGCGACGCCATCGTGCTGCGCTTTGCCGCCAACGAATGGCTGATGCAGTCGCTGAACATGACCCGCATCGCCGCGCAGAGCCTGCAGACGGAAAAGCACGCCATCATCTGTGGCTTCGGCCGCAGCGGGCAGAACCTGGCGCACATGCTGGAGCGCGAGGGCATCACTTATGTCGCGCTCGACCTGGACCCCGACCGCGTGCGCGAAGCCGCCGCCGCCGGCGACACCGTGGTCTACGGCGACGCCGGCCGGCGCGAGGCGCTGATCGCCGCCGGCATCCACCGCGCTGCGGCACTGATCGTCACCTACGCCAACACGCCGTCGGCGCTCAAGGTGCTGCACCACGTGCAGGAGCTGGAGCCGGCGCTGCCGGTGATCGTGCGCACCGTCGACGATTCGGAGCTGGATGTCCTGCAAAAGGCCGGCGCCACCGAGGTGGTGCCCGAGATCATCGAGGGCAGCCTGATGCTGGCCTCGCACGCGCTGGTGCTGCTGGGCGTGCCGATGCGGCATGTGCTGCGCGGCGTGCAGGAGGCGCGCGACGCGCGCTACAGCCTGCTGCGCGGCTACTTCCACGGCCGTGACGACGAAGAAGACATGGTCGAGCGCGATTCGGTGCGGCTGCATTCCGTGTCGCTGGGGCCGCAGTCCACCGCGGTCGGGCGGCGCTTGGGCATGCTCGGGCTGGAGCGGATCGGCGTGGAGGTAACGGCGGTGCGCCGGCGCGGCATCCGCGCCTTCGACCCGGAGCCCGAGACCGTGCTGGAACCGGGCGATATCGTCGTGCTGCGCGGCCAGCCGGAAGCATTGGAAGCCGCCGAGATGCGGATCCTGAACGGCTAGTCGCCGCGCGGGGCGCGCATCAGTGGGAGAACGCCTGCCGTGGGCGCGCTTCCACCCAGGACTCCGGCAGGTCGTTCAGTACCGCGCGCGCGTCCAGCGTGCGGATCGGCACCGACTGGTCCGCCGGAATCCGACCTTCGCCCTGCAGCTTCAGGTAGCGCAGGCAGCACACCCGCAGGAAAGAAGAGAAGTTGCCCGCTACCGCCTCGCTACCGCGGTGGGCGGTCAGCTCGTCATGCAGGCGTGTAATCAGCTGGTTGACGGTCATGCCGTCGCGCGTGGCCAGTTCTTCCAGCACTTCCCAGAACAGGCTCTCCAGGCGGATGCTGGTGGCCACGCCATGCAGCCGCAGCGACCGGGCCTGGGTCTGGTACGAGGCCGGATTGGCGCGGATAAAGATCTCACACATCGAAGCTCTCCGTGCTGCGCCGCAAGCGGCGCGCGGGTGCATGCGGCGCCGCACCGCGATGGCGCGGCGCCGCGTGGCGGAAGGCTCTAATGTACGATCCGCGTGCCCAGCACCGCAAGGAACTGCGCCAGCCACGCCGGGTGCGCGGGCCAGGCCGGCGCGGTGACCAGCTTGCCGTCGGTATGCGCCTGGTCGACCGGGATATCGACATAGGTGCCGCCGGCCAGCTTCACTTCCGGCGCGCACGCCGGGTAGGCCGAGCAGCCCTTGCCTTCCAGCACGCCGGCGGCGGCCAGCAGCTGGGCGCCGTGGCAGACCGCGGCGATCGGCTTGTCCGCCTGGGCGAAGTGGCGCACGATCTCCAGCACGTGGGCGTTCAGGCGCAGGTATTCGGGGGCGCGGCCGCCGGGGATCACCAGCGCGTCGTACGCGGCCGGGTCGATCTCGGCGAAGCTGGCATTCAGCGTGAAATTGTGGCCGCGCTTTTCGGTGTAGGTCTGGTCGCCCTCGAAGTCGTGGATCGCCGTGGCGCAGGCGGCGCCTGCCTTCTTGTCGGGACAGACGGCGTGGACGGTATGGCCGACCATCTGCAGTGCCTGGAACGGCACCATGGTCTCGTAGTCTTCGGCGTAGTCGCCGACCAGCATCAGTATCTTCTTCGCCATCGCGGTCTCCTGTATGGTTACGGGTGTCCGGCGGCAGCCGGCAGGGCCATTGTGCTGGCCGGCCCGGCGGAGCGGGTGGTAGCCCGTTACCGCAGCCGGCGCGGGCATCTTTCACCGGCGCGCCAGGCGTGCTCCTGTGCTCCTGTTTTTTTCCAGACCCTATGGCAGATTCCATCATCCAGTCCCCCGACCTCGGCGACGTCACCGGCTACCTGCGCGACCGCATCCGGACCGTGCCGGACTGGCCCATGCCGGGCGTGATGTTCCGCGACATCACGCCGCTGTTGCAGGACCCCAAGACGCTGCGCGTGCTGATCGATGTCTTCGTGCACCGCTACATGGACGCCGAGCTGGACCTCGTCGCCGGCATCGACGCGCGCGGCTTTATCCTGGGCGCGATCGTCGCCTACGAGCTGAACCTGGGCTTCGTGCCGATCCGCAAGAAGGGCAAGCTGCCGTTCCAAACGGTGGCCGAGGAATACGAGCTGGAGTACGGCAGCGCGACCGTCGAGATCCATGCCGATGCCTGCAAGGCCGGCGACCGCGTGCTGCTGGTCGACGACCTGATCGCCACCGGCGGCACCATGATGGCGGGGCGCAAGCTGCTGGAGCGGCTGGGCGCCACGGTAGTGGAGGGTGCCGCCATTGTCGACCTGCCGGAACTGGGCGGCTCGAAGCTGCTGCAGGGCGGCGGGCTGCCGCTGTTCACGGTGTGCCGCTTCGACGGGCACTGATACTCGCTCACTGACAGGACCTCACTGACGGAAAGACCGGAGATCGTATGCCAGACCTGCTGCTGTTTCTGCTGACCTCGGTCGCGGTCACCGTCGCGCCCGGCCCCGACAACCTGCAGGTGCTCGCGCGCGGCATGGCGCAGGGGCGGCGCGCGGGGCTGGTGGCGGCGCTGGGCTTCTCGGTCGGCTGCCTGTTCCATACCGTGATCGCGGCGGTCGGGCTGGCGGCGGTGTTGCGCTCTTCGCCGCTGGCGTTCCAGCTGATCAAGTATGCCGGCGCCGCCTACCTGATCTGGATCGGCATCCAGGCGCTGCGCGCCAGGGGCGGGCTGGCGCAGGGCGGCGTCGACGCGGTGCCGCTGGGCCGCGTGTTCCGCCAGAGCGTGCTCGGCAACATGATGAACCCCAAGGTGACGCTGTTCTTCCTGGTGTTCCTGCCGCAGTTCGTGCGCGCCGATGCCGCGCATCCCGGGCTGCAGTTCCTGCTGCTGGGCGTGGTCTTCATGCTGCAGACCGCGGTGGTGTTCTCCCTGTTCGGCCTGTGCGCGGGCTGGCTGGGGGCATGGCTGCGGCGCCGTCCGGCCACGGGGCGCTGGCTCGACCGCGCCGCGGGGGCGATCTTCGTCGGGCTGGGAATCAAGGTCGCGCTGCCCTGAGCGCGGCCGCGGACGTGCCGCGGCATGTGTTGCCGGTTGCCCGCACCCCTCGCCTTGTGCCGTTGCCGCTGCCCGGTGACGGGCGCATAATGCCCCATTGACAACTACACGATGACCGGGCAGGGCCGCCTCCGGCAGTAATCCGGCACCGGTCACGCTGAGGCGCACAATGGGCGTACTTCTTCATCTGCTCTCGGGTGTTGCCCTGCTTGTATGGGGCACCAACATCGTCAAGGTCGGCATCCTGCGCGTCTACGGCGCCAACCTGCGCCACGTGCTGTCGACCAGCGTCTCCAACCGCTTCACCGCCTTCCTTGCCGGGCTCGGCGTCACCGGGCTGGTCCAGAGCAGCAACGCCACCGCGGTCATCGTCAGTTCCTTCGTCGGCCAGGGCCTGATCGCCGTGGCGCCGGCGCTGGCGATCATGCTGGGCGCCAACGTCGGCACCGCGCTGATGGTGCAGGTGTTTTCACTCGACCTGTCATGGCTGTCGCCGCTGCTGATCTTCGTCGGCGTGATCGGCCATCTGAGCTGGAAGGGCAGCAAGGCGGGCCACGTGGGGCGGGTGCTGATCGGCCTGGGGCTGATCACGCTGGCGCTGGAGCTGATCTCCATTGCCACGCGTCCTGTGGTGCAGGCCGCCGGGGTCAAGGTGCTGTTCGCCTCGCTGACCGGCGACTCGGGGCTCGACATGCTGGTCGGCGCCTTCCTGACCGTCCTGTGCTATTCCAGCCTGGCCGTGGTGCTGTTCTGCGGCGCGCTGGCCTCGGCCGGCGTGGTGTCGATCCACGTGGCGCTGGCGCTGGTGCTGGGCGCCAACCTGGGCTCGGGCATCTCGGCGCTGCTGACCACCTCGGGCAACAACCAGCCGGGCAAGCGCGTGACGCTGGGAAACCTGCTGTCGCGCCTGCTGGGGTGCTTGGTGGCGCTGCCGCTGCTAAGCCAGGCCGAAGAACTGCTGGCGTTGATCGACCATGATCCGCAGCGGCTGATCGTCAATTTCCATCTGCTGTTCAATGTCACGCTGGCGGTGCTGCTGCTCGGCGCCACGGCGCCGCTGGCACGCCTGTGCGAGAAGGTGCTGCCCGGGCGCAATACCGGCGACAGCCAGGTCACGCCGCGCCATCTCGACCCGGCCGCGCTGTCGACGCCCACGCTGGCGCTGTCCAATGCCGCGCGCGAGGTGCTGCGCATCGGCGACCGCGTCGAGCAGATGCTCGACAACATGCTGCGCGTGATGCGCACCAACGACGCCAAGCTGGCCACCGCCACCTGCCGCATCGACAACGAGGTCGACGACCTCTACACCGCGATCAAGCTCTACCTGACCCGCATCAGCCTCGAAGCGCTGGACGAGCGCGACGGCCAGCGCTGGACCGAGATCATCTCGCTGACCATCAACCTGGAGCATGCCGGCGACATCATCGAGCGCATCCTGCTCGATACCAAGGACAAGAAGATCGCCCACAACCTGATGTTCTCCGAGGCCGGCATGCAGGAAATCGCCGAGATGCATGCACGCCTGGTGGCCAACCTGCGGCTGGGTTTGTCGGTGTTCCTCAACGGCGACCTGAAGAGCGCGCAGGCGCTGATGGCGGAGAAGGCCAACTTCCGCGAGCTGGAGCGCAAGTACGCGCGCACCCATCTGCAGCGCGTGGCGGTGCAGACGGCGGAAAGCGTCGAGACCAGTTCGCTGCATCTGGATGTGATCAGCGAGCTGAAGCGGCTGAATTCGCTGTTCTGCGCGACGGCCTATCCGGTGCTGGAGCAAGCGGGCGTGCTGAACCGCAGCCGGATGAAAGAAGACGATGTGCCGCCCGTCACGCGGGTACAGGCGGCGCAGCACTGAGCGGCACGGCTACATCTTGTAGCCGAACTTGCGCAGCAGGGCCTTGCGCTCCGCCACATCGGCCTCGGTCTCGATCCCCAGCGGCGAGGCGCCGTCGATCACGCCCATCACGCCGCGGCCGGCATCGGTCTGCGCGACGATCACCTGCGTCGGGTTCGCGGTCGCGCAGTAGATCCGGCAAACCTCCGGCACCGCGCGCACCGCGCCCAGCACGTTCACCGGGAAAAAACCGTCCCCCAGGAAGATCAGGAAGCTGTGCCCCGCGCCGATGGCGCGCGCGTTCTCGCAGGCCATGTCGATCAGGTGCTCGTCGGTGCCCGACCAGCGCACCAGCCGCTTGCCCGAGGCCTCGCAGAACGCGATCCCGAAGCGGATGCCGGGCACCGTGCCAACCAGCGCCTCGTGCAGGTCTTCCACGGTCTTGATGAAATGCGACTGGCCGAAGATGAAGTTGGTGGCTTCCGGCTTGGTGACCGGTACGACCGTCAGTTCCATGGCAGGGCTCCTGTGCGATGCATGTCGCCGTCCGGTTCATGGTAGGGCGCGAGGTGGTGAAAGCAAGCCGGCGCCTGCTATACCGGAGGGGTTGACCCTCCACCGGAGCAGCCGATGCCTGCCCTTGGCCGCTTGATTTCCTTGCTTGCCGTAATCGCCATGGTCCCGGCGTTTGCCGCTGCGCAGGTCGCTCCGGCATCACAGCGCGAGATCGCGGTGAGCGAGCTGCAGCGCCCCAATGTCCTGGTGGTGCTGCGCCATGCCAGCGCGCCGGGCGTGGGCGACCCGCCCGGGTTCCGGCTAGCCGATTGCGCCACCCAGCGCAACCTCGACGCGCGCGGACGCGAGCAGGCGGCGCGGCTGGGAACGAGCTGGAAGGCGGCCGGCTTCAGGCCGACGCAGGTTTGGAGCAGCGCCTGGTGCCGCTGCCAGGACACGGCGCGGCTGATCGGCCTGGGGCCGGTACAGGTGCAGCCGCTGCTCAATTCGTTCTTCGGGGCGGATGCGCAGCGCCGCGACGCGCAGGTCGCGCAGCTGTCGCGCCTGATCGACGGGCTCGACCCGCACGGCGGGCCCTACCTGATGGTCACGCACCAGGTGGTGATCACCGCGTTGACCGGCCACGGCGCCGACAGCGGTGGCGGCGTGGCGATCGAGTTGCCGCAGGGCGGCACGGCGCGGCGCACGCGCGTGCTGCCGGCCGCCGGGCTCGACTGAGCCGCGGCCTATCGGGTGGCCGGCAGGTCAGCCGCGCTCGAGCAGCGGCGCCAGGTATTTGCCGGTAAAGCTGGCCTTGCTCTTCGCCACGGCCTCCGGCGTGCCGCGCGCGATCACCTGGCCGCCGCCGGCGCCACCTTCCGGGCCCATGTCGATCAGCCAGTCGGCGGTCTTGATGACGTCCAGGTTGTGCTCGATGATGACCACGGTATTGCCCTGGTCGCGCAGCTTGTGGATGACCTTGAGCAGCAGCTCGATATCGTGGAAGTGCAGGCCCGTGGTGGGCTCGTCCAGGATATAGAGCGTGCGCCCGGTGTCGCGCTTGGACAGCTCCAGCGACAGCTTGACGCGCTGCGCCTCGCCGCCCGACAGTGTGGTCGCCGACTGCCCCAGCCGGATATAACCGAGGCCCACGTCCAGCAGCGTCTGCAGTTTGCGCCGCACCACCGGCACCGCGCTGAAGAACTCATGCGCCTGCTCGACGGTCAGGTCCAGCACCTCGGAGATGTTCCTGCCCTTGTACAGCACCTCCAGCGTCTCGCGGTTGTAGCGCTTGCCGTGGCAGACGTCGCAGGGCACGTACACGTCGGGCAGGAAGTGCATCTCGACCTTGAGCACGCCGTCGCCCTGGCATGACTCGCAGCGTCCGCCCTTGACGTTGAACGAGAAGCGGCCCGGATCGTAGCCGCGCTCCTTGGCCGCGGGCACGCCGGCGAACAGCTCGCGGATCGGCGTGAACAGGCCGGTGTAGGTGGCCGGGTTGGAACGCGGCGTGCGGCCGATCGGGCTCTGGTCGACGTTGATGACCTTGTCGAAATGCTCCAGCCCTTCGATGCGGTCGTGCTGCGCCGGCTCCGGCGTCGAGCCATACAGGTGGCGCGCCACCGCGTGGTAGAGCGTGTCGTTGATCAGCGTCGACTTGCCCGAGCCGGACACACCCGTGATGCAGGTGAGCAGGCCCACCGGCACTTCGGCGGTGACGTTGCGCAGATTGTTGCCGCTGGCGTTGACGATGCGCAGCAGCCGCTCTTCGTCCGGAGCGGCACGCTTCTTCGGCACTTCGATGCGGCGCTGTCCGGACAGGTACTGCCCCGTCAGCGATGCCGGCGAAGCCTCAATCTGCCCTGGCGTGCCCTCGGCCACGATCATGCCGCCGTGCACGCCCGCGCCCGGGCCGATATCGACCACGTAGTCGCAGGCGCGGATCATGTCCTCGTCATGCTCGACCACCAGCACCGAGTTGCCGATGTCGCGCAGGTGCTTGAGCGTGCCGATCAGGCGGTCGTTGTCGCGCTGGTGCAGGCCGATCGACGGCTCGTCCAGCACGTACATCACGCCGGTCAGCCCCGAGCCGATCTGCGACGCCAGCCGGATGCGCTGGGCCTCGCCGCCCGATAGCGTATCGGCGCTGCGCTCCAGCGACAGGTAGTCCAGGCCCACGTTGTTGAGGAAGTTCAGCCGCGCGGTGATCTCCTTGACGATCTTGTCGGCGATCTCGCGCTTGGCGCCATGCATGTCCAGCGTCAGGAAATAGGTCAGCGCATCGCGCAGCGGCCAGCCGTTGATCTCATAGATCGCGCGCGCCTGCTCGTTCTCGCCCAGCTTGACGTGGCGCGCCTCGGTGCGCAGCCGCGTGCCGTGGCAGGCGGGGCAGGGCTGGTTGTTCTGGTACTTGGCCAGTTCCTCGCGCACGGCGACGGAATCGGTCTCGCGGTAGCGGCGCTCCAGGTTGGGGATGATCCCTTCGAACACATGCTCGCGCACCGTGGTGCGGCCGCGCTCGTTGATGTAGGTGAACGGGATCTCCTGTTCGCCCGAGCCGTGCAGCACCACTTGCTGCACGTTCTCCGGCAGCTCTTCGAACGCTGTCTCGGTATCGAAGTCGTAGAACGCCGCCAGGCTCTGCAGCATCTGGAAGTAGAACTGGTTGCGCCGGTCCCAGCCCTTGATCGCGCCCGAGGCCAGCGACAGGTTGGGGAAGGCCACCACGCGCCTGGGATCGAAGAAGGTGATCTGGCCCAGCCCGTCGCAGCTCGGGCACGCGCCCATCGGGTTGTTGAACGAGAACAGCCGCGGCTCCAGCTCCTGCAGCGAGTACGAGCAGATCGGGCAGGCAAAGCGCGAGCTGAAGGTGTGCTCCTTGTTGCTGTCCATCTCCAGCGCCAGCGCGCGGCCGTCGGCCAGGCGCAGCGCGGTCTCGAACGATTCGGCCAGGCGCTGCTTGATGTCGGCGCGGACCTTCACGCGGTCGACCACCACGTCGATGCTGTGCTTCTCGGTCTTCTTCAGCTTGGGCAGCTGGTCGACCTCATAGACACTGGCCTCGGCCTCATGTGCGGTGCCGCCGCCCGAGCGGATGCGGAAGCGCACGAAGCCCTGCGCCTGCATGCTATCGAACAGGTCCGAGTGCTCGCCCTTGCGGTCGACCACCACCGGCGCCAGGATCATCAGCTTGGTGTCTTCCGGCAGCGCCAGCGCCGCATCCACCATCTGCGACACGCTCTGCGCCTGCAGCGGCAGGTTGTGGTCTGGGCAGTAGGGCGTGCCGGCGCGCGCGTACAGCAGGCGCAGGTAGTCGTGGATCTCGGTGACTGTGCCGACGGTGGAGCGCGGGTTGTGGCTCGTGGCCTTCTGCTCGATCGAGATCGCCGGCGACAGGCCTTCGATCAGGTCGACGTCCGGCTTTTCCATCAGCTGCAGGAACTGGCGGGCGTAGGCGGAGAGCGACTCCACGTAGCGGCGCTGGCCCTCGGCATAGAGCGTGTCGAAGGCGAGCGAAGACTTGCCCGAGCCCGACAGGCCGGTGATCACGATCAGCCGGTTGCGCGGCAGGTCGAGATTGATGTTCTTCAGGTTGTGGGTACGCGCCCCACGGATCTTGATTTCTTCCATATGCCGAAAAGTCGTCGCCAGCCAGGCCGCCCGGGCCGGGCTGGCCGAGGCTGTCTGAAGGAAAGGCAAAACCCAGTGTCCAGGTGCGCTGGCTCGCACTTCCTGCCGCTGGCGACGGCGGAAAGCGCATCCGGGCACACGCCCGGGGGCTCGCTGGCAAGGCCAGGTGACCCGGGAAGCGCGAAGGAGCAAACCTGTTAATATACCCAACTTCGGTTTCCGGGGTAGCCGGTCCAGAACGGGCGCATGCCGGGAACCCCGGCGCGGAGCCGTCGCCGGCCTCATTTCCAGGGCGACCCGGAAGGCGGGCGGACACCGGCCAGAGGCCATACCGGCCGACGCCGTCACAAAACGGCCACCCGGCCGGCCCCGCCAGCCGACCCGCTTTCCAGAGATCCTCACGATCGCAATGCCGCCGATCCAGTCTTCTTCCCCGGACGCGAGCCCTGCCGGCGCGTCCCAGGCCCCCGCCCGCGAACGCATGACGCGCACCGAGCTGCGCGCCAGCGTGTCGCTGGCCAGCATCTTCGCGCTGCGCATGCTGGGGCTGTTCCTGATCCTGCCTGTATTTGCCGAATACGCCCGCAACCTGCCCGACGGGCATGACGCCCAGCGCGTCGGCCTGGCCATGGGCATCTATGGCCTGATGCAGGCCTTCCTGCATATCCCGCTGGGCTGGCTGTCCGACCGCATCGGGCGCAAGCCGGTGATGGTGGCCGGGCTGCTGCTGTTTATCGCGGGCGGCCTGGTGGCGGCGTTCTCCGATACGCTGACGGGCATCATCGCCGGGCGCGCGCTGCAGGGCATGGGCGCAATCTCGGCGGCCATCACCGCCTGCATCGCCGACCTCACGCGCGAGCGCCATCGCACCAAGGCGATGGCGATGGTTGGCGGCAGCATCGGCCTGACCTTTGCGCTGTCGCTGGTGATCGCCTCGCCGCTGCTGCACAGCATCGGCATGCCGGGCATCTTCAGCCTGATGTCGGTGCTGGGGCTGGTGGCCATCGGCGTGACGCTGTTCCTGGTCCCGACGCCGCCCGCGCCGCACCCGGTGCGGCTGCCGTTCCGCAAGGTGCTGCTCAATGCCGACCTGGCGCGGCTGAACGTCGGCGTGCTGGCGCTCCATGCATCGCAGGTGGCCATGTTCATGGTGGTGCCGGCGATGCTGACCGATGCCGGCATGCCGCTCGACCAGCACTGGAAGGTCTACCTGCCGGTGGTGCTGGTGTCGTTCGTGCTGATGCTGGGTCCGATGATGGCGGCCGAGCGCTACGGCCGCGTGCGCCCGGTGCTGCTGGGCGCGGTGGCGCTGATGACCGCGGTGCAGCTGCTGTTCGCAGCGGTGCACGGCCTGTGGGCCATCGTCGGTGTGCTGCTGCTGTTCTTTGTCGCGTTCAACGTGCTGGAGGCTATGCAGCCCTCGCTGGTGTCGCGCTATGCCGCATCCGCGCGCGGCGCGGCGCTCGGCGTGTACAACACCACGCAGGCGCTGGGCCTGTTCCTGGGCGGCGCCGTCGGCGGCTGGCTGCTCAAGCACGAGGGCCGCAGCGCGGTGTTCGTCGGCTGCGCGGCCGTGCTGCTGCTCTGGCTTATAATCGCCTGGAGCATGAAGGCACCTCCGGCCCGCGGGCAGGAAGCCGCACCTGCGCCGGCTGCATGAAGTTGCCTTGGCATCGCATCAATCCGTAACGCTTTCCGGGCCGAAAATGGCCTAGCATGATCGCGCCACCCGACACCGGCCGGGCGGCGCGATGTTCGTTTACGTTGCTTTAGTTGCTGCATGTCGCTGCGCCTTGGCGGCGCCGCAGTGACGGCGCAGTGCCGAACCCGGCAACCGGCCACGCTAGCCGTCGGCGCAGTATCGGATCACACTTGCAGTCAGCTTCACCCTTGTCGCCTTATCGTATTGCCACGCTTTTCAACACAGCGCGTGGCTTTTGGAGAACATTCACATGGCCTCGGTCAACAAAGTCATTCTCGTCGGCAATCTCGGCGCCGACCCCGAAACCCGCTACATGCCCAGCGGCGACGCGGTCACCAACCTTCGCCTGGCGACCACCGATCGCTACAAGGACAAGCAGTCCGGCGAGATGAAGGAAGCCACCGAGTGGCACCGCGTTTCGATGTTCGGCAAGCTGGCCGAAATCGCTGGCCAGTACCTGCGCAAGGGCTCGTCGGTCTATATCGAAGGCCGCATCCGCACCCGCAAGTGGCAGGACCAGTCCGGCCAGGACAAGTACTCGACCGAAATCGTTGCCGACCAGATGCAGATGCTGGGCTCGCGCCAGGGTGGCGGCGGCGGTGCCGATGAAGGCGGCTACGGCGGCGGCGGCGGCGGTGGTGGCGGCGGCTACAGCCGTGAATCGCAGGGCGGCGGCGGTGGCTACGGCGGCGGCCGTGGCGGCCAGGGCGGCGGCCAAGGTGGTGGCGGCGCTCGTCGCCCGCAGCAGGCACCGTCGAATGGTTTCGAGGATATGGACGACGATATTCCGTTCTGACCTTGTCTAACCAAAATCTGTAAAGATCAGCCCCGCCTCTGCGCGGGTTTTTTTTATGTCCGTAGCTGACTGATGGTGCGCCAGTGGAGACTCAGTGCGATTCGTACCAGCGCCGCGAACGGTTGACCACGCCCACGACGAACAGCATGACGGGCACCTCGATCAGCACGCCGACCACGGTGGCCAGTGCCGCGCCGGATTGAAAGCCGAACAGGCTGATGGCCGTGGCCACGGCCAGTTCGAAGAAATTGCTTGCCCCGATGAGCGCCGATGGTCCCGCCACGCAATGGGCAACGCCGAGCTTGCGGTTCAGCAGATAAGCCAGGCCGGAGTTCAGCAGCACCTGGATCAGGATCGGTACCGCAAGCAGCAGGATGATCAGGGGTTGCTCGACGATCGCGTTGCCCTGGAAGCCGAACAGCAGCACAAGCGTGGCAAGCAGCGCCGTGATGGAGCCGGGGCCCAGCGCATCCACCACGCGGCGGTACGCCGCTTCACCTCTGGCCAGCAGCGCCTTGCGGATGATCTGCGCGAACAGCACCGGAATGACGATGTAGAGTGCCACCGACATGATGAGCGTGTCCCACGGGACGGTGATCGAGGACAGTCCCAACAGCAGTCCGACGATCGGCGCGAAGGCTACCACCATGATGGCGTCGTTCACCGCCACCTGCGACAGCGTGAAATAGGGATCGCCCTTGCACAACTGCGACCAGACGAAGACCATCGCGGTACACGGCGCCGCGGCCAGCAGGATAAGTCCCGCCACGTAGCTGTCGGTCTGGTCGGCCGGCAGCCATGCGGAAAACAGCTGGCGCACGAAGATCCATCCGAGCAAGGCCATCGAGAACGGCTTGACCAGCCAGTTGACGAACAGCGTGACGCCGATGCCGCGCCAGTGGCCGGCGACCTGTCCCATGGCGCCGAAGTCGATCCGGATCAGCATCGGGACGTGCGCGCTGCGATTTTTATAGGATTTTTATGCCGGTCCGCCTTCTTTCTACCCGGTTTTTACGGACACGCCGGTAGGCTTGCCCGGACCCATTCAAGGATGTCAGCCGTGACCGGGATCTTCCAGATCGTATCGATCCCTTTTGCCGCGCAGCGCCAGCCATGCGCCGTGGCGGCGCGTCGGGCAGGCGGTTCTGCTAGCATGGGGCGCGAACTTTCCCATGCCTGATACCGAACTCCGCGCCGCCGGCACACGCCCCGATCCCGATGCCCTGCTCAGGCAGGTGCAGGCCGAAACGGCTCGGGCTGCGCGCGGCAAGCTTAGGGTCTACTTCGGCGCATCGGCGGGCGTCGGCAAGACCTTTGCCATGCTTACCGCCGCGCGCGCGGCGGCGGCGCAGGGCGTCGACGTCGTCAGCGGCGTGGTCGAGACCCACGGCCGCGCGGAAACCGAAGCGCTGGTCGGCGGCATCGAGCGCCTGCCGATGAAGGCGGTGCCATACCGCGAGCGCGTGCTCAGCGAATTCGACCTTGACGCGGCGCTGGCCCGCCATCCTGCGCTGGTGCTGGTCGACGAACTGGCGCACTCCAATGCGCCGGGCAGCCGCCATCCGAAGCGCTGGCAGGACATCCAGGAGCTGCAGGCGGCCGGCATCGATGTGTGGACCACGGTCAACGTGCAGCACCTGGAGAGCCTTAACGAGGCCGTCGGCGGCATCACCGGCATCCGCGTGTGGGAGACCGTGCCCGACACGGTCTTCGACGGCGCCGACGAGGTCGTGCTGGTCGACCTGCCGGCCGACGAACTGCTGCGCCGGCTGAAAGAGGGCAAGGTCTACCTGCCCGAGCAGGCGCGGCACGCGGCGCGCAACTTCTTCCGCAAGGGCAACCTGATCGCGCTGCGCGAACTGGCGCTGCGCCGCACCGCGGACCGCATCGACGACGATGTGCGCGCCTGGCGCCAGTCCGAAGCCGTGCAGGCGGTCTGGCGCACGCGCGAGGCGGTGCTCGCCTGCATCGGCAGCGGCGATGATGCCGAGCAGGTGGTGCGCAGCGCGCGCCGGCTCGCCGGGCAGCTCGATTGCGACTGGCACGTGGTCACGGTGGCGACGCCCCGGCTGGCGCCGCTATCCGATACCGCCAGGCTGCGCCTGCAGGCCGCGATGCGCCTTGCCGAGGAGCTTGGCGCACGGACCGAGACGCTGGCCGGCAACGACATGGTGCAGGCGATTGCGGGCTACGTGCGGCGCCACAACCTGACCAAGGTCGTGCTCGGCCGCGCGCCGGCGGACTGGCGCCGCGGCGGCTCGCTGGTGGAGCGCGCGCGTGCGCTGCTCGGGCTGGCACTGTCGCCGTTCTTCAGCGGACCGGGCTGGCTGCCCGGCCGCCGCGCCAGCTTTGCCGATGCGCTGGCGCGCGGCTGCCCCGAGATCGATATCATCCGCGTGGCCGCCGACATGACGCGCGCGGATCTGCGTCCGCGCCATGCCGCCGACGACACGGAAACCACGGCAAGCCCTGACGGCGCCAGGCGCAAGGACTACGCCTGGGCCGTGGCCTGGTGCGCGGGCGCGACGCTGCTGTCGGCGCTGGCGCTGCCATGGTTCGACGTGGTCAACATCGTCATGCTGTTCCTGGTGGCGGTGGTCGGCGTGGCGCTGCGCCACGGCCGCGGGCCGGCGGCGCTGGCGTCGGTGCTGGCGGTGGCGTCGTTCGATTTCTTCTTCGTGCCGCCACGGCTGTCGTTCGCCGTCTCCGACGTGCAGTACCTGTTGACCTTCCTGGTGCTGCTGTCGGTCGGGCTGGTGATCGGCCAGCTTACCGCCGGGCTGCGCGAGCAGGCGCGGCTGGCGGTGCAGCGCGAAGAGGACGCGCGCACGCTGTACGAGCTGGCGCGCGAGCTGTCGGCGGCATTGCAGTCCGAGCAGATCGTCGCGATCGGCAGCCGCTTCCTGCGCGCCGCCTTCGATGCCAGTTCGGCCTTCTTCCTGGTCTCGGCGGACGGGCGGCTGCTGCCACCGGTGTCGGATGACGGCCCGGCGCGCGGCATGGGAAACAGCGCCGGCCACAGCGCGGGCCACAGCGCGGGACACAGCGACTCGATCGACCGCGTGCTCGCCGAATGGGTCTTCCACCATGGCCAGCCCGCGGGCACCGGCACCGGCACGCTGCCGGGCAGCACCGTGCTGTACCTGCCGCTGAAGGCGCCGATGCGCACCCGCGGCGTGCTCGCCGTGGAGCCCGCGGTGCCGCATGCGTTCGCGCAGCCGGCGCTACGACGCCAGGCTGATGTGTTCTGCACGCTGATCGCGATCGCGATAGAACGGCTGCATTACGTCGAGGTGGCACAGCAGGCGCTGTTGTCGATGGAGTCGGAACGCCTGCGCAGTTCGCTGCTGGCCGCGGTCTCGCATGACCTGCGCACGCCGCTGACCAGCCTGATCGGCATGGCAGAAACCATGCAGCGCGGCACGCCGCCGCTGGCCCCGCCGCTGGAGGAGACTGTCGCCGCGATGCTGGAGCAGGCGCGCCGCATGCGGACCATGGTGGTCAACCTGCTCGACATGGCCAGGTTGCAAAGCCGCGACGTCCACATCCGGCGCGAATGGCAATCGGTGGAGGAACTGGTGGGCGCGAGCTTGGCCGCGATGCGCGAGGCGCTGGCGCGCCACCGCGTTGTCGTGGCCAGCCTGTCGCAGGTGCCGCTGGTGGAGTGCGACGCCGTGCTGGTCGACCGCGTGCTGTGCAACCTGCTGGAGAATGCCGCCAAGTACACGCCGCCAGGCACCGAAATCCGGTTGTCGGCCATGGCTGCGGGCGACGAGGTCCGGGTAGTGGTCGAGGACGACGGTCCGGGCGTGCCCCGCGGCAGGGAGCGGCAGATCTTCGAGAAATTCACGCGCGGCGAACGCGAGTCCGCGACCGCCGGCGTCGGGCTGGGCCTGGCCGTATGCGAGGCCATCATGCAGGCGCATGGCGGCCACATCTGGGTGGAGCCGGCGCAGCGGCAGGGTCAGTCGCGCCCTGGCGATGGCACCGGCGCGCGCTTCACGATCGCATTGCCGCACGGCAACCCGCCGGCGATCGAGCCCGAGCCGGCCGAACTGCCCGAGCCGTCGCCAACCAGGCAAGGAGAGGCATAGATGCCGTTCGATTTTTCGCCCACGATCCTGCTCGTCGAGGACGAACCGCATATCCGCCGCTTCGTGCGCCTGACGCTGGAGGCCGAGGGCTGCACGGTGCACGAGGCCGAGTCGCTCAAGCGCGGCCTGATCGAGGCCGGCACGCGGCAGCCCGACCTGGTCATCCTCGACCTTGGCCTGCCGGACGGCGACGGGCTCAAGCTGATCGGCGAGGTGCGCACCTGGACCGCCGTGCCGATCCTGGTGCTGTCCGCGCGCAGCGGCGAAGCCGACAAGGTCGGCGCGCTGGATGCGGGGGCCGACGACTACCTGACCAAGCCCTTCGGCGTGGCCGAGCTGGTGGCGCGGCTGCGGGTGCTGCTGCGCCGGCATGCCCGCGCCAGCGCGCAGGGTTCCAGCCAGGTCACGTTCGGCGACGTCCAGGTCGACCTTGCCAACCGACTGGTCACGCGCGCCGGGCAGGCGGTGCACCTGACGCCGATCGAGTACCGGCTGCTGGCCGTGCTGATCGCGCATCGCGGCAAGGTCATGACGCACCGCGAGCTGCTGCGCGAGGTATGGGGGCCCGCGCAATCGGAAAGCAGCCAGTACCTGCGCGTCTACATGGGGCACCTTCGGCACAAGCTCGAAGCGGACCCGGCGCAGCCGGCCCACCTGCTGACCGAAGTGGGGCTGGGCTACCGGTTTGCCGGCTAAGGCGGTTCTCTCAGCCGGTCATCCCGCCACCGCGCGCTACCACGCTACCACGCGCTGTCCGCGCCGCCCGGCCCGCGGGCGCGGTGGCCGGCAAACCGCTCCAGCATGAAATCCACCAGCGCCCGCACCTTGTCGGGCCGGTGGTTGCGCGCCGGGAATACCAGGTAGATGTCCGCCGGCGCCAGCTGCCACTGCGGCAGCACGCGGCGCAGTGCGCCGCTGCGCAGGTGCTCGGCCACGTCCCATTCGGAGCGCACCAGCAGCCCTTGCCCGTCGAGCGCCCACGCCAGCGCCGATTCGCCGTCGTTGGTGCTCATGGTGCCGCGCACCTTGACCGTCTCCTGCTGCGCGCCGTTGCGCAGGTGCCAGGTGCCGAAGGTCTCGTCGGCCTCGCGGATAAAGATGCAGTTGTGCCGTGCCAGCTCGCGTGGATTCGCCGGCTCGCCGGCGGCCTGAAGGTAGGACGGCGCCGCGCACAGCAGGCGCCGGTTGTTGGCTAGCAGCCGCGCGGTGAGCCGCACGTCGGGCAGCTCGCCGAAATGGATCAGCGCGTCCAGGCCCTGCTCCACCAAGTTGAGCGGCCGGTCGCTCAGGTGCAGCTGGACCTCGATCCTGGGAAACGCGCGCGCGAATGCCGACAGCGCCGGCGCGATATGGCGGCGGCCGAAACCCAGCGTCGCCCCGATCTTCAGCAGGCCGTGCGGCGTGCTGCTGCTGCCGGCGATGGCGCGCTCCAGCGCCTCCATTTCCGCCAGGATGCGCGCCCCTTCGACCAGGTAGCTTTCGCCCTCCGGCGTCAGGCCGATGCGCCGCGTGGTCCGGTGCAGCAGCCGCACGCCCAGCCGCGCTTCCAGCGCGGCCAGCCGCTTGCTGACCGCGGGCGGCGTCACGCCCAGTTCCTGCGCCGCGGCGGCGAGGCTGCCGTGCTTGTTGATGCACTGGAAGAAGGCGAGATCGGAGAAGTTATCCATTGCTGAATTGCAGGAACTAAAGAAGTAACGGAGTCTGAATTATGTTTCTCCGGGGCAATGATACGATCGTTTCCACAACAATTCATCCCACAGGAGACGCCCGTGAAACTTGTCCACCTGACCGCCTTGCTGGCCTGTGCCGCGGTTTTCGCCGCCACCGCCGGCACTGCCGCTGCCCAGTCCTACCCCCAGCGCCCGGTCCGCCTGATCGTGCCGTATGCCCCCGGCGGCAGCGCCGACATCGCCGCGCGCCTGGTCGCCGATGCCTGGGCCAGGAGCCTCGGCGGCACCATCGTGGTGGAGAACCGTGCCGGCGCCGGCGGCAACATCGGCGTCGACGCGGTCGCCAAGGCGCCCGCCGATGGCTACACCGTCGGCCTGCAGACGGTGTCGCTGGCCATCAACCCCGGCCTGTTCCCGCGCATGCCGTATGACACGCTGAAGGACCTCGCGCCGATCGGCATGGTCGCCAGCTCGCAGCACGTGCTGGTGGTCAACAACAACATCCCGGCCAAGACGCTGCCGGAGCTGATCGCCGCGGCCAAGGCCCAGCCGGGCAAGCTGACCTACGGCTCGGCCGGCAATGGCAGCACCTTCCATATGTCGGCGGAGCTGTTCAAGTCGGTGGCCAACGTGTCGATCGTGCACGTGCCGTATCGCGGCGGCGGCCCGGCGCTGGTCGACACCATTGCCGGCCAGGTCGACATGAGCTTTCCGGTGGTGTCCGCGGCCCAGCAGCATGTGCAGGGCGGCAAGCTCAAGGCGCTGGCCGTGACCGGTTCGAAGCGCTCGGCCCAGCTGCCGAACGTGCCGACCGCGGCGGAGGCCGGCTTGCCCGGCTACAACTTCGAGACCTGGTTCATGGTGTTCGCGCCCACTGGCACGCCCAAGCCGGTCATCGACAAGCTGAACACCGCGCTGAATGCCGCGCTCGCGACGCCGGCCACGCGCGACCGGATGCTCAAGGAAGGCTTCGAGCCGACGCCGGGCACGCCCGCGGCCGCCCGGCAGCGGCTGGAGCAAGAAATGCCCGTGTGGGCCGACCTGATCAAGCAGCGCGGTATCACCGCGGAATGACCGCGGAATGACCGTCAAACCGTTACCAAGGCTTGTGCCATGACACCCCGCACCCTGTACCAGAAGCTGGTCGACTCCCATACCGTCGCCAGGATCGACGACGACAACGTGCTGTTGTATTGCGACCTGCACCTGATGAACGAATACACCAGCCCGCAGGCCTTCGCCGGCCTGCACGAGCAGGGGCGTGGCGTGCTGGTGCCGGGGCAGAACGTGGCGGTGGTCAGCCATATCATCCCCACGCACCCCGGCGCGATCCGCGTGATCGCCGATCCGGCGTCGGCGCTGCAGGCCACCAACCTGCACGCCAACTGCGAGCGGCACGCGATCCCGCTGTTCGACACCAACGACGCGCTGCAGGGCATCGAGCACGTGGTGGCGCCCGAGCACGGCATGATCCGCCCGGGCATGGTGGTGATCTGCGGCGACAGCCACACCACCACCTACGGTGCGCTCGGCGCGCTGGGCTTCGGCATCGGCACGTCCGAGGTCGAGCACGTGCTGGCCACGCAGACGCTGGTCTACCGGATGGCAAAAACCATGCGCATCCGCGTGGACGGCAAGCTGCCGGTCGGGACCACCGCCAAGGACCTGATCCTGCGCATCATCGGGGCGATCGGCGCACAGGGTGCGCGCGGCTACGTGGTGGAATACTGCGGCTCGGCCATCCGCGAGCTGAGCATCGAAGCCCGCTTCACGCTGTGCAACATGACGGTCGAGGCCGCCGCGCGCGGCGCGCTGATCGCGCCGGACGAGGCCGCCATCGACTACGTGCTGCGCCGCGCCCCTGACATCGACGGCGCCCGGCGCGAGGCCGCGCTGGAGCACTGGCAGACGCTTCACAGCGATGCCGGCGCGCGGTTCGACATGGAATACATGTTCGACGCCAGCCAGGTCGAGCCGCACGTGACCTGGGGCACCAGCCCCGACCAGGTGCTGCCGGTGTCGGGCCAGGTCCCGTTCCCGGAAGACCAGATCGACGAAGCGGAGCAGCGCTCGGTCCAGCGCGCGCTGGCCTATACGCACCTGCAGCCGGGCGCGACGCTGGCTGGCACGCCGATCCAGCACGTCTTCATCGGCTCATGCACCAACGGCCGCATCGAAGACCTGCGCGCGGTCGCCAGCGTGGTGCGCGGCAAGACCGTCGCCGCGGGCGTGCGTGCGATGGTCGTGCCGGGATCGGGCGCGGTGAAGGCACAGGCCGAGCGCGAAGGGCTGGCCGACATCCTCATCGCGGCGGGATTCGAATGGCGCCAGCCCGGCTGCTCGATGTGCCTGGCCATGAACGACGATGTGCTCGCCGACGGCGTGCGCTGCGCCTCCACCACCAACCGCAATTTCGAAGGCCGGCAGGGGCGGGGTGCCATCACCCACCTGATGAGCCCGGTAATGGCGGCCGCGGCCGCCATTACCGGCGCGATCACCGACATCCGCAAGCTGGAGCTGTCCCATGCCTGAACTTTCCTGCCTCGCCGGCAAAGCCGCCGCGATCCGTTTCGAGAACCTCGACACCGACCAGATCATTCCCAAGCAGTTCCTGCGCGGCATCGACAAGTCGGGCCTGGCCGATGGCATTCTCTATGACCACCGGTTCGACGCCACCGGCGCGCGGCGCCCGGAATTCGTGCTGAACCGGCCCGAGTACGCCGGCACCAGCATCCTGGTCGGCGGCGCCAACTTCGGCTGCGGCTCCAGCCGCGAGCATGCCGTATGGGGCCTGCAGCAGTTCGGCATCCGTGCGGTGATCGCGCCCAGCTTCGGCGAGATCTTCTACTCGAATGCGATGAACAACCGGCTGCTGCTGGTGATGCTGCCGCGCGAGGTGATCGAGCGGCTGATGGACGCGGTCGATGCCGACAGCGCCAATGAGATCCGCATCGACGTCAAAGCGATGCAGGTGCGCACGCCGGTCGGCGACTTCCCGTTCGAGCTGTCGGCGCGGCATCGCCGCATGTTCCTGGAGGGGCTCGACATGATCGGCCTGTCGCTGAAGCAGCGCGACGAGATCGAACAGTTTGCGCGCCGCTACTGGGATGCGTTCCCGTGGATGAAGGATGTGGCCCGGCGCACCCGCGACCGGCTGGGCACGACCTGAGCCTTCCGCTGCCGCGCCGCCTTGCTGGCGCGCAGTTGCATTTAGCCGTCGATGCCCTGCCGCAAAGGCTGGAGGAGTTCGACATCGACATCGACAGCGCTCGATGCGAATTCCATGCATCCGCGGCCGCGCGTGGCTATGCTTGGCATATCTCCGCCACCTTCGGGCAGGCATGCAGCCCCGGACAAATGCCATGACGACGAACGACGACAGCGCTGGCCCGGCGCCGGCCGAGGCGGCCCGGACCGCCGGCGCGCGCCTGCTGGCCGCGATGAGCCACGAGATCCGCACGCCGCTGTACGGCATGCTCGGCACGCTGGAACTGCTGTCGATGAGCGAGCTGGACGCAGGGCAGCGCCAGCAGGTGGCGACCATTACCGAGTCGTCGCGGGTGTTGCTGCAGATGCTCGACGACCTGCTCGACTTCTCGCGCATCGAAGCCGGCCAGATCAGGCTGGACGCGGTGCCGTTCGATCCGGTGGCGCTGGCCGAAACCGTGGCGCGCGCACAGGAGCCGCTGGCCATGCACAAGGGCGTGGCCCTGGACTGCGACCTGCAGCCGGGCCTGCCGTGGCTGCTGGGCGATCCGCTGCGCGTGCGGCAGGTACTGGCCAACCTGTTGCGCAATGCAATCAAGTTCACCGCGCAAGGGCGCGTCACGCTGCGCATGTGGCAGGAACCGCAGCCCTCCGCGGACCAGGTCACGCTGATGCTGGAAGTGGCCGACACCGGCCCCGGCATCGATGGCGCGCTGCTGCCGCACCTGTTCGAGCCCTTCACGCAGGGCGATGCCACGCGCGCGGCCGAACCCGGCGGCGCCGGGCTCGGGCTGACCGTCTGCAGGAAACTGGCCCGGCTGATGGGCGGCGACATCACCGCCGACAGCTCGCCGGGCCAGGGCAGCCGCTTTACCGTTGCGCTGCAGCTGCCCGTCACCGCCTCACGGCCGGCGCCCGCCGCCGCCGGTGCCGATGCGGCGCCAGCGATGCCGGCGCTGCCGCAGCTCGGGCTGCGCGTGCTGGTCGTGGAGGATCATCCGCACAACCGGCTATTGCTGCGTGGCCAGCTGGAGCGGCTCGGCTGCGCGGTGCAACTGGCGAGCGACGGCGCGCAGGGGCTGGCGGCGTGCACGGCAGGGGCCTTCGACGTCGTGCTGACCGATGTGCAGATGCCGGTCATGGATGGCTACGCGCTCAGCCGCCGGCTGCGCGCGGCGGGCAACCCGGTGCGCATCGTCGCGCTGACCGCCAACGCCGGCGCTGGCGAAGCCGGTCGCTGCCACGACGCCGGCATGGACCGCTGCCTCGTCAAGCCGGTGTTGCTGCAGGAGCTGGCGGCGTGCCTGCAAGAGCTGATGCCGGGGCGCGCTCAGGCGTCGCCGCGCATTAGCGGCGACGCCGATGCCGCGCTGCTGGCGCGGAGCGTGCAGGCCGATTTCGATGCCTTGCTTGCCGCTGCCGCCAGCGGCGACCTGGGCGCGGTACAGGCGCACGCGCATCGCATGCGCGGTGCGCTCGCGCAGATCGATGCCGCGCGCGACGCGGCGGAGCTGTGCCGCGAACTGGAGGCCGGCGCCGCGTGGGCAGTGCAGGCGACGCAGGACCGCATCGGCGAACTCGGCCTGATCCTGGATGCCTGCCTGCCCGGCTACCGCCATTCACGCTTGTCGTCATGACCGGACCGGATCGCGGACGACCTCCCGGTCATCGTCATCGGGATCCTGCGCGGGATCCTGCGCGCGCTGGCGGTGATCTACCTGTAGCCCCGCCTCACGCAAGGGCGCCGGGCGCCTGCAAGGCTTCGTCCCGCTCCCACGCGACGCAGTTGCGGCCGCGGTTCTTGGCCGCGTAGAGCACGTGGTCGGCGCGCATCAGCAGCGTATCCAGGTCTTCGCCGGGCCGCAGCGTCGCCACGCCGAAGCTGGCGGTCACGCGGTGCACGCCGGGCAGCACTGTCATCGGCGTGTGTTCGAGCGTATGGCGCAGGCGCTCGGCCAGTTGCAGCGCGGCGTCGGGCGCGGTATCGGGCAGCAGCACGACGAACTCTTCGCCGCCCAGCCGCGCCGCGATATCGCGCCGGCGGATGCCGCCGGCAATGATCTGGCCGAACTGCGCCAGCACCGCGTCGCCGGCGCTGTGGCCGTAGTTGTCGTTGATGAACTTGAAGAAGTCGAGGTCGCACACCAGCAGGCTGAGCGGCTGCCCCGGCGTCGGCGGGATCTGCTGCATGGCGAGCGCGGCCAGGCCGCGGCGGGTATGCAGCAGCGTCAGCGGGTCGGTGTCGCGCTCGTGCCGCAGGCCGACGATGATGTCCTGCACCGCCGCGGCCAGCAACGCCAGGGCCAGTGCCATCAGCAGCAGCGCCAGCGTGGCCTGCAGCCACAGCCAGTAGGCAGATTGGATAAAGGCCACCGGATCGTGCGATGCGGCCGGCACCACGGTCAGCACGGTGCGCGGCAGGAAGTGCAGCGCGAACAGCAGGTAGAACCAGAACAGCACGCGGTCCGCCAGCCGCCCGCTGCGCAGCCGCGCCAGTGCCGGCATGCCCAGCAGCAGGATCATGGCGATGCCGACGTTCAGGATGTAGATGCGCGCCACCAGCCGCGGCTGCACCAGGTCGAACCACGCGATCGCGCCGAGCAGCGCGAGCGGCAATGCCACCTGCGCGCAGGTATCGAGCCGCGCACCGACGCGCGCCAGCATGCCGCGCAGCAGCAGCACGCCGCTGCCCAGGTACAGCAGGCCGGTCACCGTGGCCTGCCCGCCGCCGGGGTGCGGCGGCCAGACGATCTGCAGGGTGATGGCGATCGCGTACATGCAATACGCGGCAGCCGGCAGCAGCAGGTAGTGCCGGCTGCGCTCATAGCGCCGGGCCAGCACGAAGCACAGCGAGAATGCGATGGCGATGGCGGGATTGACCAGTGCCAGGAATCGACCAGCGTCTTGCAACACGAGAGTCCCCCGTTCTTGTCGTTCTCTGGCAGGGGTGGTTGCAAGCTCCGGCGAGGGTGCGCATGCGTCGCGGCATCGCGCGGCCGAAGGGCATGGCCAGGGAACATTATGGAGGGCATGGGCGCCCGGGCAGGCGCGGCGCTTGCCGCGGCCTGCTGAGTGTTTCCGTCAGGCCTCATTCTAGCCACCACCATGGCCCGCGGCGCATGGCGCCCGCCGCGGCCGGGCAAACAATTGTGAACACCGCGGACGTGGCTGCCGGGCCACGGTTGCCACGGTTTCCCGCTTTTGTGACTAATCTGGTAGAAGCTGTCCGGATCCTCCGGCAGTTAGAAGCTGTCCGGATCCTCCGGCAGTTCGGTTTTCCGTACGCAAGGAGATCACGATGAATACCAAGAAAGCGATGCCGGCCCTGTTGCTGGCGGCAAGCGTGCTGGCGGCGCCGTTTGCCATGGCGCAGGGTGGTGGCAAGACTTCTACCCGGCCGATGACGGAACCCGCGGCGTCTGCGCCGCCGCCAGCTCCGCAAAGCTCGCCGTATGTGCAGGTGCAGCAATGGAAGAAGGGCGACCGCCTGCCGACCGAGTTCAGGGACCGCCAATATGTGATCGACGACTACAAGCAATACAACCTGCCGGCGCCGCGCAAGGGCACGCGCTGGGTGGGGGTCGGCGCCGAGTATTACCTGGTGGCGCCCAATGGCGTGATCCAGCAGGTCGGGTCGGGCTCCTGACCGGACTGGGCCAGGGCCCTCGCCCTGGGCCATGCAGCAATGAGAAAGCCGCCGCGCGGGATTGCCCGGCGGCTCTTTTTTTTCTAGTGCGGCGCCCCGCTTCAGATGCCAAGTATCTTCTTGGCCTCGAGCAGCGACTTCATCGCTTCGTCATGCTTGCCGGCCTTGTGATAGGCCGCGCCGTCGGCACGCAGCTTGGCCACCTTGGCGGTATCTTCCGGCGACAGCGCCGGCTTGGTCGAGAGCTTGGCGTCGATCGCCTTCATCTCGTTGGGGCAGTTGTGGGCGAGTGCCAGGCCGCTGGCGCCGCACAGCACCAGCGCCGCCAGGATCGGGATGGATTTACGCATGTCGGCCTCCGCTTGCATTGGGATTGTGGGATTTCCAGCATAGTGCATGGCCCGCATGGCCACGAATCCTGTGGCTTGCCGGGTTCTGCATGACATCTTGCGGCGTTCCGCGGCTGTTTTCCCGCGAGCCTTCCGATGTTATGTTGGAGGGCGTCTTTTTTGCCCGCCATAAGCCGGACGCCCCAGCCACTCGACCGGTTGCGCATGGAAAACTCTGCCGAGAATTTTTTGCTGGCCCTGCTGTGCGCCGCGGTGCTGACCGTGGCCGTGGTGGGGATCCACTACGAGGCGCTGCGCGTGCTGTCGTCGCTGCATCCGCGGCGCTGGAGCGGGCGCGTCAACATTGGCGTGCTGATCGTCTGCATCATCCTCGTCCACTGCCTGGAGGCGATGGTGTTCGCGTTCGGCTTCTGGTTTGCCGACAATGTGCTCGGCCTCGGCTGGCTGGCCGGATCGACCGCGCCCGGCATGCCCACCCGCCACGGCGAGCCCTCACTGCTGGTCTATGCCTACTTTGCGCTGGAGACCTTCACCACGCAGAGCCTGGGCGACCTCTACCCGGTCGGCGCGACCCGGCTGATCGCGACCATCGAGCCGCTGGTGGGCCTGATCCTGATCGGCTGGTCCGCGTCTTTCACCTACGTGGTGATGCGGCGCGACTGGCAACTCGACGACGAGGGCGGGCACCGCGGGCGCTAGCGCAACGGCTGCCGCGGCCGGCAACAAATGCCGGAAGTGCCGCAGATGCCGCTAGTGCCAGACAGGGCGCGAACGTTTAAGCTGGCGGCTTCTGCCAATCAACGAGCCATACATCCGAGGAGCCACCATGCCGAGCCGCCAGCGCCCCCTGATCCGCCTAGCCGCACTTGCCACCCTTGTCGTGGCCTGCAGCGCCCAGGCGCAGAAGCAGGACGTCCAGGGCGCCGCCGCCGCTGCCATCAACGAGGCAGTCCAGCAGGGCACCACGCCCTACCGCCCCGACCCGGCCGCGACGCCGGCCAGCATCGAGTCGGCGGAATGCCGTGAGCTCGCCGCCCAGATCGCCACCGCGCCCAAGCGCGAGTACCGCACCACCGACTCGACCATCGAGACCGCGCAAGGGCGGCAGGTGCCCGAGCTGGAACGCGAGCGCCCGCGCAAGTCGCTGCAGCAGGCGTACCAGGAGAAGTGCACCCGGTAAGCCGGTTCCACGGCGGACGGCCGCGCCAGGCGCGGCGTCCGCCCCACGTCGCCACCCACCTCCCGGCGCGGTCCCGCGCCCGACTCCCTGCCTCCTTGCTCGTTCCCATGCTGCGCCGGCTGCACAAGCGTCGGGCGTCGATGCCCCACGTTTGCGCCCATCCGCCCGCGGCGCCAACGGTCGTTTCACCGCGCCGGTGAAAAATACATATGTTTCATAGTTATCCATGATGGAACAGTTGTTGCTGATTGCCTAGCATTGGCGATGCGATGGCGCGTCGCTGACCGCTACCCCGACAACCAAGCTATTCACGCATCCAAGGAGAGCCTGTATGAAAGCAGCAGAAGTCACGCGTCCGTGCGGCGGTTCACCGACCCCGCGCCGGTCCGCGGTTGCATCGGCCGCAGCGGCGGCGCTGGTGCTCTGCAGCGGCCCGGCCGGCACGGCGCATGCCGCCGGTGTCGCCGCCGGTGTCGCCAATTCCGCCGCCAGCCCGACCCTCGGCAAGATCAAGTCGTCAGGCACGATCTCCATCGGCCATCGCACCTCGTCGATCCCGTTCTCGTACTACGACGCCAACCAGAAGGTCATCGGCTTCTCGCAGGACATCTGCGACCGGGTGATCGATGCGGTGAAGCGCGAGACCGGCCTGCCGGCGCTGCAGGTGCGCATGGTGCCGGTGACTTCGCAGAACCGGATCTCGCTGGTGCAGAACGGCACCGTCGACCTGGAATGCGGCGTCACCACCAACCTGAAGTCGCGCCAGCAGCAGGTGGCGTTCTCGACCACGTTCTTCGTCGCCGGCACGCGGCTGCTGGTGAAGAAAGGCAGCCCGGTGCGCGACTTCGGCGACCTCTCGGGCAAGGCGGTGGTGACCAATGCCGGCACCACCTCGGAGCGCATCCTGCGCCGGCTCAACGACGAGAAGCAGGCCAACATCACCATCCAGAGCGCCAAGGACTATGGCGAGTCGTTCCTGATCCTGCAGTCAGGGCGCGTGGCCGCGTTCATGATGGACGACGTGCTGCTGTCGGGAGCGCGCACGCTGGCGCCCAACCCCGCCGACTGGACCGTGGTGGGCACGCCGCAGTCGTTCGAGGCCTATGCGTTCATGCTGCGCAAGGACGATCCCGGCTTCAAGCAGGTGGTCGACGGCGCCATCGGCGGGCTGATCCGCAGCGGCGAGATCAACAAGCTCTACAGCAAGTGGTTTGCCGCGCCGGTGCCGCCCAAGCAGGTCAATTTCGAGCTGCAGATGAGCGAGCCTTTGAAGAAGGCCTACGCCAGCCCCAGCGACGAGGCCTTCGAATAATCGTCCTCAGCCGCGGCCGGCGGGCACGTAGGCCCCGGCGCGGTGCAGCTCGCCCTCGGCCTGCTCGAGCGCGCGGATCGCGCCCTTGCCCTTGCGCGCCAGCAACTGCTCGACCAGCGCCTCGACCATGGCCACGCCGGCCGTGATCGAGGGGAAGAACGACGGGCTCTCGACCGAGAACAGCAGCGTGCAGTCCGCCGCCAGCGCGATCGGCGCCACGGTGCTGTCGGTCAACGCGATCACCTTGCAGCCGCACTCGCGCGCGGCCGCCGCCACGCGGATGCTTTCCTGCGAATACGGGGCGAAGCTGGCCACCACCACGGCGTCCTTGGGCGCCAGGCCGCGCAGCTCCATTTCCAGCGTGCCGGCATCGGCGCGGATCAGCTGCACCGAGCTGCGGAACAGCCGGTAGACATAGTGGAAGGTGAACGCGATCGGGAAGCACGAGCGGAAGCCCGCCACGTGCACGTTCTGCGCTTGCGACAACAGTTCCGCCGCCTGCTGCAGCGTCTTGTCGTTGTTGGCGGCGATCAGGTCGAGGTTATGGTGCTGCGCGTCGAGCATCTCGCCCAGCATGCGGCTGGCGCTGCTTTCGCGCACCACCTTGCGCGCGCGGCGCGCATAGGGCTGGCTACCGCCGCGCAGCGCATCGACAAAGAGTTCGCGCAGGCCCTGCCAGCCCTCGAAGCCGAGGTGCTGCGACAGCCGCACCAGCGTGGCGGGCTGCACGCCGGCGCTGGCGGCGATCTTGCGCATCGACAGCACCGGCACGTCCTGCGGGTGGTCGAGCAGGTAGCGCGCGCCGCTCTGGAACTGCGTGCTCAGGCTCGGGAAGCTGGCGCGCAGCAACGCCAGCAGCGCGTCGAGGTCGTGGGGCGGCGCCGGCGTGGGACCGGCCTGGGAAGGCTGCGGCGGATGGGTGGGGCTGTCGGACGGCATGGGCACTCCGGGTTCGTGGTTGTAACGATTGTTGCACAGCCGCGCACCGGAGCGCCGGGCGGCGGCGCTTGCAGACGACGCGCTGCCACGTCGTCACGCCGTCACATCGTTACTTCGAAAGCCGGTTAACGTCCGGACACCGCCAAAGCTGTACCCGGGGTTTTTGGCAAGCCCCCCGATTGTCGGATTGCCGCAACGCTGGCGCACTGTCATCAGAATTTCCTTACCCACTTGAATGGCGGTGACTTACACTCCGCGCCATAACCTCCGGAAATCGGTCAACCGGAACATAATTGGTACGGAGCGCGAGCATGGGACATAGAAGCCCTGCAGTGCGACACGGCGGCATGGTCACGCCGCCGTTTCGGGTCAAGGGTCAAATCGGGGCAGGAACAGACGCGGCGGGCGCCATGCCGGGCCGCGGCGCGCGCGCGCGCGGCTTCACGCTGGTCGAGCTGATGATCGCCGTCGCGATCATCGCCATCCTGGCCGCCGTCGCCATCCCCAACTACAGCCGCCATGTGGTGCGATCGCACCGCGCCGCGATCGAGTCGTTCATGCTCGAAGTCTCCGGCGCGCAGGAGCGGTTTCTCGTCGACAACCGCGCCTATGCCGCCAATCTCGGCGCGCTAGGCATGTCGGTGCCGTCCGCGCAGAGCACGCGCTACGATGTCACCGTGACTCCCAATGCCGCGCTGCCGCCGGGCTACAGCATCGTGGCCACGCCCAAGGGCAGCCAGCTGAGCGCCGATACCGGCTGCGGCACGCTGACGCTGACCAGCGCCGGCGCCAGGTCGGCGTCCGGTGGCGGCACCGATTGCTGGAACTGACCATGGCAGCCACCTACCGGCTTCGCCTGTGCCGCCCGCAGCCGCGGGCGCTGCGCGGCTTCACCCTGGTCGAACTGATGTGCACGCTGGCCGTGCTGGCGATCCTCGCGTTCGCCGCCGCGCCGTCGTTTGCGTCGCTGATGGCGGGGCAGCGCGTGCGCAGCGCCTCGCTCGACCTGAGCTCGGCGCTGCTGCTGGCGCGCAGCGAGGCGGTCAAGCGCAACGCCACCGTGACGCTGGCGCCCACCGGTGCGGCCTGGACCGCGGGCTGGGCCGTCAGCGCCGGCGCGGAGACAGTGCGCACCTTCGGGCCCTACGCCAGCCTCACCATCACCCCCAGCGCCGCCGGGGCGTTGTCGGTCGGCAACGACGGCCGGCTTGCCGGCGCGGCAATGCGCTTCGAGATCGCTCCCGCCAATGACACGACGGTCGCGCTGCGCGTGTGCGTGCAGGTCAGCGAGACCGGCCGCGTTGCCTCTGAAACGGGAGCCTGCACATGACCCGCATCCTTCCCCACGCCGGCCGCCGCCACGGGCAACGGCCGGCGCGCCTGCCGCGACGCACCGCGCAGCGTGGCCTGCTGCTGATCGAAGTGCTGGTGGCGGTGGTGATCCTGCTCGCCGCGCTGCTGGGCACGGCGGGACTGGTGGCGCGCTCGGGCCAGAACGAGATGGAGTCCTACCAGCGCGTGCAGGCGCTCGCGCTGCTGCAGGACATGGCCGCCCGCATCAATGCCAACCGCCAGGTGGCGCAGTGCTATGCCAATGGCGCCAACGGCGTGCGGCTGGGCACCGGCACAGCCGCGCCGGCGGCCTGCACGCTGGGAACGGCCGCGCAGAACGCCACCGCCAACGGCGACCTGCAGGCATGGAACACCGCGCTGCTGGGCAGCGCCGAGATGACGGCCGCGGCCAGCGGCGTGGCGGCGCAGCCGGTCGGCGCCATGATCGGCGCGCGCGGCTGCATCGACACCGTCGACGCGGCCGCCAACGTCTACCGCATCACCGTCGCCTGGCAAGGCCTGGCCGCCACCGGCGCCCCCGCGCTCGGCTGCGGCCAGAACCAGTACGGCAACGAAGCCTACCGTCGCGCGGTCAGCACGCAGATCCGCATTGGCTCGCTGGGGACCGTGTCATGAAGCGCCTGCCTCCGCGTATCGCACAAGGCCGCCGGCGCCAGCGCGGCGTGTCGCTGGTGGAGCTGATGATCGGCATCACCATCGGCCTGCTGATGCTGACTGCGCTGGCCAGTCTCTATTACGCCAACAGCTTGTCGCGCACCGAGTTCGTCAAGTCGGCCGAGCAGGTGGAGAACGGCCGCTATGCGCTGGAGCAGATCCGGCGCGAGGTGGAACTTGCGGGGTTCTACGGGGCAGGCAGCATTGCGCGGGGCGCCACGGTGGCCGGTCCCGCGCTGTGCGCGACAGACCCGGCCGCGCTCGGCTTCGCGGCAGGAGGCACCGTCCCACTGCCTCTGGCAGGCTATGCGGCCGGCGTGGTTGCGCCCTGCCTGGCCGACCTTGCCGCCACTTCCGAGGTGCTGGTGGTGCGGCGCGTGTCGACCACGCCGGTCGCGGCCCCGACGCCGGGCGTGCCTTACCTGCAGGTATCGGCCTGCCCGAACGACACCACTGCCTTTGTCTTCGATGCCAGCGCGGCGGCCGCTTTCCCGTTGCGCACCAAGGCTTGCGATGCGGCGGTACCGGCAGTGCTGCGCGAAGCGGTGGTGCGCGCGTTCTATCTCGCGCCGTGCGACCGCTGCACCAACGGCGGCGACGGCATCCCCACGCTGAAGATGGCCGAGCTGGTCAACGGCGCGTTCCAGACGCGTTCGCTGGCGCAGGGCATCCAGGACATGCATGTGGCCTACGGCATGGACCTGGACAGCAACGGCTCCGCCGACTGCTACGTGGACGATCCCGGCGCCAACAATGCCGCCGCCTGCCCAATCGTGCCGGGCTACGACTGGACCAATGCGCTAACCAACTGGAGCAACGTGACCACCGTGCGCGTAAACCTGCTGGCGCGCACGCTGCGCACCTCTGGCGGCACGGTAGACACGCGCACCTACGACCTGGGGCGCGCCGCCGCCAGCGGTCCGTTCAATGACGGCTACAAGCGCCACGTCTACGCCCAGGTGGCGCGGCTGGTCAACGTGGCCGGACTGCGCGAGCAATGATGCGATACCGCGAAGGGCAAGCAATGACGAAGTTATCCGGCCGGCCACTGCGCCGCAGGCAGACGGGCGTCACGCTGGTCGTGACGCTGGTGTTCATGGTGCTGTTCCTGCTGATCGCCGTGGCGCTGGTCAATTCGGGCCTGGTCAACGTCAAGGTCGCGGCCAACCAGCAGCACACCGCCGAAGCGCGCGACGTCGCGCAGCAGTCGATCGAGCAGGTGATCTCCGACGACTTCACCAAGGCGCCGGCGGCCATCAGCGTGCCGGTGGATGTCAGTGGAGATGGCAAGGCCGATTACGTGGCCCAGGTGGCGAAGCCGGAATGCATGGCAAGCAATCCCATCAAGAACGTCGAGCTCGACCTGAAGGATCCCGACGATGTGTCGTGCATGATCGGCAGCGGCGTGCAGAACACCGGCATCGTCACGGCCGGCAACAACGCGGGCAATTCGCTGTGCAACGCCACCCAGTGGGACGTAGCCGCCACGGTCGATGACAGCGCCGGCACCGGCGCCGTGGCAACGGTCCATCAGGGCGTGGCGGTGCGCATGCCGACCGGCTCGGCCTGCCCCTGACCGCACCGGCGTTGCCACCTATTCACCATTGATCGCACAGGAACCCGGATGACGAGCCCAGCCCGCCGGAATCGGCGCCTTGCCGCCTTCGCCGCAGCCCTGCTTGCCCTGGCCGGATGGCAGGGCGCGCATGCCGAAGACATCGACCTGTTCACCGGCCTGCAGAGCAATGCCGGTACCAAGCCCAATGTGCTGTTGCTGCTGGACAATGCGTCCACGTGGAATGCGGCCACGACCATCCGTGGCTGCGATGTCGATGTCGTCAGCGCCAACAACGCCGGCACCGACGTCGGCGCGATCCAGTGCGCACTGTACCGCGCGGTGAACACGCTCGCGACCAACCCGCAGCTGGCCGGCAACATCAACATGGGCTTGATGATGTTCGGCACGGGCACCAACCCCGGCGGCAAATTCCGCTATCCGTCGGCGGCGCCATACACATTGCCGCTGATGGACGCCACCAATGGCGCGCAATTCCTTGAGTACATCAAGAGCATCGACCGCCAGACCGACAACTCAAACAATTCCCAGGTGGGTGGGGGCATGCAGGAAGCCTGGGCATTCTTCGGCGGCAGGAAGGGCTTGTCAGGTACGCAGTACACGTCGCCGATCACCAACCCGTGCCAGAAGAACTTCGTTATCTACATCGCCAACGCGGTCAACAACGGCAAGCCGCAGGACACCGGCACCGAGCCCAAGGACGCGCTTGCCGCGGCGGGGGCCAGCGCCAAGCAGATGACCCAGCTCAAGCTCGACACGGCGGCCAACAAGTACGAAAGCAACTGGGGAGACGAGTGGGCGCGGTTCATGTACGAAACCGACGTGAACGGCAATCTCGACAATAACCAGAACATCATCACCTATACGATCGCCATCACGGACGGCAGGAACCCCGACTATGTCGAGTCGACCCGCAGCATGGCCGACAATGCCGGCGGCAAGCGCTATGTGGTTGACCTGGGCGACGTGGACGCGCTGGTGAAGGCGCTGCTGCAGATCTTCAACGAGATGCAGGCCGTCAACAACGTGTTCTCCTCGGTGAGCCTGCCGGTCAGCGTGAACGGGCAGGGTTCGTACCTGAACCAGATCTACATCGGCATGTTCCGGCCCGACGCCACCGCAGCGCCGCGCTGGATGGGCAACCTGAAGCAGTACAAGCTTGGCTACGACAACAAGAACCAGATCGTGGTGCTGGACGCCAACCCCAGCGGCCCCAACCAGCAGAGTGCGATCAGCAATGCCGGCACGGGTTTCATCTCGCCCAGCGCCAAGAGTTTCTGGACCGCCGAGCCGCCGCTGGGGTTCAGTGGTTCCAGCTATACCGGCAGCCAGGTAAGCGGCTGGCCTGCCAAGGGGTTCTGGGTCAACAGTCCGTCCGGCGCTGCCGGTGCGCTGGACTCTGCCGACGGCGTGGCGGGTGTGGTCGGCGGCGATGGCGAAATCGTCGAGAAAGGTGGCGCCGGCGAAATGCTGCGCGCCCAGTTCACCACCGACCAGAGCGGGCGCAAGCTCTACACCTGCGCGTCGGGGGCATGCAGCGGCAAGAATTTGGCTTCGTTCGATACGTCCAACAGCTGGCTGACCGGCACCAGCGGGCAGGCCGCGCTCAATACCACGGCCGCCGACGTCAACAACCTGATCAATTGGGTGCGCGGCCGCGACGTGCGGGCACTGGGCGAAAGTTCGGTGGCCGGCGCGGAGTTGCAGAAAGGCCCGGGGGGCAGCGTTACCATGCGCGGCTCGGTGCATGGCGATGTACTGCATTCGCGCCCGGTGGTGATCAACTATGGCGGCACGACCGGCGTGGTGGTGTTCTATGGCGCCAACGACGGCGTCTTCCATGCGGTCAATGGCAACCAGACCACCGGCATCGGCGGCATACGTCCGGGCGGGGAGCTGTGGGGCTTCATTGCACCGGAGTTCTATGGCAAGCTCGGCCGTCTCTACACCAATACGCCCGAGGTGCAGCTGAGCGGATCGCCCACCGGTGCGGGCGCGAAGCCGCGCGACTATTTCTTCGATGGCACCACGACGGTGTTCCAGGACCTGCGCGACCCGGCCAAGCCTCGTGTGGTGATCTACCTGACCGCGCGCCGCGGCGGGCGCCTGACCTACGCGCTGGACGTCACCGACCCGATGGCGCCGGAATTCCTGTGGAAGGCCGACAGCACCAGCATCGCGGAACTGGGACAGACCTGGTCGCAGCCGCGCGTGATCCGCGTCAAGGGGTATGCAAACCCGCTCGTGGTGATGGGCGCCGGCTACGATCCCGCCGAGGATGCCGAGCCGTCCCAGGGTGGCGGCAGTTCGGGACAAGGGCGTGGCGTGATCGTGTTCGATGCCTTCACGGGCGATGTGGTGCGCGCATGGCTGGCCGACTGCACCGGTCTTTCCGCCACGGTGTGCACGACGCCTGCCGGCATGAACCGCGCGATCCCGTCCGACGTGGCCGTGGTGGACCGCAACGGTGACGGGCTGGTAGACAAGGGCTATGTCGGCGACGTCGGCGGCAATGTCTGGCGGCTGGACTTCGAGACGGCGGCCGGCACCGGGTCAGATGCCTGGACGCTGCATAAATTCGCATCCCTGGGCGGCGCGCAGGGCACCAACGATGCGCGCAAGTTCATGTATCCGCCGGATGTCATCACCACCGGCAACTACGATGCGGTGATGATCGGCAGCGGCGACCGCGAGCATCCGCTGTACACCACCAGCACTACGCCGGGCCTGGCCTACAACGTCAGCAACCGCTTCTACATGCTGAAGGACACGACGCTCACCGGCGGGCTGCCGTCGACATGGACGCCGCTGACCGAGGCCGACCTGTTCAACGCGACTTCGACCGCATACGCCGACACAAGCGCGGGCAAGGGCTTCTACCTCGTGCTGGGCACCGGCGAGAAGGTGGTCAACGCGCCGCTGACCGTGGCCGGCTACACCTACTTCGGCACCAATCAGCCAAGCGTGCCGAAGTCGGGCGTGTGCTACCCGGACCTGGGCAAGGCGCGCGGCTATGCAATTTCGTTCCTTACCGGCAAAGGCCTGAACGACGACCGCCATGTCGTGTTCAACAACGGTGGCTTGCCGCCGTCGCCGGTGTTCGGGGTGGTTGCCGTCACGGATGCGGCAGGCAACACCAGCAACGTGCCGGTGCTGATCGGCGGCGGCAACCAGACCGGTCCCGGCGGCGGCGACAATACCTCGTCGCTGGGCGCGCAGAAGATCTCGCCGCCGGGGATCGGCAAGCGCAAGCGCACTTACTGGTACTCGCAGACCGACCGCAAGTGACCGGGTGCGGCGGCGGCGCGCTTACCGGGGCGCCGCCGCCATCGGCGTTTCTTCCTCCTGCCACCACCCACCCCCCAACGCCTGCAGCAGCGCCGCCGAATCCGCCAGCCGGTCGGCGCGCGACTGCGCCAGGTCCAGCGAAGCCTGCCGCGCCTCGCGCTCGGCATCGAGCACGGCCAGCTGGCTGACGCCGCCGAGCCGGTACTGTTCCGACACCACCGTCAGCGTGTCGCGCGCCTGGCGCGCATTGTCGGCGCGCTCGCGCAGCGTCGCGGCGTCGGCCTCGAGCGCGCGCAGCGAATCAGCCACGTCCTGCAAGCCCTGCAGCACGGCCTGCCGGTAGGCGGCCAGTGCCTGCTCGTACGCCGCTTCGGCGGCGCGCTTGCGCGCCTGCAGTTCGCCGCCGCGGAACACCGGCTGCACCAGCCCGGCTGCGAGGCTCCACACATTGAGGCTGCTGAACAGGTCGCGCGCGGCGGTGACCTGGCTGCCGCCGCTGGCGCTCAGCGTGACCTGCGGATAGAGGTTGGCGGTGGCCACGCCGATATCGGCGCTGGCCTGGTGCAGCAGCGCTTCGGCCGCGCGGATGTCGGGGCGGCGCCGCGCCAGCGTGGCCGGCAGGCTGACCGGCAGCGTGTCGGGCAGATGCAGCGCGTCCAGCGTGAATGCGGGCAAGGAGGCGGCTGCCGGAGTCTGGCCGGTGTAGACCGCGAGCTGGTGCCGTGTCGCTTCCAGCTGGCGCTGCAGGCCCGGCACCAGCGCCTGCGTCTGCGCCAGTTGTGCGCGCTGGCGCTGCACGTCGACGCGCGCGACGCCGCCGGCGCGCAGGCGTTCCTCGGCGATGCCGAGCTGGCGCCGCTGGGCTTCGGCCAGCGCCACCGTGTCGGCCAGTTGCGCGCGCAGTCCGGCCTCGCGGATCGCCGCGGTGGCGACGTTGGCGGCCAGCGCCAGCCGCGCCGCTTCCAGCTCGTAGCGCTGGTAGTCGACCGCCGCCTGCAGCCCTTCGAGCTCGCGCCGCTGCCCGCCGAACAGGTCGAGTACATAGGACACCTGCACCGTAGCGCCATACAGCGTAAATGGTCCCGGGCTGGGGATCGTCGAAATGCCCATCGACTGGAAATTGACCTGCTGCCGCGTGGTATTGAGCTGCGCGTCAACCGCGGGCCAGCGCGTGGCGCCAGTGCGCGCGGCAAGGTTTTCCTGCGCCTCGCGCAGCCGCGCGCGCGCCTGGGCCAGCGTGGGGCTGGCGTCGAGCGCCATGCGGATGGTGGCGTCCAGCTCGGCGCTATGGAACAGCGTCCACCATTGCGCCGGCACGTCGGCGCCTGCGGCCAGTGTCTGCGCGTGCGATTGCGGATGGCGATCGCCGCTGTCGGCCGCGACGGTGGCAACCGGTTGCGGGCCCGGCACGTAGCCGGCATCATCGGTCGGCGCGGGGCGGCGGAAATCGGGGCCGACGGCACAGCCGGCCAGCAGCGCGGCAGCGGCCATCAAAGGAAGAAATCGGGTCATGGCAGCAATCCTTCAGTCCAGCGTGCGGCGGTAGAAGCGCACCGCGATCGTCATCACCACCACGATGAACAGCGCCATCGGCCAGACCTGCGGCCATAGCTCGGCCCAGCCGCTGCCCTTGAGCAGGATGCCGCGCACCATGCGGTTGAAATACGTCATCGGCAGGATGTTGCCGATCGCCTGCGCCCAGCCGGGCATGCCCGCAAACGGGAACATGAAGCCCGATAGCAGGATGTTGGGCAGGAAGTAGAAGAAGGTCAGCTGCATCGCCTGCAGCTGGTTCTGCGCCAGCGACGACAGGGTGATGCCCACCGTCAGGTTGGCCGCGATAAACAGCAGCGCCGCGAGGTAGACCGCCGTCACCGAGCCGACGAAAGGCACGCTGAATACCCAGCGCGCGGCCAGCAGCACGATGGTCACCTGGATCAGCCCGATGAAAATGTACGGCACGATCTTGCCGGTCATCACCTCGAGCGGCTGCACCGGCATGGCCAGCAGGTTTTCCATGGTGCCGCGCTCGCGTTCGCGCGTCATCGCCAGCCCGGTCATCATCACCATGGTCATCGACAGGATCACGCCCATCAGGCCGGGGATGATGTTGTACTGGGTCAGGCCCTCGGGGTTGTACAGGCGCTGCACCTGCACGTCGAACGGCGCCTTGCCGCCCGCCAGCGGCGCCAGCGAGCCTTTCAGGTCGTGGGTGCCGACCCTGAATGGCAGCTGCGGCAGCGCGGCGATCGCCTGGCCGGTGGCCGAGGGATCGGTGGCGTCGGCCTCCACCAGCAGCGCGGGGCGTTCGCCGCGCAGCAGCTTGCGCGTGAAATCGGGCGGGATGCTGAGCACGAACTGCACGTCACCCTTCATCAGCGCCTCTCTGCCGGCGGCCTCGTCGGGCAGCGTGGCCACCACCTTGAAATAGGTGGAGTTCTGCATGCTGGCAATGAAGGTGCGGGTGAATTCGCTCTGGTCGGCAGCGATCACCGCGGTCGGCAGGTGGCGCGGGTCGGTGTTGATGGCAAAGCCGAACAGCAGCAGCTGCATGATCGGCAGGCCGACGATCATGCCGAAGGTGACGCGGTCGCGGCGCAGCTGCAGGAATTCCTTCAGCACGATGCTCCACCAGCGCTGGACCGAGAAGCGCGTGCCGTTGGCGCGAGGCTGGCGCGGGTTCCGGATTGCGGCGGCGTTCATGTCGGCTCCTTCGCCTTGCGCGTGTCCATGTTGTCATCGGCCCGGCTCATCATGTGGATGAACACGTCTTCCAGGCTGGTGTGGGCCTGTATCACGCGCCGTCCCGGTCCGGCCAGGCGCTGCAGCGTGCCCGCCAACGCCTGCGCATCGCGCCCGGTGACGTGCAGCGCGGTGCCGAATGCCACGGTCTGTTCCACGCCCGGCGCGCCCTGCAATTGCTCCGACAGCGTGGCGAGGTCGTCGCCTTCCACGCTCCACGTCGACAGTTGCTGGCTGGCCACGACTTCGTCGGCGGTGCCTTGCGCCAGCAGCTTGCCGTAGGCGATATAGGCGAGCTTGTGGCAGCGCTCGGCCTCGTCCATGTAGTGCGTGCTGACCAGCACCGAGATGCCGCGCGCGGCAAGCAGGTGCAGATGCTCCCAGAAATCCCGCCGCGCCTTGGGGTCGACACCGGCGGTAGGTTCGTCGAGCAGCAGCAGTTCCGGCTCGTGCAGCAGACAGGCCGCCAGCGCCAGCCGCTGCTTCCAGCCGCCCGACAAGGATCCCGCCAGCTGTGCCGAGCGCGTCGCCAGGCCCAGGTCTTCGAGCGCGCGGTCGACGGCATCACGCCGGTCCGGCATGCCATACATGCGCGCGACGAAGTCCAGGTTCTCGCGGATCGACAGGTCGTCCCAGTACGAGAACTTCTGCGTCATGTAGCCGACTCGGCGCTTGATTTCGTCGGATTCGGTCAGGATGCCGAAACCCAGGCAGGTGCCTTCGCCCGAATCCGGCGTCAGCAGGCCGCACATCATGCGGATCGAGGTAGTCTTGCCGCTGCCGTTGGGGCCGAGGAAGCCGAAGATCTCGCCGCGCGCGACCTGCATGCTGAGGTCGTTGACCACGTGCTTGTCGCCGAAGTGCTTGTTCAGCCCGCGCACGTCGATGGCAAGTTCCTGCGCGCGGCCGTTGTCAGCGTGGCTGGTTTCCGTGTTCATTGCCGCACCACCTCGACGGGCTGGCCGGGCCGCAGCTTGATGGCATCGGCGGCGGACGGGCGTGCTTCCACCAGGAACACCAGCTTGTTGCGGGTCTCGTTGCTGTAGATCACCGGCGGCGTGAATTCGGCTTCGTTGGCGACATAGGTGATGCTGGCCGCCACCGGCGCGGCGCAGCCATCGCAGCGCACCTGCACGGCCTGCCCGTTGCGCAGCGCGCCGACCACGGCCTCGGGTACGTAGAAACGCACCTTGACGTTGCCGGGCGGCAGCATGCGCACCACCGGGCTGCCGGCGGGCACCCATTCGCCGAGGCGGTAGGGCGTATCGTAGACCAGCCCTGCCTGCGTGGCGGCCACGGTCTTGCGCGACAGCTTCCAGTCCGCCTGCGCCAGCGCGGCGCGCGCCGCGGCCACTTGCGCGGCCTGTGCGGCCTGTTGCGCGTCGCGTCCGGGCAAGCGTGCCACGTCGATATCGCGCTGCAGCTCGCGCACGCGCGCCGCATCGCTGCGCGCCTGGGCGCGCGACTCGTCGAGCTGCGCCTGCGCAATGCCGCCGATCTCAAACTGGCGCTCGTCGCGCCGCAGCGCGGCGGCGCTGCGTTGCGCCTGGGCCTGCGCCTGCGCCAGCTGGGCGCGGCTCACGTCGACTTCGACCGGGCGCTTGCCGGTCTTCATGTCCTGCAGCTGCGCTTCGGCGGCGCGCAACTGGTCTTCGGCCTGCTGGCGCGCGGCGCGTTCGTCGTCGGATTCGAGCGCGAACAGCGCCGCGCCCTGCGCCACCTGCTGGCCGCGCTGCACGGAAAGCGTGTCGAGGCGGCCGGCGAAGGGCGAGGCGACGCTGACGAACTCGCCTTCGATATAGCCTTGCCAGGTGTCGGTGCCGGACTTGCCGCAGCCGGCGGCAAGCAGCGCGGCGCCGAGCAGCGCGGCGATGGGGAGCGCGCGCGCCAGAAGGGGAAGGGGGGAAACAACGGTGTTCATGCAGCGGACTCCGGGGAATGCCTGGGCGCACGGCCCTTCTTTTTTGATGCGGGTGGGGGCGAGGTTCCGGCGCGGTCAGTCGGCGCGGGGGCCAGCCCGTGCGTGAGCAGCGCCGAGACATGGCGCACCAGCGCGTCGGTATCGACCGCTTCGGCACCCGGCAGCCGGCGCCAGATATGGGTGGTGGCCAGCGGCAGCAGCGTCAGGCCCACCAGCGAGGGCATCACCAGCGCGGGCTCCAGCCCGCGGTTGAGCTGCCCATTGGCGATCGCCGCGGCCAGCGGCGCCATCAGCGCGCTGCCGCGCTCCAGCGCGAAGCGTTTCAGCACGCGTTCGCGCAGCGCGCCGTCGTCGCTGGCGACCTCGCGAATCCATAGTCCGGGAAACCAGGGCGTATCCGCCGCGGCGCGGACCAGCCGGGTGGCGATGCCGACCAGCATCGCCAGCGGCTCCGAAACTTCCGGGCCGGTGGCGAAGAACTGTGCGACCAGCGGCTGTACCTTCTCCTCGATCACGGCATCGAGCAGCAGCTCGCGGTCGCTGAAGTAGTAGTGGACCAGCGCGGGCGTGACGCCTGCCTTCACGGCGATGGCCTTGACCGGCGTGCCGGCGACGCCGTGCCGCGAGAACAGTTCGGTGGCGGCATCGAGAATGCGCTCGCGCTGGCCGGGTTGACCCGCGGCAGGGCGGCCGGGTGTGCGACCGGGTGTGCGACGATCGGGCGGATTCGGGGTAGCTGGTTTGCGTGGCATGGGCGTGTGTTGAACCGTGTCGAAAACAATATTAATTTTCGAATTAATTAATTCAAGCCCAGTTACAACGTCGGCATTACCGCACCTGGCTCCGCGGTGGACATGTCATGTGCGCTTGGCTATGCTGCGTGCGCGGCGCCGCGCCGCGCCGCGCCGCCGCCGGCACATCATTCGCCTCCTCTTTGTTCATGCTGTTTTCGCCACTTGCCGCCGCGTACCCGCGCGCCCGACACAGATTCCGCCGCGCGCTTGCCGCGCTGGCCTGCTGCGCATGCCTGCCGGCGGCCACGGCGCAGCAGGCAACTGCCGCCGACGCCGCCGCGGATGCCGATAGCCCGTTCGCCTTCCACGGCCAGAGCACCTACGTCTGGCAGCGCAAGCCGGCGTTCAACGCCGCCTATTCGGGCCCGAACAGCATTGGCACCGAACGCGCCAAGAGCTACTCCTTCAGCGCGACGCTCGACCTCGGGCTGAAGCTGTGGCGCGGTGCGGAATTCCACTTCAATCCGGAAGCCACGCAAGGCGTGCCGTTCTCAGGCCTGCACGGCCTGGGCGGGCTGTCCAACGGCGAACTGGGCAAGGCGGCCAGCACCAGCCCCGTCTTCTACCGCGCGCGCGCCTTCGTGCGGCAGACCTGGGGCATGGGCGGCGGCAGCGAGGCGCTGGAGGCCGACTTCAACCAGTTCGCACGCACCGTCGACCGCCAGCGCGTGGTGCTGACCGCGGGCAACTTCGGCGTGCTCGACGTGTTCGACCAGAACGAGTTCGGCTCGGACCCGCGCACGCAATTCATGAACTGGTCGTTCATGACGCATGGCGCGTTCGACTATCCGGCCGATGCGCGCGGCTATACCTGGGGCGTGTCGCTGGAATACATCGGCGACGGCTGGTCGGCGCGCATCGGGCGCTTCCTGCAGCCGCTGGAATCGAACGGGCTGGAGCTCGATACGCGCATGTTCGAGCACTACGGCGACATCATCGAGCTGGAGAAGCGCTACCAGCTCGCGGGCCGGCCCGGCGCCGCGCGGCTGCTGCTGTTCCGCAACAAGGCGCGCATGGGCGCGTTCAGCGATGCGATCCAGTTCGGCATCGCCAACAACACCACGCCGGACCTGGCCGAGGTGCGGCGCGAGCACGCCAAGACGGGCGTCGGCGTGACGCTGCTGCAGGAGGTGTCGGATTCGCTGGGAGTGTTTGCGCGCGCCAGCCTGTCGGATGACAAGACCGAGACCTATGCCTTTACCGAGATCGGCAGGCAGGTGTCAGGTGGCGGCGTGATGAAGGGGGATGCATGGGGACGTGCCCGCGATGCGCTGGGCGTGGCGGTCGCGATCAATATGCTGGGCGGCCAGCATCGCAACTATCTTGCCGCGGGCGGGCAGGGCGCCTTTCTTGGTGACGGTGCGCTGCGTTATGGCCCCGAGCAGATCCTGGAGGTCTACTACAGTTTCCAGCCGGTGAAATACCTGAGCATCAGCCCGGACTTCCAGTTCGTGCGCAATCCCGGCTACAACCGGGACCGCGGGCCGGTGAAGTTCTATGGGGTGAGGTTTCACGGGGAGTTCTGACTCCCCGTCCAGCCTTATTGCCGCGCGTTGCGCTTGTTGTCCGGCCAGGCCGTATTGAAGTTGGTCCGGAACGGATTGATATCCAGCCCCCCGCGCCGCGTGTAGCGCGCATACACCGCCAGCTTCACCGGCTTGCATTGCCGCAGCACGTCCATGAAGATCCGCTCGACGCATTGCTCATGGAACTCGTTGTGGTTGCGGAACGAGATCAGGTACTTGAGCAGCGCTTCCTGGTTGATCGGCGCGCCGACGTAGCGGATCTGCACGCTGCCCCAGTCGGGCTGCCCGGTGACCAGGCAGTTGGACTTGAGCAGGTGCGACACCAGCGTTTCTTCCACCGGCGTTTCCTCCTGGTTGGCGAACAGCAGTTCGGGCGCGGGCTCGTAGCGGTCGACCTCGATGTCGAGCCGGTCCAGCAGCAGGCCGTCGAGCTCGCCCATTTGTTGCTTGCCAAGATCTGCCTCCGTCACCAGCCGCACCTGCACCGTGCCGCCGGTGGCGTCGGACAGGTCGTGGTGCAACAGCTGCTGCAGCGCTTCCGGCGAAGCGATCCTGGTCTGGTTGAACGAGTTCAGGTACAGCTTGAACGACTTGGACTCGACGATGTTGGGCGTGTCCGACGGGATGATGAAGGTGGCCAGCGCCACCTGCGGCTTGCCCTTCAGGTTCAGCCACGACAGTTCGTACGCGTTCCAGATGTCGACGCCGAAGAACGGCACCGGCTTGCCTTCGGGCAGGCCGATCTCGGTGCGCTTGGGCTGGCGCGGGATCGGGAACAGCAGCGAGGCGTCGTATTCGGTCTTGTAGGCCGAGGGCTTGCCCAGCGGCGAGTGTTCGGGGAGGCTCATGGGGCGCTCGGAAGGAAGCGGGACAGCAATCAGGACAGGAACAGCTTGTACACCGGGTTGTCGGTTTCGTCCCAGTGTACGTAGCCCAGCGTCGAAAGGAAGGCGCGGAAGGCGCGCTTTTCGTTCTTCGGCACCTGGATGCCGACCAGGATGTTGGAGGTGTCCGCCCCCTGGTTGCGGTAGTGGAACAGGCTGATGTTCCAGTTCGGGCTCATGCTCGACAGGAACTTCATCAGCGCGCCCGGGCGCTCCGGGAACTCGAAGCGGTACAGCAGTTCGTCATGCGCCAGCGCCGAGCGGCCGCCGACCATGTAGCGGATGTGCTGCTTGGCCAGTTCGTCGTTGGACAGGTCGAGCGTGTCGAAGCCATGCTTGCGGAAGCTGGCGGCGATCTTGTCGTTCTCGGCGCGGCTGGCGATCTGCACGCCGACGAAGATATGCGCCATGCTGGTGTCGGCGATGCGGTAGTTGAACTCGGTCACGCTGCGCGTGCCGACCAGCTCGCAGAAGCGCTTGAAGCTGCCGCGCTCCTCGGGGATGGTCACGGCGAACACGCCTTCGCGCGCCTCGCCCACCTCGGCGCGCTCGGCGACAAAGCGCAGGCGGTCAAAGTTCATGTTGGCGCCGCAGGCGATCGCGACCAGGTGCTGGCCCTTGAGCTTCTCGCGCTCGGCATACGCCTTCAGGCCCGCCACCGCCAGCGCGCCGGCCGGCTCCAGGATGCTGCGGGTGTCCTGGAACACGTCCTTCACGCCTGCGCAGATGGCATCGGTGTCGACCAGGATGATGTCGTCGACCAGCTCGCGCGTGATGCGGAAGGTTTCCTTGCCGACCAGCTTGACCGCGGTGCCGTCCGAGAACAGGCCCACTTCCTTCAGCTCGATGCGCTTGCCGGCATCGACCGAGCGCTTCATCGCATCCGAGTCCACGGTTTGCACGCCGATCACCTTGATCTCCGGACGCACTGCCTTGATGTAGGCGGCGACGCCGGAGATCAGCCCGCCGCCGCCGATGGCGACGAACACCGCATGGATCGGGCCCGGGTGCTGGCGCAGGATTTCCATGGCGATGGTGCCCTGGCCCGCGATCACTTCGGGATCGTCGAACGGGTGGATGAAGGTCAGCTTGTGCTTCTTCTCCAGCTCGGCGGCGTGGTGGTAGGCATCGCTGTAGGACTCGCCGTGCAGCTCGACCTGGACCCACTGGCCGCCGCGCTCGCGCACCGCGTCGATCTTTACCTGCGGCGTGGTCACCGGCATGGCGATGATGGCCTTGCACTGCAGCCGGGCCGCGGACAGCGCCACGCCCTGGGCGTGGTTGCCGGCCGACGCCGCGACCACGCCGCGCTTGAGTTCCTCCGCCGTGAGCGAGGCCATCTTGTTGTACGCGCCGCGCAGCTTGAACGAGAACACCGGCTGGGTGTCTTCTCGCTTGAACCAGACCGAGTTGCCGGTGCGAGCCGACAGCTGGTGCGCATAGGTCAGTTCGGTTTCCTGCGCCACGTCGTAGACCTTGGCGGTCAGGATTTTCTTCAGGTAGTCGGGGCGGGCGGCGGACGAGCGGGTCATGGTGTCAGGGCAGGGGCCGCGGGGGCGGCGCAAAAAAACCGGAAATTCTGGCGGAAACCGTCAATGATAAAGGATGGCGGCGCCGCGCACCCCACCGGGGCAGCCCAACCGTCGCCCGCGGAAGTTAGCGCGGGACGGATGTGGCCGTGCCTTGAAGTGGTGGGGAAGGCACTGGCGGCGGGGCCCGGAACGATGCGCCGGGGCTGGCCCCGGACTTGCATCGGCTGACGATTGCGCTCCCGCCATGTAGGACTGCGCCCGGTGGACGCCGGTCAAAACGACGTGTTACGGTGTAACGCGATGCCTCAGCTACCGCTTATCGAACCCAATACCGCGCTGTTTCTCGACTTCGACGGCACGCTGGCCGACCTCGCGCCGCGGCCCGAACTGGTGCAGGTGGAACCTGAACTGGTCGGCACGCTGCGTACGCTCTACCAGCGGCTGGACGGCGCGCTCGCCGTCATCTCCGGCAGGCCCATCGTCGAGCTGGACCATTTCCTGCAGCCATTGCAGTTGCCGGCGGCCGGCATCCACGGGGCGGAATTCCGCACCGACGGCGGCATGGTGTCCCAGACACCCGCGCCGGCCCTCGAGCCGTTGATCCCACACCTTGAAGCGCTCGTGCACGCCTACCCGGCGTTGCGGCTGGAGCGCAAGTCCGTCGCCGTTGCCATCCACTACCGCCAGGCACCCGAGCTGGCCGGCCTCGTCGATGCCGCGGTCACTGACGTATTGCGCCACGCGGTCGGGCTGGAAGCGTTGCCCGGCAAGATGGTGGTCGAGATCAAGCCCGCCGGCGTCGACAAGGGCGATGCCATCGCCGCCTTCATGAAGTCGGCGCCGTTCTGCGACCGCACGCCGCTGTTTGCCGGCGACGACATGACCGACGAGCCCGGCTTTGCCGCCGTGCGCAAGCTCGGCGGGCTGGGCGTGCTGGTGGGCCGGCGCGAGACCGTGGCCGGCGTCTGCGTGGAAGGGCCCGCTGCGCTGCGCTGCTGGCTGCACCGCTCGGCGCGGGCGCTGGATCAATCCGCGCGCGCCGCCGGCCAGCCCGCCGCGGTGCCGCACGAGGCCGAGCCAGGCCGCGAAGGCGCACCGCGCCACAACCCCTATCCGACAGCATCCTGAGGGAGGTACTGCTGTGACCAATACGAGCAGCCCCAGCGAGCTGGGAAAGCCGCCGAGCGAAGGCGTGAACAAGACCGTGGACGGCAACTGCCGGCATGCCGAGGGCTCGCTCTCGCTGGGCATGATCGGCAACTGCGCAATCTCCGCGCTGGTGGATTGCCGCGGGCGCATCGTCTGGTCGTGCCTGCCGCGCTTTGACGGCGATCCCGTCTTCAACGCACTGCTTGACCCGAGCGAGAACGCCGGCCATTTCTCGATCGAGATCGAGGACTTCCACAGCGCCAGCCAGTGGTACGAACCCAACACCGCGGTGCTGCGCACGCGGCTGAGCGACACGCACGGCAACTGCCTTGAGATCACCGACTTCGCGCCGCGCTTCTTCCGGCTGGGCCGCTATTTCCGGCCGACCACGCTGATCCGGCGCATCCGTCCCGTGCGCGGCGCGCCGCGCGTGCGGGTGGTGGTGGCGCCGCGCTTCGAATGGGGCCGCAAGGCGCCGGAGATCTCGCGCGGCAGCAGCCACGTGCGCTACATCGGCGAATCGATGACGCTGCGCATGACTACCGATGCGCCGCTGGCCTACGTGCTGTCGCACACGCCGTTCCTGGTCACGCGCGGGCACAACTTTATCCTGGGCCCCGACGAGACCCTGGCGCATGGCGTGGAAGAGATCGCGCGCGACTTCGAGCAGGAAACCACCGCCTACTGGCGCCTGTGGAGCCGCCGGCTGGCGGTGCCGCGCGAATGGCAGGACGCGGTGATCCGTGCCGCCATCACGCTGAAGATGTCGCTGTACGAAGAGACCGGCGCCATTGTCGCGGCAATGACCACCAGCATCCCCGAGGCGCCGGGCAGCGGCCGCAACTGGGACTACCGCTTCTGCTGGCTGCGCGACGCGTTTTTCGTGGTGCGCGCGCTCAACAGCCTGTCCGAGGTCGGCACCATGGAGGACTACCTGCGCTGGCTCTCCAACGTGGTGATGCAGTCGCAGGACGGACATATCCAGCCGCTGTACGGCATCGGCCTGGAACGCGAGCTGCCCGAAAGCATGCTCGACCACCTGCCCGGCTACCGCGGCATGGGGCCGGTGCGCGTGGGCAACCAGGCGCAGGAACACTTCCAGCATGACGTCTATGGCAACGTGGTGCTGGGCGCGGCGCAGGCCTTCCATGACCACCGGCTGCTGCACCGCGGCGGCCCGGCCGAGTTCCGCCGGCTGGAAGAGGTGGGCGAGCAGGCGGTGAAAGTCTTTGGCACCCCCGACGCCGGCATGTGGGAACTGCGCACGCGTGCCCGCGTGCATACCTCGTCGGCGCTGATGAGCTGGGCTGCATGCGACCGGCTGGCCAAGGTCGCGGAAAAGCTGCAGATCACGACACGCGCGGCGTACTGGCACGACCATGCCAACCGCATGAAGGAACAGATCCTGGCCGAGGCGTGGAGCGAATCGCGCCAGGCCTTTGCCGAAAGCTTCGGCGGGCGCGAGCTCGACGCCAGCGTGCTGCTGATGGCCGAGGTCAACTTCATCGATCCGCGCGACCCGCGCTTTATCGCCACGGTGAAGGCGCTGGAGACTTCGCTGTGCGACGGGCCGTATATGCGCCGCTACGAGGCCCCCGACGATTTCGGCAAGCCCGAGACCGCGTTCAATATCTGCACCTTCTGGCGCATCGACGCGCTGGCGCGCATCGGCCGGCGCGACGAGGCGCGCGAGATCTTCGAGGCGATGCTCGCCGCGCGCAACCCGCTCGGCCTGCTCTCCGAGGACACCCATCCCGTGACCGGCGAGATGTGGGGCAATTTCCCGCAGACCTACTCGATGGTCGGGCTGATCAATGGCGCGATGCGGCTGTCGGCGCCGTGGGACACGGTGATCTGACCTCGCACCCGCGTTCCCGGCATCTCGCACGGCAAGAACAAAGGAATCCAGAAAACAACATATGCCAAGACTTGTAGCGGTATCCAACCGTGTCGCAGATCCGCGCAACGTGGCCGCCGGCGGCCTTGCCGTGGCGCTTTCCGAAGCCTTGCGCCAGACTGGCGGGATGTGGTTTGGCTGGAGCGGCAAGGCGCTGGAAGCAGCGCAGGGCGGCACCCCCGGTGAAGGCGAACTGCACCTGCAGCAGGCCGGCAACGTGACGCTGGCCACGGTGGACCTGAGCCGCGAAGACCACGACGCGTATTACCTGGGCTACAGCAATGGCGTGCTGTGGCCGGTGTTCCACTACCGGCTCGACCTCGCCGACTTCGATTCCAACTTCCTCAACGGCTACCGCCGGGTGAACCAGCTGTTCGCGCGCAAGCTGGCGCCGCTGCTCAAGCCCGACGACGTCATCTGGATCCACGACTACCACCTGATCCCGCTGGCGTCCGAGTTGCGCGCGATCGGCTGCGGCCAGAAGATCGGCTTCTTCCTGCACGTGCCGCTGCCGCCGCCGCTGATCCTGGCGGCCATCCCGCAGCATGAGTGGCTGATGCGCGCGCTGTTCGCGTACGACCTGCTCGGCTTCCAGAGCCACGCCGACGTGGAGCACTTCTCGCGCTACGTGCAGGCCGAGGCGCAGGCCGAGCCGATGGGCGAGCACCGCTACCGGGCCTTCCATCGCACGGTGCGGGCGCAGGCGTTCCCGATCGGGATCGACGTGGATGAGTTCATCACACTCGGCCGCGGCGAGGAGGCGCAGGAAACCTACGAGATGATGTGCGCCCAGTACGCGCGCCGGCGGCTGCTGCTCGGCATCGACCGGCTCGATTACTCAAAGGGACTGCCGCAGCGGCTGAAAGCGTTCTACCGGCTGCTGGCGGAATATCCCGAAAACCGCATGAGCGCCACGCTGGTGCAGATCGCCGCGCCGTCGCGCGAGTCGGTCGATGCCTATGTGGACCTGCGCAGCGCGATGGAGCAGTTGACTGGCGCGATCAATGGCGAGTTCGGCGAACTGGACTGGATGCCGGTGCGGTATATCCATCGCACTACCGCGCGCAAGCGGCTGCCTGGGCTGTGCCGCGCGAGTCGCGTGGCGTTGGTGACGCCGCTGCGGGACGGGATGAACCTGGTGGCCAAGGAATTCATTGCCGCGCAGGATCCGGAGGATCCGGGGGTGCTGGTGTTGTCGCGATTTGCCGGCGCGGCGGAGCAATTGAAGGAGGCGCTGCTGGTGAATCCCTACGATACCCGCGCGACTGCGCAGGCGATCCAGCAGGCATTGCACATGCCGCTGGCCGAGCGCCAGTCGCGGCACCAGAAGCTGCTGGAGCGGATTCGGGCGCAAGATGTGCACTGGTGGAGTAGTGAATTCTTGCGCGCGCTGGCTGAGACCGAGGGCGGTTGAGGTTTTAGCTGCCTGCCTGTTTAGGAGTGGGCTATGAGTGAGGATCTGGCATCGCAAACATGCACGCCATGTCGTGGCGGCGTCCCGCCGCTGACGCCTGATGAGGCTGAGGCGTTATTGCCGCAGGCGCCTGGATGGGATCTGGTGGATGGGGCTACTCGGTTGGAGAGGCGATTTTCATTTGCCAACTTTGCCGAGGCATTGGCGTTTGTTGATCGCGTCGGGCAGCTGGCGGAAGAGCAGGGGCATCATCCGGAGATCAGTTTTGGATGGGGGCATGCTACGGTTTCCTGGCGGACCAAGAAGATCAAGGGGTTGCATCGGAATGATTTTATTATGGCGGTGAGGAGTGGGGAGTTGGTGGGATAGGGTTCTTGCTGACAGCCCCTGACGTTGCCCGCTGCGGCCTGCATCTGGTGGATATTTGATGTGCCCTGTTCCGCCCTTTTAGGGCGGAACAGGGGGTAAACTCATTCCATATCCCCAGGCGTATCAATATCCCGAAACGCCCCCTCATCCTCCGTCAATATCCTCGTCACCGGCTTATCCTTGAGAAAGGCCCGCGCCCCTTCATCCCCATCGAGCCTCAGCAAGTCATCGCGCCAGGCAGCCCCAAAGCCGACAGGATGCCCGCGCTTCCCATCCCGCCACGGCGCAGCAATGATTTCCGGCGCGGTAATCGTCAACGCCACCGCCCGCACCAGTTCCATCGGTAGCCACGGCATATCGGCAAGCGCAACCACCCATCCCCGCGCCTCAGGCGTAGCCGCCACCGCCGCGCGCAGCGCTGCGCCCATGCCTTGCTCGGCCTCGGCCGATTCGAGCACACGGCAACCGCCGCGCCTCAGCTCTTCCGCCAGCGCCGGATTACCCGGCCGGATCACCGCAATCGAATCCGGCAACGCCGCGGCCAGCGTACGCGCACTGCGCCAGGCGACAGTGCGTCCACCAGGCAATACTTCCAGCAACTTGTTCCGTTTGCCGGCAGCATCGAAGCGCCGGCCAAAACCCGCGGCCAGCAAAATCCCGGTAGGCAGGTCGGTGCGAAGCAAGGGAGCATTGGGGGCGGCAGTCATGGCGGGCGCTCCGTTATCACGCGTCAGGTCGACGGACCAGGAGAAACATCGCAGCTGCTGCCGGTGCCGGCAGCCATCTCGCGCGCGGCCTTGGCGCCTTCCACCTGCAGGATGTCCGGCAGCGACACATGGTTCTTGGCTGCAACCACTTCCGCCAGGATCGAGATGGCGATTTCCGGCGGCGTACGGCTGCCAATGTAGATGCCAACCGGCCCATGCAGCCGCGCCAGCTGCAATTCGGTCAGATCGAATTCCTTGAGCCGCTCGCGCCGCGCCTGGTTGTTGCGGCGCGAACCCAGGGCTCCCACATAGAAGGCGCTGGTGCGCAGCGCTTCCATCAGCGCCAGGTCATCCAGCTTGGGATCGTGCGTCAGCGCAATCACCGCGCAGCGCTCGTCCAGTTTCATGTCCATCACCGTGTCGTCCGGCATGGTGCGGACCATGGTCACGCCGGGGATATCCCAGGTCTCCGTGTATTCCTCGCGCGGATCGCACACGGTGACCTGGAAGCCCAGCCCCACGGCGATCTGGCACAAGTATTTCGACAGCTGCCCCGCGCCGATTACCAGCATGCGGTAGCGCGGGCCGTGGATGGTCAGCAGCGTCCTGCCGTCGAAGACCAGCCCGTCGGTGGCACTGGCCGGTCCCAGCGTGGCCGCGCCCGTAGCCATGTCGAGCGTGCGCGCGACCAGCCGGCCGTTTTCCACGGCGTCGAGCAATTCGGCAATGCCGCTGGCCGGCTTAAGCGGCTCGGTGACCAGTTCGATGGTGCCGCCGCACGGCAGCCCGAAGCGGTGGGCTTCCTCGGCGCTGATGCCGTACTTGATGGCTTCCGGGTGGTCTGACGTAATGCCTTGCCGGCGCACGCGGTCGATGATGTCGTCTTCGATGCAGCCGCCCGAGACCGAGCCGACCACCAGGCCATCATCACGCACCGCCAGCATCGCGCCCTCGGGGCGGGGCGACGAGCCCCAGGTGCGCACTACCGTGACCAGCAGCACGCGATGGCCCTGTTGCTGCCAGTGCACGCTGTTCTTCAGGACTTCGAGATCCACGCTGTCCATGATCGTTTCCGCTTCGGTTCCTCTGTCTGTCCATTTTCGCCCGCGGCTGCGGCGGGGGCGCCCTCGGCCGCTGGCGTTTCCTGTGTGGTGTCCGGTGTAACCGCCTCGGTGAAGCGCGCAAAGAAGGTATCCGCCAGCTTGCGTGCCGCGGCGTCCACCAGCCGCGAGCCGATCTGTGCGATCTTGCCCCCCACATGGGCGTCGACGGCGTATGTCAGCACGGTCTCGTCGCCATCAGGTTCCAGCTTCACGCGGGCGGTCCCCTTGCCGAAGCCGGCCGCGCCACCCTGGCCGTCGAAGCGGATGGTGTAGCTGTCCGGAGCCTGGATTTCCTCCAGCGCCATGCGGCCCTTGAAGCGCGCCTTGACCGGGCCCACCGCGGCCGTCATGGCCACCAGGTAGGCATTGTCGCCGTCGGGCTCGATACTCTCACATCCCGGGATGCATTGCTTGAGCAGCTCCGTGTCGTTGAGCGCTTCCCATGCCACCTGCTGGGGAATCGGCAGGCGCTGGCTCTGGTTCATTTCCATGGCGGGGCTTCCTTTCTTGGTGGGTTTGGGGCGCTGGCCCGCGGGGGGCCGCCCTGGTCGGACAGCAGGGATTCGAGCGCCAGCAAGCTATCCAGGTTGTGCGCGGGGCGCAGCGCGTCGACATGCGGGAGGATCGCCTGCACGCCGCGCGCCTGCGGCGTGAATCCAGGGTAGCGCAGCAGCGGGTTGAGCCAGACGATGCGGTGCGCAAAGCGGCGCAAGCGAGCCATTTCGTCGCCGAGCAGGTCGATATGCTCGTGGTCGAGCCCGTCGGTGACCAGCAGCACCGTGGCGCGGCCGGACAGCGTGCGGCGCGCCCAGTGGCGGTTGAAGCTCGCCAGCGCGGCACCGATGCGGGTGCCGCCGGCCCAGTCGCGCACCTGGCCTGTGATCATGGCGACGGCTTCGTCTGGGTCGCGTTCGCGCAGCGAGCGGGTGATGTTGGTCAGCCGCGTGCCGAACAGGAACACCGACAGCCGCTCGCGTGACTGAATCAGCGCATGGCAGAAGTACAGCACCGCGCGCGAGTACTGGCTCATCGAGCCCGAGATGTCTAGCAGCAGCACCAACGGCGGCTTGCGCTCGGCGTGCTTGCGGAATTTCCAGCGCAGCCATTCGCCGTGCTGGCGCACCGCCAGGCGCGCGCTGGCGCGCAGGTCGGCGTGGGTGCCGCAGGTGGCGGCGCGCAGCCGGCGCGTGCGCTGCAGCGCAAGGTGGGTGCGGCGGGTGCGCACCAGATGCTGCAGGGCACGCCATTCCTGCGCGGTCAGGGTTTCGAAGTCGCGCTGCGCCAGGCGTTCCTGGTCGGAGAAGGTCAGCGGCACGTGGATGCGTTCCGCCTCGGTCTGCGCCGGGCGCGACGGCATTTCCGGCTGGCGCGCGGCCAGCGCATCGGCAAGGCGGTTGCTGCGCCTGGGCGGCGGCGCGCCCGCGTCGACACGCGGCAGCAGCAGCGCGCGCAGCTTGCCTTCCCAGTCGGGGTCGCGCCAGAACAGGTCGAAGGCGGCGTCAAAAAGTGGCCGCTGGTCGGGGCCGGATAGCACCAGTGCCGCGAGCGCGGCGCGCACGTCGTCGCGCCGGCGGATGTCGAGCAGGCGCAGCGCGGCCAGTGCATCGACCGCGTGCGCCGGCGACAGGGCAAAGCCGCCGTCGCGCAGCAGGCGCATGAAGTGGGTGACGTTGCGCGCCAGCACCGGCAGTCCTGCATGCGGACCGCCGCTGCGCGCCGCGGCGTGCAGCATGGGCACGGCTTAGCCTCCGGGCGCGGCGCCCGCCAGCAGTTCTGCCACGGTGGGGCCGTCGACGCGCGCCAGGTCGTCCTGGTACTTGAGCAGCACGCCCAGCGTGTCGCGCACCGACTGCGGGTCGAGCTCGGTCACGCCCAGCGCCGCCAGCGCGCGGCACCAGTCGATGGCCTCGGCGATGCCAGGCGCCTTGAACAGGTCGATGCCGCGCAGCCGGTGCACGAAGTCGATCGCCTGCGCCTGCAGCGCGGCGGCGGCCTCGGGCGCGCGCGCGGCGACGATCTGCAATTCACGGTCGCGGTCCGGATAGCCAACCCATTGGTACAGGCAGCGGCGCTTGAGCGCGTCGTGGACCTCGCGCGTGCGGTTGGAGGTGATCACGATCAGCGGCGGGCGCTCGGCGCGGATCACGCCGATTTCGGGGATCGAAACCTGGAATTCGGACAGCACCTCGAGCAGGAAGGCCTCGAACGGTTCGTCGGCGCGGTCGATCTCGTCGATCAGCAGCACGCGCGGCAAGCCCGGTGCGGCGGGATCGGGCAGCAGAGACTCCAGCAGCGGGCGCTTGAGCAGGTAGTCGTCGTGGTACAGCGATTGCGCCTCGGGCCGCTCGCCGCGGGCTTCGGCCAGGCGCAGCGCCATGATCTGGCGCGGGTAGTCCCATTCGTACAGCGCGCTGGCGGCGTCGAGTCCCTCATAGCACTGCAGACGCAGCAGACGCGTGCCGAGGACGCCCGCCATGGCTTGCGCCAGTGCGGTCTTGCCGACGCCGGGCTCGCCTTCGAGGAACAGCGGGCGCTGCATGCGCAGGGCGAGGTAAAGCACCGTGGCGGTTTCGCGGTCGGCGAAATATTGCTGGTGTTCGAGTCTGGCGAGGGTGTCGTCGATGGAGGTGGGGAGCATGGGGCGATCTATATTGCCGACGTGCCTCGCACGCCGGCGGTTTGCGCCTCTCTCCCACTTGTGGGAGAGAGGCGGGGGTGAGGGCGGGAGGTTCGCCCGCGACAACGCCTGATTCAAGCGCCGGCTCTCTCCCCCGACCCCTCTCCCGCGCGCGGGAGAGGGGAGACAACATGCGGTCAATGGAGAAACTCTACGCCTTCACCGCCGCCTCCACCGCCCTTGCCGCCAGCACCGGAATCAGATGCGCCCGGTACTCCGCCGACGCATGCAGGTCAGTATTCAGCGTCCCCGCATCGACCTTCACCCCACGCGCCGCCTGCGCGGTGAAGCTGGCCGACAATGCCTGTTCCAGCGGCTGGCACCGGAACACGCTGTCGGCAGCTCCGGTGACCGCCACGCGCACCGCATTCCCGGAGCGCGCCACCATCACCCCCACCAGCGCAAAGCGCGATGCCGGATTGCGGAACTTTACATATGCCGCCTGATCCGGGATCGGGAAGCGCACCGCGGTGATCAGTTCGTCCGGCTCCAGCGCGGTCTCATACAGCCCCTTGAAAAAGTCATCCGCCGCGATGCTGCGCCGGTCGGTGACCACGGTGGCGCCCAGCCCCAGCACTGCCGCGGGATAGCACGCAGCCGGATCATCGTTCGCCAGCGCGCCGCCGATGGTTCCCATCGCGCGCACCTGCCGGTCACCGATGCCGCCGGCCAGCGCCGCCAGCGCCGGGATGCGTTCGCGCACCTTGGCGTTCTCGGCCACGTCGGCATGGCGCGCAGCGGCGCCGATGACGATCTCGTTGCCGTCGACGCGGATCTCGGCCATGCCGGGAATGCGCGTTACGTCGACCAGTGTGGAAGGCGATGCCAGCCGCAGCTTCATCGCCGCCAGCAGGCTCTGGCCGCCGCCGAGGAACTTGGCGTCGGAATCGGCCTTGACCTTGGCCACCGCCGCCTTGGCATCCGCGGCGCGTTCAAAGTTGAATGCGTACATGTCGGTTTCCTTTGCGGTGTGGATGGATCAGGGCTGAGGCCGCGCGGCCTGGATCGCCTGCCATACGCGATGCGGCGTGGCGGGCATCTGCACATCCTTCACGCCCAGCGGCGACAGCGCATCGACCAGCGCGTTGATAAACGCCGGCGGCGAGCCGATCGCGCCGGCCTCGCCGCAGCCCTTCACGCCCAGCGGGTTGTGCGTGCAGGGCGTGCCGCTGGCGGTCTCGACGGTGAAATCGGGCAGGTCGCCGGCGCGCGGCATGGCGTAGTCCATGTACGAGCCGGTCAGCAGCTGGCCGCTGTCTTCGTCGTAGACGCACTGCTCCAGCATGGCCTGGCCCAGCCCCTGGCCGATGCCGCCATGCACCTGGCCTTCGACGATCATCGGGTTAATGATGTTGCCGAAGTCGTCCACCGCGGTGAACTTGACCACCTGCGACTCGCCCGTGTCGGGATCGACTTCGACCTCGCACACGTAGGCGCCAGACGGGTAGGTGAAGTTGGTCGGGTCGTAGAACGCGTTTTCGTTCAGTCCCGGCTCCAGCTTGTCGAGCGGGTAGTTGTGCGGCACGTAGGCGCTCAGCGCGACCTCGCCGAAGGTCTTGGTCCGGTCTGTACCGGCCACGCGGAACACGCCATTGCTGAACTCGATGTCGTTGTCCGACGCCTCCAGCAGGTGCGCGGCGATCTTCTTGGCCTTGGCCTCGATCTTGTCGAGCGCCTTGACGATGGCCGAGCCGCCCACCGCCAGCGAGCGCGAGCCGTAGGTGCCCATGCCGAACGGCACGCGCCCGGTATCGCCGTGCACGATCTCGACCTGGTCGAGCTGCAGCCCGAGGTGGTCGGCCACCACTTGCGCGAAGGTGGTCTCGTGCCCCTGGCCGTGGCTGTGCGAGCCGGTGAAGACCGTCACCGTGCCGGTCGGGTGCACGCGGATCTCGCCGACTTCGAACAGGCCCGCGCGCGCGCCAAGCGCGCCGGCGATGTTGGAAGGTGCGAGGCCGCACGCTTCGATGTAGCAGGAATAGCCCAGGCCACGCAGCTTGCCGCGCTGCTTCGCTTCATCGCGCCGAGCCGGGAAGCCCTTGACGTCGGCCAGTTCCTGCGCACGCGCCAGGCAGGGCTCGTAGTCGCCGGTGTCGTAGGTCAGCCCCACCGGGGTGGCATACGGAAACTGCCGGATGAAGTTCTTGCGGCGCAGCTCGGCCGGATCGGTCTTCAGCTCGTGCGCGGCGGTCTCGACCAGCCTCTCGACCACGAAGGTCGCTTCGGGCCGCCCGGCGCCGCGGTAGGCATCGACTGGCGCGGTGTTGGTGAACACCGCCTTGACCTCCGCATAGATCGCCGGCGTGGAGTACTGGCCGGCCAGCAGCGTCGCATACAGGATGGTCGGCACGCTGCTGGCAAAGGTCGACAGGTACGCGCCCATGTTGGCGACCGTATGCACGCGCATCGCCAGGAACTTGCCGTCGGCATCGAGCGCCAGCTCGGCCTTGGTCACGTGGTCGCGGCCGTGCGCGTCGGTCAGGAAGGACTCGGAACGGTCCGCGGTCCACTTGACGGGGCGGCCGACCTTCTTCGAGGCCCACGTCAGCGCCACGTCTTCCGGATACAGGAAGATCTTGGAGCCGAAGCCGCCGCCCACGTCGGGCGCGATGATGCGCAGCCGCGATTCCGGCAATCCCAGCACGAACGCGCCCATCAGCAGGCGTTCGACGTGCGGGTTCTGGTTGGCGACGTAGACGGTGTAGCTGTCGTCCTGGCGCGTATAGCTGGCGTTGACCGCGCGCGGCTCGATCGCGTTAGGGATCAGCCGGTTGTTGACGATCTCCAGCGTGGTCACGTGCGCGGCTTTGGCGAAGGCGGCGTCGGTGGCGGCCTTGTCGCCGTGGCCCCACGTGTAGCAGGTGTTGGCCGGCACGTCGTCGTGTACCAGCGTCGACGCCGACGCGGCATCGGCGGCGCGGACCACTGCGGGCAGTTCTTCGTAGTCGACGTCGATCTTCTCGGCGGCGTCGCGCGCCTGCTGCAGCGTCTCGGCGATCACGAGCGCCACCTGGTCGCCCACGTGGCGCACCTTGCCCTGTGCGATCACCGGGTGCGGCGGCTCTTTCATCGGCGTGCCGTCGATGCTGTGGATCAGCCAGCCGCAGGGCAGGCCGCCCACCTTGTCGGCGGCGAGGTCGTCGCCGGTCAGCACGGCGATCACGCCGGGCGCGGCCAGCGCCCCGGTCTTGTCGATCGAACGTATGCGCGCGTGCGCATACGGCGAGCGCAGGAAATACGCGTAGCTCTGCTGCGGCAGCACGATGTCGTCGGTGTACTGGCCGTTGCCGGTCAGGTAGCGGTAGTCTTCCTTGCGCTTGACGGAAGCGCCCACCAGGCGCTGGTTATCGGGTGCGTTCATGGCGGGTCCCCCTTATTCGGCGCTGGCGGCGCTGGCCGCCGTGCCCTGCATGGCCGCCTGGCCCTGCTGCACCGCACGCACGATGTTGTGGTAGCCCGTGCAGCGGCACAGGTTGCCCTCGAGTTGGGCGCGGATGGTGGCGGCGTCGGCGTCGGGATGCTGCTGGACCAGCGCGGTCGCGCTCATCACCATGCCCGGCGTGCAGAAGCCGCATTGCAGTCCGTGGCATTCGCGGAACGCTTCCTGCATCGGATGCAGGCCGTTGCCGGCACTGTCGCCAGCCAGCCCTTCGATGGTGGTCACGGTGGCGCCGTCCGCCTGCAGCGCCAGGATGTTGCACGACTTGACCGCCCGGCCGTCCAGGTGGACCGTGCAGGCGCCGCACTGCGCGGTGTCGCAGCCGACGTGGGTGCCGGTCAGGCGCAGCTGTTCGCGCAGGAACTGGACCAGAAGGGTATTGGGTTCTACCTGCGCGTCAACGGGCTTGCCGTTGACCGTCAGGCGGATCGGAATCGCCATGCTTGTCTCCATGTGGGGTGGACGCGCATGACCAATTCCCAGATCCCGAAAGCAACTGCGCGGGACTGGCCACGACGCGGTACTGCCGCTTAAGACGGCTATAGGACGGCTAATTCGTGATATTGGTGCTGCCGCTGCAACTGCTCCAGGTGCGCCAGCGAACGCTGCGGCCGGCGCATTGGCACGGCCGGCGAACGTTTGGCCGCGACAGGCTCTAACAGTTAAACACAAATCCCTGGCAGGTGCCATGAGGTTTGCCCGCGCCCCATCCGGGGGAGGGGGCGCCCCACTGGGCCGCTGCTAGAATGGCCCGGCCCCCCCGCCTGCCCCGACATGGAAGCCTTCTTCGACTGGCTGTTTCAAACCGTCGCCTTGCCCAAGGTAGGCCTGCCCGCGATCTTTGTGGTCAGCTTGGTGTCGGCCACGCTGCTGCCGCTGGGCTCGGAGCCGGCCGTGTTCGGCTACGTCAAGCTCAATCCCGAGATGTTCTGGCCGGCGGTCATTGTCGCCACCGCCGGCAATACCGTGGGCGGCGCGATCGACTGGTGGCTGGGTTACTACGCCAAGCTGGCGCTGGTGCGCTATCACAAGCGGCGGCGCGCCCGCGAGCACGAGCTGGAACACGAGGAGCACCGGGAGCATGCGCGCAAGCCGCCCAAGCCGAAGCTCGATGCCAAGTACTTTCGCTGGATGCGCAGGCTGGGGCCGCCGACGCTGCTGTTTTCCTGGCTGCCGGGCATTGGTGATCCATTGTGCACATTGGCCGGGTGGCTGCGACTGTCGTTCTGGCCCAGCCTGGCCTGGATGGCGGTCGGCAAGTTCCTGCGCTACCTGTTCATGACTGCCAGCCTGCTATGGATTCCAGACAGTTTTTGGCAGAACATTGCGCAAACTTTCAAGTCATTCTTCTGATAAAAGCGCCTTATAAGTCTTATTTTGCGTGATGTTCTCGGCGCCGGGTTGCGTCTAATCCCTTGTTCCCACAAGGATTCCGCTTTGTTGCGGTGCGGCGAAACCGGGCCTTGCAGTACAATCGCCCTTTAATGAACGATTCGCGCACTGTCCCCGTGCGCAGCAGGAAGCGGTCCCCTCCATGAACGCCCCACTCGTGCTCGACGCCAAGCTCGCCGCGCAGGACGCCCCGCCGCGCCTGCGTGAAATTCCTTATAACTACACGTCCTTCTCGGACCGCGAGATTGTCATCCGCCTGCTGGGCGAAGAGGCCTGGCGCATCCTGGACGAGCTGCGCAGCGAGCGCCGCACCGGCCGCTCGGCCCGCATGCTGTACGAGGTGCTGGGCGATATCTGGGTGGTTCGCCGCAATCCCTACCTGCAGGACGACCTGCTGGAAAATCCAAAGCGCCGCCAGATGCTGGTCAGCGCGCTGCACCACCGCCTGAACGAGATCGAGAAGCGCCGCGCCGCCGACCGTGCCGAGCACGCCGAGCCCGCCGCCGAAGACCGTTCGCACCGCGTGGAGCAACTGGTCGCCTTCGCCAAGCAGGCGATCGAGGACTTCAAGAACGAGTTCGCCGCCGCCTACGACCTGCGCAAGCGCGCGCAGCGCGTGCTGGGCCGCGTCACGCAGAAGGACAACATCAAGTTCGATGGCCTGTCGCGCGTGTCGCACGTGACCGACGCCACCGACTGGCGCGTGGAATACCCGTTCGTGGTGCTGACGCCGGATACCGAGGAAGAGATCGCCGGCCTGGTCAAGGGCTGCTTCGAGCTCGGCCTGACCATCATCCCGCGCGGGGGCGGCACCGGCTATACCGGCGGCGCCGTGCCGCTGACGCCGATGAGCGCGGTGATCAATACCGAGAAGCTGGAGCAGCTGGGGCCGGTCGAGCAGACCGACCTGCCGGGCGTGTCGCACAAGGTGGCGACCATCTTCTCCGGCGCCGGCGTGGTGACGCGCCGCGTGGCCGATGCCGCAGACAAGGCGGGCCTGGTGTTCGCGGTCGACCCGACCTCGATCGACGCGTCTTGCATCGGCGGCAATGTCGCCATGAACGCCGGCGGCAAGAAGGCCGTGCTGTGGGGCACCGCGCTCGACAACCTGGCCTGGTGGCGCATGGTGGACCCGGAAGGCAACTGGCTGGAAATCGCCCGGCTCGACCACAACCTGGGCAAGATCCACGACGTGCCGGTGGCCACCTTCGAGCTGAAGTGGTCGGACGGCAATCGCGCCCCGGGCGAGAAGGTGCTGCGCACCGAGACGCTCGCCATCGAAGGCCGCAAGTTCCGCAAGGAAGGCCTGGGCAAGGACGTCACCGACAAGTTCCTGGCCGGCCTGCCCGGCGTGCAGAAGGAAGGCTGCGACGGCATCATCACCAGCGCGCGCTGGATTTTGCATCGCATGCCGAAGTTCATCCGCACCGTGTGCCTGGAGTTCTTCGGCCAGGCGCGCGACGCCATCCCCAGCATCGTCGAGATCAAGGACTTCCTCGATGCCGAGACGCGCAAGCCCGGCGGCGCCATCCTGGCCGGCCTGGAGCACCTGGACGAGCGTTACCTGCGCGCGGTGGGCTACGCCACCAAGAGCAAGCGCAACGCCTTCCCGAAGATGGTGCTGATCGGCGACATCGTCGGCGACGATGAAGACGCCGTGGCGCGCGCCACCTCGGAAGTGATCCGCATGGCCAACGGCAAGAGCGGCGAAGGCTTTATCGCCGTCAGCCCCGAGGCGCGCAAGAAGTTCTGGCTCGACCGCTCGCGCACCGCCGCGATCGCCAGGCACACCAACGCCTTCAAGATCAACGAAGACGTGGTGATCCCCCTCAACCGCATGGGCGAGTACACCGACGGCATCGAGCGCATCAATATCGAGCTGTCGATCAAGAGCAAGCTGCAGCTGGTCGACGCGCTGGAAGCGTTCTTCGCGCGTGGCAACCTGCCGCTGGGCCGCAGCGACGACGCCAACGAGATCCCCAGCGCCGAGCTGCTGGAAGACCGCGTGCAGCACGCGCTGACGCTGCTGCGCGAGATCCGCGCGCGCTGGCGCTATCTGCAAGATCACCTCGACACGCCGCTGGCGCAGGCCAGGGCCTCGCTGATCGGACACGGGCTGGGCCTGCTGGGGCAGGAATTCGAGGCACGGCTGCACCAGCAGCCGGACGCCAGCGTGTTCCACCTGCTGCAGGACCGCACCATCCGCGTGTCGTGGAAAAACGAGATCCGCGCCGAGCTGCGCAAGATCTTCAACGGCGGCGAATTCAAGCCGATCCTGGACGAAGCCCAGAAGATCCACAAGCAGGTGCTGCGCGGCCGCGTCTTCGTGGCGCTGCACATGCATGCCGGCGACGGCAACGTGCACACCAACATCCCGGTCAACTCCGACGACTACGACATGCTGCAGGACGCGCACCGCGCGGTGGCCCGCATCATGGACCTGGCGCGTTCGCTGGACGGCGTGATCTCGGGCGAGCACGGCATCGGCATCACCAAGCTGGAGTTCCTGACCGAGGAAGAGATCGGCGACTTCCGCGCCTACAAGCAGAAGGTCGACCCGCAGGGCCGCTTCAACAAGGGCAAGCTGCTGCCGGGCGCCGACCTGCGCAATGCCTATACGCCGTCGTTCGGCCTGATGGGGCATGAGTCGCTGATCATGCAGCAGAGCGACATCGGCGCCATTGCCGAAAGCGTCAAGGACTGCCTGCGCTGCGGCAAGTGCAAGCCGGTGTGCGCCACGCATGTGCCGCGCGCCAACCTGCTGTACAGCCCGCGCAACAAGATCCTGGCGACCTCGCTGCTGGTCGAGGCCTTCCTGTATGAAGAGCAGACCCGCCGCGGCATCTCGGTCAAGCACTGGGACGAGTTCTCCGACGTGGCCGACCACTGCACGGTGTGCCACAAGTGCGTGACGCCGTGCCCGGTCAAGATCGACTTCGGCGACGTCTCGATGAACATGCGCAACCTGCTGCGCAAGATGGGGCAGAAGAAGTTCAACCCCGGCACCGCGGCGTCCATGTTCTTCCTCAACGCCACCAACCCCGAGACCATCAACCTGACCCGCAAGGTCATGATCGACTGGGGCTACAAGGCGCAGCGCCTGGGCAACGAGGTGCTGAAGAAGCTGGCGAAGAAGCAGACCGCGCATCCGCCCGCCACCGTGGGCAAGCCGCCGGTGCGCGAGCAGGTGATCCACTTCATCAACAAGAAGATGCCGGGCAACCTGCCCAAGAAGACCGCGCGCGCGCTGCTCGACATCGAAGACAACGAGATCGTGCCGATCATCCGCGACCCGAAGGCGACCACGCCGGAATCGGAAGCGGTGTTCTACTTCCCGGGCTGCGGCTCGGAGCGGCTGTTCTCGCAGGTCGGCCTGGCGACGCAGGCGATGCTGTGGCACGTCGGCGTGCAGACCGTGCTGCCGCCGGGCTACCTGTGCTGCGGCTATCCGCAGCGCGGCACCGGCCAGTACGACAAGGCCGAGAAGATCGTCACCGACAACCGCGTGCTGTTCCACCGCGTGGCCAACACGCTGAACTACCTCGACATCAAGACCGTGGTGGTCAGCTGCGGCACCTGCTACGACCAGCTCGCCGGGTATGAATTCGAGAAGATCTTCCCCGGCTGCCGCATCATCGACATCCACGAGTACCTGCTGGAGAAGGGCGTCAAGCTGGAGGGCGTGACCGGTACGCGCTACATGTACCACGATCCCTGCCACACCCCGATCAAGACCATGGACCCGACCAAGCTGGTCAACGACCTGATGGGCGGCAACGCGGGGCTGGGCAAGATCGAGAAGAACGAGCGCTGCTGCGGCGAGTCGGGCACGCTGGCGGTGACGCGTCCTGACATTTCGACGCAGGTCCGCTTCCGCAAGGAAGAGGAAATGACCAAGGGCGCCGACAAGCTGCGTGCCGACGGCTTTACCGGCGACGTCAAGATCCTGACCAGCTGCCCGTCGTGCCTGCAGGGCCTGTCGCGCTACAAGGAAGATGCGTCGGTGCAGGCGGATTACATCGTGATCGAGATGGCCAAGCACCTGCTGGGCGAGAACTGGATGCCTGAGTACGTGGCCAAGGCCAATGCGGGTGGGATTGAGCGGGTGCTGGTGTAAGGCCTGACGACGTTGACTTTGCCACCGGTTTTCTCCCCTCTCCCGCGAGCGGGAGAGGGGAGAAAACACGCAGCACGAAAGGTAATGCGCCGCATGATCAAGAGCCCCAACTGCCCCCTCTGCGAAACCGACGGCGGCGAACTGGTCTGGATGGGCGACCGCGCCCGCCTGATCCTGGTCGAGCATGACCGCTTTCCCGGATTCTGCCGCATCGTCTGGAACGACCACGTGGCCGAGCTGACCGACCTGGACGAGGCCGACCAGGCCTGGCTGATGCGGCTGGTGGCGCGCGTGGAGCGGGTGGTGCGCGAGGTGATGGCGCCCGACAAGGTCAACCTGGCGGCGTTCGGCAATATGGTGCCGCACCTGCACTGGCACATCGTCCCGCGCTACCGCTGGGACACGCATTTCCCCGAGGCGATCTGGGCGGCGCCGCAGCGCGCGGCGGACAGCGTGCGCGTGCAGGAGCTGGCCAGCCGGCTGCCGGCGCTGCGTACGGCACTTTCGCTGATCGAAGCCGACGACGCCTGAAGGCGGGCGCGGAACCCGCGCCGGCCAGCAACCGTCTGAATGCTGTTGCCGCCGCGGTCGCGCCCGCGCGCCGCGGCACGAGAACAACATGCCCGGCCATGCAACCCGCTGGCGGGCCAGAAAGCTGCCGCTATGTCCTCGACCCCCACTTCCGTCACCGTACCGGGCCCGGCCGTCCCGGCCAAGGCCCTCAAGATCCAGAGCCGGCTGCGCATGGCCGCGACCTGGGCGCTGATCAAGCCCTACTGGAAATCCGACGACCGCGTCGCCGGCCTCGGCCTGCTCGCGCTGGTGGTCGTGCTCAACCTGGGCATCGTCTATATCAACGTGCTGCTCAACGAATGGAACCGCGTGTTCTACAACGCGCTGGAGCAGCGCGACTACGCCTCGTTCAAGGTGCTGCTGCTGCGCTTCTCGTGGATCGCGGCGTTCTTCATCGTGGCGGCGATCTCGCGCCAGTACTACACCATGATGCTGCAGATGCGCTGGCGTACCTGGATGACCGGCCGCTTCATGGGCCACTGGCTCGGGCACCAGGCCTACTACCGCATCGAACAGACCCGCGCCACCGACAACCCCGACCAGCGGATTGCCGACGACCTGCGCCTGTTCACCGACGGCGCGCTGTCGCTGTCGCTGGGGCTGCTCAACTCGGTGGTGACGCTGCTGTCCTTCGTCGGCATCCTGTGGGCGGTGTCGGGGCCGATCAGCTTTGCGCTGGGCGGCAGGGAATGGACCATCCCCGGCTACATGGTGTGGTTCGCGGCCGGCTATGCGGTGATCGGCTCGCTGGTGGCGCATCTGGTAGGGCGCCCGCTGATCGGGCTGAACTTCCAGCAGGAACAGTACGAAGCGGATTTCCGTTTCACGCTGGTGCGCCTGCGCGAGAACAGCGAGCCGGTGGCGCTGTACCGCGGCGAGCCGACCGAGCAGGCCGGCCTGCGTGCGCGCTTCGACCGCATCCGCGCCAACTGGAACCAGCTGATGCGCTATACGCGGCGGCTGACCTTTGTCAGTTCCGGCTATGCGCAGTTCGCCATCATCTTCCCGATCCTGGTGGCGGCGCCGCGCTACTTCGCCGGCAAGATGACGCTGGGCGGACTGATGCAGACCAGTTCCGCGTTCGGGCAGGTGCAGGGGGCGCTGTCGTGGTTCGTCGACAGCTATGCCACGCTGGTGGGCTGGAAGGCCGCAGCCAACCGCCTGATCGATTTCCAGGAAGCGATCCGCGTGGCCGAGCGCCAGGACATGGCCCCCGGCGGCACGCGTGACATCGAGGTCGAGCATGCCGGCAAGCCGCAGGAGGGCATCGTGATCGACGGCCTCGCGCTGGCGCTGCCGGTGCGCGCCGCGCGCGGCAGCGCCGTCGGCCAGCGTCCGCTGGTGGCGCCGTTCTCGCTGTCGGTCGCGCCGGGCGAGCGCTGGCTGGTCAGCGGCCCGTCCGGCTGCGGCAAGAGCGTGCTGTTCCGCGCGCTCGCCGGCATCTGGCCCTATGGCAGCGGCACCGTGACCATGCCCGAGGGCAAGCGCATGCTGTTCCTGCCGCAGCGCAGCTACCTGCCGATCGGCACCCTTGCCGATGCGCTGGCCTACCCGGATGCCGGTACCGAGCACAGCTCGGAAGCCCTGCAGGCGGCGCTGCGCCAGGCGCGGCTGGCGGCGCTGGCCGACCAGCTCGACGTGTTCGACAACTGGTCGCTGCGGCTGTCGCCGGGCGAGCAGCAGCGGCTGGCGTTCGCGCGCGCGCTGCTGCAGAAGCCCGACTACCTGTTCCTGGACGAAGCCACCAGCGCGCTCGATGAAGATACCGAAGGCGTGATGTACCGGCTGATGGTGGAGTCGTTGCCGGATGCCGCCATCGTCAGCATTGCGCACCGCAGCACGGTCGCGGCCTTCCATGGCCGGCGCCTGCGCTATGTGCCGCAGGACGAGGAGGCGGCGCGGGCTGCGCAAGCCGGCGAGCCTGGGGTAAGCTATCGGGTTGTAAGCGAAGCGTGATGCGGCGCGAGGCGGCGCCTGGGGCGCCGCTCGCTCATGCCGCCGCGCCGGATTCCCCCCCTACAGAGCGCCCGTGAACCGGGCCGCGATCATCATGGCTGGCCTGGACAAAGACACCCCCCATCCCACCGCACTGACCGTCCACACGCAATCGCGCGTGCTGGAAGTCGGCTTCGACAACGGCCGCAGCTTCCGGCTGCCGTTCGAACTGCTGCGCGTGTATTCGCCATCGGCCGAAGTGCAGGGCCATGGTCCCGGGCAGGAAATCCTGCAGACCGGCAAGCGCGACGTCGGCGTCAATGCCGTCGAGCCGGTGGGCAACTACGCCATCCTGATCCGCTTCACCGACGGCCACGACACCGGCATCTATTCGTGGGAACTGCTGTACCGGCTGGGCGACCAGCAGGACGCGCTGTGGCAGGACTACCTGAAGCGCCTGGAAACCGCCGGCGTCGATCGCGATACCCCCATGCCTGGTGCCGGCGCTGCCGGCGGCCACGGTTGCGGCCACCACCATTGAGCCGCCCCCGACCACCCTGGAGTCTGAGAAATGAGTGAAACCCACTTCGGGTTTGAGAAAGTCGACGAAACGGAAAAGGCCGGCAAGGTCGCCGGCGTGTTCCATTCGGTGGCGAGCAAGTATGACGTGATGAACGACCTGATGTCGGGCGGCATGCACCGGCTTTGGAAGATGTTCACCATCGCCCAGGCCAATGTGCGCCCCGGCCACAAGGTCCTGGACATCGCCGGCGGCACCGGCGACCTGGCCAAGGCGTTCGCCAGGCAGGCCGGCCCGACCGGCCAGGTCTGGCTGACCGACATCAACGAGTCGATGCTGCGCGTCGGCCGCGACCGGCTGCTGAACAAGGGCATCGTCACGCCGGTGGCGCTGTGCGACGCCGAGAAGATCCCGTTCCCCGACAACTACTTCGACCTCGTCACGGTGGCCTTCGGCCTGCGCAACATGACGCACAAGGAGGCCGCGCTGGCCGAGATGCGCCGCGTGGTCAAGCCCGGCGGCAAGGTCATGGTGCTGGAGTTCTCCAAGGTGTGGAAACCCCTGGAAAAGGCGTACGACGTCTATTCTTTCAAGGTACTGCCCTGGCTGGGCGAGCGCGTGGCAGGGGATGCTCCCAGCTATCGCTATCTCGCGGAATCGATCAGAATGCATCCAGACCAGGTTTCACTTGTACGCTTAATGGAACATGCGGGCCTGGAGAATGTCGAATACTTCAATCTGACGGCCGGAGTGGTGGCGCTCCACGTCGGGCGGAAGTATTAAGAACACTTGAAATCGCCATGCTCGCCCTAAAATGGGTGAATCTGACAGGGGATAACAGCATATGTCGTCAATTCGTGGAAAATTCCTGGTGGGGTCGCTGGTCACGGCGCTAGCCGTCGGGATGGCGTTCGACGCCGAGGCCAAGCGCATGGGCGGCTCGCGCAGCATTGGCAAGCAGTCTGAATCGGTGACGCAACGTCAGCAGACGCAACCCACCTCGCCCACGCAGCAAGCGCAGCAACCTGCACAGCAGGCAGCACCGGCCACGGCCGGGGCGGCCGGCGCGGCAGCGGCCGCGGCGCCCAAGCGTAACTGGGGCGGCATCCTCGGCGGCATTGCCGCCGGCCTGGGTATCGGCTGGCTGCTGTCGCACTTCGGCCTGGGCGGCGCGGCACTGAGCTTCCTGTCCAACCTGATCCTGATCGCGATCGTCGCCTTCGCGGTGATCTGGCTGATCCGCAAGTTTCGCGGTGGCAGCCAGCGCAGCCAGCAGCCGGCTTATGCAGGTGCGGCGGGTGCCGGCAATGCCGGCGGTTTGGGCCGCAGCGCCGAGCCGATGCTGCGCCAGCCGCTGAACACGCCGGCCAGCAACCCGGTGATGCCGGGCGCGGCGGCCGCGCCGGTGGCGGCTGATGCCGTGGCCCCGCAGCCGTGGGGCGTGCCGGCCGACTTCGATACCGACAACTTCCTGCGCAACGCCAAGGTCCACTTCGTGCGCCTGCAGGCGGCCTGGGACGCCGGCAATCTCGACGACATCCGCGAATTCACCACGCCGGAAATGTTCGCCGAGATCAAGATGGACCTGTCCGAGCGCGGCGCCGAGGTCAACAAGACCGACGTGGTCACGCTGGAAGGCCAGCTGCTCGGCATCGAGTCGACGCCGTCGCAGCATATCGCCAGCGTGCGCTTCTCCGGCATGATCCGCGAGAAGGCGGGCGAGGCGGCGCAGCCGTTCGCCGAGGTCTGGAACCTGGCCAAGCCGGCGACCGGCACCGGCGGCTGGCTGCTGGCCGGCATCCAGCAGGAGTCGTGATGCCGCGCCTCCGTGGCGAGTGATGCGCCCGGGGGAGTAGCTTAGAATGGAGGCCCACGTGAAAGCGTGGGCCTTTTTGTATTTGGGCGCCTGGCGTGCAACCTCGCCGGATGCCCGCATGTCTTCCAGCCAGCCAACCCGCGCTGCCATGAACACTCTGCCTTCCGCCCTGGCCACTCCAGCAGTCTCGGCACTGAACCACCTGCTCGAGCAGGAGCCGTGGGCCCGCAACCAGCTCGCGCCGTTTGCCGGGCGCGTGATCCGCTTCGATGCAGCCGCCTTCGTGCTGTCGCTGAAGGTGACCGAGCACGGTGGCACCGAGCTGGCGCCGGAAGCCGAGGCCCCCGCGGTGACGCTGCGCGTGCCGGTGCAGCAGTGGCCGCTGGTTGCCGCCGATGTCGCCGAGGGCGGCCAGGCCGCGGCCATGCGCCATGTGCGCATCGAAGGCGATGCCGAACTGGCCAATACCGTGTCGGCGCTGGCGCGCAACCTGCGCTGGGATGCCGAGGAAGACCTGTCCCTCGCGCTGCGCGGCATCCTGGGCGGGCCGCTCAGCGACAGCGTGGCGCAGCGCGTGGTCGGCGGCGCGCGCCAGGTCCACGAACAGGCCACGCGCATCGGCCGTGCGCTGGTCGACAACGTTACCGATTACCTGCTGGACGAACAGCCGACGCTGGTGCGCCACGCCGCGCTGGATGCCTTCGGCGCCGACGTGGGCCAGCTGCGCGACAGCCTGGCCCGGCTGGAGAAGCGGCTGGAAAAACTGGAGCGCGCCTCCGCCACTCCCGCCGCACCCGGCCAGCTGCCGTCGCCGCACCGCTGAGTCCGGCCCCGGCCGCATCCACCCCATGCCAACCGCTAACCTGACTGCCCGCCCCGGCCCCGAGAAGACTCCCGAATGACCCGCCTCCTGCGCCTTGGCAAGATCCTCTTCGTCATCCTTTACTACGGCCTGGACGAGCTGGTGCTGTCCGGCTTCAGCAACCGCAAGATCCGTTTCCTGGTGCGCGTCATCACCATCGGCCGCAAGCTCGACATGCCGCGTGGCGAGCGCCTGCGGCGCGCGCTGACGGCGCTGGGGCCGATCTTCGTCAAGTTCGGCCAGGTCCTGTCGACGCGCCGCGACCTGATGCCGCCCGATATTGCCGACGAGCTGGCCAAGCTGCAGGACCAGGTGCCGCCGTTCGACTCGGCGGTGGCGGTCAGGATCATCGAGCGCTCGCTGGGTCGGCCGATCGCCCAGCTGTTCGACACCTTCGAGCACCAGCCGGTGGCCAGCGCGTCGATCGCGCAAGTCCACTTCGCCACGCTCAAGGGCGGCCCCAACCACGGCCGCGAGGTCGCGGTGAAGGTGCTGCGCCCGGGCATGCTGCCGGTGATCGACAGCGACCTGGCGCTGATGCGCGACATGGCCACCTGGCTGGAGCGCTTCTGGGCCGACGGCAAGCGCCTGAAGCCGCGCGAGGTGGTGGCCGAGTTCGACAAATACCTGCACGACGAACTCGACCTGATGATCGAGGCGGCCAACGCCAGCCAGCTGCGCCGCAACTTTGCCGACACCAACCTGCTGCTGGTGCCCGAGGTGTTCTGGGACTGGTGCAGCAGCTCGGTGTTCGTGATGGAGCGCATGCATGGCATCCCGATCTCGCGCACCGAATCGCTCAAGGCGGCCGGCGTCGACATGCACCAGCTGGCCGAGGAGGGCGTCGAGATCTTCTTCACCCAGGTGTTCCGCGACGGCTTCTTCCATGCCGACATGCACCCGGGCAACATCCTGGTGTCGGTGCAGCCGGAGTCCTTCGGCCGCTACATCGCGCTGGACTTCGGCATCGTCGGCGCGCTGTCTGAGTTCGACAAGAACTACCTGGCGCAGAACTTCATCGCCTTTTTCCGCCGCGACTACCACCGCGTGGCGCTGCTGCACGTGGAATCCGGCTGGGTCCCGCCCGAGACCCGCGTGGAAGAGCTGGAAAGCGCGGTGCGCGCCTGCTGCGAGCCGTACTTCGACAAGCCGCTGAAGGAAATCTCGCTGGGCATGGTGCTGATGCGCCTGTTCCAGACCTCGCGCCGCTTCAATGTCGAGATCCAGCCGCAGCTGGTGCTGCTGCAGAAGACGCTGCTCAATATCGAAGGACTGGGCCGCCAGCTCGATCCGGACCTGGACCTGTGGAAGACCGCCAAGCCGTTCCTGGAGCGCTGGATGTACGAGCAGGTAGGCTGGAAGGGCGCCTGGGAGCGGGTCAAGGTGGAAGCCCCGCAGTGGGCCAAGATGCTGCCGGACTTCCCGCGGCTGGCGCACCAGTTCCTGGAGCGGCGCGCGCTGGCCGGCAACGGCGAGCAGGACAAGCTGCTGGCGCAGCTGGTGGCCGAGCAGCGCCGCACCAACCGGCTGCTGGGCACGGCGCTGCTGCTGGTCGGCGGCTTTGTCGCCGGCATCGTGCTGACGCACGTGCTGGCGTGGGGCGGCTACTGACAAGCGACCCGCTATATAAGTAAGAGTAAGCAGGCAAACGAGGAGACAGTCCCCATGGCCGACGTGCCCAAGCCCGCCCCGGCGTTCAGCACGCGCAACGCCGCCGACCCGTCATTCTGGGACGAGCGCTTCGCGCAGCACTTCACGCCCTGGGACGCAGGCGGCGTGCCGGAGGAGTTCCGCCAGTTCATCGCCGGCCGCGCGCCGTGCCCGACGCTGGTGCCGGGCTGCGGCAACGGCTGGGAGGCAGCGTGGCTGTTCGAGCAGGGCTGGCCGGTGACGGCAATCGATTTTTCGGCGCAGGCGGTGGTCTCGGCCAAACGCGCGCTGGGTCCGGCCGGGGCGGTGGTGCAGCAGGCCGATTTCTTCGCCTTCACGCCCCAGCCGCCATGCCAGCTGGTCTACGAGCGTGCCTTCCTGTGCGCGCTGCCGCCGGCGATGCGGGGCGCCTATGCCGTCCGCGTGGCCGAGTTGCTGCCGCCGGGCGGCTTGCTGGCTGGCTACTTCTACGTGGGCGAGAACCGCGGCGGACCGCCCTTCGCGATGCCCGAGGCCGAGCTGGCGGCTCTGCTGGGAACCGCTTTCGAGCGCCTGGAAGACCGGCCCTCGGCCGCGCCGCTGCCCGTGTTCCAGGGGCAGGAGCGCTGGCAGGTGTGGCGGCGGCTGGGCGGCTGAGCGTTCGCTCCCAGCCGTTGTGGCGCTCCGGATGCACCCGCGTGGCGCATTTGCCCCACCCGGGAATTTTTTTGTCCCGTGCCGGTCTGCGTCGCTATAATCCGCGTTTTGATTCGGCTACGACCGCAGGCCCTGCCGCGCGCTCCCGCTCCGGGAACTCGCCAAGAAGCTCCTCACGCGGCCCCGACCGATGAATTGGACTCCGGGCAGGCGCACCTGACGTATCACGCAAGCCGCCCCGGCATTCGGTTTTTCGCCACAAGGGCACTTTCTGCATAGGCAGCGGCATGCTGATCTGGTTCGTCATCATCTACTGGGTAATCTCGGTCGGCATCGGCCTGTGGGCGGCGCTGCGCGTACGCAACACCACCGATTTCGCCGTCGCCGGGCGCAGCCTGCCGTTCCACATCGTCACCGCCACCGTCTTCGCCACCTGGTTCGGCTCCGAGACCGTGCTGGGCATCCCGGCCGTGTTCCTTAAGGAGGGGCTGTCGGGGGTGGTGTCTGACCCGTTCGGCTCGTCGCTGTGCCTGATCCTGGTGGGCCTGTTCTTCGCCCGGCCGCTGTACCGGATGAACCTGCTGACCATCGGCGACTACTACCACAACCGCTACGGCCGGCTGGCCGAGGTGCTGACCACGCTGTGCATCGTGGTCTCGTACCTGGGCTGGGTCGCGGCGCAGATCAAGGCGCTGGGGCTGGTGTTCTATACGGTCTCGGACGGCGCGCTGTCGCAGGAGGCCGGCATGATGATCGGCGCTGCCAGCGTGCTGGTCTATACGCTGTTCGGCGGCATGTGGTCGGTGGCGATCACCGACTTCATCCAGATGATCATCATCGTGATCGGCATGGTGTATATCGGCTACGAAGTCAGCGGCCAGGCCGGCGGCGTCACGGCGGTGGTGTCGCACGCGGCCGCGGCGGGCAAGTTCGAGTTCCTGCCGGCGCTGGATTTCGTGCAGATCATCGGCTTTGCCGCGGCGCTGTTCACCATGATGCTGGGCTCGATCCCGCAGCAGGACGTGTTCCAGCGGGTGACTTCGTCGCGCACCGAGCAGATCGCCGGGCGCGCCTCGGTGCTGGGCGGCGTGCTGTATTTCTGCTTCGCCTTTATCCCGATGTTCCTGGCGTATTCGGCCACGCTGATCGATCCGGGCATGGTGGCCAAGTACATCGACACCGATTCGCAGCTGATCCTGCCGCAGCTGATCCTGCAGCATGCCCCGATGTTCGCCCAGGTGATGTTCTTCGGCGCGCTGCTGTCGGCGATCAAGAGCTGCGCCTCGGCGACGCTGCTGGCGCCGTCGGTGACCTTTGCCGAGAACATCCTGCGCCCGTACTTTCGCCATCTCGACGACAAGCAGTTCCTGCGCGTGATGCAGAGCGTGGTGCTGGTGTTCACCACGCTGGTGACGCTGTTCGCGCTGAACTCGCACCTGTCGATCTTCCATATGGTCGAAAATGCCTACAAGGTCACGCTGGTGTCGTCCTTCGTGCCGCTGGCCTTCGGCATGTTCTGGAAGCACGCCACCCGCCAGGGCGGCCTGGCCGCGATCCTGCTGGGCCTGACCTCGTGGCTCACCTGCGAGGTCGCCTTCGCCGATGCGGTGGTCCCGCCGCAAATGGTAGGCCTGATGTTCTCGATCAGCGGCATGGTGGTCGGCTCGCTGCTGCCGCAGTGGATCGCGGATCACGCGCCGGTCAAGGAAGTGCATATCGCCTGACCCGGCGCCTCGCCACTCCCAAGGCAGGGCCCCGATAGCCCTCCATTTCCGGTCATCAGCCAGCCACAGAACGGTTTATAATTCAAGGCTTTGCATCGCCATGCGGGGCGGCGCGCGCGGGTTTCCGCGCTCTCCGGCACCGGCGGCGATGCCCGCCTTTGTACCGATTTCCGTAGTTTTCTCGCCAAAAGACACCATGCCGATCTATGCCTACCGTTGCGACGCCTGCGGCCACGGGCGCGATGTGCTGCAAAAAATGAGCGACGCCCCGCTGACGGACTGCCCGTCGTGCGGCGCCGCCGGTTCGTTCAAGAAGCAGCTGACCGCGGCCGGCTTCCAGCTCAAGGGCTCGGGCTGGTACGTGACCGACTTCCGCGGCGGCAGCGGCGGCACCAGCGCGCCGGCCGCGGGCGGTGCGGCTGCCGGCGCGGCAGCGGCCAGCGCCCCGGCCGCCGCCGAATCGTCTTCGGCCAGCACCACCGCCGCCGCCGCGCCTGCCGCCGGCGGTTGCGGCAGCGCCTGCGCCTGCCACTGATCCGGATCGCCACGTGGTCGCCAAGAAGACTTCCGCCCTCAAGACCTGGTTCCTAACCGGTCTGCTGGTGCTGGTGCCGCTGGGCATCACGCTGTGGGTGCTCAGCCTGATCATCGGCACGATGGACCAGAGCCTGGCACTGCTGCCCGAGGCCTGGCGCCCGGACCGGCTCATGTTCGGCAAGCGCGTCACCGGCCTCGGCGCCATCCTGACGCTGCTGTTCATCCTGCTGGTCGGCCTGCTGGCGCATAACTTCATCGGTCAGCGCCTGGTGCGCTGGTGGGAAGCGCTGCTGGGCCATATCCCCGTGGTCGGCCCGATCTACACCAGCGTCAAGCAGGTGTCGGACACGCTGCTGTCGTCGTCGGGCAATGCTTTCCGCAAGGCGCTGCTGGTGCAGTATCCGCGCGAGGGCTCGTGGACCATCGCCTTCCTGACCGGCCGCCCCGGCGGCGACGTGCAGAACCACCTGCAGGGCGAGTACGTCAGCGTCTACGTGCCGACCACGCCGAATCCGACTTCGGGCTTCTTCCTGATGATGCCCAAGGCCGACACCATCGAACTCGACATGACCGTCGATGCCGCGCTCAAGTACATCGTCTCGATGGGCGTGGTGGCGCCGGCCGAGCTGCCCCGCAAGAGCGATAGCGCGCCGCCGCAGCAGCGGCCGCCGGCCAGCCGCGCCAGCAGCGGGGAAGCGGTCGAGACGACCGATCCTTAAGCATTCAAACAGATACGAGCCGCCCGATCTGCTTCGGGCGGCAGCGTTTTACCGGGAATCTCTCCTTATGTCCTCCATGCGTACTCACTACTGCGGTCTGGTGACCGAACAATTCTCGGGCCAGGAAGTGGCCCTGACCGGCTGGGTCCAGCGCCGCCGCGACCATGGCGGCGTGATCTTCATCGACCTGCGCGACCGCGAAGGCCTGGTGCAGGTGGTGTGTGACCCGGACCGCCCCGAGATGTTCAAGGCCGCGGAAGAGATCCGCAACGAGTTCTGCATTCGCGTCACCGGCAAGGTGCGTCCGCGCCCGGCCGGCACCGAGAACGCCAACCTGACCTCGGGCAAGATCGAAGTGCTGTGCCACGAGCTGACCGTGCTGAACCCGTCGGTCACGCCCCCGTTCCAGCTCGACGACGACAACCTGTCGGAAACCACCCGCCTGACGCACCGCGTGCTGGACCTGCGCCGCCCGCAGATGCAGTACAACCTGCGCCTGCGCTACAAGGTGGCGATGGAAGTGCGCAAGTTCCTGGACGCCCAGGGCTTCATCGACATCGAGACCCCGATGCTGGGCAAGAGCACGCCCGAAGGCGCGCGCGACTACCTGGTGCCGTCGCGCGTGAACCCGGGCCACTTCTTCGCGCTGCCGCAGTCGCCGCAGATCTTCAAGCAGATGCTGATGGTCTCGGGCTTCGACCGCTACTACCAGATCACCAAGTGCTTCCGCGACGAAGACCTGCGCGCGGATCGCCAGCCTGAATTTACGCAGATCGACTGCGAGACCTCGTTCCTGACCGAGCAGGAGATCCGCGACCTGTTCGAGGACATGATGCGCACGGTGTTCAAGAACGCCATCGATGTCGACCTGGACGCCAAGTTCCCGGTGATGGAGTTCCGCGAAGCCATGGCCCGCTTCGGCTCGGACAAGCCTGACCTGCGCGTCAAGCTGGAATTCACCGAGCTGACGGAAGTGATGAAGGACGTCGATTTCAAGGTGTTCTCGGGCCCGGCCAACAGCGACAACGGCCGCGTGGTCGGCCTGCGCGTGCCGGGCGGCGGCGCCATCTCGCGTGGCGAGATCGACGCCTACACCCAGTTTGTCGGCATCTACGGCGCCAAGGGCCTGGCCTGGATCAAGGTCAACGAAGTGGCCAAGGGCCGCGACGGCCTGCAGTCGCCGATCGTCAAGAACCTGCACGACGCTGCCATTGCCGAGATCCTGAAGCGCACCGGCGCCCAGGACGGCGACATCATCTTCTTCGGCGCCGACAAGGCCAAGGTGGTCAACGACTCGATCGGCGCGCTGCGCCTGAAGATCGGCCACTCCGACTTCGGCAAGGCCAATGACCTGTTCGAGGACGCCTGGAAGCCGCTGTGGGTGGTGGACTTCCCGATGTTCGAGTACGACGAGGAAGACGCCCGCTGGGTCGCCATGCACCACCCGTTCACCAGCCCCAAGGACGAGCACCTGGAATACCTGGAGACCGACCCGGGCAAGTGCCTGGCCAAGGCCTACGACATGGTGCTGAACGGCTGGGAAATGGGCGGCGGCTCGGTCCGTATCTTCCGCTCGGACATCCAGAGCAAGGTGTTCCGCGCGCTCAACATCAACGACGAGGAAGCCCGCGCCAAGTTCGGCTACCTGCTGGACGCGCTGCAGTACGGCGCGCCCCCGCACGGCGGCCTGGCCTTCGGCCTGGACCGTATCGTGACCATGATGGCCGGCGCCGACTCGATCCGCGACGTGATCGCCTTCCCCAAGACCCAGCGCGCCCAGGACCTGCTGACCCAGGCCCCGAGCTCGGTCGACGAGAAGCAGCTGCGCGAGCTGCACATCCGCCTGCGCGCTGCGGAACCGAAGCCGAACGCCTGAGTTGCTGTGCCTCCCGGGTAAAGAAAGCCGCGCCGATGCGCGGCTTTTTTGCTTTCTGCGCAATACCGCGCCCGCGGTGCCGCCTGCAGCGCTTTGGTTTCGATTTGTTACCGCTAGGAACGAAGCCCGCGACGGCCGTGTCTCCTTTCTTTGACACGTAATTTGCCGAGGGGCCTCCGCGATGAAGGTTCCCGGCGCTCGGGAGGAAATTCGTGAACATGAACCTGGATACCGAACTGATCCGCCAGTTCCTGCTGGCTCACCAGGAAACCATCGTGACCTGGCTGGTGGCCGGGCTGGTAATGATGCTGCTGGCCCGCTTCGAGCTGCGCCGCGCCCAGCGCCGCGCGGCGGTGGCCATGTCCGAATCGGTGGCTACCACGGTGGCCGCCTGCGTGCCGGATATCGCTCATGCCGTGCAGGCGGCGTCGCCGCAGCCGCTGGCCGAACCGGTCGAGATGCAGCGTGCCGAAGCGCTGCGCCGGCTGGCGCTGGACACCGTCGGCGCGGTCATGACACGCGGGCGCTGGCTCGATGAGCTGGGCAACCTGCGCCTGGCGGACGACGCGCTGCTCGACGGCCAGCGTGCCGGCGGCGCTGACCCGCTGCTGGTGGTGGCGCCGCAGCCGTCGGTGCAGGCCTACCTGGCGGCCCAGCGCGTGTTCGAGGACGAGGCCGCGCAGGTGCAGGCGCTGCGCCGCGATGCCCAGCGCCACCAGGAAGCGCTGCAGGCGCTTGACGCCGAGGCCGCCCATATCGAGCAGGAAACCGGCAGCATCGTGCTGCGCTTCGAGCAGGTCAATGCGCAGGCTGCCCAGGGCGTCGATGGCGGCGACTACCAGCGCTTCCTGATCCAGAAGTACAACGCCCTTGGCCAGCGTGAGAAGGACATCGCACAGGAGCGCGTACACCTGCAGGCCCAGGCGCGGCTGAGCGCCGACGTGCTGGCCGAGCGCGCCCACTCTGCCTCGCGGCGCTACCGCGAGTCGCTGGCGCCGCTGATGGACCAGCTGCGTGCCGCCTGGGGCCATGGCGACTCGCCGCAGGTGTTCGATACCTGGCAGCATCAAGGCACCGGGCAGGGCACCGAGCCGTACCTGGCGCCCCACGCCTCCGCGCGCAACGCTGCCTGAGACAGGGCCATCGGTCCCGGGGACCGCGCTTTCGCGTGGCAAGCGCGCGCGGCTGCGCTATCCTTGGGTTTGTCCTTTCGCCCAGTCCCATGCCCTACAAGATTCCGGAATCCGTGCTGGTCGTGATCTACACGCCAGATCTTCAAGTCTTGCTGCTGGAACGCGCCGATCGCCCGGGGTTCTGGCAGTCCGTGACCGGCAGCCTCGATACCCTGGACGAACCCCTGGCATTGACCGCCGCACGCGAGGTGGCGGAGGAAACCGGCATCATTACCGGCGAGCACCTGCTGGCCGACTGGGGCCATTCGATCCAGTACGAGATCTACCCGCAGTGGCGGCACCGCTACGCCGAAGGCGTCACGCGCAATACCGAGCACTGGTTCGGCCTGCGCGTGCATGAAGCGTTGCCGGTGACGCTGGCGCCACGCGAGCACCTGCAATACAAGTGGCTGCCGTGGGAGCAGGCCGCCGCCCAATGCTTCTCCAGCAGCAATGCCGAAGCCATCCGCCAGCTGGCCTGGCGCGCGGCCGGTGCCGCCGGGCAGCAGGCGCTATGCGGAGCGCAGCCATGAAACTGCGCGTGGTCACCTACAACATCCACAAGGGGGTGACCGGCCTGTCGCGGCGCCCGCGCATCCAGAACGTGCGGGCCGGCCTGCATGCGATGGATGCGGACATCGTCTTCCTGCAGGAAGTGCAGGACCGCAACGACCGCCTGGTGGCGGCGGCGCTGTTCGATCCCGACCATACCCAGCTCAACTACCTGGCGACCGATGCGTATCCGCATTCGGTCTACGGGCGCAACGCGGTCTATGACTACGGCCATCACGGCAACGCGATCCTGTCGCGCCATCCGATCCTGATGTCCGAAAACCTCGACATTTCCGACCACCGCTTCGAACAGCGCGGACTGCTGCATGCGGTGGCGGACATCAACGGCATCGAGACCCACCTGATCTGCGTGCATTTCGGCCTGTTCGCCCGCAGCCGCGCCCGCCAGGCCGAGGCGCTGGTCGAGCGCGTGCGCAACGTGGTGCCCGAGGGGGTGCCGCTGGTGATCGCCGGCGACTTCAACGACTGGAACCACCGGCTCGATGCGCAGATCTGCAATACGCTGCATGCGGTGGAGGCGTCGCACGCGCGCGGCGCGCGGCTGCATACGTTCCCGAGCCATATGCCGTGGTGGCAGCTGGACCGGATCTACGTGCGCGGCTTCGAGATCGAGCGCGCGCACGCGCTGACCGGGCGGGACTGGGCGCAGCGGTCGGACCATGTGCCGCTGGTGGCGGAACTGGGTCGTGCGCACAAGGAGGCTGTGGAAGCGGCGGCCGAGCAGCGGGACAAGGCTGCCTGAGGCAGTCGCGCAGGCCGCGTCGGGGAACAGCTAGCGGCTCGAATAGTCGCGGATAAAGGCGAACACCGCATCCGGATCGTTCAAATCCAGCACCGGCAACGACGTCATCGCCGCGGTGCCCGCGACATCTTCACTAGCCACCGCCACCACCCCCGGTACTTCGTCCCACAGCGGCGCACGCCCCAGCCCGGGCCGGAACACCTCCAGCTTTGGAAAATCGCTGCGCTTGTAGCCCTCCACCAGCACCAGGTCGATGTCGGCCGGCAGCACCGCCAGCGCGTCGTCCAGCTCCGGCGAAGGCACTGCCTCGGGATAGTGTCGCATCAACGTCAGGTGGCGCGCGCCGACCAGCACCACGTTGGCGCAGCCGGCCTCGCGCATGCGCCAGGAGTCCTTGCCCGGCGTGTCGGGATCGAAGCCGTGGTGGGTGTGCTTGACGCCGGCCACGCGCACGCCGGCGGCGACAAAGCGGGGGATCAGCTGGTCGAGCAGCGTGGTCTTGCCGCTGCCGGACGAGCCGGTGATGCCGAATACCTTCACGATCAGGATCCGTGGGGGGCGCGTCGATGATGGCAACGACGATAGCAGAGATCCGCCCACATGTGCACGGGGCGCCTTCCGGACAGCATTCTGTCCGATAATCTCGGCATGTCACGGATATCCCACTCCGAGCGGCCGCATGTGACCGCCGCTGGCACTGCCGAAAACACTGCCGACGGGCAACGCCATCGCATGCTGCGCTGGACATGGCGCCGCGGCAAGCCGACCAGCGGCAACACCGTGCGCCTGCTGCACGGCGGCCAGGACTTCTTTCCCGCGCTGATCGAAGCGATCGACCAGGCCGCTTTCCAGGTAGTGCTGGAAACCTACATCTATGCCGACGACGACATTGGCCGCGCCGTCAGCGAAGCGCTGGTACGTGCCGCCGCGCGCGGCGTCTCGGTTCGCGTCACCGTCGACGGCTTCGGCGCCGGCGACATGCCCGCCGCCATGGCCGAGCGCCTGAGCGGGGGCGGCGTACAGCTGCGCGTCTACCGCAAGCTGCACGGCTTCCGGCTGGCCCGGCGCCACCTGCGCCGGCTGCACCGCAAGCTGGCGGTGATCGACGGGCAGGTGGCCTTCGTCGGAGGCATCAACATCATCGACGACCTCAACCACGGCCCGTTCGAAGGCACCAACCTGGGACCGCGCTACGACTTCGCGGTGCAGGTCAGCGGCCCGCTGGTGGACCGCATCGCGCTGACCGCCGAACGGCTCTGGTGGCGCCTGGCGCTGCGCGACACGTACGGCAGCGGCCGCGCCGCAGCGGTGGCCGACTACCCGCTGCTGACCGACCTGCCACCCCGTGCCGAGCCCACCGGCGGCGTGCGGGCCGCGCTGCTGCTGCGCGACAACCTACGCAACCGCCGCACCATCGAGCGCGAATACCTGCGCGCGCTCGGCGCCGCGCGCCATGATGTGATCCTGGCCAACGCCTACTTCCTGCCCGGCCACAAGATGCGCCGCGCGCTGCTGGCCTGCCGCGCGCGCGGCGTGCGCGTGCGGCTGCTGCTGCAGGGCATGGTCGAATACCGGCTGCAGCACTACGCCACGCACGCGCTCTATGCCTCCCTGCTGGAAGCCGGCGTGGAGATCTACGAGTACGCAGAGAGCTTCCTGCACGCCAAGGTCGGCGTGGTCGACGAAGCGTGGGCCACCGTGGGTTCGAGCAATATGGACCCGTTCAGCCTGCTGCTGGCGCGCGAAGCCAACGTGGCCGTTTATGATGCTGCCTTTGCCGCGGAACTGCGCACGGCGCTGGAAAGCGCCATTGCGCACCGCAGCGTGCGCGTCATGCCGGAAGCCCATGCACGGCGCTCGCCGCTGCACCGGCTGGCGAACTGGACCGCGTACATGCTGCTGCGGCTCGGCGTGATCATCGCCGGCGTCACGGGGCGCTACTGAAACGGTTGCCACTGTCCGTTTGCTGCCATGCGGCAACGCACGGCTTGCGAGCCGTTGCGTCGCCTTGCGTGACGGGCATGCTGCATTGCGGCCCATTTAGAAACACGGGTCTAATTAAAAGCTTGAAGGTCGACTGCTGCGCCAGAATAATCTGAACGACCGTTCTTTTTTGGCTTAGACTGCGTGCATTCGCGGTATGCAGCGGCAAATTCGCCAGCTTCCGCAAACAAAATGCAACGTCAGGGTCATACGCACAGGCCGCAGCAGGGCCTTTGCAGAACGGAGAAATAACATGCGACACCAGTCAGCCCGTCTCGAATCCGCCGCCGCCTCCCCCGCGCCCATGCGCAAGGGTGAAATGACGCGCGTGGCAATTCTGGATGCCGCACTGGAACTGTCGTCCCGCGACGGGCTTGAGGGTCTGACCATCGGCCTGCTCGCGGAACGGATGCAGATGAGCAAGAGCGGCGTCTTCGCGCACTTCGGTTCGCGCGAAGACCTGCAGGTGGAGGTGGTGCGGGAGTATCACCGCAGGTTCGAGCAGGAGGTGTTCTACCCCTCGCTGCAGGAGCCGCGCGGACTGCCCCGGCTGTGGTCGATGGTGCGGCGCTGGATGGAGAAGCGCATCCAGGAAGTGACGACTGGGTGTATCTACATCAGCGGCGCCGTGGAGTACGACGACCGCACCGGCAGCCTGGTGCGTGACGAGCTGGTCAAGAGCGTCACCATCTGGCGGGCAGCGCTGAATCGCGCCATCGACCAGGCCAAGGAAGAGGGCCATTTGCGCGCGGATTGCGATCCGCGCCTGATGCTGTTCGAGATGTATAGCCTTGAACTAGGCTTGCATCATGACGCCCGTTTCCTGCGCCTGCCTGACAGTGCCGAGCTTGCCATGGTCGCGCTCAACAAACTGATTCAGTCTTACCGTACCTGAGGCCGTCGGGTCGGACCGGATCGCGACAAGCGAGGCGGGCGGCGTGGCGGCATCGTATAACTCCAAGGAGTCTCTGATGGGCCAGTACACCGCACCGTTGCGCGACATGCAGTTCGTGCTCCATGAACTGCTCGGCGCCGAAGCCGAACTCAAGGCGATGCCGCCGCACGCGGACATCGACGCGGACACCATCAACCAGGTCATCGAGGAAGCCGGCAAGTTCTGCTCGGACGTGGTGTTCCCGCTCAACCAGGTGGGCGACCGCGAGGGCTGCACCTATGTCGGCGACGGCGTGGTCAAGGCCCCCACCGGCTTCAAGGAGGCCTACCAGCAGTACGTCGAGGCCGGCTGGCCGGCGCTGGCGTGCGACCCGGCCTTCGGTGGCCAGGGCCTGCCGATCGTGGTCAACAACGTGGTCTACGAGATGCTGAACTCGGCCAACCAGGCGTGGACCATGTACCCGGGCCTGTCGCACGGCGCCTATGAGGCGCTGCATGCGCACGGCACGCCGGAGTTGCAGCAGGCCTACCTGCCCAAGCTGGTGTCCGGCGTCTGGACCGGCACCATGTGCCTGACCGAGCCGCATTGCGGCACCGACCTGGGCATCCTGCGCACCAGGGCCGAGCCGCAGGCCGACGGCTCCTACCTGATCACCGGCACCAAGATCTTCATCTCCGCCGGCGAGCACGACCTGGCCGAAAACATCATCCACCTGGTGCTGGCCCGCCTGCCGGACGCGCCCGGCGGCACCAAGGGCATCTCGCTGTTCGTGGTGCCCAAGTTCATCCCCGATGCCAGCGGCAACCCGGGCGAGCGCAACGGCATCCAGTGCGGCTCGATCGAGCACAAGATGGGCATCCACGGCAACGCCACCTGCGTGATGAACCTGGACGGCGCGCGCGGCTGGCTGGTGGGCGAGGCCAACAAGGGCCTGAACGCCATGTTCGTGATGATGAACGCCGCGCGCCTGGGCGTGGGCGCGCAGGGCCTGGGCCTGACCGAGGTGGCGTACCAGAACTCGGTCGCCTACGCCAAGGACCGCCTGCAGATGCGCGCGCTGACCGGCCCGAAGGCGCCGGAAAAGGCCGCCGACCCGATCATCGTGCACCCCGACGTGCGCCGCATGCTGCTGACCCAGCGCGCCTACGCCGAAGGCGGTCGCGCCTTCAGCTACTGGACCGCGCTGCAGATCGACCGCGAACTGTCGCACCCGGACGAAGCCGTGCGCAAGCAGGCCGGCGACCTGGTCGCGCTGCTGACGCCGGTGATCAAGGCCTTCCTGACCGACAACGCCTTCACCTCGACCAACGAAGGCATGCAGGTGTTCGGTGGCCACGGCTACATCTCCGAATGGGGCATGGAGCAATACGTGCGCGACGCCCGCATCAACATGATCTACGAAGGCACCAACACGATCCAGTCGCTGGACCTGCTGGGCCGCAAGATCCTGGGCGACATGGGCGCCAAGATGAAGGCCTTCGGCAAGATCGTGCAAGAGTTCGTGGAAGCAGAGGGCACCAACGAAGCCATGCAGGAGTTCGTCAACCCGCTGGCCGACCTGGGCGACAAGGTGCAGAAGCTGACCATGGAAATCGGCATGAAGGCGATGGGCAACGCCGACGAGGTAGGCGCTGCCGCGGTGCCATACCTGCGCGTGGTGGGCCACCTGGTGTTCTCGTACTTCTGGGCGCGGATGGCCAAGATCGCGCTGGAGAAGGAAGCCAGCGGCGACAGATTCTACACCGCCAAGCTGGCTACGGCGCGCTTCTACTTTGCCAAGCTGCTGCCTGAAACCGCCGGCGAGATCCGCAAGGCGCGCGCGGGTTCGGCTTCGCTGATGGCGCTGGACGCGGATTTGTTCTGATTCGTTGAGGCGGCTTTCCATGCCGCCGGTCTGCTCCCCTCTCCCGCTCGCGGGAGAGGAGAGAACGCCGACCGCCAACGCAAGAGCCCGCAAAAACTCTCACCTCAACGCTCACTAATCCAGGAGCGAGCATGTCCAATTTCATCGTCAAGAAAGTCGCCGTGCTGGGTGCCGGCGTCATGGGGGCGCAGATCGCCGCCCACCTGATCAACGCGCGCGTGCCCGTGGTGCTGTTCGACCTTCCCGCGAAGGACAAGGACGGGGGAGGGGCCCCGTCCGCTTCCCCGGTCGCGAAGAACGGCATCGCCCTGCGTGCCATCGAGAACCTGAAGAAGCTGTCGCCCGCGCCGCTGGGCATCAAGGACGAAGCCGGCCTGATCCAGGCGGCCAACTACGAAGACGACATCGCGCTGCTCAAGGAGTGCGACCTGGTGATCGAGGCGATCGCAGAGCGCATGGACTGGAAGCATGACCTGTACAAGAAGGTCGCGCCGCACCTGGCCTCGCATGCGATTTTCGCCACCAACACCTCGGGCCTGTCGATCACCGCGCTGTCCGACGGGTTAGGCGGGGAAAATGCGGACAACCTGAAGTCGCGCTTCTGCGGCGTCCACTTCTTCAACCCGCCGCGCTACATGCACCTGGTCGAGCTGATCCCGACCGCGACCACGCAGCCTGAGATCCTCGACAAGCTGGAAGCCTTCCTGACCACCACGCTCGGCAAGGGCGTGGTGCGCGCCAAGGACACGCCCAACTTCATCGCCAACCGCGTCGGCATCTTTTCGATCCTGGCGGTGTTCGCCGAGGCCGAGAAATTCGGCATTCCGTTCGACGTGGTCGACGACCTGACCGGCTCCAAGCTGGGCCGCGCCAAGTCCGCCACCTTCCGTACCGCGGACGTGGTCGGCCTGGACACCATGGCGCACGTGATCAAGACCATGCAGGACAATTTGCACGACGACCCGTTCGCGCCGGTGTACAAGACGCCGGCCGTGCTCAAGCGCCTGGTCGATGCTGGCGCGCTGGGCCAGAAGACCGGCGCCGGCTTCTACAAGAAGGAAGGCAAGGCCATCAAGGTGCTGGACGCCAAGACCGGCCAGTATGTCGAGTCGGGCAAGAAGGCCGACGAGATCGTGGTGCGCATGCTGAAGAAGGAACCGGCCGAGCGCATCAGGCTGCTGCGCGAGTCGACCAACCCGCAGGCGCAGTTCCTGTGGGCGGTGTTCCGCGACGTGTTCCACTACATCGCCGTGTACCTGGAGCAGATCGCCGGCTCGGCCGCCGATATCGACCTGGCGATCCGCTGGGGCTTCGGCTGGAACTCAGGGCCGTTCGAGGACTGGCAGTCGGCCGGCTGGAAGCAGGTGGCCGAGTGGGTGAAGGAAGACGTGGAAAGCGGCAAGGCGCTGTCGGCCGCGCCGCTGCCGGCATGGGTCTTTGAAGGCCCCGTCGCCGAGCGCCAGGGCGTGCATGCCGCCGAAGGTTCGTGGTCGCCGGCGACGCAGTCGTTCGTCGCGCGCAGCACGCTGCCGGTGTACCAGCGCCAGGCGTTCCGTGCCGCGCTGAAGGGCGATGCCGCCGCCGATCCGCGCAAGGCGGGCCGCACCGTCGAGGAGAACGACGCCGTGCGCATCTGGGTCAGCGAAGGCCAGGACGACGTGCTGGTGGTCTCGTTCAAGAGCAAGATGAACACCATCGGCCCGGACGTGATCGACGGCCTGACCCGCGCCATCGACCTCGCCGAAGCGCAGTACAAGGGCCTGGTGGTGTGGCAGCCGACTTCGCTGCAACTCGGCGCGCCGGGCGGCCCGTTCTCGGCGGGCGCCAACCTGGAGGCGGCGATGCCGGCCTTCATGATGGGCGGCGCCAAGGGCATCGAGCCGTTCGTGAAGAAGTTCCAGGACGGCATGATGCGCGTGAAGTACGCGTCGGTGCCGGTGGTGTCGGCGGCGTCCGGCATCGCGCTGGGCGGCGGTTGCGAGCTGATGCTGCATTCGGCGGCACGCGTGGCTGCGCTGGAAACGTACATCGGCCTGGTCGAAGTCGGCGTGGGCCTGGTGCCCGCCGGCGGTGGCCTGAAGGAAGCTGCGCTGGCCGCAGCACGCGCCGCCCAGGCAGCGGGCAGCACCAACTACCTGCAATTCCTGACCAGCCGCTTCCAGAGCGCGGCGATGGCCAAGGTATCCGCATCGGCGCTGGAAGCGCGCCAGATGGGCTACCTGCAGCCGTCAGACAGGATCGTCTTCAACGTGCACGAGCTGCTGCACGTGGCGCAGAATGAAGTGCGCGCGCTGGCCGATGCCGGATACCGCGCGCCGCTGCCGGCGCTGGTGCCGGTGGCTGGCCGCTCGGGCATCGCCACCATCAAGGCATCGCTGGTCAATATGCGCGACGGCGGCTTTATCTCCGCGCATGACTTCCTGATCGCCTCCCGCATTGCCGACGTGGTGTGCGGCGGCGATGTCGAGGCCGGCTCGCTGGTCAGCGAAGACTGGCTGCTGACGCTGGAGCGCAAGGCCTTCATCGACCTGCTGGGAACCGGCAAGACGCAGGAGCGCATCATGGGCATGCTGCAGACCGGCAAGCCGGTGCGCAACTAATCAGGCAAGCGAGGAACGGACATCATGAAACAACTGCAAGACGCATATATCGTTGCGGCCACCCGCTCGCCGATCGGCAAGGCGCCCAAGGGCGCGTTCAAGAACACGCGCCCGGACGACCTGCTGGCCACCATCCTGAAGGCCGCGGTGGCTCAGGTGCCGGACCTGGACCCGAAGCTGATCGAGGACGCCATCGTCGGCTGCGCGATCCCCGAAGCGCAGCAGGGCCTGAACGTGGCCCGCATCGGCGCGCTGCTGTCGGGCCTGCCCAATACCGTGGGCGGCATCACCGTGAACCGCTTCTGCGCCTCGGGTGTGAGCGCCGTGGCGATGGCGGCCGACCGCATCCGCGTGGGCGAGTCCGACGCGATGATCGCCGCCGGCATCGAGTCGATGAGCATGGTGCCGATGATGGGCAACTCGCCGTCGATGTCGCCGGACATCTTTACGCGCGACGAGAACGTGGGCATTGCCTATGGCATGGGCCTGACCGCCGAGAAGGTGGCGCAGCAGTGGAAGGTCAGCCGCGAGGACCAGGATGCGTTCTCGCTCGCTTCGCACCAGAAGGCCATCGCGGCGCAGCAGGCCGGCGAGTTCAAGGACGAGATCACGCCGATCGAGATCGTCGAGCGCTTCCCCGACCTCGCCAGCGGCCAGGTCAGCGTGAAGACGCGGACCATCTCGCTCGACGAAGGTCCGCGTCCTGACACCACGCTGGAAGGCCTCGGCAAGCTGCGCCCCGTGTTTGCCAACAAGGGCAGCGTCACCGCCGGCAACAGCTCGCAGACCTCGGACGGCGCCGGCGCGCTGATCCTGGTTTCGGAGAAGATCCTCAAGCAGTTCAACCTGGTGCCGCTGGCGCGCTTCGTCTCGTTCGCGGTGCGCGGCGTGCCGCCCGAGATCATGGGCATCGGCCCGAAGGAAGCGATCCCGGCCGCGCTGAAGGCGGCGGGCCTGACGCAGGACCAGATCGACTGGATCGAGCTGAACGAAGCGTTCGCCGCGCAATCGCTGGCCGTGATGCGCGACCTGGATCTCGATCCCGCCAGGGTCAACCGCATGGGCGGCGCGATCGCGCTGGGCCACCCGCTGGGTGCCACCGGTGCGATCCGCTCCGCCACGGTGGTGCATGCGCTGCGCCGCCATAACCTGAAGTACGGCATGGTAACCATGTGCGTCGGCACGGGCATGGGCGCCGCAGGGATCTTCGAGCGCGTCTGATTGCCACAGCCACCAAAAAACGAGGAGATCATGAGCATCCTTACCCGCATCGAGCAGGGCATCCTGACGCTCGAGTTCGACCGCATCGACAAGAAAAACGCCATCACCGCGGCGATGTACCAGGCGCTGGCCGACGCACTGCGCGCGGCCGAGACCGATCGCAATGTGCGCGTGATCCTGCTGCGCGGCAAGCCCGAGATCTTTACCGCCGGCAATGACCTGGAAGATTTCATGCAACGCCCGCCGACTGCAGGCGAGGGCGCGGAACAGGCGCCGGTGTTCCAGTTCCTGTACCAGATCAGCCATGCCAGCAAGCCTGTCGTTGCGGCGGTCAGCGGCGCGGCGGTCGGCGTGGGCACCACCATGCTGCTGCATTGCGACTTCGTCTATGCGTCGGAGACAGCCAGGCTGTCGCTGCCGTTCGTGCAGCTGGGACTGTGCCCCGAGGCGGCCTCGAGCCTGCTGCTGCCGCGCCTGGTCGGCTACCAGCGCGCCGCGGAGAAGCTGATGCTGGGCGAGGCCTTCAGCGCGCAGGAAGCGCTGGACATCGGCCTGGTGACGCGCGTGCTGCCCGTGGCGGAACTGCACGACTTCGCGCTGCAGCAGGCGCGCAAGCTGGCGGCGCTGCCGGCTTCGTCGCTGCGCGAGACCAAGCGTTTGATGAAGTCGGGCGCGGTGGCCGAAGTGGAAAAACAGATGGCCGACGAGGGCGAGGTGTTCCGGCGCATGCTGGTGGCGCCGGAGGCGAAGGAGGCGTTCAGCGCGTTCTTTGAGAAGCGGAAGCCGGATTTTACGAAGTTCGAGTGAGGGGCCGAGGGACTTTCCTCTACCCCATTCTTTCTCCCCTCCCGCTTGCGGGAGAGGGGAGAAAACCCGCGACGGTCGTTGCCTTCAAGCCGTCGGCAACACCCGCGGCTGCCGCGACTCATCCGTCGCCACATACGTCAACGTCGCCTCCGTCACCTTGACGATCTCATTGCTATGCCGCATCCGCTGCGCATAGACCTCCACCGCAACGGTGATCGAGGTACGCCCGGTCTTGACGATATCGGCGTAGAAACTCACCAGGTCGCCGACGAACACCGGGTGCTTGAACAGGAAGGAATTGACCGCCACGGTCGCGACACGGCCTTGCGCGCGTTCGACCGCCGGGATCGACCCCGCAATATCCACCTGCGCCATGATCCAGCCGCCGAATACGTCGCCGTGCACGTTGGCGTCGGCAGGCATCGGCACCACGCGCAGCGCGGGGTTCTTGCCGGCGGGCAGGGCGGGGACGGTATGGGGAGCGTTCATGACGGTATGCGGGTGGACTTCTGAAGGGGGGCGCGGGCCGCGGCGAAAAACCCTTCGCCTGCCGCGCAATGCGATTCCTGCGACAATCGCGCATTGGCCCGGATTCTAACGTATGCGCCGCTATTCCACGACCGCCGAGCAGGCCCCCGACCCTGCCTCGGTCAAGCTCTTCCCCGGCCAGCGCGCCCCCCGCAGCGACTGGCAGACTGTCCGCAACCTGCTGCCCTATGTCTGGCACTACAAGTGGCGCGTGATGCTGGCGCTCGCGTGCCTGGTGGCGGCCAAGGTGGCCAACCTGGGCGTGCCGGTGCTGATGAAGCGCCTGATCGACAGCATGAATATCACCGCGGGCGACCCGCGCGCGCTGCTGGTGGTGCCGGTCGGGCTGATCGTCGCCTACGGCATGTTGCGGCTGTCGGCGACGCTGTTCACCGAGTTGCGGGAGATCCTCTTTTCCAAGGTCACGCAGAGCGCCGTGCGCGAGATCGCGCTGCAGGTGTTTCGCCACCTGCATGCGCTGTCGCTGCGCTTCCACCTGGACCGGCAGACCGGCGGCATGAGCCGCGACATCGAGCGCGGCACGCGCGGCATCCAGTCGCTGATCTCGTACTCGCTGTACAGCATCCTGCCCACGCTGGTGGAGATGGGGCTGGTGATTGGCTTCTTCATCCTGCACTACGACATCTGGTTTGCGGCGATCACCGGCTGCGCGCTGGTCAGCTATATCGTCTTCACCATCGTCGTGACGGAATGGCGCACGCACTTCCGCCGCAAGATGAACGAGCTGGATTCGCGCGCCAACCAGAAGGCGATCGATTCGCTGCTGAACTTCGAGACCGTCAAGTACTTCGGCAACGAGGAGTACGAAGCCCGGCGCTACGACGAGAACCTGCTCAATTACCGCGCCGCGGCGATCCGCTCGCAGAATTCGCTGTCGTTCCTGAACTTCGGCCAGCAGGTCATCATCGCCGTGGGGCTGATCCTGATCCTGTGGCGCGCCACCGTCGGCGTGGTCGACGGCAAGCTGACCCTGGGCGACCTGGTGCTGGTCAACACGCTGATGATCCAGCTTTATATCCCGCTGAACTTCCTCGGCGTGATCTACCGCGAGATCAAGCAGGCCACCACCGACATGGACCGGATGTTCGTGCTGCTGGGCACGCACCAGGAAGTGGCGGATTCGCCCGGCGCGCAACCGCTCAAGGTCAACGGCGCGCAGGTGCGGTTCCGCGACGTGCGCTTCGGCTACGAGCCGGACCGCACGATCCTGGACGGCGTCGATTTCAATATCGCGGCAGGCACCACCACCGCGGTGGTCGGCCACAGCGGCTCGGGCAAGTCGACGCTGGCGCGGCTGCTGTTCCGCTTCTATGACGCCAACAGCGGCGCGATCGAGATTGACGGCCAGGACATCCGCGCGATCACACAGGACAGCCTGCGCCGCGCCATCGGCATCGTGCCGCAGGACACGGTGCTGTTCAACGACAGCATCTATTACAACATCGCCTACGGGCGTCCGGATGCGACGCGCGAGGAAGTCATCGCCGCGGCGCAGGCAGCGCAGATCGATGCCTTTATCCGCGAGCTGCCGCAGGGCTACGACACGCCGGTAGGCGAGCGCGGCCTGAAGCTGTCCGGCGGCGAGAAGCAGCGCGTGGCGATCGCGCGCACGCTGCTGAAGAATCCGCCGGTACTGGTCTTCGATGAAGCCACCTCCGCGCTCGATTCACGCACCGAGCAGGCGATCCAGGCCGAGCTGATGCGGCTGGCGCAGAACCGCACCACGCTGCTGATCGCGCACCGCCTTTCCACCGTGGTGCATGCCGACCAGATCCTGGTGATGGACCACGGCCGCGTGGTCGAGCGCGGCACGCATGCCGAACTGATGCGCGCGCGCGGCCGCTATGCGGAGATGTGGGACATCCAGGCCCGCGCGGCGGCAAAGGGTGGCGAGGCGGAGCGCAGCGCGGACGCCCTTGCGGTGGACGTGGGCGACGCCACGCAGGACGCGTAACGACGCAAGCGTAGCGCCGGCAGGCCGGCGAAGCCACGTGACGGCGCCCGTGCCGCTGGTGGATAATCCTGCGTCATGGAAATCAAATGGCTTGAAGACTTCGTCAGCCTGGCCGAGACGCACAGCTTCTCGCGCTCGGCCGAGCTGCGCCACGTGACGCAGCCCGCTTTCTCCCGGCGCATCCAGTCGCTGGAGGCATGGGTCGGGACCGAACTGATCGACCGCTCCAGCTACCCCACCAGCCTGACGTCTGCCGGCAAGGTGTTCTACGAGCAGGCGCTGGCCATGCTGGCGCAGGTCAGCGAAACGCGCGCGCTGATGCGCGGGCAGCGCTCGGCCAACGCGCAGGTGCTGGAGTTCGCGGTGCCGCATACGCTGTCGCTTACGTTCTTCCCGGAATGGCTCAAGGCGCTGGAACGCAAGATCGGCACGCTGCCGTGCCGGCTGCGCGCGCTCAACGTCCATGATGCGGTGCTGATGCTGGTCGAGGGCGGCTGCGACCTGGTGATGGTCTACCACCATGCGCGCCAGGCCATCCAGCTCGATCCGGCGCGGTACGACATGCTGGTGCTCGGTACCGAGCGGCTGTCGCCGTACAGTGTGCCGGATGCCGCCGGCAAGCCGCAGTTCCGGCTGCCCGGGACCGACAAGAAACCGGTGCCGTTCCTGAGCTACACCCCCAATGCCTTCCTCGGGCGCATGGTCGACCTGCTGCTGTCGGATACCGCCGAAGCGCTCAAGCTCGACAAATGCTACGAGACCGACATGGCCGAGGCGCTCAAGGTCATGGCGCTGTCCGGCCACGGCATGGCGTTCCTGCCGGAGAGCGCGGTGCGCGAGGAGGTGGCGCAGGGCAAGCTGGTGCGGGCGGAGTCGGCGCGCGGCTTGCCGTTGTCGATCGACATGGAGATACGCTTGTATCGCGAGAAACCCGGGGAGAACGGCGGCGAGCGGCGCGGTGCGGGGGCACGGCGCAAGCGGCAGCTGGTGGACCAGGTGTGGTCGACCTTGTCGGAAGGCTGACACGCACCGGAACACAACGTTGACAAGTCATCCTCAAAGGTTATGCGAGTCTTGCATAACCGGATGAGCAAACGGCATTGGATTCCGGCGGGCCGCCAAGCCTAAGCTTGCGGCCATCCTCCACCCCGGAATCATCCGATGTCCTCCGCAGCACCGACCAACATTGCTGGCCAAAAGCACGCACTCCCGTCCTACCTCAACGCCGACAACCTCGGCCCCTGGGGCATCTACCTGCAGCAAGTCGACCGTGTCACGCCCTACCTGGGCTCGCTGGCACGCTGGGTCGAAACCCTGAAGCGCCCCAAGCGCGCGCTGGTCGTCGACGTTCCCATCGAGCTGGACAATGGCACCATCGCCCACTTCGAGGGCTATCGCGTACAGCACAACCTGTCGCGCGGCCCGGGCAAGGGCGGCGTGCGTTTCCACCAGGACGTGACGCTGTCGGAAGTGATGGCGCTGTCGGCATGGATGTCGGTGAAGAACGCCGCGGTGAACGTGCCCTACGGCGGTGCCAAGGGTGGCATCCGCGTCGACCCGCGCACGCTGTCGCACGCCGAGCTGGAGCGCCTGACGCGCCGCTACACCAGCGAAATCAACATCATCATCGGGCCGAGCAAGGACATCCCGGCGCCGGACGTCAACACCAACGCCCAGGTGATGGCATGGATGATGGACACCTACTCGATGAACTCGGGCAGCACCTCCACCGGCGTGGTGACCGGCAAGCCGATCTCGCTGGGCGGCTCGCTGGGCCGCCACGAGGCGACCGGCCGCGGTGTGTTCGTGGTGGGCTCGGAGGCCGCGCGCAATATCGGCCTGGAAATCAAGGGCGCGAGCGTCGCCGTGCAGGGCTTCGGCAACGTGGGCGCCGTGGCCGCCAAGCTGTTCCATGAGGCCGGCGCCAAGGTGGTGGCGGTGCAGGACCACCGCACCACGCTGTTCGACCCGGCCGGCCTGGACGTGCCGGCGATGATGGAGTACGCGGCGCACAGCGGCACCATCGAGGGCTTCCGCGGCGAAGTCCTGCGTACCGAGCAGTTCTGGGAAGTCGACTGCGACATCCTGATCCCGGCCGCGCTGGAAGGCCAGATCACCGCCAGGAACGCGCCGCTGATCAAGGCGCGCCTGGTGATCGAGGGCGCCAACGGCCCGACCACCCCGGAAGCCGACGATATCCTGCGCGAGCGCAATATCCTGGTGGCGCCGGACGTGATCGCCAACGCCGGCGGGGTGACCGTTTCCTACTTCGAATGGGTGCAGGATTTCTCCTCGTTCTTCTGGACCGAAGAGGAAATCAACCAGCGCCTGGTACGAATCATGCAAGAGGCGTTCCGCGCAATCTGGCAGGTGGCGCAGGACAACAAGGTAACGTTGCGCACGGCGGCGTTCATCGTGGCCTGCTCGCGGATCCTGCAGGCGCGCGAAATGCGCGGCCTGTATCCCTGATCGCAGGGCACCGGTGAACCGGAACGAGGCGCGTGGCACTGGCATGGTGCGATGCAGCAACCGATCCGGTTCCCAAGGTTCATGACCGCCAGACGCGGTCTCCGGCAAGCGCCGGAGACCGCGTTGTCGTATCCAGACGACGTGCGCACCGATTGCCCTGAATAAGGGTTCTAGGAGAAAACCCAGTTGTATTGCGGCGGATGCTGCGCAATACTGTTTCACCAGAGGGGGTTTGGTCTCTAGAATCCCGCTTTCTCTTCTATGGTCAAGGAGATGTTATGAATTTTGCCAAGTTGGCTTCCCTGATGATTGCCGCCGGCGTGATGTGCGGAACGGCCCAGGCAGCCGAACAACTGACGGGCACGCTGAAGAAGATCAAAGATACCGGCGTGATTACGCTTGGCGTGCGCGAGTCGTCGATTCCGTTTAATTACAACCTGGGCGGCGTGCGCCAGGTCGGCTATTCCTACGATATCAATATGAAGATCGTGGAAGCCATCAAGGACCAGCTGAAGCTGCCGAACCTGCAGGTCAAGGAAATCCCGATCACCTCGCAGAACCGCATCCCGCTGCTGCAGAACGGCACCATCGACATGGAGTGCGGTTCGACCACCAACAACCTGGAACGCCAGAAGCAGGTCGCCTTCACCAACTCCATCTTCATCATCGGCACGCGCATCATGGTGAAGAAGGATGCCGGCATCAAGGACTGGGCCGACCTGAAGGGCAAGAACGTCGTCACCACCGCCGGCACCACGTCGGAGCGCCTGCTGCGCAAGATGAACGACGACCAGAAGCTGGGCCTGAACATCATCAGCACCAAGGACCACGGCCAGTCGTTCCTGACGCTGGAATCGGGCCGCGCGGTGGCATTCATGATGGACGACGCGCTGCTGTATGGCGAGCGCGCCAAGGCCAAGAACCCGGCCGACTGGATCGTGGTGGGCAAGGCGCAGTCGCGCGAGTCGTATGGCTGCATGATCCGCAAGGACGACCCGCAGTTCAAGAAGCTGTCCGACACCGTGATCTCCGGCATGATGAAGGACGGTTCGGTCAACACGCTGTACACCAAGTGGTTCATGCAACCGGTTCCGCCCAAGGGCCTGAACCTGGACTTCCCGCTGTCCGACGACATGAAGGCCCTGATCAAGGCGCCGAACGACAAGGCGCTGGACTGATCTGATCGGGACAGCAGTGCGAAACGGAAGGCATGTCCTTCCGTTTCTTTTTGAGGACGCAACATGAACTACAACTGGCATTGGGGAGTTTTCCTCGAACAGGCCGCCCAGAACGAGACCTACCTGGACTGGATGATCTCGGGTCTCAAGGTCACGCTCGCGCTGGGGCTTTCGTCCTGGGTCATTGCCCTGGCCATCGGCTCGGTGCTTGGCGTGCTGCGCACCGCGCCCAACAAGTGGCTGTCGGGTTTTGCCGCCACCTACGTCGAGATCTTCCGCAACATCCCGCTGCTGGTGCAGCTGTTCATCTGGTATTTCGTTATGCCCGAGCTGCTGCCCGGCGGCGAGGCGATCAAGCAGATGAACCCCTTCGCGCAGCAGTTCCTGGCCGCGATGCTGTGCCTGGGCACCTTCACCGCCGCGCGGGTGTGCGAGCAGGTGCGCTCGGGCATCAACTCGCTGGCGCGCGGGCAGAAGAACGCGGGCCTGGCGATGGGCTTCACGCTGCCGCAGACGTACCGCCACGTGCTGCTGCCGATGGCGTTCCGCGTGATCGTGCCGCCGCTGACCTCCGAATTCCTGAATATCTTCAAGAACTCGGCGGTGGCATCGACCATCGGCCTGCTGGAACTGGCCGCGCAGGGGCGCCAGCTGGTGGACTACACCGCGCGCCCGTATGAATCGTTCATCGCGGTCACGCTGATGTACGCGCTGATCAACGTCACGGTGATGCTGCTGATGCGCTGGGTCGAGGCCCGCACGCGCGTGCCCGGCTTCATCGGCGGCAAGTAAGGGGGCGCCATGGCTTATTCCTTCGATTTCACCTCGATCAACCCGAGCACGCTGCACGTGCTGGGCGAGGGCATGATGGTCTCGCTCAAGATCACCGTCACCGCGGTGGTAGTGGGCATCATCTGGGGCACCATCCTGGCGATGATGCGGCTGTCGTCATTCCGGCTGCTGAACTGGTTCGCACAGGGGTATGTGACCATCTTCCGCTCCATCCCGCTGGTGATGGTGCTGTTGTGGTTCTTCCTGATCATCCCGCAGGTGCTGCAGGGCATCTTCAACCTGTCGCCAGCGACCGACCTGCGCATGACCTCGGCGCTGGTGGCGTTCGCGCTGTTCGAGGCGGCATACTACTCAGAGATCATCCGCGCGGGGATCCAGAGCGTGTCGCGCGGGCAGATGTTCGCGGCGCAGGCGCTGGGCATGACCTACGGGCAGTCGATGCGGCTTGTGATCCTGCCGCAGGCGTTCCGCAACATGGTGCCGCTGCTGCTGACCCAGGGCATCATCCTGTTCCAGGATACGTCGCTGGTGTACGTGAGCGCGCTGGCTGACTTCTTCGGCCAGGCCTACGGCATCGGCGAGCGCGACGGGCGTATCGTCGAGCTGCTGCTGTTTGCCGGCCTGGTGTACTTCATCATTTGTTTCTCCGCTTCGCTGCTGGTCAAGCGTTACCAGAAAAAGGTGGCTGTATGATCGAAATCAACAATGTTTCCAAGTGGTACGGCTCCTTCCAGGTGCTGACCGACTGCACCACCAAGGTTGCCAAGGGTGAAGTGGTGGTGGTGTGCGGCCCGTCGGGCTCGGGCAAGTCCACGCTGATCAAGACCGTCAACGCGCTGGAGCCATTCCAGAAGGGCGACATCCTGGTCGACGGTACCTCGGTGGGCAATCCCAAGACCAACCTGCCCAAGCTGCGTTCGCGCGTGGGCATGGTGTTCCAGAACTTCGAGCTGTTCCCGCACCTGTCGATCACCGAGAACCTGACCATCGCGCAGATGAAGGTGCTTGGCCGTTCGAAGGACGAGGCGATGGCCAAGGGCCTGAAGTACCTCGAGCGCGTGGGCCTGAAGAGCCAGGCTGAGAAGTACCCCGGCCAGCTGTCGGGCGGCCAGCAGCAGCGCGTGGCGATCGCGCGCGCGCTGTCGATGGATCCGATCTGCATGCTGTTCGACGAACCTACCTCGGCGCTGGACCCCGAGATGGTCAACGAAGTGCTGGACGTGATGGTGCAGCTGGCGCAGGAAGGCATGACCATGATGTGCGTGACCCACGAAATGGGTTTCGCGCGCAAGGTGGCCAACCGCGTGATCTTCATGGACCAGGGCAAGATCGTCGAAGACGCCGACAAGGAGGAGTTCTTCGGCAATATCGAAGCCCGTTCGGAGCGTGCGCGGCAGTTCCTGTCGAAGATCCTGCATCACTGAGCGGACTGTCAGCCATATGAAAAAGGGACGCCTTGGCGTCTAATGCCGTTCAGTTAAGTCTGAACGGCATTTTTCTTTGCAGGGGTTGTAAACAAGGTGTCGAGCTGTTAACTTGCCGTTCCGATGCTATCGGAACAAGTCCACGCCACCCTTGAGCTTAGTGAGCCGGCCAGTTTTGCCCGGCTCAGCGAGCACCTGCCGATGGCTTGGATTGAGCAAGCGCTGGCAGCCTCGGGGACAGCGTCCGTTCGCCGGCGCCGACTGCCAGCAGAGCAGGTGGTCTGGCTGGTCATCGCGCTGGCGCTCTATCGGCACCAATCGATTCCCGATGTGCTGGAGACGCTGGACCTGGCACTGCCCAACGATGCCAACGCCTGTGTCAGCAAGAGCGGGATCGCCCAAGCCCGCGAGCGGCTTGGAGACAAGCCTCTGTTGTGGCTGTTCGAGCAGACCGCACGGGCGTGGGTGGCTCAGGATGCTGCGCACTACAAATGGAAGGGCTTGGCGCTTTACGCCATGGATGGGACCACCTTCCGCACTGCCGATAGCCCTGAGAATCGCCTCCACTTTGGCGCGCAGAGCTACGCCAGCGGCAAGGTCGCCAGCTATCCACAAGTCCGCGGGGTCTCGCTCACGGCTGTTCCCACCCATCTTGTTGCCGATATCGCCTTTGGCTGCTATGGGCGCAACGAGATGCTCTATGCCAAGGAGCTCATTGAGCGGATCCCGGATCATTCGTTGACGATCTTTGACAAGGGCTTTCTGGCCGCAGAGATCCTGTGGGGCTTGCGCATGGGCGGCAGCGAGCGCCACTTCCTGATCCCCGCTAAGAAGAATCTGCAGTGGGAGTTGCTCTCAGGCAACGAGGGCGATGGCATCGTCCAGATGAAGGTCTCGCCTCAGGCTCGCCGCAAGAATCCTGCCTTGCCAGAGACTTGGACAGCTCGCGCGATCCGGGACGAGGACTCAGACCGCGTCCTGTTGACCTCGTTGACAGACCGTCGGCGCTTCAAGGCAGCCGACATCATTGGGTGCTACAAGCGCCGTTGGGAAATCGAAACCAGCTATCGAGAACTGAAGCAGACGATGCTCGGGGCCGAACTGACCTTGCGCAGCCGCCAGCCTGAGGGCGTGCATCAGGAAATCTGGGGGGCACTGATTGCGTACAACCTGGTGCGTCTGGAGATGGCCAAGGCTGCGCTCGAGGCCCGCGCCGAGCCCACCGACTTGAGCTTTGTGCTGGCCTTGCGCCTGATACAGGGCGAGTTGATCTGGGCAGCCGGCATGGCCCCAGGCAAGCTGCCGGCCCACCTGCAGCGCATGCGCGCCAAACTTCAGTTGGCGATCGTCCAAAAGCGACGGGGGCGTAAGTGCCCCCGTGAAGTCAAAGCCCTGCCTAAGCGCTACACCGTCCGGTTCCTCAGAAAGGACCTTAACTGAACGGCATTACGCCTTGGCGTCCCTTTTTCATTTGTGTGCCGGATGGCTCAGGTGCAGGCCGCTCAGGTACAGGCTGTATTGGCGGCGTTCTTGGCCTGGACTTCGGGCGGGATCGGCACGGTCAGTGTCATCACCGGACGCCCGTGCTCGAACATGATCAGCTCGCCCGGGGCGAACTGGGTCCAGTTCTCGTTGTCGGTCAGCGGGGCGGTGGCGATCACGGCAACGCGGTCGTCGGGCGTGGTCACCTGGGCAAAGTCGATCGACAGGTCCGCATCGATCAGGTGCGCGGTCGAGAACGGCCACTCCCGCACGATGTAGTACAGGCGGGTAGAGCAGTGGGCAAACAGGGCCTGGCCGTTGCTCAGCAGGAAATTGAACACGCCATGCAGCGTGATATCGCGTGTGATGTCGGCCAGCGCATGGCCCAGTTCATTCAGCGGCGGTTGCGAGCCCGGGAAGCGCTTGCGCAGGCCCTGCATCAGCGTGCAGAAGGCCAGTTCGCTGTCGGTATCGCCCACCGGCTGGTACACGCCCGACAGGAACGGGGAAAAGTTCAGCAGGTCGCCGTTGTGGGCAAAGATCCAGTGCCGGCCCCATAGCTCGCGCATGAACGGGTGGCAGTTCTCCAGCAGCACCGTGCCCTGCGTCGCCTTGCGGATATGCGAGATGACGTTCTTGGACTTGATCGGGTAGCGCTTGATCAGGTCGGCCACCGGCGAGGTGCCGGCGGACTGGTTGTCGATGAACAGGCGGCAGGCCTTGTCTTCAAAGAAGGCAACACCGAAGCCGTCGGCGTGGTGGTCGGTCACGCCGCCGCGGGCGGCGAAGCCGGTGAAGGAGAACGTCACGTCGGTCGGCGTGGCGCAGTTCATGCCTAGCAACTGGCACATATCGGGGCACCGGTCGGCAGCGGGCTGCCGCTTTGCAATAGAATGCAGACATTATCCCGCGCGCCCGGGCCGCTGCCAAGCAACCCGCGGGCGCTCCAGTACGGTGCCAATGACGCCAGCCATGGCGCCACCATACCTGCCAGCAATCCCGAGAACGATGAGCCAATACAAGATCGCCGTGATTCCCGGAGACGGAATCGGCACGGAAGTCATGCCCGAGGGCATACGCGTGATGGACGCCGCGGCGCGCCGCTTCGGCATCGACTTCCAGTGGGATCACTTCGATTTTTCCAGCTGCGACTACTACGCCCGCCACGGCAAGATGCTGCCTGACGACTGGTTCGACACGCTGGTCAAGTACGACGCCATCTATTTCGGCGCGGTCGGCTGGCCCGATGCGGTGCCCGACCACGTCTCGCTGTGGGGTTCGCTGCTGCAGTTCCGCCGTTCGTTCGACCAGTACGTCAACCTGCGCCCGGTACGGCTGATGCCCGGCATCAGGAGCCCGCTGGCGGGCCGCAAGCCCGGCGACATCGATTTCTATGTGGTGCGCGAGAACACCGAGGGCGAGTACTCCAGCATCGGTGGCCGCATGTTCCCCGGCACCGAGCGCGAGATCGTGGTGCAGGAAACGGTGATGAGCCGCACCGGCGTCGACCGTATCCTGAAGTTTGCCTTCGAGCTGGCCCGGAAGCGGCCTAAAAAGCACCTGACATCGGCGACCAAGTCCAACGGCATCTCGATCACGATGCCGTACTGGGATGAGCGAGTCGAGGCAATGGCTGCGAACTACCCCGGCCTGAAGGTCGACAAGTACCACATCGACATCCTGACCGCCCATTTCGTCCAGCATCCGGACTGGTTCGACGTGGTGGTCGCCAGCAACCTGTTCGGCGACATCCTGTCCGACCTGGGACCGGCCTGCACCGGCACCATCGGCATCGCGCCGTCGGGCAATATCAACCCCGACCGGGCCTTCCCCAGCCTGTTCGAGCCGGTGCACGGCTCGGCCCCGGACATCGCCGGGCGCGGCGTGGCCAACCCGATCGGCCAGATCTGGTGCGGCGCCATGATGCTGGAACACCTCGGCCATGACGAGGCCGGCGCCGCCGTGCTGGGCGCGATCGAGAAGGTGCTGGCCGCCGGGCCGGAGCACGCGCCGCTGACGCGCGATATCGGCGGCAAGGCCGGTACGGCCGACCTGGGCCGCGCCATCGCGGAGGCGCTGTGAGCGCCGCGTGCGCGGGGGACGCCCGCGCACTGCTGCTCGAGACCTTCCACGCCGCCGTGGCGGCGGCCGATCCGCTGCAGATCGTCGCGCAGCACCTGCCGCCGCCGCACGCCGGTGGCCGCACGCTGGTGGTGGGCGCGGGCAAGGCTGCGGCGTCGATGGCCGCGGCGGTCGAGCGCGCCTATGCCGGCAAGGCCACCCTGGAAGGGCTGGTGGTCACGCGCTACGCGCACGGCATGCCGACCGGCCATATCCGCGTGATCGAGGCCGGCCACCCGGTGCCGGACGAGTCGGGCGAGCAGGCCGCGGCGGAGATCCTGGCCGCGGTGCAGTCGCTGACGCCGCAAGACCGGCTGCTGGTGCTGGTCTCGGGCGGCGGCTCGAGCCTGCTGTCGCTGCCGGCCGAGGGTATCCCGATGGCCGACCTGAAGGCGACCACCAGGGAATTGCTGCGCTGTGGCGCGCCGATCACCGACATGAACATCGTGCGCAAGCACATCTCGCGCATCCAGGGCGGTCGGCTGGCGCAGGCCAGCCAGGCGCCGGTGACCACGCTGATCGTCTCGGACGTGGCGGGCGACGATCCCAGTGCGATCGCCTCGGGCCCGACCGTGGCCGATCCCAGCACCTTCAACGACGCGCTGGAGATCCTGCGCCGCTACGGCGCGCGGGTGCCGGCCAGCGTGCAGTCGCACCTGGAGCGCGGCGCGCGTGGCGAAGTGGCGGAGACGCCCAAGCCTGGCGATCCCTTGTTCGATCGTGTCGACAACGCCATGATCGCCACCGCCCACGGCAGCCTCGAAGCCGCTGCCGCGCTGTTCCGCCAACGGGGCATCACGCCGGTAGTACTGGGCGACACGGTGACGGGTGAGGCGAGCGAAGTGGCGCGGGTCTATGCCGCGCTGGTGCGCGAGATTCGCGCGTACAATGCGCCGTTCGCCACGCCCGTGGCGCTGATTTCCGGAGGTGAGTGCACGGTCACTTTGCCGGCCGGCGGCGGCGCGGGCAAGGCGCGCGGCGGGCGCTGCTCGGAGTTTCTGCTGTCGCTGGCGGTCGAACTGGCAGGCATGCCCGGCGTGCACGCGATCGCGGCCGACACCGACGGCATCGATGGCTCGGAAGACAACGCCGGCGCGCTGGCCGACCCGACCACGCTGGCTCGTGCCGAAGCCGCCGGCCTGCCGGGCCAGCGCCAGCTCGACCTGCACGACGCCTGGGGCCTGTTCGATGCCATCGGCGACCTGGTTGTCACCGGACCCACGCGCACCAACGTGAACGATTACCGCGCCATCCTGATTCTCTGATCCTGAAAAAGTGCCCGCCGCCGTCCCCCGCGGCGAGCCCACGCAAGCCATGACCCAGAAGCTCACCATCACCCGCCCGGACGACTGGCACCTGCACCTGCGCGATGGCGCGGCGCTCGCCGCCGTACTGCCCGACACCGCCCGCCAGTTCGCGCGCGCGATCATCATGCCGAACCTGAAGCCCCCCGTGACCACGGTGGAACAGGCGCAGGCCTACCGCGCCCGCATCCTGGCGGCGCTGCCGGCCGGCATGCAGTTCGAGCCGCTGATGACGCTGTACCTGACCGACAACACCAGCCCCGAGGAAATCGTCGCGGCCAAGGCCAGCGGCTTCGTGCACGGCGTCAAGCTGTACCCGGCGGGCGCCACCACCAACAGTGACGCCGGCGTGACCGACATCCGCCGCTGCTACGCCGCGCTGGAAGCGATGCAGCGCGAAGGCCTGCCGCTGCTGGTGCACGGCGAAGTCACCGACCCGGCCATCGATATCTTCGACCGCGAGGCCGTGTTCATCGACCAGGTGATGACGCCGCTGCGCCGCGACATGCCCGAACTGAAAGTAGTGTTCGAGCACATCACAACCAAGGACGCCGCCCAGTACGTGCTGGAAGCCAGCGGCCCGGTCGGCGCCACCATTACTGCCCACCACCTGCTGTATAACCGCAACGCGATCTTCACCGGCGGCATCCGCCCGCACTATTACTGCCTGCCGGTGCTCAAGCGCGAAACCCATCGCGAGGCGCTGGTCGCGGCCGCCACCTCCGGCAACCCGCGCTTCTTCCTCGGCACCGACAGCGCGCCGCACGCGCGCGGCCTGAAGGAGCACGCCTGCGGCTGCGCCGGCTGCTACACCGCGCTGCATGCGATGGAGCTGTATGCCGAGGCCTTCGACGCCGCCGGCGCGCTGGACAAGCTGGAAGCCTTCGCCAGCTTCAACGGCCCGGCCTTCTACGGCCTGCCGCGCAACACCGGCACGCTGACGCTGGAGCGCGAAGACTGGCAGTTGCCGGCAGAACTGCCGTACGGCGACACCACGCTGGTGCCGCTGCGCGGTGGTGAAACACTGCGCTGGAAAGCGCGCTGACCGCTGCGGCATTGCCAGCCGGAGCAACTGCGGCGGGCGAATCCTTCGCCGCCGCGCTGGCCGGGATCGACTGGTCCCGGCCATGGTTCCAACCCTTTGCCCCGCGCGGCGCGGCGCTGGCCGCGGCAGTGCAGGGCGGGGCCGACCTGCGGGCACTGCTCGATGCAGAGTCTGGCGCAATGGGCCTGCAGAACGCGCGCGGCCTGCCGCTGCGCTTTGTCCCGCAACTGGCCTTGCCCGAGGGCAGCGCCTACGAAGCGCATATCGACGCCACCGGCGAGGTCCCGACGCGCGACAATCTCCACGATTTCTTCAATGCCCTGGTCTGGCTGTATTTCCCCCAGGCCAAGCGCGTGCTCAATCAGATCCAGGCCACGGTGATCGCGCGCGAAGGTGTACGGACCGCGCGCGGCGGCGTACGCGACGCGGCCACGCTGTTCGACGAGAACGCGGTGCTGTTCCTGAGCGAAGACGACGAACATGCCGAAGCGCTGCGAGGGTTTGCCTGGCAGCAGCTCTTTGTCGACCAACGGCACGCGTGGGCCGCCGCCTGCAGGGTCGTGCCGTTCGGCCATGCACTGCTGGAAAAGCTGGTGCGGCCGTACAAAGCCGTGACCGCGCATGCCTGGACGCTACCGCTGGTGGCGGATGGCGCGCTGGACAAGGCGGTGGCGTTGTCGCTGCAAGACGCTGCCGCAGCCGGCACGCTGCGCGGCGGCCGCTGCTTCGCTCCGTTGCCTGTCATGGGGATCCCGGGGTGGTGTGACGACAACGCCTCGCCTGATTTCTATGCCGACACCACGGTGTTCCGGCCCGGGCGCATGCGGGATTTACGCCGGCAACCCGATTGAATCGGTGTTAGACTGCGGCCCGCAAAGCAGGCCAGGCAACCGCTGCCTGTACCGCAAGGTGCAGGGGGAGGAAAGTCCGGACTCCACAGGGCAGGGTGTTGGCTAACAGCCATCCACGGCAACGTGCGGAATAGGGCCACAGAGACGAGTCTTGCCGCCGGGTTCGCCCGGCGGCAAGGGTGAAACGCGGTAACCTCCACCTGGAGCAATCCCAAATAGGCAGGCGATGAAGCGGCCCGCTGAGTCTGCGGGTAGGGAGCTGGAGCCGGCTGGTAACAGCCGGCCTAGAGGAATGGTTGTCACGCGCCGCTGGCCGCAAGGCGGGCGGTGCGCACAGAATCCGGCTTATCGGCCTGCTTTGCTTCAGTCTTCGGCATGACCCGGCGCCTTCGCGGCACACCGGGCCGGCCAACTTCCATCAGCCTTCGACGATTTCCATCGTGTGCGTGATCTCGGCCGTCTTGGCCAGCATGATCGACGCCGAGCAGTACTTCTCGTGCGACAGCTTGATGGCGCGCTCGACCGTGGCGGGGTTGAGATTCTTGCCGGTCACCACAAAATGGAAGTTGATGCGGGTGAAGACCTTGGGGTCCTCGCTGGCACGGTCGGCCTGAAGCTGCACGCTGCAGCCGGTCACCTCCTGGCGGCCGCGCTTGAGGATCAGCACCACGTCATAGGCCGTGCAGCCGCCGGTGCCGACCAGCACCATTTCCATCGGCCGCGGCGCAAGGTTATGGCCACCGCCCTCGGGAGCGCCGTCCATCGCGACGATATGGCCGCTGCCGGTCTGGGCGACGAAGCTCATGCCGTCCACGCCCATCCAAGTTACTTTGCATTCCATTTTGTTCGTTCCTGTCGTTTCTGTTGTGGTATTGCGATCACAAGCGCGTGACCCCGAATCTTGCATTTCTGAGTATATGGCATCGTCAAGTTCGGCCGCCGGCTGCCGATATCCTTAGGAAATCTGAGGGTTTCCTCTAATGTGACAACTCGACGACACTGGCAATTTTGGTTAAGTGTTTGAATATTAAGAAGATTTTATGGGTGTGCGGAGAGGCTTTTTCTTACCACAATACGAAATCGTATTTCGCACTACAAATTTCCCTTGCATCCGGGAAAACCCCATGTATAATTTCAATCATTGAACGACGGCGCTGACAGCGCGCCAGAGTGCGAAAGCGAAGCCTCCCGGCCAAGCCCTCCGCACCGCCCGCAGGTCCCACCGTCGATCTCCAAGTGTCTCCTCCACCCTCCTCCTTTGGTGGATTCAAACCCAAGCTAAACCAGCTTGGGTTTTTTTTCGCCCCTGCTATCGAAGTGGCCCACGCTGCTCGGGTAGTCGATTTGCGGCAACGATCTTGACGAAAACCCCAGTCTTTGCTTGTGCCAGCCCGGGACGCGCCATTATAATCGTGGGCTTTTCCGTCATGCCCGCGGGAAAGAGAAGCAGCATCCGGCCAGTCCCCAGGGCGGGCCACAAGACTTGCAGGGGCGAGCACAAGCCTTCGCGAGTCGGATTTCGGGCACGAACTAATAGTCAGGAAAAATCATGAAGACCTTTTCCGCCAAGCCTCATGAGGTAAAGCGCGACTGGTACGTGATTGACGCGACGGACAAAGTCCTCGGCCGTGTCGCCAGCGAAGTGGCACGCCGTCTGCGCGGCAAGCACAAGCCGGAATTCACTCCGCACGTCGACACGGGTGATTACATCATCATCGTCAATGCAGCCAAGCTGCGTGTCACGGGTACCAAGGAAACGGACAAGAAGTACTATCGCCATTCGGGTTACCCGGGCGGTATCTACGAAACGACGTTCGGCAAGATGCAGCAGCGTTTCCCGGGCCGTGCCCTGGAAAAGGCTGTGAAGGGCATGCTGCCGAAGGGTCCGCTGGGCTACGCGATGATCAAGAAGCTGAAGGTTTACGCCGAAGCCGAGCATCCGCATGAAGCGCAGCAGCCCAAGGCGCTGGAAATCTAAGGAGGCCAATCCATGATCGGTAACTGGAATTACGGTACTGGCCGCCGCAAGAGCGCTGTGGCTCGTGTCTTCATCAAGTCGGGCAAGGGCGACATCGTCGTCAACGGCAAGCCCATCAAAGAGTATTTCGCTCGCGAAACCTCGCTGATGATCGTGCGCCAGCCCCTGGAACTGACCGCCCACGGCGAAACGTTCGACATCAAGGTCAACGTGACCGGCGGTGGCGAAACGGGCCAGGCCGGCGCAGTGCGCCACGGCATCACCCGCGCCCTGATCGACTACGACGCGACCCTGAAGTCGGCCCTGTCGAAGGCTGGCTACGTCACGCGCGATGCACGTGAAGTCGAGCGTAAGAAGGTCGGCTTCCACAAGGCGCGTCGTCGCAAGCAGTTCTCGAAGCGCTGATGCGTTTTCGCGGTCCTGGTCCCTGCCGGATGCCGCGAAATCCAGAAAAACCGCACGCTGGCCGTGCGGTTTTTTTTCGCCTGTTCCCTGCGGATTCACATCCGGCTGCCGAAATAGCGGGTGGAGCCAGACTTTTGTGGGGTATGCGCTGCACGCGGATACAATCACGCCCTGTCGCTATCGGCAAGCCGTCTGTCATGGCGACGCGCCCCGGGCCCGGCGGCCCGGTACGAACGAGAGAGGAGTGAGCGATGTTGTTTTCGAAGAAGAAGGGCCTTTCGATCGATACGCTGATCGGCGCAGACACCGCCATCGACGGCGACCTGGTGTTTGCCGGAGGCCTGCGGCTGGATGGGCGTGTGCGCGGCAACGTCACCGCGGCGCCGGGCAAGGCAAGCATGCTGGTGGTCAGCGAGAAGGGTATGGTCGAAGGCGAGATCAGCGTCGGCCACCTGGTGCTGAATGGCACGGTGAAGGGGCCGGTGCAAGCGACCGACCTGCTGGAGTTGCAGCCGCAGGCCCGCGTGCTGGGAGACGTGCGTTATGCGGCGCTGGAGATGCACCAGGGAGCACTGGTCGAAGGGAGGCTGGTGCCGCTGGCACAGGGCGCGGCAGGTGAAGTCAAGGCGTTGCCCAACGTGATCGATGGCGGTGCCGTAACGGAAGTGACGGAAAAGACGGCTGAAACAGATGCTGCGGACGACGAAACTCCGCCAGACGCAGCCAGTCCCACCGAAAAGGCCGCCTGAGCGGCCTGCCGCACGTCCGGAAACCCTTGAAAACAAAGGGGTTCGGCACGATCTTCCAGTAGCGCTTAGAATACAGGCGTATCTAAACAGGAGAACACCCCATGAACGCAGTCGCAGAGGCACCCGTTACCGAGGACGTGCCGGCACCGTTCGTCTTTACCGACAGCGCCGCCGACAAGGTCAAGCAGTTGATCGAGGAAGAGGGCAATGCCGAGCTGAAACTGCGCGTGTTCGTGCAGGGCGGCGGCTGCTCGGGCTTCCAGTACGGCTTTACCTTCGACGAGGAAGTCAACGAAGACGACACCACCATGGTCAAGAACGGCGTCACCCTGCTGATCGACTCGATGAGCTACCAGTACCTGGTCGGCGCCGAGATCGACTACAAGGAAGACATCAACGGCGCCCAGTTTGTGATCAAGAACCCGAATGCCTCGACCACCTGCGGTTGCGGCTCGTCGTTCTCGGTCTGAGCGGTTCCGCCCCCAAAAAAACGCACCTTCGGGTGCGTTTTTTTGTTTCGGGATCGTGACTACTGGCCGGCGCGCCAGACCACCGGAAACCAGTCCTCGCGCAAGCGCTCGCCGGTCTGCTGGCCGATGCCGGGAAACGGGGGCGAGGTACGTCCCGGCCGTTGCATGAAGCGCACGTCGTCCCCAAGGAAACGCGCCGAGAACGCGCGCCGGCGGCCGGTGCCGGTATTGCCCGCGGCGCCGTGCACGGTGCGGAAGTCGAATACCACCGCATCGCCCGGTTCCAGTTCGGGCGCAAGCAGCGTGTGGCTGCCGTCCTCGACATCCGGCATGTCCATGAATGCACTGTCATCGTTGCCCTGGCCGCCATAGAAGCTTTCGTTGCTGGCCCAGCGCCTGGGCCGTACCAGCCGCGGCCAGCGATGCGAGCCGGCCACCACGCGCAGCGTATTGGCCTGCGTGACGGGATCCAGCGGGATCCAGTAGCTCGCGGTCTGGGTGCCGTCGACGCAGTAGTAGGGCAGGTCCTGGTGCCACGGCGTGGGCTTGGCCGTGCCAGGCTCCTTCACCAGGATGTGTTCGTGGAACACCTGCACGGCCTGCGATTGCATGATGCGGCCGGCGATGGACCCCGCCGCGGACTGGCGGATAAAAGCATCGAACGGCGCGATGCGCTGCCAATTGCAGTAGTCCTCGAAAAAGCGCCCGCCTTCGCCGGGCCGTACGTTCTCGATGGCGAAAGGGCCAGGCTCGGCCAGGTTCTGCGCGAAGCCTTCGCGCAGGGTCTCGATCCACTCCGCGAACGCGCCGCGCAGCACCAGCACGCCGTCGCGCTGGTAGGTATCGATCTGTTCCTGGGTAATTTCCATGGCGGGGGCTCCGTTTGACGATGCTCGCAGTATCGGCATCCGTCATGGATAGGAAAAGCATATATTTCCTATGGTGTGATATAGGAAAATATGATCCCTTTCTCTTTCCGCCAGCTCGAGTACTTCGTCGCCGCCGCCGAGCACGGCAGCATCAGCGCGGCGGCGCGCGCCCGCCATGTGTCGCAGCCGTCTGTATCGACCGCGATCGCACAGCTGGAAGACACGCTGGGAGAGCCGCTGTTCCGGCGCCAGGTCAGCCGCGGCCTGGCGCTGACGCCGGCCGGCCAGCGCCTGCTTGGCCGTGCGCGCGACATATTGGCGCTGGCGGCGGGCCTGACTACCGACGAAGCGGGCGAGCGCGGCCTGAGCGGCCAGTTGTCGCTGACGTGTTTCCAGGACCTGGGGCCGTATTTCGTGCCGCGCCTGCTGGCCGGCTTCCGCGAGCGGCACCCCCGGGTCTCGGTGACGCTGTTCGAGGCTGACCTCGCCACCGTGCACCGCGCGCTGCAGGCCGGCAAGGCGGAACTGGCGCTGACCTACGACCTCGGGCTGGATGCCCGCACCGAGCGCTGCACGCTTGCGCAACTGCCCCCCTACGCGCTGCTGCCCGCTGGACACGCGCTGGCGCACAGCGCAGGTGTGAGCCTGGCCGACCTTGCCCGCGAGCGTCTGATCCTGGAGGACATCCCGCAGACTCGCGAGTACTTCCTGTCGCTGTTCTGGGCGCATGGTTTGCACCCGGCACTGCACCAGTACACGCAGACCTTCGAGATGCAGCGCGGACTGGTCGCGCACGGCTACGGCGTGGCGCTGTCTTGCACCCGGCCGGCGGGGGACCACAGCTACGACGGCATGCCGATCGCCTGCCTGCCGCTACGCGAGCCGGTGACGCCGCAGCGCGTGGTGCTGGCGCGCTCGCCGGCCATGCGGCCGTCGCCGCTGGCGCAGGCATTCATGACGTATGTGGAGGAGGGCGGCGCCGGCGCGGAAGCGGTTCAGCGCGGATAGATCGCGCCCAGCACGCGCTGGCCGGCAGCGCCGGTCACGGTTGGCACGTTGCCAGGCAGGCGCAGCGTGCACTGGCGCGCCAGCCAGGCAAAGGCGATGGCTTCCACCTGAGAGACCGGCACGCCGTAGTGTTCCGAGGTTTCGATGGCCACGCCAGGCAGCGCCTGCGCCAGCCGCGTCATCACGAAGGCGTTACGGGCGCCGCCGCCGCAGACCACGAGGCGCCTTGCGTCACGCGCATGGGTACGGATGTCGCGCGCGATGGCTTCGGCGGTCAGCGCCGCCAGCGTCGCCTGCACGTCATCAGGCGCGAGGTGCCCGAAAGCCTGCAGCTGGATATCGAGCCAGCCGGGATGGAACAGGTCGCGGCCGGTGCTCTTGGGCGGCGGCGCGCTGAAGTAAGGATCCGCCAGGCACCGCGCCAGCAGCGCATCGTCGACGCGCCCGCTGGCCGCCCAGTCGCCATTGCTGTCGAACGGCAGCTCGCGGTGGCGATGGATCCAGTAGTCGAGCAGCGCATTGCCCGGGCCGCAGTCGAAACCGCTGACGGCGCCGGTGGCAGGCAGGATGCTGATATTGGAAATGCCGCCGATATTGCAGGCGACACGAGTCTCGACGTCGCTGCCGAACAGCGCATGATGCAGCGCCGGCACCAGCGGTGCGCCCTGGCCGCCGGCGGCGACGTCGCGGCTGCGGAAGTCCGCCACCACATCGATGCCGGTGAGTTCGGCCAACCGGGCCGGATGCTGGCTCTGGCGCGTGTAGCCGATGCCGTCGTACAGGCCGGGCCGGTGCCGGATGGTCTGGCCATGCGCGCCGATCGCGGCGACCGCGGCGGCCGGCACGCCGGCCTCGCGCAGCAGCGTGGCCACGCAGGCGGCGTAGACCTCGGCCAGCGCATTGGCCGCCAGTGCCTCGCGGTGGATCTCGTTCTCGCCCGGCTGCTGCAGGGCGCCGTATGCGGCGCGCAGCGCCTCGGGGAAAGGTTCGCTGGCGGCGGCCAGTACTTCCGGCCGCGCGCCGCTGAAATCGACCAGCACTGCATCGGCACCGTCCATGCTGGTGCCGGACATGATGCCGATATAGCGTTCGCTGCCTGGCTCGGGCGGGGTCACGGTCGGCGCGTCAGTTGGAAGCGGTCAGCACGTTGTAGGCACGCAGCGCATTGATGCGGCTGAGCAGCCCGCTGGTGTAGGTCTGGAATTCCTGGCGCGACTTGCCGCTCAGCGGCGGGGATTCCATCAGCGTGATGGTCAGCGGGTTCTGCGGCACGTCGTTGAAGCGGAACTCATAGTGCAGGTGCGGCCCGGTAGCCCAGCCGGTCGAGCCGACATAGCCGATCAGCTGGCCTTGCCGCACCGGCTGGCCCTGGCGCATGCCGGCAAAGCCGGACAGGTGCGCGTAGTAGGTCGAGTAGCCGTTGGCATGGCTCAGGATGACGATATTGCCGTAGCCGTTCTGCTGGCCGACGAATTCGACCACGCCATCGCCGGTGGCCAGCACCTTGGTGCCGGTCGGGGCGGCGAAGTCCACGCCCTTGTGCTGGGCCCAGTCGTGGTGCAGCGGATGCTCGCGGCCGCCGAAGCCCGACGACACGCGCGAGAACTCCACCGGCGAACGCAGGAACGGCCGCTTCATGCTGCGCCCGTCGAACGTGTAATAGGCGCCGGCGCCATCCTTGCCATCTTCGGGCGAGAACCACAGCGCCTGGTGCAGCTGGTTACGGTTGATCAGTTCGATCGCGATCACGCGGCCGTTGCGCACGAAGGTGCCGTCGCGGAAGCCGGCTTCATAGATGATGCGGAACCGGTCGCCGCTGGCGATATCGTGGTGGAAGTCGATCACGCCGGAGAAGATCGACAGCATCTGCTGCACGACCTCGTCGGGCACGTTGGCCGCGTCCATGGCCTTGAAGAAGCCGGCGCCGGAAATCGCGCCCGACGCCATCTCGTAGTGGACGTCGTTGTCGACGCGCTGGACCTTGGCCTTGTAGGCGGCGGTGCCGTTGCCGGTGGCCGCGCGCACGCGCTCGATCACCAGCTCGCGCGAGGCCGCGGCGTCGCCGCCGAGGTTGGCCTGCAGCGACACCAGCATGTTGCTTTCGTCGATCTCCGCTTGCACCGCCTGGCCGGGGTTCAGGCTGAACAGCCCGCGCGCGGTGGGGTTCTTGACGATAAAGGCTTGCGCATCGGGATCGTCCACGCCGAGACGGCGCAGCAGGCTGCCGATGGTGTCGCCGCGCTGCATGCGCTCTTCGCGCACGTACACGGCCTGGCTGTCGGTCAGCAGGTCGAGCTGCTCGCGCACGTCGGGCATGCGCAGGGGCTGCTCGGTGCGCGGGGCGAGAGGATCGTCGAAGGCGCTGCGCGGTGCCACGCCCATCGCCGCGGCCATGCCGAGCGTAAAGATTGCACCCACCGAGGCAGTGAGTTGCTTGCGCCGGCGCGCATGCTGGGGGTTGGTTGGGTCAACAAGAACCACCAGCTCGCGCGCGAAAACTTCGCGGAGTCTTGACCACATCACGTAAAATTCAACCTTGGTCTGAGCACCGCTGCTGCAACGATGTGTCTCGTCTGCCTTCCTCCCCCGAGGTGCGGCGCGTGCTGTTCACTTTATCGGGTCACCTGCATCGGATCGCGGCATCGATTCATTTCGAGGGCTGCGGCAGGTGACGGTTGGCGCACAGGGGAGGCTCCCGCTGGCGCCGGGAAAGGCGGATTATACCAAAAACCGCTGCTCGCGGCTGTCGGAATCTTTCCTAAAATTTCATGTATTTCAAAGACTTACGTCATGACTGAAGTTTCCACGGGCCCCGCGGCCAAATACCCCTTGACGCCGTCGGTGATGCACGCCCTGGAGGTCTCCAAGCGTGGCTGCGACGAACTTCTGATCGAATCCGAATGGGCGCAGAAGCTGGCGCGCAGCGAGGCCACCGGCGTGCCGCTGCGCATCAAGCTGGGCCTGGATCCGACCGCGCCCGACATCCATATCGGCCACACCGTGGTGCTGAACAAGCTGCGCCAGCTGCAGGACCTCGGCCACCAGGTGATCTTCCTGATCGGCGATTTCACCTCGACCATCGGCGATCCGTCGGGCCGCAACAGCACGCGCCCGCCGCTGACGCGCGAGCAGATCGAGGCCAACGCGCAGACCTACTACCGCCAGGCCAGCCTGGTGCTGGACCCGGCCCGCACCGAGATCCGCTACAACAGCGAGTGGTGCGACCCGCTGGGCGCGCGCGGCATGATCCAGCTGGCCGCCAAGTACACCGTGGCCCGGATGATGGAGCGCGACGACTTCACCAAGCGGTTCCGCTCCGGGATTCCGATCTCGGTGCATGAGTTCCTCTACCCGCTGATGCAGGGCTATGACTCGGTCGCGCTCAAGTCCGACCTGGAGCTCGGCGGCACCGACCAGAAGTTCAACCTGCTGGTCGGCCGCGAGCTGCAGAAGGAATATGGCCAGGAGCCGCAGTGCATCCTGACCATGCCGCTGCTGGTGGGCCTGGACGGCGTCGAGAAGATGTCCAAGTCCAAGGGCAACTACGTCGGCGTGACCGAGGCGCCCAACGACATGTTCGGCAAGCTGATGAGCATCTCGGACGACCTGATGTGGCAGTACTACACGTTGCTGTCGTTCCGCCCGCTTGCCGAGATCGACCTGATGAAGCAGGAAATCGCCGCGGGCCGCAACCCGCGCGACTGCAAGGTGCTGTTGGCGCAGGAGATCGTGGCGCGCTTCCACAGCCAGGCCGATGCCGAGAAGGCGCTGGAAGACTTCAACCACCGCGCCCGCGGCGGCGTGCCCGACGATATCCCCGCGGTCAGCCTGGAAGGTGCCCCGCTGGGCATCGCGCAGCTGCTCAAGCAGGCCAACCTGGTACCGTCCACGTCCGAGGCCAACCGCAATATCGAGCAGGGCGGTGTCAAGATCGACGGTGCCACGGTCAGCGATAAGGCCACCAGGGTCGCCGCCGGCACCTACGTCGTGCAGGTCGGCAAGCGCCGCTTCGCGCGCGTGACGCTGTCCTGAGGCGGCGGGCATGATTGCGCTGATCCAGCGTGTCGCGCAGGCCCGCGTGACCGTCGAGGGCCGCACCACCGGCGAGATCGGCGCCGGCCTGCTGGCACTGGTCTGCGCCGAGCGCGGCGACACCGAGGCGCAGGCCGAGCGCCTGCTTGCCAAGATGCTGTCGTACCGGGTGTTTTCGGATGCCGCCGGCAAGATGAACCTGCCGGTGCAGGACATGGACGGCAACGGCAATGCCGGCGGCCTGCTGGTGGTGTCGCAGTTCACGCTGGCGGCCGACACCAACAGCGGCACGCGGCCCAGCTTCACGCCGGCGGCCTCGCCGGAAGACGGCAAGCGGTTGTACGAACATTTCGTGGCGAAGGCGCGCGCGGCGCATCCGCAGGTGCAGACCGGCGAGTTCGGCGCGATGATGCAGGTCAGCCTGGTCAACGACGGGCCGGTCACGTTCTGGCTGCGGGTGCCGCCGGCCTGATGCCGAGCGCCAGACCGCAGATCGCAAGACAGATCCCAAGCTGCCGCGCCCCGGCGCGTCATCAAGACAGGAGAGACAAATGAAACTCTGGAGCAAGTCCTTCAACGACAACGCGCCGATCCCTGGCGAGTTTGCTTTCTGCGTGCCCGATGCCGCCAGCCACGTGGCCTTGTCGGCCAATCGCAATCCCGACCTGCACTGGGAAGACGCGCCGGTCGAGACGCGCTCGTTCGTACTGATCTGCCATGACCGCGACGTGCCCAGCAAGGGCGACGACGTCAACCAGGAAGGCCGCGAAGTGCCGGCCTCGCTGCCGCGCGTGGACTTTTTCCACTGGGTGCTGGTCGACATTCCGCCGGGCCTGAGCTCGATCGCGGCCGCCTCGCACAGCGATGGCGTGATCGCGCGCGGCAAGCCGGGTCCCGAGGCCACCGGCGGCACCGCCACCGCGGGTGGCCTGCGCCACGGCATCAACGACTACACCGGCTGGTTCGCCGGCGATGCCGACATGAAGGGCGACTATTTCGGCTATGACGGCCCGTGCCCGCCGTGGAACGACACGCTGCTGCACCACTACGTGTTCACGCTGTATGCGCTGGACATCGACCGCGTGCCGCTGGATGGCACCTTCACCGGCGCGCAGGTGCGCGACGCGATCCAGGGCCACGTGCTGGCGCAGGCCAGCCTGACCGGCACCTACACGCTCAATCCCAAGCTGGCGCAGTAAGCGGCTTCAAGGAAACCGAAGGAATCGGCATGTCGCTAAGCTCCGGGCTGCAATCGCTGGCCTTTACCCACCTGATCGTAATCCGCCATGGCGAAACGGCCTGGAACCGGGAGCGCCGGCTGCAAGGCCAGCTCGATATTCCGCTGAACGAGACCGGCCGCGCCCAGGCGCGCGCGCTGGCTGCCGCGCTGGCCGGCGAGCCGATCGATGCGGTGTATTCCAGCGACCTGTCGCGGGCCATGGAAACCGCTGCGCCGCTCGCCGAAGCGCTCGGGCTGCAGATCCGCCCCGACGCGCGCCTGCGCGAACGCAGCTACGGCACCCTGCAGGGCAAGACCTACGCCGAAGTGGCCGAGGACCTGCCCGAAGACTTTGCCCGCTGGCAGGCGCGCGTGCCGGACTACGCGCCGCCGCAGGGCGAATCGCTGCTCGGTTTCCACGAGCGCACCGTCGACGCCGTGCTGGCGCTGTCGCGCCGCCATCCCGGCGAGCGCATCGCGCTGGTCGCGCACGGCGGCGTGCTCGACTGCCTGTACCGCGAGGCCACCGGCATGACGCTGGAAGCGCCGCGCCAGCATGAGTTGCTCAATGCCAGTGTCAACCGGCTGCGCAGTGACAGCTCGCACCTGACGCTGGCGGCGTGGGGGGACGTGAGCCACCTGGAAAACCTGGCGCTGGACGAGGTGGACCGGCGAGTGCCTTGAAGCTTTGGATGTTCCTTCTCCCGCCCGGCGGGAGAGGGCTTCAGACCCTCACGCGGAACGGCGTGAAGTCGGTATGCCGGTCGAAGTAGTCCTCGTTCTCCGCCCGCTTCAGGAACCCAACCACCTTGTACGTCACCGGCGTCATCACGACTTCCCAGCCGGTCTTCAGCACATACTGCGCCACGGCGACCTGGACTACCTTCTCCAGCGGCCAGATGCCATAGAAGGCGATCACGTAAAACAGCGACGAATCCACCAGTTCGCCCGCCAGGGTCGAGCCGATCGTGCGCGTCCACAGCCACCGCCCCCCTGTCCACAGCTTCATCTTGGCCAGCACATAGCTGTTGGTGAAACTGCCGCAGCAGAATGCGATCAGCGACCCAAGCGCGATGCGCCAGGTGTTGCCAAACACATCCTGCAAGCTCTTCTGATAGTCCGCCATGAATGGCGCGACCGGCATGTTTAGCACCACCAGGCTCATGAAGGTGGCGAACGCCAGCGCGGCAAAGCCGGCCCAGACCACGCGCCGGTCACGGCCATAGCCGTAGACCTCGGTCAGCACGTCGCCAAAGATGTACGAAATCGGAAAGAACAGCACGCCGGCGCCGAAGGTCACCGTGCCGATCACGGGCAGCGTCACCTGCGCCGCCTTGGCCGCGCCGATCAGGTTCGAACACAGCAGCACGGTGACGAACGCCACCATGACGAAGTCATAGTAGCGGTAGACGCGGCCCGGTTGGGTCGTGCTGGCGGGGACGGCGGACATGGGGGCTCCCGGTCGGACGCGCTGGCGCGGTATTTTGGGCGCGATTATGCCAGCGGGCCGCGGATTCCGTCGTGCCTGCCGCGGACCGGTCCAAGCGTTGCTGCGGCCGCCTGAAATGAAGATTCCCGGCCGAAGCCGGGAATTTCGGATGCAGCGGCGCAGCCGGGTGGCCGCGTCAGATCTCCAGCTTGCTGATCTTGGAGCCGTTCACCGAGACGTCGAACATCAGGCCGGCATTGGTCTGCACGAAGGCAATCACCGGCTGCTGGCTGGTCAGGGTGTCGAGCCTGCCGTCCGCCCCGACCTTGGCCACCGCCACGTTGGCATCGGCGCCGGCGGTCCAGCCCTTGCTGGCAACAAACTTGTTGTAGGCCTCCGGGGTCATGAACATGATGATGACGGCCTTGGACTGCCCGCCGGCGGTCAGCCCGACCGAGGCCTGCGTGGTGCTGTAGTAGCCGACCGTCGCACCCTTCGATCGCAGCGCACCCTCGCCGTATTCGCCGCCTACCACCAGGCCGGCCGAGATGACACGCGGGAACACCAGGACCCCCTGCGCACGCTGCGCCAGGTCGCGTGCGCCGGCGTTGGCCGCGAACAGCCGGTTCAACGCCCCGTCCACCCCGGCATCGATTTCCTGCTTCTTGGCGACCGGGTCTTTCGAGGCGCTGGTGCCGGTGGTGGTGCAGCCTGCCGCCATTGCGGTGGCAACGAGCAGGCCCGAGCCGGCAACCCGGGTAACAAAGTGGCGACGATTCATAGGTAACCTCCTGGTGGGGAAAAGTACCGCGCCCGGCACGGTGTTTAGTTGGCTGCGGCCGCCGCCGGTGCCTTGACCGTGATGGCCACCACTTCACGATAGACGAGCTTGGCCATCTGTCCGCGCTTGATCTGGTTCAGGTCGATGGCGGGATCCTCGACCTTGACGGTGCGCAGCGTCTCGCGCGGTCCACGGAACGTGACCAGGCGCTTGGCCGGATCGACCTTGGTGATCTCGGCGGTGACCGTGGTGGTGATCTCGCGCGCGATGCCGGGCTTGCCGCCTTCGGCGGCGCGCGTGGTGCGGTCAACCTGCTCGGCCATGGCCGTGGTCTTGCTGTCGAGCGGCTCCAGCGATGCCACCAGGGCCGCGCCCCGGGTCACGGTGACGATGTCGCCCTTGCGCACCTGGCCGAAGTTCTTCGCTTCGTCGCCCGCGACCAGTTCGACCACATTGCCGCGCGGGCCTTGCACCAGCACCGCCTTGGAGTTGGGATCGATATCAATGATCTTGCCGCTGATCACGGCTTCTTCGGCGACGCCGACGGGACCCTGCGCACGCTGGGCGTTGGCGTTCCCGGCAGCCAGCAGCGCCAATGCGGCACTGGCCAGGGTGGCGGCGAGAAGGGACGAGGCGGAGCGGCGCAGGCGACGGCTCATGGCATTCCTTGCAGGTTCGGAAACCGGTTCACAATGGCGCCGCAACCGCGGGGCAACCTTGGGCTGCCTACTGGACGGTCATCGGCGGGCACCGGCAGGTGCCGATGAAGCCATTGTGGACAATGGGCCATGGGCCAGCAATCCACTTCGAAAAAATTTGGGGCGCGAGATTAAAACGTTTAATTGGCTGATGCCGACGCCCCGTCGCCGCGCCTTACTGCCCGTCGAACAACTCGCCGCCGCCAGGCTGCGGCGACGCCAGCCCGAAATGCCGGTAGGCTGCCGCCGTGGCCACGCGCCCGCGTGGCGTGCGCTGCAGGTAGCCCTGCTGTATCAGGTAGGGCTCGAGCACGTCCTCGATGGTGTCGCGCTCCTCGCCGATGGCCGCGGCCAGGTTGTCCACGCCCACCGGGCCCCCGCCGAACTTGTGCAGCACCGCTTCCAGCAATTTGCGGTCCATCAGGTCGAAGCCGACGCGGTCGACGTCGAGCATGGCCAGCGCGGCATCGGCCATCTCGCGCGTGATGGTGCCGTCGCCCTTGACCTCGGCATAGTCGCGCACGCGGCGCAGCAGCCGGTTGGCGATACGCGGGGTGCCGCGCGCGCGCCGCGCGATCTCCAGCGCGCCCAGCGGATCGATGCTGGCGTGCAGCAACTGCGCCGAACGCGTGACGATGCGCGCCAGTTCCTCGGCGTTGTAGAACTCCAGCCGCGCCACGATGCCGAAGCGGTCGCGCAGCGGATTGGTCAGCATGCCGGCGCGCGTGGTGGCGCCCACCAGCGTGAACGGCTGCAGGTCGAGCTTGACCGAACGGGCCGCCGGGCCTTCGCCGATCATGATGTCGATCTGGTAGTCCTCCAGCGCCGGGTACAGGATCTCCTCGACGACCGGAGACAGCCGGTGGATCTCGTCGATGAAAAGCACGTCGTTGGCTTCCAGGTTGGTCAGCAGCGCCGCCAGGTCGCCCGGGCGCTCCAGCACCGGCCCAGACGTTTGGCGCAGGCCCACGCCCATCTCGCGCGCGATGATATGGGCCAGCGTGGTCTTGCCCAGCCCCGGCGGGCCGAACAGCAGCACGTGGTCGAGCGCCTCGCGCCGCTTGCGCGCGGCGTGCATGAAGATATCGAGCTGCCCGCGCACCTTTTCCTGGCCGACGTACTCGTCCAGCAGCTTGGGCCGCAGCGCGCGCTCGAACGCCTCCTCCTGCGACGAGGCGGGGGTGGCGGAAATTACGCGGGCGGGGGCGGAAAGCTTGTCGGTCTCGATCATGGCGCTGATGGGGGATACCCCGGAAAACACCCCGCCATTCTACGCCTCAGCCCTTGGACAAGGCCTTGAGCGCCAGCTTGATGCCCTCGGACACGCCGGTGCCAGCCGGCACCTGCTTGATTGCCGAGGCGGCTTCCTTCTCCGAGTAGCCCAGCGCAAGCAGCGCGTTGAGCACATCGACGGCGCTGTCGGGCACCGCCGCGGCGCCGGGCGCATGCCCCAGTTCCGCGCCCAGCTTGCCCTTGAGCTCGAGCAGCAGCCGCTCGGCGGTCTTCTTGCCGATGCCCGGCACGCGCGTCAGCCGGCCCGCTTCCTGCAGCGTGATCGCCTGCGCCAGCTCGGATACCGACATGCCCGACAGTACCGCCAGCGCCATGCGCGCGCCGATGCCGCTGATCTTGATCAGCTCGCGGAAGGTATTGCGCTCGGCCGCCGTGCCGAAGCCGTACAGCAGGTGCGCGTCCTCGCGCACGATCAGCTGGGTCAGCAGCGTGACCGGCTGGCCCGACGCCGGCAGGTTATAGAAGGTGCTCATCGGTACGTCGACCTCATAGCCGACGCCATGGCAGTCGACCAGCAGGTGCGGGGGATTCTTCTCGATGAGGGTGCCGGCGATGCGTCCGATCATGTCTGGGCTTGTTGGGTAGGGGATGAAGCGGCCGCAAGTGTACCTCGCGGCCGCATTGCTGCCATCTTGCCGCCTCAGCGATTTGCATCGACCGCGCGGCGCCCCAGCGCCGGGTCGTCGGTGAAGAAGCCATCGACGCCGGCCGCGATGAACGCTTCCAGCTCGCGCACCATGCCCGACGGGCTGCGCGTGGCCTCGTCGCCGCCGGTCTGCAGCGCCTTGGGCAGGAAGCTGTTCTCCGGGCGGAACGTGTAGGGATGGACGAACAAGCTGGCGGCATGGGCCTGGCGGACCAACGCGGTCGGCGCGGCGAGCGCGCCCTGGGCGTCGCGCGGCACGACGCTGCTTTTCTCCGGGCCGATGCCGTCGGCGTAGGACGCCACCTCCCGCAGGCCAGTCGTATTCAGCATGTCGCCGAAGGTGCGGTTGTCGCCGGCGAGCTTCCAGTCGGCGGGACTCTTGCGCGGGTTGCCGACCAGTTGCACCAGCCTGACGTTGGGCTGCGCATGCCCGAACGTGCGGCGCAGCGCGCGCAAGCTGCCGCCTTCGAAGCACTGGATGAACAGCGGTGCCTGGCGGAGGTAAGGCTGGGCGCGCACCGCGGCGGCGAGCTTGTCTTCCATGGGCAGGCCGATGCCGCGGAAATAGCTCGGATGCTTCAGCTCGGCGTAGATGCCGATGGGTTTGCCGGTGCGAAGCGATGCCTGCTCGGCAAGGCGAACGATCTCATCGAAGGTGGGGATCTCGAACTGGTCGTTCAGCCGCGCATTGGCCGGGCGCAGGCGCGGGATGCGCTCGCGCGCGCGCAGCGTCTTGAGCTCGGCCAGCGTGAAGTCTTCGGTGAACCAGCCGGTCAGGCGCTCGCCGTCGATGACCTTGGTGCGCTTGCGGTCGGCGAATTGCGCCACGTCGGCGACATTGGTGGTGCCGGTGATGTCGTTTTCGTGGCGGGCCACCAGTACGCCGTCGCGGGTCATGACGAGGTCGGGCTCGATCGCATCGGCGCCGTCCTCGATCGCCTTGGTGTAGGCGGCCAGAGTGTGTTCGGGGCGCAGCGCGCTGGCGCCGCGATGGGCGATGACCAGCGCCTTCGGTTTCTCCGCGGCGGAGGGCTGCTGCGGCGTGCCTGTTGCCGGGGCCGGCGCCGGCGGCGCATGGGGTTTCGGCCGGGGCGCGGTGACACAGCCGGCGACCAGCATGGCGCCGGCAGCGGCCGCGGTGACCGGGATCCGCCAGCGCCGCAAGGCAAGCATTACGGGGCGGACGAGGACATCAATCTGGGTGGGCATTCAGTATTCCTGCGGGAAGTCGAATGCCTGATTGTAAGAGACTCGGGATGCTGGCTCAGCCGACCAGCCGGCCGCGTCGCACACGCATGCCCTTGCGCGCCAGTTCCGGGGCCATGCCGGCCAGTGTGCCCAGCGTATTGCCGCCGTTGGCATGGCAAATGGCCACGCCCAGCGCATCGGCCGCGTCGCTGCCGGGCTGGCCTGGCAGCATCAGCAGGCGGGTCACCATCTCCTGGACCTGCGCCTTGTTGGCGCGGCCGTAGCCGACCACTGCGACCTTCAGCTGCAGCGCGGTGTATTCGAATACCGGCAGGCCGTAGCCGACCAGCCCGCAGATCGCTGCGCCGCGGGCCTGCCCGAGCAGCAGCGTGGATTGCGGGTTGACGTTGACGAAGACCTTTTCGATCGCGGCGCAGTCGGGGGCATAAGTGCGGGAGATCTCGCTGATGCCGTCGTAAAGCGTCTTCAGCCGTTCCGGCAGGCTCTCGTTGCCGTTGCTCTTGATCGTGCCCGAGGCGATGTAGGCAAGCTTGTTGCCTTGTTTCTCGATCACGCCAAAGCCGGTGGTGCGGAGGCCGGGGTCGATGCCTAGGATTCGCATTTTGGGTTGAATTGGTGTTCGGTTTTGGCGCTGTGGTCGCTGTTGGTGACATGCTGTCGGCCGTTGAACCGCCTGGTTCCGCCCTCCTGGGCGGGTCACTTTTTGTCCGAGCGACAAAAAGTAACCAAAAAGCGCGTTTACGGCCCTGCGGGCGGGCACTCTTATCGTAGTATGCGGCGGTTTTCGTACGGGGCTTTGCTTCGTTGCAGAGCAGGACTGGCTGACGCCGTGGTGCGCCACGGTGGCTCGGCGTTGAAGCGATGTTTGAACGAGCCCAGAGCTGTGGCGGGCCCCTGCTGCTGGCGGCATGGTAGGAACGCCTACGGCTGCGCTGCGCGCCGGCCCTAAAGGCAGGGCTGCGCCCACGTCCTGGTCCGCGCTTCGGGCCCGACGTCCTCCACGACCGCGCTGTGCGAGCGCAGCGACGCACTCCGTGCCCGAGCATCCGCCTTACGATACTGAGCGCGCTCAGCGCAGCCGAAGGCGTTCCCCGCGTTGACGTCGGCAGCAGGCGGCCTACGCCCTGCATGGGGATCGTTCAATAGTGGCTCGACTCAGCCAATATCCCAAACTCACCTGGCGTAGCAGGTTCGAACCACTAGGCCATATCGAACGGAAATCACCGCCGCCCGAACCACCCACGCCGCCAAATTGATAGCCAGCCGCTCAGGCGACGCGTTTTTTGGTTACTTTTTGTCGCTCGGACAAAAAGTGACCCGCCCAGGAGGGCGGAACCAGGCGGTTCAACGGCCGACAGCATGTCATCAACAGCGTCGATTCCGCCCCGCCTGCAACCAGGCGTTTCAACGGCCGACAGCCTGTCACCAACAGCGACAAGCTCCAGCCGTCAAACAAAACAAAACCGCTTAATGCCTGAAATGCCGCGTCCCAGTCAGCACCATCGCAATCCCCCGCTCATCCGCCGCAGCAATCACCTCATCATCCCGCACCGACCCACCCGGCTGAATCACGCAGGTAGCACCCGCATCCACAACAACATCCAACCCATCACGGAACGGGAAAAACGCATCCGATGCCACCGCGGAACCAGCCAGCGTCAGCCCGGCATTCTGCGCCTTGATGCTGGCAATCCGAGCCGAATCCACACGGCTCATCTGCCCGGCACCAACACCCAGCGTCATGCCACCACCACAGAACACGATGGCATTGGACTTGACGAACTTCGCCACCCGCCACGCAAACATCAGGTCATCCATTTCCTTCGGCGTCGGATGACGGCGCGTCACCACGCGCAACTCCGAAGGCTGCACATTCTTGGCATCCGGGCTCTGTACCAGCAGGCCGCCGCCAACACGCTTGAAGTCGAACTGGTTGATGCCCTTGCCCAGCGGAATCTCCAGCAGCCGCACGTTCTGCTTGGCCGCGAACACTGCGCGCGCGGCGGCGCTGAACGACGGCGCGATCAGCACTTCGACGAACTGCTTGGCCACCGCCTGCGCAGCGGCTTCGTCCAGCTCCACGTTGAAAGCGATGATGCCGCCGAAGGCCGAGGTCGAATCGGTCTTGAACGCCTTCTCATACGCTTCCAGCGCGTTGGCACCCAGCGCCACGCCGCACGGATTGGCGTGCTTGATGATGACGCAGGCAGCCCCATTGGCCGCATCGAACGACTTCACGCATTCCCACGCCGCATCGGCGTCGGCGATGTTGTTGTACGACAGCTCCTTGCCCTGCAGCTGCACGTAGTTGGCCAGCGCGCCATCCACCGCCTTCAGGTCCCGGTAGAACGCCGCCGATTGATGCGGGTTCTCGCCGTAGCGCATTTCCTGGACCTTGTCGAACGCCAGGTTCAGCGTCTGCGGGTAGGCGCTGCGTGCCTGGTGCGACTTGTCGGCACCCAGGCTGGTCAGGTAGTTGGTGATGGCACCGTCGTACTGCGCCGTGTGCGCGAACACCTTGGTCGCCAGGCGGAAGTTGGTGTCATAGCCAACCGCATTGCCGTTGGCACGCATTTCGTCGAGCACCACGGCGTAGTCGGCCGGATCGACGATCACGGTCACGTCGCGGTGGTTCTTGGCCGCCGAGCGCAGCATGGTCGGGCCGCCGATGTCGATGTTCTCGATCGCGTCCGGCAGCGTGCAGTCATCCTTGGCCACGGTCTGCTGGAACGGGTACAGGTTCACCACCAGCAGGTCGATCGTGGGGATGTTGTGCTCGGCCAGCGCGGCCATGTGCTCGGGCAGGTCGCGGCGCGCCAGGATGCCGCCGTGGACCTTCGGGTGCAGCGTCTTGACGCGGCCGTCGAGCATTTCCGGGAAGCCGGTGTAGTCGGCCACCTCCGTCACGGGCAGGCCGCTGTCGGCCAGCAGCTTGGCGGTGCCGCCGGTGGAAAGCAGCGTCACGCCGAGCGCGTTCAGTTCGCGCGCGAATTCGACGATGCCGGTCTTGTCGGATACGGAAAGGAGGGCTTGCTTGATCATGGCTGTGGGAAACGCTTCAAATTCAAAGTAAACCGTGCTGCTGCAGCTTCTTGCGCAGCGTGTTGCGATTGATGCCCAGATAGGCGGCCGCCAGCGACTGGTTGCGCTCGGCGCGCACCATCACGGCTTCCAGCAGCGGCCGTTCGACGGCCTCGAGCACCATGTTGTACATATTGGACGGCTCTTCACCGTCCAGGTCGCGAAAATACGTGTCCAGGCTATCCCGGATGCACTGGTCGATAGCGTTGCGGCTCATGCGGCAAGCAACTCCCCGTTATTGTTGTTGTTCGCTTCGTCTTTATCTTGTTTGCCCTGCTCGTCGTCCACGTACACCAGCCGGTCCGAGTACTGCGCCTGCTCGTCGAAGAAGGCGTTGACCGCCGCCAGTTGCTCGGTGGTGGATTCCAGCGTGTTCATCCGGTGCCGGAACAGGTTCGCGCCGCGCAGGCCGCGCGTGTACCAGGCAATATGCTTGCGCGCGGTGCGCACGCCGGTGAACTCGCCGTAGAAGGCGTAGTGGTCTTCCAGGTGCGCGTTCATGATCGCGCGGATCTCGGCCACCTCCGGAGACGGCAGCATTTCGCCGGTCTTCAGGAAGTGCTCGATTTCACGGAACAGCCACGGCCGGCCCTGCGCCGCGCGGCCGATCATGATCGCGTCCGCGCCGGTCAGCGCCAGCACCTGCTTTGCCTTCTGCGGCGTGGTGATGTCGCCGTTGGCGACCACCGGAATCGAGATCGCTGCCTTGACCGCGGCAATGGTCTCGTACTCGGCGTCGCCGTGGTACAGGTCGGCGCGGGTGCGCCCGTGGATGGTGAGCATGCTGATGCCCGCGTCCTCGACCATGCGCGCGATGCGCAGCGCATTGCGGTTCTCGCGGTTCCACCCGGTGCGGATCTTCAGCGTGACCGGCACGCGCTCGCCGACGGCGGCGACCACCGCCTCGACGATGCGCACCACCAGCGGCTCGTTCTGCAGGAGCGCAGAGCCGGCGGCCACGTTGCACACCTTCTTGGCCGGGCAGCCCATGTTGATATCGATGATCTGCGCGCCCCGGTCGACGTTGTAGCGCGCCGCCTCGGCCATCATCGACGGCTCGGCACCGGCGATCTGCACGGAGATGGGCTCGACCTCGCCGGCGTGGTTGGCGCGGCGCATGGTCTTTTCGCTTTTCCACAGCTGTGCGTTGGACGCCACCATTTCCGACACCGCATAGCCGGCGCCGAGCTGCTTGCACAGCTGGCGGAACGGCCGGTCCGTCACGCCCGCCATGGGGGCGACAAACAGGTTGTTGCGGAGTTGGTGAGGTCCGATCTGCACGATAGAGCGACGATAGCGCGGGTTCTGCTGGGGGCCCTGCCGCCCTGGCGGCGCGCGCGCCGCCGACGGGATCGGGATGGCCTGCTCTGGCTCGGGAGCACTTGTGGCGATCGGGCGAAACAGAGACGAAACGGAAAAACATGCCCCTGCCGAAACTGCTGCCGGCGATGGATCGGGACATGTGCGAGGCCGAGATTCTACCGCCAAACGGGAGTGACTGCCCAAGAATTGAGCATCGATGGCGCAATCTGTAGCGGGATCCGTGGCGCGTGGCGCACGCGCCACAGATCCCCGATGCCAGTTTTCAGCGGCGCATGCCGAACATCATGTGGCGCGCCAGCGCGTGCCGCAGCGGCGGCAGGCAGGCCAGTGCCGCCAGCGACGCCCCGCGGGCATGCGCGGCAAGCGGGTAGGGCACGCCGAACAGGCGCGGCAGCAGGTCGGTGACGCCGATGGTGACCGCGCGGTCGAGCCGATGCCGGCTGGCAAAGGCCTGCAGCGCCTGCGGCGTGCAGGCGGCACGCAGCGAATCGGCCAGCGCGAAGGCGTCGCGCAGGCCCAGGTTGAGGCCCTGGCCCGCCACCGGGTGCAGCGTCTGCGCCGCATTGCCGACCGCAGCGACGCGGCCGCTGACCGTGACCGGCGCGGCGTTCAGCCCCAGCGGGAAGGCATGGCGCTTGCCCGCCAGCGTGAAGTAGCCCATGCGGTCGCCGAAGGCATGGCCAAGCTCCAGCGCGAACTCCGCGTCGGGCAGCGCCAGCCGTCGCGCGGCCTGTTCGGGCGGGCAGCACCACACCAGCGCGTAGCCGGCAACGCCATGTTCGTCGTGGGGCAGCAGCGCCAGCGGGCCTTCGTCGGTAAAGCGCTCCCAGGCCCAGCCCGGCTGCGGCCGCGAGCAGGCCACATGGGCGATCACGGCGGTCTGCCCGTAGTCGCGCGTGCGCGCGCCGCGGCCCTGGTGCCGGGCCTGCTCGTGAAACAGGCCGCCCTCGGCCTGTATCGCCACCCTGGCGGTAAAGCGCGCGACCTGCCCGTCATGGGCGGTGCCAGTCAGCCGCACCGTGCCGCCGTCGGGATCGTCGCCAGTGCCGGCGGATGGCGCCTGCTCGATCTGGTCGATGCGGGTCTCGAATACGCGCTGCAGCCGGTCGGCGGGGCAAGCCTGCGCGGCGCGCGCGAGGGCGCGTTCGAGCACATCGCACAGCTCGCCATAGCGGACCACATAGCCCAATGCCGGCACGCCGTAGTCGTCATGGTGCAGCCGGACATGGCCGAAGCGGCCGCGCTGCGACACGTGGATATGCTCGATCGGGCTGCCGGGCACGGGCCACGCGCCGATCTGCTCGAGCAGCTGGCGGCTGCCGTGCGACAGCGCGATCGCGCGCGGGTCGCGCGCGGCGCGCGCCGGCGTGGCCGCATCGATCAGCGCGATGCGCCAGTCGGTGGTGCGCAGCAGCTGGCAGGCCAGCGCCAGTCCCACCGGGCCGCCGCCGACGATGGCGATGTCCTGGATATCAGCTGGCGCGGCCGGCATCGTCACTGCCTCCTGCATTGCCGCCGGTGCCATCGCTGCCGCCGATGCCAGTCTCGCCGGCCCCGCGCTTCCAGCAGATCGCGTCAGTGCGCGACTTGCCGGCCGCAGCGTCGCGCAGCGCATTGTCGAGCTTCTGCTGGCTGAAGCCGGGCAGCGCGCGCAATTGCTCGAGCAGCGCGGCATAGTTGGCGGCATCGGCCGGGACCACACAGCCCTGGCCGCTGTCGGGCGCGCCGACCAGGATCAGCCAGGCAGCGCCCGCCCAGGGTTCGCGATTGGAGACGCGGACCACGACGCGTTCCAGCGTATCCCATGCGATTTCCTCGCGCTGCCCATCGGGGCGGTGCACCACGACGCGGTCGTCGAACAGGTTGATGATGAACGGTTCCGACGGGTTGCGCGGTTTTGCGGCCGCAGCCTGGGTGCTGCCCTGGCCGGGAAAGAGTCTGCGCAGCCAACCGATCATCGCCGGCCTCCGGCATCGCGCATCAGCGCTTCGATCTCGTCGGCATGCACCGGCACGCCGCGGGTGATCAGCTCGCAGTCGCCATCGGTCACCACGGCGTCATCCTCGATGCGGATGCCGATATGCCAGTAGCGCTCCGGCACGTCCTGCGCCGGTCGCACGTAGATGCCGGGCTCGACGGTCAGCACCATGCCCGGCTGCAGCGGCCGCCACGGGCGCTCGCCTTCGCCGCTGTGGCTGGCGACGCGGTATTCGCCCACGTCGTGCACGTCCATGCCGAGCCAGTGCCCGGTGCGGTGCATGTAGAAGCGGCGGTAGCTGCCGCTGGCCAGCACGTCGTCGAGCGTGCCTTCCTTGTTGCGGTCGAGCAGGCCGGTATCGAGCATGCCTTGCGCCAGCACGCGCACGGCGGCATCGTGCGGCACGTTGTAGGGCACGCCGGCGCGGGTTTCGGCGATCGCAGCTTCCTGCGCCGCCACCACCAGGTCATACAGCTCGCGCTGCGCGGGCGAAAAGCGCCCCGACACCGGGAAGGTACGGGTGATGTCCGAAGCGTAGCCGTCGAGCTCGCAGCCGGCGTCGATCAGGCACAGGTCGCCATCCTTCAGTTCGGCCGGGCCGGCGCGGTAGTGCAGCACGCAGGCGTTGGGGCCGGCGGCGACGATCGAGTTGTAGGCCACGCTCTGCGCGCCGTGGCGGCGGAATTCATAGAGCAGCTCGGCTTCGAGGTGGTATTCGCGCAGGCCCGGGCGCGTGGCGTGCATCGCGCGCACATGGGCGCCGGCGGAGATTTCGCCCGCGCGGCGCATGATGGCCAGCTCGCCCGCGTCCTTGAACAGCCGCATCTCGTCAAGCAGCGTGCGGATATCGATCGCTACCGACGGCGCCGACACCCCGGCACGGCCCTGCATGCGCACGGCGTCGAGCCAGCGGCGCATCTGCACGTCGGTGCGGGTCGACTCGGCCAGCGGGTAAGCGACCTGCGCGCGATTGGCCAGCAGCGGCGGTAGCGTCGCATCGATCTCTTCGAACGAATGCGCCTCGTTGAAGCCGAACGCGGCGCGCGCCCCTTCGGGGCCGTAGCGGAAGCCGTCCCAGATCTCGCGCTCCTCGTGCTTGGGGCGGCAGAACAGGATGCTGCGGTCGGCATCGGCCGGGTCGCCCGGCGCGCCGGCCACCAGCACCAGCACGGCCTCGGGCTCGGTGAAGCCGGTCAGGTAATAGAAATAGCTGTCGTGGCGGTACGGATAGTCGCTGTCGCGGTTGCGCATCGCTTCCGGCGCCGTAGGCAGGATCGCCACGCCACCGCCGCCGGCGCGCAGGTGCTGCAGCACACGGGCGCGGCGTTCGCGGCAGGCGGCGAGGAGGGCGTTGTCGGGTGCGGACATGGTGTGGCCTGGGGAAGAGGAGGATCAGGCCGATTCTAACGCCGCCGGGCGCGTTGCAGCGGCGGTGCTGCAAAAGGCGCGTCGCGCCACTGCCATGGCGCGCTTCCATACCCCTGATTCAACGCCCCACGGAGGCGACCGGCACAGGCGCAATACTGGCGTCCAGCTCTGCCAGCTGCGCCGGCGTCCCAACGTTTTCCCAGCGCCCGTCGAAACGTTCTCCGCTGGCGGTGCCGGCGGCGATCGCGGCGCGGTAGAAGGGTGTCATGGCGACCCGCGTGCCAGTCGCGATGCCGGCGAACAGGCGCGTATCGTACAGGCCGATATTGCCGAAGGTGAGGCGCTCGCCGTGGATCGGGTGCTCCTCCAGCGATAGCCGCCCTTGCGCGTCCATTCCGAAGTCGCCACGCGGATGGAACGCGGGGTTGGGCACCATGACCAGGTGCATGCGCGGCTCGGCGGCGCCGGCTATCGCGACGGCGCGGGGCAGGAGCTTGCGGAAGTCGTAGTCGCAGAAGATGTCGCCCGACACGGCCAGGAAGATCTCGCCGCGGGCCGGGTCGTGCGACAGCAGCGGCAGGGCCTTGGCGATGCCGCCGGCGGTTTCCAGCGCCTCGGTTTCGGGCGAGTACGCGATGCGCACGCCGAAGCGGCTGCCGTCGCCGAGCGCGGCTTCGATCTGCTCGCCCAGCCACGCATGGTTGATGACGATGTCGCGCAGGCCGGCGCGCGCCAGCGCTTCGATCTTCCAGACGATCAGCGGCTTGCCGCCCACGGCCAGCAGCGGCTTGGGGCAGGTATCGGTCAGCGGGCGCATGCGGTCGCCGCGGCCGGCGGCGAAGATCATGACCTTCATCAGAACAGGGCCTCCAGGGCAAGCAGCGCGGCCATGCCGCCGGCAATGGTCCAGCCGACGCTGCGGGTACGCGCGGCGATCAGGATGGCGACCACGCCGGCCACCAGCCGCGCATTGGTAGGGGTGAGCGCGAGCTCGCCGCCCTGCATCAGCAGGTCGGGGGCGATCAGCGCGGACAGCATGGCGGCCGGGACGAACTGCAGCGCGGTCCGGAACCACGCCGGCAGCCGCACGCGGCCTTCCACGGCAATGAATGACAGGCGGATCAGGAAGGTCGCCAGGCCGGCGGCCAGGAAGACCCATAGCAAGGTCAGCGCATTCATGCGGCCTCCTTGCCGACCGAGCCGGCCCGATCCGCCGCGCCGGCCCGGCGCGCGCCGGGGCGGTTGCCGCGGCCCAGTACCAGCATGCCGGCGGCGATGCCGCCCAGCGCCGCCACCATCAGCCCGAGCTTGTGCGGCAGGCTGTAGCAGGCCACCGCCAGTATGCTGGCGGCCACCGCAGCGGCCACGTGCGAGCGGTGCTTGAGACCGGGCACGATGATGCCGATGAACGTCAGCGGCAGGAAGAAATCGAGCGGCCAGTCGCGCGGCACCTGGGCGCCGACCAGCACGCCGGCCAGCGTCGACACCTGCCAGCTGGCCCACAGCGCGAAGCCGCCGCCGAAGTAGTACCAGTGGCGGTATTGCGCGCGCGGGCCGGTATCGCCCAGCCGGTGCGTCATCGCGGCGAAGGCCTCGTCGGTCAGCAGGTAGGCGATCAGCGCCTTCCAGCGGCGCGGCAGGTGGGCCAGCGTGGGCGCGATCGTCGCGGAATACAGGGCGTGGCGCAGGTTGACCATGGCCACCGTCAGCGTGATCACCACCGCGGGCGTGCCGGCGGTCCACAACTGGGTCAGGATCATCTGCGAGGCGCCGCCGAACACGATCGCGCTCATGGCGCAGGCCAGCCACGCCGGCATGCCGGCGCCGACGGCCAGCACGCCGTAGATCAGGCCGAACGGCACCACGCCAAGCAGCATCGGCGCGAGCGCGCGCGCGCCGGCCAGCCATTCGCCGAGGGCGGTGATGGCGGGACTGGCGTCGGAGGCGTGCGGCCGGGCCGGGTGGTTGGCGTCAGGCACGTCGTCAGAAGGTATAGCCGGCCGGGCTGGCCGCGCCTTCCAGCGCATCCAGGAGGCGGATCAGCTTGCGCAGCTCGGTATAGCGGCCGGCAACGTTGCGGGTGTACTTCAGCACCAGCGGCAGGTTGGCGAGGTAGCCGTCCTTGCCGTCGCGGTGGTACAGGCGGGCGAAGATGCCCAGCACCTTCAAGTGGCGCTGCAGGCCCATCCATTCGAAATCGCGGTAGAACTCGCCAAAATCGGCATTGACCGGCAGGCCGGCCTTGCGCGCGCGCTCCCAGTAGCGGATCAGCCAGTCGAGCTGCTGTTCCTCATCCCATTCGATATAGGCGTCGCGCCACAGCGAGACCGCGTCATAGGTGATCGGGCCGATCACCGCGTCCTGGAAATCCAGCACGCCAGGGTTGGAGCCGCCGTCCAGCACCATCAGGTTGCGCGAGTGGTAGTCGCGGTGCACGTAGACCTGCGGCTGCGCCAGGTTGTTGGCAAGCAGCGTATCCATTACTTCACGCAGGTCGGCCTGCTGGGCGTCGCCCAGTGTGGCGCCAAGGTGTTTGGCCACGTACCACTGCGGGAACAGGTCGAGCTCGCGCTGCAGCAGCGCGCGGTCGTAGGCGGGCAGTTCGCCGGGGCGGGTGGCGGCCTGGATGCGGACCAGCGCCGCGGCGGCGTCGGCATACATGCCATGGGCGGTGGAGTCGTCCAGCCGTGACAGGTAAGTCTGGCTGCCCAGGTCCGCGAGCAGCAGGAAACCCTGCGCCAGGTCCTGCGCCAGCACGGTCGGCACGGTCACGCCGGCCGCGCCGAACAGCTGGCAGACGTGGATGAAGGGGCGGCAGTCCTCGTGCGCCGGCGGCGCGTCCATGACGATGGCGGTCGGGTGCGCCGGGTTGCCGGTGCGCACGCGGAAATAGCGCCGGAAGCTGGCATCGGCCGATGCGGGCACGCAGGAGTCGGGATCGGCGGACCATGCCGGGCCAAGGCCGGACACCCAGGCCTTGAGCTGGTCCAGGCGCGGGTCGTGGGGAAGAGCTGCCATACAGGAAGGGCGCGGAAAAATATCGTGGAGCGGGGCAAGCCGGCCGCAAGGGCAGGTTTGGATGCCCCGTATAATACCCGACCAGACCCGGGCGCCGGGCGGCCCCCGGGAGGGGCCTTCGTTGCCCCGCAGCCTGTTCTGGCAGGGGTTGGCGGCTTGCAGGCGGCCGCAGCCCACGCCGAGACTGACAACCCGTGCGAATGACCGAACAACGACGAACACCGAATAACAAGGCCTTGCTTTCGCCTGCCCCCTCTGGCGCCGCCGCCCGCGCCAGGCGCGCCGGCCGCCTGAACGCGGGCCGGCTGCGCCCGCTAGTGCTGGCCATGGCCGGGCTGTCGGCCGGCGCGCAGGCGCAGATGTCTGGCTCGGCGATTCCGGACCTGGACCAGGTCGAGCCGGTGTTCGAAGCCGCACCGCAGGTGCCCGAGCTGCCCGCGGTCTCGGGCGAACTGGTGCCGCGGCTGGCCGAGCCTCCCAAGACCAGCGAGCCTGATTCCGGCGCGCCGACGTTCATCGAGGGCGACCGCATGACCGGCTACAGCGAGCGCGGCGTCGAGCTCGAGGGCCATGCCGAACTGCGTCGCGACGGCGGCGTGGTCAAGGGCGACAAGCTGAGCTACGACCAGGATACGGACGAGGCCCATGCCGAGGGCAACGTGCGGCTGTCGCGCAGCGGCACGCTGGCAGTGGGGCCGGAGGCGAAGCTTAAGGTCGAGGCCAACGAAGGCTACATGCTGTCGCCCGACTACTACTTCCAGCAGACCGGCGGCGCCGGCAAGGCCGAGCGCATCGACTTCCTGGACAAGGACCGCAGCACCATCAAGCGGGCGTCGTACACCACCTGCTCGCCGGACAATGCGGACTGGTATTTCAGCGCCAACCAGATCGACCTGGACAGCGATCGCCAGGTGGGCGTTGCCTATGGCGGCGTGCTGAATTTCTTCGGGGTGCCGATCGCGGCAGCGCCGGCATTCAGTTTTCCGTTGAACGATGATCGCCGCAGCGGCTTCCTGGCGCCGTTGATGGGTTACGGCTCGCGCTCGGGTTTCGACCTGACGGTGCCGTACTACTTCAACATCGCGCCGAACCGCGACCTGACCATCTACCCGCGGCTGATGACGGAGCGGGGCCTGCAGCTGGGCGGCGAGTACCGTTACCTGGGGCAGGGCTACTCCGGCCGCATCCGCGCCGAGTTCCTGCCTGACGACCAGAAGACCAACTCGAACCGCTGGGCCTACTCGATCCAGCACAACCAGAACCTGGCCAAGGGGCTGAACGCCTACCTGAACGTCAACCGGGTCTCGGACGACCAGTACCCGGACGACTTCAACCGCAGCGTGGCGCAGTCCGCGCAGCGCCAGTACGTGCAGGAAGGCGGCGTCACCTACAACTGGCAGGATTTCTTCCTGATGGCGCGGGTGCAGAAGTTCCAGACACTGCGCCCCAGCGAGCCATCGTACGAGCGCGTGCCGCAGCTCAACGGCAAGTACCTCCGCTATGACCTGGGCGGCTTCGACGTGCAGGTGGAGGCCGACTACACCCGCTTCCGCATCCCGCTGACGTCCACGGGCTTCCAGCAGCCGCAGGGCGAGCGCATGTATGTCCAGCCGAGCATCAGCTACCCGATCGTGCGCGCCGGCTGGTACGTGACGCCGAAGGTCACGTTCAACGCGACCCAGTACCAGATGGAGTCGCAGGACAACACGCCCAACGCGCAGACCAACTTCTCGCGCGTGCTGCCCACCGTCAGCCTGGATTCGGGCATGACGTTCGAGCGCGAGGCGCCGACCATGAGCCGGCTGTTCGGCGTGAACTACCTGCAGACGCTGGAGCCGCGCCTGTTCTACGTGTACACGCCGTTCCGCGACCAGAGCCTGTTCCCGCTGTTCGACACGGTCCAGTCCGATTTCGGCTACGGCCAGATCTTCAGCGAGAACCCGTTCACCGGCTACGACCGCATCGCCGACAACAACAAGATCACCGGTGGCCTGACCACGCGCCTGATCGAGTCCGACTCCGGCATCGAGCGCTTCCGCGGCACCATCGCGCAGCGCTACGACTTCACCGGGCAGCGCGTGCAGCTCAACGGCACGCTGGCGGACCCCAAGCCCGGCGCATCCGACCTGCTTGCCGCGACCACCATCCAGATGTTCCGGGGCTATTACCTGGACATGGGCTTGCAGTACAACCTGGATACCGACCGGGTCAACTACGGCAACGTGGCGTTTTCATACCGCCCCGAGCCGCGCAAGGTCTTCAACGCCGGCTACCGCTACCGCCGTCCGACCGCCGTGACCGATAACACCGCGATCGACCAGTTCGAGCTGTCGGGCCAGTGGCCGATCACGCGGCGCGCCTACGCCATCGCCCGCTTTGCCTTCGACCTGAGCGCGAGCCAGATGGTCGATACGCTGGCCGGCGTCGAATACGCCGCGGATTGCTGGGTCGGCCGCGTGGTCTACCAGCGTTTCCGCAACACCACGCAGGGCTATACCGGGCGGGTCTTCCTGCAGGTGGAGTTCCGTGGCCTTTCCAAGATCGGGTCCAATCCGCTGAACATCCTGCGCCTGAACGTGCCGGGCTACGAGCCTGTGTCCGCCAAGCCGGTGCCGACGACCCAGTACGATCACTATGAATGACGGATTAAGATGAAACGTCAAGAATTCGCCGTGTTTTCCTTTCTTATGACGTCGTGGCACCGCCTGCTGCTGCCGGCCGTGCTGGCCGCGATCGCCGTGCCGGCCGCCGCGCAGCTGAAGGCACCGGGCGCGGGACGTGCCACCGGCATCTTCGTGCCGCAGTCGTCCGACGTCACCGCGCCGGCGAGCCAGCCCAAGCTCGGCGTGCCGCAGCCCGGCGACCAGAAGCGCTCGCAGCTGGTCGACGAGGTGGTTGCCGTGGTCAACAACAGCGTGATCACGCGCCGCGAGCTGCTCGACCGCGCCGACGAGATCGAAGGCCAGCTGCGCGCCGCCGGCCGTCCGGTCCCGCCGCGCGCGGACCTGCTCGGCGAGGTGCTGGAACGCCTGGTGATGGAACGCGTGCAGACCCAGGCCGCGCAGGAAGCCGGCATCCGCGTGACCGACCAGGAGATCGACCGCGCCATCGAATCGGTGGCGCAGCAGAACCGCATGAACGCCACCGAGCTGCGCCGCCGCGTGGAAGCCAGCGGCATGACCTGGACCAAGTACCGCGACGAACTGCGCAAGCAGGTCCAGGTGATTCGCCTGCGCGAGCGCGAGGTCGATTCCAAGGTTCAGGTCTACGACGGCGAGATCGACAACTTCCTGGCTGCCCGCGGCGGCCAGGCCGGCGCTACCGGCCCGACCGAATACAACGTGGCGCAGATCCTCGTGCGCGTGCCCGAGAATGCCTCGGAGGCGCAGAAGCAGGCGCAGCGCGCCAAGGCCGAGGGGCTGCTGAAGCAGGCCCAGGGCGGCGCGGATTTTGCGCAGCTGGCGCAAGCCAATTCGGAAGGCCCGGAAGCCGCGCAGGGCGGCGCCATGGGCTTCCGCGAGATCGGCCGCCTGCCGGCGCTGTTCGCCAACTCGGTGGTCGACCTCCAGCCTGGCGCCGTGGCGCCCCAGGTGGTGGAAAGCGCCGCGGGCTTCCATGTGGTCAAGCTGGTGGCCAAGCGCGCCGCCCCCGCATCCGGCACGGCCGCGGCAGGGAAGATCACGCAGACGCAGGTGCGCCATATCCTGATCCGCACCGGCCCCAACATGCCAGAAGCCGAGGCGCGCCGCCAGCTCAGCACGCTGCGCGACCGCATCACCCACGGCGGCGACTTTGCCGACGCGGCCAAGCGCTTCTCGCAGGACGGCTCGGCACAGAACGGCGGCGACCTAGGCTGGGTTTCGCCGGGCGAGCTGGTGCCCGAGTTCGAGCAGGCCATGAGCCGCCTGCGCACGAACGAGATCTCCGAGCCGGTGGTCACGCAGTTCGGCGTGCACCTGATCCAGGTGCTGAACCGCCGCGAGACCGAGCTGTCGCCCGAGAAGCAGCGCGACTTTGCCCGAGCCGAGGTCCGCGAACAGAAGCTGCGGGCCGCGTATGATGACTGGGTGCGCCAGCTGCGCTCGCAGGCGTACGTCGAGTACCGCATCAACCGGCAGCGCTGATACGCGCACGCGCCGCCGACTCGCCCACGCCGACATGCCTGACCCGCTATCCCTGGCCATTTCCACCGGCGAACCCGCCGGCATCGGCCCCGATATCACCATCGGGGCGTTGCTGCAGCTCGCCGGCGCCAACCATGGCAACAACGGCGGCAGCGGGCACTACCGCTTCCATGTGCTGGGCGATGCCCGCCTGCTGGCCGATCGCGCCGCGGCGCTGGGCGTGACGCACGCCTGGGAGCGGCGCATCGCCGACGGCGACGTGGTGATCGAGGATATCCCGCTGGCGGTCGCGTGCGAACCGGGCCGGCTGGACGCGCGCAATGGCCGGTACGTGCTGGCGCTGCTCGATGCCGCCATCGCCGGCTGCCGCCCGCATGGCCGCGCCGCGCCGCGCTTTGCGGCCATGGTCACGGCACCGGTACAGAAGAGCACCATCAACGACGCCGGCGTGCCTTTCACGGGCCACACCGAATACCTCGCCGACAGCGCCGGCGTGCCGCGCGTGGTGATGATGCTGGCCGGCCCGCAGCCCGCGCACGACCACGCCATGCTGCGCGTGGCGCTGGCGACCACCCACCTGCCGCTGCGTGCGGTGCCCGACGCGCTTTCCGTCCCGCTGCTGTTGCAGACCCTGACCATCATCGATGCCGACCTGCGCCGCTACTTCGGCATCGCGCGCCCGCGCATCCTGGTCACGGGCCTGAACCCGCACGCCGGCGAAAGCGGGCACATGGGCCGCGAAGAGATCGACATGATCGTGCCCGCGCTGGCGCAGGCCAAGGATGCCGGCATCGATGCGCGCGGCCCCTTCCCGGCCGACACGCTGTTCCAGCCGCGCCACCTGCGCGATGCCGACTGCGTGCTGGCGATGTACCATGACCAGGGGCTGGCGCCGCTGAAATACGGCACCTTCGGCCACGGCGTGAACATCACGCTGGGGCTGCCCTTCATCCGCACTTCGGTGGACCACGGCACCGCGCTGGACCTGGCTGGCACCGGCCAGGCAGAGCATGGCAGCATGATCGAGGCCATCCGCAGTGCGGTCACCATGGCCGGCCATGCCAACGGCCGCCATCCCGATGGCGCCGGCGCCAGCCATCCGGGCCATCCCAATCCTGGCTTGCAGCCGCCTTGCTGAAGCCGGACCTCATGCTGCAACATCGAACCATGCGTTCCAACGTGCACCAGGGCCATGTGGCCCGCAAGCGATTCGGGCAGAACTTCCTGGTCGACGACACCATCATCCACGGCATCGTCAATGCCATCAGTCCGCAAGCCGAAGACGTGCTGGTCGAGATCGGGCCGGGACTCGGCGCGCTGACCAGCCCGCTGCTCGAACGCATCCCGCAGATGCAGGTGGTCGAGCTCGACCGCGACCTGGTCGAGCGGCTGCGCCGCCGCTACGGCGAGCGCCTGCAGGTCCATGCCGGCGACGCGCTGGACTTCGACTTCGGTAAGCTGGAAGTGCCGGGCAGGCCGCTGCGCATCGTCGGCAACCTGCCGTACAACATTTCCAGCCCGCTGCTGTTCCACCTGATGCAGTTCGCCGACCGGGTGCGCGACCAGCACTTCATGCTGCAGAAGGAAGTGGTCGAGCGCATGGTGGCCGAGCCCGGCAGCAAGGCCTTCGGCCGGCTGTCGATCATGCTGCAGGTGCGCTACTACATGGAGCATGTGCTGGACGTGCCGCCGGGCAGTTTCAACCCGCCGCCCAAGGTCGATTCGGCCGTGGTGCGGATGATCCCGTGGCCGCGCCATCACGACGGCCGCCTGCGCTCGCCGCATGCCGATTGCGACATCACCGTGCTCGGCGACGTGGTCACCGCGGCGTTTTCGCAGCGGCGCAAGGTGCTGCGCAATACGCTGTCGTTCCTGCGCGACCAGGTCGACTTCGACGCGATGGGCTTCGACCTTGGCCGCCGCGCCGAGGAAGTGCCCGTTGGCGAGTATGTCGAGCTGGCCCGCCGCCTCGGCGGCGGCGCTGCGGGGCAGGCCGCCTGAAGCCCCAGATCAACGAATTCCGAATTTCCGCGACTTATTTCGTGCAAGACCGTTCCATGACAGCCCAAACCAGCCAAACCAACCGGCGTCCCGTGATCCTGACCGGCGACCGTCCCACCGGCCCGCTGCACCTCGGCCACTTCGTCGGCTCGCTGCAGAGCCGCGTGGCGCTGCAGGATTCGCATGAGCAATACCTGCTGCTGGCCGACACCCAGGCCATGACCGACAACGCGCACGATCCCGACAAGGTGCGCCGCAACGTGCTGGAAGTGGCGCTGGACTACCTGGCGGTCGGCATCGACCCGGCCAAGACCACCATCACCGTGCAGTCGCACCTGCCGGCGCTGGCCGAGCTGACGCTGATGTACCTGAACTTTGTCACGGTATCGCGGCTGGAGCGCAATCCGACCATCAAGGAAGAGATCCAGGCGCGCGGCTTCGGCCGCGATATCCCGGCCGGCTTCCTGTGCTACCCGGCCGCGCAGGCCGCGGACATCACCGCCTTCAAGGCCCAGGTGGTGCCGGTGGGCGAAGACCAGGCCCCGCTGATCGAGCAGACCAACGAGATCGTGCGCCGCATCAACAACCAGGTCGGCCGGGACGTGCTGCCGGAGTGCAAGGCGCTGATCCCCAAGTTCGGCCGCCTGCCCGGCGTCGACGGCAAGGCCAAGATGAGCAAGTCGATGGGCAACGCAATCGCGCTGGGCGCGTCGCCGGAGCAGATCAAGGCCGCGGTGCACAGCATGTACACCGACCCGAACCACCTGAAGGTGTCGGATCCGGGCCAGGTCGAGGGCAACGTCGTGTTCACGTACCTGGATGCGTTCGACCCGAACACCGAGGAAGTCGAAGCGCTGAAGGAACACTATCGCAAGGGCGGCCTGGGCGACATGGTGCTCAAGCGCCGCATCGAAGGCATCCTGCAGGACATGCTGGCGCCGATCCGCGCCCGCCGCGAAGAGCTGGCCAAGAACCCGGACTATGTGTTCGATGTGCTGCGCCAGGGCACGCAGAAGGCACGCGAACTGACCCAGCAGACGCTGGAGGAAGTGCGCGACGCGCTGGGGATGTTCTCGTTCGAGGCGCGCCGCTGATTGAACAGCATGCCGTCGCACGTCGGCGGTTTGTTCCCCTCTCCCGTGCGGCGGGAGAGGGGAACGTTCACAAGGGATAGCTGCTACGTTCGGCGCCCATGGTGAGCGAGCCGCGCCAGAGGCCTACGCCCGCCGATTCACCAGCACAATCCCCGCCAGCACCAACACCGCCGCCACCGCAAAGCGCGGCCCCACCACGTCGTGCATCAGCACCACGCCGAAAGCCACCCCGAACAGCGGCGTCAGGAAGGAAAACACCGACAGCCGTGACGCCAGGTAGCGCCGCAGCAGCCAGAACCACGCCAGGTAGCTGGCAAACGCGATCAGCACCGACTGGTAGAACAGGCTCGCCAGCACCACGCCGTCGATCTGCACGGTCGCGGTCTGGCCCGCTGCCATGGCCATCGCCAGCAGCAGCACCGCCGATACCGCCAGCTGGTACAGCAGCGTCTTGCTGGCCGGCGCGGTTGCCAGCGGACTGGCGCGCACCACCACGGTGGTGGCGGCCCACAGCGCCCCGGCCACAATGCCCAGCGCATCGCCCAGCAGCGTGCTGCCATGGGGCGACGGCGCCGCGATGCCATCGGCGAACGCCAGTGCCATGCCCACGAACGCCAGCGCCACGCCGAGCCATTGCCCGGCGTGCAGCCGTTCGCCCGGGACCACGAAATGCAGCCCCAGCGCGGTGAAGATCGGCGCGGTGTACAGGAACACCGCCATGCGCGAGGCCGTGGTGTGGCCCAGCCCGACGAAGATGCAGAAGAACTCGGCGCCGAACAGCAGCCCCGCCAGCAGGCCCGCGTTGAGCGTGCCGTCGCGGCGCCAGATCGGCGTGCCGCGCCAGGCGGCAAAGCCGAACACCAGCAACGCCGCCACCGCCGAGCGCACGCCGGCCTGCAGCACCGCGCCCATCAGCGGCGCGGTCACCTTGATCACCACCTGTTGCAGGCCCCAGGCGGCGCACAGCACCACCATCAGGCCCACCGCCATGCCGTCCAGCGGCCGGCGGCTCAGGGTTTGCGCGTCCACGGTCGCGGCCGATGGACGCGTTACGGGCGGCTGGCGTCGCGGGTGGAATGGCGCTCGATCAGCTCGATCTTGTAGCCGTCCGGGTCTTCGACGAAGGCGATCACGGTGGTGCCGCCCTTGACCGGGCCGGCTTCTCGGGTGACCTTGCCGCCGGCCGCGCGGATGCGCTCGCATGCCGCCGCGGCGTTGTCGGTCTCCAGCGCGATATGGCCGTAGGCGGTGCCCAGGTCATACTGGTCGACGCCGTAGTTGTAGGTCAGCTCCAGCACCGCGGTCTCGCTTTCGGGGCCGTAGCCGACGAAGGCCAGGCGGTACTTGTACTCGGGGTTGTCGCTCTCGCGCAGCAGCTGCATGCCGAGAATGCGGGTATAGAAATCGATGGAGCGCTGCATGTCGCCGACGCGCAGCATGGTGTGGAGGAGTCGCATTTGAGGGCCTTCAACTGTTTTAGGTATTCGAAGGCGCCATTTTAGTGCGTTTAGCCGAAACGCACCGGCCGCTTGGAAGTGGCTTGGAAGCGTGGCTTAAAAGCTCGGCAGCAGCTCGGGCGGATGCGCGCGCAGCTGCGCGCGGGCGTCGCGGAATTCCGGGAAGATCGATTCCACGGTCTGCCAGAAGCGCGGGCCGTGGTTCATTTCCTTCAGGTGGGCGAGTTCGTGCGCCGCGACGTAGTCGATCATCGACAGCGGGAAATGCATCAGGCGCCAGTTCAGCCGGATCTTGCCGTCCGCGGTGCAGCTGCCCCAGCGCGTGGCCGCCGAAGTCAGCGCAAAGCCGGTATGGCGCACGCCCAGTTTGCCGGCATAGACGTCGAGCCGCTCGGCCAGCAGCCGGCGCGCCTGCTGCTGCAGCCAGCCCTGCACGCGGTCCTTGATCTGCTGCTCGTCGGCGTGCGCAGGCAGCGCCAGGTGCAGCACGCGGCTGTCGGCATCGAACAGCAGCGCGCCGATCGGCGACTCCAGCGACAGCGTCAGCGGCTGGCCCAGGAAGGGCAGGCTGGCGCCGTCGCGCCACTGCACCGTGGGCAGCACGCGGCGTGCCTCGCGGTGGCGCCATTCGCCCATCTTGTTGAAGATCCAGCGCTGCTTCTCCAGGATGGCCGATTCGATGTCGGCCAGCGTGACCCAGCGCGGCGCGGTGATCGACAGGCCGCGGTCGTCGATGGTGAAGCCGATGGTGCGCCGCGACGAGCGCTTGAGCGTATAGTGCAGCGCGCGCTCGCCCACGTGCAGCAGCCGGGCATTGGGCTGCGGTACCGGCCATGCCGGCTGCTCCGGCACCAGCGGCGCCGCCGGTGCATGGACTATGGGAGCGGCTTCTGCCAGCGGCAGTTCCAGCTGCGCGCCGTCGGCTTCGGAGGCGGGGCGCAGCAGCTTCATGCGGCCGGCTCTACCCGTGCTTCGCTGCGGTAGCTGTCCGCGTCGATGCGGCGCATGTCGCGCTCGATCCAGTCGGCCACTTCCTGGTTGAGCTGGTCGGCGGTCTTGTTGGCCGAGGCGATCGGCGGGCCGACCGAGATCGTCACCATGCCCGGGTACTTGAGGAACTTGTTGCGCGGCCACACCCGGCCCGAGTTGACCGCCATCGGCAGCACCCAGGCACCGGTCTCGACCGCCAGGCGCGCGCCGCCGCTCTTGTAGCGCGGCTTTTCCAGACCCGACGGCGTGCGCGTGCCTTCCGGGAACATGATGATCCAGGCGCCTTCGGAGAGCCGCTCGCGGCCCTGGCGCACGGCCGAGGCGAAGGCGCGGGTGCCTTCCCTGCGGTTGATATGGACCATCTTCAGCATGCCCAGCGCCCAGCCGAAGAAAGGCACCAGCAGCAGCTCGCGCTTGAACACGAAGCAAAGCGGCCTGGGCATCAGCGCCACGTAAGCCACCGTCTCCCACGCCGACTGGTGCTTGGACAGCAGCACCACCGGCTTGTCGAGCATGCTATCCATATGCTCATGGCCTTCGATGCGGTACTGGATGCCGCAGATGCCGCGGGCGGCCCAGATCACCAGCCGCGGCCAGCCGCGCACGAAGCGGAAGCGCTGGTCGGCATTCATGAAGGGAAACACTACGAAGCAGGCGCAGGCGTAGGGGGGCGTCAGCACCAGCAGGTACAGCGCAAACAGCAGGGAACGGAGAAACGTCATGCGTGGGGGCGCAAAAAAGAGGGTCGGAGCCAGCGTCGGCAATGGCTTATTGTGCGGACTCGCGGGTGGCGCTGTGGTTGCCGCTGTCGTTGCCGCCGTCGTTGCCGGTCAGCCAGCGCGCAAAGGCGCGCAGGTCGTCATGCACCTGCGTGCCGGGCGGCAGGCCGCCTTTGTCCAGCGTCTTCATGCCCTTGCCGCTGCGCACCAGGTGCGGCGCGCAGCCGACCGCGACACCGGCCTCCAGGTCGCGCAGCGAATCGCCGACGATCGGCACGCCGCGCAGCTCGATGCCGAAACGCTCGCTGATCTGCTCGAGCATGCCGGACTTGGGCTTGCGGCAGTCGCAGCCGTCCGCGGCGGTATGCGGGCAGAAGAACACGGCCTCGACGCGCCCGCCCAGGCGTGCCAGCGCCGCGTACATCTTCTCGTGCATGGCGTTGAGCGCGCTCATCTCGAACAGGCCGCGGCCGATGCCGGACTGGTTGCTGGCGATCACCACGCGATAGCCGGCCTGGTTCAGCGCGGCGATGGCTTCCAGGCTGCCGTCGATGGGGATCCACTCGTCGGGCGACTTGATGAACTGGTCGCTGTCGAGGTTGACCACCCCGTCGCGGTCCAGGATGACAAACTTGGGGGGCGTCTGCGGCATGTGCGGCTCCGGTATCGCGTGCTGGCGGCGCTCAGGCGGCCAGCTTGGAGATGTCGGCCACGCGGTTGGCCAGCGCATGCAGCGAGGCCAGCAGCGCCAGGCGGTTGGCGCGCAGCTGCGCGTCCTCGGCCATCACCATCACGTCGTTGAAGAAGCGGTCGACGGCATCGCGCAGCTGGGCCAGGTCGCGCAGCGCGGCGGTGAAATCGCCGCTGGCGAAGGCGGCTTCGACGGCCGGGCGCACCTTCTCGATCGCCGCGTGCAGCGCGCCTTCGGCCTCTTCCTGGAACAGCGCAGGGTTCACCGCGCCGACCGGCTCGGTGTTCTTGCGCAGGATGTTGGTGATGCGCTTGTTGGCGGCGGCCAGGGCCTCGGCCTCGGGCAGCGCGGCGAAGGTGCGCACCGCTTCCATGCGGCCCAGCACGTCGTGCAGCTGGTCCGGGCGCAGGCTGACCACGGCCTCGACCTCGTTGGTGGTGTAGCCCTTTTCCTTCAGGTAGCCGCGCACGCGGTCGTACAGGAAGTCGGCGATGGCGTCCGGCGCCGGCTTGACCGCGGCAATGCCGGCGAATGTCTGCTGCGTCAGCGCCAGCAGCGACGTGACCGACAGCGCCAGCGGCTTCTCGATCAGCATGCGCAGGATGCCGAGCGCATGGCGGCGCAGCGCGAACGGGTCCTTTTCGCCAGTCGGCTGCAGGCCGATGCCCCAGATGCCGACCAGCGTTTCCAGCTTGTCGGCCAGCGCGACGGCGGTGCTGACCGAGCCTTCGGGCAGCGCATCGCCGGCGAAGCGCGGGCGGTAGTGTTCGGAGCAGGCCAGCGCCACGTCCTCGGCTTCGTCGTCGTGGCGCGCGTAGTACGTGCCCATGGTGCCCTGCAGCTCGGGGAACTCGCCGACCATGTCGGTCAGCAGATCGGCCTTGGCCAGCTCCGCGCCGCGCATCGCGGCCGCCTTGTCGGTGGCCACGCCGGCGGCGTTGAGCGCATCGGCGACATGGCCGGCGATCTGCTGCAGGCGCTGCACGCGGTCCAGCTGCGTGCCGATCTTGTTGTGGTAGACCACGCCGGCCAGCTGCGGCACGCGCGAGGCCAGCGTCTTCTTGCGATCCTGGTCAAAGAAGAACTTGGCATCGGCCAGGCGCGGACGCACCACGCGCTCGTTGCCGGTGATGATCGACTGCGGCGTCTCGGTGGCCAGGTTCGACACGATCAGGAAGCGGTTGCGCAGATGGCCGTCGGCATCCGTCAGCGCAAAGTACTTCTGGTTGGTCTGCATGGTCAGGATCAGGCATTCCTGCGGCACCGCCAGGAAGGCTTCTTCGAAGTGGCAGGCGTAGACCACCGGCCATTCCACCAGCGAATTGACTTCATCGAGCAGCGACTCGGGCATGATCACCTGGTCGGCGCCGGCCTCGGCCAGCAGCGCGGCACGCATGCGCTCGCGGCGTTCGCCATAGCTGGCCAGCACGCGGCCGGCCGATTCGAGCTGCTTCGCGTAGTCGTTGGCATGCGCGATCTCGATCGTGCCGTGCGACAGGAAGCGGTGGCCCTGCGTCACGTTGCTGGCCTGCAGGCCCAGCACCGACACCGGCAGGATCTCGCTGCCGAACAGCGCGATCAGGCTGTGCGCCGGGCGCACGAAATGCACGGTGCTGCCGTCAGGGCGCTGGTAGCTCATCACCTTGGGGATGGGCAACTTGGCAATGGTGTCCTCCAGCGCGGCCTGCAGCCCGGCGGCCAGTTCGGCGCCGCGTGCGGTGTAGCGGTAGAAGAAGGCCTCGGCCTTGCCGTCCGAGGCGCGCTCCAGCGACTGCCAGTCGATCTCGGCGACGCCGACCGACTTGGCCAGCGCGGCCAGCTTCTTGGCCAGCGGCGGGGTGGGCTCGCCGTTGGCGCCAAGCGCCACCGACAGCGGCAGGACCTTCTCGCGCTGCTCGCGGTCGGGCGCGCTGCGGCGCACGCCCGACACCAGCGCGGCGAGCCGGCGCGGCGTGGCGAACGGCGTCACAGTGGCGCCCGGCTCAAGCAGGTCGCGCTCGCCCAGGCCGGCGAACAGGCCCTGCGCGAAGGCGTCGCCCAGACGCGCCAGCGCCTTGGGCGGCAGCTCTTCGGTGAACAGTTCGATCAGCAGCGAGTCGGTCATGGGTTGCGACATGAATCGTATCCAACAGGTTGTGGCGCGCGCCGCTGTCAGCAGCGCGGCGAATGATTAGGTTCCACTCCGGACAGCAGCCACAGGCCGTTCTGTTGCCGGAATTGCAGCGTGGTGAAGGCGCATTGCGCGGCCGCCGCGGCGCTGGCGGCGCCGTTGCTGCCGCCGCGGCTGCCCGCGGCGGGGAAGCGCGCGTCGATGCGGCGCAGGCGCTTGTCGTAGCGGATCTCGTCGATGCGCCCCCCCACCCAGAAATCGATCTTCGGCGGCAGCTGGGCCGCCGAGTAATAGGTCTTGGTCTTGCGCCGGGTGCGGCCGTTGGTGGTTTCCACCTCCACCCAGGTCAGCGGGTAGCGGATCGCGCTTTCATAGGCGCGCAGCGGCACGCGGTGCCAGCCCAGGTCGCGCTGGCCCGACAGGTCGCAGGCGAACGAGCGCACCAGCTGCGTCCACTGGTCGAGCGCGTTCAGCGACGGGCGCCAGTGGCGCGACAAGGCCAGCTGCAGCGCCTGCGGATCGGCCTCGCACACATTGCTGAGTTCGGCCGGCAGCAGTAGCGCCTGCGGCGCCGGGGCGGCCTCGGCGCGCGCGGCGGCGGCATTGCCGGCGGCAGACAGCGTGGCGATGGCCAAGGCGCAGCACAGCGCGCTGCGCGCCAGTTGCGTCATGCCCGGGCTCCGCCGTTGCCGCACATCGGGAAGCCGAGGGCCTCGCGCGAATCGTAGTAGGCCTGCGCCACCTGGCGCGACAGGTTGCGGATGCGGCCGATATAGGCGGCGCGCTCGGTCACCGAGATGGCGCCGCGGGCGTCCAGCAGGTTGAACGTGTGCGCTGCCTTCAGCACCTGCTCATAGGCGGGCAGCGCCAGGCGCGTGCCGGCCTGGCTGCCGTCGGTGCCCTCGGCGCCTTCGGCATTGCCCATCAGCCGCTTGGCCTCGCCCTCGTGCTCGGCGAAATGGCGGAACAGGATTTCGGTGTTGCTGTGCTCGAAGTTGTAGGTCGACTGCTCGACCTCGTTCTGGTGGTACACGTCGCCGTAGGTGAGGCGGCGCGTCTCGCCGTTCTCGACCCATTCGGTCCAGATGAGGTCGTAGACGTTCTCGACCTTCTGCAGGTACATCGCCAGGCGTTCGATGCCGTAGGTGATCTCGCCCGTGATCGGCTTGCAGTCGATGCCGCCGACCTGCTGGAAGTAGGTGAACTGGGTCACTTCCATGCCGTTGAGCCAGACTTCCCAGCCCAGGCCCCACGCGCCCAGCGTAGGGTTCTCCCAGTCGTCCTCGACAAAGCGGATGTCGTTCTGCTTCAGGTCCAGGCCCAGCGCTTCCAGCGAGCCCAGGTACAGCTCGAGGATATTCTCCGGCGCGGGCTTGAGCACGACCTGATACTGGTAATAGTGCTGCAGGCGGTTGGGATTCTCGCCATAGCGGCCGTCCTTCGGCCGCCGCGACGGCTGGACGTAGGCGGCGCGCCACGGCTCGGGGCCGATCGCGCGCAGGAAGGTATGCACGTGGGAAGTGCCGGCGCCGACCTCCAGATCGATGGGTTGCAACAGCGCGCAACCCTGCCGGTCCCAGTAGGCCTGCAGGGTCAGAATCATTTGTTGGAAGGTCAGCATATGAAGACTAGGTAGTGGCTGATCGGTCGGCTTGGGGCGAACTTGCGCCGCCCGGCGGGCTGGCGGCGCAGCGCGTGCCGGGGCCGCCGCATACGGATTTTGCCAAACCCTGAATTCTATCGGCTTTTTGGCCGCACGCCCCCATTGGCGGGGTGGCGGCTGGCGCGCGGGGGTGCCGGCGGATGTCGGGCTTTCGCAACGCATGGGGAAAATACCGACCCTGTTTTCAAGTTGCGGGAACGCTAGCCGATAACGTTTTTGTATACAGTATGAGTAAGCAACCCGCTTGAGAGCGTTGCGGTTGGCAGGCTTGGCCGTCCTGCCGGTAGGAAATTAACGTTGGGGACTTGGGATCATGACACTCCTTTCTCGCAAACCTTACCTGGTCGCAATCGCGGTCATGATCGCCGCGGCCGTCGTGTCGGTCGCGACCGGGCTGCTGAAATAGCGCAGCCGGCGCGCGCCTGGCGCGCCACGGATGCCGCGGATTATCGCGATCAGTGCGATCAGTGCGATCAGTGCGATCAGCGGCGGGAAGCCCGGCGCGCCAGCAGCGCCAGGCCGGGCTTCAGCCTGCGCGCCGCGAGCGCCAGGCAGCTGTGCCCAGCAGCAGCGCAAACAGCGCCAGCACCGGCGCGTTCCCCCAGCGGATATATGGGGTCAGCCCCTGCATGCCCTGCACCTCGGCCACCAGCGTGCCGACCGTGAAGGTGGGCAGGCGCGCCTGCACGGTGCCGTCCGGGCGCACCACCGCGGTCATGCCGGTATTGGTCGAGCGCAGCATCGGGCGGCGCGTTTCCAGCGCGCGCATGCGCGAGATCTGCAGGTGCTGGTCCAGCGCGATGGTGTCGCCGAACCAGGCCAGGTTGGTCAGGTTGGCCAGCACGTTGGCGGGCGCGGGCTGCTGGCGCAGCGTCTGCGCGATCTCCTCGCCGAACAGATCCTCGTAGCAGATATTGGGCGCCACGCGCACGCCGCGCACCGGCAGCGAAGGCTGGTCGAGCCCGCCACGGCGGAAATCGCCCAGCGGCATCTTCATCATGTCGACGAACCAGCGGAAGCCCAGCGGGATGAACTCGCCGAACGGCACCAGGTGGTGCTTGTTGTAGCGGTACAGCCGCTCGGTCAGCGGCCCCAGCCCGAACACGCTGTTGGTGAAATCGACCGGCGAATCGGCGCCGGCCGCGCCGAACAGCACCGTGGTGCCGCTCTGCAGCGCGTAGTCGCGCACCGCCACGGCGACGTCGACCGGCAGATCCTGCAGGATCACCGGGAAGGCGGTTTCGGGCGTCACCACCAGGTCGGCGGGCTCGGCGGTGATCATGTCGCGGTAGAGCGCGATCGAGCGCTGGATGCCGGCGGCCTCGAACTTGATGTCCTGAGGCACGTTGCCCTGCAGCAGCCGCACCGTCAGCGGCTTGCCGGCTGGCGTGGTCCAGGCCAGCGGCGACAGCGTTGCGCCAAGTGCCGGCAGCAGCAGCGCCAGCGCCAGTGACACGACGGCAGGCGTGCGCGCACCGTGCCCCAGCCCGCGCGCGGCCCCGGCCAGCAAGGCCGCGACAGCGGCCGCCAGCGCCCCGATGCCATAGACGCCGACCAGCGGCGCAAAGCCGGCAAGCGGCCCGTCGGTATGGGCATAGCCGCCCGACAGCCACGGGAAACCGGTGAACACGACGCCGCGCAGCCACTCCGACAGGCCCCACGCGGCACCAAACGCCAGCGGCGCGAGCAGCGCCGCGGCCCATGTGCCTGCGCGCAGCCGTGCCGTCAGCCGGTGCCACAGTGCGCCCGCCAGCGCCGGCCACAGCGCCAGGTAGCCCGAGAACAGCACCACTGCCAGCGCCGCCATCCACGCCGGCATCTCGCCGTAGACGTGCATGCTGATATAGAGCCACCAGATGCCGGACAGGAACCAGCCCAGGCCGAAGGCATAGCCGGTGGCCGCGGCGATGCGCGCGCGCGGCGCGTCGGCCATCAGCGCGGCCAGGCCGGCCAGCGACAGGATCTGCAGCCACCACCAGTCGTGCGGGGCGAAGGCCTGGGTGTGGGCAATGCCGAGCACGCCAGCGAGCAGCAGCCGAGCCATCGCGGCGGCGCGCGACCGCGCGCCGGGCACGCTGCCAGCACCGGCGTTGGCAGCAGCGGCGCCGTTGGGGATCGGGGCGGGATGCTTCATGCGCCGGCAGCGCTCGCGCTGTCAGGCAGGGATTCGCGGCGCACCTGCAGCAGGTGCACCTGCCGCGCGTCGGCGCGCAGCACTTCGAAGCGGATCGGCGGCAGGGTGATGACCTCGCCGCGGTGGGGCACGTGGCCCACGTGGTTGGACAGCAGTCCGCCCACGGTGTCGACGTCGTGGTCGGAAAAGCCGGTGCCGAAGGCCTCGTTGAACTGGGAGATCTCGGTCAGCCCATGCACGCGCCAGCTGCCGTCGGGCATCGGCAGGATATTGTCCTGGTCTTCGTCCAGGTCGAATTCATCCTCGATATCGCCGACGATCTGCTCGAGCACGTCCTCGATCGTCACCAGCCCGGCCACGCCGCCGTATTCGTCGACGACGATGGCGATATGGTTGCGGTTGATGCGGAACTCGCGCAGCAGGATGTTCAGGCGCTTGGATTCGGGGATGAATACCGCCGGGCGCAGCGTCTCGCGCAGGTCGAAGGCGGGATCGGTGTAGTAGCGCAGCAGGTCCTTGGCCAGCAGGATGCCGATGATGTTGTCACGGCTGCCTTCGTAGACCGGGAAGCGCGAGTGCGCGGTCTGCTGCATGAACGGGATGAAGGTCTCCGGCGCGTCGACGATATTGACCATATCCATCTGCGCGCTCGGCACCATGATGTCGCCTGCGGTCAGTTCGGAGACCTGGAACACGCCCTCGATCATCGACAGCGAATCGGCGTCGATCAGGTTGCGCTCATGCGCGTCCTGGAGCACTTCGAGCAGTTCTGCGCGGGTGTCCGGCTCGGGGGAGATCAGGTCTGACAGGCGTTCGAGAAGCGATCTGGGGCGATCGACCTGCTTCAGGTAGGCGGGCTTCGAACTGGGATAGGGGTCGTTCATTTCGCGGCGAGCGCGTGGTGGAGATCGACTGAAGGATACACCAAAAGGCTGTCGGTCCCGTGACAGCCGGGGGTTGGCGGCTGCTGGATGTGATGCCGGCGGCACCATGTCCGGTGCCGCCGGTGCGCCGCCAATCACGCGGTGCCGGTGCGCTCGGCGAGATAGGGATCCGCGTAGCCCAGCGCCTGCAGCGTCTCGGTCTCGATCGCCTCCATTTCCTCGGCTTCGGCGTCTTCCTCGTGCTCGTAGCCCTGGGCATGCAGCACGCCGTGCACGATCAGGTGCGCATAGTGCGCTTCCAGCGGCTTGCGCTGCTCGCGCGCCTCGGCCTCGACCACCGGGCAGCACAGCACGATATCGCCGGTCACGGGGTCGTCCTCGTTCTCCGCATAGGCAAAGGTCAGCACATTGGTGGCGTAGTCCTTGCCGCGGTAGGTGCGGTTGAGCAGCCGGCCTTCCTCCTCGCCGACGAAGCGGATCGTCAGCGCGGCATCGGCATACAGCGCCGACTTGACCCAGGTTTCGATCTTCCTGCGCGGCGGCAGGCCGTCCTGCCTGCCGATGCCGTCGCCCTGCTGGATCTCCAGCTCCAGCGCCGGCGGCGTGGCCGGGGTGCCGGTGGTGGTCACGACCGGCGTGGCGGTCACGGCCACGGACAGCGAGTCATGGTTGTCCGGGCGCACCAGCAGGCCGGCCTGCTGGTTGGTGTCGGTATGCTCGGCCAGCAGCGCGACCACGCCGTCGGCGGCCTGCGACAGGTCCAGCGTCAGGCTGCGGCCATCCGGCAGCTGCACGCGCAGCGCATGCGCGGCGCTCTTGCGCGCGCGGCCATCGCCATCGAACAGGGTCAGGCTGACGCCGGGGGCCTTGGATTTCTGGTCTTTCGGGGATTTCAATTACGCGTCCTTGTGCTGGGCGTGGTATTCGTCATAGGCATCGACGATGCGCGCCACCAGCGGGTGGCGCACCACATCGATGCTGGAAAAGCGGGTAAAGGCGACGCCGCGCACGTCTCGCAGCACATGCTGCGCCTCCACCAGCCCGCTCTTCTGGCCCTTGGGCAGGTCGATCTGCGTGATGTCGCCGGTGATCACCGCCTTGGAGCCGAAGCCGATCCGGGTCAGGAACATCTTCATCTGCTCGGGCGTGGTGTTCTGCGCCTCGTCCAGGATGATGAAGGCGTGGTTCAGCGTGCGCCCGCGCATATAGGCCAGCGGCGCGATCTCGATCATCTGGCGCTCGAACATCTTCTGCGTGCGGTCGAAGCCGAGCAGGTCGTACAGCGCGTCATACAGCGGGCGCAGGTAAGGATCGACCTTCTGTGCCAGGTCGCCGGGCAGGAAGCCCAGGCGCTCGCCGGCTTCCACCGCCGGGCGCGTCAGCACGATGCGCTTGACCGCGTCGCGCTCCAGCGCGTCGACCGCGCACGCCACCGCCAGGTAGGTCTTGCCGGTGCCGGCCGGGCCGATGCCCATGGTCAGGTCGTGCGACAGGATATTGCGCAGGTACTCGCGCTGCGCCACGGTGCGGCCCTGCAGGCCGGTACGGCGGGTGTGCAACACCGGCGATTCGTCTTCGTACTCGCGCTCGTCCTCGGCGCTGTCGTTGCCGGGCAGGTAGGCACCATGCGCGGAGAGCTGGCGCGTTTCCACCAGCCCGAGCTGCACGTCGTCGATCGACAGCGCCGTGCGCGCCTGGTTGTAGAAGCGCTCCAGCGCGGCCGTGGCGTCCTGCGCATTGGCGCCGCGCACTGTCATGCGGTGGCCGCGGCGCTGGATGGTCACATCCAGCGCCTGCTCGATCTGGCGCAGGTTCTCGTCGAGCGGCCCGCACAGGTTCTGCAGCCGGGCGTTGTCGTCCTTGGGAGCGACGAATTCTGCGGAAGGGATCTTCATGTAGTGGGGTTGCCTGCAGGATTACTGGCGCACCACGATCTCGCCGCGCAGCGAGTGCGGGAACGCCTGCGTGATGCTGACATCGACCATCTGGCCGACCAGCCGGTCGCGGCCCGCCTGGGGCACACCGGGCAGCGCAAAGTTGACCACGCGGTTGTTCTCGGTGCGGCCATGCAGCTCGGTCGGATCCTTGCGCGCGGGGCCTTCCACCAGGATGCGCTGCACCGTGCCGACCATGCCCTGGCTGATGCGCTGCACGTTTTCCTCGATGGTGGCCTGCAGGCGCTGCAGCCGGCGCAGCTTGACCTCGTGGGGGGTGTCGTCGTGCAGGTTGGCCGCGGGCGTGCCCGGGCGTGGGCTGAAGATGAACGAGAACGACGTGTCGTAGCCGATCTCGTCGATCATCGCCATCAGCTTCTCGAAGTCGGCATCGGTCTCGCCGGGGAAGCCGACGATAAAGTCCGACGACATCGACATCTGCGGGCGCAGCGCGCGCAGCTTGCGGATGATGCTCTTGTATTCCAGCACGCTGTAGCCGCGCTTCATCGCCATCAGGATGCGGTCCGAAGCATGCTGCACGGGCAGGTGCAGGTGGTTGACCAGCTTGTCGCATCGGCCATAGAGCTCGACCAGCCGCGAGGTGAATTCCTTCGGGTGGCTGGTGGTGTAGCGGATGCGCTCGATGCCGGGGATCTCGGCCACGTATTCGATCAGCAGCGCAAAGTCGGCGATCTCGGTGGTGTCGCCCATCTTGCCGCGGTAGGCGTTGACGTTCTGGCCCAGCAGCGTGACTTCGCGCACGCCTTGCTCGGCCAGGCCGGCCACTTCGGCCAGCACGTCCTCGAACGGGCGCGAGACTTCCTCGCCGCGGGTGTAGGGCACCACGCAGTAGCTGCAGTACTTGGAGCAGCCCTCCATGATCGAGACGAAGGCGCTCGGGCCTTCCACGCGCGCCGGCGGCAGGTGGTCGAACTTCTCGATCTCGGGGAAGGAGATGTCCACCTGCGACTGGCCGGTGCGCTGGCGGCGCGAGATCAGGTCGGGCAGGCGGTGCAGCGTCTGCGGGCCGAACACCACGTCGACGTACGGCGCGCGCGAGACGATGCTGGCCCCTTCCTGGCTGGCCACGCAGCCGCCCACACCGATCACCAGGTCGGGCTTGACCGCCTTCAGCGCCTTCATCCGGCCCAGCTCGGAAAACACCTTCTCCTGCGCTTTCTCGCGCACCGAGCAGGTGTTGAACAGGATCACGTCGGCATCTTCGACGTTGTCGGTGGGTTCCAGCCCCTGGCTGGCGTTGAGGACGTCGACCATCTTGTCCGAGTCATACTCGTTCATCTGGCAGCCGTACGTCTTGACGAAAACTTTCTTCATATGCCGATCTCAGTGGTTGACCTGGGGGCATCAGGGTGTTGCAACAACGCGCGGTCGCGTGGGGCACGCCGCGCTCTTTCGGGGGACTACGATTTCTGTTTCAGCGCCTTCTGCTCCGGCTCGCTCAGCACCCAGGCGGTCAGCAACTGGCCGTAGAGGTCGAGCTTGTACCGCACCGGCAGCTTCTGGCCTGCCACCGCGGCCGTGGCCAGCAACTGGTTGTCGGTCCCGAACAGGCGCAAGCCCGGTGCCACGCCCACGGTCTTGCCGTCCAGCGTGGCGGTCTGCGGCGCGGAGGCCGACGGAGCGGCGAGCACCAGCCTGGCTGCCGACGCGTCTTCAGGGATCACCCGCACCGGCTGGGCCGAGGCGGCGGCCGCGCCGAGCAGCAGGGCCGTTACCGTCACCGCCACCGTTACGCCCGCCAGCCACGGCAACCGCCCGCGCAAGGAACTGGCAACTTCCGGCGCCTCGCGGCGCATATCACGACCTGCTGGCATGGGGAAACTCCGTCAAGTAAGGCGAAGCGTGGGTGGGATGGCCCGGAGCGGGCGCAACCGGGCATTTTACTCGTTTGGCGCCTCCCCGGGGCGGCCCGGCGAGATGGCATTCAGAACAGGCAGGATGCCTCTTGCAGCACACGTTGCTTCGACACGGTACCGATCAGCTCACGGTCGACCCTGTCCCGCACCAGCGGGATCCGGTTGATGCCGTGTTCGGCGAACACCTCGAGCGCATCGCGCAGGCGCGAATCGGGCGTTAGCGACGGGAAGTCGCGCTCGGCCAGCTCCAGCACGCCTTGCTGCGAGCCTTCGCGCTGGGCGCGTTGCACGGCGTGGATCGACAGTGCGCCCAGCAGGCGCCCGTCGAACTGCACCAGGTAGAGATAGCGGGTACCGGTCTCGGCGAATTTGTCGGCGGCCTCGGCCAGGCTGGCGTTGGGGTCGAGCACGGTGGCGGTCGGGTCGCACAGCCCCGCCAGCGTCATGGTGCGGGCGTGCTCGGCCGCGGCCGACGCCTGTGCGCGCTCGGCGATCACGCTGTACAGCGACAGCGTCTGGCAGCGCGATGCCGTGTAGTACGCCGCCACCGCGCCGATCATCGACGGCAGCAGCAATGCCGGCGCCAGCGTCATTTCGAACACCATCAGCACCGACATCAGCGGCGCCTGGCTGGTCGCCGCCAGGAACGCGCTCATGCCGACCAGCGGCAGCAGCGGCGTGGCACCGTCGGCGACGCCATGCATGGCCAGCGCCAGCAGTTGCCCCAGCGCCGCGCCGACGAACAGCGACGGGGTGAACACCCCGCCGACCGCGCCGGAGCCCATGCTGATCACCGTGGCCACCAGCTTGGCCAGCAGCACCCCGGCCACCGGCACGCTCAGCGGCTGTTCCTGCAGGATGGTCTGGATGGTGTGGTAGCCGTTGCCCACGACCTCGGGCACTGCCATCGCCAGCACTCCCACCAGCGCGCCGCCCAGCGCCAGCCGCGCCACCGGCCCGCCCGGCACCGCGGCGAAGCGGCTGCGGGCGAACCCAGATGCGCGCAGGAACAGCGCGCCGACGATGCCGGCCGCCACGCCGAGTCCGGCTGCCGCCAGCAGGATATGCGGGCGGAGGTCCGGCGCGATAACCAGGCCCGGATACAGCGGCTGCAGTCCGCCATGCCACTGGCTGACCATGGCGCCGGCTACCGACGCAAGGAACAGGGGCATCAGCCGCTGCACTGCCAGTGCGCCAAACACCACTTCAGCGACGAAAACGGCGGCGGAAAAAGGGGTGTGATAGACGGTCGCCAGGCCCGCCGCGGCGGCGCAGGCGGTCAGCATCCGGCGCATGTTCGAGCCGCCGCCGCGCTCCAGCCGGGTGGTCGGAAACAGCGAGCCGCACAGCGCCGCCAGCTGGATCATCGCGCCTTCCTTGCCGACCGAGCTGCCGCTGACGATGGAGAAGAACGAGGACATGGCCCGCAGCAGCGTGATCCGCACCGGCAGCCGGCCGCTGCCATTTGCCACCGCTTCCATATAGTCGGTTGCGCCGCTGTGGCTGCTGGCCAGCCGGTTGGAAAGGACCAGCAGCGCGCCGGCCAGCGCACCGCCCACCGCGGGTACCACCACGCGCCAGCCCAGCGCCAGTGCGGCAAAGACGACCACCACGTCGGCATGGCTGGAAAAAAGCACCACGCCGGCACCTTCCAGCGCCTCCTTGAACAGCGTGGTCGCAATGGCCGCCACGATGCCGACCGGGATGGCCGCAAACAGGGTGACTTCCTGGTCTTCGAGGAAACGCAAGCGCATGGCGGGCTCCGGGGCGCAGCAGGGGGCCGGGGCAGTCAGGATGGGCAGGCGCCACTGCGGCGCCTTGAGGGCGGGCCGCCTGCGGAGCCATTCATGATAGCGCAGCGTCACCTGGCCGCGCCGATGTGTGCTGTCGCGCATGCGGCGCTGCCGCATGTGCAGAACCGGCTCGCGACGGACTGGTACACTAGCGACCTTTCCCGCGGGCGGGCCACTGGCCTGCCGGGCCGGCCTTCCGGCCGCTCCTGTTACCGATACCGAACATCGATTACACGAGCCATCCCGCGATCCGCGCACCGCGTGCGCAGGGATGGCCGAAGCAGCAATTCATGTCTTTCTCCGAACTCGGCTTGTCCGAAAAGATTGTGCGTGCGGTGGCCGAACAGGGCTACACCTCACCGACTCCCATCCAGGCGCAGGCGATCCCGGCCGTCCTCAAGGGCGGTGACCTGCTCGCCGGCGCCCAGACCGGCACCGGCAAGACCGCCGGCTTCACCCTGCCGATGCTGCACCTGCTGTCCGAGTCCGCCGCGGCCCGAGCCGCCGGCAATGCGCCGCGCGCCGGCAAGCCGCCGGTACGCGCGCTGGTGCTGACGCCCACTCGCGAACTGGCCGCGCAGGTCGAGGAAAGCGTGCGCAACTACGGTAAGTATTTGCGCCTGCGCTCCATGGTGATGTTCGGCGGCGTCGGCATCAACCCGCAGATCGAGCAGCTCAAGCGCGGCGTCGATATCGTGGTGGCCACGCCGGGCCGCCTGCTCGACCACGTGGCCCAGCGCACCGTCGACCTGTCGCAGGTAGAGCTGCTGGTGCTCGATGAAGCCGACCGCATGCTCGACATGGGCTTCATCCACGATATCCGCAAGATCCTCAACGTGCTGCCGGCCAAGCGCCAGAACCTGCTGTTCTCGGCGACGTTCTCGGACGATATCCGCGCGCTGGCCGACCGCCTGCTGAACAACCCCGCCTCGATCGAGGTGGCGCGGCGCAACACCACCGCCGAGACCGTCGACCAGCGCGTCTACCCGGTCGACCGCGAACGCAAGCGCGAATTGCTGGCGCACCTGGTGCGCCAGCACGACTGGCACCAGGTGCTGGTGTTCACCCGCACCAAGCACGGCGCCAACCGCCTGGCCGAGCAGTTGACCAAGGACGGCCTGTCGGCGCTGGCGATCCACGGCAACAAGAGCCAGTCGGCGCGCACGCGCGCGCTCTCCGAGTTCAAGGCCGGCACGCTGCGGCTGCTGGTGGCGACCGATATCGCCGCGCGCGGCATCGATATCGACCAGCTCCCGCACGTGGTCAACTTCGACCTGCCCAACGTGCCCGAGGACTATGTGCACCGCATCGGCCGTACCGGCCGCGCCGGCGCCGAGGGCGAGGCGATCTCGCTGGTCTGCGTGGACGAGCATGCGCTGCTGCGCGATATCGAACGCCTGATCAAGCGCAAGATCGAGCAGACCGTGCTGCCGGGGTTTGAAGTCGACCCGAGCATCGCACCCGAGCCGATCCAGAAGGGCCGCCAGCAACGCGGCGGCGGGCAGGGGCAGGGGCAAGGGCAGGGCCGCGGCCGCAGCCAGGCACGCCCGGCCAACGCCGACGGCGAGCCGGCACAACGCGCGCGCGCGCCGCGCCAGGCCCACGATGCACCGCGCCAGGGCCAGGGCGGCCAACCGCGCCAGCGGCAGGCCGAAGGCGGCCAGCGCCGCGGCGGCGGCAACGGCAATGGCAACGCCGGCGGCAATGGTGGCGGCAATGGTGGCGGCAATGGTGGCAGCAATGGCGGCGCACGCGGCGGCGCACCGCGCCAGGGCAGCCAGGAGCCGGCACGCGGCCAGCAACGCGCCGCCCAGCCGGCGCGCCAGCAGCACGATGCGGCCCCGGCCCCCGTGCGCAACCGCCGCCCGGCGCCGCAGGCCGCACTGCTCGGCGGCAACCGCAACCGCGACTGACACCATGACAGCGTTCACCGCCCCGGCCGATTCCGGTATTCCCTATGCCGGCCTGACGCCTGAGCGGATGCTGGACGCGCTCGAAAGCGCCGGCCTGCGCCCCGACGGGCGGCTGCTGGCACTCAACAGCTATGAGAACCGGGTGTGGCAGGCCGGCATCGAGGACGCCGCGCCGGTCATCGCCAAGTTCTACCGCCCCGGCCGCTGGACCGACGCGGCCATCCTGGAAGAACACGCCTTCGTGCAGCAGCTGGCCGATGCCGAGATCCCGGCCGTGCCGGCGCTGTTCTTGCCGGCCGGTGCGCCGGATGCCGGCACGCTGCGCTACCACGCCGGCTTTCGCTTTGCGGTGTTCCCGCGCTGCGGCGGCCGTGAGCCCGCGCTCGACCGCAAGGACACGCTGACCTGGCTCGGCCGCTTTATCGGCCGTATCCACGCCACCGGCGCGGCACAGCCTTACCAGGCCCGGCCCGCGCTGGATATCGACACCTTCGGCATTGCCCCGCGCGACTGGCTGCTGGCCAGCGGCTGCATCCCCGTCGACCTGCTGCCGGCGTGGCAGTCGGTCGCCGAGCTCGCGCTGGACGGCGTGCGCCGCTGTTACGAACGCGCCGGCGAAGTGCCGCTGCTGCGCGTGCATGGCGACTGCCACCGCGGCAACGTGCTGTGGATCGACGAAGACGATGCGCGCGGCGGCAGCCTCGGAGCGCCCGGCCCGCACTTTGTGGATTTCGACGACAGCCGCATGGCGCCGGCGATCCAGGACATCTGGATGCTGCTGGAGGGCGACCGCGCGGCAATGCAGGACCAGCTGGCCGACATTGTGGCCGGCTATGAGGACTTCGCCGAATTCCGCACGCGCGAACTGTGGCTGGTGGAGGCGCTGCGCACCCTGCGCCTGCTGCACTACAGCGCCTGGCTGGCCAGCCGCTGGGCCGACCCTGCCTTCCCGGCCGCGTTCCCGTGGTTCGGCACCGCGCGCTATTGGCAGGATCGCATTCTTGAACTGCGCGAACAGGTGGCCCTGATGGACGAAGCGCCCCTGTGGGGCGCTTGACGGCTGCTGCAACTCCCCTCTGCCGCTTGCGGGAGAGGGAGAACACCTTGCTTAGGCTAGCTCGGGGTGGCTTGGGAGCACCTCAAACGTTAGCCTGCCGGCTCTTTTGTTCAGTTACCCCTTCTTTTCCGGCGCCTTGACCAGCAGCACCGGGCAATCCGCCTGCGCCAGCACGCGTCCGGCCACCGAACCGATCACCGCATCGAAGAAGGAACCGCGGCCATGCGTGCCCATCACGATGGCTTCGGCATTCACCGAACGCGCATAGGCCACGATGCGTTCCGGCGCAAAACCGTGCAGCGCATGCTGCTCGAACGGCACGCCGGCCGTCTTGAGGATCTCGCTGACACCCGCCATCGCCTTGTCACTGGCCTCCTTGTGCCAGTCGTCGATGGTTTCCTTGCTGACAAAGGCGCGCACCTGGCCGCTCACTTCCGGGGCCACATGCACGACATGCACGGTAAAGCCGGTCTGCAGCAGCTTGCCTTCGGCAACAAAGCGCGCCGCGGCATCGCTGAAGGCCGAGCCATCGGTGGCGAGCACGATATTGGTCATGACGGGAATCTCCTGGATTGGGGGCTGTCGTTGGGGATTGTCGGGACGAGCCAGGTTGAAGAACACCTCCTGACGCTGCCGCCGCGGGGCGCCGGCGCCATCTGAAACCATCATCGCAGCAAGTTTCCCGCTGTGACCCGATTTAGATCAAGTTGGTTCGGAAAACTACGATGCCACCACGGCCTCGCGTGCGATAACCGGCCGCATGGCAAATCCGTCAACCCGGCTGGCTGTTTCGGCCATTGCCGCCCAGGCGCCGTGGCGCGTAGCATGGCTCGCGAGCGCCGTGACAGGCCGGCAGGAGGCCGTACTGACGCGGCGCACTACATATCCCAGCCAGGCTGGCCCGGATCCCGACCTCGGACCCCGGCGCACGGCAACCGGAGACAAGCAAATGAGTGAGCATGGCAAGCTGCTGCCCCTGCGCGGCATCAAGGTGGTGGAATTTGAAGGCATCGGCCCCGGCCCGCTGTGCGGGGCCATGCTGGCGGGCCTCGGCGCCGAGGTAACGCTGGTGACCCGCCCGGTCGCCCCTGACGCGCGCCGCATCTTGCGCGGCCAGGCCGTGCCGCCGGAGATGGAGCTGGAGCACGGCAAGCAGGTGGTGCAGCTGAACCTGAAGGCGCCCGATGGCGTCGCCGCGGCGCTCGACCTCGTGGCAGGCGCCGATGCGCTGATCGAAGGGCTGCGCCCCGGCGCGATGGAGCGGCTCGGCCTGGGCCCCAAGGCCTGCCATGCCCGCAATCCGCGCCTGGTGTACGGCCGCATGACCGGCTGGGGGCAGAGCGGCCCGCTGGCGCAGAGCGCCGGTCATGACCTGAACTACATCGCGCTGACCGGCCTGCTGTCGATGGCCGCGCGCGACGATGCGCTGCCGATGGTGCCGCCGACCGTGATGGGCGACGCCACCGGCGCGCTCGGGCTGGCCTTCGGCCTGACCAGCGCCATCCTGAGCGCGCGTGCCAGCGGCCAGGGCTGCGTGGTCGATGCGGCGATCACCGACATCGTTGCCATGCTCGGCTCGCTGGTGCAGGTATCGCGGGCCGCCGGCACGCTCGGCGGACCCCAGCCCAGCCCGTTCCACGACTCGCCGTTCTATGACGTCTACCGCTGCGCCGACGGCCGCGCCATCACGCTGGGCGCACTCGAGCCGCAGTTCTACCGCGAACTGCTCGAACGGCTGGAACTGACCGACGTCGATCCCGCCACGCAATACGACCGCGCCCAGTGGCCCGCCCTGAAGGCGCGCATCGCCGCGTGCATCGCCGCCCAGCCGAGCAAGCACTGGGAGGCATTGCTGGGCGGCACCGATGTCTGCTTCGCGCGCGTGCTGACTCTGGAAGAGGCCGCCTGCCATCCGCACAACCAGGCGCGCGGCACCTACCGGATGTTCCGGCAGGGCGAGCGCGAGGTGCCACGCTCGGCGCCGGCGCCGCGCTTCCTGCCCGCCGGCACGGAGTGAGCGGCCGGTTCGGCTAAGATCTGTCACCACCTGATACCGGAGACAGATGCCATGGCCGAACCCAGCCAGAATGCCGACTACACGCCCACCCCCGCGTTCGCCACCGGCCTCGAAGTCCGCACCGAGGTCCTTGGCCCGACGCACGTGCAGCGCGCGCTCGATGCCGCCGCACAGCAGGGCGACACCAGCCTGCAGCAGCTGGTCACCGAGTTTGCATGGGGCACGGTGTGGACCCGCGAAGGGCTGGATCGCAAGCAGCGCAGCCTGGCCACGGTATCGATGCTGATCGCGCTGAACCGGCCGCAGGAACTGGCCGGCCACCTGCGCGGCGCGCTGGCCAACGGCGTCACGCCCGAGGAACTGCGCGAACTGATGGTGCACAGCGCCGTCTACTGCGGTTTCCCAGCGGCGCTGGACGCCAGCCGCAAACTGACTGAAGTGCTGGACGCCGCCAGGTCCTGACGCGCAGGCCGGCCCGGCTACGCCTGGCTGTGCACCCCTGCGGAATTGCCCGGCCGCCGCGCAGATTCTGCTGCTCCCGCGCAGCGAGTATTCCGCGCTTCAGCACGCAGCATGGCCCTTAATCTTGGCAGTTCCCCCAAGCTGTCAAGGAGTTCCAATTGCAACACGCGTTGATCGTCGACGAGCCTTCCCGGTTCCGCACTACGCTGTCCGGTCAACTGGCGGCGGCCTTGGAGGCCGCCGAAGTGCTGGAAGCCGACGGCGTGCGCGATGCGTTCCGGCTGGTGCGCGATCACCGCCCCGGGCTGGTGCTGGTCGATGTCGAGTATTTCGGCAATCCCGGCGTCGATTTCGTCCGGCGCGTGTCGGCAACCTTTCCCACGGTACATGTGCTGGTGCTGTCCTGCACCGACGCCACCGCCGCCCCGGTGCGGGCGCTGCGCGCCGGCGCGCACGGCTTCGTGGTCAAGCATCGCGGCGTGCCCGAGGTGCTGCAGGCCGCGCGCGGCGTGCTGAGCGGCTACCTGGTGTTCCCCATGTACACGCTGGAAGCCGCGCGCCAGCTCGGCGAAGCGCTCGACTCCGGCATCCCGCGGCTCAGCAATCGCGAAATCACCATCCTGCAATACCTGGCGCGCGGTCATTCCAACAAGGCGATCGCCGCGGAGCTGCTGATCAGCAGCAAGACGGTCAGCACGCACAAGGCCAACATCATGGCCAAGCTTAATGTCGGCTCGCTGGTGGAGATGGTCGACTATGCGCGTCGCCACCAGCTGGTGTGGTGAACGGCTGCATCAGCGCGTGCACGGTGCATCGCTGGCCACCATTGCCGCCGCCTGGTTGCCAGGCTTGCCGAGGTCATAGTGCAGCGTGCAGGCATCGCCACTGGCCTGGCTCCACCGTGCCGTCAGCGTGCCGGCGTCCGTTGCCAGCCCGCGTACTAGCACGCGGCCTGCCTGCGCCACGGTCCCGACCGGCTTGCCGTCTGCACTGAACACTTCGGCGCCGAACGGCACTGGCGCGCCATCCGGCAGGCGCGTGCTCAGGATTGCCGCGCGGCCGGGATTCTCGGTTTCGAAGCGCACCCGCACCACCGCGCCCGCGGTGGGCGCGATCCGCTGCTGCGTCGACTTGAGAGTGACTTCCAGCGGCAGGCCCTGCGGATCGAGCTCGATTTCGTTCCGCGCGAACGGCACCAGGTTCGAGACCACGGCATGGCCCCACGGGTCGACACGCAGCCCGGCGCCGTTGGCCAGGCGCGCGCCTGCGGCGTCTTTGGCCTCGACCACAGCGACGGTATCGCCAAGGGACGGCGAGAACGCCACGCCATCCGCGTAGGCCACGATGCCGCCGGAAATGCCCGCGCCGGCCTGCGTATATGCGGTACTCCTGGACGCGTTGGCGGTCATCGTCGCAAACGGCGAGATATAGGAGACGCTGCCACCGATACTGTTGGCGCTGCCGGACCCGCCGCCGGTATGTCCAGCATTGAGGGCATAGCTGAAGGCATTGTCGCTGCCGAGCGTGCCGGTCACGGTCTCCTGTGCCGTGAAGGAACCGTCGGAGCCGCGCTGGACGCTGGTCAGCGAGTAGGGTGCCCGTGGCGACTTGCCCAGCGGCAGGCCGACGGTCAGCATCACGCGCGTGTCCCACTTGCTCGTGGCGACATTCAGTTGCCGCGACGCCGACACCCCATAGGCGATGGCGCGGTAAGTATTGTTGTAGCCGGCCTGGAACTGGCTGACGGTGCTGCCGCCCTGCCAGTAGCTCTGCACCGAGCCGGTCAGGTAGAAGTTGCCATAGCCGGCCGGCAGGGCCTGGTTGATGCTCAGCTGCAGCTTGCCGCGCGCGGTGGGCAGGCTTGGCAGCCGTCCCGCCTGGTCCAGCGCGAGCCAGGACATGGCATCGGCGAGGCCGAGGTAGCCCCGGCTGGAGTAGCGGTATGCCGCAACCGAGAAATTGGTATTGGTTGGTGCAACCAGCTTGCTGTAGCTCAGCCGCACGCTCTGGCCGCTGCGGTCCGGTTGACCCTGCAGCCGCGTGCTGGCATGCGTGATGTCGGCGCCAAAGGCACCCAGGTCGGTATTCAGCGCGGCACCCGCGGCGATTGCCCCATAGCCTTGCGCGGCCACAAAGCCGCCGTAGCCGGTGACGGTGTTGCTGAAACCGTGCAGGTAAGTGCCCTGCAGCAGCAGCGTCGAGCCTTGCAGTACCGTGTTGCGGTACTGGCCCGCGGTGACGCTGTAGCGGCTCTGGCCGGCGCGCAAGGCGTTCACCGCGGCGGCGTAGGGCATCGTCGATACGTGCACGCTGCCGTCCGCCTCGGTAACCACGACTTCGATGTCGCCGCCGTAGCCGGTGGGGTACAGGTCATCGATCTCGAACGGCCCGGGTGCCACCGTGGTTTCGTAGAGGATGTTGCCTTGCTGGCGGACTTGCACGCGGGCATTGCTGCGCGCGATACCGCGCACGATCGGGGCATAGCCGCGCAGCGATTCGGGATACATCCGCTCGTCGCTGGCCAGGCGCACGCCGCGAAAGCCGATGCTGTCGAACAGCGTGCCGTCGGTAAACGCATCGCCGATTACCAACTGGCTTTTCCAGGGCGCAATGGCGCGCTGCAGGTTGGTGAGTACGCTCTGGTAGCGCGTGCCCTGCCGTTCATCGTGGTTCAGGCTGCCCTGGTGGCTGAAGCGCCATGGTCCCAGGTTGAGGCCGGCGTTCAGGCCCACATAGGCCTGCGTGGTCGACAGGCTGGATGCGTCGGAGTGATAGACGTTGGCGTTGTACTGCAAGCGCGCCGCCGGAACACCGTTGTCCCAGTTCTCGGGGCTGACGTAACCACGTGCGCGGCGCACCATCGCGGCCTGCGGCACGCTGATGTCGAGCCGCTGCTCGCCGTTGTCGAAGCTCGCGGTGGCATCGGCGATCAGCGCTGGCAGCGGCTGGCAGCCGTCGCCGTCCAGCGATGCGGCGGCCGTCAGCCTGGCCAGGTCGACGCCGATGCGCTCCAGCAGGCTGCGATCGAAGCACGGCACCGCCGGGGCGGCGGGGTCGCCGGACTGGCGCAGCTCCACGCCGGCGCGACCCAGCCAGATTTCGTTGACATACAACTCGGCACGGTAGTGGCCGGGCAGCGCCGGATTGCCCTTGCTGAAGCGGCTCAGGTCCGCAACGCCGCCCGCCGTACCCTGCAGGAAGGTATCGCTGAACTCCACGTCCTGCGCGGAGCGGACAGGCATCGGGCCGACGTCGGGTTGCCCGGCTGCGCCTGCGTTGCTGGCGAACAAGGTCAGCAACACGGCATAAAGCGGGCGCAGGCGAAACGGGACGTGACGGGGAGAGAGTGTCAGCATGGAACCGGCGTGTCGACGATGGCCGCACGCAGGCATCGGCAGCCGGCGGCTGCCGAAGGGCGTAACGGACCGTGGGTTGAAGAGTGAAGAGGGCTAGCGAGAGCCGAAGGCGTTCAGCGGCGCGCCGAATTTGTCTCTGCCGCCGAAGTCGTTGATGCAGTGCACACGCACCGTGGCGCCGGCAGGGTTGCGGACTTCGCTGTCCAGGTGGAAGGTTGCAGTGGCGCCAGGCGCAATCATGTCCGGGTCTGTCGCCTTGGCGAGGTGCTCGCCGGCAATGACCTCGACGCTGACCGGCGACACATGGTATGGCGTTGGGTTATGCGCCAGCAGCACGGGTTTGCCGTCGCGGCTGCCAAGTTCCCAGCGCAACGCAGCCGGCGCCTCCGTGGCGCTGCCCGGCAGGCCGGCGGGGCGGAAAAACAGCTTGAAGCGCGAACGGAATGCCATTTGCAGCGAGTTGACGCCAGCTTCATCGGCGGACGGCTTCGGCGGGATTTCAAGCACGTTGAGCCAGAACAGCGACTCCTTGTCTTGCGGCAGCGGCTCGCCGGTATAGAGAATGCGTAGCGTCTGGCCCTTGCCCGGGTCGATGCGCGCGATCGGCGGCGTGATCGTGAAGGGCACTTCGATCGAGGTCGGCGTCGGAGTCGCCGTCCCGGCATCGACCCACGCCTGGGTGAGCGCGGGCGATTGCCCTTCGTTGGTCAGTTTTAGCGTGACTTCCTTGTCCGCGGCGCGGTAGACCACGCGCGTGCCGCCGACGATGACGGAGGCGTTGGCGGGCAACGCGCACGACAGCGCCAGCGCGGCCATGGGGGCGGCCAGCAAGTTTCGCAGGGATGTGGACAGCATGTTGAGGCCGTAAAACAGAGCTTGAAGAACCAGTCGTCGGCAGGACCGGCAAGCACAGCAGGGGGAAACGAGGCGGCACGCGCCGCCAACATGGCGCGTGCCTACGCACCGGACTGCGCCACGTGAGCGCCAGGTCCGGAATCGGATTTGCCCTTCAGGGAAATCTCAGGAACGCGCTGGCGTCACGGATACGCGATGGTGTACATCACGCTGGAATTGGCCACGCCCGAGGCGGCCTGGCCGGTGGCGACGTATTCGGCAAAGTAGGACAGGGTGGCCGTGCCGCCGGTCAGCTGCATGGGCAGCGAGTTCTGGGCGCTGTCCGCAAAGCCGGCCTTGATCTGGGAGAAGTCGGCATTGAGCAGCCCGATCTGCACATTGCTTGCCGTGCCGGTGCCGCTGTTGATCACCAGGTTGCCGGTGCTGGCGTCGGTGGTCGGTCCCGGTTCGAAGTAGGTATGGACCGCGCCGGTATCCGCATCGCAGCTCAGTGCAATGGTGAACGGGGTGCGGCCGGCGCGCGCACCAGCGGTGTTCAGCGTCTTTGCCGATACGGTCGGCAGCGTGACGGTGAACGACTTCGAGCCGGTGCCGTTGCCATTGATCTCGCACGAGGTGGGGGAGATGTTGCCGTTGAAGGTAATGGTGCCGTCGGCGGCATGCGCGGATTGCGACGCGAAGACGATGCCGGCGGCAATTACCACCGGTGCAAATGCGAATTTCATGTTGGGTCTCTTGGTTGTGGAAGACGTGCCCGCACGATTGCCGTGGCACGCAAGTGTTCCAAGGCAGCGGCTGCATCCGGACATCGGAATTGCCTTGTGAACGGGGCCCAGTGTAGGAATATGGCGATACGCCCACCGTGTGAAACTTCCGAGCAAGCTGCGTGAATCGGCCGAATTTGCCTGGTGACCTTGCCGGACCCGTGACTTGCGTTGTTCGATGTGGTCTGGCGGTCGCGAAGCGGCCCGCTGTGCGGTCCTGACGCCGCTTCCCCAACACGGGTAGACTGTGGGCGTGTGCCACGAAACGAGCCCATCCCCACGATGCCTTCGTTCCCGACAGCCGCCATGCGCCTGACCGGCGCCAGTCTTGCCGCAGGCAAGGCTGCTCTCCTTGCGCTTTGCCTGGCCGCGCGTCACGTCAGCGGCCACCGTCCCGGCAAAATGAAGCTAGCGCTCGCCGCACTGTTGCTGGCGGGCGCCGCCGGAGCCCCGGTCCTGGCCCAGGCGCCTCAGACGACCCAGACTCCACCAGCGCCACCAGCGCCACCAGCGTCGGCGCCACAAGCCGCTCCGGCACCTGAGGGACCACTATGGTTCGCCCAGGGCAGGCCCGTACCGGAAGCCAGGCAGGCGGTCGACGCGCTGTCCAACGCGGCTGCGGATGGACTCGATCCGGGCGACTACGATGCCGAGGCGCTGCGTCAGGCAGTGCACCAGGCGGCCACCGGGCCGGTGCTCGCAACGGATGCCGCCGCCCGTCTTGGCGCCGCGCTGACCGCCGCGATGGAGCGCATGCTGGCCGACCTGCACGGCGGCCGTATCAATCCCCGTGCGGTCCGCGCCGATTTCGCGCCACAGGAAGAACGCCCGTATGACGCCGCCACGGTGCTGCGCGAGGCGGTCGCGCAACACCGCCTGCCGGACGCGGTGCGCCAGGCCGCGCCCACTTTCCCCCTGTATGGCACGCTGCGCGAGGCATTGGCCCGCTACCGCGAGATCGCCGCGCTGCCGGTCTGGGCGCAGCCGCTGCCGGCGCTGCCCGCGGGCAAGCTGACGCCGGGGCAGCCGTGGGCGGGCACTGCGGCGCTGACGGCGCGCCTGGTGGCACTGGGCGACCTGCCGGCAGGCACGAAGCCGCCGGCGCGCTATGAAGGCGCACTCGTCAATGGCGTCAAGGCGTTCCAGTCGCGGCACGGGCTCCAGGCCGACGGCGTGATCGGCACCGGGACGCTGGCGCAACTTAATCTGCCCATGGCCAGCCGGGTGCGGCAGATCGAACTGACCATGGAGCGGATGCGCTGGACCCCGCTCGATGGCCCGCGCATGATCGTGGTCAACGTGCCGGAGTTCATGCTGCGCGCCTACGAGATCCGCGACGGCAAGCTCGACATCAAGCTGGAGATGAAGGTGATCGTCGGCAAGGCGCTGGATACGCGCACGCCGTTGTTCGAGGAAGATATGCGCTACATCGAGTTCAGCCCGTACTGGAACGTGCCGCCGTCGATCGCCAAGCGCGAGACGGTGCCCCGGCTGCGACGCGATCCGGCGTATTTCAACCAGCAGGGCTTCGAGTTCGTGACCGGCGACGGCAAGGCCGTGACCACGCTGTCCGAGGACAACCTGGAAGCGGTGCTCAATGGCCGCATGCGCATCCGGCAGCGCCCCGGCCCCATGAACGCGCTGGGCGACATCAAGTTCATGTTCCCCAACAACGAAAACATCTACCTGCACCACACCCCGACGCCGCAGCTGTTCAAGCGCGACCGGCGCGACTTCAGCCACGGCTGCATCCGCGTGGAATCCCCAGTGGCACTGGCTCAGTTCGTGCTGCAGGATATGCCAGACTGGAACGAGGCGCGTATCCGCGAGGCGATGGCGCGCGGGAAGTCGAACACGGTGCGGCTGCAGCAACCGCTGCCGGTGGTGCTGGCCTATGGCACGGTCATCGCCCGGGCCGATGGTCGTGTATCCTTCCTGCCTGACATCTACGGTCACGACAAACTGCTGGACAAGGCGCTGCGGCAACGCACCGGGCGCCCCTCGCCGCCAGCCATCGCGCGCGCTGCTGCCAGGCAGTGAGGCGCGCCCAGCACAAGCAGAGGAAGTACCATGAATGATGCGACGCGCAAGGCACGCCGCCGCTTTCTACATACCACCGGAGGCCTGGCGCTGGCTGCCGGACTGATGCCCCTGGCGCCGCGCCAGGCGCTTGCCAGCCTGCCCGATGCGCGCACGCTGGCCTTTGACCACACTCATACGGGTGAGCGCATCAAGCTCGTCTATGCCGTGGGCGACAGTTTTGTGCCCGAGGCACTTACTTCGCTCAATGGTTTCCTGCGCGACCATTATTCGGGCCAGGTTGGAGTGATCGATCCGCAGCTGTTCGACCTGCTGTACCAGCTGCGCCGAGAACTCGGTACCAACGAACCGTTCCAGGTCATCTCGGGCTATCGCAGTCCGGCCACAAATTCGCGCCTGCGAACCTCGCGTGGCGGCGGGGTCGCCAGGCACAGCCTCCACATGGACGGCAAGGCCATCGACATCCGCGTCGCCGGCGTGCCGCTCGGTGACCTGCGCGATGCCGCGAAGACGTTGAAGGGCGGGGGTGTCGGTTTTTACCAGGGCGAGCAATTCGTACACCTGGATACGGGCCGGGTACGCTACTGGTAACCCCCGGACGGTCGTCACCGCCGGCGACTGATTAGTTGACCGGGCACGTCGATGCCCCTGGCGGCGGCCTTGAACAGGCCGTCGCAGCGCCAGCAACTCCTCCCCCTTAGCACTGCCGCAAGACGAGCCGCAGGTCGCCAATGATCTGCTGCGGTCCCCAGCGTCCCTCATGCGCCGATTCACATTCAACTAAGTGATATATATGAGTTAGTTGACATGGATCTTTAGCTTGCCTAAGATGGTTTCACCGACAACCCGCACAACCGACCCACAGAGGAGACAACGATGATTCACGTAGTGCTGCACGACGCCAAGGACACCGTGGCGGTGGCCGTGGTGGAAGGGATCCAGGCTGGCACCAGGCTGAACGCCTGGATCATGGATGAGGACAAGATCGTGACCGTGACCGCGCTGCAGCCGATCCCCATCGGCCACAAGGTAGCGCTGTGCGACATGGATCCCAACGACACCGTCTACAAGTACGGCATCGACATCGGCAAGGTGGTGGCGCCGATCAAGGCAGGCGAACACGCCCACGTTCACAACATCAAGACCAAGCGCTGGTAAGCCGCGCCCCCCGTCCGCCTTCGTCCGCCACTCATCTCCCCACTCATACCCGAGACCCAAGCCATGTCCGTGATCGATCAAAACACCACCTTCTGGGGCTACCGCCGCGACAACGGCCGCGTCGGCGTGCGCAACCACGTCATCATCCTGCCGCTGGACGACCTGTCCAACGCCGCCGCCGAGGCGGTTGCCGTCGCCATCAAGGGCACCATGGCGATTCCCCACCCGTATGGCCGCCTGCAGTTCGGGCCGGACCTGGACCTGCACTTCCGCACGCTGATCGGCGCGGGCAGCAACCCCAATGTCGCCGCCGTGGTGGTGATCGGCATCGAGGACGGCTGGACCAAGAAGGTGGTCGACGGCATCGCCAAGACCGGCAAGCCGGTGGTCGGCTTCGGCATCGAGGGCCATGGCGACCATGACACCATCATGCGGGCGTCGAAGGCGGCGAAGGAGTACGTGCAGTACGCCACCGCGCTGCACCGGGTGGAATGCCCGATCAGCGAGCTTTGGGTGTCGACCAAGTGCGGCGAGTCGGATACCACGTCCGGCTGCGGCGCCAACCCGACCGTCGGCAATGCCTTCGACAAGCTGCACCCGCTCGGCACCACGCTGGTCTTCGGCGAGACCTCCGAGCTGACCGGCGGCGAACATATCGTGGCGGCGCGCTGCGCCAACGACGAAGTACGCCACCAGTTCATGGCCATGTTCGAGCGCTACCAGGGCATGATCGACCGCTGGAAGACCTCGGACCTGTCGGAGTCGCAGCCGACCAAGGGCAATATCGCCGGCGGCCTCACCACGATCGAGGAGAAGGCGCTGGGCAATATCCAGAAGATCGGCAAGAAGTGCACGGTCGACGGCGTGCTCGACAAGGCCGAGGAGCCGACTCACCCGGGCCTGTGGTTCATGGATTCGTCGTCGGCCGCGGCGGAGATGGTCACGCTGTGCGCCGCCGCCGGCTATGTGGTGCATTTCTTCCCGACCGGGCAGGGCAACGTGATCGGCAACCCGATCGTGCCGGTGATCAAGCTGTGTGCCAACCCGCGCACGGTGCGGCTGATGAGCGAGCATATGGATGTCGATTGCTCGGGCCTGCTGCAGCGCGAGCTGACGCTGGACCAGGCCGGCGACAAGCTGCTCGAGTGCATGCTGGCCACGGTCAACGGGCGCTGGACCGCGGCTGAGGCGCTCGGCCACCGCGAGTTCGTGCTGACCCGCATCCACGAGTCGGCATGATGAAGCGCATCTGCGTCAGCGAGTTCATGGACGATGCCGCGGTGCAGGCGCTGCGGGCGGGCTTCGACCTGCGCTACGAGCCGGGCTGGGTCGACCGCCGCGCCGAACTGCTCGATGCGCTGCCCGGTGCGCAGGCGTTGATCGTGCGCAACCGCACGCAGGTCGACGCGGCGCTGCTGGCAAGTGCGCCATCGCTGCGCGTGGTCGGGCGGCTCGGGGTCGGCCTCGACAATATCGATGTCGAGGCCTGCCGCGAGCGCGGCATCCGCGTGATCCCCGCGGCCGGGGCCAATGCGCGCTCGGTGGCCGAGTATGTGGTCACCACCGCGGCGCTGCTGCTGCGCGGCGCCTACGGCAGCAGCGCGCAAGTGGCCGCGGGGCAGTGGCCGCGCGCACGCCTGTCGGAGGGCAGGGAAGCTCTGGGCAAGACGCTGGGGCTGGTGGGCTTCGGCGACATTGGCAGGCAGGCCGCCGCGCTGGCGCAGGCGTTCGGCATGCAGGTGGCGGCATTCGACCCGATGCTGGCCGCGGACGACCCGGTATGGGCCCGCACCGGCGTGCGCAGTGTCGCGCTCGACACGCTGCTGGCGCAGTCCGACGCGGTCAGCCTGCATGTGCCGCTCGTCGCCGCCACGCGGCATCTGCTCGACGCGCAGCGGATCGCCGGCATGAAGCGTGGCGCGGTGCTGATCAACACTGCCCGCGGCGGCGTGGTCGACGAGGCCGCGCTGGCGCAGGCGCTGCGCGACGGACATCTCGGTGGCGCCGCGCTTGACGTCTTCGAGCACGAGCCCTTGCCCGCAGGCAGCGTGCTCGCCGACGTGCCCAACCTGATCCTGACGCCGCATATCGGCGGCGTGACGCAGGAGGCCAATGCACGGGTATCGATGATGATCGCGCAACAAGTGCGGCAGACGCTGGAGGACATGACATGACCCGGGTGCCGATGACGCAAGTGGAGCGGATCGCCAACGCCGCGCTTCGGCGTGCGGGCGCGAGCCAGCTGCAGGCCGACGCAACGGCCGCGGCGCTGGTGCGTGCCGATGCGGCGGGGCTGGCGTCGCACGGTGTATCGCGGGTACCCATGTATGTGGCGCACCTGCGCGCGGATCGTGTCGACGGCCGCGCGACGCCCACGGTGCGGCGCGCACGCGCCAGCGCGGCGCTGGTCGATGCGGGGTGCGGCTTCGCCTTCCCGGCATGCGACCTGGCGATTGCCGAGGCAATGGGCCGGGCCTATGAGACCGGTGTTGGTGTCGCGGCAGTCACCAATAGCTACCACTTCGGCGCGGCCGCGCTGCCGCTCGATCCGGTGGCGCGCGCGGGCATGGTGGGCATCGCCATGGGCAACTCGCCCGCAGCAATGCCTGCCTGGGGAGGACGGCGCCCGCTGTTCGGCACCAATCCCATTGCCGCGGTGTTTCCGCGCCGGGGCCACGCGCCGATCGTGATCGACCTGTCGTTGTCCGAAGTCGCACGCGGCAAGATCATGGTGGCGGCGAAGCAGGGCAAGCCGATTCCCCTGGGTTGGGCTTTGGACGAAGCCGGCCAGCCGACGACCGATGCGCAGGCCGCGTTGCGCGGCTCGATGCTGCCCGCCGGCGGCGTCAAGGGCGCGATGCTGGCGTTGATGGTCGAGCTGCTGGTGACCTCGCTGGCAGGTGCCAGCTTCGGCGCCGAAGCGGATTCCTTTTTCACGGACGCCGGCAACCGGCCGCGCATCGGCCAGCTCTTCATGGCGCTGGACCCGGGCGCGTTCGCGGGCTCCGACGCCTATGACGGACGTGTCGAAGCCCTGTTGCAGGCAATGCTGGATGACGAGGGCACGCGCCTGCCAGGCGCGCGGCGCGATGCCGCGCAGGCCGACGCGCAGGCCCATGGCATAGACATCCCCGAGGCCCTGCTAAGTGAGCTGCGCGAACTGGCGGGCGAACTGGCGGAAGAGGTGCAGGAGGGCAAGGCCTAGCGTTTTCGATTCGATTCCCACCACGAAACCGGACCCGGCAAAGAACGGGCCAGCGACCACAAAACGGAGACACACCATGTATCGAGGTTTGATTCGCACCGCGCTCAGGTATGGGGCCGGCGCGCTTGTCGCGTTGTCCGCAGTATCCACGCTCACCGGACTGGCTTCGGCGCCGGCCGCCGCACAGGGCACGGCGCAGGCGTCGGTGCCCGCCCATGACTATCCCGGCAAGCCGATCCGCTACGTGGTGCCGTTCGCGGCCGGTGGCCTGACGGACATCATGGCGCGGCTGGTCGGGCACCAGCTCGCCGAAGAGTGGAAGCGGCCCGTGGTGGTCGACAACAAGCCCGGCGGCAACGCGAACATCGGCGCCGACCAGGTCGCGAAGGCACCCGCCGACGGCTATACCTGGCTCGCGGTCACGCTGACGCATGCCTCCAATGTGACGCTGTTCCCCAAGCTGCCGTTCAGCATGCAGAAAGACCTGGTGCCGGTAGCGCGCATCGCCTCGTCGCCGATGCTGGTGGTGGTGCCGGCCAGTTCTCCGGTCAAGTCGCTGAAGGACCTGGCCGCCGCGGCGCAGAAGGGCAAGCTCAATGCCGGCTCCAGCGGCAACGGTACGCCGCCGCACCTGACGCTGGCGCTGTTCGAAAGCCTGACCGGCGCCAACCTGACCCATGTGCCGTACAAGGGCGGGGCGCCTTCGATGACCGACCTGATCGGCGGCCAGATCGATGTGGTGTTCTCCAATTTTCCGGAGTCGCTGGCCTATGTGAAGGGCGGCAAGCTGCGCGCGCTGGCGGTGACCACGCGTGAACGGCATCCGCTGCTGCCCGACGTGCCGACCGTGGCCGAGGCGGGCTATCCCGACCTGATCGTCGAGAACTGGACCGGCCTGATGATGCCGGCGGGGACGCCCAGGCCGATCGTCGACAAGGTTGCCGCGTCGGTGGCGCGCATGCTGCAGTCCGACGCGATGCGCGAGCGCATTGTGGCGGCCGGCTTCAGCCCGGCGCCGCAGACCAGCGGCCCCTTCGCCGAATACTTCAACGGCGAGGTGACGCGATGGGCAAGGCTGATCGAAGAGAAACACATCCGCGCCGAATAGCACCGGCTGGCCGCGACAGCGCCGATAGGCACAAGATGGCCTCCGGTATGATCTGGCTTATCTAGATGAATCGGCCTGTGCACAGCCGTCAAGGCGGCGCGGGCCAGCGAACAGGGATTTCAACGTGGGTGCCAGATTTGATGCCGCCAGTGCGATCGGCGGCGTCCTGTACAAGGACGTCAAGCAGGCCATTCTCTCCGCGCTGGCGGAGGGCGAGTGGAAGCCGGGAGAAGCCATTCCGTCCGAGCGCAAGCTGATCGAGCGCTTTGGCGTGTCGATCGGCACGCTGCGCAAGGCGATCGACGAACTGGTGGCCGAAGGCATCATGATCCGGCACCAGGGACGCGGCACCTTCGTCGCCACGCACCGGCAGGAGGATCACTTCTTCCGCTTCTTCCGTATCGTGCGCCAGGATGGCCATCGCGAATATCCGACCGTACGCCTGGCCAGGTTCCGGCGCGCGAAGGCCGACAAGGACGAGGCGGCCGCCCTGGGGCTGGCCGTCGGTGAACCCGTGTTCCGCTTCGCCAACGTCCTGTCGCTGGAAGGCACGCCGATGATGATCGATGCCATCACCGTGCCGGAAGAGCGCTTCAAGGGCCTGACGGAGAAGCAATTGCGCGAGCGGCCCAATACGCTCTACAACTTCTACCAGGATAGCTTCGGCATCAATATCATCCGCACCGAAGAGCGGCTGCGCTCGGCGCTGGCGGACGAAGATGACCACCAGCTGCTGGGCGTTGCCGTGGGCAGTCCGTTGCTGAAGATCCTGCGCGTGGCCTCGTCCTACCACGACGAGCGGATCGAGTACCGCGTGTCGCGGCTCGATACCAGCCGGCATGAGTTCCTGTTGACGCAGCCGTAGGGCGTGACGCTTCCGGCATCGAGAGGTGCCGGCAGCGCGCCTGGCAATCCAAAGCAAAAAGCCGCGTTCTCTTGCGAGAACGCGGCTTTTCAAATAGATGGTGGCGAATCAGGGACTCGAACCCCGGACCTGCGGATTATGATTCCGTCGCTCTAACCGACTGAGCTAATTCGCCAACGAAGACTGAGATTATACAGGGGCTTTCGGCACTGTCAACACCCCCGTGCGAAGTTTTTTCGGGACACCAGCGCCCATGAAAAAACGGCAGGCCGGGCGGCCTGCCGTCGTGGTCACGGTTTCGTCCCGTCGGCCGTTCAGTCGTGGGCGTAGATATCCACGTCCTTGGTTTCCCGCACGAACAGCGCACCGATCACGAAGGTGATGGCCGCGATGATGATCGGGTACCACAGGCCGTAGTAGATATTGCCGTTCTGGGCCACCAGCGCGAACGAGATGGTGGGCAGCAGGCCGCCGAACCAGCCGTTGCCGATATGGTAGGGCAGCGACATCGAGGTATAGCGGATGCGCGTCGGGAACAGCTCCACCAGCATGGCGGCGATCGGGCCGTAGACCATGGTCACGTAGATGACCAGGATGACCAGGATCACCAGCACCATGATCGTGTTCATCTGCGCCGGGTCGGCCTTGGCCGGGTAGCCGGCGGCGGACATCGCGCCGCTCACCTCCTTCTTGAACGCCGCGATCTGCGCCTTGCTGGCGTCGTCGAAGCTGTGGCCATTGGCCAGCTTGGCGTCGAAGGCCTTGATTTCCTTGTCGCCGATCTTGACCGTCGCCATCGTGCCGGCCGGGGCTTCCACCACCTCATAGCTGGCGGACGACTGGGCCAGGGTACGCTTGGCGATATCGCACGAGCTGCGGAAGTCGATCTCGCGGGCGATCGGGCTGCCCTGGAACGAGCACTGCTTCGGATCCGCGGTCACCACGATCTGAGCGGTCTGCTGCGCGCGCTCCAGCGCCGGGTTGGCGTAGTGGGTCAGCGCCTTGAACAGCGGGAAATAGGTCAGCACGGCCAGCGCGCAGCCCGCCATGATGATCCACTTGCGCCCGATCTTGTCCGACAGCGAGCCGAAGAAGATGAAGAACGGCGTGCCGATCACCAGGGCGCCGGCGATCAGCAGGTTGGCCGTCTTGGCATCGACCTTGAGCACCTGCGTCAGGAAGAACAGCGCGTAGAACTGGCCGGTGTACCAGACCACGGCCTGGCCGGCGGTCAGGCCGAGCAGGGCCAGGATCACGATCTTCAGGTTGCGCCACTGCGCGAAGGACTCGGTCAGCGGGGCCTTGGAGGTCTTGCCCTCGGCCTTCATGCGCTGGAATGCCGGCGATTCATTCATCGACAGCCGGATGTACACCGACATCCCCAGCAGCAGGATCGACAGCAGGAACGGGATGCGCCAGCCCCAGACTTCGAAGGCAGGACCAGTCAGCTCGCGGCACAGCAGGATCACGATCAGCGACAGGAACAGGCCGAGCGTGGCGGTGGTCTGGATCCACGAGGTGTAGGCGCCGCGCTTGCCGTGCGGCGCGTGCTCGGCCACGTAGGTGGCGGCACCGCCGTACTCGCCGCCGAGCGCCAGGCCCTGCAGCATGCGCAGCGCGATCAGGATCACCGGGGCCGCCCAGCCGATGGTGGCAAAGCCCGGCAGCAGGCCGACGATGAAGGTCGACAGGCCCATGATCAGGATGGTCACCAGGAAGGTGTACTTGCGCCCGATCATGTCGCCCAGGCGGCCGAACACCAGTGCGCCGAACGGCCGCACGATAAAGCCGGCGGCAAAGGCGAGCAGCGCGAAGATGAAGGCCGAGGTCGGATCCAGGCCGGCGAAGAACTGCTTGGCGATGATCGCCGCCAGCGAGCCGTACAGGTAAAAGTCGTACCACTCGAACACCGTGCCCAACGACGAGGCAAGGATCACCTTGCGTTCCTCGCGTGTCATCGGTGCGTTTTGCGCACCCCCTCCGGGTACCGCAACGTTTTGCACGTTTGCCATCTTGTCTCCTCCGTCTGGAATGGATCTCGGGCAAGGCGCGGCAACATCGCGGAAAAGGCCCGTGCCGCTGGCCGGGAGCCTGAGTTGCAGAGGATTGTGGTTCGCGAAACTTACTGAGTTCTGACAGATTCCGGCGCGCAAGTGCCAAAAATGTCGGGGTATACGCTAGCCGTTTTCAAGGGCCGCGCATGCTGCGGTGCAGCCAGTTCTGGCGCCACACGGCACCACCTGGCATTGCCGCGCGGGCGCGCCGGCATATCGCTATGCAACATCGGAGCCCGGCCCGCGCAAGGCACCCTGCGAAGGCAGGGGGGCGGGTGCGACAGCTTCGTCGGAAGCTTCGTCGGCGCGGTTCATCCGCCAGGCGTACAGCGCGGCCATCAGCACGTAGACCACCAGTGCTCCCTGGGCCCCCACCCAGAACGAGAACGGCCAGCCGAAAAAGTCGAAGCGCAGTTCGCGCGCAAACCACGCCACCCCGAAGGTCACCACGAACCAGATCGCCAGCAGCCCAACGATCCAGCGCAGGTTGAGGTGCCAGGCCTGGCGCTGGCGGGCTTCGGCGAGGTCAGCGGCGGGAACGTCGTTCATCACGTCGGAGTTTCGGTTGGGCGGCGCAATGTCACGCGGAAATGCGCACCGGCCAGGCGCGGCGATTGCTGGTAGACGTGGTCTGAAATCTGCACGTCGCCGCCGTGCTGCTGTACGATCTCGCGCACGATGGCCAGGCCCAGCCCGCTGCCTTCGGTATTGGTGCCGAGCACGCGGTAGAAGCGCTCCATCACGCGTTCGCGATCGGCCGGCGCGATGCCCGGGCCGGTGTCTTCCACGTCGAGGTAGGCAAACGGCTCGAAGGCATCGGCGCTGACCCGCACCGTCGCATGCCCGCCGCGCGGCGTATAGCGGATGGCATTGTCGAGCAGGTTGTTGAGCATCTCCGTCAGCATCAGCCCGTTGCCCAGCACCGTGACCGGGTGGTCGGCGGCGTCCAGCCCCAGGTCGATGTCGCGCGCCCAGGCCTGCGGCAGCCAGTCCTTGACCACCTCGCGCGCCAGCGCGCACAGGTCCAGCTCGCCCATGCCGCCGGTGCCGGCCAGGTTTTCCATACGCGCCAGCGACAGCAGTTGCGTGACCAGGTGCGCGGTGCGCTCGGAGCTGCCGGCGATCTGTGCCAGCGAGCGCCGCAGCTCTTCCGGCGACTGCTCGCGCTGCGCCAGCTCGGCCTGCATGCGCAGCCCCGCCAGCGGTGTCTTCATCTGGTGCGCGGCATCGGCGATAAAGCGCTTCTGCGTCTGCACCGACTGGTCCAGCTGCGCCAGCAGGTCGTTGAACGATCCCACCAGCGGCGTGATCTCCTGCGGTGCGGCGCGTTCGTCGATGGGACTGGTGTCGCCGGGGTTGCGTGCGCGGATGCGCTGCTGGATCGCGGTCAGCGGCGCCAGCCCGCGCGAGAGCCCGAACCACACCAGCACCACCGCCAGCGGCAGGATCACGAACTGGGGCAGGATCACGCCCTTGATGATCTCGTTGGCCAGGCGCGCGCGCTTGTCGAGCGTCTCGGCCACCTGCACCAGCACCGGCTGGCTGCCGCTGACGTTGCGCAGGTCGACGTAGGTGTAGGCCACGCGCACATCGTTGCCGGCGATGCGGTCGTCGCGCAGCGACACCAGGCCGGCGTGGCCCTGGTCTTCTTCCGACGGCAGCGGCAGGTCGTGGTCGCCGGCGATGTACTCGCCGCGCTTGCCGACTACCTGGTAATAGATATTGTCGGTCTCGTCGGCGCGCAGGATCTCGCGCGCCGACAGCGGCAGCTGCAGCGTGACGCGGCCGTTGACCTCGCGCAGCTGCTGCGACAGTACGATGGCGCTGGCTTCCAGCGCCCGGTCGAACGGGCCGTTGGCGATCGACTTGGCCACCAGGTAGGTCACCGCGATGCTCATCGGCCACAGCAGCAGCAGTGGCGCCAGCATCCAGTCGAGGATCTCGCCGAACAGCGAGCGTGGCGCGGGCGTGGCGGTGCTTTCCTCCAGGTGAGGCAGTGCGTCGGCCAGTTCCTGGTCGGTGCCGGGCGTGCCAGGCGTGCCAGGCGTGCCAGGCGTGGTATGGGAGGGTGGTGGCACGGCGCGGTGCGCGCGCCGCCAGGGCAGTTGCAGCAGGCTCATCTCGACGGTGGTCGCTCGGGTGCGGTCGTGCTCGCCTGCACGGGCGAGGCTAAGGTGCGGGCCGCGTCAATGGTGGCGTCAATGGCGGCGTCAATGCTGCGCGGCCACGGCCGGCTGGAATTTTTCCAGGCAATAACCCAGGCCGCGAACCGTGGCGATGCGGATGCCGCCCACCTCGATCTTCTTGCGCAGGCGGTGCACGTAGACCTCGATGGCATTGTTGCTGACTTCCTCGCCCCACTCGCACAGGTGGTCGACCAGCTGTTCCTTGGACACCAGCCGGCCGCAGCGCGTCAGCAGGATCTCCAGCAGGCCGATCTCGCGCGCCGACAGGTCGAGCATCTGTTCGTTCAGGTAGGCGATGCGGCCGACCTGGTCGAAGGCCAGCGGCCCGTGCCGCATCAGCGTGGCGCCGCCGCCGGCGCCGCGGCGCACCAGTGCGCGCACGCGCGCTTCCAGTTCGGACAGCGCGAACGGCTTGGCCATGTAGTCGTCCGCACCCAGGTCCAGGCCCTTGACGCGTTCGTCGACGCTGTCGGCCGCGGTCAGGATCAGCACCGGCAGCATCGCGCCGCGGGCGCGCAGGCGCTTGAGCACCTCCAGGCCGGACATGCGCGGCAGTCCCAGGTCCAGGATCAGCAGGTCGAAGGTCTGGGTCGACAGGGCGGAGTCGGCACCGAGCCCGTCGGCAACATGGTCGACGGCATAGCCAGAGTGACGTAACGAGCGCGTCAGGCCATCGGCCAGCGTGTCGTCATCTTCGGCGATCAGAATACGCATGGTTGTCTCCACCTGGCCGGCATAGCCGGACGCCCGCGGAATGGGCGCGATGGGGCTTGCCAAGCATACTGTTTTTTTATACAGTACCCGCACATTCCGCTGGGGCCGCCCGGGATGCTTCCTGAGTGATGCTTCCGGAATGGCGGCCGCGCAGACAGCCGGGCCGGCGCCGGAGCCGGCAAAAGCCGGTGCCGCGCCACATGCGGCCTATTTATACACCATTTGATTCAAGGACGACCATGGACGACAAGAAGGCAGGTGCGGGCGTGAGCGCCGAGAAGCAGAAGGCGCTTGCCGCCGCGCTCTCCCAGATCGAGAAGCAGTTCGGCAAGGGCTCGATCATGCGCCTGGGCGACGGCGAGGTCGAGAAGGACATCCAGGTGGTCTCCACCGGTTCGCTCGGCCTGGACATCGCGCTTGGCGTCGGCGGCCTGCCGCGCGGCCGCGTGGTCGAGATCTATGGTCCGGAATCGTCGGGCAAGACCACGCTGACGCTGCAGGTCGTGGCCGAAATGCAGAAGCTGGGCGGCACCTGCGCCTTTATCGACGCCGAGCACGCGCTGGATGTCAGCTACGCCGGCAAGCTGGGCGTGAACGTCGGCGACCTGCTGATCTCGCAGCCGGACACCGGCGAGCAGGCGCTGGAAATCACCGACGCGCTGGTGCGCTCGGGCTCGATCGACCTGATCGTGATCGACTCGGTGGCGGCGCTGGTGCCCAAGGCCGAAATCGAAGGCGAAATGGGCGACTCGCTGCCCGGCCTGCAGGCCCGCCTGATGAGCCAGGCGCTGCGCAAGCTGACCGGCACCATCAAGCGCACCAACTGCCTGGTGATCTTCATCAACCAGATCCGCATGAAGATCGGCGTGATGTTCGGCTCGCCGGAAACCACCACCGGCGGCAATGCGCTGAAGTTCTACGCCTCGGTGCGCCTGGATATCCGCCGCATCGGCTCGATCAAGAAGGGCGACGACGTCATCGGCAACGAGACCAAGGTCAAGGTGGTCAAGAACAAGGTCTCGCCGCCGTTCCGCGAAGCCTTCTTCGACATCCTGTACGGCCAGGGCATTTCCCGCCAGGGCGAGATCATCGACCTGGGCGTGGACGCCAAGATCGTCGAGAAGTCGGGCGCGTGGTACAGCTACAACGGCGACAAGATCGGCCAGGGCAAGGACAACGCGCGCGAATACCTGCGCGAGAACCCGGACATCGCCGAAGAGATCGAGAACAAGGTGCGTGCCGCGCTGGGTGTGGCGCCGACCAACGTCGTGCCGGCCGAAGTGCTGGAAGACTGAGCGCCAGCCCGCCGCTGGAGCAACCGGAAGGGCCGGGGCATCGCCGATGCGCCGGCCTTTTTGTTTAGGCCCACGGTGGAAACTTCACGACCTCAATGGCCACGCGTCCCCCCCTGTCCCTGAAGGCCCGCGCCGTCGGCTACCTGTCGCGCCGCGAGCACAGCCGCGCCGAGCTGGCGCGCAAGCTGGCGCCCCATGCCGAATCGCCGGAACAGCTCGAGCAGTTGCTCGATGCGCTCGAGCGCGAGAACTGGCTGTCCAACCAGCGCTTTGCCGACAGCCTGGTCCATCGCCGCGGCGCCCGCTATGGCGCGGCCAGGGTGATGCAGGAAGCCAAGACCCACAAGCTGGACAGCGAACAGCTGGGCGAACTGCAGGAAAGGCTGCACGCCACCGAGACCGAGCGCGCCCGCGAGGTCTGGCGCAAGCGTTTCGGCGTGCCGCCGGATACGCCGGAGGCACGTGCGAGGCAGATCCGATTCATGGTGGCGCGGGGATTCTCCCGGGCGGTGGTCAGCAAGATCATCCAGGGCGCTGACGAAGCGTACGGCGAGGACGACTGAGCGTCTGTGTGCGGTAGTATCCGCATTCGTCGGTTCATTACCTGCACTGCAGTCAGGGTGTCATTGGCGCGCCGTTGCCCGACAATGCGGCGCGACAGTCGCCGCACAAGGATGTTCCCGGGCAAACCAGCGCGGCATGTTAAACTCCCCGGGTTATTCGGTGCTCCGGCGCCGCCGTTCCCAAGCCCCCAGTATTCCAGCCTGGCCATGCCTCTGTCCCAGCCCGTCAACCGCTCCTTGCGCCATCGCCGTGCCATTACGGCCGAGGCGTACCAGAGAGAGGACGGCCTGTGGGATGTCGAGGTGCGCCTGACCGACACCAAGCCCCGCGACATCGCACTTGCCGGCGACCGTATCCGCCCGGTAGGCCAGCCCCTGCACGACCTGTGGCTGCGCGTCACGATCAACGAGGACATGACGGTGCTGGATGCCGAGGCGTGCTCCGACTGGGTGCCGTACCCGTCGCAGTGCGACACCATCGGCCCGGCCTACCGCAAGCTGATCGGGCTGAACCTGCGCAAGGGCTTCCGCAAGGCCGTGCGCGAGCGCCTGGCCGGCATCAACGGCTGTTCCCACCTGACCGAAGCCGCCGGCGTGCTGCCCAGCACCGCGATCCAGGCGTTTGCCGGCGAAGTCATCAGTATCCGCGACAACGGCGAGGACGATCCGAATCCGGAGCCGCCCTATCAGTTGCACGGCTGCCACGCGCTGCGTTTCGACGGCGAGGTGGTTCGTGAGTTTTACCCGCGCTGGTATGGTCACCAGCCGACGCCCAAGGCAAGGGCCGAGGCCGCACCTGCCGTCGCAACCGCGCCTCGGGCGCCCGCCGTGGCCAATGGCGACCGCGGTGGTCAAGCCAACGACGACGGCAACGACGCTGTCCCGGCCGACAGGCCAACCGGCACTTCCGGCTGATTCTCAGGATCAGCCAACCAGACGAGAGAGTTCGTCTCCTTTTTCAGATTTCTCCCTTCTACCTTTTACGCCTACCCGAAAGGAAACACGCATGAATATCCATGAGTATCAAGGCAAGGAAATCCTGCGCAAATACAATGTGCCGGTTCCGCGCGGCATCCCCGCGTTCTCGGTTGACGAGGCCCTGAAGGCCGCAGAACAGCTCGGCGGCCCGGTGTGGGTTGTCAAGGCGCAGATCCACGCGGGTGGCCGCGGCAAGGGCGGCGGCGTCAAGGTTGCCAAGAGCATGGACGAGGTCAAGCAATACGCCTCGAGCATCCTGGGCATGCAGCTGGTCACGCACCAGACCGGTCCGGAAGGCAAGAAGGTCAACCGCCTGCTGATCGAAGAAGGCGCCGACATCAAGAAGGAACTGTACGTTTCGCTGGTGGTGGACCGCGTGTCGCAGAAGATCGCGCTGATGGCGTCGAGCGAAGGCGGCATGGACATCGAAGAAGTCGCTGCCCACACCCCGGAAAAGATCCACACCCTGATCATCGAGCCGTCGACCGGCCTGACCGACGCTGACGCCGATGACATCGCCCGCAAGATCGGCGTGCCCGACGCTTCGGTTGCCCAGGCTCGCCAGGCCCTGCAAGGCCTGTACAAGGCGTTCTACGACACCGACGCCTCGCTGGCCGAAATCAACCCGCTGATCCTGACCGGCGAAGGCAAGGTCATCGCCCTGGACGCCAAGTTCAACTTCGACTCGAACGCGCTGTTCCGTCACCCGGAAATCGTCGCCTACCGCGACCTGGATGAAGAAGACGCCAACGAAATCGAAGCCTCGAAGTTCGACCTGGCCTACATCTCGCTGGACGGCAACATCGGCTGCCTGGTGAACGGCGCCGGCCTGGCCATGGCCACCATGGACACCATCAAGCTGTTCGGCGGCGAGCCGGCCAACTTCCTCGACGTGGGCGGCGGTGCCACCACCGAGAAGGTGACCGAAGCCTTCAAGCTGATGCTGAGCAACAAGAACGTGCAGGCCATCCTGGTCAACATCTTCGGCGGCATCATGCGTTGCGACGTGATCGCCGAAGGCGTGATCTCCGCTTCCAAGGCCGTGCACCTGACGGTGCCGCTGGTCGTGCGCATGAAGGGCACCAACGAAGACCTCGGCAAGAAGATGCTGGCCGAGTCGGGCCTGCCCATCATCTCGGCCGACACGATGGAAGAAGCCGCCCAGAAGGTGGTGGCCGCTGCCGCTGGCAAGTAAGCCGTCGCACGAACGCAACCATACGCGAACGCGAGCGGTGCGCTGGCGCTCTTTATTGAGCTCCCGCGCGCGCCGCTCGTAGAAAAGCAAAGGATTACAGCATGTCGATTCTGATCAACAAAGACACCAAGGTCATCACCCAGGGCATCACCGGCAAGACCGGCCAGTTCCACACCCGTGGCTGCCGCGACTACGCCAATGGCAAGAACGCCTTCGTCGCAGGCGTGAACCCGAAGAAGGCCGGCGAAGACTTCGAAGGCATTCCCATCTACGCCAGCGTCAAGGACGCCAAGGCCCAGACCGGCGCGACCGTGTCGGTCATCTACGTGCCGCCCGCAGGCGCCGCTGCCGCGATCTGGGAAGCCGTTGATGCCGACCTGGACCTGGTGGTCTGCATTACCGAAGGCATTCCCGTGCGCGACATGATGGAAGTCAAGGACCGCATGCGCCGCGAGAACAAGAAGACCCTGCTGCTGGGGCCGAACTGCCCGGGCCTGATCACGCCGGACGAAATCAAGATCGGCATCATGCCGGGCCACATCCACAAGAAGGGCCGCATCGGCGTGGTGTCGCGCTCGGGCACCCTGACGTACGAAGCCGTGGGCCAGCTGACCGCGCTGGGCCTGGGCCAGTCGTCGGCTGTCGGCATCGGTGGCGACCCCATCAACGGCCTGAAGCACATCGACGTGATGAAGATGTTCAACGACGATCCGGAAACGGACGCCGTGGTCATGATCGGTGAGATCGGTGGTCCGGACGAAGCCAACGCGGCCAACTGGATCAAGGACAACATGAAGAAGCCGGTGGTTGGCTTCATCGCTGGCGTGACCGCGCCTCCGGGCAAGCGCATGGGCCACGCCGGCGCGCTGATCTCGGGCGGTGCCGACACCGCCCAGGCCAAGCTGGAAATCATGGAAGCCTGCGGTATCAAGGTGACCAAGAACCCGTCGGAGATGGGCCGCCTGCTGAAGGCGATGCTGTAAGGTCTGCTTGCCGTTCCCGCTGTGGCGGGGAATGACAGACTAGTGATGCCCCCGCCATCGGCGGGGGCATTGTTTTTGCGGCGGGTGATCCCGGCGCCGTGAAAGCCCCGAAAGATTACAGGATTGAAATGTAATCGAAAGGTTCGTGGGTTAAACAGTCATGTCTGCGCTTTCAGACATCCGAACACCCGTCGGATGACGGGGCGCGCCAGTACATAAAACCGCCACCACATAGAACTCGAGGAGCCTCCCAGTGGAACTGCTGTCTTCCACCACTTTCTGGATTGCGTTGGGATCGATCATCCTGACCAACATCGTCCTGTCCGGCGACAACGCGGTGGTGATCGCGCTCGCCTCGCGCAACCTGCCGCCCGCCCAGCAGAAGAAGGCCATCTTCTGGGGCAGCGCCGCCGCCATCATCATGCGCGTGGTGCTGACCGTGGCCGCGGTCAAGCTGCTGAGCCTGCCGTACCTGAAGATCGTCGGCGCCGTGCTGCTGGTCTATATCGGCGTGCAGCTGCTGACCGGCGATGACGACGAGGAAGGCCACGACGGCAAGGACAATATCTGGGCCGCTATCCGCACCATCCTGATCGCCGACCTGGTGATGTCGCTCGACAACGTGGTCGCCGTGGCCGCCGCCGCGCAGAAGGGCCCCGAAGGCAGCCAGCTGATGCTGCTGATCATCGGCCTGGGCCTGTCGATCCCGCTGATCGTGTTCGGCAGCACGCTGCTGCTCAAGGTGATGGAGCGCTTCCCGGTCATCATCGTGCTGGGTGCGGCGCTGCTGGGCTACCTGGCTGGCGAGATGCTGGTCAGCGATCCGGTCGATGCGGCCTGGTTTGAAGTGCATGTGCCGCATGCCCACCTGGTATTCGGCGCCGCCGGCGCGTTCCTGGTGGTGATCCTCGGCAAGCTGCTGAGCCGCCGGGCCGCGCAGACGGCCTGACGGGGTATTGCATCGCAGGGAAGGGCGGCCGGGTGGCCGCCCTTTTTTGTTGCCCTCCTGGCAGACGTCCCTGTCGGTGGGATATCCAACTAACTCATGTGAGTGATCGCACATTTTGTCGCTTCGGCAGGTGGTAGCGCCACCAGGTGACAAAATTTGGCGCATGCGTAGGGCCTTTCCGCTGCCGGGTGACGGAATTTGTCGCTTTTTGCCCCCTGCGGACGGGGGATATGGCTGGCACGCTTACTGCTGAATAGGCCCCGCGTCACGAAACCGAAGACGTGCAACGCTTAACCAAAATCTCTTCGAGGGGTCAAATCATGCAACGGGTACAACAACTGAAGAAACTGGGCCGTCGTGTCCAGAAGGGTTTTACGCTGATCGAACTGATGATCGTGGTGGCGATCATCGGTATCTTGGCGGCGATCGCAATTCCGCAGTATCAGGATTACGTGACGAAGTCCAAATGGGGTACCAACATTTCGGACCTGGCTGCCGTGAAAACAGCCGTGGCGCTCTGTATGCAAAATAATGCTGGCGATGGCACTCTGTGCGACACTGCTGGTGAACTAAATATCACCGCACTGCCGCAGCCGAAGTATGCGACTGCGGCTATTGGTGTTGTCGGGGCTGCGGGTAAAGTTACAGTTAGCTACACCGGCACGGCGGAAGTTGGCAGTTATGTTTACACTGCGGATTGGGCGCAGGACGGTTCGGGCACCAAGCTTACGTTCGCTTCCGTGGCGGGTGACACTATTCCGGCAAAGTTCTACCCTGCCACTCAGCGTTGATTTACTGGAGGGGGAAGCGCCTTCGGGCGCTTTTTTTTTGCCCAGCGCCCAAGCTATCATGCGCCTTTCCCCAAACCAGGCGCCTCAATGCCGCCGTCCCGGACAAATCTCCCCGCGGCTGCCCTCATCGCAGCAATCGTCTTCCCGCTGCTAGTCTCCCGGCATACGCTCCCACTCGCGACGTTCTACGGCGAATGGACCGCCGCGTGCTGCGCGCTGGCCCTGGTCGCGTTCCTGTCGCTTCGCAAGCCCGCCACCCCAGCGGCATCTGCGACGATCTCGCTGCCGTGGGTAGCCTTGCTGTTCTTCTGGCTCGCCGCCGTCGGTCTGATGCGCACCGCCCTCGGTCACGCCGATATCACCGGCAGCGCGACCCTCACTGTCCTGTCACTGTTCCTCGGCGCAGCCGTGACATGCGCCGCATGGTCATACCGCCGCAGTCAAGCATCCGAGACGCTCAACGCCGGCGACACCCTGGCCATCGCCTTCCTGATCACCGGCCTGCTCGGCACCGTCACACAGTGGGTCCAGCTCTTCCATCTTGAGCGCAGTGCCTTCGGCCTCGTTTCCACCTACTTCTACGATGACAACCGCCGCCTGTGGGGCAACCTGAACCAGCCCAACCACCAGGCCACCGTGCACGGCCTCGCACTGGTTGCGTCAGTCTGGCTGGCATCGCGCGGCAGGCTGCGTTTCCCGATGTGGCTGGTAGCGGTAGCACTGCTGGAGAGCGGCATCGTGCTATCGGGATCGCGCACCGGCGTGCTGCATGTTGGTCTTGCCGCGCTCTACGCGCTGGTTGCTGCCTGGCTGGCACGCGGCACGCTGCGCGAGACGGATCCGATGCGGCGTACGACCGGACTGCTGGTGGCCGCGGCCGCCATGATCGTGATGCTGCTGGTGCTGCAGCCAGCGATCCGCGCCGCCGGCCAGCTGCTCGACTGGCGCTTGTTCGACACCATCGCGCAACTGGAAGCCGAAGACCAGATGTCCGCACGTGGCGCGCTATGGTCGCATGCATTGGCGATGTTCCGCGCGCATCCATGGCTCGGTGTCGGCTGGGGCGAATTCGGCTGGGCGCAATTCACCCAGTTGCCGCAGGTCGGCGTGAAGGTGGAGATGTCCCTGCATGCGCATAACGCTGTGCTAGACCTGCTGGCCAAGACCGGCGTCGCGGGCACGCTCGGCGTCGCGCTGATTCTCGCAGCGTGGCTATGGCGCGTGGTGCGGGCGCGGCTCTGGCAGGCAGAAAACGGCGAGCGCCGTGAAGCGGTGCTGATGCTGACGTGGCTGGCGATGCTGTGCGCGCATTCGATGCTGGAATACCCGCTGCACTACCTGTACTTCTTCCTGCCGTTCTGTTTCCTGCTGGGCTGGCTCGAGCCTGCCGCCGCAGGACCATGGCGCGTTCCGGTCAGTGTGGCGAAGGGTCTCAGCGTGGCCTGCATTGCGCTTGCCGTCGCCATCCTGGCAACCATGTGGCAAGACTACCGCCGCGCCGAAGCACGCGAGTACGCCGCCAGCGAAACCCGCAACACCTTGCCGATGCCGCGCATCTGGTTCCGCCAGCATGCGCAGGCCGATGCCGCGGGCCTGGTCGTGATCACGCCGCAGAACGCAGCGCAACTGCTGCCCGCGCATATCGCCGCGGTGCACTTGCTGCCGACTCCCACGATGATCGCGCGCACGGCGTGGCTGCTCGCGCTGACCGGCGATGCCGCGCAAGGCCGGCTGTGGATGGAGCGGTTGCGCTGGTACTACCTGGGCGATGAAGCGACGCAATACGCCGAGACCGCCAAGGCATGCAGCGAGTTGTCCGAGGGCGAGCGCCCGCAGGCGTTCTGCGCCTGGGTCACCGATCGCTCGCGCCGGTTCTCCGCGTGGGGACGCAACTGACCTAGTAGTAGGGCACGTAGTAGGCCGGCGGGGGCGGCGCATAGTAGTACCGCGGCGCAGGAGCCGGCGCAGCGGCCACTCGCCCCGGTACCGGCACGCGGTTGCCGCTGGCATACATGCACTGCACGTAGGCGGCGTCGTATTGCCGCTGCGTGCCGTAACCCGCGTACTGCGCGTTGCCCGCGCCGACCGCGGCGCCTGTCAGCAGGCCCAGGCCCGCGCCGACCGCCGCGCCCGATCCGCCGTCAAAGGCTGCACCAGCCGCAGCGCCCAGCGCGGTGCCCCCTACCGCACTGCCGACTGCCGCGTTGTTGGCCGCCTGCGAGGAAGTCACGCCGCCGACCTGCCCAAAGGCGAACTGGCGGCAGTTGTAGTCGTCGGCGCGGAACTGGTCGAAGCTCTTGCCGGTGCCCGGCAACGCCATCACGCTGGGGCCGGAAGGCATCACGACGCAGGCGCCGAGTGTCAGGGTCGCCACGGCAAGCGTGGCGCGGGTCAGGACTCGCATGCTGTGCTCCACGCTGTCAGTAATTGGCCGGCGGCTGGGCCGGCACTCGCTGCCAGCCGCCCGGGCACGATTGCACGTAGGGGTAGTAGCCTTCCGGCTGGTTGCAGTGGTACCACCAGCCCTGGTCCTGCGGTACAGACCGCTCGGGCCCCGGGGCTGGCACCGGCCCGTTGGGGCCCTGCTCGACGTATTGAGGTGGCTCGGCCGGCACGGCGACGGCCGGAGCCGGGTAGTAATAGGGCGCAGGGTAGGCAGGGTAGTAATACGGGTAGCCGCCGAACACGACGCTGGGGCCGAAATAGAAGCCCACGCCGACACGCGTCTTGATCATGCCGCCGCGTGTGTCCGCGTCATGCCAGCCGGCATTGTGGAAATCGGCTCGCCCGGCAAGGGCGGCGCCGCTTGCGGCCGTGGCCGCCAGTGCCAGTACCAGCTGGCAGAGCTTGCGCCCGTTCATGGTATTCACCTTTCCCCCGCGTGGCCGAAAGGCTCGCCGCGGGCAGTGGCAGCCGGCCGCGACATGCGCCGGCCCGCAATCGTATTGAATACCAAATTGTCGTGCGCAGGCGCTGCGGCGGCGCATGTGGAAATGTGGCGTTACCTTTATTACCGAGGAACGACAGACTGGCCGGACGCCGTGAACCGGCGCGGCATGACAAGTCCGTCGTTCCCGGATGCGCCCATGCGTGCCGGCCTATTCGGCAAACAGGTCCGGACCAAACACCTCGTAATGAATGCGCGCTTCATGGACGCCAAGATTCTTCAGTGCATCATGCTGCATGCGCATGAAGGGAATCGGGCCGCAGATGTAGTAGTCGGCGTCGGGCAGCAGGATCGACTTTTCGATCAGCTTGACGTCGACCAGCCCCGCATAATCGTAGTCGCGCCCTTGCACGTCCTCAGGCAGGGGCTGGTCATAGAAAACGATTAGATCGAAGTTCTCATAGGTCTTTGCCGCCTCGCGCAGCTTGTCTCGCATGGCATGCACTGCACTATTGCGGGCGCCATGCGCGAAGACGACCTTCCGCGGCGGCGCCTGCAACGCGGTCTTGAGCATGCTGATCATCGGTGTCAGCCCCACGCCGCCGCTGATCAGCACAATGGGCGTCTTGGCGTTGACGTCGATATGGAAACTCCCATATGGCGTAGCCAGCTTTACCTCGTCGCCGACATTGACGTGATCGTGCAGCAGGTTTGAAACATAGCCAGGAGGCTGGGTGCCGCCGCCTTCCCGTTTGACCGAGATCCGATAGCTGCGCCCGTTCGGCATATCGGACAAGCTGTACTGGCGGATTTGCTGCAGGCCTAGCGCGGGCACGTCGACGGCAATGCTGGTGTATTGACCGGGTTTGAAGTTTGCTACCGGCTTGCCGTCGACCGGTTCGAGAATGAAGGACGTAATCACGCCGCTCTCGGGGCGCTTCTCGCGGACCACAAAGGACCGCCACCCGGTCCAGCCGCCGGTTTGTTCGGCCGAACCTTCATACAGCGCGCTTTCCATGCCCATCAGGACGTCGGCGAGGTTGCCATAGGCTTGTGCCCACGCTGAGATGATTTCCTCGGTCGCTGCGCTGCCCAGGACTTCCTTGATGGCCGCCAGCAGATGCTCGCCGACGATCGGGTACTGCTCCGGCTTGACGCCCAGGCTCGCGTGCTTGTTGGCAATGTTGTTCAGCACGGCCATCAGGCTGCTCGGGTCTTCGATATTCTCCGCATACGCGTAGACCGCCCGCGCCAATGCCTGCTGCTGCTCGCCCCGTTCCTGATGCGCCATGTTGAACACATTCTTAAGTTCGGGGTGCGCTTCGAACATGCGCTTATAGAAGCACTTGATAATGTCGTAGCCGTGTTCCGCCAATACCGGCGCGGTGGCTTTCACAATGTCCTTTGTCTTCTGCGTCAGCATTGCGTCTCTCCTTTGGCAAGGTGATGGGAGCCAGCCGGGGACGCTGGGTCCATGCGGGCGCGAAGCGCGTTTCCCGGCTGCCCTGAGCAATGTCTAGTCTAGGTGCCGCGATTGCCGTTTGGCGCGTGCCGATCCACGGGCGCTGCAGCCAGGCCGCTCACTGGCCGGCGGCCGCCACCCAGTCGCCCGACTTCCCGCCATGCTTTTCCAGCAGCTTCACGTTGCCGATCACCATCCCCCGGTCCACCGCCTTGCACATGTCGTAGATCGTCAGCAGCGCCACCTGCACTCCGGTCAGCGCTTCCATCTCGACGCCGGTCTGGCCGCGGGTCTCGGTGCGGACGGTGCAGGCGACGGTGGCGCTGGCCTCGTCGAGCGCAAAGTCGACCGCGACCTTGGTCAGCCCGATCGGATGGCATAGCGGGATCAGGTCGGCGGTGCGCTTGGTGGCCATGATCGCGGCCACGCGCGCGATGCCGAGCACGTCGCCCTTCTTGGCACTGCCGTCGCGCACCAGCGCGAAGGTGTCGGGCAGCATGGTGATGGTGCCGGTGGCCACGGCTACGCGGTGCGTGCTGGCCTTGTCGCCGACGTCGACCATGTGGGCCTGGCCGGCGGTATCGAAATGGGTGAGCTGGGTCATGGCAGGGCTTGGTGCAGGGGGCCTTTGGCGGGGAGGAGAACCGTCTGATGGGAACGGCCACCGGAGGCCGCTATCATAGCAACATGCCAAAACAACCATCGCTTCGCAGGTCTGCCGCGCCCGGCCATTGTGCCGCTGCGGATGCCGCGCCTGCCGGTTCGGCGTCACATCATGGTCGCCCCGGGTCGCCATGGCGGCGGTCGCTGGCTGCGCTGCTGGCGCTGAGCATGGCGTCGCCGGCGTGGCCGCAGGCGACGACGCGAACACCGGCCGCTGCCCCGGCCTCTGCCGCGGCCGCGCCGGCCAGGCCGGTCGCGTCCATGCGGGCGCCGGAGCCGGTGCCATCATTGTCCGGCGAGGCGAGCGACCAGGTCTACGACAACCTGAACCGCAGCATCAAGGCGGGCCAGAAGTCCGAGTTCGGCCTGCGCACCAACAATCCGGTGGTCGAGAGTGGCGGGGTGCAGCTGCCTGACCTGGGCGACCCGTCCACGGCATCGCTGTCGCCCGACATGGAAAAGCGCCTGGGCGACCGCATCATGCGCGATATCCGCCGCGATCCGCTGTACGTGCCGGATCCGCTGCTGTCGGACTACCTGAACGCGCTCGGCTACCGGCTGGTGCAGGCGGCGCGGCGGCAGAACATCTCGGGCTCGACCGGCGCCGGTACCTTTGCCACCGGCTTTGACCTGTTCGCGGTGCGCGACCGCAGCATCAACGCCTTCGCGCTGCCGGGCGGCTATATCGGCGTGCATACCGGGCTGCTGGTGCAGTCCGATACCGAGTCGGAACTGGCCTCGGTGCTGGGCCATGAAATCGGCCACGTGATGCAGCGCCATATCGCGCGCGGCATCACGTCGCAAGACCAGTCGATGTGGATTGCGCTGGCGTCGATGGTGCTGGCCGGCCTCGCCGCCACGCGCAGCCCCGATGCCGCGGCGGCGCTGGCGATGGGCGGGCAGGGCGCCGCCGTTGCCAACCAGCTGTCCTTCTCGCGCGGCGCGGAGCGCGAGGCCGACCGTGTCGGCTTCCAGATCATGACCGCGGCGGGCTTCGACCCGCAGGGCATGCCCGATTTCTTCGCGCGGCTGCAGCGCGTGTCCGGCATCTCGGAAAGCTCGGTGCCGTCCTATGTGCGCACCCACCCGCTGACTTCGGAGCGTCTCGCCGACATGCAGGACCGCGTGAGCCACGCCAACGCGCGCAAGGTGCCCAATACGCCCGAGTACGAGTTCGCCCGGATGCGCGCGCGCGTGATCCAGGAATCGTCGCCGAGCGATCTGCAGGCCTTGCGCAATGCACTGCGCGCGCAGCTGCCGGGTGCCTCGACGCTGCGGGCGCCGGCGCTGCACTACGGCCTTGCCTTCACCGAGCAGCGGCTCGGCCGTGCCGCCGCCGCCGAGCAGGAATTGGCCGAGGCGCGGCGGCTGTACGGCACCATCCCGGGCGCAAGCTCGGGCAGCCCCATGCTGGACGTGATGGCGATCCAGCTGGCGCGCACGCAGGGCCGCGTGCCCGAGGCGCTGGCACAGGCCACGGCCTCGATGAAAGCCTTCCCGCTCTCTCATGCGGTATCGGTCGCCTATGCCGAGACCCTGCTCGGCTCGGGCCGCTATGAGGAGGCGGTGCGCTTCCTGCGCGAACGCACGCGCCAGGAAACCAGCCGCAGCGATTGGTGGGAGATGCTGGCGCGCGCATACGCCGGCCAGGGCAAGCGGGTGCAGCAGCACCAGGCGCTGGCCGAAAAATATGCGATGGATGGTGCCTACCAGGCTGCGATCGAACAGCTGCAGATCGCGCGCAAGGCCGGCGACGGCGACTTCTATACGCTGTCCGAGGTCGACGCCCGCCTGCACCAGCTGGAACGCCAGTATCGCGAGGACAAGCAGGACAGCAAGGGCATACCGAACTGAGGCAGGCCCGGCCAGGGCCGGGCGGTGTCAGGCCGCCGGCTGGCGCACGAAGCCGAAGCGCTTCGGCACTTCGCTCTCCGCGATCGGCTCGATCGGCAGGTCGTGGCCGTCGTGGTGGAACAGGCCGAGTTCGGTGCCGCAGGCCTCGCCGTGCCAGGTGCTGCTGCCGCTGAAGGTTTCCAGGTCATGGTCGTGCAGCAGCGCCACCTGCGTGCCGTCCACGCCGTCGACCGTCCCCGACAGCACCACGTTGCCATGCTCGTCCGCGTAGCAGGATTGCAGCGCAAAGGGCTGGTGCGAGGTTGTGCAAAGCGCGCCCTGGTGCAGCCGCACGATCCACGGCGCGTACGCCAGCGCCACGAACACCTTCTGCGGCCCGTTCTGGAAATACCACGCGCCGCGCTCGTCGCACAGGTAGTTGCGCTCGATGAAGGCGACCAGCGCTTCGTTGCGCACCGGCTCGCCGGACAGGCCGTGCTGCTGGGCGTATTCATTGCGCAGGCGCCACTGCCCGCGCCGGTCCAGCGCGAGCCAGCCATAGGCGTTGGGCACGTTGGGCCAGCGCGCCATGGCTTGCCTGACGATGTCGTCCATCTCCGTCTCCTCTGCCGGCAAGGCGCCACGCACGCCGCCGCCGGCTTTACATCATGCTGTCGAAAAAGCGCAGGATCCGCGCCGGCAGCCATTCGATATGGCCGCCGAACGCTACCCCCGACTGGCTGTCGGGCAGCCACAGATGGCGCCGCCAGCCTTCATGCGGGGTCATGAAGCCGACATGGCCGCCGTGCTCCGGCTGTTCCAGCCAGACCTGCGGGCTGACGTCGGCGGGGCCGGGCAGGTGCCGGCCGGGCAGGAACGGATCGTTGCGCGCATTGAGCACCAGCGTGGGCACGGTGATCGCGCCGAGCACCGGCTTGCTGGCGGCGCGGCGCCAGTAGTCGTCGGTATCGGCATAGCCGTGCAGCGGCGCCGTAACCACGTTGTCGAAGGCGTACAGGTCGCGGCTGGCCAGCATCGCCTCGCGGTCGAACAGCCCGGGGAACTGCTGCAGCTTGGCCAGCGACTTGCGCTTGAGCGTCTGCAGGAACATGCGCGTATAGAGCATGTTGAAGCCGGCCGACAGCGCCGCGCCGCCCGCGGCCAGGTCCAGCGGCGCCGAGATCGCGGCCGCGGCGTGCACATGCCCGGCACCGCTGCCGTCCTCGCCCAGCAGGCGCAGCAGCGCGTTGCCGCCCAGCGAGATGCCGACTACCAGCAGCTTGCGGCCCTGGGCGCAGTGCTGGCGGTGCACGCGTTCGAGCACCCAGCGCAGCTCGGCCGAGTCGCCGGAGTGGTAGAAACGGGGCGCCAGGTTGAGCTCGCCCGAGCAGCCGCGGAAATGCGGGACCACGCCCTGCCAGCCGCGCGTGCCCAGTGCGTGCATCAGTGCCTGCGCGTAGTGGCTGCCGGAATCCCCCTCCAGCCCGTGGAACATCACCACCAGCGGCGTGTCCGGCTGCACCGCGTGGGTGGTCCAGTCCAGGTCGATGAAGTCGCCGTCAGGTGTGTCCCAGCGCTCGCGCCGGAACGCCACGCGCGGCGGGCGGCGCGTGAAGCGGGCGGGGATGATGGTCTGGGCATGGCCGCCGCGCAGCCACCAGGGCATGTCGATGCCGTCGCCGTAGCCGTGGCCATGCTCGTGCGGCGCGGCGGCGACAGGCAAACGGTGCGTCAGGAGATCGGGGCGCTGCGTCATGCCAGCTCGGTAATACAGTCTTGCGGTGTTGCCGTCTCGCAGTCCTGCTCGGTTGCAGCCGGGCCGCGCGGCCTGGCAGGCAAAGGCTCAGTGCAGCGCCTGGCCGGGTGCCGCAGCCACCGCGGCCACCTGCACGGCGTTGGCCGGGCTGCAGTGGACATGCGCCAGGCGCCAGCCTTCGTGGTTCTGCATCAGCACATAGGTGGTGTGCACGTACAGGTCGGCCTCGACCCGGTCGCTGCCAAAGCGCAGCGCCTCGGTCACGTCGAAGATCGACACGGCCATCGATGCGTGGCTGCTGGTTTCGATCGCGTCGACCAGCACCGGCTGTTCTTCCAGCAGCTGCGAGAACGCCTGGCGCAGCTGCTCGTGGCCGATCATGCGCTGGCCGTCGGGCAGCACGCAGGTGATCGAATCCTCATCCAGCCACAGGCGCAGCGCGCCCTCGGCGTCGCGCAGCTTGAGCGCCTCGCGGAAAGCTTCGACGATGTCTTCGGCAGAATCGAACAGGCGGGCAAAACGAGGCATGGTGGCAGTGTCAGGGTATCAGGGCCGGTGCAGCAGCTTGCGCAGCTCAACAAAGACCATTTCGGGTTCGATCTCTTTCAGGCAACGCAGGTGGCCCAGCGGGCACTCGCGCTTGAAGCACGGGCTGCACTCCAGCTGCAGCCACATGATACTCGCAGCCTGTGACAGCGGCGGCGTGTGGCGCGGATCGCTCGAGCCATAGACCGCCACCTGCGGCCGGTTCAGCGCCGCGGTCACGTGCATCAGGCCGGAATCGTTGCAGACCGCGGCCTCGGACAGCGCCAGCAGGTCGACGGCATCATCCAGCGAGGTCTGGCCGCACAGGTTGCGCACGAACGGTGCGTCCTTGACGATCTCGGCGGCGATCTCGGCGTCCTTGGCCGAGCCCAGCGTGATCATCTGCGCGTACGGGTAGGAGCGCCGCAGCATCTGCGCCAGTTTGGCGAAGTGGCCGGCCGGCCAGCGCTTGGCGGGGCCGTACTCGGCGCCCGGGCAGAACGCGATCACGCGCGTGTGCGGGGCGATGCCGAAGCGCTCGGCGGTGGCCGCCACGCGCGCCGGGTCGATGCGCAGGCGCGGCTCGGAGAGGTTCTCGGGCAAGCGCGCGCCGGGCTTGAGCGCGAGCCGGGCATAGTGCTCGACCATCGGCGGACGGTGGTCGCGCGGCGGGTTGGCATGGCGCACGTTGAGCATGCCGAAGCGCGCTTCGCCACGGTAGCCGATGCGCAGCGGAATGCCGGCCAGCCACGGAATCAGCGCCGACTTGAGCGAATTCGGCAGCACGTAGGCGAGGTCGTAGCCTTCGTTCTTGAGCTGCTGCGCGAACATCAGCCGCGCCGACAGCTGCAGCTTGCCGTGCGCCAGGTCGGACGGGAACACGCGGCCGATCTCGGGCATGCGCGCGAGCACGGGCGCCACCCACTTGGGCGCGAGGGCGTCGATGACCAGGCGCGGATGGCGCGCCTTGAGCAGCGCGAACAGCGGCTGCGCCATCAGGGCGTCGCCGATCCAGTTGGGGGCGATGACGAGGGCTTTCTTCATGGGCGGGGCGCGGAGGGCCGGTTCGCCGGCGCAATCGCCGGGAACAGCAACGCCCCGGAGCACCAACTGGGGGCCCGGAGCGTCAGGGTCGTGCGAAAACCGGCGGCTCGGATCAGTGGTGGCCCTTCAGCACGGTGCCCGGCCTGAGCTTGTAGACGGTACCGCAGTACGGGCACTTGGCTTCGCCGGTGTCGGCCACGTCCAGGAACACGCGCGGGTGGTAGTTCCAGGCCGGGGTGTTGGCGGTGGGGCAGTGCAGCGGAATGTCTTCGGCGCCGATTTCGATGATGGTGGCGGTTTGCGTCATGGTGTTGCGGGGATTGAGGCTTGTTGTTCGTCAAAACAAGGCGTGCCCCGCGCGCACGGCGGCGGGTGCGGGGCACGAGGGCTGGCGGCCGGTGCTCAGACCAGCGTCAGCCACTTCCTGTACTTTTCGTTGGTGCCGCCCACGGCGGCAAAGAACGCGTCCTGGATCTGCTTGGTGACCGGGCCGCGGCGGCCTTCGCCGATGATGCGGTCGTCCAGCTCGCGGATCGGCGTGACTTCGGCGGCGGTGCCGGTGAAGAAGGCTTCGTCGGCGCAGTACATCTCGTCGCGGGTGATGCGCTTCTCGCGCACCTCGATGCCCAGGTCGCGCGCGATGGTGAGCGTGGCGTCGCGCGTGATGCCGTCCAGGCACGAGGCCAGGTCCGGGGTGTAGATCACGCCGTTGCGCACGATAAAGACGTTCTCGCCCGAGCCTTCGCTGACGTAGCCCTCGGTGTCGAGCAGCAGCGCTTCGTCATAGCCCAGGCCGGTCGCTTCCTGGTTGGCGAGGATCGAGTTGATGTAGTAGCCGCTGGCCTTGGCGCGCACCAGCGACACGTTGACGTGGTGGCGGGTGAACGACGAAGTCTTCACGCGGATGCCGCGCTCCATGCCTTCCTCGCCCAGGTAGGCACCCCACGGCCACGCCGCGATCGCCACGTGGATGGTGTTGCCCTTGGCCGACACGCCCAGCTTTTCCGAGCCGATCCACACGATCGGGCGGATGTAGCAGGATTCCAGGTTGTTGGCGCGCACCACTTCGCGCGTGGCGGCTTCCAGGGTGGCCTCGTCGAACGGCATGGCCATCTGGAAGATCTTGGCGGAATTGAACAGGCGGCGGGTGTGCTCTTTCAGGCGGAAGATGGCGGTGCCTTCGGGCGTCTTGTAGGCACGCACGCCCTCGAACACGCCCATTCCGTAGTGCAGCGTATGCGTCAGCACGTGGATCTTGGCGTCGCGCCATTCGATCAGCTTGCCGTCCATCCAAATCTTGCCGTCGCGATCCGCCATCGACATGTCTGTTCTCCCAGCGCCGTGAAAGTAGCAAAAACGACATTGTAAGCCCGGGGGGCATGGGTGCCAACGCGAGTGGCGGGGGGAGAGCGTACGAAACCAGCGCCGCGGCGGACTAGAATCCTCATTTCCGTGCGTTTGCCGGCTCGACGGTTGCATCGTCAGGGCCTGCTTCCGACGCCAGTCCATTTCGTCGTGCCTTTGACCACACATTCCGACCCGCATGCCGAACCCGGCCAGCCTGGCTGGGAGCAGGCGCTGGAAGCGCTGCGCGCCCTCGCCAGCGCCGAACCCGTCGCCGCCGGCGAGAGCGGCCGCCGCCTGCTGTGGGCGCTGACGCTGGAGCCGGACGGCGCGGTGGCCACCATCGAGCCGTTGGAGCAAGTGCGCGGCGCGCGTGGCTGGGGCAAGCCCAGGCCGGTGCCGCTGGCGCGCGTGGCCGAGGACGACCGGCTCGAGCCGTGGGACGCGCGCATCGCGCGCGCGATCCGGCGCGATGCCTCGCACAACCGGCGCTATGTGCTGGACCGCGCCGCCGCCGCCATGGCGCTGGTCGGCCACCCGGCCGTGGTGCTCGCCCACGCGCCGGCGCAGACACTGGAGGTGGTCGAGGACGCGCCCGCGCTGGAGGCCGTGCACAGCGCTGGCCGCTTCGTGCTGCGCCTCTATCCGCCGCTGCGCGAGGCGCCGGCGATGGAGGCCCTGCTGCCCGCCGCGGCGCGCCAGGTGGCCGAGGCGCTGCGCCAGGTCACGGTGCTGCGCGACGGGCCGCACCGGCTCAAGGTGCTGCGCTTCACCCCGGCGCAGTTCGACGCCGCGCGGCTGATCGGCGACGGGCTGGCGATCCCGGAGGATGGCCAGGCCCAGCTCGATCGCACGCTGCGCGCGCTGGCCGGCCATTTCCAGGTCCACGCCGACCAGGCTGCCGGCTCGCGCACGGTCGAGGCCGAAGCGCGGCTGCGCGCGGAGGTTGCGCCGATCGGCGGCGTGGCCGGGCGCGGTATCACGATGCGGCTGGTGGTCACGCCGCTGGGCCAGCTCGGGCCCCGGCTCGCGCCGGGCGCGGGCAGGGAACGCCTGATGGCCGCGGTGCGCGGCGAGACGCTGGTCACGCAGCGCGATCTCGATGCCGAACTGGCCAGCGTGGCCGAGGTCTTCGCCGCGCTGCCGGTGCTGGTCACGCAGTCGCCGCCGGGCGGTGAATATACCTGGACGCTGGACGATCCCGAAGACGCGCTGACCGTGCTGGAGGCGCTGCCCGGCCTGCCCGCGGTGCAGGCTGTGGAATGGCCGCGCGGCAAGGAAATCCGCATCGTGCCCGCCGACCTGCCGCAGCTCGGCGTCCACATCGAAAGCCGTGGCGCCTGGTACCGGCTGGCCGGCGAGCTGCGCGTGGCCGAGGGGCTGGTGCTGGAGCTGGGCAAGCTGATCGACTGGACCGGCAGCCACGCCGGCCGCTTCGTGCCGATGGGGCAGGGTGTCTTCGTGGCGCTGACCCGCGCGCTGCGCGGCCAGTTGCGCGACCTGGCGTCGGTGGCCGAACGCATTCCCGACGGCATCCGCGTGCCGCAGATGGCCACGCCGTGGCTGGACGACGTGCTGGCCGGCGCGGGCATCGATCCCGACGCCCACTTCCGCCAGCGCATCGCCCGCCTGCGCGCGGCGCGCGACACGCCAACCACCGTGCCCGCCACGCTGGCGGCGGAGCTGCGCCCCTACCAGGAAGCCGGCTACCGCTGGGCCATGACGCTGGCCGCCTCGGGGCTGGGCGCCTGCCTGGCCGACGACATGGGCCTGGGCAAGACCGTGCAGGCGCTGGCGGTGCTGGTGGCGCGCGCGGCCGGCGGCGCCGCGCTGGTGATCGTGCCCACCTCGGTGTGCGGCAACTGGGCCGCCGAAGCGCGACGCTTCGCGCCGACCCTGAATGTCCAGGTCTATGGAGAGGGTGCAGAGAATGCGCGCGATACGCTGCTGGCTCAGGCAGGCCCACATGACCTGGTGATCGTCTCGTACACGCTGCTGCAGCAGGCGCGCCAGGATTTCTGCGCGCGCGACTGGCATACCGTGGTCGCTGACGAAGCGCAGGCATTCAAGAACGCCATCACGCGGCGCGCGCAGTCGATGTTCGAGCTGCAGGCGGATTTCCGCATGGCATTGACCGGCACGCCGGTGGAAAACCGGTTGGCCGAGCTGTGGTCGGTGATGCGCTTCTGCAACCCGGGTTTGCTGGGCTCGCTGGCCCGTTTCAACGAACATTTTGCCAATCCGATCGAGCGCGGCGGCGTGCGCGAGGCCCGCCAGCGCCTGCGCCGCATGATCGCGCCCTTCGTGCTGCGCCGGACCAAGGCCCAGGTGCTCGACGAACTGCCGCCGCGCACGGAGCTGGTGATCCGCGTCGAGCCCGACGCGGTCGAAGCCGCGCACTACGAAGCGCTGCGCCGGCAAGCGCAGACCCAGGCCGAAGCCGCGCTGGCGCGCGTGGAGGCGGTGCGCAAGGCCACGCAAGGCGCGCCTGCAGGGGCAAAGGCGCGCGCCCTCGCGCAGGCGCAGCAGCAATCGCAAGCGCGCATCCATGTGCTGGCGCAGATCATGCGCCTGCGCCGCGCCGCGTGCGACCCGCGCCTGGCCACGCCGGAAATCGGCAGCCAGCTGCGGGAGGGGGAAGAGGGCGCCAAGCTGCGCGCCTTCGTCGCTCTGGCGAGCGAACTGGCCGCCAGCGGCCACAAGACGCTGGTGTTCAGCCAGTTCGTCGATTTCCTGCAGCTGCTGCGCCAGGGCCTGGAGCGCGCCGGGCTCGCGCTGCAGTACCTGGACGGCGCCACGCCGGCGGCCGAGCGCACGCGCCGCGTGGCCGCCTTCCAGGCGGGCGAGGGCGATGTCTTCCTGATCAGCCTGAAGGCAGGCGGCTTCGGCCTGAACCTGACCGCGGCCGACTACGTGATCATCGCCGACCCATGGTGGAACCCCGCCGCCGAGGACCAGGCCATGGGCCGCGCGCACCGCATCGGCCAGCAGCGCCCCGTGACGGTGTACCGGCTGATCAACGCCGGCACCATCGAGGAGCGCATCGTCGACCTGCACCGCGACAAGCGCGCGCTGGCCGACGGCTTGCTGGAGGCGGATGACGAAAGCACTGCGGGAACCGGTGCGCCATTGCCGGATATCGACGACCTGGTGGGCCTGCTGCGCCGCTGAGCGTCACGCCGCGCCCACCATATACTTCCAGGGCATACCTTCAAGCGAACTGGTTCGTTTGGTTTTGGCAGGATCCTTGCTATCTTGTGGCGCTGCCCGGGGCCCAGACCCCGGCAGCCCTCTTGTGCTGACTTTACTGACGGTGCCCCCATGCCCACCCCCATGCCCATCTCGTTCCGCCTGCCGCGCTTGTCCTTCCGTTCCGCTTTCCGCCTGGCCGCAGGCATGGCCGCCCTGTGCGCCGCCGCTGCCGTGAGCGCGCCCGCCCAGGCCCAGGGCGAGTGGCCGACGCAGCCGGTGACCATCCTGATGGGTTTCACCGCCGGCTCCGGCGTCGACATGGTGGGCCGCGCGCTGCAGGAATCGCTGCAGAAGTCGCTCAAGACCACGATCATCTATGACTACCGGCCGGGCGCCGGCGGCAACGTTGCCTCCGAGGTGGTGGCGCACGCCAAGCCGGACGGCTATACGCTGCTGCTTGGCACCGCGGCGACGCACGGCATCAACCCGGCGCTGTACAAGAACCTGCCATTCGACGCCGAAGCCGATTTCACGCCGGTGGCGCCGCTGGTCGAAGTGTCCAACGTGCTGACCGTCAACCCGGCCGTGATCGACGTGAAGACGGTGAAGGAATTCATCGAGAAGGTGAAGGCCAATCCAGGCAAGTACAACTATGCCTCGACCGGCAACGGCACCGGCACGCACCTGGCTTTCGCCGAATTCAATGCCCGCGCGGGCCTGGACATGACCCACGTACCGTACAAGGGCGGCCCCGATGCGCTGCAGGCCGTGCTCAAGGGCGAGGTCTGCTGCATCTTCAACCAGGTGCAGAGCGTGCTGCCGCAATACCGCGCCGGCAAGGTGCGGCTGCTGGGCGTGACCACCAGCAAGCGCGTGCCGGTGATTCCGGACGTGCCGACCATTGCCGAGAGCGGCGTCGCTGGCTACAACAGCACCATCTGGTTCGGCTTCTTCGGTCCCAAGGGGCTGGATCCGAAGATCGCACGCAAGCTCAACGACGCGGTCAAGGTTGCGCTGGAAACCCCATCGATCCGGCAGAAGCTGGTCGATGCCGGCAATACGCCGCGGATCGAGTCGGTGGAGCAGTTCAAGGCGACCGTCAAGGCCGACCGGCAGAAGTGGGCGGGGGTGGTGAAGACGGTGGGGGCTTCGATCGACTGAGGTTGCGACTGAGGTTGCGACTGAGGTTGCATAAGGGGCTTCACTTCGTTGAGGCTCCGGCCCTCACCCCCGCCCCTCTCCCGCAGGCGGGAGAGGGGGGCAAACAGGCGGCCGGTGACAGGTTTGCGGCCTAACCCCTAACCCCTAAGCCCTGACGCCCAACCTCGTCAGCAAATGCGCCAACTGGGCCTGCGTCCCAGTGGCAGTCTTGTTGAAAATCGCCTTCAACTGCGTCCTGCCGGTCTCCCGCCGGATCCCGATCTGCTCGCAAGCCTCGGGCAGCCCCATCCCGGTCGACAGCTGCAGCGCCAAGCGCGTTTCCGCCGGCGTCAGCCCGTACAAGTCCCGCAGCACGGCCGGCAATGTCATCGGCGCGACTCCCGGTTCATGGATCGCCACCAGCACGCTGGGCCGCTGCCAGTCCATCGACAGCTGATGCGCCGGCGGCAAGGGCAACAAGATAATCTGCGCCTGCCGCCCGCCGTTATCCACCGCCCGCAGCGCCTGCGCCGGCTGCGGATTGCCCGGATCGCACGCGGCCTTCAATGCTTCGGCAAACGGCCGCGACAGCCGCCATTCTTCAGCCCGGCCGCTTGCCGCCGAAATCGCCGCCGACACCGCCGCCGACACCGCTGGCAGCAGCCGCCGCACCCACGCCTCTCCCGTACTGTTGGCAAGCAGCGTCTTGCCATCGTCCCGCAACACGATCACCCCAAACGGCAGCCGTTCCAGCAACTGGCTCGACGCATGCGCCAGCGCCGACACCTGGTGCGTGCGGTCGCGCAGCGCCATGGCGTGGCGCACATGCGGAATCGCCCAGTCGAGCGCGCGCGCGTCCTCGGGCGAATACTGGTTGCCGCCCAGCGGCCGCTGCAGCGACAGGAACACTTCATAGTGCGGCTTGCGCTCGATCAGGCAGGCCATCACCGACGATTGCTCGAACTGGTGCAGGAAGTCGCCATAGAAAGGCGAGTGTCGCATCGCCTGCGCACCCAGTTCGCGCGAATCGATATACCAGCTGCCCACCGACATGCGCTGGGCGAAGGGCAGGGCCGGATCGATGGTTTCGTAGTATTCGCTGTAGGCGGCCACCGCTTCGGGCACGGGATTGACCACCTGGTTCACCAGCACGCGTTCGTGGACGGTATCGCGCACCAGCAGCAGCGCATGCGAGCTGTCGCTGGCCTGGCAAAGCGCACCCAGGCTGCGGCGCCAGGCATCGGCGTCGAAGATCCCCTCGTACAGCGCGCGGATGGTTTCATGCATCGGCGTGTCGCTCATGGTCTTTCTTCTTTCTTCTTTTTCGTACTTTTGGTACTTCCTTCGCGCGGCTGTGCCAGGGCTGCCGGTGTGTTGCCGGCCGGCGTACCGCGCGAGGGTGGAATTCAGGCCCCTTCCAGTGCCGCGCCCAGCCGCGAAAGCAGGTGGGTGAGCTGGGCCTGGCTGTTGGTGCCGGTCTTGTTGAAGACGGCCTTGAGCTGCGTGCGCGCCGTTTCATGGCGGATGTTCAGCTGCTGGCTGGCTTCGGGCAGGCCCTGGCCACCGGCGAGCCGGGTCGCCAGCCGCGTTTCCGCTGGCGTCAGGCCGTACAGGTCGCGCAGCACCGGAGCCAGCAACAGCGGCGCGTTGTCGTGCTCGTGCACCACCACCAGCGCCGCCGGCTCCTGCCACTGCGCGGCAAAGGCGTGCGAGGGCGGCAGCGGCAGCACGATCACCTGCGCGCTGCTGCCGTTGCCGTCGGTGGCGCGCGCGGCCTGGGCGGCCACCGCGCGCTGCGGATCGCAAGCCGCGGCCAGCATTTCGCCGAACGGGCGCGACAGGGTCCAGTCAGAGACCTTGCCCGCAGGGTCCAGGCGCCGCACCCAGCGTTCGCCGGCGCGGTTGCCCAGCAGCACCTGGCGCTGCGGCGAAAACACCAGCAGCGCGAAGTTGAGCCGCTCCACCAGCTGCGACGACAGCCGCGCCAGCACCGTCAGGCCCAGCGTGCGGTCGCGCATGGCCATGGCGCTGCGCATATGCGGGATGATCCAGTCCATGCCGCGGGTGTCGTCGGTCGAGAACAGCGGCTGCGTGCGTCCGCGCTGCATCGAGAAATAGACTTCGTAGTGCGGCTGGCGCGCGACCAGGCATGCCACGTACGAGCGCAGGTCATAGCGGTGAAAGAAATCGCGGTAGAACGGGTGGCGCGCCATGGCGCCTTCGCCCAGCTCGCGCGCGTCGACGTACCACGCGCCGGGCTGCAGCCGCGGTGCGAACTGCTTGGCCGGGTCGATGGTCTGGAAATCCGATTCGTACTCGGTGAACAACTCCACCACCGGATTGACAATTTCATTGACGGTGACCTGGTCGCGTACCGTGTCCCAGACCATCATCGAGGCGTGCGCCGATCCGGCCATATCGGTCAGGGTGCGCAGGCTCTGCTGCCACGCACCGGGATCGAGAATGCCCTCGTACAAGCCACGGATCGCTCCGTGCATGTCGGCTTCTTTCATCTGATTACCCCCTGCATTCGCGACAAGACAATGCGCGGCGCCGGCTGTGCGCCCACGCGCACGCCGGCCTGCCTTTTTGTTATCCGCCTGGTGTTGTCCTGGCCGTTTTGCTGGACCGGCTCTGGTGTCAGTGCGTGTCTGTTTAAGCAGACGTTGCATACATTACCGCACTCGGGGGATCAGGGGGACATTCCCCGGCCCCTTCTTTCGTGGGGAGGCAGGGAATCGGTCAGCCCGGCAAGGAACCGTATTGTGCGTGCTGGCGCACATTGCAAAACCATTGCGACCCGGAATCGCCAAAGCGTCGACCGCGATCAGGTAAAATCCCGTTTTCCCGATTTTTCAGCGAAATCTCGCGCCTTTCACCGTCATGACCACTGTCCTGCGTCTTTCCGATCTGATTTCCCAAGGCAAAATCTCCGGCAAGCGGGTGTTTATCCGCGCCGACCTGAACGTGCCGCAGGACGACGCCGGCAATATCACCGAGGACACCCGCATCCGCGCCTCGGTGCCCGCGATCGAGGCCTGCCTGGCCGCCGGCGCAGCGGTGATGGTCACCTCCCACCTGGGCCGCCCGACCGAAGGCGAGTTCAAGCCGGAAGACTCGCTGGCGCCGATCGCCACGCGCCTGTCCGAGCTGCTGGGCAAGCCGGTCAAGCTGGTGCAGAACTGGGTCGACGGCGTCGAGGTCGCGCCCGGCCAGGTGGTGCTGCTGGAAAACTGCCGCGTGAACAAGGGCGAGAAGAAGAACAGCGACGAGCTGGCCCAGAAGATGGCCAAGCTCTGTGACGTATATGTAAACGACGCCTTCGGCACCGCGCACCGCGCCGAGGCCACCACCCATGGCATCGCCAGGTATGCCCCGATCGCCTGTGCCGGCCCGCTGCTGGCCGCCGAGATCGACGCGCTGGGCAAGGCGCTGGGCCAGCCGGCGCGTCCGCTGGTGGCGATCGTGGCCGGCTCCAAGGTTTCGACCAAGCTGACCATCCTGAAGTCGCTGGCCGACAAGGTCGACAACCTGGTCGTCGGCGGCGGCATCGCCAACACCTTCATGCTGGCCGCCGGCCTGAAGATCGGCAAGTCGCTGGCCGAAGCCGACCTGGTCGGCGATGCCAGGGCCATCATCGATATCATGGCCAGGCGCGGCGCCTCGGTGCCCATTCCCGTCGACGTGGTCTGCGCCAAGGAATTCAGCGCGACCGCCGCGGCCACCGTCAAGGATGTGAAGGATGTGGCCGACGACGACATGATCCTGGACATCGGCCCCCAAACCGCCGCGTTGCTGGCCGAGCAGTTGAAGGCCGCCGGTACCATCGTCTGGAACGGCCCGGTGGGCGTGTTCGAATTCGACCAGTTCGGCAACGGCACCAAGGTGCTGGCACAGGCCATCGCCGAATCCAAGGCCTTCTCGATCGCCGGCGGCGGCGACACGCTGGCCGCCATCGCCAAGTACGGCATTGCCGACCGCGTGGGCTACATCTCCACCGGCGGCGGCGCGTTCCTGGAATTCCTGGAAGGCAAGAAGCTGCCCGCCTTTGAAGTGCTGGAACAGCGCGCAGCAGGCTGAAGCATCCGCCGGGCCTGGCGCCGTGCCGGGCCCCCGTCCTTCACCAAGGAAACCCGCGCATGACCCGTTCCACCAAGATCGTCGCCACCATCGGCCCCGCTTCCAGCTCGCTGGAGATCCTGACGCGCATGATTGCCGCGGGGGTCGACGTGGTGCGGCTGAATTTCTCGCACGGCAGCGCGCAGGACCATATCGACCGCGCACGCCTGGTGCGCGAGGCCGCGCAGGCGTGCGGCCGCGAAGTCGCGATCATGGCCGACCTGCAGGGCCCCAAGATCCGCGTCGGCAAGTTCGAGCATGGCAAGATCACGCTCAAGCCGGGCGACCCCTTTGTCCTCGATTCCGCCTGCCAGCTCGGCAACGAAGAACGCGTCGGCCTGGACTACCAGGACCTGCCGCGCGATGTCGGCCCGGGCGACCTGCTGCTGCTCAACGACGGCCTGATCGTGCTGGTGGTGGACCGGGTGCTGGGCACCGAGATCTTTACCACCGTGCGCATCGGCGGTGATTTGTCCAACAACAAGGGCATCAACCGCCAGGGTGGCGGCCTGTCGGCGCCGGCATTGACGGCCAAGGACATGGACGACATCAAGACCGCCATGGCCCTGGGCGCGGATTACGTCGCGGTCAGCTTCCCCAAGAACGCGACCGACATGGAAATGGCGCGCCAGCTGGCCGCCGTGGCCGGCCAGCCGCACGGCCACAAGGCACGCATGATCGCCAAGATCGAGCGCGCCGAGGCCATCCACCCGGGCGTGCTGGAAGAAATCCTGCAGGCGTCCGACGGCATCATGGTGGCGCGCGGGGACCTCGCCGTGGAAGTCGGCAACGCTGCCGTGCCCGCGCTGCAGAAGCGCATGATCAAGCTGGCGCGCGAAGCCAACAAGCTCACCATCACCGCGACGCAGATGATGGAAAGCATGATCGTCAACCCGGTGCCGACGCGCGCCGAAGTGTCGGACGTGGCCAACGCCGTGCTGGACGGCACCGACGCGGTGATGCTGTCGGCCGAGACCGCCGCCGGGCGCTACCCGGTCGAGACCGTCGAGGCCATGGCCGCGGTCTGCATCGAGGCCGAGAAGTCCGAGGTGGTGCAGCTCGACACCGACTTCCTGAACCAGACCTTCTCGCGCATCGACCAGTCGGTGGCGATGGGTGCGCTGTTCACCGCCTATCATTTGCAGGTGAAGGCGATTGCCGCGCTGACCGATTCCGGCGCCACCGCACTGTGGATGAGCCGTCACCGCATCCATGTGCCGATCTACGCCATGACGCCCAACCTGGCCTCGCAGCGAAAGATGCAGCTGTACCGCAACGTGGTGCCGCTGCCGCTGCAATCCAGCGCCGACCGCGACACCGCGCTGGAGCAGGCCGAAGAGCTGCTGCTGGCGCAGGGCGTGGTGCAGCGCGGCGATTTCATCGTGCTGACCATCGGCGAGCCGATGGGGCAGCCGGGCGGAACCAACACCCTGAAGATCGTCAGGGTGGGGCATTGAGCGCCGACAGAAAAATACAGAGACATCCCATTTTTATTTAGGAGTTAGACATGCCACTCGTTTCGATGCGCCAGCTGCTGGACCACGCAGCCGAGAACAGCTACGGCCTGCCGGCCTTCAACGTGAACAACCTCGAGCAAGTGCAGGCCATCATGCAGGCGGCCGACGAGGTCAACGCTCCGGTGATCATGCAAGCCTCGGCCGGCGCCCGCAAATACGCCGGCGAGCATTTCCTGCGCCACCTGATCGAAGCCGCGGTTGAGGCTTATCCCCATATTCCGGTGGTGATGCACCAGGACCACGGCCAGTCGCCGGCGATCTGCCAGGGTGCGATCGACCTGGGCTTCTCGTCGGTGATGATGGACGGCTCGCTGCGCGAAGACGGCAAGACCCCGGCCGAGTACGACTACAACATCGACGTCACCCGCAAGGTGGTGGCACTGGCCCACGCCGTCGGCGTGACCGTGGAAGGCGAACTGGGCTGCCTGGGCTCGCTGGAAACCGGTGAAGCCGGCGAAGAAGACGGTATCGGCGCCGAAGGCGTGCTGGACCACTCCATGCTGCTGACCGATCCGGAGCAGGCCGCCGACTTCGTCAAGGCCACCCAGCTGGACGCACTGGCCATCGCCATCGGCACCTCGCACGGCGCTTACAAGTTCACCCGCAAGCCCACCGGCGACATCCTGGCGATCAGCCGCATCAAGGAAATCCACGCCCGCATCCCCAACACCCACCTGGTGATGCACGGCTCGTCGTCCGTTCCGCAAGAACTGCTGGAAGAAATCCGCAAGTTCGGCGGCGACATGAAGGAAACCTACGGCGTGCCGGTCGAGGAAATCCAGGAAGCCATCAAGTACGGCGTGCGCAAGATCAACATCGATACCGACATCCGCCTGGCCATGACCGGCGCGATCCGTCGTTTCTTTGTCGAGAACCCGAGCAAGTTCGACCCGCGCGAATACCTGAAGCCGGCCCGCGAAGCCGCCAAGCAAGTGTGCAAGGCGCGCTACATCGCTTTCGGCTGCGAAGGCCAGGCCAGCAAGATCAAGCCGGTCACGCTGGTCGACGTCGCGCAGCAGTACAAGTCGGGCAAGCTGGCGCAGGTCGTGCAGTAATTGTCCCGTGTCCGCCTTCCGCGCAAGTGGAAGGCGGATCGCAGTTCCGGCCGCCGCGGCACGCATGTTGCGCCCGGCGGCTTCGCCGTTTTATCGGAACCATCATGTCCAACGCTCTCTACCAGTCCTCCATCAACTCGCTGCCGCTGCTGGGCCACGGCAAGGTGCGCGACAACTACGCCGTCGGCAATGACAAGCTGCTGATCGTCACCACCGACCGCCTGTCGGCGTTCGACGTCATCATGGGCGAGCCGATCCCCGACAAGGGCCGCGTGCTGAACCAGATGGCCGACTTCTGGTTCAAGAAGCTGGCGCACATCGTGCCGAACCATGAGACCGGCATCGCGCCCGAAACCGTGGTCGCGCCGGAGGAAGTGGAGCAGGTCAAGGGCCGCGCCGTGGTGGTCAAGCGCCTGAAGCCGATCCTGGTCGAAGCCGTGGTGCGCGGCTACCTCGCCGGCAGCGGCTGGAAGGACTACCAGGCCACCGGCAAGGTGTGCGGCATCGCGCTGCCGGCCGGCCTGCAGAATTCGCAGAAGCTGCCCGAGCCGATCTTCACCCCGGCCGCCAAGGCCGAGATGGGCGAGCACGACGAGAACATCTCGTTCGCCGAGGTCGAGGCCCGCATCGGCATCGCGCTGGCGCGCCAGATGCGCGAGATCTCGATCCGCCTGTACAAGGAAGCGGCCGAATTTGCCGCCACGCGCGGCATCATCATCGCCGACACCAAGTTCGAGTTCGGCCTGGACGACAACGGCGTGCTGACGCTGATGGACGAAGTGCTGACCGCCGATTCGTCGCGCTTCTGGCCGGCCGATTCGTACCAGGTGGGCACCAACCCGCCGTCGTTCGACAAGCAGTTCGTGCGCGACTGGCTGGAAGCGGTGCGCATCGACGGCAAGCCGTGGCCCAAGACCGCGCCGGCGCCGCAGCTGCCGGATGACGTGATCGAGAAGACCGCGGCGAAGTATCGTGAGGCGCTGACGCGCCTGACGGGCGAAGAGCTGAAGTAATTTCGTTGCCACCGGCTTTTCAAAAGCCAATGGTGTTCCCCCCTCCCGCAAGCGGGAGAGGGGAGCAAACAAGCAAGGATCAAACGTGAGCAAGCAAGACAAGCCGCTGGTCGGCGTCGTGATGGGCAGCAGTTCCGACTGGGACGTGATGCAGCACGCGGTGGCCATGCTGAAGGATTTCGGCGTGCCGTTCGAAGCCCAGGTGGTGTCCGCGCACCGCATGGCCGACGACATGTTCCGCTATGCCGAGACCGCGCGCAGCCGCGGCATCCGCGCCATCATCGCCGGCGCCGGCGGTGCCGCGCACCTGCCGGGCATGATCGCCGCCAAGACCATCGTGCCGGTGTTCGGCGTGCCCGTGCCGTCGAAGTACCTGCGCGGCGAGGATTCGCTGCTGTCGATCGTGCAGATGCCCAAGGGCGTGCCGGTCGCCACCTTCGCCATCGGTGAAGCGGGCGCCGCCAATGCCGCGCTGCATGCCATCGCCACGCTGGCGACCACCGACGACGCGCTGGCCGACGCGCTGGAAGCCTTCCGCGCGAAGCAGACCGAAGCCGCGCGCGCCATGACTTTGCCGCTGTAATGCTGCCGCTGTAATTCTCCGGACCCACACGGAACCGAGCAATGCCGACCGATATCCATCCCTACCTCTCCGAAGCCCACACGCCGGAATCGCGCGCCGAATTCGGCGTCGACCGTCCCGACGCGCCCATCCTGCCCGGCGCGTGGCTGGGCATGCTGGGCGGCGGCCAGCTCGGCCGCATGTTCACGCATGCGGCGCAGGCGATGGGCTATCGCGTATGCGTGCTCGATCCCGACCAGGACAGCCCGGCGGGCGCGGTGGCCGACAAGCATATCTGCGCCCAGTACACCGACGAGGCCGCGCTGGCCGAGATGGCCAAGCTGTGCCAGGCGGTGAGCACCGAGTTCGAGAACGTGCCGTCGCTGTCGCTGGACCGCCTGGAGCAACTGGGTTCGTTTGTCGCGCCGCGCGGCTACTGCGTCTCGATCGCGCAGAACCGCATCGGCGAGAAGAAGTTCTTTGCCGCCTGCGCCGAGCGCACCGGCGTGCCGACGGCCCCGCACTGGGTGATCCAGCACGACGCCGATGTCGACCAGCTGCCCGACCACGTGCTGCCCGGCATCCTCAAGACCGCGCGCATGGGCTACGACGGCAAGGGCCAGGCCCGCGTGAAGACGCGCGACGACGTGCGTGCCGCGTGGAAGGCGATGCAGCACGTGCCGTGCGTGCTGGAACGGATGCTGCCGCTGGCCTATGAAGTCTCGGTACTGGCCGCGCGCGCCGCGGACGGTTCCACCGCGACCTGGCCGCTGGCCGAAAACGTGCACCGCGACGGCATCCTGTTCTCGACGCAAATGCCGTCGACCAGCGTCTCGCACGAGATCGCCGACCGCGCCCGCGCCGCGGCTGCCGCCATCGCCACGGAAATGGGCTATGTCGGCGTGCTGTGCATCGAGTTCTTCGTGCTGACCGACGGTTCGCTGGTCGCCAACGAAATGGCGCCGCGCCCGCACAACTCGGGCCACATCACCATGGATGCGTGCGAGACCAGCCAGTTCGAGCAGCAGGTGCGCGCCATGGCCCGCCTGCCGCTGGGCAGCACGCGCCAGCACTCGGCCGGCAAGATGCTGAACCTGCTGGGCGATGTGTGGTTCGAGTTCGGGCTGGAACGCACCCCCGCGTGGGACGAGGTGGTGGCGCAGCCGGGCGCCAAGCTGCACCTGTACGGCAAGAACGATGCGCGCCCGTCGCGCAAGATGGGCCACGTCAACTGCATCGGCGAGCATGCCGAGGCAGCCGACGCTGCCTTTACCGCCGCCGCGCAGGCACTGCATATCCCGCTCTGACGCAAGGAACACGATGTCGCCGCGCACGCCCACGGCTGCTGAACTCGATGAAGCCGTCCGCCTGCTCGAGGCGGGGCAACTGGTCGCTTTCCCGACCGAGACGGTCTACGGGCTGGGCGCCGATGCCGAGAATCCCGAGGCGGTCGGCCGCATCTTCGCGCTGAAGGGACGGCCGTCCAACCACCCGGTGATCGTGCATGTGGTCGACGGCGCCGATATCAGCTACTGGACCGACGAGGTTCCGGAAGCCGCGCAGAAGCTGATCGATGCGTTCTGGCCGGGGCCGCTGACGCTGATCCTGAAGCGCGCTTCGCATATCGATGCCGCGGTGGCGGGCGGGCAGGACAGCATCGGCTTGCGCTGCCCGTCGCATCCGGTGGCGCAGGCGCTGCTGGCGCGCTTCAAGCGCGGTCGCGGCGGTATTGCGGCGCCTTCGGCAAACAAGTTCGGGCAGGTCAGCCCGACCACCGCGCAGCATGTGCGCGAAGAGTTCGGCGACGCGGTCTATGTGCTGGAAGGCGATGGGGTCGAGGTCGGGATCGAATCGACCATCGTCGATCTGTCGCGCCTGGACGCCGGCGTCGGGCCGGTCCTGTTGCGTCCCGGTGCCATCACGGTCGGAATGCTGGCGCAGGTGCTGGGCGAAGCGCCGATGCCGCCCGATGCTGCCGCGCCACGCGCATCAGGCACCCTGAAGGCGCACTACGCTCCGCACACGCCCTTGTTGCTGGCGGATGCGCAGGCGGCTGCCGCGCGGCTTGCCGCTCTGCCTGCGGCTGCGCGTGTGGCCTGGGTGGGACGAGCGCCGCTGGCGGATCAGCGCTGCACCTGGGTGCAGGCGCCCGCGGATGCTGCCGCGTATGCGCAGGAGCTGTATCGGTTGTTGCGCAAGCTCGACAAGCAGGGCTATTCGCAGCTGGTGTTCGAGACGTTGCCTGAAGGGCAGGATTGGGCCGGGGTGCGGGATCGGCTGGAGCGGGCGGCTGCGGCGTTTGGTGGCTGAAGCGGGTTCCGGCTGGCATTTCCAATGCGCCAGTCCTCAACCCAACAACCGCAACACCGTATAAACCGCCATCCCCACAGCAATCATCCCCACCATCCGCCGCGTCAGCAGGTAGAACGCGGTGGCCACCACCCCTGCCACCAGCTTGTAGTTCGACAGCGCCACGGTGAAATGCCCCTGCCAGGTCATCAGGTCCGGCAGGATGATCGCCGCCAGCGCCGCTGCGGGCGCATAACGCAGGGCCCGCTGGATGCGGTCAGGCACCGACACGTGCTCGCCGGCCATCAGGAACAACGCGCGCGTCAGCACCGTGACCACCGCCATGCCAACCAGCGCGATCCAGATCTCGGCATGGCTCATGCGCGGTCTCCTGGCGGTGCGTCAGCCGCATTGCCAATCGGCGGGGACTTGCGCTTGCGGATACCCCGCAGCGTAGCCCGCGCCGCCAGTTCATCGGTCGCCATGCCCGCAGCAATCGCACCGACCACCGCCACCACCAGCCCGAGCCGGTACGGCAGGTCAAAGCACAACAACGCCAACACCGCCGAAATCACCACAGCCATCAGCGTCGAGCGCGAATTGATGGTGGCGATCATCACCGGGATCAGCGCCATCGTGCCCGCCAGCCCCAGCCCCCAGCTGTCCGGGAACAGGCTCGCCAGCACGATGCCGAGGATCGACGACACCTGCCACATCGCAAAGTTGGTCAGCGCCATGCCCCAGAAGTAGCCTTCCTTGCCAGGCTCATAGCCCGGCGTCGAATACTTCTGCAGGAAGTAGACGAAGTGCAGGTCGCCGTTGAAGAACCCCAGCACCGTGCGCCGCGCCAGTGTCAGGTAGCTGAAGTGCGGCTGCATGGCGGCGCTGAAGATGACGAAGCGCAGGTTCACCATGGCCGCGGTCAGCCAGATGGTCCACAGCGGCAGCCCGGCGGCGAACAACGGCAGCACCGCCAGCTGCGCCGAGCCGGCATAGACCAGCAGCGACATGCCGATGGCTTCGGGCACGGTCAGCACCGACTTGCTCATCGCGACGCCGGTCACCAGCCCCCAGGAAAACACCGCGGGAAGGGAGGGGGCAAAGCGGCGTACGCCGGCCATGAAGCCGTCGCGTTCGGCGGGTGCGAAGCGATGCCAGAAGCGCAACCACACCGAGGGTTGTCGGGAAGTCATGTCAGAGGAAAGGGGGCAATGCAGGCCCGGCGCCGGGGGCTGGCCCGGAAAGCTGCCGCCGCAGGACGCGGCCGGCACCCTGGCATTATAGGGTCGGAACGCATCCTGGTAAGTGGGCGCTTAACAAAATGCCGCGCCGGCGTTGGCGGCAGGCCACGCGGGGTGGCCGATCCGCCAATGCCGGCGCAATCTCAGGGCGCGCCGCGATACACCCATTGCATCAGCGCGTCGTGCGCCTCCCGCGCCTGCGAGGCGTTGGGGTGGTTGATCATGCTCACCAGCACGTAGCGGCTGCCGTCTTCCGCGTCGACATAGCCGGCCAGCGCACGCACGTCGGCCAGCGTGCCGGTCTTGAGGTAGCCGCTGCCGGCCGCATTGGCGCCGGTCATCCGGTTGCGCAGCGTGCCGTCGACGCCCAGCACCGGCAGCGAATCGACCAGCGCCGGGCCCACGCTGCTGGCCGCCGCCTGCTGCAGCAGGCGCGCCATGTCGTAGGCGCTGATGCGTTCCTCGCGCGACAGTCCGGAGCCGTTGTCCAGCACCAGCCCGGGCATGTCCAGCCCCTGCTTCGCGAGCCAGCGCCGCACCACGCGGATCGAGCGCTCGGGGCTGGCCGGGCCGCCGCGGTCGAGCTCGGCGCCGATGGTCAGGAACAGCTGGCGCGCCATCACGTTGTTGGAGAACTTGTTGATGTCGCGCACGATGTCGGACAGCGGCAGGCCATAGTGGCGCGCCAGCAGCACCGCGCCGCGCGGCACCTTGCCGCTGCGCAACGCGGGCAGGCGGGTAAAACGCCCGCCGGCGCGCTGCCATTCGGCGACAAAGCCGCCCCAGGTGAATTCCGCGTGCGACAGCGTGGCGATATTGAGCACGTGCTCGCCGCAGTCGCTCGAATAGTCACCGGCGAACGATGCCAGCACGGTGCCGTCGGCCTGCGGCTGCACGCTGGGGGTGGCGCGGCTTTGCCAGTCGCCGCAGCGGCCGTTGGTCAACGCCAGCTGGTTGTCGAGCTTGAGTTGCGCCAGCTCCGGCGTGACGCTGACCGCCACCGTCTGCGTGACGGGATCCGGCGTCAGCGTGAACGACAGCGTCTTGAAGGCATAGAGCAGGGCATCGGGGCCGACGTTGTAGGCGCGCTGCACTTCGCCGTCGATGGTGCCGTCGCCGTCCAGGCCATCGGCAAAGTAGCTGCGGTCCAGCACCAGGTCGCCGTTGATGGCGGTGGCGCCGCCGGCGCGGGCGCTGGCGACCAGCTTGGCCATTTCCTCCGGCACCAGCTTGGGATCGCCGCGGCCCCGCAGGTAGACATTGCCGTTGACGGTGCCGTCGAAGCCGGGCTGCGCGTCGGCGTAGAGCGCGGTCTGCCAGCGGTAGTCGGGTCCCAGCAGCTGCAGGCCGGCGAAGGTCGTGACCAGCTTCATGGTCGAGGCCGGATTCATCGGCTGCTGCGCGTTCCAGCTGGTGCGCGCGCTGGGTGCGCCCAGCTTGACTACGTAGAAGCTCGCGGCCGAAGCCGGCACGCCGGCGCGGCGCAGGGCCGCGGCCACTTGCGCCGGCACGCCGGCCCGCACCAGGCCGGCATCGGCGGAAGGCGTGGCCTTTGCCGCCTTGCCGGCAATCTGGTCCTTCTGTGCTTTCGCGCTCTTCTGGACCTTCTGGGATTTCTGTACCTTGGCCGGCGGCCTGGCCAGCGCCGGCGCGATGACGGGCCCACCGGCCATCAGCAAGGCGGCGGCAAGAAGAGGCGACAGGCGGCGCAGCAGCGCGCCAGTTCGCGATGCGGTACGCGTGGCGGTTGTTCTTGGCATGGCGGCCATGTTAACGCATGGCAAGCGCCTGCCGGATGACAGCAGCGTGGCGCTCAGCCCGCGCGCGGCGGCGCCAGCCGGGACAGCAGCGATTTCAGCGTGGCCTGGTCGCTGTCGGACAGCGCGCTGCCCACATGCGCGTCATGCTCGACCACCGCGCGGGTGGCAGCGTCCAGCGTCTTGCGGCCCGACGGCGTCAGCACCAGGCTGTAGGCGCGCCGGTCGCCCGCCGCCGGGCGGCGCGCGACCAGGTTCATCTCTTCCAGCGCATCGACCAGCAGCACCGCGCCCGACCGCGCGATGCCCAGGATGCGCGCCAGCTCGGTCAGCTTCAGGTGCGGATTGCGCGAGATGATCACCAGTGCCGAGAAGCGCGGCGGGGTGATCTGCCATTGCGACAGCGACAGCACGAAATCCTCGTAGATGCGGATCTGCGCGCGGCGGATGGCGTAGCCGATCAGGCTGTCGAGCACGCCATAGTCGATATTGGGCACATGCGGATCGAAGCCGGCGTCGGCCACCGCCGGATCCGGCGCAAGCGGCTCGCGCGGCTTGCGCCGCGCGCTGGCGGTGTGCGAGCTGCCAGTCTTGCCTGCCGCGGCGGGTGCGTCGGGTGCACCGGATGCACTGGATGCACTGGATGCGTTAGGGATCATTGCAGTAGTTTCCAGTTGCCGTTGTCGATTGTCAGCATAACGCGGCCGCGCTGGTCAAAGCCATAGTGGTCTTGCCCACTGTAATTGAGCACGCCGTGCGACACCACGATGTCCTTTTCGCTCTCCAGCGCCTGGCGCAGCGCCTGGCGGAAGGCCGGCGTTCCCGGTTTGGCGCTTTTCAGCGCCACCGGCACGATCCGCTCCAGCACCAGTCCGGCATCGTAGGCATGCGCGCCGAACTGCGTGCGCGATTCGGCGCCATATTGCTTCTCGTAGCGGGTGACGTAGTCGAGTCCCGGCTTGCGCACCGGGTCGCCGGCTGGCAGCTGCTCCGGCACGATCACCGGGCCCGCCGGCAGGATCGCGCCATTGACCAGGCGTCCGCCGATGCGGATCAGGTCCTTGGTGGCGGCGCCGTGGGTCTGGTAGATGGCGCCGCCGTAGCCGCGCTCGCGCAGCGTGGTATGCGGCAGCGCCGCACCGGTGCCGGCGCCGGCGATCAGGATGGCGTCGGGCTTGGCGGCGATCAGCTTGATGGCCTGCGCGGTCACGCTGGTATCGGCGCGGCCATAGCGTTCGGTGGCGATCAGGCGCAGGCCGTTGGCGGTGGCGGCGGCGGTGAAATCCTTCAGCCAGGTCTCGCCATAGGCGTCGGCAAAGCCGATAAAGCCGATGGTCTTGACGCCTCTGGTCTTGGCGGTGGCGGCGACGGCGTTGGCCATCAGCCGCACCGGCTGCGCCAGCCGGAAGGTCCAGGCGCCCCGGCCGGGCTTGAGCTCGATCGGCGAGAAGGCAAGCTGGACGGTCTGGCTTTCCTCGGCGACCTCGGCAATGGCGATCGACGGGGCGACCGCGGATGAGCCGAGGATGATGTCGACCTTGTCTTCGGAGACGAAGCGGCGCGCGACCTTGGCGCCCTGGGTGGGATCGGAGGCATCGTCCAGCACGATGTAGCGGACGGCCTCGCCGCCGATCTTCTGCGGCAGGTACGGCATCGAGTTCTTCTGCGGGATGCCGAGCGAAGCGGACGGCCCCGTCGTCGACAGGCTGACGCCGACGGTAATGTCGGCCAGTGCGGCGTTGGCGGCGAAAGCGAGGGCGGCGGCCAGCGTCAGGTGGGTGAGGCGGGTGAGCCGGGTGATCGGGGTGAGGTTCAGGGGCGCCATGTTGTCTCCTCTTGATGGTTTATTTTTGGTTGTGGCCTGGCGGACCGCGACGCTATCGCCCGCCCTGCATCGACTGCCGGTCGAACCCCGCCAGCTGCTTGTACCGCAGCGAAATCGCCTCCAGCTCGGCGCGTGGGATCACCTGCCCGATATCGTTGAACCCCTGCGGCGCGCGTTCCTCCGCCAGCTGCATCACCTGCTCCGGCCCGTTCATGCGGTTGCGCAGCACGATGCCCGCGGTGCGCGGCAGGCGCTCGGCCTCGTATTCGCGCAGCGCGTAAGGCGTATCTTGCGTGCCCAGCAGGCTGTCGACGAGGTAGCGCGCATCCAGGATCGCCTGCGCGCTGCCGTTCGAGCCGATCGGGTACATCGGGTGTGCGGCATCGCCGAGCAGCGTGACGCGGTCGAAGGTCCAGCGCGGCAGCGGGTCCTTGTCGACCATCGGGAATTCGTAGATCGCCGCCGCACCATCGATCAGCGCGGGAATGTCGATCCAGTCCCACTGCCAGCCGGCAAACTGCGCGCGGAACACCGACTTGTCCACCTGCTTGTTCCAGTCGCTGCGCGGCGGCGTGTCAGGCACGCTGTCGGGCACGCGCAACTCTGCGATCCAGTTGACCAGCGAGCGACCCTGCCGGCGCAGCGGCTCGGAGATGGGATAGGCGACGAACTTCTGGTCCTGGTGGCCGGCCATGAACATCGAGCGTCCGTCGAGGTAGGCGGGCGCCTCCGTGACCGCGCGCCACAGCATGCGGCGCGAGAAGCGCGGTGCATCGCCGGTGGCGTAGAAGTGGTGGCGCACCGCGGAGTGGATGCCATCGGCGCCGACCAGCACGTCGGCGCTGGCTTCCACCTCGGCGCCATCGCCGCGGCGGCGCAGCACGAAACGCGCCGGCCCGCGCGCGCCGGTATCGAGCACGGTCTCGAACGCATGCCCGGTGTGGACCGCATCGGCACCCAGTCGCTCGACCACGGTGCGATGCAGCAGCATCTGGAACTCGCCGCGATGGATCGAGAACTGCGGCCAGTCGTAGCCCGCCGCCAGCCCGCGCGGTTCGTGCCAGATGCGCTGGCCCAGTTTGTTGTAGTAGGAGAGCGACGAGGTCTCGATCGCAAGCTCGGCCAGCGCGTCGCGCAGGCCGAGCTCGGACAGGATGCGTACCGCGTGCGGCAGCAGGTTGATGCCCACGCCCAGCGGGCGCAGCGATTCGCTGGCTTCCCAGACTTCGGCGTCGATGCCGTGGCGGTGGCACAGCAGCGCCAGCGTCAGCCCGCCGATGCCGCCGCCGGCGATTGCGATCTTCATGTTGTCTCCCCGCTTGCGGCGCGCAGATGCGCACCCGGTCCGTCGAATTTTGTTATTGAGTATAACAATTCGCGTCCGCACGGCAAGGCGGGGAAACACCCCGGAGTGCCTGCTCCGGGGTCAGGAAAAACCCGGCCTCAGCCGGCCGCCGCGCCGTCAGGCCTCGCGGCGGCGTGCTGCAGCGACGGCACCGGGAACACGATGTCGTACAGCCAGTTGTACACCAGCGCGTAGACCATGTAGAAGACGGCCACGGCGATATCCATGATCAGCGCATCGAGCAGGCTGATATTCAGGTACCACGCCAGCGCCGGCAGGAACACCACCAGCAGGCCCACCTCGAACAGGATGGCGTGCAGCACCCGCACCACGACCGACTTGCGCAGCTGGCCGGTCCAACGCAGCATGGCCTTGTCGAACAGCAGGTTGTACAGGTAGTTCCAGCCGGTCGCGATCAGCGACGCGACCGCGCCGATCAGGCCCATCTGGTGCAGCTCGTAGCCGAAGGCCCAGCTGGCCAGCGGCGCGAAGATCAGCAGGCCGACAACCTCGAAGCCAACGGCGTGGCGGATCCGGTCGCGGGTAGTGCGCATGATTTTCCTCCTGCGAGGCAATAATTCAGACCGGGCCAAGTCTATCTGCTTTGCAGGGATTGCCAAGTTGGATACTATCGTCAGAACCGATAGATGTCGCAGAAGGGCGCCGTATGAGTCTCTCACTGGAGCAACTCCAGGCTTTCGTCGCTGCCGCCGAGGCGGGTTCTTTTTCCGCCGCCGCGCGCCGGCTCGGCAAGGCCCAGTCAGTGGTGAGCGCCGCCGTGTCGAACCTGGAGATCGATGTCGGCAACGCGCTGTTCGACCGCGCCGGCCGCTATCCCGTGCTGACCCCGGCCGGCGAGCGGCTGCTGGCGGAAGCGCGCGTGATCCTGGAACGCTGCGAGCACTTCCGCGGCGTGGCCAAGAGCCTGGGCGAGGGCGTGGAGACGCGGCTGGTGCTCGCCGTCGACGAGCTCTACCCGGAGGAAACGCTGGGCCAGCTGCTCGAAGCGTTCTCCGGCCGTTTCCCGGCGGTCGAGCTGGAAGTGCTGTTCCCCTTGATGGAAGACGTGAGCCGGCTGGTGCTCGAGGGCGGCGCCGATCTCGGCATCATGTGGCGGCAGGAAGTGTTGCCGCCCGAACTGGGCTTCCATGCGCTGGGCTGGATGCCGATGCAGATCCTGTGCGCGCCCGACCATCCGCTGGCGTCGCAGCGCGTGGACTGGGAAGAGCTGAAGCGCTACCGCCAGCTGATGGTCGCCACGCGTACCGACAGCGAAGAGAAGATGCGCCTGCGCGTGGCGGCGGATGTGTGGTGGGTGGAGAGCCAGTGGGTCATCGTCGAGCTGGTCAAGCGCGGGCTCGGCTGGGCGTTCGTGCCGTGGCACGTGGTGGCCAACTCGCCGGCCGCGGCGCAGCTGGTGTCGCCGCCGCTGGCGTTCCAGCAGCAGGACTGGCCGGTGGCAATGGAACTGGTGTGGCACAAGCAGCGGCCGCTGGGCAAGGCCGCCACCTGGCTGCGCGAGCGCATCTGCGCGCAGCCGTTGCCGAATGCGCCGCAGCGCGGCGCCTAGCGCTGGCCGACTGTGGTGGCGGGTGCGGCGCCGGCGGGCCTGCTGCCGGTGGCGCCTTCCAGCGCCTGCTGATGCCAGTTGCCGCCCAGCGCCTTGATCAGCACCACGGCCGCCGTGTACTGGCGCCCGGCAATCGACAGCGCGGTGCGCTCGGCGGTGTAGGCGGCGGTCTGCGCGGTCAGCACGTCGAGCAGGCCCGCGGTGCCGGCGCGGTAGCGGTTGTTGACCAGCACCAGCGCCTCGCGCGCGGAGCGCAGCGCGTCGTTCTGCACCACCGCCTCCTGCTCCAGCAGCCGCTGCGCGGCAAGGTTGTCTTCGACTTCCTGGAACGCGGACAGCACGGTCTGGCGATAATTGGCGACGGTCTGGTCGTAGGCGGCCACGGCCTGCGCCTTGGCCGCGCTGCGCAGGCCGCCGTCGAACAGCGTGCCCGCCAGCCCGCCGCCGATCGACCAGATGCGGTCCGGCAGCGACATCCAGCGCGCCAGCGTGCTGGCGGTCAGGCCGCCGCTGGCCGACAGCGACAGCGTCGGGTAGTAGGCGGCCTGCGCCACGCCGATCTGCGCATTGGCGGACGCCATGCGGCGCTCGGCAGCGCCGATGTCGGGCCGGCGCTCCAGCAGTTCCGATGGCACCGCGCCCGGCACGCGCGGCGGGGCCTGGCGGAAATCGTCCGCGGCCAGCGACAGCGCCGCGGGCGGCTTGCCGACCAGCACGGCAATGGCGTGCTCCAGCTGCGCGCGCGTGATCTGGATGTCGATCTGCTGCGCCTGCGCGCTCTTGAGCTGGGTCTCCGACTGCAGCACGTCTGAGCGTTGCGCGGTGCCGGCGGCGTACTGGTTCTGCACCAGCTGCAGCGACTTCTGGTAATCGGCCACGGTGCGGTCGAGCAGCGCCTTCTGCGCATCGGCCACGCGCAGCAGGAAATAGCTCTGCGCCAGTGTCGCCTGCGTCGACAGCAGCGTCGATGCCAGGTCGGCCTGGCTTGCCTGCACGCTGGCTTCGCTGCTTTCCACCTGGCGGCGCACGCGGCCCCACACGTCGATCTCCCAGGTCGCGCCCAGCGTCAGGCTCTGCCCGTTGAGCGTATTGCCGCTGGCGCCGCGCGCGCGCGACGCACCGGCCTGCGCATCGACGACCGGGAAGAAGCCGGCACGCGCCGCCTGCAGCGCGGCCACGGCCTGGCGGTACTGCGCCTCGGCCGCCTTGATGTTCTGGTTGGAGATCTGCACTTGCGGCATCAGCGTGTCGAGCTGCGGATCGCCGAAGACCGTCCACCAGTCGGCACGCGTGATGGCATCCTGCGGCTCGGCGGTTTTCCAGTCGCCGCGCCAGGCATTGGCATCGGCTGTGGTATCGGCATCGGCATTGGTACCGGCGGCTTCCTTGAAAGCTTCCGGCACCGGCGCATCGGGACGCTTGTAGTCGGGACCCACCGCGCAGCCGGCCAGCAGCAACGCGCACGCCAGCGGCAGCGGCAGGGCATGGGTCAGCAATCGGCTAAACACAGCGCTAAACACAGGGTGAAACACAGTCATGTGGAATCTCTGTAAATTCAGACGGCGGCCGGCTGGTCAGGCGTGCCGCCGCGGCGGCGCTGGCGCCAGGCCTTGACCTTCAGGCGCCAGCGGTCCAGCGTCAGGTAGACCACTGGCGTGGTGTACAGCGTCAGCAGCTGGCTCACCACCAGGCCGCCGACAATCGAGATGCCCAGCGGCGCGCGCAGCTCGGCGCCGTCGCCGCGGCCGATCGCCAGCGGCACCGCGCCCAGCAGCGCGGCCATGGTCGTCATCAGGATCGGGCGGAAACGCAGCAGGCAGGCGCGGTAGATGGCTTCGCGCGGCGACAGCCCGTCGCGGCGCTCGGCGTCGATGGCGAAGTCGATCATCATGATCGCGTTCTTCTTTACGATGCCGATCAGCAGGATCACGCCGATCAGCGCGATGATGCTGAAGTCCGTCCTCGACGCCATCAGCGCCAGCAGCGCGCCCACGCCCGCCGACGGCAGCGTCGACAGGATGGTGAGCGGGTGGACATAGCTTTCATACAGCACGCCCAGCACGATGTAGATGGTGATCAGCGCCGCCAGGATCAGGATCGGCTGGCTCTTGAGCGAGTCCTGGAACGCCTTGGCGCCGCCCTGGAAGTTGGCGCGCAGCGTTTCCGGCACGCCGATGCGCGCCATCTCGCGGTTGATCGCATCGGTCGCCTGCGACAGCGAGGTCCCCTCCGCCAGGTTGAACGAGATCGTCGATGCCGCGAACTGCCCCTGGTGGTTCACGCCCAGCGGCGTGCTGGTCGGGATCACGCTCGCGAAGGCAGACAGCGGCACGCGGTTGCCGTTGCCGGTGACGACGTAGATGTCCTTGAGCGCGTTCGGGCCCTGCAGGTACTCGGGGCTCAGCTCCATCACCACGCGGTACTGGTTGAGCGGATGGTAGATGGTCGACACCAGCCGCTGGCCGAAGGCGTTGTTCAGCACCGCATCCACCTGCTGCGCGGTCACGCCCAGGCGCGACGCCGTATCGCGGTTGATGATCACCGAGGTCTGCAGCCCCTTGTCGTTGGTGTCGGTGTCGATGTCCTCCAGCCCCTTCAGGTTGGACAGCGCCGCGCGCACCTTGGGCTCCCACGTGCGCAGCACTTCGAGGTCGTCGGACTGCAGCGTGAACTGGTACTGCGAGCTGCTCTGCCGCCCGCCGATGCGGATGTCCTGCACCGGCTGCAGGAACAGGCTCGCACCGGGCTCCTTGGCCAGCTTGCCGCGCAGCCGCGCGATGATGGCGTCGGCGGACTCCTTGCGCTCCGCCAGCGGCTTGAGCGTGACGAACATCTGGCCGGTGTTGCGCTGCGAGCCGCCGGTAAAGCCGGTCACGTTTTCCACTGCCGGATCCGACTGCACGATCCTGATAAAGCTGTCGAGCTTGCCGCGCATGGCCTGGAACGAGGTGGCCTGGTCGGCGCGGATAAAGCCGATCAGCCGGCCCGTATCCTGCTGCGGGAAGAAGCCCTTGGGCACGATCACGTACAGGTACACGTTGAGCGCGATGGTGGTGATCAGCACCAGCCACACCAGCGGGCTGAAGCGCAGCGCGGTCGACAGCGAACGCGCATAGCCATCGTGCAGCCACCGGAACATGCGCTCGGTGGCGCGGAAGAAGCGTCCCTGCTGCTCCGGTTCCGCCGGCCGCAGCATGCGCGCGCACATCATCGGCGTGGTGGTCAGCGACACCACCAGCGACACCAGGATCGCCACCGACAGCGTGATCGCGAACTCCTGGAACAGGCGCCCGACGATGCCGCCCATCATCAGCAGCGGAATGAACACCGCGATCAGCGACAGGCTCATCGACAGCACCGTGAAGCCGACCTCGCGCGCGCCACGCAGCGCGGCGGCCAGCGGCTTCATGCCCTCCTCGATATGGCGCGAAATGTTCTCCAGCACCACGATGGCATCGTCGACCACGAAGCCGGTGGCAATGGTCAGCGCCATCAGCGACAGGTTGTTCAGCGAGAACCCGGCCAGGTACATCACCGTGAAGGTGCCGATCAGCGAGACCGGCACCGCCACGCTGGGGATCAGCGTCGCGCGCACGTTGCGCAGGAAGATGAACACCACCATGATCACCAGCGCCACCGAGATCATCAGCGTGTGCTCGACCTCGCGCAGCGAGGCGCGGATGGTGGGGGTGCGGTCCATCATCACGTCCATCGAGATCGCCGCCGGGATCATCTTCTGCAGGTTCGGCAGCATCTCGCGCACGCGGTCGACGGTCTCGATGATATTGGCGCCGGGCGAGCGGTTCAGCACCAGCAGCACCGACGGCTTGCCGTTGGCCGAGCCCGCGTTGCGGATGTCCTGCACCGAATCGACCACGTTGGCCACGTCGCGCAGCCGCACCGGCACCGCGAACGAATTCGGCCCGCTGGTGGCACTGGCGCCCCCGGTGGCGCCGCTGGTGATGGTTGTGGTGCCGCTGCTGGTGGTCAGCGTGGTCACGGTGACGCCGTTGACCACCTTGGTGCTGACGCCGCCGCTGGCGGTCGCATTGGCGGTGCTGGCGATCAGCGCGCCCGCCGACGCCGACGAGTAGGTGCCCGGCGTAGCGTAGCGGATGATCAGCGGCATGTAGTCTTCCGCCTTCATCATCTGGTCGTTGGCGTAGACCTGCCAGTTGTTGCTGGCGTTTTCCAGCGTGCCGAGCGGCCGGTTGGCGTTGGTCGCGCTGATGGTGTTGCGCACGTCCTCCAGCGAGATGCCGTAGTTGTTCAGCGCGGTCGGGTTCAGTTCGACCCGCACCGCCGGCAAGGAGGCGCCGCCAATGGTGACCTGCCCCACGCCTTCCACCTGCGACAGCTTCTGCGCCAGGACGGTGGAGGCCGCATCGTAGAGCTGTCCGCGCGTCATCGTCGGCGAGGTCAGCGCGATGATCATGATCGGCGCGTCGGCGGGGTTGACCTTGCGGTAGGTCGGGTTGTTGGGCAGGCTGGTCGGCAGCGTCGCGCGCGAAGCGTTGATCGCGGCCTGGACGTCGCGCGCGGCGCCGTCGATATTGCGCGACAGGTCGAACTGCAGCGTCACGCGGGTCGAGCCGAGCGAGCTGCTGGAGGTGATTTCGGTCACGCCGGCGATGGTACCGAGCGCGCGCTCCAGCGGCGTCGCCACGGTGGCGGCCATCGTTTCCGGGCTGGCGCCAGGGAGCGACGCCGATACCGAGATGGTCGGGAAGTCCACCTGCGGCAGCGGCGACACCGGCAGCAGCCGCAGTGCCGCGAGCCCGGCCAGCAGGATGCCGAGCGTGAGCAGCGCGGTCGCGACCGGGCGATGGATAAAGGCAGCCGAAAGATTCATTTTCAGACCGGCTCCTCGCCTGTGCCGCCTTCCTCCGGATCACCGAAGCGGCGCTTGCGCCAGCCCTTCACGCGCGTCGCCACGCGGTCGAAGGCCAGGTAGATCACCGGCGTGGTGAACAGCGTCAGCACCTGGCTGACCAGCAGGCCGCCCACCATGGTCACGCCCAGCGGCTGGCGCAGCTCGCTGCCGATGCCGGAGCCCAGCATCAGCGGCAGCGCCGCCAGCAGCGCCGCCATGGTGGTCATAAGGATCGGGCGGAAACGCAGCAGGCAGGCCTGGAAGATCGCGTCGCGCGGCGTCATGCCGCCTTCGCGCTCGGCCTCGAGCGCGAAGTCGATCATCATGATCGCGTTCTTCTTGACGATGCCGATCAGCAGGATGATGCCGATGATGGCGATGATGCCCAGGTCCATCCCCGCCACCAGCAACGCCAGCAACGCGCCCACGCCTGCGGACGGTAACGTCGACAGGATCGTGACCGGGTGGATGGTGCTTTCATACAGCACGCCCAGCACGATATACATCGTCACCACCGCGGCCAGGATCAGCCACAGCGTGTTCGACAGCGACGCGCGGAACGCCAGCGCCGCGCCCTGGAAGCTGGTCTGCATCGAGATCGGCAGGCCCAGCTCCTGCTCCACCCTGGTGATCTTGTCGACCGCGGCGCCGAGCGATTCGCCATGCGCCAGGTTGAACGAGATCGTCGCCGCGGGGAATTGCCCCTGGTGGTTGATCACCAGAGGCCCGGTGCGCTCGGTGATGCGCGCGAACGCGCCCAGCGGCACCTGTCCGCCGGAAGAGGAGGGCAGGCGCAGCTCGGCCAGCGATTGCGGGCTTTTGCGGAACTCCGGCATGGTCTCCAGCACCACGCGGTACTGGCTCGACTGCGTGAAGATGGTCGACACCAGCCGCTGGCCGAAGGCGCTGTACAGCGCGCTGTCGATCACCGCGGTGGTGATGCCGAAGCGCGCCGCGGCGTCGCGGTCGATATCGACATAGGCGCGCAGGCCGTTGTTCTGCTGGTCGCTGGTGACGTCGCGCAGCTCCGGCTCCTGGCGCAGGCGCTCCACCAGCTTCGGCACCCACGCGGCCAGCGTCTCGGGATCGGGATCTTCCACCGTGAACTGGTACTGCGTGCGCGAGACCTTGTCCTCGATGGTCAGGTCCTGCACCGGCTGCGTGAACAGCGAGACGCCGCCGAGGCTCTGCACCGCATGCTGCAGGCGCTGCGTGACCACGTCGATGGGGTCGCGCTCGCCCTTGGGCTTGAGGTTGATCAGCATGCGCCCGGCGTTGAGCGTGGTGTTGCTGCCATCCACGCCGATGAACGACGACAGGCTCGCCACCGCCGGGTCCTGCATCACCACCTTGGCCACCGCTTCCTGCTTGCGCGCCATGGCGCCGAAGGAGGTGGTCTGCGCGGCCTCGGTGATGCCCTGGATCACGCCGGTGTCCTGCACCGGGAAGAAGCCCTTGGGCACCAGCAGGTACAGCAGCACGGTCAGCGCCAGCGTGGCCACGGCCACGACCAGCGTTGCCTTCTGGCGATCGAGCACCCAGTCCAGCGCGCGCCCGTAGCGCTCGATCACGTTGTCGAAGAAGCGGCCGGTGGCGCGGTGGAAGCGCGACAGCCTCTCTTCCGGCACATGGTGCAGCAGCCGCGCGCACATCATCGGCGTGAGCGTCAGCGACACCACCGCCGAGATCAGGATCGATACCGCCAGCGTGATCGCGAACTCGCGGAACAGCCGGCCGACCACGTCGCCCATGAACAGCAGCGGGATCAGCACCGCCACCAGCGAGAAGGTCAGCGAGATGATGGTGAAGCCAATCTGCTTCGAGCCCTTGAGCGCCGCCTGCATCGGCGAATCGCCTTTCTCGATGTAGCGCATGATGTTCTCGATCATCACGATCGCATCGTCGACCACGAAGCCGGTGGCAATGGTCAGCGCCATCAGCGTCAGGTTGTTGATCGAGAACCCGGCCAGGTACATCACGCCGAACGTGCCCACCAGCGACAGCGGCACCGCCACGCCCGGGATGATGGTGGCGGGGATATTGCGTAGGAACAGGAAGATCACCAGCACCACCAGCGCGATCGCCAGCAGCAGCTCGAACTGCACGTCCTCGACCGAGGCGCGGATGGTGGTGGTGCGGTCGGTCAGCAGCTGCACGTGCACCGACGCCGGCAGCGCGTTCTGCAGCTGCGGCAGCAGTGCCTTGATGCGGTCGACCACCTCGATCACGTTCGCGCCGGGCTGGCGCTGGATGTTCAGCACGATCGCGGGCTTGTCGTTGGCCCACGCGGCCAGGCGGCTGTTCTCGGGGCCGTCGACGATCTCGGCGACGTCGGTGATGCGGATCGGCGCGCCGTTCTTGTAGCCGAGGATGATCTGGCGGTATTCGTCGGCGGACCGCAGCTGGTCGTTGGCGTCGATGGTCGACGCGCGCTGCGGGCCGTCGAAGCTGCCCTTGGCGCCGTTGACGTTGGCCGAGCCGATCGCGGTGCGCAGGTCGTCGATCGACATGCCGAGCGATGCCAGCGCGGCCGGGTTGGCCTGGATGCGCACCGCGGGGCGCTGCCCGCCGCTGATGGTGACCAGGCCCACGCCCTGGATCTGCGAGATCTTCTGCGCCACGCGCGTATCCACCATGTCCTGCAGCTTGGGCAGCGGCATGGTGTCGGACGTCATGGCGATGGTCATGATCGGCGCGTCGGCCGGGTTGACCTTGCTGTAGACCGGCGGCATCGGCAGGTCGGACGGCAGCAGGTTGCTGCCGGCATTGATGGCGGCCTGCACTTCCTGCTCGGCCACGTCCAGCGGCAGCGTCAGCTCGAACTGCAGCGTGATCACCGAGGCGCCGCCCGACGAGGACGACGACATCTGCTTCAGGCCGGGCATCTGGCCGAACTGCCGCTCCAGCGGCGCGGTCACCGACGAAGTCATCACGTCGGGGCTGGCGCCGGGGTAGAGCGTGGTGACCTGGATCGTCGGGTAGTCGACCTCCGGCAGCGCCGACAGCGGCAGCAGCCGGTAGGCCACCAGCCCGGAGAGCAGGATGGCCAGCATCAGCAGCGCCGTAGCGACCGGGCGCTGGATGAAGAGGCGTGATGGGTTCATGCGCGGTCCTTACTGCTGCTGGCGGCGCGGGCCTTCCGCACCTGGAGCGCTGGCGCCGCCTTCACGCTGGCGCCGATGCTCGCCGGCCGCGCCGGAAGCATCGGAAGCGCCGGAAGCGCCGCCCGCGGCCGCGCCGCTGGCATCGCCATGCGGCGCGCTGGCACCGCCCCAGCCAGCGCCGTCGCGGTTGCGTCGGCCGCGCCCGCGCGGCTGGCTGGCCGGCACCGTCGCCGCGGCACGCGCGGCCGGGTCGACTGCTTCGACCGTCATGCCTTCCTTGAGCCGGTCGGCGCCATCCACCACCACGCGCTGGCCGGGCTCCAGGCCCTTGAGCACCGCATTGCGGCTGCCATCGCCCGGGCCGAGGGTGATCACCTGGACCTTGACCTTGTTGGCGTCGTCGACGGTGTAGACGAACGTGCCCTGCTGTCCGCGCTGGATCGCCGCCACCGGAATCACGGTGGCGTCCTTGAGCGTGTCGACGCGCGTGCGCACGTTGACGAACTGGTTCGGGAACAGCATCCCGTCTTCATTGGGGAAGACCGCCTTGAGCTTGACCGTGCCGGTGGTGGTGTCGATCTGGTTGTCGGTGGTCAGCAGCGTGCCTTCGCCCAGCTGGTTGCGCACCTGGCGGTCCCACGCCTGCACCGGCAGCTTTTCGCCGGCGTTGAGCTTCTTCAGCACCGACGGCAGGTTGTCCTCGGGGATGGTGTACATCACGGCGATCGGCTGGATCTGCGTGATCAGCGCGATGCCGTTGGCGTCGCTGGTGTTGACGATATTGCCCGGATCGACCTGGCGCAGGCCGATGCGGCCCGACACCGGCGCCACGATCCTGGTGTAGCCCAGCTGCAGGCGCGCATTGGCCACGTTGCCCTGGTCGGTCTTGACCACGCCTTCGTACTGGCGCACCAGCGCGTCCTGGGTATCGACCTGCTGCTTGGAGATCGAATCCTGGCCCAGCAGGGTGCGGTAGCGCTGCTGGTCCAGCTTCGCGTTCTGCAGCAGGGCCTGGTCGCGCGCCAGCTGGCCCACGGCCTGGTCGAGCGCGGCCTGGAACGGGCGCGGGTCGATCTCGGCCAGCACGTCGCCGGCCCTGACCATCTGGCCTTCCTTGAACAGCACCTTCAGCAGCGGGCCGGACACCTGCGCGCGCACGGTCACGTTAGAGACCGGGGTCACGTTGCCCAGCCCGTTCAGGACCACGTCCATGTCGCGCTGGGCCACGGTGGCGACCACGACCGGCGAGCGCGGCATGCCGGCGCGGCCCCCTGGCCCGCCAGGACCGCCAGGACCTCCCGCACCGGGTCCGCCGGCGCCGCCCGGGCCGCCCGCGGTGCCCTTGGGGGCGTCGCCGCGGTGCGCATACCAGTACCAGCCGCCTCCGGCCAGCAGCAGCACCAGCAGCCCGGCATACAGCCGGCGCCGGCTCCTGCGCGGTGGGGTGCCGCCGGGCGGCAGGGGCGGACGGGAAGACGGGGATGGGGGAGGGTTAGGTTGGCCTTGTTCGGGGTTGGACATGTCCGCAATCCTGGGAACGGCGCGCCCGGGCGCGCCGCGGTGTTCTGCTGGCAAGTGACGCTGGATGCAGCAGTATGCCGCAACGCAATGGGCGCCGGCCGGCCGCGGGGGCAGCGCGCCCGGCGGCCGCCGGCGTGCCGGCAAGTGCCGTGCGGCGCGCATGGGGCGGCGCCGTTGGCAAGTCATGCGGCAAGGATAATGTGCGGGCGCGGACGCCCGTATTTCGGCGCCCGGCGCTTTTATTACAGAGGATTACCAGCGCCCCAGGTGTAACCTCCGGAAACAAAACCGCCCGGCCGATCCGGCGTGTGCGCCGCGCGGGCTGACTATCATGTGCCTATGCGAACGAACCAGCCTACCCAGATCCTCGTCGTCGACGACGATCCCGAACTCCGCGACCTGCTGCGCGAGTACCTGACCCAGCAGGGCTTTGCCGTCTCGGTGCTGCACGACGGCGACGGCCTGCAGGCGCGCCTGGAGCGCGAGCGGCCAGCGCTGATCGTGCTCGACCTGATGATGCCCAAGGTCGACGGCCTGACCGCGCTGCGCAACCTGCGCGCCAAGAACGACGACATCCCGGTGATCCTGCTTACTGCCCGCAGCGACGAGATCGACCGCATCGTGGGCCTGGAGATCGGCGCCGACGACTACCTCGGCAAGCCCTTCTCGCCGCGCGAGCTGCTGGCGCGCATCAACGCCGTGCTGCGCCGCAAGCTGGCCCGCCCCGCGGCAGCGCCGGAGGACCGCGAATCGGTCGCGTTTGGCCCGTTCCGCGTCAATTTCCGCCAGCGCACGCTGAGCCGCGCCGGCCAGCCGCTGTCGATCAGCGATACCGAGTTCGCGTTGCTCAAGCTGCTGCTGATGCATCCGCTCGAAGTGCTATCGCGCGAGCGTATCGTCGAGCTGATGTACGGCAGCGCCAGCGGCATCAGCGACCGCGGCATCGACGTGCAGATCTGGCGCCTGCGCCGGCTGCTCGACGAAGACGCGCAGCGCCCGCGCTATATCCAGACCGTGCGCGGCCGCGGCTACACCTTCGTGCCCGACGAAGCGGAAGAGATTCCCGCCGAGCTTTCCGATTAAAGCCCGCGGCGGCCGGCCGTTTTATCGCCTTTACGTGCCGCCGCGTGCCACCCGAGCCTGCTTCCCGATGAAGTTGCGACGTATCGACACCCTGTTCGGCCGCATTGCCTTGCTGATCGCGGCCGTGCTCGTGATCAGCCACTTCTCGTGGCTGGCCATCCTGCGCATGGACCGGCGCCAGCAGCAGGTCGACTATTCCGTGGAGCAGATGCTGTTCCAGCTCGACAGCATCGAGCGCGCGCTCGATGCGCACCCGCCGGCCAAGCTGCCCAGCCTGGTGGAGACCGCCGATACCGCCAGCGCCGATGAGCACGCCACCGCGCCCAAGGGCGGCCGCTCGCGCCGCCTGGTCGAGCAGTTCATCTCGCGGCTGCCGCAGGGCACCGAGGTCCGGCTCGAGGACGAGACCACGCCGCGCATCTGGATCAAGCTGCCGAGCCGCGATGACTGGATCGCGATGCCGATTCTCTGGGTCCACAACCCGCCGCCTGACAACCGGCTGGTGCCGGGCGTGATGCTGGTGGTGGGCGTGGCCATCGTGTTCGCGCTGCTGATCGCGTGGCAGCTGCAGCGGCCGGTGCGGGACATGGCCAACGCGGCCGAGCTGCTGTCGCGCCAGCGCGCGGTGCCGCCCTTGCGCGAACGCGGGCCGCATGAGCTGCGCCAGCTGATCGAGCGCTTCAATCGCATGGTGGCCGACCTGGCGCGGATCGACCAGGAGCGCAATACGATGCTGGCCGGGATCGCGCATGACCTGAAGACGCCGCTGGCGCGGCTGCGGCTGCGTGCCGAAATGCTGTCCGATCCCAAGGCCGCGGCGGGGGTTACGCGCGACGTGGATTCGATGCAGGCGATCGTTGAGCAGTTCCTGAGCTTTGCACAGACCAGTGAATCGACGGCGCGGCCAGTGCCGGTGGACCGGCGGGTCAATGAACTGGCGGCTTCGCTGGCCGAGCAGGAGCGGCAGGTGGTGTTGTCGCTGGGGGCGGGGGATGGGTTCCGGATGATCGCTACGCAGCTGGATCGGATTATCGGGAATCTTGTTGACAATGCTTATGCCTACGGCAAGCCGCCGGTTTGCATTGCTACGACGCGTACGGCTGATGGTTATGTGCTGGTGGTCGAAGACCAGGGGGCCGGGATTCCCGAAGAGGACAAGGAACGCGTCACGCTGCCGTTTGTGCGCCTCGATCCGGCCCGGGGCGGGAATGCGCATTCCGGGTTGGGGTTGGCGATTGTGGATCGGCTGGTGCGGCAGGCTGGGGGGAAGCTCAATCTCGTCAATGCCGACGGGGGCGGGTTTAGGGTCGAGATGGTGTTTGGGGCGGTGGGGGCTTAAGTTCGGTTTTGCTGCGACTTGGCATCTGGTGGAATTTGATATGCCCGGTTCCGCCCTCCGCCCGGTCTGACGGAATTGACCGGATGCACTTCGTGGAGGCTCCGGCCCTCACCCCTGCCCCCTCCCGCAAGCGGGAGAGGGGAGCAAACAACGGGCAAGGACAGGCCTGTGGGCTCATCGGCGATAGCGCCAGGCGAGCGCAGCGACGCGTTCCGCGCCAGAGCCCCTGACCTGAGATGCTGCCGGCGCGCAGCGCAGCCGTAGGCGTTCCTACGTTGCCGCTAGCAGCAGGGGCCACCCAACAGCTCTGGGCTCGTTCAACAATGGCGTCAATCCCGAGCCACCGTGGCGCACCAGGGCGTCAGGCAGTCCTGCCCTGCAACGAAGCCAAGCCCCGTACGAAAGCCGTAGCCCACTACGATAAGAGTGGCCGCCCGCAGGGCCGTAAACGCGTTTTTGGTTACTTTTGCCGCTCGGGCAAAAGTGACTCGCCCCTTCAGGGGCGAAACCAGGGCATATCAAATAGCTACCAGATGCCCGCCGCAGCGAAGAGCGAGAGGCTTGTCGGCGTCGTAGCCGAGCTTCTTGTAGGTCAGCGGAAAGATCGTGAACAGCGGCGATGGCCCGATGAACACCGTCTTGCCAGGGCAGGCTGATCGCCGGATGGCCGGTCATGTTGAACGGCATGGTCCAAGGAAACCAGCTCGCGCGCACATTGTCGTAGAGCTGGCCGTCGATCTCGATCTGGCCGAACAGGTCCTGGTCAAGCGGCAGGGCCGTGCGCGTGAGCGTGGGCATCGCCAGCAGTTCGGCATCCGCCAGCAGGCCTTGCACGCGCAGGAACAGCTTCGAGCGCTCGAACATGGCCTGCTGGTATTCCATGCCGGTCACGTGCGCGGCGGATTCCACCTGGCGCACGAAGGTTGCGCTGAGGGCCTCGCGATGCTGTGCCACGATCGGCGCGAAGCGGGTGCGCCAGACCGTATGGTTGATGGCGCGCCAGATCGGCTCGACTTCAAAGCCGTCGCCGGAAAACGGCTCCAGCACGGCGCCCAGTTCGCGCAGCCGCTCCAGGCTGGCCTCGAACGCCGCCGCCACATCTGTGGCCACCGCGTGGCCCGGCGGCGCCAGGCAATAGCGGATGCGTACGCCGCGCAGGTCGCCGTGGGGCTGTGCGGCTGCCACATAATCGGCGGCCGGCACGCCCAGCGACCAGGGGTCGCAAGGATGCTCGCCGGCCATCGCCTGCATCATCAGCGCGGTGTCCATCACCGTGCGCGTGGTCGGCGTGACATAGGTCTGGTTGCCGAACAGGTCCTGCGCCTGGCTGTGCGGGATCACGCCCTGGCTCTGCTTGATGCCGACCACACCGTTGCAGGCCGCCGGGATGCGGGTCGAGCCGCCGCCATCGGTCGCTACCGCCAGCGGTGCGATGCCGCTCGCGACTGCCACCGCGGCGCCGCCGCTGGTGCGCTGCGCGTGCCAGGCATTGCGCGTGCGGCCAAACAGCGGCGAATCGGTCAGGCACTTGGGGCCGAACTCCGGGGTAGTGGTCTTGCCGACGAGGATGGCTCCCTGCGCGCGTAGACGGGCCACTGCGACAGCGTCTTCGCCCGGCACATTGCCGCGCATCGGTACGGCGCCAAAGGTTGTGCGCACGCCGCGCGTGTTGACGATGTCCTTGACGGTGAACGGGCTGCCATGCAGCGGAGCGAGCGGCCGGCCAGCCATCACGTCCTGCTCGGCGGCGCGGGCGGCGGCCATGGCCTCGTCGGCGCATAGCGTGATGAAGCAGTTGAGCCCGGGCTGCAGCCGTGCGGCACGGGCCAGCACGGCGTCCATCAGTTCGACCGGGGAGATGTCCTTGCCGCGGATGCCGGCCTGCAGCTCGGCAGCGGAAAGAAAGCAAAGCGCTTCGCTCATCGGCTTGCATTCTCCTGGCACGGGCCGGTTACGTGGCCGGCCGCGATGGGACGGCGGAGACAGGCCCGCCGCCGTGGATCAGCGGGAAAGACCCGCCGTGGCAGGGCCCGGCCGCGGAAAGCGCGCGCCGGACGCCGGCGCTGGCAGTGTAATGCTCAGACCTTCTTCTTGTCCCCGATCCGGCTTTCCTTGCCGGCCAGCAGCTTGGCAATATTCTGCCGGTGCCGCGCGATCAGCAGCACGCTGATCACGAAGATGGCACCAGTCATCACATCCACGCCATTCATCAGCACATAAAAGAACGGCGCGAAGATGGCAGACACCAGTGCCGCCAGCGACGAATAGCGGAAGAAGAACGCAATGATCAGCCAGGTGGCCAGCGTGCCCAGCCCCAGGATCGGGTCGACCGCCAGCAGGATGCCGGCCGCCGTGGCCACGCCCTTGCCGCCGGCAAAGCGGTGGTACACCGGGAACAGGTGGCCGAGAAACACCGCCAGCGCCACCATGGCCAGGCCGGTCTCGTTCAACCCGTAGGCCGGGCCGAAGCGCGCCGCCAGCCACACCGCCAGCCAGCCCTTCAGCGCATCGCCGATCAGCGTCAGGATCGCGGCCTTCTTGTTGCCGGTGCGCAGCACATTGGTCGCCCCCGGGTTGCCCGAGCCGTATGAATGCGGATCCGGCAGCCCCATCAGCTTGCTGACGACAACGGCAAAGGAAATCGAGCCGATCAGGTAGGCGGCGAGGGCGAATATCAGGTTAGGCAGGTTAGCCATGTGCAGTGGGGTGTTTTCAAGCTGGCGGGATTGTAGCGCGGCGGCGCCTTCACCACGTCCGTGACTTCCCGGATTGGCATGCGCGGCCGCCATGCGCGTGTCGCCAGGTGTCGCCCAGGTGGCGACTGGGGCGCCTGGCCAGTGCCTCAGTCAGGCAGCGCGCATTGGACCGGTTGTGCATCGACCAGTCCCCGCAGCAGCTTCGGGTCCAGGCTGACGAGGTAGCCGCGCCGCCCACCGTTGATGTAGATGCGTTCCAGCTCCAGCACCGTGGCCTCCACATACACCGGCATGCGCTTGCGCGTGCCGAACGGCGAGGTGCCGCCGACCATGTAGCCGCTGTGGCGCTGCGCCACTTCCGGCTTGCACGGCTGCACGCTCTTGCGCCCGGTCTGGCGCGCCAGGTTCTTGGTCGAGACCGAGCAGTCGCCGTGCATCAGCACCACCAGCGGCTGCGCGCGCTCGTCTTCCATGATCAGGGTCTTGACCACGTCGTGCTCGGGAACGCCGAGCTGGCGCGCCGATTCTCCGGTGCCGCCATGCTCGACGTATTCATAGGGGTGTTCGCCGAAGGCCACGCCTTGCTTGCGCAGGAACTGGGTGGCGGGGGTTTCGGAGACGTGCTTGTTCTTGCTCATGGCGATGGTGCCGCTAAGTGTCGCTAAGTTTCACTCACCCACGCGGATGGTGCTGCTGGTGCAGCTCGCGCAGGCGCTCGCGCGCGACGTGGGTGTAGATCTGCGTGGTGGAGATATCGGCATGGCCGAGCAGCAGCTGCACCACGCGCAGGTCGGCGCCGTGGTTGAGCAGGTGCGTGGCAAAGGCGTGCCGCAGCGTGTGCGGCGACAGCGGCGCGTGCACGCCGGCATCGCGCGCGTGGCGCTTGATCAGGTGCCAGAACGCCTGCCGCGTCATGCCCTCGCCGCGCTGCGTGACGAACAGCGCGTCGCAGGCGCGCCCGGCCAGCAGCGCGGGACGCGCGCTGGCGAGGTAGCTGCGCAGCCAGTCGGCAGCCTGCTGGCCGAACGGGACCAGCCGTTCCTTGTCGCCCTTGCCGCCAACCACGCGCGCCACGCCCTCGTTCAGGCCGATCTCGATGGTCTTCATCTGCGTCAGCTCGGACACGCGCAGGCCGCTGGCGTACATCAGCTCCAGCATGGTGCGGTCGCGCAGGCCCAGCGGCGTGCCGGTGTCGGGCGCTTCCAGCAGCGCGTCGACCTGCGCCTCGGTCAGGGTCTTGGGGTAGCGCGGCGGCTGCTTGGCGGGGCGCAGCAGCAGGCAGGGATCGGCCTCGACGACGTGCTCGCGCAGCGCCCACTGGTAGAAGCGCCGGAACACCGCGAGCCGGCGGTTGGCCGACGACGCGCGCGTCTGCGTGTGGCGCGCGTTGAAGTAGGCCGACAGCACGCTGTCGTCCACGGCCGGCAGCTCGCCGCAGCCTTCGTGGCGCAGCCAGCGCGCCAGCAGGGTCAGGTCGCGCCGGTAGGCGTCGATGGTGTTCTGCGACAGGCCGTCTTCCAGCCACAGCGCATCGCAGAAGCGGCCGACCAGCGCCGCGTCGGCATCGCTGGGAGACGCGGCGAGGTCGGGCGGTGCGTCCGCCGCTGCCGTGCGTGTCACGGGGCTCATATCAGCATGGCGCCCTCATGGCGCAGCAGCCAGCGTTTGACGTCGAGGTAGAAACCATCTTCGGCATGATGGGAGAAGCCGCCGATGCCGCGGGCCGAGACCACGCGATGGCAGGGAATCACGATCGGGAACGGGTTCTGGCCGCAGGCCTGGCCCACCGCGCGCGGCATCGCGCCGATGGCCCCGGCAATAGTGCCGTAGGTGGTGGTGGCGCCGCGCGGCACGGCGGCGATGGCCTGCCAGACGCGCTGCTGGAAATCGCTGCCCGCCGGTGCCAGCGGCAGGTCGAAGCGCGCGTCGGGGTTGGCGTAGTAGGCCTCGAGCTGCGCTTCGAGCCGGGCCACGAGTTCCCGCGCCTGCGCATCGGCCGGCGCGCGTGCCTCGACGTGCCCGGGCAGGTACACGATGGCCCGGATGCGTGTGCCGTCCGTGCGCACGCCGACCTTGCCGAACGGGGCAGGGAGGATGGCATCGTATATGGCGGGCATGGCGGTCTGGCTGGGGCGGATGCTGGATTCTAGTGCTTTTTGCGCCGGCAAGAAAAAAGGCCGCCCTGGCTGGCGGCCTTCAGTGGCGAATGCGATGCTGCGGCCGGATTACTGCTCCAGCTTGATGTTCTGCACCTTCACCAGGTTCTTCATCTTGTCGAATTCCTTCTTGATCTCGGCCGCGTGCTGCGCCGGCGTATTGCCCGACGGCTCGGCGCCGGCGGTGCGCAGGCGCTCCTGGAAGCCCTTGTCCTGCAGGGCCTTGACCGCGGCCTCGTTCAGCTTCTTGATGACGTCGTCAGGCGTGCCGGCAGGCGCCACCAGGCCGTACCAGGCCGGGTCGTTCGGCTCCTTCAGGCCCATTTCGCCGAAGGTCGGCACGTCCGGCAGCGAGTCCAGGCGCTTGTTCCAGGCCACCACCAGCGGGCGCAGCTTGCCGGCCTTGATGTAGGGCATCGACGACGGCAGGTTGTCCACCATGATCGGTACCTGGCCGGCCAGCACGTCGTTCAGCGCCGGGCCCGCGCCGCGGTACGGGATATGGACCATGAAGGTCTTGGTCGAGACCTTGAACTGCTCGCCCAGCATGTGGCCGAAGCCGCAGGTGCCCGATGACGCGTAAGAGTACTTGCCCGGGTTGGCTTTCAGCACGGCCAGGAATTCCTTGTAGGTCTTGGCCGGGAAGTTCGGGTTCACCGCGATCACGTTGGCCACGTTGGCCAGGTTGGTGATGGGCTTGAAGTCCTTGATCGGGTCGTACGACAGCTTGGGGTTGCAGGCCGGGTTCACGGCCATGGTCGACACCGTCGAGATGCCGATGGTGTAGCCGTCCGGCGCCGCCTTGGCGATCGCGTCCGCACCGATCGAGCCGCCCCCGCCGGCGCGGTTTTCCACGACCACCGGCTGGCCCAGGATGCGGCTCATCTGGTCAGCGGCGCCGCGGCCGACGATGTCGGTGGTGCCGCCCGGTGCGAACGGAATAATCAGGCGGATCGGCTTGGTCGGAAAGCTCTGGGCGTGCGCCGTGGTGGCGGCCGCGGCCAGGGCCAGGGTCAGAGCGAGTTTGCCAGCTTGCATGAGATCATGTCTCCCGTCAGAAGTCCGGGCAGGGTGCTGCCCGGAAGCAAAGAAACCGTCGCGGTGCCACAGGTACAGGCACGGCGGCGGCAGCGTAAATGAGGGCGGCCGCAGCGTAAAGGAGGGCTGCCGCGTTATCCGCCGAGCAGTCCGCGCTTGACGTCCTGGTCGACCGGACGGTCGCCCAGGAACACCCGCAGCACGGCCTGGTAGAAGTCTTCGCCAGGGATCGGGCGGCCGCGCGGCGTGCCGTTGATGGCGACGACGGTGCCCGCCTGCGGGGTAAAGTCCAGGTTGATCACGTCGCCCTTGTGCGCGTTGCCGACCTCGCCCAGGGTGCGCTCGAACTGCACCAGCCGCGCGGCCAGGCCCTGCACCTGCGCTTCGCTGTGGTTGTCGCGGATGCCCTGGCGGATGGCGCGGGCAAAGGCGGGCGGTTCGGCCTCGCGCAGCATGCGCAACTGTAGCCGCTTGGCGCCGGGCGTGCCGAGTACCACGGTCGCATTGCGGGCCTTTTCCTGCAGGTACAGCGCGGCCACGTAGCCCTTGGTCAGGAAGCCCGCGCGCAGCGCGGCGCCGTTGAGCTGCAGTTCCTTGCCGCCCACGCGCGCGGCGTCATCGAAGCGGATTCCCTCCATCTCGACCGCGCGCGCCGGCATGGCAACGGCCGCGGTGGTGGTGCACAGCATCACCAGCAGGGCGGCCGCGCGCGAGCGCAGGCGGCTGGTCAGGCCGCTTGGCAGGCCAGGGCGTGAACGGGAGCGAAGGCGGGTGTCCGGGCCCGGCGGCGCGGAACGGATGCGGGACAACATGGCGGCAGGGCGTACAACTTGGCATGCCATGCTGACCTAAATCTGGAAAAATACCTATCCGTATCTGCCCTAGTCTGCACATTCCAGATCGCCAGCCGTTATTTGCATCCCCCATGCGGCCGGGATCGCGACGGGACGCCGGGCAGTTACCGCGCCGTGCCCTCGCCATTACAACAACAACGACAATGTCTCCTGCTCTCCTGCTGGTGCCTGACTTCAGCCTGATCCTGATCGGCTGGCTGCTGGTGCGCTATTCCCCGTTCGACCGCGCCTTCTGGGGCGGGGTGGAGCGGCTGGTCTACTTTGTGCTGTTCCCGGCGCTGCTGCTCCAGTCGACCAATGCCGCGGTCTTTGATTTTTCCTCGACCTCGGCGATGCTGGGCCTGGCGCTGCTGGCGATGGCCGTCGGCATGGCCGGCGGCTACGCCGTCAAGTGGGTGCTGAAGCCCGATGCGCTGAGCTTTGCCTCGGGCCTGCAGACCGCCTTTCGCTTCAACTCTTACATCGGCCTGGCGCTGGCGTCGCGCCTGGGCGGCAGCGAAGGGCTCGCGCTGATGGCGGTGATCGTCGGCTGTACCGTGCCGCTGTGCAACGTGGCGGCGGTGTGGGCGCTGGCCCGGCACGGCGAGACCGCGCTGTGGAAGGAACTGGCGCGCAACCCGCTGATCCTGGCCACCGCAGGCGGCCTCGTGACCAACCTGCTGGGCTTGCACCCGCCCGAGGTGGTGGCGATGACGCTGAACCGGCTTGGCTCGGCCTCGACCGCGCTGGGGCTGATGACGGTGGGCGCCGGGTTGCAGATGAGCGGGGCGACCGGAACGGCGGGGCCGGTGGCGTGGTGGACCGGGGTCAAGCTGCTGGCGATGCCGTGCACGGCGTGGCTGGTGGGCCGGTACTTGCCGCTGACCGCGTTGCAGTACCAGATCGTGGTGCTGTATGCCTCGCTGCCGACCGCGTCGAGCGCCTATATCCTGGCGGTGCGCATGGGCGGCAACGGACCCATGGTGGCGGCCACGATATCGGTGATGACGGTGGGTGCCATCGTTACCACGCCGCTGTGGCTGGCCCTGGTCAGCTAGTGCGTGCGGGCTCGCCCTGCGCGAGTGCCCAGTCGATATGCTCCTGCACCAGCGGCGAAGCGGAATCGCGCCGCGCCTGCAACGCTTCGCGGATGCGCGCGGCCAGGGCGGCGTCTTCCGCGCGCGTGCCGGAAAGCGCGGCGCGCAGGCTGTTGCCAAGCCCCACCGCCAGGTTGCGCAGCCAGCGCTCATGGCCGATGCGGCGGATCGGGCTGCCCTCCAGGCGCTGGTTGAACTCGTCTTCGGTCCACTGGAACAGCGCCACCATGTCGGGCGCGTCCAGGCCATTGCGCACGTCGAAATCCGGCACGCTGGCCACGTGCGCGAACTTGTTCCACGGGCAGGCCAGCTGGCAGTCGTCGCAGCCGTAGACACGGTTGCCCATCGGCGCGCGGAATTCGACCGGGATCGGGCCCTTGTGCTCGATGGTCAGATAGGAGATGCAGCGGCGCGCATCGAGCCGGTAGGGCGCGACGATCGCGCGCGTGGGGCAGATGTCGAGGCAGCGGTGGCAATTGCCGCAGTGGTCCGTTTCGGGCGCATCGGCCGGCAGCGGGATATCGACCAGGATCTCGCCCAGGAAGAACATCGAGCCGCCGTCGCGGTCGAGCAGCAGCGTATGCTTGCCGCGCCAGCCGAGTCCCCCCTGGCTGGCCAGCGCCACTTCCATCACCGGCGCGGAATCGGTAAAGACGCGGTAGCCGAACTTGCCGATTTCGGCCTCGATCCGGCTGGCGAGCTGCTGGAGACGGCTGCGCAGGACCTTGTGATAGTCGCGGCCGCGCGCGTACAGCGACACCACCGCGGTGGCCGGATCGCCCAGCCGCGCCAGTTCGCGCCGGCGCCAGTCGGGCGCGCCCGGCGGGGTCTCGCTGGCGGGGACATAGGGCATGCGCGCCACGATGGCGCGTACCGTGCCCGGCACCAGTTCGGCCGGACGGGCGCGCCGCAAGCCGTGGTTCGCCATATAATCCATGTCGCCGTGATAACCCTGCTCCAGCCATGCCAGAAGCCCCGGCTCGGCGTGGCCAAGATCGACGTCGGCGATGCGCACCGACGCAAAACCCAGCGCGGCGCCCCATGCGCGGATGGACTCCGCAAGCGCCGCCAGCTCCTCAGGGTTGGCGTGCCCGGCCTGGCCGGATTGCCCTGGAGCGTTTGCGGGAACACTGTGCGCGCCTGGCGCGCTGGCCGGCGGCTTGACTGCTGGGTCGATCATCCCTGAATTGTACGCAATGCCCTTGCTCGAAGAACGCACCCTGACGCTGCCCGACGAAGCCGCCACCGCGCGCCTGGGCGCCGCGCTGGCCGCCACCGTGCAGGCCATGCCGCCGCGCGCGGTGCATGTGCAGCTGTCCGGCGACCTCGGCGCCGGCAAGACCACGCTGTCGCGCGCGGTGCTGCGCGCGCTCGGCCATGCCGGCAAGGTCCGCAGCCCCACCTACACGCTGTGCGAGCCCTACGAGGTGGCCCGCGCCGACGGGTCGCCGCTGACGGTCTACCACTTCGACCTGTACCGCTTCGCCGATCCGGAGGAGTGGATCGATGCGGGTTTCCGCGACTGTTTCGCCGAACTGGCCTTTAACCTGGTCGAATGGCCGGAGAAGGCGGGGCGCCTGCTGGGGGAACCCGACCTGCACGTGTTGCTCCAATCGGACACGGCACGGCCGGCCGACAGCGAAATGCTCGCCGGCGACGCCGGCGAGCGGCGCATCGCGACCTTGCGCGCCTATACTCCCACTGGACTTACCCTGCTGAACGCATGCTGATCAAGCGACTAGCCACCGACCGCCCCGATGGACCCGACGGCCTGCTGCAGGCGCGCCGCAAATGGATGGCGCAGGCGCTGAAGCTGGGCGCGGGCACTGCCGTGCTGACGCTTGCCGGTCCGCAGATCGCGTTCGGCGCCGGCATCGTCGCGGTGCGCGTATGGCCGGCCGAGGACTACACCCGCGTCACCATCGAATCCGACGCGCCGCTGTCCGCGGTGCACCAGATGATTCGCGATCCGGACAGGCTGGTGGTGGATATCGATGGCCTGGACCTGTCGCCCACGCTGCGCGAGCTGGTGGCCAAGATCACGCCCAACGACCCGTATATCCAGACCGTGCGCGTCGGCCAGAACCGCCCGCGCGTGGTGCGGATGGTGTTCGACCTGAAGGAGAACGTGGCGCCCCAGGTGTTCACGTTGCTGCCGATCGGCAGCTACCGCAACCGGCTGGTGTTCGACCTGTACCCGGTCAACCCGCCCGACCCGCTGTGGAAACTGGTGCGCGACACCGAGGACAAGCAGCGCCGCTTCGCCACCTCGGACCCGGCCCCGGGTCCGGACAGCATCGCCGGCGCCCCGGCCGGTGCCGAGGAAGATGCCATCGGCGCGCTGGTGCGCAAGTTCGACGAGAAGGGCGAAGTGCCGGCCACCACCGCGCCGCCGCCGCCGGTGGTTGCCACCCGACCCAAGCCGTCTGCGCCGGTGGTGCCGAAGCCCGATGCCCCCGTGGTGCCGCCCGTCGCGCGCGACAACCCGACTGCCGAGCGCCCGTTCAAGATGCGCCGCCTGCTGACGGTGGCGCTCGATCCGGGCCACGGCGGCGAAGACCCCGGCGCGATCGGCGCCGCTGGTTCGCGCGAGAAGGACGTGGTCCTGCAGATCGCGCACCGGCTGCGCGCCAAGATCGACGCCCAGCCCAATATGCGCGCGATGATGACGCGCGATGCCGATTTCTTCGTGCCGCTGAACGTGCGCGTGCAGAAGGCGCGCCGGGTGCAGGCCGACCTGTTCGTGTCGATCCACGCCGATGCCTTCCTGTCGCCGGAAGCCAATGGTGCTTCGGTATTCGCGCTGTCCGAGCGCGGCGCCTCCAGCACCGCGGCGCGCTGGCTGGCCAACAAGGAAAACGCCTCCGACCTGATCGGCGGCGCCAACATGGGCAACAAGGATGCGCAGGTCGCGCGCGTGCTGCTGGACCTGTCCACCACCGCGCAGATCAACGACAGCCTGCAGGTCGGCAAGTCCGTGCTGGGCGAGATCGGCGGCATCAACCGGCTGCACAAGGCGCACGTGGAACAGGCCGGGTTTGCGGTGCTGAAGGCGCCGGACATCCCGTCGATCCTGATCGAAACCGCGTTTATCAGCAACCCGGCGGAGGAGCGCAAGCTCAACGACAGCGCGCACCAGGAACAGCTGGCCAATGCCATCCTGCGCGGGATCAAGGCCTACTTCGCGAAGAATCCGCCGTTGTCGAAGAACCCGTCGGTGTGACCGGGATGGACGAAGAAAACCGGGGCATGCCCCGGTTTTTTTACGACTGCGCCATCTTACGCCCGCGCCGCCGCGCGATCCTCCAGCAGCGCATCCCGGTTGGCGTAGCGCGCCGCGATCACCGAGCAGACAATGAGCTGCAGCTGGTGATAGACCATCAGCGGCAGCACCAGCAGCCCCAGCGCGGGATGCCCGGCAAACAGGATCTTTGCCATCGGGATGCCGTTGGCCAGGCTCTTCTTCGAGCCGCAGAACACCGCGGTGATCTCGTCCTCGACCGAGAAACCCATGCGGCGGGCGGTCAGCGTGGTGAAGCCCAGCACCACGAACAGCAGCACCGCGGCGATCAGCATCACCGCGCCAATGGTCTGCCACTCATACTGGTGCCACAGGCCCTGTGCGGTGGCATCGCAGAACGATGAATAGACGATCAGCACGATCACGCCGCGGTCGATCTTGGTGGTGATCTGCTTCTTCTTCGCCAGCCAGTTGCCGATCAGCGGGCGCAGCAGCTGGCCCAGCGCGAACGGCAGCAGCAGCTGCAGCGCCACGCCGGTGAGCGCCTTGCCCAGCGGCATCGAGGCGCCGCTGGCGCTGATCACCAGCCCCATCAGCACCGGCGTGACCAGCATGCCGATCAGGCCCGAGATGGTGGCATTGAAGATCGCGCCCGACACGTTGCCGCGCGCCATCGAGGTCATGGCCACCGACGACGACACCGTCGAAGGCAGCGCGCACAGGAAGAACACACCCAGCAGCAGGTCCGCCGGCAGCGTGTTGTGCAGGGCCAGCATCAGCAGCGCGCCGACCACCGGAAAGACCACGTAGGTGAACGACTGCACGAACACATGCAGGCGCCAGTTCTTGGCGCCAGACACCAGCTTGTCGCGCGACAGTGCCGCGCCATGCAGGAAGAAGACCAGTGCCACGCCCACGCTGGTGACCAGGCCCAGGTGCAGCGGGCCCTTGCCGGTGCCGATCTCCGGGGCCGCCAGGGCAATGGCGATGGCGGTCAGCATGACGAGGACGAAGCCGTCGATCAGGTCATAAAGTTTCTTGAGCTTGGCAAAAAGACGAGACATGACTGCGGTTGGTTAGGGTTTTGCCTAGTATTGGACGCCAGCCGGGTCTAGAATGCAAATTCATTTATAGAATCTATTTATCCGGTCGTTGCATGAATTACACACTGCGCCAGCTGCGCGTCTTCCTCGCGGTGGCCGGCAGCGGCGGTTTCAGCCGCGCCGCGGAGGTGGTGGGACTGACCCAGCCGGCGGTCAGCCGCGGCGTCGCAGAGCTGGAAGAGGCACTTGGCGTCAAGCTGCTCGACCGCACTACGCGTGAGGTGGTGCTGACCGATGCCGGCCATGCGCTGGTGCCGGCGCTGGAGCGGCTGCTGGGGCAGCTCGACGACACCCTCGAAGAAACGAGGCAGTTAGGCGAACGCTATCGCGGCCGTGTCGTAATAGCTGGAGCTCCAACCATTTCCGCGCGGCTGATGCCGATGTATGTCGCCGCCTGCGCCGCGCAATACCCCGATATCCGGCTGATTGTGCGCGACAACGTACAGGCCGACGGCCTCGAGCAGGTCCGCGCCGGCGCAGTCGATTTCGGCGTGCTGATCGATCCGCTGGTGCGCGAAGGGCTGGCGGTGGAGCCGGTGGCAACCGACCCGTTCTGCTTTGTCTGCCGGCGCGACCATCCGCTGGCGCAGTCGGCCACGGTGCCGTGGTCGGCGCTGCATGGCATGCGGCTGGTGCTGCTGGACTTTGCCTCGGGCAGCCGGCCGCTGATCGACCGCATCTTCGGCCGCCACGGCGTGGCGCCGCAGGTGGTGCAGGAACTCGGGCACTCGGCCAGCGTGTTCGGCATGGTCGAGGCCGGCATTGGCGCCTCCGTGCTGCCCTCTTTCTCGCTGCCGCTGCCCGCCGCATCGCCGCTGGTGTGGCGGCCGCTGGTGCCGCGCGAGGAGCGCAGCATCGTCATGGTCCGGCGCGAGGACCGCTCGCTGTCGCCCGCCGCGGCGGCGGTGTGGGCGCTGGTGCGGCGCCTGACGCTGCGCGTCGAGGCGCCCGCGATGGGCGCAGCGGCCTGAGCGCCGGCGCTTGATTACTTCGGCTGCATCCGGATCGCGCCGTCGAGACGGATCACTTCGCCGTTCAGCATCGTGTTTTCGATGATCGCGCGGGCCAGCTTGGCGTACTCCGCCGGACGGCCCAGGCGCGGGGGGAACGGAACCATCCTGCCGAGGGCGTCCTGCACTTCCTGCGGCATGCCGAGCAGCATGGGCGTTTCAAAGATGCCCGGGGCGATGGTCATGCAGCGGACACCGTCGCGGGACAGGTCGCGGGCGATGGCCAGGGTCATGGCGACCACGCCGCCCTTGGAGGCGGCATAGGCGGCCTGGCCGATCTGGCCGTCGAAGGCCGCCACCGAGGCGGTGTTGATGATCACGCCGCGCTCGCCTTCGCTGTCGGGAGTGTTCTGGACCATGGCGGCGGCGGCCAGGCGGATCATGTTGAAGGTGCCGATCAGGTTGATGCGGATGGTCTTGTCGAAGGCATCCAGCGGATGCGGGCCGTTCTTGCCTACCGTCTTGTTGGCGGTGGCGATGCCGGCGCAGTTGATCAGGCCCGACAGGCGGCCCAGTGCCTGGGCGGCGGCGACCACGGCCTGGCCGTCGGCTTCGGAGGTGACGTCGCAGCGGATGAACTGGCCGTTCAGTTCGGTGGCGAGGGATTGGCCGGTTTGCTCGTTGAGGTCCGCGATGATGACTTTGGCGCCGGCTTCAGCCAGCATTTTTGCCGTGCCGGCGCCCAGGCCGGAGGCGCCGCCGGTGATGATGAAGACGTTGTCTTTGATTTGCATTTTGCGGTGTCTCCTTTTGGGGTTGATTTCCGTTTACGTAAACGTCAACTATTGTACGGGGTGGAGGTTGTTGTGCAAGGGGGTTTGGCCCGTGCTGATACCTGGTGGATATTTGATATGCACGGTTCAATGTAGGAACGCCTGCAGCTGCGCAGCGCGCAGCCCCAAAGAAAAAGCGGCCCTTGGGCCGCTTTTTGCGTTGTATTGTCTGGCTTACTTCAGTGCGTCAAACACTTGCGCGGTGATCTCGTCGACGTTGCCGACGCCGGAGATCTTGCGGTACTTCGGCGGCGCTACCTTGGCGCTGGGGTCGCCCTTGGCGGCCCAGTCCGAGTAGTAGTCGACCAGCGGGCGGGTTTGCTGGGAGTAGACGTCCAGGCGCTTCTTGACCGTCTCTTCCTTGTCGTCGTCGCGCTGGATCAGCGCTTCGCCGGTTTCGTCGTCGATGCCTTCGGCCTTCGGCGGGTTGTACTTGACGTGGTAGGTGCGGCCCGAGGCCACGTGGACGCGCCGGCCGCTCATGCGCTCGATGATGGCATCGAACGGGACGTCGATTTCCAGCACGTAGTCGATTGCCACGCCGGCTTCCTTCATGGCTTCGGCCTGCGGGATGGTGCGCGGGAAGCCGTCGAACAGGTAGCCGTTCTTGCAGTCGTCCTGCTTCAGCCGGTCTTTCACCAGGCCGATGATGATGTCATCCGACACCAGTCCGCCCGCGTCCATGACCTTCTTGGCTTCCACGCCCAGGGGGGTGCCGGCCTTCACCGCCGCGCGCAGCATGTCGCCGGTGGAAATTTGCGGAATGGCGAACTTCTCGCAGATGAACTTGGCTTGCGTGCCTTTGCCGGCGCCGGGTGCGCCCAACAGGATCAAACGCATTTACGGGTCCTCAGAGTTTTGAATCTGGTGTGGCGGGAGATCAGAAGGAGGGTAATGCCGCAACTTGACGCAAGACTTACTAGCTGTCTTGTTCGGATACTGACGGCATTTGGCGCAGGCACATCATGCCCACGCGGACGTCCGGCGGCGGCTGCCAGGGGGATGGCGGCGCGGCGCACCAGTCGGGCTCTATCTTTATCTCCCCACCGAGCCTTGGCCGGCGGCGCGTTGGCGCACAGCCGGGGCGGCTCTGTATCGGCAAGCATTATGCCATGAGGCGGCGCCGATTCGGCCTGAAATCCGCCCCCCGGTTCAGGTTGCAGCAGTTTGAACCTGAGCGGGCGGCTGGCCGGAGTGGCTGGCGCCCAGGTTGTCGATCAGGGTGGGGTGGCGATCAGGGCCCGTCCTGCGCCATCGACTCGGCCCACAGCGCGCGCACGCGCTCCAGGTCGGCCGGGGTGTCGACGCCGGGCGCCGGGGCGGCAGCGGTTTCCACCACGGCGATGCGCTCGCCATGCCACATTGCGCGCAGTTGCTCCAGCGCCTCGGTCTGCTCGAGCGGCGCGGCGGCCAGGGTCGGGAAGCGCCGCAGGAAGCCGGCGCGATAGGCGTACAGGCCGATATGGCGCAGCACCGGCATGGCCGGCAGCGGGACCAGAGCCATCGCGGCGGGCACGGCCGGCACACCCGCCCACGCGTCGCGCGCCCACGGGATCGGCGCGCGCGAGAAATACAGCGCGCGTCCGGCGGCGTCGCACACGACCTTGACCACGTTGGGATTGAAGACCTCGGCGATATCGTGCAGCGGGTGGGCCGCGGTGGCGATGGCGCAGTCGGCGTGGCGCGACAGGTGCAGCGCCACCTCGTCGATCAGCGTGGGGTCGATCAGCGGCTCGTCGCCTTGCACGTTGACCACGATGGCGTCGTCGGGCAGGGCGAGTTGCGTTGCCACTTCGGCCAGGCGGTCGGTGCCGGTGGGGTGGTCGGCGCGGGTCAGCACGGCTTCGATGCCGTGGTCCGCGCAGACCTGCGCCACGGACGGGGCGTCGGTGGCGACCACGGTGCGCCGGGCGGACGAGGCATGGGCGCGTTCGGCCACGCGCACGACCATCGGGCGCCCGCCGATATCGGCCAGCGGCTTGTCGGGCAGGCGGGTCGAAGCGAGCCGCGCGGGGATGACGACGGTGAAGGCCGGAACGGTCATGGTGCTGGCTTGGTTAGCTTCAGTTGCCCGCGGTGGCGCTCAGTTGCCATTCACCGGCGCGTCGGGGTCGATGGCACGGCCCGGCACCGACTGGCGCGCTTCGTCGGCGAGCATCACCGGGATGCCGTCGCGGATCGGGTATGCGAGCTTGTCGGCGTGGCAGATCAGTTCCTGCGCGGCGCGGTCGTATTCCAGCTTGCCCTTGCACAGCGGGCAGACCAGGATTTCAAGCAGCCGGTTGTCCATCTCGGTGTTCCTCGTTGCGCCCGGCGCCGCCGGACGTGGCCGCCGCCGACTGCGCGGTCGGTGCGGTGTTGATATGCGCCAGCACGGCGCTGCGGATTTTGTCGATCAGGCCAGCGTCGATCACCGGCCTGGTAGGCACGACCCAGATGCGCGGGTCGTCGAAGCGCTCGCATTTTACGGCATCCTTCTCGGTGATCAGGATCACGTCGGCATCGAGCGCGTCGGCGTTGCCGGTGAACGGGTCTTCGGCAAAGTCATAGTGGTCGGGCAGCGGCAGCGTCTTCGGCGACAGACCGGCGCCGCGCAGGCTGGCGAAGAAGCGCTCGGGGTTGCCGATGCCGGCCGCGGCCAGCACGCGCCGCCCGGCAAAGGCGGCAACGGGCCGCGCCATGGTCGGGTCGTTCAGCTGCCAGGCGTCTTCCAGCTCCAGCCGCATGCCGTAGACGCCGGGGCGGTCGGGCGTGGCGCGGAAGTTGGGATCATTGATCAGCGTGGCGTCGCGCGGGCGCGTCAGCGGCTCGCGCAGCGGGCCGGCCGGCAGCATCAGGCCATTGCCGCCCATGCGCGTGTCGAACATCACGATCTCGAAATCGCGCTGCAGCTTGTAGTGCTGCAGGCCGTCGTCGAGCAGCAGCACGTTGACGCCGGGGTGCGACACCAGCATGGTCTGCGCGCACAGCGCGCGGTCCGGGAACACCCACACCGGCACGTCGGTGGCGCGCGCGATCAGCAGCGGCTCGTCGCCGACGTCGCTGGCCTGCGAGGTCGGCTTGACCCGGCGCGGATGCTTGAGCTCGACGCCATAGCCGCGCGACACCACGCCGGGACGCAGGCCGGCCTCGGTCAGCGCGTGGGCCAGCGCGATCACCGCCGGCGTCTTGCCGGTGCCGCCCACGGTCACGTTGCCCACCACCACCACCGGCATCGGCAGCCGCGTGGACTTGAACCAGCCACGCCGGTAGCCGTGCCGGCGCACGCGGGCGACCAGCCCGAACAGCAGCGAGAACGGCAGCATGACCCAGGCAAACCAGCCGCGGCGCTGCCACTGGGCGGTCACGAAGTCGGCGAGGGCATGGCGGGGAGCGGGCATGGACGCGGCGGGTCGTTCAGGTCGTGGATGGGATGGGATTGTAGTGCGCCCGGGATCCCGCGCCCCCGAAAAGGGACCCAAAGGGACTGGAAGGGACCGAAAGGGTGGATCGGCAAGGACCGGCGGATCCACCCATTATGGGCACTGCGAAGCGCATGGGGCAAGCCCGGCCAGGCTGGCTTCGCGCCCGCAGGCAAGGCCGCCGTTCCCCGCTTCCGCGGGGCAACGACGATGCCGGAGCTCAGCGCGGCTGCGAGCTCTGCGTGGCGAAGGTCAGGCGCGACAGCCCGGCCAGCCGCGCGGCTTCCATCACGTTGACCACCGCCTGGTGGCTGGCCTGCGCGTCGGCGTTGACGATCACCACCGGCGGCTGGCCATTGCCGGATCCCCCGGCGCCGGCGGGGCCGGACGCGGCGCGCAGCTGGTCGGCGAGGCTGGTTACATCCTTCTGCTCCAGCACTTTCTTGTTGATCGAGTAGACCCCGCGCGACGACACCGACACCACGATTTCCTGCGGCCGCTGCTGGGCGCGCTCGGCGTCGGCGGTGGGCAGCTGGATCTGCAGCTCGGTATAGCGCGAGTACGTGGTCGTGATCATCAGGAAGATCAGGATCACGAGCAGCACGTCGATCAGCGGGATCAGGTTGATCTCCGGCTCTTCGCGCCGCTGGCGGGAACGGAATCGCATGGCGTGGCGGGTCCGTGATCAGCTGCGGCGCTGCGGCAGGATCGCGTCCAGGAACGCGGTGGCGCGGAATTCCAGCTCGGCCACGTAGTCGTCAACGCGGCGGCGGAAGTAGCGCCAGAAGATCAGCGCCGGGATCGCCACGATCAGGCCGAAGGCGGTGTTGTACAGCGCCACCGAGATGCCGTGCGCCAGCTGCTCCGGGTTGGCGCCGGTGCCGCCCTGGCTGCCGAAGATCTCGATCATGCCGATCACGGTGCCCAGCAGCCCCATCAGCGGCGCCACCGAGGCGATCGTGCCGAGTGCGTTCAGGTAGCGCTCCAGCTCATGCGCGACCGCACGGCCGGCTTCCTCGACCACATCCTTGGCGGCGTCGCGCGAGGTGTGCGGCTGCAGCACCACGTGGCGCAGGCCGGCGGCCAGCACGCGGCCGAGCGGCGAATTCTGTTCGATCGTGTTGACCACTTCCGGCGTGGCGCGGCGCTGCTGCGCAGCGGCCAGCGCTTCGTCATAGAGCCGCGGCGGCAGCACCTTGCTGCGCTTGAGCGACAGGAAGCGTTCGACGACCAGCGCCAGCGCGAGGACCGAGGCCAGCAACAGCGGCCAGATCGGCCAGCCGGCCGCTTGAATGATGGAAAACAATTGGACCCCCGGGATCGACAACCCAATAAAGAAACCCCAACCAGCTGGTCGGCATGCCTTGAGGCGCGTCAGCAGGCAGCGCACTCCGGCATTGCTCTGAAAAATCAGGCGCAACTCTACCCCGCGGCCTGCCGCGCGGCAAGCGACGGCCGGGCCGGCTGTCTCGGGCGCGCATCGGTGCCGGCCGATGTTGGCGGCGACTTTCCACAGGGCGCAGGGACAGAATTGTGGATCGATTGTGGAAAGCCGCCGAACAAGCGATGCAAGTGCTTGATTCGCAAAAGGAAGCGTGGATCTGCTTAAAAATTAAGCAGATCCGTCCCGGGCGCTCGCGACGCTTGCCGCACACCGGAGAAAGGCGGGTTTGCAGCTGCTGCATACCCTTGTCGGTGCGATCGCGCACGATGTGACGCGGTCATCCACACCATTGCGGGACAGTATTGTGGAGCGGTTGTGGACAGGTGTCGGAGAATCCATCTAAGTCCTTGATTTTAAAAGCATGGCATGTGATTGCTTAAAAAATAGGCAAATGCTTCCTGACGTGCTGCACGACCGCCCGATGGTGCGATGCATGGGTATACCCGAGCTTTTCCACACCCGGCAGGGAGAGAATTGTGGATGGCCTGTGGATAAAGTCTGGAGAGGTGGGCTAACCCATTGATTTCATGAGGGGCGTTGCTCGCTGCCTAAAAAATAGGCGGCGCCTCGCTATTCGACGTTCCACATGGTGCAGTGCGGGCGCATGGCTTGACATGCCGCCTACGCCGCCCCGCAGCGTGATGCCGGCCACGCTTGAGGTAATAATCAGCGAAAAAGTCGGGTAAACGGCGCGTTTTATCCAGAGATCCTGTGGATAACTTTGTGAACAAGCCCCATTGGCGCCCGCTAAGTGGTTGATGCAAAAGAGAATTGGTTATATTGCCTAATTTTTATTTCAATCATAAATCTCATAAAAATCAAAGAGTTGTACGAAGTGATGCGGCTCGCCGGGCAGCATCGGCCCATCACTGCTACCCCCTTGACAGACCAGTTATGCTGTGGACATGTCCCATCAACGCCGCTTGACCGGCGTGCGCCATGCCCGACCTGACCAGCTTTTCGCGTGACGCTTCCTCCACCAGCCCCCGCGGTGGCCGCGAAGTCATTCCTGTCGGTGAGCTAAACCACACTATCGCCCGATTGCTGGAGCGCAGCTTCCCGCTGGCCTGGGTACGCGGAGAAATCTCCAACTTCACCCGCGCGGCCAGCGGCCACTGGTATTTCTCGCTCAAGGATGCGCGTGCCCAGATCCGCTGCGTGATGTTCCGCGGCCGCAACCAGCATGTCGACTTCCAGCCGCGCGAGGGCGAGGCGGTCGAGGTGCGCGCCGTGGTCACGATGTACGAGGCGCGCGGCGAACTGCAGCTCGGCGTGGAGGCGATGCGCCGCGCCGGCCTGGGCAACCTTTACGAAGCCTTCCTGCGGCTGAAGGAAAAGCTGGCGCAGGCCGGCCTGTTCGCACCGGAGCGCAAGCGGGCGGTGCCATCGCACCCGCGCACCATCGGCGTCATCACTTCGCTGCAGGCAGCCGCCTTGCGCGATGTGCTGACCACGCTGCGCCGGCGCGCGCCGCATGTGCCGGTGGTGGTCTATCCGGTACCGGTGCAGGGGGCCGGGGCGGCCCAGAAGATCGCCGACGCGATCGACCTGGCCGATGCGCGCCGCGACTGCGACGTGCTGATCCTGTGCCGCGGCGGGGGCAGCATCGAAGACCTGTGGTCGTTCAATGAAGAGGTGGTGGCGCATGCGATCGCGCGTTGCGCACTGCCGCTGATTTCCGGCGTCGGCCACGAGACCGACTTCACCATTGCCGATTTCGTCGCCGACGTGCGCGCGCCCACGCCGACCGGCGCGGCCGAGCTGGTCAGCCCCGACCGCTCGCACCTGCTGGCGCAGACCCTGCGCGGCCGCGACGCGCTGGCGCAGGCGATGCGCCGCGCGCTTGACCTGCGCGCCCAGCACCTGGACTGGCTGGCGCGGCGCGTGCGCAGCCCGCAGGCGCAGCTGCAGGAACGCCGCGCGCGCGTCGACAATCTGGCCCGACACTTGCGGTCGGCATTGCGCGACACCGTGGTGTCGCAGCGGCATCGCCAGCAGGTGCTGGCGATGCGCTGGAGCGCATGCCGCCCCGACACCGCCGCGGCACAAGCGGACCTGGCACGGCTATGGCAGCGGCTGCAGGCCGCCGCCACTCGCGGCCACGAGCGCGCCGGACAGCGCCTGGCGCGCGCCGCCGGTGCGCTGGAGCTGCTGGCACCGCAGCGCACGCTCGAGCGCGGCTACGCGGTGCTGCTCGACCAGCGCGGCCGTGCGCTGCGCTCGCCCACCGAGATCCGCCCGGGCAGCGTGGTCGAGGCGCATCTGGCCGAGGGCGTGGCCGACCTGTCGATTGCCGGCGTGCAGGCGAAGCTGGGCGATTTCTGAGGCACGAAGAAAAGCGTGGTCTTGGGTGCTCCCGAGCGGCCCGAGCTTGCCCAGGCAAGGTGTTCTCCCTCTCCCCTCAGCGGGAGACGGGAGCAAACCGGCGCCTTTCTCAATCGCCCCGGAAACCCGCCGCCAGACAAACTAACATCGAAGCAGGGGCATAGGCCTGCGGTTTGCGCGGGTATTCCAAGTCCCCTACAATCGGCAATTCCGGACCCTACAACCCCAACCCACAGAGACAGAACAATGGAACACAAGCTCCCCCCGCTTCCGTACGCGCATGATGCCCTGGCTCCGCACATCTCCAAGGAGACGCTGGAGTTCCATCATGACAAGCACCACCAGACCTACGTCACCAACCTGAACAACCTCATCAAGGGCACCGAGTTCGAGAACGCGACCCTGGAAGAGATCGTCAAGAAGTCGTCGGGCGGCATCTTCAACAACGCTGCCCAGGTGTGGAACCACACCTTCTACTGGGATTCGCTGAAGCCCAACGGCGGCGGCCAGCCGACCGGCGCGCTGGCTGATGCCATCAACGCCAAGTGGGGCTCGTTCGACAAGTTCAAGGAAGAATTCACCAAGGTTGCCGTCGGCACCTTCGGTTCGGGCTGGGCCTGGCTGGTGAAGAAGGCCGACGGCTCGCTGGACCTGGTGTCCACCTCCAACGCCGCGACGCCGCTGACCACCGATGCCAAGCCGCTGCTGACCTGCGACGTGTGGGAACACGCCTACTACATCGACTACCGCAATGCCCGTCCGAAGTACGTCGAGGCATTCTGGAACGTCGTGAACTGGGACTTCGCCGGCAAGAACTTCGCCTGAGCCCCGGTCATCCTTGCAGCAGCAAAAAGCCCCGGAAATTCCGGGGCTTTTTGTTTGGCGTTGGATTGCCGCGTGTGTTTCGCCGCTCACTGCTTCGCCTGCGATGCCAGCTGCCGCGCCATCTCGAGGTGGTGGTTCAGCGTCGGCAGCGTCTGCCGCGCGAATGCCTTGACGCTGTCGTCCTTGGCATCGTCGGCCGCCTTGCGGAACAGTGCCACCGCCTCTTGGTGGGCCTCGACGCCGAACTGCCGGGCGTAGGCGCTATCGAACGCGCCGCCGCTGAGCTTGCCGAGGTCTTCCAGTTGCTGCTTCTTTAGCTCGGGAGGCGACGCCGGCAGCTGTATGCCGAGTTTCCTCGCCAGCTGCAGCATCTTCTCGTCCGCGGCCTGATGGTCGCGGATCATCTGCGCGGCGAAGGCCTTGACCTGTTCGCCGCCAGCGCGGGTCTGCGCCAGCTTGCTGGCGGCGATTTCCAGCGCGCTGGCCTCGGCCGCGTCGCGCAGGAACAGTGCGTCCTTGTTCGGCGCCATCGCGGTGCCTGGCTTGTCCGACAACGGCGCCGCATAGGTGGCGGTGGCAAGCAGCAGCGCCATCGCCGCCAGGATCATCTTATGGACCGGTCGTATCATGATGGCCTCCTCAATCCTGTCTGGGTTGTCCGTTCTACGCCATCAGCCCGCCGTCGTGATGTCTGCGGAAAAGGCCGCCGCGAGTTCGAATCGATGTCAGCGTCCCTTGGAATCGGGCACGCGGGTCTGGTCGATGCTGGCGCCGCCGCTGCCGGTGCGCGGCTTGCCGTGCAAGCCATCGCGGTCGGCCTTGCCGGCGCTTTCCGATGCCGGCTTGGGCTTGTCGCGGCCGGGCAGGCCGCCAGCCGTATGCGGTTCCTTCGGCACGTCGCCCAGCTCGCGCGCGAGCCCGCCTGGATTGGTCGGCGTGGCACCCGGCGTGCTGGATGGCGCCACCGCGGCGCCCGGCGGCGGAATGGTCTGGCTGCCGATGGGCCCTTTGTCGGTGCGCACACCGGTGCTGTCTGTCTTCTGGGCCAGCGCGCCGCCGGCCAGCAGCGACAGCAGCGCGGCGGCCGCGGCAAAGCGGGAAGTGGATGTCACAGCGGACGCAAGGCGGATGCGCATTGGTTTCTCCTGGCGTGATGTTGTCCTGCTGTTGTTGTGCAAAGCATTTGCCGGGCCACGGATACGACGACGGCCCGTGTCGCTGTGGCCACCCGCTGCATCGCACTTTCTACAAGCACTGGCGCTTCTTACAGGCGTCACCCGCGGCGTGCGGTGCCGCGGCGCATGCATGTGTCCGGCCCGCTGCAGCAGTGCCGCCGTGGAATGAAAGTTGCGCGCCATGCTGGAGTGGCCGCGCCGCGGCCTGATGCTCAGGAGGCGCCATGAAGCAAAGCAAGCACGACACGTCGGGCAACCCCTCGCTCGACAAGCGGCAGGGGCTGGATGACCGCGAACTGCGGGAGAACGCGGCGGAAAACCAGCGTGCGCGCGAACGCGCCGCTGCGGACTGGGAGCATGCGGCTTCGCATCGAAAGGATAAGGCCGCGGACCCATCCTCGAGCCCACGCGCGCCGCGCAGCGAAGAGAAGCCCGGCCGCGGCGAATTCCCGCCCGGCGTCGGCAAGCGCGACCTGCTCGACCCGGGCAGCCGCGATCCCGATGCGCCGCCCACGGTGAACCGTTCCTGAGGCCGCCTAGCCTTCGCCGCGCGCCAGCCGCGCGGCTGCTTGCAGGCTGCGCACGATGCGATCGAATGCGGCCGCGCGCGCGTCGTCGGAACGCTGGCGCAGCGCAAACGACGGATGATAGGTGGCGATGACGAGCCGGCCCTCGTGCTCGACCGGCGTGTCCATCATCGTGCCCAGCGTCACACTCTTGCGGCCCAGCACCGCGCGCGCGGCGGTGGCGCCCAGCGCGACGATGATCCGCGGATCCACCTGCTTGAGCTCGCGCTCGAGCCACAGGTGGCACGCTTCGATCTCCAGCTGGCCCGGCGACTTGTGCAGCCGCCGCTTGCCGCGCAATTCGAACTTGAAATGCTTGACCGCATTGGTCATGAACAGCTTGTCGCGGTCCAGTCCGGCACGCCCCAGCGCATCGTCCAGCAGCTGTCCCGCGGGACCCACGAACGGCGAGCCCTGCAGGTCTTCCTGCGAGCCGGGCTGCTCGCCCACCAGCATGATGCGCGCGTGCGCCGCGCCGGCACCGGGCACGCCTTGAGTGGCATTGCGCCATAGCGGGCAACGCCGGCATTCGTTCAGTTCGGCACGGCTGACTGGTGGCTTCTTGCGCTCGGGCATCATCGATGTCTGGCAGTGGGACGCATGGCGCCGCTAGCCGGTGCGCAGCAGGTTCCGCGCCATGCGCCGCGGGCGCTACGCACCGGTACGGAATTTGCCTCGCCCCAACACCTCGGAGGCGGCCGGTCCCGCCGCTTCCTCCGTTGACCTGAACGCCGATTCCCAGCACGCATGCCCCAGCAACCGATCGCGCCCCCGTCCCGCCGCCGCATTGCCGCCGAACTGTTCCGCGCGATATGGCGTTTCCGCCTGCGCGTGGTGGTGGCGGTATCGCTGTTGCTGCTGGCCAAGGCCTGCGCGGTGGCGGTGCCGCTGCTGCTCAAGCTCGTGGTCGACGAAGTCGCGCCGGCCGCGGCCGGCACCGATGCGGCGCGGCTCGGGCTGGTGGCCATGCCCGTGTTCCTGGTGCTGGCCTACGCGATCCTGCGGCTGATGGGCAATGCCTTCAGCGAACTGCGCGACGTGGTCTTCGCCTATGTCACGCAAAGCACAGTGGCAGCGTTCATGGAGCGCACCTTCGCGCACCTGCACGCGCTGGGCGCGCGCTTCCATGCCAGGCGCGCCACCGGCAGCGTGATCCGCGACCTGGAGAAGGGCACAGCGGCGATCGGCTTCCTGCTGGGCGTGGCAGTCTTCACCATCGTGCCGACGCTGATGGAAATCGTCTCCGTGCTGGCCATCATGATCGGCGCCTATGGCGGCGCGTTCGCCGCGATCATCCTGGGCGTGTTCGTGCTGTACTCGGCCTTTACCTGGTACTACACGCAGCGGCGCATGCGCGTGCAGCGCAAGGTCAATGCGGTGGAGGCCACCACCAACAGCAAGGTGGTCGACAGCCTGCTCAACTACGACACGGTCAAGTTCTTCGCGCGCGAGTCGTTCGAGACACGGCGGCTGTCCGACATATTGCGGCGCTGGGTCGGCATCAGCGTCGAGAACCAGTACGCGCTGTCGACGCTGCATATCGGCCAGAGCGTATGCATTGCGCTCGGCGTGGCGGCGGTGATGCTGCTGGCCACGCAGCGCGTGATCCAGGGTTCGCTGTCGGTGGGCGACCTGGTGCTGATCAATGCCTACATCATCCAGGTGGTGCTGCCGCTCAATACGCTGGGTTTTATCTTCCGCGAGTCGAACGACGCCATGACCAACGTCGAGCGCCTGTTCGCGTTGCTCGACGCGCGCGGCAGGCCCGGCGAGGACGACGACGCGCCGGGGGCGCGGCCGCTGCGCGTGACGCGCGGCGAGATCGTGTTCGACCGCGTCAACTTCAGCTACGACCCCAGCCACCAGACCCTGTGGGAGGTCAGCTTCCGCGCGCAGGCGGGGCAGACCGTGGCGGTGGTCGGCGGCAGCGGCTCGGGCAAGTCGACGCTGGCGCGGCTGCTGTTCCGCCTGTACCAGCCCGATAGCGGCAGCATCGGCATCGACGGGCAGGACCTGCGGCTGGTGACGCAGCGCAGCCTGCGCGAGATGATCGGCATCGTGCCGCAGGACACCATCCTGTTCAACGACACCATCGCCTACAACATCGGCTACGGCCGCGAAGGCGCGACCCGCGCCGATATCGTCGCGGCGGCGCGCGCGGCGCAGCTCGATGCCTTTATCGATCGCCTGCCCGACGGCTACGAAACCCAGGTCGGCGAGCGCGGCGTGCGCCTGTCCGGGGGCGAGCGGCAGCGCGTGGCGATCGCGCGCGCGATGCTCAAGCGCCCGCCACTGGTGGTGTTCGACGAGGCCACCTCGGCGCTGGACACGCGCTCGGAGCGCGCGATCCAGCAGGAGCTGTCGGCGGTGGCGCGCGGCCGCACCGCGCTGATCATCGCGCACCGGCTTTCCACCATCGTCGATGCCGACCAGATCCTGGTGATGGAGCACGGCCGCATCGTCGAGCAGGGCTCGCACGCCACGCTGCTGGCGCGCGGCGGCATCTACACGCAGATGTGGCAGCTGCAGCAGCAGCAGCGCGAACTGGAGCGCGCCGAGCGGCGCCTGGCGCTGCAGCCGGTGCGGCTGGAGACGCTGGTGGCCAGCGTGGTCGATGGCCTGCGTGAGACCATCGCCGAGCGCCACGTCAACCTGTTCACGGTGCAGAGCGAAGCCGAGCTGCGCGTGACCGGCGATCCCGGCGTGCTGCAGAAGGCCATCTGGGAACTCTGCCAGCAGATGATTGCCACCACGGAACCGGGCGGGCGGCTGGAGCTGCGTCTGGAACGGCACGACGGGCAGGCCGGGCTGCGCGTGTCGGCGTCGCCGCAGCAGGGGCCGCTGGAAGACGTGGAGGGACTGCGCGAATGGCTGGGCGAGCACGGCGTGACGCTGACCGCCGATCCCGGCGCTCATGCGTGCCAGTTGCTGATGCCGATGCGCGCGGTGCAGGAGCCGGAGCCGCGGCGCGCCCCGGCGCCCGGCACGCCCGAGGCGCTCGAAGTGCCCGACACGCAAGCGCTCAAGGGCATGCGCGTGCTGCTGCTGGACGACGACGAAACCACGCGCGAGGTGCTGAGCGCCGCGCTTGAAGACTACGGCGCGCATGCGATCGCGCAGGAGCGCGGCGACGAAGTGATCGGGTTGCTGGCGGCGACGCCGCAGGCCGAGTGGCCGCAGGTGCTGCTGTGCGACCTGGCGCTCGGCGAGGAAGACGGCTACACCGTGCTGCGCCGCGTGCGCCGGCTGGAAGCGCAGATGCAGGTGCCGCTGGGGCGGCGCATGACGGCCATCGCGCTATCGGGACACGCCGAGCCGCAGGACCGCATGCGCGCGATGATGGCGGGGTTCCAGCTGCATCTGTCAAAGCCGGTGCGGATCGGCGAGCTGGTGGCGGCGCTGAGGTCACTGGCGACGCGGGCGGAGCAGGAGCCTGGATGAGGGCTTTCACCGCCCCCGCAAATCCCGCCTCAACGCGGCCAATTCCCGCGGTATCACCCGCCGCTCGCGCATCACCCACGCCATCCCCTTCAGCACCTCCGCAATGCCGCGCCACCCCTGCGAACGCAGCAGGCCCGGCAACTCAGCCGCCGTTTCCTCCAGCGCCATGCGCCACGGCAGCCGCAGCCAGGCCGCCCACACCGCATTGCGCGCCAGCAGCGAGCGGCGCCGGCCGCCGTCGCGCAGCGGGCTGGGATGGTGGTGCACCACCAGTTGCGGCGCGTAGACCAGGTGCCAGCCGCTCGCCGCGAGGTCCAGCGCCAGCAAGGTTTCTTCGCCGCCGATAAAGAAGCGCGGATGATAGCCGCCGGCCTGGCGGAATGCTTCGGTGCGGAACGCGGTGGCGCCAGCCATCAGGCCGAGGATGGCGCGCCCAGGCAGCATGGCCGACGGCAGCGGGCTGTCGGCCATGCGCGCGCAGGCGGGATCCTCGCGTGCGCATTCGCCGACGAGGATGCGTGCGGTCAGCGCGGCCACGCGCGGATGGTCGCGGAACATGGCACAGGCGGTGGCGAGCGAGCCCGGCGTCCACCAGCAATCGTCGTCGCAGAAGGCGACATAGCGCGTGCGCGCCCAGTTTGCGCCGAGGTTGCGCCCCGCGGCGCCGAGGTTGCGCCGGCAGCGCAGCAGCGTGGCATGCGGGAACTCGTTACGGACCATCGCGCTGGTGCCGTCGTCGGAGGCGTTGTCGACCACCACGAGGGGCGGGCGCTCCGGCAGCGCGCTGAGCTGGCGCAGGGCGTGCCGCACGGTGTCGCGCCGGTTGTGCGTCAGCACCACCACGCTGATGTCGAGCGAGGCGCCCGGCGGCGCGGCATGCAAGGCTTGGTCGGCAGGCATCGCTATCGCTATCGGTATCGCGAAGGGGAATCAGCGTTGCGCAGACTCGCCGGCGGACAGCGACCAGTAGCGCTCAGGCGCGCACAGGTCGCACAGCTGTTCTTCGCCGAACATCTGCACCTGGCTCTGGTAGGCATTGACTGCGTAGCTCTTCTGCGCGAGGTACTGGCTGACCGGCAGGTTGACCGGGGTCGCTTGCAGTCCCGCGCCCAGGCATTCGGCCAGCCGTTGCTGCAGCACCCCGGGCAACCGGCGGTAGATCACGTCCTCGTAGTACAGCCACTGCACCGGCAGCGCCGATGCCGCCTGCCCTCGCGATGGCACCAGCAGCGCGGCCCACGCCGCGGCGCGCACCTGCGCCGCCTGCATCAGCAGGCGGCAGGCTTCATGCGCCAGCACGTGGTCGGAATGGAACAGGCCGAGCGGCGCAACCACCATGCCGTCGGTCTGCGCCAGCAGCACGGGCTGCAGGCTGTCCGCGATCTCGCGCGGCGTATGACGGCGGCCATACTGGCTGTCCCAGAAATCGAGCCAGACCGGCTGCGCGCCCAGCATGCCAAGGGCGCGGTTGTCCTCGCGCCGGCGCGCGCGCACTGCCTGCTCGGCGCTGTCGAAGCCCGCGGCGCGGTCCCAGTCCGGTGCCGGCACATCGGCGGGCGGGACGCCGGCGAAGACCGTCACCACGCGCGCGCCCCGTGCCGCGGCGATCAGGCCGCCGCAGCTGAACACCGCATCGTCCAGGTGCGGTGCAATCACCGTCACCGGGCCGGCTATGTCAGTCACCATCGAATCACCCTTGCCATCGCCACTGGCAGGTTCGTGTCGCGCGCTATTTGTTAAGCACCACGGCGCGGACTTCTCGTGCCGTGGCGGATACCGGCACCACGTTGCCCGGCGCGCCCTGCGCATGCGCCTGTGCCGCCAGCCGCGCCGCGAAGTAATCGACCGTGTGGCGCAGGCCGTCTTCAAGCGACGTGCGCGGCGCCCAGCCCAGCAGGCTTTGCGCCAGCGAGATGTCGGGGCAGCGCTGGTGCGGGTCGTCGGCGGGCAGGGGGCGCATCTCGACCGGCGAATGCGAGCCGGTGGCGCGCAGCACTTCCTGCGCAATCTCCAGCATAGTCGTCTCGCGCGGATTGCCGAGATTGACCGGCATGCCGGAAGCGGGTGCTTCCATCAGCAGCACCAGCGCGTCCACCAGGTCGTCGACATAGCAGAAGGCGCGCGTCTGCGCGCCGTCGCCATAGACGGTCAGGGGCGCTCCGGCCAACGCTTGGGTGATGAAGTTGGACACGACGCGGCCGTCCGCGGGATGCATGCGCGGCCCATACGTGTTGAAAATTCGCGCGATCCGGACATCGAGCCGGTGCTGCCGGTGGTAATCCATGAACAGCGTCTCGGCGCAGCGCTTGCCCTCGTCATAGCAGGAACGGATGCCGACGGGATTGACGTGGCCCCAGTATGCCTCCTGCTGCGGATGCATCTCGGGATCGCCGTAGACTTCGCTGGTCGATGCCTGCAGGATGCGCGCCTTGAGCCGCTTGGCCAGCCCCAGCATGTTGATCGCGCCGTTGACGCTGGTCTTGGTGGTCTGCACCGGGTCGTGCTGGTAGTGCACGGGCGAGGCCGGGCAGGCGAGGTTGTAGATCTCGTCCACCTCGACGTACAGCGGAAAGGTAATGTCGTGGCGCAGCAGCTCGAAGTTCGGCCTGCCGAGCAGGTGCGCGATGTTCTCCTTGGTGCCGGTATAGAAGTTGTCAACGCACAGCACGTCCTCCCCGGCCCGCACCAGCCGTTCGCACAGGTGCGAGCCAAGGAACCCCGCGCCGCCCGTGATCAGGATTCGCTTGCGGTCGCTTTCCTTCATCTCTGTTCTCCTTCGGCCGGGATCACGCCGCGGCCCGGCGCGCGCCGGCCGTGATGGGGCACGCGCCGGCGCACACGCCGGCATACACGGCTTCCATCTGCTGCGCCACGCCGGCCCAGGTGAAATGGCGCTGTGCGCGGCGCCGTCCCGCTTCGCCGAGCTGGCGCGCATGCGCGGGGTCCGTGGCCAGCGTCGCCAGCCGCGCCGCCAGCGCGGCCGGCGCCTTCGGCGGCACCAGGTAGCCGGTCTGCCCGTCGACCACGGTGGAACGGATGCCGCCCACGTCGGCGCCGATCACCGGCGCGCCGCAGGCCATCGCCTCGACCGGCGTGATGCCGAAGGGCTCGTACCAGGGCGTGGTGACGAACACGTCGGCGGCGCTGTAGAACAGGCGCAGTGTGTCGCGTCCGCGCCGGCCGACGAACACCACGCTGTCGGCCACGCCTTCTTCCTTGGCCACGCCCTGCAGCCGGCCGATTTCGGGCGTGGCCTGCACGCTGGGCTGCTCGGCATTGCCGCCCACCACGTACAGCGCGGCGCGCATGCCGTGGTCGCGGCGCAGGCAGCCGAGCGCGCGGATGACGTTGTCGATGCCCTTGCGCGGCACCAGCCGGCCCAGCTGCAGCACGCTGAAGGCATCGCGCTGCCAGCCCAGCTCGCGCCGCGCCGCGTGTCGCGCTACCGGGGCAAACTCGGCGCCGTCGAACCCGCATGGCACCGTGCTGATGCGGCCGGGATCGGCGCCGTACAGGCTGACCAGGTCGTCCAGGTCCTGCGGACATTCCGCCACCACGCAGTCGGACACGCGCACCAGCGTGTCTTCGATGTCGAAGCGCGCATCGGGAAAGCCGTCGGTGCTGCCCTGGTGCAGGCGCCGCACCTTGCCCAGCGCATGGAAGGTCATCACCAGCGGAATGCCCAGCGCCCGGCGTGCCTGCAGCGCGGCCAGCCCCGACATGAAGAAGTTCGCGTGCAGCACGTCGTACCCCACCGGATCGTGCCGGATGAACTCCACCAGGAACTCGCCGAAGGCGTCCATGTAGGGCAGCAATCGCTCCTTGGGCACCTGCACCGGTGGTCCGGCGGGCACGTGGATCACGTGTACATTGGGCGCAAAGGCGACCACCTCGGGCAGCAGCGCCTTGTCGCGGCGGGTGAACACGTCGACCAGGTAGCCGCGCGTGCCAAGCTGGCGCGCCAGGTGTGCCACGTAGATATTCTGGCCGCCGCAATCGGTGCTGCCGACACTGGCCAGCGGCGAAGCGTGTTCACTGATAAGCGCGATCTTGCGCATGGCGGTCTCCCTGGTTGCCGCTCCGCCCGCGGATTCGGGCGACTCGGACAGGGGCTGGCCTCAGCAGCTAGCGTGCCAGTGCGCTGGCGTGATCGCGCGACTGCGAAAGGCGTTGAAAAGGACGGACGGAAGGGAACCGACCGAGAAGCGTTATAGCGATTCTCGGCGCTTCTCGATCACAGATCGCTTTGTGCGTATCGAAGCAGGCGCCTTGCGGCATTGCTACCGCATTGAGTCATTCTTACGCCGCCGGTTGTAATTTGCGCTTACGAGTTTTTCCATTCAGGCATGAGCCTTGGAACGCTTGCAACACGCCCGGGCGCATACCGGATCGGGCGCGATGCTTGCAGCGTCGAAGGCGCAAAACATGCCACCCACCATGGAGCTGCCCATGAATCCGAGCGACAACGCACGTCCTGGTGCCGAGCCTTCCCCGCGCGCCTCGCATGCCGGCGCCAGCCGCTTCAGCGATCGCGCCGCGGCGAGGCGAGCCGTCGAACTGGCGCTGCCGATGCTGGAGGCATCGCTGCGCGACAAGGCCGTCGGCGAGAGCGGATGCATGCACGTAGTCGTGATGGATCCGACGCTGCAACCCGGCGACTGCACCTTCGAGGAAGCCATCCTGTACGAGCATTCGCTGCCTTCGCGCGAGGCGTGGGATGCGGACTACAGCCTGTACGCGCGCGCCAAGGCCAGCCTGTCGTGGCGCACCGGCATGGCCAGCGCCGCGGTGGTCCACTGCGCACCGCACCGGTTGCGCAGCGACGACACGCTGCTCGGCGGCGCGGCCGTGTTCGACGGCATCGTGGTCGCGGTAAGCGGTGCCAATGCCTGGTACGACGAAGCCTTCGCTGGCTGCGTGGCGGCGCTGTTGCGTGGGGTCGCGCAGGAGTGCTGCCATCGCGCGCAGGCCGGGGCTTGGCACATATTTCGCTGCGGCGTGATTCCCGGCCGGGCCGACCGGCTGTCCGACCCGCTGTCCGATTCCGGCTGTCCGAATCTGCGGACGCCATGAGCGCCGCGGCAACCGCTCACCTTTGCACGAGGATTCACCATGCAGACTCCGCAACCTTCGCAACGTCCCGATCCAAACACCGCGGCGGCGCTGCCGCTGCAGGACCGTCATTACCTCGTGACCGGCGGCGGACGTGGCCTTGGGGCCGCCGTGTGCCGCACGCTGGTCCAGGCCGGTGCGGGCGTGATCGTTGCCGATATCGACGACAAGCTGGCCCGCGACAGCGCCGAGACCTTGACCGAAGCCGGCGGCCAGGCGTGGCCGCTGCGACTCGATGTGGCGGAGCCGGGTTCGGTGCGTGCCGCCTTCGATGCCGTGCGCGAACGGGTGCAGCGGCTCGACGGCATTGTCAACAACGCGGCCATCGACGTCACGCTGCCGGTCGAGGAAGTCGATGCCGAGACCTGGCGCAAGGTGCTGATGGTCAATCTGTACGGTCCCTACCTGATGTCGCATGCGGCCGTGCCGCTGATGAAGGCGCAGGGCGGCGGGCACATCGTCAATATCGCGTCGACCGCATCCAAGCGCGCCTGGCCCAATGCGTCGGCCTATCACGCCACCAAGTGGGGGCTGCTCGGCTTCTCGCATGCGCTGCATGCGGAGCTGCGCCCGCATGGCATCAAGGTATCGGCGATCGTCGCCGGCGGCATGCGCACGCCGTTCCTGCTCGACCGTTTCCCCGACATCGACCAGGGCAACCTGCAGGATCCCGCCAACGTGGCCAACGCCGTGCGCTTCGTGCTGACGCAGCCGGATGAGACCGTGATCCCCGAGGTCATGGTGCTGCCGATGAAGGAAACCTCCTGGCCATGAGCGACCCGGTTCAAAACGCGTGCGTATTGCCTGGCGCGGTGCTGCTCGACAAGGACGGCACGCTGCTCGACGACGTGCCGTACAACGTCGATCCCGGCCGGATGTGGCTCGCGCGCGGCGCCGCGGCGGCTCTGCGCGACCTGGGCAGCCTCGGCGTGCCGCTGGTGGTGGTGACCAACCAGCCGGGCGTCGCGCACGGCTATCACGCCGAGGCCGACCTCGTGCCGGTGCGCGAGCGGCTGGCGGCGATGTTCGCCGAACACGGCGCCACGCTCGCGGGCTTCTATTACTGCCCGCACCACCCCCAGGGCACGGTCCCCGCCTACACGCGCGCCTGCCTTTGCCGCAAGCCGATGCCGGGCTTGCTGGTGCAGGCCGCCAGTGCGCTGCGTTTCGCGCTGGGCCGGTCCTGGATGGTCGGTGACATCCTCAACGATGTCGAAGCCGGGCGTCGTGCCGGCTGCGGCACCGTGCTGGTCGATTGCGGCAACGAGACCGAGTGGCAGCTTTCGCCAGCGCGCCAGGCGCACTATGTGGTGCCCACGCTCGACGCTGCCGCGCGCATCGTGGCCGCCCGCATGCGCGCCTGCGGCACCGTCCCCGCCATGCAAACGGTGGCGCCATGACGACCTGGCAGACGGCGCGGCAGGTACTATGCGTACGGCTCGACAACATGGGCGACGTGCTGATGAGCACGCCCGCGATGCAGGCGCTGGCCGAGTCGATGCCCGGCCGCCGGCTGACGCTGCTGACCTCGAATGCCGCCGCCTCGCTCGCACCGCATTTGCCGATGGTCAGGCGCGTGCTGGCGTGGGATGCGCCGTGGGCGCGCCACGATGAAGCTGCGCCAGTCGCGCCCGGTCCTGCGATGCTGCGCTGCGCGCGCTGGCTGGCGCGCTACCGCTTCGATGCCGCGGTGATCTTCACGGTCTACAGCCAGAGCCCGTTGCCGGCCGCGATGCTGTGCGCGCTGGCGGGCATCCCGCTGCGGCTCGCCTGCTGCCGCGAGAATCCCTATGCATTGCTGACCGACTGGGTGCCCGAGCGCGAGCCTGCGATGCAGCCCGGCCAGCGCCCGCGCCACGAGACCCGGCGGCAGCTCGACCTGGTCGCTCAGGTTGGCGCCAGCGCGCGCGATACCCGGCTGCGCTTCCGCGTGCTGGCGGCCGACCGTGCCGCGCTCGCCGCCCGCATCGCGGGCTGGCGCCGCGGCCGCAGCGGCCCGCAGGTGGTGGTGCATCCGGGCGCCAGCGCGGCCTCGCGCCGCTGGCCTGCGGCGCGCTTTGCCGAGGTCGCGCACGCGCTCGCCACGCAGGCCGGCGCGCACGTGCTGGTGACCGGCGCCGACAGCGAGCGCGAAATCGTGCAGGCGGTCTGCGCCGGTGCACACCATGCGCGCGTGGTGCCGCTGGCGGGCGCGCTGACGCTGGGCGAGATGGGCGCGCTGCTGGAGGCAGCCGACCTGCTGGTGTCGAACAACACTGGTCCGGTCCATCTTGCCGCCGCGCTTGGCACGCCGGTGGTCGACCTGTACGCGCTGACCAACCCGCAGCACACGCCGTGGCAGGTGCCGCACCGCACCTTGTTCGCCGACGTGCCGTGCCGCTACTGCTACAAGAGCACCTGCCCGCAGGGCCACCATCGCTGCCTGGAGGACGTGCCGGCCGCACACGCCGTGCAGGCCGCGCTGGCGCTGCTTACCGGCGATGCGGACGCGCCGCCGGCGCAGCCGCTGCCGTGGCCTGGCGCCGATGCTCCATTGACCGAACCGGCGGCGGGCTTTGTCCCGGCTGCCCCCTTTGTCCCCGCCGCCATTTCCGCCCTTGGCGCGGCACGCGCCGCCCCGGCCGTGCCGGCTGCCGATCCACCGAGCCCCGACGAGGTTGCCCATGTTCACCCTTGGCATTAACGCCGCGTACCATGACTCCGCCGCCTGCCTCGTGCACGACGGCGCGGTGATCGCCGCCGCGGAAGACGAGCGCTTCACCCACATCAAGCATGGCAAGCGCCCGGTGCCGTTCACCGCGTGGGAGCTGCCGTTCCACGCGATCGACTATTGCCTGGCCGAAGCCGGCATCACGCTGCGCGACGTCGACCACGTGGCCTACTCGTTCGACCCAGCGCTGATGCCGGGCGCGCGCACGCACGATGCCACCGTGACGCTGCCGCTGGAGCCATCGAAGCAGGGCGCACCCGCCGGCAACGCATCGCCATGGGACCCGCTGTTCCTGACGTACGTGGTCAACGCGCCGCGCCAGCTGGCCAGCGGCGCGCCGCACCACCTGGCCGCGCGCTTCCGCGGCGTTACCCATGACGGCCCGTTCCGCTGGCATTTCGTCGAGCACCACATGGCGCACGAGGCCAGCGCCTTCCTCGCGGCGCCGTTCACGCGCTGCGCGGTGCTGACCATGGACGGACGCGGCGAGCGCGCCACTACCAGCTACGGCGTGTTCGACGGCAAGGAATACCGCCGCATCAAGCAGATCGACCTGCCCGACTCGCTCGGACTGCTGTACGAGCGGGTGACCAGGCACCTCGGCTTCCTGCATTCGTCGGACGAGTACAAGGTGATGGCGCTGGCCTCGTACGGCAAGCCGGCCTGCCTCGATGCCTTCCGCGGCATGGTGAGCCGCGATGCAGAAGGCGGTTACCGCGTGGCGCAAGCGGACCTGACGGCGCTGCTGGGACCGCCGCGGCAGCGCGGCGAGGCGTTCGGGCCCCGGCATCTCGATATCGCGGGTTCGCTGCAGGAGGTGCTGGAGGAAACCGTGGTCGGCATGACCACGTGGCTGGCCGAAGCGACCGGCGAGCGCCACCTGTCGATGGCGGGCGGCGTCGCGCTGAACTGCGTGATGAACGCGCGCGTGCGCGACCGCAGCCCCTTTGACGAAGTCTGGGTGCAGCCGGCCGCGGGCGATGCCGGCACCGCGCTGGGCGCGGCGCTGTGGGTCGACTTCCTGCAGCGCGGCCGGCCGGCGCGGCAGTGGTCGATGGACCACGCCTACCTCGGCCCGGCCTATACCGACGACGAGATCGCCGCGTTCCTCGACTGGGCGCACCTGCCGTACCGCCGGCTTGACGATATCGCCGCGCAGACCGCCGAGCTGCTGGCGCAGAACCAGATCATCGGCTGGTTCCAGGGGCGCATGGAATTCGGCCCGCGCGCGCTGGGCGCGCGCTCGATCCTGGCCTCGCCGATCGACGCCGGCATGCAGCAGCGGCTCAACGAGATCAAGGACCGCGAGGACTTCCGCCCGGTGGCGCCGGTGGTGATGCAGGAGCGCGCCGCCGACTGGTTCACCGCGGCCAGGCCGGGCCGCGGCGAGGCGCCGTTCATGCTGTTCATCTACGACGTGCGCCCGGAACAGGCGCCGCGCATTCCGGCGGTTCGCCACGTCGACGGCACCGCGCGCGTGCAAACGGTGCGGCGCGAGCAGAATCCCGCCTACTACGACCTGCTGGCCGCGTTCGAGCGCCGCACCGGCGTGCCGGTGCTGGTCAACACCTCGTTCAATACGCGCGGCGAGCCCATCGTCTGCACGCCGCGCGATGCGGTCGAGTGCTTCTGGACCTCGCCGCTGGATGCCCTGGTGATCGGCTCGTTCCTGCTGGAAAAGCCCGCGGCGGGCAGCCGGGGAGGACCCCATGCACAGGACTGAGCCGCTGGTCTCGGTGGTGGTTCCCACCTGGCGGCGCCCGGCGCTGCTGGCGCGCTGCCTGCAGGCGCTGTGCGCGCAACGGCTGCCGCCGCAGTCGTACGAGATCATCGTCGCCGACGACGGCTGCGAGGCGCGCATCGAACGGCTGGTGGCGCTGATGGCGTCCCGGCATCCCGCGCATGCGCTGCGCTACGTGGCCGTGTCCGGCACACAGGGTCCGTCCGGGGCGCGCAATGCCGGCTGGCGCCGCGCTGCGAGCGCGGTGATCGCATTCACCGACGACGATACCGTGCCGGATCCGCACTGGTTGCGCGAAGGCTGCGCGGCGCTGGCGCGCCAGCCCGAATGCTGCGCCGTGGCCGGCGCCGTCGAGGTGCCGCTGCCGCCGCGGCCGACCGATCATGAGCGCGATACCGGCGGACTGGCGCAGGCGGAGTTCGTTACCGCCAACTGCCTCGTGCGGCGTGAAGCGCTGCGGCGCATCGGCGGCTTCGACGAACGCTTCACGCGCGCGTGGCGCGAGGACTCGGACCTGCAGTTCCGGCTGATGAACGAGGTCTGCCCGGTCGGCCGCGCGCCGCGCGCGGTCGTCGTGCATCCGGTGCGGCCGGCGGCATGGGGCAGCAGTATCGCCGCGCAGGCCAAGGTGTATTACGACGCGCTGCTGTACAAGAAGCATCCGCGCCTGTACCGGCAGCGCATCCGCCGCACGCCGCCGTGGCATTACTACGTGGCGGTGCTGGCGCTGCTGGCCGCGCCGGTGGCGTTGCTGGCCGGGGCGCCGCGTGTTGCCGCCGGCGCCGGCCTGCTGTGGCTGGCGCTGACGGTGTCGTTCTGCCTGCGCCGGCTGCGCGGCGCGGCGCTGACGCCCGCGCATGTGGCCGAGATGGCGCTCACTTCCGTATTGATCCCGCCGCTGTCGCTGTTCTGGCGCCTGCGCGGCGCACTGGCATTCCGGGTGGTGTTCCTATGACAAGCGCAACCATTTCCCCTTTGAACCTGCCGCTGATGCCCGCGCGGCGCAAGCCGCATGCGCCGGCGCGCCGCATCGCGGTGTTCCGCGCGCTACAGCTGGGCGACATGCTGTGCGCGGTGCCGGCGCTGCGTGCGCTGCGCGAAGGCGAGCCCGATGCGCACATCACGCTGATCGGGCTGCCGTGGGCGCAGGAGTTCGTCTCGCGCTTCGGCGCGCTGGTGGATGCGCTGATGGTCTTCCCGGGTGCGCCCGGCATGCCGGAGCAGTCCTACGCCGAGGCGGCCGCCGCACCGTTCTACGCGGCCGCGCGCGCGGCGCGCTTCGACCTGGCGATCCAGCTGCATGGCAGCGGCTCGCTCAGCAATGCGGTGGTGCGGCGACTGGGTGCGCGCCGCACGGCAGGATTCTGCCCCGACGCAGCCGACCATGACGCTGCCCATACCACGGGCGTGCGCAGTACGCGCGAAGGCATGCTGCTACCGTGGCCGCAAGGCAATGAAGTCGTGCGGCTGCTGTCACTGATGCAGGCGCTGGGCTATCCCGCCGCCGATCCCCACCTGGAGTTCCCGCTGCGCCCGCTCGATCATGCCAGCTGGCGCCTGCTGGCCGAAGAGCATGGGCTCGGCCCGGCCGGCTATGTCTGCATCCACGCCGGCGCGCGCATGCTGTCGCGGCGCTGGCCGCTGGAGCGCTTCGCCGAAGCCGGCAGGGCGCTGCGCCGCCACTGGAAGGTGGTACTGACCGGCAGCCGCGACGAAGCGGCGCTTATCGATCAGCTCGCGCGGCGCATCGGCAAGCCGGTGGTCAACCTGTGCGGACAGACTTCGCTGGGCACGCTGGCCGCGCTGATCGGCCATGCGCGCCTGCTGCTGTGCAACGACACCGGCGCCTCGCATATCGCCGCGGCCATGGATACGCCCAGCGTGGTGGTGTCCTGCGGCAGCGACAGCGCGCGCTGGGCGCCGCTCGATGCCTCGCTGCACCGCGTGCTGGCCGAGCATCCGCCGTGCCGTCCCTGCATGCACCAGCAATGCCCGGTCGCCGGCCACCCGTGCGCCGCCGGCATCAGCGTAAAGCGCGTGGTCGATACCGCGCTGGAACTGGCGGCGCGGGAGTATGACCATGCCTAGGCGCCTGCGCATCCTGACCTGGCACGTCCATGGCAACTACCTGTACTACCTGTCGCAGATTCCGCACGACCTGTACCTGGTGACGCGCGACGACGGCACGCCCGGCTATGCCGGCGCCGGCGGCGCGCTGGCATGGGGCAACAACGTGCGCGAGGTGCCGTACCAGAGAGTGCCGCAAGGGCGGTTCGACTGCGTGCTGTACCAGCACCGGCACCATTACCTGCGCGATCGCGTGGAACTGCTGAGCGACGCGCAGCGCGCGCTGCCGGCAATCTACCTCGAGCACGACCCGCCGCAGGAACATCCCACCAATACGCTGCATCCGGTCCAGGATGCATCGGTGCTGCTGGTCCATGTGACACCGTTCAATGCGCTGATGTGGGACAGCGGCGTGACGCCGTGGCGCGTGATCGAGCACGGCGTGATCGTCGACAGCCAGGTGCAATACAGCGGCGAGCTGGCGCGCGGCATCAGCGTCGTCAACAACCTGCAGAGCCGGGGCCGCCGGCTGGGCGCGGACGTGTTTGCGCAGGTGCGGGAGCTGGTGCCGCTGGACCTGGTCGGCATGGCGGCGCAGCAGGCGGGAGGGCTCGGTGAAATACCCAATCCGCAACTGGCCGCCTTTGTCGCGCGCTACCGCTTCTTCTTCAATCCGATCCGCTATACCAGCCTGGGGCTGGCCGTGGTGGAGGCCATGACGCTGGGCGTACCGGTGGTGGGGCTGGCGACCGCGGAACTCGCCACGGTGATCCAGAGCGGCAGCAACGGCTACGTCGACACGCGCCTGGACGTGCTGGTCAGCGTGATGCGCGAGCTGCTCGACGATCCGGAGCTGGCGCGCGCATGGGGCGAGCGTGGCTGCCGGCTGGCGCGCGAGCGCTTCGGCATCGGGCGCTTCGTTGCGGAATGGGACGAGGCCCTGCGTACGGTGGCGGGATAAGCCGGAGGCAGCGCATCCGTTCAGCGCTTGTCGTGGGTACGGCCACTGCCGTTGGCGCTGCCATTGCCATTGCCATTGCCATTGCCATCGCCGTCCGGCGCCGCGCTTGCGCCTCCGCGCACCGATGTACTGGCCGAGACCGTGCAGCAAACCAGGTAGTACGCGCGTTTCAACGCCATCGCGGCCTGCACTTTCGAGCCCGCTTCGGCGCTGGCAAACGCCTCGTGCAAGCAATGCTCGATGCTGTCGGCGGTGCCATGCTGCTCGAAAAGGTCTTCGGGCCGTTGCGCCCAGAGCGTCAATAGAACCCGCTCTCGTTGCGCCATGGTATGCGCGGGCCACACGCGGTCGCGGCTCAGCAGTTCCAGGCGCGTCGCCAGCAGGGCTTCGAGGAATATTGTGGGCCGCGCGGGGCGTCTGGCGTGGGGCTGTAAGCCGGGGGATTGCGCGGAAGTGACGCCAGTCGCGGACTCGGTCTCCGCAGGCGCGTCGTGATGCAGGAAGAAGGTCATGGCGGTGGGGCGGCGCCCGCGTCTGCCACTTATGCGAAGCATGAAGTCGGGCCGCGGTGCCGGAGTCTGTTGCGCTTGCGCGCTCACTGGTAGCGCTGCAAGGAGCGTTCCAACGCGCAATCGTGACGGCAGGCGGGGCGCCGGTGAGGGCGGCGCCTGGCCTGCAGGGATTATTGCAACGTTGCGCGTAAATCCGGCGCTACGTTCGTTGGCGCACCCGGCGAAACGCAAAAAAACACACGCAAAACGTACGCCGCGGTGCTTCAGGCAACGCGCAATTCCCGGATGGCGTTCAGCAAGGCCTCCAGCGAGACCGGCTTGGTCAGGTGGGCGTCGAAGCCTGCCTGCATCGACTCGCGGATATCGTCCGGCCGGCCATAGCCGCTCAATGCAATCGCGGTCAGCTTGTGGAGGTGCGGCTGGCGGCGGATGGCGCGAATGAAATCCAGTCCCGACATGCCGGGCATGCCGATGTCGGACAGCAGCAGGTCGGGGCAATGCTCGCCGAGACGGTCCAGTGCCTCTTGCCCGCTGGTGGCGACCGACACGCTGGCGCCTTCCATTTCGAGCAGCAGCTTGAACGTCTCGACCGTGCCGGAATCGTCGTCGACCAGCAGGATCTCGGTGCCATTCAGCGGCAGCGAGGGCGCCGGCGCCGGCGCGGTGTCGGTAGCGATTTCTTCGCGCAGCGGCAGCGTTACCGTGAACACCGAGCCCTTGCCGATCCCGTCGGAATTCGCGCGCACCGTGCCGTTCTGCATGGTCACCAGTTCGCGTACCAGCGACAGGCCAATGCCTAGGCCGCCCTGCCGCGCGCTCGGCACAGTGCCCTGGCGGAACATGTCAAAGATATGCGGCAGGTTCTGCGCGTCGATGCCAACGCCGGTGTCGCGCACCTCCAGCACGCCGTCGCCGCCCGCTCTGGATAGCGAGACCGTGATCTTGCCGCCGGCGCTGGTGTATTTGAGCGCATTGCTGACCAGGTTCCAGACCACTTGCTCGACCCGGGTCAGGTCGGCGTCGATCATCAGCGGGCGGGCCGGTAAGCTGCGCTCCAGCGCGATGTCCTTGCGCCCGGCCTCTTCCTCGATGGCGCGGCAGACGCGGTCGACCACTTCGCCCCAGTCGACCGGCGCGCGCGCGATCGACAGCTTGCCGGTGCGCAGGCGCGACATGTCGAGCAGGTCGTCGATGATGTGCGCCTGGCCGATCACGGTGCGCCGGATGGTGCCGGCGGCGCGCTGGATCACCGGGTTGCCGCGCGCTTCGGGCGAACGGCTGATCAGCTCGGCGCTGGCGCTGATCAGGTTGAGCGGATGCTTCAGTTCGTGCGACACCACCGCCAGGAACTCGTCGCGCACGCGCTCGGCACGCGCGTCGGCGCGTTCGCCGGCGCGCGCGTCGACGGGCTCGTCGCCCACCCCGCGCCCCGTGCGCGTGGCCAGCCGCGTCAGCGCCACTTCGTCGAGATTGCGCATGATCTTGGCAAAGCCGCTGAAACCGCCCTTGTCCAGGCGCGACAGCACGCCGCTGGCGCGGAAGCGGCTGCCGTCCTTGCGCTGGTGCCAGCGGTCTTCTTCAACGCGGCCGTACAGGCGCGCCTGCGCCATTTCTTCCTGTGCGACGCGGGCGGCGCGGTCTTCGGGCGTGTACAGGGCTTCCGCCTCCTGTCCGAGCATCTCCGCCTCGGTATAGCCGAAGATGCGTTCCGCGCCGGTGTTCCAGCTGGTGACGTGGCCTTCGTCGTCGTAGGTGATGATGGCGTAGTCGCGGGTGCTTTCCGCCACGATATTCATGCGCTTCTCGCCTTCGCTCAGGCGCTCTTCGGCGGCGCGGCGCGACGTGATGTCGATGAACGACAGCACCGCGCCCTCGATGCGGTCCTCGGTGGTGCGGTACGGCAGGAAGCGCGCGAGGTACCAGCGGCCGTCGTTGCTCTTGACTTCGCGCTCGATCAGGCGCAGGGAGTCGAAGGCTTCGCCGGCATCGTCGGCAAGCTTGTCGTAGTCGAGCCGGTGGGTGATATCGAGCAGCGACCGGCCGATGTCCGACGGGATGATGCTGAAGACGTCGGTGGCACGCGGGGTGTAGCGCTTGATGCACAGGTTGCGATCGACGAAGACCGTGCCGATATCGTTGGCCATGATCAGGTTCTGCAGGTCGTCGTTGATCTTGCCGGTTTCCTCGACCTTGGACTTGAGCTCGGCGTTGACGGTGGTCAGCTCTTCGTTGATCGACTGCAGTTCTTCCTTGCTGGTCTCCAGCTCCTCCGTGGTCGAGCGCAGTTCCTCGTTGATCGCCTGTAGTTCTTCGTTGGAGGCCTTCAGCTCCTCGGTCGAGGTCTCGGACTGCTCGATGGTGACCTGCAGCTGTTCCCTGGTGCGATGCAGTTCGCGTTCGAGCTGCGCGATCATCGGGTCGCGCTCGTCGGGGGCCTGGCCGCGCGGCGCTGCGCTCATGCTGTCCTCGACCTCGTCGAACAGCACCAGCACGAAGTCGCCATTGGCTTCGGCGTCGTGTACCGGGCGCGCGGTCATGTTGACGAAGAAATGCCTGCCGTCGCGTTCGAGCTGCACGCGCCTGGCCTCGACGCTGTGATTGCTCTGCAGCGCCTGGTAGATCGCGGTACGCAGTTCCAGCCGCAGTTCCTGGCGCACCGCGCCGATGATGTTGTGCGACGGCATGCCTCCGGCGTACTGCAGGAAGCGCCCGGCGCGGTCCGACAGGTGCACGATCTCGGAATCGCGGCTGACCAGCACGCTCGGCGGCGCGTGCTGCTCGATCAGCCGCTGGTGGAGGTCGCCGAAGGAGAACTTGCGCTTGCCGGACGGCTGCAGCACCGCCACCGGCGAGCGCGCATTGAGCATGCCGGCCGACAGCGGCAACGGAGTTTCGGCGCGCACCGCGACGTTGGCGCGGTAGACGCGGGCCTTCTTGTCGACCACCGAAAACAGGTTGCTGACGCTGTCGGCGGCTTCGGAGCTGCCCAGGAACAGGTAGCCGCCCGGGCGCAGCGCGAAATGGAAGGTGCGCAGGATCTCGGCCTGCGCGTCGCGGTCCAGGTAGATCAGCAGGTTACGGCAGCAGATCAGGTCCAGCCGCGAGAACGGCGGATCGCTGAGCACGTTGTGCAGTGCGAAGAGCACGCGCTCGCGCAGTTCCTTGCGCACGCGGTAGTGCGTGCCGTCCTTGGTGAAGAACTGCCGTACCCGCGCCGGCTCGACGTCGGCGATGATCGGTTCCGGGTACAGCCCGTTGCGCGCGATCGCCACGGCGCGCTCGTCGATATCGGTGGCAAAGACCTGGAAGGGCAGCTGGTAGGGTGTCTGCGACGAAGCTTCCTGCAGCAGCATGGCCAGCGAATACGCTTCTTCGCCGGTGGCGCAGCCAGGCGCCCACACGCGGATCGAGTCGCTGTCGGGACGGTCCTGGAACAGGCGCGGCAGCACGTCGGCGCGCAGCACGTCGAACGCTTCCTTGTCGCGGAAGAAGTTGGTCACGCTGATCAGCATGTCCTGAAGCAGCGGTGCCGTTTCTTCCGGATGCAGGTGCAGGTAGTCGCGGTATTGCTGCAGGTTCGTCAGGCCATTGACCTGCAGCCGGCGCTCGATGCGGCGCAGCACCGTGGCGCGCTTGTAGTGGCGGAAATCATGCGAGGTGCGGGTGCGCAGGATCACCATCACCTCGCGCAGCGCGCGCTCGTTGCTTTCCGATTGCGGCGCGGGCTCGGGCGCGTCCTCGTCCTCGGGCGGCTTGGGCAGCTGGATATGGCTGGCGGTATTCCACAGGTCGAGCAGGCGCTGCGGGATCTCGTTGGCCGGCATCACAAAGTCGACCAGGCCGGTGCTGATGGCTGAGCGCGGCATGCTCGAGTATTCGGCTTCCTCCGGCTCCTGGGCGATGGCGATGCCGCCCAGCTCCTTGATGCGGGTCAGGCCGACCGAGCCGTCGGAGCCGGCGCCGGATAACACCACGCACACGGCGCGCTGGCGATGGGCATCGGCCAGCGAGCGGAAGAACAGGTCGATGGCCGCGCTGCGGACGTCGCGGCGTTCCTGCGGGCCCACGCGCAGGTAGCCGTCGATCATGGTCAGGCTATGGTTGGGCGCAATCACGTAGACGTGGTTGGCTTCGATGCGCGTGGTGTCGGTGACCTGCCGTACCGGCATGGTGGTGCGTGCCTGCAGCACGGGCGCCAGGTTGCTGGCGTGGTCGGGAGAGAGATGGACGACCAGGACAAAGGCTGCGCCGGTGCTGGCGGGCAGTCCATCGAACACCTGGATCAGGGCTTCAATACCCCCGGCCGACGCGCCCATCCCGACTACGGGAAAGGCGAGCTGGCTGGGCAGGGGGCGTTCACGATTCTTGGCCATCGCTGCGTGGATAAGTTAGTGCGCCGGCCGGATGCGGCGCTATCCCTCGCGAAGCCAGCCTTCGATGCGCTTCGCGGACGCTGCAGCGCGGCCCGCTGCCTCGGTATACCGGCGTGATTCGCCAGTTTCGCCGACTTGCGTATGATACGCCGCAATCTGCGTGTAAAGCTCGCGCTGTTCGTGCAGCGCGCGCAAGGCCTCGAAGAGGGTGTGTTCGAGTGCGCCATTGGCGGCGTGGCGCAGTGTTGAAATGCCGAAGGCATGGCCGGTGTGGCAGCGGAAGCGCGGCGGCATGCTGTCGCGCACTTGCCATAGGGTGCCGCCGCATTCCGGGCACGTCAGCGCCGACGGGAGCGCAATCTTTTCCACGGCCTCGATCGAGGAGGGGCCCAGCGCTACGCCGTGCTCGATGCGCAGCGATTCGGGCGGGTCGGCGGGCGGACCTGCCGCGGAGCCGGCCAGTTCCACCAGCTTGGGCGCGATCGCCGCCAGCGGCAGCACGTAGTCGGGCGGCGAGGCGCGGATGGCGTTGCGCGGCATGTCGGCGGCGAAAGCGCTGTCGGGATCCTGCACGATGGTCACGCCTCCGCACTGGCGCACCTCGCGCAGGCCGGCCGCGCCGTCGTCGAGCTGGCCGGTGAGCAGTGCCGCCACTACACGGTTGCCGCGCGCCACGGCCGCGCTGCGGAACAGCGGGTCGATCGCCGGCCGCGCGAAGTTCTCCTTGGGCCCGCGCACCAGTTGCGCATGCTCGTCGACGATCATCAGGTGTTGGTCGGGCGGCGCCACATAGATCGCCCCGGGCCGCAGCGGTTCGCCATCGCGGGCATGGCGGGCCGGCAGCGGCCCGGCGCTGGCCAGCATGTCGGGCAGCATGCTCTGGTTGGCGCCGATGTGCAGCACGGCCAGTACGGCCGCATCCAGGTCCGGCGGCAATCCGGCGGCGATTTCCCGCAGCGCGTCGACGCCGCCGGTAGAGGTGCCCAGGACTATGGTGTCGCGCTTCATGGGATCTCGGGTTGGTTTCAGGCCGCTGCCCGCAGCAAGGGGGATCGGCAGGCTGCTGGTCTATTCCGCGGTGGATACCTCTGCCGGCGCTTCGGGCGCGGCAGCGGCGCCGGTGTCGGATGGCTGCACGATGGCCGGCGCCGCGGCGCGTATCCGCAGCACGGTCTGGCGCGAGGTGTTGAAGCGCCGCGCGGTTTCGCTGACCGACTGGCCGTCCGCCAGCGAGCGCAGGATGGCATCGCGCTCGTCGGGCTTGTGCTTGGGCGGGCGGCCGACCGCACGGCCCATGGCCTTGGCCGCCGCCAGGCTGTCGCGCACGCGCGCGCTGCGCGTGCTGCCCTCCAGCGCGGCCACTGCGCGCAGCACCATGACTGCCTCCGGCGGCGCGGCGCTGGCCAGGTTGGCGCGGCTGAGCTGCACGCAATGCAGCGCCACCCCGAGCAGGCGGAACCTGCGGATCGTGCCCAGCACTTCCTGCACGCTCCAGCCCAGGCAGCTCAGCTGCATCGTCACCAGCGTATCGCCGGCCCGCACCCGTTGCAGCAGCGACAGCAGCCGCGGCCGTTCGGCCGCGGGCACCGAGGCCGGCTCGCACTCCCAGAAGGCGCGGCGCAGGTCGACGGTATAGCCGGCCCGGTCGGCTATGCGCAATTCGTCTTCCATCGTTTCGAGGTCACGGGCGCGGTTCGAGTAGATGAAGGTAGACGTCATGAGGATTCCTCGTTCTGGTTTTCGTCTCCGGTCGCGCGGCGGGCGTCCCTCCCGGCATCCGGCAGGCGACCTGTTTCTTCTGATTAGCAAAACTCGTCCCAGCAGCGGGGGCGGCAAGATAGTGACGGTTAACGTGCTGATGTGTGCATTCTTCACATGTACGTAAAGCAAGTTTTACGTACCTGAATTGGGCGCTCTGTGACATGCCCGCCTCGGCTAGGATGTTCAATAAGTGCGAGCTGGGCCTGCGCCGGATGCCTGGTGCCCGGCGTGCCCTGCGCCCACACCGACGGCAATCGCGATGACCAGCGGTATCTCCGCGGCAAGGAGTTGGCGATGACAGCGCAGCATTATTTCGGCTATCTCGTTCACGGCACGGCACACGCGGGCGCCAACGGGCTGTTTGAAGCGTCCGGTCTGGTCGAGCACGACGGTGCGCCGGTGAACAGCTCCGGGCCGCTGGGCTGCCACCCGACGCGCGAGCGTGCCATTGCCGAAGGCATAGCCTGGGGCAAGGTCTGGGTCGACATGCGAGTGCGTGGCTACACCGACGTGCGTGCCGGCGCGCGCAAGCCTGCCGCGGCGAGAACGTAGCCGTGGCCAGGGTGATACACATCGTCAGCAAGCCTGATCCGCGAGCCTGATCCGCAAGCCAGGGCGATACCTCTGGCGTCATGATCCCGGCCAGCTCGAAGGCAGTGCCTCGAGCGTCGGCCGCGCCTTGGCGGCCAACGCCCGCGCCATCCGGCGTTCCAGTGTTTCCGGTCTTCCTGTCCTGCGCGTGCAGCGCCGTCGGCACCTGCGCGCACCTGGCGCCACGCGCTTTAGCCCGGCCGCGGCGGCGCGCGCCTTGGCGGGCACGAATAACAACCCTTTCGCGCAGGAATTGCAATGTTTGCCGCGCACGCGTGCCGGGTCCGTGCCCGCCCTTGCCACGGCCCGGCGGTGCGCTGGCTGGGCACAGAACCTGCTGACGGGGGGCAAAGCCGGGTGCGACCGGCTTCCCCCTCAAGCTCCCAGGAGGTAATCGTGGACAAGTCGAAGATCCCCGCAGACCAGGCCGAGGCCCTCGGCGCCTTGATGGACGATCATCGCGCGGTCAAGAAGCTGTTCAAGGCGTTCAAGGACACCGAGGACCGCGATGAAAAGGAATCGATCGCGCTCGAAGCCTGTCACCAGCTGACCGTGCATGCCACAATCGAGGAAGAGATTTTCTACCCGGCGCTGCGCGGCGCCAGCGATGACATCGACGACATGCTGGACGAAGCCCAGGTCGAGCACCAGGTCGCCAAGGACCTGATCGCGGCGATCGAGCAAGACCCGGCCGGCGATATGCTCGTAGCCAGCTTCACGGTGCTCTCGGAGTATGTCGCCCACCATATCGAGGAGGAGGAAGGCGAACTGTTCAAGAACGTGATCAGGGAGAAAATCAACCTGCGCGACGTGGCACGGGCCCTGGCGGCGCGCAAGGAAGAACTGATGCAGGAAACCGCCTGATCGGCTTCCCGCGCCGGTCGCGAGCGGTGGCTGGTGAACTGCCACCGCTCGCGTTCGTTAACCGCCAGACGACTCCCACCGGTCCCGTCAATGCTCGCTCCGGAGCAGACCCGAAAGGGGCGGACATCAGTCGATTTGAAAGAGTCGCACAAGGCAGCGCGTCCCGTCGCGGCCGGCACGCGGCTAATATGGCGCGGTCTTCACAGCCGTACCGCCGTACTGTCCTGCCCATGACCTTTGTCGTGACGGATGCCTGCATCCAGTGCCGCCATACCGATTGCGTCGAAGTCTGCCCGATGACCTGCTTCCATGAAGGGCCCAACTTCCTCGCCATCGATCCCGACCAGTGCATCGACTGCTCGATGTGCGTGCCGATGTGCCCCGTGGGCGCGATCTATTCCGAGCATGACCTGCCCGACGACAAGCGCCATTTCATCGCCCTGAACGCCGAACTGTCGCGCCGGCCCGACTGGCCGCCGCTGCTGCAGGCCAAGGGCCCGATCGCCGGCCACGAGCAATGGGCGGACCATCCTGACCGCCTGGGGCTGCTGGTGCGCTAGCGCGTGCCGGCGTAGTCGGGAAACGCTTCGTCCAGCGTCAGCACGCTGCCGGTCAGCGCGCCGTCATAGCCCGGCAGCGCATTGACGCGCTGGCGGAACGCCTCGCTGGTCAGCGCGCCGACCGCGCCCGACAGCGCTGCGCTGCGCAGCATCGATTTCTCGATGGCGAAGAAGTAGCGCTCCTTGATCACCGGCTCGAATTCCAGCCCGAAGCGCCGCGCCGCGGTTTCCACGCCGAAGCCCACATCCGCCATGCCGCTGCCGATGTACGCCGCCACCGCGGCGTGGGTGAACTCGCCGTTGCTGTAGCCCTCGATCCGTGCCGGGTCGATGTTGCGCGCGGCCAGCATCAGGTCGAGCAGCAGCCGCGTGCCCGAGCCCACCTGCCGGTTGACGAAGCGCACCTCGCGCCGGGTCAGGTCTTCCAGCGTGCGGATCCCGAGGGGGTTGCCCGGCCGCACGAACAGTCCCTGGCTGCGCACCGCCAGGTGCACCAGGCAGTGCGTGTCGGGCTTGAGCCAGGTGGTGAAGTGGCGCCACATGCCGTGCTCGAACTCGCCCACCGGCACATGGAAGCCGGCGATATCGCATGCGCCCTCGGCCAGTGCCGCCACCGCCTCGACGCTGCCGCAGTACTTCAGGTCGTGCCGCACGTGCTGCTCGTCGAGGAAGTCGCGCAGTGCCGCCACCGCGAAGCCGTGGCTGGCATGCAGCCGCACTGCCGCCTCGGACTGCTCCATCAGCTTCTTCAGTTCGATTTCCAGCTCGGAGGCCAGGCTGTCCAGCGTCGGCGACAGCCGCGCGCCGATGCGCTTGCTGGCCCACACCAGTTGCTGCGCCAGCGGCGTCAGCGCGCTGCCGCGCCCGCGGGTCTTGTCGATCAGCGGGCCGCCGAACAGGGCCTCGGCATCGCGCAGGATGCCCCAGGCGTAGCGGTAAGACAGCGACACCGCCTGCGCGGAGTGACTGATGCTGCCCGATTCCCCGACATGGCTTAGCAGGGCGACCAGCCGCGACACGTCGAGGGCCTCGGCGCCGGGGGTGCCGTCGTCGCGGATTTGCAGGTGGGGGAGGATCGAGATGCGAAGCATATGAAAAAAATAGCTTATTGATGGACCGTTGTCACTCTCATATATTGCATCCACGGGCCCAACGGCAGGGATGGAGGCCCGTAAATAGGAAAAAAATAGCATATAGAGGGATCCTGGCGGCCATGCTGCGAGCCCCCAAGCGACCCCACAGGAGACGCCATGCCAGATACTCCCAACGCCCAGGCCTGCGCGGCCACGATTGACGCCATCGTGGCCGCGCGGCAAGACATGCCGGGCGCATTGCTGCCGATCCTGCACGAGATCCAGGACACGCAGGGCCATATACCGGACGCCGCTGTCCCGGTAATCGCCCGCGCGCTGAACCTGTCGCGCGCCGAGGTGCATGGCGTCATTACCTTCTACCACCACTTTCGCCAGCAGCCGGCCGGCCGCCACGTGATCCAGGTGTGCCGCGCCGAAGCGTGCCAGGCGGTCGGCGCCGAGGCGCTGGCCGAGCATGCCAGGCGGGCGCTTGGCTGCGACTTCCATGAAACCACCGCCGACGGCGCGGTCACGCTGGAGCCGGTGTACTGCCTGGGCCAGTGCGCGTGCGGCCCGGCCGTGATGGTCGGCGAGCGGCTGCACGGCTATGTCGATGCGAAGCGCTTCGATGCGCTGGTGCGGTCGCTGCGCGAAGCGCAGGCCGCCAACGAAACCGCGGAGGTCCAGGCATGAGCGCCGCTGTCAATCCCACCGTCAACACCATCTTCGTGCCGCGCGATTCCACCGCGCTGGCGCTCGGCGCCGATGAAGTCGCCCGCGCGATCGAACGCGAGGCGGCCCGCCGCGGCGAAGCCGTGCGAATCGTCCGCAACGGCTCGCGCGGCATGTTCTGGCTGGAGCCGCTGGTCGAGGTGCAGACCGAAGCGGGGCGCGTGGCCTATGGCCCGGTCAGCGCGGCAGACGTGCCGGCGCTGTTCGACGCGGGCCTGCTGCAGGGCGGCGCGCATGCGCTGGCGCACGGCCTGACCGAAGAGATCCCGTTCCTGAAGAAGCAGGAGCGCCTGACCTTTGCACGCATCGGCATCACCGACCCGCTGTCGCTGGACGACTACCGCGCGCACGAAGGCTTTGCCGGCCTGGAGCGCGCGTTGTCGATGGCGCCCGCCGAGATCGTGCAGGAGGTCACCGATTCCGGCCTGCGCGGCCGCGGCGGCGCCGCCTTCCCGACCGGCATCAAGTGGAAGACGGTGCTGGGCGCGCAGTCGGCCATCAAATACATCGTCTGCAATGCCGACGAAGGCGACTCGGGCACGTTCTCCGACCGCATGGTGATGGAAGACGACCCCTTCATGCTGATCGAAGGCATGACCATCGCCGGCCTCGCGGTGGGCGCCGAGCAGGGCTACATCTACTGCCGTTCCGAATACCCCCACGCCATCGCCGTGCTGGAAAGCGCGATTGCCATCGCCAACGCGGCCGGCTGGCTGGGAGACGATCTGCGCGGCAGCGGCAAGCGCTTCCACCTCGAAGTGCGCAAGGGCGCCGGCGCCTATGTCTGTGGCGAGGAAACCGCGCTGCTGGAAAGCCTGGAAGGCAAGCGCGGCGTGGTGCGCGCCAAGCCGCCGCTGCCGGCGCTGGAGGGCTTGTTCGGCAAGCCCACCGTGATCAACAACGTAATCTCGCTGGCCACCGTGCCGGTGATCCTGGCGCGCGGCGCGCAGTACTACCGCGACTACGGCATGGGCCGTTCGCGCGGCACGCTGCCGTTCCAGCTGGCCGGCAATATCAAGCAAGGCGGGCTGGTGGAAAAGGCGTTCGGCGTCACGCTGCGCGAACTGCTGGTTGACTACGGCGGCGGCACCCGCAGCGGCCGCGCCATCCGCGCGGTGCAAGTGGGCGGGCCGCTGGGCGCCTACCTGCCGGAGACGCGCTTCGACGTGCCGCTGGACTACGAGGCCTATGCCGCGTTCGGCGGCGTGGTCGGCCACGGCGGCATCGTGGTGTTCGACGAAACCGTCGACATGGCAAAGCAGGCGCGCTACGCGATGGAGTTCTGCGCGATCGAATCCTGCGGCAAGTGCACGCCGTGCCGGATCGGCTCGACCCGCGGCGTCGAGGTGATGGACCGCATCATCGCTGGCGAGCAACCGCAGGAAAGCGTCATCCGGCACGTGCAACTGGTGCGCGACCTGTGCGACACCATGCTTTACGGCTCGCTCTGCGCCATGGGCGGCATGACGCCGTACCCGGTGCTGTCCGCACTGAATGAATTCCCCGAGGACTTCGGCCTCGCCCCCAATCGGACCACGACGGCGGCCAAGGCTGCATAAGCCGACACAGTCTGACGCCAGAACAGAACACGGGAGACAAAGATGGACTGCCGCGATGTAATCGACTTCGGTACCCCCGCCAGCGAATCGACCGAGATGGTCACCCTTGAAGTCGACGGCGTCAGCGTCACCGTGCCCGCCGGCACGTCGGTGATGCGCGCAGCGATGGAAGCCGAGATCGCCGTGCCCAAGCTGTGCGCGACCGACAGCCTCAAGGCCTTCGGCTCGTGCCGCCTGTGCCTGGTCGAGATCGAGGGGCGCCGCGGCTACCCGGCCTCGTGCACCACGCCGGTGGAAGCCGGCATGAAGGTGAAGACGCAGAGCGACAAGCTCGCCGACCTGCGCCGCGGCGTGATGGAGCTGTATATCTCGGACCACCCGCTCGACTGCCTGACCTGCCCGACCAACGGCAACTGCGAGCTGCAGGACATGGCCGGCGTGGTGGGCCTGCGCGAGGTGCGCTACAACGACGGCGGCCCCGAGGCGAAGCCGATTGCCACGCACACGGCTTTGAAGAAGGACGAGTCCAACCCGTACTTCACCTACGACGCGTCCAAGTGCATCGTCTGCAACCGCTGCGTGCGCGCTTGCGAGGAAACGCAAGGCACCTTCGCGCTGACCATCAGCGGCCGCGGGTTTGACTCGCGCGTGTCGCCCGGCACCAGCCAGTCGTTCATGGACTCGGACTGCGTCTCGTGCGGCGCCTGCGTGCAGGCGTGCCCGACCGCGACGCTGACCGAGACCTCGGTCATCAAGCTGGGCCAGGCCTCGCACAGCACCGTCACCACCTGCGCCTACTGCGGCGTGGGCTGCTCGTTCAAGGCGGAGATGAAGGGCAACGAGGTCGTGCGCATGGTGCCGTACAAGGACGGCAAGGCCAACGAAGGCCACGCCTGCGTCAAGGGCCGCTTTGCCTGGGGCTACGCCACGCACAAGGACCGCATCCTCAAGCCGATGATCCGCGCGAAGATCACCGACCCGTGGCGCGAAGTGTCGTGGGAAGAGGCGATCGGCTACGCGGCTTCCGAGTTCAAGCGCATCCAGGCGCAGCACGGCAAGGATTCGATCGGCGGCATCGTATCGTCGCGCTGCACCAACGAAGAGGGCTACCTGGTGCAGAAGCTGGTGCGCGCCGCCTTCGGCAACAACAACGTCGACACCTGCGCGCGCGTGTGCCATTCGCCCACCGGCTATGGCCTGAAGCAGACGCTGGGCGAATCGGCGGGCACGCAGACCTTCAAGTCGGTGGAGAAGGCCGACGTGATCATGGTGATCGGCGCCAACCCGACCGACGGCCACCCGGTGTTTGCGTCGCGCATGAAGAAGCGCCTGCGTGCCGGCGCCAAGCTGATCGTGGTCGACCCGCGCCGGATCGACCTGGTCGACTCGCCGCATATCCGCGCTGATTTCCACCTGCAGCTGCGTCCGGGAACCAACGTCGCGCTGGTGACGTCGCTGGCCCACGTGATCGTCACCGAAGGGCTGCTCAACGAAGCCTTTATCGCCGAACGCTGCGAGGATCGTGCCTTCGGGCAATGGCGCGACTTTGTCGCGCTGCCGGAGAACTCGCCCGAGGCGATGGAATCCGTCACCGGCATTCCAGCCGACCAGCTGCGCGCTGCCGCGCGCCTGTATGCCACCGGCGGCAACGCCGCGATCTATTACGGCCTGGGCGTCACCGAGCATGCGCAGGGTTCCACCACCGTGATGGGCATCGCCAACCTGGCCATGGCCACCGGCAATATCGGCCGCGAGGGCGTGGGCGTGAATCCGCTGCGCGGGCAGAACAACGTGCAGGGCTCGTGCGATATCGGCTCGTTCCCGCATGAGCTGCCTGGCTATCGCCACGTGTCGGACTCGACCGTGCGCGGCATGTTCGAGGCCGCGTGGAATGTCGAGATCAGCCCCGAGCCGGGCCTGCGCATTCCCAACATGTTCGAGGCCGCGCTTGGTGGCAGCTTCAAGGGCCTTTACTGCCAGGGCGAGGACATCGTCCAGTCGGATCCGAACACGCAGCACGTGTCCGCGGCGCTCTCGTCGATGGAATGCATCGTGGTGCAGGACATCTTCCTGAACGAGACCGCCAAGTACGCGCACGTGTTCCTGCCGGGTTCGTCGTTCCTGGAGAAGGACGGCACCTTCACCAATGCCGAACGCCGCATCTCGCGCGTGCGCAAGGTGATGCCGCCCAAGGCCGGCTACGCCGACTGGGAAGCCACCATCCTGCTGGCCAACGCGCTCGGCTACCCGATGGACTACACCCACCCGTCGCAGATCATGGACGAGATCGCGCGCCTGACGCCGACGTTCTCCGGCGTCAGCTACAAGCGGCTCGACGAGCTGGGCAGCATCCAGTGGCCGTGCAACGCCGACGCGCCGGAAGGCACGCCGACCATGCACATCGACGCCTTCGTGCGCGGCAAGGGCAAGTTCATCATCACCAAGTACGTGCCGACCACCGAGAAGATCACGCGCGCCTTCCCGCTGATCCTGACCACCGGGCGCATCCTGTCGCAGTACAACGTGGGCGCGCAGACGCGGCGCACCGACAACGTCTACTGGCACGCCGAGGACCGGCTGGAAATCCATCCGCACGACGCGGAAGAGCGCGGCATCAAGGACGGCGACTGGGTCGGCGTGCAGAGCCGCGCGGGCGATACGGTGCTGCGGGCCATCGTCAGCGAGCGCATGCAGCCGGGCGTGGTCTACACCACCTTCCACTTCCCGGAATCCGGCGCCAACGTGATCACCACCGACAACTCGGACTGGGCCACCAACTGCCCGGAATACAAGGTCACCGCGGTGCAGGTGATGCCGGTGGCGCAACCGTCGGCGTGGCAGCAGCAGTACCAGGACTTCAACACGCAGCAGCTGCAGTTGCTGGAAGCCGCCAGCGCGGATCCGGCACAAACCGCGGCGCAGGCGGCGAACTAAGCGGAGGGCGACATCATGATGCGCTGCATGCAGTCACCGCAGGCCGATCCAGTGGCGCTGGACGAGATGCCGACCCACAGCACCTTTGCCGTCAGCCGCTGGCGGCAGGGCGAAATCTCGCTCAGCCCCGACGAGGTGGCCGAGGAGGTACCGGTCGCGCTGGAATACAACGGCATCTCGCATGCGGTGATGCTGGCCACGCCGGCCGACCTGGAAGACTTCGCGCTCGGTTTCAGCCTGAGCGAAGGCATCGTGCCGACGGCGCGCGATGTCTATGACATCGAAGTCGACACGCGCGAGCACGGCATCGCGGTGCGGCTGGAAATTGCCTCGGAAGCGTTCATGCAGCTGAAGGAGCGCCGCCGCTCGCTGGCGGGGCGCACCGGTTGCGGACTGTGCGGGACGGAATCGCTGGAGCAGGTGATGCGCACCCCGGCACCGGTACGCAGCGACGGCAGCTTCCATACCGACGTGATCCAGGCCGCGTTCGTGCAGCTCCAGCTGCGCCAGGCACTGCAGCGCCACACCGGCGCCACGCATGCCGCCGCGTGGCTGCGCGCCGATGGCCACGTATCGCTGGTGCGCGAAGACGTGGGCCGCCACAACGCCCTCGACAAGCTGGCCGGCGCGCTGGCGCGCAGCGGCGAGGACATCTCCACGGGCGCCGTGCTGGTCACCAGCCGCGCCAGCTATGAAATGGTGCTCAAGACCGCCGCCATCGGCGCCGGTGTACTGGCGGCAGTGTCGGCGCCGACGGCGCTGGCGGTGCGGCTGGCGGAGCAGACCAATATCACGCTGGCCGGGTTCGTGCGCGCCGGCGCGCACGTGGTCTATGCCCATCCACAACGCCTGCAACACGGCCTGCAACACGAAGCGAGCCTCGTATGAACGTCGAGAACCTGATCACCATGGCCAACCAGATCGGCAGCTTCTTCGAGGCGATGCCCGATCGCGAGGAGGCGGTTTCCGATATCGCCGGGCATATCAAGCGCTTCTGGGAACCGCGCATGCGCAGGGCGTTGCTGGGACACGTCGACGGCGAATCCGGCGTGGGGCTGGATGCGATCGTGCAGGAGGCGCTGGCGCGGCACCGGAGCGTGCTGGAATAGGGTTGCTTGCCGCAGACGGGCCGCAAAGTTCTGCGTGAATGCGCTGTCGACGTCTGCATAGACCTTGAGCTTCTTCCCGCCCGTCAGGCATCACTTCAGGCGCAAGGGCTCCAGCAAGGCACCGTCATATTCGGGATGCGAAATCCTGCCCAGCTCCAGCATGCGCCGCAGGATATAGACCTGCCGCTGCCGCGCCCGGCGAGGGTTGGCGACCGGGTTGTTCGCCGAGGGAGCCTTGGGCAGGCCGGCCAGCATCGCGGATTCGGCCAGCGACAGTTGCGCCAGCGGCTTGCCGAAATAGGTCTGCGCCGCATCGGCGAAGCCATACGCGCCCTGGCCGAGATAGATCTTGTTCAGGTACAGCTCGAGGATTTCGTCCTTGCTCAGCGCGTCCTCGATCCGGTACGACAGCAGCACCTCGTACAGCTTGCGCGTATAGGTCTTGTCGCGCGACAGGTAGAAGTTGCGCGCCACCTGCATGGTGATGGTCGACGCGCCCTGCGACAGGTCGTCGGACAGGTTGGCGACGCCCGCGCGGATCACGCCGACGTAGTCGATGCCGTCATGCACGTAGAAGCGCTCGTCCTCGATCGCCACCACGGCGTCGATCAGCCCGCGCGGATAGCGCGACAGCGGGACATAGTCAGCGCTGCGGCGAAAATCCGCCAGCGCGTCGAGCGACGGCAATTGCCGCTGGAGGGCGAGGATGGCAACGGTGGCAAGCAGCGCGCCGCCGACCACGGCGAGCACCAGCAGCCTGACGAAGGCGGACCAGAGGCTTTTCATGCCGCGTATTGTGCCAGCCGCGGGCGGCGGGGGGCGAGTTCCTGCTGTCCCTTGCCGTACCTATGGCCGGCGGCTGGCAGCACCGCGGCGGTCAGCCCTTCGGCACCGGCACGCCTACCGCCTGCGCCAGCTGTTCCAGGTTGCGCCAGATCGCGGGATTGATGTCGAGGGCATCGGCCGCACGCTCGCGGTTGGCCGCCTCGAACTCGCCGGGATACTGCACCCGGTCGAAGCCCGGGGCCGTCGGCGTGTCGTGCAGGTATTTGACGAAGGCCTCCACCTCGGCGCTTTCCCAGCTCAGGCCGAGGTCCAGTTCGGGATTGACCAGCACCGCGAACATATTGTTGGTGGCCACGCCGCCGCGCGGGTTTTCCGGCTGGATGGTGCCGCCGCCCGACAGCACGCCCGCCAGCAGTTCCGCCACCACGCCCAGCGCATAGCCCTTGTGCAGGCCGAACGGCAGCAGCGCGCCGGGATCCTCGCCGAACATGGTCGAGGCGTCGGTGGTGGGATTGCCTTCGGCATCGATGATGCTGTTCTCCGGCGCGGCTTCGCCTTTCTCCGCCAGCACGCGCGCCTTGTTGATGGCGATCGCGCTGGTGGCCATGTCGACCACGATCGGCGGGCGGCCGTTCGGCATGGGGCCGGCGAAACACAGCGGGTTGGTGGTCAGGCGCGCGACGCGGCCGCCGTACGGTGCCACCACCGGCGGGCGGTTGGTTACGTTGGTGAAGCTCAGCAGCACGAAGCCGGCCGCCGCCACCAGCTCGCCGTAGTGCCCCATGCGGCCGAGGTGGTGCGAATGGCGCAGCGTGACGATGCAATGGCCGTGCTCGCGCACGCGCCCGATGGCCGCCTGCATCACGGTCTTGCCCACGTGCTGGCCGAAGCCGCGATGGCCGTCGAACACCATCAGCGAGCCCCGGTCCAGCGCGCAGGTGGCGCGGCCTTCGCGGTTGACGTTGTCGGTCTCGATGGCCTTGCGGTAGTTGGGCAGGATCGAGATGCCGTGGCTGGCGTAGCCGCAGCGGTCGGCTTCGACCAGGTGCTCGGCGACGTCGTCGGCGATGTCTTCGGGTACCGACTGCGCCACCAGCAGGTCGCGCGCGAAACGGCGGGCGGAATCCAGGGAAAGTCTCATCGTGGCCTCCTTCATGGCCTCTTACACCCAGCCCAGCCAGCGCCAGTAGGTGGCCGCAAACAGCAGCATCAGGCCATAACCGACGATGGTGACCGGGATGCCGATGCGCGCGAACTGGCGGCCGTTGAAGGTCTCGGTGCCCAGGCACACCATGTTCTGCGGGGCGTTGATCGGCAGGATAAAGCCGAAGCTCACGGTAAAGCCCAGCAGCATGGTCAGGCCGACGCGGTTGATGTCGCCGGGCAGGGTCTGCAGCACCGAGATCAGGATCGGCAGCAGCGCCGCGGTCAGCGCGGTGGCGCTGGCAAAGCCCAGGTGGATCAGGATCAGGAACGCCGCCAGGATCGCGAACACCATCACCGCGCCCTGCGTGGCCAGGCCCGAATGCGTCACCACGAACTCGCCCAGCCACTGGCCGGCCTTGGTGGACAGCAGCGCGGTGCCAAGGCTGATGCCGACGCCGAACACGATCAGCGTGCCCCACGGCGTGCGCTGCTGCATGGTCTTCCAGTCCATCACGCCGATGCGCGGCAGCATCAGGATCACCAGCCCGACAAAGGTCACCGTGGCGGTGTCGAAGCTGTGCAGCTTGCCTTCGGTGGCCCAGAACAGCAGCAGGCCGATCGACACCGCGGCCAGGCGCTTCTGCGGGCCGGTCATCGGGCCCAGTCCGGACAGCTCGCGCTGCACCGCTTCCTTGCCGCCGGGAATGGCGTCGGTCTCGGGCGGCAGCAGCCAGCGCACCAGGAAGTACAGCACCACCGACATGACGATCGCCCACGGCGCGCCGGCGATCAGCCATTGCAGCCAGGTGATGCGCTCGCCCAGCAGCTTGTCCATGAAGCCCACCGTCAGCAGGTTCTGCGCGGCGGCGGTCTGGATGCCGACGTTCCAGATGCTGGTCGCCTGCGCCACCGTGATCATGATGCCGGCGGCGATATTGGACTTCTTGTCGACGCCGAACGCGGCGATCACGCCCATCATGATCGGCACCACGCAGGCGCTGCGCGCGGTGGCGCTGGGCACCACCAGGCTCAGCGCGATGGTGACGGCGATCGTGCCGACCAGGATGCGGCGCGTGCTGGTGCCGATCGCCGACAGCGTCACCAGCGCGATGCGCCGGTCCAGCCCGGTCACGGTCATGGCCGCGGAGATGAACAGCGCGGCGGCCACCAGCGCCAGCGCGGTGTTGGAGAAGCCGGCCAGCGCCATGCCCAGCGCGCGGGAGGTGCCGTATTGCACGCTGGGGTCGTTGACCGTTGGCGCGAAGCCGATCAGGCCCGCCATCAGCGAGGTGATCATGATCGCGCTGGCCTCGTACGAGACCGCCTCGGTGATCCACACCACGATGGCGAAGGCAAGGATGGCCAGCATGCGCTGGCCGGCAATGGTCAGGCCTTCGGGCTGCGGGATCGCGAGTACGCCGAGCAGCACCGCGACGGCGACGAACAGGCCCCAGTGCAGCGTCATCCTGGGCGCGGTGGCGCTGGCGGTTGCAGCGGTCGGGGGCGCCGTGGGCGGAGTGGGGGTGGCCGGGGAGGCCGGGGAGGCCGGGGAGGCAGGTGAAGCGTGAGAGGTATCGGGCATCGCCGTCATCCTTGTGTTGATGATCCTCGTCGAATACCTCGACACGGCGTGCTGGCGATCGGTGCACAAGCCGCCAACTGCACCGGCGGTGGCATTGTCGGTCGCGAGGCGGCATCCGCGTCGGGCTTGCTCCGGCGGCCGGGCTTCTGGCCTGGCCGTTGCGTTCGACATGATAGGAATTGTCCGAGCCGGTAGGGGTGATGTCGAGGCTCCAAAGCGCCTCATTGGGCCTTATTGCGCCGACAATGATTCAGATCAAGTTTTGCTTCGGACGACGAAATCCTGCGGCGGATTCGTGATCCCATCTGTAAAGGCAGGCGCCACAAGGCCTGGCGGCTGATGCGGCGGACGCGTCGCCACACCCGGCCAGCCAGGTGATGCATGCGTCAGGGTGATCTGAAATAATTGGAGCCGATGATGAAGGTTTTGGTGCGCGGACTGAAGGCAGGACTCAGCGCAGCGGCGCTGCGCAAGGCACTGGCGCAATACGCCAGCATCCGCTCGGTCGAGCTGGTCGACGCCGGCGACCCGAAGCGCCCGTGGGCCTGGGTCGATATCGACGCCGGCGCGCTGGCGGTGTGGAAGCTGGTGGCGCGGCTGGACCGGCGCTATATCGCCGGCTCCCACCTGCGCTGGTATGTGCCGGCGTACCGCGGCCGCTGAGGTTGGGCGCCCGACCTCAGCCACTGACGGCTGCCGGGTCCGCATCGATAAGAACAGTCAGGGAGCAATAATGAACAAGTGGTTCCGCCGGGCATTTCCGCATGCCCACACGGTCGTGTCGCCCGGGCCGGCGGCATTGGACGGCATGATCGGCGACGCCGGGCTGGCATTCGACACCATCAGCAATGCCCGCGACCTCGGCGGCCTGCGCGGCGCGTCCGGACGCCGCGTGCGCAGCGGCCGGCTGTATCGCAGCGGCAACCCGGCGCTGGCCAGCGCGGCCGACCTGGACCGGCTGCATGCGCTCGGCCTCGACATGGTGGTCGATTTCCGCTCCCCCGCCGAGAAGTCGCCGGACGAGGCCGGCTTCGGTGCGCGCTTCAACTGGGTGGCGGTGCCGGTGCTCGATGGCAGCATGGCAATGGACGTGCTGATGCCGCGCCTGCGCGCCAGCACGCCGGCGCAGATCGACGGCTTCATGCTCGAGGTCTACCGCGATTTCCCGGTGCGCTACCGCGACGCCTTCGGCGGCTTCATGCAGACCGCGCAGGAGGGCAAGACGCTGCTGTTCCACTGCACCGCGGGCAAGGACCGCACCGGCTTTGCCTCGTTGCTGCTGCTGTCGGCGCTGGGCGTGGCGCAGGACGACATCCTCGCCAACTACCTGGAATCGAACCAGCGCAATGCCCGCTTCAACGAGACCGCGCTGGCGCGAATGGCGCGGCTGGGCGTGAGCGCCGAGGCCATGATGCCGCTGCTCGAGGTCCGTGCCAGCTATCTCGATGCCTCGCTGCAGGCGATCGAGCAGGGCTGGGGCAGCGTCGACAACTACCTGGCCGACGCGCTCGGCGTCGACGTCGCGCGGCTGCGCGCGCACTACCTCGAAGACTGACGCGCCGGAACGGCCCGCAGCGGTTGCGCCCGGTGTCAGGAATACTGCATCGCGTAAGTGCGCCGGGCCGCATAGGCGACGATTCGGACTGCAGGATGACAGGTGGAATTGGCGCCGGCAGGCGTAGCCATCGCCACACCTCCGGCGCCTTGCGGCGGGCAGCGCCGGCTGCTAGGCTTAATCCTGGTTGCAGTGCAACATGCGCCACTCCGGCCTGCGCCGCCAGCGCGCAACGCCCGCAAGCGGCGCCAACTGGGGGAAGTGGAATGACCGCACGCATAGCCGCCGTTCCGCCCGAGCAAGACACCGGCACCGCCACGCATCCATCCGACGATGGCGCCAATCCATTCGCAGCGTCGGGCCAGCCGGCGCTGGAAGACCTCGCCGATGTTTGGCAGCGTTACGTGCTGCTGCTCGCGGACAATCCCTTCCTGACGCTGGAGAAGGCCGTGTCGGCGCAGATCGTCACGCGGCGCCCCAGGCTGCCGACAGCACAGGCAAGCCGGCTTCGCGTGCTTCGGCGCAGCGCAAGGCCGCGCCGCGGCCTGGCAGCTGACCCGTGCGCGGAGTGATCCGCTTCAGTCATCCTATTCCACCCAGTCCAGCTTGAAGTCTTCCCCCGGAGGCATCGATGGTCAACTTATCCAACCCGCCGCTCGCCGGTTCCCGTGTGCTGGTGGCCGGCGTCGCCAATGACGGCTCGATCGCGTGGGGCTGCGCCAGGGCCTTCCACGAGCTCGGCGCGCAGATCGCCATGACGTACCTGAACGACAAGGCATATCCGCACGTCGCGCCGCTGGCCGAGGCCGTGCAGGCGCCGATCCTGATGCCGCTGAACGTGGAAGACCACGAGCAGATGCGCGCGCTGTTCGCGCGCATCGAAGCGGTATGGGGCGGGCTCGATGCGGTGGTCCACTCGATCGCCTTCGCGCCGAAGGAAGACCTGCAGGGCGGGCTGCTCAACTCCTCCGCGGAAGGCTTCGCGCGCGCCATGGACGTCTCGTGCCATTCGTTCATCCGCATGGCACGGCTGGCCGCGCCGCTGATGCACAACGGCGGCACGCTGTTCGCGATGAGCTATGAAGGCGCCAACCGCGTGGTCCCCAACTATGACCTGATGGGGCCGGTCAAGGCCGCGCTGGAAGCCAGCTGCCGCTACCTGGCGCATGAACTGGGGCCACAGGGCATCCGCGTGCATGCGATCTCGCCCGGGCCGCTGAAGACGCGCGCAGCGTCTGGGCTGAAGGACTTCGACCAGATGCTGGCCGATGCCGCTGGGCGCGCCCCGCTGGGCGAGGTGGTCGACATCATGGACGTGGGCTTTGCCACGGCGTACCTGGCCACGCCGTACGCGCGGCGGATTTCGGGCAATACGGTGTACGTCGATGGCGGCGTGCACATCATGGCGTAGCGGAGCGGGCGTGCAGGTGCTGATCCTGGAAACGGGATTGGGATTACCATAGCCGCGTTTGCCACTCTGTCACGGCACCGGTTCGCGGTGCCGGCTACTCATGCTTGAACTCCAGGGAGCCATCTGGTTCCGCTCCGGCTCGCAGGACTGGGGCGGCAAGGACCGCATCGCGCTGCTCGCCGCCATCGGCGAGCACGGCTCGATCACCGCCGCCGCGCGTGCGGTCGGCATCAGCTACAAGGCTGCGTGGGACGCCATCGACCTGATGAACAACAGCGCCGGCGAAGCGCTGGTGGTGCGTGCCGCCGGCGGCAAGGGCGGCGGCGGCACGCGCCTGACGGCGCGGGGCGAGCAACTGATCCACACCTACCGCGCGCTCGAGGACGAACACCGGCGCTTTGTCGCGCAGCTGTCGCGCCTCGGCGAGGGCGCTGCCGACGATATCCACCTGATGAGGCGAATGATGATCAAGACCAGCGCGCGCAACAAGCTGTTCGGCCGCGTCGCCAGCGTGCGTGGCGGCGCGGTCAACGACGAGGTGGTGCTGGCGCTGCCGGGCGGCCAGCAGATCGTGGCGACGATCACGCATGAAAGCGTCGAGACGCTGGGGCTGGCTGCGGGCGTGGAAGCGTTCGCGCTGATCAAGGCGTCTTCGGTGCTGGTTGGGTTGCCCGATCCGGGCGTGCGGCTGTCGGCGCGCAACCAGCTGCCGGGCGTGGTGTCGCGCGTGATGCCGGGCGCGGTCAATGCGGAGGTGGTGATCGAACTGGACGGCGGCGGCACGATCGCCGCGATCGTTACCAATGGCAGCGTCGAGACGCTGGGCCTGGCGGCGGGTGTGCCGGCGGTGGCGGTGTTCAAGGCGTCCAGCGTGATCCTGGGGGTGGTGGGGTAATGCAGAAAGGCCTGTTGCGCGCTCAGGCCACGCGCGCCGACACCGGCGCGTAGACCGGCGCATGGTGGCGGCTGTCGCCGCTGCCGAAGATGCGGCCTTCGCGGATCTCGAGCACATGGTCGCCCAGCGCTTCGACATCGGCGGGATCGTGCGAGATCACCAGCATCGGCACTTCCAGGCTTGCCTGCAGCGTGCGCAACTCGGCGCGCATGCGGGCGCGCAGGGCGGGATCGAGCGCCGAGAACGGTTCGTCGAGCAGCACGATATCGGGCTGCGCCACCAGCGCGCGCGCCAGCGCCACGCGCTGCTTTTGCCCGCCGGAGATCTCGGCGGGATAGTTGCCGACGATCTCGTCCAGCCCGAAGGCATCGATCCAGCGCCGCGCTTCCGGCGGGATCGCGCCGCGGCGCGGGTTGCGCCAGCCGCGCGCCAGCCCGAAGGCGACGTTCTGGCCCACGGTCAGGTGCGGGAACAGCGCGTATTCCTGGAACAGGTAGGCCACGCGGCGTTCCTGCGGGCGGACGTCGATGCCCGCTTCGCTGTCGAACAGCGTGCGCCCGTTCAGCTCGATGCGGCCGCTGTCGGGCGCGAGCAGCCCGGCGATGGCGCGCAGCGTCAGGCTCTTGCCGGCGCCGGACGGCCCGAACAGCGCGATGCGGCGGCTGTCGGAGTCGAAATCGATATCAAGCGAAAACTGACGGTCGGCCGACACCATCTGCTTGCGGATGCTGACATGCATGCCCATGGCGTTCCTCAGCGCGCGGCACGCGGGCGCAGGCGCCGGCGTTCATACACTTCGGCGGGATTGCGCGCCGCAGCGGGCACCAGCCGGCCGGCGACCACCAGCAGCAGCACGCAGGTGACCGAGGTCACCAGCACCAGCAGGTTGGCGGTGTTGTCGTCGCCGGCCTGCACGGCCTCGTAGATCGCCACCGACAGCGTCTGCGTGCGCCCGGGCAGGTTGCCGGCGATCATCAGCGTGGCGCCGAACTCGCCCAGCGCGCGCGCAAAGGCCAGCAGCACGCCGGCGATGATGCCGCGCGCCGCCAGCGGCAGCGTCACGCGGAAGAAGATGCCGGATTCGGAAACACCCAGCACGCGCGCGGCGTTTTCCAGTTGATGATCGACCCCTTCGAAGGCGGCGCGGGCCGACTTGAGCACCAGCGGGAAGGCGACGATGGTCGAGGCCAGCACCGCGCCGTGCCAGGTGAAGACCAGCTCGATGCCGAGGCTGGACAGCCACTCGCCAAACACGCCGCGCCGGCCCACCAGCACCAGCAGGTAGTAGCCGAGCACGGTCGGCGGCAGCACCAGCGGCAGCGTCAGCACCGCGTCGACCACGTCGCGCAGCGGCGAGCGCCAGCGCGCCAGCGCATACGCCGCGCCGACGCCGAGCACGGCGTTCAGCGCCGTGGCCCAGCCCGCGACCTTCAGCGACAACAGCAGCGGGACCCAGACGGCATCCATGGCGTGGCGGAAATCAGGGCTTCTGGAAGCCGTAGCGCGACAGGATCGCCTGGCCTTGCGGCGACGCCACGAAGTCGACGAACTGCGCCGCTTCCTTCTGCTGGCGGGTCTGGCTGGTGATGGCGATGGGGTAGGTCACCGGGGTGCGGCTCGGCACGCGCACGGCGACCTTGACCTTGTCCGGCATCACGGTGGCGTCGGTGGCAAAGACGAAGCCGGCCTCGACCTCGCCGCGCGCTACGTAGTCCAGGCTCTGGCGTACGTTCTGCGCCGGCACACCCTTGGCGGCGACCGCGTCCCACAACCCGGCGGCTTCCAGCGCGCCGCGGGTGTAGCGGCCGACCGGCACCGAGGCCGGGTTGCCATAGGCGATGCGCTTCACTTCCGGCCGCCTCAGGTCCTGCAGCGAGCCGATGTTCAGCTTGCTGTCCGATGGCACGATCAGCACCACCTCGTTGGCGGCGAAATTGCGGCGCGTGGCATGAGCAATCACCTTCTCGGTCTCGGCCTTGTTCATCGCTTCCTGGTCGGCCGAGGCGAACACATCGGCCGGCGCGCCCTTGACGATCTGCTGCATCAGCACGTCGGACGCACCGAAGTTCAGTACCACCTTGGTTCCGGGATGGGCGCGCTCGTACGACTCGGCCAGCGACCTGAAGGCGTTGGTCAGGCTGGCCGCGGCGGACACCACCAGGTCGGCGCCGAAAGCCGGCCCGGCGGGCAGGGCCAGCGCCACGGCGGCCAGCATGGCACCGACGGCGCCGGCAAGAACGGAGCGGCGCCCGGTGCGGGCGGAGCGGAACGCGGACATGGGAATCCTCGGCGAAGCGGCCAGAAAAGCTGGCGCTGGGATGGGTGGACTGTCAGGCGCAATATACGTCCGTATATAGCGGTGCGTCAATGATGCGCCATGACCACCGGCATGGGTATTCCGGCAGCCGCAAGTGCGGTATCAGGATCTGCGAATGAGCCCCGCGGCGAGGAAGTGCCAGGGCTGGCGCCGTTGCGGCGCCAGCTTGTCCGGCTTCAGGCCGGCGGGTTGCCTTCCTTGAACAAGGACTTCAACTGAGCGCGCAGCTCAGGGGTGTCCTGGTGCTGGTGCACCGCGACCGCGTGCTGGACCGCGGCTTCGAGCAGTTCGTCTTCAGTGTCGGCGCTCATCGCAACCGTGCAGCCGATGTCGCTCGGGTATTCGCGGCAATCGATAAACTTGCGTCCCATGGTGCCTCCTGTCACCGGCCGCGCGGCCGGCGTATCCAGTATAGGCAGGGGGACCGGCCACTACAGCACCGGCGTCAGCACCTTGCCATCGGCCAGGAACGCATCGAGATTCTGCAGCGTCAGCGCGGTCATCGCGGCGCGGGTCTCGTGCGTGCCGCTGGCCATGTGCGGCGCGAGCACGACGTTGTCGAGCGCCTGCAGCGCGGCCGGCACGTTGGGCTCGTCGCGGAACACATCGAGGCCGGCGCCGCCCAGGCGTCCTTCGGCCAGCGCCGCCACCAGCGCGTCTTCGTCGATCACGCTGCCGCGCGAGACATTGATGAGGATGCCCCTGGGCCCGAGCGCGTCGATGATCTCGCGCGACACCAGCCCGGCGGTTTCCGGGCCGCCCACGCAGGTCACCACCAGGAAGTCGGACCACGCGGCCAGCGCCTTCAGGTCGGCCTCGAAGCGCCATGGCGCGCCGTCGCGCGGGCGGCGGTTGTTGTAGGCGATCTCCATGTCGAAGCCCTGCGCGCGCCGCGCCACGATCTCGCCGATGCGGCCCAGCCCGAGGATGCCGAGCTTTTTGCCCGAGACCCGCGTCGTCAACGGAAAGCCTCCCTGCGGCCAGCGCCCGGCCCGGACGAAGCGGTCGCCGTGGGCGATGCCGCGCGCCGCGTCGAGCAGCAGCCCGAAAGCCAGGTCGGCGACGCAGTCGTTGAGCACGTCGGGCGTGTTGCTGACCTGGATGCCGCGCGCGCGGGCGGCATCCAGTGCGATCGAGTCGTAGCCCACGCCGAAGCTGACGATGGCCTGCAGCGCCGGCAGCGCGTCGATCAGCGCGGCGCTGCAGCCATGGCGCGCCGAGGTCACCACCACGCGCACTTGCTGGCCATGCTCGCGCGCCCACGCCAGCGCATCGCCCTGCTGCCACAGCGCGATGGCGCCGTACTGTTGCTGGAGCGTGGCATTGGTCTGGGGCGCGAGCGGGCCGACCTGGAGGATCTGGGAGGCGGACATGAGGGGGAGCGGTAGCGGCGGAGGGAGCAGAGATGGTAGCGCAAGCCCCCGCGTCGTGCCGGCCACCACACAGCCGCTGCCGCCCCGGCGCGCGAGCAACTTTGTGCGATGTTCGTGCGGCGGCAGGTTATGCTGCGGCATCCCGTTTCTTTCCTGAAGAACACACCGCCATGAAAACCATCTACCTGGCCGGCTTCGACGTCTTCCGCAAGGACGCCATCGCCTGGGGCGAGCAACTCAAGTCGCTGTGCGCGGCGCATGGCTTCACCGGGCTCTATCCACTCGACAAGGCGGCGCCGGCAGGCCTGTCGGCGCCAGACGCGGCGCGCTGGATCTATGACGCGAATATCGCGCTGCTGCGCCGCGCGGACATGGTGATGGCCAACCTCGACGATTTCCGCGGGCCGGGCGAGCCGGACTCGGGCACGGCCTTCGAGGTGGGGTTTGCGGTGGCGCTGCAGAAGCCGGTATGGGGCTACAGCGCGGACCTGGGAACGGTGCGCGATCGCGCCACGGTGGTGACCGACGCGGAAGGCCGGCCGCTGGATGCACGCGGGTTTGTGGTGGAGGATTTCGGCTTGCCCGTGAACCTGATGCTGGCGTGCCCGGTGAGGCTGGTGCGGGGCGGGGCGGCGGAATGCCTGGCGGCGATGGCCGAGGCCATCCACCGGCGCGCTGCGGAGGCGGCTGCGCGGCGCGAGCGGGATGCCGCGGTGTGGGGGGATGACTGAGGGCGTTTTTTCTACCGCTGGTTTGCTTCCCTTGCTCTCCCGCTGAGGGGACGCTGAGGGGAGAGGGAGAACACCTTGCTTAGGCCAGATCTCGCGGCTTGGGCGCACCTTCCTTCCGGCAAGCTCCGTCGCGTTCGGTTTATCGCCTTAGCGCCTCCACCCCTGCCGCAATATCCTTCGCCGTGCTTGCCACGATCTCCCGGTAAGCCGCCACCACGCCATCGACCTCGCCGGGCGCGGACAACTCCGCCTGCGTGCGGCCGCTGACCACCTTGCCGTCCGGCAACCGCCGCACGGTCCAGTTGATCGTGGCGCCGGCGCGCTGTCCGACATCCGCGTCGAGCCGCAGTACTTCCGTCGTGATCCGATACAGCGGCTGCACGTCCGACAGCCCCTGCTGGTAGGTATCGACCGCGCCCAGCGTGGCCTGCAGGCGCTGTGACAGCGCATCGCGCAACTCATCCGGCAGCGGCGACGACCAGCGCGCCAGGTCGAGCAGGCGCAGGCTGGCGTCATTGCCGCCGTCGCGCACCACCAGCTGCGGCCGGTTGAGGCGCTCCGGCACGCGTACCGGCGCGACTTCCAGCCACAGCGTGCTGGTCGACGGCGCCGGCGTCGCCGCCGGCAGCGTGGCGACGCCTGCAGGCCCCTGGGCCAGCGTGTAGTAGCGCGGCTCCGGCGAGGCGCAACCGGCCAGCACGGCGGCGCCCAGTGTGCTGGCAATGGCGCCGGCAATGGCGCAGCGGGCAAGCACGGCGGCAGGTGCGGAGGTTGGGGGATGGCGCTTCATCAGTCTTTCTCCAGCTTGCCGCGCAGCAGCGCTTCGGGATGGCGTTCGAGGTAATCGGTCAACGTGCGCAGCGACGTGGCGGTGCGCGTCAGTTCCTGCAGCATGCGGCGCGTGTCCTGCTGCAGCGGCGCATCCGACGCCAGCGTGCCGTTGGCCGCGGTCAGCGTCTTGCGCGCGTCCTGCAGCGCCGCCAGCACCTGCGGCGCGACGTCGCCGTTGAGCTGCTGCACCAGCTGGTCGGCGGTGTTGAGCGTCTTGTTCAGGCTTGCCACCGTGGTGCGCAGGTCCTGGCCGATCTGGTCGAACGGGATCTTGTCGATGCGGTTGACGATATCGCCGACCTGCGCCTGCAGCTGGTCGAAGGTGCCCGGCGTGGTGGCGAACTCGGGGATCGGCGCATCCAGGTCGACCTTGGCGGGCGGCGCCTTCGGGAAGAAGTCGAGCGCCACATACAGCTGGCCTGTCAGCAGGTTGCCGGTGCGCAGCTGCGCACGCATGCCGCGCTTGAGCAGGCCCTCGATGATCTGCCGGGCGCGCGCGCGGTCTTCCACGTCGCGTTCGCGGAAGCCCATGCGCGACGGGTACAGCTCGACCACCACCGGCATGCGGAAGGCCTTCTTGTCGCGCTGGTATTCGATGCCGATCGAGCGCACCTGGCCCACGATCACGCCGCGGAAGTCCACCGGCGCGCCCGGCGACAGGCCGCGCACGGACTGGTCGAAGTTGAGCACGGCCAGCGTCGGCGCCAGTTCCTCGGGCTCCTTCATCGCCTCGGACTGGTCGGCGGCCAGCAGGAATTGCGTGTTTTCCGCGGCGGCATCGGTGGCGGTGGTACGCTCCGGCGCCTGGAACGCAACGCCGCCCAGCAGCACCGTCACCAGTGATTGCGTCGACAGCTTGAGGCCGCCGGCATCGAGCTTGAGGTCGACGCCGCTGGCATGCCAGAAGCGCGTATCGGCGGTGACCAGCTTGTCATAGGGCTTGTTGACGAACACCCTCAGCGTGATGTCGCGCCCGTTGGGCTCCAGCTGGTAGGCCACCACCTGGCCTACCAGCACGCGGCGGTAGTAGACCGGCGAACCGATGTCGAGCGAGCCCAGCTCGGAGGCGCGCAGCACGAACTGCTTGCCGGATGCGTCGGTGGTCACCACCGGCGGCACTTCCAGTCCCTTGAATTCGTGTGTGGTCTCGCCGGACTTGCCGGCATCGACACCGATATAGGCGCCGGACAGCAGCGTCTCCAGCCCCGACACGCCGCTGGCGGCGAAGCGCGGGCGCACCACCCAGAAGCGCGTGTCAGCCACGGCGAAGTTTTCGGCGTCCTTGGTCAGGTCGATCGACGCGATCACATGCGAACGGTCGCGCGCGAGCCGCACCGACTTGACCAGGCCGATATCGACGTCCTTGTAGCGCACCGCGGTCTTGCCCGGCGTCAGGCCCTCGGCGGTGCGGAAGCTGACGGTGATCTCCGGCCCGCGCGAGGCCAGCGTGTGCACCAGCAGCGACACGCCGACGACCGCCGCGACGATCGGGATCAGCCACACCAGCGATGGCAGCCAGCGCGCGCGGCGCCGGCGCTCGGGCCGCGGCAGGCCGGGAGGGCCGGGCGGGGCGGCGGGATCAGGCGGATGTTGTTCAGTGTCGGGCATTGTCGTCTTCCAGCGAATCCCACAGCAGGCGCGGATCGAAACTGAGCGAGGCCAGCATGGTCAGCACCACGACCGCGCCGAAGGCCAGCGCGCCGCCGCCCGGGATGATGGTGGCCAGCGCCCCGGCCCGCACCAGCGAGGCCAGCAGCGCCACCACGAAAATATCGAGCATCGACCAGCGGCCGATCACTTCCACCAGCCCGTACAGCCGGGTCTGCTGCCGGATGCGCCAGGTCGCGCGGAAATGCACCGACAGCAGCAGGAAGGTAAGGATCAGCATCTTCAGCAGCGGCACGATGATGCTGGCGATCAGCACCAGCACCGCCAGCATGTGCGAGCCGGACAGCCACAGGTAGATCACGCCGGACAGGATGGTGTCCCGCTGGGTGCCGAGGATCGACTGTGTGACCATCACCGGCAGCATGTTGGCCGGGATGTACAGGATAAAGGCAGCCAGCAGGAAGGCCCAGGTGCGTGCCAGGCTGTCCGGCTTGCGGTGGTGCAGCGTGGCGCCGCAGCGCGGGCAGGGCTCGCCTTCCAGCGTGCGCGGGCTGACCAGGTCGCAGGCGTGGCAGGAGAGCAGGCCCAGGCGGCCGGCGGTGGGCACCTGCGGCAGCGGCGTGCGTTCGTCGTCGTCGGTGAGTTCGGCCACCACTTCGCGCGCGAGCCGGCGCGGGTGCGCCAGGCGGTCGGGGCGCGAAGGCCGTGGCGGTTGTGGCGGGAGCGCGTTCGTCATTGGCCGCCCTCGCCGGACCCGCCTGTCGCGCCCTCATCGTCCGGCGTCTCCAGGTAGCGCCACAGGTCGCGCGGGTCGAACGACAGCATCGCCGCCAGCACGATCACCAGCGCGGAGAACGACCACAGCGCGATGCCGGGCAGCACGCGCGCCATCGTGGACAGCTTCACAAGCGTGACCAGCACGCCGATCATGAAGACCTCGATCATGCCCCATGGCCGCGTCTGGCGGATGCCGCGCACGATGCGGTCGAAGCCCAGGGGCATGCGGTGCTGCGCCATCGGCACCAGCAGGTAGATCATCATCAGCAGCTCGGACAGCGGGAACAATATGGTGGTGGCGAACACCAGCGCCGCCACCAGCGCCATGTGGTCTTCATACAGCGCGTGCACCGCGCCCAGCAGCGTGGTTTGCGTGCGCACCCCCTTGAGGTCCATCTCGACGATGGGGTAGGCGTTGGAAACCAGGAACAGGATCAGCGCGGTGACCACCAGCGGCAGCAGGCGCCGGTAATGGCGGCGGCTCTCGCGGTACAGCTCGCCGCCGCAGCGCAGGCACAGCGCGCGCTCGCCGGGCGAGATCGGGGTGCGCTCGTAGACCGCATCGCAGTATTCGCACGCCACCAGCCGGTGCAGCGCGGCGGGCGAGGTATCGGGCAAGGCGGGTGCGGGGGCGTTGTCTGGACCTGCCATCAGCCGTTCAGCCGGGGTGCTTGCCGGTGGTCGCCGGCGGCACGTCGGGATTGTCGACCACGGCGGGGACTGCCGGAGCCGCCGGGGCCGCCGCGGCGGGGTGCGTCGCCGCGGACACCGCCGGCGCGCCGCCCGGCTTCAGGTCGCGCGCGAGATCCTGCTTCAGCTCCTCCTGCGAGCCGATGGTCCAGTCGCGCAGCAGCGCATACGCCACCGCCAGCAGCGTCGGGCCGATGAACACTCCCAGGAAGCCGAACGCCAGCGCGCCGCCCAGCACGCCCAGCATGATCCAGATCAGCGGCATGCCGGTGCCCTTGCTGATCAGCAGCGGCTTGACGATGTTGTCGGCCATGCTGACCACGCCCACGCCCCAGATCACCAGGAAGATGGCCCAGCCGGTGGACCCGGTGTGGTATAGCCACAGCGCCGCCGGCAGCCACACCAGCGGCGGGCCCACCGGCACCACCGACAGGAAGAAGGTGACGAAGCCGAGGATGGCCGCGCCCGGCACGCCGGCGATCCACAGCCCGATGGCGGCCAGCACCGCCTGGATAAAGGCCGTGCCGAGCACGCCGTAGACCACGCCCTTGACCGTGCTGCCGGCCAGTTCCAGCAGGTGGTCGGCGCGCTCGCCGGCAATGCGGCGCATGCCCGCGCGCAGCCACGCGATGGCGAACTCGCCGCCGGTATAGAAGAAGAATGCCAGGATGATCGACAGCGCCAGCTGCCCCAGCCCCGCGCCGATCGACAGGCCGGCGCCGAGCAGCACATGCCCGACCGGCGCGATCAGCTTGCGCAGGTTGGCCACCATCTCGGAGTCGGCGTTGATGATGCTGTTCCACGAGCTTTGCAGGTAAGTGCCGACATAGGGCAGGCTGCTCAGCCATTCGGGCAGCTGCGGGATGCCCTGTTCCATATAGCGGTTGACCAGCGCCGACAGGTCGTCGACGTGCGCCGAAAAGCTGGCGCCAGCGTAGACGAACGGGCCCAGCACGATCACCGTGGCCAGCAGCACGCAGATCAGCGCCGACAGGCTGCGCCGGTTGCCGAGCCAGCGCGACAGCACCGTGTACGGGTACCACGAGCTGTAGGCCAGGATTGCGCCCCACAGCAGCGCCGTGGTGAACGGTGCGAGCACCAGCAGCGAGCCGCCGATCAACACGATCAGCGCAAAGACTGCAGCAATCTTCTCGATTAACTGACCGGAACTCATCGATGGCTCTCCCTGGGCCCGCCGGTGTGACGGAAACGGCGTAAATATAGCCTACGCCGGGGCGGGCGATGCCAAAGGGGCGCTGGAAGGGTGCTTCAGGCGCCACCACCGCGGTGCGCCGGCGCAGCATGCCCGGACGCATCCACAGTGCCATAGCTTTGTGACGTTGAACAGCGCGGCGGGCCGTGGCGTCAACGCGGGGAGGCGGAAACGGAGCTAGAAGGCGCCGGGCATGGCCGGCACCGGGGGAAAGGGCCAGCCTCAGCCCGGCACCGCCATCACGCCGCTCTTGAGCAGCGCGGCAACCAGGTCGGATTGCGTCACCATGCCGACCACGCGGTGCTTGTCGTCGATCACCGGCGCATGGTGCAGGCCGCCGTCGGAGAAGGCTCGGGCCAGCTCCACCATCGGCTGGTCGGGGCGCGCGGTGACCACGGCGCGCGTCATCAGGTCGCGCACGGTGCCGGCCAGCCGGCGCGCGCCGGTATCACGCTGCGCGGCGAAGAAGTCACTCTGCGTGATGATGCCCTCGAGGCGGTTGTTCGCATCGACCACCGGCAGCGCCTTGACGCGGTGCCGCGACAGCAGGTGGCCGGCCTCGTGCGCAGGCTGCTCGGGCCGCACCAGGATGACGTCGCGCGACATGATCTCGCCGCACAGCACGTTGCCGAAGTGGCGCCGGTACGCGTGCAGCTGCGCCGCCACCAGGATGGCTTCCAGGTCGTCTTCTTCGATATCGAGGAATTCGCCGCGCGCCTGCAGGGCCGCGTCAAGGTCGGCACGGGTAAAGCCAACGCGCTGCGTTGGCGGCACGTCCTTGGTGCCATGCTGCACCGCGGGCTCGGGGGGGCGGTGCGGGTAGCGCCGCCGCGACAGGTTGTTGAAGGCCAGCGCCATCAGCAGCAGCAGCATCGAGTTGAACAGCACCGGCACCACCACGAAGCCGAAACCGAGTGCACTGACCGCCGGCCCGCCGAATACCGCCGTGACGGCCACGGCGCCGCTGGGCGGGTGCACGCAGCGAAACTGGAACATCACGGCAATCGCCACGGCCACCGCTATCGCCGCGGCAAGGCCCGGGTCCGGAATCCAGCGCGCGCAGGCCACGCCCACCAGCGCCGCAAACAGGTTGCCGCCGATGACCGACCACGGCTGCGCCAGTGGCGAAGACGGCACCGCGAACAGCAGGACCGCCGAGGCGCCCATCGGCGCGACGAACCAGGGATTGAATCCGCCCAGCGTCTGGTGGCTGATCCATTCGGTGATGAACAGGCCTAGCAGCGCGCCAAAGCAACTCTTGATGCGCTCATGGCGGTTGGCAGCGACCGGCAGCGGCACAAAAGTGCGCAGCCATGCACGTGTATTTTGCGCCAGCGAGGCGACAGCGGGGGCAGTTGGCATTCTTGGACTGGGGGCGGCTTGGGAATGGTGCACGTAATATATCACGCGGTGATATATTTGGCCGCCTTTGGTGCAGCGCATCCCTGTGTTGGGGCGTGATGCACCGCACAAGAGCAACATGGAGTCGCCCCATGTCGTGCCCTGCGCCAGGCCTTGCACAGCTGGTAGCACGCAAACCTGCGGCGCTACTTATAAGTCGACAGCAAAATACTCGTCTCCGTCGCACTGATCCCCTCGATCAACCTTATCCGGTCCAGCGTCCGGTCAAATGCCTCCAGCGTATCCGCGCGCAATTCCGCAATGATGTCCCAGCGCCCGTTGGTGGTATGCAGCGCCTGCACATTGGGCTCGCCCCGCAGCGCCTGCAGCACCGTGCGCGCCTTGTTGCCCTCCACCGCGATCGTCATCCACGCGCGGATCCGATGCGCCTCGGCCTCGGGCCGCAGGCGCACGGTATAGCCGACGATCAGTCCTTCCTTCTCCAGCTTGTCGATCCGGTTCTGCACGGTCGCGCGCGACACGCGCAGCGCCTGCGCCAGCGCGGTGACCGGCGTGCGCGCGTTGTCGCGCAGCAGGGAGAGCAGCTGTTGATCGGTCGCGTCCATGGGCTTGAGAGGTGTTCTGGCGATTTGCCAATGAAGTCTGGCGTTTTGCTCGATGCAACGCACAAATTGCACATCTTGCTGGCTATTAGTTAACACCAGCCTGCACCAGAATGCAATCGACTGAATTCTTTCCAGAACCCCAAAAAAGGAGCCGCCGTGATCCAGACCCCCACGATCCTGCTTGTCGAGCCGACCTTCTACGACGTGTCGTACAGCATCAATCCGTGGATGGACCCCGACGCCTGGGCGCGCGACCCGCGCGGCATGCACCGCGACGCCATCCAGTCCTTCGACGCGCTGCGCACGGCGCTGGGCCGGGCCGGCTTCGCGGTGGAAGTGGCCGCGGGCGCCCCCGGCCTGCCCGACATGGTTTTCCCGGCAAATGCCGCCGTGGTGCTCGACGGCCGCGCACTGCTGGCGCGCTTCCGCTACCCGCAGCGCCGCGGCGAAGAAGCGCCGTTCGCGCAAATCTTCGGCGCACTGCGCGAGCGCGGCCTGCTCGATGAAGTGGCGCTGCTGCCCGAAGGCTGCTTCCAGGAGGGCGCGGGGGACTGCATCTGGGATGCCGGCCGCGGCCATTTCTGGGCCGGTTTCGGGCCGCGCTCGTCGCATGAGGCGGCCACTGCCGTGTCGGAATTCTTCGGCCAGGAAGTCGTGGCGCTGGAACTGGCCACCGAACAGAGCTACCACCTCGACGTATGCTTCTGCCCGCTGTCCGGCGGCGAGATCCTCTATTACCCGCCGGCATTCAGCGAAGCATCGCTGCGCGAGCTGCGCGCGCGGCTGCCGGCGCGCCTTCGCATCGAGGCCAGCGCCGACGACCTGCGCCACTTCAGCGTCAATGCCGTCAACCTGGACGACCAGGTGGTGATGACCCGCACCACGCCGCACCTGCGCACCGAACTGGGCCGGCGCGGCTACCAGCTGCATGAGGTCGACCTGACTCCCTTCATGCTCTCCGGCGGCGGCGCCTATTGCATGACGCTGCGGCTCGACCGCAGCAGCGGGCCGGGGATCGCCGCGGCCGCGGCATGATGGAGCCAATCATGAAAGAGACCGCCCGTTCGCTGTTCCTCGACGCCAACGACGTGGCCAGGCTGGTGGCCGCGGTCGGCGTGCAGCCCGCCATCGTGCAGATGGCCGACCATGTCCGCCAGGACTTCCTGCGCTGGGATGCCTTCGACAAGTCCGCCCGCCTGGCCAGCCATTCTGCGCGCGGCGTGATCGAGCTGATGCCGGTGAGCGACGGCATCCAGTACGCGTTCAAGTACGTCAACGGCCATCCGCGCAACGCGCAGCATGGCATGCCGACCGTAATGGCGTGCGGCCTGCTGGCCGAAGTGGAAACCGGGTTCCCGCTGATGCTGGCCGACCTGACGCTGGCCACCGCGCTGCGCACCGCCGCCACCTCGGCGCTGGCGGCGCAGGCGATGGCGCGGCCGGGCGCGCGCACCATGGCGCTGATCGGCAACGGCGCGCAGGCCGAGTTTCAGGTGCTTGCCTTCCACGCCATGCTGGGCGTGCGCGAGATTGCCGCCTACGACATCGACCCAGCCGCCACGGCACGGCTGATGCGCAACCTTGCCGGCGTGCCGGGGCTGGTGATCCGCGCCGCGGAGTCGGTGCCGGCCGCGCTGGCCGGCGCCGACATCGTGTCCACCGTGACCGCCGACAAGACCCGCGCCACCATCCTCACGCCGGCGCAGGTGCGCCCGGGCATGCACCTGAATGCGGTTGGCGGCGACTGCCCCGGCAAGACCGAGCTGCATGCCGACATCCTGCGCCAGGCGCGCATCGTGGTGGAGTACGAACCACAGACGCGCATCGAAGGCGAGATCCAGCAGCTGCCCGCCGACTCGTCAGTGACCGAGCTGTGGCAGGTGCTGGCCGGCGCCGCGCCGGGCCGGGCCGCGGCCGACGAAGTGACGGTGTTCGATTCCGTGGGGTTTGCGCTGGAAGACTACGCCGCGCTGCGCTGGCTCTATGCCGCCGCGCATGCCCGGCGGGCGGGCAGGGCGGTGGAACTGGTGGCGATGCCGCCGGACCCGCGCAATCTCTATGGCTGGATGATGGCGCAGGCCGAAGGGCGCGAGGCCGGGCTGGAGCCGCAGAGGCTGGCGTCGCTGGCCTGAGCGCGATGCGCTCCCCTGGGTTGAGCGTTCAGGGGGAGCGCTCGACTCAGCCGGCGCGGCCCATCATCAGCTGGGCGCGCAGGAAGCCCTTGACCTCTTCCAGCGATGGCGTCTTCAGGAACACCATGATGCCCCAGTGCTGCAGCGCGTCGGCCACGCCGTCATAGGCCTGGCGGTTGGTGATGACAGCAAAGATCACATGCTGGCTGGCAAAGAAATTCTGCAGCTTCTCGATGGTGGCCGACTCGGCGTCGTTCAGTTCGTCGACGTAGTACAGCACCACGCGCGGATGCGCGCTGACCGAGGTGATCACGGTGTCGAGCACGTCGTCGACCACCAGGCTCTTGAGCGGCAGCCCCCACTTGCCCAGCTGGCCGTGGATGCGCTGCGCTTCCTGGTGGTTGGGGTGGAACACCACCAGGTCCAGGCCATGGGGCGCCGCGGTTTCGGGCCCGATGCGCGTCGCCAGCAGGCGATGCACGGTTTCCTTGTGGATGCGCCGGTGGCCGCCGTTGGTCTTCCAGGCTCCCAGTTCGCCGCGCTCTACCATCTTCTGGACAGTGCCCAGCGAGACATTGAGCAGTTTTGCCGCTGTACGCGTGCTGTAGTAAGGCTTTTCAGCCAGTGCCGGATCCAGTTTCATCCAATCACCCGTAGTCCTGAAGGCAGGTCGCGCCGGCCAGGCGCGCGCGATGCCAGGCACCTGCACCGCGTATTGTTACTGCCAATGGTTGACTGACCCTGTGTCCTGACCCGCTCCCCCGCTGGTCGGACGATTATTTATCGTCGATTTGATGTTTTTGTCATTTCCCGCAGACTGCCCGCAGTTGATGGCTTTGCATGTCCCGGTTCCGGATTTGCCGGAAGCCCATAATATGCCGCAAAGACCAGGCAATCAGTAAGAAAAAACTACAAATTCATCGCACTTTTGTTTTTCAACGCACACTGAAGACTGTGCCGCTCCACGGGACGCGAGAGCCAGTAACTGGCAGACACCGTGCTGCCCGGGTGGTTCCCCACGCTGCTGCCGTCTTTGCAGCGGCCGCTGAATTCAGCGGCCGCTGCAAAGCACATATATGTCACAACATGATGTATTGCCTGCGCGGCCGGCCGCTACCGGTCTTGCAGGCCGTGCTTGCGAACCTTGTCGAACAGCGTGGTCTTGGCCACGCCAAGCGCCTCGCTGGCGCGGCTGAGGTTGCCGTCGTGCCGGCGCATGGCATCGGCGATCAGCGCGCGCTCGAACTGGTCGACCGCCTGCGCCAGCGGCAGCGCTTCCGGGGCGGCGGTGCCCTGGCCAGGATTGCAGCCCAGCCCGAGGACATGGCGCTCGGCCAGGTTGCGCAGCTCGCGCACATTGCCCGGCCAGGGGTAGGCCACCAGCGCCGCCAGTTCGGCCGCGCTGGCGGGCACGGCCTCGCGCTCGAAGCGCAGCGCCGCCTGCGCGACGAAATGCTCGAACAGCGCCGGCACGTCTTCGCGCCGCTCGCGCAGCGGCGGCAGCTCCAGCGTGATCACGTTCAGGCGGTAGTACAGGTCGGCGCGGAACTGGCCGGCATCGGACAGCGCGCGCAGGTCGGCCTTGGTCGCCGCCACCACGCGCGCGTTGACCGGCACCGGCTGGTTCGAGCCGAGCCGCTCGACCACGCGTTCCTGCAGCACGCGCAGCAGCTTGATCTGCAGCGGCATCGGCATGCTCTCGATCTCGTCGAGAAACAGCGTGCCGCCTTCGGCGTGCTCGATTTTGCCGATGCGGCGGCGCGCGGCGCCGGTGAACGAGCCCGCTTCATGGCCGAAGATCTCGCTTTCGAACAGCTGTTCGGGCAGGCCGCCGCAATTGATGGCGACGAAGTGGCGCGCATGGCGCTGGCTGGCCTCGTGCAGGCAGCGCGCCACCAGCTCCTTGCCGGTGCCGGTCTCGCCGTGGATCAGCACGTTGGCGTCGGTGCCGGCGAGGTCGGCGATGAGCCGGCGCAAGCGCTCGACCGCCTGTGAATGGCCGATCAGGCGGGTTTCGAGTTTTTCGCGTCCGGCCAGGCGTTCGCGCAGTTCTGACACTTCCAGCGCGAGCCGGCGCTGCTCCAGCGCGCGGCGGGTGGCGTCGACCAGCTGCTCGGGCGAGAACGGCTTTTCCAGGAAGTCGTAGGCGCCTTGCTTCATCGCCTGCACCGCCAGGCCCACGTCGCCGTGGCCGGTGATCATGATCACCGGCAGCGCGGGGTCGCGTTCGCGCAGCTGCGCCAGCAGTGCCATGCCGTCCATGCCGGGCAGGCGGATGTCGCTGACCACCACGCCGGCATAGCCGGGGCCGACCTCGCGCAGCGCCGCCTCGGCGCTGCCCACGCCGCGCGTGGCCAGCCCTTCGAGGCGCAGCGCCTGCTCGCAGCCCAGGCGCACGTCGGCATCGTCCTCGACGATCAGTACGGTCAGTTCAGCCGGCATGCGTGGAATCCTGTGGCCTGGCCTCGTGCGGCGCCAGCGGCAGCACCAGCGTGAAGCAGGCACCGCCGTCGGGGTGGTTGGCGGCGGACAGGCTGCCGCCGTTTTCGTTGAGGATGCCGGCCGACAGCGTCAGGCCCAGCCCCAGCCCCTGCCCGGCGGGCTTGGTAGTGAAGAACGGCTCGAACAGCCGCGCGAAGGCTTCCTCGGACAGCCCCGCGCCGTTGTCGCGCACGGTCAGGTGGACCATGCCGCCGCCCACGTGCGCATGCAGCGCGATGCGCGGCGCGGGCCGGCCGATGACCGCGTCGAGCGCGTTGCCGAGCAGGTTGACCAGCACCTGTTCGAGCCGGTTGGGGTCGCAGACCACGGCCAGTTCGGGATCGATGTCGCGCTGCAGCTCGGGCTGCACGGCGTCCACGCGCGTCTGCAGCAGGAACAGCGCATTGTCCACCGCCTCGCCCAGCCGGGCCTGGTTGCGGCCGTTGCCCGACTTGCGCGCGAACGACTTGAGCGCGCCGGTGATGCGGCCCATGCGCTCGACCAGCCCGATGATGGTGTCGAGGTTGGTGCGCACGGTGGCATAGTCGCCGCGCTCGAGGAACTTGCCGGTGTTGCCGGACAGCGTGCGCAGCGCCGCCAGGGGCTGGTTCAGCTCGTGCGCGATGCCGGTCGACATCTGGCCCACCGCGGCCAGCTTGCCGGCCTGCAGCAGGCCGTCCTGCGCCTGGCGCAGCACGGTCTCGGCGCGGATGCGCTCGGTCACCTCGGCCTGCAGCCGGTGGTTGGCGGCGGACAGGTCGGCGGTGCGCTCGGCCACCTTGCGCTCCAGCTCGCTGTTGGCCGCTTCCAGCGCGGCGCGCGCGGCCAGGCGCTCGTTGACGATGCGCCGGCGCACGTTCCAGGCCGCGCCCAGCAGCAGCACGAAGGCAGTCAGTACGCCCGCCAGCGCGGCGCTGTTGAGCGCCGCCACGCGCGCCTGCGAGGTATTGGTCAGCAGCGTCAGCTGCCAGTCGGTGCCGGGCAGCGCGGCATGCTGCGCCAGCATCGGCGGACCGCGGCGCAGGCGCACCAGTTCGTCGCTGCTGCCGCCGTTTTGGTTGGCAAGCTTGCGCACCGATTCCAGCGGCAGCTGCGGCAGTGGCGCGCGGTTGTACTGCAGGCTGCGCGACAGCCGCTGGCGCGCCTCGTCCGACAGCGGGCGCAGCGCGGCCAGCTTCCATGACGGGTCCGAGGCCAGGATCACCACGCCGTTCTCGTCGCTCAGCAGCATCTGGCTGTCGGCGCCCTGCCAGCGGTTCTCCAGCGGCTCCAGCCCGATCTTGACCACCGCCACACCGGCCGGGTTGTCGCGCTCGCCCAGCGGCGCGGACAGGTAGTAGCCCGACTCGCTGCGCGTGGTGCCGACCCCGTAGAAGCGGCCGAGCTGGCCCTCCATGGCGGCCTGGAAGTAGGGGCGGAAGCTGAGGTCCTCTCCCAGGTAGCTGTCGGGGCGCTGCCAGTTGCTGGTGGCCAGTACCCTGCCGTGGGCGTCCAGCACATAGACCACGCGCGTGCCGGCACGGGCATTGAGAGAAGTCAGGTATTCGTTGGCGCGGGCCACGCGCGCGGCGTCGTCCGGGCGCAGCAGCAGTCCGGAGATGCGTTCGTCCAGCGACAGCAGGCCGGGCACGTAGTCGTAGTGCGCCAGCTCGCTTTCCAGCGCCTGCGTGTACAGGCGCAGCTGCACCTGGCCGCGCTCGGCCTGGCGCGCCAGCGCGTTGTCGTAGCTGTAGCGGTAGCCGAGCGCGCCGGCCAGCCCGATCAGCACGGCCAGCGCCAGCAACGCCAGCAGCGGCGCGGCGCCGCGCAGGACGTGGGGCAGGCGCGAGGGCGTGGCGGGTGTGGCGGCGGGCGCGTGCGGAGTGTCGCCGGGAGGGTGGAGCGGGCCGGTCATCAGGAAGTCTGGTCAGGCAAGGGCGAAGCGGCCGCGCCGGCGGGACAGTGATCCATGGCAGTCTTTTCGGAGACCAGGGCGGCGCGGGTGCCTACTTTTACCACACCGGCGCTACCGTGCCCGCGTCATGGATGCAAAAAGGCCCGGTTGCCTTGTCGGCAACCGGGCCCTGGCACGCCTGGCAGGCTGTATTACTTGCCCGCCACGGCCTGGACCGATGCCAGGCTGGTGGTGGTATCCGCGACGACGGGTTCATCCTCGTCGGACAGTACCGGCGCGCCGATGGCGCCTTCGCTTTTGGCGACGACGGCGGTGGCAATGGCATTGCCGAGCACATTGGTCACGGTGCGACCCATGTCGAGTACGTGGTCGATGCCGAGCACCAGCAGGATGCCGGCCTCCGGCAGGCCGAACATCGGCAGCACGGCGGCGACCACCACCAGCGAGGCGCGCGGCACGCCGGCGATGCCCTTGCTGGTGACAAGCAGGACCAGCAGCATGGTGATCTGCTGGGAGAGCGACAGCTCGATGCCATACACCTGGGCCACGAACAGCGCGGCGAACGAGGTGTACATGATCGAGCCGTCCAGGTTGAACGAATAGCCCAGCGGCAGCACGAAGTTGGTGATGCGCTCCTTGACGCCGAAACGGGTCAGCTGGTCGATCACCTTCGGGTAGGCCGACTCGCTGCTGGCGGTGGCGAAGCCGATCATCAGCGGCGCGCGCATCTGCTTGAGCAGGCGGAACACGTCACGGCCCAGGAAGTAGTAGCCGCCGGCGATCAGCGCCACCCACAGCAGCGCCAGCGCCAGGTACAGGCTGCCAATCAGCTTCGCGTACACGACCAGCACGCCCAGGCCCTGCGCGGTGATCACCGCCGCGATTGCGCCGAACACGCCCACCGGCGCGAACGCCATCACGTAGTTGGTGACCTTCAGCATCACGTCGGCCAAGCCCTCGATGCCTTGCAGCACCGGCTTGCCCACGCCGTCCTTGACGGTACCCAGCGCAAAGCCGAAGAACAGCGAGAACACCACGATCTGCAGGATCTCGTTGTGCGCCATCGCCTCGGCGAAGCTCTTGGGGAACATGTGGGCGATGAAGTCGCGCAGGTTCAGGGCGCCGGTCTTCAGGTTCGAGGTGGCGTCCGCGGCCGGCAGCGGCAGGTTCATGCCGTGGCCGGGGTGCAGCACGTTGGCCATCACCAGCCCCAGCAGCAGCGAGGTGACCGAGGCGCCGATGAACCACATCATCGCCTTCGTGCCGATGCGGCCAACGGCGCGGCCGTCGCCCATGCTGGCGATGCCGGTCACCAGCGTGGCGAACACCAGCGGCGCGATGATCATCTTGATCATCCGCAGGAAGATGTCGGTCAGGATGGACAGGTGGTTCGCAATCGATTTGGCGGTGTCGGCGTCCGGCGCCATGTTGTGCGCGGCGGTGCCGGCCAGCACGCCTAGCAGCATCGCAATGAAGATCAGGGTGGGCAGTCGATTCAGTTTCATCGTGGATCAGGCCTGTGCGTCCGTTCCCCGCGGACAGGGTCGGACGTCGGTATTGCGGGATGGCTGGAGGGCTTTTGAGGGCGCCGCACCGGCCATGCGGTTTTTTTCAGCGCGGCAACAGGTGCCAGCGGGTCGCCGGGGCGGCGAGAGGGGGGGTGGGCAAGGCGGGGTCAGTCATGTGTTTCCTCCTTTGTTTTTTGGCGGGGCCGGCGCGCTGGGAAACGTGCCGGCCGACCTGTCTGGGCGCTGTTAGCGGCGGCCTATATTGCACGCGGCGTGCCAGGTGAGAGGGGTCTTTCGGGTTGTGCAACCCGTTGAATTCAAAGGAGAAATTGAAGTGACTCCGGCGCACGATTCGGAGATCCGGATGGGCGGCGCGGAGTGGTGTTCGGGAATCCGAACGGTGATGTAGGTGTAAACCCGAGGATTTGGAGGGGCGGAAGGGGTTTGAATTGCCGCCGGTTTGCTGCCCTCTCCCGCTTGCGGAAGAGAGGTTGGGGGAGAGGGCAGGAGGGTCAAAGGCTGAGGCCTGTGGGTTAAAACCGAGGCCTTGCTTGATGTGGTACCTAGCTAGCCCACCCCTCTCCAACCCTCTCCCCATGAGGGGAGAGGGAGAACACCTTGTTCAGGCTGGTTCGAGCGGCTTGGGTGCACCTTGCTTAGGCTAGTTCGGGCGGTATGGGTGCACCTTGCTCAGGCCAGCTCGATGTTTTGTTGGGCGCGTTTCAGCCGCCCAATAACCGATAGCACAACCTTGCCGCCACCCGCGCCCCACACCCATCCCGGTCATACAGCGGATTGAATTCCGCGATATCCGCCACGCGCAGTTTGCCGCTGTCGCGCAGCCGCGTGGCGATGGCTTCGACCACCGGCAAGGGCACGCCGTAGGCCGCCGGTGCCGACACGGCGGGCATCACCGCGGCGGGCAGCACGTCGAGGTCGATCGTCAGGTAGACATGGTCGGCCTCCGCCACCCATTCATCCAGCGCGGCCAGCCGTGCGTCGAGGTGGCGCTCCTGCAGGTCCACATCCTCCACATACCGCACCCCTAGCGTGCTGGCGCGCGCGAACAGCGCGGCCGTATTGCCGAGCCGGCTCACGCCCAGGCAGGCGTAGTCGAAGCGCAGGCCGCGGCGCTGGCAGTCGATGGCGATCTGGTCGAAGGGCGTGCCCGAGCTGGCGGGCCGGCTGCCGCGCAGGTCGAAGTGCGCGTCCAGGTTGACCACCAGCACGCGGCCGCGGTCGCCGTGCGCGTCCAGGTGCGTGCGCAGGCCCTGCCAGGTGCCCCAGGCCACCTCGTGGCCGCCGCCAAGCACCAGCGGCCAGGCGCCCACCGCCAGCTCGGCGGCGACGGCCTGGCCCAGCCGCCGCTGCGCGTCTTCCAGCGCATCGCCTTCGCAATGGATGTCGCCGCCGTCGATCAGGCGGCCGATGCCATGGGCCGGCACGCCCGCCAGCGCGCGGCGGATCTCGCGCGGGCCGCCGGCGGCGCCGGGGCGGCCCTGGTTGCGCAGCACGCCGGCATCGCAGCAGAAGCCCAGCAGCACCGGCACGCCAGGCGTGCGCGGAGTGTGACGGCCGGCGACGATTTCGAACAGGCGGCGGGTATCGCCCGCCTCGCCGGCATCGCGCCGGCCGCGCCAGACCGTGTCGCCGGCCTGCACGAGTTCGGCCAGGCCGCTCATTTGAGGCGGCGTCCCAGGGTTTCGGGCACCATCGCCAGGCCGATCAGCGAAACCAGGCCGCAGCCGATCACGTACAGCGCCGGGGCATTTGCGTCACCGGTGATCTGGATCAGCCGGGTCGAGAAATACTGCGCGAAGCCGCCGAAGATCGCGATCGCCACGCAATAGGCGATCGACAGGCCGGTGGCGCGCAGGCGCTGCGGCAGCACCTCGCTGACCAGCACCATCGACGCCGGCGCGGTCATCGACATCGGCACCGACAGGCAGCCCACCACCAGCAGCAGGCGCGCCAGCGACGGCTCGGCATTGATCAGCACGAACGCGGGGTAGACCATCACCAGCAGCGCCACGCGCGACCACAGCACCACGGCCTTGCGGCCGATGCGGTCGGCCAGCCGGCCGGCGAACGGCGACAGCGCCACCTGCACCAGCGCCGCGATGCACGCGGCCCAGATGCTCAGCGACAGCGGCATCTTCAGCACGCTCACGGCGTAGTTGCTGATGTAGTAGACGACGATGTAGGTGGACGAGGCCAGGCCGATCATCAGCAGGATGCTGGCAATCACCTCGCGCCCATGCCGGCGCAGCAGCGGCCATTGCGCGGCGTGCTCGCCGTGGCGCGCGGGCGCGGCGGTTTCTTCCAGCCGGCGGCGGATCAGCAGGCCGACCGGGATCACCAGAATGCCGATCAGGAAGGCCAGGCGCCAGCCCCACGCTTCAAGGTCGGCCGGTGCCAGCACGTTGCTCAGCACCAGGCCGGTGATCGCGCCCAGCAGCGCTGCCAGGCCCTGGCTGAACGGCTGCCAGGCGGTATAGAAGCCGCGCGTGCGGTCGTCGGCGTATTCGAGCAGCAGCGCGGTGGAGGCGCCCATCTCGCCGCCGATGGCGAAGCCCTGCACCAGCCGCGCGATCACCACCATGATCGGCGCGAGGATGCCGATCTGCGCGTACGGCGGCGTGACCACGAAGATCAGCGAGCTCAGGCCCATCAGCCACAGCGTCAGCGCGACAGCCGGCTTGCGGCCGGCGCGGTCGGCGTACATGCCGATCAGCAGGCCGCCGAGCGGTCGCATCAGGAAGCCGACGCCAAAGGTGGCGAACGACATCAGCAACTGGCCGGTGGGATTGTCGACAGGGAAGTAGAGCCGGCCGATCAGCGTGGCAAAGAAGCTGTAGACCACGAAATCGTAGAACTCGAGGCCGTTGCCGATGGTGATGGCGGCAATGGCACGCGTGCGCGACAGCGGCGGCTGCGGCGCCGCGACCGCCACGCCGGCGGTGGTGTCGATGGACATGGTGTCTCCGTGAAGGGTATGGCGACGGCCGGATGCGCGCGTGGCGCCCCGGCCGGTAAGACGGCTCTTGGTGGCCTGTAGTGGCCTGTAGTGGCCTGTCGGCCGGGATCAGCCGCGCGATTCGTTACGCAGCATCGGCAGGTCCAGCCCCTGCTCGCGGGCGCAGTCGACAGCGATCTGGTAGCCGGCGTCGGCATGGCGCATCACGCCGGTGGCGGGGTCGTTGTGCAGCACGCGGGCGATGCGCGCGGCGGCTTCATCGGTGCCGTCGCACACGATCACCACGCCGGAATGCTGCGAGAAGCCCATGCCCACGCCGCCGCCGTGGTGCAGCGACACCCAGGTGGCGCCGCTGGCGGTGTTCAGCAGCGCGTTCAGCAGCGGCCAGTCGGACACGGCGTCCGAGCCGTCCTGCATGGCCTCGGTCTCGCGATTCGGGCTGGCGACCGAGCCCGAGTCCAGGTGGTCGCGGCCGATCACGACCGGCGCCGACAGCTCGCCGCTGCGGACCATCTCGTTGAACGCCAGGCCCAGCTTGGCGCGCAGGCCCAGGCCGACCCAGCAGATCCGCGCCGGCAGGCCCTGGAAGCTGATGCGCTCGCGCGCCATGTCGAGCCAGCGGTGCAGGTGCTCGTCATCGGGGATCAGTTCCTTGACCTTGGCGTCGGTCTTGTAGATGTCCTGCGGATCGCCCGACAGCGCGGCCCAGCGGAACGGGCCGATACCGCGGCAGAACAGCGGGCGGATGTACGCGGGCACGAAGCCGGGGAAGTCGAAGGCGTTCGCCACGCCTTCTTCCTTGGCCATCTGGCGGATGTTGTTGCCATAGTCGAAGGTCGGCACGCCCAGCTTCTGGAAATCCAGCATGGCCTGCACATGCGCGGCCATCGAGGCCTTGGCGGCCTTCACCACAACGGCCGGCTCGCGCTGCGCGCGCTCGCGGTATTCGTCCCAGGTCCAGCCGGCGGGCAGGTAGCCGTTGAGCGGGTCGTGCGCGCTGGTCTGGTCGGTGACCATATCGGGGCGCACGCCGCGGCGCACCAGTTCGGGCAGCACTTCGGCGGCATTGGCGCACAGCGCGATCGAGATCGCCTTGCCCTGCGAGGTGTAGCGGTCGATGCGGGCCAGCGCGTCGTCCAGGTCGGTGGCCTGCTCGTCGACGTAGCGGGTCTTCAGGCGGAAATCGATGCGGCTCTGCTGGCATTCGATATTGAGCGAGCAGGCGCCGGCCAGCGTCGCGGCCAGCGGCTGCGCGCCGCCCATGCCGCCCAGGCCCGCGGTCAGCACCCAGCGGCCCTTCAGCTCGCCGTTGTAGTGCTGGCGGCCGGCTTCGACAAAGGTTTCATACGTGCCCTGCACGATGCCCTGGCTGCCGATGTAGATCCAGCTGCCGGCGGTCATCTGGCCGTACATGGCCAGGCCTTTGGCGTCGAGTTCGTTGAAGTGTTCCCAGTTGGCCCAGTGGGGGACCAGGTTGGAGTTGGCGATCAGCACACGGGGGGCGTCGCGGTGGGTCTGGAACACGCCGACCGGCTTGCCGGACTGGACCAGCAGGGTCTGGTCGTCTTCCAGGCGGGTCAGGGCTTCGACGATGCGGTCATAGCATTCCCAGTTGCGGGCGGCGCGGCCGATGCCGCCGTAGACCACCAGTTCCTTTGGATTCTCCGCGACCTCGGGGTCGAGGTTGTTCATCAGCATGCGCAGGGGCGCTTCGGTCAGCCAGCTCTTGGCGGTGAGCTTGGTGCCGTGCGGGGCGCGGATTTCGGTGTCGCGGAAGCGGGTGGTGGTCATTTGGACGGCTCCTTCGGTGTCTCTGTGCTTTGCCTTTGGGTGTCGCTTTTTATTGCGACGCATAGGCATGTATATTCTTGTATATACAGGTACGGATGAATCGGGGTTATCCCGTAGATGAGCCAATGTGGAACTTCGGCTGCCGGGCTAATGCCATGTGATGTTGCCGGCGAGCCTTCGTAAGAAGCTGACGCTGGCGGGCACGAATTCAGGCATTGATTGATGCTAAAATAGATGCAAGATGCTTAACGGAGGTTTCCATGCGTACCACGCTTGCCCTGGACGATGATTTGCTGCGCAAGGCCCAGGCCCTGACGGGCCTGTCAGAAAAATCCTCGCTCGTGCGCGAAGCGCTACGGGCACTGATCGAGCGCGAAAGCGCGCGGCGCCTAAGCCGTCTCGGCGGTACCGAGCCCGACCTGGAATCCGCGCCGCGCCGCCGCCCGGAGCCGGCATGATCCTGGTCGACACTTCGGTATGGATCGACCATCTGCGTACCGGCGACGCGGCACTAGCGGCTTTGCTCGACGCCAGCCGGGTCCTGGTGCATCCGTTTGTGATCGGCGAGATCGCGCTGGGTAGCCTGCGGCAGCGGGACGAGGTGCTGGGCGCTTTGCGTGATTTGCCAGGCGCCGTCGTGGCGACGGACGACGAAGTCGACCGGATGATCGATGACCAGAAGCTTTACGGGATAGGGATTGGCTACGTGGATGCGCATCTGCTGGCCGCCACCCGATTGACGCCCGGCAGTGCGCTATGGACGCGGGATCGTCGCCTGCTCGCGCTCGCCGAGCGTTTGGGGCTGGCCGCGCGGCCTGCGCATTAGCCTGCGCTGCGCCGAAACTCTCAGGACAGGATGCGGATCGCGGGGCCGGGCTATGAAGTGAACCGACCTTCCAACCGGTGCAACGACCCCGGATGCACCAGCCTGACCGACGTCACAACCCGCCCCGCCGACCATGTCCGTCTACGGATCAGCAAACACGGCTCACCCTTGTCGATGTCCAGCAACCCGCATTCCTCCGGATGCGCCAGCACCGCCTCCACCACGTGCTCACCTTCGGTCAGCGGCGCGACGCGCGTCAGGTATTGGTAGGGCGTTTCGCGCGAGAAGTCCTGCTCCAGGTAATCCGGCGCGACGGCGGCATTGACGTAGCGGTCTTCCAGCTGGATCGCGACATCGTCTTCGTAGTGCACGATGACCGAGTGAAACACGCGCTGCTCCAGCGGCACATCCAGCGCAGCAGCCTGCGCCGCGCCGGCGCGTTCCTCCTGTACGCTGACCACCCGCGCATGATGCCGATGCCCCCGAGCAGCAATGTCATCCGCAATATTGTTGACCGCATAAAGCGCGGTCCGCAGCTTGGGCTCCGCAACAAAGGTCCCAACCCCCTGCAGCCGCACCAGCATCCCCTCCGCCGTCAGTTCCCGCAGCGCCCGATGCACGGTCATGCGGCTGACGCCCAGCGCTTCGACCAGCTCGGCCTCGGAGGGCACCCGATGGTGAGGCGGCCAGCTGCCGTCAGCAATCCTGCTGCTGATGTGTTGCTTGACGCGCGCATAGAGCGGCGCCGGCGTGGATTCGAGCGGCAACGGTTTCCCCCGGGTGGCGACAGCCGCCGAATGTATCACGCCCCCTGGCGTTGTTCGACGCCGCGCGGCCCGCACGCCTGCAGGAACGCATCGAGCGGCGTCGGCCGCCCGATCGCATAGCCCTGCGCGAAGTCGACGCCGATCGCGCGCAGCGCTTCGAGCGTGCGCTCATCCTCCACCCACTCCGCCACGGTCTTCACGCCGAGCCGGTGGCCGATGTCGTTGATCGAGCTGACGATCTCGCGGTCGACGGCGTTGTCCGCCAGCTGGCGGATAAAGCTGCCGTCGATCTTCAGGAAATCGACCGGGAACTGCTTCAGGTAGGCAAACGACGACAGCCCCGAGCCAAAGTCGTCGAGCGACACGGTGCAGCCCGCGCGCTTCATCTCCGACACCAGCCGGTTGGCCGCCGCCATGTTGTTGATCAGCGCCGTCTCGGTGATCTCCAGCCGGATGCGGCTGGCGGGCAGCGCGCTGGCGTCCAGCTCGGCATGCAGGAAGGGCAGCAGGAACGGCTCGCCCAGCGAGTTGGCCGACAGGTTGATCGACACCGACAGCCCCGGCACCGCACGCAGCCGCTCGCCGTAGCCGTGCAGCACGTTGTGGATGACCCAGCGGTCGACATGGCCCATCAGGTCGTAGCGCTCGGCGGCGGGAATGAAGGCGCCGGGCAGGATCATGTCCCCGCTCTCGTCGACCATGCGCACCAGGATCTCGATGTGGCGGGATTCGCCGCGGCCCGCGCCGGCAGGCTGCAGCGCGCGGATCTCCTGCGCGAACAGGCGGAAGCGGTTGGCTTCGAGCGCCGAGTGGATGCCCGCGGCGACTTCCAGTTCGCGATGGTGGCGGCGCGCGTCGCTCTCGTCGCGCCGGTAGACCGAGACCCGGCTGCGGCCGGCGGCCTTGGCGGCGTAGCAGGCAACGTCGGCGCGGCTCATCAATTCGCTGACGGGCGGCACGTCGAGGTCGATCGCGGCGATGCCGATGCTGGCGCCGACGTCATAGACCCGACCTTCCCACGGGAAGCGGCGGCCGCGGATCGCGTCGATCACGCCCTGGCAGACCTGCTCGGCCTGGTCCACGGTGCAGTCCTTGAGCAGCAGCGCGAACTCGTCGCCACCGAGGCGCGCCAGCAGGTCGTCGGGGCGCACGTGGTTGCGGATCAGGTAGCCCAGCTCGCGCAGCAGCACGTCGCCGGCGCCGTGGCCGGCGGTGTCGTTGACGATCTTGAAGCGGTCCAGGTCGATGAAGCACAGCGCGGCGCGGTGGCCATGCAGCCGCGCGGCGTCGCAGGCCTCGCGCAGGCGCTTTTCGAACCAGGTGCGGTTGGGCAGGCCGGTGAGCGCGTCGTGCATGGCCGAGCGCGCCAGCTCGCGCTGCAGCGCGCGCGCGGTGGTGATGTCCTGGAACACCAGCACCGCGCCCAGCACCTCGCCGGCGGCGGTCAGCACCGGCGCGGCGGAGTCCTGTACGTCGTGGCGTTCTCCGGTCAGGCTCTGCAGCACCGCGCCGTCCTGCAGGTAGGCAGGCGTCAGCGTACGCAGGCACGATTCGACCGGGCTGGGGATCGGGTCGCCGCTGGCTTCGTCGACGATGCGGAAGACCTGCTCCAGCGGCAATCCGCCGGCGCTGCACATGGTCCAGCCGGTCAGCTGCTCGGCGATCGGGTTCATGAAGGTGACGTGCATATTGGCGTCGGTGCAGATCACCGCGTCGCCGATCGAACGCAGCGTGATATGCAGTCGCTCTTTCTCTTCGAACAGCGCCTCGGTCAGGCGGCGCTGCTCGGTGATGTCCCAGTTGGTGCCGACCAGTGCGTGCGCGATGCCGTCGGCGCCGCGCGTGACCGTGGCCATGGCGCGCACATGGCGCACCGCGCCGCCGGGACGCAGGATCCGGTATTCGGTGTCGAACGGCGCGGCGCCGCGAATGGCCTGGCGCATCTCGGTGCTGACGCGGCTGACGTCTTCGGGGTGCAGCATGGCGATCCACTGCTCGGCCTGCGGCGTGCCCTGCGCGGGATCGGTGCCGTGCAGCGCATGCATGCGCGCATCCCAGGTGATGGCGGTACTGCCGAAGTCCCATTCCCAGATGCCGACACCGCCGGCTTCCACCGCCAGCTGGATGCGGCGCGACAGCCGTTCCAGCTCTTCCTGCACCAGCTTGCGCGCATGGATGTCTTCCACCTGGGCGATGTAGTGCAGCGGCGCGCCGGTGTCTTCGTCGCGCACCAGAGAGACCGCCAGCAGCGCCCAGCGGTACTGGCCATCCTTGTGGCGGTAGCGCTTCTCCATGCGGTAGGACTCGATCTTGCCGTCCACCAGCAGCGCCGCCTGGCGCAGGTCGTCGCTCAGGTCGTCGGGGTGGGTCACCTGCTGGAAGGTGATGGCGCGCAATTCCTCGCCGCTGTAGCCGAGCAGCTCGGTCATGGCGCGGTTGACGATCTCCCAGCGGCCGTCCATGCCAACCAGCGCCATGCCGATCGCCGAATGCTCCATGGCCTGGCGGAAGCGCTTCTCGCTGCCGCGCAGGCTGGCGCGGCCATGGCGGTTCTGTTCGGTCAGGTAGGCGATGCAGACCGGGAACACCATGATCACCGCGGCCGACAGCGGCACCGCTTCATGGCCGTGCCCGACCAGCATCAGCGCCTGCAGCGACAGCGTCGCCACCAGCGTCAGCAGCGCGGTGGCGAACGGGTTGCCCGCCAGCGCCACCAGCACCAGCGGCAGCGACATCGCGGCAAACGGGTCGTGGCCCTGCCATTGCGCGAGCGCGCCGATCGCCAGGCACAGCGCCAGCAGGCCGGCCTGCGGCACCAGCACTGGCCGCGCGAAGGCGGTGCGCACGCGCGCCGGTGTCATCGACAGCATCATCGGCAGCAGCAGCGCCATGCCCAGCGCGCTGGCCTGCCACCAGGTCCACCACACCGACGCAAAGGGCGTGCCGTGCAGTTTGACAATGGCTGCGGCGCCGGCAGTGGCGCCCAGCGCCGGCGCGACGATGCCTGCGACCGCCAGCATCACCGCGAACGATGCCAGCGGCCCGTGGCGGACCAGCCCGGCGTGCCGGTCGAGCAGCCGCAGCAGGCCGGTGGCGCACAGGATCTCGGCCAGGTTGGCGCCGGCCAGCATCAGCGCGCTCGCGGCGCTGTCGCCGGCGGCATGGTTGGCCAGCAGGTTCGCGCCCAGCATGCCGGCCAGCAGCCACGGCGTCTCGCGGCGCGGGCGGTGCAGCAGCAGCCCCAGCGCGAAGGCGTTGGGCAGCCATACCGCGGCCACGTTGCCCGGCAGCCGCGCCAGCCACAGGCCCGCCGCCGCCAGGGCGAAATAGCCGGCAGCGGCGAGCAGCAGCGGCTGCCAGCGGCGCGGCGCGGCGGAATGGACAGTGGCGGCCTGGTGGCGCGGCGGGGCCGTATCGGGCGTCATGGACGGGTGCGGTGCAAAGGGCGGAGCAAAGGGCGGTGCAAATCGATCGGGGCAAGGCGCGCGGACGGACTGCCGCCCAGCGTAGCGGCAACTGTAACGGGGATGGGTACCCGAGCAAAAGCCGGACAGCGGGCTGCCGTGGGCGTTGTTGCCACTGGTGTTCGCGCCGATTTTTTGGTAGGGCAGCGGGGCGGGGGCGGGGTGGCGGAGTCAGTCCGGCGATGACCTCGCGGGTAATCGCGGCGCGGCGCGGCGGCATCCATCATGCAGCCATGGCCTGCCAGCCGGGCCGACCGGAAACCCAACCAGCACAGGAGAACACCATGTCAGCTGCCGTCCCGTCCTCGCAGTCCACCGCTGCCGCCATGCCCGCCGATCCCGCCAGCCTCGCCGACCGCTACCTTGCCGCCTGGAACGAAACCGACCCCGCGCGCCGCCGCGAGCTGATCGCGCTGGCGTGGACCGAATCGGCCAGCTATGTCGATCCGCTGATGCGCGGCGACGGCCATGCCGGCATCGATGCCATGATCGCGGCGGTGCAGGGCAGGTTTCCCGGTTTCCGCTTCACCCGCGTCAGCCCCGTCGACGCGCACGGCGAGCACCTGCGCTTTACCTGGGAGCTCGGCCCCGCGAGCGAGCCGGCGCTGGTGGTCGGCACCGATTTCGCCACCGTCGGCGCCGACGGCCGGCTGGCGCGCATGACCGGCTTTATCGACCGCGCCCCCGCCGGCCTGGCCTGAACGCGGCAAGCGCGTGCCTGTGTGGCCTGCCCCACCGACAGCCCCCTGCCCGCTGGCTGCAAGCTGTTGCATCCAGTGCGGCGGACAGGGGAGCGAAGATGGCGCGTGTTCTGCGAGTGGCGGCGTGGGGGCTGGCCGGCGTGGCCGCCGCCGTGGCAGTGGCGGCCTACGCCGCGGTCTGGGTCGGCGAGCGCAAGGCGTCGCGGACCGTGGCGGTGCAGGTTGCGCCGCTGGCCTTGCGCGACGACGCCGCCGCCATCGCCCACGGCAAATACCTCTATGAATCGCGCGGCTGCATGGAATGCCACGGCGCCGGCGCCGGCGGCAAGCAGGTGTTCGACGATCCCAACGGCCTGCGCGTGCGTGCGCCCGACCTGACCCGCGGCAACCCCGCCATCGCGGCGTACCGCGCCGAGGACTGGGTGCGCAGCGTGCGCCATGGCGTGGCGCCATCGGGCCGGCCGCTGCTGATCATGCCGAGCGAGGACTACAACCGCCTCAGCGACGAAGACCTCAGTGCGCTGGTGGCCTACCTGCGCAGCCTGCCGCCAGGCATGGGCGCGCCTGCCGAGGTCAACCTGCCGTGGCTGGTGCGGGCGCTGTACGGCGTGGGCATGGTGCGGGACGCGGCTTCCAAGATCGACCACAGCCTGCCGGTGCAGCCGGCGCAGGTGCCGGCGCCCACGGCGAAGTACGGCAGCTATGTGGCCAATGCCTGCCTGGGCTGCCACGGACACGATTTCAGCGGCGGCAAGATCCCCGGCGCGCCGCCCGACTGGCCGCCGGCGGCCGACCTGCGCCCGGTCTCGGGCGGCGCCATGTCGCGCTATGGCCAGGCTGGGGCCTTTATCGAGATGATGCGCAGCGGCAAGCGGCCCGACGGCTCGCAGATCAGCCGCGTGATGCCGTTTGACTCGTTCGGGCGCATGAACGATACCGAGCTGACCGCGCTGTACCTGTTCCTCGCCGACATGCCCCGGCGCTAAGGCCGGGCTTGCCGCGCTTCATTGCCTTGCCAGCCTGCGCCCGGCGGCGATGCCCGGCAGCTCCACCCAGCGGTGCAGCAGCAGCGCCAGGCCCAGCGCCAGCCCGGCGTCGATGGCAAAGCGCAGCAGCTGCAGGCCGGTCTGGTCGGGCGTCAGTTCGGGCATCAATCGCTTGACGCCTTCGATCACCGTGGGATGCACCAGGTAGAGCGCGTATGACAGCTCGCCCAGCCACACCAGCGCGCGCGGCACGCGCAGCATGCCGGTATGCTCCGCCGCGACCGCGCCCGCCAGCAGCAGCGCCGCGGGCAGGCCGCGGCCGGCCAGGCTGAAGTCCGGGCCGACCAGCGGCAGCGACAGCGCGAACGCCGCGCAGCCGGTGGCCAGCATCGCCAGCGCGATCGACGGCGTCAGCAGGTGGCGCCAGCGCGCATAGGCCCACGCGAGCAGGCAGCCGAGCAGGAATTCCAGCACCAGCGGATTGCTCGCCATCGCCAGCCATGGAGATGCGAACGGATAGCCCTGCGCGGGATCGGCGACCAGCGTGCCGAAGCGCCACCACGGCAGCACCAGCGTCACCAGCGCGAACAGTGCCAGCACCACCCACAGCGCGCGCCGCCCGGCCAGCAGCAGCCCGAGCGCGAACGCGGCGTAGAACGCGATCTCGTAGTTGAGCGACCAGCCCACATACAGCGCCGGATAGCCGTAGTAGGGCGCATGCGCGGTGGTGGTGGGCAGGAATGCCAGCGACGCGGCGAACAGCGCCGGCGTCACCGGGTTGAGCAGCAGCGCGTGCAGCACCGACATGGCCCAGTACGGCGGCGCCAGCCGGAACGCGCGCCGCACCAGGAAGCTGAACGGACGCTCCGGGCGCGGCCGCGCCAGCACCGCGACCCAGGCAATGATGAAGCCGCTGATGACGAAGAACACATCGACGCCGACATGGCCGCGCTTGATCACGTTGGCGGTCAGCCAGTCCAGCACGGGTGCGTCGGCGCCGCCCAGCGCCAGGCCGGAGTGGTAGACGACCACGAAGGCCGCGGCCAGGCCGCGCAGCGCCTGGATGCTGTCCAGCCGGGCGATGGAAGGGGCGATGGAAGGAGAGACGGCAGGAGAGACGGCAGGAGCGCTGCGGGACGTGGCGGGAGCTTCGGCGCCGCACGGGCGCGCCGCGGGCTGCACGGCGCGTGGCGGTGCTGGCGTACCCGCCACCGGATGATGGCGTTCTGGAATAGTCGACGGCACTGTTTCAGCGGCAGGAATCCGCAAGCGATGAATCCATGAGGGACCGCGGCAGGATGCACAAAGTTCGTGCAAAGCCCGACAAAACGCGCGTTTGCGCCGAGCCCGGCGCACGGCCTCCGGCAAGGTGACCGGAATTGCACTATCCTCACTTGTCCCGTGCGCAACGCCGCGCGCACGGGCAGTGCCCCCGCATCCCCACGCGTTCGCCCTGCGCCGGCCCCTGCTGGCGCGGGCCGCGTGCGGGCCCGGGCACACGCCATGACCAGTGGGCAAACGTACCCAAGGAGTGTCCCCCATGACCACCCTCGACATCAACGTCAACGGCAAGACCCGCACGGTCGACGTGGATCCGTCCACGCCGCTGCTGTGGGCGCTGCGTGACAACCTCGACATGACCGGCACCAAGTTCGGCTGCGGCGTGGCCGCGTGCGGCGCCTGCACCGTGCATGTCAACGGCCAGGCGACGCGCAGCTGCGTGACGCCGGTTTCCGCCGCCGCGGGCGCCAGCATTACCACCATCGAAGGCGTGGACACCGACCGCGTCGGCCGCGCCGTGCTCGACGCGTGGATCAGGCACGATGTCGCGCAATGCGGCTACTGCCAGAACGGGCAGGTGATGAGCGCCATCGGCCTGCTGCGCAGCAAGCCGCGCCCCACCGACGCCGATATCGACCAGGCCATGGCCGGCAACCTGTGCCGCTGCGGCACGTACCAGCGCATCCGCGCGGCGATCAAGGACGCCGCGCGCGCGCTGGCGTCGTTGGCCTGAACACGAGGAGCCGATCATGCGAATCCGAGGCATTGAAGCACTGGCCGGCGGCCAGGGTGGCCAGGGCGACAACTGCGGCGCAGCGCAAGGCGGTGGCATAGCCACGCTCACCCGACGCGGTTTCCTGAAACTCACCGGCCTGGCCGGCGGCGGGCTGGCGCTGGGCGTGGCCCCGCTGGCGCAGGCACAGGCACAGGACGCGGGCAGGTCCAGGGCACCGGCGCCGCAGGCGTTCCTGATCATCGCGCCCGACAACACCGTCACGGTGGCCGTGAACCGGCTCGAATTCGGCCAGGGCGTGCATACCGCGCTGCCAATGGCGCTGGCCGAAGAACTGGATGCCGACTGGCGCAACGTGCGCGCAACGCTGGCACCCGCGGGCGACGCGTACAAGGATCCTGCCTTCGGCATGCAGATGACCGGCGGCTCGACCGCGCTTAACCATTCGTTCCAGCAGTACCGCGAGCTGGGCGCGCGCGCCCGCGCCATGCTGGTGACTGCCGCCGCGCAGAAGTGGCAGGTCGATCCGGCCGGCATCAAGGTCGAGCAGGGCGTGCTGACCTCAGGCAGCCACCGCGCCACCTTCGGCGACCTGGCGCACGCCGCGATGGAGCTGCCCGTGCCGCAGCGGGTCACGCTGAAGGACCCGGCGCAGTTCCGCATCGTCGGCAAGCCCACGCCGCGGCTGGACGCGCGCGGCAAGATGGCGGCGACCACGCCGTTCGGCATCGACACCAGGCTCGACAAGATGGTGGTGGCCGTGGTCGCGCGCCCGCCGCGCTTCGGCGGCAAGGTGAAGTCGTTCAACGCCGACAAGGCGCGCGCGGTGCAGGGCGTGCATGGCGTGATGCAGGTGCCGGTGGACCGCGGCGGCACCGGCGTGGCGGTGATCGGCAGCGGCTACTGGCCGGCCAGGATGGGCCGCGATGCGCTGGAGGTCCAGTGGGAAGACGCGGGCTCCAGAGTCTCGTCGCAGGCGCTGTTCGAAGAGTACGCCAGGCTGGCCGCGCAGCCGGGCACGGTGGCGCGCGCGGGCGAGGGTGATATTGGTGCGGCCATCAACAGTGCCGCGCGCAAGATCGAAGCCGACTTCCGCTTCCCCTACCTCGCGCACGCGCCGATGGAGCCGCTCAACTGCACGCTGCAGCCCGACGTGCAGGGCGGCAAGCTGCAGGCGGTCAAGGTGTGGGTGGGATCGCAGTTCCAGACCGTCGACCAGGCCGCGATCGCGCGCACGCTCGCCCTGTCGCCCGACAAGGTCGTGCTCAATACCATGATGGCCGGCGGCGGCTTCGGCCGGCGCGCGGTGCCGACTTCCGACTACCTCGTCGAAGCGGCCAACGTGCTCAAGGCCTGGGTGGCCGCGGGACACACCGAGCCGCTCAAGGTGATGTGGAGCCGCGAGGACGATATCCGCGGCGGCTACTACCGTCCGCTGCACCTGCACCGCGCGCGCATCGGCTTCGATGCGCAGGGCAAGGTGGTGGGCTGGCAGCACACCGTGGTCGGGCAGTCGATCCTGAAGGGCACGCCGTTCGAACCGTTCATGGTCAAGAACGGCGTCGACGCGACCATGACCGAGGGCATCGTCGAGAACGACTACGACCTGCCGCTGCAGATGTCGGTGCATCACCCGCAGGTGGATGTGCCGGTGCTGTGGTGGCGCTCGGTCGGCAACACGCATACCGCCTTCGTCAAGGAAACGCTGGCCGACGAAATCGCCGCCGCGGCGAAGCAGGACCCGGTGGCGTTCCGGCTGGCGCGCCTCGACGAGAAAAAGCACGCGCGCCACCGTGCCGCGCTGCAGCTGGCGGTGGACAAGTCCGGCTACGGCAAGCGCAAGCTGCCGAAGGGGCACGCGTGGGGCGTGGCGGTGCACGAGTCGTTCAGCACCGTGGTGGCCTATGTGGTCGACGTGTCGCTGGTGAAGGGCGAGCCGCGCGTGCACCGCGTGACCGCCGGCGTGCATGCCAACCGCGTGGTCAACCCGCTGTCGGCCGAGGCCCAGATCCAGGGCGGCTGCGTGTTCGGGCTGGCGATGACGAAGCCGGGGTTTGCCATCGAGATCGAGAATGGCGCCGTGAAGAACAGCAACTTCACCGACTTCCCGCCGCCGCGCATCACCGACGCGCCGGTGGTGGAGGTGTTCTTCGTGCCGTCGCAGGACAACCCCACGGGCCTGGGCGAGCCGGGCGTGCCGCCGATCGCGCCCGCGGTGGCGAATGCGCTGTTCCGGCTGACCGGCAAGCGGCAGCGGCAATTGCCGTTCGTGCTGGCCTGACCGGCCTGACGCAAGGGGTGGCGTGGCGCCCTGCACCGGGCGCCGCGCCGGCGCATCCCCCGAACGCGGCTGGCGGGTGCGTTTGTTGTAACCGCACCAGTGTTTGCGCCGGCATGGCTGCACCCTATTGCGTTTGCGCGCCGGGCCGCGTAGAAAGTGGAGACACTGCGCCGTCCGGCTGCCCCGCTGCCCCCCTGCCTACTGGCGGCGGCCGTCCCGGGCAGCACCGGGCCGGCGCGCCGGACGTTCGAGGTGTGGCCATGGAGACCCAGGAAAGTACCCTAACCCTTGCCCTGATGACGGAGCCCGCGCGGGCCCGCGTGTGCCGCGCGCTGCTCGATGCGGGCGAGAACGGGCTGCCCGCGGCCGACCTGGCCCACATCGCGCAGGTCAGCCTGGCGCGCGCCGGCCACCTGTTCCAGGAACTGGTGCAGGCCGAGGTGCTGGCGCTGTCGATCCAGGAACGCAAGGTCTGCTACGTGCTCAAGGCGCGGCGCGCCGTGACCGAAGCGCTCGGCTACATCGACGCCAGCGGGCTGGCTGACTAAGCAGGCACAAAGCGCATCGGGCGCCGCGCGGACCGCCACGGCTGGCGGGACGCGCCAGCCGCTATTTCTGGATCTGCTTGACCGCCCGATCGCGCGCCGCCTGCATGTCCTGCATGAGCCGGTACGCTGCGTAGTACTTGAAGATATTGCGCACATAGGTGGTGGTCTCGATGCCGATCTTCTCCGCCACCACGATCTCGACATTGTTGAACCACTTGTCGGGATCCAGTCCCCGCGCCGCCGCTTCCTTGCGCATCTTCGCGATATTGCCCGGCCCGGCGTTATAGCTGGCAAAGGCGAACAGCGGCCGGTTCGCTTCCGAGAAATGCGCGTCGGGGAAGTACTTCGTCATCAGCCGGTCCATGTACTTGGCGCCGGCGTGGACGTTGGCCTCGGCCATGCGGATATTGCCGACATTCAGCTCCTTGCCGGTGGCCGGCATGATCTGCATGATGCCGACCGCGCCGACATGGCTGCGCGCCTCCTGGTTCAGCTGTGATTCCTGGAAGCCCTGCGCGGCCAGCATCAGCGGGTCGAAGCCATAGTCCTTGCCGTACTTCTCGAAGAAGGCGATGGTCTGCTGGAAGCGCTTGTACTCCGCATCGTCGGTGTTGTTCTTGATCTGCTTGATGCGCAGCATGGTCTGCTTGAGCCGGTACTCCGCACCGCCCTGTTTCTTGACGAAATTGACGTAGAAGTCTTCGATCGCCTGCCGCAGCTGCGGGCTGTTCTTGCGGAAGGCCCAGCCGGTATAGCCGCCTTCGCGCACGGCCAGGTCTTCGCGTACCTTGATGTTCGGCAGGATCTGCGCCCACATCGCGGCCTTCCAGTCATCGACCACCAGGATCTGCAGCACGCCCGCGTTGAGCATCTCGAGCGCGTCTTCGTCTTCGAGCGCATCGGGCAGCATGACCAGTTTTATCGGCGCCTTGCCGGCGTGGCGCAGGCCGTCGTTCAGCACGGTCAGGCTTTCAAAGTAGCTGCTGGCGCGCCGCACGTGCACGGTCTTTCCCGCGAGGTCGTCGAGGCGCTGCAACGGCGGCGCCTTCGGCCCGGTGACCACCAGCTCGCGCACCGGCTTGCGGTCGCGCGGCGCGGTGAAGTCCACCTGCTTCAGCCTGCTCTCGGTTTCGGTCAGGTTGCCGGCGGCGATATCGCCAAGCCCCGCCATCAGGTCGGGCAGCAGCCGGTCGCGCGTGGTCGGGATGATGATGATGGTCAGCGGGCGCTTGCCGAGCTGGTCGGCGTACTTCTTGTTCAGATAGCGCTCGAAGTCACGCACCAGCTCCGCGGTCAGCCCGCGCTCGCGGCCCTTGTCGCTGAAGTAAAGCGTGCGGCTGTATGGCACCAGTACGCGGATGACGCGGCTCTTGAGCATCACGTCGAAGTCGCCGGTACGGGGTTTGTTGGCAAGGCTCAGTCCGCGCGGCTTCGCGGGAGCTGCCTGGCCTGTCGCAGCGGTAGCGGCAGGGGCCGACGCAGCGGCTGGCGGATTCTGCGATGGCGGTTTTTGCTGGGCTACGGCAGCAGGTCCGCAAAGACTGAACGCGCCCATCAGGCCGGACACAAGCAGGCCTGCCAACCAGCGGGAAGGGCGGACAGCGGACATGGCGGGGATTGCAAGCCGCGCAAGCAAGCGCGCGGTTTGCCCATATGGAGTCTAGGCGCGGAATATGGACTTGCAAGCGTGGACTTGCAAGCGCGCGACTCGAGAGCGGGGAGGCAGTACGCAGCCTGCAGGAAGCGCAGACATGGGCAGAGTAGTAGGAACGCGTTGAGACAGGAAAGAAGATGGCCGGCTTGCGCCGGCCATCGATCTCATTCGCGGCTTGCGTGATCGCGCTATTGCTTGGGCGCTGCCATTTCCTGGCGGGCCGCGGCGTCCGCGGCCTTGTTCTCGACCTTGCGCTCCTGCTTGGCCTCGCCGACTTCTTCCTTGTACTCGCCCTTGGCGGCCTTCTTCTTCGCCTTGTATTCGTCGGAGGCGCGCTTGCGTGCCTCGCGGCGCTCGACCAGCGGGTCCTTGGGCGGCTCGATCTGGGTCATGCCGGGCGGCACGCCTTGCGCGCCGGCCGGGGGTGCCGCGGGCGCGGCCGTGGTCTGGGCGAAAACGGTGGCACAGCTGAGGCCTGCCAGGCCGGCGGCAATCGCGCCGACGATCTTGGGAAGGCGAGCGGGCTGTTTCGGATCCATGGAAAACCTCCAGAGTTGTTGTCGGACGCGCCGGCAGTGGAGGGGCCCGGCGCGGCTGGGACCGCGCGTCGCCACCGTGGCGGCAGTGCAGCGGTAGCCCTCAGTCTAGGCAGCGGGGCCGTATTGCGCTGTCGGGCGCGCGCTGATGCGGAGCCGGCGTTACTCCTACACGGCCGCGTTGATGCCTGGCCGCAACAAACGCCGGATGGAGAGCGCCGGACGCCACTTTGCAGCGCCGCGCGATGCCGACAAGCCGCTGCACCTGCGCGCGTTCGTCGAATTGATGGTGCGACTGGGCGAGACCGCGGCGGCGGCGGGCGCAAGGGCCGCCGCCAGCAGTGAGCGGGCGGCAAGCGCGCCAAGGTCCGCAAACAACCGGGGTTGGTCCCGTGCATCGAGTCCGAGCACAACGCAAGGGCACGGTAGGCGTGCCAGGCGATTTCGTTGCCATCGCGGCCGAACGAATCTTTATGCGTTCTTTACACGCACCCGTCACCTTTCTACCCGGTTTTTACGACCCCGTCGCTAAGCTGCAAGCCGAAACCATTCAAAGGTGCTTTGTCATGGACGGGATCTACTTGATCGTATTGATCTGCTTTGCAGTGCTGAGCGCGGCCCTGCTGGGGCTTTGCGCTGTGCTTGCACCGAAGTCTTCCGCGGACGGCGAACATGCCGGCTCGCACCACCAGGTGCTGGGCAAGAACAGCGCAACGGACAGGGGGCTGTGATGAGCTGGACGGATCTGTTGAGCGGCGCACTGGCCGTTGCCATTTTTGTCTACCTCCTCATTGCGTTGTTCCGGCCGGAGAAATTCTGATGTCCTCCCAATTCGTGGGCCTGCTGGTCCTCTATCTCGCCGTCCTGCTGGCATGCGCGCCTTTTCTCGGACGCTATATCCGGCGCGCTGTCGAGGACGGCAATTATTCGCTGACCGCCTGGGGCCGTCCGCTGGAACGGCTGGTGTATCGCCTGGGCGGCGTGCGTGCCGAGTCCGGGATGGGGTGGAAGCAGTACACCATCGCCGTCCTGGCGTTCAACCTGCTTGGGGTGGTGGCAGTCTATGCGCTGCAGCGCGTGCAAGGCATGCTGCCGCTGAACCCGCAAGGTTTTGGCGCGGTCACGCCGGACTCGGCCTTCAACACGGCCATCAGCTTTGTCAGCAATACGAACTGGCAAGGCTATGCCGGCGAGTCGACCATGGGCTACCTGGCGCAGATGCTCGCGCTCACCGTGCAGAACTTCCTGTCCGCGGCCACCGGCATCGCCGTGGTGTTCGCGCTGATTCGCGGCTTTGCGCGCCAGAGCGCCGCCACCATCGGCAATTTCTGGGTCGACATGACCCGGGTCACGCTGTACGTGCTGGCGCCGATCGCGACGGTGATCGCGCTGGCGCTGGTCAGCCAGGGCGTGATCCAGAACTTCGATGCCTACAAGGAAGTGAGCCTGGTCACGCCAGTCGAATACAGCCAGCCGAAGGTCGACGCGGCCGGGCAGCCGGTGCTCGATGCGCAAGGCATGCCGGTGACGGAAGACCTGAAGACCGACAAGCAGACGTTGGCAATGGGTCCGGTGGCCTCGCAGGAAGCCATCAAGATGCTCGGCACCAACGGCGGCGGCTTCTTCAATGCCAACTCGGCGCATCCGTTCGAGAACCCGAATGCCCTGGCCAACCTCATCGAGATGCTGGCGATCTTCCTGATCCCGGCGGCACTGTGCTTCACCTTCGGCGAGATGGTTGGGGACAGGCGGCAGGGCGTGGCCGTGCTGGGCTCCATGACGGTCCTCTTCGTGGCGATGGCTTGCGTTGCGGCGATCTCAGAGCAGATGGCCAATCCCGCGTTGTCGGGTCTGCCGCTCGACCATGCCAGTTCGCTGTTGCAGGCCGGCGGCAATATGGAAGGCAAGGAAACACGCTTCGGCATCGCTGCCTCGGCCTTGTTCGCCACCATCACGACCGCGGCATCCTGCGGCGCGGTCAATGCCATGCATGACTCCTTCACCGCCATCGGCGGGCTGGTGCCAATGCTGCTGATGCAACTGGGCGAAGTCGTGTTCGGCGGCGTTGGCTCGGGCCTGTACGGCATGCTGGTCTACGCCGTGCTGGCGGTGTTCATCGCCGGGCTGATGATCGGCCGCACGCCGGAGTATCTCGGCAAGAAGATCGAAACCTATGAGATGAAGATGGTGGCCGTGGCGATCCTGGTCACGCCGCTGCTGGTGCTGCTCGGCACGTCGGTGGCGGTGATGGCCGAGGCGGGACGCGCGGGTGTGTTCAACCCCGGCACGCACGGCTTCTCGGAGATCCTGTACGCGCTCTCGTCGGCGGCCAACAACAACGGCAGCGCCTTTGCGGGCCTCTCCGCCAACACGCCGTTCTACAACACGCTGTTGGCCGCGGCGATGTGGTTCGGCAGGTTCTGGATCATCATCCCCGTCCTGGCGCTGGCCGGCTCGCTGGCGGCCAAGAAGCGTATCCCGCCCAGCGGCGGCACCATGCCGACGCACGGCCCGCTGTTTGTCGTGCTGCTGGTGGGCACGGTACTGCTGGTCGGCGCGCTGACCTATGTCCCGGCGCTGGCGCTGGGTCCAGTCGCCGAGCAACTGCAGGGCGCGGTGACGGCAACGGCAGCCAAGTAGATCGATCACTGACGAAGACATAGCGAGCATTGCCACCAGTTCAGCCCCTGCATGGCCCGGCCAATGCAGGTGCCGCTGTCTCTAGCGGATTGCGGAGAAACCATGCAACATGAATCGACGGCCCCAGTGGCCAAGGGCAGCGCCAACAGGACCGGCGCATCGTCCTCCAACACGCCCCAGGTGAAGAGCGCACCGGTGTCAGACCGGCAACACGGTTCCCACCATCATCGCCCGCCCGCGCGCAGCATGTTCGCGCCGGAGCTGGTGAAGCCCGCGCTGATCGCGGCCTTCAGCAAGCTGTCGCCGCGCGACCAGCTGCGCAACCCGGTGATGTTCGTGGTCTACGCCGGCAGCATCCTGACGACCATCCTGTTCCTGAAGGCAGTGGCGGCGCCGGCAGCGGGCGGCGAATCCGCCGGCTTCATCCTGGCGGTATCGGTGTGGCTGTGGTTCACGGTGCTGTTCGCGAACTTTGCCGAGGCGCTCGCCGAGGGCCGCAGCAAGCAACAGGCCGAGGCGCTGCGTGGGCTGAAGACCACGGTGACCGCACGCGTGCTGAAGGACGGCAAACGCGGAAGCGCCACCGAAGCGCGCCCCGCGACCGCGCTTCGACGCGGCGATGTAGTGCTGGTCGAGGCTGGCGAGATGATCCCCGGCGACGGCGAAGTGATCGACGGCGTGGCCTCGGTCGACGAAAGCGCCATCACCGGCGAATCGGCGCCGGTGATCCGCGAGTCTGGCGGCGACTTTTCGTCGGTGACCGGAGGTACGCGCGTGCTGTCCGACTGGATCGTGGTGCGCATCACGACCAATCCGGGCGAAAGCTTCATCGACCGCATGATCACGATGGTCGAGGGCGCCAAGCGGCAGAAGACGCCGAACGAGCTGGCCCTGACGATCCTGCTGGTCGGGTTGACCGTTGTCCTGCTGCTGGCCACGGCCACGCTGCAGCCGTTCTCGCTCTACAGCGTGCTGGTGGCCAAGGCGGGCGTGCCGGTGACGATCACCGTGCTGGTGGCGCTGCTGGTGTGCCTGATCCCGACCACGATCGGCGGGCTGCTTTCCGCGATCGGCGTGGCCGGCATGAGCCGGATGATGGAAGCGAACGTGATCGCCACTTCGGGCCGCGCGGTGGAAGCCGCCGGCGACGTGGACGTACTGCTGCTCGACAAGACCGGCACCATCACCCATGGCAACCGCCAGGCCTCGCGCTTTATCCCGGCGCCCGGCGTATCGCCATTGCAGCTCGCGGAAGCGGCGTGGCTGTCGTCGCTGGCCGACGAAACGCCGGAAGGGCGCAGCATCATCACACTGGCACGCCAGCTGCCCGGGCTGGCCGCGCCGGCGATGGCAAGCCTGAAGCCGGAATTCGTGCCATTCAGCGCGCAGACGCGCATGAGCGGCGTGGACCTGCGCGACGGCGGCGGCGAACGCCACGTGCGCAAGGGCGCCGCCGATGCCGTGCGCCGGTACGTCACGGAACGCGCCGGCAAGTTCCCAGACGCGGTGTTGCAGGCGGTCGACGAGGTTGCGCGCGCCGGCAGCACGCCGCTGGTGGTTGCCGACGCCAACGGCGATTCGGTGCGCGTGCTGGGCGTGATCGAACTGAAGGACATCGTCAAGACCGGCATCCGCGAGCGCTTCGGCGAGCTGCGCAAAATGGGCATCAAGACCGTGATGATCACCGGCGACAACCGGCTGACCGCGGCTTCGATCGCGGCGGAAGCAGGCGTCGACGACTTCCTGGCCGAAGCCACGCCGGAGGCCAAGCTCAAGCTGATCCGCCAGTACCAGGCCGAAGGGCGGCTCGTCGCGATGACCGGCGACGGCACCAACGACGCTCCCGCACTCGCCCAGGCCGACGTGGCCGTGGCGATGAACAGCGGCACGCAGGCGGCCAAGGAAGCCGGCAACATGGTGGACCTGGACAGCAACCCGACCAAGCTGATCGAGATCGTCGAGATCGGCAAGCAGATGCTGATGACGCGCGGCTCGCTGACGACCTTCAGCGTGGCCAACGACATCGCCAAGTATTTCGCGATCATTCCCGCGGCGTTTGCCACCACGTATCCGCAGCTCAACCTGCTTAATGTGATGGGGCTGGCCACGCCGGCGTCGGCCATCATGTCGGCGGTGATCTTCAACGCGCTGATCATCGTCGTGCTGATTCCGCTGGCGCTCAAGGGCGTGGTCTACCGGCCGCTGGGCGCCGCGGTACTGCTGCGCCGCAACCTGCTGATCTACGGTGTTGGCGGCATCCTGGTGCCGTTTGCCGGCATCAAGCTGATCGACATGATCCTGGCCCTGTTCGGCTGGGTCTGATTTTCTCTCCAACGATTCGGAGCATTCATGAATACGCAAGTGCAATCCCGGCAGCCGTTGCCGGCTCCGGTGCAGGGCGGCCTGTTGCGGCCAATGCTGGTGGTGTTCGTCGGCCTGTCGCTGGTGACCGGCCTGCTGTATCCCGGCGTGATCACGGCAATCGCCAGGGCCGTGTTCCCGCATCAGGCCGGCGGCTCGCTGATCGGAAAGGATGGCAGCACGCTTGGCTCGGAACTGATCGGCCAGCCGTTCTCCGACCCGAAGTACTTCTGGGGCCGGCTGTCGGCCACGGCGCCGATGCCGTATAACGCAGCGGCTTCGGTCGGTTCGAACCTCGGTCCTACCAACCCGGCGTTGACCGATGCCGCACGCGCGCGCCTCGACGCACTGCGCGCCGTGGATCCGGACAACCAGGCGCCGGTGCCCGTGGACCTGGTCACGGCATCCGGCAGCGGGCTCGACCCGCACATCAGCCCTGCGGCCGCCGAATACCAGGTGGCGCGCGTCGCGCGCGCCAGGGGGATACCGACTGAACAGGTGAAGCAACTGGTTGCCGCCAACACGGACGTGCCGCTACTGCCGGTGCTGGGCGATCCAGGCGTCAATGTCCTGAAGCTGAACCTTGCATTGGATGTCATCGCACGGCAGTAGCACGGTGCCGGTGATGCGGGACGATTTCGCTGCGTGCGGGATCGTCCCGCCTGTGTGCAACGACGATGCCGCGCAGGTGCGCGGCGGCACTGGCTCGCCTGCGCGGGATCCCGGCACCTTTACTGGATCTGTACACGGGCACTGCGGCTTTTGATGCCGTTTTTACGCGTCAGCCCATATCGTGGCGAGGCTCCCGGCAACGGGGGATTCCATCAACTCTCGTCACATCAACAATGACTGACCTGCGCCATACCGCGGCCGCACTGCTCGCCTGTTCCGCAACTTCCGTTCTCGTCTTCGCTGCCATGCCCGCCATGGCGCAATCCCAGCCTGACGCCGAGGCATCCCCGCATACCTTCACGACTAACGTCACGGTGGCTACCGACTACCGCTACCGCGGGCTGATGCAGACGAACCGCCGGCCGGCGATCCAGGGCGGGTTCGACTACAGCCATGCGAGCGGCTTCTACCTCGGCAACTGGAACTCGAGCATCAGCTGGCTGGGCGACAGCAATGCCGAGGTGTCGGCCCCGATCGAGATGGATTTCTACGGGGGCTACAAGAATACGTTCGCTGGCGACTGGACCTACGATGTCGGCGTGCTGCAGTACTACTACCCGGGCGACTATCCGGCCGGCTACACGCGCCCATACACCACCGAGGTGTACGCGGCCCTGGGCTACGGTCCCGTGACGCTCAAGTACTCGTACGCGCCGACCAATCTCTTTGGCTTCGCCGACAGCAAGCACAGCTGGTATGCAGACCTGACCGCCAACGTGCCGCTTGATGTCTGGGACCTCACGCTGAACGCCCACGTGGGTTACCAGAAGGTGCAGGTCGCCAATGCCTCGTACGTGGACTGGAAGCTCGGCCTGACCAAGGACTTGGGCAACGGACTCGCGCTGGCTGTGGCCTACATCGACACCAATGCCGACAAGGCGGTGTACACCAATGCCAAGGGCCGCTACATGGGCCGTGGCACCGCATGGGCTTCCCTGACCAAGACGTTCTGAGCGCGCCTTGCCGGCGCCGCCGGTTCTTGATATCGATTTAATGCGTCGGCCTGATCTACCGCCTGCCGTTGCGCCCAGCAAGTTCCGCGCTGGTTCAGAGGCTGGAGGAAGCCATGGCTGTCCTCCCTCCGCTTTCCATGGCACGGGACAAGCACCTGACGGCCTGAAGGCTTGCCACCCGTTGCCCCCGGGACTGTTGAGACACGCCGTTCCCGCCGCTCCCACCTCAAATTCCCTCCGTCCGGGAAAACCCCCATTTGGCCGCTGTCTTGAAATGGCCATACCCCGTCCCTATAATTAGCACTCGTCGGGGGTGAGTGCTAACAGCATTCTGTGCCCCTTGCGACACCTGAAAATATCAGACGGCCGTCGCCTCGGTAGCCGGCCGATTGTGATTAAACACTCACTTTTGTATCTAGGAGTCCGTATGAACCTGCGTCCTCTGCACGACCGCGTGATCGTGAAGCGTCTGGACAACGAAACCAAGACCGCGTCCGGTATCGTGATTCCCGACAACGCTGCCGAGAAGCCCGATCAAGGCGAAGTGCTGGCAGTCGGTCCCGGCAAGAAGGATGACAAGGGCAACAACATCGCCCTCGACGTCAAGGTTGGCGACCGCGTGCTGTTCGGCAAGTATGCCGGCCAGGGCGTGAAGGTGGAAGGCCAGGAACTGCTGGTCATGCGCGAAGAAGACATCATGGCCGTGGTGAACAAGTAATCACCAACTGACCGCCACCCGTACAGATTTCAGGAGATTTCAAGAATGGCAGCTAAAGACGTAGTGTTCGGCGACGCCGCACGTGCCAAGATGGTCGAAGGCGTGAACATCCTCGCCAACGCCGTTAAAGTGACCCTGGGCCCGAAGGGCCGCAATGTGGTGCTGGAGCGCAGCTTCGGCGGCCCGACCGTGACCAAGGACGGCGTGTCCGTGGCCAAGGAAATCGAGCTGAAGGACAAGCTGCAGAACATGGGCGCCCAGATGGTCAAGGAAGTGGCTTCCAAGACCAGCGACAACGCCGGTGACGGTACCACCACCGCTACCGTGCTGGCCCAGTCGATCGTGCGCGAAGGCATGAAGTTCGTTGCCGCCGGCATGAACCCGATGGACCTGAAGCGCGGCATCGACAAGGCTGTTGCCGCCGCCGTGGAAGAGCTGAAGAAGGTCAGCAAGCCCACCACCACCAGCAAGGAAATCGCCCAGGTTGGCGCCATCTCGGCCAACAGCGACACCTCGATCGGTGAGCGCATCGCCGAAGCCATGGACAAGGTCGGCAAGGAAGGCGTGATCACCGTCGAAGACGGCAAGTCGCTGGCCGACGAACTGGAAGTCGTGGAAGGCATGCAGTTCGACCGCGGCTACCTGTCGCCGTACTTCATCAACAACCCGGAAAAGCAAGTTGTCCAGCTGGACAGCCCGTTCGTGCTGCTGTTCGACAAGAAGGTTTCGAACATCCGCGACCTGCTGCCGGTGCTGGAGCAAGTGGCCAAGGCTGGCCGCCCGCTGCTGATCATCGCTGAAGACGTCGAGGGCGAAGCCCTGGCGACCCTGGTGGTCAACAACATCCGTGGCATCCTGAAGACCGCCGCCGTCAAGGCCCCGGGCTTCGGCGACCGCCGCAAGGCCATGCTGGAAGACATCGCCATCCTGACCGGCGGCACCGTCATCGCCGAAGAAATCGGCCTGACGCTGGAAAAGGCTACCCTGAACGACCTGGGCCAAGCCAAGCGCATCGAGATCGGCAAGGAAAACACCATCATCATCGATGGCGCCGGCGACGCCGCTGCGATCGAAGGCCGCGTGAAGCAAATCCGCGCCCAGATCGAAGAAGCGACCTCGGACTACGACCGTGAAAAGCTGCAAGAGCGCGTGGCCAAGCTGGCCGGCGGTGTTGCCGTGATCAAGGTTGGCGCTGCCACCGAAGTCGAAATGAAGGAAAAGAAGGCCCGCGTGGAAGACGCCCTGCACGCCACCCGCGCTGCGGTGGAAGAAGGCATCGTCCCCGGCGGCGGTGTGGCCCTGCTGCGCGCCCGCGCTGCGATCTCGGCACTGACCGGCGACAACGCCGACCAGAACGCCGGTATCAAGATCGTGCTGCGCGCCATGGAAGAGCCACTGCGCCAGATCGTGCTGAACGCTGGTGAAGAAGCTTCGGTCGTCGTTGCCAAGGTCATCGAAGGCAAGGGCAACTACGGCTACAACGCGGCTTCGGGCGAGTACGGCGACCTGGTCGAAATGGGCGTGCTGGACCCGACCAAGGTCACCCGCACCGCGCTGCAGAACGCCGCTTCGGTGGCTTCGCTGATGCTGACCACCGACTGCGCCGTGGCCGAAACGCCGAAGGAAGAGTCGGCTCCGGCAATGCCGGGCGGCATGGGCGGCATGGGCGGCATGGAAGGCATGATGTAATTTGTGCCGACTGACTGCTGGCTGTCATGGCCGGCAGGCTGTCTGAACGAAAACCCCCGCGGGTGAAAGCCCGCGGGGGTTTTTGTTTCTTGCCGCGGCATCCGACGCCCCCGGCTTGCGAACGGCCGTAGCCGGTGGCTCGGCTCAGTCCGGGTGGAATGTGTACTGCCTGTCCAGCCTGAATTTCACCGCGTAGCCAATGGCGAGGCCGATGACCGCGCCGAGGTAGCGCATCTCCCGGGTGTCAAACATATAGTCGAAGCCGAATTCAAATGCCCAGAACACAAGGGTAGTTGCCAGTCCGGTCCCGGTATACACGATAAAGGTCCGCCCGTCGTGGCCTACGTCGCGAGCGCGAAACCGAAAGATGAAGCGCTTGTCGAGGACGTATTTCAGGAGCAGTCCCACCCCAGTCCCTGCTATCACCGAAAGTAATATCTGGAACGGCCCTGTATAGCTGCGGACGAGAATGTCCTGGACACCTATATTTGCCGCGGTAGCGATGAGCGCAAGAAGTGCATAGGTAATTGCCAGCTGCATAGCCTGTTACATCACCCATAGAGTGGATAACGGAGTCTGAACTCGCACCATCCAGCCAGTCAATGAGGTCACTGCATTAGTGCGTTTGGCGGATTGTCCGCTCTGCCTCGCAGCCTAGAATCCAGTTCAGGTACCGGCCCTAAGCAAGTACTTCATTGCCCGAGTAAGAACAGGCAAGGTATGGCCGGCGCCCCAAAAAAATCAAAACTGATTGTTTGACGGGCGATTGAGGGTGGGCATCCCGGTTGGCGGTTAGGCCAGGCGCAGGATTTCTCCGAAGTAGCGAAGACCCCGGGCCGTATCCCGGAAGCGCCTTCATGGGGAAACAACACCGCGTACTTGTGGCTTTGCCAGTTTGCCCTGCCTTCAGAGTCTGCCGGGGAGAAGGTATGGGCAAGCCGAGGATTCCGCTTTGCGTGGACTTGGACGGGACGTTGATTCCCGGGGATCTGCTGCTTGAGTCGTGCATTGCGCTGCTCAGGCAAAACCCGCTCTATCTCCTTCTGATGCCCTGTTGGCTATGTCGGGGCAAGGCGTACCTCAAGGCCCAGATCGCTCGCCGAGCGCGGCTGAATCATGCTGCGTTGCCGTTCCACCGCGAACTGGTCGCCTGGCTCAGGGAGCAGAAGCGGTGCGGGCGTCCGCTCTGGCTTTGTACGGCCGCCAATCATCGCCTGGCACAGGCCGTCGCGGACCATCTCAATTTATTCGATGGGATTTTGGCCAGCAGCGATAGCCACAATCTCAGGGGACACCAGAAAGCCCATTCATTGACGCAGAAATTCGGGGACAGGGCGTTTGACTATTGCGGCAACCACCGCGTGGATCTGGCTGTGTGGTCAGTCAGCCGGGGTGGTGTGGTTGTAAATGCAAGCAAGGGCCTGGAAGCCCGGGCCCGTGCCGTCACGCATGTTTATAAGACGTTCGCCCCCGAGGGGCATGCGATGCATGCCATCGTGAAAACGCTGCGCCCACATCAATGGGTAAAGAATATCCTGCTGCTGGTGCCGTTGGCGGCGGCACACAGGCTTGGTGAGCCGGGAGCGCTGGGTGCGGCCCTGCTGGCATTCGTGGCATTCAGCCTGTGTGCGTCGTCGGTCTATGTGCTCAATGACATGCTGGACGTTGAAGCGGACCGCCAGCATCCCGGCAAGTCCCGCCGGCCCTTCGCCTCAGGGCAGTTGTCGTTGCTTGCAGGGATTTGCCTGGCCCCCTTGCTGCTTGTTGGCGCGTCGGCTGCCGCTTGGCCACTGCCATGGGCATTCAAGAGCGTGTTGTGCGCGTACTATGCACTGACGCTAGCTTATTCCACCGTGCTCAAGCGGCTGGTGGTGGCCGACGTCGCAGTCCTGGCCACGCTCTACACGATTCGGATCGTCGCTGGCGCCATGGCGGTAGGTGTACCACTGTCATTCTGGCTGCTGATGCTCTCGCTGGCGCTCTTTTTCAGCCTGGCGCTCGTGAAGCGATACTCCGAATTGAAGGTCATGCAGCGCGAAGGCCGGCTTGAGGCAGCGGGGCGGGGTTATAAGCTGGACGACCTCGCAATTGTCGAGAACCTCGGGACGGCCGCAGGCTACCTCAGTGTCGCGGTGCTTGCGCTCTACATCAACAGTCCCGCCGTTGAGATGCTGTATCGACGTCCGCAGATCATTTGGGTACTTTGCATGTTGCTGCTGTACTGGATTAGCCGTATGTGGATATTGGCCCACCGCGGCATGATGCATGACGATCCGGTCGTGTTCGCGCTGAAGGACAAAACGAGTCTCGCGGTCGGCTTGTGCGGGGCATTAACCGTGTACTTCGCTACGTGACATGGTACGGCAGCCGATGTATTCCTGGGGCAGGGCGGTCCGATCTGACTGCGCGTTGCTGCCGCTGCAATGGCGCATGGAGAATCTGCCGCCGTTGCCAGACTTCGCTGATTCCTACCTGCCATTCGGAAACGGCCGTAGCTATGGAGACAGTTGCCTAAATACGAACGGCGCGTTGCTTTCCACCCGCCGGCTTGATCGCTTCATTGCCTTCGACCCCGGCAGTGGCATCCTCCGCTGTGAAAGCGGCGTGCTTCTCGCCGATATCTCCCGATTGATGGTTCCGCGTGGCTGGTTTCTGCCCGTAACGCCGGGAACGCGCTTCGTGACCGTCGGCGGGGCGATTGCCAATGACGTACATGGGAAGAACCACCACAATCAAGGCACGTTCGGTTGCCACGTGCGCCGCTTCATGCTTCGCCGTTCGGACGGCGACAAGAGGCTTTGCTCGGAGGACGAGAATCCCGACTGGTTCTCCGCGACCATCGGCGGGCTAGGTTTGACCGGTCTGATCCTCTGGGCCGAGATCCAGTTGCGCCGCATCGAGAATCCATGGATCGTCTCGGAAGCCGAACGCTTCGAGCATCTCGACGACTTCTTCAGGCTGAGCGACGCCGGCTCAGGCCACGAATACACAGTGGCGTGGCTGGATTGTTCAGGGCCGGGCCGTCGGATAGGGCGGGGCATTTTTACCCGAGCCGATCACGCACCGGCCGGATTTCACCACGATGGCGCTTGGCATGAGCGAGGCCCGGCGGTGGTAGGTTTCACACCGCCGCTCTCGCTGGTGAACACATTGTCAGTGCGGGCGTTCAACAGCCTGTACTTCCATCGCGCTGGAAAGGTGCCCGTCATTACAACCGGGCATTGCGAGTCGTATTTCTATCCGCTAGATCATGTGCTGCACTGGAATCGCATATATGGGCCCAGAGGGTTCTATCAATACCAGTGCGTGGTGCCAGATAATGGCGGAGGGCGCGACGCCATCGCCGAACTGCTTAGGCTGATTGCAGACAGTGGCATGGCTTCCTTTCTGGCGGTGCTGAAGCAGTTCGGCGAGAGGGCTTCACCAGGGATGTTGTCATTTCCTCAACCCGGTACCACGCTTGCGCTGGACTTCCCAAATCGGGGTGGCTCCCTGCATCGCCTTTTCGCCTGCCTTGACTCAGTAGTGATGAGTGTCCGGGGACGTCTCTATCCAGCCAAGGATGGGCGCATGCCCGGCGCGGTGTTTCGTGCCGGGTTCCCGCAATGGCAACGCTTCAGCCCGTATATCGATCCCGGCTTCTCATCCAGCTTCTGGAGGCGGGTCATGGAGGACACATGAAAAGAATCTTGGTCATCGGAGCAACCTCAGCCATCGCCGAGGCGGCTGCGCGCCGTTTCGCGGAACGCGGCGACCAACTCTTCCTTGTCGGGCGCAATGTGGGCCGACTGCAGGCCATCGCCGAAGACTTACGCGTACGCGGTAGTGCCAGCGTTGCCTCGAGGGTCATGGATGCCAACGACGCTTCCGCGCATGAATCCATGCTGGACGAGGCCGAGGCTGCAATGGGTAGCGTGGACACGGTGCTGATCTGTCACGGCACCTTGTCTGACCAGCGTACCTGTGAGCAATCGGTATCGCTGGCGCTGGCGGAGATCCAGACCAATGCACTGTCCGTCGTCGCTTTGCTGACGCACATTGCCAACCGCATGGAGCACCGACGTGAAGGAACCATTGCTGTCATCTCTTCAGTGGCCGGCGAGCGAGGCCGCCAGAGCAATTACGTGTACGGCAGCGCCAAGGCGCTGGTGACGGCTTTTATGTCGGGACTGCGGCAACGGATGGCCAAGTGCGGAGTGGCGGTGGTGACGATCAAGCCGGGACTGGTTGATACGCCGATGACCAACAGATTTCGCAAGGGCCCGCTGTGGGTCCAGCCTGAGTATGTTGGCAAGGCGATCGTGCGTGCAATCGATGCGGGCGTCGCCGAAGCCTATGTGCCTGGATTCTGGCGGGCCATCATGATCGTGATCCGGTGGCTGCCGGATGTAGTGTTCAGGCGGCTGGCGTTCTGATATGCAAGCTTGCCATTTCAAATATGGGTTGTGACTATGGCGACGTCTTCGCATGAGCGCGGAACCTCATTCCCGATTCATGGCAGTTTGCTATGACAGGCCGGCCATTGTTGACTCGTCAACTCTTGATCAGAGCCGGCATAGTTTTCGTGGTGCTATTCGCCGTCAGTACATCGCTGTCGTTCGATACTCAGTCTGAAGATCGGCTGCGTGTGTTTGGCTCTTACTGGTCGTCCGGCTGGGCAGCGTCACACCAGCTCAATCGGCTTGTCGCCATCGCTGGAGACCGGCATGCCGAGATTATCACTACTGACGTGTCAGTTCGGGGGTATTTCGCTAGGCTTGCGTGCGAAGAACTTGGAACTGGTGTTGCCGCAGCGCTGCTTGCTTTCCTCGCGATCTGGGTGGCGAGGCGGCGGCTTGATGTGTTCATGGCAAGCAAGCTAGGCTTGGTAGTGGCAATTCTTGCATCACCACTTGCTTGGTTTCATTACACGCTCTTACTTCTGCCCGCTTTGATCGAGCGTCCATGGGGCAAAACACTTTCGCTGGCAGCCTGTCTGCTCCTCGTGCCAATTGATGTCCCGTTATCGAGCATCCGCAGCTCAGGCTTGGTGCTAGCGCTCGGTGGCGGCATCTATTTTGGCGCAGTCTGCCTGATTTGCTGGGCCTTCTTTCGGGAAGCATGGTGTGCGGGCGCAGTGCAATCGGACCCTGGCACGCCGCTTCGTGCCAGCCTACCTGATAGGTAATGCTGGTGCGGGCTTGCCCGAAGTACAGTCGGCCTCGGCACCAGCCGTGGTTTTACGTGAGAGCATCAACCGCCGCAGTATTAGAGAAAGCATGCCAACCAGGACGATCGGGCCTGCTTGAATCGACGTTGCGGCCACCAGTGGCGCCATCAGCAGTGGTAAGAGCCACGCGGCCAGCAAGACTTCGCGCTCGCCGCGGAGCCAGCCGCGGCGGATGCCGTCGACCACAATCCAGGCAATAGGGAAGGCGAGGCCGGCAAGGTCGTAGTCGTAGGCGTACGGGCTGACAAGGAACGTGGCTGTCATCAGAATAGAAGCTCGTAGCGCCAGTATGCGGGTATTGCGCCACACAATCCAGACGGCAATGGCGGCGGCGCTTGCGGCGACGGCCTGCGCAACCCAGGCGGCAGGCACTGGAACGTTCGACAACCTCAGCATGGCAAAGACAGTCGGCATCTTGATCCACGGTAGCGCGCCGGCTTCCAGCGCAGCTTGCGCGACGGGCAGGCTGCCAAGAAATGCCGACAGGGTGGCGGTACCAAGGACGGCAGTCCCGGCCGCCATCAGGAGCAAGGCAACCGCGCCTGCAACAAAGAAGGTGGTCCAGGAACCGGTCGCCAAGAGTGCCACCGGGAACAGCACCGCCAGATGCGGCTTGATGGCAAGCAATCCGATGAAAATACCGGAAAGCACTGGCCGACGCTCCAGGCAGAGCAGGGCTGCGGCTGCCAGCGCGGAAGTCAGAAAGGCATTCTGTCCATGGAGGATATTGACCCATGCTCCGCAAAAACCGGCCAGGCCCCATAAGGCTTCACGGCCCTGCGCAATGCGCCGGAATACGGCTACGTAGGCAGCGAGCGTTGTCAGCAGGAACGCGAAATAGGCCACCAGGTATGGCAGCAGGGCAAGGGGGAGGATCAACAGGTAGAACGACGGCGGATAGAACCAGGCGTACATGGCCCGAACCCCGGGTACCGCCGCCTGTTCGGCCTGGAACAGTCGCGCCACGTTGTAGGCGTGCTGGGGATCGCCGTCCAGTGCCATGCGCGAGGCTGCCCAGAACGTGATGAAGTCATAGCCGAGCGGCTTCCCGTTCGGATCCACAAGACCCTTCGCCCGGAAACACAGCACCACGATGGCTAGCAGGATGAGAGCCAGTACGATGCGCGAATACGCGACCAGCCGCTGGCGGTTCAGCCAATGTTCGGGACGACCCATGCGATGTTCCCCTTTTGACCTCGTATTCCGGATTGCCGTGAGCGGGCATTAGAGATTGCCGGAATGCTGGTGCGCCATTCGAGGCGGTACGCAAGGCGTGGCAACTCACAGAAGGTGCAGGCCCGCGGCGCTATTTTTTTAATGCGCATTCAAGTATAGGATCCGTATTTGACGGAGCCAATAGCTTGCGTGCACTGAAACGCAGAGATGAAGCTGCAGCACTCCTCAGCGTGCAAGCCAAAATAGGGGGCTGAAATGAAGGCGGGACACTGGTTGACTTCTAAGCGTCTGCATATCTACCCGGCGGCGATGCTACTAGCACAGCTTGTCGGGGTCTGCATTTTGCTGTATCTGTATCGCGATGCGCCCGGCTACGAGCCCAGCATGGCCTTTGCCAATGACTTCCGTGTATTCTGGGGCGCTTCGCACCTAGCGCTGGAGGGGCGTGCTGCCGATGCCTATGATATCAACCAACTGTTTCCTGTTCTGCAGAGTGTTGATCCCGGGCTGGTACGGGTGCGGGCATGGTTCCACTGGTTTTATCCTCCGACTTTCCTCCTGGCGGTCCTGCCGCTAGCGGTACTCCCGTACCTGCTTTCCTATGCCGTTTTCACCCTGAGCACGCTGGTCGGCTATGTCGTGATGCTCGCGCGTATTGCCAGGCCCCATCGAATTGGTCTGCTGATCATTGCATTTCCCCCGACGATTCTGACTGCTTTCAACGGGCAAAACGCATTTCTGACGGCAACACTGGCAGGCTGCGGGCTAATGTTGCTGGAGCGGCGCCCAGTTGTGGCCGGCATCTGTATCGGTTTGCTGGCGATCAAGCCTCACCTGGCCATCTTGTTTCCTGTAGCGCTGCTTTGCACGCGCGCATGGAAGGCGATGTTTGCAGCTGCCGCCACCGCGCTCTGCCTTTTCATCGCCAGCCTGCTGGTGCTCGGCGTCGATACGGCGTCCGGCTTCGTGCATAGCATTGGCATAGCCCGGCAGCTAGCCACGGAGGGTGCGTTGCCCCTGGTAAAGATGCCGACCGTATTTGGCGCCGCTCGCCTGCTGGGAGCAGGGGCATCGCTTGCCAATGGTATTCACTTTGCGGTGGCCGTTCTGGCCATGTTGGCTGTGGTGCTTGTGTGGCGCAAGCCCCAGCCATTGTGCTTGCGAGCGTCGGTGCTGATCTTGGCAAGTCTGCTGGTCAGCCCGCATATGTTCGACTATGACCTCACCTGGCTGGCCCTGCCTATTGCGTGGATGGGCGTTCATGGCCTGCGACGGGGGTGGCTTCGCGGCGAGCGGGAACTGCTTGTGGTTGCTTGGTTTTCACCACTGGTTTGCGAAGTTGGCGCCAGCATCCTGTCGGTTCAGATGGGCCCACTAGTAGTCTTGACAATGCTGGCTTTTCTCTTGTGCCGGGCGCGGCTGTCGACCCTTGCACAAGGTGTAGCCGCTTCGGTCAGCCCAACCACCCGGCATGTGTCAAGGTAGTGGCCGCGTCCGCCGCTATGCTGCTTGCCAGTACCCCCTCGACTCGTTCCGGGTTCAGGTAAGCCGCTGGCGCTAGGTTCCGTTTGCGCCGTGATTGCCGGATACGGCGATCCCGTCAGCACGGCTAAAGGCGGAAGTGCGAAGGAGACCGGCTCCCCCGTCAGACCTCTACCACGCAGCACCAGTCGAAGCACTGGTTTTCCAGCTCGCCCGTGCGCCGGCTGACATAACCCCGCGGATTGCACACCACGCGCGAATCGTCGATGCAGTAGTCGAAACTGGTATGGGTATGGCCATGGATCCACAGGTCCGCCTGCGCCACCAGGTCGGGCCGGCGTGACAGGAACCCGCCGGATACCAGGTCATGCGAGTAACGCGGGTCAAGACTGCCCAGGTCAGGGCCGTGATGGGTGACGACCACGGTCTTGCCCTCGAACGGCAGCGCCAGCTGCGCAGCCAGCCAGGCCGAAGCGGCCTCGTGGCGCGTTAGCGCGTCTTCCGGCGTGAAACGGCGGGCCTTGCCGTCGGTGCCGTCGAGTTCGATCAGGCGGTGATCCAGCATCACGCCCGCGCAGGCCTGCATCGAATCTTCGCGCCGGTCAACGCCGAACAGCGTGTAATCCGTCCACCAGGTCGTGCCCAGGATCCTTACGCGGCCACTGGTGCCATCGAATTCAGCAACGGCGCTGTTGAGCAAGTGCATGCCGGGATGCTCCGCCGCGGCTTCGGCCATCTGCCAGTCGACCGCATCGAAATTGCTCTCGTAATACTCGTGGTTGCCGGGCACATAGATCACGGGTTGCGCGAACGTGCGCGCGGCCCAGTCGATGCCGTCGCGGCCGTTGGCGATGTCGCCGGCCAACACCACGATGTCGGCATCGCAGCCGGGCACTTGCTGCGGCATGTTGTGCTCGATATGCAGGTCGCTCAGGATGCGCAGTTTCATGGGGACTCCGGGGCGATTGGGTCTGGCTGCATCCGCCGCGGCGGCGGCAGGCAGTGGTGGCATTCTTCAGAACCCTGGCGCCGCGGTCAAGTCCCCGGCCCGCACACCCGCCACCAAAGCAAAAAAGCCCGGAACCAGGTCCGGGCAAGGGACTGTCTGGCCGGCGTTGCACCGGGAGACAGCCGGGGGAACCGTTCAGGGTTACCCGAGAGTCTTATCCTCCCTGTCCCGTCATGGTCGGCAACAGGACGCGATAGATCTGGATGAATGCCGGTCCCAGCAGGACCAGCAGCAACGAGGGGAAGATGGTGAAAATCAGCGGGAACAGCAGCTTGAGGGCGATCTTGGCTGCTTGTTCCTCGGCCAGCATGCGGCGTTTGGTGCGCAGCATGTCTGACAGTACGCGCAGCGACTCGCCGAGGCTGGTGCCGAAGCGGTCGGCCTGGATCAGCATCGAGGCAAACTTGTCCACATCCTCCACGCCGGTGCGCAGCGAGAGGTTGGAGAGCGCCTTCTCCTTGGAGAACCCGGAGCGCAGCTCGAGCAGCATCAGCTGCAGTTCGTCGGCCATCACCGGGCAGCGCAGCGCGAGTTCGTCGGCGACCCGCATCAGCGCGGCGTCCAGGCCGAGTCCAGCTTCCACGCACACGGTCAGCAGGTCGATGACGTCGGGGAATTCCTCGAATACCGTGCGCTGGCGTTCGGCAACCTTGCGTGCCAGCACGATGTTGGGCAGGTAGTAGCCGACCGCACCCAGCAGCGCGAGCAGGGCGAACATCGTGTACTGGTCGTCGACCGCCCGATTGCCATTCAGCGCCAGCAGCCCGGTCATTGGCAGCACCACCGCCAGCACGGTCTTGGCGCCAAAGTACAGCGGTGCTGCACTAGCGCTGCGCCAGCCAGCGTTGGTGAAGCGCACGCGCAACTGTGAATTTTCCCATCCTTCCTTGGGCAAGGACAGCCGCGACACCGGTTGTGCCCAGCGCACCAGTCTCTCGATCCAGGCCTGCTGCGCGCCGGGAGCGGAGGGCGTGCCTGCCTGGCCGGTGAGTTGCTCGACGCGCCCGTGCATGCGGTTTGGTGAGAACGCGTACATCACGGCAAGTACTGTGCCGAATGCCGCCACGAAGACCAGCGCGAGCACGACCAACTGCTCGGCGGGAATACCCTCGATGATGCCCTGCATGATTGACTCCCCTCAAGACCGCTGCGCTGCCGCGGCTTGTTGTTGTCTCACACGTGGATGTGGATGATCTTGCGCATCCACAGCACGCCGAACACCATCGACACCAGCGCGCCGCCGATCATGCGCAAGCCGAGCGGGTCTTCCCACAGCACCTTCATGAAGTCCGGGTTGACCACCATGATCATGCCGGCGGTCGCGAACGGGAGCAGGCCCAGGATCCATGCGGACAGGCGCCCTTCAGCCGAAAGCACGCGAATCTTGTCGAACAGCTTCAGGCGTTCGCGCACCATGTTGGCGATGGTGTCGAGAATCTCGGCAAGATTGCCGCCGCTTTCGCGCTGGATCAGCACGGCGATGACAAAGTAGCGCAGGTCGGCCACCGGCACCCGGATCGCTAGGTTGGTCATGGCTTCGTCCAGCGCCACGCCGTAGTTGATCTCCTCGAACGTGGTGCGGAACTCAGGGCCGATCGGCGCCTTGATTTCCTGGCCGACTATGCCCAGCGCACCGCTGAACGAGTGGCCGGCGCGCAGGGAGCGGCTGATCATGTCGACCGCGTCCGGGAGTTGCTTTTCCATTTGCTTGATCCGCTTGACCCGGAGGTGCATCACGTGCAGCACGGGCAGCAACCCGGCCACCGCGGCAATGGCCAGCACCACCGGTGCCGGCATCGGCACCAGCGGGATCAGTGCCACCGTGCAGAGCATCACAAGCGCGCAGTAGCCCAGCAGCTGCGATACCGACCAGGAACTGCCGGATTGCTCCAGCCAGCGGTCCAGCGTGCCGATACGCGGCATCCGCATCAGCCATTGCTGCATCCGCGGTGAATCGCTGAGCAGGCGCTTCTTAAGGATCGACAGGCGTTCGGCACTGACATGCCCGCCTGCGGATAATGCACGCAGCCGCGCCTCGATACGCTTGGCGGCGGGACCGTGATAATTGCTCCACCAGAGATAGATGCCTTCGATGCAGAGCACCACCGCCACGAACAGCAGGATGCCGAAGGCATAGAAGATCGTGCTCATATGTGTCTCCCCCGAGAGAATGTGCCGCGTCCGTGGCGCGGATCACACTTCATAGCGATGCGCCGGATCGTAGGTTTCGTCGGGCAAGCCCACGCCGAACACGCGCAGCCGCTCGGCAAACTTGGGGTACACCCCGGTGGCGCGGAAATGGCCGCGCACGGTGCCGTCCTTGTCTACGCCGGAGCGCTGGAAGGTGAAGATCTCCTGCATGTTGATGATTTCGCCTTCCATGCCGGTGATCTCCGCGATGCTGATGATCTTGCGTCGGCCGTCGGTCATGCGTGCGGCCTGGACGATCACCGTGATGGCTGAAGAGATCTGCTGGCGAATCGCCTTGGCCGGCATGGTCAGGCCTGCCATGCTGACCATGTTCTCAAGGCGCGTCAGCGCGTCGCGCGGGGTATTGGCATGGATGGTGGTCAGCGAGCCCTCATGGCCAGTGTTCATCGCGTTGAGCATGTCCAGCGCCTCGCCGCCGCGTACTTCGCCCAGGATGATGCGGTCCGGGCGCATGCGCAGTGCATTGCGCACCAGCGAGCGCTGGGTTATCTCGCCCTTGCCTTCGATGTTCGGTGGGCGGGTTTCGAGGCGCAGCACATGAGGCTGGCGCAACTGCAGTTCGGCCGCGTCCTCGATGGTGACTACGCGCTCGTCCTCGGGGATGAAGCCGGACAGGATGTTCAGCAGCGTGGTCTTGCCGCTGCCGGTGCCGCCAGAGACCAGCACGTTGACCTTGGCATGCGCCAGCGCCTGCAGCATCTGGGCCATCGGCGGGGTCAGGCTCCTCAGGTTCACGAGGTCGGAAACCTGCAGAGGATTAACTGCGAAGCGCCGGATCGACAGCAGCGGTCCGTCGATCGCCGATGGCGGGATGATGGCGTTGACGCGCGAACCATCGGGCAGGCGCGCATCGACCATCGGGCTGGTCTCGTCGATGCGGCGCCCCACGCGCGACACGATCTTCTCGATGACCTTCATCAGGTGGGCGTCGTCGTAGAAGCCGATGTCGGTGAGTTCCAGCTTGCCGCGCCGCTCGACATAGGTCTGCTTGGCCGTGTTGACCAGGATGTCGGACACAGTCGGATCCTGCAGCAGCGGCTCGAGCGGGCCGAAGCCGAACATCTCGTCATAGATGTCCGACGTCATCTGGCGGCGTTCCGTGTCATTGATCAGGATGCGCTCTTCATCGATGATGGCGTCGATCAGCACGCCGATCTCCGTCTTCACCTGCTCCAGTGGGTAGCGCGCGAGCCGCTCGAGTTCGACCCGGTCCAGCACCGCGTCGTGAACGATTTTCTTGAAATTCCGGTAGGCCTGCGTGGTGCCATGGCCGCGGGTGGGCGCAGCATGGCCGTTCATTTGCAGCGGTGGGTTCTCTGGCAGGGAAAGCTGTTCGCGGATCGACATGATGGACTCCGGTTCGTGTTGCGGTTCAGGCGGCGCTCGACTTCGGGCGCAGGAAGAGCCTTGCCAGAGACGGCCTGGCCGGCTGCGCCTGCCGTTCGGTACCAGTGCCCGCGGACAGCGTGGCGCCGAGAGACAGCAGCGACTTGGAGATGGCGCTGCGCTTCTGTTCCTTGAGGACGGGAACGCCGTGACCGATCGATTCATCCACCACGGCAGGATCATCGGGCAACACGTGGAAAACCTTCATGCCGAAGACTTCCTCCAGCTTGGCACGTGGCACTTCGTCGCGGCGGCCCTGACGGTTCAGCAGGATGCGGATCTTGTCATCGGGGTAGTGCAGCGCGCGCAGGATATCCAGCAGGCGCTTGCCGGTGCGGACATAGGGGATGCTGGGCTGCACAGTCACGCAGATGCTGTGGCTGCGGTCGAAGGCCGCAAGCGACAGTGGGGTGACCGGCTGTCCGACGTCGATCAGGATGAAATCGTAGCGCGGGCTGACCACGGACAGGACATGGTCGATCCTGTCCTTGCGGACCTCGTTGGCCTTGATCGGGTCGATCGCGCCGGCCAGGATATCGAAGCCCTCGTCGACGCGGGTCATGCAGGCATCGAGAAAGGTATCGTCCATGCGCTCCAGTTGCGAGCACACGTCCGTCAAGGTCGCTGGCGGAGTCTTGTCGCTGACCAGGAATGCGGTGTCGCTGAACTGGGTGTTCAGGTCGATCAGGAGTACCCGCTTGCGCTCGCCGGCGCTCAGCGCGTAGGCAAGATTGCCGGCGATGAAGCTGGTGCCGGCGCCGCCCTTGCATGAAACCAGGGAGATCACGCGCGCTTCGTTACGCTCCCTGGGCACGTGGATTGCCTCCAGCCGCCCGAGCGCTTCGCTCAGCTGGCCCTTGTCGAGCGGCCACGGCAGGATATCGCGCACCCCGGCACGCAGTGCCCGGATCAGGACATCCGGCTGTTGCGCCGTTGTCACCAGGATGCAGGGCAGGTCGGGATGCTGCTGGCGCAAGGCTTCGATGCCGAGCGTCTGCGTGCTGCCGCGGAAGTCCTGGTCGAGGATGAGCGCATCCGCGCTGCGCAGGTGGCTGCCATGCGTGCGCAGCGCCGCGGGAGTATCCTGCAGCCGCATGATCTGGAAGGTTCCACAGGCGTCCGCCATACGCGAAAGCTCGCCCAACCTTTCAGCATCCTCGGAAACGATCAGAATTCTGAGCATGGTGTGCTCCTGGTTATGCGTGCTAATTGCAGATCTTGCCGCCGGTTGAGGAATTCAGGCTTTCCCGTGGCAGCGTGGTCGAGAATGAAGGCATCGCCAGCGTGATCGGCACGACCGGAATGAAAGTCTCGACCGAGACGTTGGAGACACTGACAGTGACCGAGCGGCACGTGTTGCGGGCGACATCGGCGTCCGCGTCGCAGCCGCTGGGTTCGTACCCGATCTGGATATTGGTGGCCTGCAGCTTGGGCATCAGATTGGTCATCCTGTCCTTGATGGTCGCGTCTTTGGCGTCGCACACCGCGGCGATGCGTGCGCCCAGCCGGGTCGCCTCGCCTGCAGTGTTCCAGTAAAACAGCACGCGCGAGAATTCGGCAATGCCTATCAGCAGCATGAAGAAGATGCTGGCAACCAGGGCAAACTCGATCGCGGTGGCGCCGGCCTGGTGCAGACGCAGGCGGGTGACACAATGCGGAGTCATAGCACTTGCCTCATCACTGTTGCGATATCGGAGAACGCCAGGTTTCCCACCGGGATGTAGGCCTGGATTGGCGAATATGAGTAACCCGATATCTTCACTTCGACCAGGTTGATGGTGCCGGCCTGAACGCCTGAGCTGTCGCCGCCCTCGTAGATGGGGACATTGGCGAATTGCTTGCCGCCACACCCGCTCGCGTCGACACGGTCACAGACGACCACCATCGAGGTGCTGAGGCCTTTCACCAGCACCTCGCCTTCGCAGACGGTCTTGCCATAGACGGCCATGCACTTTGCCTGCGCCAGCGGATAGTTGGGCTCGCTCGGCGCATACTGCGACAGGAAGCGTGCGGCGTCGCGCGTGGCCTTGGTCAGGGCGTTGTATTGGTAGATGGCGCGGCCGTACTCCGCCACCCCGCTCACCAGCAGAAGTAACGGTACCAGGACCAGTGCGAATTCCACCGCGACCACCCCGCGCCGATGGTGCCGATCGTGCCGGTCGCCCCTGCGCTGCCTGCATCGCTCCATGATTTGCTCCTATTGAACCAGCACCGGCACACGCGGGCCTGAACCCGTATCGGACCCGGGCACACCCTGAGTCGCGCAGGGACTGGTGGAGTCCTTCGAATTGCCCAGGTATTCGAGGTAAACCACATCCTTTACGCTGGGCTCCTGCATTGGCTGCACCATCAGCATGCAGTTCCAGGAGACCACCTGTGCCAGCTTGGTAGAGGCGAATTCGGTGCAATCCACCATCGGCACGTGTACCAGCCTGCGGTCAGCGCCGGCCTTGTGCACCGCCTGTGTCGATTCCGTGCCCTTGGTAGTCAAGCCGCTATTTGCGTCCGTCTGGTATGGCGCGTTGGCACTTCGCTTCTGAATGAAATCAGCGTAGGCGTTGCCGCCGTTCGGCGGATTCCATGTGGTGACGTCGTAGGCATAGCCGGTAAAGTCCGGCGCCCCATCACCCGGCCCCTTGTAAGAGCCGGTATAAATGCCGAAGCGGGTATTCCACGCCGCAATCAGCGCCGAGATTTCGCCTGGTTCACCAACTTTTGAACCCACTGCCGGCAGGTCGCACTGTCCGCTTCCGGCAAGCAAGCCCGCCAGCTCGGAAGCACCACCCCCCGGAGGCGACAGGTCAGCCCAGCCAAAGCTGCCAGGGCCGTACGGATCCTTCGGATCGACCTTGGACGCGATCCAGTCGCCCTTGTTGTACGCGGTCTTTGGCGGATTGGCCGTTGGCGGCGTGCAGACATAGACCGGGATTGCGCAGGCTGTCTGCGAACTGGTGGTGGTGGCCACGGCCATTGCGTTAACGGTACTGGGCTGGATGTCGATGCCGGGCAGCAGGTTAAGGATCTGGATGAACCAGTGGGCAATATCCGTGCGCTCGGCGGTGCATTTGACGTACTTCACCTTGTCCAGTGCGTAGGGCACCTTGTCCTTGGTGTAGTAGGTACCGTCAGGCGTGTCGCTGTACGAGACATTGAGATCCTTGACCATTTTCACTGCCTCGTTCTGGAACATGGCAGCGTTGCTCGTGCCGATGGCGAGGCCAGCCGCCTCCGACACGAGCAACGGCGTGGCCCCCGTGACATCGCGCGCGGCGGCCAGCGCGCAGGCATCGACGCCGTTCTGCAGCTCGCTCTTGGTCACATAGAGCTTGCCCAGGTCGAGCGCCAGCCCGACGAAGCCAATCAGGACGGCCAGCGACAGCCCGACGATGATGGCGATCGCGCCACGCTGCCGCTTGCGCCAGGTCGTCCGACGGCCTCGGTAGGTGGTAGGGCGTGACATATCGGCTCTCCGTGGTTTGCGCAGATCAGCGGGACCCGCCACCTGACATGCCCACGCCGCCGTAGCCGCCGGCGCCGAAGTCGATCGTCATGGAGGGCGTGCCGCCTTGCGTGCCGTTGGCCAGCGAACGGTCGAAGTTCCTCATTGCCGCCACCGCGGTCTTGCCGTCGGTGCCCGTGATGGTGGGCAGCCCCGCAGGCGCATCGGGATTGATGATCTGCATCTGCGTGACCGTGGCGAGTGCCACGCCGCGCTGGCCGTCCCACACCGGCGTGGAGGTCATGCAGGCCGACAGCGTGATGCAGGCCAGGCTGCCGAGTACCAGCGTGGTGGCGCCGCGCGAAAGGTTGAGTTGCTTGCTCATGATCGTTCTCCTGTGTGCGCAGCGGTTCAGTTGCCGCCCGCGGCGGTGCGCGTGGCGGTGCCGGCGGCTCGTGCCTGGGCCAGACGCGCGGCGGTGGCTTCGATGCGGGCGATGCGCGCGGCGGTGTCCTCGGCAGTTGGTGCGGCGGCGATATTGCGGGCAGCTGGACCCGCCGGTTGTGGCGCGTCTGCGGTGCGGGGCATCGAGGTCGCAGCTGCCTGCGCTTCTGGCGACCCCGCAGTTGCCGGCGGATCCAGTGGACGGCCGGTCGGCACCATCGAGAGCGATGTGGCAGTGCCTTCGCCGCGTGGCGCCGACGGCGGCGTGACAGGCGCGGGGGCCGGCGCGGCGGGCTGCGACGGGACCGGTGCGGGCTGCGGCGCAGGCTTGCCCTGGCCTTCCATATTGCCCATGAAGTACAGCGACAGCGGGTTAGGCGTGGAGAAACTGTCGGTCGGCAGCGGGTAGTTGTTCGTCTGCATCGGCTTGACCAGGCGCGGCGTGATGACGAACACCAGTTCGGTCAGGTCCTGCTGGTACTGCGTGCTGCGGAACAGCGTGCCCAGCACCGGCACCTCGCCCGCACCCGGCAGTGCCTTGAGCGAGCCGCGCGCGCTGTCGGTCAGCAGTCCGCCGATGGCAAAGCTCTCGCCATCGCGCATCTGAACAGTGGTGGAAGCGCGGCGGGTGGTGATGACCGGCAGGATAGTCTGACCCGCTAGCGTGCCGCCGCGGATGGTGGCACCCGTGGGCGACAGTTCGGACACTTCCGGCGAGACCTTCAGGTGAATGCGGCCGTTCGCCAGCACGGTCGGCGTGAACTTCAGCCCCACGCCGAATTCTTCTTCCTGCAGCGTGACGGTGCCGGCCCCGTTCAGCACGTTGGCCTGCGCCACCGGGATGTAGATCTTGCCACCGGCGAGGAAGCTCGCTTCCTGGCCGCTGATGGTGACCAGGTTGGGCTCGGCCAGGATCTTGACCAGGCTGTCGTTCTTCTGCGCGTCGACGGCGAATTCGAACGGCAGGTTGTTGGCCTTGCTGCCGAATATTGCGCCCGAAGCGCCGGTCAGCAGCGACGTCACGACACCACCCGTCCAGGAGCCAAAGCCGCCCTGCAGGTTGACCGCGGAACCTAGCTGGTTCAGCAGCGTCTTCGACACTTCGGCGACCTTGACTTCCAGCATCACCTGCTGCGGGCTGTCGACGGACAGCATGTTAAGCACGCCGCCCTTCTTGTCCCCGTTCTTGCCGTCGGTGCCTTGGGCCGCGTTGGCATACGCCTGGGCGATGTCCATGGCCTGCTGGGCGGACTGCGCATTGGTGACGCTGCCGGTCAGCACGAGGTTATCGGCAGCGGTCATCACGCGGATGCCAGGCTCGCCGGGCAAGAGCTGCCCCAACGACGTCTGCAGGCCGCCGGCATCGGCATTGACCACGACGTTGATGATGGTGCAGGCGCCGCTGCGGCCTTGCACGATCATGTTGGTGGTGCCTACGCTGCGGCCCAGTACGTAGAGCGTCTGGGGCGAGACCATGGTCGCCTGCACGACATTGGGATTGCCCAGCGTGCGGTTGCGCACGGGCTCTTGCAGCGAGATCAGCTGCGACTTGCCGACCGGCACCATCACGCTGGATTCGCTGCGGATCGCGCCGACGCAGTTGGGGCCGCGCGCGTCGGCAGCCGGTGCGGGCGCAGGCGCCGAGCCCTGCGCCACCGTGGTCGGGGCGCCTGGCGTCATGCTGATGGTCATCTGCATCGGTGCCGCGGGTGCCTTGGCCGCGGCTGGTGCAGTGGCCTTGGTCACGATGCCCGCCTCCATGGCGGCTTGCGCCGCGGCGGCCAGCGGAGTGAAGAGGATGGCGGCAAACACCAGGATGCGGGTGCCGCCTGCGGCGTCGGATCTTTTCTGGTTCATTTTGAATCTCCCCCCGGAGAAGCTGTGATGCAGATCAGGATTCGTTGAACGTCGTACGAGGCGTGGTCAGAAGCACTCGACGCCGCCCTGCATGCCTGCCAGCACACCGATGCAGTTGCCACGTGCGGGCTGCGCTGCCACCGTTCGGGTCTTCACCACGGTGCGCGTGGCGGTCTGGGTCACGACCTTGGCGGGCGGCGCTTCGGGCGTCTTGCCCAGCAGCGTGCCCTTGGTGGCGCCGCCGGTGTTGATGTCAGCGACATCCATCTGGTTGCGCAGCACCAGCGACAGCGTGCCGACACTGCGGGCCACGTCGAGCTTCTCGGCTTGCTCGGGCGTCACTTCGAGCGTGACGGCATTCACCACCTTGGGCTGGGTGTCGTCACGGCTGACCTGTTGCGCTACCGCCAGCACCAGGATTTTCTCCAGCACGATTTTGGAGATGTTGCTGTTCTGCGCGTTGCGCGCTTCTTCATTGGTGTTGACGATCACGTCGACGTAGTTGCCTGGCAGCGCAAAGCCTGCAACACCCACCACGTCATTGACGCGAACCGTGATCGCGCGCTTGCCGTCGTTGATGACCGCGGACAGTCCGCCCTTGGTGCCGATCGGCGCCAGTTTGCCGTCGAGAACCGGCTCGCCGCGCTGGAGGCTGGTGCGGACCACACGGCCCTCCAGAGCCTTCACGTCCTGGAACGCGCCAGGCGGGACGCTGCCCGCCGGCCAACTGACCAGCTGCAGTTGGCTGCCGTTGAGCGGTTGCCCGAGGTTCAGGTCGTTGGCGGCGACCACCACTTGCCTGACCGAGCTGGATGACTGCTGCACCAGCCATCGCGACGCCGACACCACTGCCGCCACGCCGGCGACCAGGGCAATCAGCAGCATCAGGATTGCGCGCATGTTCTTCATGATGACTCTCCCCAGTATTCCCAATGGTTTCCGTGTCGGTGCTACCGTTCAGCTCGCGGCGCGGTGGTTGTCTGACCAGCGGCGGGCGCCGCCGGCCTGTGGCATGCCTTCGGGCGAGGTGCGCAGCCCGTAGTAGCCTTGCCAGGCCGCCACCAGGCCTTCCTCTGTGACTTGCGGCGCGGCGCCGTGGTAGTGCACGCCGGAGGCCACCAGGCGCAGCAGGTCTCGCGGGATGCAGGCGAACAGCGGCGTATCGCTGGCGTAGTGCAGGCTGTCGATAAGGAAGTCGAACACGGCTTCACTGCTGGCCAGTCCGTATTCGGCGGCAGTGCGCTGGTACACCTCGCGATAGTCGTCCACGGACAGCGCACCGACATAGAGCTTGCTGCCGAGCCGGCGCAGGAAGGCATCGTCGCCGAGCGCGGACGGTTCAAGGTTGCTCGAGAACACCGGCCAGACGTCGAATGGCACCGAGAAGCGCACGCCCGTCTGCAGCGTGAACATGTCAATGTTGCGGTCCAGCGGCACGATCCAACGGTTCAGCAGGTCGGTGACGCCAACCAACTGGCGGCCCAGGTCGTCGATGATGTAGATGCCGTTGTTCGCCTTCATGTGCGGCGGCGCCTGGTAGAAGCCGGCGACGGGGTCGTGGCGCAGGTCCATCATGGACAGCGTCAGTTCGCCGCCGGACAGCACCACCGGGCGGTGGCAGAGGACCCAGCGGCGGTCCAGCGAACGGCGTGCCAGCGAGCCTTCGCTGTCATCGCAGGGCACATGGACCAGCGGGTCGAATACCTGGATGATCTCGCCGGCCACGGTTATGGCGTGCGGCACCGGCACCGCGCCCGGCAGCAGCATCCCGAGGCGCTGCGCCAGGTAGGTCTTGCCGCTGCCGGCGGGCCCGTAGATCATCAGGGCTCGGCAGGTATTCAGCGACATACCGATGGCATCCAGCAGGTGGACCGGGATCACCAGATCATGGAAGGCTGCGGTGACGTCGGCCTTGGTCACCGATGCCTGGCCGACCGAGTGGCGCTTCACCGCCTGGACATAAGCGTCCAGCGTGACCGGCGCGGCGCCGATGTAGCTGCAGCGCGCCGAGGCTTCGGCCGCGCGGGCATATCCGGCGTCCGTCAGCCGGAAGCGAACGTCGAGGTCGCTGGCGCCGCGGTGGGCGATTTCCAGCAGGCGCTCACGGACGGCGACCGAGGCGACTTCGTTGACCACGGTGCCGGGCAGCTTCAGCGTGTCGGTCAGCACGGCCAGTGTGACGGTGCGGTGCAGGTAGGCGGCCTTCATCAGCAGGCTCAGCAACAGTGCCACTTCCAGCCCGGTGTCGGCGATGGTGCGCGGCAGGACGTGCCAGGGGGCCAGAGGCACCGCGCCATGGTCGGGCTGAGTATTTCTGACTGTCGCGACGGGTTCGAGGTGCTGCGTGGCGTGACCCGTGTCTTGGTACTCGTTCATTGCCATCCCCGGTTTCTGATCTGTGTGCTCTAGTTCTTCAAGGCGCGTCGTTATGGCTGCTCTGTCCGGTTGGTTCTCAGGTGCCGGCAAAAAGCATGACAATCGTGCCTACGGCGATGGCGACGCCGTAGGGTATCGAGCCAGCGGATGCTTCGGCTTCAGACTGCACCGGCCTCGCACGACGTTGAACCGCTACGCTGAGCATGTAGCTCACTCGCGATAGGGTCACAAGCGTCTGCCTGGTGACGAGAAGCTGTACCAGCGCCCACACGCCACCTATCACGCAGGTCGCAAGCGCGACGTTTACAACCATGGCCGCGCCAAGCCAGGCGCCCACGGCTGCCAGCAGCTTGACGTCGCCGGCGGCCATACCGCGCAGCAGGTAGAAGGGCAGAAACAGGGTCAGGCCCACCAGCCAGCCATACAGCCATGCCAGCGAGCCTCCCGCGAAACCGTGAATGACCATCTGCACTGGCAGCGCGGCGATCCAGGCGCCGAAAGTCAGCCAGTTGGGGATGCGTCGCCGTGCCAGGTCGATGGCTGCGGCGCTTAGCACGATACCAATCGTGACCGGTGCGACAAACGGGGCGAGGGCAGCAGCTTGCATGATGTTCGGGGGTTGGAGGTTGGCTAGGCCAGAGCAAGCCTTGTCAAACGCTTCGGTGCATACTGTCGGCAATCATCTGGTACAGCGACTGCACGGCGTCGCCCAGCGTAACGACAGTACCAATGATGGCCATTGCGATCAGGGAGCCGAGCAGTGCGTATTCGATGGAAGAGACGCCGCCGTCTTGATAAAGAAGGGCCTTCCAAGAGGTTCGGAGCTTGGGCATCTGGGCTTCCTGTTGATCCAATGGGAAGAGATGGCAGCATTGCCCGCATGGCCAGGTGCGAATGGTAGCCATGCGGGCGCACGCTACTTAGGTAGCAGCTTTCAGCTCAGTGCTGACCTTCGTGAACACAGCGTTCAGGTCCGTGCCGACGGCTTTAACCGTCACAATGATTGCAACGGCAATCAGCGCAGCAATAAGGCCGTACTCGATGGCGGTAACGCCTTCTTCATCACGGATGAATTGCTTGAACATAGTGGTCAACTTTTGCATGGCTAACTCCTTGGATTGGGATCAAGCACTACAGGACTACATAACTGCGGTAACGCAATGCCGGCGCTGGTTATCAGTGCCGGGAATTATGGGAGCACGGCGGAGCGCAGATGGCACATGCATGGAAGGGCCAGCGGCCCGGAGCGCCGCACATGCCCTGCGGGCTGCGCGCCTCCAGCCGGCGTTCGGCCGAGGCGTGCATGCAGCGCGCTACGTGGTGTGCATGGCCTGCGCGTGTCATGCAACGGAACGGCACGCTGCCGCCCATGCGGGCGGATGCGGCGTTATAAGCGTTCCGGTGCGTCAGCGCGAAATGGCGTGCGGCAGGCATCTCAAGGTTCCCCGTATCTTTTTGGTTCTGATGCCGGCCAGTTGCTCCGGCATCTCGGCATTCGCCTTTGTGGCGGTGCCGGTGCCAGGACATAGGCAAGCGGCGCGCCAGCTAACGCGCAACCCTTGTGCCGTAAGGCTTTCCGGGAAGCAGGGGTGAAACGGTGGCAAGCCATCGGCACCGTATGCGGTGATTTCACCGCGCTTCGTTGCCGGCGGGAAACGCAAGCCGCACAGGCCATTTCGGATGAGCCAACTAACGGATGAGGGCCCAGGGCGCGCTGGCGCGCGCCGACTTTCAAACCAAGGCAGGCGCTTCAACCAAAAGCATGATTTGGCAGGTTTGGATGAGAGCGATACATACAGCGCTTGGCTGGGGCATTACGGGGTTCGCCGACTGCGGCGCGAACTGTGCCGCCTGATGGATGAGGAAGCCGTACCAGCGGGCCAGCGTTTCCGGATAGAAACGTCGACGTCTTCCGTGGCGCACCTGGCATGCCTTGCAATACCCGGCCGATTCCTTGCAACCTCCGTATTGGCGCGGCTTGCCGGGCAGGCAGGCCGCATGATTCACGGCTGAAACGTTGCTAACCCCGGCGCCGCCCGGGACGCCTATCCATGCGTTACCGACGCCCGCGCGCCTTGCTTTCCGTTCTGTGCGCGACAAGACTGGGCGAGGAAGAACAGTTGCGCGCCCGCTATGCACATCAAGGTGACGCCGCACAAGACTAGAAAGAAGTTCGGGGGAAGATGTTCGTATCGACAGCCGGTGTGGTTGCACACGCGCACGCCCCCTGATGCAGTTGTTGTGAGCATCGGAGGATCCAGGTCATGTCCAACTATGAAACCCAGCTCCTGTCGTTAGTGGTGCCGTTCCAGAACAACGGCGCGGCGATCGATGCCTTCCTTGCGCGCGTGTTGCCGATCCTGGAATCCCTGCACGCCACGCAGTTCGAGATCGTCTGCATCAACGATGGTAGTACGGACGATACGCTGCCCAGACTTGTCGAAGCCGCGCGCCGTGATGGCAGGATTCGCGTGATCGAGCTGACGCGCTGCTTTGGCAAGGAGGCAGCCCTGACTGCGGGCATGGACGAGGCACTCGGGGACGCCGTGATTCCGTTCGATGCGGACCTGCGTGATCCGCCCGAGCTGATCCCGACGCTGGTCCAGTGCTGGCGACAAGGCGCGGAGGTAGTGCTTGCCCAATGCACGGGCCCCGGTGATGGCTCGTACGTGAAGCGATTGGCCGGAGCCTTTTGCGACTGCTTGCACAACGCACTGTCGGGCGTGAAGATTCCCCGCAATGTCGGTGAATTCCGTCTGATGGATCGTGCGGTGGTGAATGCCCTCAAGCAGCTTCCCGAAACGCACCGTTTCATGAAGGGCCTGTTCACCTGGGTGGGCTTCAGTACCGTGCTCGTGCCGTATCAGCGCGATCGGGGCCGTGAAGGCGCATCGAACGAGCGGGGAGGCGGGCGGTGGAGAGCTGCGCTGGCCGATATCGCGAGCTTTGGTTCGGCTCCGTTGCGTGGCTGGATGTACCTTGGCTCGTGCATCGCGCTGGTTTCGATCTGCTACGGCCTGTCCATCGTCGCACGTAGTGCGATGGGAGACGGGGACGTGCCCAGCCATGCGCCGGTGATTGCGCTGCTGCTGTTTTTCAGCGGAGTGCAGCTGATTGGCCTTGGCCTTGTTGGCCAATATATCGGGCGCATCTATGAGGAATCGAAAGGCAGGCCGATTTACCTGGTCAAGCGCCGATACCATACGCGCCGTCCGCAGCGCCGCGCAGGTGGGGACGGCAAAATCATTTCACTGGTGGCCGGCAAGCGCAGCTGACAGATGACTGTGCAGGGGGCGGCCGCCCAGCGTTGCGGCCGCCTCTTATTGGCAGGGAAGCGTGCCGGGCCCCAAGCTGGTAACGCATGAATGGCACATTGCTGGCGGGGGCTGTCAGCGTTTTTGTGTTCAGGGCAGCTGGGCTCACCGTCAACTTAGCCGGTGAGCCAGCGTTATCTCAACGATGCGGATGGGTGAAGCGTTCCTCATAGAGGATCGCAAACTGGTTCATGGCGGCCTTCCAGTCATGCGTTGAACTGCCCCACTTCCCGGTGATGTTGCGTAGGGCCAGCCACAGGAGCTTGGTCGCCGCCTCATCGCTGGGGAAGTGGCCCCGTGTCTTGATGATCTTGCGCAGTTGGGCGTTGAGGCTCTCGATCGCGTTGGTAACCGGCATGATAGGAACCGGTGCCCCTCGTCCTCACCGAGTAACTTGGTGTATGGGACAGGGGCACCGGGGAGCACTTCGGGTGGGCAGGCCGTTCATATACGTTGAGCTGCGAGCTCGTGTTAGTAGTTGGCCGCGCCTGCGACCCGCCCGGTTGCGCTGCGAGCGCGAATCCGTAGTTGTCGTGCTGTCCCACCGGCTCCCATTTGTGATGTTTCCCATGGGAGACGCCAATGCGAGTGATAGGACTGGATGTATCGCGATCGGTGGCTGAGATTGCCTATCTGGACAACGGCCTGCTACGCGCCGGCGGGCGCGTCGGACTGCGACGCGATGAGCTGCACGCTTTGCTGCCAGGCTAAAGCCTGACGACCACGTGGTACTCGAGGCGACCGGCAATACGATCGCTATTGCGAATGTATTGAGAGGTCATGTTGCCAGAGTCATCGTCGCCAACCCGCTGCAAGTCCGTCTGATTGCGGAAGCGCGCGTGAAGACCGATAAGATCGATGCGGCGATCCTCGCGCAACTCTACGCGAGCGGCTTCCTGCCCGAGGTTTGGATTCCAGACGAGGCTACGCAAGCAATGCGACGGCAGGTGTCGCGCCGAGCCCAGATCGTGCGGCAGCGGACCCGGCTCAAGAATGAGATTCACGCTGTCCTTGCCGCACATCTCATCGAGCGGTGTCCCGCGACAGACCTGTTTGGCAAGAAAGGGCGAGCCTGGCTGAGCCTGCAGCAGCTACCCACGGATGAACGCATCGGGATCGACCAGCGGTTGCACGAGCTGGACCGGCTGGCAGAGAATTTACAGGAGGTCGAGCGCATCCTGGCCCAATCCGCTATTCAGGACGACAGGCTGTGCAAGCTCCTGACCATCACCGGCATCAACACCACCATTGCGATCGGCTTGCTCTCAGCCATCGGCGATATTGCTCGCTTTCGATCGCCGGAGAAACTGGTCAGCTACTTTGGCCTCAATCCTTCGGTCTACCAATCCGGCTTGCAACCAGCAAAGCACGGACACATCAGCAAGCGCGAACGCTCCTACGCGCGTGCCATGCTAGTCGAGGCTGCCTGGGCAGCAGCGCAAACGGCCGGCCCCATTCGTGCCTTCTTCTTGCGCATCCGGGATCATCGTGGTCAGCAGATCGCGGCTGTTGCCACCGCGCGCAAGCTGGCAATAATCGTCTGGCACGTGCTCACGCGTAACGAATCCTTCGCGTGGGATCGCCCAGCGCTGACAGCGCGAAAGACCCGTGAGTTGGAATTGCAGGCATGCCTCCTGCGCGCTGCGGTAGCCGCAAGGGTTCTGCCGCGGCCTACAATCTGAAGTCCGTCCGGGATTTGGAGCGTGCAGTCGGCGAGCAAGCCGAGCAGGCTTACCAACGCCTGTTCTCGCGCTGGAAGCAAGCGCGGCCGCAGGCAAGTGCGGTACGCGCTCCGTGGTCGCCAATACGGACGCCGTAAAGGAGTGGAAGAACGCGGGCGCTTGTCAATTTCATCCGTCGTGTAGATGATCTTGCGAATCGCCGGCGGGAACGCAAAGAATGGGATCACCTGATCCCAGGCGCGACGCCAGGACGCGGCGATCGGAGGGTAGTCCTTACCCCATTGCCCTTGCTCGAAGGCCTCCAGCTCGGCCAACGCAGCCTCCACGCTGGGGGCCGTGTACACAGGCTTGAGCGCCGCCGCCACGGCCCGGCGCTCCTTCCAACTGGCGTACTCCAGGCTGTTCCGGATCAGATGCACGATGCAGGTCTGCAGCGTCGTTTGGGGGAACACCGCGTTCAGAGCCTGTTCCATGCCCTTGAGGCCATCGGTGACCGCGATCAGGATGTCCTGGGTGCCGCGGGTCTTCAGATCATTGAACACCTTCTGGACGAAGTCACCGCCTGGCAGGGCCGTCCGCTGGAGGTGATGTACCCGGTGGTGTTCTTCGACGCGCTGCGGGTCAAGATGCGCGAGGACGGCGTGGTGCGCAACAAGGCCGTCTACCTGGCCTTGGGCGTGCTGCCGGACGGCACCCGCGACATCCTGGGTCTGTGGATCGAGACCACCGAAGGCGCCAAGTTCTGGCGGAATCGCGATCGACCCCGCCAGCAATGTCGAGAGTGATGGTGCGGCTGGCCTGGGCGGCCTCCCGCCTCAACTTCCCTGCACACACACCATCCCCATATCCCCCTTCCTCACCTGCAGCTTGTAATCCCGCATCAGCCGGAACAACGTCACCCGCGAAATCCCCAGTTCCGCCGCCACGTCAATCAGCCGCTCATGATTACGCTGCAGCGCCTCGACGATCGCATGCTGTTCCGCTTCCTCGCGGATCGCCGCCAGCGTCTTCGGCCGTTCTTCCACAGGCGTCGCCAGTTCCAGGTCCGCCGGCTGGATCACGCCGTCCTCGCACATCGCCGCCGCATGCCGGATGCGGTTGATCAGCTCGCGCACGTTGCCGGGCCAGTTGTGCTGCTGGATCGCGCGCAGCGCGGTCGGCGAGAAGCCGCGGATGCGGGCCGGCGATTGCTTGCGCACGCCGTCGAGCACGTGCTCGGCGATCAGCATGATGTCGCTGCCGCGTTCGCGCAGCGGCGGCTGGCGTACCCGCAGCACGCACAGGCGGTGGTAGAGGTCGCCGCGGAAGCGTTCGGCGGCGATGGCGGCGTCGAGGTCGACGTGGGTTGCGGAGATGATGCGCACGTCGACTTCGATGGATTCGGTGCCGCCGAGGCGCTCGATGCGTCCGGTCTCCAGGAAGCGCAGCAGGCTGGTCTGGCTTTCCAGCGGCATGTCGCCGATTTCATCGAGGAACAGCGTGCCGCCCTGTGCCATCTCGATGCGCCCCGGCTTGCGCTTGGTGGCGCCAGTGAAGGCGCCGCGCTCGTAGCCGAACAGTTCCGACATCAGCAGCGTGGGCGGGATGGCGGCACAGTTGACGGCAACGAAGGGCTTTTGCGCGCGTTCGCTGGCATGGTGGATGGCCTGCGCGGCGAGTTCCTTGCCGGTGCCGGACTCGCCCGAGATCAGTACCGGGGTGTCCCAGCGCGAGACCTTCTCGATGCCGCGGAACAGCGTTTGCATGGCGGAACAGGTCCCGATCATGCCGTCCGGGCGCGAGCTGGCCGCCGCGCGCTGCACGGCGGGCCGCATCTGCGCCATGCCCTGCGCATGGCCGAGCGAGTGAGCCAGGTCGGCGGACTCGAACGGGGAGGTGTAGTAGTCGACGAAGTAGAGCCCGAGCAGGCGGCGTGCCGCTTCGCTCAGCGCCTCGCGGCTGGCGACGATGCCGATCCAGCCGAATTGCGGTTGGGCCAGCCACGGTTCGAACGATTCCAGCTCGGCATCGCTGAAGCCGCTGTGCACGTCGAGCAGCGCGGCGGCCGGCTGGGAGGTGTGGGCCAGCGCATGCAGTTCCTGCAGGTTTGACGCGAAACTGAGCTTCCAGCCCCGTTGCGACAGGACCCTGCAGAGCATGGCGTCGTGATGCTGCGACAGGTACAGCAGCGGGCGGTTGGCATACGCGCTCATACGATTTCCCCGGATTTCTTCTTATCAGACGAAACCGGCGGCGGCGGTTGCCACGCACCGGATTCGGTGGCCATAAGGCCTGCGCCGTCGCTGCATCATCGATGCCTCGAACCGGCGTCCTCCCCGAATTCTGTTCTTGCCGTCCCGCCGATGCGCCGCGTAGTCCGCCGCTGCCGCGCCGATGTCGATGGCATCGGTCACGGCAGCGGTGTCTCGCAGCGCCTGCATGGCAGGCCGGTCAGCACCCCATTCTTTCCAGACGCGCCGGCAAGCCGTGCGTCCGCGATCCCGTTTTCGCCGCCCGGTGGTCCGGGCTGGCAGGGTTCTTCCAGGTTGCACGGCCCACGCGCAAGCGCGCGGCCCGTGTCCTGAAAGACCTCCCTCTAATCTTGTCGGCGGCCTCTGCAACGACCCGCCGGTGCGAGCCAGTCCCTGCGGCGTGGCCCAACGCTTACAGCACCAGCCCGACGCCCCGTCCTGGGATACGAGGATCGTTCTGAAACTGACCTTCGGCGAACGCATGCCAGTATGTTTGCCGCTTCCGTTTCAGACTTCCCCTGTGTCGGGCTTCTGTTCGCGGGGACATAAGTGCGACGAACGTGCCAGTGCGGCACAAGTCATTGATTCGAAAAGAGAAACGTAAAAAGTGGGAGTTCCGGCCGCCGCCGTGGCGTGAGAAAACGTTCCGATCCTGATACATCCCCGGCCTGGTTCATGGTGCAATGCAGCATGAGTGAGGTTGTCGACGTCAGGTATACGTCACAGTTTTACGAAATGGAGTGCCGAAAGGTCTACCTGGAGGGATTCGCGGCCATCCGAAAGAGGGGAGGCGGCATTTTGGAGGTTCGGGCGCCATGGCTCCGATGATGCACGCGGCGGCCCGATCGCCGGAGTTGCATTTCCTTTACAACGGGATGAAGCCTTTTTAAGCGGAACCGGTGTGCCAGGCTTCGCCTGGCTCAACCTTTTAGCGCTTTACAGCCGGGCGTAACCGTGCTGGAGGCCTCCTGGGACGGCCGATGACAAGCATTTGCATGGTTTTGCGGATGACGCCGAAGGCCCGGCCTCATCTTTTTGGATGGGTGGCGCGGGAGATTCCTGCGCGCTGGCACGGCTGACAAATCGGTTGCATTGATGAAACTCAGGCGGTTTTCGCGGGAGTCGAAGGTCGCGTTCAGAAACACCGCCCCCGGCGCCGCGATCGCCGGCCAGCCTTTGAATTGCCTGGCGTTATCGAAAATGATTCGTATTGTCAACTTCGACGTACGAAACAATTTCATGATTGAAACTGCTGGCGTTGCCCGCCGACGGTGGCATGCGTTTGCATGGCATCGCCGCGCACCTGCTCCTGAAGCCAGGCGTGGAAGGCATGGATCGCCTTTTCCCGCGGGTTGCCTTCGCGCCAGGTGACCCAGTAGTGCAGGCTGGATGGGATCCGGGTCGAGCCGATCTGCACCAGTTGGCCGCTGGACAAGTAGTCATGCGCCAGCTGCGCGCGCGCGGTGGCAAGGCCCAGTCCGGCCACGGCCGACTGCAGCATCAGCCCCGCATCCTGGAAGATCGGGCCGCGCTCGGGCTCGTCACCCGGCAGGCCGGCAGCTTCCAGCCAGTCGCGCCATGGGCGCAGCGCAAAGCGCAGCATCGGCAGGCGCGGCACGTCGGCCAGCGTGAAGCCGGGGTAGCGCGCCAGCAGCGCCGGGCTGGCTACGGCGATGACGTGGTCCTCGATCAGGTTGTGGCACTCGAAGCCGGGCAGGTCCACGCGCTGGTGCCAGATGCCGACGTCGACGCTGTACGGGTCGGGCGGGCTGATCTCGGCGTGCAGCCGCAAATGCAGGTCCAGCGACGGCACCTGTGCATGCAGGCTGGGCAGCCGCCGGATCAGCCAGGCATTGGCCAGGTCCTCCATCACGCTGACCTGCAGCCGTACCACCGGCGGCGCGGCGCTGTTGCCGGCCTCGCGCAGCGCGCTTTCGATGCTGTCGAGCGCGGCGCGCACCTGTTCGGCCAGCCGCGCGCCAGCGCTGGTCGGCGTCATCTGGCTGCCGCTGCGCTGGAACAGCTTGGTGCCCAGGCTGGCTTCCAGCCCGCGGATATGGTGGCTGATGGCGCTGTGCGTCAGCGCCAGCTCTTCGGCCGCGCGCGAGAAGCTGCGGTGGCGCGTGGCCGCCTCCAGCGCACGCAGCGCTTGCAGTGGGGGCAGGTGGACGGGGCGATGGGCGGGTTTGCCGGGGGATCTGGACATGGCCGTCAAATTCTACTCACAATCGCCGCGGGTATGTTTCGTTGGCCTTGCACCGGAATGGGGACGACAATGCGGGCCATGACGACTACCACTTCATCCGCTTTGTCTTCCGTCCCGGCGCCAACGGAACAAGCCCACGCGCGCTGGCGCGTGCTGGCCGTGTTCTCGCTGGGCTTCCTGGTGTCCTATGTGTTCCGCGGGGTCAACCTGGGCTTCGCGCCGCACCTGACGCGCGAACTGGGGCTCAATGCCGGCGACCTGGGTTTGCTCACCAGCTTCTATTTCCTTGGCTTTGCCTGTGCCCAGCTGCCCGCCGGCATCCTGCTGGACCGTTTCGGCCCGCGCCGCACCGAGGCGACGATGCTGCTGGTGGCCGTTGCCGGCTCGCTGGTGTTCGCGCTGGCGCCGGGCATGGCGGGGCTGGCCGCCGGCCGGCTGCTGATTGGCGTGGGCGTATCGGTGTGCCTTGGCGCCGCCATCCAGGCGCTGTCGATGTGGTTCCCGCTGTCGCGCATGCCGTTGCTCAACGGCGTGGTGATGGCGATCGGCGGGTTCGGCGCGGTGCTGGTCGGCACTCCGCTGTCGTGGCTGCTGTCGCTGACGGACTGGCGCATGGTCAGCGCCGGGCTGGCGGTTGTGTCGCTGGCGATGGCGGCGCTGCTGTGGTTCGTCGTTCCCGACAAGCCGCGCGCCGGCAAGGAAAGCCTGCGCGAGCAGCTGCGCGGCACGCGCCAGATCGTGGTCAGCGAGCGCTTCTGGCGCGTGGTGCCGCTGACGCTGCTGAACCAGGGCGTGTTCCTGGCGGTGCAGACGCTGTGGGTCGGTGCCTTCCTGCGCGATGTGCCGGGCTTCGATCCGGCCACCAGTGCGCGGCTGGTCTCGGTGATCGGCTTTGCAATGATGGCGGGCTGCGTCGGTTCGGGCTGGGCGGCGCGCCACCTGGAGCGCATCGGCGTCAGCCTTTATGCGTTTGCCGGCATCGGCATGACCGGCTTTATCGTGGTGCAGGCGTTGCTGATGGCGCAGGTGCCGCTGCCGCCCGTGCTGCTGTGGGCCGCCTACGGCGTGTTCGGCTCCAGCGGCATCCTGACCTACGCGGTGCTGGCGCGCAGCTTCCCCGACGCCCTGATCGGGCGGGCCACCACGGCGCTGACGCTGACGGTGTTCCTGTCGACCTTTGCGTGCCAGGTCGGTGTGGGATTTGTTCTGGACCTGTGGCCGTCCAGCGGCGGTCACTACCCGAAGGCGGCGCACATGACGGCGTGGGGGGGGCTGGTGGTCCTGCAGGTGCTGGCGGCGGTGTGGTACCTGATGGGCGCGCGGCGCGCGCCGGTGGCTGCTGGTTTTCGCTGAAACCTTCGCGGGTGAACACACTGATCAGTAAATGCCTGGAACGGCGCGAAAACGGACTTTCTCGCGATACTGCCGATATTCGGGATCGTTGGACAGTAGCGCCTCTTCCCGGTTGATCCGCACAGCCTGAAGCGCATACAGGCCGGTGTAGACTAACAAATTCTGCAGGCCGAAGTTTGTGAGCAGGAAGCCCACATCAGCGATGAGGTAGCCAAGGTAGATCGGGTGCCGCACGAACCGGTAAGCCCCGTGCGATACGATCCCGCGGTTGGCAGGCAGTATCCCGAACGAGAAGCGCAGCGTCAGCTTGGCGTAGATCTGCCATGAAATCCCGACAAGCTGCAGGCACGCGCCCACTATTTCCGGCGCCAGGTGTTGCCCAGGTGCCAGCTTGATGCCAAGGAAATAGTAAGAAGCCCCCAACGAGCACAGGACGGTGATCGGATTCCAGTCCCGCTTTTTCGGCACCCGGACGAAGAGGGACAGGCCGATCGTCAGGCAGCTTGCAATCACCAGCAACAGCAGAGTGACGCGTGATGGATCGGCCAGCCACTGCCGTATCGCCGAATAGGCGAATAGGCACAGCATGAGGGCGGTGGAACATCTGAGTATCACCTCCAGCAGTACTTCCCGAAGGTTCAACTTGGCTGCCGCGTTGGGCCGATCGTTTGCCGCCAGGATTTCTGACATGGTTTCCCCCGTCTATCCAGCGGAATCTTCGCCCCGCCGTGATGCTTGCTTGTCCACCAAGCGTAATGGCATGGCCCCGGGTCGCCATATCGGGCAAAAGGATGTTTCACCCGTGAACGCTTGCGCAGGGGAATCCGCTAGATCACGATCGGCCGGTCGTCCAGCTCATTGGGGTTGTGCCCCCCATCCGACGGGAAATGGCTGGCCAGCAGCTCATGGATGCGCGCCACCGTCACCAGCACCGGCGTCACCGACAGGTCCTGCTTCAGCCCGTGCGCCAGTTCGTCGCACAGTTCGCGCCAGACCGCCGGCCCTACGCTGGCGTCGATGCCGCGGTCGGCCAGCAGCTCGACGGCGTGGTCGGCCAGGTTGATATAGAGCAGCACGCCGGTATGGTCGGCGGTATTCCAGACTTCAAGCGCGCCGAACAGGAAGCGGGCGCGCTCGCGCGGGGTCACGCCGGCCCAGGCGTGGCCCAGCGGCAGGCTGGCCTCGATGACCACGCGGATCTCGCCGCGATGGCGTGACTCGCCGGCATGCACGGCCGCATGGAGCTGCTGCTGGGCCTCGGCCGGGAAGTGCTTGCGGGCGGTGCCGGCGGTGGTGGCGAAATGATGCAGGGCACGTCGGAGATGGGGCATGGTCGTCGCTCCTCCTTGTGTCACCAGTTGCCGGACGCGCCGCCGCCATCGAAGCCGCCGCCGCCTCCGCCGCTGAAGCCTCCACCGCCGCCGCCACCGCCGCCGAAACCTCCTCCGAAGCCGCCGCCGCGCCGTCCCCAGTCCTGCCCCATGCCGTAGCCGCCCAGCCCGCCCAGCCCGCCGGCGATCACGTCACGGCCACGCCGGGTGGTGACGATCTGCGGCCCGCGCGAGCGCCGCATGGCGCCGATAAAGAAAAACAGGATAATCGCCAGCGGGAACAGCACCGGCAGCCAGTCCGCCAGCGCCGAGGATTGCTGCGCCTTGCGCGGCTGCGGCCCGGCCAGGCCTTCCTTGTCGATGGTGGCCTGGATGGCGGAGATGCCGGCCGCCAGCCCGCCATAGAAATCGTTCTGGCGGAAATGCGGCGCCATCACGTCCTGCAGGATGCGCTTGGACATGGCATCGGTCAGCGACCCCTGCACGCCGCGGCCGACCTCCAGCCGCATCTTGCGCAGCCCGGGCGGGTTGTCCTTGGCGATCAGCACGATCACGCCGTCGTCGATGCCCTTGCGCCCGGCGCGCCAGGCGTCGGCCACGCGGATGCTGTAGGCGTCGATGGGCTCGGGCTCGGTGGTCGGTACCATCAGCACGAAGATCTGGCTGCCGCGCTGCTGCTCGTATTCGGCGAGTACGTTTTCCAGCGCGGTGCGCTGCTGCGAGCTGAGCGTGCCGGTCAGGTCGGTGACGCGCTGGGTCAGCGGCGGCACCGGCACGAAGCCGTCGGCCGCCAGCGCCGGCGCGCACAGCCATGCCGCCAGCCACAGCAGCAGCGCGGCCAGGCCGGTGCGCCAGGAGGACGGCTGCTGCGAGCGGCCGGTGGTCAGGCCCATGGCCGCCGCCTCAGAACTTGACTGCCGGCGGCGTCGAGATGGCCTTCTCGTTGTCCACCGTGAACGACGGCTTGACCGGGTACTTGAAGATCATCGCGGTCAGGTTGGTGGGGAAGCTGCGCGCCAGGACGTTGAAGTCCTGGACCGCGGCGATGTAGCGCTGGCGCGCCACGGTGATGCGGTTCTCGGTGCCTTCCAGCTGCGACTGCAGGTCGCGGAAGGAGGCGTCGGCCTTCAGTTGAGGGTAGTTCTCGGACACCGCCAGCAGGCGCGACAGCGCGCTGGACAGTTCGCCCTGCGCCTGCTGGAAGCGCTTGAACGCTTCCGGGTCGTTCAGGGTCTCGGGCGAGACCTGGATGCTGGTCGCGGCCGCGCGCGCCTTGGTCACCGCTTCGAGCGTCTCGCGCTCGTGCGTGGCGTAGCCCTTGACGGTGTTGACCAGGTTGGGGATCAGGTCGGCACGGCGCTGGTACTGGTTGATGACCTCGCCCCAGGCCGCCTTGACCGCCTCGTCCTTGGCCTGGAAGTCGTTGTAGCCGCAGGCGGTCAGCAGGCTGGCCATGGCCGCCAGCAGCAGCCAGCGCAGCACGGACAGCGGCGAGCGCAGCTGCGAGGACAGGGAGGAAGAGGCGCGCATCGTGGGACTCCGCAGGTTAGGCATGGCAGGCATGGCCTGGCGAGTCCCAAGTGTAGCGCACCGCCCATCTGCCAGGCGACGGCCCAGGCGACGCCCCGGCACGTCGCCCGCCGGCATGGCCTCAGGCCGCCGCGAACGCCTTGCGCGCGGCATCGAAGGTGGCGCCCAGGATGGCGTCGTCGTGCTGCGCCGAGACAAAGCCGGCCTCGAACGCCGACGGCGCCAGGTAGACGCCGTTGTCCAGCATGGCATGGAAGAAGCGATTGAAGCGCGCGGTGTCGCTCTTGGTCACCTCGGCGAAGCTGCCCGGCACGTCTTCGCGGAAATACAGGCCGAACATGCCGCCGATGGCGTCCGCGGCGAACGGCACGCCGGCTGCCTGCGCGGCTTCGGCCAGGCCGTCGGCCAGCTTGCGGGTCTGCGCGGCCAGCCGGTCGTAGAAGCCGGGCGCCTGGATCAGCTTCAGCGTGGTCAGGCCGGCGGCCACCGCCAGCGGATTGCCCGACAGCGTGCCGGCCTGGTAGACGCCGCCCAGCGGCGCCAGCTTGGCCATGATGTCGCGCCGCCCGCCGAAGGCTGCCGCCGGCATGCCGCCGCCGATCACCTTGCCCAGGCAGGTCATGTCCGGGCGGATGCCGTAGTGGGCCTGGGCGCCGCCCAGCGCCACGCGGAAGCCGGTCATCACTTCGTCGAAGATCAGCACCGCGCCGTCGCGGCTGCACAGTTCGCGCATAGCCTTCAGGAAGGCGTCGCTGGCGCGCACCAGGTTCATGTTGCCGGCCACCGGCTCGACGATCACCGCGGCGATCTCGCCGGCGTGCTTGGCGAAGGCCTGCTCCAGCTGCTCGACGTTGTTGTACTCCAGCACCATGGTGTGGCGCGTGACGTCGGCCGGCACGCCAGCCGAGGAGGGGGCGTTCTGCGTGGTGTCGGCAAAGGTCAGCAGGCCCGAGCCGGCCTTGACCAGCAGGCTGTCGGCATGGCCGTGGTAGCAGCCCTCGAACTTGATGATCAGGTCGCGGCCGGTAAACCCGCGCGCCAGCCGCAGCGCGCTCATGGTCGCCTCGGTGCCGGAAGACACCAGCCGCACCTGCTCGATCGACGGCACCAGCTTGCAGATTTCCTCGGCCATGGCGATCTCGGCCTCGGTCGGGGCGCCGAACGAGAAGCTGTGGGCCGCGGTCTCCTGCACCGCGCGCACCACCTCGGGGTGGGCGTGGCCGACGATCATCGGACCCCAGGAGCCGATGTAGTCGATATAGCGCTGGCCATCGGCATCCCACATATAGGCTCCTTCGGCGCGCGTGATGAAGCGCGGCGTGCCGCCCACCGAGCGGAAGGCACGCACGGGGGAGTTGACGCCGCCAGGAATGGTCTGCTGGGCGCGGTCGAAGAGCTGCTGGTTACGGGACATGGCGTTGAGTGGGATCAAGGACTGCTGGGAACGTGGCGGCGCGGCCGGCGTCTCGTCGACATGCAGGCAATACCGTGGAATGTCACGGCAATTGACTGCCAATCCGGCGCTAACATGCGCGAACACGGCGGAACTGGCACGATTCTGGCGGTCGCCGGCTGGCGCGGGCGGCACGGTTTCGGTACCATCTGCGCTGGATTTTAATGGAGAGTGGCCAGAGCCTGTTATGGAATACAAGACTTGGATGTGCCTGATCTGCGGCTGGATCTACGACGAAGCCGCAGGCGCGCCGGAAGACGGCATCGCCCCCGGTACCCGGTGGGAAGACGTGCCCATCAACTGGACCTGCCCGGAATGCGGTGCGCGCAAGGAAGATTTCGAGATGGTGGCCATCTGACGCTGGCAGCCGCCCGGCACGACGCCAGCTTGTGCGCCATCGAAGCTTCATAGAAAGCCGCCACACTGGCCACGCGCGTCGCGCCGATACGACAGAACGCCGTCAAGGGCCCGCCGCTCCGGATTGACGGCCCCCCGGCGTCTTGTCACACTCTGTTGCAAATTATGTGGCCGTCCATCCGCCATTGGTGGGGAAGACGGCAGGCAGGTGCGGGTTCCACGCACCGCCACTGCCGGGTCTGGCCCGGCCTTGAAGGGAAGCAGAATCATTTTTCGGGGGTCCGTCGGGGCGCGCATGGGTCGCGCTGCTCCGCACGGGTGTTCTCTAGTGCTTGCCGGCGCGCCGCAGGGCGTGGCCGGTCGCGGGAACAACATGCGGGTCGCTCATACAGAAGAAAACCAGCGGGTCAATGCCGCCGGCGCCAGCATTGCGGCGCCTGGCGTACCAATGCCGGACACCCAGGCGCACGCGCGCCGCAAGGTGCTGGTCATCGACGATTCCAGCACCATCCGCCGCACGGCGGAAATCTTCCTGTCGCAGGCGGGATACCAGGTCATGCTGGCCGAGGACGGCTTCGAGGCGCTGGCCAAGGTCGGCGAGCTGCATCCGGACCTGGTTTTCTGCGACATCCTGATGCCCCGGCTGGACGGATACCAGACCTGCTCCCTGATCAAGAAAAGCCCGCGCTTCCACGCCATCCCCGTGATCATGCTGTCGTCGCGCGACGGCGTGTTCGACCGCTCGCGCGGCCGGCTGGTGGGGGCGCATGACCATCTAGCCAAGCCGTTCACCCGCGAGGCGTTGCTGCAGGCCGTGCAGGCCTGCCTGCCGGTCCGCGCCGACGTGGCGGAAAAGGCCTTGCCGGCATGCTGACGGCGTGAACGAACCGAAGGAAACCTCATGACTGCCATCAACAAGATCCTGATCGTCGACGACTCTCCGACCGAAGCGCTGTTCATGTCCGACCTGCTCGGCAAGCGCGGCTTCAAGGTCTCGGTCGCCGGCAACAGCGACCAGGCCTTCGCGCGCCTGGAATCGGAAAGCTTCGACCTGATCCTCATGGACGTGGTGATGCCCGGCCAGAACGGCTACCAGGCGACCCGCGCGATCAAGCGCGACGACCGCTTCAAGGACATCCCCGTGATCATGTGCACCAGCAAGGGCCTGGACACCGACCGCATCTGGGGCATGCGCCAGGGCGCGTCGGACTACATCGTCAAGCCGGTCGACGGCGAGGAACTGCTGGGCAAGATCGCCGCGCTGGCGCACTGAGCCGCCAGCGCCGGCCGTACGGGATGCCACCACCAGTACCGGGGACCGCCACATGAACGCGCCACGCCAAGACCTACGCGCCCGCCACACCCGCCTGCAGGACTACCAGGCCATGCTGGCCCGGCGCCTGCGCGAGGCGCGCACCCTGCCCGCCGCAGACAGCTACCTGGCGCTGCAGATCGGCGCGCGCCACTGGCTGCTGCCGCTGGCGGAGACCGGCGAGGTGCTCGACATGCGCCCGCCCAGCCGCGTGCCGCTGACGCAGCCGTGGTACAGCGGCCTGGTCAATGCGCGCGGCAGCCTGCTTGGCGTGATCGATTTCAGCCTGTTCTGCGGCGGCGCGCCCACGCCGGTGCAGCCCGGCAGCAAGCTGGTGGTGCTGTCGCGCCAGGTGGAGCGCGCCTGCGCGATCCTGGCCACGCGCGTGGCCGGCTTGCGCCATGCCACGGAACTGGGGCTGCCGCACGAGGAGGCGGCGCAGGGACTGGATGAGGTGCCGGCCTGGGAGGGCCAGCGCTTTGCCGACCGCGACGGGCGCGACTGGCAGGTGCTCAACGTGCGCGCGCTGCTGGACGCGCCGGCGTTCCTGCAGGTGGGCCGCAGCGCGGCCTGAGGCGCGCAGCGCCGCGAGCAGGCAAGAAACAAGCGCTGGCCCCGGCCTGGCGCACCCGGCACGAGCCGCCGGGCACAACAACGAATAGAACGGAAGAGGGTGCCATGGGTTTCAAGAAATTCAGCCTGGGCCGGCGTACGCCGGCAGCCGACGCCGCCGCCGCCCTTGGCGGCGGGCCGGACATGGCCTATGCCGGCGGCCGGGAAGCCGCGCCCGCGGAACCTGCATCTGCCACACCTGCCGCGTCGGCCGCACCCGCCGGGCTTGGCGCCACGCCGCTGGAGCACGTGTCGGCGTGGATGGGCCGCATGCCGTTCTCGTCGCAGCAGCGGGTGCTGACCGTGGGCGTGGTGGTGTCGCTGGTGGCGCTGCTGGGCTCGGTGTACCTGGATAACCGCATCGCCAACAATGCCGCGGCGCAGATCGAGATCGCCGGCGACATGCTGATGCACTCGCAGCGCCTGGGCAAGGCGGTGCCGGTGGCGCTGCTGGGCAATGCGCAGGCCTTTACGCAGCTGCGCGAGTCCAAGGAGACGCTGGCGAAGGACCTGAAGGCGCTGCAGGACGGCAGCGACGAGAAACACGTGCGCGCCACCACGGGCGATGCCGCGCCGCTGCTGGAAACCGCGATGACGTCGTGGAAGCGCTCGGAGAAGAGCGCGGCCGACGTGCTGGCCCAGCGGCCTGTGCTGACAACGATCGGCCAGACCCTGCAGGTCTTCAACGCGTCGAACCCCGAACTGCTGGAAGCCGCCGAGCAGGTGGCCGCGATCAAGCTGCAGTCCGGCGCCAATGCGCGCGAGGTGGCGGCGTCCGCGCAGCTGGTGATGCTGACGCAGCGCCTGGGCAAGAACCTGAACGAGTTCCTGGCCGGCGAAGGCGTCAACCCCGAGACCGCGTTCCTGCTCGGCAAGGACACCAACACCTTCCGCGAGACGCTCGACGGCCTGATGAACGGCAGCGAAGCGCTGCGCCTGAATGCCGCCACCGACGAAGAGACGCGCGGCTACCTGAAGCAGCTGTCGCAGCGTTTCGACGCGGTGCAGAAGACCACCCAGACCATTCTGCAGAACCTGCCCGGCCTGATCGCCGCCAAGCGCGCGCAGCAGCAGATCTTCAACGACAACGAGGCGCTGCGCGGCGAGCTGTCGGCCTTGCAGCGCGCCTATGCGGAGTCGGCGCGCATGCGCCCGGTGACGCTGGGCGCGACCGTGGTGTCGGCGTTGCTGACGCTGCTGTGCCTGGTCGGCCTGGCCGCGCTGTACCTGCGCGATTCGCGCATGCGCGCCCTCGAAGCCGAGGCGCGCGAACGCGAGGCCGAAGCGCGCCGCCTCGATGAAAAGCGCAACAACGACAACACCCAGAAGGCCATTCTGCAACTGATGAACGAGCTGCAGGATATCGCCGACGGCGACCTGACGCGGCAGGCCACGGTGACCGAGGACATCACCGGTGCCATCGCCGACTCGGTCAACTACACCGTGGAAGAACTGCGCGAGCTGGTCGGCCGGGTGCAGCAGACCGCGGGCGAGGTGACGCAGGCGTCGGGGCAGGTGCAGGCCACCTCGACCCAGCTGCTGTCGACCACCGAGGAGCAGTCGCGCCAGATCCGCCAGACCGGCGAATCGGTGGTGGAGATGGCCGACCGCATCACGCAGGTGTCGCGCGGCGCGGCCGAGTCGGCCAATGTGGCGCGCGCCTCGCTGACCGCGGCCGAGCAGGGCCAGCAGGCGGTGCAGAACGCCATCTCCGGCATGAACGACATCCGCGAGCAGATTCAGGAAACCTCCAAGCGGATCAAGCGCCTGGGCGAATCGTCGCAGGAGATCGGTGAAATCGTCGAGCTGATTTCCGACATTACCGAGCAGACCAACGTGCTGGCACTGAACGCCGCCATCCAGGCCGCCTCGGCCGGCGAAGCCGGGCGCGGCTTCTCGGTGGTGGCCGAGGAAGTGCAGCGGCTGGCCGAACGCTCCGGCGAGGCCACCAAGCAGATCGGCGCGCTGATCCGCACCATTCAGACCGATACCCAGGACGCCGTGCACGCCATGGAGCGCAGCACGCAGGGCGTGGTCGAAGGCGCGCGCCTGTCGGACAACGCCGGCGCGGCGCTGGTCGAGATCGGCCGCGTGTCGCGCCAGCTGGCGGAGCTGATCGAGCAGATCTCGCAGTCCACCTCGCACGAGGCCGACCTTGCCACCACGGTGGCGCGCCATATCGAACGCATCCTGCAGGTTACCGAGCAGACCACCAGCGGCACGCGCCAGACCGCGCAATCCGTGCGCCAGCTGACGCTGCTGTCCGAGGAACTGCGCAACTCGGTGTCGCGCTTCAAGATCGCCTGAGTGGCCGGATGACGCCTGCGACTGCTTCCGCGCAGCGCGGCAACTGCCGCCACGCCTGCCAACAAGCCAACCCAGCGCCTGCCTGCCGCCGCGGCGGGCCGCCCGCGGCCGCCCTGGCGGCGCCGCACTGGAAGCCGTCATGTCCATGAATTTTCCCCTCCCGAGCGAAGCGGCCGATGCCAACGCATCGCTGCCGGCGCCCGCCATGCCCGAACCGGAAGCGGCGCCGCTGCCCGCATCGGCCACCACTGCCGCGCCGGCCGACGCCGGCGGCGCGGCGCGCGACCTGTCCGGGTTGGCGTGGCTCGCGCCGAGCCTGCGCGGCGCGCTCGAAGACGCGGCCGCGGAGCTGGGCCACTACGTCGATGAAATCCGCCAGGCGCCCGAGGCGCTGGGCGCGCGCGATACCACCTCGCTGCGGCTCGCCGGCCAGCACCTGCACCAGGCGGCCGGGGCGGTGCATATCGTCGGACTGCGCGGCACCGATCCGTACTGCCAGGCGCTGCGGCGCCTGCTCGAGGCCATCGATGCCGGCCAGCTTGCCGCCGATGCGCAGGCGCTGGCGGTGTTCCGCGCCGGCGTGCAGGCACTGGCCGAATATGTCGACGACCTGATGGCCGGCGACGACGAGGCCCCGCTGCGGCTGTTCCAGCCCTACGCCGGCGTGCTGGCGCAACTGCGCGAGGAGCGCGTGCATCCGGCCGACCTGTGGCTCGACGAGCTGCAGATGCTGCCCGGCATGCTGCTGCCGGCGCGCAGCCCCGCCGCCATCACGCGCGCGCGCCAGCAGTTCGAGGCCACGCTGCTGAAGGCCATGCGCCTGCCCGCCGCGTGCCAGGACCCGGCCCTGCTGCGCGAGGCCTGGCTGCCACTGCATGCGGCGCTGGATGAAGTGCGCGCCAACGAGCAGGAGCCGCGCCGCGCCGCCGACCACCCGGACCGCGACGTGTGGCATGTGCTGGGGCTGGTGTTCCGCGCGCTTGCATATGGACTGCTGCCGTCCGACCTGCTGGCCAAGCGCTTTGCCGGGCGTGCCAACCTGCTGCTGCGCCAGTACCAGCAAGGGCATGTGCGCGTGCCGCAGGCGCTGCTGAACGATGCCGTGTTCCTGCTGGTGTGCACGGGGCTGGCGAAAACGGCTGCCGCAGACGCGGTCCAGGCCGATGGCGCGGCTGCCGCGCGCAGCGTCATCGCCCGTACGCTGGCGGCCTTCCGGCTCGACGCCGCGCACGCGGTGGCCGATGCCGACTTCCGGCTGCGCTACTACGGCTGGCTCGACCCGATCGATACGCGCAACCTGCAGCAGGCCGCCGCGGGGCTGGAGCAGGCCGCTGCCGGCGACCAGGCCGGCTGGGAAACCGCGCTGGCGGCGCTCGCCGAAGCCGCGCAGCCGCTGGGACAGCCGCCGCTGCAGCGCTGCCTGTCGCAGGCGGCGGTGTCGGCCGCGGGGCCCGACTGGGAGCGTAGCCGTGCCGCAGCGCTGGGCGCCACCGGCATCGCGTTGTTCCTGGCGCGTGCGCTCGCCTTGCCGTGGCGCGTGCACGGACAATCCGCCCATCCCGCCGCGGCGCGCTTTGCCGCGCAGTGCGAGGCACTGGCCGACTGCCTGCACCAGTCGCTGTCGGATCCCGCCGTGGGCGCGCCGGCGTGGCTGGCCAGCATGGTCGACGATGCGCGCGCGCAGGCGCTGCGCGGCGAGGCCGTGGCGCAGCTGCGCGCGCACCTCGACAGCGGCGAATCGTGGCTGGACAGCTATGACCGCAACGCCGCGCGTGCCGACGGCGCCGGCCACCTGCGCGATGCGCGCCAGGCGTTCGCGGCGCTGGGCAACACGCTGGAGCGGCTGCAGGCGTCGCCGGCGCTACCGGCCGCGCTGACCGGCGACGCGGGCAGGGCCATGGCTGCGGTGCAGGCTGTCAATGAGCGGCTGGCCGCGGTTGGCGATGCCTCCCACGCTTCCGATGCCGCCTTGCGCACCGAACTGCTCGCCGCCGTGGCGGCAGAGCTGGGCACCGTCCATGCCTTTGCCGATGCGCTTGAATTCGGCCGCGCCCGCCGTCAAGACATCCCCGCCGAAGTCGCAGCCGCCGATGACGGGCGCGCTTTCCAGCATCCGCTCGCTGCCGCGCGCGACGCCGCGGCCGAAGCGCTGCACGCCGGCCCCATGCCCGACGCACCGCAGGTGCAGCGGCTGCGTGCCGCGCTGCAGGCACTGGCAGACCAGGCCGCGATCGACGACAATGCGCCGCTGCGGCGCCGCGCCGCCGATGCCACCACCCAATGCAATGCCTGGCTGGCTGGCAGCGACGATGCCGCCGGCCGCCTGATGCTGGCGCTGGCAGATGCCGCGGGCGAACCCGAACCCGCGCCCCTGCCTGCCGCTGCCGCAGAGCCGGCCCTGCCCGCCGCCGGCGACAGCGCGGCGGTCGATGCCGAGCTGCTCGACATCTTCCTGAACGAAGCCGACGAGGTACTGGGCGGTATTGCCGGCGACCTCAACGCAGGTGTCGATGCCTTGGGCGATGCCGACACGCTCAGCCGCGTGCGGCGCGCCTTCCATACGCTCAAGGGCTCGAGCCGCATGGTCGGGCTGCATCGCTACGGCGAAGCCGCCTGGGCGGTGGAGCAGGTGATGAACCTGTGGATCGCCGAGGCGCGCGCGCCGGCGCCGGCGCTGCTGTCGCTGCTGCGCCGCGCGCACGCCGAGCTCTCGGTGTGGGTGGCACAGCTGCACCGCGATGCAGCTGCGGCGCACGACATCGCGCCGCTGGTGGCGACCGCCGAGGCGGTGCGCGACGGCGGCCTGGCGACGGCCGACGAGGCGGTGCCAGCCGAGCCCTCCATCCCCGAAGGAGCTCCGCGCGCAGCGTCCGCGGACGACAGCCAGCCGGGCGCGGCGGCACCGCAGGACACGCCCGCCGACGACGACAACGTCATTCCGTTCCGCCTGGCCGGCGGCTTGTCCAGCGACGAGGACAACTACAAGGTCATCGGCCCGGTGCGCATCGGCCTGGCGCTCTACAACGTCTACCTGCAAGAGGCCGACGACCTGCTGCGCCAGTTCGCCACCGATGTCTCCGAATGGCGCCACGAGGACCATCCGTGCCCGAGCGAACTGGCGCTGCGCGTGGCGCACACGCTGCAGGGCAGTGCCTCGACCGTGGGGCTGGAGCCGGTGCGCGAGATCGCCGAAGCGCTGGAAGGACTGCTGCTGCAGCTGGGCTCGCACCCGGTGGCGATGCATCCGGGCGACTTCCGCCTGCTGGAGCAGGCGGTTGAACGGCTGCGCGGCATGCTGCACCAGTTTGCCGCCGGCGTGTGGCCGCAAGCCGACGCCGGCCTGCGCCGCAGCCTGGTGGAATTCGGCGAACGCGCCTTGCTGCGCCCGCGCGTGGCCGTGCCCGCAGCGTCCGCGCCGGTGGATGACATGGCGCAGCTTTATGGCCAGCCGCCGCACGGGGACGACGAAGTGCCGCTGGTGGCTGAGCCCGCGCCTGCGCCGGCCCAGCCCGCGCCGCCTGCGCAGCATGATGCCGTGGTGATCGCGCTGCCGACTTCGCACCGGCCGCCGGTCGCGGTGGCGGCCGGCGACGCTGCGGCCCGCGCGTCTGACGCCGCGCCTGACCCGGCGCTGGTCCAGATATTCCTCGAGGAAGCCCAGGGCACGCTGCCCGAACTCGGCAAGCTGGTGCGCACCTGGGAAGCGGCGCCGGCGGACACGCGCCACGGCGGACTGGTGCTGCGCGCGTTGCATACGCTCAAGGGCAGTGCGCGCATGGCGGGCGCGATGGCGCTGGGCCAGGCCGCGCACGAGATGGAGACGCTGCTCGATGCCAGCCTGCGCGCGCAGGCCGGGCAGGGCGCCGGGCCGCAGCTGTTCGCGCGCCTCTACGCCTGGTACGACCGCATCCTCGCGCACGCCGAAGCGCTGCAGGCCGGACGCCTGCTGCCCGTCGACGACCCCGATGTGATCAACGGCCTCAGCGTGTCGCCGCAGGATGAGGCGGAACCCGCTGCCGAAGCGCACCCTGAAGCGGCCCTGGATCCTGCCGCCGACGTTGCCGGTGCGGGCTCCATGCTGCCGGTCATGCCCGGGCCCGCGGACGTGATGGTGCCGATGCCGCCCACCGGGCCCACGCCGGCCGCCGAGCCGCAGCGTGCGCTGGTGCGCGTGCAGGCGCGCGCGCTCGATACGCTGATCAACGAGGCGGGTGAAGTCGGCGCGACGCGCGCGCGGCTCGACAGCGAACTCGACGCGATGCGCACCTACCTGGGCGAACTCAACGACAACGTGGCGCGCCTGCGCGGCCAGTTGCGCGAGATCGAGATCCAGGCCGAATCGCAGATGGCGTCGCGCATCGCCGACGCGCAGCACAAGCAGGAGTTCGACCCGCTCGAGTTCGACCGCTTCACCCGCTTCCAGGAACTGACGCGGATGATGGCCGAATCGGTCAACGACGTGGCCACCGTCGAGCAGAACCTGCAGCGCGGCTTCGACCGCGCCGCCGGCGACCTGGCCGCACAGGCGCGGCTGACGCGCGGGCTGCAGCGCAGCCTGATGCAGGCGCGCATGGTGCAGTTCGACGCGCTGGCCGAGCGCCTGTACCGCGTGGCGCGCCAGGCCGCCGCGGAGACCGGCAAGGAAGTGCGGCTGCTGATCAAGGGCGGCACGGTGGAGATCGACCGCTCCGTGCTGGACCGCATGGCCGGCCCGATCGAACACCTGATCCGCAACGCGGTGGTGCACGGGATCGAGCCCGCGCCGCAACGCCGCGCCGCCGCCAAGCCCGCCACGGGCGCGCTGACGCTCGAGGTGCAGCAGGAAGGCAACGAAGTGGTGCTGCACTTCGTCGACGACGGCAACGGGCTGGACCTGGCGCGCATCCGTGCGCGCGCGGTCGAGCGCCGCCTGCTCGCGCCGGACGACGACGCCGGCGAGGCACGCCTGACCGAGATGATCTTCACCCCCGGCTTTTCCACGGCGGACACGGTTTCCGAGCTGGCCGGGCGCGGCGTCGGCATGGACGTGGTGCGCGCCGAGACCGTGGCGCTGGGCGGCCGCATCACGCTGGCCTCGAAGGCCGGGCAGGGCACCACCTTCACCGTGCACCTGCCGCTGACCACGGCCATCACGCAGGTGCTGGTGTTCTCGCTGGGCGCGCGGCGCTATGCCGTACCCAGCGGCATGATCGACCAGGTGCAGCAGCTGCGCGCGCCGGCGCTGGTGGAGGCCTACAACCAGGGACGCTTCGCCGTGGCCGGCGCCGAGGTGCCGTTCTTCTATTTCGGCGCGCTGCTGGAAGAGGGCAACGGCGTGGCAGCCGGCCGCAAGTACTCGCCGGTGGTGCTGGTGCGCAGCGGCGCCGAACGTGTCGCCGTGCACGTGGACGAGGTGGTCGGCAACCGCGAAGTGGTGGTCAAGCACATCGGGCCGCAGCTGGCGCGGCTGGAAGGCATTGCCGGCGCGACCACGCTCGGCGACGGCGAGATCGTGCTGATCTACAACCCGGTGGTGCTGGCGCAGCGGCTGCTGCGCGAGCGCGGCCAGCCCGCGCCGCAGCAGGTGGTTCCCGCGGAGTCCGCGCCGGAGTTGGCGCCGCAGTTGGCGCAACCGGTGGCCGGGCCGCTGGGCGCGGTCGCCGAACTGGCCGGCGACGGCAGCGCCGCGCCGGTGCGGGGCCTGGCGCTGCAGCCCACGGTGATGGTGGTTGACGATTCGCTGACCGTGCGCAAGGCGACCCAGCGTCTGCTCGGCCGCGCCGGCTACCAGGTGGTGCTGGCGCGCGACGGCGTGGATGCGCTCAAGCAGCTGCAGGACGTGATGCCGGATGCGATGCTGGTGGACATCGAGATGCCGAACATGGACGGCTTTGACCTGACCCGTAACGTGCGGTCCGACTCGCGTACCGCGCACATGCCGCTGGTGATGATCACCTCGCGCACGGCGGACAAGCATCGCCGCTATGCGGAGGAGATCGGCGTCAACGTCTACCTCGGCAAGCCGTATAACGAAGACCACCTGCTGGCCACGCTGCAGCGCCTGCTGGGCGCGCGCGCTGCGGGGACGGCGGCATCGGTGGCGCAGATGCTGGGCGAGGGGCCGCCCGCCTGAGTGTTTGCTCCCTTCTCCCGCTTGCGGGAGAGGGAGACCACCGTCAGTTTGCGTAAGGCATTCGGCAAAAAGCATCCCGCCAAAAGAAAAAGCGCGGCATCGCAAGACGCCGCGCTGTTCCTCTCCTCCAACAACGCCGCGTCGCGGCGCTGCCACCCTGAAACCTACCAGCGCATCTGGTTGTTGCGCCCGCCGGTGCTCACCGTGGCCGTCTTGGTACGGCCCTGGTAAGTCGCCCGCACGCTGTACGTGCCGCTCGGCGCCCTCAGCAGGCAGCGCGGCCCGTCGGCGACAAAGCTCGCCACTTCCTTGTTGCCGCGCATCAGCTTCACGTCGACATCGGACAGGTACTCGCCGCGATCGCCCTGGGTAAACAGCAGGCTCATGTTGAAGTTGCGTGCCAGCCGTTGCAGCGCGACCTGCTCGTCCTCGGCGACGCCGCCGCAGATATAGGTCACCGGTCCCGCGGTACGCTGCACCATGGCGTCCCGTGGCGGCGGAGGCGGCGGCGTGGTCAGCGGCGGGCGTGGCTGGGCCGCGGTCGGCGGCGGAGCGGGCACGGCAGGTGCGGCGCCGCCCGGTGCCGGTGCCGGCGAGGCCGTTGGCGGCGGGGCTGCAGTACCCGGTGCCGGTGCCGGCGGCGCAGGCTGGGCCACTGGCGGCGGCATGGTGGTGGGCTGCTGCGTCGCGGGCGGGCTCACGCCCGGCGTTGGCGCGATGGCACCAGCCGGGGCAGGGGCGGTCGCTGCCGGAGCAGCCGGTGCCGGAGCAGTAGCTGCCGGAGCTGGCGCAGGCGTGGCGGATGCGGGCGCGGCTTCGACCACGGGTGCCTGGGCATGGCTGGCCGCCGGGACAAGGGCCAGCAGCGCGACCACGCCGGCGCTTAGCGCGATCACAAGGCGCTTGACGCGAGTGCGGCGTGCGAGCCGCGCTTCGACGCGCTTCAGTGACTGGGTAGGGGCAAACGGGGGCAGGTGCGGCATCGTGGCCTCCTTGGCAATCTTAAGGATTCACATGCCCGGAGGACCCCGTGTGGATCACTCCGGGTGTCTTCCTTTCCATGCTAGGGCGCAAGCCGGGACCACACTGCCGGGTGTGGTCCTACATCGGCGTCAGCGGATGGCGCATTGTCGCCGCACGAGCGCCGCGCCAGGCACTTGCGCAGATCCCATGAAAAAACGGCGCTTTCCTTGCCGGAAAGCGCCGTTGCAGGCTACCCGCGACGCGCTTGCTTACCTGCGGCTCACCAGCCGGGCCGGGACCGACAGCGTCAGCGCCGCGCCTACCACCAGGCACGCGGCCAGCAGGTACATGCCGGAGTCCGTGCTCCTGGTCAGGTCCTTGAGCCAGCCCACCGCATACGGGCTGAGAAAGCCGGCGAGGTTGCCCAGCGAGTTGATCAGCGCAATGCCCGCGGCCGCGCCGGTGCCGGCCAGGAACGACGTGGGCAGGCTCCAGAACAGCGGCAACGTGGTCAGGATGCCGATGGTGGCCAGCGTCAGCGCGAACATGGCCAGCGTGGTATCGGTGGCCCAATGCACCGACAGCAGCAGGCCGAACGCGCCGAGCAGCGCCGGGATTGCGATATGCCAGCGCCGTTCGCCGCTGCGGTCGGCGCTGTGCGCCACCAGCACCATGCCGATCACCGCGCAGCCATACGGGATCGCGGTCAGCAGGCCGATGTCGAGCGCGCTCTTCACGCCGGTCTGCTTGATGATGGTCGGCAGCCAGAAGCTGACGCCGTACAGGCCCATGACGAAGCAGAAGTAGATCGCGCTCATCAGCCAGACGCGCGGGCTGAACATCACGGTGCGGATCGGCGGGTCTTCCTTGTGCGCGTCTTCAGCGGCGATGTTGCGCTCGAGCAGCGCCTTTTCCTCGCCTGTCAGCCACTTGGCGTGCGCGATGCGGTCATCCAGGTAGGCCAGCACCCACAGCCCCACCAGGATCGACGGCACGCCTTCCAGCAGGAACATCCACTGCCAGCCCGACCAGCCGTTGTGGCCGTCGAACGACTGCATGATCCACCCCGACAGCGGGCCGCCGATCACGCCCGACAGCGCGATCGCGGTCATGAAGAAGGTGGTGGTGCGCCCGCGCCGGTTGGCCGGGTACCAGTAGGTCAGGTACAGGATGATGCCGGGGAAGAAGCCGGCCTCGGCAATGCCAAGCAGGAAGCGCAGCACGTAGAACATGGTCGGCGTGGTGACGAACATCATCGCCGCCGAGATCGCGCCCCAGGTGATCATGATGCGCGCGATCCAGATGCGCGCGCCCACCTTGTGCAGGATCACGTTGCTGGGCACTTCGAACAGGAAGTAGCCGATAAAGAAGATGCCTGCGCCCAGCCCGTAGATCGTCTCGCTGAATTTCAGGTCGTTGAGCATCTGCAGCTTGGCGAAGCCGACGTTGACCCGGTCCAGGTAGGCCACCACGTAGCACAGCAGCAGGAAAGGCACCAGGCGCCAGCTCACCTTGCGGTAGGTGGCATCTTCAAAGGCGGCGTCGCCGACGCCGGGGGTTACTGCGGTCGTTGTCATGCCGTCTCCTGAGGATGTTTGCGTTCTTGCGACGCGGTACAGCGGTGTTACGACAAGGAAATGCCGGTGAAGCAGGGCTCAGACGCAGCGCCCGCCGTCGACTTCGATGCAGGTGCCGGTGATGAAGGCGGCTTCGTCGGAAGCCAGGTAGAGGCAGGCATTGGCCACGTCCTGCGGCGTCGACATGCGCCCCATCGGGATGGTGGCGAGGAACTTCGCGCGGTTCTCGGGCGTGTCGGGCATGCCCATGAATTCTTCAAGCAGCGCGGTGGCGCCGATCACCGGGTTGACGCAGTTGACGCGGATATTGTCCTTGCCCAGCTCGGCCGCCATGGCCTTGCTGGCGGTGATGACCGCGCCCTTGCTGCCGTTGTACCAGACCAGCCCAGGCCGCGGGCGGATGCCGGCGGTGGAGGCGATATTGACGAACACGCCGCCGCCGCGCTGGCGGAAGTGCGGGATGAAGGCGCGCGCCGACCAGTAGATGCTTTTGACGTTGACCGCATAGACGCGGTCGAACTCATCCTCGGTGACGTCGAGGATGGGCTTGTTGCGATGGGTGGTGCCGGCGTTGTTGACGACGATATGCACGTCGCCGAAGGCGGCCAGCGCGGCCTCGCGCATGGCCTCGGTATCGTCGCCGCGCGAGACGTCGGCGCGCACCGCGCGCGCCTGGCCGCCGGCCTCGCGGATCGCCGCGGCCACGCGCTCGGCGCCGTCTTCGCGCAGGTCGGCCACCAGCACGCTGGCGCCCTCGCGGGCGAAGGTATGGGCGATGCCTTCGCCGAAGCCGGAACCGCCGCCGGTGACGATCGCTACCTTGTTGGCCAGTCTCATCGCTTGTCTCCTTGTGTTGTGATTTTCGGTGATCGGTGCGGGGAATCGTTCAGTGCGGCGATATCAATGCGAAAACGGCCCCCGCCCGCGCAACGCATTCGCGACCATCATCACCGCCAGCAAAAACGGCAGCGCCACATACAGGCACCAGTGCACGCGGTCGCCCACCACATCGCCCCACTTGCGCTTGAACACCTGCAGCCGCGGCATGCCGGAGGGATTGGTGGCGCGCTTGTTCCGCACGTGCCACGCCATCCAGAAAAAGAAGATGGCAAATGCGACGGAAAGGAAGTTGATGTTACCCATGTTGGATGGCGATGGTTTTCAGTGTGGTGAATCCGTACAGCGCCTCGAAGCCCTTTTCGCGGCCGTAGCCGGACTGGCCGCTGCCGCCGAAGGGCAGCTCAACGCCGCCGCCGGCACCGTAGTTGTTGATAAAGACCTGGCCCGCGCGCAGCTTGTGCGCCAGGCGCAGCTGGCGTCCGCCGTCGCGGGTCCAGACGCCGGCGACCAGGCCGTAGGGCGTGCCGTTGGCCAGCGCGATGGCTTCGGCCTCGGTGTCGAAGGGCATGGCCGCCAGCAGCGGGCCGAACACTTCTTCCTGTGCCAGCCGATGCGCGGGCGGCACATCGCGGAACAGCATCGGCACCTGGTAGTAGCCGGCCTCGGGCGCCTCGGCCACGATCTGGCCCTGCGCCATCACCGCCACGCCGGCGTGCTGCGCGTCGGAGACGAAGTCCCACACGCGCTGCTGCTGCTTGCGGCTGATCAGCGGGCCGCATTCGAGGTCGAGTTCGGCCGGGCCCACGCGCAGCGACTCGAACACCGAGGCAATGCGGTCGAGCAGCGCGTTATAGACCGGGCGCTCCACCAGCAGGCGGCTGCCGGCCGAGCAGGTCTGGCCGGCGTTCTGCACGATGCCGTTGACCACCACCGGCACCAGCGCATCGATGTCGGCATCGGCAAACACGATCTGCGGCGACTTGCCGCCCAGTTCCAGCGTGACCGGCACGTGGTTCTCGGCGGCCAGCTGCGACACCAGCTTGCCGGTCTGCGGCGAGCCGGTGAACGAGATGTGGTGGATGCCGGGATGGCGCGCCAGCGCGGCGCCGGCTTCGTGGCCGTAGCCGGTGATGATATTGAGTGCGCCTTCGGGCAGGCCGGCCTCGGCGGCGATCTCGGCCACGCGCAGCAGCGACAGGCAGGCGTCCTCGGCCGGCTTGACCACGCAGGCATTGCCGGCAGCCAGCGCCGCGCCCACGCTGCGGCCGAAGATCTGCAGCGGGTAGTTCCACGGGATGATGTGGCCGGTCACGCCGTGCGGCTCGCGCACCGTCAGCACGGTGTAGCCGGGGTTGTAGGGGATGGTCTGGCCGTGCAGCTTGTCGACCGCGCCGGCGTAGAACTCGAAGTAGCGCGCCACCGCGCGGGCGTCCGCGCGGGCCTGGCGCAGCGGCTTGCCGGTATCGCGCGCTTCCAGCGCGGCCAGTTCCTCTTCATGCGCGATCAGCGCCACGGCGACGCGGTTGAGCAGGCGCACGCGCTCGGCCGGGGCCATCTGGCCCCAGGCGCCCTCGGCGGCCTGGCGCGCGGCGTGGACCGCAACGTTGACGTCGGTGGCGTTGCCGCGGGCGATCTCGGCGAAGGGCTCGCCGTTGGACGGGTCGAACACCTTGATGCGCAGGCCGTTGTCCGGCGCGATCAGGCGGTTGGCAACAAAGTGCTGGGCATGCATGGGTGGCTCCGGGGCAGCACGAAGGCTGCGGCTATTCAGTGTCGGCTGAAGAATGCGCCATTATCGCGCACGCGGGCGTCGCTGCAACGCGTTGCAGCGGGCAGGGAAGTCAGAACGGGCCTGGCTTGTCAGCAACCGGTCAGGCGCGAGCCGTTATAATGCCCGCCATCCGACAACACAGCGCAGGCATCTGGAGAACCGCATGAGCTTCAACCTCGTCACCCCGGGCAAGGACATCCCCAACGATTTCAACGTCATCATCGAGATCTCGGCCCAGAGCGATCCGGTGAAGTACGAGGCAGACAAGGAAACCGGCCTGCTGTTCGTGGACCGCTTCATCGGCACCGGCATGCGCTATCCGGCCAACTACGGCTACATTCCGCAGACCCTGTCGGGCGACGGCGACCCGGTGGACGTGCTGGTGCTGTCCCCGTTCCCGATCCTGGCCGGCGCCGTGGTGCGCTGCCGTGCACTCGGCATGCTGAAGATGACCGACGAGTCGGGCGTGGACGCCAAGCTGGTCGCCGTGCCGGTGGACAAGCTGTCGCCCGCCACCGCCTACATGAAGGGCCTGTCGGACGTGCCGCAAAACCTGCTGGACCAGATCAAGCACTTCTTTGAGCACTACAAGGCACTGGAAGCCGGCAAGTGGGTCAAGGTCGAAGGCTGGGCCGGCATCGAGGAAGCCCACAAGGAAATCACCGACGGCGTGGCCAACTACAAGAAGTAAGCTGAACCGTCGCTGAAGAAACCCCGCCGCGGCGGGGTTTTTTGTTGCCCGTCGCTTGATGGCGGTTAGGACTCGTCCGTGCCGCTTGCGCTACGCTCGGTCCGTGTCAACCAGGAAGGAGAACCCACCATGAACCGCGCTACTCAGGGCATCAAGCCGATGCAGGGCCTGCCGGAAGTGTTGTCGCCATCGCGCCGCTATGACCGGCTCGCGGTGTGCTTCCATTGGGCGGTGTTCGTGCTGGTGGCGCTGGCGTATGCGGCCATCGAACTGAAGGGCAACTTCGACAAGGGCACGCCGGCGCGCGTGCTGGCCATGGACATCCATGAATGGGCCGGGGCGCTGGTGCTGGTTCTGGCGGTGCCGCGGCTGCTGTGGCGGCTGGTGCGCGGCGCACCGGCGCCGGAACCCGGCCCGCGCTGGATGCATCTGGCGGGAGAAGCCATGCACTGGGTGCTGTACCTGTTCATCCTGGCGCAGCCGCTGCTGGGACTGCTGGCGATGAATGCCGGCGGGCACCTGCTGGCGCTGCCTTCGCTGGGGATCGAAGTGCCCGCGCTGGTGGCGGCGGACCCCGCGCTGAAGGACACGGTCAAGGCCGTCCACGAAACGCTGGGGACCGCGTTCTACCTCGTCATCGGGCTGCATGCGATGGCTTCGCTGTTCCACCACTACATGCTGGGCGACAACACGCTGCGGCGCATGTGGCGCTGAGCGCCACGGCGGCTCAGGAACGGGCAAAGGGATTGCGTTCGCCCAGTTCGTCCAGGTAAGCGTCGATGCCGTGGCGCTCGCGCGCGAGGAAGCGCTCCACGGCATCGGCAAAGTCGGGATGCGCCAGCCAGTGCGCCGAGCGCGTCGCCACCGGCAGGAAGCCGCGCGCCATCTTGTGCTCGCCCTGCGCGCCGCCTTCGAAGGTGCGGATGCCGTGGGCGATGCAGAACTCCAGCGGCTGGTAGTACGCGGTCTCGAAGTGCAGGCAGGGGTGGTATTCGAGCGCGCCCCAGTAGCGGCCGTACAGCGTGCTGACCTGCGGCGCATCGTCGTACACCAGCAGCGACGAGGCGATCGGCTGGCCCGCGCGCTCGGCCACCACCAGCAGCAGGTGCTGCGGCATCGCCGCGCCGATGCGCCGGAAGAAGTCCAGGTTCAGGTAGGGCGTGGAATGGTGCTCGCGATAGGTCTGGCGGTAGCAGCGGTTGAAGAAGCGCCAGGCCTCTTCATCGATCTCGTGGCCGCGCAGGTGGCGGAAGGTGATGCCGGCCTGCGCCACCTGGCGCCGTTCGGCGCGGATGTTCTTGCGCTTCTTCTGTGACAGCGTGGCGAGGAAGTCGTCGAAACTGGCGTAGGGCTTGCTGCCACCTTCGCCGCCATTGGTCCAGTGGAACTGCACGCCGTGCCGCATCAGCATGCCGGCCTGCTGCATCAGCCCGGCTTCGGCCTCGTCGGGAAAAAGAACATGCAGCGACGACATGCCGCTTTCCGCCGCCAGCGCGAGCGCCACCTCCAGCAGCAGCCGGCGGGCCTGCGCATCTTCAGCGAGCAGCCGCGCGCCGCGCACCGGCGTGAACGGTATCGCCGACAGCCACTTGGGGTAGTACTCGATGTTGTGGCGGGCATACGCATCGGCCCAGGCCCAGTCGAACACGTACTCGCCGTACGAATGCGCCTTGGCATAGAGCGGCATTGCCGCGGCCAGCCGGTCGCCCGCCCACAACGTCAGGAAGCGCGGATGCCAGCCGGTCTCGGCGCATGCGCTGCCGCTGGCATGCAACGCATGCAGGAAAGCGTGGCGCAGGAACGGCGTGGGTTCGGGCTGGCGCGCCAGCAGCGCGTCCCAGGCGGCCGGGTCGATCTCGGCCAGGTCGGAGACGATGCGCGTCTGGTAGTCCGAAATGTCCGCTTGGTGGACCTTCTGGTCGTCTGCGCGGCTGCCTGTGGCCGCCGTGTCGCCGGAATCCGACTGCATGGGCTGTAGCTGAAGGGGTGGAGACGGGATTGCCGCGCGCGACGGCGCATGGCGCGGCTCGAGTCTACCGGAAACGGCGTGCAGGCGCTGCGGCAAGGCACGGGCGGCGCGCCCCCGGGTAGCGACGTAGAATGGCGGATATGCGTCACCCCCAGGTTCAGGCGCGGATGACCCGCCCCATGCCTGCCATACCCCAGGGCCCGAAATGAAGACTCCGTTTTTCAACCTCTATTCCCACGGCTTTGCCCGCGTGGCGGTCGGCGTGCCGGTCTGCCGCGTGGCCGATCCGGCTTTCAATGCGCGCGAGACGCTGGCGCTGGCCACGCAGGCTGCGCAGCGCGGCGCGGTGCTGGCCGCGTTCCCCGAGCTGGGCCTGTCGGCCTACACCTGCGACGACCTGTTCCACCAGCGCACGCTGCTCGATGCGTGCGAGGCGGCGCTCGGCACCATCGTCGAAGCTTCGCGCAAGCTGCCGCTGGCGATGGTGGTGGGCATGCCGCTGCGCGTGCAGCACCAGCTGTTCAACTGCGCCGTGGTGGTGGCCGCGGGCCGTGTGCAGGGCGTGGTGCCAAAGTCGTTCCTGCCCAACTACTGGGAATTCTATGAAGGGCGCCAGTTCAGCGCGGCCGACTGCGCCACGGTCGACAGCGTGCGGCTGCTGGGCCAGGACGTGCCGTTCGGCGCCGGGCTGCTGTTCGATATCGAAGGGCTGCCGTTCTTCCGCTTCCATGCCGAGATCTGCGAAGACGTGTGGGTGCCGGTGCCGCCGTCGTCGTTCGCCGCGATGGCGGGCGCAACCGTGCTGGTGAACCTGTCGGCATCGAATATCGTGATCGGCAAATCGGGCTACCGGCACCAGCTGGTGTCGCAGCAGTCGGCGCGCTGCCTGGCGGCGTACCTGTACACCTCGGCCGGCAAGGGCGAGTCGTCCACCGACCTGGCCTGGGACGGGCAGGCATTGATCTACGAGAACGGCGAAATGCTGGCCGAATCCGAGCGTTTCTCCGACGACTCGCACCTGCTGTTCGCCGACGTCGATGTCGAGCGCCTGTCGCGCGAACGCATGCACCAGGTCACCTTCGGCCATTCGGTGCGCCGGCACAAGGCCGAGGTGGAAGCGTTCCGCGTGGTCACCTTCGCGCTCGACCTGCCGCGCGAGAAGTCGCTGCCGCTGGCACGCAACGTGGCGCGCTTCCCGTATGTGCCGGCCGATCCGCGCCAGCGCGACGAGCGCTGCATGGAGGTCTACAACATCCAGGTGCAGGCGCTGGTGCAGCGGCTGTCGGCCAGCAAGATCAGCAAGGTGGTGATCGGCGTCTCGGGCGGGCTGGATTCGACGCACGCGCTGCTGGTCTGCGCCAAGGCAATGGACCGGCTGGGACTGCCGCGCGCCAATATACTCGCCTACACCATGCCCGGCTTCGCCACCAGCGACCGCACGCTGGACCAGGCGCGCAAGCTGATGCAGGTGGTGGGCTGCAGCGCCACCGAGATCGATATCCGTCCCAGCTGCCTGGCCATGCTGAAGGACCTGGGCCATCCGTACGCCGCCGGCGAGAAGGTCTATGACGTGACCTTCGAGAACGTGCAGGCCGGCGAGCGCACCAACCACCTGTTCCGGCTGGCCAATTTCCAGGGCGCGATCGTGATCGGCACCGGCGACCTGAGCGAGCTGGCGCTGGGCTGGTGCACCTATGGCGTGGGCGACCACATGTCCCACTACAACGTCAACGCCAGCGTGCCCAAGACGCTGATCTCGCACCTGGTGCGCTGGGTCGCCGAAACCGGCCAGATCGGCGAGGGTGGGGCGGACGTGCTGCTGGCAGTGCTCGATACCGACATCAGCCCCGAGCTGGTGCCCGGCGACAGCAACCATGGCCCGGAGCAGAAGACCGAAAGCACCATCGGGCCGTACGAGCTGCAGGACTTCAACCTCTACTACACGCTGCGCTTCGGCTTCACGCCGTCCAAGATCGCCTTCCTGGCCCAGCACGCCTGGGGCGACCGCGAGCGCGGCGTGTGGCCGTACGGGCCCGAGGTGGCGCGCAACCAGTACGGGCTAGCAGAGATCAAGCGCAACCTCGCGATCTTTCTCGACCGCTTCTTCCGCACCAGCCAGTTCAAGCGGTCCTGCATCCCGAACGCGCCCAAGGTGGGGTCGGGCGGTTCGCTGTCGCCGCGCGGCGACTGGCGCGCGCCGAGCGATTCGGAGTCGGCGGTGTGGCTGGCGGACCTGGAGAAGGTGCCGGACTGATGCCCCAGTGTCGCTGAGCAGTGAAATGGCCAGCACTGTGCGGGCCATTTTCCTGCGGGAGCGCCGTCAGGCGGCAAGCGCTCGCCGCCACTGGCCACGCAGCGCCGGATTTCCTGCCTAGACTGCGCGCCGTTTGCATTCGAAGCAGAGGAAATCAGATGAAGCCAACTTTGACGAAGCGGGCCAGGGTTCCCGCCCTGCTGCTGTTGTGCTGCGTGGGTCTCGCGGCCTGCATCCAGGCGCCGATCCGGCGCCACGAAGGCGAGCCGCTGCTGCGGCACCGCCAGGGCGGCGCACGGGAACACGTCGGCGGCGTCGACATCTGGATGCGGGGCGAGCCGCCGCGACCATACGAGGTGCTGGCCTACACCACCGTGGAAACCGCGGAGGGGTGGATCGGCGAGCGCTTCCTGCTGAAGCGGGTTGCCTCCCGGGTGCGCGAAGCCGGCGGCGACGCTGCGCTGATAGGTGACCAGCGCAGCCGGCTGGTGGCGTTGCAGCGCGCGGGCAGGCATACCGAGCTGGCGGATTTGCACGCCAGGCCGGGCAACCGGATGCGTACCAGTTCGAGATCATCGCGCCGGCGCCTGGGATGCTCACTGCCTCCAGCGGCATGCGCATCGAACCGGACGCGACGCTGGAGACCGCCAGTGACGACATCGACACGCTGCTGGTGGCGGGCGGCCCCACGCTATGGAAGCAGGCGCCGGATGAAGGTTCGCGCCATCCCCTCAAGCGCGTGGCTGCCCTGGCCGGCTTGGCGATCCCAACAACCTGCGGCGCGCCTTTTTGCGTCGTGTCGGAGTGGCGCCTTCGGACTATCGGCGCCGCTTCCTCAGCACGGCGTGACCGGGTGATTTGCACAGGGTTTGCACAGGCTCTGCACAGGATTTCCCGGGGGCTGTCCACAGGGTTGTCCACAGGCACAAGCGGCATCGCGCGGCCCTGCGATGCGCGCTGTCGAACGTTCCGGCCGCGCCCGGCGCGGGATTGCGGGGAATGCATGGCGCCAATGGCTGTTAAAATGCCAGCCGGAGAGCGCCGCGTCCGCGGTGGTGCGCCGCCAGGCGCGTGAACAAACATAACCAGGGGCCAGTCATGAAGCAGATTACCGCCATCATCAAACCGTTCAAGCTCGACGAGGTGCGTGAGGCACTGGCTGACGTCGGCGTGACCGGGCTGACGGTGACCGAGGTGAAGGGATTTGGCCGCCAGAAAGGGCATACCGAGCTCTACCGAGGCGCCGAATACGTCGTCGACTTCCTCCCCAAGATCAAGATCGAGGTGGTGGTGGCCGAGAACCAGCTGGACACCGTACTTGACGCCATCGTCAAGGCCGCGCATACCGGCAAGATCGGCGACGGCAAGATCTTCGTGACCGAGATCGAACGCGTGATCCGCATTCGTACCGGCGAGCAGGACGAAGCCGCGGTCTGATAGCGCCGGCTGCAAATGCGAGAAAGCCGCCCAACCGGGCTAATGCCGTTCAGTTAAGGTCCTTTCTGAGGAACCGGACGGTGTAGCGCTTAGGCAGGGCTTTGACTTCACGGGGGCACTTACGCCCCCGTCGCTTTTGGACGATCGCCAACTGAAGTTTGGCGCGCATGCGCTGCAGGTGGGCCGGCAGCTTGCCTGGGGCCATGCCGGCTGCCCAGATCAACTCGCCCTGTATCAGGCGCAAGGCCAGCACAAAGCTCAAGTCGGTGGGCTCGGCGCGGGCCTCGAGCGCAGCCTTGGCCATCTCCAGACGCACCAGGTTGTACGCAATCAGTGCCCCCCAGATTTCCTGATGCACGCCCTCAGGCTGGCGGCTGCGCAAGGTCAGTTCGGCCCCGAGCATCGTCTGCTTCAGTTCTCGATAGCTGGTTTCGATTTCCCAACGGCGCTTGTAGCACCCAATGATGTCGGCTGCCTTGAAGCGCCGACGGTCTGTCAACGAGGTCAACAGGACGCGGTCTGAGTCCTCGTCCCGGATCGCGCGAGCTGTCCAAGTCTCTGGCAAGGCAGGATTCTTGCGGCGAGCCTGAGGCGAGACCTTCATCTGGACGATGCCATCGCCCTCGTTGCCTGAGAGCAACTCCCACTGCAGATTCTTTTTAGCGGGGATCAGGAAGTGGCGCTCGCTGCCGCCCATGCGCAAGCCCCACAGGATCTCTGCGGCCAGAAAGCCCTTGTCAAAGATCGTTAACGAATGATCCGGGATCCGCTCAATGAGCTCCTTGGCATAGAGCATCTCGTTGCGCCCATAGCAGCCAAAGGCGATATCGGCAACAAGATGGGTGGGAACAGCCGTGAGCGAGACCCCGCGGACTTGTGGATAGCTGGCGACCTTGCCGCTGGCGTAGCTCTGCGCGCCAAAGTGGAGGCGATTCTCAGGGCTATCGGCAGTGCGGAAGGTGGTCCCATCCATGGCGTAAAGCGCCAAGCCCTTCCATTTGTAGTGCGCAGCATCCTGAGCCACCCACGCCCGTGCGGTCTGCTCGAACAGCCACAACAGAGGCTTGTCTCCAAGCCGCTCGCGGGCTTGGGCGATCCCGCTCTTGCTGACACAGGCGTTGGCATCGTTGGGCAGTGCCAGGTCCAGCGTCTCCAGCACATCGGGAATCGATTGGTGCCGATAGAGCGCCAGCGCGATGACCAGCCAGACCACCTGCTCTGCTGGCAGTCGGCGCCGGCGAACGGACGCTGTCCCCGAGGCTGCCAGCGCTTGCTCAATCCAAGCCATCGGCAGGTGCTCGCTGAGCCGGGCAAAACTGGCCGGCTCACTAAGCTCAAGGGTGGCGTGGACTTGTTCCGATAGCATCGGAACGGCAAGTTAACAGCTCGACACCTTGTTTACAACCCCTGCAAAGAAAAATGCCGTTCAGACTTAACTGAACGGCATTAGCCCAACCGGGCGGCTTTCTTTCTTTTGGGGCTTGTTCAGCTCGGCAGCTTCCAGCCGTAGCGCACCGACACCAGCCGCATCGCGATGATCGCCAGCGCGCCGGTCATCAGCGCCGCCTCCTGCTGCACTTCCATCCAGGTCAGGCCGATGTAGATCCAGCAGCCGACGAAGGAGCAGGTCGCATAGGGCGAGCGGTCGCGCAGGATCATCGGCACTTCATTGCACAGCACGTCGCGCACCACGCCGCCGAACACCGACGAGATGATGCCCATCATTACCGCCACGGTCGGCGTCATCTGCCCCACCAGCGCCAGCGAGGTGCCGGTGACCGAGAACAGCCCCAGCCCGATCGCGTCGGCGACGATCAAGGCCCGGTCCGACGCCACGCGGCTGACCACGCGCAGCACGAATGACGCGCCAAACGACATCGCGAAGATCAGCAGCACATAGCCTTCATGCTCGACCCAGTAGAACGGGCGCCGGTCCAGCAGCACGTCGCGCAGCGTGCCGCCGCCAAAGGCCGTGGCGAACGCCACCACGAAGGTGCCGACCACGTCGAGCCGCTGCTTGCGCGCGTCGACCACGCCCGATACCGCGAAGGCGAGTACGCCGATGACCTCCATGATATGGAGGATCAGGGGCAGCCGCCCCATCAGCAATTCGAGCGGGAGATGCATCCGTGGCGCTGGTCAGGCCCGGCGCATCAGGGCTTCGGCTGGCGCAGCAGCACCATCAGCGCGCCGGCGCCACCTTCGGCCTCGCGCGCCTGCACGAAGGCGAGCACTTCCTCCTTCTGCACCAGCCAGCTGCGCACCTTGCCCTTGAGCACCGGCAGCTTGTCGGGCGAGCCCAGGCCCTTGCCGTGGATCACGCGCACGCAGCGCACGCCGTTGCGCACCGAGCGGCGCAGGAATTCGGCCAGCGCTTCGCGCGCCTCGTCGCTGCGCAGGCCGTGCAGGTCGACCTTGTCCTGCGGCACCCATTCGCCGCGGCGCAGCTTGCGAATCACGTCCATGCCGATGCCAGGCCGGCGGAACGACAGCGTCTCGTCGGTCTCCAGCAGGCTTTCGACATCGAACTCGTCGGACAGCGAGGCCTGCAGCACCGCCTGGTCGTTGCGCTGCGATTGCACCGGTACCGGCGCGGGTTTGCTGACGGGGTGGTGGGCGCGGTTGCGGTCGCGCAATTGGCTGACCTGGCCCACGCTGGCGCGAAACACGTCGGCTTCCTCGCGGGCGCGCTGCGCCGCCTGCTCGGCGGCCAGGCGCTCGGCTTCGCGCCGCTCGGCATCGGCCTTGAGGTTGTCGCGCAGGCTGGACAGGTCGTTCAGGCCGAAGCGCTGGGTCGGTCGGTCGGGTTTGCGGGCGCCTTGCGTCATGAAAAATCTCCGGGTACTCGCCGGGATTATATCGACTGGGGCAGGGCAGCCACGGAGGCTGCGGGGAAGGGGTGAACCGGCCGCGGTGGCCGGTTCGGAGAGGCGGGATTACTTCAGGGCTTCGACAAAACGCTGCGCATCCAGCGCGGCCATGCAGCCGGTGCCGGCGCTGGTGATTGCCTGGCGGTAGACGTGGTCCTGCACGTCGCCGGCGGCGAACACGCCCGGCACGCTGGTGGCGGTGGCGTCGCCCTGCAGTCCCGACTTGGTCACCAGGTAGCCGTTCTTCATTTCCAGCTGGCCGGCGAACAGGTCGGTATTGGGCTTGTGGCCAATGGCGATGAACACGCCCGCCAGCTTCAGGTCTTCGGTCTGGCCGGTCTTGGCGTTGCGGATGCGGATGCCGGTCACGCCCGAATCGTCGCCCAGCACTTCGTCCAGCACGTTGTCGTAGCGGATCTCGATGCGGCCTTCCTTTTCGCGCTGGAGCAGGCGGTCGACCAGGATCGGCTCGGCGCGGAAGCTGTCGCGGCGGTGGATCACGGTGACCTTGCTGGCGATGTGCGACAGGTACAGCGCTTCTTCCACGGCGGTGTTGCCGCCGCCGACCACGGCGACTTCCTGGTTCTTGTAGAAGAAGCCGTCGCAGGTGGCGCAGGCCGACACGCCGCGGCCCATGAAGGACTCTTCCGACGGCAGGCCCAGGTATTGGGCCGAGGCGCCGGTGGCGATGACGAGGGCGTCGCAGGTGTATTCGCCGGCGTCGCCGATCAGCGTGAAGGGGCGGGCCGGCTTGCCGTTTTCATCCACCAGCTTCGCGGTGTGGATGTGATCGAAGATGATTTCGGTCTTGAACTCTTCGGCATGCGCCAGCAGGCGCTGCATCAGCTCGGGACCCTGGACGCCCTTGGCATCGCCCGGCCAGTTCTCGACGTCCGTGGTGGTCATCAGCTGTCCGCCCTGGGCCAGTCCGGTGATCAGCACCGGCTGGAGGTTGGCGCGGGCCGCGTAGACCGCGGCGGTATAGCCGGCGGGACCAGAACCGAGAATCAGCACTTTTGCGTGTTTTGCCATGATGCGTTCCTGTGGCCGGTGCGGCATGATGCCCACCGGCATTGCTCGAAACCGACATTATAAGAGGAGCCGCATTTGCCCACTGTTGCAAATTCCAATGGGTGCGATAGCCGCCGCCCACGTTAAAATGGCCGCCACGATGCCCGTCAGTCACCTCGTCAGTTACCTCGTCAGTCCGCTGACTCAGGCCGACGGCGGCGCCAAACGCATCCGGAATCACCCTAAAAGAGTCCTATCCAGGCATGGCCCGAGCTACCACGACCACCCGCACCGATCCATCGGCCTTGCCATCCCGCATCGGCAAACTGCTGGGCGAGGTACGCTGGTTCCTGCTGCTGGCCGTCACGCTGGGTTTCCTGTGCGTGCTGGCCAGCTACAGCAAGACCGACCCCGGCTGGTCGCATGCGAACCAGGTCGCCGATATCCATAACCTGGGCGGCCGTGTCGGGGCCTGGGTGGCCGACGTGCTGTTCTTTATCTTCGGCTTCTCGGCTTACTGGTGGGCGGTGCTGCTGGTGCGGCGCTGCTGGCGCGGCTGGCGCACGCTGACGGCCGAGCTGCCCGAGCGCGCGGACGACCGCCAGCATCGCCAGGGCGTGACGGTGAGCTGGGTCGGCTTCGTGCTGACGCTGCTGTCCAGCATGGGGCTGGAGGCGATCCGCATGTACCCGCTGCGCGCCGCGCTGCCGCGCGCGCCGGGCGGGGTGCTGGGCGACACGCTGGGCGGCTGGATGCAGGTGGCGCTGGGCTTCACCGGGGCGACGCTGCTGCTGCTGCTGCTGTTCGCGATCGGGCTGTCGCTGTTCTTCCACTTCTCGTGGCTGTCGGTGGCCGAGCATATCGGCGGTTTCGTCGAGACCATGTTCCTGGGCTTCAAGGCACGCCGCGAGAGCAAGCAGGACCGCATCATCGGCGAGGCCGCCAAGGTCGAGCGCAAGGAAACCGTCGAGGTGCAGCGCGTGCGCATCGAAGAGGCACCGCCGGTGCAGATCGTGCGTCCGCAGGCCGTGCCCAAGCATGAGCGCGTGGAACGCGAGAAGCAGCAGCCGCTGTTTGCCGATATCCAGGACTCGGACCTGCCGCCGCTGTCGCTGCTCGACCCGATCCCGCCGCACCAGGAAACGGTCAGCGCCGAGACGCTGGAATTCACCTCGCGCCTGATCGAGAAGAAGCTCAAGGACTTTGGCGTGGAGGTCAAGGTGGTGGCGGCCTACCCGGGGCCAGTCATCACGCGCTACGAGATCGAGCCGGCCACCGGCGTCAAGGGCAGCCAGGTGGTCAACCTGGCGCGCGACCTGGCGCGTTCGCTGTCGCTGGTGTCGATCCGCGTGGTCGAGACCATCCCCGGCAAGAACTACATGGGCCTGGAGCTGCCGAATCCGAAGCGCCAGACCGTGCGCCTGTCGGAGATCCTGGGCTCGCAGGTCTACAACGAGAGCGCTTCCAGCCTGACCATGGCGCTGGGCAAGGACATCGCCGGCAAGCCGATGGTGGCCGACCTGGCCAAGATGCCGCACTGCATGGTCGCGGGCACCACGGGCTCGGGCAAGTCGGTGGGCATCAACGCGATGATCCTGTCGCTGCTGTACAAGGCCAAGCCTGAGAGCGTGAGGCTGATCCTGATCGACCCCAAGATGCTCGAAATGAGCGTCTACGAAGGCATTCCGCACCTGCTGTGCCCGGTGGTGACGGATATGCGCCAGGCCGGCAACGCGCTGAACTGGGCCGTCGGCGAGATGGAGCGGCGCTACAAGCTGATGAGCAAGCTGGGCGTGCGCAACCTGGCGGGCTACAACAAGAAGATCGACGAGGCCGCGGCCAGGGAAGAGAAGATCCCGAATCCATTCAGCCTGACCCCGGACGCGCCGGAGCCGCTGGACAAGCTGCCCACCATCGTCATCGTCATCGACGAGCTGGCCGACCTGATGATGGTGGTCGGCAAGAAGGTGGAAGAGCTGATCGCCCGCATCGCGCAGAAGGCGCGCGCCGCCGGCCTGCACCTGGTGCTGGCCACGCAGCGCCCGTCGGTGGATGTGATCACCGGCCTGATCAAGGCCAACGTGCCGACCCGCATTGCTTTCCAGGTCAGCAGCAAGATCGATTCGCGCACCATCCTCGACCAGCAGGGCGCCGAGACGCTGCTGGGCATGGGCGACATGCTGTACCTGGCGCCGGGCACCGGCTTGCCGGTGCGCGTGCATGGCGCTTTTGTCTCGGACGATGAAGTCCACCGCGTGGTGGAGAAGCTGAAGGAAGGCGGGGAAGCCAACTACATCGAGGGCATCCTCGAAGGCGGCCTGACGGACGATGGTGGCGGCGATGGCTTTGGCGGCGGCGCTGGTATCGGCGGTGGCGGCGGCGAGGCCGATCCGCTGTATGACCAGGCAGTGGAAGTGGTGCTGAAGAATCGCCGCGCGTCGATCTCGCTGGTGCAGCGCCACCTGCGCATCGGCTACAACCGCGCCGCGCGGCTGCTGGAGGATATGGAGAAGGCGGGGCTGGTTTCGGCCATGTCGGGCAATGGCAATCGCGACATCCTGGCGCAGGGCGGTGGCGCGGCTGCGCGGGATGATGAGTGACTAGCGGAGGCGGGCATTCAGGCTGGCCGTGGATTGCGCAGCCTGAGTGTGCTAGCGGCGCTTAAGCAGTAGGTCGAGCTTCGCGTTGACGTTGTCGACCTTGGCGTTGACGTTGTCGACCTTGGCGTTGACGTTGTCGACTTTCGCGTTGACGTTGTCGACCTTCGCGTTGACGTTGTCGACCTTCGCGTTGACGTTGTCGACCTTCGCGTTGACGTTCCCTAGCTTGGCGTTGACGTTCTCTAACTTCTCGTTGAATTCTTCAAAGCCCTTTTCGACCCGCACCTCCAGGCGCTCGATGCGCGAATCAACTGCGTCCAGGCGACCCGTGAGGCGGCGGTCCATTTCGGTGATCCGAGAGGCGAGCGGACCGGTGGCCTTTTCGATCTTGTCCTGGGTGCTCTCATTCAGCCACGACATCACGGAAAAGACGAACGCTACACCGGCCAGAATGCCCGTGACTACCATGGCGGGATTAAAGGGCTTGGCAGCGGTCTTTTCCTGCCAGGCGTCGAGTTCAATCCTGACCTGGCGTGTCGCGATCCTCTTCATCTCGTCGCGGTCGAGACGCCTGGCGTCGTGCCGGAATGGCTGACGCCCGGCAGCAGGTTTGGCGTTGGTCATATTGCTGGCCCAGTGGATTTGGCCGCCTCCCGGCGAAGCAGCGAGCAAGAGGCGGCGTGGCGAGTGCTCTACGTACATGCACTGCATTGTCTTCCACGCCAAGTAAAGAAGCGTTTCGTCCTGATACGAGATTCGCTTTACGGGGTCCTTTACCGCAAATTGAGAGTTTTCGTGCCTGAGCCGGCGCAGTTCGCGCACCATCTGCCGTAATATCCGGTTACCCGCGAAGCAGGGGCGGCGCGGAATCCTGCACCAGCAGCTGGCTCTAACAAGACACGTTGACCGTGCAGTGGACTGCCTGTCAGACGCCGCACAGGGTCAACGCATTCGATAACAACCAGGATCCAAATCATGCGCAACCGCATCCTCGTGTCGGCCTGCGCCGCGCTGGCGATGTTTGCCATCCAGGCGCCGGCCCATGCCGCAGCTACCGACCAGCTGCAGAGCTTCGTCACCGGTGTGAAGAGCGCGCGCGGCGAGTTCACGCAGCGCCAGGTCAAGGGGCAGGGCGCCAACGTCAAGGTGACCGGCAACTCCAGCGGCACCTTCGTGTTTGCGCGCCCGGGCAAGTTCACCTGGCGCTATACCAAGCCCTACGAGCAACTGCTGCAGGCCGATGGCCAGACCCTGTACATCTACGACAAGGACCTGAACCAGGTCACCGAGCGCAAGCTTGATGCCGCGCTGGGTTCCAGTCCGGCCGCGATCCTGTTCGGCAGCAACGACCTGGAAAAGAACTTCGCCATCAAGAACGGCCCGACCCGGGATGGCGTGGAATGGCTGGAACTGACGCCCAAGGCCAAGGACACGCAGTTTGAGCGTATCGGCATTGGCTTCAAGGGCGGCAACCTCGAAGCGATGGAACTGCGCGACGCCTTCGGCAACACCACCTTGCTGACCTTCACGAACATGCAGAAGAACCCGCCGCTGGCGGCCGATGCATTCCGGTTCACGGTGCCCAAGGGCGCCGACGTGATGAAGCAATGAGGCCCGCCATGATCGCCAACTCAGCCATGGCCGTTCGCATCGTCGCTGCCCGCGGACGTTACGGCGCAGTGATCCTGGCGGGTGCCGGCGCGCTGGCGCTGGCGGCTTGCGCCAGCGTCGGCGGCGGCGCCAGCAAGTTCGATGTCGATTCCTTCCTGCGCGCGCCGGACACGGCGTTGCCCGAAGTGCTCGGCAACGCGGAGTTCCTGAAGTCCACGCGCGTGCCCGCATCGGAATGCGCGGCCATGCTGCAGTCCGCCAGCACCGGCGTGCTGGAAGACCTGCCGCCCAGCAGCAACGCGCGCGGCCCCGCCTGGCTGCTGCATCCCAAGGGCAAGCCCGAACAGGTCTGGTTAGTCGTCAGCGAGTCAGGCGGCGAACGGACGTGCCACGGTCCGTTGCCGGCCGACGCGATGAAGAGGCTGGCCAACCGCGCCAAAGGCTGATTGCGCCGGCTTCAGCGCTGATGCGTTGCGATTGGAACGCCGCCAGCGGACATGTGTCGAACCGTCCACATCCAAGCGGAAACAAAAAAGGAAGCGACATGCCTGCAATCCGAACCACAGTACATGCCCGTCGACTGCTCTGGCTGGCCGCGGGCGCGGCCTTGCTGGCCGGTTGCGCGACGCAGCCCAACGAGCCGGCACCAATGCCCGGCCCGCAAGGTGCGCGGGGCACCCCGGCCGGCTGTGCCGCCGACAAGGTTGCCGACGACACGCTGGTGGGCAAGAGCGAGACCGAGGCCGTCGGCCTGCTGCAAGGCTGTGCATGGCGGCTGGGCGAACGCGACGGGCAGCAGTTTCCCGGCACGATGGACTACAACCCCCAGCGCCGCACCCTCGGCATCAAGGCTGGCAAGGTTGCGTGGGTGCGGCGCGGCTGAAGCGATGTGCAAGCGCGTCCACATGGTGCGTCGGGCGCGCAATTATTGATTGCTCAACATGCGCCAACATGACAAAAATGTAATTTGACCGGCTGAACAAGAATCAATATTGTTTCTGGCTGTCCGGAATCCAATAACCGGGCAGTCCCGGGTGTCCCGGATGCTGGCGACTGCCCAACCATGCTGGGGAGCCATCCGCGTGAAGACCACTATCCGAACCTTGCTGCCGCGTGTCGCGGCGCTGGCCCTGCTGACGCTGCCGCTGGCGGCCGCCGCGCAGGAAAAGGTGCTGAACCTCTATACCGCACGGCACTACCAGACCGACGAGGCGCTGTACGCCAACTTCACCAAGCAGACCGGCATCAAGATCAACCGCATCGAAGGCCAGGAAGATCCGCTGCTTGAGCGCATCCGCAATGAGGGCGCCAACAGCCCGGCGGACGTCTTCATCACCGTCGATATCGGCCGCCTGTGGCGGGCCCAGCAGGCCGGCGTGTTTGCGCCGGTCAAGTCCAAGGTGCTGGAATCGCGCATTCCCGCCAACTACCGCGATCCGAACGGCGAGTGGTTCGGCTTCTCGGCGCGCGGCCGCGTGATCGCGTACAACAAGACCGCGGTCAAGGCCGGCGACATCGCCACCTACGAGGACCTGGCCGATCCCAAGTGGAAGGGCAAGGTGTGCACGCGTTCCAGCGGGCACGTCTACAACCTGTCGCTGGTGTCCAGCCTGATCGCGCACGACGGCGAGGCGCGCACCGAGCAATGGGCACGCGGCGTGGCAGCCAACCTGGCGCGCGCGCCCAAGGGCGGCGATACCGACCAGCTCAAGGCCGTGGCCGCGGGCGAGTGCGACGTGGCGATCTCCAACACCTACTACATCGCACGCCTGCTGAAGTCGACCAAGCCGGAAGACAAGGCCGTGGCCGACAAGCTGGGGGTGGTGTGGCCCAACCAGAAAAGCCAGGGCGTGCATATGAACATCTCCGGCGGCGGCATGCTGAAGCACGCGCCGAACAAGGAGGCCGCGGTCAAGTTCCTGGAATACCTGGCCAGCGACGATGCGCAGCGCTACTTTGCCGACGGCAACAATGAATGGCCGGTGGTGCAGGGCGTGAAGGTCAGCAATCCGGCGCTCGATTCGCTCGGCGAGTTCAAGGCCGACAGCATCAACGTGGCCGAGCTGGGCAAGTACCAGCCGCAGGCGCAGAAGCTGCTGGACCGCGCGGGCTTCAAGTAAGCCGCAGGTCAGGCCGGCCGTCCCTGCACGAGGGCGGCCGGCCGGTTCCGAGTTACAGCAGGAACCGCTTGTTGCCCTTCACCCCGGCCGGCTCGACCTTGCGGAACGTCAGCTTGACGCTGCTGTCGAGCCGCCGCCCGGCCTGGCGCCGGATCAGCGCGCGGTGCAGCAGGCCCTTGTGGCCGACCGTGCCTTCCGCATAGGGCTGGTTCCCGACCGTTCCCAGCGCCATTGCGGCCAGCGCCTGGTTGCGCTCCGCCGCACTCTTTTCCAGCAGATTGTCCAGCGCCATGCGGGCGCGCACCTGCGCGGCGAGCGCCGTGTCGCCGGGATTGGCGCGGGCACGCTCGGCGTCCCATGGCAACCGCACCTTGCCCGCCAGCCGGCGCAGCGCCGCGCGCAGTTCGGCGCCGTCCATGCGCGATTCCTGCACGATCCACACCGCATCATGGCGCACTGCCGCTTCGGCATCCGCCATGCGGCGTACCAGCGCGGGCTGCAGGCTGGGCGAGGTGAACTGGCGCCCGCGGCGGATGGCGTTGAGCGCGATACGGCGCACCTGCGGGTTGGCGTGGTCGGCAAGGTCGTCGATGATGCGCGCCGCGGTATCGGCGGATCCGATCATCTCGGCCAGTTGGCCGGCCAGCGAGATTTCTTCCACGCCGCTCAGCGTGTTGCGGCTGGCCAGCCGGTTCAGCTTGAACAACAGGATGTGGTATCGCAGCATACGCCCCCGTCAGGCATTCCGGCGGCAGGCGCGAAAGGATCCGGCGTGCCGCTGTTCTTGTCCCCGGGCGAGCGCCGGGCCATGAAAGGCTATCGGCGCGGCACGGCGGGACTTTAGCGGGCTACTGAGCGAGTGGGCTAGTGGGGCGGCTCAGCGCTGCGCCTCGCGCCGGATCGTGCGCGACAGCACGATCACCGGCAGCAGGCCGACGGCGACGATCACCAGCGACGCGGTCGCGGCTTCGGTCAGGCGTTCGTCGGCAGCGAGGTTGTACGCCTGCACGGCCAGCGTATCGAAGTTGAACGGCCGCATCACGAAGGTAGCCGGCAGCTCCTTCATCACATCGACAAAGACGATCAGCGCCGCCGTCAGCAGGCTGCCGCGCAGCATCGGGAAATGCACGCGCCGCAGCGTGGCGCCGGGGCCGTGGCCGAGGCTGCGCGCGGCGGCGTCCATGCTGGGCGTGATCTTGCCCAGGCCCGCATTGACCGTCTGCAGCGCTACGCCCAGGAAACGCACCAGCAGCGCATACACCAGCGCCGCGATGCCGCCGGTCAGCAGCAAACCGACCGACAGCCCGAACTGCTGCTGCAGCCATGCCGACAAGGCATTGTCGAAGCGCGCCACCGGCACCAGCACACCCACGGCGATGACCGACCCGGGCAGCGCATAGCCCATGCCGCAAAGCCGCGTCAGCCCGCGCATCAGCCACCCGCGCCGGCCGTTCGCGGCGCGTCCGGCGTAGCCGATCGCCAGCGCCACCAGCACGGCCGCCAGCGCCGTCGCGCTGGCCAGCAGGAAGCTGTTGCGCACCAGCCCGACAAAGCGCGGACCGAAATGGGCGTCGCCGTCGGTAAAGGCCATGCGGCACAGCATCAGCGCCGGCACCAGGAAGCCCAGCAGCACCGGCACGGCGCAGGCCGCCAGCGCGAGCCAGCCGCGCGTGCCGCCGAGCTTCCATGCCGCGGCGCGGCGCTGGTTGCCGTAGACCTGCGCCCGACCGCGGCTGGCGCGCTCCATCAGCAGGATCGCGGCGACGAACAGCAGCATGCATGCCGACAGCTGTGCCGCCGCATTCTTGTCGCCGAGCGAAAACCATGCACGGTAGATGCCGGTGGAAAACGTGGGGATGGCAAAGTACGCCACGGTGCCGAAGTCGGCCAGCGTTTCCATCATCGCCAGCGCGGTGCCGGCGACGATGCCGGGCCGGGCCAGCGGCAGCACCACGCGCCAGAGCCGGCTCCAGGTGCCGTGGCCGAGCAAGCGCGCGGCTTCGATCGTGTTCTGGGTCTGCTGCAGGAAGGCGGCGCGCGCCGTCAGGTAGACGTAGGGATACAGCACCAGCGAAAACAGCGCGATGGCGCCGCCCAGCGAGCGGATGTCCGGGAACCAGTAGTCGCGCGCCTTCCAGCCGGTCAGTTCGCGCAGCCAGCCTTGCACCGGCCCGGCGAACTGCAGCGCATCGGTGTAGGCGTAGGCGATCACATAGGCCGGCATCGCCATCGGCAGTACCAGCGCCCATTCCATCACGGCATGGCCTGGGAAGCGGTAGGTCGAGACCAGCCATGCGGTGGTCACGCCAAGCAGCAGCACGCCCGCGGCCACGCCCAGCAGCAGCCAGATGGTGTTGATCACATACTCTGCCAGCACCGTGTCGATCAGGTGGCGCCAGGTCTCGCCGGCGGGCAGCAGCACGGCCGAGGCGACCACCAGCACGGGCACGGCGATCAGCAGCGCCATCGCGAGCGTGGCCAGGGTCAGGGGGTGGAAGCGGCGGCGGCTGGGTAGGAGCATGCGGTGGATTCGATGGGAGCGCGCCCGGACAATGTGGCGCCGGCGCGGCAGCGGGCTGCCCCATTTTAGCAATGCCGGGCACTAGAGGGCCCGCGGCGCGACGCCACGTCCCTATAATGCGCACATGCGAACCGATTCCTATTCCCGATTACCCGAAGCCCAGGCACGCACGCGGCCGATGGCTCGCAGCGGCACCCACGAGGCTGCCGCCAGCGCCGCCGTCATCGAGGTCGACCGTATCCGGCATGCGTTCGGCCGGCAAGCGGTGGTCAAGGGCCTGTCGTTTGCGCTGGCGCGCGGCAACATCGCCTGCCTGCTGGGCCCCAGCGGCTGCGGCAAGACCACCGTGCTGCGCGCCATCGCCGGCTTCGAGCCGTTGCAGGACGGCCGCATTGTGCTGGACGGGAGGACCGTGTCGTCGTCGGACGCGCTGGTGCCGCCGGAGCAGCGCCGCATCGGCATGGTGTTCCAGGACTACGCGCTGTTCCCGCACCTGGACGTGGCCGCCAACGTCGGTTTCGGTCTGACCCGCGCCGGCCGTGCAGAGCGTGCGGAGCGGGTGGAAGAGGTGCTGCAGCTGGTCGGGCTTGCCGGCTCGGGCCGCAAGTATCCGCACGAGCTCTCGGGCGGCCAGCAGCAGCGGGTGGCGCTGGCGCGCGCACTGGCGCCGCGGCCCGAACTGCTGCTGCTCGACGAGCCGTTCTCCAACCTCGATGTCGATCTGCGCGAGCGCCTGAGCCTGGAAGTGCGCGCGATCCTGAAGGCACAAGGCACCACCGCCATCCTGGTTACGCATGACCAGTACGAGGCCTTTGCCATGGCCGACGAGATCGGCGTGATGCATGACGGCGTGATCGAGCAGTGGGGCAGTGCGCACGAGTTGTACCACCGCCCGGCGTCGCGCTTCGTCGCCGGCTTTATCGGGCAGGGGGTGCTGATGCCGGGGCACCTGCGCGGCGATGGGCGGATCGAAGTGGAGCTGGGCATGCTGCACCCGGCGGTGCCCCTGCAGCTGCCCGCGGATGCCCCGGTCGACGTGCTGGTACGTCCTGACGACATCGTCCACGACGACGCCAGCCCGATGCAGGCGGAGGTGATGCACAAGGCCTTCCGGGGCGCCGAGATCCTGTACACGCTGCGGCTGGCCAGCGGCGGCCGGGTGCTGGCGCTGGTGCCCTCGCACCACAACCACGCGGTGGGCGAGCGCATCGGCATCCGCGCGGAGATCGAGGACGTGGTCGCCTTTGCCGCCTAGCCCGGCACGCTGGCCCGGCACTAGGCGCGGCACCAGGCGCGGCACCAGGCGCGGCACCAAGCGCGGCGCGCCGATGGTCTACACTGTGGCGTTCTGCAATCGCAAGGTTTGATGACGTGGCGGACTCGCTGTTCTCCGATACCCCTGACCGTTCCCGGCAACCGCTGGCCGAGCGCCTGCGCCCACGCACCATCGACGAGGTGATCGGGCAGCAGCACCTGCTGGGCCCGGGCAAGCCGCTGCGCGTGGCGTTCGAGTCGGGCGAGCCGCATTCGATGATCCTGTGGGGCCCGCCCGGCGTGGGCAAGACCACGCTGGCGCGGCTGATGGCCGATGCCTTCGACGCCGAGTTCATCGCGCTGTCGGCGGTGCTGTCGGGCGTCAAGGACATCCGCGAGGCGGTGGAGCGCGCCGAACAGTTCCGCGCGCACGGGCGGCGCACGCTGGTGTTCGTCGACGAGGTGCACCGCTTCAACAAGAGCCAGCAGGATGCCTTCCTGCCGCACGTCGAGAGCGGGCTGTTCACCTTCATCGGCGCGACCACCGAGAATCCATCCTTCGAGGTCAACGGCGCCTTGCTGTCGCGCGCGGCGGTCTACGTGCTCAAGAGCCTGGACGATGCCGAGCTGACGCAGCTGGCCCTGCGCGCCAGCGAAGAGCTCGGCGGCATCGCGTGGCAGGACGAGGCGCTGCAGCTGATCGTGGCCTCGGCCGATGGCGACGGGCGCAAGCTGCTGAACAACATAGAGATCGTGGCGCGTGCCGCACGCACCGCCGGGGCCGCGCAGATCGATACCGCGCTGCTGGGCAGCGCGCTGTCGGAAAACCTGCGCCGCTTCGACAAGGGCGGCGATGCCTTCTACGACCAGATCAGCGCGCTGCACAAGTCGGTGCGCGGCTCGGACCCCGACGCCGCCCTGTACTGGTTCTGCCGCATGATCGACGGCGGCGCCGATCCGCGCTACCTGGCGCGGCGCATCGTGCGCATGGCGTGGGAAGACATCGGGCTGGCCGATCCCCGCGCCGCGCGCATCACGCTGGACGCGGCCGAGACCTATGAGCGGCTGGGCTCGCCTGAGGGTGAACTCGCATTGGGCCAGGCGCTGATCTACCTGGCCATCGCGCCCAAGTCCAATGCCGGCTACAACGCGTACAACGCGGCACGCGCCTTCGTCGGCAAGGACAAGTCGCGAGCGGTGCCGGTGCACCTGCGCAATGCGCCGACAAGGCTGATGAAGGAGCTTGGCTACGGCCATGCCTACCGCTACGCGCACGACGAGCCCGAAGGCTACGCCGCCGGCGAGCACTATTTTCCGGACGACCTGAAGGCGCAGGGCTGGTACCAGCCGGTGCCGCGCGGGCTGGAAGGCAAGATCGCCGAGAAGCTGCGCCACCTGCGCGAGCTGGACGACGCCTGGCATCGCGAGCAGCGCGCGGTCAAAGCGCGGGAGAAAGCTGGCAAGGACGGTGACAAGGGCGGCGGCAAGGACCAGTAGCTTCCGCAGGCCAGCGGCGTCTTCCGCCGCCAGTTCGCTCGTCCCGGCCCATGCGGGTGCAGTAAAATGGCGGGTCCGCCGGCATGTCGCTGGCCCTGCACTTCACCTCAAGCAACATGCTCGACATCCAGCTGTTCCGCAAAGACATCGACGCCGTGGCGCAACGCCTTGCCACGCGCGGCTTCCAACTCGACGTGGCGGCGTTCCAGGCACTCGAGGCCGAACGCAAGCAACTGCAGACGCAGACCGAGGAACTGCAGGCGCGCCGCAACAGCCTGTCCAAGCAGATCGGCATGCTCAAGGGCAAGGGCGAGGACGCCTCGGCCGTGATGGCCGAAGTCGGTGGCATCGGCGACACACTCAAGGCCTCGGCCGCGCGGCTCGACGAGATCCAGGCGCATCTGGCGGAGCTGATGTTGTCGATCCCCAACCTGCCGCACGAAAGCGTGCCGGTGGGCAATGACGAGACCCAGAACGTCGAAGTGCGCCGCGTGGGCGAGCCGCGCCAGTTCGACTTTGCCGTGCGCGACCACGTCGACGTGGGCGAAAAGCTGGGCCTGGATTTCGATACCGCGGTCAAGGTGACCGGCTCGCGCTTCTCGATGCTGCGCGGCGGCGTGGCGCGCATGAACCGCGCGCTGGTGCAGCTGATGCTCGACACCCATACGCAGGAACACGGCTATACCGAAATGTACGTGCCGTATATCGTCAACGCCGCGTCGATGCGCGGCACCGGCCAGTTGCCCAAGTTCGAGGAAGACCTGTTCAAGGTGCCGCGCAAGGTCGGCAGCGAGGAAGGCGAGCGCATCGAAAACTTCTACCTGATCCCGACCGCCGAGGTGCCGCTGACCAATATCGTGCGCGACGCCATCGTCGCCGGCGAGAAGCTGCCGCTGCGCTTCGTCGCGCATACGCCGTGCTTCCGCTCGGAAGCAGGTTCGTACGGCAAGGACACGCGCGGCATGATCCGCCAGCACCAGTTCGACAAGGTCGAGATGGTGCAGATCGTTCCGGCCGCGCAATCGTTCGACGCGCTGGAAGAACTGACCGGCCACGCCGAGGCGATCCTGAAGAAGCTGGAACTGCCGTTCCGCACCATCGTGCTGTGCACGGGGGACATGGGCTTCGGCAGCACCAAGACCTATGACCTCGAAGTGTGGATCCCCGCGCAGAATACCTACCGCGAGATCAGCTCGTGCTCGAACATGGGCGACTTCCAGGCGCGCCGCATGCAGGCACGCATGCGCGCGGGGCAGGGCAAGCCGGAGCTGGTGCACACGCTGAACGGCTCGGGCCTGGCCGTGGGCCGCACGCTGGTGGCCATCCTCGAGAACTACCAGAACGCCGACGGCTCGGTCACGGTGCCGGCCGCGCTGCAGCCTTACATGGGCGGCGTCACTCGCCTGGAACCGGAGCTGTAAAAAATCTGTTTCCGGCCTCTTGCGCTGGCTGGTGCGGTGTGGCTATAATCTCGGTTTCGCCACACGGCAAAGCAGTTACCGGAGAGGTGGCAGAGTGGTCGAATGTACCTGACTCGAAATCAGGCGTACCGGCGACGGTACCGTGGGTTCGAATCCCACCCTCTCCGCCATGACAAAAAGCTGTCGGTCTCGACCGCCGGCAGGCAACAACAGTGTAGTAAAACTCGGACCGATGCTCGCGGAAGTGAGCGTCGGTTTTGTTTTTTCCGGCGGTCGGTTTCATCGCTGCCAGCGCCTTGCGGTGCACTATCATGGCGATCCAGCGGACCGCCATGAACGAGGCCACCGATGACACAGCCATCCCCCACGCCTGCCGAATTCCACGGCGACCCCGCGGAACTTCCCGACGACCCCAATCTGATTGCCGGTATGCCGTACCGCCACCACAAGGGCGGTGCCTATGCGGTGGTCGGCATCGGACGCCTGGAGGCCGACCTCGCGCCGGCAGTCGTCTATCGCGCGCTGCGCGATCCCGCATTGCTCTGGGTGCGCCGCGCCGACGTGTTCAGCGAGCCCGTGGCGACGCCGCACGGAGAGGTGCCGCGCTTCGCTCCGGACTGGCCCGCGGCGCTGGCCTGCCTCGACTTCCTGCCGCGCAAGACGGTGCTGGATGTGCTGGGGCTGCATGACACGCCGTACCGGCACTACCACGGCCCCCGCCATATCCTGGAAATGTTCGAAGTCGCCCACGCGCGCGGCGTCGCGCTGGATCCGGCGCAGGCGCTGGCGGTGCTGTGCCACGACGCGGTCTATGTGCCGGGCTGCGAGCACAACGAATCGGCATCAGCTGCGTTGATCGAGACGATTGCACCGGCGCTGGAGCGCGCGGCGCTCGATCGTGCCGCGCAGATCGTGCGCGACACGCGCACGCATACGCCGACCATCGACGGCGCGGACAGCGTGCTCGATCTCGACCTGTTCCGGCTGGCCGCGCCTCCTGACGTATTCGATGCCCACAGCGCCGATGTCTTCGCGGAGAACCGCGCCATGCTGGCCGCGCGCACCGGCTTGCAGGGCGATGCGCTGCTGGCGGAGTTCGGGCGCCGGCGCGCGGCCTTCCTGGGCGAGCTGGCGCAGCGGCCGCGGCTGTTCCTGACGCCGCCCTTTGCCGACTGCGAGGCGCCCGCGCGCGCCAATATCGCGCGCATCGGCGGCGCGCAGGCTGCGCGTGCCTGAACTGCCGGCGCGCGTGGGCACGGTTGCCGATGCCTGGCTGACGCCCGGGACGGCGCTGGGTTTGCTCGGCCTGTTCACGCTCGCCACGGTGCTGCTGCTGTGCGTGGTGCCGCTGCTGGTGGCGCTGTTGCGCCCGCTGGTGCGCTGGCTCGACGGCATGCGCGTCTGGGGCGCCGGTGCCTTGTCGACGCGCGTGGCCGCACAGGATCGCCCGCGCCGCGTGAGCACGCTGACGCTGCGCGTGCTGGAACGCGATATCGCCGAATTGCTGCTGGTGCTCGTGGCCGGCGCCGCGCTGCTGGCTTGCGGGGCAGCGCTGTTCTGGCTCGCCGCCGAAATCGCGCAGGGCGACCAAGTGGTCCGTCTCGACCAGCTTGTGTTCGCGCAGGGGCGCGCATGGCGCCGCGACTGGCTCGATATCGCCATGGTCGCGGTGACCGAGCTGGGCGGTGCGCGCATCTCGGTCGCGGTCGGCGTGGCGGTGTTCGCGTGGCTGTGGTGGCTGCGCGCGTGGGTCACGGCGCTGTACTGGTCCGCGGCGCTGCTGGGCGCGCGCGCCTGCGTGATGGCGCTCAAGCTCGGCATGGCGCGGGTGCGGCCGGCCAGCATCTACAGCGGGCTGGAGTCGTATTCGTTTCCCAGCGGCCACGCCACCAGCAGCATGGTGACGTACGGTTTCCTGGCGTTCCTGCTGTGCCTGCGCCAGCCATGGCGCGTGCGCATCCCGGTGCTGGCGCTGACCGTGGTGGCGGTGGCGGCGATCGGGGTGTCGCGGCTGTACCTGGGCATGCACTGGCTGTCCGACGTGGCCGCGGGCTACGCGCTGGGACTGGCGTGGATCGCGTTGCTCGGCACTGCCTACCATACGCTCCATGTGCCGGCGCCACGGGATGCGGTGGCGCCGTGGCGGCTCGGCGCGGTGGCGGCAGCCGCGGTGGTGGTGGCGTTCGGCTACGTGGCCTGGTTCCGCATGCCGGATACGCTGGAGCGTTATCGGCAGGCAGGCGCGGTTACAGCTACGGTTGCTGCGCAGCAGGCTCTTCTGGCGCGGGCAGGCGCGATACCAGCAGCTGGTCGATCTTGTGATGGTCGATGTCCAGCACTTCAAAGCGATAGCCCGCCACGGTAATCGACTCGGATTTCTTCGGGATGCGCTTGAGCGCGTAGATCACGAGCCCGCCGGCGGTGTCGACATAGTCCTCGCCGGGCAGGGCATCGAGTTCCAGCGCTTTCTTCAGGTCCACCAGCGGCGTCAGGCCGTCGACCAGCCACGAGCTGTCGTCGCGGCGCACGATCTGCTCGTCTTCGCTGGAATAGAGGATGTCGCCCATCAGCGCGCCGACGATATCGTCGAGCGTGACGATGCCCACCACCAGCCCGTACTCGTTCATCACCACGGCAAAGTTCTGGTGCATCTCGCGGAAGCGCGTCAGTCCCTCGGACAGCGTCAGCGTGTCGGGGATCACCAGCACGTTCTTGTCATGGTGGCGGCCGATATTGCCGATCACCGCGGCGCTCTCGTCGGCCAGCAGCAGCTGCAGGATGTCCTTGGAATCGATATAGCCCTGCACATCGTCCAGGTCGTGCCCGCACACCGGGTATTGCGCATGCGGCTGGTTGACCAGCTTGCGCCGTACGCTGTCAGCGGGCTCGTCCAGGCTCAGCCAGACCACGTCGTCGCGCGGCGTCATGATCGCGGTGATGCCCTTGAAGCCGAGTTCGAACACGTTCTCGATCAGGTGCAGCTCATGCTTGTGCAGCACACCCGCCTCGGCGCCGGCATCGACCATGGCGGCGATGTCCTCGGTGGTGATCTGGTCGACCGGCTTGGTCGGCAGGCGCAGCAGCCGCAGCGCGGCATCGGCGGCGGCGTTGAAGACCCACACCAGTGGCTTGAGCACGCGCAGCAGCGTCAGCATCGGGTCGATCACGGCCAGCGCGCACGCTTCCGGGAATGTCATCGCGATGCGCTTGGGGATCAGGTCGGCAAACTGGATGAACAGCAGCGTCACGATCAGGAACGAGCCGATATTGGCCACGCGCTGCGCGTGGACCACCTGCATATACGGCGACAGCGTTTCCAGCAGCAGGTCGGACACGTGCTTCTCGCCGAGGATACCGGCGAGGATGGCCACGCTGTTGACGCCGATCTGCACGATGGTGAAGAAATTCCCTGGCTCTTCCTTGAGCAGCAGTACGCGCGTGGCGCGGCCATCGCCGCGCTCGGACAAGACCTGCAGCTTGGTGCGGCGTGCGGCGGTCAGCGCGATCTCGGAGATGGAGAAGAAGGCGCTGACCAGGACAAGGGCGGTCAGGGTCAGGACGAACATAGGCGGTGTGGCGCATGCGGCCAGCGAGTGCAGGCGGCTTGATGATGGTGCACCGCCTGTGAAGCTGTCAAATCGGCGCCGGCGCGGCCGTCATTCCAGTATGGCCGTGCGCACCCTGGCGCCGCCCGGCAGTGCGCCGTCCAGGCTGACCACCGGCGCTTCCAGCCGTTGCGGCAGCGTTGCTGCCAGTTCCTGCGCGGCCTGCGCAAACTGCACGCGCAGGTCGTCGGCCAGGCTGGAACCGGCGCGGTGGCTGGCGCGCAGCATCTGGATCTCGAACGGCAGTTCCGGCGCCACGTCATGCAGCGCGACATGGCCGGGATTGGCGCTGAGCGCGGTGTACTGGTCCAGCAGCGTCAGGCCAAGTCCGGCATCGACCAGCGCCAGCGCCAGCGAATAGGTCTGCACCTCCAGCGTCGAGCGCGGCTCGAGCGCGTGCCGCGCCAGCGTCTGGCGCACCAGCAGGCCGAGCGAGCTGTTGTCGTCATAGCCGATGAAGGGGCGATCCATCAGCCGCTGCATCGGCACCTGGCGGCGGCGTCCCGCGGCGGGCAGCGGCTGGCCGCGCGGCACCGCCAGCAACATGCGGCCGCTGGCCACCGGTTCGCTGGAAATGGCCTCGTGGCGCGGCGGCGAGAAGGCGAAACCCAGGTCGATCTGGTTGGCCAGCAGCGCGCCGACGATCTCGTCGGTATGGTGGGTCAGCACCTGCACCTGGGTGTCGGGGTGGCGCGCGCAGAAGCGCCGCACCGCCGGCACCAGCAGCGGGTTGGCCAGGCTCGGCGTGGCCGCCACGCGCAGGCGCCCGGCGCCCTTGTGGCGCAGGCTTTCCGAGACGCGGCGCACGCGCTCGATCTCGCCGTATAGCCTTTCGACATCGCCGTACAAGGCGTTGGCCTCGGGAGTCGGCTGCAGCCGCCCGCGCACGCGCTCGAACAGGCGGAAGCCGAGCGAGGCCTCGGCATGCTGCAGCACGCGCGTGACCACGGGCTGGGACACGTGCAGCAGGCGCGCGGCTTCGCTGACGGTGCCGGTCAGCATTACGGCGCGGAAAACCTCGATCTGGCGCAGGCGCATTGGCTTAGGGCGTCTGGAATTAGGGACGTCTGGAACGATAGGCACAGGCCATCCATAGCCTGAAGACATATTCTGGCACGTATTCGCATTGGGCAAGCCGGCCCCGCTGATCTACCCTCTGGCATCGGTCTTTTGATGCAACAAGGAAGTCAATGCGGGTAGTGATCGTGGGCGCCGGGGTGGTCGGCATGACAACGGCGTGGCGCCTGGCCCAGGACGGGCATGAGGTGACGGTGCTGGAACGGCACCAGGGTCCCGGCGAGGAAACCAGCTTTGCCAACGGCGGGCAGCTCAGCTACAGCTACGTGGCGCCGTTGGCCGGGCCGGGCGTGATGGGCAAGGTGCCGGGCTGGCTGCTGCGGCGCGATTCGCCGATGCGCTTCCGCCCGGTGGCCGATCCCGCGCAATGGCGCTGGCTGGCGGCCTTCATGGGCGCCTGCAATGCCGGCACCAGCGAGGCCACCACGCGCAAGCTGCTGCGCCTGGGCTTCTATTCGCGCGACCAGCTGCAGGCGTTCGTGGCGCAGCACGAGCACGAGGACAGCGGCTTCGGCTTCGATTTTGCGCGGCGCGGCAAGCTGGTAGTGCACCGCGACGAAGCGGCGTTCGCCTCGGCCTGCCGGCTGCTGGATTACCAGGCCAGCCTGGGCTGCGAGCAGCAGGCGCTGGACCGCGATGCCTGCGTCGCGCTGGAGCCCGCGCTGGCCGGCATCCGCGAAGAGATCGCCGGCGCCATTTATACGCCGAGCGAGGAGGTGGGCGACTGCCACCGCTTCTGCGTGTCGCTGGCACGGTTGCTGCAACACGGCGGCGGCCGCACTGGCGTGTCGCTGCGCTTCGGCACCGTGGTGCACGGACTGCAGCAGCAGGGCGGACGCGTGACCGGGGTGCGCACCGATGCCGGCGAGGTGCCGGCCGACGTGGTCGTGGTCGCGGGCGGCATCGGCAGCGTGCCGCTGCTGCGTCCGCTGGGTGTGCGGCCGATGCTGTGGCCGCTCAAGGGCTACAGCATCACCGTACCGCTGGCCAGTGGCGCGCGCGCCCCGCATATCAGCGTGACGGATTTCGCCAACAAGATCGTTTACGCGCGGATCGGCAATACACTGCGGGTGGCGGGCATGGCCGACCTGGTGCGCGGCGGCACCCGCATCGACCCGGAGCGGGTCGGCACGCTGGTGGCGCAGACGCGCGCCTTGTTCGACGGCATCGTGCCGGACCTGCCGCTGGCGCAGCTGCAGCCGTGGGCGGGCCTGCGCCCGGCCACGCCGGACGGGCTGCCGCTGATCGGGCCGTCGCGCGTGTCGGGCCTGTGGCTGAACCTGGGCCATGGCGCGCTGGGCTTCACGCTGGCGATGGGCAGCGCCGGCCTGCTGGCCGACCGGCTGGCGGGGCGGCGCCCGGCCCTCGACGCCGCGGATTTCGATGCCGCGCGCGCGTAGCGCAGCGGCATGAAGCAATGGTTCCTGCAGTACCCATGAGTTCGCATTACCGCATTACCTCGAGAAAACGAGCCTCAATGACCAAGCCCCACTACAAGGAGCGCGACATGAAACCATTGCACACCCGCCTTGCCACCCGACGTATGCTCGCGGCTGCCACGCTGTTGCTGGCCGCCGGCGCGGCCCAGGCTGCCGACGGCGACACGCTGAAGAAGATCAAGGACAGCGGCGTGATCTCGCTGGGCTACCGCGAATCGTCGATCCCGTTTTCGTACACCGACGGCAAGGAGGTGATGGGCTACTCGCACGAGATCCTGCTGCAGATCGTCGACAAGGTGAAGAGCGAGCTGAAGATGCCGAACCTGCAGGTGCGGCTGACGCCGATCACTTCGCAGAACCGCATCCCGCTGGTGCAGAACGGCACCATCGATATCGAGTGCGGCAGCACCACCAATAACCTGGAGCGCCAGAAGCAGGTGGCGTTCTCCAACAGCCTGTTCGTCTACGGCATCAAGATGCTGACCAAGAAAGACTCGGGCGTGAAGGAGTTCACCGACCTGAAGGACCGCAACGTGGTCACCACCGCCGGCACCACCGGCGAGCGCCTGCTGGTCAAGATGAACGGCGAGAAGGCGATGAACATGAACCTGATCAGCACCAAGGACCATGGCCAGTCCTTCCTGATCCTGGAAAGCGGCCGCGCTGCGGCCTTCGTCATGGACGAGCCGCTGCTGTATGGCGAGCGCACCAAGGCCAAGAGCGCCGGCGACTGGATGGTGGTCGGCGCGCCGCTGCAGATCGAGAACTACGCCTGCATGTTCCGCAAGGACGACCCTTCGTTCAAGAAGCTGGCCGACGGCGTGATCGCCGACCTGCAGACCAGCGGCCGCGCGGAGAAGCTCTACAACAAGTGGTTCATGTCGCCGATCCCGCCCCGCAACATCAACATGAACTACCCGCTGTCGGCCGACATGAAGGCACTGTTCGCGGCGCCCAACGACAAGGCCTACCAGTAACGGCGAAGGGCATAGCCGCCGTGGCGGATGCATCGCCCCGGCGGTTATATAGCCATAATGAATCGTTATTTCGCCATCGATAGCGTTTGCGGTAGTGTAGAGCCCGATATAGGCTCATAGCAGCACAACCGGCCGGCAGCCTTCCACGAGAGGCCAGCCGGCGTTGCCTGCCCACTTACTGCCTATCCGCATCCACTGGAGAACATATGCGATCGATTCGTACTGGCTGGTTCAAGTCGCTGCTGGCGGCCTCGCTGATGGCGGGGGCCGGCCTGGCGGCCACCGCGGCCCATGCCGCCGACCTGCTCGACACCGTCAAGCAGGCCGGCGTGCTCAAGATCGGGCTGGAGGGCACGTACCCGCCGTTCGGCTTCCGCGGCGCCAAGAACGAGCTGGAAGGGTTTGACGTCGATGTCGCGCGCGCGGTCGCAGGCAAGCTGGGGGTCAAGCCCGAGTTCGTCACCACCGAATGGAGCGGCATCATTGCCGGACTGCAGGCAGGCAAGTTCGACGTGATCGTCAACCAGGTCAACGTCACGCCGCAGCGCCAGCAGGTGCTGGACTTTTCCACGCCCTACGTCTACTCGGATGCGCAGCTGATCCAGCGCAAGGACGACAAGCGCCAGTTCAAGTCGCTGGAAGACCTGAAGGGCCACAAGCTCGGCGTCAGCCTGGGCAGCAACTACAACGAGCTGGCCAAGTCGGTGGCCGGCATCGACGTCAAGACCTATCCCGGCGCGCCCGAGTACCTGCGCGACCTGGCGGCACAGCGCGTCGACGCCGCGCTGAATGACCGGCTCATGGTCGCCTACCTGGTCAAGACCGCCAACCTGCCGCTGCGGGCGGGCGCGATCGTGGCGGGCGCGACCACGCAGGTGGCCATCCCGTTCCGCAAGGACAATCCCAAGTTCGCGCAGGCCATCAACCACGCGCTGGAAGACCTGAGCAAGGACGGCACGCTTGGCAAGCTGTCGGTGAAGTGGTTTGGCACCGACGTGACCAAGCCCGCCGGCAAGCCGGTCAAGTAAGCCGGTCAACTAAGCGCATCAAGTAAGCGCATCAAGTAAGCGGATCAACTAAGCCGGCCCGCGAGGCGGGCGGTATCATGTCGCGGCGCGGCGGCCTGCAGGGCTGCCGCGCCGCTTTGTTTTATTACCTTCAGTCCGCCGCCACGCCCATGTCCGCTCTCCAGCTCGTCATCGATTCCCTGCCCGTGCTGCTGCAGGGCACGCTGCTGACCATCAAGTTCGCGTTGTGGTCGATGGTGTTCGGACTGGTGCTTGGCACCGTGGTCGCGCTGATGGGCATCAGCCACAGCCGCGCGCTCAAGGCGGTGGCGCGCGCCTACGTCAGCATCATGCGCGGCACGCCGCTGCTGGTGCAGATCTTCGTCGTGTACTACGGGCTGCCGGGCGTCGGCATCGCGCTGGAGCCCACGCCGGCCGGCGTGCTGACGCTGAGCCTGAACGTGGGGGCGTACCTGTCGGAAAGCATGCGCGGCGCCATCCTCGGCGTGGCGCGGGGCCAATGGCTGGCGGCGTACAGCCTGGGGCTGACGCCGGCGCAGGCGCTGCGCTACGTGGTGGGTCCGCAGGCGCTGCGGCTGGCGGTGCCGAGCCTGTCGAACAGCCTGATCAGCCTGATCAAGGATACGTCGCTGGTGTCGGTGATCACGGTGACCGAACTGCTGCGCACCGCGCAGGAGGTCATCGCGGCGACATACCAGCCGTTGCCGCTGTACCTGGCGGTGGCGGCGATCTACTGGGTGTTGAGCACCGGGCTGTCCGGGCTGCAGCATATGCTGGAGCGCAAGCTGTCGCTGCCGGGCAGGCACTGAGCCGCGCCGCTGCCAAAGCAAAAGAGCCAGCTCCGGAGAGCTGGCTCTTCTTTTCGGCAATGCGGGCCGTTGCCGGCCCGCGCGCTCAGCCCTGCGCGATGCGCCTGGCAATATGCCCCAGCGCCTCTTCCACCTGGTCCACCAGGACCAGGCACAGGTCGCCCGGCTTCAGGTGCGACAACGCGGTATCGATGGCCAGGAATTCGCCGCGGATTTCCTCGACCTGGCTGGTGCGCTGCGCGCCCTGCAGGCCTTCGCGCAGCAGCGCCAGCACCTCGCCGTCGGCACGGCCGCGCTGGCACTGGTCCTGGTACAGCACCACTTCGTCGAACACGCCGCCCAGGATCTGCGTCTGACGGCGGATGTCCTCGTCGCGGCGGTCGCCGGCACCGCTGATCACGACCACGCGGCGGCCGGCCGGCATGGTCTCGACCGCGTTGCACAATGCCTGGATCGCGTCCGGGTTGTGCCCGTAGTCGGCGATCAGAGTGGCGCCCTTGTAGTCGAACACGTTGAAGCGGCCGGGAGCCGTCGCGGCGTCATTGACGAAGGTGGCCAGGCCGCGGCGGATGATGGCCCAGTCGATGCCCAGCGCCCACGCCGAGGCGATCGACGACATCGCGTTCTCGACCTGGAAGCCGATGGTGCCGTTGCGCGTCAGCGGGATCTCCGCCAGCGCGATGCGCACCTGGGTATCGCCCTCCGACGCCACGATCTCGGCGCCGTCGACAAAGACCACGCGCTTGCCTTGCGCGCGGTGGGTGGCCATCGCCGGCTGGTTCGGATCGTGCGCGAAGAAGGTCACGCTGCCGGGGCAGGCGTCGGCCATGCGCACCACCATCGGGTCGCCGGCGTTGAGCACGGCCATGCCGTGCGGCGCGACGTTCTGCACGATCACGCTTTTGAGCACCGCCAGGTCTTCCACCGAATTGATGTACGACAGGCCCAGGTGGTCGCCTTCGCCGACGTTGGTCACCACGGCCACGTCGCAACGGTCGAAGGCCAGGCCTTCGCGCAGCAGGCCGCCACGCGCGGTTTCAAAAACGGCCGCGTCGACATCGGGGTGCAGCAGCACGTTGCGCGCGCTGCGCGGGCCGCTGCAGTCGCCGGTGTCGATGCGCTCGCCCTGGATATAGACGCCGTCGGTGCCGGTCATGCCCATGCGCAGGCCGCTGGTGGCCATGATATGGGTGATCAGGCGCACCGTCGTGGTCTTGCCGTTGGTGCCGGAGACGGCCACCACCGGGATGCGGCCATCGTCGCCATCGGAGAACATGGTCGAGATGATCGCCTCGCCCACCGCGCGGCCCTTGCCGTACGACGGCTGCAGGTGCATGCGCAGGCCCGGCGCGGCGTTGACCTCGACGATGCCGCCGGCCTGTTCCTCGAACGGCTTGAGCATGGTCTCGCACACGGCGTCGACGCCGGCGATGTCCAGGCCCACCATCTGCGCCGCGGCCACGGCGCGCGCGGCGATGTCCGGGTGGACGTCGTCGGTCACGTCGGTGGCGCTGCCGCCGGTGGACAGGTTGGCGTTGTTGCGCAGCACCACGCGCGTGCCCTTGGCCGGCACGGAGTCGGCGGTCAGGTTCTGCTTGGCCAGCACGGCCAGCGCGATATCGTCGAAGCGGATCTTGGTCAGCGAGGTGGCATGGCCTTCGCCGCGGCGCGGATCGCGGTTCACTTCCTCGACCAGCTGGCGCACGGTGTGCACGCCGTCGCCGGTCACTTGCGGCGGGTCGCGGCGTGCGGCCGCCACCAGCTGCTTGCCCACCACCAGCAGGCGGAAGTCATGGCCGGGGATGTAGCGCTCGACGATCACGTCGGAACTGATGTCCGAGGCGACCTCGTAGGCCGTCATCACTTCCTCGCGGGTGCGGATCCGCACCGCCACGCCCTTGCCCTGGTTGCCGTCACGCGGCTTGACCACCACCGGGGCGTCGATTTCCTGCGCGGCGGCCCAGGCTTGCTCGGCGCTGCGCACCGAGCGGCCCAGCGGCACCGGCACGCCGGCGGCGTGCAGCAGGCTCTTGGTCAGTTCCTTGTCCTGCGCGATCGATTCGGCCACGGCGCTGGTGCGGTCGGTCTCGGCGGCCTGGATGCGGCGCTGCTTGCTGCCCCAGCCGAACTGCACCATCGAGCCCTGCGTCAGGCGCCGGTAGGGGATGCCACGCGCCACGCCGGCGTAGACGATCGAGCCGGTGCTGGGCCCCAGGCGCACGTCTTCGTCCAGGTCGCGCAGGCGATGCAGCGCGTCGGCCAGGTCGAAGGCGGAGTCGTCGCGCGCGGCCAGGCACAGGGCCTCGGCCAGCCCGAACGCGAGCCGGCCGACTTCTTCCTCGCTGTACTGCACGATCACCTGGTAGGTGCCGGGCTCCACCGTCTGCGCGGTGCGGCTGAACGTGACCGGGCAGCCGGCGGCCGCCTGCAGGCGCAACGCGGCGACTTCCAGCACGTGCGCGAGCGAGAGCTCGCCCGATTCCTCGTCTGGGCGCAGCGGCCCGATCTCGGGAAAGCGCGCGCGCAGCCGGTCTTCGAAGCCGGGCAGGTCCGACAGCATGTCGGCGGTGTCCTGGCAGGCCACGATGGCTTCAATGGCGGTGTGGCGGCACCACAGGTTCGGGCCCCGCAGGGCCCGGATACGGGAGACTTCCATGGAACGGTTCCGTGTCTTCTATGCGCTGTGTTCGGGCGCCGCGTCAGGCGCGGCGCGCAGGCTGGCCCATCCAGTGGTGCACCAGGTCGACGGTGGCCGCGGTGGCGGCCTCGTCGCACTGCAGCACCAGCAGGTCGCCCGGCACCAGCTGGCCGAGCGCGGTCTCGATGGCATTGGCACGTGCGCCTTCGTCGATGATCTTGGTCACGCGGCGGCCTTCGTACAGCCCTTGCTTGAGCAGCGCGCGCGCCTCGGCATCGGGCAGGTCGCGCTTGACGCTGCGGTCTTCGCACAGGAAGACGCGGTCGAAATGCTGGCCCAGCACCTTGCCCTGGCGCACCAGGTCTTCATCGCGGCGCTGCACGCCGGCGCCGTAGACGACCATGCGGCGTTCGGACGGGAAGCGGTCCAGCGCGGCCGCCAGCGCTTCCAGCGCGGGCGCGTTGTGGGCGTCGTCGACGACCACGGTGGCGCCGTTGCGCTCGAACAGCGTGAAACGGCCAGGCACGTCGACCTGGCCGACGTCGAACGTCACCACGCCGGCGCGGATCAGGTCGTTGGAGATGCCCAGCGCCCAGCCCGCGGCGACGGCCGCCAGCACGTTCTCGACCTGGAACGCCACGCGGCCGGCGTAGGTCAGCGGCACCGCGGCCACGTCGACCAGCGGCGTTTCCTTGCTGCCGACGGCCAGCACGATCTTGCCTTCGCGCACATACACCGCGCGCTTGCCTGCGGCGCGATGCGACATGATCGCGGGCAGCTCGGGCGTCAGGCCGAAGAAGATCACGTCGCCGTCGCACAGCTCGGCCATCTCGACCAGCCGCTCGTCGCGCGCATTCAGCACCGCGGCGCCATCCTTGAGCACCACGTCGACCTGCGTGCGCAGCACGTTGTACATGCGGTCCTCGTCCTCGACGTAGTAGTCGCCGAGGTGGTCGGGCTGGTCGAAGTTGGTGACCACGCCGACCTGGCAGCGGTCATAGACCAGGCCTTCGGACAGGATGCTGCCGCTGTCGTTCTCGAACACGGCGGCCTCGACCGCGCGGTTCATCAGGATGCGGTGGCCGGCGTCCCAGTTGGCGCGGTCGCCGCCCTGCACCAGGCGGCGGTCCAGGAACAGGCCGTCGCTGCTGGCCAGGCCGGTTTGCTTGCCCGACAGCTGCAGCAGGCGCGCGACCAGGCGCGCCACCACGGTCTTGCCGTTGGTGCCGGTCACGCCGACCACCGGGATGCGCCCGCAGTCGTCCTGCTCGGACTCGGGGAACAGGTGGTTGACGATGGCGCGGCCAACCGGACGCGGCGTGCCTTCGGCCGGCTTGATGTGCATCAGCAGGCCCGGACCGGCGTTGACCTCGACGATGGCGCCGCGCTGTTCGGCCAGCGGGCGCGAGATGTCCTCGGCCACCAGGTCCACGCCGGCGATGTCCAGTCCGACCACACGCGCGGCCAGCGATGCATGCGCGGCCACGCTCGGGTGGACGCGGTCGGTCACGTCGAAGGCGACGTTGCCGTTGCGCTGGATCAGCACGGTGCGGCCTTCCGCCGGCACCGAGCTGCCATCCATGCCCTGGCGCTTGAGCTCCAGCCGCGCGGCGGCATCCAGGCGCACGCGGTTCAGCGGGTGATCTTCGGTGCTGCCGCGCCGCGGATCGGAATTGATCTGCAGCTCGATCAGCTCGTCGATGGTGGACTTGCCGTCGCCGACCACGCAGGCGGTCTCGCCCATCGCGGCGGCAACCATGCGGCCGCCCACCACCAGCAGGCGGTGTTCGTTGCCGGGGATGAAGCGCTCGACGATGACGCCGCTGCCTTCGCCCAGCGCCACGGCGTAGGCAGTCTCGACTTCCTCGCGGGTGACCAGGTTGGTAAAGACGCCGCGGCCGTGGTTGCCGTCGTAGGGCTTCACCACCACCGGCACGCCGATGTCTTCGGCGGCGTCCCAGGCGTCCTGCGGCGAGTCGACCATGCGGCCTTCCGGCACCGGCACGCCGCACGACTCCAGCAGGCTCTTGGTCAGGTCCTTGTCGCGCGAGATGCTTTCGCCGATGGCGCTGGTGCGGTCGGTCTCGGCCGTCCAGATGCGGCGCTGGCGCGCGCCATAGCCCAGCTGGACCAGGTTGCCGTCCGACAGGCGGATGGCGGGGATGTCCCGGTCGTCGGCGGCATCGACGATGCATGCGGTGCTGGGGCCGAGGCAGTGCTCGTCGACCAGGCGGCGCAGGTTGTCCACGGCGGCGGGGACGTCGAAGGGACGGTCCTCGATCGCGGCCATGACCAGGTCGCGCGCGCTGAACAGGGCGGCGCGGGTGACTTCTTCGTGCCAGGCACGGACGATCACCTTATACACGCCGCGCACCGGAGTCTCGCGCGCCTTGCCGAAGCCGCCGGGCATGCCCGCCAGGTTCTGCAGCTCAAGCGTCACGTGTTCCAGGATATGGCCGGGCCAGGTGCCTTCCTTCAGGCGCTGCAGGAAGCCGCCGCGCTCGCCGATGCTGCAGCGATGCTCGATCAGCGAGGGCAGCCATGCCGACAGGCGCTCGTAGAACCCCGGAATCGTGTTGGAGGGAAAGTCCTCCAGTTCCCCGATATCGACCCATGCCTCCAGCACGGGCCGATATGTCCACATATTCGGGCCGCGCAGCGACATGACATCGAAAATCTCAATGTCCTTCTTTTTCATTGAATTTGCTTGAGGCAGTGGGCGGAACGCCCGAGAAATGGAAGCCTAACCTTTCAATAACGTTACAGCTTAGTACAGGTTGACTTTCTTCGATTAAAAGTGTTTGTGCAGTGCATCAGGGCAACCCGCGGGTTCGCTGTTATTTACGTCGTTATGTATACTGCGGGCGAATTCACGGGCAGCCAGTGGGCGCCCGGCCTAAATTTGTTTCAAGTTATGTCCTTTTCCCCTGGACGCTGCATGCTGCGCCATCCATGACCCAGTCCTCCCTGCCTGCCCTCAACACCTTCCCCGCCGACGAGCCGTGGCGTGCCGAATCCGGAACGTGGCTCCGTCCCGGCGAAAACGTCCTGGCCGGACTGGTGCTGGACCTCGACGCGAGGCTGCATTTTACCCAAGGGTGGCTGGTTGTGACGGACCAGCGCATCGTTGCCCGCCCGCCAGGTGAAAAAAATGTGCGGGAATGGAACATCTCGCCCGAACTGCGCCTTTCCCATACCGATCATGCGGGGGTCGGCACCCTCGAACTGGCCGGCCCAAAGGGTCGGCTGGCCAGCTGGCGATATACGCTTGGTTACAATCCTGCCGCGCTGCGGCTGGCCGACCAGTTCGAGATGCGCCGCGATGCCACCTCCGCTACCGAAATTGGCGAGCCTGGCGAAGTCGCGTGCCCGACCTGCAAGGCGCCGCTGCCCCCGGATGAAGAGGAGTGCCCGCAGTGCAACCGCGAGCTGGAAACGCCACCGTCGACCTGGGCGCTACTGCGCCTGTGGCGCTTTGCCCGGCCCTACCGCTGGCAGCTGCTGGCCGGTTTCCTGCTGACGGTGCTGTCCACCGGCGCCACGCTGGTACCGCCGTACCTGACCATGCCGCTGATGGACAAGGTGCTGATTCCGTACCAGAACGGGGTACCGATCGATTACGACCGCGTGCGCATGTACCTGGGGGGCCTGCTTGGCGCCGCGCTGGTGGCATGGAGCCTGGGATGGGCGCGTACCTATCTGCTGGCACGCGTGTCGGAGCGCATCGGTGCGGATCTGCGCACAACGACCTACGAACATCTGCTTAAGCTGTCGCTGGAATATTTCGGTGGCAAGCGCACCGGCGACCTGATGGCGCGCATCGGCTCGGAAAGCGACCGCATCTGCGTGTTCCTGTCCCTGCACCTGCTGGACTTCGCCACCGACGTGCTGATGATCGTGATGACGGCCGTGATCCTGGTCTCGATCAACCCGTGGCTGGCACTGGTGACGCTGGTGCCGCTGCCGTTCATCGCCTGGATGATCCACCTGGTGCGTGACCGCCTGCGGCACGGCTTCGAGAAGATCGACCGTATCTGGTCGGAGATCACCAACGTGCTGGCCGACACCATCCCCGGTATCCGGGTGGTCAAGGCCTTCGCGCAGGAAAAGCGCGAAGTGACGCGCTTCCGCGAGGCCAACAAGCACAACCTGGCCATCAACGACCGCGTCAACGCGGTATGGTCGCTGTTCACGCCGACCGTGACCCTGCTGACCGAGATCGGGCTGCTGATCGTATGGGTGTTCGGCATCTGGCAGGTATCGCACAGCGCCATCACCGTGGGCGTGCTGGTTGCCTTCCTGACCTATATCAGCCGCTTCTATACGCGCCTCGATTCGATGAGCCGCATCGTTTCGGTGACGCAGAAGGCCGCGGCGGGGGCCAAGCGGATCTTCGACATCCTCGACCACGTCTCGAGCGTGCCGGAGCCGGTGCGTCCGACCAAGCTCGACAAGGTCGAAGGCGCCATCGACATGCGCGACCTGGGCTTCCGCTACGGCAACCGGGCGGTGATCCGCGGGCTGGACCTGTCGATCGCACCGGGCGAGATGATCGGGCTGGTCGGGCACAGCGGCTCGGGCAAGAGCACGCTGGTCAACCTGATCTGTCGCTTCTACGATGTTTCCGAGGGGGCGATCCGTGTCGACGGCGTCGACATCCGCTCGCTGCCGGTGTCCGAGTACCGCCGCCATATCGGCCTGGTGTTGCAGGAGCCGTTCCTGTTCTTCGGCACCATCGCCGACAACATTGCCTACGGCAAGCCGGATGCCACGCGCGAGGAGATCATCGCTGCCGCGCGCGCCGCGCATGCGCACGAGTTCATCCTGCGCCTGCCGCACGGCTACGACTCGCTGGTAGGGGAGCGCGGCCAGGCGCTGTCGGGTGGCGAACGCCAGCGCATCTCGATCGCGCGTGCGCTGCTGATCAACCCGCGCATCCTGATCATGGACGAGGCGACGTCATCGGTGGACACGCAGACCGAGAAGGAAATCCAGAAGGCGCTCGACAACCTGGTGCAAGGCCGCACCACCATCGCCATCGCGCACCGCCTGTCGACGCTGCGCAAGGCCGACCGCCTGGTGGTGATGGACCGCGGCAAGATCGTCGAAGTCGGCAGCCACGACGAACTGCTGTTGCGCGAGGGCGCTTACTTCAAGCTGTACCAGGCGCAGGCGCGTAACGTCGATACCGAGGATGACGACGAGCGCGAAGCCGTGACCGAACTGCCGGAGGTGGCCAATGCCCACTGATATGACCTGGGCGGACACCAATGCCGCAGCCAGCGCGGCCTTCACGCTGTCGCGCAATCCGTTTGGCCGCCTGACGCTGAACCATGGCGACGGCACGATCTATGAAGGGGTGGTGCCGGTGCGGGCCTTTCCGATCTCCGCGCCGCAAGGCGGCATCGGCATGATGAGCGCCGATGGGCACGAGGTGGTGTGGATTCCGCGGCTTGAGGCCCTTCCCGCCAACGAGCGCAGGATGATCGAAGAAGAACTCGCATCGCGCGAGTTCATGCCGGAGATCGAGCGCATCGTTGAGGTGTCGACCTTTGCCACGCCGAGCGTATGGACCGTGCAGACTGATCGCGGGCGTACCTCTCTCGTGCTGCGCGGGGAAGAAGCGATCCGTCGCCTGTCAGGCAACACGCTGATGGTGTCCGACAGCCACGGCATTCATTACCTGATCCGTGACCTGATGGCGCTGGACAAGCACAGCCGCAAGCTGCTGGACCGGTTCCTTTGACGGCAGGCTGGCGACGCAGCGTTTCGTTTACTGGTAGTCGAGCGTAAATATCATGGCGCTCGACACGCTGCCAGGCGATGGCGCGCCCCCCAGCGAGACATAGCGCGCACCGAAGCGGTAGGTGGAAGGCACGTTGGCGGCAACGTTGCCCATGGCATTCCGTACTTGCAGCGGCACGGGCGCGCTGCCGATGGCGTCGACGATCTGCACGCCCACGTTGCTGGCCACGCCGCCCGTGCCGGCGCCAGCGATGCCGAGGATGCCATTGGGTGCCGACTGCACCGGCGTGCTCCCCCCGCCGTCCAGTGTCAGGCCGACGATGGCAGCCCCGCTGCAGGTCAGTTGGATCGAGAAGGGTGTATTACCGGCGGCGCCTTGTGTGGCCAGCGTGCGGGCGCTGACATTGGGCAACGTCACCACGGCGGGGTAGTTGACTGTGCAGGCAATCTCACGTGGCGAGGCATTGCCCGAAAAGCCGATGTAGTTGACGTAGCCGCCACCGAGCGCGCCTGAAAGCGAGCCTTGGTACACGCCGAAGCCAAAGCGTGTCTGGGTTGGGTCAAGATCGCCGCCTGCGATTGGGCCCGTCTTGACGAACTCAACCGATACCGATACGGAATAGGTCAAGTCGTTATTCAGGCTGCCAAGGTTGGCCGTCCGCGTATCGCAGTTGATGCCTTTCGCATTGGTCATCGGCTGCCCTGCGGCGTTGCGCAAGCGGATGCCGATGCCGGCCACACCGGTCGAATAGACGCCAGGCATGACTTCACTGCCTGATCCGTAGTAGCAGGAGATGATGGGCGCGCCGGCTACCACGGCAGGCGGTTTCTCGGTACAGGCGCCGGTGAATGTGTAGTAGCGCGTCGTGCCGGGAATGGTGCTCCCCACCGGCAGGTTAACCGCTACCGCCATGTTGTTCATGGTCTGGAGGTAGGGCATGGCAGGCGTGGCAGTGCAGTCGGCATGAGCGAGGCTCGGGGCTGCCAGGCAGGCGGCGAGCATTAGCCCGCGTTTGAGCGCACGGAGCAGGCGAGCGGCGATGGGTAGGGCTATGTGCATAGGTGTCGGCAGTAGCGGAGGCCGGCTGTGACCGCGCGAAGTTCGGGTTCGCTGCAGTCGGCGCTGCCTTGCGGTTGAAGGACGAGCCAACTTTAGTCGTACCGCTCTGTGCCCATGACCGGAAAATTCCGAATGCGTTAGGAAAATTTCGGCAGTTGCGGCGCCCAGGCTGACAATGTCACCGCTGCTCAGCAGCTTGCGGACACGAAAAACGGGCCACGGCGGCCCGTTGATGCAATACCCGTGCCCTGCGCGGGCAGGACTAATGCAACATCTCCGACGAGTCGTCGTCCTCGTCCCAATCATCGTGCATCATCGGCGCATCTGGCGCCATGTCGAAGACCATGGAGTGGTAGCGTACGCTGAACCACTCCCGGAACATCTCCAGCGTCAGGGTCTCGGGCCATAGCGAATCGTCGAACCATTCGCCCAGCATGAATTCGAAGAACTCCTGCCAGCGCTTCTCGACCCAGTGGACCGCGTTGGCGTGCGTATCCGCGAGTTCTTCGGGCAGCAGGAACACGCTCTGGTCCTCGCGCACCTGCTCTAGCGTGAGACCGGCAACCGGCTGTGGATCGACCGCCTGGATCCAGTCCAGGAACGGCTGTTCCGGAACCAGCGCGACCATGGCGCGGTTGATGGTATAGCGGGGATAGTCGGACATGGGGAGAGATGTGGAGGACTTCGGCGGGGTATTGTAATCGTCCGGATGCCCGAGGAAACGCTGTGCCGCCGCCAATGCGCGGCGGTCGCCTTTCCCGGTTCGGCGAACGCTAATGGTAGTTCATCGAGAACGTTGCGACGATATTTGCGAGTCCGCTCGATGCCACCGGGCTGGTCTCGTAGTATCGCGCAGTCATGGGAATGGCTGATCGCCCGGTTGTCACCTCGGAAACCGATCATGCCGCGCCGCGTGCGCCGGAAACAAAAAACCCGTGAAGACGCTGGTCATCACGGGTTTCCCGGGCTTCGGAGATGGAGGTCTCCGAAGTGTTGACTGGTGGAGCCGGCGGGAATCGAACCCGCGTCCGCAAGCCCTCCACAGAGAGTTCTACATACTTAGTTCTGTCATTTGATTTAACCGGCGCATCGCGGACGAACACGCTCTACGACGGCGAGTCACTAAATTTTCGTCCCCGGACCCGTGACACTTCCGGAGCTTATCTGACGTAAATGACCTCGCGTGGTCTTGCGACCCTAGCCCGTCAGCGAGCCAGTGCGAGGACGGCGGCCCTTAGGCTGCCAGTGCGTAACGTTCGTCGTTAGCAGTTATTGCATTCCCATTGATTAACGAGGTGACGGGTCCTCGGTATGCCCTCCACTGCTTTGTAACCCACGTCGAAACCAGGTCGGCCCCAGTGAGAAGAAGCTGGATTGTACCCGGTTGGATGGAAAGTGTCTCGGGGAGTTCCATGGCCACCAGCTGTGCGCTGGCCGCCACGCCGCTAGCCGACCGCGACGGGGACCAGCAGCGGGATCAGCTCGGCCGGATGGCGCACCAGGTGGTCGGCGCCCCATGCCTCCGGCGGCTCGCCGTCGCCGCAGTAGCCATAGGCGGCCGTGACCGTCATCATGCCGGCGGCCTTGCCCGCCTGGATGTCGCGCAGGTCGTCGCCGACGTACACGCAGCGGCGTGGGTCGACACCGGCACTCGCGGCGGCGTGCAGCAGCGGGGCGGGGTGGGGCTTGGCGTGGGCCGTGGTGTCGCCGCTGACCACTGCGCTGGCGCGCGGCGCCAGCCCGATGGCGGCGACCAGCGGCACCGTGAAACGCGCAATCTTGTTGGTGACGATGCCCCAGGGGATGCCCGCTGCTTCGAGCGCCGACAGCACTTGCGGCATGCCGTCGAACAGGCGCGTGTGCACGGCGATGTCGGCTTCGTAATAGTCGAGAAAGATATCCCGCAACGCCGGAAAGTCGGCATCGTCGGGCACCAGCCCGAACGCCGCGCCGAGCAGGCCGCGCGCGCCATGCGAGGCGACGGGCCGAAGCTTCTCATACGCCACCGGCGGGCGGCCGCGCTCGACGACCAGCCGGTTGGCGGCGGCGGCCAGGTCGGGCGCCGTGTCCGCCAGCGTGCCGTCGAGGTCGAAGAAGACGCCTGCGATGCCCCCGCTCATGCCGACACCCGGCGGAACGCCATCATGTAATTCACATCCGTGTCGCGGCCGAGCGCATAGACCTGCGACAGCGGGTTGTAGGTCATGCCGCGCATCTCGATCAGGTCAAGCCCTGCGTTGCGGGCGAAGCGCGCCAGTTCCGACGGGGTGATGAATTTTTCATAATCGTGCGTGCCGCGCGGCAGCATGTTCAGCACGTACTCGGCGCCCACGATGGCCAGCAGGTAGGCCTTCAGGTTGCGGTTGATGGTCGAGAAGAAAACGTAGCCGCCCGGCTTTACCAGCGTCGCGCAGGCTTGCACGATCGAGGCCGGATCCGGTACGTGCTCGAGCATCTCCATGCACGTCACGACCTCCACGCTGCCCGGCTCGCGCGCCGCCAGCGCTTCCGCCGCGATTTCCTCGTAGGTGACGGCAACGCCGGACTCCAGGCTGTGCAGGTCCGCGACCTTGAGCGCCTTGCCGGAGAGATCGATGCCGCGCACGGTCGCACCGAGGCGCGCCATGCTCTCGGACAGGATGCCGCCGCCGCAGCCCACGTCGACCACGCGCTTGCCCGCCAGTCCGGCAATGCCGTCGATCCAGCCCAGGCGCAGCGGATTGAGTTCATGCAGCGGCTTGAACTCGCTCTCGGGATCCCACCAGCGGTGGGCGAGCTCGCTGAACTTGTCGATTTCCTTGGGGTCGGCGTTCCGGCGCAGCGGATCGGGATGGGTGGACAGGGTCTGGGAGGGCAACGTCATCGTATGCGGGCCGGCGGCAACTGCCCACGCCGGCGGAGGAGGTGTGTGGGCAACTGTATCAAAAAAAAAGCCCAGCTTGCGCTGGGCTTTCTTGATCGGAAAGGATCCGATTAACGTGCGCTGCGGGTGCCGACCACTTCGACTTCCACGCGGCGGTTCGGCTGCTGGCAGGCGATCTGGGCCTTGCGGTTGCCCTTGCACGACTTCGGGTCGACCTTCAGCTGGCGCTTGCCCTTGCCTTCGGTGTAGACGCGGTTGGCTTCAACGCCCTTGCTCACCAGGTAAGCCTTGACCGATTCAGCACGGCGGATCGACAGGCGATCGTTGTACTTGTCCGAGCCGAACGAGTCGGTGTGGCCAACGGCGATGATGACTTCCAGGGTGATGCCTTGCAGCTTCGAGACCAGGTCGTCCAGCTTGGCCTTGCCTTCCGGCTTCAGGACAGCCTTGTCGAAGTCGAACAGGGTGTCAGCAGCGAAAGTGACCTTCTCGCTCGACACGACCGGCGGAGCCACCGGGGCCGGTGCCGGTGCCGGTGCTGCGGGAGCCAGCGCGCCGTCGCACAGGGCATTGGCGGTGGCCGGAGTCCAGGAGCTGTCGCGCCAGCAGAGCTCGTTCGTGCCATTCTTCCACACGTACTCGCTCGTACCGTTGCCCCAGTTATCGTTCACTGCCTTCTTTTCGTAGGGGACGGACTGGGCTTGAGCGGATGCAGCCATTACTGCGGTAGCTGCAACGAGCGCGAGCTTGGCAAATTTTTTCATATTTCTCCTCTCAGGATGAGATCACCGCAGGGTTACTGCGAGCAAATGGACGAAAACAAGTCATACATTCTTCGGAGTATAACATTCTCGATGTGGTGTATGCTCCACTTCGAACAATGTCTGGCTCTTCGCTGGGGAATTGTGCCACAAGGGTCGTTTCCTAAGAAGTAAATATATTCGATTCGCCCCATGGGTTTTGGGCCTGTGGTGTTTGTGCAACATAGGTCTTGTGTCGCCCGCAAAGCCTTGTGGCATCAGGGTTTCCGGGATTCGGGCAAGGCCGCCGGCTGGCTCCGGCGAGGCTGTCCGGGGGCGGTAAGTCGGGGATGCCGGCATGTTAGAATGGCACGTTGCCCAGCCGTCAGGCGCCTGCCGGCGCCACGTGCAAAAGGGCCTGTCATTCGCTTAAACCTGCCGCATAAACCACGCCGCAATGGATCCATTCGCAAAAGAAACCCTTCCGGTCTCCCTCGAAGAGGAAATGCGCCGCTCCTATCTCGACTACGCCATGAGCGTGATCGTCGGGCGCGCGCTTCCCGATGTGCGGGACGGCCTGAAACCGGTGCACCGGCGCGTGCTGTTTGCGATGCACGAGCTCAACAACGACTGGAACCGTCCGTACAAGAAGTCGGCCCGTATTGTCGGGGATGTGATTGGTAAGTATCACCCGCACGGTGACACTGCTGTATACGACACCATTGTCCGCATGGCGCAGGACTTCTCCCTGCGCTACATGCTGGTGGACGGGCAGGGCAATTTCGGTTCGGTCGATGGCGATAACGCCGCGGCCATGCGTTATACCGAAATCCGCCTGTCGAAAATCGCCCACGAGATGCTGCATGACATCGACAAGGAAACCGTCGATTTCGACAGCAACTATGACGGCTCCGAAAAAGAGCCTTCTATTCTCCCGGCCCGTATTCCCAATCTGCTAATCAATGGTTCCTCGGGTATTGCAGTGGGTATGGCCACCAATATCCCCCCGCATAACCTGAATGAAATCGTCGACGGCTGCCTGCATCTGCTGCGCAATCCGCAGGCGACGGTGGATGAACTGATTGAATTGATTCCGGCTCCGGATTTTCCGACCGCCGGCATTATTTATGGCATCCAGGGTGTGCGCGAAGGTTATCGCACCGGCCGCGGCCGCGTGGTCATGCGCGCCAAGACGCACTTCGAGGATATCGACCGGGGCCAGCGCCAGGCGATCATCGTCGACGAGCTGCCCTACCAGGTGAACAAGCGCACCTTGCTTGAGCGCATCGCCGAGCTGGTTACGGAAAAGAAGATCGAGGGCATCTCGGATATCCGCGACGAGTCGGACAAGTCGGGCATGCGCGTGGTGATCGAGCTCAAGCGCAACGAGGTCCCCGAGGTCGTTCTTAACAACCTGTACAAGAACACCCAGCTGCAGGACACCTTCGGCATGAACATGGTGGCGCTGGTCGACCGCCAGCCGCGCCTGCTGAACCTGAAGCAGATGCTGGAGTACTTCCTCGCGCACCGCCGCGAGGTCGTGACCCGCCGCACCGTGTTCGAGCTGCGCAAGGCGCGCGAACGCGGCCATGTGCTGGAAGGCCTGGCCGTGGCGCTGGCGAATATCGACGAGTTCATCGCCATCATCAAGGCCGCGCCCACGCCGCCGATCGCCAAGCAGGAGCTGATGTCCAAGGCCTGGGATTCCGGCCTGGTGCGCGAGATGCTTGCACGTGCCGAGAGCGAGACCCCCGGGGGGCGCGCATCGTACCGGCCGGACGGCCTGCCGGCGGTGTTCGGCATGCAGGCCGACGGCCTCTACAAGCTGTCAGACGGCCAGGCGCAGGAAATCCTGCAAATGCGCCTGCAACGCCTCACCGGGCTGGAGCAGGACAAGATCGTCCAGGAATACCGCGACATCATGGCGGAAATCGCCGATCTGCTGGATATCCTGGCCCGTCCCGAGCGCATTACTGCAATCATCACCGATGAACTCACCGCTATCCGCGCCGAGTTCGGCGATGACCGCCGTTCGCAGATCGAACTGAACGCGACCGAGCTGGACACCGAGGACCTGATCACGCCGCAGGACATGGTGGTCACCCTGTCGCACAGCGGCTATATGAAGAGCCAGCCGATCTCCGAGTATCGCGCGCAGAAGCGCGGCGGGCGCGGCAAGCAGGCGACGGCAACCAAGGAAGACGACTGGATCGACACCCTGTTCGTGGCCAATACCCACGACTACATCCTGTGCTTCTCGAACCGCGGCCGGCTGTACTGGCTGAAGGTCTATGAAGTGCCGCAGGGTTCCCGCAACTCGCGCGGGCGTCCGATCGTCAACATGTTCCCGCTGTCTGACGGCGAAAAGATCAACGTGATCCTGCCGGTGCGCCAGTTCGACGCCGAGCACTTTATCTTCATGACCACCGCACGCGGCACGGTCAAGAAGACCGCGCTGACCGAGTTCTCCAACCCGCGCAAGGCCGGCATCATTGCCGTCGACCTGGACGAGGGCGACTACCTGATCGGTGCTGCCGTGACCGACGGCCAGCATGACGTGATGCTGTTCTCGGATGCCGGCAAGGCGGTGCGTTTCGACGAAAACGACGTGCGCCCCATGGGCCGCCAGGCACGAGGCGTGCGCGGCATGAACCTGGAGGACGGCCAGGCCGTGATCGCCATGCTGGTTGCGCCCGCCGAATCCGCCGAGGAAGCGGAGGCGGGCGGACGTGGCAGCGTTCTGACCGCGACCGAGAACGGTTACGGCAAGCGCACGCCGATCGCCGAGTACACTCGACACGGCCGCGGCACCAAGGGCATGATCGCGATCCAGACCAGCGAGCGCAACGGCCGCGTCGTGGCGGCGGCGCTGGTTTCGCCGGAAGACGAAATCATGCTGATCACCACCGGCGGTGTGCTGATCCGTACCCGCGTCGGTGAAATCCGTGAAATGGGCCGGGCCACGCAGGGCGTCACGCTGATCAACGTCGACGAGGGTACCAAGCTGTCCGGCCTGCAGCGCATCGTCGAGAGCGACGCCGACAATGGCGCCGGCCCGGAAGAGACGGAAGAGGCGGGCGGTAACGCCGATGCCGACGCCAATTCGTAACCAATTGGCCCCATCGCGCGTTAAAACGTAAATTGTTGCAACAACAGGACGTCAGCCGGAACTCGACTTGCGGCTGTCCGGACTAAAACGGACGTATTTACCAGGGAGTCACAATGCTCAAAACCTATCGACGTATCGCTGTTCTGGCCGCTTTCGTTCCGACCTTCATGGTGGCGCAGCATGCCCATGCACAGGACGCGGAAAAGACGGCAGCCATCAAGGAACTGCTTTCCGTCATGCAGGCTGACCAGGCCGTCAAGGGCCAGGCAGAAAACTGGCAACAAGGCGCCAAGCAGGAAGCCCCGCTGGTGCTGGAGCAGGTTCTGGTCGAGAACAAGACCCTGAGCGACAAGCAGAAGCAGGCCGCGGTTGAAAAGCTGAAGAAGAACGGCGCGGTCCAGCGCATGGTTGACGGCGCCGGCACGGCATTCAACACCGACGGTTTCCGCAAGGACGCCATCCAGGCCCACTACGACGCCTTCGGCAAGTACTACTCCACGCAGGAACTGAAGGATCTGACCACGTTCCTGAAGTCGCCGACCGGCCAGAAGTTCATGGCCAACCAGGGCAAGGCGACCCAGGAGATCTGGGGCTCGATGATGCAGAAGTACGGCCCGCAGGTCGGCAAGTCGATGCGCGACGCGGCCGAGAAGGAAATCACCGCCGCGTCGAAGTGATCTTCGCCGCAGGGGCCTGAGGCATTGCGCCGCAATGCGCCGTAATGTGTCGCTAAGGCCGCCTCGCGCGGGCCGGCGCTGCACCGGGGTCCAACCCCGGGCGCCCAACCGGGCACGGGTTTGAGGGATAATGGCTGCTTGGGTAACTCCGGCAGCCATTTTTCCTTTCCCCGTCTCATGAACGATCCCCAGAATCCCGCTCTTGCCGGCATGATGCAGCGTGCATTGGCCGAACGCGTCTACAACTTCTCCCCGGGCCCGGCCATGCTGCCGGCCGAAGTGCTGCAACAGGCTGCCGAGGAAATGCTGTCATGGCGCGGGACCGGGGTTTCGGTGATGGAGATGAGCCATCGCAGCCGCGAGTTCGAGGGCATCCACAACGAGGCCATCGCCGACCTGCGTGAGCTGCTGCATATCCCCGACAATTTCCGCGTGCTGTTCCTGCAGGGCGGGGCCATTGGCGAAAACGGCATCGTGCCGCTGAACCTGATGCGCCTGCGCAATGCCGAGCAGCCCAAGGCCGACTTCGTCGTCACCGGCACCTGGTCGATCAAGACCGAGCAGGAAGCGCGCCGCTACGGTACGGTCAATATCGCCGCGTCCAACGAGGCGGAAAAATTCCACCGCATTCCCGCTGTTGCCGACTGGAAGCTGTCGGATGACGCCGCCTACGTGCACCTGTGCACCAACGAGACCATTGTTGGCGTCGAGTTCCAGGACATTCCCGATATCGGCCAGGTCAAGGGCAAGCGCGTGGTGGTGGCCGATGCTTCCAGCCATATCCTGTCGCGCCCGATCGACTGGTCGCGCGTGCAGGTGGTCTACGGCGGCGCGCAGAAGAATATCGGCCCGGCCGGCGTCACCATCGTGATCGTGCGCGAGGACCTGCTGGGCCACGCGCATCCGCTGTGCCCGTCGGCATTCAACTGGCGCCAGGTGGCCGAGAACAATTCGATGTACAACACGCCGCCGACGTACGCCATCTACATCGCCGGACTGGTCTTCAAATGGCTCAAGCGCCAGGGCGGCGTGCCGGCGATCGAACAGCGCAATATCGCCAAGGCTACGGCGCTGTACGACTTCCTGGACCAGAGCGACTTCTACCGCAACGAGATCGCTCCGGGCTGCCGTTCGCGCATGAACGTGCCGTTTTTCCTCGGCGACGAATCGCGCAACGATGCCTTCCTGGCGCAGGCACGCGCCAATGGCCTGGTGCAACTCAAGGGACACAAGACCGTGGGCGGCATGCGCGCCAGCATCTACAACGCGATGCCGCTGGAAGGTGTGACGGCGCTGATCGATTTCATGCGCGAGTTCGAACGCACCTCGGCCTGAGGCGCGTGTCCGCGACACAGCCCACGCGCCATCGCGCGCGCGGGCTGGCGCGGACAGGTTTTTCCCCGGCCGCCGCGCCCCGGCGGCCCACCGGATTCATACAATGACAAGTCAAGACAGCACCCCTGCGCACGAGGAGACGCAGCCCAACGGCAACCACCTGAGCGAGGCCGAACGCAACCTGTCGGTCGAGCTGGCGCCGCTGCGAGAGCAGATCGACACGGTGGACCGCGAACTGCTGGCCATGCTGAACCAGCGGGCCAAGCTCGCGCTCGCGGTTGGCGAGGTCAAGAAGAAGTATGGCGCGCCCGTGTTCCGCCCGGAGCGCGAGCTGCAGGTCATCCGCAAGGTGCAGGGTGCCAATCCGGGTCCGCTGCTGGGCGAGAGCGTGGCCGCGATCTGGCGCGAGGTGATGTCCGCCTGCCGCGGGCTGGAGAAGCCGCTGGAAGTCGCTTTCCTGGGCCCGGCCGGCACGTTCTCGGAGCAGGCGCTGTATGCGCACTTCGGCCATGAGGTGAGCGGCGTGCCTTGCCCCAGCATCGACGAAGTGTTCCGCGCGGTGGAGGCAGGCACTGTCGAATACGGCGTGGTGCCGGTGGAAAACTCGACCGAGGGCGCGGTGTCGCGCACGCTCGACCTGTTCCTGCAGACGTCGCTGAAGATCAGCGGCGAGATCGCGCTGAAGGTGCATCACAACCTGATGGCGTCGACGCCCGACATGAAGGGCGTGACCGTGGTGCGCGCGCACGCGCAGGCGCTGGCGCAGTGCCAGCACTGGCTGACGGCCAACTATCCGCACCTGGAGCGCCAGGCGGTGTCGAGCAATGCCGAAGCCGCGCGCATGGCCAGCGAGGACCCCACCGTCGCGGCGATCGCCGGCGAATCGGCTGCGAACCGCTACCACCTGCACCTGGTGCGCACGCATATCCAGGACGATCCGCACAACCGCACGCGTTTCGCCGTGATCGGCCGCTACGAGACCGAGCCGTCGGGCAGCGACCAGACCTCGATGATCCTGTCGGTGCCGAACAAGGCCGGCGCGGTGTACCAGCTGCTGGCGCCGCTGGCCGAGAACGGCGTGTCGATGTGCCGCTTCGAATCGCGTCCGGCGCGCAGCGGTGCGTGGGAGTATTACTTCTACGTCGACGTCGAAGGGCACCAGCATGAGCCGGCGGTGGCACGCGCCATCGACGAACTGCGCCGCAACGCGGCCTATCTGAAGGTGCTGGGCTCGTATCCGTCGAGCAAGTAAGGTGAATAACCAAGGCCAGCGCAACCGGAGCAAGGAGACAAGATGGCAGAACAGGGTAAGCATGGCGGCACGGTGTTCGGACCGGACTATGTGCGGGCGATCTCGCCGTACGTGGCCGGCAAGCCGATTTCCGAAGTCGCGCGCGAGTTCGGCCTGGACGAGGCCGGCATCGTCAAGCTCGCCTCCAATGAGAATCCGCTGGGCATGCCGGCGTCGGCGCAGCGCGCCGTGGCTGCCGCCGTCGCCGACCTGGGGCGGTACCCTGATTCAAACTGCTTTGCGCTGAAGGCCGCTTTGTCGGCGCGTTTCGGCGTGCCGGAGGACTGGCTCACGCTCGGCAACGGCAGCAACGACATCCTTGAGCTGGCCGCACATGCGCTGGTCGAGCCCGGCCAGTCGATCGTCTATGCCGAGTACTCGTTCGCGGTCTATGCGCTGGCGACACAGGAGATCGGCGCCCGGGCCATCGAAGTGCCGGCGCGCGATTACGGCCACGATCTCGATGCCATGGGCGCGGCGATCGCGCCGGATACGCGGCTGGTCTTTATCGCCAACCCCAACAATCCCACCGGCACCTTCCTGCCGGCTGCGCAGATCGAGGCCTTCCTGCGGTCGGTGCCGCCGAACGTGGTGGTGGTGCTGGACGAGGCCTACAACGAATTCCTGGATGCCGACCAGCAATACGATTCGATCGAGTGGGTGCGCCGCTATCCCAACCTGATGGTGTCGCGCACCTTCTCCAAGGCGTATGGCCTGGCGGGGCTGCGCATCGGCTATGCAGTGGCACAGCCGGCGCTGACCGATCTGCTTAACCGCATCCGCCAGCCGTTCAATGTCAACAGCGTGGCGCAGGCCGCGGCGATCGCGGCGCTGGGCGATGCCGAGTTCCTGCGCCGTAGCGCGGAGCTGAACCGTGCGGGCAAGGCGCAGCTGATCGAGGCTTGCGATCGTCTCGGGCTCGAATACGTGCCGTCGTCGGGCAACTTCGTGCTGGTCCGCGTCGGCGACGACGACGGTGCCGGTGCACGTGTCAACCTGGCCTTGCTCAAGCAGGGCGTGATCGTGCGCCCGGTGGGCAACTACAACCTGCCGCGCTGGCTGCGCGTGACCATCGGCCTGCCCGAGGAAAACGCGGCCTTCATTGCGGCACTGGAGCGGGCGCTGGCGTAAGCCCCGCTACAATCGCGGCGATTCGCGCCGGGCCGCTGTGCCCGGCGCCGTGCCTTTTTGCTATCGCTCGGCCCGGCCGAGCCACTGCCCGTCGGGCCTGAAATCGTGAGTGCTTTGCATTTTTCCCGTGTTGTCATTGTCGGCGTCGGCCTGATCGGCGGCTCGCTCGCGCTGGCGCTCAAGCGTGCCGGCGTGGCGGGCACGGTGGTCGGCGTGGGCCGCTCGCCCGCGTCGCTGCAGAAGGCGCTGGACCTTGGCGTGATCGACGAGGCGGCGACGCTCGCCGATGCCGCGCGCGGCGCCAGCGTAATCGTGCTGTGCGCGCCGGTGGCGCAGAACTTTGCGCTGCTGCATGCGCTGGAGCCGCACCTGCAGCCCGGCACCATCGTCACCGATGCGGGCAGCACCAAGTCCGACGTGATCATGGCGGCCAAGACCGCGCTGGGCGACAAGGTCGCGCAGTTCGTGCCGGCGCATCCGATCGCCGGGCGCGAGCTCAACGGCGTGGAAGCCGCGCTCGCCGACCTGTATGTCGGCAAGAAAACCGTGCTGTGCCCGTTGCAGGAGAATTCGCGCGCCGATGTCGCGGCGGTCCGCGCAATGTGGGAGCAAGCCGGCGCGCAATGCCACGTGATGTCGGCGGTGCAGCACGACGCGGTGTTCGCGTCGGTCAGCCACCTGCCGCACGTGCTGTCGTACGCGCTGGTGGCGCAAGTGGCCAATGCCGAAGACGCTGCGCTGAAGCTGGATTTTGCCGGTGGCGGGTTCCGCGATTTCACGCGCATCGCGGCCTCGTCGCCGGAAATGTGGCGCGACATCTGCGTAGCCAACCGCGAGGCGCTGCTGCGTGAACTGGGCACCTACCAGTCGGTGCTTGCGCACCTGAAGACGCAGATCGAGAAGGGCGACGGCGACGCGCTTGAACGCATCTTCACGCGCGCCAGCAAGACCCGGCTGGCCTGGGGCGCCGAACGCGCCGCGGGCAACAACCATATCGAACCGTAATACGAACCCCGAGGCGCCCCGGCGCCTACCGAGACCATGGAACACCTGACGCTTGGCCCCCTGACTCGCGCCACCGGCACCGTGCGGCTGCCGGGCTCGAAGAGCATCTCCAACCGCGTGCTGCTGCTGGCCGCGCTGGCCACCGGCGAAACCCGCGTGCGCGACCTGCTCGATTCCGACGACACCCGCGTGATGCTGCAGGCGCTGCGCACGCTGGGCGTGGCGTGGCGGCAGGACGGCGCCGATTACATCGTGGCCGGCGCCGGCGGCAATTTCCCGAACAAGTCGGCCGAGCTGTTCATGGGCAACGCCGGCACGGCGATCCGCCCGCTGACGGCCGCGCTGGCGCTGCAGGGCGGCAGCTACAAGCTATCGGGCGTGCCGCGCATGCACGAGCGGCCGATCGGCGACCTGGTCGACGGCCTGCGCCAGGTCGGCGCGGTGATCGACTACCTTGGCAATGAAGGTTTCCCGCCGCTGCATATCCAGCCCGCCGGCATCCGCATCGACGCGCCGATCCGCGTGCGCGGCGATGTGTCGAGCCAGTTCCTGACCGCGCTGCTGATGAGCCTGCCGATGGCGCAGAGCGACAGCGGACGGATCGAGATCGAGGTGGTGGGCGAGCTGATTTCCAAGCCCTATATCGAGATCACGCTGAACCTGCTGGCGCGTTTCGGCATCCAGGTCGAGCGGCAGGGCTGGGAACGCTTCGTGCTGCCGGCCGGCGCGGCCTACCAGTCACCCGGCGAGATCTATGTGGAGGGCGATGCGTCCTCGGCATCGTATTTCCTGGCGGCCGGGGCGATCGGCGGCGGGCCGGTGCGGGTCGAGGGCGTGGGCATGACCAGCATCCAGGGCGACGTGCGTTTTGCCGATGCGCTCAACCGCATGGGCGCCAACATCATGGCGGGCGACAACTGGATCGAAGTGCGCGGTACGGAACGCGACGATGGCCGGCTGCACGGCATCGAGCTCGACTGCAACCACATCCCCGACGCGGCCATGACGCTGGCGGTGGCGGCGCTGTTTGCCGAAGGCACCACGACCCTGACCAATATCGCCAGTTGGCGCGTCAAGGAAACCGACCGGATCGCCGCGATGGCAACGGAACTGCGCAAGCTGGGCGCAGTCGTGGAAGAAGGGGCGGACTATCTGCGTGTGACGCCGCCGCCCGCCTGGCAGACCCCGGCGGACGGCATTGGCACCTATGATGACCATCGCATGGCGATGTGTTTCTCGCTGGCCGCATTCGGGCCGCTGCCGGTGCGGATCAACGACCCGGGTTGCGTGGCGAAGACGTTCCCGGACTACTTCAGCGTATTTGCCGGCGTTACGCGCTGACCAGGTCGCCGGTCGTGGCGCGGGTCCTGGTTGCTTCGCCGCTGGCAGGAGCCTGGCGGCGCTCGCGCCGTTCCCAGTAGCGATCGAAGAAGTAGTGCGCCACGGTATTGACGGCCGGTTCGATGAACGTGATGGCACCGCTGATGGCAAGGCTGCCGGTCAGCGCATACGTCACGCTGAAAGCGATGCCGAGGTGCATGATGCCGAACGTCAGGGTTTTTGCCATGGTAGATTGCCTCGCAACTGAAAACTGGAGGGTGCTGGCCGCGATTGCGGCGAAGCGCCATGAATCAAATGATAATGATTCTCAGTTGGTTTAACAATAAATCGTTTCTTTGAGTTTCATAACCAATGACTATTGTCAGCGTCATCACCATTGACGGGCCGACCGCCTCGGGCAAGGGAACGGTCGCACACAAGGTCGCCGACGCGGTGGGATTCCATCTGCTCGACAGCGGGGCCCTGTACCGGCTGGTGGCGTTGGCCAGCGATCGCGCCGGCGTTGACCTGGCCGACGTGGACACCCTGGCAAAGGTCGCCTCGCGCCTTGAAGTGAAGTTCGGCCCGGACCGGGTCTGGCTGCAGGGAGAGGAAGTCAGCCTGGCGATCCGTGCGGAGGCCATCGGCAACCGCGCCTCGGCCATCGCCGTGCACCAGCCGGTGCGCGACGCGCTGACCCAGCTGCAGCGCGACTTCCGCAAGCTGCCAGGCCTGGTCGCCGACGGCCGGGACATGGGCACCGTGATCTTTCCGGACGCCCAGTTGAAAGTGTTCCTCACGGCAAGTGTTGAAGCGCGTGCTCGCAGGCGCTATAAACAATTGATTGATAAGGGAATTTCTGCTAATATCGAAGACCTTTTGCGTGACCTCGAGGCGCGCGACGCGCGGGATCGCAACCGCGCCGCCGCACCGCTGCGTCCCGCCGAGGATGCAAAGCTGCTGGATACCTCCGACATGACGGTGGATCAGGCAGTGGCGCAGGTGCTGGAGTGGTTTGCCGCTGTGCGGTCCGGTGCATGAATGCATCGGACGCATGACAAGCGAACGGACCTCGCCCGCACCAGATGGGGCCAGCCCGGACATGCCTGATCGGCCCGACGCTGGCTTGTGTAAAACCTGACCCCGCTGCACTGGCAGACTGAGCGCGATAGTCGCGCCGGCCAGCGTACTGCGGATTTCACCTTACGTTTATGTCCGACCTGCAAACTAACGAATCCTTTGCCGCACTGTTCGAGGAATCGATCGCCCGCTCCAATATGAAGGCTGGCGAAGTGATCTCCGCTGAAGTCGTGCGCATCGACCACAACTTCGTGGTCGTCAATGCCGGCCTCAAGTCCGAGGCATTTGTGCCGGTGGAGGAGTTCCTGAACGACCAGGGCGAACTCGAAGTGCAGGCCGGCGACTACGTCTCCGTGGCCATCGACGCACTCGAGAACGGCTATGGCGACACCATCCTGTCCCGCGACAAGGCCAAGCGTCTGGCATCGTGGCTGAACCTCGAGAAGGCGCTGGAAGACGGCGAGATCATCTCGGGTACCGTGACCGGCAAGGTCAAGGGCGGCCTGACGGTCATGGTCAACGGCATCCGCGCGTTCCTGCCGGGCTCGCTGGTTGACGTGCGTCCGATCAAGGACACCACCCCGTACGAAGGCAAGACCCTGGAATTCAAGGTCATCAAGCTGGACCGCAAGCGCAACAACGTGGTGCTGTCGCGCCGCGCCGTGGTCGAAGCGACCCTGGGCGAAGAGCGCCAGAAGCTGATGGAAACCCTGAAGGAAGGCGCCATCGTCAACGGTATCGTCAAGAACATCACCGACTACGGTGCGTTCGTTGACCTGGGCGGCATCGACGGCCTGCTGCACATCACCGACCTGGCCTGGCGCCGTGTCCGCCACCCGAGCGAAGTGCTGTCGGTTGGCCAGGAAATCACCGCCAAGATCCTCAAGTTCGACCAGGAAAAGAACCGCGTCTCGCTGGGCGTGAAGCAGCTGGGCGAAGATCCGTGGGTCGGCATCTCGCGCCGCTACCCGCAAGGCACCCGCCTGTTCGGCAAGGTGACCAACCTGACCGACTACGGCGCGTTCGTCGAGATCGAAGCCGGCATCGAAGGCCTGGTGCACGTGTCGGAAATGGACTGGACCAACAAGAACGTGGCTCCGTCGAAGGTTGTCCAGCTGGGCGACGAAGTGGAAGTCATGGTCCTGGATATCGACGAAGACAAGCGTCGTATCAGCCTGGGCATGAAGCAGTGCAAGGCCAACCCGTGGGACGATTTCTCGCGCAACCACAAGAAGGGCGACAAGCTGAGCGGCCAGATCAAGTCGATCACCGACTTCGGCGTGTTCATCGGCCTGCCTGGTGGCATCGATGGCCTGGTGCACCTGTCCGACCTGTCCTGGCAAGAGTCCGGCGAAGACGCCGTGCGCAAGTACAAGAAGGGCGACGAAGTCGAAGCCGTGGTTCTGGGCATCGACGTCGACAAGGAGCGCATCTCGCTGGGCATCAAGCAGCTGTCGGGCGATCCGTTCAACAACTTCATCTCGGCCAACGACAAGGGCTCGATCGTTACCGGCACCATCAAGGCCGTTGACGCCAAGGGCGCCGTGGTCCAGCTGGCTGACGACGTGGAAGGCTACCTGCGTGCTTCGGAAATCTCCGCTGACCGTGTGGAAGACGCCCGCAACGTGCTGAAGGAAGGCGAGCAGATCACCGCCCTGGTGGTGAACGTCGACCGCAAGTCGCGCAATATCAACCTGTCGATCAAGGCCAAGGACAGCGCAGAGCAGCAAGAAGCGATGCAGAAGTTCCAGGCTGACACCGGCACGGCTGGCACGACCAACCTCGGCGCCCTGCTGAAGGCCAAGCTCGGCCAGGACAACCAGTAATCGCAGGCCCCCGCGCTTGCGCGTATGCCCATGACCAAGTCGGAGCTCGTCGAAAAACTGGCTGCCCGCTTCCCGCAGCTGCTGCTGCGGGATGCGGACATCTCGGTCAAAACGATACTCGACGCGATGTCCGAGGCGCTGGCCGATGGCCATCGCATCGAGATCCGCGGATTCGGCAGTTTTGGTCTGAACAAGCGTCCGCCTCGCGTGGGGCGCAATCCCAAGTCCGGCGAACGGGTGCTGGTACCTGAAAAACGGGTGCCGCACTTCAAGGCGGGTAAGGAGTTGCGCGAACGGGTTGACCGCAGCCAGCCGGCGCCTGCGGGCGTCAATGGCAACGGCCATTCCGTCGGTACGGCCCAGGCCGTGCCGGGCAAGGCAAGCACTGGCGCCGCTGCAGCGGCGCTGCACGAGGGCGGACTGAACCTGGTCCGGCCCTGAGCATCGGCTGCCTGCCCAGTTGTCTGGCAAGTCAAAAAAAGCGCCCCAAAGGGCGCTTTTTTTATTCTGCAGCGCTATGCTTGCTGCTCGCGCCCGATGAGGCATCGCCGCGCAATACGTGTCAGCGCCCGCAGAGCCACGCGCGTTAGCCTCCCGTAACCGCCGCGTTACCGAATCGAGGAAGTGATTCCGCTACAATGCCGGGGTCATTGCCGGCCCGCGCGCAAGCGCCGGCGCCGCTTAAACGTCACGCTGCCCGTCACGCTGCCAAGCTGCCTACCTGCATGAAACTGTTCGCCTGGATCGTCCGTATCGTCGTATTCGTGCTGCTGTTCGTGCTGGCGCTGCGCAATACCGCCGACGCTTCGCTGCAGCTGTTCTTCAACGCCGTCTGGCACGCCCCGCTGATCCTGATCCTGTTCGCCGCCTTCGTGCTTGGCGCGGTCGCGGCGCTGGCCTCGGTGGCGCCCGGCCTGATGCGCCAGCGCATGGAGGTCGCCAAGCTGCGCCGCGCGCTGACGCAGGTGCAGGCGGCCGCCGCTTCAGCATCGCCGCAGCCGGCCGCTGCAAGCACGGCCACGCCGCGCGACGCCAAGCCGGTCCCTTACAACGTAGTCGGCCCGAAAGTCTGATCCATGATGTTTGAAACCTGGTGGTTGCTGGCGCTGCCACTTGTCTTTGGCCTCGGCTGGATGGCGGCGCGCTTCGACGTGCGGCAGCTTATCAGCGAGCAGGGCGCGCTGCCGCGTTCGTATTTCAAGGGCCTCAACTTCCTGCTCAACGAGCAACCCGACAAGGCCATCGACGCCTTTATCGAGGTGGCCCGCCTTGATCCCGAGACCACCGAACTTCACTTTGCCCTTGGCGCGCTGTTCCGCCGCCGCGGCGAAACCGAGCGCGCCATCCGCGTGCACCAGAACCTGGCAACCCGTCCCGACCTGCCCGAGCCGGAGCGCGAACATGCGCTCTACGAACTGGGCCAAGACTTCCTGCGCGCCGGCCTGCTGGACCGCGCCGAAGAGTCGCTGCGCCGGCTGATGTCCGGCCCGTACGCAGCCTCGGCCAAGCGCGTGCTGCTCGAGCTGTACGAGGTCGAGAAAGAGTGGCAGAAGGCCATCGACGCCGCGCGCGAACTGCAGACGCTGGAGCAGAAGAGCTACAGCCTGCAGATCGCCCAGTTCTGCTGCGAACTGGCGCAGGATGCGCTGCAGCGCAAGCGTCCCGAAGATGCGGTGAAGTGGCTGAACCAGGCCATCGAAGAAAATCCGGCCAATGTGCGCGCGCCCATCCTGCTGGGCGACGTGGCGGCCGCCGCTGGCGACGCCCGTGCCGCGCTCGGCCACTGGCTGGGCATCGAACGACAGGACGCCTCTTATCTGCCGCTGGTCGCCGACCGCGTAGTCAAGGCCTACGCCAGCCTGCAGCAGGAAGGTACGGCGCTGGAGTGGCTGCACGGCCTGCTCAAGGGCAAGCTCGCGCCGGAACTGCTCGACACCGCCTACAAGGCCGAGCTCGAAACGAACGGCCCCGAGGCCGCGGCGCGCCTGATGCGCGAGCAATTGCGGCGCCAGCCCACGCTGCTGGCGCTGACAAAGTACTTTGAGGCGCAGGCCGCCGTCACCTCGGCCGAAGTGCCGGCAGGTGCCGATGCCCCCGCCGAGGACGGCGCCAGCGAGCGCGATCAGGAAACCGGCGCGATCCGCGACCTGCTGCAGGCGCGCACGCGCAACCTGGCGCGCTACACCTGCCGCGAATGCGGTTTCCGCGCCCGCCTGTTCTACTGGCAATGCCCGGGTTGCAACCGCTGGGAAACCTACGCCCCGCGGCGTTCCGAGACGCTCGGCTGAGCCCGGCGCGCAGCACCACAGAATCTGACCTGAAGCCATGAAAGTCACCATTATCGGCAGCGGCTACGTCGGCCTCGTCACCGGCGCTTGCCTGGCGGAGCTGGGCAACGATGTGTTCTGCCTCGACCTGGACGAAAAGAAGATCGCGCTGCTCAATGCGGGCGGCGTGCCGATCTACGAGCCGGGCCTGCAGGAGCTGATCCAGCGCAACCGCGCCGCCGGCCGCCTGGTTTTTTCCACCGACGTCGCCGCCAGCGTCGAGCATGCCGACGTGCAGTTCATCGCCGTCGGCACGCCGCCGGACGAAGACGGCTCGGCGGACCTGAAGTACGTGCTGGCCGCGGCGCACAATATCGGCCGGCACATGACCGGCTTCAAGGTCGTGGTCGACAAATCCACCGTGCCGGTGGGCACGGGCGACCGCGTCACGGCCGCGATCCGCGAGGAACTGGCCGCGCGCGGGCTGGAAGACCTGCAGTTCTCGGTGGTGTCGAACCCCGAGTTCCTGAAGGAGGGCGCCGCCGTCGAGGACTTCATGCGCCCCGACCGCATCGTGCTGGGCTGTAACCCGGACGCCGCCGGCCGCCATGCGCAGGCCACCATGCGCACGCTGTACGCGCCGTTCAACCGGCACCATGAGCGCACGTTCTACATGGATGTGCGTTCCGCCGAGTTCACCAAGTACGCCGCCAATTCGATGCTGGCCACGCGGATCTCGTTCATGAACGAACTGGCGAACCTGGCCGACGAGGTCGGCGCCGATATCGAACTTGTGCGCATGGGTATCGGCTCGGATCCCCGCATCGGCTACAGTTTCCTGTATGCCGGCGCGGGCTACGGCGGTTCGTGCTTTCCCAAGGACGTGCAGGCGCTGATGCGCACCGCGGCCGACCATGGCAAGTCCATGCGCGTGCTCGAGGCGGTGGAAGCGGTCAACGGTGCGCAGAAGCGCGTGCTGGGCGAGAAGATCGTGCGCCGCTTCGGCGACGACCTTGCCGGCCGCACCTTTGCCATGTGGGGGCTGGCCTTCAAGCCCAATACCGACGATATGCGTGAGGCGCCGTCGCGGGTCCTGGCGCGGGAGCTGGTGTCGCGCGGCGCTGCGCTGCGCGTGCACGACCCGGTGTCGATGGTTGAAGCACGCCGCGCACTGGAGTCCGACCTGTCCGACCTGCCGGACGCGATGGCGCGCGTCAGCTTCCACGACAACCAGATGGATGCGCTGGACGGTGCCGACGCGCTGGCCATCGTGACCGAATGGAAGGTATTCCGCAGCCCGGATTTCGGCCAGATCAAGCGGCGGCTGAAGACGCCGGTGATCTTCGACGGGCGCAACCTGTACGAGCCCCAGGCGATGGCCGAGAGCGGCGTCGAGTACCACGCCATCGGCCGCGCGGCCCGGCCCGGACAACAGGCGGCGCACGATTCCGCGAACAAATAGAGCGTGCACGGGTCAACGACTGATCAACGACATGCTGACGAGGCGGCGCTGGCTGCCTCGCAATCGCCAAGGATCTTCATGAACAAGACCATCCCGCAGGAACAGATCCGGCAGTCCCATATCCTGGTGGTCGGCGACATGATGCTGGACCGCTACTGGTTCGGCGACGTCGAACGCATCTCGCCGGAAGCCCCGGTGCCGGTGGTGCAGGTCAAGCGCAGCGACGAGCGCCTGGGCGGCGCCGCCAACGTGGCGCGCAACGCCGCTGCGCTGGGCGCGCGCGTGGGCATGCTGGGCGTCGTCGGCGACGACGAGCCGGCGCGCACGCTCGAGGCGCTGCTCGCCGAGAGCCACGTCGAGCCCTACCTGCACCGCGACTCCAAGCTAAATACCACTATCAAGCTGCGCGTAGTCGCCCACCAGCAGCAACTGCTGCGCGTGGACTTCGAAAACGCCCCGGCGCACGAAGTGCTGGCCGCGGTACAGGACCGGTTCCAGGGCCTGATCAACGACTACCAGGTGCTGGTGCTGTCCGACTACGGCAAGGGCGGCCTGACGCACGTTTCCCGCATGATCGACGCCGGCCGCGCAGCCGGCCGCAAGGTGCTGATCGACCCCAAGGGCGACGACTACTCGCGCTACCGCGGCGCCACGCTGATCACCCCCAATCGCTCCGAGATGCGTGCCGTGGTCGGCGCCTGGAAGACCGAGGCCGACCTCACCATCCGCGCGCAGAACCTGCGCCGCGAACTGCAACTGGAGGCGCTGCTGCTGACGCGCTCGGAGGAGGGCATGACGCTCTACACGGAAGCCGAAGTGCTGCACGTCTCGGCCCAGGCGCGCGAGGTCTATGATGTATCGGGTGCCGGCGATACCGTGATCGCCACGCTGGCGACCATGCTGGGCGCGGGCGTGACGCTCAAGGAAGCCGTGCAGCATGCCAACCGCGCCGGCGGCATCGTGGTCGGCAAGCTCGGCACCGCCGTCGTTACCTACCCTGAATTGTTCGGCACCGCCCCGTGACGCGCGGCGCCCATTACTGAAGCAACCATGACCATCATCGTGACCGGCGCCGCCGGCTTTATCGGCAGCAACCTCGTCAAGGGCCTGAACGAACGGGGCGAGACCAATGTCATCGCCGTCGACAACCTGACCCGCGCCGACAAGTTCCACAACCTCGTCGACTGCGAGATCTCCGACTACCTGGACAAGGAGGACTTCCTCGAGCGCTTTGCAAAGGGACAGTTCGGCAAGGTCCGCGCGGTGTTCCACGAAGGCGCCTGCTCCGACACCATGGAGAGCGACGGGCGCTACATGATGGAGAACAACTACCGCTACACGCTGTCGCTGATGGAGAGTTGCCTGGAGCAGGGCGCGCAGTTCCTCTATGCTTCGTCGGCCGCGACCTACGGCGCCTCGCAGGTGTTCCGCGAGGACCGCGAGTTCGAGCGTCCGCTGAACGTGTACGGCTACTCCAAGTTCCTGTTCGACCAGATTGTGCGGCGCAGGCTGCCGTCTGCACTGTCGCAGATCGTCGGCTTCCGCTATTTCAACGTGTATGGCCCGCGCGAGAACCACAAGGGCCGCATGGCGTCGGTGGCTTTCCACAATTTCAACCAGTTCCGCGCCGACGGTACCGTGAAGCTGTTCGGCGACTACGGCGGGTATGGTCCCGGCATGCAGAGCCGCGACTTCATCTCGGTCGAGGACGTGGTCAAGGTCAACCTGTACTTCCTTGACCATCCCGAGAAGTCCGGCATCTTCAACCTGGGCACCGGCCGGGCGCAGCCGTTCAACGACATCGCCGTCACCGTGGTCAATACGCTGCGCGAGGCGGAAGGCAAGCCGAGCCTGTCGCTGGAAGAGCTGGTACAGGAAGGCCTGGTCGAGTACGTCAAGTTCCCCGACGCGCTGCGCGGCAAGTACCAGTGCTTTACGCAGTCCGATGTGTCGAAGCTGCGCGGCGCCGGCTACGGTGAGGCCTTTCTGACGGTCGAGGAAGGCGTGGCGCGCTACTGCCGCTGGCTGATCGGGCGCAACGGCTGACGACCGCATCCAGCATTTCCTCGATCCCGATGACCGGCCGACACGTTTTCGTGCGGCCGGTGTCAACTTGTGTTGCCGTATGCGCCGTCGTGGCGCGCTGAACCTATCCTGAGCTGGCCTCGCCGCGATGGCGGGGTGGTACTTCACACCATCCACAGCAAAGGAGCTTTCATGTTCAAGCATTGGGTCTGGCAACTCGTCCGTCGTTTTTCCCTGCTGGCTGCGATGTGCCTGTGCGCGGGCGGCGCGGCGCATGCCGCCATCGACGTCAATACGGCCGACGAGGCCGCGCTGACGTCGGTCAAGGGCGTCGGCCCCGCCACCGCACGCAATATCGTCAACGAGCGCAACAAGCGCGGTCCGTACAAGGATGCCGCCGATCTTGCCGAGCGTGTCAGCGGCGTAGGGCCGAAGTCCGTGGCCAGGTTGCAGGAAGGGGGGCTGGTATTCGGCGCCGCCGCCGCTGCTGCACCGGCTCCCTCGGCTCCCGCTGCCAAGCCCGCCAAGGCGGCTGCCGCGCCGCCAGCCGGTGCCGCCAAGGCAGCGCGCTGAAGCTTCAACCGGAGCCTGTCTCCCTGTGCCGGCTCCGGATGCGTCCGGGCTCGTCGTTGCTGGTACGTCTCGTGCTACACCTGTGCGGCTTCGCAGCCATCCGGCTGCGGAGTATCATGCGGACGCCGCGCCGGCAGGATCTGCCGCGCGCGCGCGCCGGCCGGCAATATGCAGCCGGTTGGCGGCGATCACCAACCACAATCGCGGCGGCCGCTGACGCAGCGGCCCGCCCGGACACAGGGAGCACAACATATGGCGAATGGCGAGGACGCGGGTTTCCTGCCGAAATGGCGGCTCAAGACCGAAGGGGTAATCGGGCCCGACGAACGGCTGCCGGCCGGCCAGACGCTGCTGGCCGGCATCCAGCACGTGGTGGCGATGTTCGGCTCGACCGCCATCGCGCCGATCCTGATGGGCTTCAATCCCAATATCGCCATCCTGTTTTCCGGTATCGGCACGCTGATCTTTTTCCTGTGCGTGCGTGGCCGGGTGCCCAGCTATCTCGGCTCCAGCTTTGCCTTTATCGCCGTGGTGATCGCCGCCACCGGCTATGCCGGCAGCGGCCCCAACCCCAATATCCCGGTGGCACTGGGCGGCATCATTGCAGCGGGCGCGCTCTACACAGTGATCGGCCTGGTGGTGCAGGCAGTGGGCTACGCCTGGGTGGAAAAGCTGATGCCGCCGGTGGTCACCGGCGCGATCGTCGCGGCCATCGGGCTGAACCTGGCCCCGGTTGCGGTCAAGGCGGTCAGCGGCTCGTCGCTCGATACCTGGGTGGGCCTGCTGACGGTGCTTGCCGTGGGCCTGGTTGCGGTGCGCGCGCCGGGCATGCTTGGCCGCCTGCCGGTACTGATCGGCGGACTGGCGGGGTACCTTGCCTACTACGTGGGCACCAGCGTGATGGGCCTCGGCAAGCCGATCGACTTCTCCGGCGTTGCCGCGGCGAGCTGGTTCGGCCTGCCTGCGTTCAGCGCGCCGGTGTTCGAGGTCAGCGCCATGCTGCTGATCGCGCCGGTGGCGATCGTGCTGGTGGCTGAGAACCTTGGCCACATCAAGGCGATTGGCGTGATGACGGGCCGCAACCTCGATCCGTATATCGGCCGCGCGTTTATCGGCGACGGCATCGCGACCATGCTGTCGGCCAGCGGCGGCGGCACTGGCGTGACCACCTATGCCGAGAACATGGGCGTGATGGCGGTCACCAAGATCTACTCCACGCTGATCTTCGTGGTGGCGGCGGCGGTGGCCATCCTGCTGGGCTTTTCGCCCAAGTTCGGTGCGCTGATCCTGACCATCCCGGGGCCGGTGATCGGCGGGCTGACCATCGTGGTGTTCGGCCTGATCGCCGCGACCGCGGGCCGGATCTGGGTGCAGAACAGGGTGGACTTCTCCAGCTCGCGCAACCTGATCACGGTCGGCGCCACCTTGACGGTGGCCGCCGGCGACCTGACGCTGAAGCTGGGCGGCATGACGCTGGGTGGCATCGGTACCGCAACCTTTGGCTGCATTCTGCTGTACCACCTGCTGGGCGAAGGCAACCACGAGGCCGACTGAGTAGCGCAGGGAAGGGGAGCGAGGCGGGGCGCGTTTGCGCAAATCCCGCCTGTCGGCGAGGGAAAGGTGACTGGATTACAATGGCCGGCGAACCTGACCTACCATCGCCCACCCCCTCCCCCATGGCTTACAAGACAATTGAAGACACCATCGGCAATACGCCGCTGGTCAGACTGCAGCGCATTCCCGGTGCCGCCAACGACGCGCGCGGCAATGTGATTCTCGGCAAGCTGGAAGGCAACAACCCCGCCGGGTCGGTCAAGGACCGCCCGGCGGTATCGATGATTGCCCGCGCCGAGGCGCGGGGCCGCATCAAGCCGGGCGATACGCTGATCGAGGCCACTTCGGGCAATACCGGCATTGCGCTGGCCATGGCGGCCGCCATCCGCGGCTACAAGATGGTGCTGATCATGCCCGAGGACCTGAGCCTGGAGCGGCGGCAGAGCATGGCGGCCTACGGTGCGGAGATTGTCCTGACGCCGGTGAAGGGCGGCATGGAATACGCCCGCGACCTGGCGGACGCGATGGAGCGCGAAGGCAAGGGCGTGATCCTCGACCAGTTCGCCAACCCCGACAACCCGCAAGCCCACTACGAAGGCACCGGCCCCGAGATCTGGCGCGATACCGACGGGCGTGTCACCCATTTTGTTTCGGCGATGGGCACGACCGGCACCATCACCGGCGTGTCGCGCTATTTGAAGGAGCAGAACCCGGCGATCCAGGTCATTGGCGCCCAGCCGGCCGAAGGCTCGCGCATCCCGGGCATCCGCAAGTGGCCGGAAGCCTACCTGCCCAAGATCTATGATCCCGCGCATATCGACCGCACCGAGCCGGTGAGCCAGGCCGATGCCGAGCACATGGCACGCCGCATGGCGGCTGAGGAGGGTATCTTCTGCGGCATCTCGGCGGCCGGCGCATTGTGCGTGGCGTTGCGGATCGCCGAGGAAGTGGAGAACGCCACCATCGTCTTCGTGGTGTGCGATCGCGGCGACCGCTACCTGTCGACCGGCGTGTTTCCGGCCTGATGTTCCCGCCTGCTCCCGGCCTGATCCGGGCCTGATCCGGGCCTGATCCGGGCGGCGGCCGCAGACAAGAAAGCCTCGCGCAAGCGAGGTTTTTTTGCGTCTGGGTGTCAGGCGTGGCTCAGCCCATTGCCGCCTTGACCGCTTCGCCCAGCTGGTACACCGCCAGTGCGTAGAAGAAGCTGCGGTTGTAGCGCGTCAGCACATAGAAGTTGCGCAGGCCCAGCAGGTACTCGGTCGGCTGGTCCGGCGTGGGCAGGTCCACCACCAGCACGCCGGTCTCGCCTTCGCGCGCCGTGTCGATGGGCTCGTCCACGCGCAGGCCGGCGCGGGTCAGCTGGTTGAGCGTGCGCGTCGGCCACGGTTCGCCATCCGCGGCCGCGGTGGCGACGCCAAGGCTACCGCTGTCGCCGGCAATGCGCCATACCACCGGCCGGCCCGGTTCCCAGCCATGCAGCTGCAGGAAACGCGCCACGCTGCCGATCGCATCGGTCGGGCTGTTGCGCAGGTCGATGCGGCCATTGTTGTCGTAGTCGACGGCGTATTCGCGCAGGCTGGTCGGCATGAACTGCGGGATGCCGATCGCGCCGGCGTATGAGCCCAGCACCGAGTACACATCGGTGCGCGTATCGCGGCACCACAGCAGGTAGTCGGCCAGCTGGTTGCGGAACAGCGTGGAGCGCGCGGCGCGGTTCGGCGTGTCGGGATAGTCGAAGGCCAGCGTCGACAGCGAATCGAGCACGCGGAACGTGCCCATGTCGCGCCCATAAATGGTCTCCACGCCGATGATGCCGACGATCACCGATGCCGGCACGCCGAATTCGGCCTCGGCGCGGCGCAGCGTGTCGCGGTTGTCCTGCCAGAAACGCACGCCGGCATTGATGCGGATCGGCTCGATAAAGCGCGAGCGGTACGCGCGCCAGCTTTTGCGCCCGGTGGTGGCGGGCGGCATGATCAGCCGCACCACGGTCGAGGAATAGACCGCCTGGCCGAACCAGTCCTGCAGCGCGCCGCGGTCGAAGCTGTGGCGCGCCACCATTTCATCGATAAAGGCGCGGGTTTGCGGGTTGTCGCGGTAGCGGCCGGGTTCGATTTCTTCTTCACGCACGCTGACGCGGCGCTTGCCGGCGGCGAGAAGGCTGGGGGAGAGGCCGCAGAGTCCGAGTGCGGCAGCGGAAAGCGCGGCGCCCAGCAGGGGGCGTCGCAGTGAGCGCTGGGGGTCGGTCATGGTGTCCTTTGCAAGTCGCACCGAGTATAGCGGATGCCACTGCAGCAACCCGGCGCCAGCTTGCGCGACCCGGCGCGCGAACCGGCTAACCCGGGCTCGCCAGCGAGGACGCGCATTGGGTGGCAAGGCCCGCCCTGTGCTAACGTAGCGAATGGAGACAACCGAGCGACGATAAGAGATGCCGACAGGCTATTACACGCACCCCGAGTTCCAGCGGCACGAGATGGGTCATTTTCATCCCGAGTGTCCGGAACGCCTGCAGGCGATCGAGGATCACCTGATTTCGCACGGCCTGGACGGGCTGCTGGAGCGCCGCGAGCCCACGCCGGCCACGCGCGAGCAGATCGAGCGCGTGCACCGGCCCGACTATGTCGATTCGCTGGAAAGCACCAGCCCGGCCAGCGGCTACTACCCGATCGACCCGGATACATCGATGAACGCCCACACCCTGAGCGCGGCCAAGCTGGCCGCCGGCGCCGCGGTGGCAGCGACCGATGCGGTGATCTCGGGCGAGTTCGAGAACGCTTTCTGCTGCGTGCGCCCGCCTGGCCACCATGCCGAGCCGGACCGCGCCATGGGCTTTTGCTTCTTCAACAACGTGGCCATTGCCGCACGCCACGCGCTGCAGGCGCATGGGCTGGAGCGCGTCGCCATCATCGATTTCGATGTCCACCACGGCAACGGCACCGAGGCGGCTTTCCGCGGCGACGAGCATGTGCTCATGTGCAGTTTCTTCCAGCACCCGTTCTACCCGTACAGCGGCACCGAGCACCTGGAGGCTAATATGGCAAACATCCCGCTGCCGGCCTACACCAACGGCATGGCCGTGCGCGAGGTGGTCGAGACCATCTGGCTGCCGCGCCTGCACGAGTTCCGCCCGCAGATGCTGTTTATCTCGGCCGGCTTCGACGCGCACCGCGAGGATGACCTCGGGCAGATGGGCCTGGTGGAGCAGGACTATGCGTGGATCACCGGCCAGCTTGTCGACGTGGCGCGCACGCACGCGCAGGGGCGTATCGTCAGCTGCCTGGAAGGCGGCTATAACCTGAGCGCGCTCGGCCGCAGCGTGCTGGCCCACCTGAAAGTCCTGCTGGAACGATAGGAGGCATCCGCCATGGCCGAGAACGATGCGCGCGTGGACGCGCCGCTGCTGACCGAAACGCGCGATGCCGCCGGCGTGGTGCGGGTGACCATGAACCGGCCCCAGGCCTTCAACGCCTTGTCCGAAGGCCTGCTGGACGCGCTGGCCGAGACCTTCCGCCGGCTAGCCGCCGACGACGCCGTGCGCGTGGTGGTGCTGGCCGGTGCGGGCAAGGCCTTCTGCGCCGGCCATGACCTGCGCGAGATGCGCGCGACGCCGTCGCACGACTACTACCGGCGCCTGTTCGACCGCTGCACGCGCGTGATGATGGCGATCCAGAAGATGCCGCAGCCAGTGATTGCGCGGGTACAAGGTATCGCCACCGCGGCCGGCTGCCAGCTGGTGGCGATGTGCGACCTCGCGGTCGCCGCCGACGACGCGCGTTTTGCGGTGTCCGGCGTCAACCTCGGCCTGTTCTGCTCGACGCCGGGCGTGGCGCTGTCTCGCAACCTGCACCGCAAGCAGGCCATGGAAATGCTGCTGACCGGCGATATGATCGATGCCGCCACCGCGCGCGAGCGCGGGCTGGTCAACCGCGTGGTGCCGGCCGCCGCACTGGACGACGAGGTGGCGCGGCTGGCCGCCAGTATCTGCGCCAAGCCGGCAGCGGCCGTCGCCGCCGGCAAGGGGCTGTTCTACCGCCAGCTTGAAATGGGTATCGAGGCCGCCTACCAGCTCGCCGGCCAGACCATGGCCTGCAACATGATGGATGACTCGGCGCTGGAAGGCGTGCAGGCCTTTCTCGACAAGCGCACGCCGTCGTGGCGTGGCGAATAGTCGACTTATTGTGGTTCTTTATGCTGGGTGTGCATAAAGACATCGATAAAAATTCGTTTATGGTATGAAGCGAATCGCATAAAATACCGGCTTCACAAAAATAAGTGCGGCAACAGCGCTCGAGACAAACTCGCCTGTTGCCGTTTTCTTTTGGTCACCTTTACATGATCGAACTGCAAGGACTGTCGCAGCGCTTCCCGGGCGCGTCTGGCGACGTGCATGCATTGCGGGACGTCAGCCTGTCGATTGCAGCGGGCGAAGTCTTCGGCATCATCGGCCGCAGCGGCGCCGGCAAGAGCACGCTGGTTCGCGCCATCAACCTGCTGAACCGGCCCAGCAGCGGCCGCGTCGTCGTCGACGGCCAGGACCTGACCGCGCTGGACAACGGCGCGCTGCGCCTGGCCCGGCGCGAGATCGGCATGATCTTCCAGCATTTCAACCTGCTGTCGTCGCGCACCGTCTATGACAATGTGGCGCTGCCGCTGGAACTGGCGGGCAAGCCCAAGGCGGAAATCGCCGCAACCGTGCTGCCGCTGCTGGAGCTGGTCGGCCTGTCGGCGCTGAAGGACCGCCACCCGGCGCAGATCAGCGGCGGGCAGAAGCAGCGCGTGGGTATCGCGCGCGCGCTGGCGAGCAAGCCCAAGGTGCTGCTGTCGGACGAAGCCACTTCGGCGCTGGATCCGGAAACCACGCGTTCCATCCTGGAACTGCTCAGGCAGATCAATCGCGAACTGGGCCTGACCATCGTGATGATCACGCACCAGATGGAGGTCATCAAGCAGGTGTGCGACCGCGTCGCCGTGCTCGAGGCCGGCCAGGTGGTCGAGCAGGGCCGCGTGATCGACGTGTTCCTGCGTCCGCAGCACGACGTCACGCGCGCCATGATCGGCGATGTCATTTCGCAGGAGCTGCCGGCGAGCGTGCTCAAGCGCGTCGAAAGCCGGCTCGGCAATGGCCGCGACCACGTCTACCGCCTCGCCTTCACCGGCGAGGGCGTCGACCAGCCGGTACTGGCGCAGGCGATCCGCCGCTACGGGCTGGATTTCAACATCCTGCACGGCCACATCGACGAGATCCAGGGCCAGGCCTTCGGCTCGCTGGCGATCATGGCCACTGGCGAGCTGGCCGACGTGAAGGCAGCAATGGAATACCTGCAGGCGCAAGGCGTCGTGGTGGAGGAGTTCGAGCATGTGGTCTGAAATGTTTGACCTGTTCCTGACCTCGTTCAACGAGACCCTGCTGATGGTGGCGATCTCCGGCGTGGTCGGCTCGCTGCTGGGCGTGCCGCTGGGCGTGCTGCTGCACCTGACCAATCGCGGTGGCGTGCTGTCGCACCCGCTGTTCAACCGCACCATCGGCGTGGTGGTCAACGCGGTGCGTTCGATCCCGTTCATCATCCTGCTGGTGGTGGTGATCCCGTTCACGCGCTTTATCGTGGGTTCGTCGATCGGTACCACTGCAGCGATCGTCCCGCTGACCATCGCGGCGATTCCCTTTATTGCCCGCCTGGTCGAAAGCGCGCTGCGCGAGGTCGACAAGGGCCTGGTCGAGGCCGCCCAGTCGATGGGTGCGACGACCGGCCAGATCGTGTGGAAGGTGCTGCTGCCGGAGGCCATGCCTGGCATCGTCGCCGGCCTGACCATCACCTTCGTCAGCCTGGTCGGCTACTCGGCCATGGCCGGTGCGATCGGCGGCGGCGGCCTGGGCGACCTGGGCATCCGCTATGGCTACCAGCGCTACATCACCGAGGTGATGGTGGCGGTGGTGGTGATCCTGATCATCTTCGTGCAGGCCGTGCAGAGCTTCGGCGACTGGCTGGTCCGGCGCATCAGCCACCGCTGAACCAAACTACTTCTAGAAATAGGAACGTACATCATGCAACGTCGCAACCTGCTGCAATGGATTCTCGGCGCCGCGCTCGGCGCCTCGCTGGCCACCGGCGCGATCGCCCAGGAGAAACCGATCAAGATCGGCGTCACCGGCGGCCCGCACGCGCAGATCATGGAACAGGTGAAGAAGGTCGCCGCCAAGGACGGCCTGAACATCCAGGTAGTCGAGTTCAGCGACTACATCCAGCCCAACGCCGCGCTGGCCGCCGGCGACCTGGATGCCAACAGCTACCAGCACCTGCCTTACCTGGAAGCCCAGATCAAGGACCGCGGCTACAAGTTCACGCACATCGCCTACACCGTGACCTTCCCGATGGGCGTGTACTCCAAGAAGATCAAGTCGCTCGACCAGCTCAAGCAGGGCGCGCGCGTGGGCGTGCCCAATGATCCGACCAACGGCGGCCGCGGCCTGCTGCTGCTGCAGAGCAAGGGCGTAATCAAGCTCAAGCCTAACGCCGGCCTGAAGGCGACCCCGTTGGACATCGCCGAGAACCCGAAGAAGATCCGCATCGTCGAGCTGGACGCCGCGCAGCTGCCGCGCTCGCTGGATGACCTGGATGCCGCCGCGATCAACGGCAACTACGCGGAATCGGCCGGCCTGTCGCCGACCAAGGATGCGATCGCCATGGAAGGCCCGAAGGGTCCGTACGCCAACCTGATCGCGATCCGCGAGGCCGACAAGGGCAAGCCCTGGGTGGCCAAGCTGGTGAAGGCGTACCACTCGCCTGAAATCAAGCAATACGTGAATTCGACCTTCAAGGAATCCGTGATCACCGCCTGGTAATCCTTGGCAATCGCGGTTATGTACCGGTCACTTTGAGGCTTCCGTCCAATCAGACGATGCGTGTAAGCCTCAGTTTCCGGCACAATCTCCTGACGGCTGGTGGATGCCGGGCTATGCCCGGCATCATTTTGCCGATAAAATAGTACGATCGTTCGAAAAACAGGAGAGCCGCCAACCCGGTGGTTATAATGACGAGCGAACAAAATTTCTGACTATCAGCTATCAGTGGAGTGAGCGCATGAAAGTACTCGTCGCAGTCAAGCGGGTGGTGGATTACAACGTCAAGGTCCGCGTCAAGGCGGACGGCACGGGCGTCGATCTGGCCAACGTCAAGATGAGCATGAACCCGTTCGACGAAATCGCCGTGGAAGAGGCCGTGCGCCTGAAGGAAGCCGGCGTCGTCACCGAAGTCGTCGCCGTGTCGTGCGGTGTCACGCAGTGCCAGGAAACCCTGCGCACCGCGATGGCCATCGGTGCCGACCGCGGCATCCTGGTGGAGTCGAACGAAGACCTGCAACCGCTGGCCGTGGCCAAGCTGCTGAAGGCGCTGATCGACAAGGAACAGCCGCAGCTGGTGATCCTGGGCAAGCAGGCGATCGACGATGACTCCAACCAGACCGGCCAGATGGTGGCCGCGCTGGCCGGCCTGCCGCAAGCCACGTTCGCCTCGAAGGTGGTGGTTGCCGACGGCAAGGCGTCGGTGACCCGTGAAGTCGACGGCGGCCTGGAAACGCTATCGCTGAAGCTGCCGGCCGTGGTGACGACCGACCTGCGCCTGAACGAGCCGCGCTACGTCACGCTGCCGAACATCATGAAGGCGAAGAAGAAGCCGCTGGATACCGTCAAGCCGGAAGACCTCGGCGTCGACGTGAAGCCGCGCCTGTCGACCCTGAAGGTGGTCGAGCCTGCCAAGCGCAGCGCTGGTGTGATGGTGCCGGACGTCGCGACGCTGGTGCAGAAGCTGAAGAACGAAGCCAAGGTTATCTGATCGCCGGGGAGATAGAACATGACTGCACTCGTCATTGCTGAACACGACAATCAATCGATCAAGGGCGCCACGCTGAACACCGTGACCGCCGCAGCCCAATGCGGCGGCGACGTGCACGTGCTGGTGGCCGGTTCCAACGCCAAGGCCGCGGCCGACGCCGCCGCCAAGATCGCCGGCGTGACCAAGGTCCTGCTGGCCGACGCCGCCTACTTCGGCGACGGCCTGGCCGAAAACGTGGCCGAGCAGGCGCTGGCCATCGCCAACGACTACTCGCACATCCTGGCTCCGGCCACCCCGTACGGCAAGAACATCCTGCCGCGCGTGGCCGCCAAGCTGGACGTGGCCCAGATCTCGGAAATCTCCAAGGTCGACGCCCCGGACACCTTCGAGCGTCCGATCTACGCCGGCAACGCCATCGCCACGGTCAAGTCGGAAGACAAGATCAAGGTGATCACCGTGCGCGGCACCGCGTTTGACGCCGCCGCTGCCGAAGGTGGCTCGGCCGCCGTCGAGACCCTGCCGGCTGTGGCCGACGCGGGCGTTTCGCAGTTCGTTTCGCGCGAAGTGGCCAAGAGCGACCGTCCGGAACTGACCGCCGCCAAGATCATCGTCTCGGGTGGCCGTGGCGTGGGTTCGGGCGAGAACTACACCAAGGTGCTGACGCCGCTGGCCGACAAGCTGGGCGCCGCGCTGGGTGCCTCGCGCGCCGCCGTTGACGCCGGCTTCGTGCCGAACGACTACCAGGTCGGCCAGACCGGCAAGATCGTCGCGCCGCAGCTGTACATCGCCGTCGGTATCTCCGGCGCGATCCAGCACCTGGCCGGCATGAAGGACTCCAAGGTGATCGTCGCGATCAACAAGGATGCCGAGGCCCCGATCTTCTCCGTGGCCGACTACGGCTTGGTGGGCGATCTGAATACCGTGGTGCCGGAACTGGTGGCCGCGCTGGGCTGATGCCGTCAGCTTGCCGGCCGTGAGGTGGATGATACGGCCGGCCATGTTCGCAAAAGGAGCCGTTCCCGGGATCTCCCGCGAACGGCTTTTTTGCGTCTATTGATAGCTACGGGGGTAGGCGATATCAGCAAACAAAAAGGGCGGCCTGTAGGGCCGCCCTTGTATTGCCTGTGTGTCGCCGTTGTCAGGCATGCGCCGGCCGCGGTGCCAGGTGATGGCGCGTGGGCTTGAGATAGCGTCCCACCGACAGGTCATCGGCACGGATCGCCGGCGAAGTCCCGGAGACCAGGTCCGACAGCAGCTTGCCGGAGCCGCAGGCCATGGTCCAGCCGAGCGTGCCGTGTCCGGTGTTCAGCCACAGGCCGCGTACCTGCGTCGGGCCGACGATCGGCGTGCCGTCCGGCGTCATCGGGCGCAGGCCGGTCCAGAAGGTGGCCTGGCTGACATCGCCGGCACCGGGGAACAGGTCGGTGACCACGTGTTCGAGCGTGCGGCGCTTGGCCGGGTCGAGGCTGCGGTCATAGCCGACGATCTGCGCCATGCCGCCGACGCGGATGCGGTCGTCGAAGCGGGTGATGGCGACCTTGTAGGTTTCATCCAGCACCGTCGACACCGGGCTGCGCGAGGCGTCGCTGAGCGGCACCGTGATCGAGAAGCCCTTGAGCGGGTACACCGGCAGGTTGGACATGCCCGACAGGAACGGCTTCACCAGCTGCGTCGACCAGCTGCCCAGCGCCACGACCACCAGGTCGGCGGAGATCGGCTCGCCGTTGACGATGGCGCCGGTGACGGCATCGCCCCGCGTCAGCAGGCTGTCGATCGAACGGTTGTACAGGAACCTGACGCCCAGCAGCTCGGCCATCTGCGAAAGCCGCGTCGTGAACAACTGGCAGTCGCCGGTTTCATCGTTGGGAAGGCGCAGGCCGCCGCTCAGCTTGTGGCTGACAGCGGCCAGCGCCGGTTCGCTCGCGGCGAGTTCTTCGCGCGAAAGCAACTGGTAGGGCACGCCGGCTTCTTCCAGCACGGCGATGTCCTTGGCCGCGCCTTGCAGCTGCTCGTCGGTGCGGAACACCTGCAGCGTGCCTTGCTGGCGGCCTTCATAAGCGATGCCGGTTTCCGCGCGCAATGCGCGGATGCAGTCGCGGCTGTATTCGGCCAGCCGCACCATGCGCTCCTTGTTCACGGCATAGCGCTCGGCACTGCAGTTCAGCAGCATCTGCCACATCCATTGCAGCTGGAACAGCGTGCCGTCCGGACGGATGGACAGCGGAGCGTGGTCCTGGAACATCCACTTGATCGCCTTCAGCGGCACGCCGGGCGCCGCCCACGGCGACGCGTAGCCCGGGGAGATCTGCCCCGCGTTGGCAAAGCTTGTGCCCAGCGCGGGTCCGGCTTCGCGATCGACGACGGTCACTTCATGACCGGCCTTGGCCAGATACCACGCACTGGTGACGCCGATGACGCCACTGCCAAGTACGAGAACACGCATTTCGGGGGCTCCCAACTACGATCTCAGGTTGAAGAAGGATTTGTCTCTATACTATTGAATACAATCCAGTCATAGTTACCGAATTTCTCAGTAAAACAGGAAAAACTAATGAGAACCAGCCGCCAGCCCGTACGCACGCTCGACCGGCTCGACCGCAGGATCCTGACGCTGCTGCAGGCAGACGGCAGGATCTCGATGAAAGACCTGGCGGAGGCGGTCGGCCTGACCATCACGCCGTGCATCGAGCGGGTCAAGCGCCTGGAGCGCGATGGTGTCATCATGGGCTACTACGCGCGGCTGAATCCGACCCTGCTGGGCAGTGCACTGCTAGTGTTCGTGGAGATCTCGCTCGGCAACAAATCGGGCAATATGTTCGAGCAGTTCCGGCGCGAGGTGCTGCGCATCCCGGAAGTGCTGGAGTGTCACCTCGTGTCGGGCGATTTCGACTACCTGATCAAAGCGCGCATCCGCGAGATCGGCGAATACCGGCGGCTGCTGGGCGACATCCTGTTGCAACTGCCCGGTGCCGCGCAGTCGAAAAGCTATGTCGTCATGGAAGAAATCAAGGAAACGCTTGCAATCTCGGTCGAGGACAAGAGCCAGCCGACCTGACCACCCACGCCAGGCCAACGAAGCCGGGCAATCATGAAGCGCCCCACCAATCCCTTCAAAGACACGTCCACCGCCGCCGCCGATACGCAGGCGGGCCCGCGGGCGCCCGTCGCGCGCAAGGGACGCGGCGCGGTCAGCAACCTGCAGGGACGTTTCGAGCGAGACCAGCGCGAGACCTTCGACGACGGCTGGGGTAGTCCGGCAATGGAAGAGCCGGCGACTGCCGTCGGGCAGGCGCATCCGGAGGCTGCCTCCAACACCACTCCGTCACCGCAAGCGCCATTGCCGCCGCTGCGTACGCAGGTACGCATCGAACGCGCGCGCACGATCCTGACCCGCAACGCGTCGCCGGATATCCCGTTCGACGTGTCGCTGAACCCGTACCGCGGCTGCGAGCACGGCTGCATCTACTGCTTTGCGCGGCCCACGCACGCCTACCTTGAGCTGTCGCCGGGGCTCGACTTCGAGACCCGGCTGTTCGCCAAGTCCAACGCTGCCGAGAAGCTGCGCGAGGCGCTGGCGCGGCCCTCGTACCGCTGCGAGACCATCGCGCTGGGCGTCAACACCGACGCTTACCAGCCGATCGAGCGCGAGCAGCGCATTACCCGCGGCATCCTCGAGGTGCTGAGCGAACACGACCATCCGGTCGCACTGATCACCAAGTCTTCACTGATCGAGCGTGATATCGACCTGCTGGCGCCGATGGCCGCCAAGCGGCTCGCGGTGGCGGCGGTCACCATCACCACGCTGGATGCGGACATCGCGCGCACGCTCGAGCCACGCGCGGCGACGCCGTCACGCCGACTGCGTACCATCCGCACGCTGACCGACGCCGGCATTCCGGTAGGCGTAAGCATTGCCCCGGTGATCCCGTTCATCACCGAGCCTGACCTTGAGCGTGTGCTGGAAGCGGCGCGAGAGGCGGGCGCCGTCTATGCGAACTACATCGTGCTGCGGCTGCCCTGGGAGGTGCGGCCGCTGTTCGAGGAATGGCTGCTGGCGCATTTCCCCGATCGCGCCGAGCGGGTCATGAACCGCGTTCGCGACATGCGCGAAGGCAAAGCCTACGATGCCAGCTTTGCCACGCGCATGCGGGGCACGGGCGTGTGGGCGGACTTGCTACGTCAGCGCTTCTACAAGGCCGCCGACCGGCTCGGCTTCCGCTATAACCGGTTCGAACTGGATACTTCGCGATTCCGGCCGCCCGCGGGACCACGCGGCAAGGACGATCCGCAAGGCTCCTTGTTCTGAGCTGCTTCAGTGGCCTGCTGGTCGCCGATCATGCGGCTGGCCAGGTCCAGCGCGGCCTTCGCGCTCGATGGCGGCAGTCCGGAGGACAGCGCCAGCCTGACGGCGATGGCTGCCAGGCGTCCTTCGTCATACGTTGGCATGTCGATTGGTGCTCCTTTGCGCCGCCAGAGCCACGCTCTGCCGCGCATGTCGCCGCCAGGATCGGACGGTCTTTCCAGTATGGGCGATTTGCGCGAAAGGGGAATTGCCGATTGCGGCCGCATTGACCACGCGCAAATGCAGGCAGCTTTTGGCGCCCGCCGCGGTGCTCAAGCGAATGCCGGCAGGGTGGGCATCGCGGATCACCTGCCATCATCCGCCCGCAGGTTGCCGCGTACGTGGTCGATCAGGTCGCAGTGAATGCCGCCGGCGCGGCTATTGCGACAGCTCGCGCGCCGCCTCGACCTGCGATTCGAAGAAGGTCTGGAAGCTGATGGCCAGCCCCGCCATCAGCAGGCCGGTGCCGATCAGCAGCGACAGGATCACCAGGATCACGACCGGCCACCCGGAGCGCGTGGGCTTGCCATGGGGATTGAAGCGCGCGTCCCACTTGTCGTCCGGGCGCAGGCCATAGACGATGGCGCCAAGGAAGGCGCTGATGACCGAGACTCCGCCGGCAACGGCGAACGTCCAGTTGAGCGCGGGCGTCCCGGCATCGGTCGCCATCGAGGCAATGCCGACGACGCCGGCCAGCAGCCCCAGCAGGTGAACCCAGCCGTACACGTCGCGCAGCCCGCCCAGGTAGAAGCGGTGCGCCCCGAGGCTGCCGAACAGGAACGCCAGCGCGACCGTCAGCAGCTTGGACTTGCCGCGTGCCGGGGTGGTGGCGCGAGTGGTTGCGGGACTGGCTGGCGTGGCGGCAGGCATGGCGTAGGGGCGTGCGTGGCGGTTCGGGAAAAACGGCGGCACACGCGTGCCAGCCGGCAGTCATTGTACGCCGGCGGTTACGGCCAGGGAGTGGAAGTGCATCAGCAGACGCGCAGGGCGACGCTAATGCCAGCCGCCCGTAAGCAGGCTCTTGATAAAGGTGGCGGCGTGTTCGCTGATATGCGTTTCGCCGTAAAGGACCAGGGTAAGGATACCCATGAACAGGACGGACAGCGATAACTGGCCGGCGTGTTCGACCAGGTCGCTTAGAAGGGGTGACATGACAAACCTCACGGAATTATTGTCATTCTGGAGGCTGCGCCCGAGCTGTCGTGATCGGGTCCGACAGGAGGTGTCGGGCAGAGGCAGGTCAGTTCGATTGCCGTCTGCACTGGACGGCACGCTGTGAGCCCCGGGCAGCGCCGGGCGGCAGCCTGTGTGTGGCACCCGGAAAGTGGGGCACACACTCAGATAAAGACAATGGGGGCGCGGGGCGAGTTCCGCAGCGAGTTCCTCGGCGCGCTTCCCAGGGCGCCGGCGCCACGCGAGCGCCAGCCGCATGGGGATTCAGCGTCCGCCGTTGTCGCGGCCGTGTGCCTGCCAGCCGGGACCGACGCTGGTGGGGCGCGAGTCGTTGCGGGCGTCGGAAGGGTTGCTGCGCTGATCCTGGGCGCGCACACGGTTGTCGTCGCGAGCGCCCTGCATGGCGGCGGCGCGGCGGCCACTCAGGCGGTCGTCTGCGCGGGCGCGAGCTTCCATGCGGTCGATCTGCGCCTGTACGTGGTCGCGGCTTTCGGCGCGCACGCTGGCGACCTGCCAGCCATCGCCAGCCTGCAGCCGCACCGGCCGGGCATCAGCACGGCTTTGTTGCCAGAACGCGACCTGGGCATGACTGGCGGCTACCGCGCCGACCAGGCCCGAGGCCACCAGGATGCCAGCCACCAGGTCGCGCAGGAGAGAGCGGGTGATCATGCGGATTCCCAGGTTCCTGTCGCGCTAAGTTGCTGTTGGAAGATGGGTTCATGGTACGCATCGGCCATCAGGTCGCGCTATGCCAAGCGAGTTACCGGTGTAACGGATTGTTTCGGACACATGGCCTTGCCATTCCTGGTGTTTTGGCGGCTCTTTGCGGGCTGCGCTTGTGCCGTCTCCAGCTACGGTGCGTAGCGGATCCGGTAGATCGCGCCAGCCAGGTCGTCGCTGACCAGCAGCGAGCCGTCAGGGGCGACGAGCACGTCGACCGGGCGGCCCCACGGCCTGCCGCGCAGCCAGCCCTGGGCAAACACCTCCTGCCGGACGGCCTTGCCGGACTCGTCCAGCACCACGCGCACCACGCGGTAGCCGGATGGCTGGCTACGGTCCCAGCTGCCATGCTCGGCAATGAAGACATTGTTACGGTATGCCGCCGGAAACTGGCTGCCGGTATAGAAGCGCATGCCGAGCGCGGCCACGTGCGCGCCCAGCCGCGCCACCGGCGGGACAAATTCCGAGCAGGGGCGCTTGCTGCCGTATTCCGGGTCGGCGACGTTGCCGGCGTGGCAATACGGATAGCCGAAATGCTGGTTGTTCGCCGTCGCGCGGTTCAGCTCGTCGTCGGGAACATCGTCGCCCATGCGGTCGCGGCCGTTGTCGGTGAACCACAGCTCGCGCGTGGCCGGGTGCCAGTCGAAGCCGACGGTATTGCGCACCCCGCGGGCCGCCACCTGCAGGTCGCTACCATCGGGCTTCATCTTCATGATGTTGGCGTAGCGGTTCTCGTCGGGCGCGCAGATATTGCAGGGCGCGCCGACCGGGACGTACAGGTAGCCGTCCGGCCCGAAGGCGATGAATTTCCAGCCGTGGTGATCGTCTGACGGAAAGCGGTCGCTTACCACCACCGGTGCCGGCGGGTTGTCCAGCCGCGCTTCGATATTGTCGACGCGCACGATCCTGGACACCGACGAGGCGTACAGGCTGCCATCGCGCAGCGCCACCCCGGCCGGCATGCGCAGCCCGCTGGCAACAGTGCGCACGCGCGGTCGGCCGCCGAGCGCGTCGGTGACCGCGTAGACCTTGCCCTCGCGCAACGAACCCACGAAGAGCGTGCCCGACGGCGACAGCGCCATGGCGCGCGCGCCCGGCACCTCCTGCGTTAACACGTCGATGCGGAAGCCGGCCGGCAGCTTGATCTGCTCGAGCGGCAGCGCCGCCGCCGCGCTGCCTGCCAGCAGAACCACGGCGAGCAGGGCGGACCGCCTTGCAGTACGAAGCAAGAAGTGCAGATGCGGACGCATGGCAGGCCTCCCGTCGCGGTTTTTGCCACGATGCCTGCACGGCACCGGCACGTCAATCACCTAAGTGTTTGTTTGGCCTCGGAAACTGGGCTATACTCTTGCGTTTCGTGTTCGTTTGAACACCCGGACACCCGTTTTCTGAGGAATCATCCCATGGTCGTTATCCGTCTGGCTCGCGGCGGCAGCAAGAAGCGCCCGTTCTTCAACATCGTCGCTACCGATTCGCGCAACCGTCGCGATGGCCGTTTCATCGAGCGCGTTGGCTTCTACAACCCGCTGGCTTCGGAAGGCGAAGAAGGCCTGCGCCTGGCGCAAGACCGCCTGGCCTACTGGCAAGGCGTTGGCGCCCAGCTGTCGCCGACCGTTGCCCGCCTGGTCAAGCAAGGCACCAAGGCTGCTGCCTGATTGCCGCCGGTCCATCGGACTGAGCGAACTATAGCGTGCCCGCAAGGGCACGTTCTTCGTTGCGCACGTGACTGAACGCAAGCAGCGGCCGCTGAACCGGCCGCAGGGCCCGCAGGGTGAGGCCCCCAAGGCCCCCAAGATGCCCACGGCGCTGCTGTATGCCGACGCCCTGCCGGAAGACCTGGTGGAAGTCGGCTATGTCGGCGCGGCCTACGGCATCCGTGGCTGGATCAAGGTCCAGCCGCATGCCAATGACGCATCCGCCCTGCTGCATGCGCGTCGCTGGTGGTTGCTGGCGCCGCCGCAGGCGGGGCTGGTTGCCGCCGGGGCGCAGCAGGCCCAGCCGGTCTGCGTGAAGATCGCGCAGTCGCGCGAGCACAGCGGTACGGTGGTGGCGAATGCCGCCGGCGTTGCCGACCGCAATCTTGCGGAAGCGCTCCGGGGCCGTCGCGTGTGGATCCGGCGTGCGGATTTTCCGGCGCCGGAAGAAGATGAGTTTTACTGGGTCGACCTGATCGGCTGCAGCGTCAGCAACGAGCAAGGCGAGTTGCTGGGCGAAGTATCCGGCCTGATCGATAACGGTGCCCACCAGATCCTGCAGGTCGCGTACGCGCTGCCGGACGGCAAGGCCGGCGAACGGCTGATCCCGTTTGTCGATGCGTTCCTGCGCACGGTCGATACCGCCGGCAAGCGCATCGTGGTGGACTGGGGACTCGATTACTGAGCCCGGGGCCAGGCCCGGCATTGTGCCCAGGAGGGGAGAGCGGATGCAGTTCGATGTGATCACGCTGTTTCCCGAGATGTTCCGCGCGCTGACCGACTGGGGCATTACCAGCCGGGCAGCCAAGCAACAGCGGTATGCGTTGCGCAGCTGGAATCCACGCGATTTCACGGTCGACAATTACCGCACCATCGACGATCGCCCCTATGGCGGCGGCCCCGGCATGGTGATGCTGGCCAAGCCGCTGGACGATGCGATCGATGCCGCAGTGGCAGCGCAGGCGCAGGCCGGCGTGCCGCAGCCGCACGTGGTGCTGATGTCGCCGCAAGGCAAGACGCTGTCGCACGCCAAGGTGATGGAACTGGCCGAACGGCCGGGCCTGGTCCTGCTGTGCGGCCGCTATGAGGCCATCGACCAGCGGCTGATCGACCGCCGCGTGGACGAGGAAATCAGCCTCGGCGACTTCGTGCTGTCAGGCGGTGAACTGCCGGCGATGGCGCTGATCGACGCGGTGGTGCGCCACCTGCCCGGCGTGCTGGGCGACGCGCAGTCCGCGGTGCAGGACAGCTTCGTCAACGGCCTGCTGGATTGTCCGCACTACACGCGGCCGGAAGAATATGAAGGCGTGCGGGTGCCCGAGATATTGCTCGGGGGCCATCACGCCGAGATCGAGAAATGGCGGCGCCAGCAGGCGCTGGCCAATACCGCGAGAAAGCGCCCCGACCTGATCGAGGCGGCTCGCGAACAAGGTTTGCTGTCCCGCGCCGACGAGAAATTCTTGTCGGAATGGGCGGCGAAGGAAGGGCGGGAGGCAACTCCCGCCAGGTAAAACCCCATCCTCTGCCGGGGCCCGGGACATGCCTGGGGCATACAACGCCGGCACGATGGTAACGGAGAAAAAACGATGAACCTCATCGAGCAGATCGAGAAGGAAGAGATCGCGCGTCTGACCGCGAACAAGACCATCCCCGCATTCGCACCCGGCGACACCGTGATCGTCAGCGTGAACGTGGTGGAAGGTAACCGCAAGCGCGTGCAGGCCTACGAAGGCGTAGTGATCGCCAAGCGTAACCGCGGCCTGAACTCGTCCTTCATCGTGCGCAAGATCTCGTCGGGTGAAGGCGTGGAACGTACGTTCCAGCTGTACTCGCCGCTGATCGCTGCCATCGAAGTGAAGCGTCGCGGCGACGTGCGTCGCGCGAAGCTGTACTACCTGCGCCAGCGTTCGGGCAAGTCCGCACGTATCAAGGAAAAGCTGGTGTCGAAGGCTGCCGCCGCTGCCAAGGCTGCGGAGTAAGCCGGACATGCCGGCCGGGGCGACCCGGCCAGCGTTTCCCCAGGAAGGGCACCCCATGGGTGCCCTTTTTGCATGCTGCATTGGCGTTCGGGCAACATCCGATTTTGCTGCGGCGCCGAATCGCGCGCTTCTGTCATACTTGCGGTTGCTATGCGTCCCGCCTTCGATCCCGAATCCCTTCCCGTCGTCGACACCGACCTGCGCAATGCGCCATTGAGCGAGCCGCGCCTGCAGGTCGACTTCATCCGCCACCGCTTCGAGGTGCCGCCGGCCTGGGCGCCGGAGCTGACCGACGAATCGCGCGTCTACGACCGCAGCCGCGGCCTGCGCGATGCCGCCGTGCTGGTGCCGCTGGTGGAACGCCGCGATGGCCTGACCGTGCTGCTGACCCAGCGCAATGCCAACCTGAGTGCGCATGCGGGGCAGATCAGCTTCCCGGGCGGCAGGCAGGAGCAGTGGGACAAGAACCGTATCGACACGGCGCTGCGTGAAACGGAAGAAGAGGTGGGTCTGGCGCGCGACTACGTGGAAGTGCTGGGCGCACTGCCTGACTACATCACTGGCACGGGATTCCACGTCAGTCCGGTGGTCGGCCTGGTGCGCGATGGATTCACGCTGCGCCCGGATGCCTCGGAAGTGGCCGATGTCTTCGAAGTGCCGCTCGCCTTCCTGATGAACCCGTTACACCATGAGCGGCGCCTGTTCCGCTGGGTCGACGGCGAACGCCTGTTCTACGCCATGCCCTATCCGCGCGAGAGCGGCGGCCACCGCTTTATCTGGGGCGCCACCGCGGGCATGCTGCGCAATCTCTACCACCTGCTGGCGGCCTGAGCGGCCGCCGCCGGCGTTCTGTCAGGCTGCGGCCTGTTTCGTGCCGATGCAGTGCGGGCAGCTCTTGCCGATCACGTAGTGCGGGCTCTGCTGTTCTTCCGGCGTGACCACGGCACGGCAGGCGAAGCACTGCTTGGGTCCGGCGGGCTCCAGGTTCGGGTTTAGCGCGGTGCGGTAGTCGAAGACGAAGCAGTCGCCGCGATAGTGGCTGCCGCCGACTTCCTCGAAATACTTCAGGATGCCACCCTCGAGCTGGTATACGCGCTCGACGCCGACTTCCTGCATGTGGATCGCCGCCTTCTCGCAGCGGATGCCGCCGGTGCAGAACGACACCACGGTCTTGCCTTCCAGCTCTGCCTTGTGCGCGGCGACAGCCTCGGGGAATTCGCTGAACTTGGCGATGTCGTACTCGACCGCATCGGCGAAGGTGCCGACCGCCACCTCGAAGTCATTGCGCGTATCGAGCATCACCACCGGGCGGCCTTCGTCGTCATGCCCCTGGTCCAGCCAGCGCTTCAGGTCCACCGGCCGCACCGACGGCGCGCGGCCGTCTTCGGGGCGGATCAGCGGCATCTTCATGGTGATGATCTCCTTCTTGGCACGCACCAGCATGCGCTTGAAGGGCTGGTTCTCCGACAGGCTTTCCTTGGGCGCGATATCGGCGAAGCGCGCGTCGGCATGCAGCCACACCATGAAGCCGTCGATGGCTTCGCGCGGGCCGGCCAGGAACATGTTGATGCCCTCGGGCGCGAGCAGGATCGTGCCTTTCAGGCCGGCCGCTTCGCAGCGCTCGCGCATGGCCGGGCGCAGGGTCTCGATGTCGTCCAGCGAGACGAACTTGTAAGCGGAAATATTTACGATCTGCATGAGGGACGGCGCCTGCACGGCCGCACCCGGGAGGGCGGGAAGGGCGTTGGCGGCTTGCGATAACTGCCTGATAGGAAAGGCGAAATTATAACGCGAGCGGGCGCTTCTGCCGCTCATTCCCAAGCACCCCGATCAGCTTTGCGCAGCGGCCGGCACGCGTCGCCTGCACGCAATATTGGAGGCCGGCAGGCGGGTCGAGCCGGTACAATGTCGCCCATGTCCGCACCCCGCTTCGTCCACCTCCGCCTGCATTCCGAATACTCCGTCGTGGACGGCATCGTCCGCCTCGACGACGCCGTCAAGGCCGCCGCCGCCGATGGCATGGGCGCGCTCGCCCTGACGGATCTTGCCAACGCCTTCGGGCTGATCCGCTATTACAAGGAAGCGCGCGGCAAGGGCGTGAAGCCGGTGGTCGGGGCCGATGTCTGGCTGACCAATGCCGAAGACCGCGACAAGCCCGCACGCCTGCTGCTGCTAGTGCAGGACCGGCGCGGCTATCTGAACCTGTGCATGCTGCTGTCGCGCGCGTGGCTGGGCAACCAGCACCGCGGCCGCGCCGAGATCGATCCGTCGTGGTTCCTGGAGCCGGGCGAAGACGACATGCCGCTCGCCACCGGCCTGATCGCGCTGTCCGGCGCAATGGGCGGCGATATCGGCATGGCGCTGGCCAACGGCAATGCCGACGGCGCGCGCCGTGCCGCGCAGCATTGGGCATCGGTGTTCGCGCAGCGCTTCTATATCGAACTGCAGCGCGCCGGCCATGCCGGCACCGATGCCTACGTGCAGCAGGCCGTGCAACTGGCGGCCGAACTGCAGTTGCCGGTGGTCGCCACGCATCCGGTGCAGTTCATGACGCCGGACGACTACACCGCGCACGAGGCGCGCGTGTGTATCGCCGAGGGCGAGCTGCTGGCCAACCCGCGCCGCACGCGGCGCTTTACCACCGACCAGTACTTCAAGACCCAGGACGAGATGTGCGCGCTGTTCGCGGATATCCCCTCGGCGCTGGAGAACGCGGTCGAGATCGCGCGCCGCTGCAACCTGACGCTGGAACTGGGCAAGCCGCGCCTGCCGCTGTTCCCGACGCCGGACGGCATGTCGCTGGACGACTACCTCGTCTTCATGGCCAAGGACGGCCTCGAGAAGCGCATGGCGGTGCTGTTTCCGGACGAAGCGGTACGCGAAGCGAAGCGCCCGGAATATTACGCACGGCTGGAGTTCGAGACCGGCACCATCATCAAGATGGGCTTTCCCGGCTACTTCCTGATCGTGGCGGACTTTATCAACTGGGCCAAGAACAACGGCGTGCCGGTCGGGCCCGGCCGGGGTTCCGGTGCCGGTTCGCTGGTCGCGTATGCGCTGGGCATTACCGACCTCGATCCGCTCAAGTACGCGCTGCTGTTCGAGCGTTTCCTGAACCCGGAACGGGTATCGATGCCCGACTTCGATATCGACTTCTGCCAGCACGGCCGCGATCGCGTGATCACGTACGTGAAGGAGAAGTACGGCAAGGACGCGGTGTCGCAGATCGCCACCTTCGGCACCATGGCCGCCAAGGCCGCGGTGCGCGACGTGGGCCGCGTGCTCGACCTGGGCTATGGCTTTGTCGACGGCATCGCCAAGCTGATCCCGTTCAAGCCGGGCAAGCTGGTCACCATCGAGGAAGCGAAGAAAGAAGAGCCGCTACTGACCGAGCGCGAGAACAACGAGGAAGAAGTGCGCCAGCTGCTGGAGCTGGCGCAGCGCGTCGAAGGCATGACGCGCAACGTCGGCATGCACGCCGGCGGCGTGCTGATCGCGCCCGGCAGGCTGACCGATTTCTGCCCGCTGTACACGCAGGGCGCGCAGAACGACGGCATGAGCGGCGTCGTCAGCCAGTACGACAAGGACGACGTCGAGGCCGCCGGCCTGGTCAAGTTCGACTTCCTGGGCCTGACCACGCTCACCATCCTGGACTGGGCCGAGCGCTATATCCGCCGCCTCGACCCGAGCAAGGCCGACTGGAACTGCAGCCAGATCCCGCTCGACGACGGCCCCGCCTTCGACATCCTCAAGACCGCCAACACGGTCGCCGTGTTCCAGCTGGAAAGCCGCGGCATGCAGGGCATGCTGAAGGACGCCAAGCCTGACCGCTTCGAGGACATCATCGCGCTGGTGGCGCTCTACCGCCCGGGCCCGATGGACCTGATCCCCAGCTTCTGCGCGCGCAAGCACGGCCGCGAGAAGGTGGAGTATCCCGATCCGCGCGTCGAACCCGTCCTGAAAGAGACCTACGGCATCATGGTCTACCAGGAGCAGGTGATGCAGATGGCGCAGATCATCGGCGGCTACTCGCTTGGCGGCGCCGACCTGCTGCGCCGCGCGATGGGCAAGAAGAAGCCCGAGGAGATGGCGCAGCATCGCGTCATGTTCCGCGAGGGGGCGGACAAGAACGGCCTCAACGCGCAGCAGGCCGACGACATTTTCGACCTGATGGAGAAGTTCGCGGGCTACGGCTTCAACAAGTCGCACGCGGCCGCGTATGCGCTGCTGGCGTACTACACCGCCTGGCTCAAGGCCCACCATCCGGCCGAATTCATGGCAGCCAACATGTCGCTGGCCATGGACGACACCGACAAGGTCAAGATCCTCTACGAGGACTGCAAGCTCAACAAGATCGCGGTGCTGCCGCCTGACGTCAACGCCAGCGAGTACCGCTTCGCGCCGACCGACCCCAAGACCATCCGCTATGGCCTGGGCGGCATCAAGGGCAGCGGGCAGGGCGCGATCGAAGACATCCTGCGCGCGCGCGAAGAGGGCGGGGCGTTCAAGGACCTGTTCGACTTCTGCGAGCGCGTCGACCGCCGCCAGGTCAACCGCCGCACCATGGAAGCGCTGATCCGCGCCGGCGCCTTCGACAGCCTGAACGACAACCGCGCCCAGCTGCTGGCCTCGGTGCCGATCGCCATGGAGGCCGCGGAGCAGAAGGCCGAGTCCGCCAACCAGGTCTCGCTGTTCGACCTGATGGGCGATGCCGGCGAAGCGCACCGCCCAGAACTGCTCGACGAACCGCGCTGGAGCCCCAAGCGCACGCTGCAGGAAGAAAAGCAGGCGCTCGGCTACTACTTCTCCGGCCACCTGTTCGACGCCTATCGCGACGAGGTGCGCCGCTTCAACAAGGGCACGCTGGCCTCGCTGGAAAAGGAAGTGCAGGGCAACGGCGGCGGCTTCGGCCGCGACGTGCGCGGCAAGACCATCGCCGGCGTGATCTCCGGCATCCGCACCCAGATGACCCAGCGCGGCAAGATGCTGATCGTGACGCTGGACGACGGCACCGGCCTGGTCGAGATGACGGTGTTCAACGAGGTCTTCGACGCCAACCGGCAGATGTTCCGCGAGGATGAACTGCTGATCGCCACCGGCAATGCGCGGCACGATACCTTTACCGGCGGCGTGCGCTTTACCGCGGAGTCGGTGATGGACCTGACCGCGGCACGGATCCGCTTTGCGACGGCGGTGCGGCTGGCGATGAACGGCAATTCTTCGACCGGGTTGCTGCGCGAACTGCTGATGCCGCACCTGGCACGCGCCACGGGTGCCCAGGGTCTGCCGGTGCGGATCGGCTACCAGGCCCGGACCGCGTCGTGCGAAGCCGTGCTGGGGCCGGAGTGGCAGGTGGTGCCGTCCGACGAGGCGCTGGGCGCGCTGCGCCAGGCGCTGTCGGCGGAGAGCGTGAATACGGTGTATGAGTGATCGGGCGGCGGGGAGCCACCCGTGCGGCCCTGTCCTTTAGCCGCGCCGGAACAGGTTGCCCAGGAAGTAGAAAGGCGCGTAGGCCGACGGCACGGCCGCGTACAGGAACATGCGCAGCCGGTGGCCCAGCGTGACCCGGCGCGCGCCAAACAGCACTTTCAGCCGCGCCACATTGTCCGGTGCCGAGAAGATGTCCGCGGTGTATTGCTCGCGCGCCAGCTTGCGTGCCTTCAGTTCGCGCATGGCATTGCCACAGCCAGCCCGTTCGGCATCCGCGATGAATTGCAGCGTTTCCGCCAGTGAACTCCGATTGGTGAAGCGAATGCGCTGCACGAAGTCGGCCGGCGTACGCCACTTGCGTTTGCCTGACGTGCCGCCGCGCCGGTAATGCACCAGCGGGCGGCGCACGTTCAGCGCACCCCCCATCAGCGATGCGCGCAGCGTGGTGATCTGGTCCTCGGACATCATGCCGGGCGCGATCGGCCCAAAGCGTTCGAACATGCGCCGAGTCCAGGTATGTGACGCGCCGATGACGTGCGGAGGGTGGGCCGCCCAGTATTCGAACGAGACATAGGGCTCGAGGTCGCTGTGCCGGATGTCGCCGTGCAAGGTCCCATCGTGGGCCATGTCGACGAGGTCCGTGACGATCAGATCCGGCTTGCCGCCGTGTGCCTGCCATGCCCGGACCACCTCGCTGCAGCGGGTCGGTAGCGAGAAATCGTCGCCCGCCGCCACGAAGATCAGCTCGCCATGGGACTGAGCGACCAGCTTGCTGAGATGGGCGCTGATGCCAAGATTCTCGGGATTGCGCAGCAGCGTCACTTTGTGAGGTCCCTCGTAGCCTTCCAGGGCCTGCCGGGCCGCGGCAAAGGTGGTGTCCGTAGACGCGTCGTCGGAGATCAAGATCTCCAGGTCCGGATAGTCCTGTGCCAGTGCGCCGCGGATGGCGTGCGCGATGAACGCTTCCTGGTTGTAAGTGATCAGCAGGAGCGAGACCGGCGGAAGGACCGCTTTGGCAAGCGGTGCGGCGTGCCCCGCTTCCTCGCGGGCAAGACTCATGGGATATCCCGGTGTTAAGCCAGGCAGAACGATACCACGTGGGCTATGCCGATCCCCTCCGGCCGGCGGCAGGGCGGGGTCGGTGGGCCGGTATAATGCAAAAAGTCAAAGTCAGCCAGGGCCATCGCCAATGTTGCCAGGCCTCCGGTGCATGTCGCGGCGCGGCACCGGTAGCGGTCAGTGCACATGGCCAGCCCAAACGTAACTCTGTGTATCAGTTCGCCAGTGGCTGTCGTTGCCGCGTAAGAGTTTCCTGAATGCAATTGAATCTGTACGCCGTCCGCGTGGCCGCTGTGTCTGCCGCGCTTTCTCCCGGTCTTATCCTGACGTATCAGGGCGGGACCGGCTACTGCTATTTCCTGGCAATGGCCGCCGCACTGGTCTGGTTGTCCGATGCCTCCAACCGGCGCCAGGCCGCGGCCACGCTCGCTGAATACAAATGGTATGTCGCCGCGATGTCGGCGTATCCACTCGTCATCGTGCTGCAGCAGGCGATCAGCGGTACCTTCATCGGTCCTGCCCTTGATGCCCCGTCGCGGCTGCTGTTCGTCGCCCCGATCTTCGCGCTGCTCGCCGCCGTGCCCGCCCGGGACCTTCGGCCGGTGCAGTGGGGCTTCGTCGCCGGCGCCTTCGGCGCGGCGGCCTGGTCCGTGGTCAGCATGGTTGCCCCGGATGATTGGGTGATATCGGGTCGGGCCGGCAACCCCTTCACCAACCCTATCCCGTTCGGCGGCACTGCCCTGGCGCTGGGCTTCATGGGCGTTATCTCGCTGGGCGACGGCACGCCGCGGCCCCGCTGGGAGTGGGTGCTGCGCCTGGCCGGCTTGCTGGCGGGATGCTATGCCTCATACGCTTCGGAGAGCCGTGGTTCCTGGATCGCCGCGCCGGTGATGTTGTGGCTGTTCGCCGGGCGCTTCAGCCGGGTGCACAGGCCAACGCCGGTCTGGCGCATTGCCAGCGTGCTGCTGGTGGCGCTGTGCTTGTCGGGCCTGGCGAACACAACGGTGGTGCAGGAGCGGTTTCATGCCGCAGTCTCCGATTTCCACCGCATGGCTGTGGGCGATGAGAACAACTCGATTGGCCTGCGTATGCAACTGTGGCGCGCATCGTGGGAGCTGTTCCAGGAGCATCCGGTGCTTGGGGTCGGCAAGGGCCGCCTGAAGGGCAGCCTGGAAGAGATGGCCGGGCAGGGGCGGGCTTCGCAGGAAATCATCCATCCGCATTCGCACAACGAAATCTTCTCGACGCTGGCGCAGATGGGCCTGGTCGGCCTTGCCGCCCTGTTGCTGCTCTATGTGGGGTCGGCCTGCTACTTCTGGAGTCATCGCCATTCCCGTGATCCCGATACGGCCAATGCCGCGACCATGGGTCTGGTGCTGGTGTTCGGCACGATCATCTATGGCCTGACCATCGATGTCTTCTCGCTGGTGATGAATACCGCGTTCTATGCGCTAACGACGGCCACATTGCTGGGCATCATCGCCAATCGCCGCAGGCAGGGCGCCGCCTGAACCGGCACCCGCCAGCCCGTGCGGCTCAGGCGTGCTGACTGGTGCCGGCCAGGGCCAGCAGCGCGTCGAGGTGTGCGGCCGGCTCGGGGTTGTAGCACAGGGCTTGCAGCGGGGCCGCGATCCGGGCATTGCCGGTCCTGGCCAGCGCCGCTGCCTTCGCCATGGCGCTAGCGCACTGTGCGACGTCCTGGCGCGAGAAGGTCAGCGCCGCCTCCGGTGCGATCACCTCCAGGCAGGCGATGTTGTCCGCCATGATCACCGGGGTGCCACACAGCACCGACTCGACTCCCACCAGCCCGAACGGCTCATAGTTCGAAGCCAGCACGGTGTAGTCCGCGGCGCGATACAGGTCGGCCATGTTGTCGCAGTAACCCAGTTCGCGCACACCGGGCAGGGCTTCGCCCACCGGGCGGCCGGCCACGGCGATGATGGCGCCGCTGTTGCTCGCCGCCAGTGCCCGCTCCAGCAGCGGCAGCCCCTTGCGGCGATGATCCGAGGAAGGAAACAGGAAGACCGGCGCGTCGCCGAAGCCAAAGGCGGCGCGCAAGCGGGCGCGGTGCGCAGCGTCCACTGTGCCGAAGCGCGTGCAGTCCACCGGCGGATACAGCAGCGAGAGCTTTGATTCCGGCACACCGTAAAGCGTCCTGAGTTCCTGCGCCATCAGCCGTGAGTGGGCAACCACGTGGCGCGCGGCAGCGTAGTGCCGGCTTTCCAGCGCGATCTGGCGCCGGTCCCAGAACGTCGCGTGGCGCTGCGCCGCTAGCAGGTAGCCGCGGTGCGTTCCGCCGCAGATGGCAAGGTCGGCGCCGACCACGCGATTGCAGCCGATCAGCACGTCGCAATGCCGGTGGGCGTGGCGCATGCTCCAGGAAAACACGTAATCGCGCATCTTGCCCGGCAGCCAGCGCACGTGGACCGCGTGTGCGTCGATAGCGGCAAGTTCCGGCAGGCCCCGGTCGAACCGGCGCGCAAATACCGCCGGCCGCTCGCCGCGCGCGATCATGCCGCGCACGAGATCCATGGCGTAGCGTTCGAAGCCACCGCCTCGGCCGAAGCGGTTGCAGGAGATGCCAGTTCTCATGAGGTTCTGCGATAGGAAATGGGCGGGCCGCCGGGGCGGCCGCTGGGTCAGCGCGGCGACTGTTCCGGCTGGCGCTGCAGGTGCCAGAGCTTCAGGTACTTGTAGTAGCTGGCCTGTCCGTTCATCAGTGCCACGCCGAAGCCCTCCGTGCCGTCGAGGATGCTCCCGCGTATCAGCCAGGTGCGCAGGAATGCCCACAGGCCATGCCCCAGGGCGCCGGCGGGGCTGGAGCGCTTGCCGCTGCGCAAGGCCTGCAGCGCGCCTGCGCTGGAATACGACTCGACCTTTCGCAGCACGTCGGAGTAGTCGCGGTAGCTGTGGTGGATCAGCGCCTGGGTGAGCCTGCCGACCCGGCCTTCGACGATCAGGCGCTCATGGACCAAGGCGTCGGTAAAGCGCCCCTTGCCGTTTCGGAACACGCGCGTGACATAGTCGGGATACCAGCCGCCATGTCGGATGAAGCGGCCGCAGAACTCGGAAAGGCGGGGCATTTCATAGCCGTCAGCATCCGCGCGGGCGATCGATTGCAGGATCTCGTCACGCAAGGCTTCGCCGATGCGCTCGTCGGCATCCAGGCTCAGGATCCAGTCGCCGCTCGCCGCATCGACCGCGCGGTTCTTTTGCGGCCCGAAGCCCGGCCAGTCGGCGGTCTCAACCACCCGCGCGCCCATTTCCCGGGCAATTTCGCGTGTGGCGTCCTCGCTCATGCAATCCACTATAATCGCCTCGTCGCACCATTTCACGCTTTCCAGGCAGGCGCGGATGTTATGCGCCTCGTTACGGGTAATGATGACAGCGGAAATCCTCATTGGCGGATAGCGTGGTGCGACGGGGGCATGAGCCGGGAGCCGCATTGTACCTTGTGTGATCCCGCAGCTTCGCGCCGGCGCTGCCCGACGCGCGCCCGCCTGTTTCAGTCTTCCTGAGGAATCGTTCTTGTCCAGTCAAACGGCATCAGAGTCGCAGTCCATGGCGCGACGGCTCTGGTCTTACCTGCGCCCCGAGCTCCGCGTCTTTATCGGCGCCATCATAGCCATGGCGGTGGTCGCCGCCAGCGAAGGCGTCATTCCCAAGGTCGTCAATGACCTGCTCGACAAGGGCTTCGGTGGCCAATACGCCGGAACGCTATGGCATGTGCCCGCCCTGTTGACCGGCGTGGCGCTGATCCGCGGGGTGGCGCAGTTCGCTTCCGGATATCTGCTGAACCTGATCTCGAACCGCGTGCTGCTGAAGATGCGCATGCAGATGTTCCAGCGCCTGCTGCACGCGCCGGCTGCGTTCTTTCACCGCAACACAGCGGCATCGCTGATCAACGCGGTGATCTTCGAGGTCAACCAGGTGCTGCAGATCCTGACCAGCGTGTTCATTACGCTGGTGCGCGATTCGCTGACCGTGGTCGCGCTGTTGATCTACCTCTTTTACACAAACTGGCGCCTGACGCTGATCGTGGCGGTGATCCTGCCGGTGATCGGCTACCTGATGTCCAAGATTAACCGCCGGCTGCGCAAGCTCAACCGCGACCACCAGACCTACACCAACAACGCGGCCTATGTGGTGGAAGAAGCCGTTGGCGGCTACAAGGTGGTGAAGCTGCATGGCGGCGAGCGCTACGAGCTGGCGCGCTTCCGCACCGTGGCCGAGCGGCTGAAGAACTATTCGATGCGCATGGCGGTCGCCGGCGGGCTGAACCAGCCGGTCACGGCGTTCCTGGCTGCGCTGGCGCTGTCGGTGATCATCACCATCGCGATGGTGCAGGCCCAGGGCAACCAGACCACGGTGGGTGGCTTTACCGGTTTCGTGATGGCGATGCTGCTGCTGATCTCGCCGCTCAAGCACCTGACTGACATCAACCAGCCGCTGACGCGCGGCATCACCGCGGCGGAAATGATCTTCCGCCTGATCGACGAGCCAGTCGAGCCCCAGGATGGTGGCAAGGCAATCGGCCGTGCCCACGGCGAGTTGGCTTTCGAGCGTGTCGGCTTCCGTTATGGCGAGGCGCCGCGTGCCGCGTTGGAGGGCATCGATCTGCGCGTCAGCCCGGGCGAGGTGGTCGCGCTGGTGGGCCCGTCAGGCAGCGGCAAGACCACGCTGGTCAACCTGGTGCCACGCTTCTTCGATCCCACCGCGGGCCGGATCCTGCTCGACGGCAAGCCGTTGTCGGAACTGGCGCTGAAGGACCTGCGAAACCAGATCGCCTTTGTCAGCCAGGACGTGGTGTTGTTCAACGACACCGTGGCGGCGAATGTGGCTTATGGGGCGCAGTCGGAACAGATCGACATGGGGCGCGTCGAGCGCGCTCTGGCGGCAGCGTACCTGACCGAGACGGTCAAGGGCCTGCCGGAAGGCCTGAACACCAATATCGGCGACAATGGCATGAAGCTGTCCGGCGGGCAGCGGCAACGGCTGGCGATCGCCCGCGCGCTGTACAAGGATGCGCCAATCCTTATCCTGGACGAGGCCACTTCGGCGCTGGATTCCGAATCCGAGCGCCAGGTGCAGGCGGCGCTGGAAGAATTGATGAAGGGCCGGACCACGCTGGTGATCGCGCACCGGCTGTCGACCATCGAGAATGCCGACCGTATCGCCGTGCTGGACCACGGCCGGGTGGCGGAGCAGGGCACGCATGCGGAACTGTTGGCGGCCAATGGCCTCTACGCCGGCCTGCACCGGATCCAGTTCGCCACCCATTAAACCAATGTAAAAGACAAAGGCCGGCATATGCGCCGGCCTTTTTGCTTTTGGGCGCTTCGCTCAGTTTGCCGAAGCCACCGGCGGCTGCACCCCCATTACTTCATCGATGGCCGCCAGCACCGCGGCCCGCGTTGGCACGTCGCCGTGGCCGCCGAGCGAGACGGCGCGGCCCGGCTCGGCAACTCCGTACAGGTGCCTGGAAGTCGTCGTGAACAGGATCACCGTGGGCCGGCGCAGCGCGTCGGCGATATGCACGAAACCGGTGTCCATGCCGACCACCAGCGACGACTTGCCTACCATCTGCGCCACGCCAGTGATGCTCAGGCGCGGCATCACCTCGGCGCCCGGCACGCTGGCCGCAATGGTCTCGGCCTCCTTGCGCTCCGACTCGTTGCCCCAGGGCACCAGCACGCGCAGGCCGCGCGCTGCAATGGCGCTGCCCACGCTGATCCAGTCGGCGATTGGCCACTTCTTTTCTTCGCTCGACGTGGAATGGAACAGCATGGCGTATGGGCCCTTGGCCGCCGGCTCGGGCGTGTCCGGCGACATTTCCAGGCCGTAGTCCATATCCTTGGTCAGCTCGAAGCCAAATGCGCGGCTGACCGCGCGGCGCATCCGTTGCCGGGCGCAGTCTGCCTCGATGTACGGCGCAAAGACATGGTTGTACAGGTGGCGCGCACCGCTTTCGCCCAGTTCCGCCACCGGATAGCCCCAGCGGTGCCGTGTGCGCGCCAGCCGAGTCACGATCGCGCTCTTGTACACGCCATGGACGTCCAGCACCGCATCGTACTTCTCGCGCCGCAATTCGCGCAGTGCGCGGAAGATCTCCCGCAGCCCGGCCCAGCTGCGTGCCTTCTTGAAGCTGCGCAGCGGCGCGGCGATGACACGCTCGATATTTGGGTTCCAGCGCGGCACGTCGGCGCAGTAGGAGTCCGCGATCCAGTCAATCTTCACGCCGGGGAATGCGCGCTGCAGGTCGGCGACCAGCGGCAGCGTGAATACCATGTCGCCCAGCGAGGTCAGCTTGACGATGAGAATACGTTTCATCGGGAAGGGTTGGCGCATGCGGCCAGGGGCGCTCGCCTTGTTCAGGAAGGGACGTAGTATGCCTTATCCCGCAGGCATCTGGTTTTGCGATGCATGAGCAACATGGTGCACGGCCTTGTCCCGGCGATCCGGTAGACTTTGAAGCAGTACCCGGCAATAACCATCAGGGCCGACAAGGTCGACGAGAACATATCGCCAACAGGAGACAACCATGCCCGCCACAGCCTTCCCCATCAGCCGCTACCCTGTCCCCGCGCTCAAGGACCTCCCCGACGACATCCGCACCCGCATCCTGGAAGTCCAGGACAAGGCCGGCTTTGTCCCTAATGTCTTCCTGGCGCTGGCGCATCGCCCCGACGAATTCCGTGCCTTCTTCGCCTACCACGACGCGTTGATGCTCAAGGAGGGCGGCCTGACCAAGGGCGAGCGCGAGATGATCGTGGTGGCGACTTCCGGCGCCAACCAGTGCCTGTATTGCGTGGTGGCGCATGGCGCGATCCTGCGCATCTACGAGAAGAAGCCGCTGGTAGCGGACCAGGTTGCGGTGAACTACCTGAAGGCCGATATTCCCCCGCGCCAGCGGGCCATGCTCGACTTTGCGATGAAGGTGTGTGAGGCGTCGCATGACGTCGGCGACGCGGATTTTGCCGCGCTGCGCGAGCATGGGTTCTCCGACGAAGACGCGTGGGATATCGCCGCGATCACCGCGTTCTTCGGGCTGTCGAACCGGATGGCCAACACCATCAGCATGCGCCCGAACGACGAGTTCTACCTGATGGGCCGCGTGCCCAAGGCGAAGTAGAGCCAGCGAGAGCCAGCGAGAGCCGGCGCGCCGGGGAGGCTCAGCGCACCTCGGCGCAATTTCCGCTCTTGGGGTCGAACAGCACTGGCCAGGCCTGCTCGTAGATGCCCGGCGTGCAGTATTTCTCGCAGCGGTTATGCGCCAGCGTCACGCGGCGCGGGTCCTGCCACACCAGCAGCTTGCACTGGCTGCCGTCGATGGCCTGCAGTTCGATGTGCGGCGTCGTGCGTACCTGGCGGAACTGGATCAGGTTGAACTCGCAGCTGCCGCGCCGCGATACCCACAGTTTCCATTTCAACGCTTCCACCTTGTTGGCGGTGACGTCCATCAGCGCGTCCTCGCGGAAGCCGTCTTCCTCGGTGCGCTTGCATGCGCCGGCGATGGTAATGGTTTTGGGGGCGATCGGGGCCGCGCGTGCCTTCGGTGGCGGCGCTTCGGCAACCGGTGCGGCGGGGGGCGGTGGGGGCGGCCGGCGCTGCGCGATCGGCAGCGGCACGCAGGCGGAGCACACCAGGACGGCCAGCAGGCAGGCCCCATGTTTCGTGGCGTTCATGCTGGACTCCTTCTCGCAACCCTCGACCTTCGCTTAGTTATAGCGGATCGAAGACGAATTAGGAGTAGGACCATCCCGCAGCATGGCGTCAGGCAATGACTACATCAGGATGATGTCGTACTGCTCCTGGTGGAAGGTCGATTCGACCTGCAGGGAGATCGGCTTGCCGATGAAATCGCCGAGCATCGCCAGGTGCTGGCTTTCTTCTTCCAGGAACAGGTCGATGACTTCCTGCGAGGCCAGGATGCGGAATTCGCGCGGATTGAACTGGCGCGACTCGCGCATGATCTCGCGCAGGATGTCGTAGCACGCCGTGCGCGGCGTCTTGACCTGGCCCTTGCCGTGGCACACCGGGCATTGCTCGCACAGCACGTGCGCCAGCGATTCGCGCGTGCGCTTGCGCGTCATCTCTACGAGCCCGAGCTGCGAGAAGTTGTTGACGGTAATGCGGGTTCGGTCGCGCGACAGCGCGCGCTTGAGTTCGGACAGCACCGCTTCGCGGTGTTCGGCATTCTCCATATCGATGAAATCGATGATGATGATGCCGCCGAGGTTGCGCAGCCGCAGTTGCCGCGCGATGGTGTGGGCCGCCTCCAGGTTGGTCTTGAAGATCGTGTCGTCGAAATTGCGCGCGCCGACATAACCGCCGGTGTTGACGTCGATCGTCGTCATCGCCTCGGTCTGGTCGATCATCAGGTAGCCGCCCGACTTCAGGTCGACCCGGCGCGACAGCGCCTTCTCGATCTCGGCATCGATATTGAACAGGTCGAAGATTGGCCGCTCGCCGGTGTAGTGCGACAGCCGCGACAGCACCGCCGGCGTGTACTCCTTGGCGAACTCCACCAGCATCTGGTAGTTCTCGCGCGAATCGATCTGGATCACGCCGGTGGCGTCGTTGATGAAGTCGCGCAGCACGCGCTGGGCCAGGTTCAGGTCCTGGTAGAGCAGCGCCGGCGCTGGCAGCGTGGTGGCGTTCTGGCGGATCGTGCCCCAGATCTTGCGCAGGTAGGCGATGTCGTTGCCGAGTTCCTCGTCGGTCGCTTCTTCGGCGATGGTGCGCACGATAAAGCCGCCACGCTCGTCGGCCGGCACCAGGCCCTGCACGCGGCTGCGCAGCGCTTCACGGTCCACTTCGCCCTCGATGCGCTGCGAGATGCCGATATGCGGATCCTGCGGCAGGTACACCAGCGTGCGCCCGGCGATGCTCACCTGCGTGGACAGGCGCGCGCCCTTGGTGCCGATCGGGTCCTTGATCACCTGCACCATCAGCGCCTGGCCTTCGAACAGGGTCTTCTCGATCGCCAGTTGCGGGGTGCCGCCGTTGCGGTCGTTGTCGCGCGGGTGCCAGATATCGGCCACGTGCAGGAACGCGGCGCGCTCCAGGCCGATGTCGATGAAGGCCGACTGCATGCCGGGCAGCACGCGCACCACCTTGCCCAGGTAAATATTACCCACCAGCCCGCGCGTGAGCGTGCGTTCGACGTGCAGTTCCTGGACGGCAGCCTGCTGCACGATGGCAACGCGCGTCTCCTGGGGCGTGATGTTGACGAGGATGTCTTCAGTCATAGCGGTGAAACGCGGTCGCCGGTGGCCCGGCGGTATTGGGGTTGCCCGGCGCGGCCGGGTCTTGTCCTGGGCGGCGGCGTGGCCGCGGCTCAGAACTGCAGGCGGGCCTGGCGAAGTAACGCCGCCGTCTCAAACAAGGGCAAGCCCATGATACCTGAATAGCTGCCCGCGATCCGCTCGACGAACTCGGCCGCGCGGCCCTGGATCCCGTACGCGCCGGCCTTGCCGAGCGGCTCGCCGCTGGCGACGTAGCGCGCGATCTCGTCGGGCCGCATCGGGCGGAAGGTCACTTCGGAGACCGACAGCGCGTGGTGCATGCCCAGGGTGGAAACCACCGTGACCGCAGTGAGCACGCGGTGCGTGCTACCGGCCAGCGCGGCCAGCATGGCGTGCGCATCGGCGGCGTCCCCGGGTTTGCCGAGGATGCGGCCGCCCAGGCAGACGGTGGTGTCGGAGGTCAGCACCGGCGCGTCGGGCAGGGCCCGGCGCTCGCGGCGGCGCAGCGCGGCTTCGGCCTTCAGCGCGCAGACGCGCTGCACGTAGTCGTCGGGCGTTTCGCCGGGCAGGACGGCTTCCAGCGCTTCGGCGTCCTCGTCGTCATCGGCAAGGAGCAACTCGTAGCGCGCGCCCAGCTGGGTCAGCAGTTCGCGGCGGCGCGGGCTTTGGGAGGCGAGGTAGAGGTAGTCGTGCATCGCGGCAGGCGGGGCAGGCGGGAGTATGGACCTGCCGGCGGCGGGCCGGCAGTGGCGTGAATTGTAACGCCCGCGGCGGCGCGGTTCCGTGTCAGGCGCGGTGGTAGGGGTGGTTCTGCGTGACCGACCAGGCCCGGTACAACTGCTCGGCCAGCAGCACCCTCACCATGCCGTGCGGCAGCGTCAGGCTGGACAGGCGGATCAGCGTACTGGCGCGCGCCTTCAGCGCCGGGTCGAGCCCGTCGGCGCCGCCGATCAGGAAGGCGACATCGCCGCCCTCGCGCTGCCAGTCGGTCAGCTGCGCAGCCAGTTGCACGGTGGTGAAGTCGCGGCCGCGTTCGTCCAGCGCGACGATGCGGCACTGCCTGGACAGCGAGCCCAGCACGGCGTCGATGCGCGCGGCTTCGCGCTGCATCACGGTGGTGGCGTTGTTGCTGGACGAGCGGGCCTCCGGCTTGACCTCGCGCAGCTCGATGCGCAGCTCGGGCGGCATGCGCTTGGCATACTCGTTGAAGCCGGTTTCGATCCAGGCGGGCATCTTGTGGCCGACGGCCACGATTACCAGTTGCATGAGGGCGGATTGGCGGCAGTGCGGAGGCCAGTGCAGGCGGCGCGGCCGTCAGGCGGCCGCGCGCCGCGGCATCAGGCCGAGCGGGTGGTGCGCTTGCGCGCGGCCGGCTTGGCCGCCGCGGTCTTGGTGGCGGTCTTGCCTGCCGTCTTGCCAGCGGTCTTGGTCGCCGTCCGGGGTGCAGTCTTGCGTGCCGTGGTGCCAGCGGCGGTCTTGCGCGGCGCGGCGGCGCGGGTGCCGGCGGTCTTGGTGGCTGCCGTCTTGGTGGCTGCCGTCTTGGTCCCAGTCTTGGCGGCAGTCTTGCGCGCCGGCTTGCGCACCGTGGCAATGGCGTCCGGGTCGGTGTCCTCGTGGCCCATCGGCGGCGACGGCTCCTTCATGCCTTCGGGCAGGCGGGCCAGCGCCGGGCGCAGGCTGCTGGCACGGCGCGTGCCGCGCGCGGCCGGGACTTCGTCCTCGTCCTCGTCCATCGGCTCGCTGGCCTTGGCCAGGCTGCGGGCACCGGTGGCCAGCTTCATGCGCACCGGCTTGTCGCCCCAGATTTCTTCCAGGTTGTAGTACAGGCGCAGCTGCGGCTGCAGGATGTGGACCACGGCGTCGCCGCAGTCGACCAGCACCCATTCGCCCGTCTCCAGGCCTTCGACCGCCACGATATGGCCGCCGGCTTCCTTCACCGTATCCCGCACCGACGCTGCCAGCGCCTTGGTCTGGCGGTTGGACGTCCCGCTGGCAATCACCACCCGGTCGAACAGTTCGGTCAGGTGGCTGGTGTCGTACACCTTGATGTCCTGCGCTTTGACATCCTCGAGGCCGTCGACGATGGCGCGTTGCAGTTTACGAATATCCATGGTGTCTTCTTGTTCAGCTGAGATCGGTTGGGTGGTGGGCGCCGGTTGCGGGCAACCGGGGGTCAGGCCCTGGCCGGGGCGTCGCGGTACAGCCCGTGGCTGGCGATGTAGTGTGCCACGCCCGGCGGCAGTTGGTCATCTGCGGGTTGGCCGGCCGCCAGGCGCTGGCGCAGGCGGGTGGAAGACAGGTCGACGGCGAGCGTCTGGTCGATCCACATCCGGCCGGAGGGCGTGCATTGTATCAGGGTCGTGTCGGCCTGGCGCTGCGACAGCGCTTCCAGCACCGGGCCTTCCAGCGCGGCCAGCTCGAAGCGCGGGCGGGTGGCGGTGCACAGGTGGACATGCGCGAACAGTTCCTGCCAGCCGTGCCAGGTGTGCAGGCGCAGCAACTGGTCGGCGCCCATCAGCCAGCACAGCGAGGCCTGCGGGCCGTAGTCGTCGCGCAGCTGGCGCACGGTGTCGATGGTGTAGCTGGGGCCGGCGCGGTCGACTTCCATGCGGCTGACGCGGACTTTGGCGCCGGTGTCGCCCAGGGCGGCGGCGGCCAGTTCAGTCATGGCCAGGCGGTCCGCAGCAGGCGTCACATCAGTGCCCTTCTGCCACGACTGGCCGGTGGGGATCCACACCAGTTCGTCCAGGCCCAGGTGGTCGATGCACAGCCGCGCCAGCGCCAGGTGGCCGACATGGGGCGGGTCGAAGGTGCCGCCGAGGATACCCAGTCGGTAGGGGCGGGCGGGAAGGTCGCCCGCATCGGCGGCGGGCATATGGTCTTGCGCGGGATTGGCCATAGGTCTGCCGTCAGGCCCAGTCGCGTGCCGGCAGGAAGTCGGTGTACAGCGCCGCTTCAGGGCTGCCCGCTTCCGGTTGCCAGTCATAGCGCCAGGTCACCAGCGGCGGCATCGACATCAGAATGGATTCGGCACGTCCGCCCGACTGCAGGCCGAACAGCGTGCCGCGGTCGAACACCAGGTTGAATTCGACATAACGCCCGCGCCGGTAGGCCTGGAAGCCGCGCTCGCGTTCGCCGTAGGGCGTGTCCTTGCGGGCCTGCAGGATGGGCAGGTAGGCGTCGAGGAAGGCGTCGCCGACCGATTGCATCATGGCGAAGCTGCGCTCGAAGCCCAGCGCCGAGAAGTCGTCGAAGAAGATCCCGCCCACACCGCGCGCCTCGTTGCGGTGCTTCAGGAAGAAATACTCGTCGCACCACTGCTTGAAGCGCGGATACAGCTCGTCGCCATATGGCGCAAGCGCCTGCTTGCAGGTGCCGTGGAAATGCGCGCAGTCGCCGGCATTGCCGTAGTAGGGCGTCAGGTCCATGCCGCCGCCGAACCACCAGACCGGCTCGGCGCCGGGCTTGACCGCCAGGAAGCAGCGCACGTTCATGTGGACCGTGGGCACGTAGGGGTTGCGCGGGTGGAACACCAGCGATACGCCCATCGCCTCGAAGCTGCGCCCGGAGAGTTCAGGCCGGTTGGCGCTGGCCGACGGCGGCAGGGTATCGCCGCTGACGTGCGAGAAGCCCACGCCGGCGCGCTCCATCACCGCGCCGCCTTCCAGGATGCGGGTGCGGCCACTGCCGCGCAGGCGTTCGGTGGGCGGCTTCTCCCAGGCGTCGGTCAGGAACGGCTGGCCGTCGATGGCGCCGATGGCGTCGGTGATGCGGTCTTGCAGGCCGAGCAGATAGGCACGGACTGCCTGGGAATCGATCATGGTGGGCGGAAAACGAATGGACCGGATGGACCGGGCTGATGGCATTCCGGCAGCCCTGGGGCTGCCGGCTGCGTCACAGCGTTGTCACGATTGTACCGGCTGGGGCGGCCAGGTGGTCGCCAGAGCCCGCTGAGGCCGCGCCGGCGGCCAGCCGGTGGCCAATCAGCGCTTGATGGCGCGATAACCGATATCGGTCCGGTACTGCATGCCGTCGAACCGGATCTGCTCGACCGCGGCATAGGCGGCGCGCTGCGCGGCCTTGACGGTGTCGGCCAGCCCGACCACGCACAGCACGCGCCCGCCCGAGGTCAGCAGGGTGCCGTCCTTGAGCGTGGTGCCGGCGTGGAAGGTCACGCTGTCGTCGGTTTCGGCCGGGATGCCGGTGATGACATCGCCTTTGCGCGGGCTGTCCGGGTAGTTGTAGGCGGCCATCACCACGCCCAGCGCGGTGCGGCGGTCCCAGTCCAGCTCGATCGCGTCGAGCTTGCCGTCGACGGCGTGCTCCATCACGTCGACCAGGTCGGTCTTCAGGCGCGCCAGGATCGGCTGGGTTTCCGGGTCGCCCATGCGGCAGTTGAATTCCAGCGTCTTCAGGTTGCCGTCCTTGTCGATCATCAGGCCGGCGTACAGGAAGCCGGTGTAGGGGATGCCGTCCTTCTCCATGCCGCGCACGGTCGGCAGGATGATCTCGCGCAGCGCGCGCGCGTGCAGCGCGGGCGTGACCACCGGGGCGGGGGAGTAGGCGCCCATGCCGCCGGTGTTGGGGCCGGCGTCGGCGTCCAGCAGGCGCTTGTGATCCTGGCTGGTGGCCAGCGCCAGAACGTTCTTGCCGTCGACCAGCACGATGAAGCTGGCTTCCTCGCCCTCCAGGAATTCCTCGATCACCACGCGCGCGCCGGCGTCGCCCAGCTTGTTGTCGGCCAGCATCATATCGACCGCGGTGTGGGCCTCTTCCAGCGACATCGCCACCACCACGCCCTTGCCCGCGGCCAGGCCATCGGCCTTGATCACGATCGGTGCGCCCTGCGCGTCGATATAGGCATGCGCCTGTGCGGCGTCGGAGAAGGTCTGGTAGGCGGCGGTCGGGATGCCATGGCGCTGCATGAACGCCTTGGCGAAGTCCTTGGACGATTCCAGCTGCGCGGCCGCCTTGCTCGGCCCGAAGATGCGCAGGCCCTTGGCACGGAAGATATCGACGATGCCGGCCGCCAGCGGTGCCTCCGGCCCGACCACGGTAAAGGCCACGCCTTCGCGCTCGGCAAAGGCGGCGATGACCTCCGGATCCGTCAGCGGAACGTTCTGCAGGCGCTTGTCGAGCGCGGTCCCGCCGTTGCCCGGCGCCACGTACACCACCTGTACCCTGGGGGATTGGGCCAATTTCCAGGCCAGCGCGTGTTCACGTCCACCCGAGCCGACAACCAATACTTTCATGATCCACTGCCAGAAAAGAAACAGATACTAAAAGGCGGCGGCCTGGTCTGAGTCCGGGCCGCCGCCATGGGGGGCTTGTTGCTTCAGCTTAGTCTTCGATCACCGCGTTGGTGAAGACTTCCTGCACGTCGTCGAGGTTTTCCAGGGCGTCGAGCAGCTTCTGCATTTTGGCCGCGTCGTCGCCGGCGAAGCTGATTTCGTTCTGCGGCTTCATTACCACGTCGGCGACTTCGGCCTTGAAGCCGGCGGCTTCAAGCGCGGCCTTGACCGCCGGGAAATCGTTGGGCGGGCAGGTCACTTCGATCGAACCGTCGTCATTGGTGACGACGTCGTCGGCGCCGGCTTCCAGCGCGGCGTCCATCAGCTTGTCTTCCGGCGTGCCGGGCGCGAACAGGAACTGGCCGCAGTGCGTGAACATGAATGCCACCGAGCCTTCGGTGCCCATGTTGCCGCCATGCTTGGAGAACGCGTGGCGCACTTCGGCCACGGTACGGGTGCGATTGTCGGTCAGGCAGTCGACGATGATGGCCGCGCCGGCCAGGCCGTAGCCTTCGTAGCGGATCTCTTCGTAGTTGGCGCCTTCCAGGCCGCCCACGCCGCGCTGGATCGCGCGCTGGATGTTGTCCTTGGGCATGTTCGCGTCCATGGCCTTGTCGATCGACAGGCGCAGGCGCGGGTTGGTGTCGGCATCGCCGCCGCCGAGCTTGGCGGCAACGGTGATTTCCTTGATCAGGCGGGTCCAGATCTTGCCGCGCTTGGCGTCAGCTGCGGCTTTCTTGTGTTTGATATTGGCCCATTTCGAGTGACCGGCCATGATGCTCTCCGAGGCGGAAAAGGTGTTATGCGGTGATGGAATGCGGGATGCCAGGCGCGGGCGCCAGGTGACGGATATGCCTGGCGGCTGGCTATAATCAGCCCAGGATTTTATCACGCGGGCCTGCCCGCGCCGCTGCCGCGGCGAGTCCCGCGGCACTTGCTACCAGGAAGACCATGGCCGACCCCATCCTTATCGGCAAGAACGCCGAACACGAGCTGGTGCTGCTGCCGCAGATGGGCAACCGCCACGGCCTGATCACCGGCGCCACCGGCACCGGCAAAACCGTCACGCTGCAGACGCTGGCGCAGGGCTTTTCGCGCCTGGGCGTGCCGGTGTTCATGGCCGACGTCAAAGGTGACCTGACCGGCATTTCGCAATCCGGCCAGTTGTCCGACAAGCTCAAGCAGCGCCTGGCCGACCTGGGGCTGCCGGAGCCGGCCTGGGGCGGATGCCCGACAACGTTGTGGGACGTGTTCGGCCAGAAGGGCCACCCGGTGCGCGCCACGGTCTCGCACATGGGCCCGCTGCTGCTGTCGCGGATGCTCGAGCTCAACGACACCCAGCAGGGCGTGCTCAACCTGGTGTTCCGCATCGCCGATGCCAACGGCCTGCTGCTGCTCGACGCCAAGGACCTGCGCGCAATGCTGCAGTACGTGGGCGACAACGCCTCGCAGTTCACGACCGAGTACGGCAATATCTCCGCCGCCTCGATCGGCGCGATCCAGCGCGGGCTGCTGGCGCTGGAGTCGCAGGGCGGCGATGTCTTCTTTGGCGAGCCGATGCTGAACCTGGAAGACTTCATCCAGACCGAGAAGGGCCAGGGCGTGGTCAGTATCCTGGCGGCGGACAAGCTGATGAACTCGCCGCGGCTGTATGCGACCTTCCTGCTGTGGATGCTGTCCGAGCTGTTCGAGAAGCTGCCCGAGGCCGGCGACCTCGACAAGCCCAAGCTGGTGTTCTTCTTCGACGAGGCCCACCTGCTGTTCAACGACGCGCCCAAGGCGCTGCTCGACAAGATCGAGCAGGTGGTGCGGCTGATCCGCTCCAAGGGCGTGGGCGTGTATTTCGTCACGCAGAATCCGGTCGACATCCCCGACACGGTGCTCGGCCAGCTGGGCAACCGCGTGCAGCACGCGCTGCGCGCGTTCACGCCGCGCGACCAGAAGGCGGTCAAGGTGGCGGCCACCACCATGCGCGCCAACCCGAAGCTGGACCTGGAAACCGCGATCGGCGAACTGGGCGTGGGCGAGGCGCTGGTGTCGTTCCTGGATGCCAAGGGCACGCCGTGCGTGACCGAGCGCGCATGGGTGCTGCCGCCGGGTAGCCGCATCGGCCCGGCGACCGACGAGGAGCGCAGGCAACTGATCGCGAATTCGCTGGTCGCGGGGACCTATGAAGCGGCCGTGGATCGCGAATCGGCTTACGAAAAGCTGCGTGGCGGCGTGCCGACGGTGGCCAATGGCAAGGGCAAGCCGTCGGACGCCAAACCTGAAGCCAAGCCGGAAGCGGAACAGGACAGCGGCTGGCTTGGCACTGCCGGCGACATCTTCGGCACGCTGACCAAGGGCACCGGCAAGAGCGGGCGCGGCGATTCGATCCTGGAGTCGATGGCCAAGTCGGCCGCGCGCACGGTGGGTTCGCAGGTGGGCCGCGAGCTGATTCGTGGCGTGCTGGGCAGCTTGCTAGGGAAGAAGAAGTAGTTGAACCCTTGAAAAGCCGCTGGTTTGCTCATCTCTCCCGCTCGCCGGGTAGGGGAGCAAACGATCAGCTCGCAGGACGCGCTATTGCCGCTGTCCGGCCTGCGCCTTCGCGGCCGCCGCATCCTCGCGCATCTTGCGCGCGAACATCCGGGCGAAGAACCAGCCCATGCCGATGATGAAAACGATCACGCCCAGGCTCATCAGGCCGGTGCTGGTGCTGAAGAGAATCTTGATGGCTTCCATGGTTGGCTCCCTCGGGTTGGCGGCATGTGCCGGCGGAAGAACCGCCAGCGGGTGTCGCCAGCGGGTGTCGCCAGTTTAGGGAGCCAGGCGGCGCGGGCTATTGAGGCTGGTCAAGCCCGCGCCGCGCCGGCACGCGTCAGTTCTTGGTGCCGAACAGCCGGTCGCCCGCGTCGCCGAGGCCCGGCACGATGTACGCATCCGCATCCAGGTGGCTGTCCAGCGAGGCCACGAACAGCTTCACGCCCGGATGCGCCTTCTGGAACACCTCCACGCCTTCCGGCGCCGCCACCAGCGCGACGAAGGTGATGGCCTCGTCCTTGACGCCGCGGCGCTTGAGCACTTCCACCGCATGCACGGCCGAGTAGCCGGTCGCCACCATCGGATCGCACAGGATAAAGCTGCGGTCTTCCAGGTCTGGCAGCCGCACCAGGTATTCGACCGGGCGGTGCTGCTCGTCGCGGTACACGCCGATATGGCCGATGCGCGCCGACGGGATCAGCTCGACCAGTCCATCGCTCATGCCCACGCCGGCGCGCAGCACCGGGACGATGGTCAGCTTCTTGCCGGCGATCACCGGCGCATCCAGCTCCACCAGCGGCGTGTCGATGCGGCGCGTGGTCAGCGGCAGGTTGCGCGTGATCTCATAGCCCATCAGCAGCGTGATCTCGCGCAGCAGCTCGCGGAAGGTGCGCGTGGACGTTTCCTTGTCGCGCATGTGCGAGAGCTTGTGCTGGATCAGCGGGTGGTCGAGGATAAACAGGTTGGGAAAGCGCGGATCTTGTTTCATGGCTGGCGGCGAGGGCTCGGCGGGGATAGGGGCAAGCGGCTGGAGCGGGCGGCCGGGTCGGGTGGACCCGGCCGCCGCGCCGTTGTAGCCGGATTGTAATGGAAGCGGGCCGCAGCGCGGCTGCGGCCCGGTCCCCGGCAAGCTGGCCTTATCCGGCGGGCGTCAGTCCAGCGCGCGGTCCTTGGACTCGATATCCACCATGAAGATGGCAAACGCCGCCACCGCCAGGAACGACGAAAGCAACCCAAGCGCGAGCGTGAACTGGGTGGCCATGATCGGCGCAATGATCGAAGGGGCGAACAGGCCACCGAATCGTGCCATCGCACCGGCGGTGCCCATGCCGCTGGCCCGCAGGTCCGTCGGGTACACCTCCGGCGTGAAGGCGTAGAGCGCGCCCCAGGTGCCCAGCAGCGCGAAGCTCATCAACAGGGTGGAGCCGACGATCAGCGCGGTGGACGTGCCCAGGCTGTACAGCATGCAGCCCGCGGCGCTGAGCAGCAGGAAGCCGATCAGGGTCGGCTTGCGACCCCAGCGCTCCACGCCGTGCGCGGCGAGCGCGAAGCCGGGGAGCTGGACCAGCGCGAGCAGGATCAGGAAGACCTGGCCACGCATGAAGCCAAAGCCCTGGCCGGCCAGCTTTACCGGCAGATAGACAAAGACACCGTAATAGGCGATCGAGATCAGCATCCACGCAGCAAGCAGGCAGATGCTGCGGCGCCGGCATCCGGCCGCGAACAGCGCGAACACCGATTTGCGCTCCATCTTCTGCGGCTCCAGCGGGGCGATCTCGACCGAAACCCGATTGGCCTTGGCAACGCGCTGCAGCACAGCGCGGGCCTCTTCCGAGCGCCCCGATTTATTCAGGTAGAGCGGCGACTCTGGCACAAAGAACCGAACCACTACGCCGACCAGCGCAGGGAGGCCGGTGACAAAGAAGATCATGCGCCAGGCATCGTTGCCTTGCGAGACGGCGACCAGCGCCAGGACGGCGAGCAGGATCGTGCCGACGGCCCAGAACGACTCCAGCAGCACCAGCCAGCGGCCGCGCCGGTCAGAGGGCAGGAACTCGGCCATCATGGTGTAGTCGACGGGCAACGTGCCGCCCACGCCGATGCCGGTCAGGAAGCGCAGCAGCAGGAGCCACTGGAAATCCGGGGCGAAGGCGGAGGCGACGCCACAGATGGCGTCAAGGATCACCGCCATCATCAGCACCGGCCGGCGGCCGATCCGGTCCGCCAGCCGGCCGAACGCGAAGGCGCCGATCAGCATGCCGACGAAGAACATCGTCCCGGTCTGCAAGGCGCTCGGCACGGGGATGCCGAATGTCGCGGCAATGGAAGGCGCGGTGAATCCGATCGACAGGACCTGCATCGCGTCGGCCAGCCACACCAGGCCGAAAATGCCGAACAGCCGATACTGGAACCGGCCGACACCGGCTGCGCGGATGCCTTGCTCGATCGTGATGGTCTGGGACGACGATGCCCGCGCGCTTGACTGCGGGGGCACGCTGATCGTCGCTTCGGGGATGGTCGTTGCTGCCATTGAGGAAATTGATGACGACATTTTGTCTACCTGTCTTTATAGGCTGATTCTTGAATTCGGAAGCCAAGCACCGCGATGCGGCGAAACCTGTGGCTACCCCAAGCTAGCGAGGCCAGACCTGGCCAGGTAGTCCTCTCGCAACACCTTCCTGGTACTGATACGACATAGTCACTCCTTGTTGTCTACCCTTGGTTGTCCGGGCCCGGGTTCCCGGTCGGCACGGCGAGGGACTACGCAAGCCCCGGGGCCAGCGCTTCCGGTGATGTAAAGGGCCAATCTTGTGGTCTTGTTGTCTCGTCTGCCGCTTGTGTGCGCGGTTCTTGCGCCGTCCTTGTGCCGGGAGGCACCGCGGCGCGGCTTTTGGTATCGATGCCGGCACTCATGTAGTGCGCGCTACATGATCGTTCAGCGTAAGCTACATGAAACTGGCGGGCAAGGCCGAACTGCGGTTTCTCTCCTTGGGGTTTTCCCGCGCCTGGCGCGCAGTGCGCCGATCTGTCGGCGCAGGCCTCCCTGCCCGGTGGCAAAGCGCCCTGCCAGGCACGGCACGGATACTGTCAGGATGGATGCGAAGGCGCGGCGGGCCGGCCGCGAAGGCCCTCCGCTGGTCTTCAGTGGGCAGGCGCCGCGCGCAGCCGCGCGACGGTGTTCTCCAGGTCCTGCCAGGCGGGTTGGTCGGGGGCAAAGCGCGCGCGCAGGTACTGCGCCAGCTGCGCGATCTGCCGGTCGTCGAAGGTGTCGGCATAGGCCGGCATCGCGCCCAGCTCGCTGTTGGGCGGCGCGGGCATGCCTTGCAGCAGCACCTGGATCACGTTGTCGGGCAGCTTGCTGTGCAAGTTGGTGTTGAGTGCGAGCGACGGCTTTACGCCAAACTGCGCGATGCCCTGGTCTGATTGATGGCACACCGCGCAGGCGCTCTGGTATAGGCGTTCACCGGGGCCGCCGAGGGTGCGTGCAGCCTGTGCGCTGCGTTGTTCGAGTCTGGCAGCCTGCGCGTCGAGCACGGAAGGCGCTGGCGGCGGCGTGCCGAATGACGCGACGTAATGCGCGATCGCGCGCACATCCGATTCGGGCAACTGCGCGAGTTCTTCCACCACCGGCGCCATCGGTCCTGCGGCGGCGCCGTGATGCGGTGCATAGCCGCCGCGCAAGTAGGTAAACAGCGCCGCCTCGGTCCACGGCACCGGTGCGTGGGAGAGCGATGTCAGCGGCGGTGCCTCCCAGCCTTCGGCACTGCCGCCAGTCAGGTACTTGCGCCCGCCTTGTTCCCCGCCGAGCGCGTTGCGCGGCGAATGGCAGGCGCTGCAATGGCCCAGCCCCTCGGCGAGATACGCGCCGCGGTTCCACTGCGCGGAGCGCGCGGGGTCGGGCTTGAAGGGTGCGTCGCGATGGAACAGCAGGTTCCAGCCCGCCAGCAGCGGACGCAGGTTGAACGGGAACGTGAGCCGGGTCTGCGGCACCTCTGACTTCACCGGCTCGGCCGACATCAGGTACGCATACAGCGCCTGCATGTCGGCATCGCTGACCTTGGCGAACGCGGTGTAGGGGAAGGCCGGATACAGGCGCCGTCCGTCCCGGTGGATGCCCTCGCGCATCGCGCGCTCGAAGGCGGCGAACGACCAGTTGCCGATGCCGGTCTGCACATCGGGCGTGATGTTGGTGCTATAGACCGTGCCAAACGGCGTTTCCAGCGGCAGGCCGCCCGCATTCTTCACGCCGCCGGGGACGGTATGGCATACCGCGCAGTCACCTGCCGCGGCCACCAGGCGGCCGCGTTCCAGCGTGGCCGCGGAATAGAAGCCGGGCCCGGGCGGTGCGACCGGCGCGATCGGCGCGCGCCACGGCATCAGCGTTGCGCACAGGCCGGCCGCGGTCGCGGCAGCGGCGGCGATCCAGCCGCGCTTGCTGCGCTTGCCGGCGCGCTTGTCCTCACTCTCGGCCAGCGCCAGGCGGATGCGTTCGGCGCTGAAGGGCGGCGTGCGCAGGCGCACGCCGGTGGCGTCGAAGATGGCGTTGGCCACGGCGGCAGCCGCGGGCAGCGTATCGGCCGGGCCTGCGGCCAGTTGGTCACGCTCGGTGAGCGTGCCAGCCAGGTGGACCTCCGGCAATACTGCGCTGGTTGCGACGGCGGGGAGCGATTGGTTGGCAGAAGCCTCCGTGGCAGGCCAGGTATCGAATGCCGGGCTGACAGCGGTCAATTGCAGGGTAGCGTCGGCAACAGCCTGCTCCAGCGAGCGCGCAGCAGGTGTGGCTTGCGCGGGCGCCAGCGATTCGCTGTCATGCCCCACCGTCACGCGCGTGACGGCCAGCTCGCCGGTGGTGCCATCGACTTCGACTTCCGCCACCCATGCCGACCAGCTCTGGCCGGCGTCGTGGTCGACGGTGTGCGCATAGGCAAAACCGCGCCCGCGCCGCACATTGCCTGCCGATGTGGCGGCATGCGGAACGGATGGCGTCCAGCCGGAGCGCTCGCTGACCTGCCTGACGAGGGCCGAGCCGCGTGAGTCGTCGAGGTGCGAAAGCCGCAGCGCGACCGGGTCGGTGCCGGATGCGGCGGCGATTTCATCGAGATGGGATTCTCGCGCAAAGACATGGGCGCGCGCCGCCGCAAGCGGTGCGGCATCGAAAGCGGCTACAGCGCCGGCGCTGCCGACATCGACATCGGGAATGCGGTAGGGCGGCATGACTGCGCTGCCGCTGTCGCCGGTGTCCGTCACGGGCGACGCCGTATGCGTGAGCCAAAGTGCCAGCGGCACCGGCGGCGGAGCCGTGCCGGCCAGTGTTGCGGCGTAGGCGTCGATGGCATTGCCGCTGCGCGCGCTGTCGATGCATACGGCGAGCTGCGCACCGGACAGGCCGATATCGCCGGCGCACAGCCGGCGCATCACGGGTTTGCCGGCGGCATGGGCCAGCAGTGCGGCGTCGGCGGCCGCGTGGTGGGCGAGCAGGGCCGGATCGCCGGCGTCGGCGGCCGCCTGCCACCCGGCCAGCGCGACCTGTTGCGGCGCAATGCCCAGCAGCGCGGCCAGTTCTTCGCGCAGTGCGCCGTGGCGCAGGCTTGGCAGCCACACATACAGCATGCCGTCGCGCCAGTCCGCGATCGCGGTGCAGAACGCTTCGGTCCCGGTGCCGGCCAGCGGCCACTGGTAGTGCTGCGCGTGGCGCGTGGCGGCGCTGGCGAGCGCGCGGGTGGCGTCACCGCGCCGCGCAACGGCGTGGCGCGGTACGGGAGCTTCATCCGCGCGAGGCGGCGCCGACCAGCGTGCCTGCAGGGCCCTGGCGGCGTCGGCCGCCAAGGCATCGCTTTCCGCGGCCACGCCCGCAAACTGGTTGCGCACCACGGCCGCGCGCACGCCGGGCAACGCCAGCGCGGCATCGCGCTCCGCGCCGAGCAGGCGTGGTACCAACGGCTTGCCGTCGATCCAGCGCAGCCCTGGCGGCGTCAGCACATGGGCGACGAGGCACATGGAAGCCGGCGGTGGCTCATGTTTCGCCAGGGCGCCGGTTTGCACGGCCTGTCGCACGAGTTCCTGCTTCACGATGCCGCTCCCACGCCAGCCTGCCGCATCAGCACCGCGGCGCGCTGCACTGCGCGCACGATTTCCACATGCGTGCCGCAGCGGCACAGGTTGAAGCGCAGCGCCTCGCGGATCTGCGCTTCGTCAGGATCGGGATTCTGCGCGAGCAGCGCCTTCGCGGTCATGATCATGCCGTTCAGGCAATAGCCGCATTGTGCGGCCTGCTCGTCGATAAAGGCCTGCTGCACCGGGTCGGGATGCTCCGCCGTGCCCAGGCCTTCCAGCGTGGTGACCGCGTGGCCCACCGCGGCCCTGACCGGCAGCACGCATGAGCGCGCGGCCAGGCCGTCGACCAGCACCGTGCACGCGCCGCACTGGCCCAGCCCGCAACCGTACTTGGGGCCATTGCAGGCCAGGTCGTTGCGCAGGATATAGAGCAGCGGCGTGTCGGGCGCCACGCTGAGCGTGTGCTCCGCGTGGTTGACTTGTAGCGTCAGGGGGCGAGGCGTGTTCATCGGGGGCGGCAAGTTGCAGATCACGCGGCAGGCACGCCGCGCCCCTTCGTGCGAGGGGCTGCGGCGTGCAGGTTCAGGTCAGGCCTAAGGTCGGTGTTACGCCGCCGCGGACAGCGGCGTACGCCCGGCCGACACCAGCGGCACGTTGAACACATCGTAGCCGAAACACCAGTCCGGGTTCTCGTTGCTGCGCAGCCACGTGTTGTTGTGCGAGACCAGCTGGACCCTGCCGGCGCGCTCGGCGCGGTTGGCTTCATACAGCGCAAACGCGGCGGCGTAGTCGTCCAGGCCGGTCTCGGTGAAGCAGCGCGTCAGCATGGCGGCATCTTCGATCGCCATCGCGGCGCCTTGCGCCATGTGCGGCTTCATCGGGTGGCAGGCATCGCCCAGCAGCACCAGGCGGCCGCGGCTCCACAGCGGCAGCGGGTCACGCTCCAGCAGGGGCCACTTGGTCACTTCGACCGTGCCTTCGATCAGCGACTGCACGCCTTCGTGCCAGCCGTCGAACGCGGTGCGCATTTCCTCGATGCTGCTCGGCACCCAGCTTTTGCTCATGTCCCACTCGGGCTCGGGCACGCCGGTGACGTAGTAGATCTCGTCCAGCTTGCTGGTGTCGAAGTACACCATCATGTGGCGGTCGTCGGTCCACCACTTGGTGCAGCGCTCGTGCGTGAAGCCCTTGACGCGCGAGATCGGGAACACCGCGCGGTGCGCGACGTAGCCGGTGTACTTGGGAGGCTCGGCGCCCAGCAGGGTCTCGCGGATGCGGGAGTTGACACCGTCGGCGCCGATCACGATATCCGCCTGGTCCAGCGTGCCATCGGTGAAGCGCAGCTCGACCACGTCGCCCCGGTCGGTGACGCTTTCCAGCTTCTTGTTGAAGAACAGCGTGCCCGGCGCCACGGCGTCGGTCAGCAGCTTGTGGAAGTCGCCGCGGTGCACGGTCAGGTAGCTGGCGCCATAGTGCCGCTCCGCGTAGTCGCCCAGCGGGATCTGCGCGATCACTTCGCCGGTCAGGCCGTCGCGGCTGTACCAGAAGTCGGGGTGGCAGCCCATGTTGTTGAGCGCGTCCTCGATGCCGATGCGCCGCATGATCTTCATCACGTTGGGCCCCACGTGGATGCCCGCTCCCAGGCGCGAGAACGCCGGTGCCTGTTCATACAGCCTGACTTGGAAGCCGGCTCGCTGCAGCAGGGCGGCCGCGGCCGTTCCTCCGAGTCCGGCGCCGACAACTGCGATTCGCGGTTTGCCTTGCACGTTATTTCTCCTGGGGCAATGACACATGGGTCGATGGGGGCTTGGGCGACCTATGTGGTCGACCGTTGAAAACGAGTGTACACACTCAAAATATCAAGGGCAAGGAAGAAAATGAGGGTCCTATGGAAAACCCTTATGATCTTATGAATGTCTGCGCACGATGCTTTAATACGGTGAATTTGTGCGCTAAACAAGGGATTGGTTAATTAAGTATGCACTGAACGAGTGAATCGCGCTTGGTGCAGATTCTATTTGCCTATATAAAGTGTGTACACTACAATCGATTCGCAGCATGCAAGGCCATCCGGGCAGGGCAGGCGGGTAGACAGACAAACAGATAACGGAGTCGACAGTGCAGAAAGTTTTCCGAATCGGCCAGATCGTGCCGAGCTCCAACACCACGATGGAAACCGAGATCCCGGCGATGCTGGCCGCGCGCCAGCTGGTGCGTCCGGAGCGCTTTACCTTCCACTCCAGCCGCATGCGGATGAAGAAGGTGGTCAAGGAGGAACTGGCGGCCATGGATGCCGAATCCGACCGCTGCGCGGTGGAGCTGAGCGACGCCCGCGTCGACGTGCTCGGCTATGCCTGCCTGGTGGCGATCATGGCGATGGGCCACGGCTACCACCGCGTCTCCGAGCAGCGGCTGCAGGCGCACACCGCCGAGAACGGCGGCGACGCGCCGGTGATCACCAGCGCCGGCGCGCTGGTCGATGCGCTCAAGGTGATGGGCGCCAGGCGCATCGCCGTGGTGGCGCCGTACATGAAGCCGCTGACCGAGCTGGTGGTCGACTACATCCGCAATGAGGGCTACGAGGTGGTCGACTACCGCGCGCTGGAGATCCCCGACAACCTCGACGTCGGCCGCCACGATCCGTCGCGGCTGCCGGAGATCGTCGCGCAGATGGATGTCGCCGATGCCGACGTGATCGTGCTGTCCGCCTGCGTACAGATGCCGTCGCTGCCGGCGGTGGCCAAGGTCGAGGCAATGACGGGCAAGCCGGTGGTCACCGCCGCCATCGCCACCACCTATGCAATGCTCAAGCGCCTGGGCCTCGAGCCGGTGGTGCCGGGCGCGGGCGCGCTGCTGTCCGGCGCCTACTGAAGGAGCCGGCCATGGCGACCAGTACTTTCCTTTACGGCGGCAACGTCCATGCCAACGGCATCCGGCAGCACTACCTGCGCTATGGCGGCCAGGACGGCGCGCGCGCGCAGCGCGATGCCTTGATCATCGTGCCCGGCATCACCAGCCCGGCGGTCACGTGGGGCTTCGTCGGCGAGCAGTTCGGGCGGCAGTTCGATACCTATGTGCTCGACGTGCGCGGCCGCGGGCTGTCGCAGGCCGGCGCGGAGCTGGACTATAGCCTCGATGCGCAGGCCGCCGACGTGATCGCGTTTGCCGAAGCGCTCGGGCTGCAGCGCTACGCCATCGTCGGCCATTCCATGGGCGCGCGCATCGGCATCCGCGCCGCGCATAGCAAGCCCGCTGGCCTGACGCGGCTGGTGCTGGTCGATCCGCCGGTGTCGGGCCCGGGGCGCCGCGCCTATCCGGCGCAATTGCCGTGGTACATCGATTCGATCCGGCTGGCACAGCAGGGCATCGACGCGGAAGGCATGCGCCGCTTCTGCCCCACATGGACTGAAGACCAGCTGCGCCTGCGCGCGCAATGGCTGCATACCTGCGACGAGCGCGCGATCCTGGCCAGCTTCAACGGCTTCCATGAAGACGATATCCACGCCGACCTGCCGCAGGTCGATGTGCCGGTCCTGCTGATGACCGCGGGCCGCGGCGACGTGATCCGCGAGGAAGACGTGCAGGAAATGCGCAGGCTGCTGCCCGCGCTGCTGGTCGCGCATGTCGCCAATGCCGGCCACATGATCCCGTGGGACGATGAGCCCGGCTTCTATCGTGCCTTCGGCGACTTCCTCGGCGCGGCGCTGAACTGATCAAGGAGGGAACATGCCCGTAAGCGATTACGACCTGACCGCAGCGTGGAAGCAGGTGCTGACGCTGTCGAAGCTGCAGCCGGGGCAGACCGTCACCGTGCTGACCGGCGCGGCCACGCATCCGCAGACGCTGCGTACGGCGATGGTGGCGGCGCAGTCGATGGGCGCCATCGTCAACCGGCTCGACCTGCCGCCGGTTAACGGCGAGAAGGCGCTCAGCCGCGACGCACTGGCCTATCTCGGCACCACGCCGCTGACCGGCAATCCGGCGGCGATTGCCGCATTGAAAGCAAGCGATTTGGTGCTGGACCTGATGACGCTGCTGTTCTCGCCCGAGCAGCACGAGATACTGTCCGGCGGCACCAAGATCCTGCTGGCGGTGGAGCCGCCCGAAGTGCTGGCCCGGTTGGTGCCGACCGAGGCCGACCGCGCCCGCGTCAAGGCTGCCACTGAACGGCTGGGCCGCGCGGGAGAGATGCATATCGTGTCCGAGGCGGGCATGGATCTGCGCTGCAGGCTGGGTGAATTCCCGGCAATCAGCGAGTACGGCTTTGTCGACGAGCCCGGCCGCTGGGACCACTGGCCGAGCGGCTTCGTGCTGACCTGGCCGGACGAGGGCGGCACCAACGGCACCATCGTGCTGGACCGCGGCGACATCCTGCTGCCGATGAAGTCCTATCTGCAGGCGCCGATCCGCATCACGGTGGAGGCCGGCTACGTGCGCCGCATCGAAGGCGGTGTCGATGCCGAGCTGCTGGCCGACTACATGGCCTCGTTCAACGACCCGGAAGCGTATGCGATGTCGCATATCGGCTGGGGCCTGCAGCCGCGCGCCAGCTGGTCGGCGCTGGCGATGTACGACCGCGAGGCCACCATCGGCATGGACGCGCGTGCGTATGAAGGCAATTTCCTGTGCTCGTTCGGCCCCAACAACGAGGCAGGCGGCAGCCGCACCACTGCCTGCCATATCGATATCCCGGTGCGCCACTGCACGGTCAGCCTCGACGGCGAGCCGGTGGTGGTGCGCGGCAAGGTGATGGACGGGCACCATGCTCCCGCCGCATCGCTCTACAAGGATTCGCGCCATGGATGACGCAGTGCAGACCTACCAGCGCCAAGGGTTCGGCGCGTCGATGGAATTGAAAGCGCCGTACGGGCTGCTGATCATCGACTTCGTCAACGGCTTTGCCGACCCGGCCGTGTTCGGTGGCGGCAATATCCCCGAGGCCATCCGCAACACGCAGCCGCTGCTGCGCGCCGCGCGCGAGCAGGGCTGGCCGGTGGCGCACAGCCGCATCGTGTTCGCCGACGACGACAGTGACCACAACATCTTCACGCTGAAGGTGCCCGGCATGCTGACGCTGAAGGAAGATGGCCACAACAGCCAGCTCGTGCCCGAGCTCGTGCCCGCGCCGGGCGAGCTGGTGGTGCGCAAGACGGTGCCGTCGGCGTTCTTCGGCACCTCGCTGGCGGCGTGGCTGACGCAGCGCGGCGTGCAGACGCTGCTGGTGGCCGGCTGCGTCACCAGCGGCTGCGTGCGCGCCAGCGTGGTCGATGCGATGTCGCTGGGCTTCCGCCCGCTGGTGGTGTCCGATTGCGTGGGCGACCGCGCCATCGGGCCGCACGATGCCAACCTGTTCGACATGGCGCAGAAGTACGCGACCGTGCTGGCGCGCGACGAGGCGCTGGCGCGGATTGCGGGTGAGGGCGTCCGCGCCGCCGCCTGAGGCGACCCGGCGCCGCGTCTCAGCCTGCAGCCGCGCGCCTGTTGCGTGCGGCCTTGCGCGCCGGCGTAGCCGGCGGCACGCTGGCTTCCGGCACGGCGCCGGGCAGCGTCACCGTGCGCAGCACTGTCTGCTGGATCACATCGCGCCAGTGCGCCAAGGCGGGCGGGCTCATCATGGCCTCGCCCAGGAAGGCGCTGAGCGTATGATGGTTGGAGTTGTAGAAGTAGCCGAGCGAGGCGATCACCATGTAGACATCGCGCGCGCCGGTCTCGGGACGGAATAGCCCGGCGGACTTGCCGCGTGTGAGGATCCCGTCGAGCACCGACAGCGCGTAGCTGGAGATTTCCTTGAGGCGGACCGACTTCTTCGCGTGCTTGCCCTGGCTCATGTTCTCGCTGGACAGGATCGCGACGAATTCGGGGTGGCCGAGGTAGTACTGCCAGATGAAGTCGACCAGCTGCGACAGCGCGCGCACCGGGTCGGCGGCGTCGAGTTCCTGCTCGAGCTGCTGCTCGGCTTCGTTGAGCTGCAGGTAGATGGTCTCCAGCACTTCGACGAACAGCTTTTCCTTGCTGCCGAAGTAGTAGTAGATCATCCGGTCATAGGTCTTGGCCAGCGACGAAATGCGTTCGATGCGGCCGCCGTCATAGCCGCGCTGGGCGAAGACCTTGATCGCCGCTTTCAGGATGCGGTCGCGGCTGTCCTGCGCCTGCCTGGCCCGCGTGCCTGGGGCAGCCCGCTTGGGAGCCTGCTTGGCGGCAGGTTTCGCCGCGGTGGTGTTCGTCATGATGATTGGTGGCTCTGACTCCGTTGGCTGGCAGTATAACGGGGGCCCCGTTGAAGGAGATGGGAAGACGATGACCGCAACAACGCTGCAACCCGCGGCACAGGCCGATCCCGCCACGCCGCGCGCACTGCGGCTGGCGTTGCTGCAGGCCGTCGGCGTGCTGCTGGTCACGCGCGCGCCGCAGGCGGCGGCGCGTCCCGCGCCCGGCCAGCCCGGCGCGGCGTCGGACTACGTGCCGGCGCTGCCCGATATCTTCATCGCCGTGCGCGACAGTGGCGAGGTGCTGGCCTTCAACGGCCATGTCGACCTTGGCACCGGCATCCGCACGGCGCTGGCGCAGATCGTGGCGGAAGAACTCGACGTGCCGCTGTCGCGGGTGCGCATGGTGCTGGGCCATACCGAAGCCACCCCCAACCAGGGGCCGACCATCGCCAGCGCATCGATCCAGATTTCCGCGATCCCGCTGCGCCGTGCCGCGGCGCAGGCGCGCGCGTGGCTGCTGGCGCGCGCCGCGCAACAGCTTGGCGTGGCGCCCGACCAGCTGGAAGCGCAGGATGGCGAGTTCCGCGTGCGCGGGGCCGACGCCGCCATCGGCTATGGCGCGCTGGTGCAAGGCGATCACGTGGCGCTGCCGTTGGCAGACGACGTGGCGATCAAGCCGGTGGAGGCCTACCGCATCGTCGGCCGCCCGGCCGGACGCGTCGATATCCCCGACAAGGCACGCGGTGTGCTGACTTTCGTCCATGACGTGCGCGTGCCCGGCATGCTGCATGGGCGCGTGGTGCGGCCACCTTACGCCGGGCGCGACAGCGGCGGCTTCGTCGGCAACAGCCTGCTCGCGGTCGACCGCGAATCGGTGCGCGATGTGCCGGGACTGGTCGACGTGGTGGTGCAGGGCGACTTCGTCGGCGTGGTGGCCGAGCGTGAAGAGTACGCGGTGCTTGCCGCGCGCAAGCTGCGGGTGCAGTGGAAACCCGTGCCGCCGATGCCGTCGCTCGCCGACCCTGAACCCGCGCTGCGCGCCAACCCCGCAACGCGGCGCGAACTGCTGAATGACGGCGAGATGCCTGCGGCCGGTACCGGCAAGACGCTGGATCGCCATTACGTCTGGCCATACCAGATGCACGGTTCGATCGGCCCCTCATGCGCGGTTGCGCACTGGCATGAGGATGGCCTGACGGTATGGTCGGGCACGCAGAATCCGCATGTTCTGCGCATCGACCTGGCACGCCTGTGCGGGCTGGGCGAGGACCGCATCGAGATCGTGCGCATGGAAGCCTCGGGCTGCTACGGCCGCAATTGCGCGGACGATGTCTGCGCCGATGCCGCGCTGCTGTCGCGCGCCGTCGGCCATCCGGTGCGCGTGCAGCTGTCGCGCGAGCAGGAGCACCTGTGGGAACCCAAGGGCGCGGCCCAGCTGATGGATGTCAGCGCAACGCTGGGCGCCGACGGCGAACTGCTCGGCTATGACTTCACCAGCCGCTATCCGTCCAACGATGCGCCGACGCTGGCGCTGGTGCTCGCCGGCATCGTGCCCAACGCGCCGCGCACGCTGGAAATGGGCGACCGCACCGCGGTGCCGCCGTATGACTACCGCGCGCGCCGCATCGGCTGCGACGACACGCCCGCCATCGTGCGCGCGTCATGGTTGCGTGGCGTATCGGCGCTGCCGAATTCGTTCGCGCATGAATGCGTGATCGATGAACTGGCTGCCGAAGCCGGCGCCGATCCGATCGATTTCCGGCTGCGTCATTTGCCGGACACGCGCGCAGCCGAACTGCTGCGCGCGGTGGCCGACGCGGCGGGCTGGCAGCGGGGCGCGCACGGTTCGCGTGGCAAGGCTGGCAACGACGGCATGCTGCGCGGGCGCGGCGTTGCCTATGCGCGCTATATCCACAGCCGCTTCCCAGGCTTCGGCGCGGCATGGGCGGCATGGGTGGTCGACGTGGCGGTGGAGGCGGCAACGGGCCGCATCGCCGTGGAGAAACTGGTGGTCGGGCAGGACACCGGCATGATGGTCAACCCGGACGGCGTGCGCCACCAGATCCACGGCAACGTGGTGCAGGCCTTGAGCCGGGTGTTGAAGGAGCAGGTGCGCTTCGACGCCGACGGTGTCGCCAGCCGCGAGTGGGGCAGCTATCCGTTGCTGACCTTTCCGGAGATCCCGCCGATCGAGGTGGTGCTGATGCCGCGGCAGGAAGAGCCGCCGATGGGGGCAGGGGAGTCGGCATCGCTGCCGGGGGCGCCGGCAATTGCCAATGCGTTGTTCGATGCGATCGGCGTGCGTCTGCGGCGGCCGCCGTTCGTGCCGGAGACAGTGTTGGCGGCGCTAAGGAGCGAGCGCCCTTAACCAACTGGTGGTTTGCTCCCTCTCCCGCAAGCGGGAGAGGGAGCAAACCGGCGGCATGGTGGAGGTCTCACTTACACGCCGCCATTCCCCTCATCGATCTCGCTCATCTTCCGCAGCAGGTAAGTCACCGCCACTCGCTCCGCCGGATTCAGGCTGCCAAACGTCTGCTCCGAGATCTGCTTCGCAAACGGCACCGTCTCGTCGATCAACGCCAGCCCCCCGGGGGTCACCGTCACCACCACCTTGCGCCGGTCGTTCGGGTCATGCGACACCGCAATCAGCTTGCGTGCCTTCAGCCGCTCGATGATGCCGCGCACCGTCGCCTGGTCGATCGCCGTGGCGCGCACCACTTCATTCAGCGAGCACGGCTGCCGGTCCCTGACCGCGCACAGCACCACGAACTGCGCCGCGGTGAGCTGCGAATCCGGGATGGTCTGCTGGAAGATCGCCACGTGGCGCTGGTACGCGCGGCGCAGCAGGTGGCCCACCTGCTCGGTGAAATCGTAGTCGGGGGCGGCCTGGTCTGCTGACGATGCGGAGGATGCGGAGGGGTTGGGCACGTCGATGGTGATGCGTTGGATGAGCGTGCCCCGAGTATATCCGCTGCCTGCTGGTCCGCTACTGCTACTACTCCACAGTGATCCCGGCAGTCTTCGCCACCGTGCCGAAGCGCTCGTATTCCGACTGCGTCAGCGCCTGCAGTTCGGCCGCGCTCGATCCCTTGGGATTGAAGCCCGCCTGCACCAGCTTCTCGCGCACATCGGGACGGGCCAGCGCCTCGACGAAGGCGCTGTTCAGCGCCTGCACCACCGGCGCCGGCAGGTTGGCCGGACCAAAGACCCCGAACCATGGCTCGACCGCATAGCCCTGCAAGCCCGCCTCGGCCAGCGTCGGCACGTCGGGCAGCGAAGGCGAGCGCTGCTTGCCGGCCACCGCCAGCGCACGCAGCTTGCCCGCCTGGATATGCGGCAGCGATGCCGGCAGGTTGTCGAACATCACGCTGATATGGCCGCCCAGCATGTCGTTGATGGCCGGGCTGCTGCCCTTGTAAGGCGCATGCGTCAGGCTGGTCTGCGTCATCTGCGCGAACATCGCGCCGGCCAGGTGCATCGAGGTGCCGGTGCCCGCCGTCGCATAGGTCAGCCCCGGGTTGGCCTTGGCGTAGGCCACCAGTTCCTTGACGGTCTTCACCGGCAGCGCCGGGCTGACCTCCAGCACGATGGTCGACGTGCCGAGCAGGCTGATCGCGGTGAAGTCCTTGCGCGGGTCGAACGGCACCTGCTTGTAGATATGCGGGTTGAGCGCGTTGGTGGAGATCGCGCCGAAGCCGATGGTGTAGCCGTCCGGCGCGGCCTTGGCCACCGCGTCCATGCCTACGTTGCCGCCGGCGCCGGGGCGGTTTTCGATCACCACCGGCTGGCCGAGCTTCTCGCCCACGCGCTGGCCGACCGTGCGCGCCACCAGGTCGGTGGTGCCGCCGGCGGCGTAGGGCACGACAAAGCGGATCGGACGGGACGGATAGCCGTCGCCGGGCGCGGCGGCGGCGCTGAAGCTGGCGGCGAGCGCCGCGGCCCCGGTCAGGGCAGCGAGCAGCAGCGCGCGGCGGCCGGCGTGTGCGGGGTGGATTGGCATGGCGAGAAGTCTCCTGGGGTTGTTATTGTGGCGCCGGCCGTGACGCAGGCGGCGCGCGGCCATTGTAGGGGATAGGCCGCAGGCAGGGCAGGGCCGGGGGCACCGCCGATGCGGTTGCGTCTTTTCGAATACAATCGTCGGGTCGCTTCGCGGGGCCGCGCGGGGCCGGTGCGCCGGCCCTGCGGCCCGCTTTCCACGTATTCCCGTGTCCGTCTCCCAGAAGTCCCTCGCCGCGCCTGCCGCGCTGCCGTCGCCGCAGCGCGCGGGGCTTGCCATCGCCGCCGTCGGCGCGGTGCTGTTCTCCGCCAAGGCGATCGTCGCCAAGCTGATGTACCGCTACAACGTCGATGCCGTGATGGTGCTGACGCTGCGCATGCTGTTCGCCGTGCCGCTGTTCATGGCGATCGGCTGGTGGCAGTCGCGCCGCCTGGCGCCGCTGTCGTGGGCGGACCGCGGGCGCGTGGTGTTCCTCGGCTTCATCGGCTATTACCTGTCGAGCTTCCTGGATTTCATCGGCCTGCAGTACATCACCGCCGGGCTGGAGCGGCTGATCCTGTTCCTGACGCCGTCGTTCGTGCTGCTGGCCACCGCGCTGGTGTTCCGGCGGCCGATCAGTTCGCGCCAGTGGCTGTCGCTGCTGCTGGCGTATGCCGGCATCGTACTGGTCTTTGCCCATGACCTCGACGTCAGCGGCGGCCAGGTGTGGCTGGGCGGCGCGCTGGTCCTGGGCAGTGCCATGACGTACGCTGTCTACCTGATCCTGAGCGGCGAGCTGGTGCGGCGCATCGGCTCGCTGCGGCTGGTGGCCTATGCGATGTGCGTGTCCACCGCCTGCTGCGTGATCCAGTATGTGGCGCTGGGCCGGCCCGTGGCCGAGCTGGCGCAGCCGGCGCCGGTGATGTGGCTGTCACTCGTCAATGCGGTGTTCTGCACGGTGCTGCCCGTGTCGATGACCATGGTCGCGGTGGCGCGCATCGGTGCGCCGCTGGCCTCGCAGGCCGGCATGATCGGCCCGGTATCGACGCTGTTGCTCGGCTACTGGCTGCTGGGCGAGCCGATCAGCGGCGTGCAGCTGGCCGGCGGCGCGCTGGTGATGGGCGGCATGTACCTGCTCTCGGCAAAGAGAAATTGATGCATCGGCCGGGCGCTCCCGGCCGTACCAACACAACAGACAAAGGAGAAACACATGGACATGGGATTGCGTGGCAAGCATGCGCTGGTGTGCGGCGCCAGCAAGGGCCTTGGCCTGGCCTGCGCCGACGCCCTCGCGGCGGAAGGCGTTGACGTGGTGATCGTGGCGCGCGGCGCCGAGGCGCTGGAGAAGGCCGCCGCCGACCTGCGCGCCCGCCATGGCCGCCGCGTGATCGCGGTGGCGACCGACATCACCACGCCCGAAGGCCGCAAGGCGGCGCTGGACGCCGCCGCCAGGCTGGGCGACCTCGACATCCTGGTCAACAACGCCGGCGGCCCGCCGCCGGGCAACTTCCGCGACTGGGAGCGCAGCGACTGGCTCGCCGCGCTCGACGCCAACATGCTGACCCCGATCGAGCTGATCAAGGCCACCGTCGACGGCATGATCGCGCGCAAGTGGGGCCGCATCATCAATATCACCAGCGGCGCGGTCAAGGCGCCGATCGACGTGCTGGGGCTGTCCAACGGCGCGCGCTCGGGCCTGACCGGCTTTGTCGCGGGCGTGGCGCGCGAAGTGGCGCAGCATGGCGTGACCATCAACAACCTGCTGCCCGGGCCGTTCAATACCGATCGCCTGCGCAAGACCATGGAAGGCGGCGCCCAGAAGGCCGGCCTGAGCGTCGAGGAAGTGGCGCAGCGCCGTGCCGCGCAGAACCCGACGCGCCGCTTCGGCGAGCCGGCCGAGTTCGGCGCTGCCTGCGCCTTCCTGTGCAGCCGCCAGGCTGCCTATATCACCGGGCAGAACCTGCTGATCGACGGCGGCGCCTACCCCGGCACGTTCTGATTTCCACCAGCCTGCTGCAGTCTCACCACCCCAACCAGGAATTACTGATGACACGCCCTCGCATCGCGCTGATCGCCCACGACCACAAGAAGGACGATATCGTCGCCTTCGCCACGCGCCATCGCGCGTTCCTCTCGCAATGCGAGCTGCTGGCCACCGGCACGACCGGCGGCCGCCTGATCGACGAGGTCGGACTGGAAGTGACGCGCATGCTGTCGGGGCCGTGGGGCGGCGACCTGCAGATCGGCGCGCAGCTGGCCGAAGGGCGCGTGCGCGCCGTGGTGTTCCTGCGCGACCCGATGACGCCGCAGCCGCATGAACCCGACATCAACGCGCTGGTGCGCGCGTGCGACGTGCACAACGTGCCGTGCGCGACCAACGTGGCTACTGCCGAACTGTTGATCGCGGGCCTGGCCAACGAGGCCGACGGCGCGCAGGCAAGCTGAATTCCCCCGATCGATGCAACACCACAACTAGGAGCGACGCAGATGAGCAAAGCCATCCGGATCGAGCAGACCGGCGGTCCTGAAGTCATGCAGTGGGTCGATGTGGAAGTGGGCGAGCCCGGCCCCGGCCAGGTGCGCGTGCGCCACGAAGCGGTGGGCCTGAACTACATCGACGTCTATTTCCGCACCGGCCTGTACAAGCAGCCGCTGCCGGGCGGCCTGGGCATGGAAGGCGCGGGAGTGGTCGAGGCCGTGGGGGAGGGCGTCGGCCACGTGAGCGTGGGCGACCGCGTCGCCTATGCCGGCCGTCCGACCGGCGCGTATGCGCAGGTGCGCGTGATGCCGGCCGATATCGTGGTGCGGCTGCCGGACGCGATCCCGTTCGACACCGCCGCGGCCATGATGCTGCAGGGCCTGACCGCGCAATACCTGATCCGCGACAGCTACCAGGCGCAGCCGGGCGACACGGTGCTGCTGCACGCGGCTGCCGGCGGTGTGGGCCTGATCGTCAGCCAGTGGCTCAAGGCGCTTGGCGTGACCGTGATCGGCACCGTCGGCACGGACGAGAAGGCAGAGCTGGCGCGCGCCAACGGCTGCGCCCATACCATCGTCTACACGCGCGAGTCGTTCGTCGACCGCGTCAAGGAAATCACCAACGGCAAGGGCGTGCCGGCGGTCTATGACTCGATCGGCAAGGATACGTTCCAGGGCTCGCTCGACTGCCTGGCGCCGCGCGGCACCATGGTGAGCTTCGGCAATGCTTCGGGCCCGGTGCCGCCGTTCGACCTCTCGGTGCTCGGCAACAAGGGTTCGCTGCGGCTGACGCGCCCGACGCTGATGACCTACGTGGTGCACCGCGAGCTGCTCGAGCCGATGGTGGCCGACCTGTTCGATGCGGTCATGACCGGCAAGGTCAAGGTCGATATCCGCCAGCAATATGCGTTGTCGGAAGTGGCGCAGGCGCACCGCGACCTGGAAGCGCGCAAGACCACCGGCTCGACCATCCTGCTGCCGCGCTGAATCCGGTTCCGCTCAGGCATAAAAAATCCCCGGCGCAGCGAGTGCCCCGGGGATTTTTCTTTGGCGGCTTCAGTGCGGCCGGACCGTGGTGGCTGTGGCGCGCGCCTGCGCCTGGCGCAGGATATGCGGCGGCAGGCGCTTCAGGATCAGGTGGACGGCCAGCGGGATCAGCACCACGTCGTCGATGATGCCAAGCCCGGCGACCACGTCAGGCACGAGGTCGATCGGCGAAATCGCGTACAGCAGCAGCCCGATCGCCGCGGGTTTCAGCCATGCCGGGGCATCCGGGTGGCGCAGCGCGTACCAGAACAGCCGCCCGTCGCGGCGTACCAGCGTCCACAGGGCCGAAAATCGCTTCAACATGAGAGGCCTCCTTCACATGGCGCGCGCCTGACACTGGCGCATACGCAGATAGCTTGGGCCGTTGTTGGCGGCTTCAAGTTCCGCGGGGGCAATGTGATGGGAGAGGCGGTGGGGGTGCGGCTGCCAATGCCTGCGGTTTTCTCCCCTCTCCCGCGCGCGGGAGAGGGAGAACACCTTGCTTAGGCTAGTCCGGGCGGCTTTGGTGCACCGATCAGCCCGGAATCTTCCCTTCTACACCCTCGACGTAGAACTTCACGCCATGCAGGAACTTGTCATCCGCGACCTGATCCTTCGCCAGCTGCTCGGTCCCGGTGTTGTCCTTGATCGGACCCTTCCAGATCGGCGCGCTGCCATCGGCAATGCCCTTCTTGCGCTCCTCGACCAGCTTCTTCACATCTTCGGGCACGACCGCGTTGAACGACTTCAGGTCGATCATGCCTTCCTTCAGGCCCCACCACGTGGTGCCGTTCTTCCACTGGTTGTTCAGCACGTCTTCCACCACCTTGTTGTAGTAGACGCCCCACGAGATCACCGACGCGGCCAGGTGGGCCTTGTCGCCGAACTTGGTCATGTCGCTGTCCCAGCCGAAGGCATGCACGCCCTTCTCCTGCGCGGTCTGCACCACCGCGGCGGAGTCGGTGTTCTGCATCAGCATGTCGACGCCCTGGCCGATCAGCGTGGTGGCGGCTTCGCGCTCCTTGCCCGGGTCGAACCACTTGTTGACCCACACCACCTTGACCGTGGCGTTCGGATTGACGCTGCGGGCGCCCAGCGTGAACGAGTCGATATTGCGGATCACTTCTGGGATGGGCACCGACGCGACCACGCCCATCTTGCCGGTCTTGCTCATCTTGCCGGCGACCACGCCGGCCAGGTACGCGCCTTCATAGGTGCGCACGTCGTACTGGGCCAGGTTGTCGGCGGTCTTGAAGCCGGTGGCGTGCTCGAACTTCACGTCCGGGAATTCCTTGGCGACCTTGAGCATCGACTCCATGTAGCCGAAGGTAGTGCCGAAGATCAGCTTGTTGCCCTGGCTGGCCAGGTCGCGGAACACGCGCTCGGCGTCGGCGGCGGATTCGGGCACGTTTTCGACGAAGGTGGTCTTGACCTTGCTGCCGAATTTTTCTTCCACGGCCTTGCGGCCGTTGTCATGCGCGTAGGTCCAGCCGGCATCGCCGACCGGTCCGATATAGACGAAGGCGACCTTGAGCGGCTCGCCCGCGGCAGCGGCAGCCGGCGCGGAGGCCGGGCCCGCGGTCTCGGCAGGCTTCTCGGCTTCCTTCTTGCCACAGCCGGCCAGGGCCAGCACTGCGGTGGCGGCCAGCGCCGCCAGGGTCTTCCTGCGCGTGACGATCATGATTTCTCCTTGTGTGAATTGTTTGGTAGCTCGGGGATTTCCGTCAAAAAAATCGATCAGATACTGGCGATCAGGCATTGCCGGGCCGGAACGGCTTCCCCAGCGATGCCGGCATGTTCAGCCGTATCCACGCGGGGTTGCGCGAGATCAGCGCCAGCACCACGATGGTGGCCGCGTACGGCAGCATCGACAGGAACTGCGAGGGCACCGATACGCCGATGCCCTGCAGGTAGAACTGCAGGATGGTCACGCCGCCGAACAGCCACGCGCCGATCAGCACGCGGCCCGGACGCCAGGTGGCGAAGGTGGTCAGCGCCAGCGCGATCCAGCCGCGGCCGGCGACCAGGTTCTCGACCCACATCGGGGTATAGACCAGCGACAGGTAGGCGCCCGCCAGCCCGCAGCAGGCGCCGCCGAACAGCAGCGCGCCGAAGCGGATGGTGCGCACGGGATAGCCCAGCGCGTGCGCGGATTCCGGCGACTCGCCGATCGCGCGCAGCGTCAGGCCGGCGCGCGTGCGGAACAGGAACCACATGATGGCAAGGCACAGCAGCAGGCTGAAATAGACCATCCAGTGATGCTGGAAGAACGCCGGACCGAAGAAAGGCAGGTTGGCCAGTCCCGGCACGGCCTTGGCCTGCGCCGGCATGGCGAAGCCGACGAAGCGCTGGCCCATGAAGGCCGACAGCCCGGTGCCGAAGATCGACAGCGCCAGGCCGGTGGCGACCTGGTTGGTGGCCAGCACCAGCGCCAGCCACGAGAACAGCGTGGCCATCAGCATGCCGGCCAGCGCGCCGGCGGCAAAGCCGAGCATCGGCGACTGGGTCTGGTAGCCGACCATGAAGCCGGCCACCGCGGCGACCAGCATCATGCCTTCGGCGCCCAGGTTGAGCACGCCCGAGCGTTCGTTGATCAGCAGGCCCAGCGCCGCCAGCAGCAGCGGCGTACCGGCGTTGATGGCGGTGGCAATGAGGGGAGCGAGTTGTTCCATGTTTTTTCTTGCTCCGCTCAGGCCGTGGTGGCGCGCCAGCGCAGGCGGTTTTCGATCAGCGTGTCGCAGGCCAGCAGGAAGAACAGCAGCATGCCCTGGAACACCCAGCCTATGGCCGACGGCAGGCCCAGGCGCGATTGCGCCATCTCGCCGCCGATATAGAACAGCGACATCATGATGCCGCCGAAGACGGTGCCGACCGGGTGCAGCCGGCCGATAAACGCGACGATGATCGCGGTGAAGCCGTAGCCCGGCGAGATCGACGGCAGCAACTGGCCGATCGGTCCGACCACTTCAAACGCGCCTGCCAGCCCCGCGGTCGCGCCCGAGATCAGCAGCGCGCTCCACAACGCGCTGCGCGCCGAAAAGCCCGCGTAGCGCGCCGCCGCCGGCGCGGTACCGCCGACCTGCAGCCGATAGCCGGCAAAGCTGCGGAACACGAACACCGTCATCACCACCACCAACACCAGCATCACCGCAAAGCCGGCGTGCAGGCGCGAGCCCGACATCAGGTTGGGCAGCAGGAACTCGGACGAGAACACCTTGGACTGCGGGAAGTTCATGCCATTGGGATCCTTCAGCGGCCCGTTGACCACCCACAGCAGCAACTGCTGCGCGATATAGGTGAGCATCAGCGAGACCAGGATCTCGTTGGCGTTGAACCTGTCTTTCAGCAGCGCCGTGAGCGAAGCCCACGCCATGCCGCCGGCGATGCCGGCGAGCGAAGCCAGTACCAGAACCACGGTGCCGTTCAGGGCCTGCCCCGGCACGTCGAAATACAGCACCATGGCACCGGCGCAGATGCCGCCGGCAATCAGCTGGCCGTCGGCGCCGATGTTCCACACATTGGCCCGGTAGCACACCGAAAGCCCCAGCGCGCACAGCACCAGCGGCACCGTCTTCAGCAGCACCTCGCCGATCGCGCGCTTGTCGCGCAGCGGATCCGCCAGGAAGACCTTGAGCGCGGCCACCGGGTCCTTGCCCAGCACCAGGAACAGCAGCGCGCCGAACAGCAGCGTCAGCGCCAGCGCAACCACCGGCGAGGCATAGGCCATGGTGCGCGACGGCAGCCCGCGCGGTGCCAGCGTTAGCGGGGAGCGGGGGAGGAGGCGTCGCACATCAGCCATGGTTTGCCACCTCCGCCGGGTGTGCCTTGGCGGGGCCGCCTTGCCACAAGCCGCTCATCCACAGGCCGACCTGCTCGCGCGTGGCAGTTTCGGTCGGCACCGACGGCGACAGGTGGCCCTTGGCGATAACATGCAGCCGGTCGCAGATCGCGAACAGCTCGTCGAGTTCTTCCGACACCACCAGGATGGCGCAGCCGGTGGCCTTCAGCGCCAGGATCTCGTTATGGATCTGCGCCGCGGCGCCCACGTCCACGCCCCAGGTCGGTTGCGCCACGATCAATACCCTCGGGCCGCTTTCGATCTCGCGGCCGACAATGAATTTCTGCAGGTTGCCGCCGGACAGGCTGCGCGCCAGCGCATCCGGTCCGCTGGCCTTGACGCGGAAGCGGTCGATCACCGCCGTGGCCAGCCCGGTGGCGGCCTTCGGCGAGATCATGCCCTTGCGCACGTAGGGTCGCGTCTGGTGCGACAACAGGACATTGGTAGCCAGGCTCATGCCCGGCACAGCACCACGGCCCAGGCGTTCCTCCGGCACGAAGGCGAGGCCGGCGCGGCGGCGCCGGCGCGCGTCGAGCTTGCCCACCGGCCTGCCGCCGATCTGCACCGATGCGCTGGCCGCGCGCGTGTCCTCGCCCGAGAGCGCCGCCAACAACTCCTGCTGGCCGTTGCCGGAGACGCCGGCGATGCCGACGACCTCGCCCGCATGCAGGTCCAGCGAAATCCGGCTCAGCTCGGTGGCGAAGGCATGCGCGCGCGGCAGCGACAGCTCCTGCACGCTCAGTTGCACCGGACCGCGGAAGGCAGTCACGCGCGCCTCGCGCGGCGGTTCGCCGCCGATCATCAGCCGCGACAGCGACGCCGCGGTTTCCTGCCGCGGATCGCACACGCCGGTGACCTTGCCCATGCGCATCACGGTGGCGTGATGGCACAGCGCGCGGATCTCGTCGAGCTTGTGGCTGATGTAGAGGATGCTGGTGCCTTCGCCGGCCAGCTGGCGCAGCGTGACGAAGAGCGTCTCCACCGCCTGCGGCGTCAGCACCGAAGTGGGCTCGTCCAGGATCAGCAGCTGCGGATTGGCCAGCAGCGCGCGCACGATCTCCACGCGCTGGCGCTCGCCGACCGACAGCGTGTGCACGTGGCGGTTCGGTTCCAGCGGCAGGCCGTAGCGTTCGGCGGTGACGCGGATGCGCTCGGCCAGCTGCTTCATGTTGCCTTGCTGGCTGGCCGGCAGGCCGAGCGCAATGTTCTCGGTCACGGTCAGCGTGTCGAACAGCGAGAAATGCTGGAACACCATGGCAATGCCCAGGTTGCGGGCATCGTGCGGGCTGTTGATCGTGACCGGCGCCCCGTTGAAGTGCATCTCGCCGGCATCGGGCCGGACGGCGCCGAAGATGATCTTCATCAGGGTGGATTTGCCGGCGCCGTTCTCGCCCAGGACCGCGTGGATCTCGCCGGGTGCGACGGTAAGGCTGACGTCGTCGTTGGCGACGACGCCCGGATAGCGCTTGCTGATATGGGAAAGCGCCAGCCTGGGAGGGGTTTGTGATGTCACTGAGGCGGCTCGGGTTGTTGTGAGGGCAGCAACGTCGGATGAGTCAAAGCGCGGCAGTGCGTGGCGCAGGATCGCCGCGACGCATTGCAGCATTCATCATGAACTGGTGATGCTCGATATAGGTGACGAATTATATAAGTGAGCAGGGGATGGAAGGCTTGAAACGAGCGAGTGTCCAGTCCCTGCAACGGTTGCAGGCGGGTTGCAAGTCGCGTGCCGGTTGCGGCACGAAAAAAAGCCGCGGCCTCCTGGTGGAGGCGGCGGCCTTTGAGATTGTTTTCTCCCCTTGCGCCCCTCTCCCGCGGGCGGGAGAGGGGCGCAAGCCGGCGGCGCGGTGACGGCCTGGAGCCCGTCCTCAGGCACCGTTCCCAGCCGCGATGGTCGCGAATCGCCCATCCCGGAAATCCGCCAGCGTCTGGTAGATCTGCTCCTGCGTGTTCATCACGAACGGGCCGTACTGCGCAATCGGCTCGTTCAGCGGCTTGCCGGCGATCAGCAGGAAGCGCGCGTCGGCGTTGGCCCGCACCACCACGCCGTCAGCCGTGCCGGCGTTGTCCAGTACGCCCATGCGCTGGGCCTCGACCACCGCGCGGTCGCCGTCGTCGCCCTCGTCGCCGATCGACACCTCGCCCTGGTACACGTACACAAAGGCGTTATGCCCGGCCGGCAGCGCCTGCGTGAACACCTGGCCTGCCGGCAGGTGCACGTCGAGGTAGAGCGGCTCGGTCACCGGGCGCGCCACCGCGCCGGCCACGCCATGGCTGGCGCCGGCCAGCACGCGAACCGTGCCCCCATTGTCCAGTGCCACCGTCGGAATCTCGGCCGACGGCATGTCGCGGTACCACGGCGCGGTCATCTTGTCCGCGGCCGGCAGGTTCAGCCAGAGCTGGAAGCCTTCCATGCGGCCGTCTTCCTGCTCGGGCATTTCCGAGTGCACCACGCCGGCGCCGGCCACCATCCACTGGGCGCCGCCGTTCTGCAGCAGGCCTTCGTTGCCGGCGCTGTCGCGATGGCGCATGCGGCCGGCCAGCATGTAGGTGATGGTCTCGAAGCCGCGGTGCGGGTGATCGGGGAAGCCGCCGATGTAGTCGTCCTTGCTGTCGGTGCCGAAGGCATCGAGCATCAGGAACGGGTCCAGCCGGCGCTGCAGGTTCTGTGTCAGCACGCGGGTCAGCTTGACGCCGGCGCCGTCGGACGTGGCAATGCCCCGCACGACGCGGTCCACGGTGCGCGAGCGTTGCACGCTTTCCGCGGTGGTGGCGGGAACGGTGGTGAAGGGGGTACGGATGTCCATGTCTTTCTCCGGTGGGCGGGAAGCGCTGCGATCGTGCCGCGCGGTCCCGTCGTTTCAGCTACCCCGTCAATTTAGTGGTTTGGCTGGGAAAGAGTAGAGGGCGGGAAGGGAACAGATTGTTCTACTCATAGGCATAGCGCGAAGGAGTCGCTATCAAAATTGGAACGGCGCACCCGGCGCCGCAAGCCCGGGAAAACCGGTGCCCTGAACGCCTCCCAAAAGCATAAAATTGCCGCAAAATTGGCGCCGGAAGGCGGAAAGATGACAAAATAAAAGAAGATCGCTATAATAGCGCTCTCATTGTCATCCGTTGATGTGAGTTGCAAGGTGGCCGATTCCGCGCCAGCCCTTGCCAGTCAACGGCCGATGGATCGGCGGCGCGTCGAAAAACCTCAATACCTGCGCTGCCACAGGCCAACTGGTCGCCACGCTTGAAGCGTCGCCGGTTGCGCCGCTTCAGGGAATGTCCGGCCGCATGCCGGCATCCCGTCAATCGGGCTCCCCGCCAACGCGGAAGGCCCACAGACCGTCCGCCGGCAATCGTGCCGGTCATGGCGGCAATGCAATCTGAACCGGGCGGGTGGCGCCTACATCTCCGCAACCACCAGCCCATATTGTTTTCCGCGATCTGGAAGTGGCGTCTTGCGCTCTTTTCCGGCCGGAAAAGGGGAGAGTATGTCAAAGCAATCGGCCCGGTCTTTCGCCTGGGCAGGACTGACGCTTGCCGCGATCGCCGCACTGGTCGCGTGGATCGGCGTCGATGTGATTCGGAAATATCAGGAACGCCTGATTTACGACGTTGCCGACCACCTGCGCCTGGTCGCGATCTCGATGACGCTGGCGCTGGCCACCGGCATCCCGGCCGGCATCGCGCTGAGCCGCCCGTGCATGCGCCGCTGGGCCGACCGGCTGATGCAGGTCTTCAACGTCGGCAACACGGTGCCGTCGCTGGCGGTGCTGGCACTCGCGCTGGCAGTGCTCGGCATCGGCGAGCGCCCGGCGATCCTGGCGCTGTGGCTGGCTTCGCTGCTGCCGATCGTGCGCAACACCTACGAGGGGCTGCGCAACGTTTCGCCCACGCTGCTGGAAGCGGCGCGCGGCATCGGCATGACCCCGGTGCAGCGGCTGGTGCGCGTGGAACTGCCCAACGCGCTGCCGGTGATGCTGGCCGGCATCCGCATTGCGCTGGTGATCAACGTCGGCACGGTGCCGCTGTCGTTCCTGATCGGTGCCAACAGCCTGGGCGAACTGATCTTCCCGGGCATCTACCTGAACAACCAGTCGCTGCTGCTGCTGGGCGCGGCCGCCACCGCGCTGCTGGCACTGGCACTGGACGCGTTGTTCGCCGCTGCCGGCCAGGTGTACCTGCGCCGCCGCGGGCTGGTGCGCTGAACAGAGGGGCCGACATGAAAGATCCAATGCAATTTATCCGCCGCCGCGCGCGGCGCGCCGCGATGCTGGTGGCGGCTGTTACCGCGTTCGCGGCAGGGCTGGCGCTGGCAACGGCGCCCGATGCGCACGCCGCCGATGCTGCCGCAGCACCGATCCGCGTGGGCGGCAAGAACTTTACCGAGCAGCTGCTGCTGTCGTCGATGACGTCTAAGTACCTGCGCGCCAAGGGCCTCACCACCGAGCTGACCGCCGGGCTGGGCAGCACGCTGATGCGCCAGGCCATGGAGAGCAACCAGCTCGACGTGGTCTGGGACTACACCGGCACCGCGCTGATCGTGTTCAACAAGGTCCAGGAAAAGCTGGGCGCGAAGGAAAGCTATGAGCGCGTCAGGCAGATGGACGGCGCACGCGGCCTGGTGTGGCTGGATGCCTCGGGCATCAACAACACCTACGCGCTGGCGATGCCGAAGGAACGCGCCGGCAAAGGCGTGACTACGCTGTCGGCGTTTGCCGAGCAGATGCGCAAGGCCGGCGCCGACGCCACCCATCCGTTCGCGGTCGACATGGAATTCGCAGCGCGCCCGGATGGCCTGGAGCCGCTCAAGGACCTGTACAAGCTGCCGTTCTCGCGCCGCGACGTGATCCAGCTCGACCCCGGCCTGGTCTACACCGCGCTGAAGAACAACCAGGTCGAGCTGGGCCTGGTCTATGCCACCGATGGCCGCGTCAAGGGCTTCGACCTCGTGCTGCTGGAAGACGATCTGCATTTCTTCCCGCCTTACAACGCGGTGCCGGTGGTACGCAAGCCGGTGCTCGACAAGCATCCGGAACTAGCCGGCCTGCTCAATGCACTCGCTGCCAAGCTCGACAACCAGAGCATGACCGACATGAACTACAAGGTGGACATCGGCCAGCAGCCGGTGGACAAGGTCGCGGAGGACTTCCTGCGCAGCCACGGACTGATCTGAGGAGGGCCGCATGGACCTGCGAATGGACATATTTGGTTACCTGCAGCACAGCTGGCCCACGCTGCTGAAAATGACCGGCGAGCATCTCGCGCTGGTCGGCTCGGCGGTAGGGCTGGCGATCCTGATCGGGGTGCCGCTGGGCATCGTGATCACGCGCTTCCGCGCGCTGGCCACGCCGCTGCTGGCGCTGGCCACCATCGTGCTGACGCTGCCGTCGATCGCGCTGTTCGGACTGATGATCCCGATCTTCGCGCGCTTCGGCCATGCGCTCGGCTACGTGCCGGCGGTGACGGCGGTGTTCCTGTACTCGCTGCTGCCCATCATGCGCAACACCTACACCGCGCTGGCCAATGTCGACCCCGGCATCCAGGAAGCGGGCCGCGGCATCGGCATGACCACCTGGCAACGGATGCGGCTGGTCGACCTGCCGCTGGCGGTGCCGGTGATCCTCGGCGGCGTGCGTACCGCCGTGGTGATGAATATCGGGGTTGCCACCATTGCCGCCATCATCGGCGCGGGTGGCCTTGGGGTGCTGATCCTGCAAGCGATCAGCCAGAGCAACATGAGCAAGCTGGCCGTGGGCGCGGTCCTGGTCAGCCTGCTTGCCATCGTGGCGGACGCTTTCCTGCAGTGGTTGCAGCGGGCGCTGACGCCGAAGGGGATCCGTCTATGATCGAACTCGACCAACTCACCAAGTCCTTCCAGCAGAAAGACGGCACCGAAGTGCGTGCCGTCGACGCCGTGTCGCTGACGGTGCCGCGCGGCGAGATCTGCGTCTTCCTGGGCCCGTCGGGCTGCGGCAAGACCACCACGCTGAAGATGATCAACCGGCTGATCGAGCCCACTTCCGGCACGGTGCGCATCGAGGGCGAGGACACGCGCGGCATCGACGGCGTGACCCTGCGCCGCAAGATCGGCTACGTGATCCAGCAGATCGGCCTGTTCCCCAACATGACCATCGAAGAGAACATCATGGTCGTGCCGCGCCTGCTCGGCTGGGACAAGAAGCAGTGCCGCGAGCGCGCGCGCGAGCTGATGGCGATGGTGCAGCTCGATCCCAACCTGATGCTCGGCCGCTACCCGCGCGAGCTGTCTGGCGGGCAGCAGCAGCGCATCGGCGTGATCCGAGCGCTGGCGGCCGATGCGCCGGTGTTGCTGATGGACGAGCCGTTCGGAGCGGTCGACCCGATCAACCGCGAGAGCATCCAGAACGAATTCCTGCAGATGCAGCGCCAGCTCGGCAAGACCGTGATCATGGTCTCGCACGATATCGACGAGGCGATCAAGCTGGCCGACAAGGTGGCGGTGTTCCGCCGTGGCAAGCTGGTGCAGTTCGACCACCCCGACGCGCTGCTGGCGCACCCGGCCGATGAGTTCGTGCAGGCCTTTGTCGGCCACGACAATACGCTCAAGCGCCTGCTGCTGGTGCGCGCCGGCGACGCCGCCACCATGCCGCCGAGCTGCCGCCCCGACATGCCGCTGGCCGAGGCGCTGGGCGTGATGGATGATGCCGACGTGCGCCACCTGCCGGTGGTGGACGATGCGCAGCGCGCGCTGGGCTATGTCACGCGCCGCGACGCGCGCCCGGGCAAGGGCGTGTGCAGCGACGTGATGCGCCCGTTCGCGGTCACCGCTGCGTTCGACGAGCACCTGCGCATCGTGCTGTCGCGCATGTACCAGCACAACACCAGCTGGCTGCCGGTGATGGGCGCGGACGGCGACTACCTGGGCGAAGTGACGCAGGAATCGATCGCGGGCTACCTCAGTTCCGGCCGCTCGCGCGGCCAGTCGGCGCTGGCGCTGCCGGCGGTTCCCGCGCCGGCGACGCTGCGCGCGGCGGCCTGAGCGCAACGCACGGCAGAGTGCGGGCATCCGGGCTATGCTTGACACATGCTCCGCTGCTGCCGCTAGCCGCTATGCCTCGTCGTCGAAACCCGCTGGCTGATCCCGCGCGGGTTTGACGGCTTTACGCCCGGGCCGCTGATCCTGCTGCGGCCCGGCGCCAGCGACGCGCTGATCGAGCACGAGAAGGTCCACGTGCGCCAGTTCTGGCGCAGCTGGGGGCTGATGGGCGTGCTGTATCTCGCCAGCCGACGCTGGCGGCTGCGCTATGAAGTGGAGGCGTACCGGGAGCAGTTGCGGTACTGTCACCCGGACTCGGCACACGCCTTTGCGCGCGTGCTGGCTCAGAAGTACCGGCTGAAGATTTCTGAGGCGGAAGCCTACCGGTTGCTGACGCAGAGTCCCGAATCCACTTCCAAATAAGAAGGGCCCGCACCGGTTGCCTGGTGCGGGCCGTCTTGCTGTCTGGCGGAAGCGGTGAGATTCGAACTCACGGATGGGTCACCCCATCGGCAGTTTTCAAGACTGCTGCCTTAAACCACTCGGCCACGCTTCCGGAAAGTGCGGGCATTGTAGCGCGAAAGGGCGGGTCCCTCGGCGCCGCGTTGCCATCGACCTGAAGGTCAGGCCGCGCATTATACAAGGCCACGCGGGCAACGGGGTGCTCTTGCAGCGCGGCGAGGCGGCATGCGTAAACTTCCTGCCACACCGCTGGCCTCGGCTGTCGGCGTCTGTCTGACACCGCGGAACCTTCACATGGGACTGCTGCTCATATTGGAGTGCACGGGGTCGCGGCGTGTGCCGCCGGTGTTTGCTGCCGGTGTGTGCTGCAATCCCTGCTTCGACTGGCAACAGAGGAGAACTCAAAATGCGAATGCAAAGCAAGAAATGGCTGATCCTGCCGGCAGCTACCGCGGTGGCGGTGCTGGCCGGTTGTGCTGCGCCGTACAACGGCGGTTACAGCAATACCGGCTACAACACGGCGCCGCCCCCGGGCTACCAGACCCCCAACACCACGCAGGCGCCTGCCGGCTCGGTGTACTACGGCCGTGTGGAATCGATCGAGCCGATCACCTCCACGCAAGGCAGCTCTGGCCTGCTGGGCACGGTCATCGGCGGTGCCGCCGGCGGCCTGCTGGGCCATCAGATCGGCGGCGGGCGCGGGCAGACCGCGGCCACCATCGGCGGTGCCGTGGTCGGCGCGGTAGCGGGCAACCAGATCGAGAAGCGTGCGGGCAGCAATACGCAGACCGCGTATCGCGTCAACGTGCGCCTGGACGACGGCCGCGTCGCGACGGTGACCCAGTCGAACCTGGGCAACCTGCAAGTGGGCATGCGCGCACGCGTGGCCAACGATATGGCGACGCCGTACTGACGCTGACGGCGGTCAGAAAGCAGAAGGCCACGCGCTTGCGTGGCCTTTCTCGTTGAGACTTACCGGGACGCCGCAGCGTCCACAACTCAGTCCTTCAGGAACATCTCCTGCAGGTCATTCAGGAAGCGCCGCCCCAGCTCCGTCGGCCGGATGGTGGTCAGGTCCGCTTCCAGCAGTCCCTTCTTCTCGGCTTCGGCGAGTTGCTTGCTGATGGTGTGCAGCGGCAGCCCGGTGTAGTCGTGGAAGCTCGATGCCGGCACGCCATCGGTCAGACGCAACGCATTGAGCATGAACTCGAACGGCAACTCGTCGGCGCTCACATCGCGCGCCTCCTGCACGGCATTGCCGGCAAGCGCCTGCTCCATGTAGGTAGCGGGATGCTTGTGCCGCATCTGGCGCAGGATGCGGTGCGGGAACGACAGCTTGCCGTGCGCGCCCGCGCCGATGCCGAGGTAATCGCCGAAACGCCAGTAGTTGAGGTTATGGCGCGCCTCGCGATGCGGCCTGGCATAGGCCGAGGTCTCGTAGTGGCGATAGCCCGCCTCGGCCGTGCGTGCCTCGATCAGGTCCTGCATCTCGTACGCGCTGTCGTCGTCCGGCAGCGCGGGCGGGAACTTGGCGAACAGCGTGTTCGGCTCCAGCGTCAGGTGATACAGCGACAGGTGCGTGGTGCCGTACGACAGCGCGGTCTCCAGGTCCTGCCGGCATTCTTCCAGCGTCTGCCCGGGCAGGGCGTACATCACGTCGAGGTTGATGTTGTCGAAGCTCGCCTGCGCGATATCGATCGCCTTGCGCGCCTCGGCGCCGCCATGGATGCGCCCGAGCGCCTGCAGGTGCCGGTCGTTGAAGCTCTGGATGCCGATCGACAGCCGGTTGATGCCGCTGGCGCGGTAGCTGGCAAACTTGTCGGACTCGAAGGTGCCGGGGTTGGCTTCCATCGTGATCTCGGCGTCGGCATCGAGCGGCAGCAAGGCGCGGATATCGGACAGCAGCCGGTCCATGCCAGCGGCCGACAGCAGGCTGGGCGTGCCGCCGCCGATAAAGACGGTATGGACAGGGCGGCCCCACACCAGCGGCAGCGATTGCTCGAGGTCCGCGCGCAATGCGTCCAGGTAGATCTCTTCCGGGATCTCGTGGTTGTCGGCGCCCGGCGCCGCGTGCGAATTGAAATCGCAATACGGGCACTTTCGCACGCACCACGGGATATGCACGTACAGCGACAGCGGCGGCGACCCCGGCAGGCTGATCTGCCCGGGCTTGAGCCACAGCTGCTTGCTGTCGACGGGGGAGGCGGCGGACGGCGCGCTGCCGGCCGGTACGATCGGGATCATCGGCCGTTGCGCTGCGCGGCGTCGGCTTGCAGCCTGGCCACCAGTGCGCGCAGAGCTTGCGCGCGGTGGCTGACGGCGTTCTTCTCTTCCGCCGACAGCTCGGCGGCAGTCCTGCCCAGCCCCGGCAGCAGGAAATGCGGATCGTAGCCAAAGCCGCCCGCGCCGCGGGGCGCGTCGACGACCTCGCCATGCCACACGCCTTCGGCGATCAGCGGGCAGGGATCCTCGGCATGGCGCACGAACACCAGCACGCAGTAGTAGTGCGCATGGCGGTCCAGCTTGCCGGCCAGTTGCGACACCAGGTAAGCGTTGTTGGCCGCATCCGACCTGGGCTTGCCGGCCATCTGCGCATAGCGCGCCGAATAGACGCCGGGCGCGCCGCCGAGCGCGCGCGCACTGATGCCGGAGTCATCGGCCAGCGCGGGCAGCCCGGACAGCCGGCTGGCGTGGCGTGCCTTGGCCAGGGCATTCTCGACAAAGGTGACGAAGGGCTCCTCGGCCTCCGGGATGCCCAGTTCGCCCTGCGGCACCACGTCGAAGCCGAGCGGTGCCAGCAGCGTGCCGAACTCGCGCAGCTTGCCGGGATTGTTGGAGGCCAGTACCAGTCGTTGCATGGTCGGATCCCGCTTTAGGCCAGGCCGAGCGCTTCGCGCTGGTGCCGCACCAGGCGGGCGATGCCGGCTTCGGCCAGGCGCGTCATGGCGTCGAGGTCGGCGCGGCTGAATGGCGCGCCTTCGGCAGTGCCCTGCACCTCCACAAAGCCGCCGCTGCCGGTCATGACCACGTTCATGTCGGTGTCGCAGCTGCTGTCCTCGGCGTAGTCGAGGTCGAGCACCGGCACGCCGTCGACCATGCCGACCGAGACCGCGGCCACGTGGTCGCGGATCGGGCTGGCGGCAATCAGGCCATCGCGCAGCATCGTGGCGACCGCGTCGTGCGCGGCGACGAAGGCGCCGGTGATGGCAGCGGTGCGGGTGCCGCCGTCGGCCTGCAGCACGTCGCAGTCGAGGTGGATGGTGTATTCGCCCAGCGCCGCCAGGTCGAACACCGAGCGCATGGCACGGCCGATCAGGCGCTGGATTTCCTGCGTGCGGCCGGTCTGCTTGCCGCGCGCGGCCTCGCGGTCCGAGCGCGTGTGGGTGGCGCGGGGCAGCATGCCGTACTCGGCCGTCACCCAGCCTTCGCCGCTGCCTTTCTTGTGCGGCGGCACCTTGGCGAGCACGCTGGCGGTGCACAGCACCTTGGTATCGCCAAAGGCACAGAGGACTGAGCCCTCGGCGTGGCGGGTGTAGTGGCGGGTAAGGCTGATGGAACGCAGCGCATCGGCTGCGCGGCCGCTGGGTCGCATGGAATGTTCGGGTCGGAATCGGGGGAGAGACCGCGATTCTACCGCCGCCGGCCCGCGCGCGCTGCATACCGGCGCGCGGTGAAGGGCAAAGGCCGCCCGCGAACCGGGTCAGCGCATCAGGTTGCTGGTCTTGTCGATGGCGGCGCGGATCTCGGCGATCGAGCGCTCGATCTCTTCCTCGGACAGCAGGTCGCTGTCCGTGCCGGTGCGGTCCAGGATCGACGTGGTGAACGCGTTCAGCGGCAGCGTATCGGTCATCACCGAATCCGGCCCGGTGGTGTTGTTGTCCAGCTCCCACATCATGGCGATGCCGGTGGTGTTGTCGGCACCTTCGCCGGCGTTCTGCAGCGCCTGCTCGATCAGCGCCGGCACCGCCTGCACCACCGACAGCCGCGACAGCTTGTCGACCAGCGCCTGGTCGTCCAGCGGCCCCCACAGGCCGTCGGAGCAGAGCAGGGCGACATCGCCGGGCTCCAGCCGCACCGGGCCGCCCAGGTCGATCAGCGGCAGGTTGGGCGAGCCCAGGCAGTTGTAGAGCTTGTTGCGCTCGGGGTGGTTGGCCACGTGCATCGGCAGCACGCGTTCCTGCTGCAGCAGGTTCTCGATCTTGGAATGGTCGCGCGTGCGCGTCAGCAGCCGGCCCTTGCGCAACAGGTAGTAGCGCGAATCGCCGGCATGGGCCCAGTAGACCTGGCCGTGCTGGACCAGGCAGCAGACCACCGTGGTGCGCGGCACGTCGGCCATGCGATTGGCTTCCGCGTAGCGGTGGATCTCGCGATGCGCCAGCATGATAGTGTCCTGCAGGAACTCCGCGGGGTTTCGTATCGCCGGGCGGGCCTGGGCCTGGAACTGCCGCGCCAGCGTCTGCAGCGCCTGCTGCGCTGCGACTTCACCGTGCGCGTGGCCGCCGAGCCCGTCGGCCAGCACCATCAGCAGCGCGTCGCGCGTGAAGCAATAGCCCATGCGGTCCTGGTTGACGCGGCGGCCGCCTTTCCTGCTTTCCTGGTAGACAGAGAATCGCATGTTGGCTTCGGAAATTCAGTAAGGTCACCGCGCCCCGATGGGCGCGATTTGTGATTTATTCTACGCTCGCGCCGGAGCCCGGCTCGTCGCGGCGGCGCAGCAGCGTAAGGAAGCGCGAAGCGGGGGCAGGGCGCTCGACGGGGGCCGGCGGCGGCGCCAGCAGCGCCTGCCCGCTCAGCGCGTTGGTCTGCTCGCGCAGTTCCTTCTGCAGCCTGAATACGCTCTGCGGCCGCTCCGACGGCACCAGCCGCAGGCACCATTCGACCAGGTCGACCAGGCCGTTGGTATAGCTGCTGCGCAGCCGCACCAGCGCCTCGCCCATGCGGTCTTCCTTCTCGCGCTGGTTGGCTTCCTGCGGCGGCATGCCGGCCATGCAGGCATAGAGCGTGGCGCCCAGGCTGTAGATATCGGTCCAGGGCCCCAGGTCGGAATGCTTGCCGTACAGTTCGGGCGCGGCGAAGCCGGGCGTGTACATCGGCTGGAAGCGCGCCGCTTCCATGGTCAGCGTCTGCCGCGCGGCGCCGAAATCCAGCAGGATCGGCGACTCGTCCTCGCGCAGGTAGATGTTGCCGGGCTTGATGTCCAGGTGCAGCAGCTTGTGGATATGCACTTCACGCAGGCCGCTCATCAGGTCGTGGAAGACCTTGCGCATGAAATGCTCGCGCAGCACCTTGGCGCGGCCCTGCTGCCGGGCCGCCAGCACGTGCTCCTGCAGCGTCTTGCCCAGCTCGTAGTTCATCACCATGTAGACCGTGGCGTTCTCGCGGAAGAAATTCACCACGCGCACCACGCTCGGATGGGAAATGCGGGCCAGCGAGCGGCCTTCTTCAAAGAAGTACTTGAGGCCGAGGCGGAATGCCGCGGCGTTTTCCTCGGGCACCACGGGGATCAGTTCGCCCGGGTTGCGCCGCGCCAGCGACGACGGCAGGTACTCCTTGATCGCGACCGGCGCGCCGGTTTCATCGGTGGCCAGGTAGACGAAACTGAACCCCCCGCTGGCCAACTTCTTTACAATACGATAGTTGGACAACAGCGTGCCGACGGGCAGCGGTGCACTCTTCGGTTGTGTCGTGCCCTTGGACTCTGTCATGGGAATAGGGGCCGGATTTGCCTCCGCGGATGACTCCGCAGATTTGCCAACGGATTGTCCGGGCTAATCGGTCACTTGTAAAGAACACAAATACGGGCATTGTTGCCCTCCTTTCAACGTTTTGAGAGCGCTCCCGGTCCGGTTGCGGGAGGCTCGGGGAGGGTGCCCGCGGGCCGCCAGCGCCCCCGGGGCCGCCTCCACTCACGAGAACATCCAATGATCCACAGCATGACAGGCTATGGCCTGGCGACGCGCCAGGCGCCACTGACCAACGCACAGGGCGAGCCGAGCGGTCGCACCGCCTCCGTTTCGGTGGAATTCCGCACTGTCAATTCGCGTTTCCTCGACCTGTTGTTCCGGGCCCCGGAAGAGTGCCGCGCCTTTGAGCCGGCGCTGCGCGAGATGCTGATGGCCGAGCTGTCGCGCGGCAAGCTGGAATGCCGCATCAACCTGCAGCGCACCGATTCGGGCGGCGCCACGCTGGCGCTCAACGACAGCCTGCTGTCGCAGATCCGCGCGCTGGAGACCACCGTGGCCGGCACCTTCCCCAGCGCCGGCACGCTGCGCATGGGCGAGATCCTGCGCTGGCCGGGCGTGCTGGTCGAGCCCGAGCTGTCGCAGGACGCGCTGCGCGAAGCCGTGACCGGCGCCGCGCGCGAGGCACTGGATCAGCTGCTGGAAGCGCGCCGCCGCGAGGGCGAGGCGCTCAAGTCGGCGCTGATGGAGCGCGTCGATGCCATGCTGGCGATCGTCGAGCGCCTGACGCCGGCGATCCCGCAGCTGATCGCGCACCACCAGCAGAAGCTGACCGAGCGCCTGCAGGAAGCGTTCAACCTGGCCGCGCCCACCGGCATGCCGTCGATGAGCCGCGACGAGATTGCCGAGCGCATCCGCCAGGAAGCCACCGTCTACGGCATCCGCATCGACATCGCGGAAGAGCTGTCGCGGCTGCAGGCACACCTGAACGAGACCCGCCATATCCTGAAGAAGGGTGGGCAGGTCGGCAAGCGACTCGACTTCATGATGCAGGAGCTCAATCGCGAGGCCAACACGCTCGGTTCCAAGGCCGCCGCCAAGGAACTGGCCGATGCCTCGATGGAGCTCAAGCTGCTGATCGAGCAGATGCGCGAGCAGGTCCAGAACCTCGAATAACGCAGTAAAAAACCAGAATCACCCCGAAGTCACCGAATCATCATCATGAGCCAAACGTCTCAAACCGCGCCGCATCCTCCCATCGACACCGTCTACCCGGGCAACCTGTTCATGGTGGTGGCGCCGTCGGGAGCCGGCAAGTCGACGCTGGTCAACGCGCTGCTGGCGCAGGACCCGGCCATCCGGCTGTCGATCTCGCACACCACGCGCGCGCCGCGCCCGGGCGAGCAGGACGGTCGCGAATACCACTTCGTCACCGTCGACGCCTTCCGCGCCGCGCGCGACCGCGGCGATTTCCTGGAGTGGGCCGAGGTCCATGGCAACTACTACGCGACCTCGCGCGTGTGGATCGAGCAGCAGATGGCGCAAGGCAACGACGTGCTGCTCGAGATCGACTGGCAGGGCGCGCAGCAGGTGCACCAGCGCTTCTCCAACGCGGTCGAGATCTTTATCCTGCCGCCGTCGCTGACCGCGCTGGAAGAGCGCCTGAAGAAGCGCGGCCAGGACGAGCCCAACGTGATCGTGCGCCGGCTGCTGGCGGCGGGCAGCGAGATGTCGCATGCGTCGGAGTCGGACTACGTCATCATCAACGAGGTCTTCGACGATGCGCTGGAAGAGCTGCGCAACGTGGTTCGGGCCACCCGTCTGCGCTTTTCGTCGCAAAAGGCACGGCACGCGGAGCTGTTCATCGAGCTCGGCATCCACTGAGCCGAGGCACGCGAGCGCAGGCGCCGCCGGCGTTTTCCGCCGCGTGCTGTAAAATAGCAACCCAACACAAGGTTTTGTCCCAAGGTGGATTTGATATGGCGCGTATTACCGTCGAAGATTGTCTGAAACACATCCCGAATCGTTTCGAGCTCGCCCTGGCGGCCACGTACCGTGCGCGCCAGCTGGTGCAGGGCCACACGCCCAAGGTCGAGGCCAAGGACAAGCCGACCGTGGTGGCACTGCGCGAGATCGCGTCGGGCCAGGTCGGCATCGAGATGCTGAAGAAGGTCCCGACCTGATCGACCCGATCGAGCGGCCGGCCCATGGCTCATCCTCGCAACGTGCCAGCATATTTCCAGGCTCTCCAGCCGGATTCCAGGGGCCGCCGCCATGCCTTCGCCGCAACCGCCCTCCCAGCCTTCCTCTCCGTCGACGCCCGCGGCGGGCGCGCACGGCGATGCGGCACCGCCCACGGCGCGTAAGCGCACCATCCCGGGCCAGTCTTCCGTGAACGCGCGCACCGGCGCTCCCAATCTTCCCGATCCGCTCGGCGACGATGTCGTCGGGGAGCGTGCCGTCGCGCCCGCGCTGGCGCCGGGCAAGGCGAGGGCGCCCGCGCTGCAGGATGAGCTGGCCGCAGTGCAGGAAGCGACGCCTCCGGTGGCGGACAGCCTGTTTATCGATGCAGTGCTGGCGCAGTCATACCGGCACTTCTTCGGGCCGACCTCGCAGCCGGCGGTACCGCCGCGCCAGCAGGTCATTTCCATCACCCGGCTGATGGAAAAGCTCGCGTACCTGAAGGCGCCCGACCTGGCGCGCGTACGCGAAGCCTTCCAGTTTTCCGACGAGGCCCACCTGGGCCAGTACCGCCAGAGCGGCGAGCCCTACATCACCCATCCGGTGGCGGTGGCGGAGCTGTGCGCGGACTGGAAGCTGGATGTGCAGTCCATCATGGCGGCGCTGCTGCACGACGTGATGGAAGACCAGGGCATCACCAAGAGCGAACTGGCCGAGAAATTCGGCCCCAAGGTCGCCGAACTGGTCGATGGCCTGACCAAGCTGGACAAGCTCGAATTCCAGAGCCGCGAGCAGGCGCAGGCGGAAAGCTTCCGCAAGATGCTGCTGGCGATGGCGCGCGACGTGCGCGTGATCCTGGTGAAGCTGGCCGACCGTACGCACAACATGCGCACGCTCGACTTCGTGCCGCCGGAGAAGCGCCGCCGCATCGCGCTGGAGACCATGGAGATCTATGCGCCGATCGCGCACCGTCTCGGTCTCAACACCATCTACCGCGAACTGCAGGAACTGTCGTTCAAGGTCGGCTCGCCGTTCCGTTACGCCACGCTTGAAAAAGCGGTCAAGGCCGCGCGCGGCAACCGGCGCGAGGTGGTCAAGCGCATTCTCGAGGCGGCGCAGAAGGGGCTGGCCGATGCCGGCATCGTGGCCGAACTGTCCGGCCGCGAGAAAACGCTGTACAGCATCTACCGCAAGATGCACGACAAGCAGCTGTCGTTCTCGCAGGTGCTCGACGTGTATGGTTTCCGCGTGGTGGTGGAAACGCAGATGCACTGCTACATGGCGATGGGCGCGCTGCACGGTCTGTACAAGCCGATGCCCGGCAAGTTCAAGGACTATATCGCGATCCCCAAGATCAACGGCTACCAGTCGCTGCACACCACGCTGGTGGGCCCGTTCGGCACGCCGGTCGAGTTCCAGATCCGCACGCGCGACATGCACCAGATCGCCGAGGCCGGCGTGGCCGCGCACTGGATGTACAAGCACCAGGCCGACCACGCCAACGATATCCAGCAGCAGGCGCACCAGTGGCTGCAGTCGCTGCTCGATATCCAGAGCCAGACCGGCGATTCGCAGGAATTCCTCGAGCACGTCAAGATCGACCTGTTCCCGGATGCGGTCTACGTGTTCACGCCCAAGGGCCATATCCGCGCGCTGCCGCGCGGCGCCACCGCGCTGGACTTTGCCTACGCGGTGCACAGCGACCTGGGCAACCAGTGCGTCGCGGTCAAGATCAACAACGAGCTGCTGCCGCTGCGCACCGAACTCAAGAGCGGCGATATCGTCGAGGTGGTGACGGCGCCGTACTCCAAGCCGAATCCGGCGTGGCTGTCGTTCGTGCGCACCGGCAAGGCGCGCGCGGCGATTCGCCATTACCTGAAGACCACCAAGCTGGACGAAGCGATCCAGCTCGGCGAGCGGTTGCTGGAACAATCCGCGCGCCAGCTCGGCATCGAGCTGAAGGCGGTGCCGCAGTCGGTGTGGGACCGCATGATCCAGTGGACCGGCAACAAGCAGCGCGAAGACATCTTCGCCGACCTGGCGCTGGGCCGGCGCGTGCCGGCGGTGGTGGCCAAGCGCATGGAGATCCTGCTGCAGGAGCTGTCCGGCGACGTCGACAGCGCGCTGCTGGCGGCGGTGCAGACCTTTGCCGGCGAAGAGGCGCCCGCGGTGCCGATCACCGGCGACGAGGGCATGTCGATAATCTTCTCGGCGTGCTGCCGTCCGATCCCCGGCGATTCGATCGTGGGCTACCTGGGCAAGGGCGAAGGGCTGCAGATCCACGTGCAGGACTGCAAGATCGCCAAGCGCCTGCACAGCAAGGATCCGGAGCACTGGATCGACGTGATGTGGGCCAAGAAAACCACGCGTGCCTTCGACGTGTCGATCAAAGTGATGGTGCGCAACGTCAAGGGCATCGTCGCCCGCGTCGCCGCGGACCTGACCGCCGCCGATGCCAACGTCGCGCACGTGGCGATGGAGCAGCAGGACGGCAGCCACCAGGAAGCCACCTACATGCAGTTCATTATCCAGGTGCAGAACCGCCTGCACCTGGCCAACGTGATGCGCGGGCTGCGCCGCAACCCCGACGTCATCCGCATCTTCCGCGACCGCAACGACGGCTAGGCGGGCGTTTCAGGACGGCCCTGGCGTCGTTGTGCGGCCTTGTTGCCGTGCTACTTGTACAGTCTGCGGCCGCACGCCGCGCCAGGGCACATGCCCACTTATTGTTTCTTTGACGGGTAGCTCACTTCCAGGATATCGATCTGCTCGATCCCGGCCGGCGTGCGCAGTGGCACGGTGTCGCCTTCGCGCGCCTTGATCAGTGCCTTGGCGATCGGCGAGATCCAGCTCACGCAGTTGCTGTCCAGGTCCACTTCATCCATGCCCACGATAGTGATGGTGGTCTCTTCGCCGGCGCGGTTGGCGTAGGTGACGGTGGCGCCGAAGAAGATCTGGTCGTTGTCGCCCTGCAATGAGGGATCGACCACCTCGGCCTTGTCCAGGCGGCGCGTCAGGAAGCGGATGCGGCGGTCGATCTCGCGCAGGCGCTTCTTGCCGTAGAGATAGTCGCCGTTCTCGGAGCGGTCGCCATTGGATGCCGCCCACGAGACGATCTGCACCACATCGGGCCGGTCGACGTCGATCAGCTGCATCAGCTCATTGCGCAGGCGGTGGTAGCCTTCGGCGGTGATGTAGTTCTTGGTGCCGGGTGGCAGCGGCGTTGCGCCTTCGGGGAGGTCGTCGTCCTCGTCGCCAGAGGACTCTTTGACAAATGCCTTGTTCATGGTCCGGATCACATCTTCGGGTTCTCATTATAGAAAAACGCTGCGGACAGACCCACGCTCGCAAAAAGATGAGAAAAAAGTGCAGAAGGGGGTTCACAAATCTGAAATCTCAGATATAATCTCTTTTCTCGAGTGCGGCTGTAGCTCAGTTGGATAGAGTACTTGGCTACGAACCAAGGGGTCGTGGGTTCGAATCCTGCCAGCCGCGCCACCTATGCAGTAAGAAAAGGGCTTCCGGAAACGGAAGCCCTTTTTGTTTTCCTGCCTCTCTCTCCCTGTCTTTCGCATCGCTTGTAGTCCCCGCGCCGCCAGCGTTTTTGCTGCGCCACGGCTTGCGCGCGTCCTTGCCGCCTCCTAGGCTCGACTCAAGGGCAGTACAAGCCAAACCGGAGCAATGGGCATGGAAAACGACTGGCGCGTCGAGCAGTACCGCGACATGGATGTCTACGTCCAGGTGTCGCCGCAGGGCCAGGGAAGCATCGGTCGATGGGGCTATGAAGTGCGCGTGGCCCAGGAAGGCGTCGATCCCGCCGATGCGGGCGATACCGAAGTGCTGGTGAGCGGCTCGCAACAGTTCGCTACGCGCCATGCGGCGGAAGTGGCGGCGTTCGGTGCTGGCTATGCGCTGGTGGACCGCCTGCTCGGGCCGCCGCCCGAGTGATGCCCCCGCGCGCCACTTGCGCGCCGTTGCGCGGTTCGCAATGGCATATATCACGGCATGATCTGTGGCCGTTGACCTGGATCATTTTTGATCCGGGCCGGCATTCCTACGCTGGATGTGGTGACACCGCCAGGCATCGCGTGTGAGCACGCTGGCGATTTTTGCAGCCGGTCAAGAAAAGACTTGCCAGATCCGCGCGAATGCTGCATAATTTACTTCTTCAGACGCGGGGTGGAGCAGTTGGCAGCTCGTCGGGCTCATAACCCGAAGGTCGCAGGTTCAAGTCCTGCCCCCGCAACCAACACCTTTCGCGGTGTCCGCCGCAATTCTTCAAGGTGTTGTTCTCAAGGCCGTCCGGCCTGATTCATTCCCAGCTCCGAACTGAACTGCGAACCTCCGCGATGATCGCGCTCGGTGCTTGCTCGTCGTCAGGCCGGCAATCGTTGCGCCGCCTGCAGGAAGGTATTGCGCACCAGCGACTGGTCTTCGCGCTCGGCTGCATCGGCGCGCTCCCGCAATCGCTTGGCCAGCACCGCCAGCGTGCCTTGTGCCTGCGGACCGCCTGCTGCCTGGCACTTGGCCACCGCTTCGCGCATCACGGCATCGAGCTCGGCGCCGACATCGGCACCATCGAAGGCGCTCACCGACAGGGCTGAAATGCGTTCCAGGTAGAGATTGACCAGCGCTTCGTCGTGTAGCGGTTCGGACATGTCTTCTCCTTGGCGATGACGGGAACACAAAAACCATTGTAGTGGAACCGGCGCCTGCGCAAGCTCAAACAATAATGATTCTTGTTCGAGCGGCATCAGGGTTCACATACAATACGCGTTCACGACGCGTCCGTCCGGCGTGCGCGCTTTCCCCATTCTTGCCCAGAGGTTGTCGCCACCATGTTGCTGCAGATTCCAGACGTACTTTCCAAGGACCAGGTGGCGCAGGTGCGGCAGATCATCGACGCCGCGCCGTGGACCGATGGCAATGAAACCTCGGGCTACCAGTCGGCGCTGGCCAAGCGCAACCTGCAGCTGCCCGAAGGCTCGCCCGCGGCGCGCCAGGTTGGCGACCTGATCCAGGATGCGCTGGGCAACAACGCGTTGTTCTTCTCGGCGGCACTGCCGCTGAAGGTATATCCGCCGCTGTTCAACCGCTACGAGGGCGGGCACACCTTTGCCAACCATGTCGACAACGCGATCCGCTACCTGCGCGGCACCAGCTTCCGCATCCGCAGCGACCTGTCGGCAACGCTGTTCCTGACCGGACCGGACCAGTACGACGGTGGCGAACTGGTGATCGAGGACACCTACGGCCAGCAGCGCGTGAAGCTGCCCGCCGGGCATATGGTGCTGTACCCGGCCACCAGCATCCACCACGTGACGCCGGTCACGCGCGGCGCGCGGGTGTCGTCGTTCTTCTGGATCCAGAGCATGGTGCGCGACGACGGCCAGCGTGCGCTGCTGTTCGAGATGGACGGGCGCATCCGCCAGACCGCGCAGGAACTCGGTCAGTCGCATGAAGCCGTTATCGGCCTGACCGGCGTCTATCACAACCTGCTGCGCCGCTGGGCGGACGCCTGAGCGCCGCCAGCGCCCGGCGCCGGGATACCGGCGGGGCGCTGCGTCGATGCAGCGGAGGGCGCGGCTGTTCGGGCTATTCGTCGCGCCGTCGCCGCATCTGCAACTGCTCGATGGGGGAGGGCTGGATGCGGCGCCGTGCCGGCCGCAGGGCGCGGTTCGGCCACAGCACGTAGTTGGTGTGCGGGTCCAGCGGCTTGCCGAGATACGAGACCCAGACCTGCACGCCGTGTTCGGTTTCGGCGATCACGGCCGCGACGGCACGCGCCGCGGCGGAAGGGGACTTGAGCAACTCCGCCAGGGCTTCGACGCCCTGCACGACATGATGCTTCACCCCTGAAAACCATGCGTACTGACGCATGGCGGACAACAAACGCTTGGTCATGAACGCGACTCTGGTGTGGTTGGAAGTGCGAATAAGACTGCTTCCGGTCCGATTTGTTCAACGGAAGCTTGCGAACGCCAGTATGACTGCGCGTGCGCTACTACGCATTCGGTGCGTACCCTGAGGCCGGCACTTTTGCTGGATGGCGGCAGCGTCACACGACGCGCGCCGGCTCGGGGGCCAAGGCAGAGAGTACCATTGCCAGCCGGTCGAGCGCCGGATCGATGTCGAGCAGGTCGATGGCGCCGAAGCCGAGCAGCAGGCCGGCGCAGGTCGGTGGCGGCGTGGCGTAGAAGGGGTCGAGGGTGGCCAGTTCCAGGTCCGCGAGCCGTGCCATCGCCACCAGCGCGTCGGAAGCCATTGGCACGCGCAGCCGCGCCGCCAGGTGAAACCCGGCCATTGCCGGCAGGGCTTCGAGCCACGGTGACAGGTCGCCGTGCAGCCGCGCCAGCAGACGCGCGCGCCGCTGCGCATGGCGCGCGTGAGAACGCCGGATATGGCGCAGCAGGTGTCCCTCCGACATGAAGCGCGCCAGCGCCTGCTGGATCAGCGTCGGGGTGTACCAGTCCATCAGGTGCTTGACCTTGCGTGCCGCCGGCATCAGCCATGGCGGCACCACCAGATAGCCGCAGCGCAGGTTGGCCAGCAGCGTCTTGGAAAACGTCCCCAGGTACACCACGCGGCCGTGGCGGTCCAGCGTCTGCAGTGCGTCCAGCGCCTGCCCGCCATAGCGGAACTCGCTGTCGTAGTCGTCCTCCAGGATCACCGCGTGGCGGCGCGCGGCCCAGTCGAGCAGCGCCTGCCGCCGCGCCAGGCTCATCGGCACGCCCAGCGGCGACTGGTGCGACGGCGTGACGAAGACCAGCGTCGCCTCGCCGGGCAGCGCCTCCACCACCAGTCCTTCGCCGTCCACCGGTACCGGCACCACGCGCGCGCCCAGCCCCTGGAACAACGCGCGGGCCATCGGGTAGCCGGGATTCTCCATGGCTACCACGGCGCCCGGCCCAAGCAGCAGCCGCGCGGCCAGGTCGATGCCCTGCTGCGCGCCGGCGGTGACCAGGATATCGGTGGGAGCGCCCTGCACGCCGCGGGTGAAGGCAATATGAGTGGCAATGGCCTGCCGCAGCGGCATCTCGCCACTGGGATCCGCGGGCCCGGGCGCGCGTTGCCGCTCCGCCGCGAGTGCCGCGCGCACGCAGCGCGACCAGGCTTCGTGCGGAAAGCGCGCGGTGTCGGCCTGGCCTGGCTGGAAGGCGTAGCGCGCGCCGCCGGCCGGCCCGAGGAAGGGCGCCTCGGCCGCCATCCAGCGCAGAACTGCCGGCGGCAGCACCGGCGCGGCGGCGATGCGCACCGGCTTGCGCGCCAGTCCCTCGGCGACATAGGTGCCATCGCCGACGCGGGCGTGCAGCCAGCCCTCCGCCACCAGCCGCTCGTAGGCCGTGGTCACGGTCTTGCGCGCGACGCCCAGCTGCGTGCCGAGCAGCCGCGTGGGCGGCATGCGTGCGCCGGCCTCCAGGCGCCCCGACTGGATGGCGTCGCGGATCTGGTGGACGATCTGCGCGGTCAGGTCGCCGGCGTGGTCCAGCGCGAGATGGAGCTCCATGGTCGTTGCGTGGAATTGGTCTACCGATTTTGCCGGAAATTGGCTGTGTACGGAGCCAATCGCGGCGGCTATCTTTGAGTCCAACGGGCCAGCGCCCGCCAATCACTCAACCGGATCCCTGGAGAATCGACATGGAAGAACGTATGAACTGGCAAGACGTGGCCCCTGATGCCTACAAGGCCATGGTCGGCGTAGAGATCTACATTGCCCGCTGCGGGCTGGAAAACAGCCTGAAGGAACTGGTGAAGATCCGTGCCTCGCAGATCAACGGCTGTGCCTTCTGCCTGGATATGCATGTGACCGACGCGCGCAAGCACGGCGAGAGCGATCGCCGCCTGAGCCTGCTGCCGGCATGGCGCGAAGTGAGCTGGTTCAGCGCGCGCGAGCGTGCCGCGCTGGCCTGGACCGAGGCGCTGACGCTGCTGCCGCAAAGCCAGGCGCCCGACGCCGACTACAACGCGGTGCGCGAGCAGTTCTCGGAAAAGGAAATTGCCGACCTGACGCTGCTGATCTCGATGATCAATGCGTGGAACCGCTTCGGCGTCGGCTTCCGCCGCCAGCCGCCGGCGCTCTGAACATAGCGCCACGCTCGCCGCCGCGGCCGGTCCACAGGCCCCGGCGCGCTGCATTTGCTCGCGTCTGTGGCGCCGAGCGGAAGGCACAATCCCACGCGGGTGGCGGGCAGGCATCGTGGCCCGACAGGCCATGCGATGGTAGGCTATGGCAATGGCTACGCCGATCAGGTCGAGCGCGATGGCACGTAGTTCGTCGCCGCGTGACTGGCGATGCCCATCGCGTTCATGCTGTGCCAGGAGTCTGCCCATGACAGAAGACACCCTGCTGCAATTGATGGCCGAGGTCGAGAAGGAAGACCCGATCGACTACGCCGACCTGCCGTTCGATGACCGCGCGCTGCGCCAGCTGGCATGCCGGCTGATCGCCGAGCGCTCCGAGCAGCTGGAAGCCTCCGGCATGCCGATGGAAGCGCTGCTGGCCACGATGTGGGCCTCGACCGCCAAGCTGGTGCTGGAAAACCTGGTGCTTAACGCCCGCCTGCTGACGCTGCAGGGCATGCCCGAAGATGCCCAGGCGCTGATCGATCGGATCGCGCGCCAGTCGCGCGGCGGCCCGGATCGCGAGTCCTGACAGCCGCTCCGTTGCGATGTGCTGCAGCCGCCACTGGCTGCGCTGTGGCGGCCATTTCGGTAAAATGCCGGTTTTCGCCCAACTGCCCGCTGCGCCCGTCATCATGCGCGCCAGGGCGGCCAACCAGGAGGATTTCGGGTGATCAAGTGGATAATCGTCGCGGGCTACCTCGGTGCCATCCTGTATGTGCACTTCCGCGGCAAGGTAAGGCTGAAGATCTGGCGCCAGCTGCTGGACCATTCGGCGCTGGTCGCGCCGATCAACTGCTTTATGTACGCGTTCTCGGGCGTGCCGCGCACGCCGTATATTCCGGTCAAAAATTTCCCCGACCTGGAGAAGCTGCGCGCCGCGTGGCCGGAGATCCGCGACGAAGGCCTGGCGCTGGCCGCGATGCGCAAGATCAAGGCCGCGGACAAGAACGACGACGCCGGCTTCAATTCCTTCTTCAAGTACGGCTGGAAGCGTTTCTACCTGAAGTGGTACGAGGCCCAGCACCCGTCCGCCGAAGTGCTATGCCCTAAGACCGTGGCGCTGCTGCGCGAGCTGCCGAGCGTGAAGGCCGCGATGTTCGCCGAGCTGCCCCCGGGCGGCAAGCTCAATCCGCACCGCGACCCGTTCGCGGGCTCGCTGCGCTACCACCTGGGCCTGGCCACGCCCAACGATGACCGCTGCTTCATCGAGGTCGACGGCGAGCGCCACAGCTGGCGCGACGGCGAGGGCGTGGTGTTCGACGAAACCTACCTGCACTGGGCCGAGAACCGCAGCGACGCCAACCGGCTGATCCTGTTCTGCGATATCGAGCGGCCGATGCGCTATGGCTGGGCCGCCAGGTTCAACCACTGGATGGGCCGCAAGGTCATGACCGCGGCCAGCTCGCCCAATGACGAGCACGACCAGACCGGCATGATCAACAAGCTGTTCCGCTTTGTCTGGCTGGGCGGGCAATATCGCCGCCGCTTCAAGGCGTGGAACCGCCAGCTGTACTACGTGGCCAAGTTCGGCCTGATCGTGGGGGGCGTGGCCCTGGTCATCTTCCTGTAGTACGCGATGTCATCAGCAAAAGAGCCGGCGCAAGCCGGCTCTTTTGCGCTGGGCTGCTTCAGTTCTCGCGGCGGCGCTCGTTGCCCAGCGCCTCGTAGTGCGCGCGCTTGGCTTCGTACATGCGGCTGTCGGCCACCTTGACCGAGTCGGTCAGGCGCTCGCCCTGCACGCAGGTGGCGTGGCCGATAGAGAAGCTCAGGCGCACGCCGGGATAGAAGGTGTTGTTCAGCTCGACCACCTTCTCGATCTGCTCGACCACCGTGGCGGCGCCGCGCTCGTCGCGGCCGGGCAGCAGCACCATGAATTCGTCGCCGCCGATGCGCGCCACGCAGGCCTGCTCGCCCACCGCTTTCTTCAGCACCTCGCCGGTGCGGCGCAGCAGGCCGTCGCCGTCCCCGTGGCCGAACTGGTCGTTGACCACCTTCAGTCCGTTCAAATCCACCGCCACCACGCTGACCGGCCATGGTCCCTTGCGGCCGAGCCGAGCCAGTTCGTCTTCATAGTAGGCGCGGTTGTAGAGCTTGGTCAGCACGTCGTGCTTGCCCAGGAATTCGACATAGGCCTCGGCCTTCTTGCGCGCGGTGATGTCGGTCAGCGACACCAGCACCTGGTCCCAGTCGGCCTCGCAGCCGGGGAAGACCGACCACTGCATGAAGACGTCGACCTGGCGGCCATCGAGCGCGTAGTTGATGACTTCGCGCTGCTGCCACAGCTTCTCGTGCCAGAGGTCGATCAGCTGCTCGGCAAAGTGGATGCGCATGTCGTCGCGGAACACGTCGCCGAGGCGCGACAGCAGGATCTCCTTGGACTCGGCGCCAAACATCAGCAGCGTCTGCCGGTTGACGTCGAGCACGCGGATCTCCTGCATGCAGCGCGAGACGAAGTCCGGATGCACGTTGAGGAAAGTGCGGAAGTCGGTGATGCCGGCTGCGCGCACTTCATCGAGCAGCATCTTGACCGCGCTGAAGTCTTCCACCCACAGCGATACCGGCGAGTGTTCGAACAGGCCAACGGCGTATTGCTCGCTGCGGCGCAGCTCGCGTTCGGTGCGCACGCGCGCGGTGATGTCCTCGATCGACAGCAGTACGCGCTCCCAGCTGCCTTCATGGCCGGGCATCACCGTGGCTTCGAGCCGGATGTCGAGGCGTTCGCCGTCCAGCGTGTAGTTGACGGTCTGGCTGGCAAAGCGGTTGCCGCCGTCCCAGAGCTGGCCGAGTTCTTCCACATGCTGGTCGAACATGTCGTCGCGGAAGACCGTCTCGAGATTGGCGATGAGGTCATCGAGGTCGGCCGCGCGGAACAAGTCGAGCGTGCGCTGGTTGACGCCGATCACGCGGATCAGCGACGAGCATTGCGCCACCTGGTGCGGATTGGCGCGCAGGTAGGCGCGCAGGTCGGTGACCCCGTCGCGGCGCAACTGTTCGAAGTGCACCCGCACGTCGCTGAAGTCTTCCAGCCACAGTGACACCGGGGCGAGCTGGAACAGTGTCTGGTAATCGTCGAAGCTGTTGCCCGGCTCGGTGCCGGCAGGGCGGTTGCGCGATGCCGCGGATGGACTGCTCAAGGCCACTCTCCTTTGTTCTTGTTCCCGTCTGGCGGCGGAGCTCGCAAGTTACCGGGGACCAGCCGGGCCATGGCCGCCGCGCCAGCGCACTAGGATAGGCGAGGCGGCGGCAAATGGGGACAAACCGGCGCAAAAAAGCCGGTCGATCGGGAAGGGCGGATCGGGCCGGTGCTGCAAAAATGCGTAGCGGCAGCGGATGCTCAGCCCGCCAGCTTCTGGACCACGCCGGCGAGTGTGGCCAGCGCGCGCTCGATCTGCGCCGAGCGCGGCGTGCCGCAGTTGATGCGCAGGCAATGGTCGAAGCGACCGGCGTTGGAGAACATCACCCCGGGCATGACGCGGATGCCGGCCTGCAGCGCCTGGTCGAAAACCGCCTCGGACGAGACCTGCGCGGGCATCTCCACCCACAGGTGCATGCCGCCGCGCGGCGAGCCCAGCCGCGTGCCGGCCGGGAAGCTGGCCGCCACCGCCTGGGCGAACCATTCGCGCTGCAGCTGCAGCCGCGTGCGCAGGCGGCGCAGGTGCCGTTCATGCGCGCCGCTGGCGAGGAAGTCCGCCGCCGCCATCTGCGACAGCATCTCGTTGGGCCGCGACAGCCCGAACTTGAGCATTTCCACGCGCGGCTGCCATTTGCCGGCGGCGATCCAGCCGAGCCGCATGCCCGGCGCCAGCACCTTGTGCAGCGAAGCGCAGTGGATCACGTTGCCGCTGCTATCCCAGGCCTTGGCCGCCGCCGGCTGCGTATCGCCGTCGGCGGTGGCGGAGAAGCAGTCGTCCTCGATCAGCGCGATGCCGCGCGCCTCGCACCACTGCACCAGCCGCGCCTTGTGCGCGTCGGGCATGATGCAGCCGAGCGGGTTCTGCAGGTTGGGCACCACCGCCACCGCGCGGATATTGTCGTAGTGCTGTGCCGCCAGTTCGAGCGCTTCGAGCGACATCCCGGTCTGCGGGCTGCACGGGATTTCCAGCGCGCGCATGCCGAGGCTTTCGAGGATCTGCAGCAGCCCGTAGTAGGTGGGCGATTCCACCGCGATCACGTCGCCCGGGCCGGCCACCGCGCGCAGCGCCAGGTTGAGCGCCTCGGTACAGCCGTGCGTGATGACGATCTCCTCCGGCGCCAGCTGCATCCGCGCGTGCAGCGCCTGGCGCGCGATGGCGCCGCGCAGCGGCGCATGGCCCTCCGGCTCGACCGCCTCGGCGAACAGCATCGGATGCCGGCGCAGGGCGCGCGCCGCGGCGCTGCGCAGCGCATCGGCGGGATACAGCGAGGGCGCGCAGTAGGCGCCGCCCAGGTTGGTATGGACATGCTGGTGCTGGCTGCGCGCCAGCAGCCCCGAAATGCGCTGGTGGATGCCGACGTACTGCGCGGGATCGGGCAGCGCTGCGTCGGGCTCGGTCAGCGGCGCGAGCGGCGCGCGCTGGGGCGCCGAAACAAAATAGCCGGCGCGCGGGCGGGCTTCGAGCAGGCCGTCGCTCTCCAGCTGGCGGCAGGCCTGCAGCGCCGTGGACAGGCTGACGCCGTGCAGTCCCATCAGCGCGCGCACGGAGGGCATGCGGTCGCCGGCGGTCAGGGTGCCGGCTTCGATGGCGCGGCGGTAGTGGCCGGCAACCTGGCGGTAGAGCGGGGTGGATTCCATGGCGGCATGGTGGCGCGGAAGGCCATCGGGTTACAGATACAGATGCGGGGCCTCTGTATCGTAACAGCCCCGGTTTTGCCTTGCTGTTACGGTCGAGGTCGCACGGGGGTGTGCCTGCCGCGCGCGAGAGGCGGTCGATAGGCTGGAGTCCTGTGCCTGTTACCGGAGCCAAGCCATGCCAAGCGTATCGATCGACACTTCAGCAGCCGTCCCGCAGGTGTCAGCCACGCGCCTGTCCGCCGGGCAATGCCTGCATCTGCATGTGCCAGCGGGTACGGTGCTGCATGCCGGCGCAGGGCAGGTCGAGATCAGCGGGCCGCCGCAATGGCTGGCCGAAACCTGCCACATTCCGCGCCGGCGCCTGCGTGCGGGCGAGTCCCTGACCATGCCGGCGCGAGGCTGGGTGCAGGTGGCGGCGGGCTGCGACGCCGTCTTTACCATCGCGGTGCCGCCTGGCCTGTTCTCCCGCCTGGCGGCGCTGCTGGAGTGGCGCAAGCGCCGCGTGCCATGGCTATCGCGGCACCAGCCGCAATCGATTGCCGACCCGGCGCCCGAAAAACTATAAAATTGCGCTCCGGCCGGACCTGGCACATTGGTGTGCCCAACCCCCCCGGCCGCAGTTCCCGGGTTCCCCATGCTACGTCTAAGTGAAGTCAAACTCCCGCTCGACCATGCCGAAGCCGACCTGGACGCCGCCGTGCGTACCAGCGCCGCGCAGATCGGTGTCAAGGGAGACGGCCTGATCGGCTATACCGTATTCCGCCGCGCCCACGATGCGCGCAAGCGCTCCGACATCAAGCTGACCTACATCATCGATCTCGAAGTCAGCGACGAAGCCGCGGCGCGCAAGCGCATGGCCGGCAAGCCCAACTGGAGCGTGACGCCCGATATGGAGTACCACTTCGTCGCGCGCGCCCCGCAGGGCGGGCCCGCGCTGCGGCCGGTGGTGATCGGCATGGGCCCGTGCGGGCTGCTCGCCGGCCTGATCCTGGCGCAATCCGGCTTCCGCCCGATCGTGCTGGAGCGCGGCAAGGAAGTGCGCGAGCGCACCAAGGACACGTTCGGCCTGTGGCGCAAGAGCGTGCTCAACCCGGAGTCGAACGTGCAGTTCGGCGAAGGCGGCGCGGGCACGTTCTCGGACGGCAAGCTGTACAGCCAGATCAAGGACCCGAAGCACTACGGGCGCAAGGTGCTGAACGAGTTCGTGCGCGCCGGCGCGCCGGAAGACATCCTGTACAAGGCGCGCCCGCATATCGGCACTTTCCGCCTGGTCAGCATGGTCGAGAAGATGCGCGCCGAGATCATCGAGCTGGGCGGCGAGATCCGCTTCGAAACGCGCGTCGACGATATCGACATCGACGGCGGCAAGGTGCGCGGCCTGAAGCTGTCGAATGGCGAGTACCTGGAAGCCGACCACGTCATCATGGCGGTCGGCCACAGCGCGCGCGATACCTTCCAGATGCTGCACGACCGCGGCGTGTTCATGGAGGCCAAGCCGTTCTCGCTGGGCTTCCGCATCGAGCATCCGCAGGGCCTGATCAACCGCAGCCGCTTCGGCAAGTTCGCCGGCAACAAGCTGCTGGGCGCGGCCGACTACAAGGTGGTGCACCACTGCAGCAACGGGCGTTCGGTGTACAGCTTCTGCATGTGCCCGGGCGGCACGGTGGTGGCGGCGGCGTCGGAGCCGGGGCGCGTGGTGACCAACGGCATGAGCCAGTACAAGCGCGCCGAGCGCAATGCCAACGCCGGCATCGTGGTCGGCATCACGCCGGAAGACTATCCGGGCGGCCCGCTGGCCGGCATCGAGTTCCAGCGCAAGTGGGAAGAGCGCGCGTTCGAGCTTGGCGGCAGCAACTACAACGCGCCGGGACAGCTGGTGGGCGACTTTATCGCCGGCCGTGCGTCGACGTCGCTGGGCTCGGTCGAGCCTTCGTACAAGCCGGGCGTGACGCCGACCGACCTGAGCACGTCATTGCCCGACTACGTGATCGAGGCGATCCGCGAAGGCATTCCGGAGATCGACAAGAAGCTGCCCGGCTTCGCGCTGCATGACGCGGTGCTGACCGGCGTGGAGACGCGCACCTCGTCGCCGCTGCGCATCCGCCGTAACAACGACGACTACCAGAGCATCAACGTCAGGGGCCTGTACCCGGCGGGCGAGGGCGCTGGCTATGCCGGCGGCATCTACTCGGCCGCGATCGATGGCATCGAGGTGGCCGAGGCGGTGGCGCTCAGCATCGTCGGCGGCAAGCAGGCTTAGGTTTGCCTCAGATACGCCGCGGCGCCCAGCGCCGCGGTGCGTCCGCTGGCGAAGCATGCCGTCAGCAGGTAGCCGCCGGTGGGCGCTTCCCAGTCCAGCATTTCGCCCGCGCAGAAGACGCCCGGCAGGGCGCGCAGCATCAGCCGTTCATCCATCGCTTCGAAACGCACGCCGCCGGCGCTGCTGATGACCTCGTCAATCGGACGCGGGCGCAGCAGGCGCAACGGCAGCGCCTTGAGCGATACGGCCAGCGTGCCGGGATCCTGCATCGCATCTTTCGTCAGGCATTCGCGCAGCAGCCCGGCCTTGACGCCGGTGATGCCGAGCCGGCTCTGCAGGTGGCTCGACAGCGAACGCGAGCCGCGCGGATGGTTCACTTCGTTGCCGACCTGTTCCGCGGTGTGCGAGGGCAGCAGGTCGAGGTGGATCACCGCGCTGCCATCGGCTTCGAGCCGGTCGCGCATCGGCGCCGATAACGCATAGACCAGGCTGCCTTCGATGCCCGTAGCGCTGATGACGAACTCGCCCTGGCGATAGTGCGCGTTGCCATCGCGATCGGTCAGTGCGATCGCCACCGGCTTGACCGGCGTGCCGGCGAAACGGTCGGCAAACGATTCGCTCCATGCCACATCGAAACCGCAGTTAGCCGGCCGCAGCGGCGCGATATCGACGCCACGGTCAGCCAGCCGCGGCACCCACGCACCATCCGATCCCAGCCGCGCCCAGCTTGCGCCGCCGAGCGCCAGCACCACGGCACGCGCGGGCACCGGCACTTCGCCATGCGGCGTGGCGAAGCGCAGCACGTGCAGCGCTCCCTGATCCCGGTCCTCCCAACCCAGCCAGCGATGCCGCATATGGAACTGCACGCCGGCCTCGCGCAACCGGTGCAGCCATGCGCGCAGCATCGGCGCGGCCTTCATGTCGGTCGGGAAAACGCGGCCCGAGCTGCCGACGAAGGTGTCGATGCCAAGCCCGTGCACCCACTCGCGCAGCGCCTGCGGGCCGAAGTCCGCAAGCATCGGCGCGATCTGCGCGGCACGGGCGCCATAGCGGCCGAGGAAGGCCGGTTCCGGCTCGGCATGCGTGAGGTTCATGCCGCCCTTGCCGGCCATCAGGAACTTGCGCCCGACCGACGGCATCGCGTCATAGACCGCCACGCTGGCGCCTTGCGCCACCAGCACTTCGGCAGCCATCAGCCCGGCCGGTCCTCCGCCGATGATGGCGACATCTGGTGGGTTGGCGGTGGCAGCGGGAGGCGTGGCAGGGGACATGGGGCGCTCGGCAAGGACAGCAGTGTTTCCGCCGCGGATTATAGAGCCTGCGGCAGCGCTAGAATGACGGTTTGCCCGGTATCCCCATCATGCCCTCCGCCGCCACTTCCGCAGACGCTGTCATCGCCGCCACCCGCCACTGGCTTGAGCGCGCGGTGATCGGGCTCAACCTGTGCCCATTTGCCAAGAGTGTTTATGTGAAGGAGCAGGTGCGCTACGTGGTCAGCACCGCCACCGAAGCGCCGGATGTGCTGGGTGAACTCGAGCGCGAGTTGCGCCTGCTCGATGAGACGGATCCGGCGGAGATCGACACCACGCTGCTGATCCTGCCCCACGCGGTGGCCGATTTCCTCGACTACAACGACCTGCTGTACTTCGCCGACCGCCTGCTCGGCAGCCTGGGCCTGGAAGGCACGCTGCAGATCGCCAGCTTCCATCCGCAGTACCAGTTCGCCGATAGCGAGCCTGACGACATCGAGAACTACACCAACCGCGCACCGTATCCGATCCTGCACTTGCTGCGCGAGGACAGCATCGCGCGCGCGGCGGCGGCCTTCCCGGATGCGGCGGATATCTACGAGCGCAACCAGGCAACCATGCGCCGCCTGGGGCATGCGGGCTGGCGCCGCGTGATGGCGGGCGAGGACGAAGCCGAAGACAAAGCCGAAGACAAAGCCACCGGCAAGAACCCGCCCCCGAAAGACTGACTTACGCTGGCTCGGCCGGCTTGTCCGAAACCGGGGCGGTGAAGAAGCGCTCGTTCATCTCTTCCAGTCCCAGCGTTTCCAGCACGTTCTGCAGCCGCTCCGCCGGGCGCCGGCGCGGCAGGTCCTTGTACTGGGCGATGATCAGCTCGTTCTTCATCGAGTGTTCCCAGCCCACCAGCTCGGTCACGCTGACCTGGTAGCCATGCGCCTCCAGCTGCAGGCAGCGCAGCACATTGGTCACCTGGCTGCCGAATTCGCGCGTATGCAGCGGGTGGCGCCAGATCTCGGTCAGCGGATTGCCCGCCAGCAGCTTGCCCTTGTGCTTGCGCAGCACGCTGGCCACTTCGGCCTGGCAACAGGGCACCAGCACGATGTGCTGCGCGCGCTTGGCCAGCGCGAAGCGGATGGCGTCGTCGGTGGCGGTATTGCACGCATGCAGCGCGGTGACCACGTCGACGGTCGGCGGCAACTGTGGCGAGGTGATCGAGTCCGCCACCGACAGGTTCAGGAACGACATCCCGGGAAAGCCCAGCCGCGCTGCCAGCGCCTGCGAGGTCTTCACCAGTTCCTCGCGCGTCTCGATGCCGTAGATATGGGAATCGTCCTTCAAGGCCTTGAAGAACAGGTCGTACAGGATGAAGCCGAGGTACGACTTGCCGGCGCCATGGTCGACCAGCGTGACACGGCCGCGCTCATCCTTGACCTGCTGCAGCAGCGGCTCGATGAACTGGAACAGGTGGTAGACCTGCTTTAGCTTGCGCCGGCTGTCCTGGTTCATCTTGCCGTCGCGCGTCAGGATATGGAGTTCCTTGAGCAGCTCGAGGGACTGGCCGGGGCGGATTTCGTGGGTATTTGACATGGGGACTGCACAGGCTGCGGGACGCGGCGCGTCCCGGAAATGCCGACAGTTTACCGAAAAGTCCGGCGATGCCATCCGCTGATGGCCTGGCCCACCCCTCCTCGGCGGGGGCCGTTGCCCGCTCAAGTTTCGTACTCCCGCTGCCGATGGTCTTGGATCGATAACAAGTGGAGCGCCAGCCGTCCGGGCACGCGCTGTCCGCCAGCGCGGGCAGGCCGCCGTGGCCGAGCGCCATGCAGCTCCGCAACCAACGTCAGGGGACTCATGATGCACGAGTCGGGATTGCGCCTGGAGCTGACCGAGCCAGGTGAGCAGGTGCATGCACGCTACACACCGGAGCCAGGCAGGCTGGCTCCGGATCACGCCAGCCTGAGGCAGTGCCTGGACAGCCACGGCTGGGCCGGCGCGAGGCTGGATGCACGCGCGGTCGCGCAGTTCCTGCAGCAGTGCCAGCGCGCCGAGCATGAGATCGACGCCGCCATCGGTGTGCTCGTCGATGGCGCGTTCGAGCTCGATATCACGGACGACGGCCTGGCCGCGCGGCTCACGCTGATGCCCGCCGAAGGCGGCCGCCCGGTCACGGAGGACGAGATCCGCCGCGCCGTCGCCGAGCGCGGCGTGGTGGCGCCGATCCAGGCGCTGGCGCTCGACGCCGCGCTGGCCGAAGGCCGCAGCGAGCTGCGCACCATCGCCGCCGGCGTGGCGCCGCGCCAGGGCGAGCCGGCACGCTTCGTCAACCTGCTGCAGCCGCGCAAGCCAGTGCAGGCCGATGAGGACGATTCGCGCGTCGACCTGCGCGACCTCGGCAACCTGCTGCTGGTCAGTCCCGGCATGCCGCTGATGCGCCGCATCCCGGCGGTGCCCGGCCATGATGGCGTCGACGTGTTCGGCAAGCCCATTGCCGCCGATCCGATGGACGATCCGCCCTTTGCCGAGGGCCTGACCGGCGCCGCCGCCGATCCCGACGACCCCGACCTGCTGGTTGCCGTGATCGCCGGCGCCCCAGTAGCCGGCGTGCATGGCATCGCCGTCAGCCCGGTGGTGCAGGTGGAGGCGGTCGACCTGCATTCGGGCAACGTCGCATTTGACGGCACGCTGCGGGTGGCGGGCGATATCCGTACCGGCATGTCGGTGCGCGTCAGCGGCGACGTGCTGGTCGAAGGCACCATCGAAGCCGCCGACATCGACGCCGGCGGCAATGTCGTGGTCAAGGGCGGCATCATCGGCAAGTCCGAGACCGGCCATGCCGACGGCGGCATCAGCCGCGCCAGCGTGCGCTGCAAGGGCGCGGTCAAGGCCCGCTTCATCGAGAACGCCGTGGTCGAGGCCGGTACCGAGGTGAACGTCGACAGCGGCATCCGCCAGAGCGATGTTGCCGCGGGCGCGCGCATCGTGGTCGGAGGCCCCGGCGTGCAGGGCAGCATCAGCGGCGGGCGCACGCGCGCCATGCTGGCGGTGCACGCCGCGGTGCTCGGCAGTCCTGCCGGCAGCGCCACCAGCGTGCAGGTGGGACTGAATCCCTATGCCGACGCGCAACGCGCCGCGCTCGAGGCAGACCGCCGGCGGCTGCTGGACGAGCAGAACAAGGTCAGGCAGCTGGTGGCGTTCTTTGCCAGGCATCCGGAGAAGGCCGTCGGCGACCTGCGCGAGAAGGCGCGTGCCACGCTGTTCAAGCTCTCGCGTGACCTGTTCGAGCTGGAAGGCCGCCTGGCCGAACTGGGCCAGCAGATGCAGCCCGCAGCCGGTGCCGTCATCGACGCGGCACGGCGCATCCATGGCGGCGTCACGCTGCAGGTGGGCAGCCGCGTGCTCAAGGTGGTGGAAGACAAGCCCGGTGGCCAGATCCGCCTCGTCGACGACCGTATTGAGGTGACGTGAGCGTGACCTGTGCGTGACCTGTGCCCGCATCAGCGCGCGCGCTTCCCCGCGCCCGAATTTGTACTATCCTGCAGGTATGTCCTGGGGTGCCGCAGGATGGGCGAGAGAGCTAGTCTCGGGCAGTGAATGCAGAAGCGGACCAGCAAACTGTGGAAGCGTTACACGGAACCGACTCACGTGGCACTTGAGATACCGGAAGGCCAGCCAATGCGGCTGGCCTTCCTGCTTTTGCACGTCCCCTGCATCGCGCGCGATCCGACCTACACTGAAGGTGCAACCAGTCTTCTACAGGAGGTTGCTATGACTGCCGCACTGATCACGGCACTGGCGCTGATCGCCCTGGTGGCCTGTGCCGCCTTTGCCATCTGGATCATGCGCGAAAAGAATCCGACGCTGCTGCAGCAGCAGGAGCAGTCGGTACGCACATGGTTCGACCATATGATTCACCGCCACTAGCGCCGCACCGCAGCCTGGCGGTACGTGCCGCAAGAGCCCGCCGTGCCGGCGGGCTTTTTCATGGCGCCGGCCTCATGGTGCGATCTCATGCCGCCGACAGGCGCAGTTCGTGCAGCCCGCTGCGCTCGACCCGCGTGCCGAGCGTGCGTCCTTCATAGGCGAACATCGCCAGCAGCCAGGCGATGTCGACTTCGCCCGCATATTCGAGCCGGAAATGGCTGCGCCGCAGCGGAACCAGCCGCAGGTCTGCGTTGCCTGCCGCATCGAAGCGGACGAATACCATCAGCGCCAGGTCCGGCCGGTAGTCGTCGTAGCCGCCGATGCCCTCGTAGTCGTTGATGAAGTCGCCGCAGCCATAAAGGATGGGCTTGCCGGCATGCAGCTCGATGCCGAGCGGATGGTGCGAGGAATGCCCATGCACGATATCCACGCCGGCCCGCTCCACCAGCCCGTGCGCGAAGGCGCGTTGCGCCGGGTCGATGTCGTAGCCCCAGTTGCCACCCCAGTGGATCGATGCCACCACGAGGTCGCCGGCACGCTTGTCCCTGCCAATCCACGCGGCAATGCGGTCGCACGAGGCGGCGGACCAGTCATCCAGCAGGTTCACGCCGGAGTGGCCGGCGGTGGCGCGCCATGCAGCGGGCGTGCCGCAGTTATGCATGGCGAAGGCAAATACCGCGACGCGCCCGCCGCCCGGCCGCGGCAGCCACGCCGGCCGCATCGCGCTGTCCTCATCGGGGCCGGCACCGGCATGCGCGATACGCGCGGCATCGAGCGCCGCCAGCGTATCGGCCAGGCCAGCGCGTCCCCAGTCGAGCACATGGTTGTTGGCCAGTGACACGCAGTCGATGCCTGCCGCCTGCAGGCAATCGACATTGTCCGGATGCATGCGGTAATGCACGGCCTTGCCGGGCCATGCGTCGTCGCTGGTGGTGATCGCCGTCTCCAGGTTGGCAATGCGCGGCCATGCGCCGCGACTGTCGAGTTCGGCAAGCGCATCGCCCCACGGATACGCGGGCGCCACCGGATGAGCGATCGGGCCCGCCTTGCGCTCGGCCAGGCGCACATAGTCGAGCGCCGAATGCACATACGACTCGTGGAGCAGCGGCTGGCTGGGATGCGCCAGGATCTGGTCGATGCCGCGCCCGGTCATCACATCGCCGCACAGGAACAGGGGAGGGTGGCTGGTTGTGTCCATTTGCGCAGCCGGCCGGCGCCCGTTTGCACCGTGCCGGCGTTGCTTCCATGATAGGCGGGCACGGCGCCATGATCGCGTTGCGGCACTTGAGCGGGGCGCGCTGCACGCCGCGTTTACATTCGCCGGGGGCCTGCCTTAAATGGTGAAGTCATCGGTCCTCGTGGCCATCTTCCTGCACCCCGGCAGCCGCGCGTCGTCCGATGTTTCCAAACCCGCATCGGGAGGCTGATCATGGGCCAGTTATCGCAAGAACATATCGAATCACTAAAGGCGCAAATGCGCGGACGGCTGCTGCAGCCCGCCGACGCCGCCTACGATGATGCCCGCCGCATCTGGAACGCAATGATCGACCGCCGGCCGCAACTGATCGTGCAGGCCGCCGGCGTCGCCGACGTGATCGCCGCGGTCAACTTTGCGCGCGAGCACGGTGTGCTGCTGGCAATACGCGGCGGCGGCCACAATATCGGCGGGCTGGCGATCTGCGACGGCGGCATGGTGCTCGACCTGACGGCGATGCGCTCGGTGCGCATTGACCCGCGGGCACAGCGTGCCTGGGTAGAGCCCGGCGCCACGCTGCGCGACTTCGACCATGAGGCGCAGGCCTTCGGGCTGGCCACGCCGCTGGGCATCAACTCGACCACCGGCGTCGCGGGTCTGACCCTTGGCGGCGGCTTCGGCTGGCTCAGCCGCAAGTTCGGCACCACCGTCGACAACCTGGTCTCGGCGCAGGTGGTCACTGCCGACGGCAAGCTGCTGCGCGCCAGCGCCGACGAGCACCCCGACCTGTTCTGGGCACTGCGCGGCGGCGGCGGCAATTTCGGCGTGGTCACAATGTTCGAGTTCCGGCTGCACCCCGTCGGCCCCGAGGTCTATGGCGGCCTGATCATCTACCCCCTCGAGCAGGGTCCCACCGTGCTGCCGGCCTTTCGCGAGCAGTTCAAGTCGATGCCGGATGAATTGACGGTATGGGCGGTGTTGCGCCAGGCCCCACCGCTGCCGTTCCTGCCACCGGAGGCGCATGGCAAGCCGATCATGGCGCTGGCGATCTGCTATATCGGCCCGCCGGAGCATGGCGCCGCGCTGGTCGAGCCGCTGCGCAAACTGGGCACGCCTTATGGCGAGCATGTCGGACCGATGCCGTTCACGGCATGGCAGCAGGCCTTCGATCCCTTGCTGACGCCGGGAGCGCGCAACTACTGGAAATCGCACAACTTCGCCGGGCTCGACGACGGCCTGATCGCGATGCTGGTCGAGCAGATCGGCAAGCTGCCGTCGCCGCAATGCGAGGTGTTCGTCGGCGCGATGGGCGGCCAGACCAACCGCGTGGCGCCGGACGCCACCGCCTATGCCAACCGCGACGCGCAGTTCATCATGAACCTGCACGGGCGCTGGGACACGCCGGCCGAGGACGACGCGTGCATCGGCTGGGCCCGCGAAGTATTCCGCGCCGCGGCGCCGTTCGCGCTGGGCAGCGTCTACGTCAATTTCCTGACGCAGGAAGAAACCGACCGCATCGGCGCCGCCTACGGTCCCAACTTCGCACGGCTGGTCGAGGTCAAGCGCCGCTACGACCCGGGCAACCTGTTCCGCCACAACCACAACATCAACCCGGCGGCATAGCGCGCGCAGGCGTTCACGCGGCTGCAACACTGGCGTGCCAGCATCGGCGCGACCGCGATGTATCCGACAGGAGGAGCAGATGAGACCGGGCGAGGCAGAGCTGGTACGGCGCATCCACAATGAAGTGGCCGACTACTACGACGAAGAGATCGAACTGGAGCTGGACGACCGCGAAGCCAGCGAAGCCTTCGGCGACCCGGTACATCTGCCCGAAGGGGCCGAGCAGGACAGCCGCCGCCACTATTTCCGCGAGCTGTTCCGCCTGCAGGGCGAGCTGGTCAGGCTGCAGAGCTGGGTCGCGGCCACCGGCCACAAGCTGGTGATCCTGTTCGAAGGGCGTGACGCCGCCGGCAAGGGCGGCGTGATCAAGCGCATCACGCAGCGGCTGAACCCGCGCGTATGCCGCGTGGCCGCGCTGCCCGCGCCCAACGACCGCGAACGCACCCAGTGGTACTTCCAGCGCTACGCGGCGCAACTGCCCGCGGCAGGCGAGATCGTGCTGTTCGACCGCAGCTGGTACAACCGCGCCGGCGTCGAGCGCGTGATGGGGTTCTGCAACGACGAGCAGTACGAAGAATTCTTCCGCTCGGTGCCAGAGTTCGAGAAGATGCTGGTGCGCTCCGGCATCCAGGTCGTCAAGTACTGGTTCTCGATCACGCACGACGAACAGCGCCTGCGCTTCCTCAGCCGTATCCACGATCCGCTCAAGCAATGGAAGCTCAGCCCGATGGACCTGGAATCGCAGCGGCGCTGGGAGGACTACACCAAGGCCAAGGAGATCATGCTCGAGCGCACCCACATCCCCGAGGCGCCGTGGTGGGTGGTGCAGGCCGACGACAAGAAGCGCGCACGGCTGAACTGCATCCACCACCTGCTCAGCCTGGTGCCTTACCAGGACGTGGACGCACCCACGATCGTGCTGCCGGCGCGCGAGCGGCATGAGGACTATGTGCGGCATCCGGTGCCGCAAGAGATGTTCGTGCCGGAAGTGTACTGACGCACCTGGCGTTAGGGTAAGTGCGGAGTGCGGTATCGGCCCCGCAGCGGCAGCGCTCCCTATAATGAAAACGGCCACCTGGCAAACAAGGGTGGCCGTGCATCGTGGACCTGTTTGCTTTTTGGGCGACCATGCTTGTCGCCTACCTCCTGATGAAGCACGCTGGCTGCTTCAGCCAGCCGGTGCTCTATCCCGACTTCGACCATCCGTTCCGGTATTGGTGGGCGCGGCGGTTGGGGCGGTAGCCTGCCTCTCCCCGTTTGCCGGAACGCCATGGCCGACGCGTCTGCGGTGGCATCATGCGCGCCGTGGGCAGACGCCATGCGCTAGATGCCGCGAGGATGGGAGCTTATCGAGACGGAAGAAGATCCGCTTGCGCTGGCCTGGGCCGCGCTTCGGAGATCAGGCAACAAAAAACCCGGAGAGCGTGAGGGCTGTCCGGGTTTGCGTGGGCGATGCCCTGAATTCTTTTTGGTGCCGAAGAGAGGCGATTTCCGTTGTCATACTCCTTAAAAATCAACGAGTTAAATCCTATTCGTGGCGCCGTCGCGCAATGCCAAGCACGGAAAGTTCACCCAGATCCGACTGATCCGGATGTTCTGACTACCGCCAGGGGGCCGGCCGAGTATTCCCGGCCTCCGACGGCGGCGCAGGTCATTCCGGCTGAATGCCGGCGGCTTTGATTGCCTCAGACCATTTGACGGTCTCGCTGCGCACGAACGCTGCCAGTTCTTCTGGCGTCGATGGGAAGGGTTGGCCTCCTGTCCGGCTGAAGTGTTCGGTAGCCGCCGGGCTCGTCAGCCCATGCCGAATCAGCTGGCTCATGCGCGCGACGACGGGTTTCGGCGTGGTGGCAGGAAAGAAGGCAGCAACCCAGGCCGTCATCTCATACCCTGCCAGGCCGCTTTCCGCCATGGTCGGAACATTGGCGAGCAGGGGATGGCGCCTGGACGTGGTCACGGCGACTGCGCGCAGCTTGCCGTTCTGGATCAGGGGCAGGGCCGGATTGATGTCGGAAATCATAAAGTCGACCTGGTGGCCCATCAAGTCGGTCAGGCCCTGCGGCACGCCCTTGTAGGGCACATGCAGTGCCGGTGCGCCGCTCATCATCTTGTAGAGCTCACTGGCGACCCGGGTGGAGGAACTGCCGCTGGCGAAGGTCAACTTGCCTTGCCGGCTTTTCGCCAGCGTGGTCAGTTCTGAGACCTTCTGCACCGGGCTGTCGGATGGCACCACCAGGACCAATCCGCTTCTTGCGATCAACGACACCGGCGCGTAGTCCTTGATGGGATCATAGGGCAGCTTTTTGAACAGGGACGCATTGGCCGCGTGGGTGGTATTTGTCGTGATGAGCATCGTGTAGCCATCGCCGGGCGCAGTCGCGACCGCCGTTGCCGCGATGAAGCCGTTGGCACCGGGGCGGTTTTCCACGACGACGGACTGTCCGGTCTGGTCAGTGATAATCCGCGCGATGTAGCGCGCGATGTTGTCCGTGCCACTGCCTGCAGGGAACGGCACCACGACACGGATCGGCTTGTCCGGATACTCGTTGAGGCCCGCTGCCCACACCCATTGCGGGGCCGCGGAAGCAGCGGCCAGTCCGGACAGCAGGGCGAGCATGCGCCGCCGGGGAAATCGCTGGATCATCTTGTCTCCTCCCGCATCTCGGGATCTGATGGATTGACTTGGCCGAGCTTGCGTCAAGACAGCGGATCGTGTGCGCGAATGACAATCAGCTCACACGTCCCGTCCGCCGATTCGAGGCTGAGTTCCGCACCGTCGGGAACGTAGACCCACTCCCCGGTCCCGGCTGCGAAGCGCTCCTCTTCAATGTGCCCGTGGAGCGTGCCGCCACGCACGAAGAGCACCTGCTCGGTCTCGCCAAGCCTGTGCGGCTCGGCGCCGCCATCGGGATCAAGTTCGACCATATAGATGTCGAGAAAGCGGGAATTGACGGTCTCGCGTGTGATGACCGGCCTGACGAGCGCGCCACGGTAGTGCGGCAGCGCGATCGGTTCGGTGCTGGCAGGAACGTCGCGGACATCGGCAGCACCGGTCTGAAGGCGTGGGTCGTCCGGGCCGGCCGCGGTCACTGCAGCGTTCGGGTTTTCGCTGTACGGCGGCGCGTAGACCACCATCACCTGTACCGGTTCGTCGCTGATGACCTCGAAGCGATGGAAGACGCCGGCGGCGTTGAAGCTCCAGTCACCCGCGCGCAAGATGCGCTGCTTTCCCGGTAGTTCGCCAAGACCCTCGCCGGCGAGCAGGAACGACGCCTGCTCAAGATTCGGGTGTGCATGCGGCAACGCGCCGTGGCCCCGCGAAATCGTGCCCAGCAGGACCTCGAGCCGGCGCGCGCCGACAGTCTCCTTGCCGATGATGCGCTGGTTCGCCGTTCCCGTATGGTTGTCCGGTGCGTACGCGGGCACGTCAGCGGCCCGCCGTACATAGGATGATGTCATTCGGATGTCTCCTCGCTTGAAGGTGAAATCTGTCGCGCTCAGCGACGGCTGTCGGGGATGGCGAGCGCGGGGTAGTGCTCGGTCAGCTTGGCGGGCATTTCCACGTCCAGGATGAACCGGTCGCCGCGATACCAGAACTCCCCTGCCAGCAGTACATTGCCGTCGACGTCCAGCGTCGACCGGACGATCCTGGCAATAGGCGCCCCGAAGCCATAGGCGAGGTCGCGCGCCAGGATGTAGTCGGCCGGCTCCACTGTCATGGTCTGCTGCATCATGCCAAGGCGGTCACCTTCGACCTGGCGCAGCAGGTGACCGAGCTTGTGGTGTCTTTCGCCACCGCGGGGAAAGCGGGCAAAGACTGACGAGGCCACATACACCTCGATCAGGCAGAATGGCGTGCCGCCATGCAAATGCAGTTTGCGGACCATGACATAACTGTCCAGCGGCGTGCCGCGGCGGGCCAGCCCCGGCCGCAGCGCCACGCCCTCGCGCAGTTCGAGGATGCGGATTTCCAGTTCGCTGCCATGGGCCGATTCGTCATTGATGGCGGAGCGCAGGCCTTCTCCGGGTGCTGGCGGCTGCTTCATGACGTGGGTGCCACGACCGCGCTGGCTGCTGATTAGCCCCTCTTCCGTCAGCGCGGCAAAGGCCTGGCGCACGGTGACCTTGGCGATCCCGTAGCTTTGGGCGAGGCTGTCCACGGTTGGTAGCTGCATGCCCACCGGGTACTCGCCTGACACGATCTTGTGCCGGATGACGCTGGCGAGTTGTCGATATCGCGTCACGCCGCCGGTGCCGTCGTCGGCGAGGATGACGCTCTCGTTGGCCGCAGCGCTGGTCGCATTGCTGGTCATGACAACAACTCCCGCGGCACGCGCACGGGCATGGTAAGCAGAATCTGCGCCATTCCCTTGCCGAGCGGATCATTGCGCAGCGACGCCATGCCACCGCCATCCAGTGCCGACTCGCAGACAAAGTTCATGGCGTCGAAGCCAGGCAGGTCGTAGCAGGTCACCGGCCCTTTCACAAGGTAGCCAAGCCACTCCGCCACGCGCGCCACCGTCACTTCCGCCCGCAGCACGGGCAGGTACGCCGGCCGGCGGGCGATCAGTCCGATGTTCGAGGTATCCCCCTTGTCGCCGCTACGGCCATAGGCAAGCCGGATCAGCGGAACTTCGACGGTGTCGCTTTCTGCCGGGCCCGTGGCCGGCGCTTCCGCGAGTGAAGACGCCACCGGGGCGACGGGTACCGCCTGGCCGCCCGAAGGAACAGTGACGCCGCTGCGTACGCCGTCTATCACCACCGCCGGGATCAAGGTGCCCTTGTCGAGCAGGAATGCATACTGGCGGATCGATGGCGAGGGACTGGAACGCCCGCCAGCCGAGCCCGTCGTGCCCGGCGCCCAACTGGTCCCCGCCGCGGCAATTTCCCGCGCGAACAATTCCAGCGCCGCCTTCTCGGGATGCATAACCGCCAGCCGCATCACCGCCTCGCGGGTGTGACGGACGGCAGCATGTGGCCCAAAGCAGGACTCCGCTCCCAGCACCTCAACGTGGGTGCGGCTGTAGTCTCCCCACCCGTTCTCCCCGAACAGCTTGCGCGTGCGGGCAAGGATCGCCTGCGCCGTGCGTTCCGCCTTGGCCACCGCGTCGATGCCGACGATGGAAAGCTGGGCATTGCAGCGAAAGCCGTCGATATAGGTGGCACAGACCTTGTAGGCATTGCCTGGGGCCCGCCCGCGCGCGCCGCTGACTTCCACCAGGTCGGCTGCGGCCTGCCGAAGGGTTACCTGCGTGAAATCGCAGGTGACGTCTGGCAGCAGATAGGTGGCCGGGTCGCCGATCTCGTACAACACCTGCTCGCCGACCGTGGCGGTATTGACCAGTCCCCCCGTGGCGGGGGGCTTGCCGACCAGGAAGGTGCCGTCGGCACGGCACTCGACCACCGGATAGCCGATGTCGTGCCAGTCCGGGACGCTTTCCCAGTCGGTATGCAAGCCGCCCGTGGCCTGGCACCCGCACTCGATGATGTGCCCGGCCAGACTGCCTTGCGCCAGGCGGTCATAGTCGTCGGCCTGCCAACCGAACTCGTGCATCAGCACGCCGAGCGTCACGGCACTGTCCACGCAGCGTCCGGTGATGACGATCTGGGCTCCCTGGTCCAGCGCCTGTTTGATCGGCAAGGCCCCCAGGTACGCGTTGGCGCTGACTACCTTCTCCGGAAGGGGGCGGCCTTTCTGCATGTCCTGCACACCGGCTTCGCGCAGGTGTGGAAGCAGGGGCATCACGTCATCGCCTTCCACCACGGCGATGCGCACTGTCAGGCCCTGTTCCGCGGCCAGCGCGGCAATGGCCTGCGCACACCCGTGCGGGTTCATGCCGCCGGCATTGCTGACCACGCGGATCCCGCGCGCGGCAATTTCTCCGAGCAGGTGCTTCATTGTCACCGTCACGAAATCGGTGGCGTAACCCAGTTCCGGCTTGCGCAATCGGGCGGCGGCGAGAATCGACATGGTCAGTTCGGCCAGGTAGTCGAACACCAGGTAATCGATATCGCCGTGGCGCACAAGCTGTGGCGCGCCAACGCTGCTGTCGCCCCAGAACCCGGAAGCCCCGCCAATGCGTACCGTTTTCACGTCCATTCCCATCTCCCTATCTGCCAGTCCACAAGGGCTCGCGCTTCTCGCGGAATGCCAGCTGGCCTTCGCGCGCGTCCTCGGTCAGTGCAAAGAGCCCGATCTGGCTTTCCGTGAACGCCATGGACTGCTCGAACGACATGTTTTCCGTATGCTTGAGCGTGTACAGCCCCCGACGAATGGCGGCGGGCGAATTGTTCAGCAGGCGGGCCAGCAGCAAGTCCAGCCTGGCGTCGAGAGCGTCGCTGACATCGTTGACGAGTCCTGCGGCCAGCGCTTCCCTCGCGGACAGCGGCTCGCCGCACAGGCACAATTCGGTGAGCGTGCGGCGTGGCACCAGGTGCTGCAGCACGCTCAAGACCTGTGCCGGGAACAAGCCCAGCTTGACCTCCGGCAGGCCGAAGCGGGCGCCTTCGCTGGCGATCGCCAGATCGCACATCGCCATCAGCCCCATGCCGCCCGCCATGCAGGCGCCGTTGACACGGGCGATCAGCGGTACCGTCGACTGTCTGGCGCAGCGGAAAAGGTCCGCCATCCCCAGGTAGGGCTCGGCGTAATCGAAGGCAAAGGATCTGCCGGTCTGCAGATCGGCGCCGGCGCAGAACGCCTGCTCGCCCGTTCCGGTAATGACCACAGCGCGGATGTCGGCATCACGATCGGCGCGCAGGATGCCGTCGCGAAGTCCCTGCACTACGCCCGGCGTGATGGCATTGCGGCGCCCCGGGCGGTTGATGGTCAGGTAGAGCACTGCGCCCCGGACCTCGCTCAGCAATTCTTCACTCATGGCTGGTTTCTCCTTTGGCGTGGAGCGCTTTCGGCCAGTCCCCCAAGATGCCGGACGCGTGCAGCGCATCGATGGTGGCGTCGTCGTAGCCGGCCTCACGCAGTACCTCGCGGCTGTGCTCACCCAGGCCAGGTGCATGGCGGCGGCTGGTCGGTGGGGTGCCATGCCATTCGCTGGGCACCGCCATCTCCCGGATACGCCCGACGGCCGGGTGGTCCGATTCGCTGAAGAAGCTGATGTCCTGCAAATGCGGATCGTCCAGCAGCGACTCGAACGTGTGCATCGGAAAGACCGGAACATCGGCCTCCTTGAGCAGGGTGCGCCATTCCTCGGTGCTGCGCCTGGCCATTTCGTTGCTGACCATGGCATACAGGTCGGTGATGTGGGCGGTGCGGGTGTTGATGTTGGCGAAGCGCGGATCGGTGTCATACAACTCAGGCTTGCCAATGACCCGGAGGAAGGCCCGCCAATGGTGATCGTGATAGATCAGGCAGCAGACATGTCCGTCCTTCGTCTTATACGGGCGCCGCTCGGGCGAGAGCAGTCGCGGATAGCCGAAGCCGCCCTTCGGCGGGACGAAGGTCTCGCCATACAGGTGGTCTCCCATCACATAGGGAACCATCGTCTCGAACATGGGCACATCAACGCGCTGGCCCTTGCCAGTGCTCATGCGCGAATACAGGGCGGCGCAGATCACACCGAAAGCATAGAGCCCCACCGAGCGATCCGCGATGGTGATGGGCAGATACCGGGGACTGTCGCCGCTGCCCAGCGAAACGGCCAGCGGCAGGCCGGTTGCGGCCTGGATCAGGTCATCGAAGGCAGCCTGGGGCGCGTAGCGTCCCCGCTGCGAAAAGCCGAACATGCCGACATAGACCAGGCGCGGATTGATGGCCGACAGCGTTTCATAGTCCAGCCCCAGCCGCTGCATCGCCTGCGGGCGCACGTTGTAGGCCAGCACGTCGGCATCCCGTACCAGGCAAAGCAGGGCCTCACGCCCCGCGGGCGCTTTCAGGTCAAGCACGATGCTGCGCTTGTTGCGATTCAGACCCAGGAATAGCGGGCCCATCTTCTCATCGCCGCAGGGACCGATGCCGCGCGTACTGTCTCCGCCCGGAGGCTCGACCTTGATCACGTCGGCGCCCAGGTCAGCCAGCATCTGGGTGGCAGAAGGCCCCATGAATACTGACGTGATGTCGACGACTTTCACGCCGGCCAGCGGCCCCGTTGTCTCCTCTTTCTTCATATCCTTTTCATCCCGTTGGGGCAATGTATGACGGCTGGCCGGAAGGCCGCCGTTCCGTGCCGATCGGCCGCGACCTCGGGCTTGCAACAACGCATCGTTCATCGGTCGGTCTCCGGCTGGATTAACTCAGTTGAATTCGTCCACCATCATCGGCTGCAAGCTTTCATCGACCGGTGTCGTGCGGTCAGCGACCAGGATCTGGTTAGCGTGGACCGCGGTCGAGCGCAAGACGTTCTGGTATCGGCTTCTTGATTCTCGAGATGGTGTGGGTCTTCACCTGGCGCGCCCACGGCCCATCGATGGTGCGCAGATTCCTGGGCACAAGATGCGCCAGGCCAAGCTCGTCACTGAGCTGCGAAATGGCCGTCTCGACATCGAGTGAGAGGTTGGTGACCAGAATGTCGTCGCCATGGAAGACGAGGCTGTTCGACCAGAGGAAGCCGATCGGCGCCCCGTTGCGATCGATGCCGCCGAAATCGCCGAGCTTGGCAATGACCCGGCCTTGCGTCGGCTCGAGCACGAGAATCTCGTTGGACTGGTTGCACGCGATCCAGAGGTTGTCGTGCTCGTCGATGATCAGGCCGTCGGGTCCGCCGCCGATCCGGTTGACGAAGACTTCAGGGGTGCCGGGCTCGAGCGTCGGGCCGCTCACCGGTATCCTGACAACGATGTCGTTCGCCGTATTGGCAACGAACAATGCCGTCTTCTTGTTGTTGAACGCCAGGCCATTGGCGCCGATGGTCGGTGGTATCCGCGTGGGCTTCAGCAGCGCGCTGGTGACCCAGGCCGTCCCTTCGCCGCCATCGGGTCCGACCTTCCAGATGATCCCCTGATGGGCGTCGGTCACGTAGACGTTTCCGGCGGGGTCGAACGTCAACCCGTCGAGGCCGGGGTTCTTGCCGGTGACCGTCATGAACACGGACGAGGCACCCGTCCTGGGGTCGACGCTCAGGACCTTCGCACCCTTGTAGTCGACGACGAGCAACTGGCCCGTCCGGGGATGGAAGCCGAGGTCAAGCAACAATCTGCTCGAGCCCTTGATGGTGACAGTGCGCAGGTGCTTGCCCCGCGGATCGAACACAAGTAGCGTGCCCTCGCTCGTCCTGGGCTTGTTCGCCGCCACCGTGACGACGTAGACATTGCCCTCGCGGTCCACGGTGATCCCCTCGGGATGCGCCTCACCAGCGGGCAACTTGGCGAAGGTTTCGACCTTGCCGCGTTCCCACGCTCTTGTGGCTAGCGGCGTCGCCAGCAAAGCGAGCAACAACAGCATCGGCAGTATCGACATCCTCTCGGCTTTGATCATTCTCATCTTGCACTCTCTCAATCTCGCGGATTGATGGATCGTCACTGATTGATCTGATCGGTGTCGTACACGCTGGCCTGTAAGGAGCAGAGGAACGGCACCGCGCAGGCCGGCGAGCGGCCTGCCTTGGTGTCAGTCGCTTCTTATCCCTCGATAACGTCGGTGCCGTTACCGCGGACGTAGGGCACCGGTCCGATGCCGCGCGCAGCCGCGAGAGCCTGGATCGCGTACTGGATCGAGAGTGCGTCATTGAGCGAGTGGAACGTGCCGTCCTCGTTGAAGCTCACCTGCGCGCCTTCGATCCAGGCGATGGTGATCGTGTCCTCGGTGTTGTCCTCGGGGGTGTAGAAGGTGTGCACCGAGCCGCCGGGTTCGTACAGGTAGGAGCCGGCCGTCTGCGGCTGGTCAGGGTACTCGCGATACTTCCAGCAGCCCTGGATTGTCCACACCTGCGCCGTTCCGGTGTGGTAGTGAATCGGAAGGGAACAGCCGGGTTCCACGATGGCCATGATGACCCACTCACCACGCTCCGGGTCCATGCGCAGCGGCCTGATGTGGATGCCCGGAAAGACATCCTTGATCAGCGGGATCTGCTCGATATTGACGGTCAGGAGCTTGTCCTGCGGCAAGGCGGGCAGCGGCAGCTTGGCGCCGGTGGACGTCGTGGGCTGTGTAAGTACTCTTGCAGTCATGAGTTGTCTCCGTTTGTTAGAGGATGTGAATCCTTGAGAAGGAAGTCGCCCTTTGACGACACGGAAGAGGGACGCCGCTTCGGCGGGGAACTCAGTACGGCGGCAACGCGCCGGAGGAATAGAAGCGCCCAGTGCAACGGCGAAGCCTGGCTAACGGGCTTGCATGTCAAGTTGATACTTCTAAAGTTCTAATGTTGGAATGTTAGTGGCTGAGGAAGGATTTTTCTGCCCCTTGTTTACCCTAGGGGCTGAACGACCAGGATTTTTAGCCTTACTTGCGCTCGCCAGCGGCCCTGCGAGGTTCGGTAATGGCAGGCACCGCCTTCAATGCGGACGCCGGGATGTCAATTTCGGAGACGTAGCGGTCACCCCGATACCATGTGACGCCGGCGTAGAGTACGTTGCCTTTGTTATCAAGAAGACGTCGCGACATCTTCGCGACGGGTGTGGCGAACGGGATTTTCAGCATGTCGCACAGGGGAAAATCCGCCGGCATTACGGTCAACCGTTGTCGCACACGTTTGCCCCGCGAGCCCAGTTCATCGAGCAGCGCGGCGAGAAGCTTTTTGTTCCTGGCGGTGTCCTTGGGCAATGCGTCGAAGACCAGGGTCAACACATAGATCTCCGCGTAGCAGAACGGCTCGCCGGAATAGGTGTGTAGCTTGCGGACACAGACGTACTCGCCGTCCGACCGGTCGCCCGGTCCGAGCAGTTCCTGCGGCACCTTGGTGCGGCGCCGGACTTCGAGTACTTCGAAGGCGAGCGCCTCCGGCGCCGCGAACGGATCGTTGATCGCCAGTTCGAGGTCGCCGGTGGCGGCGGGCAGGGCAGCCACGTGGGTCCCGATGCCTCGCTGGCTACGAATCAGGCCTTCCTTGGAAAGCAGCTCATACGCCTGCCGGACGGTAACGACGGCCACGCCCAGGTCAGCGGCGAGCTGCGTTATCGGCGGCAGCAGCATGCCGAGCGGATACTCGCCCTTTGCGATCCGGTGCCTCAGCAACGAGGCCAGCCGCTGATATTGCGCAACGCCCCGTTCAGCCGACAGGTCCGGCCACTCATTCCCCGTAGTTCGATCGTCCGTCATTCCAGTTGCCTGACACTCAGAACCTTGGAGTATGCCCCAGAAAAACGGGTGGCCCCTTAGCTGGCAGGCGTCCACCGTCGGTCGGCCGGAACCGGCTGCGTCGAGATGTGGCGCGGTGGCGCCGGGTACGAACGTCACGTCTAGCGGTTTAGCGATTGCACGCCAACTGCTATATCGGCCGCGGTTGTCGCGAGGATCTCCCGATATGCTTTCACCACGCCCTCCACCTGCCCGGGCGCGGGCACCTCCGTTTCGGTGCGGCCGCTCAGGACCTTGCCGTCCGGCAGCCGCCGCACGGTCCAGGCGATGGTCGCCGCTGCCCGCTTGCCCACGTCGGCGTCGAGGGCTACCACATCGGTCGTCACACGGAATGCCGGCTGCGTCGCCGACAGGCCGCGCTGGTAGACATCCACCGCATCGAGGCTCGCCTGCAGCTGCTGCGACAGCGCATCGCGCAGTTCGTTGGGTAATGGCGACGTCCAGCGAGAGGTGTCGGAAAGCTTGAGGCCCCCATTGCCGTCACGCACCACCAGCTGAATACGGTTCAGGCGCTCCGGCACGCGCACCGGCGTGACTTCGATCCATAATGGGTCGCCGCTACGGCCGGCTCGCGAGGTACCGGCCGGCGCGGCGTCGGAGGGACTGGCCGCCAGCGTGTAGTAGCGCGCCTCGGGCGACGCGCAGCCGTTTATCAGGGTCGTGGCCGCGGCGGCCAGCGTAAGGAGCATCGTTAGACGTTTCATCATTTCTCTTCCCTCTTGCCTTGCAGGAGCGCTTCGGGATGCCGCTCGAGATAATCGGTGAGCATGCGCAGCGAGACGGCTGTTTGCGTGAGTTCCTGCATCATCCTGCGCGTATCCTGTTGCAGTGATGCGTCGGGCGCCAGCGCGCCATTGGCCGTATCGAGCGTGCGGCGCATATCCTGCAGGGCAGCGACCACCTGCGGAGCCACATCGCCGTTGACCTGTGCCACGAGCTTGTCCGCCTTGACGAGCATCTTGTTCATCGACACCATCGCCGTGCGCGCGTCCTGTCCGATCTGGTCGAACGGCACCTTGCCGATCTTGGTGATGATGTCGCCAAGCTTGGCCTGCAACTCGTCGAAGGTGCCCGGTGTGGTGGGGAGCTCAGGCACCGACGCGTTCAGGTCCAGGTTAACCGGCGAGGACGCTTTCGGAAAGAAATCGAGTGCCACATACATCTGGCCGGTCAGCAGATTGCCGGTGCGCATCTGCGCACGCATGCCGCGCTGTACCATGCTATGCACAATGGCGCGCTTGCGCGCGTCGTCAGCCACGTCCTTCTCGCGCAGACCCATGCGAGACGGATAGAGCTCCACGACCACGGGCATGCGGAAGGCCTTCTTGTCACGCTGGTATTCGATACCGATCGAGCGCACCTGCCCGACGGTCACGCCGCGGAAATCGACCGGCGCACCGGGCGACAGGCCGCGCACGGACTGATCGAAGTTGAGCACTGCCAGCGCGGGAGCGAGCTCGTCCGGTTCCTTCATGGCTTCGGACTGGTCCGCCGCCAGCAGGTACTCGGTGTTCTCGGCGGCCGGGGCATGCGCGGTGGAGTGGTCCGGGGCCTGGAAGGCCACCCCGCCAAGCATCACGGTGGCCAGCGACTGCGTGGACAACTTCAGGCCGTTCGCGTCGAGCTTGAGGTCGACACCGCTGGCGTGCCAGAAGCGTGTGTCGGCGGAAACGAGCTTGTCATAGGGCTTGTTGACGAATACGCGCAGCGATATATCGCGGCCATTCGGTTCGAGCTGGTACGCCACCACGTGGCCGACCCGCACGCGACGATAGTAGACCGGTGAGCCGATGTCGAGCGAGCCCAGGTCCTGCGCACGCAGCACGAACTGCCTGCCGGTAGCGTCGGTGGTGATGACCGGCGGATTTTCGAGCCCGGTGAAGCTGTGCTTCGTCTCGGCCGACTTGCCGGCATCCACGCCGATATATGCGCCCGATAGCAGCGTCTCCAGTCCTGACACGCCGCTCACGGCAAAGCGGGGCCGTACCACCCAGAACCGTGTGTCGGCCACGGCGAAGTTCCTGGCGTCCTTGGTGAGAGCAATCGTCGCGATCACATGCGAACGGTCCGCTGCCAGACGTGCTGTCTTGACCAGTCCGATATCGACGTCCTTGTAGCGCACGGCGGTCTTGCCTGGCGTCAGGCCCTCCGCGGTGCGGAATGTGACGGTGATCTCGGGCCCGCGTGACGCAAGCGTGCTGACCAGCAGCGAGAGTCCGACCACCGCGGCAACGATCGGGACTACCCAGACGAGGGAAGGTAGCCAGCGCGCGCGGGGCTTGCGTCCTGGCGGTGGAATACCGTTTGGGGGAGGATGGTTAGTGTGTTCGGGCATTTTCGGAGTGCTGAAATTCGGTGGGGGAAGGAGAGGTCTCGAGCGCATCCCACAGCAGACGGGGATCAAAGCTCAGTGACGCGAGCATGGTCAGTACGACAACCGAGGCAAAGGCCAGGGCTCCGGCACCGGGCGCAATGGTGGCCAGCGCCCCGGCGCGCACCAGCGATGCCAGCAGTGCCACCACGAAGATGTCGAGCATGGACCACCGGCCGATGACTTCGACCAGGGTGTAGAGGCTGCTCTGCTCGCGGAGGCGCCAGGTCGATCCGCGGCGCACCGATAGCAGCAACAAGGTGAGGATCATCATCTTCAGCAACGGGACGACGATGCTGGCGATCAGCACCACGATTGCCAGCATGTATGAGCCGGACAACCACAGATAGATCACGCCGGACATGATGGTGTCGCGCTGCGTGCCGAAAATTGACTGCGTCACCATGATCGGCAACAGATTGGCCGGGATATACAGTAGGTAGGCAGCCAGCAGGAAGGCCCAGGCGCGCGCCAGGCTGGCCGGCTTGCGATGATGCAGTACGGTGCCGCAGCGCGGACACGGTTCCGCCTCGAGCGTCATCGGACTGAGCCGGTCGCACGTGTGGCACGACAGCAGTCCGCGCGAGGTGGCGGTGGGGAGGGGCGAAAGCGGCTCGGTCATGGCGCGGTATCCCGCGAGCGGGCCGGTACGTCATCTGCATCGTGCACATCGAGGTGGTGCCAGAGTTCACGCGGGTCGAACGACAGGATGACGGCCAGTACAACCACCAGGGCGCCGAACGACCAGAGCGCGACACCAGGCATCACTTGCGCTATGGTCGACAGCTTCACCAGCGTAACCAGCACGCCGATCATGAAGACTTCGATCATGCCCCACGGCCGCGTCCGGCAAATGCCGCGCAAGATGCGCTCGAACCCGGGTGGCGTGCGGTTCTGCGCCATCGACACGAGCAGGTAGCACATCATCAGCAGTTCGGCGAGCGGAAACAGGATGGTCGTGGCGAACACGAGCATCGCCACCGGCGCCATATCGTCCGCGTAGAGTGCCTGTACCGCGCTCCATAGCGTGGTCTCCATGCGCGAGCCCTTGAGGTCCATGGCGACAATCGGGTACGCGTTCGAAACCAGAAGCAGGATCAAGGCAGTCACCACGAGCGGCAGCAAGCGGCGATAGGCTCGCGAACTGTCGCGATACAGCGCGCCGCCGCAGCGCAGGCACGTGGCACGTTCGTCCTGTTTCAGCGCCGCTCGTGTATGGAGTGCGTCGCAATGTTCGCATGCCACCAGCTTGTCCGGATCCTGCATGGCCACTGGCAGCGACGCGTGGTTCTGATGCACTGATGTCCTCGGGAAAATGATTGGGCCTCGTTGCGTGAGGCAAGTAGCGCGTGTGCGCATCGGGATCTTTGATGAGTTCCGTATTCTTCCACATAATGACTTAGATGTCATCATGACATGTTGTATGTTATAAGAAGAGCGCCGGCGCCCGCTGCCGCCAGCATGGCGTACGCCATGCTGGCGGCGTTGAAGCGGCGTATTGATATAATCGCCTCGTCACATAAGGTCCTCTAACTGAAGATGCCTGCCGCTCCTGATCCCAAAGACCATCGCCCTCGCGTTGCCGCAGAACGTCGTGAACGGATGCGCAAACGTCTCATTGAAAGCGCGATGATCGTTTTTGGGCAAAGGGGTGTGGGGGCCAGCGTGATCCCGGAAGTCATCGCGTCTGCTGGCGTCTCGCAAGGTTCCTTCTACAACCATTTCCGTACTAACGAGGATCTGCTGGCGGCTGTCGGTGACGCGCTCAGTCACGACATGGTGCAAATGATTGAGAGCGTGGTCGGCGATATCGAAGACCCGGCGTTGCGGGTTGCAACGGGGATACGCTTATACCTCCACCTTGCGCGCTCCTATCCTGTCGTGGCGCAGTTTCTTTCCGGTACGGGCCTGCTTTTGGTCGGCAGCAAGGGTGCTGCCGTCTACGAATACCTGCCCTCGGATATCAAGGAAGGCCTGAAGAGAGGCACGTTTGACGAGGTTGCGGCCGATGTGGCGTTGGACATGGTGGCCGGCGCCGGGTTGATCGCCGTTCACCGCATGGCCAAGGGAAGAACAGCCAAGGATTATCCGGAACGGATTGTCCGGGCGGTGTTGCAGTCGCTCGGCGTGCCTGCAGCGAGTGCGGTACGGTTGACCTCCCCGCCTTTGCCAAAGCTGGTGGCTCCGCCGGAATCCTTGCTCGAAAAGGCCCAGGAGAAGCTCGCCGCCAAGGCCGAGCCCTCCAACTAGCAGCCAGCGCTATGGCATATCGCTGATCGTTTTCGCGAGCAAGCCATCGAATAGCGCTTCACTCGCATGCAGCGGCGACCTGGATATCGCATCGGCCGCTGATTCCTCCACGCCCAGGGCGCGCAATGCCACGGCAGCGGCGAGCTCCGAAAAATCTTCGCGACATTCGGTCTCAAGCATGCTCTGCATTGCGCTCATTGCGGCTCCGGCAACGATATTGAAGCCGAGGGCGATCGGCATGCGCTTGAAGCGATTGAGCCGAACGCCTTCCTCTATGTCCCTGCGGACAAACTCCAGCATATTCGGCGCCTGGTAGGCCGTCCATCCGAGCCGGCCAAGGATGCCAGCCACCTCCGGCTGGTGTACCGTCAGGATCGACGCCAGCCGTATTCCCCTGGCGATGTGCTCGGCCGGGTCGTCATGGTCGCGCACAATGGGGTCGGCCGCCCGCACCCACTGCTCGGCCATCTTCCCGACAATCTCCTGCACGATCGCGTCGGACGACGGAAAGTACTTGTAGAACGTTCCGCGTGAAACCCCTGCTGCCGAGATGATGTCGTCGATGGACGGCGTCGAGACCCTGTTCTCCAGCATCAGGCGCATCGCACTGTTCAGCAACAGTGAGCGCATACGCTGCCGCCGTTTTGCCGCGACGCGCTGACGGTGGTCGCCAGTCTTCCACGGTTCTGCTTCCGTTGCGAATCGGGTCTGCATCGGGGCCATTGATCTGTTCTCTCCTCATGGTTAATGCGTCGGCGACCCGCGCGCCGGTCTTCCTGCATCTGCAGCCTCCGTCGCATCACTTCGCGTATCGCCATTGTCGTTTTGCGCACGGGCTGTCTTCGTCTCCTGCGCTCCGGGACCTCAAAGGCGACCCGTCCTCACACACACAAAAATACATTGTATGTCATCATGACAAATAAATCATTATGAAGTAGACTTCGGGCTTTCAGGAAGGGCGAAAGCCCGAACAGGCCTGCCGTCAATGAAGCCAGCACGAGTCCGTGGCGTGGATCGCTGATGAATCGCAGGCGAGCGACGGACCTTAGTGGAGCGCAGAAATTGAACAGGAACCTTCGAGCGGCAGCTCTTACCGTCATCGCGGCACATCTGGCCGCGTGCACACCGGGTCCGGAACCCGAACGCAAGGACGTGAGGCCAGTGCGGACAGTGGTCGCCGGGCGCACCGCCGGGTCGGTCGGTGCGACCTATTCAGGCGAGATTCGTGCGCGTTACGAAAGTCAGCTGGGATTCCGCACCAGCGGCAAGATCGTCGCGCGCATGGTGGAAGTCGGCAGCCATGTCAAGCGCGGCCAGCCGTTGTTCCAGCTCGATCCCACGCAAGAAACGTTGCAGGTAGCCGCGGCGGGCGCGGAGGCTGATGCGGCAAGAAGCCGGGTAGCCCAGGCGCGGGTGGACGTTAAGCGTACCGAGCAACTGCTGGCCCAGAACTTTGCTTCGCAAGCCGAGCTGGACCAGCAGCGGCTGGCGCTTAACCAGGCGGAAACACAACTGCGTTCGGCACAGGCGCGTCAGCAGCTGAATGCCAACATGCGCGGATTTACCACGCTCGTAGCCGACCGCGATGGCGTGGTAAGCGCAATCAACGCGGAAGCTGGCCAGGTGGTTTCAGCCGGGCAGACGATCGCCACCGTCGCGGCTGACGGCGAACGCGAGGTTTCAATCAGCATTCCGGAGTCGCGCGTCGACGAGTTGCGCAAGGCGCCGATGCTGACGATTACGGTATGGGCGCAACCGGACAAGTCCTGGACGGGCAAGCTCCGCGAGCTTGCGCCGGACGCGGACAGCGTCACCCGGACGTACTCGGCGCGCATCTCCATTCAGGAGGCGGATCCGGAGCTGCGGTTAGGCATGACAGCGTCGGTGATCGCACCCGACGTGGACGGCAACGGCGTAGTCCGCGTGCCGCTGACCGCCATCGTTGATCATGAACGTGGCCGCCAGGTATGGGTGGTCGACCCGAAGACGTCGCGGGTGATCGCGCGTGAAGTCAGGCTGGGTGCGGCGCAGAACGACAGCGTCCTCGTGGTTGAGGGCCTGGCGGGCGGAGAGACCGTGGTGAGTGCCGGCGTGCACATGCTGCAGGCGGGCCAGCAGGTGAAGGTGGCCGAGGCGGTAACTGTCGCCAGGGCGGGAGGTGTGAAGTGAAAGGGATCAACCTGTCCGAATGGGCACTGAAGCACCAGCAGATGGTGGCGTTTCTGCTGTTGCTGTTGTCAGTGGCCGGTGCGCTGGCATACGGCAGCCTGGGCCAGAAGGAAGACCCCGAGTTCACGATCAAGACCATGGTTGTGCAGGCGTACTGGCCGGGAAGCTCCGCGCAGCAGATGGCCGACCAGGTCACCGACAAGATCGAGCGCAAGCTGCAAGAGGTCGCCGAGATTGACTATACGTCCACCTATGTGAAGCCGGGCGAAACGCAGGTCAAGGTCAACCTGCGCGAGAATGTACCACCGGAGGCCGTACCCGATGTGTGGTACCAGGTCCGCAAGAAGATGGGCGACATCCGGCATACCCTGCCCCAGGGCACGCAGGGCCCGCTCTTCAATGACGAGTTCGGCGACACGTTCGGTAACCTCTATGCCATCACGGGCGATGGCTTCGACTATGACGACCTGAGACGGATCGCGGACGCCGCGCGTAATGAGTTCCTTCGTGTCGACGACGTCAACAAGGTCGACCTGGTAGGCAAGCAGGAACAAAAGATCTATGTGGAAGTCTCCACCGCCAAGCTCGCCTCGCTGGGTATCGACCCGGCACTGATCGCATCGACGCTCGCACAAACCAATGCCGTGACATCCGGCGGAACGGTTCAAACGTCGGCGGAACAAGTACGGCTGGCTGTCAGTGGCGAGTTCGACTCAGTCGAAAAAATTCGCGCCATCGGCATCCGTGCCGGCCAGCGTACCTTCCGCCTTGGCGATATCGCCGACGTCCGCCGCGGCTTTGTGGAGCCCGCCACCTCGAGGATGCGCTTCAACGGCAATGAGGCGATCGGCCTGGCTGTGAGCATGCGCAAGGGCGGCGACGTGATTCGGCTTGGCGCAAAGCTGGACGAAACGATCCAGCGCATCGAGTCCAACCTGCCGGTGGGCGTGCAGATCCACGCGGTCAGCGACCAGCCGCGTATCGTCGAACATTCCGTATTCGAGTTCAAGAAGAGCCTGGCCGAGGCCGTGATCATTGTGCTCGTCGTCAGCTTCCTGTCGCTGGGCTTGCGCACCGGGTTGGTCGTCGCGCTCAGCATCCCGCTGGTGCTGGCCATGACCTTCCTGGCGATGTACGTGATGGGCATCGAGTTGCAGCGCATCTCGCTCGGTGCGCTGATCATCGCGCTAGGTTTGTTGGTGGACGACGCCATCATTGCCGTCGAAATGATGGCGCTGAAGCTGGAGCAGGGCTGGGACAGGTTCCGCGCCGCCACCTACGCCTACACTGCCACGGCTTTCCCGATGCTCACCGGAACGCTGATTACCGCGGCGGGTTTTCTCCCGGTCGGCTTTGCGAAGTCGGGCACGGGCGAATATGTGTACTCCCTGTTCCAGGTGGTGGGTATTTCGCTGGTGCTGTCATGGGTCGTGGCAGTCCTCTTTACGCCTTACATCGGCTTCAAACTCCTGAAGGAGCATGCGCACGCCTCGCATGACGAGGACGCGGTCTACCAGCGCGGCTTCTATGTCAGATTCCGCCGGTTCATCGACTTCTGCCTGAAGCAGCGCGTGTGGGTGCTCGGCATCACGGTTGCTGCGTTCATCGGCTCACTGCTGCTGTTCAAGGCAATACCCCAGCAGTTCTTTCCGGCGTCTGACCGTCCCGAACTCATTGTGGACCTGTGGATGCCGAAGGCTTCGACGTTCGAGGCGAGTCAACGCGAGGTCCAGAAGCTGGAAGGCCTGCTCAAGGGCGATCCGGACATTGCGGCGGTGACCAGCTTTGTTGGCAACGGTGCGCCGCGATTCTACCTGCCCCTCGACGTGCAGACGCCCAATCTGAATCTGGGCGAGATGCTGGTGATGACGAAGGGCGGCGAGGCACGGGAGCGGGTGAAGGAGAAGCTCGAGAAGCTGTTCGACGAAAAATTCCCCAATGTGCGCGGCCGCGTCAATCGACTGGAAAACGGTCCGCCGGTCGGTTACCCGGTGCAGTTCCGAGTGTACGGGCAGGACAACGCCAAAGTACGCGCAATCGGGCAGAAACTGGCCGCAATCATGCGCGAAGAGCCGCACGTGCGCCAGGTCAATCAGGACTGGGGCGAACGCGTCAAGCGCTTGCAGGTCGACGTCGACCAGGACAAGGCGCGTGCACTGGGTGTCAGCTCAGGCCAGATCAAGGAGGCCCTTGAGGCTTCGCTGTCGGGCACGCCAATCACGCAGTACCGCGAGGAAGACCAGGGTATCGATGTGGTGTCGCGCCTCGTCGCGGCGGAACGCACGGACCTGAACAACCTGAAGGACGCAAAGATCTACGTGCGCGACGGCAAGTTCGTGCCGGTCTCGCAGGTGGCCCGACTCACGCTTGACAGCGAGGACAGCGAGCTGTGGCGGCGTAATCGCGTGCCGACGCTGACGGTTCGTGCCGATATCGCGGGGGCGCAGGCACCCGACGTCACGCGTGCACTGCAGCCGAAGATCGACGCACTGGAAAAAGAACTTCCGCTCGGCTACGGCATCGAGATCGGTGGCGCTTACGAATCGAGTGCGAAGGCTCAGGCTTCTGTTTTCGCGGTGATGCCTGTGACGATCATCGTGGTGCTCCTGCTGCTGATGATTCAATTGCAGGATATGAGAAAGATGGCGATGGTCTTGCTGACAGCGCCGCTCGGATTGATCGGTGTCAGCATCATCATGGCCGCGTTCCGGATTCCATTTGGTTTTGTCGCCATGCTAGGCGTTATCGCCCTCGCCGGAATGATCATCCGCAACTCGGTGATTCTGGTCGTGCAGATCGACCAGGACGTGGCCGCGGGTGTCCCATTGTGGACGGCCATCGTGGAGGCGGCGGTCCGACGGCTACGCCCGATCGTGCTGACTGCCCTGGCGGCGATCCTGGCGATGGTGCCGCTTACCCATTCCGTGTTCTGGGGTCCCATGGCGTGGGCAATCATGGGTGGGCTCGCCGTTGCCACGGTGCTGACCCTCGTCTTCCTTCCTGCCCTGTATGCGACCTGGTACCGCGCAAAGCGTCCTGCGACCGTCTGATCGCAATGTGACGATGAGAGTGATTTCGATGAAAAGATTGAGTATGGCCCTGCGGGCCGCGCAAGTGGCTTTGGGCTGCATGCTGTTCCTAAACGCCGGAGAGTCGGGCGCTATCGATCTCGTGACGGCCTATCAGCAAGCATTGGCGCATGATCCGACGAGCCTCGCTGCAAACGATGCGCTCACGGCGGGGAGGGAAAAGGCAGTGCAGGGCGACGCCTTGCTGCGTCCCCGCGTAAACCTCCAGGCGGCACTGGACAGGATCAACAATCGTTCGTCTGGCAACCAGCCGGTCGACGGCGCGCCGCTGGTAGCCAGCGATAGCTCGGGAACGTCGCGGCAGGCCGGCGTGGTGCTGGTTCAGCCGCTGTACGACAGGACCGCGGTAGCAACGAGGAAGCAGTTCCGCGAGCAGTCAAACCTGGCGCAGACGCAGTTCGACCAGTCTCGCCAAGACCTGGCCCTGCGGGTGGCAGAGGCATACTTCGGCGTGGTGTTGGGCGAGGAAACGCTGCGTGTGGTGCAAGCCGAGAAGGCGGCCTTGCGGCAGCAACGCGACCGCGCCAAGGCCCGCTTCGACGTCGGCCAGGGCAAGATCACCGATCTTCATGAAGCCCAGGCGCGCCTGGATGGGGTGGAGAGTCGCGAAGTTACGGCGCAGTCCGCGCTGGAGCAACGACGCACGCGATTCCAGGAAACCGTCGGCATGCCGCCCGATCACCTCAGCGCGCTGGCGCCCGGTTTCGCGCCGCGGCCGCCGGAACCGGACAATCTCACGGCGTGGCAGGCAAGGGGGGAAGAGCAGAGCTACCTGGTGAAGACCAGGCAGTCGGAGCTCGACATTGCCGGCATGGAGATCGACAAGTACCGCGTCAGCAGCCGCCCGACCGTTGCGCTGGTGGCACGTTATGGCGCACAAGGGCAGAGCGGCAACCTGGCTCCCTGGGTTGCACCCAGCAACACCCGCACCGCGACGGTCGGCTTGCAGCTCAACATTCCGCTGTACGCGGGCGGCGGTCTGGATTCGCGCGAGCGGGAGTCCGTTGCGAGGAAGAGCCAGGCGGAGCAGGAGCTTGCCGCCGCCCGGCGCGACGTGCGCCTGAAGGTGCAGGATGGATTCCTCTCGGTGAAAACGGGCGTGTCGCGCGTCGCCGCACTCGAGCAGTCGCTGACTTCGGCGCGTAGCGCGCTCGCGGCGACGACGCTTGGCCGTGACGTGGGAACCCGTACGGAACCCGACGTGCTGGACGCGCAGCAGCGCGTGTTCGCCGCCGAGCTTGACGTGGTCCAGGCACGCCTGGACTACCTCCTGGGCCGTCTGCGTCTTGCCGCCGCGGCCGGCGAGCTGAGCGAGGAAACCTTGCGCTCGCTGAATGCCTGGCTCGCATCCTGATCGCGAAACCCCATGATCGGAGATCTGCAGCACTATTGGAGCGGTAGCTTTCTCGCCGCCAACGCGTTCATCGGATTGAACCTGGCGGGCGCGTTGCTGCTGGGAATGCTGGTTGGCTACGAGCGCTCGTACAACGGCCGGGCCGCTGGCATGCGCACTTACGGCCTCGTGTGCATGGCGTCGACGGCATTGACGGTGTTCGTCGGCTACCCGGCGCTGTGGTACGGCGGTGCTGCAGCGCACGCCCAGGCAGACCCGACACGTATTGTGCAGGGGGTCGTCACCGGCGTCGGCTTCCTTTGCGCGGGGGGCATCATGAAGGACGGCATGACCATCCGGGGCCTCTGCGTCATGCGCCTAACCTCGCCCTCCATATGCGGAGCACGTTAAGCTGGACGCTCTGGTTTCTTGGTTTTCCGGACCAGGCGTGCGTGCGCAGCGAGAAAGCGCTGGCGCTGGCCAGCAAGGCCTCTGATCCGTTCGCCCTTGCCATGAGCCTGATCTTCGCGGCCGAACTGCACCATCCTGGCCGGTATTCATGACACCTTCACCGAAGGGTTCGATACCGTTGACTGGCAAGATGCCAAAGTACTGTTGGAAGAGACCTGACGTAAGCGGCCAGAGCCGGCTCGTGGAGGCGTCGGTCGACGACAAGTGGCTGGCTTTGGGTGGCCACGCACGTTCTTGCCGATGCCACGCCCTCGGCATCGGCTTCAGGCAGCGCAGAATAACCGCAGCCTGCTGGCTACACGCTGCCCAGAAACAACAAAGCCCAACCGGGCGGGCTGGGCTAAGTGCTTGATTTGATTGGTGCCGAAGAGAGGAATCGAACCCCCGACCTTCTCATTACGAATGAGCTGCTCTACCGACTGAGCTACTTCGGCAACAAGTTCCGGTGAACTGGAACAGCCCGCAATACTAGCAGTGTTTTTACGGCTTGGGAAGCCCTTTGTGTCGCCTGTGTCATCCGCCGTCTACCGTCCAGGCGGCGCCTGCTCCGCTTGCGGGAGGCGGATGAAAAACGGGGCGCCAGCTGGCGCCCCGTCTTGTTGCCGGGTGGCGAGGCTCAGGCCTTGCCTTCGGCTTCGTGATGGTAGCGGGTGACGCGTTCCACTTCGTTCTTCGAGCCCAGGATCACCGACACGCGCTGGTGCAGCTTTTCCGGCTGCACGTCCATGAGGCGGATCTGGCCGTTGGTGGCGGCACCGCCAGCCTGCTCGACCAGCATCGCCATCGGGTTGGCTTCATACATCAGGCGCAGCTTGCCGGCCTTTTCCGGCTCGCGCTTGTCCCACGGATACATGAACACGCCACCGCGGGTCAGGATGCGGTGCACGTCGGCGACCATCGAGGCGATCCAGCGCATGTTGAAGTTCTTGCCGCGCGGGCCTTCGTCGCCGGCCAGGCATTCGTCGATGTACTTGCGCACTGGCGGGGCCCAGTGGCGCATGTTCGACATGTTGATGGCGAATTCCTTGGTGTCTTCCGGAATCATCAGGTTGGACTGCGTCAGCACGAAGCTGCCGGCCTCGCGGTCCAGCGTGAACACGTGCACGCCGTTGCCGACGGTCAGCACCAGCGTGGTCTGCGGACCGTACACGGCGTAGCCGGCGGCGACCTGGTGGGTGCCCGGCTGCAGGAAGTCGGCCTCGGTCACGGTCTGGCCGGGCTTGGGCATGTGCAGCACCGAGAAGATGGTGCCGATCGACACGTTGACGTCGATGTTGGACGAGCCGTCGAGCGGATCGAACAGCAGCAGGTATTCGCCCTTCGGATAGCGGTTGGGAATCTCGTAGAACGATTCCATTTCCTCCGACGCCATCGCGGCGAGGTGGCCGCCCCACTCGTTGGCGTCGAGCAGCACTTCATTGGCGATCACGTCCAGCTTCTGCTGGGTTTCGCCCTGCACGTTGCCGGTGCCGGCCGAGCCGAGCACGCCGGCGAGCGCGCCCTTGTTGACGGCGTTGGAAATGGCCTTGCAGGCGCGCGCGACCACTTCGATCAGCAGCCGCAGTTCGGGCTGGATCGTGTTGTGCTTGCGCTGCTCCTCGACCAGGTAGCGGGTGAGGCTGATGCGAGTCATGGTTGGTTCTCCTTGGATGGCCGCAATTCTACATGCCCGGCCGGCCCTGGCCGGGCAAAGGGGGCGTTGCGGGGCCTCCCTGACATACTCCGTGGTTCAGGCGGCCAGCGCCTTGCCGACGATCTCCCGGACGTCGCGCGACAGCGTGGTGCTGGCGGCGACGCGCTCCAGTTCGGCGCGCATGCGGTCGCGCAGCGTCAGCTCGTATTTCTGCCAGCGGTCCATCACCCGCGCCAGCCGTGCGGCCACCTGCGGGTTGATGGCGTCGAGCGCCAGTACCTGGTCGGCCCAGAAGCGGTAGCCCGAGCCGTCCTCGGCATGGAACTGCGCCGGGTTGCCGGAGCAGAAGCTGAAAATCAGCGAGCGCGCGCGGTTGGGGTTGCGCAGGTTGAACGCCGGATGCTCCATCAGCCTGAGCACGGTGTCGATGGTGCGCTTGCCGGCGTGCGGACCGCCCGGCTGTTTCCCCACGCTGCCGCGCTGCATGCCCTGCAGCGAGAACCATTTGTCGATCACCAGCGGGTCGTCCTCGAAGCGCTCGTAGAAATCGGTGAGGGCATGCTCGCGCCCGGGCGCGAAGCTGTTGACCAGCGCCGACAGCGCGGCGAAGCGGTCGGTCATGTTGTCGGCGGCCTGGTACTGCTGGTCGGCCAGCGCGTGCATGTCGGCGTCGCCGCTGTCGGCCAAATAGCCGAGCGCCAGGTTGCGCAGCGCGCGCCTGGCGGCGGAGGCAGCATCCGGCGAGTAGGGGCCGGGCGTGGCGTTGGCCTCGTAGGCGGCCAGCCAGTCGGCCTTGAGCGCGCGGGCCAGGCCTTCGCGCATGAACTGGCGGGCGCGGTGGATGGCGGCCGGATCGGCCACGCCCATGCGCTCGGCCAGGTAGGCCTCGGCGGGCAGCACCAGCGCCTGCTCGCGGAAGGCGGGGTTGAGCGTGTCGTCGGTCAGCACCGCGCGCATGGCCTGCACCAGCGCCGGGTCGAGCCTGAGCTCGCGGCCGGCCTGCACGTCGGCGACCAGCTGCAGCAGCGCGCGCGTGGCCAGGCGCTGGCCGGCTTCCCAGCGGTTGAAGGCGTCGCTGTCGTGCGCCAGCAGGAAGGTCAGCTGCGCGTCGGTGTACTCGGCATCGACGATCACCGGTGCGGAGAAATTGCGCAGCAGCGAGGGCAGCGGCGCTTCGGTCCCGCGCGGGAGGTTGATGAAGCGGAAGGTCTGCTCGGCCTGCGTGAAGTCGAGCACGCGAGTGGTCGCGCCGGGCGCGCCTTCGCCCTCGAGCTGCAGCGGCAGGTCCTTGCCGTCGGCGCCGAGCAGGCCGAGCGCGAACGGGATGTGGAAGGGCTGCTTCTCGGGCGTGCCGGCGCGGGTCTCGATGCCGACCTTGGGGCAGCGCTGCGTCAGCGTCAGCGCCAGGCTGCCGTCGTCGGCGTTCCACGCGGTGCGCGCGGTCACCACCGGCGTGCCGGCCTGGCTGTACCACAGGCCGAACTGCGCCAGGTCACGGCCATTGGCATCGGCCATCGCCGCACGGAAGTCGTCGCAGGTGACGGCCTGGCCGTCGTGGCGCTGGAAGTACAGGTCCATGCCCTTGCGGAAGCCGTCGCGGCCCAGCAAGGTCTGGTACATGCGCACAACCTCGGCGCCTTTCTCGTACACCGTGACGGTGTAGAAGTTGTTGATCTCTTCGTAGCTGTCGGGGCGAACCGGGTGTGCCATCGGACCGGCGTCCTCGGGGAACTGCACCTGGCGCAGCACGCGCACGTCCTCGATGCGCTTGACCGCGCGGCCCGATTCCGAGCCCATCATGTCGGCGGAGAATTCCTGGTCGCGGAACACGGTCAGGCCTTCCTTCAGCGACAGCTGGAACCAGTCGCGGCAGGTCACGCGGTTGCCGGTCCAGTTGTGGAAGTATTCGTGGCCGACCACCGCCTCGATATTGGCGAAGTCCGTGTCGGTGGCGGTTTCCGCATTGGCCAGCACGTACTTGGTGTTGAAGATGTTCAGGCCCTTGTTCTCCATCGCGCCCATGTTGAAGTCGCCGACGGCGACGATCATGAAGCGGTCGAGATCGAGTTCCAGCCCGAAGCGCTGTTCATCCCAGCGGATCGAATGCACCAGCGAGTCCATCGCGTGGCGGGTCTTGTCCAGGTCGCGCGCCTCGACCCAGACCTGCAGCAGCTTGTCCTTGCCGGAGGCGGACTGGATCCGCTCCTCGATGCATTCCAGCTTGCCGGCCACCAGCGCGAACAGGTACGACGGCTTGCGGAACGGGTCTTCCCACACGGCTTCGTGGCGGCCGTCGGGCAGGTCCTGCTTGCTGACCAGGTTGCCGTTGGACAGCAGCACCGGGTAGGCGTCGCGACGGGCGCGCAGCGTGACGCGGAAGGTCGCCATCACGTCCGGGCGGTCGAGGAAGTAGGTGATGCGGCGGAAGCCCTCGGCCTCGCACTGGGTGAAGAAGTTGCCGTTGGACACGTACAGGCCCGACAGCGTGGTATTGGCCGCGGGCTGGCACGCGGTCGTGATCTCGAGCGAGCCTTGCGCGGGCAGCCCCGGGATGGTCAGCGTGCCGGCGTCCTGGGTGGCGTTGGCCACCGGCTTGCCGTCCAGGCTGACGCCGACCAGTTCGAGTTCGTCGCCGCACAGCACCAGCGGCGCGTCGGCGGCCCCGCCGGGCTGGCGCGCGAAACGCAGCGTGCTGGTGACGACGGTGCGCTGGGGATCGAGATCGAGCACCAGGTCGGCATGGTCGATGGCGAACGGGGGCGCGGTATAGTCCTTGCGATAGACGGTAACGGGCGTGTCGGTGCGCAGCATGGAGGGATCCTGTCTTCGGAAGACCGTTGGGGAGGGTGCCATGCGCGTGCGGGCGAAGCATGGCGCCGAAGTCCTCATTGTAGCCAAGGGGGTGGGGGTTCATTGTCAGCAGCCGCGCCCGGGCAAGCGGGAATTCCGCCGGCGCCGCGTGGTCTCAGCGACACGCAGGACGATTTTGAGAGTGGAAAGCGAGGTAGCTATGTGGCGGCGCTCAGGCGGTGTCGGCGATGAAAAAAGAAAAAATGCCTGGTCCATGGGAATCCCGGGCCTCTGGGCGCTGGCGCTACTGGCGCTGCTGCTGTCGGGCTGCGCCAGTACCGTGGTGACCGATGTCACCGCTTTCCGGCAGCCCGGCTGGCAGAACGATGCGCCGCGCACCTACAGCTTCGAGCGCACGCCGGAGCAGGCGGGCCAGCTGGACCGCCAGACCTACGAGCAATGGCTGGCCGAGGCGCTGTACGACGCCGGCTACGAACAGGTGCCGGAGAAGCAGGCGCGCTACCGCATCAGCATGGATTACGACGCCGCGCCCGGCATCGTGCGCGTGGCCGAGACGGTCTATCCCGATCCCTGGTATGGCCCGTGGGGGCCCTATTGGGGGCCGTACTGGGGGCCCGGCTATTACCGCCCGTGGGGTCCATGGGGGCCGTGGGGCCCGTGGGGACCGGGCTACTGGCCGCCGCAGACGGTGGTGCGCGACGTGCCGGTGCTGTTCTCTAACCTGCGCGTCTATTTCAGGGACGCTGCCAGCGGCAAGCGGGTCTACCAGGTCACGGCGCAGAACCAGACCGAGAACGGCAGCCTGCCGGCGACGATGCCATACCTGATCCGCAGCGCCTTCGCGGACTTTCCGGGGGACAGCGGGCGGCCGCGGCGGGTCACGCTGGAAGTCGAAAAGCCGCAGAAATAGCGCAAAAACCGAGCTGCGTGCAATTGCGTGCAGAGGCATGCTTCTGCACGTTCATTGCATACCCATTGGTAAAAGCTGTTTAACTGGAACATTCCGACCAAAAAACGGCTTCCGGACTGGCTTTGGTGGCACTTTGCACGAAGCCGTGGGCTAGAATGACTGCTCGATTTTTCCGAGCCTTCGTGGTCGGGATCGTCAGTTTCGCTGCCAGATGTTTTTTCGCTTCCGGTCCTTCTCCCGATTGCGGCCGATACGAATCATGGCGGGAGAAGGGCGCTTCCGGCCGGGCCATTTTCCGGACGAGCCAATGAGCAGCCAGAACAGCGGTGATGCACCGCAACATGCCCCGAACAGTCCTGAAGCGCAACTGCGCCTCGCTGCACTGGAATACCACCGCAGTCCCACCAAGGGAAAGATCCAGGTAACGGCGACCAAGGCGCTGTCCAACCAGCGCGACCTGTCGCTGGCCTACTCGCCGGGCGTCGCGTACGCCTGCGAGGAAATCGCCAAGGATCCCGCTACCGCCGCCGAATACACCTCGCGCGCCAACCTGGTGGCCGTGGTGACCAACGGCACCGCCGTGCTGGGCCTGGGCGACATCGGCCCGCTGGCCGGCAAGCCGGTGATGGAGGGCAAGGGCTGCCTGTTCAAGAAGTTCGCCGGCATCGACGTGTTCGACATCGAGCTGGATGCACGCGACCCGGACAAGATCGTCGAGATCGTCGCCGCGCTGGAACCCACGCTTGGCGGCGTGAACCTGGAAGACATCAAGGCGCCGGAATGCTTCTATATCGAGCAGAAGCTGCGCGAGCGCATGAACATCCCCGTCTTCCATGATGACCAGCACGGCACGGCCATCATTTCGACGGCGGCGCTGCTCAATGGCCTGAAGGTGGTGGGCAAGGACGTCGGCACCGTGAAGATGGCGGTGTCGGGCGCCGGCGCCGCGGCGATCGCCTGCCTTGACACCATGGTCAGCCTTGGCGTGAAGCGCGAGAACATCTCCGTGGTGGACTCCAAGGGCGTGATCTACGTTGGCCGCGACGCCAACATGGAAGCCAACAAGGCCCGCTACGCGCAGGACACCTCGGCGCGCACGCTGGCTGACATCGTCAAGGGCGCGGACGTCTTCCTGGGCTGCTCGACCGCCGGCGTGCTGACCGGCGACATGGTCAAGACCATGGCCGACAAGCCCATCATCCTGGCGCTGGCCAACCCCGAGCCGGAAATCCGCCCGGAAGTGGCCAAGGCCGCGCGCCCGGACTGCATCATCGCGACCGGCCGTTCGGACTATCCGAACCAGGTCAACAACGTGCTGTGCTTCCCGTATATCTTCCGCGGCGCGCTCGATTGCGGCGCGACCAAGATCACGGAAGCGATGAAGCTGGCCTGCGTGAAGGCGATCGCCGATCTGGCCGAAGCCGAGCTGAACGAGGCCGTGGCCGCCGCCTACGGTGGCCGCGAGCTGAAGTTCGGCCCCGACTACATCATCCCGACGCCGTTCGACCAGCGCCTGATCGAGAAGATCGCGCCGGCGGTGGCCAAGGCCGCTGAAGAGTCCGGCGTGGCCACGCGTCCGATCCAGGATCTGGAAGCCTATCGCCAGCAGCTGTCGACCTACGTCTACCACACCGGCCTGATCATGAAGCCGGTGTTCTCGGCCGCCAAGGCCGCGCCCAAGCGCGTCGCCTATGCCGAGGGCGAGGAGGAGCGCGTGCTGCGCGCGGTGCAGGGCGTGGTCGACGAAGGGCTGGCACGCCCGACCCTGATCGGCCGTCCGCACGTGATCCAGATGCGCATCGAGAAGGCCGGCCTGCGCCTGAAGCCGGGCGTGGACTTCGATCTGGTCAACCCGGAAGAAGACCCGCGCTACCGCGCCTACCACGAGGCCTACCACGCGCTGCGCGGCCGCGACGGCGTCACGCCGGACATGGCCAAGGTGGCGCTGCGCCGCTCCAACACGCTGATCGGCACCATGCTGATGCACATGGGCGACGCCGACGCGCTGCTGTGCGGCACCGTCGGCCGCTTCGAGGCGCACCTGGAGCATGTGCGCGACGTGATCGGCCTGGCGCCGGGTGCCAGGGTGTTCGCCGCGATGAACGCGCTGATGCTTGAAAAGCATACGCTGTTCATCACCGACACCTTCGTCAATGACGATCCCACCGCCGAGGAACTGGCCGCGATCGCGCAGCTGGCCGCCGAGGAGATCAGGCGCTTCGGGCTGCATCCCAAGGCCGCGCTGATGTCGCACTCGATGTTCGGTTCTTCGACCCGCCCGTCGGCGCGCAAGATGCGCGAGGCTGCCGCGATCCTGGCCAAGGCGGCACCGCACCTGGAAGTGGAAGGCGAGATGCAAGGCGATGCCGCCCTGGACGAAGACGTGCGCCGCCACTTCCTGCCGTCGACCCAGCTGGCCGGCAGCGCCAACCTGCTGGTGATGCCGACGCTGGACGCCGCCAATATCGCGTTCAACCTGCTCAAGATCACGGGCGGGCAGGGCGTGACCGTGGGCCCGATCCTGCTGGGCGCGGCCAAGCCGGTGCACATCCTGAACCCGCAGGCGACCACGCGCCGCATCGTCAACATGACGGCGGTGGCGGTGGCGGAGTGCAATGCTATCCGCTGATGCGCTGAGAAGGTAGCTGCTGGCGTTGCGCCAGGATGAAAAAGCCGGGCCATCTGACCCGGCTTTTTGTTTATGCTGCCTTGCCGCACGACACGTGCGGCAAGGCATTCGGTGCGGTGGCTACTGCAGCACGTTGTAATGCTCGCGCATGACCACGATGATGGACTTGGCCGCGGCCAGCTGGCTGTCGAGGTTTTCGACGTATTCCTGTCGAAAATCGACCTCGGCGCTCCAGTTGCATCCGGTATGGTCAGGCTGGTGCATTCGCACCGCGTGCAGCTCGCATTCGCCGCACTCGGGGTTGTTGTCGAGGCACTGGTTCAGGATGGCCATCAGTTCGGATCGCGTCTTCGCATTTCGCCGCATGAGTCACCTCTCTAGGATCGAGTTTTGAGGCCTGGAACACCAATCTAGGTAGCGCAAGAGGGCGCTTCCAATTGAATCCCCCTATGGAGCGAAGGTTTCCGATCCGAGTACAGGCTTGGCATCTAATGGCGCAGCGCAGCATTCCGTGAGGCTTTCCTGCCGGAAGTGATTGGTGCAGGTGCAATAAAAAGCCCGCCGGAAGGGCGGGCATCAGGACTGCCGGTGCGGCGATTACGCCATCAGAACTTGTGGCGCACGCCCACGCCGAAGGTATCGCCGTGCTCGATGCCGGTGATCTTGTCGTAGTAATAGGCGGCGTACACGTCGGTACGCTTGGACAGGTTGTAGTCGTAGGCGACCGCGAAGGTGTTGCGCTTGAAGTCGCCCAGCGAGTTGTCGACCTTGCCGTATGCGTAGGAGGCCAGCAGGCTGCCGGCGCCGATGGGTACGGAGGCACCAAACTGGCCGTCGATGTGCTTGGTGTCGCCCGACGGCGCGGTGGTGGCGCGGGTCTTGATGTACTGGCCCTGCGCGAACAGCTTGACCACGTTGAAGTCGTAGGACAGGCCGATCTGGGCGGCGTCCTGGCGCGACAGGCCGGCATTGGACAGGTCGGTCGGCACGTTGTCGAAGCGCACCTGCTGGTAGGCAACGGTGGCCGCGAACGGGCCGCTGAAGTACATCAGGTTGCCGCCCCACTTGTTCTTGCCGGCGGCGCCGGCTTGCTCGCCGAAGGCATAGATGAAGTTGGCGGTCAGGCCGCCGAAATTCGGCGTTGAGTACAGCACTGAGTTGTTCCAGCCCGAGTCGCCGATGACGCCCGGATCCACCACCGCGCCGCTGGTCGCGCCGAAGTAGGTGTGGAAGATCGTCGGCGAGAACACGTACGAGTCGATCAGCGGGTTGAACAGGATGGTCGACACGAAGTATGGCGTGGTGTTGCGGCCCAGCTTGATGGTGCCGGCCTTGTCGTTCTGCAGGCCGACAAAGGCGTTGCGGCTGAACATCGAGTCGCCGTTGAAGCGCCCGCTGTTGCCGCTGTCGGTACGGAAGAAGCCGTTCAGGTCGAAGATGGCCTTGGTGCCGCCACCCAGGTCCTCGGTGCCCTTGATACCCCAGTAAGACGTCTGCATCCCGCCCGAATTGGCGACCCATGCGCGCTCGCCCACACCCGGGCTCTTGACCGCACCGACGAACATGTCGGCCTGGCCGTACAGCGTCACGCTGGACTGGGCCATGGCCGTGCCGGAAAGAAGGGTAGCCGCTACCGCTGCCAGCTTCATTGCCGGCTTGTACTGCTTCTGCATGTTTAGACCTCCGTGGTTTCTGGATCCTGCTTGGAACGTTGTGTACTGGGTCCCTGTCGGGTTCTTTTAATGTCTTTGTGCTTTTATTCGTGCCGCCTGGCTTTGGCTCGGTGTGGTGTGGTGTTGCTTGGGGACCGGCGGCATCGGGTACAGCGTTTTTTGTTATACAGGTGACGCTTTTTTTCTCAGGCGGATACTAAGTCGTCAAGACGGAACTGCGCAATGCGATGGATCTGGTTGATGCAAGTTTGCAACTCGTCTTTCGGCGAGTTTTCTACGCGGCGCGCGAACTCCGCGATGATCCCGTGGCGGTCGTAGCCACGCACGGCGAGGATGAACGGAAAGCCGAACTTCTGGTTGTATGCGGCGTTGAGCGCCTGCAGGCGATCGAACTCTTCCGGCGTGCACAGGTTCAGGCCGGCGCCGCTTTGCTCGCGCGTGGACTCGGCAGTCAGCTCGCCGCGCACCGCGGCCTTGCCGGCAAGCTCGGGGTGGGCGCGCACCAGCTTCAGCTGCGCGGCCTCGCCGGCTTCATCCACGGCGCTGCGCAGCGCCTGCGCCAGCGCGGCGGCATCGGCAAAGGGGCGTTGCGCGGCGGCGGCCTCGGCGAACCACGGCGAATGTTCATAGATGCCGCCCAGCACCTGCACGAATTCCGCGACAGGCATGGTGTTGAGTTGGGCGAGGGTGTAGGTGTGGCTCATGCTGGATCCGGGTTACTTGGCGGGCGTGTAGGGGTGGGTCTCGGCCCAGTGGCGGGCGATGTCGACACGGCGGCAGATCCACACCTTGTCATGGCCCTGCATATAGTCGAGGAAGCGCTGCAGCGCGCGGAAGCGGCCGGGGCGGCCGAGCAGCCGGCAGTGCATGCCGATCGACAGCATCTTGGGGCTGTCCTGTCCTGCGGGATCGCCTTCCTCGTAGAGGACGTCGAACGAATCCTTCAGGTACTGGAAGAACTGCTCGCCGGTGTTGAAGCCCTGCGGCGTGGCAAAGCGCATGTCGTTCGAGTCCAGCGTGTACGGCACCACCAGGTGCGGCTTCCTCTCGCCGCCGGTGACTTCCACCTCGGTCCAGAAGGGCAGGTCGTCGCCGTAGTAGTCGGAGTCGTACAGCAAGCCGCCGTGCTCGACTACAAGCCGGCGCGTGTTGGGGCTGTCGCGGCCGGTGTACCAGCCCAGCGGTAGCTCGCCGGTCAGCTCCTTGATGATCTGCATGCCGATGCGCATGTGCTCGCGCTCGGTGGCCTCGTCGATGTTCTGGTAGTGGATCCAGCGCCAGCCGTGGCAGGCGATCTCGTGGCCCAGCTCGACGAAGGCGCGCGTCAGTTCGGCATGGCGCTGCAGCGCCATCGACACGCCGAAGATGGTCAGCGGCAGGCCCCGCTTCTCGAACTCGCGCAGGATGCGCCAGACGCCCGCGCGCGAGCCGTATTCATAGATGCCCTCCATGCTCATGTGGCGGTCGGGGTAGGCCGCGGCGCCGACGATCTCGGAGAGGAACTGCTCGGAGGCGGCGTCGCCGTGCAGCACGCAGTTCTCGCCGCCTTCTTCGTAGTTGAGCACGAACTGCACGGCGATGCGCGCGCCGCCCGGCCAGCGGGCGTGCGGCGGCCGGGCGCCGTAACCGATGAGATCGCGTGGATAGTTCTCTGTTGTCATGGTCGTTGCTTGCTTCAGGGGAACCGTCCGGGCCGCGGCGCCCGCAAGCGCCGTCGACTGTGCAATGAGCGTGCCAGTCACTGGCCCGGTGGCGTACTTCGATATAACCGCTACTCGGTGCCGTGCGAATTGGCGGCGGCGTTGCGCATCGCTTCCTCGCGCGACTGGATGCCGTTGTAGAACAGGTTCAGCGCCACGGCCACGATCGTGCCGAGCACGATGCCGCTATGGGTGAAGGGGCCGGTCCACTTGGGCAGGTACTGGAAGAACGTCGGTGCCAGCGTCGGGATCATGCCGAAGCCGATCGAGATGGCGACGATGAACAGGTTGTGGCGGTTGCGGTTGAAATCGCACGAGCCCAGGATGCGGATGCCGGTGGCGGCGACCATGCCGAACATCACGATGCCGGCGCCGCCCAGCACGAACTGCGGCACCGAGGCCACCACGTGGGCCATCTTGGGAAACAGGCCGAAGGCGATCAGGATGATGCCGCCGGCAGCCGCCACGTAGCGCGAGCGCACGCCGGTCACGGTGACCAGGCCCACGTTCTGCGAGAACGAGGTGTACGGGAAGGTGTTGAAGATGCCGCCGATCACGGTGCCCAGGCCATCGGCGCGCAGGCCGCGGGTCAGGTCGTCGTTGCTCAGCTTCTTGCCGGTGATGTCCGACAGCGCCAGGAACATGCCGGTCGATTCCACCAGCGTGATCAGCATGACGATGCACATCGACAGGATCGCGGTCACCTCGAAGGTCGGGATGCCGAAGTGCAGCGGCGTGATGACGGCGACAAAGCTGGCTTCATCCAGGCCTTCGAACGACACCTTGCCCATGCCCATCGCCACCAGCGTGCCGATGATGATGCCCAGCAGCACCGCGCAGTTGGCGACCAGGCCGCGGCCGTACTTGGTCAGCAGCAGGATGGTCACCAGCGTCAGCCCGGCGATGCCGAGGTTGGTCAGGTCGCCGTAGGCGAGGTTGGGCACTTCCTTGGCCACGCCGTCGATCACCGCGCGCGTGGTGGGCTGGCCGCCGGCCGCCCAGTTGATGCCGACGCGCATCAGCGACACGCCGATCAGCGTGATCACCGTGCCGGTCACCACCGGCGGGAATAATCCGAGCATGCGCCCCATCATCGGCGAAATCAGGATGCCGAAGATCCCGGAGGCGATCACCGCGCCGTAGATGCCGAGCAGGCCGACGTTGGGATCGGTGCCGATGGCGATCATCGGCGCCACCGAGGCAAAGGTCACGCCCATCATCACCGGCAGGCGGATGCCGAATTTCCAGAAGCCGATGGCCTGGATCAGCGTGGCCAGGCCCGCGGCGAAGAGGTCCGCGTTGATCAGGAAGGCCAGCTGGTCCTTGGGCAGCTTGAGCGCGCCGCCGACGATCAGCGGTACGGCAACCGTGCCGGCGTACATCACCAGAACGTGCTGCAAACCAAGCGCGAGCAGGCGCCCTGAAGGCAAACGCTCGTTGGTGAGGTCCGTCGGGACCGTGGTGCTTGCGGAATTCATTGGTGCGTCTCCTCTCCTTTGGTTTGATGGGAACGCCACGCCCGTGCCAGTTCTGTGCCGGCAATGCGTGTTGCCGGCCTTGCTATCGTTGTTGTCGGCCTGCCGCTGCTGCGCTCTCGTTTGCACTGCCTGGGCGCGGTGCGGACGGCGGGCGTTCGGCCTGCTTCTTGCGGGGGCGTGGCGGGAACACCGTGCTAGGTGGAGCGGCCTAGCACGCTGCGAAGATCGAAGCTGCCCGGCTCGTCCGGCTGCACGCGGTCGGCGCAGGCGCCGAGGTGGTGCGCCATGCGCGACTGGGCCAGCGCGGCATCGCCCTGTTCCAGTGCATCGAGGATTTCCTCGTGTTCGTCGAACGAGCAGGCGTTGTTGCCCGGGGCTTCCACGCTGGCGATCATCAGCGTGGTGCGCGACACCAGCCGGCGCATCATATTGACCAGCAGGGCGTTGCCCGACAGCTCCGCCAGCGCCGTGTGGAATTCGGCGGACAGGCGGATCCATTTGGGGCGGTCGTGCGTCAGGAAGGCCTGGCGCTCGCTGGCGACCATCTTGCGCAGCGGCGCGATCACGGCCTTCACGTCGGGCATGCCGGCGAGCTTTTCCAGCACCGCGCGCTCCAGCATCTGGCGCAGCTCGAACATGTCGTGCGCTTCGTCGGTGGAGGGGCTGGCGATAAAGGCGCCGCGGTTGGGCTCGAGGTCGACCATGCCGTCGGCGGCCAGGTGCGACAGCACCTTGCGCACGGTGTGGCGCGCGGTGGCATAGATCTCGCAAAGCGAATGCTCGGTGAGCTTGGTGCGCGGCGGCAGCCGGTGCTCCATGATCGCGTCGTAGATCTCGTGGTACATGCGCTCTTCGACCGAGCCCTTGCGCGCGGGCTTGTCCGGCCTGGTGGGCAGGGACCCGGCTGGGTCGGCATCGGAAACGCCGGTGACACCGGCAATCAGCTTCAGGCTCTTGGACATCTTGGCACCAGCGGTCATGCAATCAGGTCGGTCCGGACCCCCGTAATGCCCTGTATCAGGGTCCGGTGATCCGAAAATTGTTGACAATTATTTGGTTGGGACGGCAATATTGTCAACAAAACCAACTCAGGTTTTCGACAACTCAGGGTAATCCCGGAGTTGTCAACCGGGTCGGGCAGGCGCATTGTCGCCACGCACCAACCCAGCGCCGGGATGCGTTACCAGACGTACCGAGCGGGCACCATCCCACAAATGGTGCTAGTGAAGGCAGCGGCGCCCCTCACAACCCAATCGCAAAAGGACAAATACGATGGGACGCTTGACCACCCATGTTCTTGACACCGCTGCCGGCACGCCCGGACAAGGGATGTCGATTACTCTCCATAAAATTGTCGACAATCGCCGCGAAACCCTGAAGACCGTGGTCACCAACCACGACGGCCGCTGCGACCAGCCGCTGCTGGAAGGCGCCGACCTTGCCGCCGGCGTGTACGAACTGGAATTCGCCGCGGGCGACTATTTCCGCGCACAGGGCACGAAGCTGCCCGAGCCGGCTTTCCTGGACGTGGTGCCCCTGCGCTTCGGCATTGCCGACGTCAACGCGCACTACCACGTGCCGCTCCTGGTTTCGCCCTGGTCGTACTCGACCTACCGCGGCAGCTGACGCGGTGGCATAGGGAAACAGGAGACAAGACATGGAAGGCTATATCCTCGACTGGGCCAATATGCTGCTGCGGTGGGTGCACGTCATCACCGCCATTGCATGGATCGGCTCTTCGTTCTATTTCGTGTGGCTGGACAACAGCCTGACCAAGCCCACCGCGCCCGACCTGAAAGAAAAAGGCGTCGACGGCGAACTGTGGGCCGTGCACGGCGGCGGCTTCTACAACCCGCAGAAGTACCTGACCGCGCCCAAGCAGCTGCCGGAGAACCTGCACTGGTTCTACTGGGAGTCGTACTCGACCTGGATGAGCGGCTTCGCGCTGCTGGTGGTGCTGTACCTGTTCAACGCCAGCACGTTCCTGATCGACAAGAATGTGTTCGACATGTCGCCTGGCGCGGCGGTCGGCTTCGCGGTGTCGTACCTGCTGATCGGCTGGATCGTCTATGACAGCATCTGCCGCCTGTTCAACAAGAATGACCGACTGGTCGGCATCCTGGTGGCGATCTACATCGCGGCGGCCGCTTACGTCGCATGCCACGTCTTCTCGGGCCGCGCGGCGTTCCTGCTGACCGGCGCGATGATCGCGACGATCATGAGCGCGAACGTGCTGGCATGGATCATCCCGGGCCAGCGCAAGGTGGTGGCAGCACTGAAGGCCGGCCAGCCGGTGGACCCGATCCACGGCAAGCGTGGCAAGCAGCGCAGCGTGCACAACACCTACTTCACGCTGCCGGTGCTGTTCGCGATGCTGTCAAACCACTACAGCATGACCTACGCCCACAAGTACAACTGGGTGGTGCTGATCCTGATCATGCTGTCGGGCGTGCTGATCCGCCAGTTCTTCATCTTGAAGCACAAGGGCAAGATCAACGTGCTGTGGCCTGCTGCCGGCGTTGCCGCGCTGGGCGTTGTGGCCGTGATGATCGCGCCGCAGCCGCGCCCCGCCGTGGCCAAGGGTGGCGAGGCAGCCGCAGCGACCGTCAGCTTTGCCAAGGTGCAGGAAGTGATGAACGCACGCTGCGTGCAATGCCACGCCGAGCAGCCGAAGATGATGCCGACGGCGGCCAAGGGGATCAAGCTGGAGACGCCAGAAGACATCAAGGCCCACGCCCAGCTGATCTACCAGCAGGCCGTGCAGCAGAAGGCGATGCCGCTGGGCAACGTGACGCAGATTACCGACGACGAACGTGCGCTGCTGGGGCAGTGGTTCGAAGGCGGGGCGAAGACTACGAATTGATCGTGGTTTGAGTTGAAAAGCATTGGGGCTGGCTCTTGCCGAGCCGGCCCGCGAAATCCGAGCATCGGTGATCGACGGTCTGGAGGGCTGAGTTGTCGGCAGTCGTTAGTACCGGACCGGCGAGGGTTTGAACGGGGCCTTTGTGTCCCGTTTTTTTTGCTTTCGCCGCGATGTGATCATAGGGTTGGGGGTGTGCACTGCTGGTGCAGTTGGCGACATGCTATCGGCTGTTGATGCGTTGCTGTCACCAACAGCGACCCACCCCCGAAATCAACCTCCAATATTCATCAGCGCCAGCACGCCCAGCACCACGAAGATCGCGGCCGCAATCTTATGCACCAGCCCAATCGGCATCTTGTTGGCAAACTTGTCCCCCAGCAGAACAGCAGGCGCATTGGCGATCATCATGCCGAAGGTCGTGCCGGCGACCACGGCCACCACCGCATCGCTGAAGCGCGCCGCCAGGGCAACGGTGGCGATCTGCGTCTTGTCACCCATCTCGGCGAAGAAGAACGCAACGATGGTGGTAGCCAGGATGCCAAGCGCGCCCTTCACCGGCTTGGCCTGCTCGGCATCGTCGAGCTTGTCGGGAATCAGCATCCATGCGCCCATCGCGATAAAGCCCAGGCCCAGGATCCAGCGCAGCAGGTTTTCTCCGACCACATGCGTGATCCATCCGCCAAGCGCGCCGGCAAAGCCGTGGTTGACGAGCGTGGCAATCAGGATGCCAAGGATGATGGGGAGGGGCTTGCGATAGCGCGCGGCCAGGACCAGCGACAGCAGTTGCGTCTTGTCGCCCATTTCAGCAAGGGCGACGATGCCTGTGGAGACGAGGAAGGCTTCCATGTTGTTATGTGGGATAACCAGGCCGCAATGCATCGCGAGATGCCAATGACGCACACCTTTCCCGGCCCGGCCAGAAAGGTATGGTCATCGGTCTCGCCAGGCGTGGACGCTGCCTGGGCCAGTCTGGCCAGGCGGGGTCCGGAGCTGCGCACGCCATAACCGCAAGCGGTCAAGTCTGTTGACGTACGCCCCTGTCCCCCGGAATCCGCATTGCGCGGCGCGGTGAGAGCAGGGCGGCTACTCCCCAATGGAAGCGGCAATTATAACCGCGGCGGCGGTGGATCGTCCACCGCCGCCGCGGTCGGTATGGCGATCAGGCCGGCACCGGCGCGTTCTCGCTGGTCTGGCGGCCGCGGAAATCGGTCCAGCACAGCGCCTTGAAGTCATACAGCTTGCAGCGGCGCGCCGTGTCGAAATACCAGCGCCAGGAGAAGTTCTCGATGATGATGCGGCCCGGCAGCGCGTGCTCCAGCAGCGCCTGCGCGCGCTTGAGGCGATACAGCGGCACGCTCATGTCGACGTGGTGCGCGGTGTGCTCCATGATGTGATGCAGCGCGGAGCCGATACCATGGCGGAAGCGCAGGTGCACTGTGGTCGAGACAAACGGCTGCGCTTTGGCCCACATGGCCTTGGTGTCGTACCAGGCCACGCTGGCATGGGTGTGGTGCACGTACAGCACGAAGCCCACGGTCACGTTCCACACCAGGAAAGGCAGCACGAAACCGGCGCCGACCAGCATCCAGGCCGACTGGCCCGTGGCAAAGGCCAGTGCCACCAGCGCGCCGATCCAGGCCACGCCGAAGGCCGCCACCAGCAGGCAATCGCGCACGAAGACCGGGCGGCGGGTGGCCATCTGGCGCTTGCTGGGGAAGAACAGCTTGCTCCACCAGATCTCTACCAGGTAGTACAGGCCCGGGCCGAAGCCGGTGCGGTAGATGCGCTCCAGCGCGCGCCGCCAGCGCGGCAGCGCGTTGAATTCTTCCAGCGAGTAGGGCGCCCAGACGAAGTCGAAGCCTTTCAGGTTGGTATAGCCGTGGTGGACCACGTTATGGCCGACTTCCCACAGGCTGTACGGCGTCAGCGACGGCAGGAAAGTCAGCCGGCCCAGCCATTTGTTCAGGCCGCGGCGCGGCGTCAGGCTCTGGTGGCAGGCATCGTGGCCGATGATGAACAGGCGCGCGATCACCAGCCCGGCCAGCACGCCCAGCCCCAGCTTGGCGGCCCAGTGCGAGGCTAGCACCACGCCGGCCAGCACGGCGGCGAACAGCAGGTAGTCGAAGGCGAACAGCGCCAGCGCGCGCGGCGTGCTGCGCTCCCCCAGCGGGATCAGCCAGCCGCGGATGACCTTGCGCGACGGGAACGGCGCGTCCGGGGCGATCGGCTCCGGCAGCGGCAGCCGGCCGGGCTTGGCGGACTGCCGGGCATGCGGGGCATGCTCGGGATGCGCTGAGGGCGTGGATGGGATTGCGGTCATGCGGAACCTTCTGGTTTTGCGGTCGGATGGCGTTGGCCAACGCAGCCAATGCTGCCAATGAGGCCGGCGCATGCCGGCCATGGCGAAACCGCAAGGTTAGAAGGCTTTGCCGGTGGGGATCTTGACGGGCGTCAATCCGGAAGGACGCGCTAAGCGGTAAAAGCGCGCCCGCCGCGAAGGGCGGGCGCCGTGGTGCCGGAATTGGGTACCGGACAGGAGTGCCGGATGTGACGGATCAGGCGGCGGCGCGCACCGGCTCGCCCATGATGTAGACGCTGTCGATCACGCGGTCGTCGCCCAGCATGGCAAAGGCGAACAGTTCTTCTTCCAGCGTCTCCGAGCGGTTGCTGCGGCGGGCGATCAGCGGCGTGGCCTTGGGATCGAGCACGACGAAGTCGGCCTCGCAGCCCTCGCTGAAGCTGCCGACGCGGCCGGTCCAGCCCAGCGCCTCGGCGGCGGCGCGCGTGGCCAGGTAGAACATGCGCAGCGCGGTCAGGTAGTAGCCGCCCATGCGCGCGACCTTGTGCGCGGCGTTCATGGTGCGGAACATCGAGAACGAGGTGCCGCCGCCGACGTCGGTGGCCAGCGTCACGTTCAGGCGGTTGGCGTCGGACTGGTGGAAGTCATAGAAACCGCTGCCCAGGAACAGGTTGGAGGTGGGGCAGTGCGCCACCGCGGCGCCGCTGTCGGCCAGCCGGCGGCGGTCGTCCTGGTCCAGGTAGATGGCGTGGCCGTACATCGCGCCGGGGCGCAGCAGGCCGTAGCGGTCGTAGACGTCCAGGTAGCTGCGCGCGTCCGGGAACAGCTCGGCTACCCATTTGACCTCGTCGCGGTTCTCGGCCACGTGGGTCTGGATAAAGGCGTCGGGGTAGGCGCGCGCCAGTTCGCCGCAGGCGGCCAGCTGTGCTTCGGTCGAGGTCGGCGCGAAGCGCGGCGTGATCGCGTACGACAGGCGGCCCTTGTTATGCCAGCGCGACAGCAGGTCGGCCGAATCCTGCGCGCCAGTCTCGGCCGTATCGCGCAGGAATTCGGGGCAGTTGCGGTCCATCATCACCTTGCCGGTGACCAGGCGCAGGTTGCGCGCCTCGCTCTCGGTGAAGAGCGCGTCGGCCGAGGCCTTGTGCACCGTGCTCCAGACCACCGCGCTGGTGGTGCCGTTGCGCAGCAGTTCTTCGGTGAAGAAACCGGCCACGCCGCGGGCGTAGTCGGGATCGGCGAAGCGGCGCTCTTCGGGGAAGGTGTAGGTGTCGAGCCAGTGCAGCAGGCCCGGCGACGGCGACGCGATCATGTCGGTCTGCGGGTAGTGCACGTGGGTGTCGATAAAGCCCGGCACGATCAGCTTGCCACGGTGGTCGACGATCTCGGCGCCGGCCGGGATGCGGTCTGCCAGCTTTGCATACTCGCCGGCGGCGGCAATGCGGCCGTCGGTGACGATCAGCACCCCGTCGTCCCAATACTGGTACGCATCCTCATGGAACTGCGGGTCGCGCAGGAAATGCAGCACGCGGCCGCGGATGGCACGGGTGGTGGACTCGGTCGTGGGGGTGGTCGTCATCGTTTGTCTCTTGTGGCCGGCCCGCGCGTGCCGACGTTACGTCACGCGGCGGGCCGGTCTATTGGCATGCGCCGGTCAGGCCGCAGGGGCCGTCGCGGGCGGGGACTTGGGCGTGGCCGACCAGAAGTGGTCGACTTCGGCCAGGAACTCGGCCTTCTGCACCTCGGGCAGGAAGGCCGCTTCAAAGCTGTTGCGCGCCAGCTTGTGCGCGTCGGCGGCATCCAGCGGCAGCGCGTCGAAGGTGGCTTCCCAGTTGGCGTTCATGTAGCCGCCAAAGTAGGCCGGATCGTCCGAATGGAGCGTGATGGCCACGCCCGCATCCAGCATGCGCTTGAGCGGATGGTCGCTCAGGTCGGGGTAGACCTTGAGTTTGACGTTGGACAGCGGGCATACCGTCAGCGCGACGCGCTCGCGCGCCAGGCGCTGGATCAGCGCGGCATCGTCGATGGCATGCACGCCGTGGTCGATGCGCTCGACCTTGAGGATGTCGAGCGCATCGGAGACGTATTGCGCCGGGCCTTCCTCGCCGGCGTGCGCGACCCGGTGCAGGCCCAGCTCTTTCGCTCGGGCGAACACGCGTTCGAACTTTTCCGGTGGGTTGCCTTTCTCGGAGGAATCCAGCCCCACGCCGACGAAGCGGTCCCGGTAGGGCAGCGCGGCTTCCAGCGTGGCAAAGGCGTCTTCCTCCGACAGGTGGCGCAGGAAGCACAGGATCAGGCTGCTGGAGAAGTCATATTCCGTACGCGCCTGGGCCAGGGCGTCGGCAATGCCGTCGATCACCACGCCGATCGGCACCCCGCGCGCGGTATGGGTCTGGGGGTCGAAGAAGATCTCGGCGTGGCGGACGTTGTCGGCGACGGCGCGCTTGACGTAGTCCATGGTCATGTCGAAGAAATCTTCCTCGGTCAGCAGGACGCTGGCGCCGGCGTAGTAGATGTCGAGGAACGACTGCAGGTCGGTAAAGGCGTAGGCGGCGCGCAGCGCCTCCACGCTGGGGTAGGGCAGCGCCACCTGGTTGCGCTGGGCCAGCCGGAAGATCAGTTCCGGCTCGAGCGTGCCTTCGATATGCACATGCAGTTCGGCCTTGGGGGTACGGCGGATTTTGTCCGCCAGTGCGGCATCGATGGTCATGGGGGCCTCGTGTTCTCTATGCCCGCCAGCCAGGGCCGGCGGCACGGGTTCTCAGGGATGCACCGCCTCCGCCAGGCCCGCACGCAGCGCGGCTAGGCGCTGTTCGCGAACCTGGAGCAGCTGGGCGACGATAGCAACCGCAATCATAGCCGGAGCTTTGTCGGTAATCCCGGGAACCCCCATGGGGCATGTCATTTCCGCAAACCTGGCCGGGTCGATGCCATGCTCGGCCATGCGGTGTTCAAAGCGGGCGCGCTTGGTCTTGGAACCGATCAGGCCGAAGTAGGCGAAATCGGTGCGCTTCAGGATTTCTTCGCACAGGGTCTGGTCGAGCGCGTGGCTGTGCGTCATCACCAGGAAATAGCTGCCCGCCGGCGCCTGCGTCACCACGGCCTCGGGTGTGTCGCTGGCCTCGGCCTCGACGTTGTCGGGCAGGCCGCCGGGGAACAGCGTGTCGCGCTCGTCCACCCAGTGCACGCGGCACGGCAGCGTCGCCAGCACCTTGACCAGCGCGTGGCCGACGTGGCCGGCGCCGAACAGCACCACGTGCATGGCGTCGGGCACCACCGTGTCGGTCCAGCTGCCGTCCGGCCGCAGGTCGACGGCGGGGAGGACGGCGCGGCTGTCGGCAAAGGTCACCGCGCCGCTGGCCGGCACGTGGCGCTGCAGCGCGCGGTGCGCGGCGAAATTGCGTTCGACCGCATCGAGCCATGCCAGGTCGGCCTCGCCCAGCACCTCGAACGCCAGTTGCACCACGCCGCCGCAGCACTGGCCCAGCGCCGGGCCCAGCGGGATGCGCTCGATGCGGCGCTGCTCGTGCCGCACCAGCATCTCGCGCGCGATATCCATGCCGCGCCATTCCAGGTGGCCGCCGCCGATGGTCCCGACCAGGTCGTCCGGGCTGACCAGCATGCGGATGCCGGGCTCGCGCGGGGCCGAGCCCTTGACCTCGACGATGGTCACCATCGCCACCGGCACGCCGGTGCGCACCATGCGGGCGGCGTCGGCGAAGCGGAAGGGTTTGAGCGGTGCGTCCTGCATGTGGGGGCCTTATCGGAAAACTGGGTCTTGCCTGGGGCAGGGTGGGCGCGCGCCTGCTTCGTCCGCCGGCCCCGTGCCTGTCACGGCAGGCACGGGGGGAAAGTCCGGGGCACCCGCGGGCGCGCGCTTCCTTGCGATCGCTTCGTTGCCTGCGCTCAGGCCGCTTGCGCTGCCGCTTCGCGTACCGCTTCCACGGCGTCGAGGATCGCCTCGCTGGTGGCGGGCGCCTTCAGCGGCGGGTTGATGCGGTAGTCGCCCACCGCCGCAATCGCGTCGCGGATCGCGAAGAACACCGAGAACGGCAGCAGCAGCGGCGGCTCGCCCACCGCCTTGGAGCGGTGGATGCTGTCCTCGACGTTCTGGTTCTGGAACAGGCGCACGTTGAATTCCTCGGGGCAGTCGTTGACCGTCGGGATCTTGTACGTGGACGGGGCGTGCGTCATCAGCTTGCCGTCCTTGTTCCACCACAGTTCCTCGGTGGTCAGCCAGCCCATGCCCTGGATGAACGCGCCCTCGACCTGGCCGATATCCAGCGCCGGGTTCAGCGAGCGGCCGGCGTCGTGCAGCGCGTCGGCACGCAGCAGCTTCCATTCGCCGGTCAGCGTATCGACCAGTACCTCGGAGCAGGCGGCGCCGTAGGCGTAGTAGTAGAACGGGCGGCCCTGCAGCTTGCTCTGGTCCCAGTGCAGCTTGGGCGTGGTGTAGAAGCCGTCGGACCACAGCTGCACGCGCGCCACATAGGCCTCGCGCGCCAGTTCGCCGAACGATACACGCAGTTCGCCGGCACTTACGAGGTCGTCGTTGAAGCGCACTTCGGACGGCTCCACGCCGGCCTTGCGCGCGGCAAACGCGGCCAGGCGCTCGCGGATCTGGCGGGCGGCATCCTGTGCGGCCTTGCCGTTCAGGTCGGCGCCGGTCGATGCCGCGGTAGCCGAGGTGTTGGCCACCTTGCTGGTATCGGTGGCGGTCACGCGCACGCGTTCCATGCGGATGCCCAGCTCATGCGCCACCACCATCGCCACCTTGGTGTTCAGGCCCTGGCCCATTTCGGTGCCGCCGTGGTTCACCAGCACCGAGCCGTCGTTGTAGACGTGCACCAGAGCGCCGGCCTGGTTGAAGTGGGCCACGTTGAACGAGATGCCGAACTTCACCGGGGTGATGGCGATGCCCTTCTTCAGGATCGGGCTCTGCGCGTTGAAGGTGCGCGTGGCCTCGCGGCGGGCGCGGTATGCGCTGGTCGCGACCAGTTCGTCGATCAGCTCGTGGATGACGTTGTCTTCCACGGTCTGGCCGTACGGCGTGACGTTGTTCCCGGTCTTGCCGTAGAAGTTGGCGCGGCGCACTTCGAGCGAATCCTTGCCGACGTTGCGGGCCACGTTGTCCAGGATGTACTCGATCGCAAACGCGCCCTGCGGGCCGCCGAAGCCGCGGAAGGCGGTATTGCTCTGGGTATTGGTCTTGCCGCAGTAGCCGTCGATCTGCACGTTCGGCAGCCAGTAGGCGTTGTCGAAGTGGCAGATGGCGCGGGTCATCACCGGGCCCGACAGGTCGGCCGAGAAGCCGGCGCGCGACACCATCTGGACCTTGACGCCCTCGATATGGCCCTCGTCATCGTGGCCCACTTCGTAGTCGAACACGAAGTCATGGCGCTTGCCGGTGATCATCATGTCGTCGTCGCGGTCCGGACGCAGCTTGACCGGGCACATCAGCTTCCACGCGGCCAGCGCGGCGCAGCAGGCGAACAGCGCCGACTGCGATTCCTTGCCGCCGAAGCCGCCGCCCATGCGGCGGCACTCGACCAGCACCTGGTGCGCCTGCCAGCCCAGCATATGGCACACGGCGTGCTGCATCTCGGTCGGGTGCTGGGTCGAGCACCACACCTGCATGCCGTCGTTCTCGCGCGGCGCGGCGTAGGAAATCTGGCCTTCCAGGTAGAACTGTTCCTGCCCGCCGAGGTGGATCTTGCCACCGTCCTTGTGGGCAGCGCCGGCGATATGGCTGACCGCCTCGCCGCGCTTCAGGTGCATCGGCGGCAGCACATAGCTGCCGGCTTCGTGCGCGGCTTCCGGCGACAGCACCGGCGGCAGGTCTTCATACTCGATCACGCCCAGGCGGGCGGCGCGGCGGGCGGCGTCGTGCGAGGTCGCCACCACGATAAAGACCGGCTGGCCGATGAACTGCACCACGTCGCGCGCCAGGATCGGGTCGTCGTGGATGATCGGGCCGCAGTCGTTGGTGCCGGGGATGTCGTCCACCGTCAGCACGGACACCACGCCGGGAGCGGCGCGCACCTTGTCGAGCGAGATCGACTTGATGCGGGCGTGCGCGCGGCTGCTCATGCCGAGCGCGGCGTGCAGCGTGCCGGCCAGCTCGGGGATATCGTCCGTATAGGTGGCGGTGCCGGCCACGTGCAGGTGGGCGGATTCATGCGGACGCGAGATGCCGACCTGCGGCACTGCCTCGGCGGCAATGCCGGCGTCGAGCAGGAAGGGTTCGGTTTGCTTGTTCATGCCGATTTTCCTTTTTCTCTCAGGCCGTGACGATTGCGATGGTGCCGGCGCCGGGCGCACGGACATTGACGGCTGCCGCGGGCAGCGCTTCGCTGGTGGTTTCCAGCCAGAAGCGGTACAGCAGGTTGGCGGCGCCGCGGCTGCGGTACGACGCGGTCGCGCGCATGTCAGTCAGCGGGGCGTAGTCCTGCGACAGCGCGGCCATGCCGGCGCGGGCGGTGGTTTCGTTCCACGGCCGGCCGATGAGGGCCGCTTCCGTGGCGGCCGCGCGCTTGGGCGTGGCCGCCATGCCGCCGAAGGCGATGCGCGCCTCGCGGACGATGCCGTCCCGCACGGTGATGCCGAATGCGGCACACACGGCCGAGATATCCTCGTCAAAACGTTTGGACAGCTTGTAGGTGCGGAAGTGCTGCGGCCCCGCCACCGGCACGCGCAGCGCGGCGACGAATTCGCCCGGCTGCATGGCGGTCTTCTGGTAGGCCAGGTACAGGTCTTCCAGCGGCAGCGTGCGGCGGGTTTCGCCAAGCTGCAGCAACACTTCGGTCCCCAGCGCAATCAGCGCCGGCATCGAGTCGCCGATCGGCGAGCCGTTGGCGATATTGCCGCCCAGCGTGCCGGCATTGCGGATCGGCAGCGAAGCGAAGCGCTTCCACAGCTCTTCCAGTTCCGGGTGCGCGGCGTTCAGCGCGGTATAGGCCTTCTCCAGCGTGACGGCAGCGCCGATCTCGATCACGCCGTCGCGTTGCTCGATCCGGTTCAGGTCTTCCACCTGGCCCACGTAGAGCAGGTTGCCCAGCTCGCGGAACTGCTTGGTCACCCACAGGCCGACGTCGGTGCTGCCGGCGAGGATGCGGATATCGGGCTGCGCCGCCTTGATCGCGCCGAACTCGGCCGCGGTGCGCGGGGCAAAGAAGTCCTGGCCCTGCGCGCGGTAGCGGAAGGTCTCGCCGCGCTTCAGGTTGCGCAGCGTGTCGGCGATCTGCTTCGGGTCCAGCTTGCCGTCGGTCGGGGCGGGCAGGGCCATCATGCGCTCGCCGGCGTCGATGATCGGGCGGTAGCCGGTGCAGCGGCACAGGTTGCCGGTCAGCGCGTCGCAGATGGTCTGGCGCGAAGGCGCCTCGCCACCGGGGGTGTGCTGCTGGTACAGCGCCCACAGCGACATCACGAAGCCGGGGGTGCAGAAGCCGCACTGCGAGCCGTGGCACTCGACCATGGCTTCCTGCACCGGGTGCAGGGTGCCGTCGGCCTGGCGCAGGTCCTCGACCGTGATCAGGGCCTTGCCGTCGAGCGTGGGCAGGAACTGGATGCAGGCATTGACCGCCTTGAATTCGACGTCGCCGCCGTCCTGCAGTTCGCCAATGACGACGGTGCAGGCGCCGCAGTCGCCTTCGGCGCAGCCTTCCTTGGTGCCGGTGCAGCGGGCGTCTTCACGCAGGTACTGCAGCACGGTGCGGGTAATGGGGGCGTCGGATACTTCCTTGACCTGGCCGCGGTGGAAAAAGCGGATGGTTTGCGTCTCCATGGTCTTCTCTCTCTTGGGGATGGCGGAAACATAGCATCGCTACGTTTCATGCAATATTCGACCCAGGTGATATGCGCCATCAGCGGGCACGCCGGTCGGTGCCCGGCCGCACTGAGCGGTATGCGGATTTGACCGATTGTGGGGTGCTTGTCATACACTATGCGCCGTTCCCATCCCCCACGCCACCTATCCGGCCCCCGCCGGAGGGCTGCCCATCGCCATGCACGGACGCGACCATCTCGATACATATTTGCTGCGGGTGCTCCACACCCTGCTGACCGAGCAGAGCGTGACCCGCACCGCCGTGCGCCTGGGCCAGTCGCAGCCCGCCATCAGCAACACCCTGAAGCGCCTGCGCGAGATCACCGGCGACGCCATCCTGGTGCGGGGCAAGAACGGCATGGTGCCGACCGAGCGCGGCCGCGAACTGCTGGCGCTGGCCGAGCAAAGCCTCGCGGCGATGGACCGCATTGCCCGCCCGCCGCAGCAGTTCGACCCGGCCACCACTACGCGCACCTTCCACCTGGGGGCGCCGGACTACCTCGACGCCTTCTTCCTGCCCAATATCGTCGAACGCGTGCGCCGGCTGGCGCCGGGCGCCAAGCTGTTCGTGCATCCGATGACGTCGTCGTCGGACTTCCTCGACGACCTGGAACAGGGGCAGCTGGATATCGTGGTCGGCAACTGGCTGTCGCCGCCGGAACACCTGCATATCTCGCCACTGTTCGACGATGAGGTGGTGTGCATGCTGGGCGCGCAGCACCCGCTGGCGCGCAAGGGACTGACGCTCAAGCACTACCTGGAGATGCCGCACCTGGCCCCGGCGCCATATGCGTCGATGCAGCGCAGCATGATCGACCAGGCGCTCGCGGAGCAGGGCTACAAGCGCAATATCCAGGTGACGCTGCCGTACTTCGGGCTGGTGCCGTATGTGCTGATGAAGACTGACATGGTCTTCACCACCGGCCGCCAGTTCGCGGCGCACTATGCGCAATATCTGCCGATCCGCATGGTGCCGTCGCCGGTGTCGTTCCCGCGCATGCGCTTCTACCAGCTGTGGCACGAGCGCTGCCACGCGGCGCCGGACATCATGTGGATCCGGCGCATGATCGCGGAGGTGGCGGCGGACCTGCCGCAATTGCCGCGGCTGGAGGCGGAGGCGGGTTGATCCCCCTGCCCCCGGGCGATTTATTTCTGCGCGGTCTGCGCCTTGTAGTTCGGGAAGAACAGCTGTTCCCCTTCCACCTTGTAACTGGCGATCGCGTCCTGCCCTTCCTTCGACGTGACCCACTCCATCAGCTTCATCGCATCCCCATAGTTGGTGCCCGGGTGCCTGGCCGGATTGACCGCGATGATCCCGTACGGGTTGAACATCTTCGGGTCGCCCTCGATGGCGATGGCCAGGCCGGTCTTGGCGCGGTAGGCGCCGTAGGTGGCGCGGTCTGACAGCGTGTAGCCCGGCATCTGCGCGGCCATGGTCAGTACCTCGCCCATGCCCAGGCCGGCACTGACGTACCACAGCTTGCCCTTGGGCTCGATGCCGATTTCTTTCCAGTACTCCTTCTCCATCACGTCGGTGCCGGAGTTGTCGCCGCGCGAGATGAACTTGCTGCCGCTGCCCGACAGCTTGCGGAAGCCGGCGAGCACGTCCTTGCCGCCCTTCAGGCCGGCCGGGTCGTTGGCCGGGCCGACCACGATGAAGTCGTTGTACATCACGTCGCGCCGGTTGACGCCGTAGCCGGCGGCGACGAAGGCGTCTTCCATCTTGCGGGCGTGGACCAGCAGCACGTCGACGTCGCCCATCTCGCCCATTTTCATCGCCTTGCCGGAGCCGACGGCGATCACCTTGACGCTGACGCCGGACTTCTGCTCAAAGCGGGGCAGCAGGTACTTCAACAAGCCGGAGTTGTCGGTGCTGGTGGTGGTGGCGAGCTTCAGTTCGCCGGCGTGCGCGGCCGACATCAGGACCACGCAGGCGGCGGCGGTGGCGCGGCGCAGGTGGCGGAACGGGCTGGAGGTGTGGCGCGGCTGCATGGGGACCCATTGAGTTATGTTTTGATGGACATAATTGCCTTTCCCTACAGGACTCGGGGAGAATGCAGCGAAAGACAATAAGCAGGGGTGTTCATTGTGATCCAGCGGAATTTCAGATGTAAATATGAAGCGAGGAACATATGACGTTCCGCTTTGACCTGTTTCCGGTCATTGCGCCGGACGACAACCCGCGCGCCAACGACAAGGTGTTCCAGTTGCTCAAGGCTGTGCGCGAGACCGGCTCGCTGCACCGGGCCGCGCGCGAGATCGGCCTGTCCTACCGCCATGCCTGGGGGGTGATGCGCACATGGGAGGAAATGCTGGGCCGCTCCATGCTCGACATGGAGCGGGGCCGCGGCGCATCGCTGACGCGTTTTGGCGAGCGGCTGCTGCGCGCCGAGCTGCGCCTGCGCGAGTCGGTCGAACCGGTGGTGCAGAAGGCCATGGCGGATTTCATCGCCGAGCTCGACGATGCCCAGCAGCCGCAATCGTGCGTCCATTTCACCGGCAGCCATGACCCGGCCGTGGAAGTGCTGGCTGCGGCGCTCGGCCAGGCGGTCGCGCCGTTGCAGCTGGACACGGTGTTCTGCGGCAGCGTGGAAGGGCTGGTATGCCTGCAGGAGCGGCAGTCGGAGCTGGCGGGCTTCTACGTCTCGCCGGTGCAGACGGCGGGATCTGTGGCGCATGTGACCCTGCGCAAGTGGCTGCGGCCGGCCTCGGTGCGGCTGCTGCGCCTGGCGTGGCGCGAGCAGGGGCTGATCGTGGCGCCGGAGCTGGCGCGCGAGATCCGCGACCTGCGCGACCTGGTGCGCACCCAGGCGCGTTTCGTCAACCGCCAGCGCAGTTCGGGCACGCGCATGCTGTTCGACCAGTTGCTGGCGGCACAGGGCCTGTACCAGGACCAGGTCGCCGGCTATGACGAAACCGAGTTCAGCAACGAGAAGGTGGCTGAGGCGGTGCATGGCGGCCGCGCCCAGGTTGGCTTCGGGCTGCGCATGAACGCCGAAAGTCACGGCCTGGCCTTCGTGCCGCTGACGCGCGAGGCTTACTACCTGGCGCTGCGCAAGAACGACCAGACCGCCGGCTGGATGGCGGCGCTGCTGGCCTTGCTGGCCGATCCGGCGTTCGCAAAACGCATCGAGGCGCTGCCCGGCTACGCCATGGCCGAGCCGGCCGGGGTGCTGACGCCGCAGGAAGCGCTGCCCTGGTTCGGGCCGGACGGCGAGGGCACCTGAGCGGCGGGCCGGGCGGCAGGAGCGGATGATGGGCTGGATGGCGGGCGCGCTGCCCGCCCGCTCCGCTCGTATTACACTCCTTGCCAGGGCGTGCCCCGCGCACGCCCGGCCTTGCAAGGAGCAACATGCTGGAAACCGCCGCGCTGGCCGCGGGCATGTCCTGGGCCAGCGGTTTTCGCCTCTATCTCGCCGTGTTCGCCGCCGGCGTTCTGGCACGCCTGGGCTGGCTGGAACTGCCCCCCGGGCTGCAGCCGCTGGAATCCTGGTGGGTGATCGGCGTGGCCGCGGTGCTGGCCGTGGCCGAGTTCATCGCCGACAAGGTGCCGGGCTTCGACTCGGTCTGGGACGGCATCCATACCTTCGTGCGCATTCCGGCCGGCGCGATCCTGGCGGCCGCCGCGTTCGGCCAGCTCGACCCGCAGTGGGTGGTGGCTGCCGGCCTGATCGGCGGCACGCTGGCCGGCACCGCGCATGCGGCCAAGGCCGGCACGCGCGCGCTGATCAACGTTTCGCCGGAACCGTTTTCCAACTGGGCGGCCTCATTCACCGAGGACCTGACCGCGACCGGCAGCCTGATGCTGGCGTTCTTCCTGCCGGTAGTGTTCCTGGTGGTGCTGGTGCTGTTCCTGGTGGCCGCCATCTGGCTGCTGCCCAGGCTGTGGCGCGGCGTGCGCCGGCTGCATGCCACGCTGCGCGGCGGCAGCGCGCGGCCGGGGCGGCCGGGACCTCCGTAGCGCTTGCCGTTCCGTTGCCGTTCACGCCGGACCGTATCCCTGTTTCCTGGCTTTCCGACTGACCCGCGGCGCACCGGCGCCAAGCCATCACCGAACAATTCACCGAAGAATTCACCAAACAACCGATGCCCTCCGAGTCCGCCATCGACGCCCCGACCACCAATGCCAGTCCCGCCGCCGGGGCGGGCACCGCGCAAGCGGGCAGGTTTTCCGCCTGGCGCCAGGCGTTGCGCATGGCACGCCGCGACTGGCTCGCCGGCGAGCTCTACCTGCTGCTGTTCGCGCTGGTGCTCGCGGTGGCGGCGCTGTCCAGCGTCGGCTTCATGGCCGACCGCATGCGGCTGGGGCTGGAGCGCGATGCGCGGCAAATGATCGCGTCTGACGTGCTGCTGGTCTCGGACCAGCCTTTCGACGCCGCCTTCGCGCAGCGTGCCGGGCAGCAGGGGCTGGCGGTGGCGCAGACGGTGACCTTCCCGAGCATGGCCACGGCCAGCGGCAAGGCGCGCGCCGCCGGTGCCGACGCGCCCAGCCAGCTGGCCGCGCTCAAGGCGGTGACCGACGGCTATCCGCTGCGCGGCAGGCTCAGGGTGGCCAACGCGCCGGGCACGCCGGACGCGCCCGCCGAAGGGATTCCCGCGCCGGGCACGGTATGGGTCGACGAAGCGCTGCTGGGCGCGCTCGGATTGAACGTGGGCGACGCGCTTCAGCTTGGCAGCCGCACCTTCCGCATCGACCGCATCATCACGCAGGAGATGGACCGCGGCACGGGCTTCATGAACTTTGCGCCGCGCGTGCTGATGCCGTTGTCGGACCTGGAAGGCACCGGCCTGATCGGCTGGGGCAGCCGCGTGACCTACCGGCTGCTGGTGGCCGGCCCCGACGCCGCCGGTGCCGCTTACCAGAAATGGGCGCAGGCGGAGATCGACCGCCGCAAGCTGCGCAACACCCGCATCGAGTCGCTCGAATCCGGCCAGCCGCAGATGCGCGCCACGCTCGACCGGGCCGAGCGCTTCCTGTCGCTGGTGGCGGTGCTGTCGTCGATGATCGCGGCGGTGGCAATCGCCATGTCGGCGCGCCGCTACATGCAGCGCCATACCGATGCCTGCGCGGTCTACAAGTGCCTGGGGCTGTCGCGCGGACAGATCCTGCGCGCGTTCGGGCTGGAATTCCTGCTGATCGGCGCGGGCGGCGCGCTGGCCGGCGTGCTGATCGGCTACCTGGCGCACTACGGGCTGCTGCTGTCGCTGGGCGGGCTGCTCAAGGTGTCGCTGCCGCAGCCTTCGGCATTGCCGGCGCTGGTGGGTGTGCTGGCGGGACTGGTGCTGCTGGCGGGGTTTGCGCTGCCGCCGCTGCTGGCGCTGACGCGCGTGGCGCCGCTGCGGGTGCTGCGCCGCGATATCGGGCTGCCTCCGGTATCCGCGTGGGTCGCGTACGCGCTCGGCCTGGGTGCCTTCGTCGCGCTGCTGCTGGTGGCGGCGCGCGACCTGCGGCTCGGGCTGACCACCGCGGGCGGCTTCGTCGGCGCCGGCGTGGTGTTCGGCTTGCTGGCGCTGGGGCTGCTCACGCTGCTGTCGCGCCTGCTGCGCGGGCGCCTGCGTGGTGCCGCGTCGATGGGCTGGCGTTTTGCGCTGGCGGTGCTGGAGCGCCGCCGCGGCGTCACCGTGCTGCAGACCGTGGCGCTGGCAGTGGGGCTGATGGCGCTGCTGCTGCTCGGCATGACCCGCAACGACCTGGTCGATTCGTGGCGCAGCGCCACGCCGGCCGACGCGCCCAACCGCTTCATCATCAATATCCAGCCCGACCAGCGCGAACCGCTGCGCAAGATGCTGGCCGGCGCCGGCATCAACGACCTGCTTTATCCGATGGTGCGCGGGCGCCTGACCCATATCGGCGAGCGTGCGATCCAGGCCGGCAGCTTCGAGGAAGGCCGCGCGCGCAACCTGGTCGAGCGCGAATTCAACCTGTCCTATACCGATGTGCTGCCGGAGGGCAACCGCGTGATCGCCGGGCGGTGGTCCGATGGCAGCGCCGGCACCGACGCGGGTGCCTCGGTGGAGGAGGGCATCGCCAAGACGCTCGGGATCCACCTCGGCGACACGCTGCGCTTCGACGTGGCCGGCCAGGCGGTGCAGGCGCGCGTGACCTCGCTGCGCAAGCTCGACTGGGGCTCGATGCGGGTCAATTTCTTCGTGATCCTGCCGCCGTCGGCGATGCAGGGCATGCCCGAGACCTACATCACCTCGTTCCACCTGCCCGCTGCCAGCGCGGCGCTGGGCAACCGGCTGATCGCGGCCTTCCCGAACATCACGGTGGTCAACACCGACATGATCCTGCGCCAGATCCAGGACATCCTGGACCAGGTGATCGCGGCGGTGGAGTTCCTGTTTATCTTCACGCTGGCCGCCGGGGTCACGGTGCTGTACGCGGCGCTGTCCGGCGCGCGCGACGAGCGCATGCGCGACGCCGGCCTGCTCAAGGCGCTGGGGGCGTCGGCGGCGCTGGTGCGGCAGACCCAATACGCGGAATTCCTCGTGGTGGGCGGCCTGGCAGGATTCCTGGCCAGCCTGGGAGCGATCGCGGTGGGGTGGGGGCTGTCGCAGTTCGTTTTCGACTTCCCCTACCGCTTCAATGGGTGGATCGTGCCGGTCGGCGTGGTTTCTGGCATGCTGTGCGCTTTTGCCGGCGGCTGGCTGGGCCTGCGCGAAGTGCTGCGCCAGCCGGCGCTGGCGACCTTGCGTGACGCCTGAACGGCGCCGCGCCTCGAGTTTGTGATGAGTACTGAATCCAATCAACAATCCGGCAATGCCGACGGCGCCCCCGAGGTCACGGCTTTCGAGCTGGTCGGCGGCGAGGCGCGCGTGCGCGAGCTGGTCGACCGCTTCTATGACCTGATGGACCTGGAAACCCAGTTTGCCGGCTTGCGCGCGATCCATCCGCCGTCGCTAGACGGCTCGCGCGACAAGCTGTTCTGGTTCCTGTGCGGCTGGCTGGGCGGCCCCAACCACTTTATCGAGCGCTTCGGCCATCCGCGCCTGCGCGCGCGCCACATGCCGTTCGAGATCGGTATCAGCGAGCGCGACCAGTGGATGCGCTGCATGGCACTGGCGATGCAGGACATCGGCCTGTCCGAGGACCTGCAGCTGCGCCTGATGCAGGCGTTCTTCCAGACCGCCGACTGGATGCGCAACGTGGCGCGCTGAGGCGCCTTCCTTCCCCTGCTCACTGAGAAAGAATCTCCACCCATGTCCGTGCAACTGCCCGAAGGTGCCTGCCGCGTGCTCGATTTCTGGTTCGACCAGCCTGGTTCGGCGGCCTGGAATACCGAGCGCCGCGCATGGTTCACCAAGTCGGATGATTTCGACGACCGCATCCGCACGCACTTCCTGTCTGACTGGCAGGTCGCCAGCGAGGGCGCGCCGGACGACTGGTCGGTCACCCCCGAAGGCGCCTGTGCCCGCGTGGTGCTGCTGGACCAGTTCCCGCGCAACATGTTCCGCAACGATCCGCGCAGCTTCGGCACCGATGCGCAGGCGCTGGCGCTGGCCAGGCGCATCGTCGCGACCGGCATGGACCGCGAGCTGCCGACGGACTACCACCGCATGTTCTGCTACATGCCGTTCGAGCATTCGGAAGCGCTGGAAGACCAGGACGAGGCGGTGCGGCTGATGACGCAGCTGCGCGAGTCCAGTGGCGGTAAGGTGGATGTGGTGGAGTGGGCCGACAAGCACCGCGAGATCATCGTGCGCTTTGGCCGCTTCCCGCACCGCAATGCGGTGCTGGGCAGGCCGGGCACGGCGGAGGAACTGGCGTTCCTGCAGCGGCCGGGCTCGTCGTTCTAGGCGCGGCAGGAGCCGCGCCGGGCGTCAGGTCTTGTCGCGGGCCTGCTGCCACTTGTCCACGCGCACGCGCGGCGCGGCGGCCAGCTGGTCCAGCAGCGTGCCGGGAAGGTCCGCCACATGCAGCAGGTCGGCATGCACCTGCTTCAGGAATCCTTCCTGCACGGCATGGCCGAGGAAACCCAGCATGTCGTCGTAGAAACCACCGACGTTAAGCAGCCCCACCGGCTTGTCGTGGTAGCCCAGCTGCAGCCAGGTGAAGGTCTCGAACAGCTCTTCGAAGGTGCCCACGCCGCCGGGCATGGCGATGAAGGCATCGGCACGGTCGGCCATCATCTGCTTGCGCTCGTGCATGTTGCGCACCACGTGCAGCTCGGTCAGGCCGCGGTGGCCCACTTCCTTCTGCATCAGCGCTTCCGGGATGATGCCGATGACGGTGCCGCCGTGTTCCAGCACCGCGTCGGCCACGGTGCCCATCAGGCCGACCTTGCCGCCGCCGTAGACCAGCGCCAGGCCGCGCTCGGCCAGCGTGCGGCCGAGCAGGCGCGCGCCCTCGGCATATTCGGGGCGGTTGCCAGGGCTGGAGCCGCAATAGACGCAGACGGATTTCACTTCTTTTCCTTTGCCGCCTCGGCGGCTGCCTTGGACGCCGCGTAGTCGCGGGCCAGCTGGTCGAAGGCCTCGCGCGCGCGGCCGCGCAGGTAGGGCGCGAGGATCGAGAAGATGTGGTAGCTCGAGCCGTGCAGGTAGCCGCGGATCTGCTCGGCATCGTTGTACTGGCGCGGATGCTGCACGAACTGGAACGACAGCCAGTAGGTGGCAATCACCACCATGTTGGTGCAGATCGCCTCGACCTGCTCGGGCGTGGCTTCCATCTCGCCGTCTTCCAGGAACTGCCGGCAGATCTCGTGCGCGAAGCGCTGCTTCTGCTCGACGATGCGCTTGAAGTTGGTCTCCAGCATCCGGTTGCGCGCCAGCAGGTCGTTGATGTCGCGATACAGGAAGCGGTAGTTCCACAGGAACTCGGACATGTACTGCAGGTAGCCCCAGCTTTCGTCCAGGGTCGCCTTGTGGTCGTCCGGCATCTTCAGGCGGCGCTCCATCTCCTGCTCGAAGCGCACGAAGATGGAGTTGATGATGTCGTCCTTGTTGCGGAAGTGGTAATAGAGATTGCCGGGGCTGATCTCCATCGCTTCCGCGATCGTCGTGGTGGTGACGTTCGGTTCGCCGACTTCGTTGAACAGGCGCAGCGAGACGTCGAGGATGCGGTCCCTGGTGCGGCGGGGGCCGGTTTGCGGTTTCGGTTCCATGGGCGTCCGGGCGGTCGGTCGATCGGTCGATCGGTGAATCGTGGCAGGGTTGCGATTATAAGCAATCGGCCCGGGCCACCTCCCGTCTGGCGCCTTGCCCCGGATTCAGCCCGCCAGCGCCCGCACCCATTGCACCACGTGGGGCCCGGCAATGGCCAGCCAGGTGCCGCCGCACAGCACCAGCGCCAGCAGCACCGCGGCGCTGCCGAAATCCTTGGCGCGCTTGGACAGGCTGTGGCGTTCCAGCGAGATCCGGTCGATGGCCGCCTCGACGCTGGAGTTGAGCAGTTCCACGATCAGCACCACCAGCAGCGTGCCGAGCAGCAGGATGCGCTCGACCACCCCCACGGGCAGCAGGAAGGCGCATGGCGCCAGGATCGCCACCAGCGTCAGCTCCTGGCGGAACGCGCTTTCCTCCAGCACCGCGTAGCGCAGGCCGGACAGCGAGTTGATGGCGGCGTGCCAGGCGCGTGCCAGGCCGCGGTTGCCCTTGTGGGGGTTCTGCTCGATCGTGTAGTCAGCGGTCTGGGCTGCCGGCGGCCTCTGCAGGGGCGGGTCGGACGGCAGCTCCGGATGGGGTTTCGGCATGGCTTTGCGATGCGGGTTGGGCCGCCGCGCCGCCGGGCTTTCCGGCAGCGAACGGCCGCAAGTGGGCCAGGAACTGCTCGGAGGCGGCGCGCCATGAAAACCGTTCGGCATGGGCTCGGGCCGTGGCGCGGTCGATGCGCAGCGCTTCCAGGCAGGCTTCGCGCAGGTCTTCGTGCATCACGCCCGCGGGGCTGTCGCCCAGCACGTCGATCGGGCCGGTGACCGGGTACGCCGCCACCGGCAGGCCGCTGGCCAGCGCCTCCAGCAGCACCAGCCCGAAGGTGTCGGTGCGGCTGGGGAACACGAAGACATCAGCCGAAGCATACACCCGGGCCAGTTCCGGCTGGCTCAGCACGCCCAGGTAATTGGCGCCCGGATAGCGCGCGCGCAGCGCGGACAGCGCGGGGCCGTCGCCGACCACCCACTTGGAGCCGGGCAGGTCCAGCGCCAGGAAGGCCTCGACGTTCTTCTCCACCGCGACGCGGCCCACGTACAGGAAGATCGGGTGCGCCGTGTTGAGCACGTTGGCGCGCTGCGGCGTGAAGATGTCGAGGTCGACGCCGCGCGTCCACAGCACGCCGTGGTCGATGCCGTGCTGGTGCAGGTCGTCGAGCACCACCGGCGTCGGCGCCATCACCGCCTGCGCCGGGCCATGGAACCAGCGCAGGAAGCGGTAGGTCCAGGCCAGCGGAACGCCGAAGCGCGCCTGCACGTACTCCGGGAAGCGCGTGTGGTAGGCCGTGGTGAAGGGCAGGTGCCGGCGCAGCGCGTGGCGCCGCGCGGCCAGGCCGAGCGGCCCTTCGGTGGCGATATGCAGGGCATCGGGAGCGAATGCTTCGATGCGCCGCTGCACCCGCGCCGACGGCAACAGCGACAGCCGGATCTCGGGGTAGGTCGGGCACGGCACCGTGCGGAATTCCAGCGGCGTGATCATGTCGACCGTGTGGCCCAGTGCCTCCAGCTCGCGGCGCGTGGACTTGAGCGTGCGCACCACGCCGTTGACCTGCGGTTCCCAGGCATCGGTGACGATCAGGATCTTCATGCAGCCTCCTAGGGGGCGTTGGAAGGGCAATGCGGAATCAGGGGCGCGGGAGGAATGCGGGGCCGGCATCAGCCTGCCACCGCGGCACGGCGCCGGCGGCGGGCGGCCGGTTCGGGCGGATCCATCAGCGTGGTCCAGTAGACGATCTTCAGCTCGCCCTCCATGGTCTCGACCAATGCCGACAGGCTTTCCACCCAGTCTCCGTCGTTGCAGTAGAGCTGGCCGTTGACCTCGCGGATCTCGGCCTTGTGGATGTGGCCGCAGACCACGCCATCGCAGCCGCGCCGGCGCGCTTCGTCGACCATCGCGGTCTCGAAGGCGCTGATGTAGTTGACCGCGTTCTTGACCTGGTGCTTCAGGAACTGCGACAGCGACCAGTACGGGAAGCCCAGCCGCGCGCGCAGCCGGTTGAAGTGCCGGTTCAGCGCCAGGATCATCGTGTACAGCGAGTCGCCCAGGTAGGCCAGCCAGCGCGCGTGCTGTACCACGCCGTCGAACAGGTCGCCGTGCACCACCCACAGCCGGCGCCCGGTGGCGGTGACGTGGACCGCCTCTTCGCGCACGGTGATGTCGCCGAATGCCATGCCGTCGAACTGCCGCGCGGCTTCGTCGTGGTTGCCGGGCACGTAGATCACCTCGGTGCCCTTGCGCGCCTTGCGCAGCAGCTTCTGCACCACGTCGTTGTGGCTCTGCGGCCAGTACCAGCCGCGGCGCAGCTGCCAGCCGTCGATGATGTCGCCGACCAGGTAGAGCTGGTCGGATTCGTTGTGCTTGAGGAAGTCGAGCAGGTAGGTGGCCTGGCAGCCGGGCGTGCCCAGGTGGATGTCGGACAGCCAGATGGCGCGGTAGCGGTGGATCTTGTGCGCCTCGGCCGGATAGGTGTCCGGCTGCTCGCGCAGCGGCGCGAGGGCGGCGGCGTCAAGGCCCGGAGGCAGGAACGCGCTCAGCGGTGCCGCGGTATCCCAGCTGCCGCCGGAACTGCGGCGCAGCCGTTGCTTCAGTTGCGCGGCCTTCGACAGGTATCCGCGGGCGGATCGGAGTGCTTGCACCATGGCAGTCCCGGTAGCGGCGATGGCTGCATTCAGCCAGCGCGCGATGACGGCGCCGTGACGGAAACATGACTGACTTGTGAAGCGTGGGAAACCGTGGCGCAAGCAGGACAGCCGCGATGCTTCCGATGTCGGCTAGCGTCCGCGTGCCGACAGTTCCCGCAGCGCATCCAGCACCGCCCGGATCGCCGCCGGATGCCGCAGCAGCGACACATGGCCGATGCCTGACAGCGCGATATGCCCGGCACCCTCGAGCCAGCCGGTGCAGGGTGGCCCGGCGATTGAATCGTGCCAGCTGAACACCGACACCATGCGGGCGCGCAGGCGCGGGCTTTCCGCGCTGGCAAGCGCGGAAAGCCACAGGCTGCCGCAGCGCATCTGCCTGGCGTTATGACCCCCGCCAAAGCGCGCCAGCGCGCTGCCATGGTGCGGGGTGCCGAGGGTCACGATGCCGGCGCAGAGGTCCTCGTCGCCAGCCAGCCGCAGCGCCGCGCGCGCCACCAGCCCGCCCATGCTGTGGCACACCAGCAATGGCGCACGGCCGTAATCTGCGGTCACGCGCCGCATCGCGCCGAGCAGCGCGTGCGCGTAGTCGTCGATATCGCCGAAGACCGGCAGCAGGTCGATCCCTTCGCAGCGGTAGCCCGCGGCCGCCAGCGCGGGCTGCATGTCGAGCCAGATCGCCTGCCCGCAGGCGTAGCCGTGGACCAGCAGCACCGGCGGTGCGTCGCGGCCGGGCAGGGCGTCGGCGGGCGGGGCAAAGGGCGCGCGGGCGCGAAACGGCTGCAGCCAGTCGAACATGCGCAGCACGGAGCGGATCTCGTTCAGGTAGCAGCGCAGTGCTTCAGGCACGCGCAACGGGCGGCGTGTAGCGGCGAGTTCTTGCGGCGGCGCGGGCGGGCGGTGGCCTGACGCCACCCACAGGCCGCGCCCGGTAAAGGCGAAGGCGAAGGCGATGCCGGCGGCGAAGCCGCCGAGGATCATCGCCACGCCGGCGGCGAGCGCGCCCGGCCAGGGCCATCCAGCCAGCCGCACCAGGGCGGCGCCGATGCCAAGCGCCGCGGCCGCCTGCGCGGTCACCGCCAGGCGGCGGATGCCGGCGGCGCCGAACGTCATGCCCTGGGCGTGCGCAGGTCCGCGAGCCGCGTGCCGGCGAGGCGGTCATGCAGGAACTGCCGGCGCGGGTCGAGCCAGGCCAGCAGGATCCAGACCAGCAGGCCGGCGCACAGCACGCCGACGAACGGGCCCTTGACCAGCCCCAGCCAGTGCCCGAGCGCCGCCGACGGCGGCAGCCACAGCCAGGCCAGCACGTAGCGCAGCGCCGCCTGCGGCCAGCGCGGAGGCGCGCCGGCGGCGTTCTCGACGCGGATGCGCCAGGTCTGCATGGCCAGGGTCTGGCCGTTGCGCTGCCAGAACCAGGTGAAATACAGGCCCATCACCACGAAGCTCCACAGCTGGATCGCCAGCGGACCGTCCGCGCCGACCTGCCGCAGCAGCGGACGCAGCAGCAGGTAGCAGGCAGTGGAAGCACTCATCACGCCGAACAGCAATACGCCTTCGTACAGCATGCAGGCAATGCGGCGGCGCAGCGGCGGTGCCACGGGCGCGGGAGCTGCGGCGGGCTTGGGGTCGAGGGTGGTGGCAGCGGGCATGTCAGGCGAAGAAGGGCGGCGCAAGCGCGCGCGGGACGCGCAAGACAGCCATTATGCCAAAGGGCACGGCGGCCACCCATCGGGCGGGCCGACTACTGCCGCGCCGTGCCTTCGGAGGCCGCGGCGGCCTCGGTAGCGGCTTCCGGTACAGCCGTAGCGGTGCTGGCGGCCGCGGCGGTCGCGGCGCTGGCTGGAGTGGCCGGCAGCGCTGCGGGCGCGGATGCCGTTGCCGGCGATGCGGCCACGGCAGAAGCGGCCTGGGCTTCGCTGGCAGGCTTGCCGCCCGCGCCGGCGGACCTGGGCTCGTGCCGGACCGCGTGGCTGGTGCCGCCCGGCAGGCGCTTGGTGCTCGGCAGCGCGCTGACGGCACCAGGCCGGCTCGGCACGCGCTCCGCGGCGGCCAGCTTCTTCTTCTGCTCTTCCGGCAGTTGCTGGTACTTGTCCCAGGCCTCGGCCTTCTTCTCGGCCGGCAGCGCGCGGGTGATCTGGTAGTTCTCGCGCGCCAGCCGCCGTTGCTGGGGCGTCATCCTGATCCATTCAGCCATGCGCGCCTGCAGCCGCGCCTGTTCCTCCGGCGAGAACTTCGGGTAGCGCTCGGCAATGCGCAGCCACTTGCGGCGGTTCAGTTCGGGCAGGGTGTCCCACAGCGGCTGCAGCGGCGCCAGGATGCGCTGATTGACCGGGCTCAGCTCGGACCATGCCGGGCGCGCGCTGGCTGCCGCGTGTGCCGGCGTGGCGCCGGAGGCGCCTTGCGCGTGCGCGGCGGCTGGCAGCAGGGACCAGCCGGCCGCGGCGCCGGATACGGCCAGCAGCAGCGCGGCCAGCCGGCGGCGCAGGGCGTCGGGGCGGGGCAGTGCGGGCGCCATGCTATTGCCCGTGTTTCAGGAAGACGTGGAAGCCCTCGTCGGCGTATGCCGTGGGCGGCAGGTCGTCGAGCAGCATGGCCGCATCGACATCGGCCAGTTCTTCGACGCGTTTCTGCTGCTGCCAGTGGTAGATGCCCATCAGGCCGGCGGCCAGCGCCACCAGCGTCCAGATCAGGCCCAGGCGGCGCAGCCAGGCACCGGCGCGGTGCAGCGGCGAGTCGTCATCGTCGAACACCGGGACATGCGGTCCCGGCATGGCGAATTGCGGCACCGGCACGGCCACTTCGGCCTTCTTGCGCGCGAGCGCAATCCGGCGCGCGGCGGCGAGCCGTTCGGCAATGTCGGCCGGCAATGCCTCGGCACTGGCATCGAGTGCCGTGCGAATCTCATGGGCGAACCGGCGTTCGCGGATATCTCTCTCGTTTATGCTCATAGTCGGACCCCCCGTGCGCGCAGGGCTTGCGCCAGAGTATGCGTGGCACGGGAACAGTGCGTCTTGACGCTGCCCTCGGAGCAGCCCATGACGGCTGCGGTTTCGGCAACGTCCATATCTTCCCAGTAACGCATCAGGAATGCCTCGCGTTGACGCGCCGGCAGGCGCTGGATCTCCTGCTCGATGATGTGCATCACCTGCGCGCGCTCGACCTTGTCGGCGCTGCTTTCCGCCGATTCGGAGCCGGCCTGCGCCTCCAGCGTTTCCAGCAGGTCGCTATCGTCGCCGCCGTCGCGGTCGTCGCGCAGGCTGGAAAACAACGTGACCCACGTGTTGCGCACCTTCTGGCGGCGGAACCAGTCGTGGATGGTGTTCTGCAGGATGCGCTGGAACAGCGGCGGCAATTCGGCGGCGCCCTTGTCGCCGTATTTCTCGGCCAGCTTGATCATCGCGTCCTGCACGATATCCAGCGCCGCCTCGTCGTCGCGCACCGCGAACACGGCCTGCTTGAAGGCGCGGCGTTCGACGCTGGCGAGAAAATCGGTCAGTTCCTGGTCGGTGGCCATTCAGGCAGAGTGCGGCTTGGTGTGCAGCTTGGTGCGGCGTCGATTGCTCAGCCTTGCGAATGTGGAATGTGCTGCGTACGGCCCGTAGCATGCGCAAGGTGCTGCGATGCTAGCAAAAAAACCTGCGCATGTACCACTTTGTATTGAGGGAGAGACAATGTGCAGCGGGAAATCGGCATCTGCCCCTGCGTAAAACCCTATAAACCGGCGCAAAACAACCATAGACCGCGCTGGTGCATTGCAGTATCATCGACGGTTCACACGACATCAGTGGTTGTCTCATCCGGCCGCTTATGAGGCGGTCTTCCATGCAGACGCGCACCGCTTGAACCCGAGCCACAAGTTCGGCAGAGAGCATCCAAACAATTTTTTGCCGAAAATTGCAAAGGACTGAAATGAACATGCCCAGCGCGGAATTCTCCCACGCAGACAGCAATTCATCTGCCGCACCCGAAATGATCGGGGCGGAAATCCTCGTTCACGCACTTGCCGAAGAAGGCGTCGAGTACGTCTGGGGCTACCCCGGCGGCGCAGTGCTGTATATCTACGACGAGCTCCACAAGCAAAAGAAGTTCGAGCACATCCTGGTGCGCCACGAGCAGGCCGCGGTCCATGCCGCAGACGGCTATGCACGCGCAACCGGCAAGGTGGGTGTCGCCCTGGTGACCTCCGGTCCCGGCGTGACCAATGCCGTCACCGGCATTGCCACCGCGTACCTCGACTCGATCCCGATGGTGGTGATCACCGGCAACGTGCCGACCCACGCCATTGGCCAGGACGCCTTCCAGGAGTGCGACACCGTCGGCATCACCCGCCCGATCGTCAAGCACAACTTCCTGGTGAAGGACGTGCGCGACCTCGCCGCGACCATCAAGAAGGCGTTCTTCATTGCCTCCACCGGCCGTCCGGGCCCGGTGGTGGTGGACATCCCCAAGGATGTCTCGCGCAATGCCTGCAAGTACGAGTACCCCAAGTCGATCGACATGCGCTCGTACAACCCGGTGAACAAGGGTCACTCGGGCCAGATCCGCAAGGCGGTGGCACTGCTGCAGAACGCCGAGCGTCCGTACATCTACAGCGGCGGCGGCGTGGTGCTGGCCAATGCCAGCGATGAACTGCGCCAGCTGGCCGCGATGACCGGCCACCCGGTGACCAACACGCTGATGGGCCTGGGCGCGTTCCCCGGCACCCACAAGCAGTTCGTCGGCATGCTCGGCATGCACGGCACGTATGAAGCCAACATGGCCATGCAGAACTGCGACGTGCTGATCGCCATCGGTGCCCGCTTCGACGACCGCGTGATCGGCAACCCGTCGCACTTCACCTCGCAGGCGCGCAAGATCATCCATATCGATATCGACCCGTCTTCGATCTCGAAGCGCGTCAAGGTCGATATTCCCATCGTCGGCAACGTCAAGGACGTGCTGCAGGAACTGATCGCACAACTCAAGGCCAGCGACGTCAAGCCCAAGCGCGAAGCCCTGGCCAAGTGGTGGGAGCAGATCGAGCAATGGCGCTCGGTGGACTGCCTGAAGTACGACCGCAGCTCCGAGATCATCAAGCCGCAGTACGTGGTGGAAAAGATCTGGGAACTGACCCACGGCGACGCCTTTATCTGCTCCGACGTCGGCCAGCACCAGATGTGGGCCGCGCAATTCTACAAGTTCGACGAGCCGCGCCGCTGGATCAACTCCGGCGGCCTGGGCACGATGGGCGTGGGCCTGCCGTACGCGATGGGCATCAAGAAGGCATTCCCGGAGAAGGAAGTCGTCACCATCACCGGTGAAGGCTCGATCCAGATGTGCATCCAGGAACTGTCGACGTGCCTGCAGTACGACACCCCGGTGAAGATCTGCTCGCTCAACAACGGCTACCTCGGCATGGTGCGCCAGTGGCAGGAGATCGAGTACGACAACCGCTACTCGCATTCCTACATGGACGCGCTGCCCGATTTCGTCAAGCTGGCCGAGGCCTACGGGCATGTCGGCATGCGCGTCGAGAAGACGTCTGACGTCGAGCCGGCGCTGCGCGAGGCGTTCCGCCTGAAGGACCGTACCGTGTTCCTGGACTTCCAGACCGATCCCACCGAAAACGTCTGGCCGATGGTCCAGGCGGGCAAGGGCATTTCCGAAATGCTGCTCGGCGCGGAGGACCTGTAATGCGACACATCATTTCGGTCCTGCTGGAGAACGAAGCCGGTGCGCTGTCGCGCGTGGTGGGCCTGTTCTCGGCCCGCGGCTACAACATCGAGACGCTGACCGTGGCGCCGACCGAGGACTCCTCGCTGTCGCGCATGACGATCGTCACGACCGGTTCGGATGACATCATCGAACAGATCACCAAGCACCTGAACCGCCTGGTGGAGGTGGTCAAGGTGGTCGACCTGACCGAAGGCGCGCACATCGAGCGCGAGCTGATGCTCGTCAAGGTGCGCGCGGTGGGCAAGGAGCGCGAGGAAATGAAGCGCACCGCCGACATCTTCCGCGGCCGCATCATCGATGTCACCGAGAAGACCTACACCATCGAGCTGACCGGCAACGGCGTCAAGCTCGATGCGTTCCTGGACGCGATCGACCGTACCGCCATCCTGGAGACCGTCCGTACCGGCGGCTCGGGCATCGGCCGCGGCGAGCGCATCCTGAAGGTCTGATCCGGCGCCGCTCGCAGCCAATCGCACAGGTTCAAGCAGTATCCCCCGGGCGGCGCGATCCGTGCGCACACAATGCGCACGAGGATGCCGCCCCCCTCATATAAAAGACAGAGATTGAAGGATTTATCATGAAAGTGTTTTACGACAAGGACGCCGACCTCTCGCTGATCAAGGGCAAGAACGTCACCATCATCGGTTATGGCTCGCAGGGCCACGCCCACGCGCTGAACCTCAAGGATTCGGGCGTCAACGTGACGGTCGGCCTGCGCAAGAGCGGCGCGTCGTGGAACAAGGCCGCCAACGCCGGCCTGCAGGTCAAGGAAGTGGCCGAGGCCGTCAAGGGCGCCGACGTGGTCATGATCCTGCTGCCGGACGAGCAGATCGCCGACGTGTACAAGAACGAAGTGCACGCCAACATCAAGGAAGGCGCCGCGCTGGCCTTCGCCCACGGCTTCAACGTGCACTACGGTGCCGTGATCCCGCGCGCCGACCTGGACGTGATCATGATCGCGCCGAAGGCCCCGGGCCACACCGTGCGCGCCACGTACACGCAAGGTGGCGGCGTGCCGCACCTGATCGCCGTGCACCAGAACAAGTCCGGCGCCGCCCGTGACATCGCCCTGTCGTACGCCACCGCCAACGGCGGCGGCCGTGCCGGCATCATCGAGACCAACTTCCGCGAAGAAACCGAAACCGACCTGTTCGGCGAGCAGGCCGTGCTGTGCGGCGGTACCGTCGAGCTGATCAAGGCTGGCTTCGAGACCCTGGTGGAAGCCGGCTACGCGCCGGAAATGGCCTACTTCGAGTGCCTGCACGAACTGAAGCTGATCGTCGACCTGATCTACGAAGGCGGCATCGCCAACATGAACTACTCCATCTCCAACAACGCGGAATATGGTGAGTACGTCACCGGCCCGCGCGTGGTGACCGAGGAGACCAAGAAGGCGATGAAGCAGTGCCTGAAGGACATCCAGACCGGCGAATACGCCAAGAGCTTCCTGCTGGAGAACAAGGCCGGCGCCCCGACCCTGATCTCGCGCCGCCGCCTGAACGCCGAGCACGAGATCGAAGTGGTGGGCGAGAAGCTGCGCGCGATGATGCCGTGGATCGCCAAGAACAAGATGGTCGACCAGTCGAAGAACTGATCTGTAGCGCTGCCTGATGGCCCGCGCCGCACGGCGGCGGGCCGAAGCCGTTCAGCGTTCCGTGCCTTGCCCTTCTATCATCGGAAGGGGACTGCCGGGACCTGAACGGCTTTTTGTTATCCTTGTCGAACTTTTCGGGCAAGGCGTGCGCCTGATGCTGCTCCGTGGCACGTAACCGACATGAGCCGGCCAGCGCCGCCCCGGCGGATATCGCCGCTGCCGCACCGCCTCGCCCTGATTTTGACTCCACCGAAACACGTACTGCATGAACTATCCTCATCCGCTGATCGCCCGTGAAGGCTGGCCGTTCCTGGCCGGCGCCTTTGTCATTTCGCTGCTGGTGCACGCCAGCGCGGGCTTCTGGTGGGCGCTGCCGCTGTGGATCATCACGGTGTTCGTGCTGCAGTTCTTCCGCGATCCGCCGCGCCCGATCCCGTCGGCGCCCAACGCGGTGCTGGCGCCGGCAGACGGCCGCATCGTCGTGGTCGAGAAGACCATGGATCCGTACGCCAATCGCGAGGCGCTGAAGATCAGCGTCTTCATGAACGTCTTCAACGTGCACTCGAACCGCGTGTCGGTCGACGGCGCGGTCGAGAAGGTCGAATATTTCCCGGGCAAGTTCGTCAACGCCGACCTCGACAAGGCCTCGGTCGAGAACGAGCGCAATGCGGTGGTCATCCGTCGCGCGACCGATGGCCAGGTGGTCACGCTGGTGCAGGTGGCCGGCCTGGTGGCGCGCCGTATCCTCTGCTACACCAAGGCCGGCGACAAGCTCGCGCGCGGCCAGCGCTATGGCTTCATCCGCTTCGGCTCGCGCGTGGACGTGTACCTGCCGCTCGACGCGCGTCCGCGCGTGACCATTGGCGAGAAGGTGTCGGCGTCGTCGACGATCCTCGCCGAACTCGACGTGAAGTGAGCGAAGGCCTGACCAGGACGACAGGAACACAGGAGGACTGCGATGGTTGCCTTCAATCGACGTAACAAACGGGGCAGCAGCGGCAACGTGACGCATCTGCGCCCGTTCCGCCATAACCAGCTGCGCGGTGCCGAGGACTATGACGACGATGCCGCGGACGACCACGACATCGCTTATGAGCGCCAGCGGCCGCGCCGCCGCGGCATTTACCTGCTGCCCAATGCGTTCACCACCGCGGCGCTGTTCGCCGGCTTCTTCGCCATCGTGCAGGCGATGAACATGCGCTTTGACGTGGCCGCCATCGCGATCTTCGCGGCCATGGTGCTCGACGGCATGGACGGGCGCGTGGCGCGCATCACCAATACGCAGAGCGCGTTCGGCGAGCAGTATGACTCGCTGTCGGACATGACCTCGTTCGGCGTCGCGCCGGCGCTGGTGATGTACGAATGGATCCTGCATGACCTCGGCAAGTGGGGCTGGATCGCGGCCTTCGTCTACTGCACCTGCGCGGCGCTGCGGCTGGCGCGTTTCAACGCCAATATCGGCGTGGTCGACAAGCGCTTCTTCCAGGGCCTGCCCAGCCCGGCTGCCGCGGCACTGGTCGCCGGCTTTGTCTGGCTGGTGATCGACAACAAGCTGCCGGTCAAGGAACTGTGGATGCCGTGGGTGGCGTTCGGCATCACGCTGTACGCTGGGCTGTCGATGGTGTCCAATGCGCCGTTCTACAGCGGCAAGGCGCTGGATGTCCGCTACCGCGTGCCGTTCGGCATGATGGTGCTGGTCCTGGTGTTGTTCGTGGTGGTGTCGACCGATCCGCCGGTGGCGCTGTTCGGGCTGTTCGTCGCCTACGCGATCTCGGGTTACGTGCTGTGGGGCTGGCGTGCCCTGCACGGGCAGCCGGGCGGGGTCCGCAAGGCGCGCGAAAGCGGCAATGGCGGAAACGGCGGCAACGGTTGATGGTTGTGGGCAGGGAAGGGCGCTAAGGCGCCCTTCGTGCTTTCCCGGTTTCACAATTGTTTTTACGCCGCGGCCGCTGGCCGTGGCACTCTGCAGTGTTTTCCACTTACCGTCAGGAGGATGTCATGGGCATGTTCGACTTCATCAAGGAAGCGGGGGAAAAGCTGTTCGGCACCGGCGAGGCCAAGGCGGCGCAGCAGGCCGCGGCGGCGGATGCGTCGGCCGAGAAGGTCGATGCCGCCAACCGTGCCGCGGGCGATGCGATCGAGGCGTACATCAGGAAGATGGGGCTCGATGCCACCGGGCTGATGGTGCAGGTGGATGGCTCGCGGGGTCTGGTGACGGTGTTCGGCGTGGCGCCGGACCAGGCCACGCGCGAGAAGATCATCCTGTGCGCCGGCAATGTCGAGGGCGTGGACAAGGTCGAGGACAAGATGTCGGTGAACGTCGAGTCGGCAGAGTCGCAATGGCATACCGTGGTCAAGGGCGACACGCTGTGGGCGATCGCGCAGGCCGCTTATGGCAACGGTGCCGAGTACAACAAGATCTTCGAGGCCAACAAGCCGATGCTGTCGCATCCGGACAAGATTTACCCCGGCCAGAAGCTGCGCATCCCGCCCAAGGGTTGAGGCGAGGCGCGCACAGATCCGCGGGCGCGTGCGGCAAAACCCTGTATTGCACGGGCGCGCCAAACCGGCTATAGTCGCTCCCATGATTTCGCGCCAAGTCCTACTCGCCCGCACCACCCTAGGTGGCCTACTAGGCCATCAGGTCGGGACGCGCGCGCGCTGAGGACAACGCTACCCTTAGCGCGGAATCCGTAAGGAACACCAACGCCCCGGCCTGCTCGTGCACGCCGGGGCGTTTTGCATTCCACAGCCGTGGAGCGCGGAACAGGCGGTAAGCCCCGGACACAGCAGGCCGGGGACGGCACACCAGAAGCTACTCAGGAGCTCCACAAAATGTCTGACAAACTCATCATTTTCGACACCACCTTGCGTGACGGCGAGCAGTCGCCCGGCGCTTCCATGACCCGCGAGGAAAAGATCCGCATCGCGCGCCAGCTGGAACGCCTGAAGGTCGATGTGATCGAGGCCGGCTTTGCGGCCAGCTCGAACGGCGACTTCGAAGCCATCCGCTCGATCGCCCAGGTGGTGAAGGATTCGACCATCTGCTCGCTGGCCCGCGCCAACGACAAGGACATCGCCCGCGCGGCCGAAGCGCTCAAGCCCGCCAACTCGTTCCGCATCCACACCTTTATCGCCACGTCCGCGCTGCACATGGAGAAGAAGCTGCGCATGACGCCGGACCAGGTGTACGAGCAGGCTCGCCTGGCAGTGCGCTTTGCGCGCCAGTTCACCGACGATATCGAGTTCTCGCCGGAAGACGGCAGCCGCTCGGACATGGACTTCCTGTGCCGCGTGCTCGAAGGCGTGATCGCCGAGGGCGCGACCACCATCAACCTGCCGGACACCGTGGGTTATGCCGTGCCGGAGGGCTACGCGGCGCTGATCCGCTCGGTGCGCGAGCGCATCCCGAATTCGGACAAGGCGATCTGGTCGGTGCACTGCCATAACGATCTGGGCATGGCAGTGGCCAACTCGCTCGCCGCGGTCAAGCTGGGCGGTGCGCGCCAGGTCGAGTGCACCATCAACGGCCTGGGCGAGCGCGCCGGCAACACCAGCCTGGAAGAGGTGGTGATGGCGGTGAAGACCCGCCGCGACTACTTCGACCTGGACGTCGGCGTGGACACCACGCAGATCGTGCCGGCCTCCAAGCTGGTATCGCAGATCACCGGTTTCGTGGTGCAGCCGAACAAGGCCGTCGTCGGCGCCAACGCCTTCGCGCACGCCTCGGGCATCCACCAGGATGGCGTGCTCAAGGCGCGCGACACCTACGAGATCATGCGCGCGGAGGACGTGGGCTGGACCGCCAACAAGATCGTGCTGGGCAAGCTGTCGGGCCGCAATGCCTTCAAGCAGCGTCTGCAGGAACTCGGCATCGAGCTCGACAGCGAGAGCGAAGTCAATGCTGCCTTCACCCGCTTCAAGGAGCTGGCCGACCAGAAGGCCGAGATCTTCGATGAAGACATCATGGCCATCGTCTCTAACGAGGCCCAGCATGACGCGAACGAGCACTTCCGCTTCATCTCGCTGTCGCAGCGTTCCGAGACCGGTGAGCGCCCGCATGCACGCGTGGTGTTCAGCATGGACGGCCAGGAGCAGAGCGGCGAAGGCGAGGGCAACGGCCCGGTCGACGCCACGCTGCATGCGATCGAGTCGCGCGTGGCCAGCGGTGCCGAGATGGTGCTGTATTCGGTGAATGCGATCACCGGCGGCACCGAGGCCCAGGGCGAAGTGACCGTGCGCCTGTCCAAGGCCGGCCGCATCGTCAACGGCGTGGGGACCGACCCGGATATCGTCGCCGCCTCGGCCAAGGCCTACCTGGCCGCGTTGAACAAGCTGCACGACAAGGCCGTGCAGAAGATCAATCCGCAGATCTGACCAAGGCTTCTGCGTAAGACGGCGGACGGCTTACCCGGCCTGAGCGTACGGACCAAGCCCGCCATTCCCGACCCGGGGATGGCGGGCTTTTTCATGTGCGCCTGCCATCGCCCCTACCATCGGCGGAATCTTTCATCGGGGTCGTAGAGCGGGTCGGGCGTGATCTGGGTCCGGCGCAGGACGCCGGCATCGTCGAAATAGAAGTGGAACAGCGATGGCCATACGTCTTCATGGCGGAAGCGGTAGGACCAGACTTCATTGCGCATCCGCGGAAAATATTCGACCGGCAGGCGCGTCACGCCGAAATGCTCCGCCACATCCTCCCGGGTCCAGGTGCCGACCTGCGCCTTGTACAGCTCCGGCGTCGACAGCATATTGCGGAAGCTGGTGAGGTTGCCGTTGCGGTCGAACTCGGCGCCATAGGCGTACTGGCCCAGCGGCTGCTTGGAGTAGATCCAGCGCGAGGTCCCGTCGGGCAGGTTGTAGATATCGGTGGGCGGCCCGAACATGGCCTGGACCGCCGCCTTGGGCTGGCCGACAAGCTTGGTGCCTTCCTGGACCGGCATCAGCGTGGAGCAGGCGCAGAGCAGGGCGGCAGCAAGCGCCAGTAAGAACCGGCGGGCGCCGCCGGCGATTGCAGGGTTCATGACGGCCTCGGTCAATGCCTGGGTGATATCGAAAGTGTAGTTCTCCGCCTGCCTTGTGTGGTCCTGGCGCTGCTTTCCTCCGCTACTTCGCCGAATACGACGGCATTCGACGCGAATCGCGGCAGATGCAGTGGAGGCGGCCGTGATTTGCGCACTACCGGCGTGCTGCCGTACCATCCACCGCTTTCCGGGAGAGACTATGCAGGGTGTGGCGCGGTTGCGAGGTTGGCTGGGTGGCTTGTTGTTGGCAGTGGCGGCGGTTGTGCCGGCAGGCGCGTCCGCGCAGGAGCCGATCCGGCTGGGGATGATCGACGGCCTTTCCGGCCCGTTCGCCAACGCGGGCGAGGCGGTGGCGCGCAACCTGCGCCTGGCGATCGAGCGCGTCAATGCCCGCGGCGGCGTCAAGACCGCCGAGGGCGCGCGGCTCTTCGAGCTGGTGACATTCGACAGCAAGGGCAATGTCGACGAAAGCCTGATCCAGTTGCGCGCGCTGACCGACCGGCGCATTCCCTTCGTCCTGCAGGGCAACAGCTCGGCCGTGGCGGGCGCACTGGTTTCTGCCATCAACCGCCACAATGCGCGCCAGCCCGATGCGCGCGTGCTGTTCCTGAACTATTCGGCGGTCGATCCCAGCCTGACCAACGAGAACTGCAGCTTCTGGCATTTCCGTTTCGACGCCAGCGCCGACATGCGCATGCAGGCGCTGACCGAGGTGATCCGGCAGGACCAGTCCGTGCGCAAGGTCTACCTGATCGACCAGGACTACAGCTTCGGCCACCAGGTGGCGCGTTCGGCGCGCGAGATGCTGGCCGCGCGCCGACCGGACATCCAGATCGTCGGCGACGAATTCCATCCGATCGGCAAGATCAAGGATTTTGCCCCCTATATCGCCAAGATCAAGGCAAGCGGCGCGGACGCGGTCATCACCGGCAACTGGGGCAATGACCTGACCCTGATGGTCAAGGCCGCGCGCGAGGGCGGGCTGCAGGCCAAGTTCTACACCTTCTACGGCAACGGCCTGGGGGCGCCCGCGGCAATGGGCGATGCCGGCGTCGGCCGCGTGCTGGCCGTGGCCGAATGGCACCCGAACGTGGGTGGCGCTGCCTCGGATGCGTTTTACCAGCAGTTCCGCGCGCGTTACCCCGAGCCGAAGGACGATTACGTGCATCTGCGCATGCAGATGATGGTGGAAATGCTGGCGCGCGCCATCGAGAAAGCGGGCACCACCGATGCGGTCAAGGTGGCGCGGGCGCTGGAGAACATGCGCTACGTCAACGATTTCCATGAGGCCACCGTCCGCGCGGAGGACCACCAGGTACTGCAGCCGCTCTATGTGTCCGTGATGGACAAGCAGGGCGGTGCGGTGCGTTTCGATAACGAGGGCTCGGGCTACGGCTTCCGCACCGTGCGCAAGCTGAAGGCGGCGCAGACCACGCTGCCGACCACGTGCCGGATGGAGCGCCCTTGAGCCCCGGCAGGCTCCGCGGTTGCGATTCTCCTCGCGCGCCTTTTCGGCTATAATGCGCGGCTGTCGTCGACTGGCCCCTGGCCGGATGGCGGCAAATCCGTGACACGACGCATGCGGCGCATCCCGCGCTGTGGCGGTCGCAAGTGAAAGGAAATCATCATGGCAGTCGCCGATATCAACAAGTCCGAAGTCATCAAGCAGTTCGCCCGTGGCGCCAACGACACCGGCAGCCCCGAAGTGCAAGTGGCCCTGCTGACCACCCGCATCAACGAACTGACCCCGCACTTCAAGGCCAACATGAAGGATCACCACAGCCGCCGCGGCCTGCTGCGCATGGTGAGCCGCCGCCGCCGCCTGCTGGACTACCTCAAGTCCAACGACGCCGACCGCTACCGCGCCCTGATCGAAAAGCTGGGCCTGCGCAAGTAAGCTTGCGCAAGAGGTTGCGTACGATGGCAGCGCGATTCCTGGGTTTGCACGGTTTCGCGTGAGGCCTGGATGCCTGCTTCAGCATTGCTGGGGCAGGCATTTTGCTTTTCTGGCCGGGCGATTCCGCGCCGGCCGGGAATGCTGCAGGTGGTTGGAGTGATTTTCGCTTCACTGCTTCCGGCGAGGATTTCGATTCGCCGGACCCCGTTGCGGCAAGGCGCGCAACGGAGTAAGTTGTTCTTTTTTCTGGTTTTAGTATCCGGACCGGCCAAGGAAACGGGGCTTTGTGTCATTCCAGCGCGGCATCGGCAACAGTGCCGCGCTGGAATGGCATAGCACTTCCCTGCGACTGCAGCTGTCTCCGGCAGTTAGCCTGCGGCTGAGAACGCAGGCGTGGCACGCTGCGCAACGATCGCAAGCAGTGATCGCGGCGTGCACGCAAGACAAGGAATGCACATGTCCATGTTCAACAAGGTCGTCAAGGAATTCCAGTGGGGCCAGCACAAGGTCCGCATGGAAACCGGCGAAATCGCCCGCCAGGCCGGCGGTGCCGTGCTGGTCGATGTGGAAGACACCGTGGTGCTGGCGACCGTGGTCGCCGCCAAGAACCCGAAGCCGGGCCAGGATTTCTTCCCGCTGACCGTCGACTACATCGAGAAGACCTACGCGGCCGGCAAGATCCCCGGCGGCTTCTTCAAGCGTGAAGGCCGTCCGTCGGAAAACGAGACCCTGACCTCGCGCCTGATCGATCGTCCGCTGCGTCCGCTGTTCCCGGAAGGCTTCTACAACGAAGTGCAGGTGGTGGTGCACGTGGTGTCGCTGAACCCGGAAGTGCCGGCCGACATCCCCGCGCTGATCGGCGCGTCGGCCGCGCTGGCCGTGTCGGGCATCCCGTTCAGCGGCCCGGTGGGCGCCGCGCGCGTGGGCTACAAGGACGGCCAGTACCTGCTGAACCCGACCCGCTCGCAGATCGCCACCTCGGACCTGGACCTGGTGGTCGCCGGCACCGAGCGCGCCGTGCTGATGGTCGAATCGGAAGCCAACCAGCTTTCGGAAGACGTGATGCTGGGCGCCGTGGTCTATGGCCACGAGCAGATGCAGACCGCCATCAACGCCATCCATGAACTGGTGCGCGAAGGCGGCAAGCCCGAGTGGGACTGGACCGCGGCCGCCAAGAACGAGCCGCTGATCGCCAAGGTCACCGAAGTCGCGCTGCCGCTGCTGCAGGAGGCCTACCAGCTGCGCCAGAAGTCGGCCCGCAGCCAGAAGCTGAAGGAAGTGACGGCCAACGTGGCCGCCGCACTGGCCGAAGCCGGCGTGGAAGCCGACAAGGTGGAAGTCGGCAACATCATGTTCGACCTGGAAGCCAAGATCGTCCGCGGCCAGATCCTGAACGGCGAGCCGCGCATCGACGGCCGCGACACCCGCACCGTGCGCCCGATCGAGATCCGTTCGTCGGTGCTGCCGCGCGCGCACGGCTCGGCGCTGTTTACCCGCGGCGAGACGCAGGCGCTGGTGGTGGCCACGCTGGGCACCAAGAGCGACGAGCAGATCATCGACGCGCTGGCCGGCGAATACCGCGACCGCTTCATGCTCCACTACAACATGCCCCCGTTCGCCACCGGTGAAACCGGCCGCGTGGGCAGCCCGAAGCGCCGCGAAATCGGCCATGGCCGCCTGGCCAAGCGCGCACTGATCCCGGTGCTGCCGAAGGACGATGAGTTCGCGTACACCATCCGCCTGGTTTCGGAAATCACCGAATCCAACGGTTCGTCGTCGATGGCTTCGGTCTGCGGCGGCTGCCTGGCGCTGATGGATGCCGGCGTTCCGGTCAAGGCGCACGTGGCCGGCGTGGCCATGGGCCTGATCCTGGAAGGCAACAAGTTCGCCGTGCTGACCGACATCCTGGGCGATGAAGATCACCTGGGCGACATGGACTTCAAGGTGGCGGGTACCGACAACGGCATCACCGCGCTGCAGATGGACATCAAGGTCCAGGGCATCACCAAGGAGATCATGCAGGTCGCGCTGGCGCAGGCCAAGGAAGGCCGCCTGCACATCCTGTCGAACATGCAGCAAGCCATGGGCCACGCCCGCACCGAGCTGTCGGAGCACGCACCGCGCATGATCACCATGAAGATCCATCCGGACAAGATCCGCGAAGTGATCGGCAAGGGCGGCTCGACCATCCAGGCGCTGACCAAGGAAACCGGCACCACCATCGACATCCAGGAAGACGGCACCATCACCATCGCCTCGACCTCGACCGAAGGCATGGCCGAAGCCAAGCGCCGCATCGAGGGCATCACCGCGGAAGCCGAAGTGGGCAAGATCTACAACGGCACCGTGCTGAAGCTGCTGGACTTCGGCGCCATCGTCAACATCCTGCCGGGCAAGGATGGCCTGCTGCACATCTCGGAAATCGTCAACGAGCGTGTGAAGGACATCAAGGACTGGCTGAAGGAAGGCCAGCAGGTCCGCGTCAAGCTGATCCAGGCCGACGAGAAGGGCCGCCTGCGCCTGTCGCTGAAGGCCGCGCTGGCCGAAGAGGGCGGCAGCATCAGCCCGATCAACGCTGGCGAAGGCGCTGCCCCGGCAGCACCGGCCGGCGGCTCGGAGCAGCAGCAGTAAGCGGGGCAGTAATGTCCCACAGGTGCCGCCGCAAGGCGGTGCCGCGGAAAAACGGCCGGGCGATGCCCGGCCGTTTTTTTGTTTACACTGCGGCAACCCATCGAGCCCCCATCGAGCCAACGCTCACACCGAGCAAAGACAAGGAGCAAAGAAGCATGCAAGCCATCGAGATCCGCGAATACGGCGCCCCCGAAGTCCTCCAGCTGACCGAGCGGCCCGATCCGGTGCCCGCCCCGGGCGAGGTGCTGATCCGCGTGGCCGCCGCCGGCGTGAACCGCCCGGACGTATTCCAGCGCACCGGCAACTATCCGGTGCCGCCGGGCGCGTCGGACCTGCCTGGCCTGGAAGTGGCGGGCGTGGTGGTCGGTGGCGACCTGTCGCATGCCGACAACCGCTTCGGCCTCAAGGTGGGTGACCGCGTCTGCGCGCTGGTGCAGGGCGGCGGCTACGCGCAGTTGTGCACCGCGCCGCTGGCGCAGGTATTGCCGGCGCCCGATGGCCTGAGCGATATCGAAGCCGCCGCGCTGCCGGAGACCTTCTTTACGGTGTGGAGCAATGTGTTCGACCGCGGTTACCTGGGCCAGGGCCCGCGTGGCAAGGATGAAACGCTGCTGATCCAGGGCGGCTCCAGCGGCATCGGCACCACCGCGATCCAGATCGCCAAGGCGCTGGGCTTCAAGGTATTCGTCACCGCCGGCACCGATGAAAAATGCAAGGCCTGCGAGGACCTGGGCGCCGATCGCGCGATCAACTACAAGACCCAGGACTTCGTTGCCGAGGTGGCCGCGCTGACCGGCGGCAAGGGCGTCGACGTGATCCTCGACATGGTTGCCGGCCCGTACCTGGCGCGCGAGCTGAAGTGCATCGCCGACGATGGCCGCATCGTCATCATTGCGCTGCTAGGCGGCGCCAAGGCCGAGATCCCGCTCGGCGATATCCTGCGCCGCCGCATCACCGTGACCGGCTCGACGCTGCGTCCGCGGCCGGCCTCGTTCAAGGGCAAGATCGCCGCGGCGCTGCACGAGCAGGTGTGGCCGCTGCTGGCCGGCGGCAAGATCAAGCCGGTGATCCACCAGGTCTTTCCGGCCGCGCAGGCCGCCGACGCGCACCGCCTGATGGAGTCGAGCGAGCATATCGGCAAGATCGTGCTGACCTGGTGATGCCGTGCGCCGCCTGACGGCGCCGAAGTCACGCAGCAAAATGCCGCCGCCCGCCGTTGTCGGGCGGCGGTAGCCCCCGCCCCTGCCACACGCTACAATAGCGGGTTTGATTTTGGAGGGGCACCTCGTGAGACAAAAGCTCGTCATCGGCAATTGGAAGATGCATGGCAGCCTGGCTGCGAACGCGGCGCTGCTGGAGGGGATCAAGGGCGGCGTGGCGCGTGCGTCGCTGGCGGTGTGCGCACCGTTCCCCTATCTTGCACAATGCCAGGCGCTGCTGAACGGCTCGCAAGTGTCCTGGGGTGCACAGGATGTCTCGGCCGAAGCGCGTGGCGCTTTCACCGGTGAGGTTGCTGCCTCGATGTTGGGTGAGTTCGGCTGCACTTATGCCCTGGTCGGCCACTCGGAGCGCCGCACCTACCATGGCGAAACCGACCAGGTCGTGGCTGCCAAGGCGCTGCGCGCGCTGGAATTCGGTATCGTCCCCGTGGTCTGTGTCGGCGAAACGCTGGCCGAGCGCGAGGCCGATCAGACCGAGGCCGTCGTCGGCCGCCAGCTGCAGGCAGTGCTGGACGCGCTGTCGGCGGAGCAACTGAGCCGCGTGGTGCTGGCCTACGAGCCGGTCTGGGCGATCGGTACCGGCAAGACCGCGACCAGCGCGCAGGCGCAGGCCGTGCACGCTTTCCTGCGCGCCAAGGTTGCGGCGCGCGACGCCGGCGTGGCGCAGCGCATGGCCATCCTGTACGGCGGCAGCGTCAAGCCCGACAATGCGGCCGAACTGTTTTCCATGGCCGATATCGACGGGGGGCTGATTGGCGGCGCCTCGCTGAAGTCGGAAGATTTCCTCGCGATCGGCAACGCCTGAATGCCGGCCGTTCCGATCGTTCGGTTCGTTTCGATCAGGAAGTAACCAGGCAAGTAACGCTTATTTAAATCAAATGGCAATCTTCAAGACTTTGTTGGTGGTGTTGCAGGTGCTGTCGGCCCTGGGCGTGATTGGCCTGGTGCTGATCCAGCATGGCAAGGGCGCCGATGTGGGCGCGGCATTCGGCTCGGGCGCCTCGGGCAGCCTGTTCGGTGCCACCGGCTCGGCAAACTTCCTGTCGCGCACCACCGCCGTGCTGGCCACGCTGTTCTTCGTGTGCACGCTGGCGCTGACGCTGCTGGGCAACTACAAGCCCGCTGCGTCGCTGGGCGTGATGGGTGCCGCCCCGGCCTCGGCCCCGGCCACGGCAGGCGCATCGGCCCCGGCCGCTGCCCCGGCCGCTGCCCCGGCCGCCGCTGCTGACGCTTCGGCGCCCGCAGGTCCCGCTGTACCGAAATAATCCGATTGCCTTGCGGCGGATTCCTGAGTTTTTTTGCAGTTGTGCGTTGAACAAAGCAAGAAATTTAGGTTAGAATGCAAGGCTTGAAACGATTCCCCAGCGATGGGGCTTAAGCGAAGGCAAACGCCCCAGCGAGAGTCCTGAAGGGCCTGAAAACCCGGCGCCAGGCAATATTGTTTCTCCCCCAGCCGACGTGGTGAAATTGGTAGACACGCTATCTTGAGGGGGTAGTGGCGAAAGCTGTGCGAGTTCGAGTCTCGCCGTCGGCACCAAACAACTTGATCGGAGTCCCTGGCCGGGCAATGCACCCGAGCGTGGGACTCCGGCAGTCCGCAAGGCGGCGCGCCATGATTCTCGTGGCTTAGCGCCTGGGGTGGGCAACAGGACGCCGCTTCAGCTGGTGCTGTTGACAACATTCCAGATAAGGCTGGCCGTACCTTGAATCTCGAAGCCTACTTCCCCGTTCTCATCTTCATCATCTTCGGTGTCGTGCTCGGCGTGGCACTGATGTCGATTGGTCGGATCCTCGGTCCGAACAAGCCCGATCCCGCGAAGCTGTCGCCGTACGAGTGCGGCTTCGAAGCATTCGAGGATGCGCGCATGAAGTTCGACGTGCGCTACTACCTCATCGCCATCCTTTTTATCCTGTTCGATCTCGAAACCGCCTTCCTGTTTCCCTGGGGTGTTGCCCTGAGGGATATCGGCTGGCCGGGTTTCATCGCCATGGGCGTGTTTCTGCTGGAATTCATCGTGGGCTTCGTCTACATCTGGAAAAAGGGCGCGCTCGATTGGGAGTGATGTGAAATGGCAATCGAAGGCGTTCTCAACGAAGGCTTTGTCACGACTACCGCTGACAAGCTGATCAATTGGACCCGCACCGGGTCGCTGTGGCCGATGACCTTCGGCCTGGCCTGCTGTGCCGTGGAAATGATGCATGCCGGCGCGGCGCGCTATGACCTGGACCGCTTCGGCGTGGTGTTCCGCCCGTCGCCGCGCCAGTCGGACGTGATGATCGTGGCCGGCACGCTGTGCAACAAGATGGCCCCCGCGCTGCGCAAGGTCTACGACCAGATGGCGGAACCGCGCTGGGTGATCTCGATGGGCTCGTGCGCCAACGGCGGCGGCTACTACCACTATTCGTACTCGGTGGTGCGTGGCTGCGACCGGATCGTGCCGGTGGATATCTACGTGCCGGGCTGCCCGCCGACGGCCGAGGCGCTGATCTACGGCGTGATCCAGCTGCAGAACAAGATCAAGCGTACCAACACCATCGCGCGCAAGGGCTGAAATGGCGAAGCTCGACATCCTGAAGGCCGCGCTCGAGAAGGCTCTCGGCAAGCGCGTGCAGAAACTGATCGAGGCGACCGGCGAACTGACGCTGATCGTCAAGGCCGACGACTACCTGGAAGCCGCCCGCATCCTGCGCGACGATCCCTCGCTGCGCTTCGAGCAGCTGATCGACCTGTGCGGCGTGGATTATTCCGACTTCGGCGACGGCGCCTGGGACGGCCCGCGCTTTGCCGCCGTCTCGCACCTGCTGTCGATCACCCACAACTGGCGCCTGCGCCTGCGCGTGTTCGCCCCGGATGACGATTTCCCGGTGGTGGCCAGCCTGATCGACGTGTGGAACTCGGTGAACTGGTTCGAGCGCGAAGCCTTCGATTTCTACGGCATCGTGTTCGACGGCCACCCGGACCTGCGCCGCATCCTGACCGACTACGGTTTCGTCGGCCACCCGTTCCGCAAGGATTTCCCGGTCTCCGGCTTTGTCGAAATGCGCTACGACCCCGAACAGAAGCGGGTCATCTACCAGCCGGTCACGATCGAGCCGCGCGAAATCACGCCGCGCGTGATCCGCGAGGACAAGTACGGCGGTTTGGAGCACTGAGAACGCGCCATGGCAGACATCAAGAATTACACCCTGAACTTCGGCCCGCAGCACCCGGCCGCACACGGCGTGCTGCGCCTGGTGCTGGAGCTGGATGGCGAAGTCATCCAGCGCGCCGACCCGCACATCGGCCTGCTGCACCGTGCCACCGAGAAGCTGGCCGAACAGAAGTCCTGGATCCAGAGCGTGCCCTACATGGACCGTCTCGACTACGTGTCGATGATGTCCAACGAGCATGCCTACGTGATGGCGATCGAGCGCCTGCTGGGCCTGGAAGTACCGGTCCGCGCGCAGTACATCCGCGTGATGTTCGACGAGATCACCCGCATCATGAACCACCTGATGTGGATCGGTGCGCACGCTCTCGACGTTGGCGCGATGGCGGTGTTCCTGTACGCCTTCCGCGAGCGCGAAGACCTGTTCGACATGTACGAGGCGGTGTCGGGCGCGCGCATGCACGCGGCCTACTATCGTCCGGGCGGCGTCTACCGCGACCTGCCTGACACGATGCCGCAATATCGTGCCTCGAAGATCCACAATGAGCGCGCCATCAAGGCGATGAACGAAGCGCGTTCGGGCTCGCTGCTGGACTTCATCGAGGACTTCACCAACCGCTTCCCGAAGTACGTCGACGAGTACGAGACGCTGCTGACCGACAACCGGATCTGGAAGCAGCGCCTGGTCAACATCGGCGTGGTCAGCCCGGAACGTGCGATGCAGATGGGCTTTACCGGCCCGATGCTGCGCGGCTCGGGCATCGAGTGGGACCTGCGCAAGAAGCAGCCGTACGAGGTCTACGACAAGATGGACTTCGACGTGCCGGTGGGCGTGGGCGGCGACTGCTACGCGCGCTACCTGGTGCGCGTGGAAGAGATGCGCCAGTCCAACCGCATCATCAGGCAGTGCATCGAATGGCTGCGCCGCAACCCGGGCCCGGTGATCACCGATAACCACAAGGTGGCGCCGCCCTCGCGCGTGGACATGAAGTCCAACATGGAAGAACTGATCCACCACTTCAAGCTGTTCACTGAAGGCATCCACGTGCCCGAAGGCGAAGCGTATGCAGCGGTGGAGCACCCGAAGGGCGAGTTCGGCATCTACGCGATCTCGGACGGCGCGAACAAGCCGTACCGCCTGAAGATCCGTGCGCCTGGCTTCCCGCACCTGGCCGCGCTGGACGAAATGGCCAAGGGACACATGATTGCTGACGCGGTAACGATCATCGGCACGCAAGACATCGTCTTCGGCGAGATCGACCGCTAATCACGGACCGCCGGCCCGGACGACGATCCGGGCGCTTTCCGAGGTGCTCCGCCGAGCGGAGCGGCCCGGAAGACCCGCGGCGGACCGGCAAGGCCTAAGGCCCGCCGGCGGAACGGCAGCGACGGCTGCAAACCTGCGGATGGACGCCCAGTGGCGCTGCCTCCGCCGTTTTACTGCAATGACCATGCTATCAGCAGAAGCTCTCAAGGAAATCGATCGCGCGATCGCGAAGTATCCGGCCGACCAGAAGCAGTCGGCCGTGATGGCGGCGCTTGCCGTGGCACAGGGCGAGGTGGGCTGGGTTTCCCCCGAAGTCATGCAGTTCGTCGCCAACTACCTCGAGATGCCGCCCGTGTGGGTGGAAGAGGTGGCGACCTTCTACAACATGTACGACACCAAGCCGGTGGGCAAATTCAAGCTCGCCGTCTGCACCAACCTGCCGTGCGCCCTGTCGGGTGGCGAGCGGGCTGGCGAGTACCTGAAGCGCAAGCTCGGGATCGACTACAACGAGACCACCGCTGACGGCTGCTTCACCCTGAAAGAGGGCGAGTGCATGGGCGCTTGCGGCGACGCGCCGGTGATGATCGTCAACAACACCCGCATGTGCAGCTTCATGAGCGACAACAAGCTCGACGCGCTTGTCGACGAGCTGAAGGCTGAAGCCGCCAAGGGGGGCAAGTAACATGACCAGTCTGCACGACCGCCATATCCAGCCGCTGATCCTGGCCGGCCTGGACGGCAAGAATTGGCACCTGGAAGACTACGTCAAGCGTGGCGGCTACCAGCAACTGAAGCGCATCCTGACCGAAAAGATCCCGCCCGAGCAGGTGATCGCCGACGTCAAGGTCTCGGGCCTGCGTGGCCGCGGCGGCGCGGGCTTCCCGACCGGCCTGAAGTGGAGCTTCATGCCGCGCACGTTCCCGGGCCAGAAGTACCTGGTCTGCAACACCGATGAAGGCGAGCCTGGCACGTTCAAGGATCGCGACATCATCCGCTACAACCCGCATTCGCTGATCGAGGGCATGGCCATCGGCGCGTACGCGATGGGCATCACCGTGGGCTACAACTACATCCACGGCGAGATCTGGAACGAGTACAAGATCTTCGAGGAAGCCCTCGAAGAGGCGCGTGCTGCCGGCTTCCTGGGCGACAACATCCTGGGCTCGGGCTTCAGCTTCCAGCTGCACGCCCACCACGGCTATGGCGCCTACATCTGCGGCGAGGAAACCGCGCTGCTGGAATCGCTGGAAGGCAAGAAGGGCCAGCCGCGCTTCAAGCCGCCGTTCCCGGCCAGCTTCGGCCTGTATGGCAAGCCGACCACCATCAACAACACTGAGACCTTCGCCGCGGTGCCGTTCCTGCTGGCCGTCGGTCCCGAGAACTACCTGAAGCTGGGCAAGCCGAACAACGGCGGCACCAAGATCTTCTCGGTCTCCGGCGATGTCGAGCGTCCCGGCAACTACGAGATCCCGCTGGGCACGCCGTTCGCCAAGCTGCTGGAACTGGCCGGCGGCATGCGCGGCGGCAAGCGCATCAAGGCGGTGATCCCGGGCGGTTCGTCCGCGCCGGTGGTGCCGGGCGACCTGATGATGGCGTCCGACATGGACTACGACTCGATCGCCAAGGCCGGCTCGATGCTGGGCTCGGGCGCGGTGATCGTGATGGACGAGACGCGCTGCATGGTCCGCTCGCTGCTGCGCCTGTCGTACTTCTATTTTGAGGAATCGTGCGGGCAGTGCACGCCGTGCCGCGAAGGCACCGGCTGGCTGTATCGCATGGTCAATCGCATCGAACACGGAGAAGGGCGCCAGGAAGACCTGGACCTGCTCAACAACGTCGCGGAAAACATCATGGGCCGCACCATCTGCGCGCTCGGCGATGCCGCGGCGATGCCGGTCCGCGGCATGCTCAAGCACTACTGGAAAGAGTTCGAATATCACGTCGAACACAAGCAGTGCATGGTTCCGGCCTACATCTAAGCGTGGCAGAACATGGTTGAACTAGAGATCGACGGCAAGAAGGTTGAGGTTGCTGAGGGCAGCCTGGTGATGGAAGCGGCCCGCAAGCTGGGCACCTACATCCCGCACTTCTGCTACCACCGCAAACTGTCCATCGCGGCCAACTGCCGCATGTGCCTGGTCGAGGTCGAGAAGGCCCCGAAGGCGCTGCCTGCCTGCGCCACGCCGGTGACCCCCGGCATGAAGGTCTTCACCAATTCGGAGAAGGCAGTCAAGGCGCAGAAGTCCGTGATGGAATTCCTGCTGATCAACCACCCGCTGGATTGCCCGATCTGCGATCAGGGCGGCGAGTGCCAGCTGCAGGACCTGGCCGTGGGCTACGGTGCCTCGGAGTCGCGCTACAAGGAAGAGAAGCGCGTGGTGTTCCACAAGAACGTGGGCCCGCTGATCTCCATGGAGGAGATGACCCGCTGCATCCACTGCACCCGCTGCGTGCGCTTCGGCCAGGAAGTGGCCGGCGTGATGGAACTGGGCATGCTCAACCGCGGCGAGCACTCGGAGATCACCACCTTCGTCGGCAAGACGGTTGACTCGGAACTGTCGGGCAACATGATCGACCTGTGCCCGGTCGGCGCGCTGACCAGCAAGCCGTTCCGCTACTCGGCCCGCACCTGGGAACTGGCCCGCCGCAAGTCGGTTTCGCCGCACGACGGCCTGGGCGCGAACCTGGTGGTGCAGACCAAGAACCAGCGCGTGATGCGCGTGCTGCCGCTGGAAAACGAAGACATCAACGAGTGCTGGATCTCCGACAAGGACCGCTTCTCGTATGAAGGCCTGAACAGTGCCGACCGCCTGACCCGCCCGCTGCTGAAGCAGGGCGGCGAATGGATGGAAACCGACTGGCAGACCGCGCTGGAATACGTGGCCAATGGCCTGGCTGGCATCAAGCGCGAGCATGGCGCCGACCAGATCGCCGCGCTGGCCAGCCCGCACAGCACGCTGGAAGAACTGTTCCTGCTGGGCAAGCTGGTGCGTGGCCTGGGCAGCGACAACGTCGACTTCCGCCTGCGCCAGTCCGACTTCTCGGCCGCGCTGAAGGGCGCGCCGTGGCTCGGCCTGCCGGTGGCCGACGTCACCGCGCTGCAACGCGTGCTGGTAATCGGCTCGTCGCTGCGCAAGGATCATCCGCTGCTGGCTTCGCGCCTGCGCCAGGCGACCAAGAAGGGCGCCCGCGTGGCCGTGCTGGGTGCCGGCGGTGAAGACCTGCTGATGCCGGCGACCCGCATCGACGTGGCGCCGTCCGGCTGGACTGCCGCGCTCGCCGGCGTGGCCCGTGCCGTGGCCGCCGCCAAGGGCGTCGCCGCCCCGGCCGGCACCGATGGTTTCGATGGTGGCGACACCGCCGCCAAGGTGGCGGAAGCGCTGCTGCAGGGCGAGCGCCGTGCCGTGTTCCTCGGCAACGAGGCCGCGCGTCATCCGCAGTTCTCGGCGCTGCATGCGCTGGCACAGTGGATCGCCACCGAGACCGGCGCGACGCTGGGCTTCCTGACCGAAGCGGCCAACACCGTCGGCGGCTACATCGCCGGCGCGCTGCCGAAGCAAGGCGGCGCCAACGCGCAGGCAATGCTGGACACGCCGCGCAAGGCCTACATCTTGCTGAACACCGAGCCGGAATTCGACACCGCCGATCCGGGCAAGGCCCTGGCTGCACTGTCGCAGGCCAACACGGTGGTGGTGCTGTCGCCGTTCCGTTCGGAAGCTGCCATGCAGTACGCCGACGTGATCCTGCCGGTAGCGCCGTTCACCGAAACTTCGGGCACCTTCGTCAACTGCGAAGGCAAGGCACAGAGTTTCAACGGCGTGGTTCGCGCACTGGGCGAGTCGCGTCCGGGCTGGAAGGTGCTGCGCGTGCTGGGCAACCTGCTGGACGTTGCCGGCTTCGACTACGAAACCGCCGAGTCGGTCCGTGCCGAAGTGCTGTCGGCCCCGGTCGAGGCACAGCTGGACAATGCCACCGACGCGCCGATCCGCGTTGCCGCCGCTGCCGCCAACGGCATCGAACGCATCGCCGACGTGCCGATCTACCACGCCGACCCGATCGTGCGCCGCGCCGACTCGCTGCAGCTGACCGCTGCCGCGCGCCGCGCCATGCAGATCGCGCTGCCGGCCGACCTGTTTGCGCGCCTGGGCATCCAGTCGGGCGACCCGGTCCGCGTCACGCAAGGGCAGGGCAGCGTGGTGCTGCCGGCCGTGCTCGAAGCCACGCTGCCGGCTAACACCGTGCGCGTGCCGGCGGCAACGCCGGCGGCCATGGGCCTGGGCGGCATGTTCGGCACGGTCACCGTAGAGAAGGCCATCGACCTGGCACCGGCCAAAGCCGGCGCCGTGGCCACGGCGTAAGAACAAGAGCGAGAAGAAGACATGATTGACTGGATTACCTCGCAAGGGCAGGGCGTACTGGGCGCGTACTGGACGCCGCTGTGGATCCTGATCCGCGCCGTGCTGATCGTGGTGCCCCTGCTGCTGTGCGTGGCTTACCTGATCCTGTGGGAGCGCAAGCTGATCGGCTGGATGCACGTGCGTCTGGGCCCGAACCGCGTCGGCCCGCTCGGCCTGCTGCAGCCGATCGCCGACGTGCTGAAGCTGCTGCTCAAGGAAGTCATGATGCCGACGCAGGTCAGCCGCGGCATGTACCTGATCGCGCCGCTGATGGTGCTGATGCCTGCCGTCGCGGTCTGGGCCGTGATTCCGTTCCAGGCCGATGTGGTGATGGCGGACGTCAACGCCGGCCTGCTGTACGTGATGGCGATCAGCTCGGTCGGCGTCTACGGCGTGATCCTGGCCGGCTGGGCCTCGAACTCCAAGTACGCCTTTATCGGCGCCATGCGTGCCGCGGCACAGATGGTGTCGTATGAAATCGCCATGGGCTTCGCGCTGGTGACGGTGCTGATGGTTGCCGGCAGCCTGAACCTGTCGGCCATCGTCAACGGCCAGAACACCGGCTACTTCGCCGACATGGGCATCAACATCCTGTCGTGGAACTGGCTGCCGCTGCTGCCGATGTTCGGTGTCTACTTCATCTCGGGCGTGGCCGAAACCAACCGCCACCCGTTCGACGTGGTGGAAGGCGAGTCGGAGATCGTGGCCGGCCACATGATCGAATATTCGGGCATGGGCTTCGCGCTGTTCTTCCTGGCCGAATACATCAACATGATCATCATCTCGGCGATGACCTCGTTGATGTTCCTGGGCGGCTGGGCACCTCCGTTCTCGAGCGTGATCACCAACGCGGTCCCCGGCTTCTTCTGGCTGTTGATCAAGGTTTTCCTGCTGCTGTCGGTCTTTATCTGGCTCCGCGCCTCGTTCCCGCGCTACCGCTATGACCAGATCATGCGCCTGGGCTGGAAGGTGTTCATTCCGCTGACCGTGGCGTGGCTGATCATCGTGGCGATCTGGATCAAGTCGCCCTGGAACATCTGGCATTGAACGGCCAAAGGACAGTGCGTGCCGCGGCACGCACCGTTTGGAAATACTAGGAAGCAATCGTCATGCTGCTCGCCATCAAGGACTTCTTCAACAGCCTGCTCCTGAAGGAACTCTTCAAGGGCATGGCCGTGACCGGCCGCTATCTCTTCGCGCGCAAGATCACTGTCCAGTTCCCGGAAGAGAAAACGCCGATCTCGCCGCGCTTCCGTGGCCTGCACGCGCTGCGCCGCTATCCGAACGGCGAAGAGCGCTGCATTGCCTGCAAGCTGTGTGAAGCGGTGTGCCCGGCGCTGGCCATCACCATCGAGTCGGACGTGCGCAACGATGGCACGCGCCGCACCACCCGCTACGACATCGACCTGACCAAGTGCATCTTCTGCGGTTTCTGCGAAGAGGCCTGCCCGGTCGACGCCATCGTGGAAACGCAGATCCTGGAGTACCACGGCGAGAAGCGCGGCGACCTGTACTTCACCAAGGACATGCTGCTGGCAGTGGGCGACCGCTACGAGCCGCAGATCGCGGCGGCCAAGGCTGCCGACGCCAAGTATCGCTGACCGGCGCATGCGCCAAACGGCAGGGCGGCCACCAGTAACAGACCTGGCTGCTTCTGCCACCGAATTTGAATACGGTCCCTTCAATGCGAGGGGCCAAAGCAAGGATGCCGCAGGAGCGGGCCACCCGAAGGGGAAGGCTTGTGCCGGACGGCCCTGAGAGGATCCGATAGGAACCATGGAACTCACGACCACCATCTTCTATGTCTTTGCGCTGGTGCTGGTGCTCTCCGCACTGAAAGTCATCACTGCGAAGAACCCGGTGCATTCCGCACTGTTCCTCGTGCTGTCGTTCTTCACGGCAGCCGCGATCTGGATGCTGCTCAAGGCGGAATTCCTCGCCATCCTGCTGGTGCTGGTCTATGTCGGCGCGGTGATGGTGCTGTTCCTGTTCGTGGTGATGATGATCGATATCGACATCGAGCACCTGCGCCGCGATTTCTGGACCTACGTGCCGATGGCCTCGGTGGTGGGCGCGCTGATCATCGCCGAGATGGCGATCGTGCTGGTGCGCAACTTCATCGGCACCACCACGCCGGTGGCCGCCAGCGGTTCGCAGGAGCCGGGCTACTCGAACAGCGCCGCGCTCGGCAAGCTGATCTACACCGACTACATCTACGCCTTCGAAGTGGCCGGCATCATCCTGCTGGTGGCCATCATCGCCGCCGTGGCGCTGACCCTGCGCCGCCGCAAGGACACCAAGGCCCAGGACGTATCGGCGCAGCTGCGTACCCGCCGCGACGAGCGCGTGCGCCTGGTGCCGATGCAGGCCGATGTCCAGAACCCGCAGACGGAAGCCGCGGCTGCCGCCAATAAGAACTAAAGCCCGGAGAAACGCTGTGCTCTCTCTCGCCCACTTCCTCGTGCTCGGTGCGATCCTGTTTGCGATCAGCATCGTCGGCATCTTCCTGAACCGCAAGAACGTGATCGTGCTGCTGATGGCGATCGAACTGATGCTGCTTGCGGTGAACATCAACTTCGTCGCCTTCTCGCATTACCTGGGCGACCTGGCTGGTCAGGTTTTCGTTTTCTTCATCCTTACGGTGGCCGCCGCCGAGTCGGCAATCGGTCTGGCAATCCTGGTCGTGCTGTTCCGCAACCTGGATACGATCAACGTGGACGACATGGACACCCTGAAGTACTGATCCGTGCCGCACTACGCAGATAACCAAGACTCACCGACCGCACACCAATAAGCGTCCTATGGCAACCACGCTCAACCCCAACCTGCTGCTCGCGATCGCGCTGGCGCCGCTAGCCGGCTCAGCGATCGCCGGCCTGTTCGGTACCAAGTTCTTTGGCCTGTTTTCCTCGGAGTCGCGCGGCGGCCGGATCGTGGCCCACACCTCGACCATCCTGGGCGTGGCCATTTCCTTCGTGCTGTCGGTGATGGTGCTGCTCGACGTGATGAACGGCGCCGGCTACAACGGCACCGTGTACGAGTGGATGGCCATCGGCGACCTGAAGATGGAGGTCGGCTTCCTGGTCGACTCGCTGACCGCGATGATGATGGTCGTGGTGACCTTCGTCTCGCTGATGGTGCATATCTACACCGTCGGCTACATGGACGGAGACCCCGGCTACAACCGCTTCTTTGCCTACATCTCGCTCTTCACCTTCTCGATGCTGATGCTGGTGATGAGCAACAACTTCCTGCAGCTGTTCTTCGGCTGGGAAGCGGTGGGCCTGGTGTCGTACCTGCTGATCGGCTTCTGGTACACGCGCCCGACCGCGATCTTCGCCAACCTGAAGGCGTTCCTGGTCAACCGTGTCGGTGACTTCGGCTTTATCCTGGGCATCGGCCTGCTGCTGGCCTACAGCGGCAGCATGAACTACACCGAAGTATTCGCCGCGCGTGACCAGCTGGCTACCGTGGTTTTCCCGGGCACCGACTGGATGATGATCACCGTCGCGTGCATCTGCCTGTTCATCGGCGCGATGGGCAAGTCGGCGCAGTTCCCGCTGCACGTCTGGCTGCCTGACTCGATGGAAGGCCCGACCCCGATTTCCGCACTGATCCACGCGGCAACGATGGTGACGGCCGGCATCTTCATGGTCGCGCGCATGTCGCCGCTGTTCGAGCTGTCGGACGCCGCGCTGTCGTTCGTGCTGGTGATCGGCGCCATCACCGCGCTGTTCATGGGCTTCCTGGGCATCATCCAGAACGACATCAAGCGCGTGGTCGCTTACTCGACGCTGTCGCAGCTGGGCTACATGACCGTGGCGCTGGGTGCGTCGGCCTATTCGGTGGCCGTGTTCCACCTGATGACCCACGCCTTCTTCAAGGCGCTGCTGTTCCTGGGCGCGGGCTCGGTCATCATCGGCATGCACCACGACCAGGACATCCGCAACATGGGCGGCCTGCGCAAGTACATGCCGATCACCTGGATCACCTCGCTGGTGGGTTCGCTGGCGCTGATCGGCACGCCGTTCTTCGCGGGCTTCTACTCCAAGGACTCGATCATCGAGGCCGTGGCCGAGTCGCATATCGCCGGTTCGGGCTTTGCCTACTACGCCGTGCTGGCTGGCGTGTTTGTGACCGCGTTCTACTCGTTCCGCATGTACTTCCTGGTCTTCCACGGCAAGGAGCGCTGGGGCCAGAACCATGCGCACCAGCACCATGAGGGCGACCACGAGGACGAGGAAGTCTCGCTCGACCACCACCATGGCCTGTCCGCCGGCGAGAAGCCGCACGAGTCGCCGTGGGTGGTGACGCTGCCGCTGGTGCTGCTGGCGATTCCGTCGGTGATCATCGGCGCCATCGCGATCGAGCCGATGCTGTTCGGCAACTTCTTCAAGATGGGCGTCGCGTTCAAGGACGTGATCTTCGTCGGCGAGAACCACCACGCCATGGCCGAGCTGAAGGAAGCCTTCCACGGCTGGGTGCCGATGGCGCTGCACTCGCTGACCACGCCCGTGCTGTGGCTGGCCATTGCCGGTGTCGTGCTGTCGTGGTTCTTCTACATGAAGCGCCCGGATATCCCCGAGGCTATCGCGAACCGCTTCTCGGGCCTGTACAAGCTGCTCGACAACAAGTACTACATGGACGCCATCAACCAGGCCGTGTTCGCCCGCGGCGCACGCCTGCTCGGTACCGGCCTGTGGAAGGGCGGCGACCAGAGCGTGATCGACGGCCTGTTCGTCAACGGCGCGGCGCGTGTGGTGGCTTCGTTCGCTTCGGCCAGCCGCTACCTGCAGTCGGGCTATATCTACCACTACGCATTTGCGATGATCGTCGGCATGCTGGTGCTGCTGACGCTGACGGTCACCGGTGTGATCGGCACCAAGTGATAGGCACCAAGTAAGGAAAACATAGAAATGGTTCTGTCTTTCTCAATCTGGCTGCCTGTCTTTTTCGGCCTGCTGATCCTGGCCTTCGGCTCGGACCGCAGCCCGGGCTTCGTGCGGTGGATGTCGCTGTTCGGCTCGATCGCCAGCTTCGTCGTGACGCTGCCGCTGGTATTCCACTTCGACCGCGCCAGCGCGGCGATGCAGTTCATCGAAAAGGCGAACTGGATCGAGCGCTTCAACATCCATTACCTGCTGGGCGTCGACGGTATCTCGATGTGGTTCGTGGTGCTGACCGCATTCATCACGGTGATCGTGGTGATCTCGGCCTGGGAAGTGATCACCGAGCGCGTGGCCGAGTACATGGCCTCGTTCCTGATCCTGTCCGGCTTGATGGTCGGCGTGTTCTGCGCGCTCGACGGCATGCTCTTCTACGTGTTCTTCGAAGCCACGCTGATCCCGATGTACATCATCATCGGCGTCTGGGGCGGCGCGAACCGTGTGTACGCGGCCTTCAAGTTCTTCCTGTACACGCTGCTGGGCTCGCTGCTGACCCTGGTCGCGCTGCTGTACCTGTACAACAAGACCGGCACGTTCGACATCCTGCAATGGCACCAGGCCAAGCTGTCGATGAACGAGCAGATCGCGATCTTCATTGCCTTCTTCGTCGCCTTCGCGGTCAAGGTGCCGATGTGGCCGGTGCACACCTGGCTGCCCGACGCCCACGTGGAAGCGCCGACCGGCGGTTCGGTGGTGCTGGCCGCCATCATGCTGAAGCTGGGCGCCTACGGCTTCCTGCGGTTCTCGCTGCCGATCGCGCCTGACGCGAGCCACTACCTGGCTCCGTTCATCATCACGATCTCGCTGATCGCCGTGATCTACATTGGCCTGGTGGCGCTGGTGCAGGCCGACATGAAGAAACTGGTGGCGTACTCGTCGATCGCCCACATGGGCTTCGTCACGCTGGGCTTCTTCATCTTCAGCGATATCGGCGTCGAAGGCGGCATCATCCAGATGATCTCGCACGGCTTTATCTCGGGCGCCATGTTCCTTTGCATCGGCGTGCTGTATGACCGCGTGCACTCCCGCCAGATCGCCGACTACGGCGGCGTGGTGAACACCATGCCGAAGTTCGCCGCGCTGTCTGTGTTCTTCGCGATGGCCAACTGCGGCCTGCCGGCTACCTCGGGCTTCGTCGGTGAATTCATGGTGATCCTGGGCGCCGTCAAGTTCAACTTCTGGATCGGCCTGCTGGCTGCCACCGCCCTGATCTTCGGCGCTGCCTATTCGCTGTGGATGGTCAAGCGCGTGATCTTCGGCGACGTCGTGCACCAGCACGTGCGCGAGCTGGTCGACCTGAACAAGCGTGAGTTCGTCATGCTCGGCCTGCTGGCCATCATGACGCTGTATATGGGCCTGCACCCGAAGCCCTTTACCGACGCGATGCACCCGTCCGTGGTCAACCTGCTGCAGCACGCGGCGCAGTCCAAGCTGTAAGCGGGGAGAGAAATCATTATGCAACCGTCCTCGACACTCGCCCCCGTGGCGCCGATTATTTTCCTGGCGATCGCCATTGGCGCGGTCAACTGGATCGACCTTGCACGCGGCAGGGGCAAGCAGAGCGTGGCCTATCCGCTGTCGCTGCTGACCACCCTGGTGCTGACCGTATGGTTCGGCCTGAACGCCGCCAGCGGCGAGACGCACTACGCGTTCTCCAACCTGGTGGTGATCGACCCGATGGCCAACGTGCTGTCGGCGTTCTGCGCCGCCGGCCTGTTTGTCACGCTGGTCTATACGCGCAGCTACCTGGCCGATCGCAACATGTTCGCCGGCGAGTTCTACCAGCTCGCGCTGTTCACGCTCGGCGGCCAGATCGTGATGATCACCGGCAACAACTTCCTGACCCTGTACCTGGGCCTGGAACTGCTGTCGCTGTCGTCGTACGCGCTGGTGGCGCTGCGCCGTGAATCGCGCGTGACCTCGGAATCGGCCATGAAGTATTTCGTGCTGGGCGCGCTGGCTTCGGGCTTCCTGCTGTACGGCATCTCGATGATGTACGGCGCCACCGGTTCGCTGAACCTGGGCGAGGTGTTCCGCGTGGTCGAGTCGGGCCGCGTCAATACCACGATGCTGGCCTTTGGCGTGGTGTTCATCGTCGCCGGCCTGTCGTTCAAGCTGGGCGCCGCGCCGTTCCACATGTGGATCCCGGATATCTACCAGGGTTCGCCGACCGCGGTGACGCTGCTGATCGCGGGCGGCCCGAAGGTTGCCGCGTTCGCGCTGTTTATCCGCGTGCTGGTGGAAGGCCTGCTGCCGCTGGCCAATGACTGGCAGATGATGCTGGTGGTGCTGTCGATCGTGTCGCTGGCGATCGGCAACCTGACCGCCATCGTCCAGTCTAACCTGAAGCGGATGCTGGCGTACTCGACCATTTCGCACATGGGCTTCGTGCTGCTGGGCCTGCTGTCGGGCGTGGTGGCCAACAAGGCTGACGGCGCCGCCGATGCGTACAGCTCGGCGATGTTCTATTCGGTGACCTACCTGCTGACCACGCTGGGCACCTTCGGCATCATCCTGCTGCGCACCACCAAGGGCTTCGAGGCCGAGACGCTGGAAGACCTGAAGGGCATGTCGCGCCGCAACCCGTGGTTCGCCTTCCTGATGCTGGTGATGATGTTCTCGCTGGCCGGCATCCCGCCGACCGTGGGCTTCTACGCCAAGCTGGCCGTGCTGGACGCGGTAATCAAGGCTGGCATGAGCTGGCTGGCCGTGGTGGCGGTGATGTTCTCGCTGATCGGCGCGTTCTACTACCTGCGCATCGTCAAGCTGATGTACTTCGATGAGCCGGCTGGCGAAGAGCAGCTGGAAGCGACCGCCGGCCTGCGCTCGATGCTGACGCTGAACGGCGCCGCCGTGATCGTGCTGGGCTTCTTCCCGGCCGCGCTGATGAACCTGTGCTACCAGGCCATCCGCTCGACCCTGGGCTCCTGATCGGCCAACGTCCATGAGCGCATCCGCAAGCGGCTGGTTTGTCATACTGCTGGCACTGATCAGTGCAAACCTGCCGTTTGTGAACCAGCGCCTGTTCATGGCGATCCCGCTCCGGTGGGCGCGCAAGCCGCTGTGGCTGCGCCTGCTGGAGCTGATCGTCTGGTACGCGGTGGCCGGTGCCGCCGGTTTCGCGGTCGAGGCCAGCCTCGGCAATGCCTTCCCGCAGGGCTGGCAGTTCTACGCCATCACCGCCTGCATGATGCTGGTGTTCGCCTTCCCGGGCTTCACCTGGCAATACCTCGTCAAACACCGCACGGCCTGAAGCCGGTCTTGTCGGCGCCGGGCCTGCCTGATCCGGAGCGTTCATGACCGACAAGATCCAACGCGGCACCCAGTCTCTCGCCGACCCCGCCGGCCACACCGCGAACGACGACGCACTGAAGGAAGTCTGCGTCGCCTCGGCCACGGTCCATCGCGGCAAATTCCTCACCCTGAAGCAAGACATCGTCCGCCTGCCCGATGGCAAGCAGACCGGGCGCGAGTACATCGTGCATCCGGGCGCGGTGATGATGATCCCGTTGTTCGACGATGGCACCGTCCTGATGGAACGGCAGTTCCGCTATCCGGTCGGCGAAGTCATGCTGGAATTCCCGGCCGGCAAGCTCGACCCGCAAGAGGGCGCGCAACGCTGCGGCGAGCGCGAGCTGCAGGAAGAGACCGGCTATACGGCCCGGCGCTGGGACTACCTGACTCGCATCCACCCGGTCATCTCCTACTCGACCGAATTCATCGACGTCTTCCTGGCGCGCGACCTGACGCACGGCGAGGCGCAGCTGGACGATGGCGAGTTCCTGGAGACGTTCATCGCGCCGGTGGGGCAGGTGATCGACTGGGTGCGCAGCGGCCGCATCAGCGATGTGAAGACCATCATCGGCGCGTTCTGGCTGGAGAAAATCGTTTCCGGCGCGTGGCAGCCGGGCGAGCAAACGGTGCCGGGCTGACTCGCTCCGGCAGCGGGGCGCGCACTGCGCTAAGCTGGTTGTGGGGCGATAAACGTATGTGCTGAACACCGCATGTTCGTTCTACGAACGGTCGTTCGAAAAAATTTAGCACGACCGTTCACAAAATTTCGATTCGCGGATAATATAGCTTTTGACGGGCTGGAAAGATCATGAAGGTGCTCGACCTGCGCTGCGCGCATGACCATCGTTTCGAGGGCTGGTTTGCCTCGGAGGAAGAAGCGCAGTCGCAAATCGCGCGCGACCTCGTCCAATGCCCGGTCTGTGGCGACCATGCCGTGACGCGGCTGCCCAGCGCGCCGCGCCTGAACCTGTCAGGCGCGACCGCGCCGAAGGCGGCTGGCAAGCCGGCGCAGCCAGCGGCAACCGCCGCGGCACCGGCGGCACTGCAAGCGCTGTACATGAAGGCAGTGAAGCAGGTGCTGGCCCAGACCGAGGACGTTGGCGACCGCTTTGCCGAGGAGGCGAGGCGCATGCACTACGATGAAGCGCCGGAACGCGGAATCCGCGGCTCGGCTTCGCCGGAGGAAGTGCAGGCGCTGGCCGAGGAGGGCATCGAGACTTTCCCGCTTATCGTGCCGGATGCGCTGAAGCAGACGGCTCACTGAATTGCGTCCTGTGCCCGTTGCTGTCGGCGCATGACGCGCAAGGCAGAACAAACCGCCGGCAGCCTGAGACGATGCCGGCACCATCATGGAGACGGGCATGGATCTCAACTACTCGGCGTCCGACAACGCCTTCCGCGAGGAAGTGCGTAGCTGGCTCGAAGCCAACTTGCCGGCGGACATCCGCAGCAAGATTCTCAACCACCGCCGTCCGAACCGCGACGACCTGGTGCGCTGGCACAAGATCCTCGCCGGCAAGGGCTGGTCGGCGCCGCACTGGCCCGTCCAATTCGGCGGCACCGGCTGGAACGCCACCCAGCGCCATATCTGGGACGAAGAGAATGCCCGCGTCGGCGCGCCCGGCGTGCTGCCGTTCGGCGTGGCCATGGTTGCGCCCGTGATCATGAAGTACGGCAACGAGCAGCAGAAGTCGTACTACCTGCCGCGCATCCTGGACTGCACCGACTGGTGGTGCCAGGGCTATTCGGAGCCGGGCTCGGGTTCGGACCTGGCCTCGCTGAAGACCCGCGCCGAGCTGACTTCGGACGGCAAGCACTACATCGTCAACGGCCAGAAGACCTGGACCACGCTCGGCCAGCACGCCGACATGATCTTCTGCCTGGTCCGCACCGATCCGGAAGCCAAGAAGCAGGAAGGCATCTCGTTCCTGCTGATCGACATGAAGACCCCGGGCATCACCGTGCGCCCGATCATCATGCTGGACGAAGAGCATGAAGTGAACGAGGTCTTCTTCGACAACGTCAAGGTGCCGGTCGAGAACCGCGTCGGCGAAGAGAACAAGGGCTGGACCTACGCCAAGTACCTGCTCGGCCACGAGCGTACCGGCATTGCCCGCGTGGGCAACTCCAAGCGCGAGCTGGGCTTCCTGAAGCGCGTGGCGCGCCAGCAGCAGAAGAACGGCAAGCCGCTGCTGGAGGATCCGGTGTTCGGCGCCAAGGTGGCCGCGCTGGAAATCGAACTGATGGCGCTGGAGATCACGGTGCTGCGCGTGGTGTCGAGCGAAGCCGCCGGCAAGGGCCCCGGTCCCGAGGCGTCGATGCTCAAGATCAAGGGCACCGAGATCCAGCAGCTGCTGACCGAGTTGATGGTCGAGGCCGTCGGCCCGTACGCCCAGCCGTTCGACACGGCCTACCTGGAGTGCGAGACCGAGCATGCGGTGACCGGCTACGACGACGCCGCGCCGCTGTCCGCGTACTACTTCAACTATCGCAAGACCTCCATCTACGGCGGGTCCAACGAAATTCAGAAGAACATCATCAGCCAGATGATTCTGGGGCTGTGAGGACAGGAAGGAGATAGGTAACATGAACTTCAATCTCAGCGACGAACAGAAGCAACTGGCCGACGCCGTCCGCCGTTTTGTCGAGAAAGACTACGGTTTCGAGGACCGCAAGAAGAACTACGAAAGCGCCGCCGGCTATGGCGAATCCGCGTGGGGCTCGCTGGTCGAGCTCGGCCTGACCGCGCTGCCGGTGCCGGAAGCGCAGGGTGGCTTCTCGGGCAAGGCGCTCGACATGATGGTGGTGCAGCAGGAGCTGGGCCGTGGCCTGGTGGTCGAGCCGTACCTGGCCACCGTGGTGGGTGCCTACGCACTGGGCCTGGCCGGCGGCCAGGACGCGCTGCTGGAGCAGGTCGCCGGCGGCGAGCTGAAGCTGGCCGTGGCCTTCAACGAGCCGCAGGCGCGCTATGAGCTGAACAACGTGCGCGTTACAGCCCGCGACGGCAAGCTCAACGGCCGCAAGACCGTGGTGCTGCACGGCGGCCAGGCCGACAAGCTGATCGTGTCGGCGCGCAGCAGCGGCGGCGATGCCGACCAGGATGGCATCTCGCTGTTCCTGGTGGATGCCAAGGGCGCCGGTGTCAGCATCAAGGACTATCGCACCATCGACAACCTGCGCGCGGCCGACATCACGTTCCAGGACGCGCCGGCGCAACTGCTGGGCGAGGCCGGCAAGGGCTTCGCGCTGGTCGAGCAGGTGGCCGACTATGCCGCGGTGCTGCTGTGCGCCGAGGCCGTGGGCGTGATGGACACGCTCAACGCAGCCACGCTGGAATACGCCAAGACGCGCCAGCAGTTCGGCCAGCCGATCGCACGCTTCCAGGCGCTGCAGCATCGCATGGTCGAGATGTTCATCCATGCCGAGCAGTCGCGTTCGATCACGCTGCTGGCCGCTGCCCGTTTTGAAGAGGCCACGCCGGAAGAGCGCCGCCGCTACGTTTCCGCCGCCAAGGCGCGCGTGGGGCAGGCAGCGCGCACGGTCGGCCAGGAAGCGGTGCAGATCCACGGGGGCATGGGCGTGACCAACGAACTGCCGGCCGCGCACATGTTCAAGCGCCTGACGCTGATCAACACCACCTTCGGTGACGTGGATCACCACCTGGGCCGGTTTGCCGCCCAGCCGGGGTTCCAGGAAGCAGCCTGATCCTCTCGTCTGCCATGCCAGTCAAAACCGCGCCGTATTCCCAGGCGCGGTTTTTTTCTTTGCGCGCTGTTAGGGACGGGTTCGGCAAATACGGACGCTGAGCCCTGGCATGCATGCGATCATCGTCGGGACAAGGCCGTCGCCATCCCAGGCTAACAATTACGGAGAGACAAGCAATGCTGTATTTCGAGGACTTTGAGGTCGGCAGCCGCCGCGAACTGGGCTCCTACGTCGTCACCGAGGAAGAACTCCTCGCCTTTGCCCGCCAATACGACCCGCAGCCGTTCCATATCGACAAGGAAGCGGCTGCCAAGAGCATCTACGGGGGGCTGATCTCGAGCGGCTGGATGACCTGCTCGATCATGATGCGCCTGCTGGTGCTGAGCACCACCGGCAAGTCGGCCAGCATGGGCTCGCCCGGCGTGGACGAGATCCGCTGGATCAAGCCGGTCTATGCCGGCGACACGCTGACCGTGGTGCTCAACGTGCTGGACACGCGAGCCTCGCAATCGAAGCCGGACCGCGGCATCGTGCATACCCAGTGGGAAGCCACCAACCAGCGCGGCGAACTGGTCTGCACCGTCAAGGGCATGGGCATGTACGGCCGCCGCCCCGCATAACGACACATCCACCCACCCATCGAGGAGACAACCGAAATGCGTACCATCGCAACGCTGGAAGAGCTGGAAGGCCTGCAAGGGCAGGAAGTCGCGGTCAGCGACTGGATGGAGGTGACCCAGCAGCAGGTCAACCAGTTTGCCGAGGCTACCGGCGACCACCAGTGGATCCACGTCGACGTGGAGCGCGCCAAGAAGGAGTCGCCCTATGGCGCCCCGATCGCCCATGGCTTCCTGACGCTGTCGCTGCTGCCCAAGTTCATGCACAACGCGCTGCACATGCCGTCGAAGATCGGCGTCAACTATGGCCTGAACCGCGTGCGCTTCACCGCGCCCGTGCCGGTGGGCAGCAAATTGCGGGCACGAATCAAGCTGCTGAAGGTCGAACGGCTCGATCCGCTGCCCAAGTCGCCGGAGCTGGCGGGTGCCCAGTCCACCTGGGAGGTGACGATAGAGCGCGAGGGCAGCGAGCGTCCGGTATGTGTCGCGGAGTCGATTTCCCGCCGCTACGGATGATCGGCAAACGGCCGCGTGGCGTTGAGCTGCGACAAAGGTTCTGACGCACTGCGACAATATGCCACACGAAAACGTCGCACCCACAAAGCCGCGCCAATGCGCGGCTTTGTGCATATTTATAGGCGAAATTGTGATCTTGACGGCAATCAAATGCTGCGATGCGGCGACAGCACATGATTGTCCGTTTATCTGAACTCTGTGTTCTGTGGCGTTGGGTTTACCCTCAATGTTGCGTTGCGGTACATTCGCGCCCACGATGTTTTACGTGTTGCGCTCCCCGGCCGAAAACCGCGCTTGCCACCAGGTTGCTGAAGGCAAGTCCGTCGGGAAGTGCAAAAACCTCGTATTCCAACGCTACCCGGCCGCTGTACTGAGCCGGGACCGTTCGCGGTTTCGGCCACCAGGTGCCGCAGCGCCGGCAAGGTCCACAGGGCCTGCAGCGCGCGCAGTCAGTTGTCCTTCCGTGTTCATGGCGTTGCAAGGCCGCATGGTCCTCCGGCGTTAGATTCGCCGCCCGACCGCAACGCCAGCTAAGGACACGTCCTTCCGGTTTTCCCATAGCCCCACGCCTCTTGCGCGAGCATCAGGCGGTTTAGCCACGCTTTTGCCCAAAGCGCGGTGTAACCAAACCAGTCGTGACATGAAGAAACCAATACTGCCGCGTTGGACGCGGTTCCTGCCCTGCCTCGGCCTGCTCCTGCTGGCCGGCTGCAACATGACGCTGCTCGACCCGAAAGGGCAGGTTGGCGTCGATATCAAGAACATCATCCTGATCGCCACCTGGCTCATGCTGCTGGTGGTGGTGCCGGTGATCGTGCTCACGCTGGTGTTCGCCTGGAAGTACCGCGCGTCCAATACCAAGGCGCGCTACGAGCCGGACTGGTCGCACTCGACCGCGATCGAAGTGGTGGTGTGGCTGATCCCGTGCCTGATCATCATCGCGCTGGGCATCATCACCTGGAAGTCCTCGCACGACCTGGACCCGTACAAGCCGCTGGAATCGAACAAGAAGCCGGTCACCGTCGAGGTGGTGGCGCTGAACTGGAAGTGGCTGTTCATCTATCCGGAACTGAAGATCGCGACCGTCAACCAGATCGCGTTCCCGGTCGACACCCCGGTGAACTTCAAGATCACCTCGGATTCGATCATGAATTCGTTCTTCATCCCGCAACTGGGCAGCCAGGTGTATGCCATGGCAGGGATGGAGACCAAGCTGCACCTGATCGCCAACCATGCCGGCTCGTATGACGGCGTGTCCGCCAACTACAGCGGCGGCGGCTTCTCGGGCATGAAGTTCAAGGCGGTCGCCATGTCGAACTACGAGTTCGACGAGTGGGTCGCCAAGGTCCGCGCCTCGTCGACCGAACTGGGCGTTGAAGGCTACAAGACGCTGGCACAACCCAGCGAGAGGGAGCCGGTCACGTACTACGGCAAGGTGGAAGACCAGCTCTTCCACAACATCCTGCACAAGTACATGGACCACAGCGGCACTGCGGTTGCCGACAAGGGTTTCAAGGGCGGCCCGATCTGCACGTCGCGCAATACCCTCGGTGAAGAGCAGCTGTCGATGACCACGCCGGCCAAGCTGCCGGCGGGCGCGTAATCCTGGGAGCAATGATGTTTGGCAAGTTGAGTTTGTCGGCGATTCCGTTTCATGAGCCGATCATCATGGTCGTGCTGGCCGGCGTCGCCCTGGGCGGTGCCGCGCTGCTAGGCGCGATCACATATTTCAAGAAGTGGGGCTATCTCTGGAACGAGTGGTTCACGTCAGTCGATCACAAGAAGATCGGCGTGATGTACTGCCTGGTCGCCCTGATCATGCTGCTGCGCGGCTTTGCCGACGCGGTCATGATGCGTACCCAGCTGGCGCTCGCCACCAATGGCGCCACCGGCGTGCTGCCGCCCGAGCACTACGACCAGATCTTCACCGCCCACGGCGTGATCATGATCTTCTTCGTGGCCATGCCGCTGATGACCGGCCTGATGAACCTGGTCGTGCCGCTGCAGATCGGCGCGCGCGACGTGGCCTTCCCGTTCCTGAACACGCTGTCGTTCTGGCTGTTCGTGGCGGGCGCCATGCTGGTCAACGTCTCGCTGGGCGTCGGTGAATTCGCCAAGACCGGCTGGCTGGCCTACCCGCCGCTGTCGGGCCTGGATTACAGCCCTGGCGTGGGGGTGGACTATTACCTCTGGAGCTTGCAGATCTCGGGCCTGGGCACGCTGCTGACCGGCGTGAACTTCCTGGTGACGATCCTGCGCATGCGCGCCCCGGGCATGACCCTGATGCGCATGCCGGTGTTCACCTGGACCGCGCTGTGCACCAACGTGCTGATCGTGGCCGCCTTCCCGGTGCTGACCGTGACGCTGGCGCTGCTGGGCCTGGACCGCTACATCGGCACCCACTTCTTCACGAACGACGGTGGCGGCAACGCCATGATGTACGTGAACCTGATCTGGATCTGGGGCCACCCCGAGGTGTACATCCTGATCCTGCCGGCGTTCGGTATCTTCTCTGAAGTCATCTCCACGTTCTCGGGCAAGAAGCTGTTCGGCTACAAGGGCATGGTGTACGCGACCGCCGCGATCATGGTGCTGTCGTTCATCGTGTGGCTGCACCACTTCTTCACGATGGGCTCGGGCGCCAACGTCAACGCGTTCTTCGGCATCACGACCATGATCATCTCCATCCCGACCGGGGTGAAGATCTTCAACTGGCTGTTCACCATGTACCGCGGCCGGGTCCAGATGACCTCGCCGGTGCTGTGGACGCTGGGCTTCATGATCACCTTCGTGATCGGTGGCATGACCGGCGTGCTGATGGCCGTGCCGGCTGCAGACTTCGTGCTGCACAACAGCCTGTTCCTGATCGCCCACTTCCACAACGTGATCATCGGCGGCGTGCTGTTCGGCTACCTGGCCGGCATCACCTACTGGTGGCCGAAGGCGTTCGGCTTCACGCTGAACGAGCGCCTGGGCAAGTGCGCCTTCTGGTGCTGGCTGGTCGGCTTCTACTTCGCCTTCATGCCGCTGTACGTGCTGGGCCTGATGGGCATGACCCGCCGACTGAACCACACCGACAACCCGGCCTGGACGCCGTGGCTGTACCTGGCCGTGGTGGGCGTGGTGTTCGTGGCGCTGGGCATCTTCTTCCAGGTGCTGCAGATCGTCGTGTCGATCCGCGACCGCAAGAAGCTGGCAGACGTGACCGGCGATCCGTGGGGCGGCCGTACCCTGGAGTGGGCCACTTCGTCGCCGCCGCCGTTCTACAACTTCGCGCACACACCGGTGGTGCGTGACCTGGACGCGTTCGCCGACATGAAGGCCCGCGGCGAGACCCTGCCGACCGAAGGCTACGAGAAGATCCACATGCCCAAGAACACGGGCGCGGGCTTCATCATCGGCGCCTTCAGCCTGGTGTTCGGCTTTGCCCTGACCTGGCATATCTGGTGGATGGCCATCGTTGGCCTGGTGGGCATGGTGTGGGCGTTTATCCACCGCAGCAACGACGACCATATCGACTACTACGTGCCGGCCACCGAGGTCGAGCAGATCGAAACGCGCCATCTGCAGCGCATTGCTTCGCAGGCCTAAGAACCATGTCGACTCAAGTCCTAGACCGCATCCCCGCGCAGGCCGGAGCCTCGGCCCACGCCGACGCGCATGACCATGCGCACCACGATACCAGTGCCAATACGGTGTATGGCTTCTGGATCTACCTGATGAGCGACTGCATCATCTTCGCCGGGCTGTTCGCCACCTTCGCCGTGCTGCGCGGCGAGCTGGCGGGCGGGCCGTCGGCGAAGGAGCTGTTCGAGCTCAACTACGTGCTGGTGGAGACCTTCATCCTGCTGTTCTCCTCGATCACGTACGGCATGGCGATGATCTCGCTGCAGAACCGCAGCCTCAAGCACGTGCAGACCTGGCTCGGCGTGACGTTCCTGCTGGGCGCGGCGTTCATGGCGATGGAAATCAACGAGTTCCACCACCTGATCGCCGAAGGCGCCGGCCCGGGCCGCAGCGCGTTCCTGTCGTCGTTCTTCACGCTGGTCGGCACCCACGGCCTGCACGTCGCCAGCGGCATGCTGTGGATGATCGTGCTGATGTGGCAGCTGGGCAAGAAGGGCATCACCCCGACGCTCAGCAAGCGCCTGATGTGCCTGTCGCTGTTCTGGCACTTTCTGGACGTGGTCTGGATCGGCGTGTTTACCGTGGTCTACCTGATGGGACATCTGTGATGGCACAACACAACGCACCGGCGGCGCACGCCACTCGTGATTCGCATGGCGCGCATGCCGCGCACGACTCGCACAGCACCCACGCCAGCTTCAAGGGCTACGCGATCGGCTTCATCCTCGCGGTGATCCTGACCGTGATCCCGTTCAAGCTGGTGATGGACGGCAGCATGGACAAGGGCACGATCCTGTGGATCATCCTCGGCATGGCCGCGGTCCAGATCCTGGTCCACCTGAAGTACTTCCTGCACCTGGACACGTCGTCCGACCAGCGCAGCAACGTGATCGCGCTGCTGTTCACGGCGCTGATCCTGGTGATCGTCGTGGCGGGTTCGCTGTGGATCATGCACAACCTGAACACCAACATGATGGTGATGTAAGGACTGGCGTCCTGGCATCGGAAAACGGGGCCCCGCGAGGGGCCCCGTTTTTATTTGCGCCGCCGGCCGTCGGCGTGGTGCCCGGCCCTGGTGCGGCGGTGCGCACCGGCTGGCGTCTTCTGCAAGCGGTCCGCACAGAATTGCGTCGCTGCACGGGAGTGGTGCGTGCGCCGCCCGCACAGCTCTGGTGCACGGGGGCGGCCACGGATCGCGGCACCACCCGCGGGGCGCGCCAGTACGCCGTCTGCCGCCGGCACGGTGGGCACCAGCTCGTTTATCGCAGTGGCACGTTAGTTGCAGATGCATCACCCCGGGGAGCGTAGTCCCTAACCAACACCACAAACGGGAGCTGCAAATGCAACGACGTGACATGCTGAAGCTGTCGGCCATCGCCGCCGCGGCAATGATCGGTGCCAGCCCGCTGGCCATGGCGCAGTCCAAGGAACCGATCAAGGTCGGAATCCTGCACTCGCTGTCCGGCACCATGGCCATCTCGGAAACGTCGCTGAAGGACGTTGCCCTGATGACCATCGACGAGATCAACAAGAGCGGCGGCGTGCTCGGCCGCAAGCTGGAGCCGGTGGTGGTGGACCCGGCCTCCAACTGGCCGCTGTTCGCCGAGAAGGCGCGCCAGCTGGTCAGCAAGGACAAGGTCGCGGTGACCTTCGGCTGCTGGACCTCGGTGTCGCGCAAGTCGGTGCTGCCGGTCTATGAAGAGCTGAATTCGCTGCTGTTTTACCCGGTGCAATACGAAGGCGAGGAGATGTCCAAGAACGTCTTCTACACCGGCGCCGCGCCCAACCAGCAGGCGATCCCGGCGGTGGAATACCTGATGAGCAAGGAGGGCGGCGGCGCCAAGCGCTTCTTCCTGCTCGGCACCGACTACGTCTACCCGCGCACCACCAACAAGATCCTGCGCGCCTTCCTGAAGAGCAAGGGCGTTGCCGACAAGGACATCGAAGAGGTCTACACCCCGTTCGGCCACAGCGACTACCAGACCATCGTCGCCAACATCAAGAAGTTCGCCCAGGGTGGCAAGACCGCGGTGATCTCGACCATCAACGGCGATTCCAACGTGCCCTTCTACAAGGAACTGGGCAACGCCGGCCTGAAGGCCAAGGACGTGCCGGTGGTGGCGTTCTCGGTGGGCGAGGAAGAACTGCGCGGCATCGACACCAAGCCGCTGGTCGGCCACCTGGCGGCGTGGAACTACTTCATGTCGGTCAAGAACGCACAGAACGACGCCTTCAAGAAGCAGTGGGCGGCCTGGGTCAAGGCCAACAACCTGCCGGGCGGCGACAAGCGCGTGACCAACGACCCGATGGAAGCCACCTACGTCGGCATCCATATGTGGGCGCAGGCCGTGAAGAAGGCCGGCACCACCGATACCGACAAGGTGCGCGCGGCGATGTACGGCCAGACCTTCAAGGCGCCGGACGGCTTCACGCTGACCATGGGCGAGAACCACCACCTGTACAAGCCGGTGATGATCGGCGAGGTGAAGGGCGATGGCCAGTTCTCGGTGGTGTGGAAGACGCCGAAGGCGGTGCGCGCGCAGCCGTGGAGCCCGTTTATCGCCGGGAATGAAGGGAAGCCGGACAAGGTGATGTAAGCCTCGTTTGCTTGCCACCATCCGGCTCCCCTCTCCCGCTTGCGGGAGAGGGGCTGGGGGAGAGGGCGGGCGCTGGCAAATGCGACGGCGCTCACTTCGTCATAGATGCCGGCCCCCTCCCCCGACCCCTCTCCCGCGCGCGGGAGAGGGGAGCAAACAAACAGCTCGCTTCATTCCTGCCAATCGCAAGCTCCTATGCGCAATCCCTTATCCGTTCGAGTCGTGCCCTGGCTGCGCGCCCTGCTGGCAGCGCTGCTGCTGGCCTCGGCGCCGTGGGCCGCCGCGCTGACGCAGGCCGACCTGAAGCCGCTGGCCGAAGACGACTTCGACGCCAAGACCGCCGCGCTGTCCGCGCTGGCCAAGGCATCGCCCGCTGAAGCTGCACCGATCCTGAAAGCCCTGCAGGAGGACACCCTGCAATATGCGCCGTCGATCGGCATGGTGCGCCAGGACGGCGACAAGGTGGTCGATGCCATTACCGGCAAGTCCGTCACGGTCAAGCCGGACGAACTTGAATCCCTGACCCTGAACAACAGCCTGCGCGCACTGGTCGACAGCGCCGCCAGCAGCCTGCTGCTGCAATCGCCCGACATCGCGGTGCGCGCGCAGGCAATCGGCACCTTGCGCGAACAGCCGGAAAGCGCGTCGCTTGCCGCCGTGGAAGCCGCGCGCAAGGCCGAGGCCGATGCCGGCCTGCGCGCCAGCCTGGACGTGATCTGGGCCAACCTGGTGCTGGCAGAGCCCGCGGATCCAGGCGCGCACGATGCGCGGCTCGAAGCGATCCGCATCCTCGCCACGGACAGCAACCCGCAGAGCCGCCAGAAGCTTGCGCCGCTGGTCGAGCGCGACAGCGCCGGCAACTACCGCGAAGCGGATGCGGACGTGCGCCTGGCCGCGCAGCAGGCGCTGGACCAGCTGCGCAGCGACCAGCGCCGCGCCGAGCTGATCGGCAACCTGTTCGCCGGCCTGAGCCTGGGCAGCGTGCTGCTGCTGGCAGCGCTGGGCCTCGCCATCACCTATGGCCTGATCGGCGTCATCAACATGGCGCACGGCGAGTTCCTGATGATCGGCGCCTACGCGACCTACGTGGTGCAGTCGCTGTTCCGCGCCTATGCGCCGGATGCGTTCGCGTGGTACCTGCCCGCGGCGCTGCCGGCATCGTTCCTGGCGGCGGCGGCAGTCGGCTTCGTGCTGGAGCGGCTGGTGCTGCGCCACCTGTACGGCCGCCCGCTCGAAACGCTGCTGGCCACCTTCGGCATCAGCCTGCTGCTGATGCAGGCGGTGCGAACGCTGTTCGGCGCGCAGAACGTGGAAGTGGCCAATCCCGGCTGGATGAGCGGCGGCTTCGAATGGATGCCGGGACTGGTGATCCCGTACAACCGCGTGGTCATCATCCTGTTCGCGCTGGCGGTGGTGGCGGTGGCGTGGGCGGTGCTCAACCGCACGCGGCTGGGGCTGTTCGTGCGTGCCACCACGCAGAACCGCACCATGGCGGCGTGCGTGGGCGTGCGCACGTGGAAGGTCGACAGCTACGCCTTCGCCTTCGGTGCCGGCATCGCCGGGCTCGGCGGATGTGCGCTGTCGCAGATCGGCAATGTCGGTCCCGACCTGGGCCAGGCCTACATCATCGATTCGTTCATGGTGGTGGTGCTGGGCGGGGTGGGGCAGCTGGCCGGCACCATCGTGGGCGCATTCGGGCTGGGCATCATCAACAAGTTCATCGAGCCGTTCTATGGCGCGGTGCTGGCCAAGATCTTTGTCCTGGTGCTGATCGTGCTCTTCATCCAGAAACGGCCGCAGGGACTTTTCGCGCTCAAGGGGCGCAGCGCGGAGGCATGATGCAGCGATTCCAACCTGATTCTTCCGCGGCACCTTTCCGGCTTGCCGTGCCGGAACGCCAGTCGCTGTTCTCGCCGCGCGGCTGGATGGCGCTGGCGGTACTGACCGTGGTCGTCGGCATCGGCGTGCCGGTGTGCGCGCTGCTGGTGCCGGAAGGCCATCCGCTGCACCTGTCGGCATATGCGCTGACGCTGGTCGGCAAGATCATGTGCTTTGCGCTGGCGGCGATCGCGCTCGACCTGGTGTGGGGCTACTGCGGCATCCTGAGCCTCGGCCATGGCCTGTTCTTCGCGCTGGGCGGCTATGCCATGGGCATGTACCTGATGCGTTCGATCGGGCGCGAAGGCGTGTACAAGAGCGACCTGCCGGATTTCATGGTGTTCCTCGACTGGAAGGAGCTGCCGTGGTTCTGGCACGGCACGGACCATCTTGGCTATGCGCTGCTGCTGGTGGTGCTGGTGCCGGGCGTGCTGGCATGGCTGTTCGGCTTCTTTGCCTTCCGCTCGCGCATCAAGGGCGTGTACCTGTCCATCATCACGCAGGCGATGACGTATGCGGCAATGCTGCTGTTCTTCCGCAACGAGACCGGCTTCGGCGGCAACAACGGCTTCACGGATTTCAAGCGCATCGCGGGGTTCGCCATCGCCGCGCCGCAGACGCGCACGGCGCTTTTTGTGCTGACCTTCGTGGCGCTGCTCGGGGGCTTCGTTGCCTGCCGCTACATTGTCACGTCCAAGCTGGGCCGCGTGGTCACGGCCGTGCGCGATGCGGAGATGCGCGTCATGTTCTCCGGCTACAACCCGCTCGGCTACAAGCTGTTCGTGTGGACCTTCTCGGCCGTGCTGTGCGGCATCGCCGGCGCGCTGTACGTGCCGCAGGTCGGCATCATCAACCCGGGCGAGATGTCGCCCGGCAACTCGATCGAAATGGCGGTGTGGGTTGCCGTGGGCGGGCGCGGCACGCTGATCGGGCCGGTCATCGGCGCGTTCCTGGTCAACGGTGCCAAGACGCTCTTCACCGCCCACTTCGCCGAATACTGGCTGTTCCTGCTGGGCGCGATGTTCGTGCTGGTGACGCTGTACCTGCCCGATGGCGTGATTGGCCTGTGGAAGCGCCTGCGCGAGCGCCGCGCTGCCGCCGCGGTGCCGTCCGAGCCTGAGCCCGTTTCCACGCCCGCGGTGGCGGGCCGCACCGGAGGTGAAGCATGAACGCCGCACTCGAACACGGCCAGGCCGAAAGCGGCGATGCCACCGGGCTGGGCCGCGTGCTGGAGCCGGGCACCATCGATGTGTCGCACGGCCCGATCCTGTACCTGGACGACGTCACCGTGCGGTTCGACGGCTTCCGCGCGCTCAACAAGCTGAACCTGTCGATCGACCATGGCGAACTGCGCTGCGTGATCGGTCCCAACGGCGCGGGCAAGACCACGATGATGGATGTCATCACCGGCAAGACCGGGCCGCGCAATGCCAATGTCAGCGGGCGCGTGTTCCTGGGCCAGACCATCGACCTGATGCGGATGACCGAGCCGCGCATCGCGCAGGTCGGCATCGGCCGCAAGTTCCAGAAGCCGACCGTGTTCGAGCAGCACGCGGTGTGGGAGAACCTGGAGCTGGCGATGAAGGCCGACAAGCGCTGGTGGTCGTCGCTGCGCGCGCGGCTGACCGGCGAGGGGCATCGCCGCATCGAGGAGACGCTGGCGCTGACCGGCCTGGAGGACGAGGCTTACCGGCCCGCGGGCCTGCTGTCGCACGGGCAGAAGCAGCGGCTGGAGATCGGCATGCTGCTGATGCAGCAGCCGCAGCTGTTGCTGCTCGACGAGCCCGTGGCCGGCATGACCGATGAAGAGACCATGCAGCTGGCCAGCCTGCTCAACGGCCTGCGCGGCAGCTGCTCGATGATGGTGGTGGAACACGACATGGAGTTCGTCGCCGCGCTGGCCGGCGCTGCCGGCAAGGTCACGGTGCTGGCCGAAGGCAGCGTGCTGGCAGAAGGCACGCTCGACAGCGTCAAGCGCGACGAACGCGTGATCGAATCCTACCTGGGGAGATAGGCATGCTGCAGGTCAACGCACTGAACCAGTTCTACGGCGGCAGCCATATCCTGCGCAACGTCTCCTTCGACGTGCCGGCGGGCAGGCTGACCACGCTGCTCGGCCGCAACGGCGTGGGCAAGAGCACGCTCCTGAAATGCCTGATGGGCGTGGTGCCGACGCGCAGCGGCAGCATCCACTGGGACGGCAAGCCGCTGGAGAAGAAGGCGCCGTACGAGCGCGTTTCCGCCGGGCTGGCCTATGTGCCGCAGGGGCGCGAAATTTTTCCGCGGCTGACGGTCGAGGAGAACCTGCTGATCGGTGCCGCCAGCCGCGCGCGTCCAGCGGGTGTGCCGGATCGCATCTATCAGCTGTTCCCGGTACTGCGCACCATGCGCCAGCGCCGCGGCGGCGACCTGTCCGGCGGCCAGCAGCAGCAACTGGCGATCGGCCGGGCGCTGATGAGCGAACCGCAGCTGCTGATCCTCGACGAGCCGACCGAGGGCATCCAGCCATCGATCATCCAGGACATTGGCCGCGCGCTGCGGCTGCTGGTGGACGAGTTCGGCATGACGGTGCTGCTGGTCGAGCAGTACTACGAATTCGCGCGCCATATCGCCGACCACTATGTGGTGATGAGCCGGGGCGAGGTGGTCGCGCGGGGTGCCGGGGCCAGCATGGAGCAGGACGGCGTACGGGAGCTGATTGCCGTGTAGGCGTGGAACGGGGAATGCGCATCGCACGCCGCTTTCCGCCCAGGCAGGCGGCGCGCTATGATTATCTGCAACCCCGCCATCGCGCGCCCGCCGCCGGCTTTGCCACGCCATGCGTCATCCCGATTTTCCTTCATCACTCGCCGTGCCCGCCGCATGGCAGGCCAGCCTGCGGCTGCGCTTTGCGCAACGCGGCGAACGCACCGCGCTGGTCGAGCGCCGCCACCAGGGGCCGCTGCTGGTGCAGAAACCGCTGTATCCCGAAGGCGGCATCTGCCATGCCGTCATGCTGCATCCGCCGGCCGGCGTGGCGGGCGGCGACAGCCTGGATATCGAGGTGACGGTCGAGGCCGGTGCCCACGCGGTGCTGGCCACGCCCGGCGCCACCAAGTGGTACAAGTCGCTCGGCCGCGACGCGGCGCAGCAGGTGCGGCTGTCGGTCGGCGCGGGGGCGCGGCTGGACTGGCTGCCGCAGGAGAACATCGTGTTCGACGATGCGCGCGCACGTATCTCGACAGTGCTCGACGTTGCGCCGGGCGGCAGCGCGATCGGCTGGGATGCCGTGGTGCTGGGCCGGCAGGCATCGGGCGAGCAATGGGCGCGTGGCGCGCTGTGGCTCGATACCCGCGTCGGCGCCGGCGAGCGCGCGTTGTGGATCGAACAGTCGCATCTCGATGCGGGTTCGCCGCTGCGCACCGCGGTGGCGGGACTCGACGGACTCAATGTGCAGGGCACGCTGTGGGCGGTGGGCGAGGGCGCCACGCAGCAACTGGCGGAAGCGTTGGCGGAGCAGTTGCCCTATGGCCCGGAACTGCGCGCAGGCGTGACCTGCCTGGCAGCCCATGGCCAGTCGATGCTGCTGGTGCGCGTGCTCGGCCGGCAGATGGAAGCCGTGCGCCACGTGATGGTCGACGGCTGGAGCGCGCTGCGCGAGCCGATGCACGGCGTGGCGGCGCGGCCGCTGCGGCTGTGGGCAACTTAGGCCACGACCGGACAACAAGACAGACAAGGAACAAGAGATGGAACTGACGCCGAGAGAGAAGGACAAGCTGCTGATCTTCACCGCCGCGCTGCTGGCCGAACGGCGCAAGGCGCGCGGGCTCAAGCTCAACTATCCGGAAGCGGTGGCGCTGATCAGCGCCGCCATCATGGAAGGCGCGCGCGACGGCCGCACCGTGGCCGAGCTGATGCACGAAGGCACCACCGTGCTGACGCGCGACGACGTGATGGATGGCATCGCCGAGATGATCCCCGAGATTCAGGTCGAGGCGACGTTCCCGGACGGCACCAAGCTGGTGACCGTGCACCACCCCATCGTCTGAGCCTTCGCCTTGACGTCCGATTTCGACCGCTTCGAACAACAAATCAAACCGAGAGCCGACATGAACCGTTCCGCCTGCCTGCGCCTTGCCCTGGGCACCACCCTGACCGTTGCCGCCACCGCCGCGCTGGCGCACCCCGGCCATGACGCCGCCACCGTCGGCGCCAGCCTGTGGGCCGGCCTGGCGCACCCGTTCACCGGTGCCGACCACCTGCTGGCGATGGCGGCGGTGGGCGTATGGAGCGCGCTGGTGGCCCGCTCGGCCGCCGATACGCTGCGCCTGCCGCTGGTCTTCGTCGCGCTGATGCTGGCCGGTGCCGCGCTTGGGTTGGCCGGCATGGCGCTGCCCGCGGTGGAACCGATGATTGCCGTGTCGTTGCTGGTGGTCGGTCTGCTGCTGGCGCTGCGCGCCAAACTGCCGGCCTGGGCCAGCGCGTTGCTGGTTGGCGGCTTTGCGGTGTTCCACGGTTATGCGCATGGCGCGGAGCTGCCGGCCACTGCCGAGGCGCTGCCCGCGGTGCTGGCCTATGTCGGCGGATTTGCCGTCGCGACCATGGCGCTGCACCTGCTCGGCATCGGCGCCGGCATGCTGCTGCGCCGCCATGCCAGCTGGCTCGCCCGCCTGGCCGGTGCCGGCGTGGCGCTGTACGGCGCCGGCCTGCTGGTGGCCTGAGGAGACACACCATGATCCCCGGTGAACTGATACCCGCCGATGGCGAGATCGAACTCAACGCCGGCCGCGCCACGGTCAGCGTGACGGTGGCCAATACCGGCGACCGGCCGATCCAGGTCGGCTCGCACTTCCATTTCTACGAGACCAATACCGCGCTGTCGTTCGACCGCGAAGCCACGCGCGGCTTCCGGCTGAATATCGCGGCCGGTACGGCGGTGCGTTTCGAGCCCGGCCAGACCCGCACCGTCGAACTGGTGGCGCTGGACGGCGACCGCATCGTCTACGGCTTCAACGGCAAGATCATGGGAGCGCTGTGATGGCAAGGATCTCCAGGCAGGCCTATGCCGAGATGTTCGGACCCACCACCGGCGACCGCGTGCGGCTGGCCGATACCGGGCTCATCGTCGAAGTCGAAAAGGACTTCACCATCTACGGCGAGGAAGTGAAGTTCGGCGGCGGCAAGGTGATCCGCGACGGCATGGGCCAGAGCCAGCGCATGGCGAAGGACTGCGTCGACACGGTCATCACCAATGCATTGATCGTCGACCACTGGGGTATCGTCAAGGCCGACATCGGGCTGAAGGACGGGCGCATCGCGTCGATCGGCAAGGCCGGCAACCCGGATATCCAGCCGGGCGTGACCATCGTGGTGGGGTCTGGTACGGAGGTGATCGCCGGCGAGGGCATGATCGTCACGGCGGGCGGCATCGACAGCCATATCCACTTCATCTGCCCGCAGCAGATCGAAGAGGCGCTGATGAGCGGCGTCACCACCATGATCGGCGGCGGCACCGGCCCGGCGACGGGCACCTTCGCCACCACCGTGACGCCGGGGCCGTGGTTCATGGAACGGATGCTGCAGGCGGCGGACGCCTACCCGATGAATATCGGCCTGCTCGGCAAGGGCAACGCCAGCCAGCAGGCGCCGCTCCTGGAGCAGGTCGAGGCTGGTGCGATCGGGCTGAAGCTGCATGAGGACTGGGGCACCACGCCGGCGGCGATCGACACCTGCCTGTCGGTGGCGGACGCGACCGATACGCAGGTGGCGATCCACACCGATACGCTGAACGAGGCCGGCTTTGTCGAGGCCACCATCGCCGCATTCAAGGGCCGTACCATCCATACGTACCACACCGAAGGCGCCGGCGGCGGCCATGCGCCGGACATCATCAAGGTGTGCGGCGAGGCCAACGTGCTGCCGTCGTCGACCAACCCGACGCGGCCCTACACGGTGAACACGCTGGACGAGCACCTCGACATGCTGATGGTGTGCCACCACCTCGATCCGTCGATCGCCGAGGATATCGCCTTCGCCGAAAGCCGCATCCGCCGCGAAACCATCGCCGCGGAGGATATCCTGCACGACCTCGGCGCGTTCTCGATGATCTCCAGCGACTCGCAGGCCATGGGCCGCGTCGGCGAGGTCATCATCCGCACCTGGCAGACCGCGCACAAGATGGCGCTGCAGCGCGGCAAGCTGCCCGGCGACCCGCACGATGCGCGCGGCGGGCACGACAACTTCCGCGTCAAGCGCTATGTCGCCAAGTACACCATCAACCCGGCGCTGACGCATGGCATCGCGCATGAGGTTGGCTCGGTCGAGGTCGGCAAATGGGCCGACCTGGTGCTGTGGCGTCCGGCGTTCTTTGGCGTCAAGCCGAGCCTGATCCTGAAGGGCGGCATGATCGCCGCCGCGGCGATGGGCGATCCCAATGCGTCGATCCCGACACCGCAGCCGGTGCATTACCGGCCGATGTTCGCGTCGGCGGGCGGGGCGCTGCACCGGTCTTCGCTGACCTTTGTCTCGCAGGCGGCACTGGCGGCCGATATCGGCGAGCGCTATGGGCTCGCCAAGACGCTGTCGGCGGTGCGCGGCACGCGCACGGTCAGCAAGCGCGACATGGTGCACAATGACTGGCAACCGCATGTCACGGTCGATCCGGAGACCTACCAGGTCGTCGCCGACGGCCAGTTGCTGACCTGCGAGCCCGCCACCGAGCTGCCCATGGCGCAGCGCTATTTCCTGTTCTGAACCGCCGGGGCCCGCGCCCCGCATCGCGCATGCTGAAGATCGACAAGTTCCTGAGCGCCCCGCACGGCATCGCGCCGGTGCTGGTGCGCCGCGCTCCCAAGCTGGTCCTGCCTTTCAACGAACGAAGCAAGAGCCGCCTGCGCGCGATGCTCGACAACGGCACCGAGGCCGCGCTGTTCCTGCCGCGCGGCACGGTGCTGCGGGGTGGCGATCTGCTGGTGGCCGAGGATGGCAGCTTTGTCGAAGTGCAGGCCGCGGCGGAGGCCGTGCTGGATGTGCGTTCGGAGGATCCGCACGCGCTGATGCGCGCGGCGTATCATCTTGGCAACCGGCACACGCCGGTGGAGATCGGGCGCGACTATCTGCGGCTCGAGTACGACCCGGTGCTGGCCGACATGCTGCAGCGACTGGGCGTGCGCGCCGGGCGCGCGCAACTGCCGTTCGAGCCGGAAGCCGGGGCGTATGGCGGCGGGCACAAGCATGGGCACGATGCTACGTTTGCCGAGGACTATGCGGCGGCGCAGGCGGTGTTTCATGAGCATCATGGGCACTCGCACTCGCACTCGCACTCGCACTCGCACTCGCACTCGCACTCGCACGGACATGGTCATGATCACGAGCATGGCGAGGCGGATCATGTTCACGATGCGAATTGCAGGCATAAGCATTGAGACGTAGGGCGGTAAGCCAGTGATCCGGTGATGACCAACCTCCACCAACTCATCTCCCTGCTGCATCTCGCATCGCCTGCCTTGCCCATCGGCGGCTTCAGCTATTCGCAAGGCCTTGAAGCCGCGATTGAAGCCGGCAGCATCCACGATGCCCGGACGGCCGAGCGCTGGGTCCGCGACAACCTGCTGCACGTCCAGGCCCAATGCGAAGCGCCGCTGTGGCTGTTGTTGCATCGCTGCTGGCGTGCCGGCGACACGGCTGCGGTGCAGGCCTGGAACGACTGGTTCCACGCCACCCGTGAAACCTCGGAGCTTCGCCTCGAGACCGAGCAGATGGGCTGGTCGCTGTCGAAGCTGATCGGCCAGATGGAGTGGGGCACGCCAGCATTGCGCGAGGCGCTGGCATCGCTATCGCCGGTCTGCCTGCCAACCGCCTTCACGGCAGCGTGCGTTGCACTGGACGTCGACGCCCGCGACGGCCTGGCAGCCTATTGCTTCAACTGGGCCGAGAACCAGGTTGCCGCCGCGATCAAGGCGGTGCCGCTCGGCCAGGTCGCGGGGCAACACATGCTGCGCCGTCTTCACGCGGCGGTGCTGGAAACCGTGGACGAAGCGACGCGCCGTGCCGATTCCACGCCACCGCAACTGTCGACCTTTTCCCCGATGCTGGGCCTGCTTTCCGCACGACACGAAACGCAGTACTCCCGGCTGTTCCGTTCCTGATTCCACAACCACCATGACCCAGGCCCGTACCAAGAAGAACCCTCCGCTGCGCGTCGGCGTCGGCGGCCCGGTTGGCTCCGGCAAGACCACGCTGCTGGAGATGCTGTGCAAGGCCATGCGCGACCGCTATGACCTGGTCGCGATCACCAACGACATCTACACCAAGGAAGACCAGCGCCTGCTGACGATCTCCGGCGCGTTGCCAGCCGAACGCATCATGGGCGTGGAAACCGGCGGCTGCCCGCACACCGCCATCCGCGAGGATGCGTCGATCAACCTGGAAGCGGTGGACCGCATGCTGGCGAGATTCCCGGATGCCGACGTGGTGTTCATCGAGTCCGGCGGCGACAACCTCGCAGCAACTTTCAGCCCAGAACTTTCTGATCTGACGATCTACGTGATCGACGTAGCCGGCGGTGAGAAAATTCCGAGAAAGGGCGGCCCTGGCATTACCAAGTCCGACCTGCTGGTGATCAACAAGACAGACCTCGCGCCGTACGTCGGCGCGTCCCTGGAAGTGATGGAGAGCGATGCCCGCAAGATGCGCGGCGCCCGGCCATTCGTGATGGGCAGCGTCAAGTCCGGACAGGGCCTGGACGAAGTGATCCGCTTCATCGAACGGCAGGGCATGCTCGGCGTCTAGGACTCGACGTCGCCCGCGGCGGCCCTGGCGCCGGGTTTGACATAGCTCACCGGCGGGCGGAAGCTGCCCTTGCCCGCCAGCGCCCGCGCAACCGCCGCCACCAGGTTCAACTCGGGCTCGTTGAGTTCGGCCATATGGCGGACGGTGGCTTCGATGGCTGCCTGCTGCCGGTTGCCGTAGGGCATCGGCGGCTGCTCCACCTGCAACTCGCTGACATCGTGGCGGGCGAAGTCCAGCATTTCGGATGGCGGGACCGCAAGGGTCTCGGCCAGCGTGCAGATGTTGATCAGCGCCAGGTTGCGCTTGCCCCCTTCGATGCCGCTCAGGTAGGAGCGCGCCAGACCGCTTTCGAGCGACAGCGTTTCCTGGGACCAGCCGCGCTGCTTGCGCAGCCAGGCGAGATGCAATCCGAAAAGTCTGAGATTTCGAGTAGTCATGGGATCGTAGGAAGTTCAGAGTGTTCTGAGGCTAAGGGTTTGACCTTGAGGCCACGACAACTTATTCTCCCCCTCACTATCGATGCCCGATCCGCGGAATAAGGGATGCGCCAGTGCATATGGCGCGGCACGATGGCATGACACCGGGCGGCTTGCATGGCCGTGCCAGACGGGACCAATGTGCGATGCCGGCGCGACGCTTTCGCGCGGGCGCCGCATTGCGCGGACAGGATGACCGCATCCTGTCGCCCCGCTCAGGGAATTACCATGCAGATCTTCATGCTGTTCGAGGCGCGGATGCGCGCCTTCCCATCCGGCCACCATGCGGTGGCGGACCTGACCATCGGTTTCCAGTCGCGCTTGCTGCCTGCCACGGCGGGGCTTGGCGAAACCTGCGACTACGTCTTTCTCCGCGCTGGAGAGGCCCAGCCCGAATTCATAGCGCAGCGGCCCGAGTGGTGGGCCTGCCTGCGCGGCGGGCTGCGCGTGTCGGCGCCCGGGCGCGGCAGCCTGCTGACGGGCGGCGGCGAGTTGTTCGCGCCTGCCACCGGCGTGCCGATGCAGGTCCGCGCGACGGTCGATACGATCCTGGTGCGCGCGGTGGCGCAGGACGCCGCCGCGGCGCCGGTGTCGCTGTCCGCTGGCGCGCGTGGCTGCAAGCTGGGGGAGGTGGGTGCGGACGACCCTGACGGCATGGCCGGCGCAGCCCGGGGCGGAGGCGCGCTGCAAGGCCCGTCAGGCATGCGGCCTGGGTTCGTCCAGCTCGATGACACGAGTGGCGACTGGGCGCAGCGGCTGCGCGCGAGCGGCTTGCGCTGGGCGCTGTGCTATCGCGGTGCTGCGGGGTTGTACTGGCGCGGGACGGAGTCTGCGGCGGCGGACGAGGCGGACGAGGCGGCGTTCCTGCAGCCCGGCGCGCTTTACGCGCCGGATGCGAATGAAACCTGTCGTCTCCACGTGCTCATGCCTGGCACTGGCCTGCTGTGCTGCTTTGGACCGCCGGCCGGGCGCGGGAACCAGAGCGAAGGCGGGAACGACCGCGCAGGCGGAAACGAAACCGAAGACGGGAACGGCCAGGCCGCGCGGTGCACCGGCGGGCTGGCCAGGGGGCATGCCAGCATGCCGGCACTGGTGGCGGCCTGAACACCGCGGCGGCCCGGGGCCATGCCCGGGCCGGCACTCAGTGCCGCTTGTACTGAGTGGCGCCGAACAGGACCTCGCGCGCCTTGTCGTCCTGCAGCGCCCTGCGCGCGCTGGCCAGCACCTCGACCCCGCGCTTGACCGCGGGACGCTCGGCGATCTCGTTGAACCAGCGCTTCAGGTTCGGGTATTCGTCCAGCTCGACGCCCTGGTTCTGCCAGCTGCGCAGCCACGGGAAGGTGGCGATGTCGGCGATGGTGTACTGGTCTCCGGCCAGCCATTCGTGCTTCGACAGCTGCGTGTCGATCACCCCGTACAGGCGCCTGGCTTCGTTGGTGTAGCGGTTGACCGCGTATTCGATCTGCTCCGGCGCGTAGATGCGGAAGTGGTGCGCCTGGCCCAGCATCGGGCCGACGCCGCCCATCTGGAACATCAGCCACTGCAGCGCGTCGTACTTGCCGCGCACGTCCTCGGGCAGGAACTTGCCGGTCTTGCCGGCCAGGTACAGCAGGATCGCGCCCGATTCGAACAGCGAGATCGGCTTGCCGTCCGGACCGACGGGATCGACGATGGCGGGAATCTTGTTGTTGGGGCTGATCTTCAGGAAGTCGTCGCCGAACTGGTCGCCGGCGCCGATGTTGATCGGATGGACCTTGTATTCCAGGCCGCATTCCTCAAGCATGATGTGGACTTTGTGGCCGTTGGGCGTTGCCCAGGTATAGACGTCGATCATCGCAATGGCTCCCCTGGCTGCGATCGTGGTGACTGCCACGCCAACCACTGACGTGGCGAACCGGGCGATTTAAGCACAGAAGAAAAAAACGCGCAGGCTGGCTGCGCGTTTCCATACTGGCGTCAGGGGCGAGCATTCCCGGGGCCGGCGCACGAAGCGCCAGCGCCCGGCCGGGCGCTCAGAAGCCGCGCGCCACCGGCATCTTGATGCTGTCCGGGTTCACGTTCATGTGCTTGGCCAGTTCCAGCTTGGCGATGGCGTTGCGGTGCACCTCGTCCGGGCCGTCGGCCAGGCGCAGCGTGCGCTGGTGCGCCCACCAGTTGGCCAGCGGGAAGTCGCTGGAAACACCGGCGGCGCCATGCACCTGGATGGCCCAGTCGATTACCTTCAGCGCCACGTTCGGTGCCACCACCTTGATCATCGCGATCTCGGCCTTGGCCACCTTGTTGCCGACAGTGTCCATCATGTACGCGGCCTTGAGCGTCAGCAGGCGCGCCATCTCGATCTCGCAGCGCGCTTCGGCGATGCGTTCCTGGGTCACGCCCTGGCTGGCCACCGGCTTGCCGAACGCCACGCGCGACAGCGCACGCTTGCACAGCAGTTCCAGCGCGCGCTCGGCGACGCCGATGCTGCGCATGCAGTGGTGGATGCGGCCCGGGCCGAGGCGGCCCTGCGCGATCTCGAAGCCGCGGCCTTCGCCCAGCAGGATGTTCGAGACCGGCACGCGCACGTTCTTCAGCTCGATCTCCATGTGGCCGTGCGGCGCGTCGTCGTAGCCGAACACCGGCAGGAAGCGCTTGATGGTGATGCCCGGGGTGTCGGCCGGCACCACGACCATCGACTGCTGCTCATGGCGGCCGGCGTCGGGATTGGTCTTGCCCATCACGATGTAGACCTTGCAGCGCGGGTCGCCGGCGCCCGAGGACCACCACTTGGTGCCGTTGATGACGTAGTGGTCGCCATCGCGCTCGATGCGGCATTCGATGTTGGTGGCGTCCGACGAGGCCACCGCCGGCTCGGTCATCAGGAAGGCCGAGCGGATCTCGCCGGCGAGCAGCGGCTCCAGCCACTTGTCCTTCAGTTCCTCGGAGGCATAGCGCTCCAGCGTCTCCATGTTGCCGGTGTCGGGCGCGGCGCAGTTGAAGACCTCGGCGGACCAGGGCACCCGGCCCATGATCTCGCACAGCGTGGCGTATTCCAGGTTGGACAGGCCCTGCGGCGCACGCGGCGAGCGCGGCAGGAACAGGTTCCACAGGCCGGCTTCGCGCGCCAGCGGCTTGAGCTCCTCGATCACCTTGGTCGGGACCCAGGCGTTGCCGGCGCGGCGGTTCGCGTCGATCTCCTCGGCGAAGCGCTTCTCGTTCGGATAGATGTGCTTGTCGAAGAAGGCCAGCAGCTTGGCCTGCATTTCCTTGACCTTCGGGCTGTACTCGAAATCCATGTGGTCTCCTCGCTACGGATCGATGGGCGCCGCGCATTGGCAACGGCGGGCAACGGCGCTGGTTGGCTTCGTCGTTCGGGCAGACTTCGCCGATGCAATGCACTCTATCTGAAAGCTGGTAATTAGAAAAATGAATTTTCTGGATTTGGCAGTATCAATTCCCTGCATTCCATGACAGAATCGCTGCCATGCAGCTCTCCCGCATCGACCTCAATCTCTTCGTGGTGTTCGACGCCATCTACAGCGAAGGCAGCATCACCGCGGCCGCGCGCCAGCTCAATCTGACGCAGCCGGCTGTCAGCCATGCGCTGGGGCGGCTGCGCACGCTGTTCGACGACCCGCTGTTCGAGCGGCGCGGGCAGGGCATGGCGCCCACGCCGCTGGCCCGTTCGCTGGCCGGCGAGGTGCGCGGCGCGCTGCAGTCGTTTGCCCGGACGCTGCAGGATACGCCGCACTTCGATCCCACCAATACGGTGCGGCGCTTCACCATCGGCATGCGCGACGCGCTCGAATCGACGCTGCTGCCGCCGCTGATGGCGCGGGTGACGGCGATGGCGCCACACGTGGAAATCGCCGCGATCCGCTTTGACCGGCGCGAGATGGAGTCCGAGCTGCTGGCGGGGACCATCGACACCGCGATCGATATCCTGCTGCCGGTGTCGCCGGCCATCCACCACGCGCCGTTCATGAACGACCCGATGGTGGTGCTGGCACGCCGCGATCATCCGCTGGTGAAGAAGGAGCTGACGCTGGAGCGCTACCTGGCGGCCGAGCACGTGCACGTGTCATCGCGCCGCCGCGGCGCGGGGCTGGAAGACCAGGCGCTGCACCGCATGGGTTTGACGCGGCGCGTGAGGCTGCGCTGCCAGCACTATGCCGCCGCATGCCGCGTGGTCAGCTGCACCGATCTGCTGGCCACGCTGCCGCTGCGCTATGCGCGCATCGCTAACGAGCCTTACGCCAACCGGTTGCTGTCCCTGCCGTTCAAGGTGCCGACGCTGGAACTGCACCTGTACTGGCACGCGGGCGGCGAGAACGATGGCGCCAACAGGTGGCTGCGCGAGCAATTGATGGCGGTGATGACATCGCTCGGTGGCGGTACTGCCGATGTGACGCCTGCTGACTAAGCGGAGTGCGCGCCGCATGCCGGTTGCCTCAACGTGCGCCGGACGCCGCCCCCGTGCTCCGCGCGCGGTTCACACGTAAGCATTTGTTCGCACGCTAGACCCTGCCGGGTCACGCTCATACCATCGACCGGTCTTTCTGCCTCCGGCGCCTCACGCGTCGGTCGTCCGCGCGTGCGGATCCCTCAGGCAGATGCCTTATTCCACGACTACGACACATCCAGACCGATGACCGGGACACGCTTGCTTGCTGATTGCCAACCGACGCTGCCGCGACGCGCGCGGCACACCACGTTCACCCTGACCGGCCTCTGCGCCGCTGCCGTGCTGGCCCTGTCCGCTTGTGGCGGCGGTGGGGACGGCGGCAGCGGCGGCACGTCCGCCGGCACGCCGCAGGGCTCCTCGCAATCCGGCACCCAGTCCAGCACGAGCCCTGGCTCGACGCCTGGCTCGACGTCTTCCACGCCGACCACGGCCGGCGGCTGCTACACCGTCAGCGGTGCGGCACCGGCGCCCGCGGCAGGCAGCGGCATCACGCTGTTGCCGCCGCGCGGCAGCGCGGTCAGCAACTACCGCGTGCTCGACGAACCGCGCAGTGCGGGCCTGTGCTACGCCAACTACCGCCGCGAGCAGGTCGGCCTGCCGCCGCTGGCCGCGCGCGACCCGCTCAACACCGTGGCGCAGAACCACACGGCATACATGCTGGCCAACGCCACGCTGACGCACGACGAAGTCAGCGGCAAGCCTGGCTATACCGGTGCCACGCCGAACGAGCGCATCCAGGCTGCCTATCCGACCAATGCCACCGCGGAAGTGGTGGCCGGTGCCAATCGCTGGACCTCGGTGGCCAACGCCAACCTGTCGATGACGCCCAAGGATGCGCTTGTCTCCGACCTGATCAACGCACCGTTCCATCGCGCCGCGCTGCTCGGCAGCTACGGCTCGGCCGGCAGCGGCTTTGCCGAAAGCGTGGGCCCGAACGGCAGCGGCACCTCGGCGAGCTACTACCAGACCATCGACCTGGCGGATGCGTCCAAGGGCGGCAGCGACAACCAGATGGTGGCTTACCCGTTCAACGGCCAGGCCGATGTGCCGGCGAGCTGGGTCAACTCCGAAAGCCCCAACCCGGCGCCGGGCTACGAAGGCAAGACCGTGGGCTACCCGGTCTCGCTGCAGGCGATCAACACCTCGCTGCAGTTCGATGCCGACAACTTCGCCATCACCGACGCGCAAGGCGCCAGCGTCAATTGCCTGAAGGTCGACAGCCGTTCGTCGGGCCTGTCCAGCGCCGCGCGCGGGTTGGCGATCTGCACGCCGGTGGCACCGCTGGCGAGCGGCCAGCGCTACAACGTGCGCGTGACCGGCCGGCTGGGTTCGCAGCCGGTGGACCTGGCCTGGTCGTTCACCACGCGCTGATCTTCCCCGACCAACCAGGCACCGCCGCGCTCACTGCGGCGCGCGGTGCTGCAGCCCGATGCGTACCTGGCCCGGCGCCAGCGTGCGGTCAGGCTGCACCGCGTACGGCAACGGTGGGCGCTGCCCCGCCGGCAGCGACTGCCACAGCCGTTCCACCCATTCCCTGATTTCCGCGTTGTCCGGTTCCGCTGCCCATACGCCGAGCGGCATGGTTGCCTGCATGCGCGCCGCGATCGCCGCGGGATCCTCCTGTACCGACACGACCATCGCCGCGGCGGCAGCGGGTGCGCGCGCCGCTGCCAGCGGCGGGGCGGCTTTGCGCGCGAAATCGGCACGCGGGGCGGCTGCCGCCGGCGGTGAGGGCGGTGAGGGTGGTGCCGCCGGAGCAGGCGCGGATTCCGCCATGGCGGAGTACGCGGGCATTGGCGGAGCCGCTGCGACGGCGGGAGCCTGTGGCGGCAAGCTGTCGGTGGCTGGGGCTGGGGCTGGGGCTGGGGCTGGGGCTGGGGCGGGCATGGCCCGCGTTTCGCCGCGTGGCGTCGCCTTGCGCTCGGCGGGCGGCTGCGCGCGCTGGCGCGGGGTGGCTTCGCGTTCCTGCCGTTGCTCCCGCGATACCGACGAAGAGGCCTTGGGCACTGGCGGGGCGGGGTTCGCCGGAGCGGCGACGGGTGCTTCATGCGTTGACGCAGGAGCGTCCCCGCCCGCCGGTGCCGCAGCCTCGCCGACTGCGACGCCGGTGGCCGGTTGCAAGGCGCCTTCGTCGATCTGCCGCAGCACGATGCTGGTGGTCAGCCCGGCCACGGCCGCTACGCTGGCTACCGCACCGAGTGAGCGCCACCAGCGGCGTGCGCGTGCCGTTCGTGCCTGTTCTGTTCGTCCGGCGTGCTTCGCCCCTTCGACTGCCTGCGCGGCGGCAGCGCTGCGCGCCTGCGCCGCCAGCCAGTCGCGCGTGGCATCGCTGACAGGCGCACCCAGCGCCTGCGCCGCCGGCTGGCCCGCAGCGATGCCGGCCAGCACCGCATCGCGCCGGCCCGCCTGCGCTGCCTGCAGCCGCGCGGCTTCTTCCAGCACCGCGGACGCCAGCCCCGGCGGCGCGGCAAATGGCAGGCCGAATGGCAGGGTGCCGGCGCGGCGCGCGTCCGCTTCCTGCTGGGCCGCGTGCGCCGCCGCTTGCACGGCGGCGGCCAGCCGCTCCGGTGGCATGTAGGCGGGCAATTCCTTCAGCAACGCGGCAAGCCGGTCCTGCCCGTCGATGAAGCGGTCGGCGGCGCTCATGGCCCACGCTCCCGCGCGCCCGGGACGCCGCCCGCCAGCTCGGCACGCAACCGCGCGAAGGCGTAGCGCAGCCGGCTCTTCACCGTTTCGAACTTCTCGCCCAGCATCTGCGCGATATCCTCGACGCTCATGTCGCTGAAGAAGCGCAGCACCACCACCTCGCGCTGTGCCGCCGGCAGTTGCAGCAGTGCGCGGTGGACGTGGTGCGCATGCTGCCGCAACTGCAGCTCGGCTTCCGGCGACAGGTCATCGGCGGGCAGCTCCGGCGGCTCGCCGTCGTCCGTGTCGTGGCGCTGGCGCACATCCGCGCTGCGCATCTGGTCGAGCCAGGCATTGCGCGCGATCTGGTACAGGAAGGTGCGGAACGCCGCGGCTGGCTGGTAGTCGCCGCAGCGCGTCATCAGCTTGATCCAGGCCTTCTGCGCGATGTCCTCGGCCTCGCCGGTGTTGCCCTGGCACAGCCACGCCACGTAGTTGTAGAGGCCGGCATTATGGCGGCGGAACAGTTCAGCGATGGGTTGCTCGATGATGCCCGAAGCGACCAGCAGCATCAGGTCTTGGTCCGGCAGCGCGGCCAACGGGGCCAACGGGGCCAACGGGGCCAATGAGGCCACTGGGCGAGGGGGGACGGGGTCTGGAGCCTGCATGCGCCCGAGTATAGGAGAACGCAGGGCGGGGCAGCCAAGCGCTGCGCTGCCCTGCGCCGGGACGTTGTCAGCGCGCCGCACGCTCGGGAACCGCGCCAGCCGCATCTCCCGGCTTGCTGGTGGCCAGGCTTTGCGCCAGGTCGACCAGCTTGAGGAATTCGCCGCGGTAGCCGAAGCGGTCGGCGCCGCGCGCGCCCTGCGCCAGCGCGTGCGCCTCGGCGTAGCCCCAGTGGCCGGTGTGCTTGCCGCCGCGCAGCGCCTGGCCGAAGCCGGCGACGGCGGCGGCGAAGCGGAAGTCGTCGTCGCCCTGGGCCAGGGGCCGGATCGCCTGCCGCGCCACGGCGATATCCATCAGCTGGCTGGTGCTGGCCGCAGGCAGCTTGTAGCGCAGCTTCACATGCGCCAGTTCGCCGTCGCGGCCGGATGCGGGCCCGGTGGGCGTGGTGGGCGCGGTGGGCTGGTAGCGCAGCGGATCGACCAGCCCGGGCTGGCCGGCCAGCGTCAGCTCGTACAGCGCGGTCACCGTATGGCCCGCGCCGATGTCGCCGGCGTCGACCTTGTCGTTGTTGAAATCCTCGCGCGCCAGCATGCGGTTTTCGTAGCCGATCAGCCGGTATTCCTTCACCGTCGCCGGGTTGAATTCCACCTGGATCTTCACGTCGCGCGCGATGGTGGCCAGTGTCGAGCTCATCTCGTTGGCCAGCACCTTGTTGCCTTCCATCAGGTTGTCGATATACGAGTACGCACCGTCGCCGGCATCGGCCAGCTGCTCCATCAACTGCTCGTTGTAGTTGCCGGTGCCGAAGCCCAGCGTCGACAGCGACACGCCGGACTTGCGCTTTTCCTCGACCATGCCCTTGAGCTGCCGGAAGTCGGTGACGCCGACATTGAAATCGCCGTCGGTGGCCAGCAGCACCCGGTTGATCCCGCCCGCAATAAAGCCCTGCTGCGCGGCCTGGTAGGCCAGCGCGATGCCGCTGGCGCCAGCGGTGCTGCCGCCGGCCACCAACTGGTCGATGGCGGCGCTGATTGCGGCCTTGTCGCTGCCCGGCGTAGGCGGCAGCGCCACGCGGGTGCCGCTGGCATAGGTGACCAGCGTGATGCGGTCCTGCGCGCGCAGCTTGTTCACCAGCAGCTTCAGCGACGACTTGAGCAGCGGCAGCTTGTCGGGCGAGTCCATCGACCCCGACACGTCGACCAGGAATACCAGGTTGGCCGGCGGCAGCGCGCCGCTGGCGATGTCCTTGCCCTTGATGCCGATGCGCAGCAGCACGTTGGACGGATGCCAGGGCGCGGGCGCGAGCGCGGTATGCACGGCGAAGGGCCGGCCGTCGGCGGGCTGGGCGTAGTCGTACGGGAAGTAGTTCAGCAATTCCTCCACGCGCACGGCATCGGCGGGAGGCAGGCGGCCGGCATTGAGCAGGCGGCGCATATTGCTGTAGCTGCCGGTGTCGACATCGATGCTGAAGGTGGATACCGGGGCCTGCGCGACCAGTTTGACGCCGTTCTCTTCGATCTGGCCGTAGCGCTCGCGGTCCGCGGCCTGGGGTGGCGGCAGGTGGTAGGGTCGCGGCATGGCCAGCGGTGCATGGGGTGCGACGGCGCGCATTTCGGCCGCGGGCGCGGCATTTGCGGCCTTGGCCACTTCGGCGGCGTGGTCCAGGACCGGCGCGGGCGCCGGGGCCGGGGTCGGGACCGGCGGAGCGGATTGCGGCGCCTGCGTCAGCGCAGGCGAATGCCCGCCGCAGGCCGACAGCGCCAGTGCCAGCGCGGTTGCGCAGCAGGCAGCTGCGGCCCGGGTCCGCCGGGCGCCAACGGTGGTCACGACCGGAGCGTGAAGTTGCATGTTGTTCTCCTGGTGGGCCGCTGGCGGGACGCCGTGGAGGCCTGTCCATGAAACGGCGCACGGTAGCCGGCGGGGTTAAACCCTCCGGTTTTTTTCGCTGCACGCTCTGTCAGGTGACGGAAATCAGACTTCGCCCCACCCCCGCATGCGGCGATCGCCACTACAATCGCCTGATTCCTTCCCCAGGAGACATCGCATGGCCCGCTTTGACCTCGGTTCGATGGTGTGGCGCAGCACGCTGGCCCTGACTACGGCCGCGCTGCTTGGCGCGTGTGGAACGCAGGGCGGAGGGACAGGGACGCCCGCCGCAACGGCTGAGCCAGCTGCCGCGCCGGCCGCGGCGGCGCCCGCGGCACCCATGCCGCCTGCCCCGGAGGTTGCTTCCGGCTACCGCGCCGGCATGTCGACGGTCTATGCGCAGCGCCATATGGCGGCAGCGGCCAATCCGCTGGCCAGCGAGGCCGGGCGCGCCATGCTGCGCCAGGGCGGCTCGGCGATCGATGCCGCCATCGCCATGCAGGCCGTGCTGACGCTGGTCGAGCCGCAAGCCACCGGCATCGGTGGCGGCGCCTTCATCATGTACTGGGACGGCAAGCGCGTGCAGGCTTTTGACGGCCGCGAGACCGCACCCGCGGGTGCCACCGAAAACCTGTTCATGCGCACCGACGGCAAGCCGATGGAATTCAGCGAGGCACAGATCGGCGGGCGTTCGGTCGGCACGCCGGGCGTGATGCGCGCGCTGGAGATGGCGCACCGGCAGCACGGGCGCCTGCCTTGGGCCAAGCTGTTCGAGCCGGCGATCTCGCTGGCGGAGAAGGGCTTTCCGATCTCGCAGCGCCTGTACACGCAGGTGGCGGCCGACAAGTTCCTGGCCAACTCGCCGGAGATGGCCGCGTATTTCCTCGATGCGCAGGGCAAGCCCAAGCCGGCCGGCACGGTGCTGAAGAACCCCAGGCTCGCACAGACGCTGCGCGATATCGCTCGGCGCGGCGCGGGCGTGCTGTACGGTGGCCCGATCGCGCAGGACATCGTCGCCAAGGTCAACGGCAGCGCCAACCGGGGCTCGCTGTCGATGGCTGACCTGCGCGATTACCGGGCCAAGCAGCGCGTGCCGGTCTGCACCGACTACAAGCGCTGGAAGATCTGCGGCATGCCGCCGCCGTCATCGGGCGGTATCGCGATTGCGCAGATCCTGGGCACGCTGCAGGCGCTGGAGACCAAGAATCCCAAGTACGCGCTGGCAGCGCTCAAGCCGCAAAACGTCAACACGCCCGCGCAGGTGGAAGCCAATCCGGACGCGGTCCACGCTATTTCCGAAGCCGACCGCCTGGCCTATGCCGACCGCGGCCTCTACGTGGCGGATGCCGATTTCGTGCAGATCGACGTGGCCGGCCTGGTCAACCCGAACTACCTCGCGTCGCGCGCCGAGCTGATCGGCGACAAGAGCATGGGCAAGGCGCAGCCGGGCGTGCCGCCGGGCCCTGCGGTGGCGTATGCCCCGGACCGCTCGCCGCCGCGCATGTCCACCTCGCAGATCGTCGCGGTCGATGACCGCGGCGGCGCGATCTCGATGACCACTACGATCGAGTCGTACTTCGGCTCGCATCTGATGGTGCGTGGGTTCATGCTGAACAACCAGCTGACCGACTTCTCGTTCTTGCCGAGCGAGAATGGCAAGCCGGTGGCCAACCGTGTCGAGCCGGGCAAGCGGCCGCGTTCGTCGATGGCGCCAACGCTGGTGTTTGACCGCCAGACCGGGCAGCTCGTGGCCACGGTGGGTTCGCCCGGCGGCTCACAGATCATCGAGTATGTGTCCAAGACGCTGGTCGGGATGCTGGACTGGAATATGGATCCGCAGGCTGCGATCGGCATGGGTAACTTCGGCAGCCGCAATGGGCCTACTGAAGTGGAGAAGGGGCTGGTGTCGCCGGGGCTGGTGCAGGCGCTGCAGCAGCGCGGGCATCAGGTTGCCGAGATTGAGATGACCAGCGGCACGCAGGCTATCGTGCGTCGGCAGGGGCCAGATGGGAAGGTCGTTTGGGCGGGTGGGGCGGATCCGCGGAGGGAGGGGGTGGCGGTGGGGGATTAAGGGGGCGGTTTTCAGCGTGCTATCGTGGTCGCTGTTGGTGACATGCTGTCGGCCGTTGAACCGCCTGGTTCCGCCCTCCTGGGCGGGTCACTTTTTGGCCGAGCGCCAAAAAGTAACCAAAAAGCGCGTCGCCTGCGGCTGGCTGAGCCAATTTGGCGCTTCTGGCTATATGGGCGGCGTTGGTCTCAGTGAAGCGTGGTCGCGATGCCCGCCTGCTACGCCAGGTGAGTGAGTGTGGGTGCCTGACGAATCCCCACTTTTGAACTATCCCCAGGACGGGTGTAGGCCGCCTGCTCCCTGCGGTATCGCATCATCGCCTACGGCTGCGCTGCGCGCGGCTCAGTCTCGCGGGTGAGGTGTCCTGGCCCGAACCCGCATCGCTGCGCTCGCTGGGCGGCGACGGCAATGGCCAGGGCGAGATCGGCGCTCTGCCACATTAGGGTCCGCGCGCAGCGCAGCCGAAGGCGTCCCACCGATATGGCATGCAGCAGGTTGCCTACGCCCGGCATGGGGATCGTTCAATAGTCGATTAACGCCAGGCACTATCCCTAACTCACCTGGCGTTAGCAGGCTCGAACGGCGACGAAGCCCAAACGGAAATCACCGCCGGCCGAACCACCCACGCCGCCAACTTGATAGCCAGCCGCTCAGGCGACGCGTTTTTTGGTTACTTTTTGGCGCTCGGCCAAAAAGTGACCCGCCCAGGAGGGCGGAACCAGGCGGTTCAACGGCCGACAGCATGTCACCAACAGCGACAGCGACGCAGCAACGGCCGATAACATGTCACCATCAGCGACAGCGACGCATCAACGGCCGACAGCATGTCACCAACAGCGACAGCGACGCAGCAACGGCCGATAACATGTCACCATCAGCGACAACAGCGGTTCAACGGCTAGCGACCAAGATGCCCGAGCATAGCTATTTCCTTACCCCCCAGCCTTCCTCGCATACTCCCACCCCATCTCCGCCATCGGCCGCGCCCGCTTACCCGCATCTGTAGCCTGCGCCGACGAAGCCGTTCCATCCACCACGCGCTTCATGATCCCCTGCAGAATCCCGGCAATACGGAACATGCTGAAGGCAAGATAGAAATTCCAGTCACCAGTGATCGCACGCCCGGTGCGCTGCTCGTACATGCGGCGATACGTCGCCTCGTCAGGAATCCCCAGCCCCGCATAGTCCAGCCCCGCAATCCCGCGGAACTGCCCCGGTGCGATATGCCAGCTCATGCAGTGGTAGCTGAAATCCGCCATCGGATGCCCCAGCGTGGACAGTTCCCAATCCAGCACCGCCAGCACGCGCGGCTCGGTGGGGTGGAACATCAGGTTGTCGAGCCGGTAGTCGCCATGCACGATCGACGTCAGGTCCGCGTCTTCCTGGGGAATATGCTGCGGCAGCCAGTCCATCAGCGCATCCATGGCCGGGATCGACTCGGTCTCCGACAGCTTGTATTGCTTGGTCCAGCGCTCGATCTGGCGCTGGAAGTAGTTGCCGGGCTTGCCGTAGTCCCCCAACCCGATGGCGTTGTAGTCGACGGTATGCAGCGCGGCGATGACGCGATTCATCTCGTCATAGATGGCACTGCGCTCGGCATTGTCCATGCCGGGCAACGACTGGTCCCACAGCACCCGGCCGGCGACGAATTCCATGATGTAGAAGGCCCGGCCAATTACCGATTCGTCTTCGCACAGCGCGTACATGCGCGCCACCGGCACGTCGGTGCCGGCGAGGGCGGCCATCACGCGGTATTCGCGCTCGATGGCATGCGCTGACGGCAGCAGCTTGCTCTTGGGGCCGGGCTTGGCGCGCATCACATAGGTCTGGCCCGGCGTGACCAGCTTGAAGGTCGGGTTGGACTGTCCGCCCTTGAATTGCTCGACGGTCAGCGGGCCGGCAAAGCCCTCCACGTGCTGGCGCATCCAGGCTTCCAGCGCGCCGGTGTCGAAGCGTTGCTGGTCTGCCACCGGGCGCGTGCCCTCGAAGTGCGATACGTTGCTCGTCATGCTGTCTCCGTTGGTTTTGTGTTCGGGTTCGGTTGGATGGCTGGGGTGACTCAGGCGGCCGGCTGGCGTCCGCGCAAATACTGGTGCAGCAGCACTTCCATGGTGGTGTGGCGCGAGCCGCTGTGGACGGGCGTGGGCGGCGAGTAGTTGGTCATGCGGACCACCCAGTCGAGCGGGCCGTCGCCCATGTCGAGCACATTGATGCAGCCCGCCGTCTGCAGCAGCGAGCCGAACAGCACGCGCCGCCCGCAGGTGATGGCCTGCGACAGGATGGCGCGGTTGGTGCCGCCGTGCAGCACCATCAGCACGGTATCCCATTCCGGGTCTTCGCGCAGGCGATCCAGCCCGGGCAGCACGCGGTCGAGAAAGGCGCCGATGGTCTCGCCGTTGAGGAAGCGCTTGTCTTCCGGCACTTCGCCTTCGAAGGCGCCGACGAAGGCGTCGCGCAGGTCGGCGTCGGCGATCGCGGACAGATCGCCGCCGCGGATCTCCTGGAATTCGGGCCAGACTTCGGGCACCACGCCGTCCATGTCGGGCAGTTCGGCCAGCACGCGCTCGGCGGTCTCCACGGTGCGCGGCAGGCCGCTGACGATGACGCGGTCGAAGCGGATGTGCTCCGCGGCAAAGGCGCGTCCGGCGGCCGTGGCCTGCATGCGGCCGGTTTCGTTGAGCGGCACCATCTCCGGCAGGGCAGGGCGCCCGGCTTCATCGAAATACGAGACGGCACCGTGCCGCATCAGGTAGATGCGGCGACGCGAGGACGGCGGCAATTCCATGCGTTGTCTCCTTGTGTTGTAGCTGGCCTGCCCGTCTGCCGCGGGATTGCCATGAAGACGGGCAGCCGCCCGTCCGGGTCCGTCAGCGGTACTGCGGCTTGCGCTTTTCAAGGAAGGCGCTGATGCCTTCGCCGCCATCCGGGTGATGCAGCGCGGCTACAAAGTTGTCGCGCTCGGCCAGCAAGTGTTCGTCGAGCGAAGCCGTGGCCGCATAGTTGATCAGGCCCTTGATGCGGCCGACCGCATGTGGCGATTGCCTGGCCAGCCCTGCGGCAAGGCGCAGCGACTCGGCCAGCGCCTCGCCCGGCGGCGTGACGCGGTTGACGAGACCGAACTGGGCCAGCCGCTCGCCGCTGACGGGCTTGCCTTCCATCATCATCTCGCTGGCGAGCTGGCGCGGCAGGGCGCGCGCCAGTTCGTACGAGCCGCCGCCGTCGGGCGTGAGGCCGACCGAGACGTAGGCCATCACGAACTTGGCGTCGCTGGCCGCGACCACGAAGTCGCACGCCAGCACCAGCGACAGGCCCGCGCCCGCGGCCGCGCCTTCCACCGCCGCGATGATCGGCTTGGGAAAGGCGTGCAGCGAGCGGATAAAGCCGTTCAGCACCTCGATGCTGGCGGCCTGCACCTCGGGCGGCTGGCTGCGGTTGCCCAGCAGCCGGTTCAGGTTGCCGCCGGCGCAGAACATGCCGTCGGCGCCGGTGAAGATCACCGCGCGGATCGTATCGTCGGCGGCGGCCGCGTCCAGCGCCGCCTTGGAGCCCGCATAAATGTCCGGGTGCAGCGCGTTGCGCGCCTCCGGGTTCGAGATGGTCAGGACCAGCGTCGAGTCGACGCGTTCGGATAGCAGTTGTGCGGGCATGGGGGCGGACTCTGGAAAACCGGGCTCTTAAAACGATAAGGAACGGGCTTACTGCTCTTCGGCCAGCAGCGACAGGCCGAGGCCGGCACGGCGCCACAGCCACGGGCTCGGGCGGTAACGCATGTCGCCGGTCAGCGCTTCCATGTTGCGCAGCGTCTCGAGCACCAGTTGCGGGCCGACCGCGTCGCCCAGGGCCAGCGGGCCCTTCGGGTAGCCGAGGCCGAGGTTCACGGCAAGGTCGATGTCCGCCGGCGTGGCGATGCGCTGCTGCGCGATATCGCTGGCGATATTGATGATGCAGCAGAGCACGCGCTGGGCAACAAAGCCGGCAGAATCGCGGATCAGCGTGACCGGCACGCCGTCGCTGCCAAAAAGGCCATGCGCGGCGTCACGCGCGGCGGCGCTGGTGGCGGGCGTGGTCATCAGCGTGCGGCGCTTGGTGGCCTCGAACGGCAGCAGCGTGTCGATGGCGACGGTGCGGGCCGGGTCCAGGCCCTGCTGCAGCGCGCTGGTGGTGGCATCCAGGCCCAGCGGCGTGACGATGATCAGCGCGTCGGCCGACGGCTTGTTGCCGCCTTCCGGGGTCACGCCCAGCGCGCCCAGCAGCTTGGTCACCATGGCGTGGCCGCGCTCGCTGTCATGGCTGACCCAGACGCTCGACGGGCGCGCGCCCGGCACAGCGGCGGCCGCCGGCACCTGCTTCTGGCCATCGGCGTAGCGGTAGAAGCCGGCGCCGGCCTTGCGGCCGATCAGCCCGCCGACCGCGCGGATCGCGGTGATCGGCGACGGACGGTAGCGCGGCTCCTGGTAGAACTGGTTGTAGATCGACTCCATCACCGGGTGCGACACGTCCAGCCCGGTCAGGTCCATCAGCTCGAAGGGGCCCATGCGGAAGCCGGCCTGCTCGCGCATGATGTTGTCGATGTCGGCAAACTCGGCCACGCCTTCCTGCGCGACCTTCAGGCCTTCGATGTTCATGCCGCGGCCGGCATGGTTGACGATGAAGCCCGGCATGTCCTTGCAGCGCACCGGCGTATGGCCCATGCGGCGCGACAGCGCCATCAGCGCGTCGCCCACCGCGGGGTCGCCCGACAGGCCGTCGATGACTTCGACCACCTTCATCAGCGGCACCGGGTTGAAGAAGTGGTAGCCGGCGATGCGGCCCGGGTGCTTCGCGCCGACGGCAATCGCGGTGATCGACAGCGACGAGGTGTTAGAGGCGATGATGGCGTCCTCGCGCAGGATCGCTTCCAGCCTGGCGATCAGGTCGCGCTTGACTTCGAGCTTCTCGACAATGGCTTCCAGCACCATGTCGCAGCCGGCCAGGTCTTCCAGCGCGCCGCAGGGCTTGACGCGGGCCAGCGTGGCCTGGGCGTCGGCGGCGCTGATCTTGCCCTTGTCGGCGAGCTTGGCCAGCGTGTCCTGCAGGTACTGGCGGGCGGCGGCCACAGCTTGCGGGTTGGCGTCGTACAGGTTCACGGTCAGGCCAGCCTGGGCGGCGATCTGCGCAATGCCGCGTCCCATGGCGCCGGTGCCGACGACACCCAGCGTGTCGATGGTGAAAGTGCTCATCATTCGTCCCAAAAGTTGTGGTTAAATTAGCACGATCGTACGTTTTTTGCATCTTTCCGAACAGACCGGAAGGGCAGGCGGCGTGCGCTGATCGGCCAGGCCGGACACGGCAGGCTACGGATGGTCCACAATCCCCCTCAGACCCGTGCTCGCGCGGGCGATCATTCCAACAATGGAGAGAGACGCATGCTGAAGCTCTGCGGTTTTGCCGCCAGCAACTACTACAACAAAGTGAAGCTGGCGCTGCTGGAAAAGAACGTGCCGTTCGAAGAGGTGCTCGCCTGGATCGGCGAGATCGACCCGGCTGCTTCGCCCGCAGGCAAGGTGCCCTACATGATCACCGAATCCGGCTCGCTGTGCGAGTCGGAAGTCATCGTCGAATACCTGGAGGCGGCTTTCCCGCAGACGCCGCTGCTGCCGAAGGACCCGCTGCAGGCCGGCAAGGTGCGCGAGATCGTCACCTTCCTGGAGCTGTACCTGGAGCTGACGGCGCGCGAGCTGTATCCGGAAGCGTTCTTCGGCGGCAAGGTCAGCGACAACGTCAAGGAGCGCCAGCACAAGCTGCTGACGCGCTATATCCCGGCGTTTGCCAGGCTGGCGAAATTCTCGCCGTATATCGCGGGCGAGAGCTTCACGCTGGCCGATTGCGCGGCGGCGGTGCACCTGCCGCTGGTGTCGTCGTGCACCAAGATCATCTATGGCACGGACATGCTGGCTGACCTGCCGGTCAAGGATTACCTGAAGACGCTGTCGCAGCGCGAGTCGGTGCAGAAGGTCAATGCGGACCGGAAGGCGAATACGGAACTGATGATGAGCCGGAGCAAGTAAGCGTCGGCGCATCCTCGCGACAAAGCAAAACGCCCGCGATGACATCGTGGGCGTTTATGTTTTGGGGGCAGGGTCCGCGGGCCTGCTCAGAGCCTGGCGAGCCGTTCCAGCGCCAGCGCCAGCGTCTCTTCCTTCTTGGCAAAACAGAATCGCACCACGCCCGACTCGCGCGGCTGCGTATAGAACGCCGACACCGGAATCGCCGCCACGCCGATCTCGCGCGTCAGCCACATGGCGAAGTCCGCCTCGCTCAGGTCGGAAATGGCCGAGTAGTCGACGCACTGGAAGTAGGTGCCATCCGAGGGCAGCAGCTTGAAGCGCGAACCGGCCAGTCCCGCCCGGAAGAAATCGCGCTTGGCCTGGTAGAAGGCCGACAGCTCCAGGTACGGCGCGGGATCGGCCATATAGTCGGCCAGGCCATGCTGCACCGGCGTATTGACGGTGAAGACGTTGAACTGGTGCACCTTGCGGAACTCGGCCATCAGCGCGGCCGGCGCGGCCACGTAGCCGACCTTCCAGCCCGTCACGTGATAAGTCTTGCCAAAGCTCGAGATCACGAAGCTGCGCCGCGCCAGCTCGGGATGGCGCGAGACCGATTCATGCCGCTGGCCGTCGTAGACCATGTGCTCGTAAACCTCGTCGGAGAGCAGCAGGATGTCGGTGCCGGCCAGGATCTGCGCCAGCTTGTCCATGTCGCCCGCGCGCCAGATCGTGCCGGTGGGGTTGTGCGGCGTGTTGATGAGGATCATGCGCGTGCGCGGCGTGATCGCGGCGGCGAGCTTGTCGAAGGGCACGCGGAACTCGGGCGCCTCCAGCGTGACCGGCACGGCGGTGGCGCCGGCCAGTTCGATCGCGGGCAGGTAGCTGTCGTAGCAGGGCTCGAGCACGATCACTTCGTCGCCCGGGTGCACGGCGCACAGGATCGCGGTCAGGATGCCCTGCGTGGCGCCGGCGGTGACGGTGATTTCCGACTCCCAGCTGTACTGGTGGCCGTACAGCGCGGCGATCTTGTCGGCGATGGCCTGGCGCAGGCGCGGCACGCCCGCCATCGGCGGGTACTGGTTATGACCGGCGCGCATGGCCCCTGCGACGGCATCGACGATCTTCGGGTCGCAATCAAAGTCCGGGAAACCCTGGCCCAGGTTGACGGCGTTCTTCTCGATGGCCAGGGCCGACATCACGGTAAAGATGGTGGTGCCGACGCCGGGCAGGCGCGAGGGTGGCGGGGTCAGCGGGGCGAGCGTGGTGTCTGCGGACATGTTGCGGGCGTATCGATGCGGTAAGGGGAGGGCGCGCGTGCCGGACCGGCCGCGCGCGCGATCCGGCAATTCTAAAGCGGATCGGCCGTGGTGTTGGCTGTGATGTCGGCGGTGCTGGCGGCGGTGTCGACCCGCGCGGCCAGCCAGGCGCCGAAGCCCGGCGGCGTCAGCACCTCGACGCCGCTGGAGCGGCGCAGCCGGCTGCGCAGCTTGAGCACCGCCTTGTCCTTCGACACCAGGCACGCCGCGCCGGCAAAGTGGGCCAGTTCGACAAACTTCTGGTCGTCGGTGTCCTTGCAGCGGGGCAGCCTGATGGCGTCGGCCTCGTCCTGCGGCGGCAGCGGTTCGAGGCGGGCCAGGCGGTCGACGGTGGCCAGCGCGGCGTCGATATCCACCTCGAAGCGGGCAAATTGCGGATAAGCCAGCACCCGGCGCAGTTCTTCACGGCAATCGGCGCGGATCACCGGGGCGATGGCGCCGGCTTCGAGCGCGTGCCGGATCGGCTCGACATGCGGGTCGCGAAACACCAGCAGGTCGACCCAGATATTGGAGTCGAGCACCACGCAGGGTGCGCCCGCTGGCGCGGATGTGATGCCGGCGGGGCTGGCGGGATGGTCGGTTCCGGTACTGTCGAGGCGCATTCGCTACAATCTTGGCTGGTTTGTCCTTGGCTATAGCCGCGATTTTGCCATGCTCATCGTTTTGTCTCCCGCCAAGTCCCTGGACTACGAGACACCCCCGCGCATCAAGACCCATACGCTGCCGCGTTTCATCGACCGTTCCGCCACGCTGATCGAGCGCCTGCGCAAGCTCGCGCCGCAGGACGTGGGCACGCTGATGGACATCTCCGACAAGCTTGCCGTGCTCAACGTCACGCGCTATGCCGAGTGGTCGCCCGAGTTCACCGCCGCCAACAGCAAGCAGGCGGTGCTGGCCTTCAACGGCGACGTCTACGACGGTCTCGACGCGAAGACGCTGAGCGCCGAGGACCTCGGCTTCGCGCAGAAGCACCTGCGCATCCTGTCCGGCCTGTACGGCGTGCTGCGTCCGCTGGACTGGATGCAGCCCTACCGGCTGGAAATGGGGACGCGCCTCGACAACGCAGCCGGCAAGGACCTGTATGCATTCTGGGGCGACGAGGTCACGCAGACGATCAACGGCGACATGGCTGCGCTGAAGCAGGAAGGCTCGCCAGTGCTGGTCAACCTGGCCTCGGAAGAGTATTTCAAGGTGGTGCGGCCCAAGGTGCTGCAGGCACGCATCGTCACGCCGGTGTTCGAGGACTGGAAGGGCGGGCGCTACAAGATCATCTCGTTCCACGCCAAGCGCGCGCGCGGCACGATGGCGCGCTACGCGGTCACGCACCGCATCACCGAGCCGGAAAAGCTCAAGCGCTTCGCCGGGGACGGCTATGCCTTCGACGCCTCCGCTTCCGACGCCGGCCGCTGGGTGTTCCGCCGCCGCCTGGAAGACTGAACCCCGGAAGACCGAACCCTAACGAAACGAGACCGCCAGCCATGCCTTCCGCCCTGCATATTTCCTCGCATTTCGATTCGGGTGCCATCGAGGTCGAGGCGCTCGACCGTGCCGACGATATCCGCCTGCGCATCCGCGCCGATTCGCACGCCGACTTCCGGCAGTGGTTCCATTTCCGCCTGCAGGGCGCGGCGGGGCAGGCGTGCCGGATGCACTTCCTCAACGCGGGCGATTGCACTTATCCGGATGGCTGGCGCGACTACCGCGCGGTGGCCTCGTATGACCGCGCGCACTGGTTCCGCGTGCCGACCAGCTTCGACGGCAAGGTGATGACGGTGGAGTTCACGCCGGAGCACGACAGCGTCTGGTTCGCGTATTTCGAGCCCTATCCCGACGAGCGCCACCTGTCGCTGCTGGCGAGCTGCCAGCGCTCGCCGCTGGCGCAGCTGTCGCACCTGGGCAGCACCGTCGACGGGCGCGACATGACCCGCGCCACGCTGGGCCAGCCCGGCCCCGGCAAGAAGACCATCTGGATGATCGCGCGCCAGCATCCGGGCGAGAGCATGGCCGAATGGTTTGTCGAAGGCGTGCTGCAGCGGCTGACCGGCACCGGCATCTGGGCCGGCGATCCGGTCGCGCGCAGGCTGCTCGAGCGCGCCGTGTTCCATATCGTGCCGAACATGAACCCGGATGGCTCGGCGCGCGGCAACCTGCGCACCAACGCCGCCGGCGCCAACCTGAACCGCGAATGGATGTCGCCCAGCGCGGATACCAGCCCGGAGGTCTACCACGTGCGCCGCGCCATCGAGGCCACGGGGTGCGACATGTTCTTCGATATCCACGGCGACGAGGGCCTGCCGTACAACTTCGTCGCCGGCAGCGAGATGCTGCCCGGCTTTACCGAAGCGCGCCGGCGCGAGCAGCAGCGCTTCATCGAAGCCTTCAAGCGTGCTTCGCCGGACTTCCAGGACGTGCACGGCTATGCCGCCAGCAAGTACAACGCCGACGCGCTCAAGCTCGCGTCCAAGTACATCGGCCATACCTTCGGCTGCCTGGCGCTGACGCTGGAAATGCCGTTCAAGGACAACGCCGACTTGCCCGATCCGGCGGTGGGCTGGAACGGCGCGCGCAGCGCGCTGCTGGGTACGGCGATGCTGCAGGCGATCCTGGATTACCTGGGCTGAGGTGGTGTCTCTCTCGCACGCTGAGGGTTTGCTCCCCTCTCCCTGATGGGAGAGGGGCGGGAGAGGGGAGACAACCAGCGAGCTTACTGCTTCTTCTTGGCCGTGCTGCTCGTCTTCGCCGACCCTGACGCCGCTTTCGACGAAGCCGACTTGGTCGACTTGGCCGCCGAAGACTTGCCCGACTTCGACGACGCCGTGCTCTTGCCCTTGCCCTTGCGGCTCTTGCCGGACGACGTGGCCTGGCTCGACGTGGGCACCGCAGGCGCGGCAGCGGGTTCGCTGATGGTGGCGCCGCCGGGGTCCTGCAGTTCGTACGCCAGCATCATGCCGTCGTCGTAGCCGCAGCGCACGCGCACGGGCTGCCAGTCGTCGCCGCGGCGCTTGTGTGCGGTGGCGTTGAACGTCACCACGGTACTGACCGGCACGGCCTGCTTGCCGGGCGAGAAGCGTCCGCTCCAGGGCTCGGTCGTGGCCTGCCCGGCGGCGAGCGCGCCGGTGGGGATCTTCAGGGCATCGTAGCTGGCCGAGCGCGGCACTACCCAGCTGGCGTGCGCGGCGCAGTCGGCCACGTCGCTGCTGGCGTTCTCGGTCTTCATCAGCTGCTCGCGCATGCGTGCGCGGTACTCGGACAGGCTGACACGGCCGCGATCGGGCAGGGTGATGGTCTTGGTGGGCGGGGTGGAGGAAGCGGCAGGAGCGGGGGCGGGCCGGGCAGGAGCGGCCGTCGGGGCGGCGGCAGCAGGGGCCTGCGCGGCGGCCTCGTCGGCCGGCATGTTGGCGCAGCCCGCCAGCCCGATCGCACCGGCCACCGCGGCAGCCAACATGCGGAGCCGGCTGCCGAGCAGTTCGGAAATTCGTCGGATCACAGTGTTTGCGGTGTTCGCGTTCTGGGATTGGCTTGCCGGCGCAGGGGCCGGCAGGCCGGGTAGCTTCGCAAAGGAATGCCATGATAGAGGAAACCTATCCGGCAAAGTTCCTAAATCTTGTTACCTATTCTTCTAACGCAATGACGACGCGCAGGAACGGGCCTGCTTTCTAGCAGATATTTCCCACGCCGCACAACTGCGGGGAACCCGCACGGCCGGTCCGCGGTGATCCCGCGCGGCCCGGCCGTGGTGCGTTGGCAAACGCCTCAGGCCACGCGCGAGGGCATCGCGCGCGTAAAGCGCAGCAAATCGTCGAGCAGTGCGTTCAGGTCATGGCGCAGCTTGGCGAAGCCGGCGGTGTGGGTCAGGCCCACCTCGTCCATGTACAGCTTGCGGTTGACCTCGAGCTGCAGGCTGTGGCGACCGGCCTGCGGCTGGCCGACCACGCGCACGATTTCCACGCCCTTGTAGGGGTGGTTGCGCCAGACCTCGTAGCCCATGTCCTTGAGCACGCCTTCGATGCGGTCGGTGAAGCGCTTGTCGCAGGTGGTGCCGTCACGGTCGCCGACGACAAAGTCGGGATGCTCCAGGCCGGGGAACTCGGTCGCGTATGGCGCGGCGTGGCTCGGCATCGAATGGCAGTTGATGTGCCAGGCGCTGCCGTGGCTGGTGACGGCGTGATCGGCCAGTTTCTGCAGCTGCGCGTAGTAGGGCAGGTAGCAGCGGTTGATGCGCGACTGCACTTCTTCGACGCCGAGCTTGCGGTCGTAGATCGCCTCGCCGCTGTCGAGCACGCGCCAGACGAGGCCCTTGCCAAGCCGGGTCTTGGAGGTTTCCTGCTTCGCGCCGGGCCAGGGGGCGTCGAGCAGGGCTTCGTCGATTTCCTCCAGCGCGCGGTTGGCGTCGAGGTAGCTGCGCGGGAAGCCCGCGCACAAGAGCGGGATGCCGCGCGCCGGCGCGCCGGCGTAGAGCTCATCGACGAAGGTGTCCTCGGCCTGCCGCAGCAGCTGCAGCGGCAGGGCGGGATCGGGGCGGAAGTCCGTCGGGTAGGTGGTCGCGCTGTGCGGCGAATCCAGGAACAGCGGGGCGGGCTCGCCCTCCGGCTGGTACAGGAAGTACGGACTATCCGCGGTGGTTCGGTCGGTATCGGTCATGGTGCTGCGCCAGTGGTCAGTCGAGCGAGATCTTGGCGGCCGCGGCCACGCGCTTGTTCTTGGCCACTTCGCTCCTGATCTGCGCGGCGAAGTGAGCCGGGGTGTCGCCCACCGGGGTCGCGCCCAGCTTTTCCAGCTTGGCCTTGACTTCCGGCGTTGCCAGCACCTTGACGGCGGCGGCATGCAGCTTGTTCTGGATGTCGGCCGGCAGGTTGGCCGGCGCGATCAGGCCGAACCACGCGGCGTCGTTGACCTCGCCCAGGCCCAGCTCGGCGAAGGTCGGCACGTTCGGCAGCGCCGCCACGCGCTTGGGCGCGGCCACGGCCAGCGCGCGCAGCTTGCCGCCTTCGATGAACGGCAGCGACGACGGCAGGTTGTCGAACAGCACCTGCACCTGGCCGGCCAGCGCGTCGTTCAGCGCCGGGCCCACGCCCTTGTACGGCACGTGCAGCAGTTCGGTCTTGCTGCTCATCTTGAACAGTTCCCCCATCATGTGCGAGACGCTGCCGTTGCCGGCCGAGCCATAGGCCAGCTTGTTCGGCTGCGATTGCGCCAGCGCGATGAAGGACTTCATGTCGGTGGCCTTGACCGCCGGGTTGATGCTCATCACGTTCGGCACCGAGGCCAGGTTGGTGATGGTGGTGAAGTCCTTGGTTGCATCGTAGGACAGGCGCGGGTAGACCGCAGGGTTGATGCCGTGGGTCGAGGCCGTGGCAATGCCCAGCGTGTAGCCGTCGGGCGCCGCCTTCGACAGGAAGGTGGTGCCGATGCTGCCGCCGGCGCCGCCGCGGTTGTCGACCACCACGGCCTGGCCCAGTTGCTGGCCGAGCTTGTCGGCAACGATGCGCGCGACGATATCGGTGGTGCCGCCGGCGGGGAAGGGCACGACCAGCGTGATCGGCTTGGTCGGGTAGCCGGACTGGGCGGCGGCGCTGAACGACAGGCCGGTGGCGAGGGCGGCCGAGGTGGCGGCCAGGACGCGGAGGAGGTGGCGACGTTGCATGATTTGTGGGGAAAGGTATCGAGAAAGAGACAAAGGCGTTTTCACGATTCTGCTCGTCCAGGCAGGACCCTCGCAAACGAAATAAAATCCCTAGCTCATTCCATTTGGTCGTGAAGTAGAGGTGAATTATGCGACGCATGTGTCCGTCGCTGACCGAGTTGCAGGCCTTCGAGGCCGCGGCCCGGCACAACAGTTTCACCGTCGCCGCACGCGAACTGCATGTGACGCAGGGGGCGGTCAGCAAGCAGGTGCGCAGCCTGGAGGCTTACCTTGGCGTGGAGCTGTTCGAGCGCGTGCGTCAGCGCCTGGTGCTGACCACGGCGGGAGAGCGCTACCTGGAGCGCATCGGGCCAAGCCTCAACGAACTGGAGGCCGCCACCGTCGAACTGATGGCGCGCCAGGGCCGCGGCGGCGTGTTGCATATCGCAAGCATGCCGACATTGGGCGCGAAGTGGCTGATCCCGCGCCTGCCGCAGTTCTTTGCGCGGCATCCGGAGGTAACGCTGGAATTCGTGCCGCATGCGCAGGGCTACGATTTTTCCGAGCCGGATCTGGATGCGGCGATCCGCTTCGGCGATGGCGTCTGGCCAGGCAGCCTGGCTGACTACATGACCGGACGCGAAGTGCTACCGGTATGCCGGCCGGGCCTGCTGGCACAGGAACCGCACGGCGTCGCGCGCACGCCGGCCGCCTTGCTGCACTATCCGCTGCTGCACCACACCACCGTGCCCGAGGCCTGGCCCGACTGGTTCGCCACGCTCGGCGTAACCACGCGGCAGGCGTGGAGCGGCGCGCGTTTCGACCAGTTCTCGTTGCTGACGCAGGCCGCGCTGTCGGGGCTGGGCATTGCGCTGATCCCGCGCTGCCTGATCGAACAGGAACTCGCCAGCGGGGCGCTGGTGGTCGCGCATCCGGCGCAGGTGCTGGCAAAGAAAGGCTATTACCTGTGCTATCCGGAGCAGAAACAGCACCTGCCGGCGCTGCAGATTTTCCGCAAGTGGGTGATGGAGGGTGCAGATGTGCCGGCCGCCGGATCACGGGCCGCCTCGTCCGGGCAAGCGGGTCCGGCGCGCTAGGCTTGCGTTGCAGTCAGGTTACGCAGTTGCTCCAGCAGCCTGACTGCCGGCGCTGGCAGGATGCCGTGCCGGCGCCGGTAGACGGTCAGCCGGCGCGGCGCGCTGGCGCCGGGTATCGGCAGCGGGTGGATCAGCCCGGCCTTCTGCTCGGCCTGGTACATCGGCTCGGCAATCCAGCTGAGGAAGCCGGCGCGCGCGACCAGGCTCTTGAGCGCGATGATCGAGCGCGTTTCGGCGACGATCTCGGGCGGCGCCAGTTCATGCCGCGCGAACAGACGCAGCAGTTCCTCGAACGGCGCGGTGCCGCGCGGCGGCATCACCCAGTGGCAGCCCCGCGTATCGGCCAGCTTCAGGCCGCGCTTGCCCATCAGCGGATGGCCGGTTGCGGCCACCACGTAGCTGGTATCGCTCCAGCCAACATCGCTGACGGCGCAGATCTCGTCGTTTTCCGGCAGGGCAATGCCGATGGCCAGGTCGATCTCGCGCTTGGCCAGCGCATCGGCGAGGAAATCGCCCACTCCTTCGATGATGCGCAGCCGCAGATTGGGCCAGCGCGCCAGCACGGCCTCGATGGCCTGCGGCAGCACGCCGCTGACCACGCTGGCGACGGCGCCGACACGGATGGTGCCGCTGGCCAGCCCGCGCAGCGCGCGGACGGCCTCGATGGCGTGGTCGGCTTCGTGGCGCAGCAGGGTGGCGTGGGGCAGCAGCGCCTCGCCGTAGGCGGTCAGCACCATGCCGGTGGAATAGCGTTCGAACAGCGGGGCACCCAGTTGGGCTTCCAGCCGCTGGATGGTACGGCTCAGCGCCGGCTGGGTCAGGTTCAGGTGGGCCGCGGCGCGCCCCAGGCTGCGGTGCTCGCAGACAGCAAGGAAGGCCTGGATTTGGCGCAGATCGAGGGTCATGCAGAATGGTAATGACTTTGCCCGGAATTGGCAATTTTCAGGCAAGGGCAGCGTGTCCATACTGTGGCGCAAGTCAACCCATCCCAGCCCTAGGACCCGACCGCCATGGCGCCCATCGCCCCTTCCAGTCCACCCCAGCTGCCTGTCACTGTCCGCGGCGCCGTCCTGGACCTGCTCCGGGCCTTTGGCATGACTTCGGTGTTCGGCAATCCCGGCTCGACCGAACTGCCGCTATTCCTGGATTTCCCTGCTGATTTCCGTTACGTGCTGGGCCTGCAGGAGTCGGTCGTGGTCGGCATGGCCGACGGCTACGCCCAGGCCACGCGCAACGCCGCCTTCGTCAACCTGCACTCGGCCGCCGGCGTCGGGCATGCCATGGGCAGCATCTTCACTGCCTTCAAGAACCGCACGCCGCTGGTGATCACTGCCGGCCAGCAGGCGCGCTCGATCCTGCCGTACGAACCGTTCCTCTATTCGGCGCAGGCAACGGAGCTGCCCAAGCCATACGTGAAGTGGAGCTGCGAGCCGGCACGCGCCGAAGACGTGCCGCTGGCGATTGCGCGCGGCTACTACATCGCCATGCAGCCGCCGCGCGGGCCGGTGCTGATCTCCATTCCGGCCGATGACTGGGCCCGTCCCTGCGAGCCGGTACTGCCGCGCACGGTCAGCACCGAGATCGGGGCCCAGCCCGCGCTGCTCGCGCAGATCGGCGACGCGCTCGACGCCAGCCGCCGTCCCGCTTTGGTGGTCGGCGCGGCCGTCGATCGTGACGGCGCCTGGGATGACGTCGTGCGGCTGGCCGAGCGGCACCAGGCTTCGGTGTGGGTCGCGCCGATGTCAGGGCGCTGCGGCTTTCCCGAAGACCATCCGCTGTTTGCCGGATTCCTGCCGGCCATGCGCGAGAAGATCGTCGCGCTGCTGGCCGGGCATGACCTGATCTTTGCCGTGGGCGCACCCGCGTTCACCTATCACGTGGAGGGCTTCGGCCCGCACGTGCCGCCGGGCGCGCAGCTGGTCCAGCTGACCGAGGACGCCAGTGCCGCAGCCTGGGCACCGGCGGGCACGAGCGCGGTCGGCAGCATCCGCCAGGGTGTGGCCGGCCTGCTGGCCCGTCCCGCCCCGCCGCGCCGCGAAGCCCCGCCGCCAAGGCAGCCCGCGCCGCGCGCGCAGCCGGGCGCGCCGATGAGCGTGGCCTACGTGCTGCAGACCCTGGCCGAGCTGCGCGATCCGGAGTCGATCATCGTCGAGGAAGCGCCGAGCGCGCGCCCGGTGATGCATCGCTACCTGCCGATCGTGCGCAGCGAGACCTTCTACACGATGTGCAGCGGCGGCCTGGGCTTCGGGCTGCCGGCGGCTGTTGGCGTGGCATTGGGCAAGCCAGGGCGCAAGGTGATCGGCCTGGTCGGCGACGGGTCCAGCATGTACGCGATCCAGGCGTTGTGGAGCGCCGCGCAGCTGAAACTGCCGATCACGTTCATCGTGCTGAACAACCGCCGCTACGCGGCGCTGCAGGAATTCGCGCCCACCTTCGGCTTCGGCCACGGCGATCCGCTGGTGGGCACGGCTCTGCCCGACCTCGATTTCGTGGCGCTCGCGCGCGGCCATGGCTGCGAGGCGGTGCGGATCCGCACCGCGTCAGCGCTGCCCGATGCGCTGGCCACGGCGCTGCAATCCAGCGTGCCGACCGTGGTCGAGATCGAGGTGGCCTAGCCGCTTTCCCTTTCCATGCCGCGCCGGCATGCCAGAACAACAGAGGAGACAGACCATGCAGACCATCACCATGCTGATCGGCGGCGAGCGTACGCCGGCCGCCAGCGGCGCAACCTTCGAGCGCCGCAACCCGCTGGACCAGAGCGTCGCCACGCGCGCCCCGGCCGCCGGCAAGGCGGATGCGCTGGCCGCCGTGGCGGCAGCGGCCGATGCCTTCCCGGCGTGGCGCGATACGGGCCCGGGCGATCGCCGGGCGCTGCTGATGCGCGCCGCGCAGTCGCTGGAAAGCAAGGGGGCGGCGATCGCGGCGGCGATGGCGGCGGAGACCGGCGCCTCGGCCCAGTGGGCCGGCTTCAACGTGCATCTGGGCGTCGGCATGCTGCAGGAGGCGGCCGCCCTGACCACGCACATTCATGGCGACGTGATTCCGTCTGACGTGCCGGGCAGCGTTGCCATGGCGGTGCGGCAGGGCGCGGGCGTGGTGCTTGGCATCGCGCCCTGGAACGCGCCGGTCATCCTCGGCGTGCGTGCGGTGGCGACCGCGCTTGCCTGCGGCAACACCGTGGTGCTCAAGGGCTCGGAGATCTGCCCGGCAACGCATGGCCTGATCATCGATGCGCTCGCGCAAGCTGGCTTTCCGCCGGGCGTGGTCAACTTCATCACCAATGCGCCGGTCGACGCCGCCGAGGTGGTGGAGGCCATGGTGGCCCATCCGGCGGTACGGCGCGTCAACTTCACGGGTTCGACGCGCGTGGGCGGGCTGATTGCGCAGGCCTGCGCGCGCCACCTGAAGCCGGCGGTGCTCGAACTGGGCGGCAAGGCGCCGCTGGTGGTGCTCGATGATGCCGACCTCGATGCCGCGGTCGACGCCGCCATCTTCGGCGCCTTCGCCAACTCGGGCCAGATTTGCATGTCCACCGAGCGCATCTTGGTGGATGCTGCCGTGGCGGACGACTTCGTTGCCAGGTTCGCCGCACGTGCCGCCGCGTTGCCGCTTGCCGATCCGCGCTCGGGGCCGGCGGTGCTGGGCTCGGTGGTGGACATGAGCACGGTCGAACGCTGCAACGCCATGATCGACGATGCGCTGGCCAAGGGCGCGAAGCTCACCTGCGGCGGCAAGGCCACGGATACGCTGATGGCCGCGACCGTGCTCGATCATGTCACGCCGGAGATGGACATCTACCACGAGGAATCGTTTGGGCCGGTCAAGGCGGTCGTGCGCGTCAGTGGCGTGGAAGCGGCCATCGCCTGCGCCAATGATTCGGAGTACGGGCTTTCCGCTGCCGTGTTCGGGCGCGACATCGCGCGCGCCATGCAGGTCGCGCGGCGCATCGAGTCGGGCATCTGCCATGTCAACGGGCCCACCGTGCATGACGAAGCCCAGATGCCGTTCGGCGGTGTCAAGTCCAGCGGCTATGGCCGCTTTGGCGGCAAGGCCGGCATCGAGGCCTTTACCGAACTGCGCTGGATCACGATGCAGACCACGCCGAGGCAGTATCCGTTCTGAGCAGGACGGCCGGTGGTGGCCGGTGGTGGCCGGTGGCGGCCACTGGCCGCCCGCACATAACGAGAACATTCAGGAGACAAAGCATATGCGATTCCCTTCCCGCATTGCGCGCCCCATTGCCGTGGCAATGTGCGCGCTGGGCCTGGCCGGCAGCGCGGCTGCACAAGGCAATGCCACGCCGTGGCCCGTGAAGCCGATCCGGCTGGTGGTGAACTTCCCGGCCGGCGGCGCGGCCGACACGCTGGCCCGCGGCATTTCACCGACCCTGTCCGAAGCGCTCAAACGCCCCGTGGTGGTGGATAACCGGCCCGGTGCGAACGGCATCGTCGGCGGCGATGCCGTGGCCAAGGCACAGCCGGATGGATACACCTTCCTGCTGACCTCCGGCGGTGCGGTGGCGATCGATCCCTTCCTCTACAAGAAGATGCCCTACGACCCGCTCAGGGACCTGACGCCCGTGGCATCCGTGGCGCTGGTGCGGGTCTACCTGCTGGTGCATCCCTCGCTGCCGGTCAAGACGCTGGGCGAGTTCGTCAGCTACGTGCGCGAGCATCCGGGCAAGCTCAGCTACGGCTCGGCCGGGAACGGCAGCACGCCGCATATCGCGGCGGAAATGTTCAAGCGGTCGGGTGGGCTCGATGCCGTGCACGTGCCGTACAAGGGCGCGGCGCCGGCTTTGGGCGACCTGCTCGCGGGGCAGGTCCAGTTCATGTTCGACCCGGGGCCGGGGCTGCAATACGTTGCCAGCGGCAAGCTGCGCCTGCTCGCGGTGGCCAGCGCCCGGCGCGCACCGCAGTTCCCCGATGTGCCCACGCTGGCCGAAGCCGGCCTGCGGGACGTGGACGGCGATTCGACCTTCGGGGTCTATGCGCCTGCAGGCACGCCGCCGGCCATCCTGGAACGCATGAACCGCGAGATCAACCAGGCACTGTCCGCTGCGCCGCTACAGGAAAGCGTCAGGAAGCTGGGCGGCACGGCGGAGCCGATGAGCATCCGCGCGTACGGTGAGCGGCAGATCGCCGACCGGGCGCGCTATGGCAGGTTCATCCGGCAGGCAGGGATCACGGTGGACTGACTCGCCGCAGCCAAGGCGGGCGCCGCTGCGCGGCTCAGCGCTCGACGCCGGCAACTCCAACCAGGGCGGCCGGCTGTTCGGGCGCCAGGCCATGGTGTCAATGCCGGCCCGAGCCCGGCCGGCACCAACTGCGCCGGGGAGAACCCGGCCGACAAGAAGGCCTGCCGCGAGTGGTCTGCGCTGCTGCAGTACGAAAGCGGCGGGTGATGCCGCGCAAGGGAACAGGCCGATCGTCCCTAACGCGGCATTCACTCACTCACTTCGACAGCACCTTCATCGCCGATTCCAGCCCCGCCAGCGTGACCGGGTACATGCGCCCCTTCATCAGCTGGTTGATCACCGTGATCGACTGGCGGTACTGCCACAGGCCTTCGGGCTCGGGGTTGAGCCAGACGAAGTGTGGGAACTGCTCGGTCATGCGGTTCAGCCACACCGCGCCGGCCTCGGCGTTGTTGTATTCGACCGAGCCGCCGGGCTGCAGGATCTCGTACGGGCTCATGGTCGCGTCGCCGACGAAGATGATCTTGTAGTCGGACGTGTACTTGTGCAGCAGGTCCCACGTGGCCAGTTTCTCGGCGTGGCGGCGGCGGTTGTTCTTCCACACGTAGTCGTACAGGCAGTTGTGGAAGTAGTAGTACTCCAGGTGCTTGAACTCGGTCTTGGTGGCCGAGAACAGTTCTTCCACGCGCTTGATGTGGTCGTCCATCGAGCCGCCCACGTCCATCAGCATCAGCACCTTGACCTTGTTGTGGCGCTCGGGCCGCAGCTTGATGTCGAGCAGGCCGGCATTGGCCGCGGTCGAGTGGATAGTGTCGTCCAGGTCCAGCTCGGTGTCGGCCCCGTCGCGCGCAAAACGGCGCAGGCGGCGCAGCGCCACCTTGATGTTGCGCGTGCCCAGTTCGACCTGGTCGTCGTAGTCCTTGTAGGTGCGCGCTTCCCACACCTTGATCGCGGTGCGGTTGCCCTTGCTCGGGCCGCCGATGCGGATGCCTTCGGGGTTGTAGCCGCCGTGCCCGAACGGCGAGGTGCCGCCGGTGCCGATCCACTTGTTGCCGCCCTCGTGCTTTTCCTTCTGCTCCTCGAGCAGTTGCTTGAGGCGCTCCATCAGCTTGTCGAGGCCGCCCATGGCCTCGATCTTGGCCTTTTCCTCGGCCGACAGCTCGCGCTCCAGCGTCTTCTGCAGCCAGTCGAGCGGGATGTCGGACTTCCAGTCAACCAGGCTTTCCACACCCTTGAAGTAGGCGGCAAAGGCCTGGTCGAACTTGTCGAAGTGCTTCTCGTCCTTGACCAGCGTCATGCGCGACAGGTAGTAGAACTCGTCGATCGAGGGCGTGATGACCTGCGCCTTGAGCGCTTCCAGCATGGTCAGGTATTCCTTGACCGAGACCGGCAGCTTGGCGTGGCGCAGCGAGAAGAAGAAGTCGATCAGCATGATGCCTTGCTCAGGTGATAGGCGGCCGCTTCAGCGCGGACGGTCAAGCTGGAATTGCAGGTGTTGACGCACCGTCGGCCATTCGCTGGCGATGATCGAAAACACCACGGTATCGCGCAACGAGCCGTCCTGCATGCGCTGGTGGTTGCGCAGCACGCCGTCCTGCTTGGCGCCGAGGCGCGCAATCGCGGCGCGGCTCTGCTGGTTCATCCAGTGCGTGCGGAATTCAACGGCGATGCAGTCGAGCTGGTCGAAGGCATGGCCGAGCAGCATCAGCTTGCACTCGGTGTTCAGCGGCGTGCGCTGGACCCGGCGCGCGTACCAGGTCGAGCCGATCTCCACGCGCCGGTTGGCCGCGTCGATATTCATGTAAGTGGTCATGCCCGCCAGTTCGCCCGCGGCGTCGCGCACCGCGAACGGCAGCATCGAGCCCTGCTCCTGCAGGCCCAGGCGCCGCACGATCTCGGCTTCCATGCGCTCGGGCGCGGGCACGCTGGTGTACCAGAGCTTGTACAGCTCGCCGTCGGCGCAGGCGGCGCGCAGGCCGTCGGCATGCTCGGGTCGCAGCGGCTCCAGCGTGGCGTGCTTGCCGGCCAGGGTCACGGGTTTGGCAAAAGCGGTCATGACAGAATGCTCGCTCAGCGGTTGGCGCGGTTCATGAACACCAGGCGCTCGAACAGGTGCACGTCCTGCTCGTTCTTCAGCAGCGCGCCGTGCAGCGGCGGGATCGCGGCCTTCTTGTCGGGGCTCTTCAGCGCATCGGGCGGGATGTCCTCGGACATCAGCAGCTTGAGCCAGTCGATCAGCTCGGAGGTGGACGGTTTCTTCTTCAGGCCCGGCAGGTTGCGCATCTCGTAGAACGATTCCAGCGCGGCGGCGACCAGCTCGCGCTTGATGCCGGGGTAGTGCACGTCGACGATCTGCTGCATGGTGTCGGCGTCCGGGAACCTGATGTAGTGGAAGAAGCAGCGGCGCAGGAAGGCGTCGGGCAGTTCCTTCTCGTTGTTCGAGGTGATGATCACCAGCGGACGGTGCTTCGCCTTGACCAGTTCGCGCGTCTCGTAGACGTAGAACTCCATGCGGTCGAGTTCGCGCAGCAGGTCGTTGGGGAATTCGATGTCGGCCTTGTCGATCTCGTCGATCAGCAGCACCACTTGCTGGTCGGCCTCGAAGGCCTGCCACAGCACGCCCTTGACGATGTAGTTGCGGATGTCGTGCACGCGGTCGTCGCCGAGCTGCGAGTCGCGCAGGCGCGAGACCGCGTCGTATTCGTACAGGCCCTGCTGCGCCTTGGTGGTCGACTTGATATGCCACTGCAGCAGCGGCATGCCGAGCGCGGCGGCCACTTCCTCGGCCAGCATGGTCTTGCCGGTGCCGGGCTCGCCCTTGATCAGCAGCGGGCGCTGCAGCGTGCGCGCGGCGTTGACGGCCAGCTTGAGGTCGTCGGTGGCGACATACTGGTCACTGCCCTCGAAACGGGCCTGCTGGGCGGAAGAAGCTTGGGCGGAAGCGTTGGCGGTGTTTGACATGAGGCAACCTGGAGGTGACGGCCCTGTCTTGGTCGGTTCGGGCCGGGTTGGCGTGTTTGGCGCAGTCTCTTCGCGCTGTCACGCGCGCTTTCATCATGGGCGGTATGGTTCGTCCGGGCCTGCCATCGAGCGTCTGCGAACGGTCGTGCGCTTTCCCGGAATGGGCCAGTATAAAAGACCTTTGCGGTTCGTGTTGGGCGGGCCTGACAGACGGCCGGCATCCAGGGGCGGTAGCTGGACTGCCAGGTGCCGCCTGCTGTACAATGCGCCGGTTTGACGCGCCCCCACGTCCAGTTCTCCAGTATCCGGCAGTCCGCGCTCAGAAGTCCCAGCGGCCCGTCCGGGTCGCGGCGATTGCGCGAGGTGGTTCCAGAATGTGTTCCACATCACGGCAATGATCCCGGATGCCGAATGTCTGGGCGGGTCTGGCGGGTTGCAACTCTTGCAACCCCACCGACAAGCCAGGCTTTCCCCCAGAAGCATTCTGAAACCGTCTCCGCCCGGCAGGGCAGGTCACGCACGGTTTAATTTCCAATCCGCAAAGACAATGAAAAAGCTCCTCACGATGGTGGTGCTGGGCGCGGCTGCAATGGGCGCGCAGGCACAGGAAGTCAAGGGCAATGGAGACGCTGCCAAGGACAAGGTTGCAATGTGCATCGGATGCCACGGCATTCCGGGCTACCGTGCGTCATTCCCCGAGATCTATGAAGTGCCGATGCTGGGCGGCCAGAGCGCCAAGTACATCGAAAACGCGCTGAAGGCGTACCAGAAGGGCGAGCGCAAGCACCCGACCATGCGCAGCATCGCGGCCACGCTGACCGAGCAGGAAATCGCCGACGTGGCGGCCTACTACTCGCAGCAGAAGCCGAATACCCAGAACAACGCCCTGAAGTAAGAGACCCATCATGAAGACGCTCAAGACGCTTTCGATCGCGCTCGGCGCACTCGTGCTGGGTGCCGCCGCAATGCCGGCTTCGGCCGCCGACCTCGCCAACGGCAAGGCGCTGGTGCAAAAGGGTGCCTGCGTGGCCTGCCACGGCGAGGGCCTGAACAAGCCGATCTCGCCCGACTATCCCAAGCTGGCCGGCCAGCATGCCGACTACCTGTACCACGCGATGGCGTCGTACCAGGTGTCGGGCAACGCGCTGGTGGGCCGCTCCAATGCGATCATGGCCGGCCAGGTCAACGCCAATCCGGCCGTGACCGGCAAGGATGGCAAGCCGCGTCCGTTCACGCGCAAGGAGTTGAAGGATATCGCTGCGTATATCGAGTCGCTGCCGGGCGACCTGGTGCTTAAGAAGTAAGCCATAGCGGCGACCGTCGCGCCGTTGCAGAGGAAAAGGCCGCCTTGGACAGGCGGTTTTTTCTTTGGGCGGCGCGCCCGCGCGGCCTACGCTGCCACACCTGCCAGCCGGCGGCGCATCCCTGCCGTAAGCCACGGCTCACCGTCGCCGACGACCAACGCATCGACGCCGGCCGCATCGAGCAGCAGGCCGGCCGCGGCGGACTTGCCAGCCACCATCAACGCGGCACCGAGTCCATTGACCGCCACAGCCGGTGAAGCCACCAGCGTCACGCCATGCGGACCCGACGCCGGCATGCCGGTGGCGGGGTCGAGCACGTGGTGGTAGCGCCTGCCGTTGGCGACGAAGCAGCGCTCATAGTCGCCCGATGACGCTACCACGGCGTCGGATACCTCCAGTACGCCCAGCAGCCGTGCCGGTGCGCGCGGATCGCGCACGCCCACGCGCCAGTCGCGCCCTTGCAGCTGGCCGCTCGCCAGCACATCGCCGCCGCCATTGATCATGGCATGATGCAATCCATGCCTGCGCAGTGCCTGCATGCCGGCCTGCAGGATCGGCAGCTTGGCGATGCCGCCCAGGTCCAGGCGCATGCCGGGGCGCAGCAGCATCGCTTCGCCCCGGCGTTCGTCGAGCATGACCTGCCGGTAGTCCACCAGCGTCCGTTCGCGTGCCAGCTCGGCGGAAGCCGGCACGCGTGCATTGCCTTCACCGAAGTGCCAGCCGGCAAAGGCGCCGACGGTGATGTCAAACGCGCCACCGGTGCGCGCCGACAGTGCTGCCGCCGCTTGGAGCACTGCCATCAGTTCCGGTGCGACCGGCACCGGCTGCCGGCCCGCTGCGCGCTGCAGCGCGCTGACCTGGCTGTCCGGCCGGTAGCGCGACATCAATTGCTCCAGGCGCGCCATTTCCGCAAAGGCGGCGGCGATGCCGGACCTTGCAGCCTGGTAAGAACTGTCCTGCACCACGATATCGACCTGCGTGCCCAGCAGGCGCCGCGATGCGCGCGTGACCGTGGCATCGGCCAACGCGGGCCTGACGAACATGGCGGTGGCAAGCATCGGCATGGTGGCCGCGGCGGCGCGCAGAACGTTGCGCCGCATGGCGTCGATGCGAGAGGAGGAAGACAGCGTTGCCGGCAGGGTCTTGGCGCGCATGACAGGGTGGGCGGCGCATGCCGCGTTAGTCGTTGACGTTGTGGTGTCGCCATTCTCCGGGCAGTCTTCAAAAAAACATGCATCAAAAATGAATATTTAAGATATCCATGACGACCGTCAACCTCGTTCACGCCAACTGCTTCGACTATCTGTAACCGGCAACATCAGGCCACCCACACAACGAAGAGAGCAGGCGGAGCCCTCCGCCCATTGCAATGACGGTTCGAGGATCGAAGATGACGAGGCATTCGCAACACCCACTGGCACACACCGATGCACCGGCGGCACCGGGACGAAGGCGCTTTATCAATACCGCGGCGCTGGCCGGGCTGGCCGGCGTGGCGGCGTGCACGGACAAGGGCGCCGCGCCCGCCGCGGCCACCGCGGCAAGCGCTGCCCAGGCAGGACATGGCGGCGCCCCTGCCGGCGTGTCGGTGCACCTGAAGCCGGGCGAGCTCGATACTTACTACGGCCTGTGGAGCGGCGGCCATGCGGGCGACGTGCGCGTGCTGGGCCTGCCCTCGGGGCGCGAGCTGCACCGCATCCCGTGCTTCGTGCCCGACGCGCTGACCGGCTGGGGCATCACCAATGAATCCAAGCGCGTGATGGGCACGCGCCCCGATGGCAACGTGCTGTACACCGTCGGCGACACGCACCACGTGCATGCCTCCTACAAGGACGGCAACTACGATGGCCGCTACGCGTGGATCAACGACAAGATCAACGCGCGGCTGGCGCGCATCCGGCTCGACTACTTTGTCTGCGACAAGATCACCGACCTGCCCAACGTGCAGGGCTTCCACGGCATTTTTCCGGACAAGCGCGACCCCGTCGACGCGAACATCAACTACACCACGCGCGTGTTCTGCGGCGCGGAGTTCGCCCTGCCGCTGTCCAATACGCCGACCGAGGACGCCGGCAAGTACCGCTCGCTGTTCACCTGTGTCGATGCGGAGACGATGGCGGTGCGCTGGCAGGTGCTGATCGACGGCAATTGCGACCTGGTCGCATCCTCGTACGACGGCAAGCTGGCTGCCACCAACCAGTACAACGTCGAGATGGGCGCGCGCTATGAAGACATGATGTCGGCCGAGCGCGATGCCTGCCTGTTCTTCAACATCGCCCGCATCGAGGCTGCGATCAAGGATGGGAAATTCAAGACCATCGGCGATTCGAAGGTGCCGGTGGTCGACGGCACGCACGCGGCCAACGCCGACCCGAAGACCGCGCTGACCACCTACGTCTCGGTGCCGAAGAACCCGCACGGCGTCAATGCCAGCCCGGACCAGAAGTACTTCATCTGCGCCGGCAAGCTGTCGCCGACCGGCACCGTGATCGAACTGGCGAAGGTGCTGGACTGGTTCGACGGCAAGCTGGAGACGCCCGACGATGCCATCGTCGCCGAGGTCGAGCTGGGCCTGGGGCCGCTGCATACCGCCTTCGACGGGCGCGGCAATGCCTACACCACGCTGTTCCTCGACAGCCAGATCGTCAAGTGGAATATCGACGCGGCGATCCGCTTCCACAAGGGCGACAAGAACGCCAAGTACGTGGTCGACCGGCTCGACGTGCAGTACCAGCCCGGCCACCTGAACGCCTCCCAGTCCGAAACCGTCGCCGCCGACGGCAAGTTCCTGGCAGTGGGCTGCAAGTTCTCCAAGGATCGTTTCCTGCCGGTGGGGCCGCTGCATGCCGAGAACGAGCAGCTGATCGATATCTCGGGCGACAAGATGGTGCTGCTGGCGGACCACCCGGTGCACAGCGAGCCGCACGATTTCATCATCTTCCGTCGCGAGCTGCTGCGGCCGAAGCAGGTCTATGCGCTGGATGATTTCCCGCTGGCGGTGAAGGATCCGCAGCAGTCGGGCGTGTTCCGCAACGGCAGGAAGGTGACGGTGAAGATCACGTCGCAGGCGCCGGTGTTCTCGCTGCGCGAAATCAAGTTGAAGAAGGGCGACGAGGTCACGCTGATCCTGACCAACCTGGACAAGATCGAAGACCTGACGCACGGGTTTGCCATCCCCAAGTACAACATCAACTTCATCGTCAATCCGCTCGAGACCGCGTCGGTAACCTTTGTCGCGGACAAGCCGGGCGTGTTCTGGTGCTACTGCACCCACTTCTGCCACGCGCTGCATCTTGAGATGCGCAGCCGCATGATCGTCGAGGCCTGAGACGGCATGCGTGGATGACCTGGCGCGGTGCCCGCTGCTGCGCCGGTCGTCCCTTGCCCCCAATTCCCATGATCCACGCAATTCTCGAACGGCTTGCGGCGGGCTTCGCCGTGTGCCTGCTGGCGCTTGGCTTTGCCGTGCCGGCGCACGCCGGCGCTTACGAGGCGGCCTTGCCGCCGGAACTGTCCACCGCGGCGGACCTGTGCGCGCTGGTGTCCTGCACCGAAGTGCTGCCCGGCGCCACCAGCTTCTCTCCGCGCAAGGGACAACCGCCCTACGTCGAAGGCTATCGCACTGGCGCGGACGGCAAGCGCGAGGTGATCGGGTACGTGATGTTGTCCACCGACATCACCGATACGCCAGCGTATTCCGGCAAGCCGGTGGTGACGCTGATCGGCATGGATACGCGAGGGCAGTACACCGGAGTCAGGGTGCTGAAGCATTCCGAGCCGATCCTGCTGCTGGGCATCCCGGAATCGGCGCTGCTCGATTTCAACCAGCAGTACGTCGGCAAATCGGTTGCCGACAAGATCGAGGTCGGGCAGTCGCGGCCGGACGAAGGCGTGGTCGGTGTCGATGCGATTTCCGGCGCCACCGTGACGGTGATCGCGCAGAACCAGGTGCTGACCACGTCGGGCGCGGCAGTGGCGCGGCAGGTCGGCATCCTGGCGCCGGCGAAGCGGGCACCGGCGCGGTTCGCCGAAAGCGGAAAACAATATGGCTGGCAGCAACTGGTGGCCGGCGGACTGGTGCAGCGGCTGCTCGTGCAGCCGGCGCAGGTCGGGCTGCCCGGCAGCGGCGAGCCCTTTATCGAACTGTGGTTTGGCGATCTCAATCATCCCGACATCGGCCGCAGCGTGCTGGGCGATGCCGGCTGGCAGGGGCTGCGCGCGCAGCTAAAGCCCGGCGAGCACGCCATTTTCGTGGTCCGCACCCGGGGGGCGGAATCGTTCAAGGGCTCGGGCTTCGTGCGCGGCGGCATCTACGATCGCGTGCAGGTGCGCCAGGGTGCCGACGCGTTCACCTTCCGCGACCTGGACTACCTCAACCTCTACGGCGTCGCGGCGGAGGGCGCGCCGGCGGTGACGGAGTCGGCGATCTTCGTGATCCGGTCGCCGGCGTTTTCCGCGGCGTATCCGTGGAAGCTGTCATTCCTCGGCAATCGCGTCGACCGCGCCACCGGCACGCGCAGCTTCGCCAGCTTCGATGCGCCATACTGGCTGCCGGCAGCGATGCTGCAGGGCGGCCGGCCGCAGCTCGACGAACCCGAGGCGCCGTGGCGCAAGGTCTGGCGCAAGCAGGCCACCGCAATTGGCCTGTTCATCGCGCTGCTCGGCGCGGTCACGCTGGTCTACGCACTGCGCGACCGCCTGACGCGGCGCGCTACACACAAGAACAAATGGCCGGTCAATGCGTTCAAATACACCGCCTGGGCGCTCAGCATTGTCTTTGTCGGCTTCGGCGCGATGGCGCAGCCATCGATCACGCAGGTGCTGACGTGGTTCCATGCACTGCTGCTGCGCTGGGACTGGGCGTTGTTCCTCAGCGATCCCTTTATCTTCTGCTTCTGGATCTTCATTATCATCACCGTGTTGCTGTTCGGGCGCGGGCTGTTCTGCGGCTGGCTGTGCCCGTTCGGCTCGCTGTCCGAGGCGATCTACAAGCTGGGCCGTTTCCAGGGCCTGAAGCGATGGCAGCGGCAGTTGCCGCGCCACTGGCATGACCGGCTCAAGTGGGTCAAGTACGGCGTGTTCTTCGGGCTGCTGGCGGTGTCGGTGTTTTCGATGGGACTGGCCGAGATGCTGGCGGAGATCGAGCCGTTCAAGACGACCTTCCTGGTCGGCATCCCGAACCGCGCGTGGCCCTACGGGCTGTTCGCCTGCACGCTGCTGGGACTGTCGCTGTTCATTGAACGGCCTTACTGCAAGTACCTGTGCCCGCTCGGCGCCGCACTGGCAATGCCCAGCACGTTCCGCTGGTTTGGCCTGCGGCGCAAGCCCGACTGCAACCACTGCAAGGCATGCGCGGTGGGCTGCGGCGCGCAGGCGATCGATGCCGATGGCCGCATCGACCATCGCGAATGCCTGCATTGCCTCGACTGCATGGTGCTCTATACCGATACGCGCGGCTGCCCGCCGCTGGCGCGCGAGCGCAAGCGGCGCGAACGCGACGGGCTGCCGCTGACGCCGGTGGGACGCAACGGGTATTTCATCCCGCTGGTGCCGGTGCCGGCTGAAGCGGCGCAGCCGTCGGGCCCGGATCCGCGCATGCCGACGGACCCGGTGGCGCCCCCCTACGCGGTAACGGCCGGCGTCGCGCGCTGGGTCGCCGAGCTGTGGGACCACTTGTGTCCATGGAGCGGGCAGGGCTGGCGCACCGCTGCCGCACTGCAGCTGGCGGGCCTCGCGGTGGCGCTGGCCGCAACCGTTGCGTGGGCACTGGCGGCCAGCGGACAGATGCGCGCCGGCGCGGTGATCGGCTGGTGGCTGGGCTGGAGCCTCTATGAAGTTCTGATCCGCCTGTCCGGCAAGCGCTATGTCAAGGATGGCCCGTGGTGGCGCGGCCGTTACCGGCGCGCAACTGTGATGGACATGCTTAGCTATGTCGGCTTCAAGAACCTGCTGGTCGGTGCGTTGCTGTTCCTGGCGCTGAAGGCGATGGGGATGCTGGCCGCATGAAGCTGCTGCCTGGTATCGTGCTCCTATGGATAAGCTGCGCGCAGGCCGCGACCTGGCGCGTGCAGCCCGGCCAGTCGCTGCAGGCAGCGATCGATGCCGCCGGCGCGGGGGACACCATCGAGATCGCGCGCGGCCACTACACCGGCAACTTCGTCATCGACAAGCCGCTGGTGCTGCGCGGCATCGCGCGGCCCACGCTCGGCGGCGCGCTGCGCGGCGATACGCTGCGCATCACGGCGCCGGACGTGACCGTCGAAGGCCTGATCGTGCGCGACTCCGGCGACAGCCTGAAGGACCAGAACGCCGGCATCTATATCCGCCCCGGCGCGCACCGCGCCGTGGTGCGCCATTGCGACCTGACCTACAACCTGTTCGGGCTGTGGATCGAGAAGGCCGACGATGTCCGCATCGAACGCAACACCATCACCGGCAAGCGCGACTACAACTCGGCGCAGCGCGGCAACGGCGTGCAGCTCTACAACACGCGCGGCGCACGCATCCTCGACAACAACATCAGCTTCGTGCGCGATGCACTCTATGTCGATGTCTCGCACCACGCCATCTTTCGCGGCAACCGGCTGCACCACAGCCGCTACGGCACCCATTACATGAACTCGTACCACAACCTGTGGGAAGGCAACGACAGCTACCGCAACCGCGGCGGGCTGGCGCTGATGGAGGTGCGCGACCAGGTCGTGCGCAACAACCGCACCTGGGGCAATGCCGACCACGGCATCATGCTGCGCACGCTGCAGGACTCGGTGATCGAAGGCAATGTAGTCGCCGGCAACCAGCGCGGCTTCTTTATCTACGACGTCGAGTACGCGACGCTGCGCGGCAACCTGGTGCTGGGCAATGCGATCGGCGTGCACCTGTCGGCCGGCTCGACGCGCAACGTGGTGCAGGGCAACGATTTCATCGGCAACCGCGAGCCGGTGCGCTACGTGGGCGCGCGCGACGAGCCGTGGGGCGGGCGCGGACAGGGCAACTACTGGAGCGGCTACCTGGGCTGGGACCGCGACGGCGATGGCGTGGGTGACGTGCCATACCAGGCCAATGACCTCGTCGACCGGCTCGGCTGGCACTACCCCGGGGTGACGCTGCTGCTGGGCAGTCCGGCGCTGCAGGCGCTGCGGCTGGCGGCACGGCAGTTCCCGGTGATCCGGGCGCCGGGCGTGGTCGATGCCTATCCGCGGATGCGCCCGGTGCGCGCCAACTGGAGGGACTGGGATGCTCAGACCGGCAACTGAAATGATCACGGATGCCATTGCGCTGACCGGCGTCAGCCGGCACTTCGGCTCGCTGCGCGCCGTGGACGATGTCAGCCTCAGCGTGGGGCAGGGCGAACTGATCGGGCTGATCGGGCATAACGGCGCGGGCAAGAGCACGCTGTTCAGGATGATGCTGGGGCTGTTGCCGCCCACGCATGGCACCTTGCGCGTCGCCGGTGCCGACGTGGGCAGCCGCGCCTTTCGCGCCGCGCGGCGCGGCATCGGCTACCTGCCCGAGCATCTGGTGCTGTATGACAACCTGAGCGGGCTCGAAACGCTGCGCTTCTTCGCGCGCCTGAAGGGCGTGAACGCGGATGCCTGCGCGCCGATGCTCGACCAGGTCGGCCTGTCCGCCGCCGCCGCACGGCCGGTGCGCGAGTATTCGAAAGGGATGCGCCAACGGCTCGGTTTCGCGCAGGCGCTGCTCGGCGCACCGCGCGTGCTGTTTCTCGACGAACCGACCAACGGGCTGGACCCGGCGGCAATCCGCGACTTCTACCGGATGCTCGACGCGCTGCGCGAGCGCGGCGTGACCATCGTCATCACCTCGCACATCCTGGCCGAGCTGCAGCAGCGCATCGACCGCTTCGCCATTCTTGCCGGCGGCCGCTTGCAGGCCACCGGCAGCCTGGAGGCGCTGCGCGCGCAGGCGGGGCTGCCGCTGACACTGCGGTTGCGCCTCGAGCCGGGCGCGCGCGAGCACGCGCTGCGCCTGCTGCGGACGCAAGCGTACGGCATGATCGAAGTGGTGGACGAGATGGAGGAAGGGCCGGATGAACTGACCGTGCGCTGTCCCGTTGCCGCCAAGATGCCGATGCTCGCCGCATTGCAGCCGCTTGCGGGCCGCCTGCGTGACCTGCAGATCCGCGAGCCCTCGCTCGAAGACCTGTTCCTCGGCATGCGGGGGCAAGCATGAGCGCGCGCATCGATGCAAGGCAGGTGGCAGCGATCGCCGCCAAGGAATTCCGCGACCGCATGCGCAACCGCTGGGTGCTGGCCGTGGCCGTCGTCTTCACCGCGCTGTCGGTGGCGATCGGCTATTTCGGCGGCGCCGAGCAGGGTGTGCTCGGACCGCGTTCGCTGGAGTTCGTCATCACCAGCCTGGCGAGCCTGGTGATCTACCTGGTGCCGATGATCGCGCTGCTGCTCGGCTTCGATGCCGTGGTGGGCGAGCGCGAGCGCGGCTCGCTGGACCTGTTGCTGTCGTTGCCGCTGACGCGCGGCGAGCTGTTGCTCGGCAAGTACCTCGGGCTGGCCGCCGCATTGCTGCTTGCCACCGCCGGCGGCTTTGCCTTGATGGCGCTACTGCTGGCGCGCCAGTTCGGCTGGGCCGGCCTGTACCACTACCTCGGCTTTGTCGCCAGCGCCGGGCTGCTCGGCCTGGCGTTCCTGAGCCTGGCGCTATGGCTGTCGGTGCTGTCGCGCGACCGCGCGCAGGCATCGGGCCTGGCGATCGGCCTGTGGTTCTTTTTCGTGCTGGTGTTCGACCTGCTGCTGCTCGGGCTGCTGGTCGCCGGCGCGGGCGAGGGCGGCGCCAGCGGGTCCGGCATCGATTGGATCGCGTGGCTGCTGCTGCTGAACCCCGCGGACCTGTTCCGCATCGTCAATGCCTTTTCACTCGACCAGTTGCGCAGCGCCGGCGGCGTTGCCAGCATCGTGCCGCCGGCGCTGGCCAGCCCCTGGCCCACCGGCGCGGCGCTGCTGGCGTGGATTGCCGTGCCGCTGGTCCTTGCTGCCAGGAGATTCCGCTGATGTGTTCCCCATCCTCTTTGCGCCGCCGCCACCTGATGCTTGCCATGGCCGGCGCCACGGTCCTCGTTGCCGCCTGCGGCAAGAAGCCGGAAGGCACCGCGCAGCCGCAGGAAATCGAATCCGCCACCGCCTGCGTGCTGGATGGCATGCTGCTGGCCGACTATCCCGGCCCCAAGGCGCAGATCTTCTACGCCGGCGACGCGCGCCCGCAGTGGTTTTGCGACACAGTGGAAATGTTCCACGCACTGCTGCGGCCCGAGCAGGTCAGGCCGGTGCGCGCGGTGTTCGTGCAGGACATGGCGCGGGCTGACTGGGAACGGCCGCGCGGCCACTGGTTCGATGCCACCACCGGCGTGTATGTCGCCGGCAGCGGGCGCCACGGATCGATGGGGCCGACGCTGGCGAGCTTCCGCGCCGAGAGCGATGCCAGCGCCTTTATCGCCCGCCATGGCGGCAGGCTGCGGCGCTACGCCGAGGTGACGCCGGAACTGGCGGACCTCGGCGGCGGCGCCATGCACGACAGCCGGATGTAGCCGGCGGTCATGCGAGGCGCGCGCCTCTGATGGCTCAGTTGCCGCTGCCCGGCACCAGGCGGCGCTGGCGCACCGACTCCGCCAGGCCTTCCAGCACCTTGACCGATTCATCCCAGCCGATGCACGCATCGGTGACCGACTGGCCGTAGGTCAGGTTTTCCACCGGCGTGCCTTGCACGTGGTCCTGGCGGCCCGCCACCAGGTGCGATTCGACCATCACGCCGATGATGCGCTGGTCGCCGCCGGCGATCTGGCGGCCGATGTCTTCGCACACCGGGATCTGGTTCTCATGCTTCTTGCTGCTGTTGGCATGCGAGGCGTCGATCATCAGGCGCGAGGCCAGCCCGGCCTTGGCGATGGCGTCGCACGCTTCCTGCACGCTGGCGGCATCGTAGTTGGGCGCCTTGCCGCCGCGCAGGATCACGTGGCAGTCCTCGTTGCCCGAGGTCGACACGATCGCAGAGTGGCCGCCCTTGGTCACCGACAGGAAATGGTGCGGTTGCGACGCGGCCTTGATCGCGTCCACCGCGATCTTGACGTTGCCGTCGGTGCCGTTCTTGAAGCCCACCGGGCACGACAGTCCGGAGGCCAGCTCGCGGTGCACCTGCGACTCGGTGGTGCGCGCGCCGATCGCGCCCCAGCTGACCAGGTCGGCGATATATTGCGGGCTGATCATGTCGAGGTACTCGGTGCCGGTCGGCACGCCCAGCTCGCTGATGTTCAGCAGCAGCTCGCGCGCGGTGCGCAGGCCGTCGTTGATCTTGAAGCTGCCGTCCATGTGCGGGTCGTTGATCAGGCCCTTCCAGCCCACCGTGGTGCGCGGCTTCTCGAAGTAGACGCGCATCACCACTTCCAGCTCGTTGGCGAAGCGGTCGCGCTGCACCTTGAGCAGCTTGGCGTATTCCAGCGCGGCGCGGGTATCGTGGATCGAGCACGGGCCGATGATGACGATGAGCCGGTCATCCATGCCATGCAGGATGCGGTGCATGGCCTGGCGCGCGCCGTAGATCACGTCCGAAGCCGCTTCTGAGCAGCCAAATTCGCGGATCAGGTGCGCCGGCGGCAGCAGCTCCTTGAGTTCGCGAATGCGCAGGTCGTCGGTGTTCTTCAGCATGATGGCTCCGTGAATCTTGTGAGGTCGTGAGAGTGGGGAAGCAATGGGGTATAAAAAAACCGCCAGGGTCGCTGGCGGTTTTTTTTGTATTCGGGGCGCTTACAGCCGTCCCTCCCTATCCGCCAGCGGTGTGAGATCGCTAAAGAAGTAAAAGTAAAACTTAGCGGACATGGCGGAAAAGGATGTTGGCTGAGGTCAGCTTGATTCGATTTTGTGGATAGGCGCTGGATTCATGCTGCACTGCGTGGCAGAAAGGCAGAAAATTGCGCGCCGGTCGACAATTGTTCGGCGTGCCTCGGTTGCCTGCGTCGCGACGAAGCATCTTTATAGCGCCTTTTGCCGGGGTTGGCAAGTGTCCGCGGCGCCGCGTGCGGCACCGCACGGTAGCTGTCGTGGCGCGCCGCTTCCTGCTGTATCGCCTGAGGCCGCCGCCTATATTGAACGGGAGGGAGCGCACGGGGAGGTGCATCATGAGCGTCGACGAGGCGAGGCTGAATGCCTTCATGGAGAAGTTCGTCCACGATATCGGCGCGGTGATGCACGCCGCCACCGTGGTGGTCGGCGATGAACTGGGCCTGTACAAGGCCATGGCGGAAAAGCCGATGACCGCCGATATGCTGGCGCAAAAAACCCGTACCGACGTGCGTTACCTGCGCGAATGGCTGTCGGCCCAGGCCGCCAGCGGCTACGTCGACTACGATCCCGACAGCGCGGAATTCAGCCTGAACGAAGAGCAGGCCTTTGCACTGGCGCAAGAGGGCAGCACGGCGTTCATTCCAGGCGCGTTCCAGATAGCGGTGGCGCAGTTCCGCGCTATCCCGAAGATGATCGACATCTTCCGCAACGGGCGCGGGCTGGGCTGGCATGAACACGACCCGGCGCTGTTCCACGGCACCGAGCGCTTTTTCCGGCCGGGCTATTCCGCGCACCTGGTCTCGGAATGGATCCCCGCGCTCGACGGCATCGAGGCGCGGCTCAGGCGCGGGGCCAGCGTGGCCGATGTGGGTTGCGGCCATGGCGCGTCGACCATCATCCTGGCGCAGGCCTATCCGGCCTCGCGTTTTGTCGGCTTTGACTACCACGAGCCTTCGGTACGCCATGCCACCGAGGCCGCGCGGCGCGCCGGTGTAGGCGACCGCGTGCGCTTCGAAGTGGCCAGCGCCAAGGACTACGCCGGCAAGGACTACGACCTGGTGGCGGTGTTCGACTGCCTGCACGACATGGGCGACCCCGTGGGCGCGGCACGGCACGTGCGCGAGACGCTGCGGCCGGACGGCGCATGGATGATCGTCGAACCGTTCGCCAACGACAAGCTGGAAGACAACCTCAATCCCGTCGGGCGCGTGTTCTATTCCGCCTCCACGTTCATCTGCACGCCGGCGTCGCGCTCGCAGGAAGTGGGGCTGTGCCTGGGGGCGCAGGCAGGCGAGGCGCGCATGCGCGGCGTGGCCGAGCAGGCCGGCTTCGGCAGCTTCCGCAGGGCGGCGCAGACGCCGTTCAACCTGGTGTACGAGGCGCGGCCGTTCGCCCCCGACACACCATGAAAAACGGGACCCGCGGGTCCCGTTTCGTTGTGGCGATGCGGCGTCAGGCCGTGCCGCCCACCGTCATATTTTCGATCCGCAGCGTCGGCTGGCCCACGCCCACCGGCACGCTCTGGCCTTCCTTGCCGCAGACGCCAACGCCGGAATCCAGGCGCATGTCGTTGCCGATCATGGTCACGTCCTTCAGCGATTCGGGGCCGTTGCCGACCAGCGTCGCGCCCTTGACCGGGTACGTGATCTTGCCATCCTCGATCATGTACGCCTCGCTCGCAGAGAACACGAACTTGCCGTTGGTGATATCGACCTGGCCTCCGCCGAAGTTGACCGCATAGAGGCCCTTCTTGACGCTGGCGATGATTTCCTGCGGGTCCCTGTCGCCGTTGAGCATGTAGGTATTGGTCATGCGCGGCATCGGCAGCGCGGCATAGCTTTCGCGGCGCGCGTTGCCGGTGACCGGCATCTTCATCAGGCGCGCGTTGAGCGTGTCCTGCATATAGCCGCGCAGGATGCCGTCCTCGATCAGCGTGGTGCACTGGGTCGGGTTGCCTTCGTCGTCCAGGTTGAGCGAGCCGCGGCGGTTGGCCAGCGTGCCGTCGTCAACCACCGTCACGCCCTTGGCCGCGACGCGTTCGCCCATGCGGCCGGAAAATGCCGACGAGCCCTTGCGGTTGAAGTCGCCTTCCAGGCCGTGGCCGACCGCCTCGTGCAGCAGCACGCCGGGCCAGCCCGGGCCCAGCACGACGGTCATGGCACCGGCCGGGGCGGGGCGGGCGTCAAGGTTGACCAGCGCCGACGACACGGCTTCGTCCACGTACTTCTGCAGCAGGTCGTCATTGAAGTACCCGTAGGCATAGCGGCCGCCGCCGCCCGACGAGCCGATCTCGCGGCGCCCGCCCTGTTCGGCGATCACTGTCACCGACACGCGCACCAGCGGGCGCACGTCGGCGGCGATCACGCCGTCGCTGCGCGCCACCAGCACCACGTCGTACTCGCCGGCCAGGCCTGCCATCACCTGCACCACGCGCGGGTCCTTGGCGCGCGCCATGCGTTCGATGCGCTCGAGCAGCGCCACCTTTTCGGCGGCGGTCATCGAATCGAGCGGGTCGTTGGGCGCGTACAGGTTGCGGCCCGCGTGCGAGGCCAGTTCACCCGCCACCTTGACGCGGCCGTTGCCGGCGCGGCCGATGGTGCGCGTGGCGGCAGCCGCCTGCGACAGCGCGGCCAGGCTGATGTCGTCCGAATAGGCAAAGGCGGTCTTGTCGCCCGACACGGCGCGCACGCCCACGCCCTGGTCGATGCTGAAGCTGCCCGACTTGACAATGCCTTCTTCCAGGCTCCAGGCCTCGTTGCGGGTGTACTGGAAGTACAGGTCGGCGTAGTCGACCTTGTGCGTGAAGATATCGGCCAGCACGCGCTGCAGCTTGGCCTCGTCCAGGCCGTATGGCGCCAGCAGCAGTTGCTGCGCGGTGGCCAGGTTGCGGATTCCGAGATCGCCGGCGTTCATGAGATGTCCTTTCTTCTGTTTGCCGCCCCGGCAAGCCATGGAATTGCCGGTGGCATGAAATACCTGGTGCGGGTGCCGGATGAGATCAAATGCGCGATCACATGCTGCCCCGCGGTTGCGTACATGCTACAGCACCCGGTGACGCAATGCCGGCAGGTTTTGCCGGACCTCTTCGAGCCGCGCCGGGTCGATGGTGCCGGCCACCACGCCTTCGCCTTCGGGCAGCATGGCCAGCACTTCACCCCACGGGTCGACCAGCATCGAATGGCCCCAGGTGCGACGGCCGTTCTCATGCTTGCCACCCTGTGCGGCGGCCAGCACATAGCACTGGTTTTCAATGGCCCGTGCGCGCAGCAGGATTTCCCAGTGCGCCTGGCCGGTGGTGTAGGTGAAGGCGGCCGGCATCAGGATCAGGCTGGTGCCCGCGCCGGACGCCAGCCCGCGGTACAGCTCGGGAAAGCGCAGGTCGTAGCACACCGACATGGCCACGCGGCCGCACGGTGCATCGAAGCTGACCGGGGTGCGGCCGGCCAGGATGGTGCGCGATTCGTCATAGCTTTCGGCTCCGCGCGTGAAGCCGAACAGGTGGATCTTGTCGTACCGCGCCACGCGTTCGCCGCGCGGGTCGAAGGCGAGCGAGGTGTTGTACACGCGCTCCGGGTCGTCGCACCACATCGGCAGCGTGCCGCCCACCAGCCAGATGCCATGGTGGCGCGCGGCGCCGGCCAGGAACTGCTGGACCGGGCCATCGCCGTCGTGCTCGCGCACCGCCACCTTGTCCGCTTCGGAGCGGCCCATCATGCAGAAGTATTCGGGCAGCAGCACCAGCTGCGCGCCGCCGGCTGCGGCCTCGGCGATCAGCGCCTCGGCGCGCGCGAGGTTGGCATCGAGCGAAGTGCCGGTAACGGTCTGCACGGCGGCCACGCGGAACGGGGCGGGGGCGGTCATGGGCGTTGGTTTCCTCTTTGGACTCTCTTGAGTTCTCTCGGACGGCAGCGGCTTCAGTGCGGGAGCGCGGGCTCGGCGCGGTTCTGGAAGCGGGGGGCTTGCATATCATTCTCCTCCACTTTGCCGATCTGCGGGTTGGCCCAGCTGCCGGTGATGCGGTAGTGCTGGGTGAATACCTTGGAGAACTCGTCGGCAAACAGCAGTTGCGCGGCGAGCGTGCCGATGCCCAGCACCGGGTTGATAAAGGCCGCCGCCACCGAGGTCGAGGTGGCATTGATGCGCGGCACCACCTCCACGCGCAGGTCCTGGGTCTCGCGCAGCAGGTTGGCGGTGCCGCTCATGCTGGCGATGATCTGCGGGCTCTTGAGTTCGAAATCCTGGATGGTGCCGACCCCGTTCTCGATCGTGCCAGAGCCCGAAATGCGGTCGAACAGCAGTCCGCGCCCCGACAGGCTGCGGAAGTCCAGCGTGGCAAAGCGCAGCAGCCCCTGCAGGCTGAGCACGCCCAGCAGCCGCGCCGCGCCCGGTTCGACGCTCAGGATCTGGCCATTCTCCAGGTCGAGCGACAGCTTGCCGGACAACGTCGGGTAGTCGATCGACAGCGGCGAGCCGCGCCAGGCCACGCGGCCTTCCAGCTTGCCCTTGCCGTCGCGCAGCGTGTGCGGCAGCCCCAGGCGGTCGAGCGTGGCGCCGGCGTCGCCGATGTCGATGACGAACGACAGCAGGGTGCGGCGCTCGGTACTGCCGTCGGCGCGCAGCCGGCGCGGCACGCGCCAGCTGCCGTGGCCGGTCAGCGTGGCATCGGGCTGTTCGATCCTTAGCTTGTCCAGGGTCCAGACCGGGTCGGTGCCGCTGGTGCCGGTATGCGCCTTGACCTCCAGCTTGCCGAAGTCGTGGCCGCGCAGCATGAACTGCTCGGCGACCAGGTCGATGGCGGGCAGTTCGTCGATGCTGCTGGCGAGGGCGTCGACCACGTTCTGCTCGTCGCTGGCGTCGGGCACGTTCAGGCGCGACAGTCGCAATTGCAGCGCGCCCGTGGCATTGGCGCCAGCGGTACCGGCGGCCGGCTGCCACTGCACGGCGCCGGCGATCTGGCGCGATTCGATCCTGGCATTCCAGCCGTCGCGCTCGCGCGTGGCGTCGAGCGCGACGTCGTCGAGCGTGCGGCCCATGCCATGGAGCGTGCCGGCGCGCAGCGCAATGCGCCCGGGCAGGAAGGGCGAGGGGCGCCCGCCGTCGCCCGTGGAGGCCGTTCCGGCAAAGGCCGCGCGCCAGGCGTCTATGTCGAGCCGGTCGAAGGTCGCCGCGGCGCTGACGCCGGCCATCGGCGCGGGCGCCGCCTGTTGCACGCCAATGCCACCGGCGACGACTTCGATGCCATTGCCGCCGTTCTGGTCGCGGCGCAACAGGTAGCGTGCGTTGAGGGCGTTGCCCAGCTGCAGCGCCAGTTCGTCGATGCCGGCGCGGCCGGGCGCGGGGCGCAGCTCGACGCGCAGCGGCAGGTCGTGCGCCGCCGCCTTGGCCAGCGGTGCCGGCAATCCGATCGCCATGCCGTTGAGCGATGAATTCAACTGCACCTGCAGCTCCTGTTCGCGCATCGCGATCACGGTGTTGTAGCCGGTGCTGCCTTCCAGCCTGGCCGCCAGCGGCGCCAGTGCCGAGCCTGCCGCGGCCTCGCGCAGGCCCGCGGCCGAGACGGTGCCGCTCGCGGTGACGCGCGTGCCCCCTTCCGGCTGGGTGCCGCCGCCGAGCTTGACTTCGCCGCCCAGGAAGCGCGCGCGCAGGTTCTCCAGCCCGAACCCGTGCTCGTTGAACGTGATGTCGCCGCTGGCATTGCCGAATGCCGGCAGCTGCGGGCTGAGCACCACGTCGTTGCCGGGGAAGCGGAAACGGCCCTCCACCTTGGCCGCGTTGGCGTGCTCCAGCGGCATGTCGAGCTTGAGCCTGAGTTCGCCGTTGCCATGCGCGCGTGCCGCGTCGGCCACGCGCGCGGTCCATTCGCGCACCGGCGAGGCGGCGATATAGCGCAGGAAGCCCTGCACCGGCCCGCTGGCACCGCCGTCGATGGCGAGGCGGCCATGCTCGCTGAGGTCGTCGATGCGGCCGTTGACGTCCTGCAGCACCACGCCCGGGATGTCGTGCACCGAGGCGCGCCGTGCCAGGAAGGTCATGCCGCCGCGGTCAAATGTGACCTGTCCGGCGATGTCGGTGAACACCGGCCACAGCGGCGCGCCCCCCGCGCCAGTCTCGTGCGGTGCAATCTGGTAGCTGACGCGCTCGATCGGCACGTCGACGCGGAACTCGCCCGCCTTCTCGAACGGCGCGTGGAACGGGAAATGCTCCAGGTCGCCCCTGAGCACGAAGCTGACGCCGGCCGCGTCGCCGCTCATCAGCGCGCCCGCGAGGTAGTGCCGCGTGCCCGCCGGGATGGTCTGCGGCAGGTAGCGCGGCACGCGCGCGACCTGGGCGCGGGTCATCTCGCCGCTCAGGTCGGCGATGCCGGAGGTGCCGTCGCCACCGGCGCGCCAGGTGCCGCGCACCGAGCCCGCCGCATCCGCGTTGGCAAAGCGGATGCCGTCCAGCGTCACCACCAGCTTGCCGCCGGCATGGTGCCAGCGCACGTCGCCGCCGATCTGGTCGAACGGCACGCGCGGCTCCTCGAACAGCCCGGGCACCACCAGCGATGCGTTATTGCCTTCGAAGCGCGCACTGCCTTGCTGGTCGTCGAACGAGAACGTGCCCGACAGGCGCGAGAAACCGGGCGTGCCCAGCCGCGGACGGCCCTTGGTATCCAGGGCCGGCACCGCCGCCTGGCCGTTGACCGAGACGTCGCGCAGCGTGCCCTGCAGGCTGTAGTGGGGCTTGCCACCGCTGCGGTCGAGCATGCCGGCGCGCTCGCGGCTCCAGCTGACGTTGAGGTTGTCGATGTGGCCGGCCGGCTGCAGCGCGCGCAGCCGGCGCAGCACCGCGGTCTCCAGCGGCATCGAGCTGGCCAGCGCGCGCACCGTGTTCAGGTCCAGCGTGGGCGCCTTCAGCGTGAACTTGCGCAGGTTGCCGTCCTTGGCATAAGCCCAGCCGAGCTCGACCTTGCGCATGCCTTCGCGCCAGCTGGCGTCGGCCGGAGCCGCCTGGCCGCTGGCAGGCTGCGGCTGCGGCTGCCACAGCAGCGTGTCGACGGTGAGCAGGTTGCTGCCGTCGCGTTCGGTCCGGTGCAGCAAAAAGGCCTGCGCATTGGCCAGCCGCAGCGGGGCGGCGGCGCCGGCCAGCTGCAGGTCGACGCTGCTGGCGCGCAGACGGGTCTGGCTGCGCACGATGCGGCCCTGGCGGAATTCGATGCTGCCGTCGGTGCTGAAGGTGCCGCTGGCCACGCCCTCGAACATGGCCAGGTAGCGCTGCAGCACCGGCAATTCCAGCTGGGCCACGTCCCAGCTGGCCTGGCCGCTCCAGTAGCGCCAGTTGCCGGCGCTGTGCAGGTAATCGTTGCTGAAGGTGGACTTGACCACCAGCGGGCGCGGGCCCAGCGCCGGCGAGCGCGCTTCCAGCGTCACGGTATGGCGCGAGCCGTCGCGGCGGGTGTCGAGGAGGATTTCGCCGATATCGAGCTGCGGCAGGCCTGCCTTCTCGTCGAGCCAGCGCAGCCTGCCGTCGGACAGCGACACGCGGCCCTGCGACATCAGCCAGCCCAGGAAGCGGTCGTCTTCCTGCTGGCCGCCGGTGGCATCGACCTGCATGCCGCCGACCAGCAGCTTGCCCTCGGGCGTGCGGCGCACCAGGATGTCGGTGCCGGTGGCGCCCAGGCTGACGAACTGCAGGCCCATGCTGAACAGCGAGCGCCACGACAGCTTGCCGTCTAGCGTGGCGGTCGCAAGCAGCACGCGCTTGCCATTGTCCACGGCGCGGAGGTCGCGGGCGCGGAAGGCGGGGTGCCAGCCGTCCCAGTAGGTATCGAGCGCGCCGATGGTGACCTGTGCCGACAGCGCGAGCGAGCCGCGTTCCTCCAGCCATTCGCGCGCGGCCGATGCCTGCGGCCATAGCACGAAGCGGATCAGCAGGCCCGCCACCAGCGCCAGCACGCCCAGCACCAGCGCCAGCCGTACCAGCGCGCGTCCCAGGCCGCGCCAGAACGGGTGGCGCACCATGCGAACGACCGCGCGCGCGCCGGCGCCGGCGAGGCCGCGCAGCCGCGCGAGGCCCGACGCGGGGCGCGTCAGGGCAGGGGAATCGATACCTGTAGCAGCCAAGGAATGAGCGGGTGGTGGCGAAGCGGGGTTGTTCGCGGCGTTGTCAGCGGATTTGTTGGCGGAACTGGTAGCGGAGCTTTTGACGGTGTCGTTGGCCGGAGCCGGCAGCGTAGCGGCGGCCATATGCCCGCCCGCGCCGCCATTGGGGGGAGCACCGTCAGCGGGTTGTGGGGCGCGGCTGGACATGCGCAGATTATCCGACAATACTAGCCGCTCTCCAATCTGGTGCCCGGCCGGCTACAACAAGAATGCGCGCACCGCGCGCGGCGTGAACCGATGCGGCATGACCCGGGCTCGCCCGCTTTGCCGCCGGTACCGGCCGCACCTTTTCTCGCATTTCAAATTACTGGAATGACTGTCTCTGACCCGACGAGTTCCGCCGCTGGCGATCCCTCCGACCAACATGGCGCGGGCGCCACACCGGGACCGGCTTACCTGGCGGATCCGGCGGCGGCGCTTGCCCCCGGCGAAGGCCCCGGGACCATGACCGCCGGCGCCTTTGCCGTCACTGCGGCGCAGGCCTTGCCGCAGGGTCTGCAGGCGGCCGGCTGTGGCGGCCACGTATTGTACTCGGCAGCGTATTCGCACTACGCGCGGCGTGTGCTGCTGGCCCGCCCCGAACTGCCCGCGGTGATCGCGGCGGCGGCCGGGCAGCCGCTTACGCGCGCGTGGATGGAGGCGCGGCTGCAGGCGCTGCACGAACCTTCGGCCGATGCCGAGGAAGCCACCAAGCGCACCTTGCGCCGGCTGCGCGCCGAAGTCATGTGCGCGGTGATCGAGCGCGACCTGCGCGGCCTGGCCGCGCTGGGCGAAATCACCGGCGCCATGACCGACCTGGCCGAACTGGCGATCCAGCATGGCCTGGCGGTGCTCGGCGCCGATCTCGCCACTACCTTCGGGCGCCCGGTCGGCGAGCAGAGCGGCGAGGTGCAGGAGCTGGTGGTGGTCGGCATGGGCAAGCTCGGCGGGCGCGAGCTCAATGTCTCGTCCGACATCGACCTGATCTTCCTGTATGACGAAGACGGCGACACGCAGGGCGGCACGCGCAGCCTGTCCAACCATGAGTATTTTATCCGCCTCGGCCGCCGCCTGATCAACCTGCTTGCCGAGGTGACCGCCGATGGCTACGTGTTCCGCGTCGACATGCGGCTGCGGCCCAATGGCGACGCCGGCCCCCTGGCGTGCAGCCTCGGCATGCTGGAGGAATACCTGGTGGTGCAGGGGCGCGAGTGGGAGCGCTACGCCTGGATCAAGGGCCGCGTGGTGTCGGCGCTCGGCACGCCGCACGCGCAGCGCACCGCCGGCCTGCTGGCGCGCCTGACCACGCCGTTCGTGTTCCGGCGCTACTTGGACTACGGCGTGATCGCGGCGATCCGCTCGCTGCATGCGCAGATCCGCAGCGAGGCCGCCAAGCGCAGCGGCGGGCTGGCGGGCCACGGCATGAATATCGGCAGCCAGCGCTCGTTCAATATCAAGCTCGGCCGCGGCGGTATCCGCGAGATCGAATTCATGGCGCAGGTGTTCCAGCTGATCCGCGGCGGCCAGGATCCCGCGCTGCGCGTGCGGCCCACGCTGGAAGTGCTGGGGGTGGCGGTCGAGCGCGGCCTGCTGCCCGCCGGCCAGGCCGGACAGCTGGGCGACGCCTACCGCTTCCTGCGCCAGCTGGAGCACCGCCTGCAGTACCGCGACGACGCCCAGACCCATCACCTGCCGACCTCGGAAGACGAGCGGCTGGCGGTGGCGCGGATGATGGGCTGTGCCAGCTGGAACGAACTGCTGGCGCGGCTGGCGGCGCTGCAGGAGCCGGTGGCGCAGCAGTTCGAGGCCACCTTCTCCGACCCCGACGCCGCGCCCTGCGAGGCGCTGTGGCCCGACATCGTGCTCGACGACAACGCCGCGCGCGCGCAGGACAACCAGCAGGACGCCGCCGCGCCGGCGCAGGGCGGGGAGGATGCGTGCGACGATGCCACGCCGTGCCGGCGCCTGCAGGCGGCCGGCTTCACCGACTGCACCGGCCTGTTCGACCGGTTGCGCGCGATCGCGTCGTCGCTGCGCTACCGTGCGCTGTCCGAGTCCAGCCGCGCCCGCTTCGACCAGCTGGTGAACCGCGCGCTCGACCTGGCCGCGCGCCAGGACGACGCCGACAGCACCATCGCGCGCTTTATCGACTTTCTCGAGGCCATCAGCCGGCGCGCCTCCTACCTGTCGCTGCTGTCCGAGTACCCGCAGGCGATGGACCGCGTTGCGCAGACGCTGCATGCCTCGCGCTGGGCCGCGGCCTACCTGACGCGCCATCCGCAACTGCTCGACGAACTCCTCGACAGCGATGCGCTGGCCGGCGCGCCCGACTGGGCCGCGTTCCGCAAGCGCCTGCACGAGCGGCTGCTGGCCGCCGAAGGGCAGGTCGAGCACCAGATGGACATCCTGCGCCGCGAGCACCACGCCGAGACCTTCCGCGTACTGCTGCAAGACCTGCAGGGCATGCTGACGGTGGAACAGGTGGCCGACCGGCTGTCGGACCTGGCCGACGCCATGCTCGATGCCACGCTGCAGACGGTGTGGCGCCAGCTCGCCACGCGCCATTGCGACACGCCGCGCTTCGCGGTGATCGCCTACGGCCGGCTCGGCGGCAAGGAGCTGGGCTATGCCTCGGACCTCGATATCATCTTCCTGTATGACGACGAGCACGAGAGGGCGCCCGATGTCTACGCCGCCTTCGCGCGCCGGCTGATCACCTGGCTCACCAGCCATACCGCGGCGGGTGCGCTGTTCGACGTCGATACGCGGCTGCGCCCCAACGGCGCGGCCGGCCTGCTGGTCACCGGCTTCGACGCCTTCCGCCGCTACCAGCTGCGCGAGGGCGACAACACCGCATGGGTCTGGGAACACCAGGCGCTCACGCGCGCGCGCTTCTGTGCCGGCGATGCGGCCATCGGCGAGCGCTTCGAGGCGCTGCGCGACGAGGTGCTGCGCCAGGAGCGCGATGCCGCGGTGCTGCGCGGCGAGATCGTGCAGATGCGCCGCAAGGTGGCCGAGGGCCATCCCAATCCCACCAGCCTGTTCGACCTCAAGCACGACCGCGGCGGCATGGTCGACATCGAGTTCACGGTGCAGTACCTGGTGCTGCTGCACAGCCGCGCGCATCCGCAGCTGACGCGCAACGCGGGCAATATCGCGCTGCTGCGCGAGGCCGGCGCGCTCGGGCTGATCGATGCCGCGCTGGCCGTGGCGGTGGGCGACGCCTACCGGCTGTTCCGCGCGCGCCAGCACCAGTTGCGGCTCGACGGCCAGGCGCACGCGCGCTTGGCGGCGGAATCGGTCGCCGGACAGAGGGCGCAGGTGCGCACGCTGTGGCAGGCCGTGTTCGGTGAGGACTGAGGCCACCATGGCCACGAAGGCCACGCCCGCCGCGGCGGCCCCGGGCCGTCCCGCCGGTGCCTCGTGGCCGGGGCTGCTGGCGGCGAGCGCGCTGGTGTGGGCGCTGTCGGCCTGCTTCACCTTCCTGCCGTGGTGGCACGCCCACGGCCTCTATCTGCGCGATGCAGTACGGCTCGACGGCCAGTGGTGGCGGCTGGCCACCGCCATGTGGGTGCACCTGGGCGCGATGCACTGGCTGGCCAACGCACTTGCGGCCGCGGGGCTGCTGGCGCTGGCCGGGCGTGCGGCGCGGGCGCGCGCCATGCTGCTGGTGTTGCTGGCGTGCGGCCTTGCCGTGCAGGCCGCGCTGCTGCGCGTGCCATCGGTCGGCTGGTATGGCGGCTTGTCCGGCGCCTTGCACGGGCTGGCGCTGTGGGGCGGGCTCAGCCTGTTGCGCGCGCCCGGGTTGTCGCGCGTGCTCGGCGTACTGCTGTGCCTGGGCGTGCTGGCCAAGGTGTGGCTGGAGCAATCGTGGCTGGCGCCGGTGATCTTTGACCCGTCATGGGGGTTCGGCGTGGTGCGCGCCGCGCACGCAGCCGGCGCGGTGGCCGGACTGCTGTGCTGGGTCGTGCAGGAGTGGTGGCTGGCGCGGCGGCCGCTGCGCAGCGCCGACGGCGACTGAGCCGCATCCGCGGCAGGGCAAGCTGGCAGGGCAAGCTTTATGCGCGCCGGCGCAGCGCGAAGCCGAGCAGGCCGGTGCCGGCCAGCGCGAGCGCGAGCCAGCGTGGCACCGCGCCGCCACCGCCACCGCCGGACGGTGCCGGCGCGGCGGCCGCCGGCGGGGCCGACACCGCCGCGGCCAGCGCGTTGTCGGCATCCAGCAGCCCGGCGCCGCACACGCCTGGATTGGTGGTGCAGAAGGTGCCGGATGGATGCGGCCGCGCCGAGGCCTTCAACGCCGCGGTCACTTGCGCCGGCGTCAGCGACCCGTTCAGCGCGAACATCATCGCCACCACGCCAGACACCATCGGTGCCGCGAAGCTGGTGCCCTGCGACGACGATATCGTGTAGGCCCCGATCGAGGTGGTGCCGTTGTTGCCCAGCGTGCGGATTACCGAAAGCGTGGTGGTGCATGCCCCGTTCTGCACGCGCGAATTGCCGCAGCCGCCGCCCGGCGCGCTGATCGCCACCTGCGGGCCGATGTTGGCATAGGTGGCGTTCTCGCCGTCGTTGGCGTGGGCCGTGACGGCGATCACACCGCTGCAATCGGCCGGCGCTTCGACCGCGCTGCGGTTGTTGCCCGCCGCCGCCACCACCACCACGCCGCGCGCGTTCAGGTCGTTGACCGCCTGCTGCTCGATGCTGCTGCAGGTGCCGCCGCCAAGGCTGATATTGACCACCCGCGCCGGGGTTGGATTGGCCGGCACATTCGGCACCGGCAGGCCGCCCGCCCAGCGCATGCCGTCGACCGTATCGGACAGCAGCGCGCCGCAGCGTCCCGACACCCGCACCGGCAGGATGGGGGCGCTCCAGTCGACGCCGGCAATGCCTTCGCCGTTGTTGGTGACCGCGCCCATCACGCTGGCCACGCGCGTGCCGTGCCAGCTGTTGGACGTGGCCTCGGTGGTCGGTGTTGAACTGCCGGGGCAGGTGAAGCCGGCCGGGACATTGTCGCCGGGATCGGTAGCGTCGCTGTCGCGCCCGTCGTCGCCGTCATTGGAGACGATGGCGCTGCTGATGAAGTCAAAGCCCGGCAGAAGCCGGGAGGCCAGGTCGGGGTGTCGCAGCACGCCGGTATCGACCACCGCGATCACGATGCCGCCGCTGCCACGCGTGCGGTCCCAGGCGCGCGGCAGGTTGACGCCGCCGACGGCGGTGCCGGTGCCCATCAGGTAAGGCTGGTTGGCGGAGAATTGCGGGTCGTTGGGCAGGGTATCGTGCAGGTGCAGCCAGCGGTCCGGCACGGCATCGGCCACGCGCGGGTCCTGGCGCAGGCGGGCGGCGGCGGCTTCCGGGTCGGAGGCGAGTTCGTCCGGCACCTGCAGCAGGTCCATGTTGCCGCCCATGGGGCGGCGCAGCGTGGCGGCGATGCCGGTGCGCTCGCGCAGTTGCTGCAGCGGACTCGTCGCTGATGCGGCCGGCTCCTTGCTGCTCACGGTGGAGGTGGTGCCATCGCGCCAGCGCACGATGATCTGGCCGGTGTAGGCCGGGGCCGCGGCTGAAGTCGAGGAGGGCGCGGCGCCTGCGGCGACCGGTGCTGCGCCACAAAGCGCAGCGATGGTGATCAGGGCTGCCCGCCAGTGGGGCAACGCGAAGCAGTGACGGAAGACGGACTGCGCGGGATGCAGCATGTATTCCTCCAGAGGCACCCCGCACGTCATCGGGCGCGCAGGGGGATCGAATGTAGGGAATACGATCCGCGCCGGTTGCGCAAGGGATACCGAAGGTTTAGAACCCGCCGCTTCCGGACGGACTCCGCGGGCAACTCAGCTCTTGGGCATATCCCGGCTGGTCGGCATGGTGCGGTTTGGCTGGATCATCCGGTCCGGCTCGGCGGTCTCGACACGCGGGATGGCGCGCAGCGTATCAACCGCCTGGTCGATGGTGGCATCCGCCGATTTGGAGATCGCCGTCACCAGCCAGACCCCGCCCGACATGGGGCGCTTGACCACATAGCGGATCGGGCCCTTGATCTCGGCCAGCAACTTCCCGGCATCCTCGGACATTTCGACCGCGGGCGGCTTGAACTTGACCATGATGTCGCCCACCGCGCGGTCGTCGGTGATGCTTCCCGGCGGCGGGGCGTAAGGCCCCGACTGGGCCTTGCAGCCAGACAATGCCAGCAGTGCGGCCGTGGCCGCTGTGGCCAGGGCCAGGACGGCGCGCAAGGGGCGGTGGCGGCGGCCTGCCGGCGGCGCGTGGCGGGTCATGGTGAGGCTCCTGTGAAAGTTGGTTCGGGTGCGCCGATGCAAGCGCGATGTGGGGGCGACGTGGGCGATGTGGGCGACGATGCCGGGGCATCAGCCGGCGGCGCGGCGGCCGCGCCGGCTTTCCTTGGCCGTGCCGCGCACCGGGGCGCCGGCCTGGGCTTCGGCGCCTTGCGCCAGCATCTCTTCGGCATGCTGCAACGTGGTCGCGGTGACGGTTGCGCCGCCCAGCATGCGCGCGGTCTCGACCACGCGCCCGGCCGGGTCGAGCACGCGGATGCGTGAGCGCGTAACCGAGCGCGTAACCGAGCGCGTGACCGAGCCATCACCGCCATCGGTGGTTTCCTTGCTGACCAGCAGGTGCGTGCCGGCCTGCGCGGCGACCTGCGGCAGGTGGGTCACGCACAGCACCTGGCGCGCGCGGCCCAGTTCCTGCAGGCGCCGGCCGACGACTTCGGCGACGGCGCCGCCGATGCCGGTGTCGACTTCGTCGAAGATCAGCGTCGGCGTGGGCGAAGCCTCGCTGGTAATCACCGAGATCGCCAGGCTGATGCGCGCCAGTTCGCCGCCGGACGCGACCCGCGCCAGCGGCCGCGCGCTGACGCCGGCATGGCCGGCCACCAGGAACTCGACCTGCTCCAGGCCGTAGCTCTGGCCGTCTTCCAGCGTGTTCAGCGCGGCGACAAAGCTGCCGCCCGCCATCGACAGGCCCTGCATGGCCTCGGTGACCGCGGCCGACAGCGCCTGCGCCGCTTGCGAGCGCGCATGGCTGAGGTGCTGCGCCAGCGTCAGGTAGGCGGCCTTGGCGGCGGCTTCGCGCGCCATCACCTTGTTCAGGTCCTGCGCGGCCTGCAGGTCGTCGAGCTGCTGGCGGCGCGCCAGCAGCTCATCGGGCAGCTGCTCGGGAGGCAGGCGGTACTTGCGCGCGGTGGCGTGCAGCGCCTGCATGCGTTCCTCGACGGCCTGCAGCCGTTCGGGATCCAGCTCGAGCCGGTCGACGTAGCGGGTCAGCGAATGCGCGGCTTCCTCGGCCTGCACCTGGGCCGGCTCGAGCGCGGCCAGCACGTCGCGCAGCGCCGGGTCGACGTCGGCCAGCTGCTGCAGCCGGTGCACGATGGTGTTCAGCGCCGATAGCACCGAGCCGTCGGCTTCGGACAGCGCCTCCAGCGCCGCGCGGCTGCCGTCGATCAGGCCGGCGGCATGCGACAGGCGGTTGTACTCGGCCTGGATCTCTTCCCATTCGCCCGGCTGCGGGTTGAGCTTGTCGAGCTCGCCGACCTGCCACTCCAGCCGCTCGCGCTCGAGCTGCATCTCGCGCGACTGGTGCTCGACCGCCTCGCGCTGGCGCACGCAGGCGCGCCACGCGCGCCAGGCCTCGGCCACCGCGCCGGCCTGCTGGGTCAGCCCGGCGTGGGCGTCGAACAGCAGGCGCTGCGCGTCCGGGCGCAGCAGCAGCTGGTGCGCGTGCTGCCCGTGGATGTCGACCAGCTGGTCGCCCACTTCGCGCAGCTGCGCCAGCGTGGCCGCGGCGCCGTTGATAAAGGCCTTGCTGCGGCCGCCGGCATCGACCGTACGCCGCAGCAGCACCGCGCCGGCGCCGTCATCGTCTTCGGCATTGAGCTCGCGCTCGGCCAGCCAGGCGTCGAGCGCCGGGTGGGTCGTGAAGGTGGCGCTGATGCTGGCGCGTGCGGCGCCTTCGCGCACGATGCCGGCGTCGGCCCGCTCGCCCAGCACCAGGGCCAGGGCGTCGATCAGGATCGACTTGCCGGCGCCGGTCTCGCCGGTAAAGACGGTGAAGCCAGGGGTGAAATCGAGGTCGAGCGTGTCGACGATGACGAAATCGCGGATGGACAGGCTGCGCAGCATCGTGGCGGATCGTGGCGAAAGTGAGATCGGTCCGGAAAGTCGGGCTGGCGTAGGATCGGGGTGGCTAGCTCGGGCTCTGGGGGCGGCTCAGAGGCGGTTGTCTTCGGACGGGTATTCGTGCCAGTGCAGCTTCTTGCGCAGCGTGGCGTAGTAGTTGTAGCCCACCGGGTGCAGCAGGTTGATGCTCTTCTCCGAGCGCCGCACCACGATGCGGTCGCCGGGCAGCAGAGAGGTCAGCGACTGCATGTCGAAATTGACGCTGGCGTCGCGCGCGCTGGCCACTTCGATGGTGACCTCGGCATCGTGCGGCAGCACGATCGGGCGGTTCGACAGCGCGTGCGGGGCGATCGGCACCAGCACCACGCCCGACAGCGTCGGGTGCAGGATCGGGCCGCCGGCGGACAGCGCGTAGGCAGTCGAGCCGGTCGCGGTTGACACGATCAGGCCGTCCGAACGCTGGTTGTACATAAAGTTGCCGTCAACGGACACCGCCAGCTCGACCATGCCGGAAATGCCTGAGCGGTTCACCACCACGTCGTTCAGCGCCAGCGCCGAAAAAATGACGCTGTCGTCGCGCACCACGCGGGATTCGAGCAGCAGCCGGTTCTCGGCCTCGTAGCGGCCGTCGAGCATGTCGGGCAGCACCGTGTGCACGTCTTCCAGCGCGATGTCGGTCATGAAGCCGAGCCGCCCGTGGTTGACCCCGATCAGTGGCACGTCGTACCCGGCCAGCTGGCGGGCAATGCCCAGCAGCGTGCCGTCGCCGCCCAGCACCACCGCCACGTCGGCGTGCTGGCCGATTTCCTCGGCCGACAGGGCAGGGTAGGCGGTCAGCCCGGTGGCCAGCGCGGTCTCGCGCTCGAACACCACATCCTGGCCGTTGCGCAGGATATAAGAGGCGATCTCCTCCAGCGGTCCTTCGATGCCGGCAGTCGAGTAGCGGCCCACCAGGGCGACGGTGTTGAACGAAGTGCGCAAGGCGCTGGCTCTCGGGGGGGCGGACATGCCGGGATTAGACCATACCGCCGCTGCCGTTGCCAGCAGGCGCCGGCGCCGCAACCCAGGCGGGGCGCCAGAAGGTCTAAAACTTGCGTAAAATCGGGGCATCATGGATGAACGTTCCAAAACGCTGCTCAAGACCCTGATCGAGCGCTACATCGCCGAAGGCCAGCCGGTCGGGTCCCGCACCCTGTCGAAATTCTCGGGGCTGGACCTGTCACCCGCGACCATTCGCAATGTGATGTCCGACCTGGAGGAAATGGGCTTTATCGCCAGCCCGCACACGTCGGCCGGCCGCATCCCGACGCCGCGCGGGTACCGGCTGTTCGTCGATTCCATGCTGACGGCCAAGCCGCTGGAGCGCAACACCGAACTGGCCGAGCTGACCGGCCAGATCCAGGGCCAGCTCGGCGCCCAGCAGCTGGGTCCGCAGCGCATGATCACGGCGGCAGCGCGCACGCTGTCCAACCTGTCGCACTTCGCCGGCGTGGTGATGACGCCCCGGCGCGCGCAGGCGTTCCGGCAGATCGAATTCATGCGCCTGTCCGACAAGCGCATCCTGCTGATCATCGTCAGCCCCGAGGGCGACGTGCAGAACCGGATCATCCAGACCGAGCTGTCGTATACCCCGGCCCAACTGATCGAGGCCGCCAACTACTTCAACTCGCACTACACCGGCATGAGCTTCGACGCCGTGCGCAGCCACCTGCGCGTCGAGCTGCAGGACCTGCGCCGCGACATGTCGCAGCTGATGCAGGCGGCGGTCGAGGCCGGCAGCGTGGCCGACGACGAGGAAGACGACCACGTCTATATCAGCGGCGAACGCAAGCTGCTCGAAGTGGAAGACCTGTCTTCCAGCATGGACAAGCTGCGCCGGCTGTTCGACGTGTTCGAGCACAAGACCAGCCTGCTGCAGCTGCTCGATGTCTCCAGCCACGCCCAGGGCGTGCAGATCTTCATCGGCGGCGAGAGCCAGCTGGTGCCGCTGGAAGACATGGCGGTCATCACCGCGCCGTACGAGGTCGACGGGCAGATCGTCGGCACCCTCGGCGTGATCGGCCCGACACGCATGGCATACGAGCGCGTGATCCCGATCGTAGACATCACCGCGCGGCTGCTGTCCAGCGCGCTGAGCCAGAACCAGTGACGCGGCTGGCCGGTCTGACAAGCTGCCCCATTCCTACCGAGCGCCACCTGCGCTGGCGCGCCGCCATGGCGCGTTGCCGGCCGCGCGCCAACCCGGAAGCGACATGACGTTTTCACCCGAACCGGTTTACCAGCACGGGCAGGCGCCGCGCACGGCGATCCTGCTGGTCAACCTGGGTACCCCCGATGCGCCCACGCCCAGGGCGGTGGGGCGCTACCTGAAGGAATTCCTGTCCGACCCGCGCGTGGTCGAGATCCCGCGTGCCGCCTGGCTGCCGCTGCTGCATGGCGTGATCCTGCCGCTGCGTTCGCGTGCGTCGGCGTTGAAGTACGAGTCGATCTGGCTGCGCGAGGCGCATATGACCGGCTCGCCGCTGCTGGTCTACAGCGAGCGCCAGGCCCATGCGCTGCAGCGGCTGCTGAACCAGAACGGCCACGAGGTGACGGTGGCGTGCGCCATGCGCTACGGCAACCCGTCGATCGCCTCGGTGATGGAAGCGCTGCGCCGCCAGGGCTGCGAGCAGGTGCTGGTGCTGCCGATGTATCCGCAGTACTCCGGCACCACTACCGCCACCGCCTTCGACGAAGTGTTCCGCGTGCTGGGACAATGGCGCAACCAGCCCGAGCTGCGGCTGGTCAAACATTTCCATGACCACCCCGCTTATATCTCGGCGCTGCACCAGCAGGTCGGGGCCTACTGGTCACGGCACGGCATGCCCGATTTTGCGCACGGCGACAAGCTGATCCTGTCGTTCCACGGCGTGCCGCGGCGCACGCTCGAGCTGGGCGACCCGTATCACTGCGAGTGCCTGAAGACCGGCCGGCTGTTGGGGGCCGCGCTGGGCTTGCAGCCGGGGCAATATCAGGTGACGTTCCAGTCTCGTTTTGGCAAGGCGGAGTGGCTGCAGCCGTACACGGCCCCGACGCTGGCGGAGCTGGGCAAGGTTGGCGCCGGCCGGGTCGATGTGTTCTGCCCGGGTTTCCCGGCGGACTGCATCGAGACGCTCGAGGAAATCGCGATGGAAGGGCAGACCGAGTTCAAGGTCGCGGGCGGCAAGGATTTCCACTTTATTCCTTGCATGAACGACGCGGCGCCGTGGGTGGCGGCGATGGCGGAGATTGCCCTGCAGCACCTGCAGGGATGGCCGCTCAACACGCCGCACCCGCATGAGCTGGAAGCGCGTCGCTCGCGTGCGCAGACCCGGGGAGCCGCAGCATGAACGTGGATTTTGAAGCGGATGCGCGCCAGCGCATCGACAAATGGCTATGGTGCGCGCGCTTCTTCAAGACGCGCTCGCTTGCGGCCGAGGCGGTGGAGCGGGGCAAGGTGACCGTCAACGGCCAACTGGTCAAGAACTCGCGTGAAGTGCGGCCCGGCGACAAGGTCGCGCTCGAAGCGCACCAGCAGCGCTGGGAACTGCAGGTGAAGGGCATTGCCCCGGCGCGCGGACCGGCACCGGTGGCGCAGACGCTGTATGAAGAGAGTGCCGACAGCCAGGCGCGCCGGCAGGCCGAGGCCGAGCGGCGCCGCCTGCAGCCGGAGCCCGCCGCGCAGTTGCAGGGGCGCCCGACCAAGCGCGACCGCCGCCGCATCGATGACTTCCGGCACTGAGGCTGGCAGGAACGACACGCGGCGGCGCCGGCACAATGCCGGGGCCGCCGCGGTGCGAGCGTGTGTGCCGGAAAGTTGCGCTGGCGCTTATTCCTGCGAGACTTCCTGGCTGATGATAGGAACGATGTAGTGCTTGAACACCGCCTTGCCACTGCCATACTCGGTATCGCGCGGCGAGAAGGCGTCGGACAGGCAGATAAAGGCGGTCATGACCGCCAGGGCGGCCACGAGGCAGAGCGTCACGACTGGCAGCTTATGCATGGCCAACCTTTCGGAAGAGGCACAAAAATGAACCATCTCCAGGCCCCCGGCATTTTTGTCATTTTTCGTAAGAGAATGTTAGTGAGTGCAGTGCAGCAAGGCAATAAGGCGTCAATTGCATAACTCACGCCTTTGTAACCGCTTGTTTCCGCGTCTCGCCGGCGCCACTCTTGAAATCCGGCGCGACGCCACCAATTGCCGGCTAAACACGCCGATTGACCCACCGCGGCCGTACCCACGGACGGCCGCGCCAATGCATTGATACGGATCGACATGGAAGAACAGAAGCAGACGCCATCCAACCCGACGCCCAACGACGAAGCCAGCGCCCCTGCCGCGCAGGAGACCGCCGCGCCGGAGGCTGCCGCCGTGGAGGATGTGGCGGCCCAGCTGGCCGCCCTGGAAGCCAAGGCGCGTGAACACTACGACCTGTACATGCGCGCGGTCGCCGAGGGCGAAAACATCCGCCGCCGGGCGCAGGAAGACGTTGCCAAGGCCCACAAATTCGCCATCGAGAACTTCGCCGACAACCTGCTGCCGGTGATGGACAGCCTGCAGGCCGCGCTGGCTGACGGTTCCGGCGATATTGCCAAGCTGCGCGAAGGCGTCGAACTGACTGCGCGCCAGCTGGCAGCCGCGTTCGAGCGCGGCAAGATCGTGGAACTGAACCCGGTCGGGGAGAAGTTCGACCCGCACCGCCACCAGGCCATTTCGATGGTGCCGGCCGACCAGGAACCCAACACCGTCGTCACCGTGCTGCAGCGCGGCTATACCATTGCCGACCGCGTGTTGCGCCCGGCGCTGGTGACGGTGGCGGCACCGAAGTAAGCCGGACTGCTTAGCGGCTGAGGCTGCGCCCGGTGCCGTCCAGGCCCGGGCGTTTTGCTTTCTTGCCTTTGCGGGAGCGAATCATGTCAAGCGAATCGCCGGCCGGCGAGCCGTCCGCGGACCAGGCCGCGGCAGCCCACCTCGACCATCGCGCCTTCGAGGCCTTTGGCATGCGCCAGGTCGACGACGCCGGCATCGACGCCGCGATTGCGCAGGCCGGCGATGCGCTGGTGTGCGTGTTCTTCTGGGGCGTGGATTGCTTCAATTGCGAGATGGCAAAGAAAGCCATGCTCGCCAATCCCGAGCCGATCCGGGCACTCGGCCTGCACTGGCTCCATGCCAATGTCTATGAGCACCCCGCACTGGGCAAGCGCTTCGGCCTGCACGGCATCCCGGTGTTCATGTTCTTCCAGAACGGCAAGAAGCTGGGCCGTGCCACCGGCTGGCATGGCCACGGCCAGTTTGCCGCTGCGGTCGCCAATGCCCGGCTGAAGGCGGGCGGCAAACCGCTGGCGGGGTGAACCGGCCAGCCAGGCGGCATCAGGCCTTCAGCGCGACAGCGCGTAGCCGATGCGGAACTGCCAGGGCAGCTTGTGGTTGTAGTCGAGCAGGCTTTCGCCATAGCCGACGAAGTAACCCGCCATCAGGTAACCCGCGGTACCCGGCAGCAGCCGCGCCAGCGGATAGGTGACCTGCGCATCGACGCTGCCATACCACTTGCGCGTGCCCTTGCGCAGCGTGGCGGAAAACTCCCATGAATCCGGGCGCCCATACGCGATGCCCAGGTCCATATAGCCGCGGTAGTGGGCGATGTCAGGGTTGTCGCCCTTTTCCACGTAGGCATAGAGCTTGGGCGCGACGCGCCAGTGCCAGTCGTTCTGGTCGCCGATGTAGAACGTCGGCTTGACGAACACGGTGTTGATGCTGCGCGACTCGTCGCCGCTGCGGCCGTTGGACTCGTGCTCCACGCCGGCCGCCAGCGACAGCCGGCTGATGGCCCGGTTGCGCACGCCGGTATCCGACAGGTAGTAAAACAGGCTCGGCCGGTAGTTGGTGTCGCGGAACGGCTTGGACTGCTCAGACAGGTCCCATAGCGAGAACTGGGTGAAGCCGAGGTAGAGGTTGTCGAACAGGCTCTTCGATGCCGGATCCTCGCCCTCGAAGATCCGGTACTTGAAGCTGAACTGGAACTTCGCATTGGCGCCATCGTGCGCGCCGACGATGAAGTACATCGGGTCGTAGAACGACAGGCGCGCGCTGTCGCGCAGGTCCGCGGGCGCCGGGGCGGTGGCGCTTGCGCTGGTCACCGGCGTGATCGGAACCGGGACCGTCTCCGCGGCTTCGCCAGCGGCCCCGGCCGTAGCGGCTACCGCGGGCGGGGCGGCGGTGGTGGCCTCGCCCGGCTGCGGCAGCCGGTTCAGAGTGACCACCACCGGCGCGGCGTCGATGCCGGTCGCATCCAGCCGCACCTGGCCGCGCAGCTGCGGCGGCAGGGTCGCGCTGTAGCGGATGGCGCGGTGCTCGCCGCGGCGCAGGTTGACCACGGGCGGCGCGGAGACCTCCCGCCACAGTACGAGGCGTACCGGCGCCTGCATTTCGCTCGACGCGGTCACTTCCAGCGTATCGGGGATCCGGTAACGGCGCGTCGCGCCGTCGGCGCTGACCACCAGCGTCAGCGTCAGGGGCTGGTTGCCGTCGATCACGCGTGGCGGCTGCAGCAGCGCCACGCCGGCGTGGGCGGCCAGAGGAAAAGCCAGCGCCAGTGACAGGCAAAGGGGGGCGACGGCGCGGCTGGCAGGCGCCAGCCGGCGGGGCAGGGTCAATCGGGACATGATGCTGGGCACCGCGGGCGCGGCTGGAACGGCGCGCTGCGGCATCGGGAAATTTCGGAACCCGCAAAGCCTACCACGCGATAGAAAGCGGGTTGTGACGAAATGTACGCAACCGTTGCAGACGGCTAGATCCTATGAATGAAGGCGGGTCGGTAACGCACGCAAAGCGATCCTAAAGTAAAGGTGCGACCCATTCACCTTGGAGCACGTCATGCAACCGACCCGTATCAATCATTCTATGCCCGGAGAAGATGTATTGGCAGTGGCCCTGGAGCTGTCCAACAGCACCTGGAAAATCGCCCTGCACGACGGCAAGCGGGAGAAGCCTGCGATCCAGACTGTAGCTGCAAAAGTTCCGGCATGCCGCCTGGACGAAGCGATGCAAGCGATCGAGAAGATCAAGACGAAATGGGGACTTGGCCCTGCCGTGCGCACCGTCGTGTTGTACGAGGCTGGTCAGGACGGCTTCTGGATCGAGCGAGCGCTATCGAAGCTAGGATACGAAGTAGTGATCTGCGACCCCGCCAGCATCCCGGTGGAGCGGCACGCGCGGCGGGCCAAGACCGACCGACTCGACGCGATCAAGCTGGTCTTGTGCCTGCGCGCCTGGCTGCGCGGCGAACATGACCGCATGCACGTGATTCGCGTACCGGCCGTTGAAACCGAAGCCCAGCGGCACCTGGTGCGCGACCGGGGTGAACTTCAAAAAGAGACGCTACAGCACCGCGACCGGATCCGCAAGCTGCTGCGAACAGTGGGTTGCTGGCAAGACGTCGAAGGCGATATCGCAAAGCGGCTAGCAAAGGGAGAAATCTCCTGCTACGACGGCGCGGCAATCCCTGCGCAGTTGCATGCGCGGCTGATCCGGGAGTGTCAGCGCTTGGCCTTAGCCCAGCAGCAACTCGCTGCACTGGAAAAAGACCTGGTCAGGCAATTGCCGGAACCCGCACAAAAACGCATTGCCGACCTGCAACGGCTCAAGGCGGTCGGCCCGGTCGGCGCGACACGACTGGTGCTCGAGCTGTTCTGGCGCAGCTTTGACAACCGCCGGCAGGTGGGCGCCTGTGTCGGCTTGGCGCCGCAGCCGTACGACAGCGGCCAGAGCCGGGTCGACCAGGGGATCAGTAAGCAGGGCAACCGGCGCGTGCGTTCTCTGCTTATTGAAATGGCGTGGCTCTGGCTACGCTATCAGCCCGGCAGTGCGATGGCGCAGTGGTACGTGCAGCGCACCCAAGGAAATAGCCAGAACAAGCGGGGCAAGCGCATCGCTATAGTCGCGGTGGCGCGACGGCTGGTCATCGCTCTGTGGCGCTATCTGACGCATGGAATCCTACCCGAGGGAGCGCTTCTGAAAAACAGCAAGACCACAGGATTAAAACGTTCAGCCGGCGAGGTGGCAGCAGTTTGAAGGAATGGCGGCAACGCTCGCATTAGCTGCTCCTGTCCGTCCTATCGCAAGTCAGTTCGAAGTAGACAAGCCCGTGCAGCCTGCTGGTTGCAACCGCAACCGACACTACTAGATGGGAGCTTCTCGCATCAAGGTCACCTTAGCGCAACGCGCATGCAGGATTGGGCTGGGCAAATACCAGCGGATAGAAGTTGGTGGGACGTCGAAGTCTCACGTAAAGATGACCGGGAACTTTGAAACTGGTGAACAACAGCGACAGCCGCCTTGCGGCAAGCGCGAGCTAGATTAGGAAGTTGGATCAATTTGCGTAAAAATTCTTGCCTTCCGACTCATCATAGAAGCAGGCTGCCAGCAACCGGCTAGCGTGGCGGGCTCAGCGCATCGCGCGCCGGCGCACGCTGTCGACGTATTGTTCGCCGTCCGGCGGCAGGCCGCTGCGCTGTGCCTGCCACAGCATCTCGCCCAGGCATTCCATCACTTGGTGCTGGGCTTCGTGCGGCGAATCGAGTCGGCGTACAAGCGCCTCATAAGCCTCGCGAATGCCGCGTGGCTGGTCGACGGAAACCTGTTCCGAGATCGACAGGTGCATCGCCAGGTGCAGGAACGGGTTGGTCTGGCCTTGCTCGGGGGTGTAGTCCTGCGTCAGCGCGCCTTCGGTGTCGCGCAGCAGGTCGTGGTACTCGGGATGCTCGCCGATCCAGTCGACGGCAATGACTTCCAGCGGCGTCAGCACGCTGCCCGCGATCTGCTTCTGCCAGGCTTCGCAGAAGAAACGGCGGACTTCTTCTCGTGAGGGATTAAACATGGTGGCGCCATTGTAAACGAGGGGCGCGGCGAGCGCTGGCGCGCCGGCGGCGCCAAGTAGAATGCGGGATCGCCGACTTCCCGCCATCTTCATGACCGCCTCCGCCACCGCCCACGAACAGGCCCGCGCCAAGCTCACCGGGGTGCTGCTGATTGCGGTGTCGGCCAGCGCCTTCGGCGCCATGGCGATCTTTGCGCGCTTTGCCTATGCGGCCGGTGCCGACGTCTATGGCCTGCTGCTCGTACGTTTCGTGCTGGCGGCGGGGGCGCTGGCGTGGGTGATGCGCACGCGCGGCATCGGCCTGCCGCCGTGGCGGCGCGTGCTGGCGCTGGCGGCGATGGGCGGCATTGGCTATGTGGGCCAGTCGTTCTGCTTTTTCAGTGCGCTGAACCATGCGCAGGCCAGCCTGGTGGCGCTGCTGCTGTACCTGTACCCGCTGTTTGTGACGATCCTGGCCGCGGTGTTCCTGAAAGAGCGGCTGACCACGGCGGCCGTGATCGCGCTGGTGCTGTGCTCGGTGGGGGCCGGGCTGACGGTCGGCGGCGGCGAGGGTTCGCCGCTGGGCATCGCGCTGGGGCTGGCGGCGGCGGTGATCTATTCCGTCTACATCATCGTCGGCGCGCGCGTGACCGCCGGTGTCAACCCGATCGCCACCACCACGGTGATCTGCAGCGCGGCCGCGCTGGTCTACGGTGCGGTCGGGCTGCTGCGCCTTGGCGCGGGCGTGCCGCCGCAGTTCCCGGCGAGCGCCGGCGGCTGGCTGGCGCTGGCGGCGATTGCGCTGCTGTCGACGGTGCTGGCGATCCTGACCTTCTTCGCCGGGCTGCAGCGGCTTGGCGCGGCGCAGGCTTCGATGCTGTCGACGCTCGAGCCGGTGGTCACGGTGCTGCTGGCGGCGTTGCTGCTGGGCGAGCACATCGGCGGCATGCAGGCGCTCGGCGGCGGGCTGATCCTGGCCGGCGTGCTATGGCTGACACGGCGCAGCAGCGCGCCGGCACCGGCCCGCGGCGACATGCAAGAGAATTGAACGGGTTGGTCAAAGACGCTGGCACGGCACATCCTGGCGCTTGGGTAAAATCGCCGCTTCTTTCACTTCATGCATAGGAAGAGCCGCATGTCCCAGATCGACCAAGCCGCGCTGGCGCAACTGTTCACCGAGGCCCGCACCCACAACGTGTGGCAGGACCGCCACGTGGACGACGCCGTCCTGCACCAGGTCTATGACGCGATGAAGTTCGGCCCGACCGCCGCCAACAGCAGCCCGGCCCGCATCGTCTTCGTCAAGAGCGCGGCCGAGAAGGCGCGCCTGGTGGATTGCGTATCGGCCGGCAACGTCGACAAGACCCGCTCGGCGCCGGTCACGGCGATCATCGCCTTCGACAAGGCCTTCCACGACCAGCTGCCGCGCCTGTTCCCGCACGCCGACGCGCGTGCCTGGTATGCCGGCAACGACGAGAAAATCGCCCGCGACGCCCTGATGAACAGCTCGCTGCAAGGCGGCTACTTCATCCTGGCCGCACGTGCGCTGGGCCTGGATTGCGGCCCCATGGGCGGTTTCGACGCCGACAAGGTCAACGCGGCCTTCTTCCCCGATGGCAAGTGGTCGGTCAACTTCCTGGTCAACCTGGGCTACGGCGTTGCCGACAAGCTGCATCCGCGCCTGCCGCGCCTGCCGTTCGACGAAGCCTGCCGCATCGTCTGAAGAGGCCGCGCGCCAGAACCAAAAAAAAGCGACCCGTCGGGTCGCTTTTTTTGTACTGGTGCGCGCCTGCGTCAGGCAGTCCATTCCTGCACCGGATTGCAGGCGAGATAGCGCCCCGGCTCCGCAATGCCGAGCCGTGCGCGGGCGGCGTCGAGCGGCTCGTGCAACAGTCTTTCGTAGTCCTCGCCGAGCAGCCACCCGGCGCGGCGCCCCAGCCGGTAGCCCTCCAGCACGGCGCGCGCAAAGGCCAGGCGGCCGGTCACGCGCAGGCTTTTCAGCGACGCCGCGATGGCAATGAACGCCCATCCCTTGCCGCCGGTCTGCGCGTAGCTGAACGCCACCAGCGCGGCTTCGCCAAGGCTTTCGTCGGCCCGGTAGCCGGTGAGCACATGCCAGATGTCGTGGATGTCGCGGGTACGCCGGCCGAACCACATGTACGCGTCCTCGATCACCGGCTCCTGGTCGAGGTTGGAGACCTTGGCCAGCCCGTCCGCGCTGTAACCGGTCTGTTCCAGGAAAGCGCGATACGCCGCGCCGACCGTGCCCGGGGCGAAGCTCGCGACATAGGCAGGATCGGACAGGCGCTCGGCCAGTTCGATGCGCTGGTAGACCATGCGCCTGCCGTCGGGCGTGGACAGCAGGCGGCCGAAGTTGCGCGGCATCGACGGGCCGTTCAGCGCGCGCATGATGCGGAACACCTGCTCGGTGTCGTTGCCATTGGCCAGCAGCTTGCGCACGGCCCGGAACGCGGTGAAGACATCCTGCTTGTAGGGATTGGAGGCGGTCGGGGTGGTCATGCAGGAACTCCGTGGTTCAGGCGAACTGGGCCGGGCCCGGCGCCGGCGCATGCCGCGGCGCGGCGGCGTCGCGCACAAAGTCGACACAGGTGTCGATGGCGGTCACCGGCAGCATATGCCCGCCGTCGACCAGCGTCAGCGTGGCGCCCGGCACCCTGGCGACCAGTGCTTCGCCATGCTCGGCAAAGTCGAGGATGCGGTCATCGCGCCCGTACAGCACGCTCACCGGCACGCGCAGCGATCCATAGTGCGGCAACATTGCCGGCAGGCTTCGCGCGGCACCGATCAGGTCCTCGGAAGCGGCAAGGAAATGGGAGGGCCGCAGCGCCAGCAGGCCGCCGCCGCGCGTCGGGAAGTCGAGCGGGAACGGGTCGGGACCGAACACGATATCCATGACTTCTTCACGGCGCCGTTCCGACATCGGCACCACCAGCGTCCACGCCAGCAGCCGGCGCAGCGCGCCGGGCACGGTCATCGCCTGGAAGACCGGCGAAATCGCCTTGGGCGGATGGGTGAGCGGCGCGATCAGCGCCAGGCCGCCGACGCGCTCGGGGTGATGGATGGCCAGTGCCAGCGCGATCGCGCCGCCAAGCGAGTGGCCGACCACCAGCGGCTTGTCCAGTCCAAGCTGGTCGCACAGTGCCGCGAGCGACTCGGCCTGTGCCGGCAGATCCGCAGCGGTGCCTGCCACGCGCGTCGAGTGGCCCGCGCCGGGGCGGTCGACGGCGATCACGCGGAAATGGCGCGCGAGCGGTTCGATCATGCCGTAGCCGAAATTCTCCAGTTGTCCGGACAGGCCGTGCACCAGCAGCACGGCGGGACCCTGGCCGCGCTCGACCACGTGCAGCCGCGCGCCGGGTACCTCGACAAAGCGTCCGCGCGGCGGCATTGCCGCCTCGATGCGCCGGACGGTGCGCAACGTGTGCAGCCATAGCGCGGCGCCCAGCACCACGAGCAGCCCGATCAGCAGGCCAGCGACGGTCAGGGCGATGGTCACGATTGCACCTCGTTGCCGGCAACGGCCGGCACGGTATTGGTTTCGGCAGGCTCCTGGCTGTCGCGGTGTGGCCGGCCAGCCGGGGAGGAGAAAGACGGGACATCGAACTGCAGCACGCCGTCGGCGATGCGCCCGTGCCGGATCGTCAGCATGTCTTTCAAGTAATTCTGATAGACGCGCCAGGGCTTGCGGTCGCCTTGACGGGGCAGCACGGTGGCGGCACGTTGCACATAGCCCGACGTGAAATCCAGGAACGGCGTGGGCTGCATGCCGGCCGGCGCGCGCGGCATCGCCATGCGGTGGCCATGGCGGTCCATATGGCGCAACAGGCGGCAGACGTACTCGGCGGTGAGGTCGGCCTTGAGCGTCCACGAGGCATTGGTGTAGCCGAAGGCGAGCACCAGGTTGGGCACGCCGCTCAGCATCATCCCCTTGTACGCGAACGAGTCGGCGGGGCGGCGCGGCTCGCCGTCGACGCTGACCGCGATGTCGCCCAGCATGTTCAGCTTCAGCCCAGTGGCCACGACTACTATATCTGCGGCGAGCGTCTTGCCGCTGGCCAGCACGATGCCGTCTTCGGTGAACCGTTCGATGGTATCGGTCTCCACCGTGGCACGGCCGTCGCGGATGGCGCCGAACAGGTCGCCATCGGGCACCAGGCACAGGCGCTGGTCCCATGGGTTGTAGCGCGGCGTGAGATGCGTCGCGACGTCGAAACCCGGTGCCAGCTGCGCCGCCGCCATGCCGATCAGCTTTTCCCTGGTGCGCGCGGGCCGCCGCCGCGCCAGCTGGAAGAACATCATGCCGAGCAGCACGTTCTTCCAGCGCGTGGCGCCGTAGGCCAGCCGCTCGGGCAGCAGCCTGCGCAGCTTGTGGGCGATCGCGTCTTCGGCGGGGCGCGTCACGATGTAGGTGGGCGAGCGTTGCAGCATGGTCACCTGCGCGGCGCGCTTTGCCATCTCCGGCACCAGCGTGACCGCCGTGGCGCCGCTGCCGATCACCACAACGCGTTTGCCGCCGTAGTCGAGCGATTCGTCCCAGAACTGTGGATGCAGGATGCGGCCGCGGAAGCGCTCCTCGCCGTCAAAGGCCGGGCGGTGCCCCTCGGCATAGCTGTAATAGCCGGCGCAGACATAGAGCAGGCGGGTGCGCAGGCGCAGGCGGCTGTGATTTGCCGTACGCTCGGCCTCGACCGTCCAGCAGCCGGCGGCGCTGTCCCATGCGGCGCTGACGACCTTGTGGCCAAAGCGGATATGCGGCGTGATGCCGGCTTCCTCGGCGGTCTCGCGGATATAGGCCCGGATCGACGGCCCGTCGGCGATGGCCCTGGCGCCGCGCCAGGGCTTGAAGCGGTAGCCCAGCGTGTACATGTCCGAGTCGGAGCGGATGCCCGGGTAGCGGAACAGGTCCCAGGTGCCGCCGATGGCGTCGCGGGCTTCCAGGATGGCGTAGCGCTTGCCGGGGCAGCGCATCTGCAGGTGGCGCGCGGCGCCGATGCCGGACAGGCCGGCGCCTACGATCAGGACATCGAGGACGGCATCATCAGGATGGGCTGCGGTCATGTCAGGCATCCGGGGGCGAGTGGCGCTTCTGACAACATGGGTTGTCAGAAGCGATAAGACAAGGCATCTGACAATAGGGAATGTCATAATGGCGCACATGACCCCCGAGCTCACCCCCGCACGCCGCTACCGCGGCGCCGAAGCCGAAGAACGGCGCGCTCAGCGCCGGAGCCAGCTGATCGCCGCGGCGGTGCAGGTCTATGGCGAGCGCGGTTACCAGAACGCCACGGTCAAGGCCGTCTGCGAGGCCGCCGGCCTGACCGAGCGCTATTTCTACGAGTCATTCGCCAACAGCGAGGCGCTGCTGCTGGCGTCGTTCCAGGCGGTCACCCACCGCTTGCTGCAGACACTGGCGCGCGCCGGTGAGGCGGCCGGCGGCGACGGCCCCAACCGGGCGCTGGCCATGCTGCGCGCCTATTTCGGGACCTTGCAGTGCGAGCCGCGTTCGGCGCGGGTGTTCCTAGTGGAGATCCGCGGCGTCAGCAAGCTGGTCGATGGCGCGCTGGCGGATTCGCTGGGCGAATTCGGCGGCCTGCTGGCGCAGGCGCTGCTGCCGCCGGGCCGGCGGCTCGATCCGTTGCTGACCGCTGGCGTTGCGGGTGGGGTCATCCATGTCGCCCTGCGCTGGATCGGACAGGGCTATACACCCGATGTCGAAGTGGTGGCACGCACGGCGTTGCAGCTGGCCATGGTGCTGGCGCGCGAGCCGCACTAAGGCCCGCCGCCGGGCGCTTCACAGCTGCGGCGCTTCCGTCTTTTCCCTGAACTCGCATAAAGGCTCGATCACGCAGTGCCAGCATTCCGGCCTGCGCGCCTTGCACACGTAGCGGCCGTGCAGGATCAGCCAGTGGTGCGCATCGTGCAGGAATTCATGCGGCACGCACTTGAGCAGCTTCTGCTCGACCACCTCCACGTTCTTGCCCGGCGCCAACCCGGTGCGGTTGGCGACCCGGAAGATATGCGTGTCGACCGCAATGGTGGGCTCGCCAAAGGCAGTATTGAGGACCACGTTGGCGGTCTTGCGGCCCACGCCCGGCAGCGCTTCCAGCGCTTCGCGGTCGGGCGGCACCTTGCCGCCGTGCCGCTCGACCAGGATGCGGCAGGTCTCGATCACATGCCTGGCCTTGGTCTTGTACAGGCCGATGGTCTTGATGTATTCGCTCAGCCCGGCTTCGCCGAGGTCGAGCATCTGCTGAGGCGTGTGAGCGACCGGGAACAGCCGGCGCGTGGCCTTGTTGACGCCGACGTCGGTGGCCTGCGCCGACAGCAGCACGGCAATCAGCAGCTCGAACGGCGAACTGTATTCCAGTTCAGTGGCCGGGGCCGGGTTGACTTCGCGCAGCGTCTCGAAAATGGCACGGCACTTGGCGGCGTTCATTGTTGTCGTTCCGGGTCGGGTTTGGCGTTGGGGCCGACGCCCGGCTCGGTCAGGCCGGCGCGCGCGCGGCGCGCTTCGGCGGCATCGATCTGCGCCTGGACGGCGGGGGAGACGTTTTCAATATTGCGCGGACGCGCGGCCTGCTGTTTCTGGCGGGCGCGCTCGATCGCAGCCTGGATGATGGCGCGCTTGCGTTCCTGCGCGGCGCGCTCGGCGTCGTCCTGCGGAGCTTCGGCCTGCACCGCGGCCAGCTTGGCCGCGGCCTTGGCGGCCAGGCGCGCGTCGTTTTCCTCGCGCTCGCGCACCAGCCTGGCCTGGCGCGCCAGGTAGCGCGCGTGGGCAGCGTCGGCCTGGGCCTGTGACCAGGCGTCCCAGCCGGTGCGGTCGCCGGTGACCGGGACCATGGCGATGCAGTCGACCGGGCAGGGCGCCACGCACAGGTCGCAGCCGGTACACAGTTCGGGGATCACCGTATGCATCTGCTTGGCGGCGCCGGCGATGGCATCGACAGGGCATGCCTGGATGCAAAGGGTGCATCCGATGCACAGGCTCTCGTCGATCAGCGCGACCGCGCGCGGTTGCTCGTTGCCGCGCTCCGGATCGAGCGGCATGGGTTCGACGCCAAGCGTCCCGGCCAGCCGGCGCACGCCTTCCGCGCCGCCCGGCGGGCAGCGGTTGCAGGCCGCTTCGCCGGCGGCCATGGCCTCGGCGTACGGGCGGCAGCCGTTGAATCCGCATTTGGTGCACTGAGTCTGGGGCAACAGTGCCTCGATGCGGTCGGCGAGGGATTTGACGGCGGGATTCACGACAACAGGCTGGAATTCAGGAGACAAACCGGATCAGGACAGGACTGGACGTTTATGGGGCGGCGCTATGCGTGTTTGGCGACACAACTGCCGCCCGGGAAACACCCGGCGGGACTGCGCCGGCGCACAATAATCCGGCGTAACCGTCGCCGGCGGGCCTCTTCGAGCCCTCGCGCCGCAAGGATTATCCCCGATTTCGCCGGTGGACAGAAACGGCGATGATGCGCGTCGCGCAGCCGGACTGCCGCATTCCGGTGTGTGCCATAATCCGCGCAACGATCGACCTGCCATCCATGTCAACAGAGACCAAGACCAAACGCGATCCCGAAGGGACGCGCCGACGAATCCTCGCTGCGGCCACCGAGGAATTTGCCAAGGGTGGTCTGGCCGGCGCCCGCGTCGACCAGATTGCCCGGCGCGCGGAAACCAACGAACGCATGCTGTATTACTACTACGGCAGCAAGGAAGGGCTGTTCCTGGCCGTGCTGGAAAAACAGTACGCCGAATTCCGCGCCGCTGAAGAAAGGCTGCACCTGGTCGACGAAGACCCGATCGCCGGCGTGCGCGCGCTGGCCCGCTTTGTCTGGGACTGGTATTACGAGCACCCCGAGTTCATCCGCCTGATCAACAGCGAGAACCTGCACGAAGCCCGTCACCTGAAGAAATCCGCGCAGCTGCAGCAGCTGATCAACCCGGTCGTGGATGTGCTGGCCGACGTGATCCGCAGGGGCCAGCAGCAGGGCGTCTTCCGTGACAACATCGACGTGCCGCAGTTCTACCTGACGATCTCGGCGCTGGGTTACTACGTGCTGTCCAACCGCTACACCATCAGCGCCGTGACCGGGCGCGACGTGGCTTCGCAACATGAGCACGAGCGTTTTGCCGAGCTGCATTCCGAGATGCTGCTCTGCTACCTGAAGCGCTCCTGCTGTCCCGAGAGCGCGACCTGAAAGGAAACGCCCGCGATTGCGGGCGTTGTCCTGTCTGCGGCAGCGTTACTTCGCCGCGGTCTGGTGATACTTGCGGATGAAATCGCGCAGGTCCGGATAGATGTTCTCGCGCCAGCGCCGGCCCGAGAAAATCCCGTAGTGGCCGCAACGCGGCGCGGTGATGTGCTGCTTGCGGTCTTTCGGGATGCCGCTGCACAGATCGTGCGCGGCGGCAGTCTGGCCCGCGCCCGAGATATCGTCCAGTTCGCCTTCCACCGTCATCAGCGCGGTGCCCTCGATATCCTGCGGCCGCACCGGCTTGCCATCGATGGCCCACGTGCCGTTGGCCAGGCGGAATTCCTGGAACACTTCGCGGATGGTGTCGAGGTAATAGTCGGCGGCCATGTCCAGCACCGCGTTGTACTCGTCGTAGAAGCGCACATGCGCCTCGGCGTCGTCGGCGTCGCCCTCGACCAGGCTCAGGTAATAGTCATAGTGCGAGGACAGGTGCCGGTCCGGGTTCATCGCCACGAAGCCGGCATGCTGCAGGAAGCCCGGGTACACGCGGCGGCCGTGGCCGGGGTAGTTGGCCGGCACGGTGTAGATCACGTTGTTCTCGAACCACTCGAAGGACTTGTTGGTGGCCAGCGAATTGACTGCGGTCGGGCTCTTGCGGGCATCGATCGGGCCACCCATCATGGTCATGGTGCGCGGCGTGGTCTCGCCGGCCGAGGCCAGCAGCGAGATCGCGGCCAGCACTGGCACGGTCGGCTGGCACACCGACACCACATGCAGGTTTTCGGCGCCGATATGGCGGATGAATTCCTGAATATAGTAGATGTAGTCCGACAGGTGGAAGGCACCGTCTTCGGCCGGCACCATGCGCGCGTCGATCCAGTCGGTCACGTAGACCTTGTGGTCCTGCAGCAGCGTGCGCACGGTGTCGCGCAGAAGCGTGGCGTGGTGGCCCGACAGCGGCGCGCACACCAGCACCACCGGCTCATCCTTCAGCAGCTTGATGGTTTCCGGGTCGTCGGCATAGCGCTTGAAGCGCAGCAGCTTGCAGAACGGCTTTTCCAGCACGGACTGTTCGACGATGGGGATGTCGCGGCCGTTGGAGCGCACCGACTTGATGTCGAATGCCGGCTTTTCGTATTCCTTGCCGAGCCGGTACAGCAGCTCATAGCCCGCCGCAAGCCGGGGGGCGCCGGGAACCAGCGACATCGGGCTGAGGGGATTGGTGAAAGTCTTGGCGGTCGCCTGGGCCCATGCGGTGAGCGGGTGCAGGATCGAGCGCTGGAACTCATGCAGTTGGTAGAGCATGCCGTTTCTGCCTGTCTTACTTTTGGTCACGTACCACCAAGTACTAATGTACTGACAATACACCTGGGATCGTCGCGGATTATGCCCGTTATCGAACGACCGTGCTAACGATCTTGCTTTGCAGCATATACCTTAAGGTACTTCCCTATCTGCGGAACACAATAAGGCATTCGCCTGATATTTGGATGACACTGTCCTACAAGACTGAAAACAAATGCAAAAAGCGGCCGAGGCCGCTTTTTTAATGACGCTTTGTGATGCTTGCGCCAGTTGCAACGCACTGTCACGTGTTGCCGCCCGTTGCCGCGCAGCAACGCTGGCAGCCTTACATCACCGCTGCGATCGCATCGACCACCGCATCGATGTTGCGGCTGTTCAGCGCCGCCACGCAGATGCGGCCGGTGCCGACAGCGTAGATGCCGTGTTCGTTGCGCAGGCGGTCCACCTGGGCCGAGGTCAGGCCCGAGTACGAGAACATGCCGCGCTGCGCCTTGACGAAGGAGAAGTCGCCCGGCACGCCCTTGGCGGCCAGCTTGTCCACCAGCGCATGGCGCATCAGCTTGATGCGGTCGCGCATCTCGGCCAGCTCTTCTTCCCACATGGCGCGCAGTTCCGGGCTGTTCAGCACGGTGGCGACCACGGTGCCGCCGTGCGTCGGCGGATTGGAATAGTTGGTGCGGATCACGCGCTTGACCTGCGACATCACGCGCTGGGCTTCTTCCTTGCCGGTGGTGACGATCGACAGCGCGCCCACGCGCTCGCCGTACAGCGAGAAGCTCTTCGAGAACGAGCTGGACACGAAGAACGGCAGGCCGGAGTCGGCGAACAGGCGCACGGCGGCACCGTCGGCGTCGATGCCGTCGGCGAAGCCCTGGTAGGCCATGTCCAGGAACGGGATCAGGTTGTGTTCCTTGACCAGTTCCACCACTTGCTTCCACTGCTCGGCCGACAGGTCGACGCCGGTCGGGTTGTGGCAGCAGGCGTGCAGCACGACGATGGTGTTGGCCGGGTACGACTTCAGCGATTCCACCATGCCGGCGAAGTTCAGGCCGTGGCTGGCAGCGTCGTAGTAAGCGTAGTTGACGACCGGGAAACCGGCGGCTTCAAACAGCGCGCGGTGGTTTTCCCAGCTCGGGTCGCTGATGGCGACCTTGGCGTCCGGGTACAGGCGCTTGAGGAAGTCGGCGCCGATCTTCAGCGCGCCGGTGCCGCCCAGTGCCTGGGCCGTCACCACGCGGCCTTCGGTGATCAGCGGCGATTCCTTGCCGAACAGCAGCGTCTGCACTGCCTGGTCATAGGCGGCGATGCCTTCGATCGGCAGGTAGCCACGCGGGGTGGCGGTGGTCAGACGGGCTTTTTCTGCCTCCTGGACGGCGCGCAGCAGGGGGATTTTCCCTTCGTCGGTGAAGTACACGCCAACGCCCAGGTTGACCTTGGTGGCGCGGGTGTCGGCATTGAAGGCTTCGTTGAGGCCCAGGATCGGGTCACGCGGGGCCATCTCGACGGCAGAAAACAAACTCATTTGGAATCTCGTGGTCGGCAATGAAAGAAAACGGGAAGGCGTAGAATGCTTCGGACTGCGCTGGCGGCTGGCAGGCCCCGTTCCGTTCTGGGCGGAATCGGCCCCATGCCGTTCGGGACGGGCCTGAAACGGTTTGAAGCGGGGGCTGTCAACCCCAAGATTCTAGCGTATCCGCCCGTTTTCCTGAGGTTTTTCCCTAGTCTCGCCATCACTTCTTTCGTTACTTCTTAATTACCTCTCCCGCTATTCCGCCCCCTATGTCGAACCTCGCAGAAGCCGCGCCGGCCCTGGACGAAAGCAAATTCGTCACATTTCCCGGCTCCCCGTTCCAGCTGTACCAGCCGTTCCCGCCCGCCGGGGACCAGCCGGAGGCGATCCGCCAGCTGGTGGAGGGGGTGGAGGACGGCCTCTCGTACCAGACATTGCTGGGCGTGACCGGGTCGGGCAAGACCTTCACCATGGCCAACACGATCGCCCGGCTGGGACGGCCGGCGATCGTGTTCGCGCCCAACAAGACGCTGGCGGCCCAGCTATATGCCGAGTTTCGCGAGTTCTTCCCGCGCAATGCGGTCGAGTACTTCGTCAGCTACTACGACTACTACCAGCCTGAGGCCTACGTCCCGCAGCGCGACCTGTTCATCGAGAAGGACTCGTCGATCAACGAGCATATCGAGCAGATGCGTCTGTCGGCGACCAAGAGCCTGCTGGAGCGCCGCGACACGGTGATCGTGGCGACGGTTTCTGCGATCTATGGTATCGGCAACCCGAACGAATACCACCAGATGATTCTCACTTTGCGGGCCGGCGACAAGATCAGCCAGCGCGACGTGATCGCGCGCCTGATCGCCATGCAGTACACCCGCAACGAGACCGATTTCCAGCGCGGCACGTTCCGCGTGCGCGGCGACACCATCGACATCTTCCCGGCGGAACACGCCGAGATGGCGGTGCGGCTGGAGATGTTCGACGACGAAGTGGAGTCGCTGCAGTTTTTCGATCCGCTCACCGGACGCGTGAAACAGAAGATCCCGCGCTTCACGGTCTATCCCTCGAGCCACTATGTAACGCCGCGCGAGACCGTGCTGCGCGCGATCGAGGCGATCAAGGACGAGCTGCGCGACAGGCTGGAGTTCTTCCACAAGGAAAACCGCCTGGTGGAGGCGCAGCGGCTGGAGCAGCGTACCCGCTTCGATCTCGAAATGCTTTCCGAGCTGGGCTTCTGCAAGGGCATCGAGAACTATTCGCGCCACCTGTCCGGCGCTCGCCCGGGCGAGCCGCCGCCAACGCTGGTCGACTACCTGCCGTCCGATGCGCTGATGTTCCTGGACGAGTCGCACGTGCTGATCGGCCAGCTCAACGGCATGTACAACGGCGACCGCGCGCGCAAGACCACGCTGGTCGAGTACGGCTTCCGGCTGCCGTCGGCGCTGGACAACCGCCCGCTCAAGTTCGACGAATTCGAGCGCAAGATGCGCCAGGTGATGTTCGTCACGGCGACGCCAGCGCAGTTCGAGAAGGACCACGCCGGGCAGGTGGTGGAGCAAGTGGTGCGCCCGACCGGGCTGGTCGAGCCGACCATCATCGTGCGTCCGGCGACCACGCAGGTGGACGACCTGCTGTCGGAAATCCACGCGCGCGTGGAGGTCAACGAGCGCGTGCTGGTGACCACGCTGACCAAGCGCATGGCCGAGCAGCTGACCGAGTTCCTGTCCGAGAACGGCGTCAAGGTGCGCTACCTGCACTCGGATATCGATACGGTGGAGCGTGTCGAGATCATCCGCGACCTGCGCCTGGGTACCTTCGACGTGCTGGTCGGCATCAACCTGTTGCGCGAGGGCCTGGATATCCCCGAAGTCTCGCTGGTGGCGATCCTGGACGCGGACAAGGAAGGCTTCCTGCGCGCCGAGCGCTCGCTGATCCAGACCATCGGCCGCGCCGCGCGCAACGTCAATGGCACCGCCATCCTGTATGCCGACCGCATGACCGACTCGATGCAGAAGGCCATCAGCGAGACCGAGCGCCGCCGCGCCAAGCAGATGGCCTTCAACGAGGCCAACGGCATCGTTCCGCGCGGCGTGGTCAAGCGCATCAAGGACATCATCGACGGCGTCTACAACGCCAGCGATGCCAGGGCCGAGCTGCAGGCAGCGCAGGAGCAGGCGCGCTACGAGGACATGAGCGAGAAGCAGGTCTCCAAGGAAATCAAGCGGCTGGAAAAGCTCATGCTCGACCATGCCCGCAACCTGGAGTTCGAGCAGGCGGCACAGGTGCGCGATCAGCTGGCCAAGCTCAAGGCGCAGGTGTTCGGCGCCAGCGGCGAGGGCGTGCTGCCGCCGGCGTGAGGTCCGGCAGTGGCGCCGGCGCGCGCCGCGGCTGGCCTATAGTGAAAAGCGTCATCACCGATCCCGGAGACGCATCATGGTGAAGCTTGGCCTGTGGGTGCCGCTGGAAGCGCGGCCCGGCAAGGAGCGGGAAGTCGAGCAGTTCCTGCGCGACGGACTGGCGCTGGTGCAGCAGGAGACCGGCACCGCAGCCTGGTTCGCGCTGCGCCTGGGGCCGTCGATGTTCGGCATCTTCGATGCCTTTGCCGATGAGTCCGCGCGCGAGGCACACCTGGCCGGCAAGGTTGCCGCCGCGCTGATGGCCCGGGCGCCGGAACTGTTCATGGGTACGCCGCCGATCCAGAAGCTGGAAGTGCTGGCGGCCAAGCTGCCGGCGTGAGCCGGGCTCAAGGAGCTGCCATGGAGCGCCAGTTCGAGTACGGGGGCTACCTGGTCGTGGCCAGCGCGGTGCCTAATGCCGCAGGGGGCTTTGCCGGGCAGATGCGCATTGCCGATGCCTTTGGCGAGCCGGCCGGGCCCACCTACGAGGCCATCGCCGGCGATGCGCCCACGCAGGAGGCGGCCGTTGCGCTGGCCGAGGCCGCGGCAATGCGGGCCATCGATGCCGGTGAGGTCAATTAGCCGCTATCCTGTCCCATTTCCCGAGGAGAAAACACAATGACCGAAGTCGGCGAGTGGAAGAAAAAGGTCTATGAAACCCACGAGGTGCAGGTCCAGGTCAAGCAACGCTCGCAAAGCGAATGGTCGTACACGGTGCGCGTCTGCCGCCCGGGGACCAATATCCGCGCCGCCGGCACGCTGACCGAGACCTCGCGCATCACCGATCATTTCAAATCCGCCGAAGCTGCCCTGGTGGCCGGGTTTGCGCACGGCGAGCGCCTGGCCAAGCAGCTCGCATAGGCCGGCCCGCCGCCATGGCGAGGGCACCGGAGGGCTTTGGCGTCCGTTCCGTGCAGGCGGCTAGAATTCTGCCTCTCCGAACCACCAGGCCCGGCGGGCAAGGGGCCTTTGAGCGCCGCCGTGCCGTGGCCGCGCCTGCGCTTTCTCCAGCCCCGCTGTCGATCGACCGATGAAGAAATACGCCATTCTGATGTGTTGCATGGGCAACATCTGCCGCTCGCCAACGGCGGAGGGGGTGCTGCGCGCCAAGCTCGCCGTGGCCGGGCTGGAGCAGCTGGTCGAACTGGACTCGGCCGGCACCCATGAGTACCACCTGGGCCGTGCGCCCGATCCACGCACCCAGCGCGCCGCGCTGCGCCGCGGTTACGACCTGTCGGCGCTGCGCGCCCGCAAGGTCGGCCTGCCTGACTTCGACCGCTTCGACCTGATCCTGGCGATGGACCGCGAAAACCTCGCCGGCCTGTCCCGGCTGCATCCCGGCGCCGGTGACAAGCTTCGCCTGCTGATGAGCTTCGCCACTTGCCACGATGCCGAAGAAGTGCCCGATCCGTACTACGGCGAGGGCGACGGCTTCGAGCGCGTGCTCGACTATGTCGAGGATGCCTGCGATGGGCTGGTCGCGATGCTGCGCCAGCGCCTGCAGGCCGCCGCCGGTTGAGCCGGCACGGGCGCGGGTCATGCCGCCGCGTGCGGCAAGCCCGGCGAGGGCTGCCGGGAAGAGGGCGCGGGGTTTGATGCGCTGCGGCAGGGTAGTTGACTGAATTAGTCGGGTACCTTTATACTTGACGGAAACGATCAAGTATTCGCTTTACCCCCCAGAGCCCTGCACCATGAGACTGACCACCAAAGGCCGCTTCGCGGTCACTGCGATGATCGACCTGGCCATGCGCCAGGATCAGGGACCGGTGACGCTCGCCGGCATCAGCCAGCGCCAGAAGATCTCGCTGTCCTACCTGGAACAGCTGTTCGGCAAGCTGCGCCGGCATGAGATCGTCGAAAGCGTGCGCGGCCCGGGCGGTGGCTACAGCCTGGCGCGCAAGGCCGAAGACGTCACGGTGGCGGACATCATCATCGCCGTCGACGAGCCGCTGGACGCCACCCAGTGCGGCGGAAAGGGTAATTGTAACGGAGATGACGGCTCCGGGCGTTGCATGACCCACGAACTGTGGGCAACGCTGAACCAGAAGATGGTCGAGTACCTCGACTCCGTCTCCCTCAAGAACTTGGTCGACCAGCAGCGTGCCCGCCAACCCGCGGTGCTGCACGACATGCGCGAGGAAGCCGCGCAGCCGGCCGCCGCCGCCGCGCGCGGCAAGGCCGACAAGCAGGAAAAGCCGGTCCGGGCGAGGGTGGTGAATTCAGTATTCAGCCTGGCGCAGTCCTGAGCGTCTACCAACGCACGCGGCAGGCAACGACAGTAATCAGCGATACAGCGGTCCCTAAAAGGCAGTCATAACGATGAGCACCCCACATTTCCCCATCTACATGGATTACTCGGCCACCACGCCGGTGGACCCGCGCGTGGCGGACAAGATGATTCCGTACCTGCGCGAGCAGTTCGGCAACCCCGCCTCGCGCAGCCATGCGTACGGCTGGGACGCGGAGCGCGCGGTGGAAGAAGCGCGTGAGCAGGTCGCCGCACTGGTCGGCGCCGACCCGCGCGAGATCGTGTGGACGTCGGGTGCGACCGAATCGGACAACCTGGCGATCAAGGGTGCCGCGAACTTCTATTCGGGCAAGGGCAAGCACATCATCACCGTGAAGACCGAGCACAAGGCCGTGCTCGACACCACGCGCGAACTGGAGCGCCAGGGCTTCGAGGTGACCTACCTGGACGTGAAGGAAAACGGCCTGCTCGACATGGACGTGTTCAAGCAGGCACTGCGCCCGGACACGATCCTGGTGTCGGTGATGCTGGTCAACAACGAGATCGGCGTAATCCAGGACGTGGAGCAGATCGGCGAGATCTGCCGCGAGAAGGGCATCATCTTCCACTGCGACGCCGCACAGGCGACCGGCAAGGTGGCGATCGACCTGAACAAGCTGAAGTGCGACCTGATGTCGTTCTCGGCCCACAAGACCTATGGCCCCAAGGGCATCGGCGCGCTGTACGTGCGCCGCAAGCCGCGCGTGCGCATCGAGGCGCAGATGCACGGCGGCGGCCATGAGCGCGGCATGCGCTCGGGCACGCTGGCCCCGCACCAGATCGTCGGCATGGGCGAAGCCTTCCGCATCGCCCGCGAGGAAATGGCCACCGAGAACGAACGCATCCGCATGCTGCGCGACCGCCTCTGGAACGGCCTGTCGGACATGGAAGAGGTCTACCTGAACGGCGACCTGGAACACCGTGTGCCGCACAACCTGAACGTCAGCTTCAACTTCGTCGAGGGCGAGTCGCTGATCATGGCGATCAAGGACGTGGCGGTGTCGTCGGGCTCCGCCTGCACCTCGGCCTCGCTGGAGCCGTCGTATGTGCTGCGCGCGCTGGGCCGCAACGATGAGCTGGCGCACAGCTCGATCCGCTTCACGGTCGGCCGCTTCACCACCGAGCAGGAGATCGACTTCACCGTCGAGCTGCTCAAGTCGAAGATCGGCAAGCTGCGCGACCTGTCGCCGCTGTGGGAAATGTTCAAGGACGGCGTCGACCTGAATTCGATCCAGTGGGCCGCGCACTGAGCGCCCGACGGATCAGAAAAAATTACAGCAAGACCCCCCGCAAAAGATACGCAAGAGGTAAGCAAAATGTCATACAGCACGAAGGTTCTCGACCACTATGAAAACCCCCGCAACGTCGGTTCGTTCGACAAGAACGACGATGCGGTCGGCACCGGCATGGTCGGCGCCCCGGCTTGCGGCGACGTGATGAAGCTGCAGATCAAGGTCAACGAGGCTGGCGTGATCGAAGACGCCAAGTTCAAGACCTATGGCTGCGGCTCGGCCATCGCCTCGTCGTCGCTGGTGACCGAGTGGGTCAAGGGCAAGACCGTGGACCAGGCGCTGGAGATCAAGAACACCCAGATCGCCGAGGAACTGGCGCTGCCGCCGGTGAAGATCCACTGCTCGATCCTGGCTGAAGACGCGATCAAGGCCGCTGTCGAAGACTACAAGAAGAAGCACGGCGCCGAGCAGAAGGCCGCCTGATCCTGTCGATCGACAAGCGAAGCACGAAGGAAGACGCAACGATGATCACGATGACCGAGAAGGCGGCCAAGCACGTCGCCCGCTACCTGGAACGCCGCGGCAAGGGCGTGGGCCTGCGCCTGGGCGTGAAGACCACCGGCTGCTCTGGCCTGGCCTACAAGCTGGAGTATGTGGACGAGCTGCTGCCGGAAGACGCGGTGTTCGAGTCGCACGGCATCAAGGTCATCGTCGACGCCAAGAGCCTGCCGTATATCGACGGCACCGAGCTCGACTATGCGCGCGAAGGGTTGAATGAAGGGTTCCGCTTCAACAACCCCAACGTCAAGGACGAGTGCGGCTGCGGCGAGTCCTTCACGGTCTGAGCAGCACATCGCGGTAGCGTCGGTGGAGCGCAGCATCACCGGGTTCCACCGGGACGAGGAAGGCCACTGGGTGGCCGAACTCGATTGCGGCCATGGCCAGCACGTCCGGCACGATCCGCCGTGGCAGTTGCGGCCGTGGACGCAGAGCGTGCAGGGCCGCGCCGGCATGATCGGCACGCGGGTGAACTGCCTGAAGTGCGACCGCAATGAAGCGCCGGCGGAGTGGGCGCTGGCGCGGGCCAGCCAGCCTGCCGGCCGGTGATGGCGGCGAATGGACGAAGGGGCGGCGCGGCCGCTCTTTTTTCTTGGGGAAGCAGTTGAAAGACGATTTTTTTGCGCTGTTCGGCCTGCCGGCACAGTTCGGCGTCGACGAGGCCGCGCTGGACGCGGCCTATCGCACCGTGCAGTCGCAGGCGCACCCGGACCGCTTCGCCAACGCCGGCGATGCCGAGCGCCGCGTGGCCATGCAGTGGGCCGCGCATGCCAACGAAGCGTACCGCACGCTGCGCCAGCCGCTGCGCCGCGCGACCTACCTGCTGAAGCTGCGCGGCGTCGACGTGCAGGCGGAGAACAACACCGCCATGTCGCCCGCCTTCCTGATGCAGCAGATGGAGTGGCGTGAAGCACTGCAGGAAGCGGTGGAAGCGCGCGACGTGGACCGCCTCGATGCGCTGCTGCGCGAGCTGCGCCGGGAAAAGCGCGAGCGCCACGCCGCAATGGGCGCGCTGCTCGACGCCGGCGACAACGAAGCCGCCGGTGGCGCGGTCCGCCAACTGATGTTTATCGAGAAGATCGAGCACGATACCAGCGAGGCTATCGACCGGCTGGAAGACTGACCGGCACGATTGCCGGGGCCGTGACACAATGGCGCCCGGCTTGAAAACCGCACCCATGCCGCCCGCATGGCGGTTTCCCATGCCGTACAAGACAGCGAAGAATTACCATGGCACTGCTCCAGATTTCCGAACCCGGCATGTCGCCGGCGCCCCACCAACGCCGCCTGGCCGTCGGCATCGACCTCGGCACCACCAACTCGCTGGTGGCCGCGGTACGCAGCAGCATCCCCGAGGTGCTGGGCGACGAGCGCGGCCGCGCGCTGCTGCCTTCGGTCGTGCGCTACCTGCCGGACCGTACCGCGCATATCGGCTACCGGGCCCAGGACGAAGCGGTGCGCGATCCCAAGAACACCATCGTCTCGGTCAAGCGTTTCATGGGCCGCGGCCTGCGCGACGTGGCCAATATCGAGCACAGCCCGTACGATTTCGTCGATGCGCCGGGCATGGTGCAGATCAAGACCGCCGCGGGCGTGAAAAGCCCGGTGGAAATCTCGGCCGAGATCCTGGCCACGCTGCGCCAGCGTGCCGAAGACACGCTGGGCGACGACCTGGTCGGTGCGGTCATCACCGTGCCGGCCTATTTCGATGAGGCACAGCGCCAGGCGACCAAGGACGCCGCGCGCCTGGCCGGCCTGGAAGTGCTGCGCCTGCTGAACGAGCCCACCGCCGCGGCCATTGCCTATGGCCTCGACAACGCCGCCGAAGGCGTCTACGCGGTCTATGACCTGGGCGGCGGCACCTTCGATATCTCGGTGCTCAAGCTCACGCGCGGCGTGTTCGAAGTGATGGCCACCGGCGGCGATTCCGCGCTGGGCGGCGATGACTTCGACCAGCGGCTGCTGTGCTGGATCGTCGAGCAGGCCAGCCTGCAGCCGCTGTCGGCGCAGGACATGCGCCTGCTGATGGTGCGCGCGCGCGCCGCCAAGGAAGCCCTGTCGGAAGCGGACAGCACCGTGATCGACGCAGTGCTCGACTCCGGCGAGATCGTCCACCTGACGCTGACCGACGAGACCTTCGAGAAGATCACCGCCAATCTGGTGCAGAAGACACTGGCACCGGTGCGCAAGGCGCTGCGCGACGCCGGCGTGACGCCCGACGACGTCAAGGGCGTGGTGCTGGTCGGTGGCGCCACGCGCATGCCGTCGATCCGCAAGGCGGTCGGCGACTACTTCGGCCAGACCCCGCTGACCAATCTCGACCCCGACCGCGTGGTGGCGCTGGGCGCCGCGATGCAGGCCAACCTGCTGGCCGGCAACCATGCGCCGGGCGAAGACTGGCTGCTGCTCGACGTGATCCCGCTGTCGCTGGGCGTCGAGACCATGGGCGGGCTGGTCGAGAAGATCATCCCGCGCAACAGCACCATCCCGGTGGCGCGTGCGCAGGAGTTCACCACCTTCAAGGACGGCCAGACTGCGATGGCGATCCACGTGCTGCAGGGCGAGCGCGAGCTGGCCAGTGACTGCCGCTCGCTGGCGCGCTTCGAGCTGCGCGGCATCCCGCCGATGGTGGCTGGCGCGGCGCGCATCCGCGTGACCTACCAGGTCGACGCCGACGGCCTGCTGTCGGTGACCGCGCGCGAGACGCATTCGGGCGTGGAAGCCTCGGTGACGGTCAAGCCGTCGTACGGGCTGGCCGACGACGATATCGCGCGCATGCTGCAGGACAGCTTCCGCGAAGCCGAGCACGACATGAAGAGCCGTGCGCTGGCCGAGGAACGTGTCGAGGCCGACCGCCTGGTCGAGGCCACCGAGCGTGCGCTGCAGACCGATGGCGACTTGCTGTCGGCCGAGGAGCGCGCACAGGTCGAAGCGCTGATCGCCGGCGTGCGCGAGATCGCCAGGGGTGAAGATCACCTGGCGATCCGCGCCACGGTGGAAAAACTGTCGCACGGCACCGATGAATTCGCCGCCCGCCGCATGGACCGCTCGATCAAGAGCGCGCTGGCCGGGCGCAAGGTACAGGAACTGGGCTGATCACCGCGCCTGCACCGCACTACAGAACCCAGGAAACGACATGCCACAGATCATTGTTTTGCCCCACGTCGAATACTGCCCGGAAGGGAAGGTGATCGAAGCCGAGAAGGGCGTCAGCGTCCTCGACTCGCTGCTTTCCCACGGTATCGAGCTCGAGCACGCGTGCGAGAAATCCTGTGCCTGCACCACTTGCCACGTGATCGTGCGCGAAGGCTTCGATTCGCTCAACGAGGCCGAGGAGAAGGAAGAGGACCTGCTCGACAAGGCCTGGGGCCTGGAGCCGAATTCGCGCCTGTCGTGCCAGGCCATCGTCGACGAGGAAGACCTGACCGTCGAGATTCCCAAGTACACCATCAACCACGCCAAGGAAGGCCACTGAGCCGCCGGCACAGATCTCAGCGGAGAACGAACCCATGAAGTGGACCGATACCTACGATATCGCCGCCGCGCTGTACGACAAGTATCCTGACGTCGACCCGGCCGGCGTGCGCTTTACCGACCTGCGCAGCTGGGTGCTGGAGCTCGACGGCTTCGCCGACGATCCGGCGCGTTCGGGCGAGAAGATCCTGGAGGCGATCCAGCAAGCTTGGATCCAGGAAGCGGAATAAGCTCTCGGTATCGGAATGAAGCAGAAAGGCCGGCGTGATCGCCGGCCTTTTGCATTGGTGCAGCGCGAATTTGGAGGGTCAGCCTCGCACCAGCGCACCGTTTTCCATGTGCACGCGCTCGCCGACCTGCACCGCGGGGTCCTGCTCATACGTGAAGGTGCGGTGGCTGCCGTCATCCATGCGGACGCGCACCTGATAGTGGGTGTCCTTGCTCACGGCCTTTTCGATCTGGTTGCCTGCGACGCCGCCGCCCACCGCGCCGACAACCGTGCCGACGATGCGGCCATTGCCCTTGCCCACCTGGTTGCCCAGCAGCCCGCCCACCACGGCGCCGCCGAGCGCGCCCAGGCCGCTGGTGTTGGGCTTCTGGGTCTCTATCGGCGTGACGGCGACGATGCGGCCGGCATATGGGCTGCCCTTGGCGGCCGGGCGCTCGGTGGCGGCGCTCTGGCTGGCGCGGGGCTCGCTATCGCGCTGGGCGGCCTGGCGCGCGGGAGGGGTGCGCGGTGCCGCTTGCGTCGGCTGCGAGGAAGTGGCGTTCTGGCGCGATTGCGCGGGCTGGCCGTCGTCGTAGACAGGCGGACGCGTAGTACTGCCTGGCGGCGGGGCGGTCTGCGTGGTGACCGGCAAAGGCCCTTGCGGCGCCTGTGCAGCTTGCTGGCTTTGCGGTGCGTGCAGATCAGGGTCGGCCTTGCCGAGCGGCAGCACGCCGGTGACGGCGGCGACGGCGGTCAGGCTGGCAATGACCACGGCCACGGCTGCCGCGCCGATCAGCGGATGCAGCCGGCGCTGCGGCGGCAGCGGCTGCAGCGGTGTGGGGGTGTGGTCGTGCGAAGTGGCTTGGCTCTGCATTGTGGCTCCGGTGCGGCGATGGCCGCGATGGGATGGAACCAGTTTGGCGGAAGCGGAGGGCGTTTTCCGTTTGTTTTTGTAAATATATGTAGGCGGAAAAGGCCTTTTGTATCAATGAGTTGGGCGTGGCTTGGTGCGGCGGGGAGGTGGGGCTGTAACAGAGGATGGCCCGTGCGGCGTGTCTTGACCTACCGCTTGTTTGCTCCCTCTCCCGCTTGCGGGAGAGGGAGCAAACCGTCAGTCTTCCTTGCGCAGGTGCGGGAACAGGATGACGTCGCGGATATTCGGGCTATCCGTCAGCAGCATCACCAGGCGATCGATGCCGATGCCGCAGCCGCCCGTCGGGGGCATGCCGTATTCCAGCGCGCGGATATAGTCGGCGTCGAAATACATCGCCTCCTCGTCGCCGGCATCCTTCTGCTCGACCTGCTTGCGGAAGCGGTCGGCCTGGTCCTCGGCATCATTCAGCTCCGAGAAGCCGTTGGCGATCTCGCGGCCGGTGATGAACAGCTCGAATCGCTCGGTGATGCCCGGCACCGTGTCCGAAGCGCGCGCCAGCGGCGAGACCTCGACCGGGTAGTCGACGATGAAGGTCGGCTCCCACAGCTGGCTCTCGGCGGTTTCCTCGAACAGCACCAGCTGCAGCGTGCCCAGCCCGGCATTGAGGAACTGCGGCGCGTTGGTGTTGACGCCGAACTTCTTCAGCTCGACGCGCAGGAACTCGGCATCGGCCAGTTGCGCGTCGGTGTACTGCGGCGCGAACTTCTGGATCGCCTGGCAGATGGTCAGGCGATGGAACGGCTTCGACAGGTCGAGCTCGCGGTCCTGGTAGGTCAGCACGGCGCTGCCGCGCGCGTCGATCGCAGCCTTGCGGATCAGGTCTTCGGTGAAGTCCATCAGCCAGCGGTAGTCCGTGTAGGCCGCGTAGAACTCCATCATGGTGAACTCGGGGTTGTGGCGCGGGCTCACCCCCTCGTTGCGGAAGTTGCGGTTGATCTCGAACACGCGCTCGAAGCCGCCGACGACCAGGCGCTTCAGGTACAGCTCGGGCGCGATGCGCATGAACATCTGCATGTCCAGCGCGTTGTGGTGCGTGATGAACGGCTTGGCCGCGGCGCCGCCCGGGATCGGGTGCAGCATCGGCGTTTCCACTTCCATGAAGCCGGCGTCGGCCATATGGCGGCGCAGCGACGAAATCGCGTTGGTGCGGGCACGGAAGGTGTTGCGCGTTTCCGGCGACACGATCAGGTCGACATAGCGCTGGCGGTACTTCATCTCCTGGTCGGCGAGGCCGTGGAACTTGTCCGGCAGCGGACGCAGCGACTTGGACAGCAGGCGCAGCTCGCGCACCTGCACCGACAGCTCGCCCTTGTTGGTGCGGAACAGCTCGCCGCGGGCACTGATGATGTCGCCCAGGTCCCAGTGCTTGAAGGCGGCGTAGACCTCTTCGCCGACCTTGTCGCGGGTGATGTAGAACTGGATCTGGCCGCTGCCGTCCTGCACGGTGGCGAAACTGGCCTTGCCCATCACGCGCTTGAGCATCATGCGGCCGGCGATCGCGACCTCGACCGGGCTGGCTTCGAGCGCGGCCTGGTCGGTCTCGCCATACTGCGCGTGCAGCGCGGCGGCCTGGTGCGTGGGGCGGAAATCGTTGGGGAAGGCCACGCCTTGCTGGCGCAGCGCGGCCAGCTTCTCGCGCCGCTCCGCGATGATCTTGTTCTCGTCGACGGCGGGCGTGTCCGCGGCGGCTGGCTTGGCCTGCGACTTGGCCTGGGCGTGATTCGGTTCGGTCATGATGTCTTCTAGCGTCGCACGCGGCGGGCCGCGCGCGGGATCAGTATGGCTTCAGTAATTGCGGAGATCGTCCAGCTCGGTGCTGCCGAAATCCGGGCGGTGCAGGTAGGCGACGATGCGGCCCGCGGTTTCCTCGGCGGAAGCGAGCTGCTCGTTCGCCTTCAGGTCGCGGAAGCGCTGGACCTGGGCAAAGTCGGCGTTGCGGATCACGTTCTGCATGCCGGTATCGATCACGCCCGGCGCCAGCGCCACCGCGCGCACGGTGCGCGGTGCCGGTGCCTGCGCGTACTCGGCGTTGACCGAGCGCATGAACATGTCCAGGCCCGCCTTGCCGGCGCAGTAGGCGCTCCAGCCCTCGATCGGGCGGCGTGCCGCGCCGGAAGAGATCGCCAGCACCTTGCGCGGGCAGTCGAACTTCTCGGTGCGCTCCAGGAACGCAGCGGTCATCGTCATCGGCGCCGCGAGGTTGGTCAGCAAGTGCGGTACCAGCGTGCTTTCCTGCAGGCGCGAGACCGGGCCGATCGGCTCGACCACGCCGGCGTTCAAGATCAGCGTGGCGCTGGCCGGCGGCTGGTCGAGGGTATCGATCACGCTGGCCAGCCAGGTGGCCGCGGGGCCGGCCTGGGACAGGTCCTGCAGGTGCCAGGCCACCGGCACGCCGCTCATGGTGGCGATGCGCTCCAGCTCGTTGTTGCGGCTGCGCGCCACGCAGATCAGGCGGTTGCCCGGCACGAGCAGGGCGTTGGTCAGTGCCGCGCCCAGGCCGCGCGAGGCGCCGGTGATGATGTAGAGGTGATTGGCTTCGCTCATGGTGCCCCGGTCGGAGATGTCGCCCTGCCGCCGTGCGGTGCGGCGCGGGCGGCGGTACAGCGTTGGATGGATTGCTGTGCCGCCGCCGGCCGCGCCGGCAGGGCGGGCGGCGCGGACAACGGTCGTTGCCTTACAGTCCCTGCTTGAGGCTGGCCTCGATGAACGGGTCCAGGTCGCCGTCCAGCACCTTCTGGGTATTGGACATTTCCACGTTGGTGCGCAGGTCCTTGATGCGGCTCTGGTCCAGCACGTAGGAGCGGATCTGGTGGCCCCAGCCCACGTCGGTCTTGCCGGCTTCCAGCTTGTCGGCCTCGGCCTGGCGCTTGCGCATCTCGTGCTCGTACAGGCGCGACTTCAGCATCGACATGGCCTCGGCACGGTTGCGGTGCTGCGAGCGGTCGTTCTGGCACTGCACCACGATGCCGGTCGGGATGTGCGTGATCCGCACGGCCGAATCGGTCTTGTTGATGTGCTGGCCGCCGGCGCCCGAAGCGCGGTACGTGTCCACGCGCAGGTCGGCCGGGTTGACTTCCACTTCGAACGAGTCGTCCACCTCGGGGTAGACGAACACCGACGAGAACGAGGTATGGCGCCCGCCCGACGAATCGAACGGCGACTTGCGCACCAGGCGGTGCACGCCGGTCTCGGTACGCAGGTAGCCGAAGGCGTATTCGCCCTCGATCTTGATGGTCGCGCTCTTGATGCCGGCCACGTCGCCTTCGGACTCTTCCAGCACCTCGGCCTTGAAGCCCTTGCGCTCGCAGTACTTCAGGTACTGGCGCAGCAGCATCGAGGCCCAGTCGCAGGCTTCGGTGCCGCCGGCGCCGGCCTGGATGTCGATAAAGGCGTTGGCCTGGTCCATTTCGCCGGAGAACATGCGGCGGAATTCCATGCCCGCCACAATCTCCTCGAAGCCCTGGACGTCGGTTTCGATCGATTCGAGGGTCTCGTCGTCGCCTTCTTCCTTGGCGAGCTCGAACAGTTCCTCGGCACCGCTAAGGTCGTCCGTGAGCTTGCCGAGGACGCTTACCACGCCCTCGAGGGCCTTCTTTTCCTTGCCGAGATCCTGGGCGCGCTTGGGGTTGTTCCAGACGTCCGGGTCTTCCAGCAGGCCGTTGACTTCGTCCAGCCTTCCTACTTTGACATCGTAGTCAAAGATACCCCCGTAGATCTTCCGTCCGGGAACGGAGATCGGAGATGGCACTGGAGATGGCGTTGAGGCGTTCTGCTTCCATGATGTTCCTGCGCTTCGAAAACCTTGAATTATAGCGGATTGGTGCCCGGGATCGGTCGCGGATTCGGGCATTTGCGGCGGCCATGGCGTGCCGCGCGGCGAACGGAAAGGCCATGCGATGGTCTATCCGGCGGTGCCGGGCAGCGCACGCGGCGATAATACGCATTCGCAAGCCGCCCCCCGGCATGAAGACAAACAGGGACGCATGACGAAAACCAGACATGACATCGAGGCAGGCCGGCGCCGCGCGCTGGGCCTGCTGCTGGCCGCCACCGCCGCCGCGGTCGCGGCCGGCTGCGGCACCACCGGCGGCCCCGTGCCGGATGGCTATTACCGCGTGGAACGCGGCGATACGCTCTATTCGATCGCCCGCAAGCACGGCCGCACCGTGCGCGACCTGACCCGCTGGAACAGCGACATCGCCAGCCCCAGCCAGATCGAAGTGGGCCAGCTGATCCGCGTGCGGCCGCCCGGCGGCAGTGCCGCCGCCTCGGCCGGCTCGACCGCCTCGACCGGCACCGGCCAGGCCGTCACCGATACCCCACGCGCCGACAGCGGCGCGTCAAGGCCGCCCGCCAGCAGCATCCGCCTGCAATGGCCGGCCGACGGCCGCGTCATCGCGCGCTACTCGCCGCCCGCCAGCAAGGGCCTGACCATTGCCGTGCCGGCCAACGGCACGGTGCGCGCCGCCGCGGCCGGCCGGGCCATCCATGTGGGCAACCTGCGCGGCTACGGCATGCTGGTGATCGTCAAGCACAACGACGACTGGCTGACCGTCTACGGCAACCTGGACCAGCCGCTGGTCAGCGAGGGCACCACGGTGGCGGCCGGGCAGGACGTGGGCCGCATGGGCGCCAGCGCCAGCGAACTGCATTTCGAAGTGCGCGCCAATGGCAAGCCGGTCGATCCGGCGGCCTATCTCCCCGCGCGCGGCTAGGACCGGGGCGATGCCCCGGCCGGCACGCTATTGCGCGTGCTCGATCACCAGTTGCACGCGCGTGACCCCGTTGAAGGTGTTGTTGTCGAGCCGGTAGGCCACCTGCGCGCTGGCCCCGAGCGATTCGGCGTGGTTGAACCAGATCGCGTCGAAGCGCTGGCTGCCGCGCCCGAGCTGCAGCTTCAGGTGCTTGCCCTTGAGCACGCTCTGGCGCAGCACGTCGAACTCGCCGCAAAAGGTCGGTGCCGGGAAGCCCTGGCCCCACACCTGCTGCTCAAGCAGGGTGACGAATTCTGGGCTGAAGCAGTGGTCCTCGATATCGCCGTCGGTCTCGATCACGCGCGCGAGCTGGTCGTCGGTCAGCCATTCCTTGCCGACCGCTTCGAAGGCTTCCTGGAACTCGGCAAAACGCTCGGCGCGCACGGTCAGGCCGGCCGCCATGGCATGGCCGCCGAACTTGACCATCATGCCGGGGCAGCGCTTGGACACCAGGTCGAGCGCGTCGCGCAGGTGGAAGCCCGGGATCGAGCGGCCCGAGCCCTTGATGGTGGCTTCATCGCCGGGCGCGAAGGTGATGGTGGGGCGGTGGTACTTGTCCTTGAGCCGCGATGCGACGATGCCGATCACGCCCTGGTGCCAGGTGTCGTTGAACACGCTGACGGTAAAGCGCGCCGACGGATCCGGGCCGGCAAGACCGGCCATGGGCTGCTCCAGGATCTGCAAGGCCTCCTGCTGCATGCCGGCCTCGATATCGCGCCGCTCGCGGTTCATGCTGTCGAGCTCCTGGGCGATTTCCCAGGCGCGGTTGGCATCGTCGGTCAGCAGGCATTCGATGCCCAGCGACATGTCCGCCAGCCGGCCGGCCGCGTTCAGGCGCGGGCCCAGCCCGAAGCCGAGGTCGAAGGTATTGGCACGCGACGCCTCGCGGCCCGCGGCGCGGAACAGCGCCGCCACGCCCGGCTGCATGCGTCCCGCGCGCATCCGCCGCAGGCCCTGCGCCACCAGGATGCGGTTATTGGTGTCGAGCTTGACCACGTCGGCGACGGTGCCCAGCGCCACCAGGTCGAGCAGCGTCTGCAGCGGCGGCTGGGTGGCCTGGGTGTAGACGCCGCGCCGGCGCAGCTCGGCGCGCAGCGCCAGCAGCACGTAGAACATCACGCCCACGCCCGCCAGGTTCTTGCTCGGGAATTCGCAGCCCGGCTGGTTCGGGTTGACGATCACCGCCGCGTCGGGCAGTTCGGCGCCCGGCAGGTGGTGGTCGGTCACCACCACGTCGATCCCCAGCGCATTGGCCGCGGCCACGCCGTCGACGCTGGCGATGCCGTTGTCGACGGTGACGATCACGTCCGGCTGCTGCCTGGCCGCCAGCGCCACGATCTCCGGCGTCAGGCCGTATCCGTACTCGAAGCGGTTGGGGACGATGTACTCGACCCGCGCGCCCAGCATGCGCAGTCCGCGCACCCCGACCGCGCAGGCGGTGGCGCCGTCGCAGTCATAGTCGGCGACGATCAGCAGGCGCTTGCCGGCGGCGATGGCGTCGGCCAGGTAGGCGGCGGCATGGCCGATGCCCTTCATGGCGCCCGGTGGCACCAGTTCAGGCAGGTCGGTCGCCAGCTCGGCGGTGCGGGCCACGCCGCGCGCGGCCAGGATGCGGGCCAGCGTGGGATGCAGTCCGGCGGCGGCCAGCGTGGAGACGTGTTCGGAGGAATAGGTGCGGATGGCGATCCGGGTCATGGCGGGGCGGTCTTGTTCTTGCGGTGGGTCGTTGGCTGGCGTTCGGCGAGGTTCAGGCGGCAAAGGCGAGGTCGGACAGCAGCGCGCGCCAGTCGCCGCGCTGGCCCATGCCGCGCCAGAACTTGCGCAGGTCGGCGCGGGTCACGGTGAACTCGGCAAAGTGGTTCTCGCCGCCCAGCACCAGCGTCACGCCGCCGATGCCGCCTGCGGCCAGCGCCTCCAGCGCCGGTGCGAACCAGTCGGCATCGAGCGCATGCATGCGCTCGATCCACAGGCCCCAGTCCTCCGTGATATGGGCTTCGGTGGCGAGTTCCAGCATCGCCAACGCCGATCCCCCGGGCGCCGCCACGCCGGCCAATCCCGCTGGCACGGGCAATACGCGGCTGCCGGCGGCCAGCGCCAGCCCGGCCAGGAACGGGTCGTCGCTCAGTACCGTGTCGGCCAGGCGGGGCACGGCCTGCAGCGTGCCGCCGCCATACAGCCAGACCGAGTTCACCGGCAGCTCGCCGCGCGCCTCGCGGGCCTGGTTGACCGGGTGGTCGAACCAGGTCATCTGGATCTCGTTCTGTACCCGGCGCCAGTCGCGCGCACGCTCGCCGGCCTGCATCCAGATATCGATGTTGCGCCCGGCCGCGCGCAGCGGCGTGGTCGCTTCCAGCGGGCCGAACACTGACTCGGGAAGGTACCAGCGTACCGGGCAGGGCGTCTGCAGCGCGATGCCGGATTCCTGCAGCAGCGGCTCGATGGCGGCGTGCAGCGCGGCCGCCTCATCCGGCCGGATGCCGAGATGCGCCGGCGGCATCAGCACCAGGTGGTCGCGTGCCGCGTGGATGTGCACCGGCTGCAGGCAGGCCCAGGACTGGCCGTCCGCCGCCGGGGCGGCTGCGTTGCTGTCGGCCAGCCGCATATAAGGCGCCGACGGCACCCGGCCTGTGTCGAGCCCCGTCTTGGCGGCCAGCCAGCGTTCCTGCGGCAGGCTGCGCAGGAACGGGTCGTCGTGCCGCTCGCGCGGGCCCGGCGTGGCCCGCGTCAGCAACTTTCCGAGCGCTGGCAGCTCCAACTGCCGCAGCAGCGCGCCGGGAATGACGTCGTCACGGCCGTCGTCGCCGGCGCCCGGCGGGACGGAAAAGGGCACAATCAGGGTCAGGTGCGTCATCATGGTGGCGAGATTGTAAACTTCCGGCTGGTCGATGCCAGTCCCGCGCCGCTTCCGTGCATCGTGGAAGGCGTTCGCCACGGCTCCCTGAGTGCCGCCGGCGCCCCTTGAAAGGGCGGCGGCGATATCCCGAAACAACAGGAATCCTCTTGAACTTTCCCTACGAGTGGCAGATCGGCTGGCGATACACCCGCGCCAGCAAGCGCGCCAGCCGCAACACCTTTATTTCGTTTATCTCGATGATCTCGATGTTCGGGATCGCCCTGGGCGTGGCCGCGCTGATCGTGGTGCTGTCGGTGATGAACGGCTTCCAGAAAGAAGTGCGCGACCGCATGCTGTCGGTGCTGGCGCATATCGAGGTCATCGGCCCGTCGTCGCTGCCCGACTGGCAGCACACCGCGGCCGAGGCGATGCAGAACAAGGAAGTGGTCGGCGCCGCGCCCTATGTGGCGGCGCAGGCCATGCTGACCCGCGACGATGCCGTGCGCGGCGTGCTGCTGCGTGGTGTCGAGCCGTCGCAGGAACCCAAGGTCTCGGACATCGGCAGCCAGTTCAAGTCCGGCAGCATGAACGCGCTGGTGCCGGGCGAATTCGGCATCGCGCTGGGCAACGAGCTGGCCAATGCCATGGGCGTGCAGGTCGGCGACAAGGTTACGCTGGTCGCGCCGCAGGGCACCATCACGCCGGCCGGCGTGCTGCCGCGGCTCAAGCAGTTCACCGTGACCGGCATCTTCTCGTCGGGCCACTTCGAGTTCGACAGCGCGCTGGCGCTGGTCAACATGCATGACGCCGAGACGCTGTTCCGCCTGAGCGGACCTACCGGTGTGCGGCTGAAGCTGCAGGACATGCAGCGCGCGCCGCAGGTGGCGCAGCAGCTCGCCGGCACCATGTCGGGCGAGCTGTACCTGCGCGACTGGTCCAAGCAGAACCGCAACTGGTTCGCCGCGGTGCAGACCGAGAAGCGCATGATGTTCATCATCCTGACGCTGATCATCGCGGTGGCCGCGTTCAACCTGGTGTCGACGCTGGTGATGACCGTGACCGACAAGCAGGCCGATATCGCCATCCTGCGCACCATGGGCGCGCAGCCCCGCTCGATCATGAAGATCTTTATCGTGCAGGGCGTCGCCATCGGCTTTATCGGCACCATCCTGGGCGTGGCCGGCGGTACGCTGATCGCGACCAATATCGACGTGATTGTGCCGTTTATCGAGCGCGTGCTCAGCGTGCAGTTCCTGCCGCGCGACATCTATTTCATCAGTGAATTGCCTTCGGATCCCCGCGTGAACGACATCGCCACCATCGGCATCATTTCCTTCGTGCTGGCCACGCTGGCCACGCTGTACCCCAGCTGGCGTGCCGCCCGCGTCAACCCCGCGGAGGCGCTGCGCTATGAGTGAAGCCGTGCTGCAAGCGGATACCGCCCCCAATGCGGCGGGCCAGGCGGTCGCCGGTTCGCCGGTGCTGGTGGCGGAGGGCCTGACCAAGCGTTTTCGCCAGGGCGGGCTCGATGTCGAAGTGCTGCGCGGCGTGGACGTGCGCGTCAATGCCGGCGAGAAGGTCGCCATCGTCGGTGCGTCCGGCTCGGGCAAGAGCACGCTGCTGCATGTGCTGGGCGGGCTCGACAATCCCGACTCGGGCCGCGTTGCGCTGCTCGGCAAGCCGTTCACGGCGCTGCGCGAGCGCGAGCGCAATGTGGTGCGCAACCGCTCGCTGGGCTTTGTCTACCAGTTCCATCACCTGCTGCCGGAATTCACCGCGCTCGACAACGTGGCGATGCCGATGCGTATCCGCGGCATGACGCAGCACGATGCGCGCGGCACGGCGCAGGCGATGCTGGAGCGCGTGGGGCTGGGCGGCCGCTCCAAACACCGGCCGGGCGAGCTGTCCGGCGGCGAGCGGCAGCGCGTGGCGATCGCGCGCGCGCTGGTGGGGCAACCCGCCTGCGTGCTGGCCGACGAACCGACCGGCAACCTCGACGACCATACCGCCGGCGGCGTCTACGATCTGATGCTCGAACTGTCGCGCACGCTCGGCACCAGCTTCGTCATCGTCACCCACGACCTCGACCTGGCCGGCCGCTGCGACCGCGTGCTGCGGCTGCGCGACGGCCACCTGCACCAGGAACGCTAGGCCGGGCCCCCGGCATTGCACCATGTGGATCGACACCCACTGCCATCTCGACGCGCGCGAATTCGACGCTGACCGGCGCCAGGTAGCCGACGCGGCCGAGGCCGCCGGCGTGCGCGGCATGGTCGTGCCGGCGGTGGCGGTGTGGAATTTCGAGGCGGTGCGCAAGCTGGCGCACGAGGACTCGCGCTGTGTCTACGCACTCGGCATCCATCCGCTCTGCTCGCCCGGTAGCGGGCAGGCCGATATCGATGCGCTGCGGCGCGAGGTGGCGGCCAGCATGGGCGATCCGCGCTTCGTCGGCATTGGCGAGATCGGGCTCGATTTCTTTGTCGCCGGTCTCGATAGCAATCACCAGGCCTGGCTCTATGCCGAACAGTTGAAGATCGCGCGCGAATTTGACCTGCCGGTGCTGCTGCATGTGCGCAAGTCGCAGGACCAGGTCGGCGCGCAGTTGCGCAAGCTGGGCGTGAAGCGCGGCATCGCCCATGCGTTCAACGGCAGCCATGAGCAGGCGCGGCGCTTTGTCGAGCAGGGCTTCAAGCTTGGCTTCGGCGGCAACCTGACCTTCAGCCGCGCGCGCCAGATCCGGCGGCTGGCCACGGACATGCCGCTGGAGGCGCTGGTGCTGGAAACCGACGCTCCCGATATCGCACCCGCGTGGCTTGCCGACGACCAGTTCGGCGAGCAGCACAAGGTGCGCAACACCCCCGCCGAAGTCGCCGGCGTGGCGCGCGTGCTGAGCGATCTGCGCGGCATCGATGCCGCGGCGCTGGCGCAGGCAACCTGGCGCAATGCCGTCGAGGCACTGCCGCGGCTGGCTGCGTTCGCCGAATCCATGGCGCCGGCCACACACACAACTTCCACGATTTCCTGACAGGCTGACAAGCTTTCCGCTGCATCGTGCGGTTACAACTCTGGCTGTGTGCAATCAGCCGGGGAGATGCCGTGCGCGTGTTCGTGGTGGCGTTCGTCGCGGGATGCTGGCTGCTGCAGCAGCAGGCAACGCTGCCGCGGCAGGACGTCGTGCGCGTGGCCGCTGCCGGTCTGGTGCTGGCGGCCATCGCGATGCTGCTGCGTGGCAGGCGCCTGCGTGCCGCATGGCGGGGACTGGTGCTGGCCGCCGTGGCCGCGGTGGCCGTTGGTGCCGCGTTCTGCTGGGCGGCATGGCGCGCCGATATGCGCTTGCGGGAGTGGTTGCCCGCATCGCTCGAATCGCGCGATCTCGACGTGCAGGGTGTGGTTTCCGGATTGCCGTCCGAATCAGCGGGCGGCGTCCGCTTTGCCTTCACCGTCGGGAAGACCGTGCCGGATGGGGCGGACGAACCAGGGTTGACGTTGCCCGGCCGGCTGCTTCTCCACTGGCGCGACGCGCCGCCTGACCTGTACCCCGGCCAGCGCTATACCCTGACCATACGCCTGCGGCGCCCGCGCGGACTGGCCAATCCCTTCGGCTTCGACTATGCCTATTGGCTGCTGGCGCAGGGCTATGGCGCGACGGGCTACGTACGACGCGCGCATGGTCCGCCGCAGGAGGCAACGCGGGAACGGCTCGCATGGCGCATCGAAGCGTGGCGCGCGGCAGTGCGCGATCACCTGCGCGCGGCGCTGCCGGATGATGCGCGCTATGGCCCGGTGCTGGTCGCGCTGGTGATCGGCGACCAGCGCGGCATCGATACGGAAGACTGGCAGTTGTTCCGGCGTACCGGCATCAGCCACCTTGTCAGCATTTCAGGCCTGCACATCACCATGATCGCTGGCATGGCGGGGTCGTTCGCCGGCATGCTGTGGCGGCATTCGTTCGGGCTGGGGCGCCGGCTGCGCCGGCCGCTGCCCCTGTGGCTGCCGGCCAGGCACGCGGCCCTGGTGACGGCGGTAGCCGGTGCGGTGACATACGGGCTGCTGGCCGGGATGCAGGTGCCCGCGTTGCGCACGGTGGCGATGCTATGCGTGGCCGCACTGGCGGTGTGGAGTGGGCGGGCACCGCCGGCGTCGGTGGTGCTGGCTTGTGCGGCACTGGCGGCGTTGCTGCTGGATCCGTGGGCGGTGATGTCGCCGGGCTTCTGGCTGTCTTTCGGCGCGGTGGCGGTGATCTTCTACGCTGCCCGGTCCGGGCATGGCGCGCCGGAAACTCGCTGGCAACGCATGCGTGCCACGCTTGCCGCCGCGGCGCGCACGCAATGGGCGGTCACAGCCGGGCTGGTGCCGCTGACGCTGTTGCTGTTCCAGCAGGTGTCGGTGGTGTCGCCGCTCGCCAATGCTATCGCGATCCCGGTGGTCAGCCTGCTGGTGACGCCACTGTCGCTGGCCGCCGCCGCCGCGCCGGCCATGCTGGCCACGCCGTTGCTGGCCGTCGCGCACCAGGCCATGGTATGGCTGGCCGCCTTGCTGGGTTGGCTTTCCGGCCTGCCGTGGGCCATGTGGGAGGCGCCGGCATCGGGGCCTTTGCCGCTGCTGCTCGCCCTGCTCGGGATCGCGCTGTTGCTGGCGCCGCCTGCCAGTGCCGCGGCGCGCCTGCATGGCGGCCTGCTGGTGTTGCCGCTCGTATTGGCGCGCGGCCCGCCGGTGGCGCATGGCGAGTTCCGTGCGGTGATGCTCGACGTGGGGCAGGGGACCGCGGTGCTGGTGCAGACGCGTACGCATGCGCTGCTGTACGACACGGGCCCTGGCTATGCATCGGGCTCCAGTGCGGGCGCGCAAGTGGTGGTGCCGGTGCTGCGCGGCCTGGGTCTCGGCCGGCTCGACCAGCTGATGGTCAGCCATGAAGACGCGGATCATGCCGGTGGTGTGGCTGACGTGGCGGCGGCGGTGGCCGTAGCGGCGCGCAGTACCGGCGCGCCGCCGCACCATGCCTTGCTCGGGCCGCCAGCATCCGGCTGGGCGCCGTGCGCGGACGGCCAGCAATGGGACTGGGACGGCGTGCGTTTCACGGTGCTGCATCCGTTGCCATTGCAGTCGCAACAGGCGGCGATCGCCAGCAACGCCCGTAGCTGTGTGCTGAGCGTGGCGACCGCGCGGCATCGCCTGTTGCTGACCGGCGATATCGGCGTGGCCGAAGAACGCGCGCTGATCGACAGGCTGCCGCCCGAAGCGCTGCATGCCGACGTGATGGTGGTGGCGCACCACGGCAGCGGCACCTCTTCCGGTGCAGCGTGGCTGGACGCGGTGCGGCCCCGGGCGGCGGTATTCCAGCTTGGCTATGCCAACCGCTACCGCCACCCCCGCGCCGACGTGTGGGAGCGCTATGGACGCGCCGGCATCGCGCGCTACCGCACTGACGAAACCGGCGCGGTGACCATGGCCACCGCGCCGGCGGGCTATACGCTGTCGGTGTTCCGGCAGGCTGAGCCGCGCTATTGGCGCACCAGGCCGGATGCGCCGCGCTAGCGGGCCTTGCGGCGTCGCGCGCGGGTGGCCGCCGGGGCAGGTTGCGCGTCGGCGGCAGCCGGCTGGGGCTTGGCGCGGCCTCGGGCAGGCGGCAGCGTGCGTGCTGGCTCGGCGCCCGCGATGCGGCGTTCGCGCAGGTGGGCCTTGGCACGCTGCAGCCCGGCGGCAACCGTTTCCGCGCGCTCCAGTGCCACGCCCGCGGCCAGCACGTCGCCAAGCACCAGGTGGCTGATGCGCGAGGTCATCGGCGTATAGACCTCGCTGTCTTCCTCGACATCGGAAAACACGCAAACGTCGGCCAGCTTGGCCAGCGGCGAGCCGCTGTGGGTGATCGCCAGCACGCTGGCGCCGCTGCTTCGCGCCAGCGTGGCGGCAGTCAGCATGTCCCAGGTGCGGCCGCTGTTGGACACCAGCACCGCCACGTCGCCGGCGCCGAGCAGCGCGGCGGACATGCTGAAGACATGCGGGTCGGAATAGGCGACGGTCGGGATGCCGAGACGGAAGAACTTGTGCTGGATGTCGAGCGCGACGATGCCGGAATTGCCGCAGCCGTAGAACTCGATGCGGCGGGCGCGCGCCAGCAGGTGGATGCCGTGTTCGATCTGGTCGGCCGACAGCGCGTTGCGCACGCTCATCAGCGTGGCGATGGTGCGGTCGAACACCTTGCCGGCGATGTCGGCGGGGCGGTCGTGGGCGTCCACATCCTGGTGCACGAATGGCATGCCGCCGCCGACGTTCTGCGCGAATTGCAGCTTGAACTCGCGGAAGCCGTCGTAGCCCAGTGCGGCGCAGAACCGTGCGATGGTGGGCTGCGACACGCCCGCGCGCTCGGCCAGTTCGGGCATCGACAGGCGGATCACGGCGGCGCCGTGCTCGGCGACGTAGTCCGCCAGTCGGCGTTCGGAGGGGCGGAGCGTGTCGTAGACGGCAAGGATTCGGTCGCGCATGGCGGCGGGCGGATATCAGGTTGTTCGGGATTCTCTAATGTAGAGATTCTACATCCGTTGGCGAGGCATCGTGCCCGAAATCGTGCCCGCCTGGCTGTCAGGGTTTGCCCGTGATGTGGGAAAACAAGCAAGATTGAGCGCCATTGTGATGCATGATCCAGTCGACGGCGGCATTGCTATCGGTAATAATGTAGAAAATCTACATGCGATCGCGCCGCTTTGGTGCTACGCCCCGACAAAAGGAACGCCTCCGCCATGCCCATTGCCGTCCATGCCGAGCTGTTGGCCGTCACCGAACGCATCGTTGCCCGCAGCCGCGCCAGCCGTGCCGCCTACCTTGCACGCTGCGAGCGTGCGCAAGCCGAGCTGGGACCGCTGCGCGGCATGTCCTGCGCCAACCTGGCGCACGGCTTCGCCGCACTGCCAGCCAACGACAAGCTGAAGCTGCGCGTCGACCATGCGCCCAATCTCGGCATCGTCACCGCGTACAACGACATGCTGTCGGCGCACCAGCCCTATGAGCGCTACCCCGGCGTCATCCGCGAAGCCGCGCGCGCGGTCGGGGCCGTGGCGCAGGTGGCGGGCGGCGTGCCGGCGATGTGCGATGGCATCACGCAGGGCAACGCCGGCATGGAGCTGTCGCTGTTCTCGCGCGATGCGATTGCCATGGGCACGGCCATCGCGTTGTCGCACAACACCTTCGATGCGGCGCTGATGCTGGGCGTGTGCGACAAGATCGTGCCGGGCCTGCTGATGGGCGCGCTGCAGTTCGGCCACCTGCCGGTAGTGTTCGTGCCGGCGGGCCCGATGGCCACCGGCCTGTCCAACAAGGAGAAGGCGCGCGTGCGCCAGCTTTACGCCACCGGCCAGGTTGGCCGCGATGCGCTGCTCGAGGCCGAATGCCAGGCCTACCACGGGGCCGGCACCTGTACCTTCTATGGCACCGCCAACAGCAACCAGTTCCTGATGGAGATCATGGGCCTGCACCTGCCCGGCGCGGCCTTCGTCCACCCGGACAGCGGCCTGCGCGATGCGCTGACGGCCGCGGCGGCGCAGCGCGCGATTGCGCTGAGTGCGCGCGGCAGCGACTACCTGCCGCTGGCGCGCATCGTCGACGAGCGCGCCGTGGCCAACGCCATGGTCGGCCTGCTGGCGACAGGCGGCTCGACCAACCACACCATCCACCTGGTGGCCATGGCGCGCGCCGCCGGCATCATCATCGACTGGGACGACTTCGACCGACTGTCGCGCATCACGCCGCTGCTGGCGCGGGTGTACCCGAACGGCTCCGCCGACGTGAACCACTTCCATGCCGCCGGCGGGGCCGGGCTGATTATCCGCGAGCTGCTGCAGGCCGGGCTGCTGCATGAGGACGTGCAGACCGTCGCGGGCCCGGGCCTGGCGCGCTACACGCAGGAGCCGGTGATGCGCGATAGCGTGCTGCAATGGCGCGAGGGGGCGACGGCAAGCGGCGACGCCCAGGTCGTTGCCAGCGCCGCGGCGCCGTTCTCGCCCGAAGGCGGGCTGCGGCTGATGCAGGGCAACCTGGGCCGCGGTGTGATCAAGGTCTCGGCCGTGGCGCCCGAGCATCGCGTGGTTGAGGCGCCGGTGCGCGTCTTCGATGCGCAGGAAGCGCTGCAGGCCGCGTTCGATGCCGGCGAACTGAATGGCGACCTGGTCGCCGTGGTCCGCTTCCAGGGGCCGAACGCCAACGGCATGCCCGAGCTGCACCGCCTGACGCCGGTGCTGGGCGCGCTGCAGGACGCCGGCCACAAGGTGGCGCTGGTGACCGACGGGCGCATGTCGGGCGCGTCGGGCAAGGTGCCTGCGGTGATCCACGTCGGCCCTGAGGCACTGGCCGGCGGCGCGCTGGCCCGCGTGCGCGACGGCGACCGCATCCGCGTCGACGCGGTCGCCGGCGTGCTGCAATGGCTGGGCGACGAGGGCGAGTTCGCGGCGCGCGAGCCGGCGCCGGCCCCGGCCGACGATTTTGCCCGGTTCAGCCTCGGGCGCGGCCTGTTTGGCTCGTTCCGGCGCCATGCGCGCATCGCGGAAGAGGGGGGCAGCGCACTCGACCTGTCCGAAGCGGATGCCGGCGCCGCGCCAGGCGCATCCGCCGCTGCCGTGGCGGCGCAAACCGTCGCACAATAGCCTTGCGCACCTGCCTCACGACAGCAAGACGATACCAAGACCGACGGAGCAGACATGATCTATATCCTGATGGGCGTTTCCGGCAGCGGCAAGACCACGGTCGGCCAGCTGCTGGCGCAGCGCCTGGGCTGCGGCTTCCATGACGCGGACGAATTCCACAGCGAGGCCAACAAGGCCAAGATGCACGCGGGCATCCCGCTGACCGACGAAGACCGCTGGCCCTGGCTGGCGGCGATGCGCGCCGCCATCGACACGGCGCGCGCCGAAGGCCGGACCCACGTGTTCACTTGCTCGGCCCTGCGCCAGGCGTACCGCGACCGGCTCACGCCGCCAGACGGCGGCGTGACCTTCGTCCACATGAAGGGCGATGCCGCACTGATCGCCGGGCGCCTGTCCGCCCGCAGCGACCACTTCTTCAATCCCGAGCTGCTGCAGAGCCAGTTCGATACGCTGGAAGCGCCGCGCGACGCGCTGGAGCTCGATATCCGCCAGTCGCCCGAAGTCCTGGTGGACACCATCCTGCAGGCTTCCGCTCGCTGAGCCTTTCGCCCGCGATCCACCGCGCCATCGCAATGACGGCCGCCAGCCTCGCCGGCGGCCGTTTTTGCGTGCGCTGGCAGACATCTTGCTAGCTCACTTTCCGTGCCGGCCAGGATTCGCCAGCTTGCGGCTTTCGCCGGTACAGGTATGCTGAAAGGGCCAGTGACTCGACAGTATCGCCGCGCCAATGCCATCGGAGACCCTCCCGGGCCCCGAGGCAATAACGCGGCGGGCTTGTGGCAGGACAGCCAGGTCAAACCAGGGCGGCCGGATGCGGGGCAGTGGCAGCACCCGACGCCCACTACATGGAGGAACGGCCATCATGGCAGGGCGGTTTTTCGACGAGATGCTGGACTGGCGCGCCGACGGGGCGCCCACGGTCATCCAGGCAGGGCAGGCATTGCCCGACGGGGCGGTACGCCCGCATTACCGGCATTTCGCTGACTGGCTGGCGCGGCAGTCCGGCGGCACCATGGACAACAAGCGGGCCGAGGCGGACCTGATCTTCCGGCGCGTGGGCATTACCTTTGCCGTCTATGGCGACAAGGACGAAGCCAACAGCGGCACCGAGCGCACCATCCCGTTCGACGTGATCCCGCGCATCTTCCCGGCCAGCGAATGGGCGCTGCTGGAAAAAGGCCTGCGCCAGCGCGTGGCTGCGCTGAACCGGTTCATCCACGACATCTACCACGGCCAGGACATCATCCGGGCCGGCGTGATCCCGCCCGATCAGATCTACAACAACGCCCAGTACCGACCCGAGATGCTCGGCGTCACCGTGCCGCACGACATCTATGCGCACGTGGCCGGCATCGACGTGGTGCGTGCCGGCGAGGGCGAGTTCTACGTGCTGGAAGACAACCTGCGCGTGCCCTCCGGCGTGTCGTACATGCTGGAAAACCGCAAGATGATGATGCGGCTGTTCCCGGACCTGTTCGCACGCAACCGCGTCGCGCCGGTGGCGCACTATCCCGACCTGCTGCTCGACATGCTGCGCGGCGTATCGCCGCAGGCGATCGCCGATCCCACGGTGGTGGTGCTGACTCCGGGCATGTATAACTCGGCGTACTTCGAGCACGCCTTCCTGGCGCAGCAGATGGGCGTTGAACTGGTCGAAGGCAGCGACCTGTTCGTCGAGGACGACCACCTGTTCATGCGCACCACGCAGGGGCCGCAGCGCATCGACGTGATCTACCGGCGCGTCGACGACGACTTCCTCGACCCGCTGGTGTTCCGGCACGATTCCGCGCTTGGCGCGGCCGGGCTGCTGTCGGTCTACCGTGCCGGCAACGTGACCATCTGCAATGCGATCGGCACCGGCGTGGCGGACGACAAGTCGATCTATCCGTACGTGCCCGACATGATCCGCTTCTACCTCGGCGAAGAGGTCATCCTCAACAACGTACCCACCTACATGTGCCGGCGTCCCGACGACCTGCAGTACGTGCTCGACCATATGCAAGAGCTGGTAGTCAAGGAAACCCACGGCGCCGGCGGCTACGGCATGCTGGTGGGTCCGGCCGCGACGCGCGCCGAGATCGATGCCTTCCGCGAGGTGGTCAAGGCCAGGCCCGAGCAGTACATCGCGCAGCCGACGCTGGCGCTGTCGACCTGCCCGACCTATGTGGAGTCGGGCATCGCCCCGCGCCATATCGACCTGCGCCCGTTCGTGCTGTCGGGCAAGGAGGTGCGCATGGTGCCCGGCGGGCTCACGCGCGTGGCGCTGCGCGAGGGCTCGCTGGTGGTCAATTCCTCGCAAGGGGGCGGCACCAAGGACACCTGGGTGCTCGAACGATGACGACGACAGCCCCTCACGCGATCAAGACCGCGAGCAACACCGCGATCAACACCGCCGCTGCCATGCCAGGAGAGCCCACATGCTGAGCCGTACCGCCGACCACCTGTTCTGGATGGCCCGCTACACCGAGCGCGCGGAAAACACCGCACGGATGCTCGACGTCAACTACCAGACCTCGCTGCTGCCGCAGTCGGCCGAGGTGGCCGAGCAGGGCTGGTGGGCGATGCTCGATATCTCGGAGCTGACGCAGGCCTTCGACCACAAGTACGGCCTGCTGTCGCGCGACGACGTGATCGACTTCATGGTGCGCGACATGACCAATGTGTCGTCGATCATGAGTTGCCTGCGCGCGGCACGCGAGAACGCGCGCGCGGTGCGCGGCTCGCTGACCACCGAAGTCTGGGAAACCGTCAACACGACCTGGCTCGACGTGCAGCGCATGATCGCCGACGGCGTACTCAGGGAAGACCCGTCGAGCTTCTTCGAATGGGTCAAGTTCCGCTCGCACCTGGCGCGCGGCGTGCAGTTCGGCACCATGCTCAAGGACGATGCCTTTCACTTCATGCGGCTGGGCACCTTCCTGGAGCGCGCCGACAATACCGCGCGGATCCTCGACGTCAAGTTCCAGGCCTCGGGCAGTGACGACAGCGATCCCAACCGCGAGCAGAACGACTTCTACCACTGGGCTGCGGTGCTGCGCTCGGTGTCCGGCTTCGAGGTCTACCGCAAGGTGTATCGCGCGGTGGTCACGCCACAGCGCGTGGCCGAACTGCTGGTGCTGCGCCCCGACATGCCGCGCTCGCTGGTGTCGAGCATGGACGAGGTGGTGACGATCCTGGCCATGGTGCGCAACCAGCAGTCGGCGGAGACCGAGCGGCAGGCTGGTAAACTCCACGCCGACCTCAAATACGCGCGCATCGACGACATCTTTGCCGTCGGCCTGCATGCGTACCTGACCAGCTTCCTGGAGCGCATCGGCGATCTCGGCAATGGCATCAGCCGGGACTTCCTGGTACCGCTGCAGGCGGCCTGACATGGGCGCGCCGGCAACGACCATGTGCTGCCGCCGCCGCGCCGCGCCCTGATACCGTGAAATACAAGATCCACCACCATACTGTCTACCGCTATGCCGAGCCGGTGCGCCGCAGCGTGCACGAGCTGCGGCTCGAGCCGCGCTCGGGCCCGCTGCAGACCGTGCACAGCTGGCAGCTGAGCACGCCGGGCAACCCGTCGGCGGCGTGCGACGGCTTCGGTAACATCGTGCACAACTTCACCGTGGCGGGCCCGGCGGACACCATTGCCATCGAAGCCAGCGGCGAAGTGGAAGTGCTGCCTCCGCATGGCGACCTCGACCGCGACGGCCACCATGCCTTCTGCGATGCGCCGCCGGCCGGCGAATCGCGCGTGTCGCCGCTGTACTTCCTCGGCAGCACGCCGCTGACCACGGCGCCGCGCGAGATGCAGGCCTTCGCCGCGCCTTTCCTGGCCTCGGGCCATGAAATTCCCGCGTTGCTGGCGCTGGCCCAGGCCGTCGGCGAACGCGTCCGCTACAAGCCCAATACCACCGATGTCGGGACTTCAGCCGCCGAGGCGTTCGGCCTGGGCAGCGGCGTGTGCCAGGATCAGGCGCAAGTGATGGTGGCGGTATGCCGCGCGCTCGGTGTGCCGGCGCGCTATGTGAGCGGCTACTTCTACGATCCCGCCGCGACCGAACTGGCCAGCCATGCATGGGCCGACGTTTGTCTGGATCCCCAGCGCGAGATCTGGTGCAGCATCGACATCACCCACGGCTGCCTCACCGACGAGCGCCATGTCCGCCTCGCCGTGGGGCGCGACTACCAGTCTGCCGCACCGGTCCGGGGCATCCTGGAGGGCGGTGCCGGCGAGACGCTCGAGGTCAATGTCGTGATCACGCCGCTTGTCGATCCGGTCTAGCTTCGGCCGCGCCAATTAGGTGCCACATTCCAGAACCGGCACCGAGACACGGCAGCGGCGCTAGAATCCGTTAATGCAGCCCTCCGGCCGGCCACTCCCGGCCGTCCGACAAGAACACCAGAACAAGACCATGACGTACTGTGTAGCCATGCGGCTGGATGCCGGCCTGGTATTCCTGTCCGATTCCCGCACCAACGCCGGGGTGGACGCCATCTCGACGGCACGCAAGATGACCGTGTTCGAAGAGCCAGGCGACCGCGTGATGGTGCTGATGACCGCGGGCAACCTCGCCATCAGCCAGTCGGTGCGCCAGATCCTGGCGGAGAACCACGACGACAAGCGCTCGTTGTGGAACGCGCGGGACATGTTCGAAGCCGCGTCCATCGTCGGTGACGCGGTGCGCCAGGTGCACAAGCGCGACGCGCATGCGCTGCGCGATGCCGGCATCGAATTCAACGTCAGCCTGATCTTCGGCGGCCAGGTCCGCGGCGAGCGGGTGCGGCTGTTCAACATCTATGCCGCCGGCAACTTCGTCGAAGCCACGCCGGAAAACTGTTATTTCCAGATCGGCGAGGCCAAGTACGGCAAGCCCATCATCGACCGCGTCGTGCATCCGTCGCTGCCGCTGGCCGAGGGCGCGAAATGCGCGCTGATCTCGATGGATTCGACGCTGAAGTCCAATATTTCAGTGGGTTTGCCGCTGGACCTGCTGGTCTACGAGGCGGATTCGCTGCGCGTGACGCGCTTCGTCAACATCGACGAGCGCAACGCCTATTTCCGCATGATCCGCGATACCTGGGGCCACCGGCTGCGCCAGGTGTTCGGCGAAATCCACAACCCCGAATGGGACCCGGCCCTGCCGGCCGACTTCCCGCTGGCGCGCAGCGGCGAGGGCGACTGCTGGGGCCAGCCCGTGCGCGCCAGGCGCAATCCCTCCCGCACCCAGGAATGAGGGGCGGGGCGGTGCGCGAGATCATCCATTTTTCACATGCCAACGGCTTTCCGGTCACGACGTACCGCAAGCTGTTCGGCGAACTGGACGGCGAGTTCGAGTTCCGCGCCGTGGACCGTTACGGCCACCGGCCCCAGTTTCCGGTCACGCGTGGCTGGCCGCATCTGGTGGAAGAACTGCTCGAGGAAGTGGGGCGCCAGTACCGCGAGCCGGTCTGGCTGGTGGGCCATTCGCTGGGCGGCTTCCTGTCGATGATGGCGGCGCTGCGCCGGCCCGAATGGGTGCGCGGCGTGGTGATGCTGGATTCGCCGATCATTGCCGGCTGGCGCGCCTCGCTGCTGAAGACGGCGCAGGTGCTCGGCATCGACGAAAAGCCCGGCCCGGCGGCGGTGACGAAGAACCGGCGCACGCACTGGCCCGATGCCGAGGCCGTGTGGCAGCACTTCCGCGGCAAGCCGAATTTTGCCGTGTGGGACCAGGAGGTGCTGCGCGACTATGCGCTCCATGGCACCGAGCCGACCGGCAAGGGCAACGAGCGGCGCCTGCGCTTCGACCGCGAGGTCGAGTACTGGATCTACCGCACGCTGCCTACCAGCCTGGGGCGCAAGCTCAGGCGGGGCGCGCCGGTGCCGGTCGGCTTTGTCGCCGGTACGCGCTCGCGCGAGGTGCGCCAGTGCGGCCTTGCCGCGACCCGCAAGCTCGTGGGCGAAAACCTGCGCTTTATCGAGGGCGGCCATTTATACCCGATGGAGCGGCCGCAGGAAACGGCGCAACTGGTGCGCGACCTGATCGGAGCGATGCGCCGCGACGGGCGCTGATCCTTCGTTGATCATTTTCAAGCGGCGCATGCGGCGCAGCCTGCCGCGCGGCCCGGAAGATCCCCATAGAGCCCCGCCCGCCAGGCGATTGGCGGGCGGGGCTGTCACAATTTCCGGGTCGGCGCGGACCGGGCTCTCATGTATAATCCCGATTTCCCCGGCAAGCTCGGTTTATGACCAAATTCGTCTTCGTCACCGGTGGCGTCGTCTCTTCTCTCGGCAAGGGCATCGCTGCTGCCTCGCTCGCGGCCATTCTTGAGTCGCGCGGCCTCAAAGTCACCCTCCTCAAGCTAGATCCCTACATCAACGTCGATCCCGGCACGATGAGCCCCTTCCAGCATGGCGAGGTGTTTGTCACGGAAGACGGTGCGGAAACCGACCTCGATCTCGGCCACTACGAGCGTTTCGTCTCGGCCAAGATGCGCAAGTCGAACAACTTCACCACCGGCCAGATCTACGAATCGGTGATCCGCAAGGAGCGCCGCGGCGAATACCTCGGCAAGACCGTGCAGGTGATTCCGCATATCACCAACGAGATCCAGGCCTTCATCGAGAAGGGCGCCGCTGCCTCGCACGACGGCAAGGCCGACGTGGCGCTGGTGGAAATCGGCGGTACCGTGGGTGACATCGAATCGCTGCCGTTCCTGGAAGCCGCGCGCCAGATGAGCCTGCGCATGGGACGCAACCACGCTGCCTTCGTGCACCTGACGCTGGTGCCGTTCATTGCCAGCGCCGGCGAGCTGAAGACCAAGCCGACCCAGCACTCGGTGCAGAAACTGCGTGAAATCGGCATTTCGCCGACCGCGCTGCTGTGCCGCGCCGACCGCCCGATCCCGGACGACGAGCGCGCCAAGATCTCGCTGTTCGCCAATATCCCGCAGGACGCCGTGATCTCGGTGTGGGATGCGGACAGCATCTACAAGATCCCGCAGATGCTCAACGAGCAGGGCCTCGACCGGCTGATCTGCGAGGAACTGCGCCTGGATCCGCGCCCGGCCGACCTGTCGATGTGGCAGAAGCTGGTCAACGCCCAGGAACATCCCGAGCACGAAATCACCATCGGCATGGTCGGCAAGTACGTCGACCTGACCGAGTCGTACAAGTCGCTGATCGAGGCGCTGCGCCACGCCGGCATGCACACCGCCACGCGCGTCAACATCGAGTACATCGATTCCGAGGAACTGGAATCGGGCCACCTCGAAGTGCTGGCCCCCCTCGACGCAATCCTGGTGCCGGGCGGCTTCGGCAAGCGCGGCACGGAAGGCAAGATCCGCGCGATCCAGTACGCCCGCGAGAACAAGGTGCCGTACCTGGGCATCTGCCTGGGCATGCAGCTGGCCGTGATCGAGTTTGCCCGCCACGTGGCCAATATGGCCGACGCCAACTCGACCGAATTCAACCTTGAAACCGAACACCCGGTGGTCGCGCTGATCACCGAGTGGGTCGACCGCGAAGGCAAGGTCGAGCAGCGCTCGGCCGATTCCGATCTGGGCGGCACCATGCGCCTGGGCGCGCAGCGCGTGCCGGTCAAGGAAGGCACCAAGGCCAACGCCATCTACGGCGCCGAGGTCAACGAGCGCCACCGTCACCGCTACGAGGTCAACAACCATTACGTGCCGACGCTGGAAAACGCCGGCATGGTGATCTCGGCCCGTACCCCGACCGAGAACCTGCCGGAAATGATGGAGCTGCCGGAGTCGATGCACCCGTGGTTCGTCGGCGTGCAGTTCCACCCGGAATTCACCTCGACGCCGCGTGACGGCCATCCGCTGTTCAAGGCCTACGTCGAAGCCGCGCTTGCCAGCCAGCAGCGCAAGGGCGCCTGAGGCCAGGCGGCAAGAGAGGAGTCTGTCATGAAACTCTGTGGATTCGAGGTCGGCCTCGACAAGCCGTTCTTCCTGATCGCCGGTCCGTGCGTGATCGAGTCCGAGCAGATGGCGCTGGATACCGCCGGCGAGCTCAAGGCCATCACCGCTGAACTGGGCATCCCGTTCATCTACAAGTCGTCGTTCGACAAGGCCAACCGTTCTTCCGGCAAATCGTTCCGCGGCCTGGGGATGGAGAAGGGCCTGGAGATCCTGGCGACCGTCAAGCGCGAAGTCGGCGTGCCGGTGCTGACCGACATCCACGAGATCGACGAGATCAAGCCCGTCGCCGCCGTGGTCGACGTGCTGCAGACCCCGGCCTTCCTGTGCCGCCAGACCGATTTCATCCGTGCCTGCGCCCAGAGCGGCAAGCCGGTGAACATCAAGAAGGGCCAGTTCCTGGCGCCGGGCGACATGAAGAACGTGATCGACAAGGCCCGCGACGCCGCGCGCGAAGCCGGCCTGCCGGATGACGTCTTCATGGCCTGCGAACGCGGCGTCTCGTTCGGCTACAACAACCTCGTGTCCGACATGCGCTCGCTGGCGATCATGCGCGAGACCGGTGCCCCGGTGGTGTTCGACGCCACCCACTCGGTGCAGCTGCCGGGCGGCCAGGGCACCAGCTCCGGCGGCCAGCGCGAGTTCGTGCCGGTGCTGTCGCGCGCCGCCGTCGCCACCGGCGTGGCGGGCCTGTTCATGGAAACGCACCCGGATCCGAGCAAGGCGATGTCCGACGGCCCCAACGCGGTGCCGCTGTCGCGCATGAAGGAACTGCTGGCCGTACTCAAGGAACTGGACACGCTGGTCAAGCGCGCCGGTTTCCTGGAAGACAACTTCGGCTGGCCGGCCTGCGCCTGAGCAGGCCCGGTCTTGTCACCACCGCAATGCCGGTGGTGACAAACCATATCGAAAGACAATACAAAAAATCGGGAGATTCTCCATGGCCGCGGGCTATATCATCGCCTACGTCGACGTGACCGACCCCCAGCAGTACGAAGAATACAAAGTGCTGTCGAGCAAGGCCATGCAGATCCATGGCGCCGAGGTGCTGGTACGCGGCGGCAAGACCGAGCCGCTGGAAGGCGAGTGGGCGCCGAGCCGCGTCGTGGTGCTGAAATTCCCCAGCTATGAAGCCGCCAAGTCGTTCCACGACGGCGAAGCCTATCGCGCGGCCCGCAAGGCGCGCGAGCATGCGGCAAAGATGAACATGATCGTGGTGGAAGGCGCTGCCTGAGGGTTGTCGGGCAGCTTGACACGCGCCTGACACAGGCACAGGTTGAAGTAATCAGCAGCAGCAAGAATCAACAGTCAGAGAGGAATTCATGAGTGCAATCGTAGATATCATCGGTCGCGAGGTTCTCGACTCGCGCGGCAACCCCACCGTCGAATGCGACGTGCTGCTGGAATCGGGCGTGATGGGCCGCGCCGCGGTGCCGTCGGGCGCATCGACCGGTTCGCGCGAAGCCATCGAACTGCGTGACGGCGACAAGTCGCGTTACCTGGGCAAGGGCGTGCTGAAGGCCGTCGAGCACATCAACACCGAAATCTCCGAAGCCATCATGGGCCTGGACGCCTCCGAGCAGGCCTTCCTGGACCGCACCCTGATCGACCTCGACGGCACCGAGAACAAGGGCCGCCTGGGCGCCAACGCCATGCTGGCCGTGTCGATGGCCGTGGCCAAGGCCGCCGCTGAAGAAGCCGGCCTGCCGCTGTACCGCTACTTCGGCGGCTCGGGCGCGATGCAACTGCCGGTGCCGATGATGAACATCGTCAACGGCGGCGCGCACGCCAACAACAGCCTGGACATCCAGGAATTCATGGTCATGCCGGTGTCGCAGACCAGCTTCCGCGAAGCGCTGCGTTGCGGCGCCGAAATCTTCCACGCGCTGAAGAAGATCCTGGCCGACAAGGGCATGTCCACCGCGGTGGGCGACGAGGGCGGCTTCGCGCCGAACTTCTCGTCCAACGAGGAATGCCTGAACACCATCGTGCAAGCCATCGAGAAGGCCGGCTACCGCGCCGGTGAAGACGTGCTGCTGGCGCTGGACTGCGCCGCCAGCGAGTTCTACCACGAAGGCGAAGGCGTGTACCAGCTGGAAGGCGAAGGCCTGAAGCTGACCTCGGCCCAGTTCGCCGACTACCTGGCCAACCTGTGCGACAAGTTCCCGATCGTGTCGATCGAGGACGGCATGGCCGAAGGCGACTGGGACGGCTGGAAGACGCTGACCGACAAGCTGGGCAAGCGCGTGCAGCTGGTGGGAGACGACCTGTTCGTCACCAACACCAAGATCCTGAAGGAAGGCATCGAGAAGGGCATCGGCAACTCGATCCTGATCAAGATCAACCAGATCGGCACCCTGACCGAAACCTTCGCCGCCATCGAGATGGCCAAGCGCGCCGGCTATACCGCCGTGATCTCGCACCGCTCGGGCGAAACCGAAGACAGCACCATTGCCGACATCGCCGTGGGCACCAACGCCGGCCAGATCAAGACCGGCTCGCTGTCGCGCTCGGACCGCATGGCCAAGTACAATCAGCTGCTGCGCATCGAGGAAGACCTCGGCGATATCGCCAGCTACCCGGGCAAGGGCGCGTTCTACAACCTGCGCTGAACCTTGCCCGTCGTGCCCGTTAGCGCATTAGTGCGTTAGTGCGGCATGACGTGATGGCTGTGAAAAGGCGGTGGCACGGATAACATCCGGCCACCGCCGTTTTTGTATCGAAATCTGCCTGGCAATTGCCTTCCGGGCCGACTTCGCAGATCATTGTGCGGAATTTCTCGTCCGCAACCTTTCATGCGTCTGATTTCGCTGCTGTTGTTCGTGCTGCTGCTCGCGGTCCAGTATCCGCTCTGGCTGGGCAAGGGTGGCTGGCTGCGCGTCTGGGACCTGAACCGCCAGCTGACCGAGCAAGGTACCCGCAACCAGACGCTCAAGCTGCGCAATGCCAAGCTGGAAGGGGAAGTTGCCGACCTGCAGGACGGCACCGGCGCGATCGAGGAACGTGCGCGCTATGAGCTGGGCATGGTGAGGGAAGGCGAGGTGTTCGTGCAGTTCGTGGCACCGGCTCCCAAGGTCAGCGCCACGCCGCCGCTGCCGCCGCCGGCGAACTCCGTCGCCGGGCGCGGCGGACACTGATCAACGTTCTGCTTCCTGCCCGGCGGCACCGTGGCCGTCACCACCAGTACGGATAGCCGCCCCAGTAGCCGGGCATTCCCACGCTGACGCCGCCACCCCAGTGGCCGCCCCCCCATCCTCCGTAAAACAGGTTCCAGCTGGTATTGGGATAGGCATATGCCGCACGCGCATAGGCCTCGGCCTGTTGCTGCCGCGCGATGGCGTCGGCCTGCTCGCGCAGCACCTCCTGGTTCAGGGCATCGAGCTTTTGCCGTGCTTCGGGCGTCAGCCGGGCGGGCGGCATGGCATTCGGGGCGAGCCGCGCCGTCGGGGGCGAGCCGTTGGCGTCGCGCGGGATCTGCGCGCAGCCGGTGGCCAGCAGCAGGGCGACTGCCGCGGCCAAAACAAAAGCGCCACGCAAGCAGCCGCGCGTGGCGGCCGCTGTCGTGGCGCCGGATTCTGGTAACGGGAGGGAGGCTTCGGCGTTCATGACGGTCCTCAGGCTCACGGCTCGCGGGTATAGCGATCGTACAGCCGTTGGACCGGGCGGCGCGCCGGATGTTTCCATTTCGCCGCTCCCTGCCGCTCCCCTGCCGCTCCCGCCACGGGCCGAGCCGAGGAATGCCGCCTCAGTGGTGCTGGTGCGCGCCGGCCCCGGCGCCGGTGGCGATGTGCGTGGCCGAGAACAGCTGGGCGCAGTCGACCGGGTCAAATTCATAGCGCTGGCCGCAGAAATCGCAATGGATCTCCACGTTGCCGCGCTCGGCGATGATGCCCTCGATCTCTTCACGCCCCAGCGACTGCAGCATGCCCGCCACCTTGGGCCGCGAGCACGAGCAATGGAAATGCGGCGTCATCGGCTCAAACACGCGCAGGCCGGCGTCCTGCAGGTCTTCCCAGAACAGGCGGCGCAGCAGCGTCTCGGGCGATTCGGCCAGCAGTTCCTCGGCCTTGAGCGTGGAGCCCAGCTGCACCGCGCGATCCCAGGTATCCAGGTCCTGGGCCCTGGCATGGCTGGCCAGCGGCGCGCCGGTTTCGCCTACGTCGGCGGTGCCGCCGTAGGAGGGCAGCTTCTGCAGCAGCATGCCGGCGGCCACGCGATCGTCGGCGGCCAGCCACAGGCGCGTGTCGAGCTGCTCGGAGGCCTTCATGTAGTGCTCCAGCACCGCACTGATCGACGGCAGCGGACCGTGCTCGTCCGCCAGCGGCACGATGCCCTGGTACGGCTGCTGTCCCGGCAGCTTGTCCTTGGGGTCGAGCGTGATGGCAAAGCGGCCGTGGCCGTGCGCATGGACCAGGTCGGCCAGCGTGGCGTCGTCGGCAATCTCGGCGCCCTCGGCCAGCTTGGCGGTGGCCCGCATCGACAGGTCGGACAGGCATTCCACCACCAGCATCCGCACCGGGCCGTCGCCGTGCAGCTGCATCACCAGCGCGCCGTTGAACTTCAGGTTGGCTGACAGCAGTGCCGCGGCGGCCATCATCTCGCCCAGCAGCCGGCGCACCGGCGTGGGGTAGCGGTGGCGGCCCAGCACTTCCTGCCAGGTGGCTTCCATGCGCACCAGTTCGCCGCGCACCGGGGCGGCGTCGAACAGGAACTTCTGCAGGGTGTCGGGGGTGGTGGGGGTAGTCTGAGTCACGTTGTCTGTCGAGTAATGCGATGGACGCGGTCGCGGCTGCGTTCAGCCGATCCGCTTGAGCTGTTGCTTGTACATGGCCTGCCGCGAGGCGTAGGTTTCGGCGTTGCGATAGAGGTTGGCGACGTCCTCATCCGTCAGCTGCCGCACCACCTTGGCCGGCGCGCCCAGGATCAGCGAGCGGTCCGGGAAGACCTTGCCCTCGGTGACCACGGCGCCCGCGCCCACCAGGCATTCCTTGCCGATCACGGCACGGTTCAGCACCACGGCCTGGATGCCGATCAGCGAGCCTTCGCCGACAGTGCAGCCATGCAGCATGGCCTGGTGGCCGATCGAAACCTTGTCGCCCAGGGTCAGCGGGCAGCCCGGGTCGGTGTGCAGCACCGCGCCCTCCTGGATATTGGTGTCATGCCCCACCATGATCGGCTCGTTGTCGCCGCGGATCACGACACCGGGCCAGGCGCTGGCGCGGGACTTGAGGGTCACGTTGCCGATGACGGTGGCTTCCGGGGCCACGTAGGCTTCGCTGTCGATATTGGGCTTGACGTCGCCGAGCTGGTAAAGCGCCATGAGGTCTCCTGCACGAAAGGCTTTTGTTGAAGTGGGGGTTGCCGCCGGACTTTAAAGAGTCAGCGGGTCTGTGGGGAACTGCATGGCCAGGCACAAGGGTGGGTGCCGGCGAGGCCCTACAATGGCGGCAGTCCGGATTTTACGCCCATGCCAGAAAAAACTCCCGCCGCCGCTTTGCCTGATCCGTCACTTTCGCCGCGCCATCGCGCGCTGGCGGTGCTGTGCATGACCGATCCGCGCGAAAAGGCCGGCGCCGCGCGCGCGTTGTACCGCGATGCCATGGCGCTGTCCGATGCGGCGCTGCATGCGGACGAGGCGATCGATGCCGGCGCGGGCCATACCATCCCGGGACGTCCGGCACGGCCGGTACTGGTGGCGCCGCAGGGCGTCGAACGGCGCCGCTCGCTGCATACGCCCGCCGGCCGCGCGGCGATGATCCACGCGCTGTGCCATATCGAATTCAACGCTATCAACCTCGCGCTGGATGCGGTGTGGCGCTTCTCCGGCATGCCGCCGGCCTACTACCGCGACTGGTTGCGCGTGGCCGACGAAGAGGCGCTGCATTTCACGCTGCTGGCCGGGCATCTGGGCACACTGGGTGCGGCCTACGGCGATTTTCCCGCGCACAACAGCCTGTGGGAGATGACCGACAAGACCGCCGGCGACGTGCTGGCGCGCATGGCGCTGGTGCCGCGCACGCTGGAAGCGCGCGGGCTCGATGCCTCGCCGCCGGTGCGCGCCAGGCTGGCCGGCGCCGGGGATCATGCCGCCGCGGCGATCATCGATATCATCCTGCGCGACGAGGTCGGCCATGTTGCGATCGGCAACCACTGGTACCGCTGGCTGTGCGCGCAGCGCAAGCTGGAGCCGGTTGCTACCTATGCGCGACTGGCCGAGCAGTACCGTGCGCCGAAGCTGCGCGGGCCATTCAACCTCGATGCTCGGCGCGCGGCCGGGTTTGATGAGGATGAGCTGGCCTGGCTGGAAGCGTCGGCTGGCTAGGCCGACTGCCGGCGCTGCGCCGCCCGCTCTTCCTCCAGTAAGCGCAGCACCCGCCGCTGTATCTTCCCGGTGGTCGTCATCGGCAACTGGTCGATAAACTCGATCGCCTTCGGATACTCGTACGGCGCCAGCTGCCCGCGCACATGCGCCTGCAGTTCCGCCACCAGCGCCGCGTCGGCGTCGAATGAGCGCGCCACCGCCGGCGTCAGCACCACGAAGGCCTTGACCACCGCGCCGCGCTCGGGATCGGGCGAGGGCACCACGGCGCAGTTGGACACCGCCGGATGCCTGAGCAGGCAGTTCTCGATCTCGCTCGGCCCGATGCGGTAGCCCGAGGATTTGAACACATCGTCGGCACGGCCCTGGTACCACAGGTAGCCGTCGGCATCGATGCGCGCGAGGTCGCCGGTGCGGCACCAGCGCAGGCCGTCGCGCTCGACGTACTTGCCCGCGGTCGCCGCCTCGTTCTTCCAGTAGCCGAGGAAGAACACCGGGTCCGGATGCCCGGCGCTATCGGTGGCGCAGACCGCAACTTCGCCGTCCTCGCCCGGCGCGCAGGGGCGGCCTTCTTCGTCGATCACCTGCACACGATGGCCGGGGTAGGGGCGTCCCATCGAGCCGGGCCGCGCCGGCCAGCCCAGGCGCTCGCCGTCGTTCTGCGCGGTGCAGTTGCCGACGATGTAGTTGATCTCGGTCTGGCCGAACATCTCGTTGACGATCACGCCGAGGGCGTCGCGGCACCAGCCGAACACGGTCTCGCCAACCGCTTCGCCGGCGCTCATCAAGGCGCGCAACCTGATGTCGTAGCGCTGCCGCGGCTCGGGGCAGGCCTTCATCATCTGCTTGAGCGCGGTCGGGAACAGGAAGGTGTTGGTGACGGCGTAGCGCTCGAGCAGCTCGAAGGCGCGCTCGGCGGAGAAACGGCCCTGGTAGCCGACGATGGGCTTGCCGAAGTACAGCGCCGGCATCAGCGCATCCCACAGCCCGCCGGTCCAGGCCCAGTCGGCCGGGCTCCAGAACACGTCGCCGTCCTGCGGAAACCAGTTCTGCGAGCAGACAAAGCCAGTCAGGTTGCCGACCAGCGCGCGGTGCGGGATCAGCGCGCCCTTGGGCGGGCCGGTGGTGCCGCTGGTGTAGATCAGCACGGCGGCCTCGCCGGCCTTGGTCTCTACGGCAGTGAAGGTGGGCAGCTGCGCGGCCAGCAGCACGTCCCAGTCATGGTCGCCGCGGCCATGCGCATCGCCGGCGGCGATCACGGTGGCCAGCGCCGGGCATTCAGGGCGCGCGGCGAGCACGTTGTCGATCGAGGTTTCGTCGGCAATCGCCACGCTGGCTTCGCTGTGCGCGATGCGGTAGGCCAGCGCCTCCGGCCCGAACAGCATCGACAGCGGCATCGCGATCGCGCCCAGCTGATAGATCGCCATGTGGGCGATCACGGTCTCGATCCGCTGCGGCATCACGATCGCCACCCGGTCGCCGCGCGCCACGCCCAGGTCGCGCAGCGCCGCCGAGAGCCGGTTGGCCTCGGCCTGGATGTAGGAGAAGGTATGCGCGTTGCGCCGGCCGTCTTCGTGCTCGGTATAGACGGCGATGCGGTCCATGGTTGCCGGATCGCGCGCCCAGCGGCCGCAGCAGGCTTCGGCAATGTTGAAGTTCGGGGGGATTTCCCAGCGGAAGGATTCGTACAGCGCGCGGTAGTCGTCGCGCCGGCTTGCCGGCAAGGCAGCTGCGGCCATCCAAGGTCTCCTGAAGGTCTGCTGTCCGTTCGCCCTGCGCGGCAAGCTGCAAATGGCGCTGGCCGCTATAATGCCAACAAGCGAACGATCGTTCTATTTTGTCGAGGCTTCCCTTCGCCAGCCCCCGCGGCAGGAAGACCCGACGCCAGGGTGGAGACAATGACAATCAAGGAAACCTCGCGGTCTGAATTTATCACGTTGCGCGGGCTGCGCTACCACGTGCGCCACTGGGGTACGCCCGGCGCGCGCAAGCTGTTCATGCTGCATGGCTGGATGGATGTGGCCGCCTCGTTCCAGTTCCTGGTCGACCACCTGCGCGGCGACTGGCACGTGATCGCTCCCGACTGGCGCGGGTTTGGCGAGACCGACTGGCCTTCGCGCTATCCCGGCACGCAGTCGTACTGGTTCCCGGACTACATCGCCGACATGGAGGCGCTGCTCGACCACTACCAGCCGGAAGGGCAGGTGGACCTGGTCGGCCACAGCATGGGCGCCAACGTGATCTGCCTGTATGCCGGCATCCGCCCCGAACGCGTGCGCCGCGTGGTGGACCTGGAAGGCTTCGGCATGACGGCGACACGGCCGGCGCATGCCCCCAAACGCTACGCGCGCTGGCTGGACGAGTTGCGCATTGGCGCCGAGCTGAAGACCTACGACAGTGTCGACGGCGTCGCCGCGCGCCTGCAGAAGACCAACCCGCGCCTGCCCGACGACCGCGCCGCGTTCCTGGCCGCGCACTGGTCGCGCCGCAATGCCGACGGCCGCTGGGAAATCCTGGGCGACCCGGCGCACAAGCTGGTCAATCCGTTGCTGTACCGGCTCGATGAAGTGATGGCGATCTGGGAGCAGGTCAGCGCGCCGGTGTTGCATGTCGAGGCGCGCGATTCGGAGACGCTGCGCCATATCGCCCACAAGCAGGGCATCGACGAGTTCAAGGAGCGCTTCCGCGCCTTCCGCGATTTCCGCGAGGCCGTGATCGATGACGCCGGCCACATGCTGCACCATGACCAGCCGGCCGCGGTGGCCGAGCTGGTCGAGTCGTTCTGCCGCTAGGGACGGCGCCCGCGTTCAGGCGTGGGTGAGCTTTTCCTTCAGCGCGGCGTTGTTGCTGGTGTGGACATGCACCAGCGCCTTCTCCGGGAAGGCGTAGTGATACGCCTTGCGCAGCGCCAGCGCGGCTTCGTGGAAGCCTGACAAGATCAGCTTCTGCTTGTTGGGATAGAAGGCGATATCGCCCGCGGCGAAAATGCCGCGGCGCGAGCTTTCATACGTGGTGGTGTCGACCAGGATGCGGCCGGCACGCATGTCCATGTCCCATTGCGCGATCGGGCCGGGTTCGGACACCAGGCCGTACAGCGCCACCAGCTCATCGGCGGGCAGCATCTGGCTGCCGTCGCGGGTGCGCACTTCCACTTCGGCCAGTGCATCGCCGTCGGTGCGCAGGGTGCCGAGCATGCCGACCACGAAATCCATCTCGCCGGCCGCCACCGCGGCGCGCATCTCGGCCACGGTGCCATCGGCGGCGCGGAAGCCCTCGCGCCGGTGCAGCAGCGTCACGCGCGCGGCCACCTTGCGCAGCGCCAGCGCCCAGTCCAGCGCCGAATCGCCGCCGCCGGCGACGATCACGCGCTTGCCGGCAAAGCGCGATACATCGCGCACGGCGTAGTGCACGTGGCGATCTTCCAGCGCCGCGGCCTCGGGCAGCGCCACGCGCTGCGGCGCGAACGCGCCCGCGCCGGAGCAGACCAGCACCGCCGCGACATCGAAGCGCTTGCCGCCATCGGTGGTGACCAGCATGCGCTGGTGCGCCGGATGGCCGTCCTGCGCCGGGGCGCCGGGGATTTCGGACACGCTTTCGGCGCGCTGGCCGAAATGCATCGGGAAGGCGAACGGCTCGCACTGCTCCAGCAGCCGGTCCACCAGTTCCTGCGCCAGGCAGCCGGGCACGGCCGGGATGTCGTAGATCGGCTTCTCGGGATACAGCTCGGTGCACTGGCCGCCGGCGCGGTCGAGCACGTCGATCAGTTCACATTTGAGGCCGAGCACGCCGGCCTGGAAGGCGGCGAACAGCCCGACCGGGCCGGCGCCCACGATCAGGACGTCAGTGGTGGTGACGGCGGACGTGGTCGCGGCGGTGGTGGCGTCGGTAGACATGGTGGGCAAGGCGGGCACGGACGGCCCGCGGAAGATGGTGCAAAGCCCGACTATACCCCGCGCCAGCCCGTTTCCCGGCGACGCCAGCGTTGCCGGCAGGGCTTTGCCATGGGCGCCGGACCACCTCCGGCAGGCCGCCGGCGCCACGCTGGCAAAGGGCGATCGGAGTAGAATGAGCCCCATGCAAAACGCCCACGCCATCAACGCCGACCTGCACTGCCATTCCACCGTGTCCGACGGCACGCTGTCGCCCCGCGCGGTGGCTGAGATCGCGCGCGATGCGGGCGTCCAGTACTGGGCGCTGACCGACCACGACGAGGTCGGCGGGCAGGCCGCGGCGCGCGCCGCGGCCGAAGAATTCGGCATGCGCTATGTGCCCGGCGTGGAGATATCGGTGACGTGGGCCGGGCAGACCGTGCATGTGGTCGGCCTGCAGATCGACCCGTTCTGTCCCGAGCTGATCGATGGCCTGACCGACACCCGTTCGGGACGTGCCCGGCGTGCGCGCGACATCGCCGAGGCGCTGGCCAGGGTCGGCATCGAAGGCGCCTACGCGGGCGCGCTGAAGTACGTTGGCAATCCCGACCTGATCTCGCGCACCCATTTCGCGCGCTGGCTGGTTGACCAGGGCCACTGCGCAACCATCGGCGACGTGTTCAGCGAATACCTGTCGGAAGGCCGGCCCGGCTATGTCGGCCATCGCTGGGCCAGCCTGTCCGAAGCCGTGGGCTGGATCCGCACCGCCGGCGGCATCGCCGTGATGGCGCACCCAGGCCGCTACCACTACACCGACACCCAGCACGATGCCCTGTTCGACGAGTTCAAGTCGCTCGGCGGCGGCGCCGTCGAGGTCGTGACCGGCAGCCACACGCCGGACCAGTACCGCCGCTATGCCGAGGTGGCGCGCCACTACGGGCTGCTGGCCTCGCGCGGCTCGGATTTCCACGGACCCGGCGAAGGCCGGGTCGAACTCGGCACGCTGCCGCCGCTGCCGTCCACGGTCACGCCGGTCTGGCACGACTGGTAACCAGCCAGCCCAACGAAAAGCAAAACCAAAGGCGCCCTGCATGTCCCAGTACTTCGAGATCCATCCGCTCAACCCGCAGTCGCGCCTGATCAAGCAGGCCGCGCAGATCCTGCAGAAGGGCGGACTGATCGCGCTGCCGACCGATTCCAGCTACGCGCTCGCCTGCCAGCTCGACGACAAGCACGCGGTCGAGCGCCTGCGCCGGCTGCGCGGCATCGACGATCGCCACCACCTGACGCTGATGTGCCGCGATCTGTCCGAACTGGGCAACTTCGCCCGCGTCGACAACCGCCAGTACCGCTGGATCAAGGGCGCCACGCCCGGGCCGTACGTCTTTATCCTGGAAGCCACCAAGGAAGTGCCGCGGCGCCTGTCGCACCCGGCGCGCAAGACCATCGGCGTACGCGTGCCCGACCACGCCATCCCGCTGGCGCTGCTGGGCGAAGCGGGCGAGCCGCTGATCTCGGCCACGCTGCAGGTGCCCGGCGACGACGAGCCGCTCAACGACCCGGCGGAAATCCGCGCCCGGCTGGAGAAGCAGCTCGACCTGGTGGTCTGCGGCGGTCCGGCGCCGGCGCAGCCGACCACGGTGATCGACCTGACCAGCGGCGAGCCCGAACTGGTGCGCGCCGGCCGCGGCGACATCTCGCGCTTCGGGCTCTGAACCCGGGCTCTGAACCCGGGCTCTGGACTTCGGGCGCCAGGCCCGCGGTGCGCCGCCGCCACAGGTGCGCCGCCGTGCGCCTGGCAAGCCGGCGGCCCGTTACAATAGCCGACATGGATTCCTCCCTTATCCAGACCTTCGCGGTCTATGCCCTGCCGGTGCTGTTCGCCATCACGCTGCACGAGGCGTCGCACGGTTATGTGGCCAAAGTATTCGGCGATAACACGGCCTATTCGCTCGGGCGCGTCAGCGTGAACCCGATCCGCCATATCGACCCGATCGGCACCATCGCGGTGCCGCTGCTGCTCTACATCATGACCAGCGGCCAGTTCGTGTTTGGCTATGCCAAGCCGGTGCCGGTGGTGTTCGAGCGCCTGCGCAATCCGCGCTGGCATGGCATGTGGGTGGCGCTGGCAGGCCCCGCCAGCAACGTGGTGCAGGCCTTCGTCTGGGTGCTGCTGGCGATCGGCCTGACGTGGGCCGGCGTGCGCGAACCCTTCTTTGGCGAAATGGCGCTGGCCGGCGTGCGCGTCAACCTGGTGGTGGCCGCCTTCAACCTGTTCCCGGTGCCGCCGCTGGACGGCGGCCGCGTGCTGACCGCACTGCTGCCGCAGGGCGTGGCGCGCGCGGTGTCGCGCATCGAGCCCTACGGGATTTTCGTGGTGCTGGCGCTGGTCGCCGCGGGCGTGATCACCACTATCTGGATGACGCCGGTAGTCAACGTGCTGATGTCGCTGATCGAGCTGATGCTGCGCCCGGTCGTGATGCTGCTGCACTGACGGGGGCGCCATGAGCGACGTTCCAGCGCCGCATGCCGGCCTGTCCGCACCTTCCGCCTGGGTCACCCGCTGGGCGCACCTGCTGCGTCCCGGTGCCCGCGTGCTTGATCTGGCCTGTGGCAGCGGCCGCCATGCCGCCTGGCTGGCCGCGCGCGGGCATGCGGTGCTGGCAGTTGACCGCGATGCCGCCGCCATTGCCGCGCTGCCGTCCGGCGTGACCGGGCGCGTGGCCGACCTGGAGCAGGGGGCCTGGCCGCTGGCCGACGAGGCGCCGTTCGACGCCATCGTCGTCACCAACTACCTGCACCGGCCGCTGTGGCCGCACCTGGCCGCGGCGCTGGCGCCGGGTGGGGTGTGGCTCTACGAGACCTTCGCGGCGGGCAACGAGACCGTCGGCAAGCCGTCGCGGCCCGACTTTCTGCTCCGTCCCGGAGAGTTGCTCGATGTGGCGCGCACGCATGGACTGCGCGTCATCGCCTATGAAGACGGCGTGCAGGAAGTGCCGAAAACGGCCTTCGTGCAGCGCCTGTGTGCGGTGCGCGAGGCCGCCGCCGTGCCGGATGCGGCCACCCCGGCACGCTACCGCCTGGACCCCTGAAAGCGCGTGTGCGCTGTCGGCGAGAATGCCGCTGCACACGTTGAAACAGTTGGTATCAACCCCGAGTCATCCTGCCTGCCGCCGGCGGTCGAAGCCGCCTGCGGTTCCGGTACAATCCCGTTATTCGCATCCCGAATTCCTTAACGTTATGACACAGATTACCGGCAGCATCGTCGCCATCGTCACTCCGATGCATGAGGACGGAAGCCTGGACTTCCCGGCCCTGCGCGCACTGGTCGACTGGCACGTCGCCGAGGGTACCGACGCCATCGTGATCGTCGGCACGACCGGTGAATCCCCGACGGTTTCCGTCGAGGAGCACTGCGAGCTGATCCGCGTGGCCGTGGAACAGGCCGGCAAGCGCATCCCGATCATCGCGGGCACCGGCGGCAACTCCACCAAGGAGGCCATCGAGCTGACCGCCTTCGCCAAGAAGGTGGGTGCCGACGCATCGCTGCAGGTCGTGCCGTACTACAACAAGCCGACCCAGGAAGGCATGTACCGCCATTTCCGCACCATCGCGGAAGCGGTGGAGCTGCCGGTGCTGCTGTACAACGTGCCGGGCCGCACCGTTGCCGACATGAGCAACGACACCATCCTGCGCCTGGCGCAGGTGCCGGGCATCGTCGGCGTCAAGGAAGCCACGGGCAATATCGACCGGGCCGCGCAGCTGATCAACGACGCGCCGGAAAGCTTTGCCATCTACAGCGGCGACGATCCCACCGCGGTCGCGCTGATCCTGCTGGGCGGCAAGGGCAATATCTCGGTCACTGCGAACGTGGCCCCGCGCAAGATGCACGAGATGTGCGCGGCGGCACTGAAGGGCGACGTCGTCACCGCGCGCCGCCTGCACATGGAACTGATCGGACTGAACAAGGCCATGTTCGTCGAAGCCAATCCGATCCCGGTGAAGTGGGCCCTGCAGCAGATGGGCAAGATGGAAGGCGGCATCCGCCTGCCGCTGACCCCGCTGTCGGAATCCAACCACGAAACCGTACGCAAGGCACTGGCCGCCGCCGGCCTGCTGGCCTGATTTACCGCGGCGTCTTGCTGTCGCTCCCTCAACTAGGATTGCGTGTCAATGAAATCGAAGCTTAACCGCCGCGGCGCGACGCAAGTCCGCCGCGCCGCCCTGGTTGTGCCCGTGCTGGCCGCGGGCGTGATCACCGGCTGCAGCAGCCTCAACGAAGCGATGCAGCCCGACAAGATCGACTACAAGTCGTCGGCGTCGAAGCGCACCCCTACGCTGGACATCCCGCCCGACCTGACCAAGCTGGAAGGCGACCGCCGCTACTCGGTGCCCGATGCCAACGGCACTTCGACGCTGTCGACCTATAGCCAGGCGACCAAGGTGCGCGAGCAATCCCCGACCGAGAACGTACTGCCCTCGGCGCAGGGCATCCGCATGGAGCGCGACGGCAACACGCGCTGGCTGGTGATCAGCAACGGCATGCGCGGCGACCAGCTGTGGCAGCAACTGCGTGGTTTCTGGCAGGAAAGCGGTTTCCTGCTGGTGCAGGACTCGCCCGAGACCGGCATCATGGAGACCGACTGGGCCGAGAACCGCGCCAAGATCCCGCAGGACATCATCCGCAATACCATCGGCAAGGTGTTCGACGGCCTGTACTCGACCTCCGAGCGCGACAAGTTCCGCACCCGCGTCGAGCGTGCGCAGAACGGCACGCTGGAAGTGTTCATCAGCCACCGCGGCGCGCAGGAGCAACTGACCGGCATCGACAAGTCCAGCACCGTCTGGACCCCGCGGCCGGCCGATCCCGAGCTGGAAGCCGAGTTCCTGTCGCGCCTGGCGCAACGCCTGGGCGTGCAGAAGGAACAGGCCGACCGCATGGCCAAGAATCCGGCGGCGGCCGGCAGCAGCGCCGCGACGGCCGATGCGGCCGCGGCTGGCGCAGCCGGTGCTACGGCTGCCGCAGCCGGCGGCGCTGCACAGAAGTCTTACCTGGCCCAGGTCAATGGCGCCCCGGCGCTGCAATTGCCGGAGCCATTCGATCGCGCCTGGCGCTCGGTCGGCCTGTCGCTGGATCGCGTCAACTTCACCATCGAAGACCGCGACCGTGCCCAGGGCCTGTACTACGTGCGCTACGTGGATCCGCGCACCAACGTCGACAACCGTGGCTTCTTCTCCAAGCTGTTCACCAAGCCGGATGATCCCAAGACCGCCAAGAAATACCGCGTGGCGCTCAAGGGTACCGGCAGCGGCACGCTGGTGACGGTGCTCAACGATGCCGGCCAGCCTGAGAACGGCGAAATCGGCAAGCGCATCCTGTCGCTGCTCGACGAGCAACTGCACTGAGCCGGCGGTGACCGGCTCAACCACCGGCCGTTCTGGCCGGCCTGCCAACTGCACGGCGGGGAGGGCGTGGCCATGATGCGCTTCGCCTTCCTCGGCAGCGGCAGCGAGGGCAACTCGCTGCTGATCGAATCCCGCGAAGACACCACCACCACGCGCGTGCTGCTTGATTGCGGCTTCGGCATCCGCGAGACCGCGCGGCGCCTGGAGCGGCTTGGCGTCACGCCGGACCAACTCGACGCCGTGCTGGTCACGCACGAGCATGGCGACCATGTCGGCTCGGCCTACGCCTTTGCGGCACGGCACCGGCTGGCGGTCCACACCAGCCACGGCACCTGGCTGGCGACCTCGCATATGCGTGGCGCCGACCTTGCCGATGTGCGCGTCTGCGGCGCAGACCACGCCTTTGCCATTGGCGGCATCCAGGTAATGCCATACACGGTCCCGCACGACGCGCGCGAGCCGCTGCAGTTCGTGCTGTCCGATGGGCAGTCGCGCCTGGGCGTGCTGACCGACGCGGGCATGGAAACGCCCTATGTGACGGCGCGCCTCTCAGGTGTCGATGCGCTGGTGCTGGAGTGCAATCACGACCGCGAGATGCTGCGCAACTCGGTCTACCCGGCGTCGCTGAAGCGGCGGATTGGCGGTGACTTCGGCCATCTGGCCAATGAGGTGGCGGCGAGCATCCTGGGGCAGGTCGCGCATGCCGGCCTGAACCGCGTCGTGGCGGCACACCTGAGCAAGCAGAACAACACGCGTGAGCTGGCAACGGGCGCGCTGGCTGCGGCGCTGGGCGCGTTGCCTTCGGAAGTGTTGGTAGCCGATCAGGAAATGGGGCTGGACTGGCAAGCGGTGCGTGCCTGAACCGAGCACGACGCGCCTTGCGGCGCCCAATAAAAAAAACCGGCCCGAAGGCCGGTTTTTTTGTCGGTCGAAACCGATTACTGCTTGGCAGCCGGAGCCGAAGCGTCAGCAGCCGGAGCCGAGGCTTCAGCAGCCGGGGCCGAGGCGTCAGCAGCGGCAGCAGCCGGGGCTTCAGCAGCGGGAGCCGAAGCTTCAGCAGCCGGAGCGGCGGCAGCCGGAGCAGCCGTGTCAGCGGCCGGAGCAGCCGGTTCTTCCTTCTTGCCGCAAGCGGCGAGAGCAACAGCGGCCAGCAGCGATGCGATCAGGAGAGACTTCTTCATTGTTCGTCCTTTAACTTGTAATAACGGAAAACAGGCGATGAATAATTACCGGTAATTATCGCTCTTGAACTGCAAAATAGAGGCCCTCCCGGGTGCCGACATATGCAGTGGTCCACAGTACTAGCCAGCCAACGATTATATCCGCGTTTTCCCGGCTTGTGTAGCGCCGAAATTTACTGAATTGCAATGTTACGCATTATTACAGCCGGGGTCCCAATTGTAGCCATCCCTCCTGTGTCCAGTGATGAAAAGTCTCCATCAGGTCAGGAAGAACGGCACATGCGGCAACATCATCGCCACTAAGGTGGCGATTATCGGCCAGCTTCTTCAGCCAGGGCATCAATTCGGCCGGCGGCTCGTAGGCTTCCCCATTGAGGAAGAAATTGTTCCGGTCGTAAAGTGCAATCGAGGCGGGTGCAAGAACGACGCCATGCTGGGCCGCAAGTTTCTCATAACGGCGCTGCGGCAGGTCGGATATCTCCGCGAATTCGACCCCGGGTTTCGGTTCTGACAGATGGGAGCCAAGAAATTCCGACACCATCTGCGAATTCCATTGCAGCGCCTTGAGCCGCTCGGCCACGGCCTTGGCCATACCGGCGGGCAGTTGCGCGGGCTTCGTCGCCGCACGTTCGCCGGCATCGGCGTAGCGCCCGCCCAGGTCTTCGTTGTCCTCCACCGTCTCGGACAGCCACGCCAGGAAGTGACCCGCCAGTTCGCGGTAGGCCGGCGCGCGGAAGCCGATCGAGCAGGTCATGCATTCGCCTTCGGCGACGCCGTCGTGGGCGTATTGCGGCGGCAGGTACAGCATGTCGCCCGGCTCCAGCACCCATTCCTCCTCGGCGCTGAAATCGGCAAGGATCTTCAGCGGCATGTCCGGGACCAGCTCCAGGCTGGTCTGCGACGAGATGCGCCAGCGGCGCCGGCCCGAGACTTGCAGCAGGAATACGTCGTAGGAATCGAAGTGCGGACCGACGCCGCCGCCATCGGACGCGTAGCTGATCATCAGGTCGTCCAGGCGCGCGTCGGGCACGAAGCGGAAGCGGCCCATCAGCTCGGCCGCTGCGGCATCGTGCAGGTTCACGCCCTGCACCAGTAAAGTCCACTGGCGGGTCTTGACGGCGGGGAGGTTTTCGCGCGCAAATGGACCATGTTCGAGCTTCCAGCGATTGCGGAAGTGCGTCACCAGGCGCGATTCGACTTCGTCGCGATCGGCAAGGTCGAAAAGCGCATCGCGCGACACAGGCGGCACGATTCCGGGTACCGCCTGTCGAATCAGCAGTGGCTTGCGGTGCCAGACATCCCGCATGAATGCAGCCGGCGTCATGCCACCAAGCAGGTCGAGCGGAGTGTCTGGATCGACGGGGCCAGGGGGCAGGGCCTGTGCGTATAATGCGGAATCGTTCATGGAGTCAAGAATTGAAAATCGCTAAGAACACGGTAGTGTCCGTGATGTACAAGCTGTCGGACGCGCAAGGCAATCTGATCGAAGAGTCAGATGAAGCCATGGTCTATTTGCACGGCGGGTATGATGGCACGTTCCCCAAGATCGAGGAAGCGCTCGACGGCCATGACACCGGCTTCGAGACCCAGCTGCAGCTCGAGCCCGAAGATGCCTTCGGCGACTACGATGCCGAACTCGTCAAGGTCGAGCCGCGCGATCGCTTCCCCGAGCCTCTGGAAGTCGGCATGCAGTTCGAAGGCATGCCCGAGGACGGCGATGAAGAAGACTCCGTCATCTACACCGTGACCGACGTGGCCGAAGACAAGGTGGTGCTGGATGGCAACCATCCGCTGGCCGGCATGGCGCTGCGCTTCTGGCTGAAGGTCTCGGAAGTGCGCGAGGCCACCGCCGAGGAAATCGAGCACGGCCACGCCCACGGCGCCTCGGGTATCGAGGTGGTGGACGAGGACGAGGACGACGATACCCCGCGCACGCTGCACTGATCCCGCGCCCTCCGTGGCCCATGAAGGAAGCCGGCCTAGCCGGCTTTTTTCATGGGCGTTTTGCATGGGCGTGGCACCGCGGCTCAGGGCGTGGCCGGCGCGTCCCGGAGCGAAACCGAGAACGGCGCCGCCGCGTTCGGCGTGATCACCAGCTCGGTCCATTGCGCCACCGTATTGTCCGGCAGCGAAACCCGCGTGAAATTCTGCAGCACCTTGCCGGCGTTGTCGCGCAGCGGCTTGTCGATGCCGAAGCCACTCTCGCCGGCATGCACCAGCAGCACCTGGCCGGGAAAGCGCGCGCTCAGGTCGCGCAGCTGGCGCTTGAATTCCAGGTAGCCGTCGCGCGTGCGGTGGCGCATGAACCCGTCCAGCAGCGTCGGGCGGCCTTTCTTCTCCCAGCCGTTGGCGAAGTGCGGGTCGGCATGGGCCACCACGACGATGCCATTCATGTCGCGCTGCCGCGCCAGCGAGAACGCGCGTGCCAGCCACTGGCGGTTAGCCTCGCGCCGGTCTTCGAACTCGCTGTTGCGCCCGCCCTCGTTGCGGTAGTGGTTGTTGTCGCCAGGCACGTTTAGGCCGACGATCAGGATGTCGCCGAGCACGAGACGCGCGTTCTCGCGGAAGGTGCGGAACAGGGCCTGGTCGGACTGCCGCACCACCGGGCGCGGATGCTGTCCCAGCGTGGCGTCCTCGGGGAAGAACAGCTCGCGCAGGCGGTTCAGCCGCTCGACCGAGTCGAACTTGCCGTTGACCGGGAGCCGGCATTCGGCCCAGTCGGTTTCGCCCGGCACGTAGAGCAGCGGCAACGGCGACTGCGCCAGCAGCTGCTGGCGGCTCGTCAGGATGGCGTCGCTGCAGGATTCGGTATCGCCCTTGATGCCGCCGGCGTGGATCACCAGGTCGAGCCTGCGTTCGGCAAAGCTGTCGAGCAGTGCGGTGGCGTTGGCCTCGGCGGCAGGCCATTGCGGCAGGTCGGCGATCAGCGCGACGCGCATCACCTTCGGCTTGGGCGCGGCCTTGCCCCCGCGGCCGGCGGGTGCCGGCCATGCGGTACTGGCCGCGCACAGCAGCAATGCCGCGGCTAGGATGCGGCCGGCGTGCCGGCGCCTGGCGTTCATGCCGTGCCGACCGCCTCGCCTGCAAGCGACTTGAGCCGGTACAGCGCATCGAGCGCGGCACGCGGCGTCAGGCTGTCCGGGTCCAGGTCGGCCAGCGTGTCGATCAGCGCGGCATGCTCCGGAGCCAGTGCGGCCCGCTGCGGCGTGGCCGCGGCATGGCTTTCGCCCTTGTCGTCATCGTCGTCATCGGTGTCCGGCAGCGTCGGCGCCGCGAACAGGTCGAGCTGCGGCGTCGGCGTGGCATCGGCCGATTGCTGCTCCAGCCATGCCAGGTGCTTGCGCGCGGCGCGGATCACCGGCTGCGGCACGCCGGCCAGCTGCGCCACCTGCAGGCCATAGCTCTGGCTGGCGGGGCCATCCTGCACCGCATGCAGGAATACGATGCCGTCACCGTGCTCGACCGCGGACAGGTGCACGTTGGCGGCCTGCGGGAATTCCTGCGGCAACTGCGTCAGCTCGAAATAGTGCGTCGCGAACAGCGTATGGCTGCGGTTGTGCGACAGCAGGTGGCGCGCGATCGCCCACGCCAGCGCCAGCCCGTCGAAGGTGGACGTGCCGCGGCCGATCTCGTCCATCAGCACCAGCGAAGACGGCGTGGCGTGGTGCAGGATGCCGGCGGCTTCGGTCATTTCCACCATGAAGGTGGAGCGCCCGCCGGCCAGGTCGTCAGCCGCGCCGATGCGGGTAAAGATGCGGTCGATCGGGCCGATCACGGCCCGCCGCGCCGGCACGTAGGCGCCCACGCAGGCCAGCAGCACGATCAGCGCGGTCTGGCGCATGAAGGTCGACTTGCCGCCCATGTTGGGGCCGGTGATCAGCAGCAGCTTGCGCGCTTCGTTGAGCTGGCAGTCGTTGGCGATAAACGCCACCGATTCCGCTGCCAGCTGGCCTTCCACGACCGGGTGGCGGCCCTGCACGATGTCGACCACGTTCTCGCGCACACGCTCGGGCGCGGACCAGTCCAGCGTCTGCGCGCGCTCGGCCAGCGCCGCCAGCACATCGAGGCGCACCAGCGCGCCGGCCACGCGCTGCAGCTCGCCGATATGCGGCAGCAGTGCCTGCAACAGGCCATCGTAAAGCTGCTTCTCGCGCGCGAGCGCGCGGTCCTGCGCCGACAGCGCCTTGTCCTCGAACGACTTCAGCTCGGGCGTGATATAGCGCTCGGCATTCTTCAGCGTCTGGCGGCGGCGGTAGTCGTCGGGCACCTTGTCGGCCTGGCCGTTGGTGACCTCGATATAGAACCCATGCACGCGGTTGAACTCGACGCGCAGGTTGGCGATGCCGGTGCGCGTGCGTTCGCGCGCTTCCAGGTCGATCAGGAACTGGCCGCAGTTCTCGGAGATATCGCGCAGCTCGTCCAGGTCGGTGTCGTAGCCGCGTGCGATCACGCCGCCGTCGCGCACCACGGTCGCGGGTTCCTCGGCGACCGCGCGCACCAGCAGGTCCAGCGACGCCTGCGGTACGGCCAGGTCCTGCAGAGTCTGCGCCAGCAGCGCGCTGTCCTGTTCGTCGCGGATGCAGGCCTGCACGTCGGGCAGTGCGCGCAGCGTGTCGCGCAGCGAGGACAGGTCGCGCGGGCGCGCGCTCAGCAGTGCCAGGCGCGAGGTGATGCGCTCGACGTCGGCCAGCCGGCGCAGCGCGGCGCGCAGCGTATCGGTACCCTGGTCGATCAGCGCGCCGATGGCCTGTTGCCGCGCCTGCGGCACGGCCGGGTCGCGCAGCGGATGGTGCAGCCAGTGGCGCAGCGCGCGGCTGCCCATCGTGGTGCAGCAGGTATCCAGCAGCGAGAACAGCGTCGGCGACTCGCCGCCGCGCAGCGTCTCGGTCAGTTCCAGGTTGCGGCGCGTGGCCGAATCCAGGCCGATGTATTCCGACTCGCGCTCTACCTTCAGGCCCTGCACGTGGCGCAGCGACTGGCCCTGCGTGGTGGCTGCGTAGTTCAGCAGCGCGCCGGCGGCGCCGATCGCCGCGCCCAGACCGGCACAGCCAAACGGATCGAGGCTCGCCACGCCCAGCTGCTCGCGCAGCCGGCGCGAGCCCGCATCCTGGTCGAAATGCCATTCGGGCAGGCGCGTGCGCGCGCAGGCCAGCGCCGGCAGGTCGATGCCGTCGGCATAGAGCAGTTCGGCCGGGCGGATGCGCTCAAGCTCGCGGCCCAGTTGCGCCACCTCGCACTCCATCAGGCGCAGTTCGCCGCTGGCCAGGTTCAGCCACGCCAGCCCGGTCTTGCTGATGCCGCGGCGCGTGGTCTGCTGGTGCACCGCCATCAGGAAAGTGTCGACCTTGTCCGGCAGCAGCGCCGCGTCGGTCAGCGTGCCCGGCGTGACGATGCGCACCACCTTGCGCTCTACCGGTCCCTTGCTGGTGGCGGGATCGCCGATCTGCTCGCAGATGGCCACCGACTCGCCGAGCTTTACCAGCCGTGCCAGGTATTGGTCCGCCGAATGGAAGGGAATGCCGGCCATCCGGATCGGCACGCCATTCGAGGCGCCGCGCGCGGTCAGCGTGATGTCGAGCAGGCGCGCGGCCTTTTCGGCGTCGTCGTGGAACAGCTCGTAGAAGTCACCCATGCGATAGAACAGCAGGGTGTCGGGGTGGTCTGCCTTGATGCGAAGGTATTGCTGCATCATTGGCGTGTGGCGGCTGCCTGCGGCGTCTGCCTGTGCCTGTTCAGGGTCGGTTTTCTTCTGCAATCCCATTGCCATTTAGCCTGTCTGGCGGTGGGCCTGCGTTGTGCCGCCCGATCCGCTCGGAGCGCCGCCTTGCGTGTCGCGGAAAAGCGCCCCCGCGGGGGCGGCCGGGCACTGGTCCGGCGGCCTGTGGCCGCGGCACGAAGGGGCGTTTTCGAATATGGGCGATATGGTACAGCACGGTGCCGCCGCCGATGCGCCGCAGACGGGGTGTACGGCCCTGGATCAGCGGAATACCAGCACAGGGATGTCGCTATGGGTCAGCACTTTCTGCGTTTCGCTGCCCAGCAGCAGCCCGCTGAGTCCCTTGCGGCCGTGGGAGGCCATGAAGATGACGTCGCAGCCCAGTTCCCTGGCGGCATGGATGATGCCCTGGTACGGCACCGAGGCGCTGGAGACGTGGCTGGTGCACGGCACCCCCGCCAGCGCTGCCGCGGCCTCGACCTTGGCGAGTTCCTGGCGCGCCTCGGCTTCCACGCGCTGCTGGTACACCTCGCGCTTTTCGTGCGAGCTGTCGCTGGACAGCACATACGGATAGCTCTCCACGCACATGTATGGCGTGAGCCTGGCCGCCGTGGTGCGGGCAAACTGGATGGCGGCGGAAACGGCCTTGTGCGAAAGCTCCGAGCCGTCGACGGGGAGCAGGATGTGCTTGAACATGGGGTCCTTTTCTGGTGAGTAAGGCGAAAGAGGGCAGGCGGCGTCCTGCGTTGCCGCCCGGGAATCAGTTGGCCAGCGCGCGCCCGACGATCAGTGGATCGGCCTGGCCGATGGCGGTGGTGTCCCGGTTGGCATAGGGGAAGCGCGCCAGGATGTAGCGCAGCGCATTGAGCCGCGCGCGCTTCTTGCAATCCGAGCGGATCACCGTCCACGGCGCGTCGGCGGTGTCGGTATGCGCGAACATCGCCTCCTTGGCGCGCGTGTACTCGTCCCATTTGTCGAGCGACGCAATGTCGACCGGGCTGAGCTTCCACTGCTTGAGCGGATGGATCTCGCGTTCGCGGAAGCGGCGCCGCTGCTCTTTCTGGCTGACCGAGAACCAGAACTTGAACAGGTGGATGCCGCTGCGTACCAGGTGGCGCTCGAACTCCGGGGCCTGCTGCAGGAAGTCCTGGTACTCACGCGAGGAGCAGAAGCCCATCACGTGTTCGACGCCGGCGCGGTTGTACCAGGAGCGGTCGAACAGCACGATTTCACCGGCGGCCGGCAGGTGCTGCACGTAGCGCTGGAAATACCACTGGCCGCGTTCGGATTCCGTCGGCTTTTCGAGCGCCACCACGCGGGCGCCGCGCGGGTTCATGTGTTCCATGAAGCGTTTGATGGTGCCGCCCTTGCCGGCGGCATCGCGGCCTTCGAACAGGATTACCACGCGCTGCCCGGTCTCGCGCACCCAGGCCTGGAACTTGAGCAGTTCTACCTGCAGCCGGTATTTCTGCTTTTCGTAATTGCGGCGCGACATCAGGTTCTGGTAAGGGTACGCCCCGTCGCGCCAGCCGGCCGCGAGTTCATCGTCGGGCTGGCGCCGGCGGCCCGCCTGCCAGGCGCCGGGATCGCCTTCCAGGATCAGGCTGCGCAGCTGCGCGGCCTCATCGGGCGCCAGGCCGTCGAGCAGCGTGCGCATGGCGTCGAGCATGCTGGCGCCCTGGCCGGCGCGGCTGGCGAGAACGTCCTGCATGCTGCTGGCGGCCACTTGCACGGCGGCATCGACAGCATCGCTGATTTCATTGCGTTCGGCCGACAGGGCCGTGTTGGTCGGCAGCACATCGCCGCGCGCAGCAGGGCGGACATGGGGCTGCGAAGTGACGTGGGTATGAGCGTGCGCATGGGCGTGGGCATGGGCGGCAGGCGTATTGCGATCGGTCATGTGCAGTCCTTCGTTCAGGCCACACGCTGGCGCAGGATCTGGTAGAGCTGATCCTTGATCTGTAGCTTCTCCTTTTTCAGCCGCTCGATTTCGAAGCCCGAGGCCGGCACCAGGCCGGACTCCATGTTGTGGATCTCCTGGTCCAGCGCATTGTGGCGATGGAACAGGCGGGCGAAGTGGGCGTCCTGCGTCTTCAGGAGCGAGATCTTGTCGCGGTATTCAGGAAACATGCGGGCTCTCCTCGGCTTGATCCGCGCGCACGGGGCGTGGCGCTTGGATTCATTCTGGGGAGGGCAGGGCGGCGCGACCTTGACGGGGATCATGGTCGGCCGGGGCGGCGGGAAATATGCGAATAGTCTCTGCGCGCCGGCAAGCGCTGCGGCCGCAAAGCAAAACGCCCGCCGGGGCGCGGCGGGCGTTTGTGTTGCGGGCGATGGCCATCAGGCCATGCCACCGACTCAGGCAGTGGCCGGCTTGGCGTTGTCGAGCGAGTACGGCGACAGCAGGCGCACCATCTGGGCAAAGGCCTTGGGGTTGCCCGCCAGCACTTCGCCTTGCTCCATCTGGCGCGGCTCGCCGTTGTAGTTGCCGACCAGGCCGCCCGACTCGGTGATCAGCAGCATGCCGGCGGCCATGTCCCACGGCTTCAGGCCGCGCTCGAAGAAGCCGTCCAGGCGGCCGCAGGCGACATAGGCCAGGTCCAGCGCGGCGGCGCCCGGGCGGCGCAGGCCGGCGCAGCTGCGCGTCATCAGCGAGAAGACCTCGAGGTATTCATCCACGCCTTCCAGGTCGCGGAACGGGAAGCCGGTGCCGATCAGGCAGTCGGCCAGCTTGTCGCGGCGGGTCACGCGGATGCGGCGGTTGTTCAGGAAGGCGCCGGCGCCCTTGCTGGCGGTGAACAGCTCGTCGCGGGTCGGATCGTAGACCACGGCCTGCACCGGCGTGCCGCGGTGCAGCTGGGCGATCGAGACCGCGTACTGCGGGAAGCCGTGGATGAAGTTGGTGGTGCCGTCGAGGGGGTCGATGACCCAGGTGTATTCGTGGGCGTCTTCGCCTTCGGCCCAGGACTGGCCGGACTCTTCCGCTAGAATGGCGTGTTCCGGGTAGGCGGTGCGGATGATCTCGATGATCGCGGCTTCGGCGGCGCGGTCGACCTCGGTAACGAAATCGTTGTGTTGCTTGCGCGAGACGCGCACCAGATCGACGTCGAGCGACGCGCGGTTGATGATGGATCCCGCCTTGCGGGCCGCCTTGACGGCGATATTGAGCATCGGATGCATGAATCTCTCCAGGCCGGCCATGAAGATGCGGCGGGGCGCCACGGCACCGCGCGCCCGCTCATGGGCAGCTGACAACACAACGGATTGTAGAAGAACGCAGGGCGTCGCCGGTCTGGTTACTGGATGTGCCGCGAGAGTCTCGCAGGCACGTCATGACCTGGCGCCGCGCCAGAGAAGAACCCCGAATTGTATATGAACCCGGCAAATGATACGAGCCGCCCAACAGGCGAGCCTGATGCGCCGCACGCAGCCGGCGCAGAACCCGATGCCTTCGGCCGTGTGCGCTTCGTGCTGGTCGAGACCAGCCACCCGGGCAACGTCGGCTCGGTCGCGCGCGCGATCAAGACCATGGGCTTCGGCAGCCTGGTGCTGGTCTCGCCGCGCGAACCCGGCGTGCTGGGCCATGCCGACGCCATCGCCATGGCCAGCGGCGCCGACGATGTGCTGGCTGGCGCCGTGATCGTCGACCAGATCGACGCGGCCCTGGCCGGCGCGGCGCTGACCGTGGCCATGACCGCGCGCCAGCGCGAGTTCGGGCCGCCGCGGCTGCTGCCGCGCGCCGCTGCGGCGCGCGCATGCCAGACGCTGGCCGGCAGCGGCGACATCGCCTTTGTCTTTGGCAACGAGCGCTATGGCCTGCCCAACGACGTGGTCGAGCGCTGCGCGGCGGTCACGCATATCCCCGCCAATCCCGCCTATGCCTCGCTCAACCTGGCGCAGGCCGTGCAGCTGATCGCCTACGAGATGCGGCTGGCGCTGCTCGATGCAGCTCCGCCTGCCGTTGCGGCGGCGGACGCGGGCGCCAATATCGGCTATGCTGGTGAGCCGGCCACGGCGGAGCAGGTCGAGGCCATGTTCGGGCACCTGCAGGCGGGCCTGGAAGCGATCGGCTTTCTCGACCCCGCCAATCCGCGCAAGCTGATGCCGCGGCTGCGCCGGCTGCTTGCCCGCAGCGGGCTGGAGCGCGAGGAAGTCAACATCCTGCGCGGCATCGCCAAGCATATGCTGATGGCGCAGGGCCAGCCGGACCGCAAGTCGTAACTGGAGAGACGCACAGTGGCAGCAACCCGCAGCATTCCGAGAACGGACGACGCAGGCGTACGTGGCAAGCGCGCACGCTGTCGGCCCGTCGCGGCAGGTTGGCGCGCGCCGGGGCGATGTTGATCGCCGCACTGCCGCTGCAAAATCCCTGACGGATCCGGGGCCAATGGCCGGCGCCAGAACGCCGGCCGCAAATCACTTACACTCCCTGATCCCGTCCCCACCGGCCACCGACCTCGCCGGCGACCCTGCCCCAGGCGCAAGTCTCGCGTGGCGCGGCGCACGGCGCGGCAACACGACACGACCAAGATGTTCTCTCGCCTTAAGGAAGATATCGACACGATCATGCTGCGCGATCCCGCCGCGCGCAGCCGCCTGGAAATCCTGACCTGCTACCCCGGCCTGCACGCCGTGGTCTTCCACCGCTTTGCGCACGCGTGCTGGAACGGGGGCTTCCATTGGCTGGGACGCTGGATCTCGCACTGGTCGCGCTTCCTGACCGGCATCGAGATCCATCCGGCGGTGAGGCTGGGGCGCCGGGTGTTCATCGACCACGGCATGGGCGTGGTGATCGGCGAGACCGCCGAGATCGGCGACGACTGCACCATCTACCAGGGCGTGACGCTGGGCGGCACCTCGCTGTACAAGGGCCAGAAGCGGCATCCGACGCTGGGCGCCAACGTGGTGGTGAGCGCGGGCGCCAAGGTGCTGGGCGGCTTCGTGGTGGGCGACGGCGCGCGCGTGGGCTCCAACGCCGTGGTGCTCAAGCCGGTGCCGCCGGGCGCAACCGCGGTGGGCGTGCCGGCGCGCATCATCCTGCCCGATGCGCCGGCGGCGCAGCAGGGCGCCAAGCAGGAGTTCTCGGCCTATGGCATCACGCCGAACGCCGACGACCCGGTGTCGCTGGCGCTCAAGAGCCTGATCGACAATGCCGCGCGCCAGCACGAGCGCATCGAGGCCGTGCTGGCCGCGCTGGACCGGCTGGGCGAGCACCTGGAGAACACGCCGAACGACCGCTTCGATGCGAGCGAGTTGCGCAAGCTGATGAAGTAGGGAAAGAGGGCGGCCGGCAACGGCCGCTTTTTTTTCGCGCGATCTTGCGCGATCTCAGTCGGTCTGCGGCAGCAATCGGAAACCGCCGCCGTCGAGCTGCAGCACGGCGGCGCGCGGATGGCGCCCGTCCAGGTCCCAGTCGGTCAGCACCCAGCGCACGCCCGCGGCGTGTTCGTGGCGCGCCGGGCGATGGGTGTGGCCATGCACCATCAGCCTGGTCCCGGCCATGCCGAAGAGTTCGGCCGCGGCAGTGGGCGTCACGTCGCCGTAGACCATCGGTACGCCGTTGCCCTCGGCGGCCTGCCGCGCGCGGTTGCCTTCGCTGTCCGCACGCAGCTTGCGCGCGATCCCCAGGCGCGTACGCAGCGGCAGCGCCAGGAACAGCCGCTGCACCCAGCCCTTGCGGGTCCAGCGGCGGAAGCGGTTGTAGCGCTCGTCGTCGATGCACAGCATGTCGCCGTGGCTGAGCACCACGCGCTGGCCGGCGCAATCGATCACCGTGGGATCGGGCAGCAACTGCGCGCCTGCGGCGGCGGCAAAGCGCGTGCCCAGCAGGAAGTCGCGGTTGCCATGCATCAGGTACACGGCAACGCCGCGCGCGGCCAGCGCGCGCAGGGCACCGGCCACGCGTTGTGCGAACGGCGAGTCGGTTTCCTCGTCGCCAATCCAGAATTCAAAGAAATCGCCCAGGATAAACAGCGTGCGCGCGTCGTGCGCGGCGCGCTCGAGCGTGCGCTCGAAGGCTGCCAGCGTACGTGGCATGCCGGGCGTGAGATGCAGGTCTGAAATGAACCACGCCGGCGCCTGTACCTCGAGGGGACCGGCCACCGGCGTGCGGGGGATTGCGGTCATGCGCGGGGCCGGGAGGGAAGTGCCGGCCGGGCCGGGTGCACGTAACCGCAATCAGGGTGCATGGCTTGCTCGACGCTTGGTCGACGATTTAGTCGACAATTACTCGACGACGGTGGCCTTCTCGATCACCACGTCTTCCAGCGGCACGTCCTGGTGGAAGCCCGAGCTGCCGGTGCGCACGCCCTTGATCTGGTCGACCACGTCGGTGCCTTCCACTACCTTGCCGAACACGGCGTAGCCGAAGCCCTGCGGCGTCGGCGAGGTGAAGTTCAGGAAGTCGTTGTCGACCACGTTGATGAAGAACTGAGCGGTGGCCGAGTGGGGCGCGTTGGTGCGTGCCATGGCCACGGTGTAGCGGTCGTTCTTCAGGCCATTGCCGGCTTCGTTCTCGATCGGCGCGTCGGTGCTCTTTTGCTTCATGCCGGGCTCGAAACCGCCACCCTGGATCATGAAGTTCTTGATCACGCGGTGGAAGATGGTGTTGTCATAGTGGCCCTTGCGGACATACGACAGGAAGTTTTCGACCGATTTCGGCGCCTTCTCGGCGTCGAGTTCGATGGTGATGACACCCTGGTTGGTTTGAAGCTGGACCTTGGACATGGTTTCCTCTGTTCGGTGTGTTATTTGACGACAGTGGCCGACTCGATCACGATCGGCGAGGCCGGCACATTGCGCATGGGGCCGTAGGCCGTGGTCGGCACGCTCTTGATCTTGTCGATCGTGTCCATGCCTTCCACCACCTTGCCGAAGACTGCGTAGCCGTTGCCGTCCGGCTGCGGGTAGTCGAGATTCGGATTATCCACCACATTGACGAAGAACTGCGCGGTGGCCGAGTCGGGGTTGCTGGTACGCGCCATGGCCAGCGTGCCGGCCTTGTTCTTCAGGCCGCCGCGGGCTTCCAGCGGGATCGGCGCGCGCGTGGGCTTTTCCTTCATGTCGCGGTCGAAGCCGCCGCCCTGCACCATGAAGCCGTTGATCACGCGATGGAAGATGGTGCCGCTATAGAAGCCGCTCTTTACATATTCCAGGAAGTTGGCCACGGTCTTGGGCGCGACGTCCGGGTACAGTTCGACCGTGAACTTGCCGGCGCTGGTGACGAACTGGACGCGCTCGGCGGCCTTCTGCTGCGCCAGCGCGCTGAACGACGACAACGCGAGCGCGCCTGCGGTCAGTGCGGCCAGGGCGATGCGACGGGAACGGATCATGGGTGGAACTCCGGTGAGTCGGGATGCAAACGGCCCGGACGCCATTGCGCCCGGACATTCTTGGCAGGGGCGTCAGTTGGCTGCCGGGGCGCTGGCCGGGGCCGCGCGCTGTGCCGGAGCCGGCTTGCGGTTGCCGGACGGCACGCCCGCGGTCCCGGTCGTGCCCGTCGCCGCGGGCGTGCCGGTGGCTGCCTCCGGGCGCAACTGGCGCAGCCCGGCGCTCGCACGGGTATCGGCCGGATTGCGGCGCAGCGCCTCCGCATAGGCCTGCTCGGCCAGGCGGCGGTAGACGTCGCCCAGATTGGTGTAGGCGATTGCAAAGGCCGGCTTGACCTCGGTGGCCAGCAGCAGTTCGGCCTCGGCGCGCTTCAGGTCGCCGCGCTTGGCATAGAGCAGCGCCAGGTTGTTGTGCGGCTCGGGCAATTCGGGGAAGTCCGCCGCCATTTCCGTGAAGGCCTGGATGGCGGCGTCCTCGCGCCCGGACTGCGCCAGCGCCCAGGCGCGCTGGAACCGTGCCTGCGCGTTGCGCGGATTGGCCGCGATCACGCGGTCGAAGCCCTTGATGGCGTCGTCATAGCGGCGCGCGTTGGCGGCCTGCTGGGCCTGGGTCATGCCGGGGTCGGTCGAGCGGATGCCGTCCAGCGGCGACGTGGGCGCGGGTAGCGACAGCGGTCCCTGCTGGGCCTGCGCGGGCCCGGCCAGCGCTGCGGCCAGGGCCAGGGCAGCCGTGGCGGCCAATGCGGGACGCGGGCGAAGCGCGGCGGCGAGCGCGGCGGTAGGCGAGGAGGGCAGCAGCAGGCTCATTGAAGACAGGTCCGTTATACTCCGCGGCATTCTAGCAAAGCGGCACGGCCGGCACTAAAGCCATGGTCCGGGCAAGCGTCGGCAAGCGCGGGCGGCCGCGGCAAATCCCCGGCGCGCGGTCTACCGGCACATCGCCTTCCGGTAAGATATGGGGCGCGGCGGAATTGCGCCAGTGGCGCCAGTGCCGCCTCCCCCGACCATTCACTTCGTTTCATGCAGCCTCTGAACATCTACAACACGCTCGCGCGTGAGAAGCAGCCATTCGTGCCCATCGAACCCGGCAAGGTCCGCATGTATGTCTGCGGCATGACGGTGTACGACTACTGCCACGTCGGCCACGCGCGCGTGATGGTGGTGTTCGACATGGTGCATCGCTGGCTGCGTGCCGCCGGCTACGAGGTGACATATGTGCAGAACATCACGGATATCGACGACAAGATCATCCGCCGCGCCGCCGAGAATGGCGAGACCATCGGCGCGCTGACCACGCGCTTCATCCAGTACATGCACGAAGACGCCGCCGCGCTGGGCGTGATCCGTCCCGACCACGAGCCGCGCGCGACCGACTACGTGCCGCAGATGCTCGACATGATCGGCAAGCTGGAAGCGAAGGGCCTGGCCTACCAGGCCAGCGATGGCGACGTGAACTACTCGGTGCGCAAGTTCGACGGCTATGGCAAGTTGTCCGGCAAGTCGCTGGAAGACCTGCGCGCGGGCGAGCGCGTCAGTGCCAACGACGCCAAGCAGGACCCGCTCGACTTCGTATTGTGGAAATCCGCCAAGGCCAGCGAGCCGCCCGAGACCAAGTGGGAGTCGAAGTGGGGCAGCGGCCGGCCGGGCTGGCACATTGAATGCTCTGCCATGAGCTGCGCGCTGCTGGGCGAGCATTTCGACATCCATGGCGGCGGGGCGGATTTGCAGTTCCCGCACCATGAGAACGAGATCGCGCAATCGGAAGGGGCCAGCGGCAAGCCGTTCGTCAACATGTGGATGCACAACGGTTTCGTGCGCATCAACGACGAAAAAATGTCCAAGTCGCTTGGCAATTTCTTCACGATCCGCGAAGTGCTGAAGGCGTACGACGCCGAAGTCGTGCGTTTCTTCATCCTGCGCGCGCACTACCGCAGCCCGCTCAACTACAGCGACGCGCACCTGGACGACGCGCGCCATGCGCTGACGCGCCTGTACACCGCGCTGAAGGACACGCAGCCCGGCGGCTGCGCGGTCGACTGGGAAGAGCCGCACGCGAAGCGCTTCGCCGAAGCCATGGGCGACGACTTCAACACGCCGATCGCGATGTCGGTGCTGTTCGACCTGGCCAGCGAGATCAACCGCACCGGCTCCACCAGCGCCGCGCGCCAGCTCAAGGCGCTGGCCGGCACGCTGGGGCTGCTCGAGCGCGATCCGCATACCTTCCTGCAGGGCGGCAAGTCCGCGGACGGCCCCAGCGCCGAGGAAATCGAAGCCAGCATCGCCGCGCGCAAGGCGGCCAAGGCCGAGCGCAACTTCGCCGAAGCCGACCGCATCCGCGCCGAACTGCTTGCCGCCGGCATCGTGCTGGAAGACAAGCCGGGTGGCGCGACCGAGTGGAGGCGTGCTTGAACGCTGCCGCGCGCAAGCCCGCCAACGCCACCGCCGTGCCGGCAGCCGCCGGCCGGTCGAAGGCGGCCGGCCCGCGTCCGGCCAAGGCGAGCGCCAGCGAGGCACCGCTGTCCGACGGCAAGGCGGCGGGCAAGGCGGTGGCCAAGTCCACGCGCAACGCCAAGGCGGTATTGCCCGAGGCCGACGCGCTGCCGCTGCCGGTCGAGACCGTCATTGACGCGGTCCGTCCCGCTTACTGGGACGAAGCCTGCGCCGACCTGATGAAGCGCGACCGCATCCTGCGCAAGATGATCCCGAGCTACGGCCCGGCGCACCTGGTGTCGCGCGGCGATCCCTTCGTCACGCTGGCGCGCGCCGTGGTGGGCCAGCAGATCTCGGTCAAGGCGGCGCAGTCGGTGTGGGAGCGCCTGCACACGGCCTGTCCCAAGCTGACGCCGGCACAGTTCCTGCGCGCGGGCACCGAGAAGCTGGCCGGCTGCGGATTGTCCAAGCGCAAGGCCGAGTACATGATCGACCTGGCCGACCACTTCAAGGCGGGCCGGGTGCACGTGGCCGAATGGGCGCAGATGGACGACGAAGCGGTGATCGCGGAGCTGACGCAGATCCGCGGCATCGGCCGCTGGACGGCCGAGATGTTCCTGATGTTCAATCTGATGCGGCCCAACGTGCTGCCGCTCGACGATATCGGCCTGATCAATGCGATTTCCGCCAACTATTTCAGCGGAGAACCGGTCACGCGCAGCGAGGCGCGCGAGGTGGCGGCCAACTGGGAACCGTGGCGGACGGTGGCAACCTGGTATATGTGGCGTAGTCTGGACCCGTTGCCTGTGACGTACTAGGCATCGGAACAACAAAAATCAGAAGCAGGTGCGTTGCACGCTATCTGGCAGGCGCTAAGATAGCGGCCAATTTCCGGTAGAATGCGCCCCTTCACAGACAGGTACGTGTGATTTTATGAAAACCACCTTCCTGGATTTTGAGCAGCCCATTGCCGAACTCGAGGCAAAAATCGAAGAACTGCGCTTCGTGCAGGACGATTCGGCTGTCGATATTTCCGAAGAGATTTCGCGGCTGGCCGGCAAGAGCCAGCAGCTGACCAAAGACATCTATGCCAACCTGACCCCGTGGCAGGTTGCGCAAATCGCCCGCCACCCCCAGCGTCCCTACACGCTGGACTACGTGCGCGAGATCTTTACCGATTTCCACGAACTGCACGGCGACCGCACCTTTGCCGACGACCTGTCGATCGTCGGCGGCCTGGCGCGCTTCAACGGCCAGGCGTGCATGGTGATCGGCCACCAGAAGGGCCGTGACACGAAAGAGCGCGCCCTGCGCAATTTCGGCATGCCCAAGCCCGAGGGCTACCGCAAGGCCAAGCGCCTGATGGAACTGGCGGACAAGTTCGGCCTGCCGATCTTCACCTTCGTCGACACCCCGGGTGCATTCCCCGGCATCGACGCGGAAGAGCGCGGCCAGTCCGAGGCCATTGGCCACAACCTGTACGTGATGGCCGGCCTGAAGGTGCCTCTGATCGCCACCATCATCGGTGAAGGCGGTTCGGGCGGCGCGCTGGCGATCGCCGTCGGCGACGTGGTGCAGATGCTGCAGTTCGCCACCTATGCCGTGATCTCGCCGGAAGGCTGCGCCTCGATCCTGTGGAAGACCGCCGAGAAGGCGCCGGAAGCCGCCGAGGCGCTGGGCCTGACCGCGCACCGCCTGAAGGCGCTGGGCCTGATCGACAAGATCGTCAACGAGCCGCTCGGCGGCGCGCACCGCGATCACAAGGCCATGGCGGCGCTGCTAAAGCGCACCCTGGCCGAGTCGCTGCGCCAGTTCCAGGGCATCAGCGTGAAGGAACTGCAGGCGCGCCGCTACGAACGCCTGCTGGCCTATGGCAAGTTCAAGGAAACCGGCGCCCCGGAATGATCCGTCCGCCCGGCTGACCGACAAGGTCGCACAGGCCCTGCAGGGCGGTGCGGCCTTTGTTGTTTCTGGGAGCGGCGCGCCGGTGATCGCGGTGGCGCTGTCGGGCGGACGCGATTCGGTCGCGCTGCTGCATGCCGCGCGCGCCGCCACGCAGGGCACGGCGGCGCGCGTGGTCGCGCTGCACGTGCATCACGGCCTGCAGGATGCCGCCGACGAATGGGACCGCTTCTGCGAGGAGTTGTGCGGGCAGTGGCAGATCGGCTATTTCGTGCGCCGGGTCGCGGTTCGGCAGGCGGCGGGCGAGGGCGTGGAAGCTGCCGCGCGCCGCGCGCGCTATGCAGCGCTGGCGGCGATGTGCGCCGACAGCGGGGCGCGCCTGCTGCTGTTCGCGCATCACCAGGACGACCAGGTCGAGACCGTGCTGCTGCGGCTGTTTCGCGGCGCCGGGGTGGCCGGCATGGCCGGCATGCCCGCGCTGCGCCCGCTCGAAGCGCACAGCGGCGTGATGCTGCTGCGGCCGTGGCTGGACCTGAGCCGCGATGAGATCGATGCCTACTGCGCCGCCAATGCGCTGCGCTGGATCGACGATCCCTCCAATGCCGACGCGCGCTATGCCCGCAACGCCCTGCGAGCGCACCTGCCGGCGCTGGTGACGGCTTTCCCTGCATTGCTCGCCAACGTGGCCCAGGCCGCGGCGCATTTCGCGCAGGCCAACGAGCTGATCGACCAGCTGGCCGCCGCCGCGATGGCGCAGCTGGCGCATCCGGGCCGCGATGCCGATACGCTCGCCGAACTCGATCTAGCCGGTTTGCGCGCACTACCGGCGGCGCAGGCCGATGCGGTGCTGCGGCTGTGGCTGCGCGACCTCGGCACGCGCGCGCCATCGACCGCGCGCCTTGCGGCGATGCGCGCGCAACTGGTCGCGCACGAGGGCGGCGAGCCAGCCATCGCCCATGACGGCCTAGTCCTGCGCCGCTTCCGCGGCCGCGTGCTGGCGTGCACGCCGCCGCCCGCGCAGCCTCCCGAAACCGTGTCGCTCGACTGGCGCGGCGAGGACCGCATCGTCGTGCCCGCATGGCGCGGCGAGCTGCGCTTCTTCCGCGACGACAGCTTCGGCGTGCCCGAAGCCGTGCTGCGCCAGCCGCTGCGGCTGGCGCCGCGTGCCGGCGGCGAACGGCTGGTGCTGCGGCCCGGAGGCCCGGCACGCGCGCTCAAGCAAGCCTGCCAGGAGGCTGGCATCCCCGCCTGGCGCCGGGCGTGGCTGCCGCTGCTGTGGGCAGGCGACACCCTCGTGCTTGCCGCCGGACTCGGCATGCACCGCCGCTGGCCGGCCGAGGCGGCGGCACCGCGCTGGCGCGTCGAATGGCATGCGCAGCCGCCGCAAGTGCCGGGCGCGGCGCGCTGAACGCCTCGCCGCGGCAATGACGAAGCGCGTCGATCACATCGGGAAAGCCCGCAAACCTCGGCTTCGCCTTGCCTGACAAGCCTTGTTCGTGTATTTTCAAGGGCTTTGCACAATCGCTGGCGTCGACAAGAAGATGGCTCTCATCGTTCACAAATACGGCGGCACTTCGATGGGTTCCACGGAACGCATCAAGAATGTCGCCAAGCGCGTTGCCAAGTGGCACCGCGCCGGTCACCGCGTAGTCGTGGTGCCTTCGGCCATGTCGGGCGAGACCAATCGCCTGCTGGGACTCGCCAAGGAAATTTCGCCGCAGCCCAATCCGCGTGAACTGGACATGCTCGCCTCCACCGGCGAGCAGGCCAGCGTGGCACTGCTGGCTATCGCCCTGCACGGCGAGAACATCGACGCGGTCAGCTACACCGGCTGGCAAGTGCCGGTGAAGACCGACTCGTCGTACACCAAGGCGCGTATCGAATCGATCGACGACGAGCGCATCCTCGGCGACCTCGACGCCGGCCGCGTGGTCGTGATCACCGGATTCCAGGGCATCGACGACGACGGCAACATCACCACGCTGGGCCGCGGCGGCTCGGACACCTCGGCCGTGGCCATCGCCGCCGCGATCGAAGCCGACGAGTGCCTGATCTACACCGATGTCGACGGCGTGTACACCACCGACCCGCGCGTGGTCGAGGACGCCCGCCGCCTGGACCAGATCACCTTCGAGGAAATGCTGGAAATGGCCAGCCTCGGCTCCAAGGTGCTGCAGATCCGCTCGGTGGAATTCGCCGGCAAGTACCGCGTGAAGACCCGCGTGCTGTCGTCGCTGACCGACCCGCTTATGCCGCTCGAGCAGGAAATGCACTCGGGCACGCTGATCACTTTTGAGGAAGAGTCTGAAATGGAAGCAGCCGTCATCTCCGGCATCGCCTTTGCCCGTGACGAGGCCAAGATCACCGTTCTGGGCGTGCCGGACAAGCCGGGCATCGCCTACCAGATCCTGGGCCCGATCGCCGACGCCAACATCGACGTCGACATGATCATCCAGAACCAGTCCGTCGACGGCAAGACCGATTTCACCTTCACCGTGCCGCGCGCCGACTACCAGCGCGCGCTGGCGATCCTGGACGACGGCGTGAAGACGCATATCGGCGCCGGCAGCGTGTCGGGCGACCCGAAGGTGTCGAAGGTGTCGGTGGTGGGCGTTGGCATGCGTTCGCACGTGGGCATCGCCAGCAAGATGTTCCGCACGCTGTCGGAAGAGGGCATCAACATCCAGATGATCTCCACCTCGGAAATCAAGATCTCGGTGCTGATCGACGAGAAGTACATGGAACTGGCCGTGCGCGCCCTGCACAAGGCCTTCGAACTGGAACAGGCGTGATCCGTTCGTAAGCATTTTCTGGCGGCGCTGCAGATTTTGTGTTGAGTCATCGATTTTTCATTGACCAACCCGCGTGGCGTCGCTAGAATACGCGCTTCGTTGTGTGGCTCCCTCACACAACGCAAGTTTGGGAGACGTGGCCGAGAGGTCGAAGGCACTCCCCTGCTAAGGGAGCATCCGGGCCAAAACCTGGATCGAGGGTTCGAATCCCTCCGTCTCCGCCACTACATCTGTATTGGCGGCGGAACCCCGGAAGATCGCGGTCTTCCGGGGTTTTGTTTTTTGTGGCGCGTTTTTTGTGGCGCCGATATTTGCCGATCCGATATTCGCCGCGCCGTTCCCTGTGGCCCGCTGCATCGACCTGCCGGCGCCGTCATGCACCGCTACGTGCAATTATCCCGATACGCCTGCTGCAGCTCCTTGCGCGACTTGTCGCGCTCGACCTTCGGAATCGGCCGGCCCTGCGCGTTCTGCGTCGCCGAGGTGGTCGACTGGTACGTGCGCTTCTTCGGCGTGGCGTTGAACTGCTCTTTCAGCGATTCGCATTTGTCGCGCGTGATCTGGTCGGGGTCGAGTGTGGGAGCCGACGGCGGGCGGTAGGGATTGGCGCCTTCCTGCACGGCTTCCGAAATGGCACCTGCGGCGCCCCCCTTCGGCGGGGATTGCTGTGCCAGGGCTGTCGCGACGCTGCCCAGTGCCAGCAAGCCGGTCAGCAGCCATCTTGTCGATATCGGCATGTTGTCCCTCCTCGATTGCCGGGCAGCCGGCCGGCTTCCTAGAACCATCATATGTGCCGCGCCCGGAATTGCCAGAATCCGATGGCGCCGGTGCCGGCAGGGCGGAGCCGCCTGTCGGGGCTGGGAAGGGCGATGGCACGCCGCCCGGGCCACGATTTGCGTTCTGGCCTTGCCTGCCATAAACCTAGTTCAGGGACATGCCCGCAAGGGCTTCCAGGACTTCAGGAGAAGCCAATGAGTGTGCTGATGCTTTCGAACGTCGATATGGAAACCACCGACGACGAGATCCGCGACTTCCTCATCCGCTACGGCTTCCCGGCGTTCGACGAGCTCGAGCGACTGCCGGGGGATGGCTCGCGCCCGGCGGTGGCGGTGCATTTCAACGCGGTAGAGGACGCCGCGCTGCGGATGCTGCAGCCGCGCATCAACCATCTGTTCTGGAAGAAGCGCCAGGTTGAGGCAATGGTGCTCACGGAGCGCTTCGAATAGGCGGGAAGGACCTGCGGGCGCGACGACCCGCAGGCAGCAGGCCTGCGCCTGCGAAGTGCCGGCGCTTAGCCGACGAAGGCCTTCTCGAGCACGAAGTGGCCGGGCTCGCTCATATTGCCTTCCTCGAAGCCGCGCTCTTCCAGCATGACGCGGATTTCCTTGAGCATGTCGGGGCTGCCGCACAGCATCAGGCGGTCGTTCTCGGTCGAGAACGGGGGCACGCCCAGGCGCTCGAACAGTTCGCCCGACTCGATCAGCTCGGTGATGCGGCCGCGCGTGTGGAAGTCTTCGCGCGTGACGGTGGGGAAATAAACCAGCTTTTCGCGCACCATCTCGCCCAGGTACTCGTGCTCGGGCAGGTGCTCGTTCAGCAGTTGCTGGTAGGCCAGTTCATCGACATAGCGGCAGGTGTGGGTCAGCACGATCTTGTCGTAGCGGGCATACACCTCGGGATCGCGGATGATCGACAGGAACGGGGCCAGGCCGGTGCCGGTGGCCAGCAGCCACAGGGTCTTGCCGGGCAGCAGGTTTTCGACCAGCAGCGTGCCGGTGGGCTTCTTGCCGACAAAAATCTGGTCGCCTTCGCGCAGGTGTTGCAGGCGCGACGTCAGGGGGCCATCCGGCACCTTGATGCTGAAGAATTCCAGGGTTTCTTCATAGTTGGCGCTGGCGATGCTGTAGGCACGCAGCAGCGGGCGGCCATTGACTTCCAGGCCGACCATGGCGAACTGGCCGTTTTCGAAGCGGAAACCCGGGTCGCGCGTGCAGGTGAAGCTGAACAGCGTGTCGGTCCAGTGGTGAACGGAGAGGATGGATTGCTGGTAGAGGTTGCTCATCGGAGGAAACGCCAAGGCCCGCGGGCAAGCCGCCGGGGAGGATGGTGACCGGACATGTGCGCCTGTCGGCAGTTACCGGCAAAGGCGGCGGATCACGGGAACGCAATGATCCACTTCGACGCGTATTGTAAAACGGCAGCGGCCGGCGTGCCCGGGCCACGTCGACGGAACCCCGCCCGGGATAGGGTTATGCGCAGTGATGAAATCCGGGGTTTCAATTCTGAAACCCGTATGCCGGGTTTGCGGCGCGAAATCCTCGCAAATCAACCAAATCCGGTATGGCCCGCTTTTTGCGCTCCGAGACCCGCCGCACGTCCAGCCGTCGTGCCGGCAAAGCTGCCGTGACCCGACGATCGCATTGCGTTGCAGGGCAGGCGCCCTTGGTCTTGAACAGGAATGCACCGCGATGTACTACGGAACGAATGCAGCCGGCGCAGCTGGCGCAGAAAGCCGCGCGCTTGCCGCAGATGACAGCCAGCCACGTGCCGGCCGCCACCACGACGATCGTTGCGGCGGCAAGCCGGCGCCACAGCGTACCAACTGGGCCTGGGCGGCCGTGGCCAGGCATGACGACTGGATGGATTCACACAGCCCGTTTGCGCAGTTTGCGCATTTCGACTAGCCGCCGCCCACGGCACCTGCCGTGGCGCGGTCCCTTCGAATGACCCGAGCCGCCGTGCTGCCTGCGCGGCGTCTCGGTTGCCCTCAGTTTCCTTGTGCGTGCCATGAACTACGCTCCCATCAAATCGCTGCTGATTGCCAACCGTTCCGAGATCGCGATCCGCGTCATGCGGGCCGCCGCTGAGATGAATATCCGGACCGTGGCGATCTACTCCAAGGAAGACCGCCTCGCCCTCCATCGCTTCAAGGCCGACGAGAGCTACCTGGTCGGCGAGGGCAAGAAGCCGCTGGCGGCCTATCTCGATATCGAAGACATCCTGCGCATCGCGCGCCATGCGAAGGTCGATGCGATCCATCCGGGCTATGGCTTCCTGTCGGAGAATCCGGACTTCGCGCAGGCCGTGATCGATGCCGGCATCCGCTGGATCGGCCCGTCGCCCGAGGTCATGCGCCGGCTCGGCAACAAGGTGGCAGCACGCAATGCGGCGATCGAGGCGGGCGTGCCGGTGATGCCGGCCACTGATCCGCTGCCGCACGACCTGGAGGCCTGCAAGCGCCTGGCCGCGGGCATCGGCTATCCGCTGATGCTCAAGGCCAGCTGGGGCGGCGGCGGGCGCGGCATGCGCATCCTGGAGAGCGAGCAGGACCTGGAAGGCTCGCTGGCCGCGGCGCGGCGCGAGGCGCTGGCCGCGTTCGGCAACGACGAGGTCTATGTCGAGAAGCTGGTGCGCAACGCGCGCCACGTCGAAGTGCAGGCGCTCGGCGACACGCATGGCAACCTGGTGCACCTGTACGAGCGCGACTGTACCGTGCAGCGCCGCAACCAGAAGGTGGTGGAGCGCGCGCCCGCGCCGTACCTTGACGATGCCGGCCGTGCCGAGCTGTGCGAGGCGGCGATGCGGCTGATGCGCGCGGTCGGGTATTCCCATGCCGGCACGGTCGAGTTCCTGATGGACGCCGATTCCGGCCAGTTCTATTTCATCGAAGTCAATCCGCGCATCCAGGTCGAGCACACGGTCACCGAGATGGTCACCGGCGTCGATATCGTCAAGGCGCAGATCCGGATCACGGAAGGCGGCTATCTCGGCATGACCGAGAACACGCGCAACGAGAACGGCGACATCGTCGTGCGCGCCGCGGGCGTGCCGGTCCAGCAGGATATCCATCTGAACGGCCACGCGCTGCAGTGCCGGATCACGACCGAGGATCCCGAGAACGGCTTCCTGCCAGACTACGGCCGTCTCACCGCGTATCGCAGCGCCGCCGGCTTCGGCGTGCGGCTGGATGCCGGCACCGCCTATGGTGGCGCGGTAATTACGCCGTACTACGACTCGCTGCTGGTCAAGGTCACTACCTGGGCGCCGACCGCGCCCGAGTCGATCCGCCGCATGGACCGCGCGCTGCGCGAGTTCCGCATCCGCGGCGTGGCCTCCAACCTACAGTTCCTGGAGAACGTCATCAACCATCCGGCGTTCCGCGCCGGCGACGTCACCACGCGCTTTATCGACAAGACGCCGGAGCTGCTTGAATTCACCAAGCGCCTGGACCGTGCCACCAAGCTGCTGCGCTATCTCGGCGAGATCTGCGTCAACGGGCACCCGGAAATGGCCGGCCGCACGCTGCCGCCGTTGCCGCTGCCGGCAGCGGTGCTGCCCGCGGTCGACAACAGCAAGCCGCTGCCGTACGGCACGCGCGACCGCCTGCGCGAGCTTGGCGCCGAGAAGTTCTCGCGCTGGATGCTCGAGCAGAAGCAGGTGCTGCTGACCGACACCACTATGCGCGACGCGCACCAGTCGCTCTTTGCCACGCGCATGCGCACCGCCGACATGCTGCCGATCGCGCCGTTCTATGCACGCGAGCTGTCGCAGCTGTTCTCGCTGGAGTGCTGGGGCGGCGCGACCTTCGACGTGGCGCTGCGCTTCCTCAAGGAAGACCCGTGGCAGCGCCTGGAGCAATTGCGCGAGCGCGTGCCCAACGTGCTGTTCCAGATGCTGCTGCGCGGCTCCAACGCCGTCGGCTACACCAACTACGCGGACAACGTCGTGCGCTTCTTCGTGCGCCAGGCCGCCAGCGCCGGCGTGGACGTGTTCCGCGTGTTCGATTCGCTCAACTGGGTGCGCAACATGCGCGTGGCGATCGATGCGGTCGGTGAAAGCGGCGCGCTGTGCGAAGGCGCCATCTGCTATACCGGCGACCTGTTCGACAAGTCGCGCGCCAAGTACGACCTGAAGTACTACGTCGGCATCGCGCGCGAGCTGCAGCAAGCGGGTGTGCATGTGCTGGGCATCAAGGACATGGCGGGCATCTGCCGTCCGCAGGCGGCGGCCGCGCTGGTCAAGGCGCTCAAGGAAGAGACCGGGCTGCCGGTGCATTTCCATACGCACGACACCAGCGGCATCTCGGCAGCGTCGGCGCTGGCGGCGATCGAGGCCGGCTGCGATGCGGTGGACGGCGCGCTCGACGCCATGAGCGGGCTGACCTCGCAGCCCAACCTGTCGAGCATCGCCGCGGCGCTGGCCGGCAGCGAGCGCGATCCGGGCCTGAGCCTGGAGCGCCTGCACGAAGCCTCGATGTACTGGGAAGGGGTGCGCCGCTACTACGCGCCGTTCGAATCCGAGATCCGCGCCGGCACCGCCGACGTGTACCGCCACGAGATGCCCGGCGGCCAGTACACCAACCTGCGCGAGCAGGCGCGCTCGCTCGGCATCGAGCATCGCTGGACCGAGGTGTCGCAGGCATACGCCGAGGTCAACCAGATGTTCGGCGATATCGTCAAGGTGACGCCGACCTCCAAGGTGGTCGGCGACCTGGCCCTGATGATGGTGGCCAATGACATGAGCGCCGCGGACGTGTGCGACCCGGGCAAGGAAATCGCTTTCCCCGAGTCGGTGGTGTCGCTGTTCAAGGGCGAGCTGGGCTTCCCGCCCGACGGCTTTCCCGCGGGACTGTCGCGCAAGGTGCTGCGCGGCGAACCGCCCGCTCCGTACCGGCCCGGCGACCAGATTCCGCCGGTCAACCTCGATGCCGCGCGTGCCGCCGCGGAAGCGGCCTGCGAGGAGCCGCTCGACGACCGCCAGCTGGCGTCTTATCTGATGTACCCGAAGCAGGCGGTGGACTACCACGCGCATGTGCGCAACTACAGCGACACCTCGGTGGTGCCGACGCCGGCATTCCTGTACGGCCTGCAGCCGCAGGAAGAAGTGGCCATCGACATCGCCGCGGGCAAGACGCTGCTGGTCTCGCTGCAGGGCACGCATCCCGATGCGGAGGAAGGCCGCATCAAGGTCCAGTTCGAGCTGAACGGGCAATCGCGCACGGCGCTGGTCGAGCAGCGCATCACCACGCAGGCGGCATCCGCGCGCCAGAGCCGTCCGGTGGCCGAGCCCGACAATCCGCTGCATATCGCCGCGCCGATGCCGGGTTCGATCGTGACCGTGGCCGTGCAACCGGGGCAGCGCGTGGCCGCGGGCACGACGCTGCTGGCGCTGGAGGCGATGAAGATGGAAACCCATATCGCCGCCGACCGCGACTGCGAGATCGCCGTGGTGCATGTGAAGCAGGGCGACCGGGTGGCGGCGAAGGACCTGCTGATCGAGCTGAAGCCGGCGCAGTGACGTGGCTGGCGCCGCGGCAGCGCGGCGTCAGGGCAGCGCCCGCGCCATGCTCTGCGCAGCCTGCGCGATGCGTTGCGCCAGCAGCGTGGCCGCCGCCTGGCGGCTATGGTGCGGACGCTCCACCAGCCCGATCTCGCGATGGAAGGTGTCATCGCCGAGGCTGAGCGCCGCCACGCCTTTCGGCCATGCCGTCGTGCCGGTGATCGGCACCAGCGCGACGCCAAGGCCGCGCTGCACCAGCTGCGCGATGCCCTGCAAGTCGTCCAGTTCGATCGCGTCCCTGACCGGGATACGCGCACGGCGCAGGAACTGGTCGACCACGCGCCCGCCAAACGAGCCGCGGTCATAGCGGATAAACGGCTCGCTCTCCAGCAACTCGCGCCATGGCCGCTTGCCTTGGGCGCGAGGGACCAGCAGCACGAACGGTTCGGCCAGCAGCGTGCGCCACTGCAGGTCGGAAGGCAACGCGAACGGCGGCCTGATCATCACCGCGATATCGATTTCGCCCGAATCGACCTGGCCCAGCAGGTTCAGCGACACGCCCGGCACCAGCTTGATTCGGTATCCCGGCATCTCATGCCGGAAGCTGGCCAGCGCATCGGCAAGGAACGAGACATGGACCGATGCGATGGCGCCGATGCGGACCAGCCCGGTGCGCGGGCTGCCCGCATGGCGGCCGAGCCTGGCATACACGGCCATCAGTTCTTCGGCAACCGCCAGCGTTTCGCGGCCATCGGCATTGAGCACGGCCGCGCGGCCCGTGCGATCGAACAGTGCAAAGCCCAGTTCCTGTTCCAGCCGCTGGATCTGTGCGCTGACCGCCGATTGCGTCAGCCCGATATGGGCGGCCGCGTTGGCAAAGGTGCCGTAGCGGACCACCGCGAGGAAAGTCTGAAGTTCGCGCAGCATCGCGATAGATCGAAATAATTGTTGCTCAGGGCAAAAATATATCGCTTTTCATGGTGAATGGCGATGCTTAGACTAAGCGGACGATGGCGGTTGCAGGCCCTGGTTGCAGGCCCTGGTTACAGGCCTCAAGAGCCGCCGCCAGATTTATTCCCCACTAGGCTTCACTCAGCCCGAGCCCATGACTACTACCGCCCCCCGCATTCCTCCCTTCCATCTCGCCTTTCCCGTGCGCGACCTTGCCGAGGCGCGCGCATTCTATGGCGGGCTGCTCGGCTGCCCGGAAGGGCGCAGCTCGCCTGACTGGATCGATTTCAACTTCTTCGGCCACCAGATCGTGGCGCACCTGGCGCCGGAGGAAGTCGGCCACAGCAAGACCAGCGCGGTCGATGGCGACCAGGTGCCGGTGCGGCACTTCGGCGCGGTGCTATCGATTCCCGAATGGGAGGCGATGGCAGAAAAACTGCGCGCTGCAGGCGTCGAGTTCATCATCGAACCCCACATCCGCTTCAAGGGCGAGCCTGGCGAGCAGGCCACCATGTTCTTCCTGGACCCGTCGGGTAACGCGCTGGAGATCAAGGCCTTCGCCGACCTGTCGTCGTTGTTCGCCAAGTAAGGCGGCAACGCGCTGGAAGAGGGCAGGCAGCCGCTGCGGCTGCCGCCTGCGCGCCTGGCGCCTCAGATGGCGCCCGCTGCCGCCAGGGCCTCGATCTCCGCATCAGGCATCCCGATCAATCGCAGCACGGCGACGGAATGCTCGCCCACGGAAGGCACATCGCCCATGCATGCGGCCACGCCCGACAGCGTCGCCGGCGGCAACAAGGCCTGCACCATGCCACCCGGCGTGCGCACGTTGCGCCAGCGATCGCGCGCGGCGAGTTGCGGGTGGCGCCAGAGGTCGTGCATGTCGTTCAACGGCGAGTTGGCGATCCCGCCGCGATCGAGCCGCTCGACCAGTTGTTCGCGAGTCATGCCGCGCAGATGCCGGCCGATCTCCTGGTCCAGCTCGGCACGATTGGCGACGCGCTGCAGGTTTGAGCTGAAGCGCTCGTCCGCCGCCAGCGCGGAGTCTTCCAGCACCTCCACGCAGAAGCGCTGCCATTCGCGCTCGTTCTGCAGGCCGAAGATCACGCTGGCGCCGTCGCCGGTCTGGTACTGCCCATAGGGTGCGATGCCGGGGTGCGCCACGCCATTGCGCGCAGGCGGCGTGCCGCCGTAGTGGGCGAAGTTCAGGGGGTACGACATCCATTCGCCGAGCGCCTCCAGCATGGTGACTTCGACGCGCATGCCGGTGCCGGTGCGGCCGCGCTGCAGCAGCGCCGAGAGGATGCCGGTATAGGCATACATGCCCGCGGCGATGTCGGCGATCGAGATGCCGGTGCGCGACGGCGCGCCGTCGGTGCCGGTCACCGAGATCAGGCCGGCCGCCGCCTGGATCAGCAGGTCGTAGGCCTTCTTGTCGCGGTACGGGCCGCTGTCGCCGTAGCCGGAGATATCGCAAACGATCAGGCGCGGAAAATCCTCATGCAATGATGTGAAGTCCAGCCCCATGCGCTGGGCCGCACCAGGGGCCAGGTTCTGGATAAGGACGTCGGCCCCGGCAAGCAGCTTCCGCACCACGGCCTTTGCCTCCGGTTTCTTCAGGTCGAGCGCCAGGCTTTCCTTGCCGCGGTTGGCCCAGACGAAGAACGACGACTGTCCGTGCACGGTGTGGTCGTAATCGCGCGCGAAATCGCCGACGACGGGGCGTTCCACCTTGATGACGCGCGCGCCGAGATCGGCGAGCTGGCGGCTGGCGAAGGGCGCGGCGACGGCGTGCTCGAGCGCCAGGACAGTGATGCCATCGAGCGGGCGTTGAGAGGTTTGCATGGCGGGAAGCTGTAGTGTTCTGGACGGCACGCGGGCCGGGGCGAGCCAGTATAGGAACGGTGCTACCTGCCGGGATAGTCGATATTTCCTAAGGCCTGTTCGAGCGTTTCAAACGCTGCGATCGTCCCGCCTGCTATGCCGCCTCGGGCGTTCCCCATTCGGCAACGTAGCGGATAAAGTCCCGCGTATAGGCCGGCAGCGCTTTCTGGCTGCGCACCACGATGCGCTGCTCGCGCCGCGCCCACGCTTCATCCAGTGCCACGCCTTCCACCGTCCCCTGCGCGATCAGCGGGCCCGCCACGGAACGCGGCACCAGCGAAATGCCGGCACCTTCCTGCACGCAGCGCATGGCCGCGGCAAAGTCGGGCGCATGCACGCGCACGCGCGGCTTGATGCCGGCCCGTGCCGCCATGTCGGCCAGGAACAGGAAGTTGCTGCTCTTGCTGCCGACCGTCACCAGGTCATGTTCGAGCGCCTGCGCCAGGCTGACCATGTCCAGCATGCCCAGCGGGTGCCGTGCCGGCACCACGAACATCAGTTCGTCGACGCCGTAGCGGATGAACTCCAGCCCGCGCAGGTCGATGGCGCCCGCCACCAGGCCGACGTCGGCGCGGTCTTCGATCACTGCGCGCACGCTGTCTTCGCTCAGGTGCTCTTCAAGGTCGACATTGACGTTGGGATAGGCCGCCAGGAAGCGGCTCAGTGCCGCCGGCAGGCTGGCCATGGTGCTGCTGTTGGCGTAGACCCGGATATGCCCTTCGATGCCGTCGGTATGGCGCTGCATCTCGCGCTGCAGGCGCTCCACGTTTTCCATGATGGCCTGCGCGTAGCGCAATACCGTTTCGCCGGCCGGGGTCAGCGCCATGCCTTTCTGCGTGCGGTTGAACAGCGGCACGCCCATCGCCTGTTCCAGGTTCTTGAGACGGTAGCTGGCCGAAGGCGCCGTCAGGTGCACATCCGAGGCGCCGCCGGTGACGCTCCTGGCCTGTGCGATGGCAAGGAATACGCGCAGGTCGGTCAGTTCGAAACGCATGCTTGTCTCCGGTTTCCAGCCACGCCGGCGGGCGCTTTAGAAGATTTCTAACGGGACCCGTGGCGCTTTCGACTGGTGTGTTCTGAAGATCGGATTTTATATTTCCGCTCGTCGCGGCAGCCAGTCCATGGCGATGCCGGAAACAGGACCAGGAGACCGACATGACTTCAAACTTGCGCAGGATCGCCACCGCGCTGGGCAGCGCCGCGGCATTGCTGGCGTGCGTGCCGCCGGCAGCGGCACAGGCCGACTACCCCGCGCGACCGGTGCGGCTGATCGTGCCCTATGCCGCCGGCGGGCCGACCGACACCTTCGCGCGCTCCCTGGCGGCCAGCTGGGGCAGCAAGCTCAACACCGCGGTGGTGGTCGAGAACCGTTCGGGCGCGGGCACCATCGTCGGCACGGAAGCCGCGGCCAAGGCCGCACCGGACGGCTACACGCTGCTGCTGACCACGGTCGCGCATGCCGTCAACCCGAGCATTCACGCACGGCTGCCGTATCGCACGGTGGAGGATTTCGCGCCCGTCGGGCTGGCGGCGCGCGCGCCGCTGGTGCTGGTGGTCAACAAGAACGTGCCAGCCCGGACGCTGCCGGAATTCATCGCCTACCTGAAGTCGCGCCCGGGGAAGGTCAACTATGGCTCGGCCGGTGTCGGCAGCGCCCCGCACCTGGCCGGCGAACTGCTGAACTACACCGCGGGCACCCGCGCCGTGCACGTGCCGTATCGCGGCAGCGCGCCGGCCATGGCCGACCTGATCGGCGGCCATGTCGAATTCATGATCGATAGCGCGCCGACCGGCCTGGCGCAGGTGCGCGCGGACACGGTGCGGCTGCTGGGGACGTCGATGGCCAGGCGGCTGCCGCAGACAAAGGACACGCCCGCGATCGCCGAAACCGTCACCGGCTATGAGGCTTACACCTGGAACGCCGTGTTCGCGCCGGTCCAGACACCGCCCGCGGTGATCGAGAAGCTCTCGGCGACGCTTGGCGAGGCGCTCGGCGATCCGGCGCTGCAGGGCAAGGCCTACGAGCTTGGCCTGGTGCTGGAAATCAAGCCGACGCCGCAGGGCCTGCGCGATTTCCTGCGTGCCGAACTGGACAAGTGGAAGCGCGTGGCCGTTGCTACCAACATGAAGGCGGAATGACCGGAATCCCCGGCGGACCGCAAGCGATACCACGCAATAAGGAGAACCGATGAAGGCCTACCAGCTTTGCCCGCAACGCTATTTCGAGGATTTCGAGCTCGGCGAGCGCTTCAACCTGCCGTCCCGCACCATGACCGACGCGCTGTTCGCCGCCTTCCAGCTGGCCAGCGGCGACAACCATCCGGTCCACTACGACGTCGAATATTGCCGCGCGCACGGCATGCCGCACATGCTTGCGCACGGCTTCCAGGTCGTGATCCAGACTGCGGCAGGGGCGGGCTTGTTCCCGCATATGGTCGAGGAATCGCTGAAGGGCTTTATCGAGCAGAGCAGCCGTTTCCTTGCCCCGGTCTACGTTGGCGATACCCTGTACAGCAGCCTCACGGTCAGCGAGCTGGTGCCGGGGCGCACCACCGGCGTGCTGGCGATGCGGTCCGAGGTGCGCAACCAGAACGACGTGTGCGTGATGGACGGAACACAGCGCTACCTGCTGCGCAAGCGCAGCGCCGGCGCGGGCTGATGCGGCATGGCCGGCCAGCCGTAAGCGGTGCCGGGGGCATCGTTCCAGCGGCAGAACGCTGCGATGCGCCGGCGCTGTCTACCGCACCTGGCACGCGACACCTATGATCGATCCATCAACTGGCGCCGGCCGCCTCGGCAAGATCCCGCGCATCGCGGGCTGTCCCGGCCGGCACTTCCGGAGATCGACATGAAGCGCATCCTGGGTGTCTACAGCGCACCGCGTTCGCACTGGGTCGGAGACGGCTTTCCGGTGCGTTCGATGTTCTCTTACCAGAGCCATGGCAGGCAGCTCAGCCCGTTCCTGCTGCTGGACTACGCCGGCCCGGCGGACTTTACGCCGACGCAGGCGCCACGCGGCGTGGGCCAGCATCCGCACCGGGGCTTCGAGACGGTGACGATCGTCTACAAGGGCGAAGTCGCGCACCGCGATTCGACCGGGCAGGGCGGCGTGATCGGGCCCGGCGATGTGCAGTGGATGACCGCGGGAGCGGGCATCCTGCATGAGGAGTTCCATTCGCCGGACTTCAGCCGCAGCGGCGGCGCGCTGGAAATGGTGCAACTGTGGGTCAACCTGCCCGCCCGCGACAAGATGACCGCGCCCGGCTACCAGGCCATCGTCGACAGCGATATTCCCGAGGTGGCGCTGCCCGATGGCGCGGGCAGCGTGCGCGTGATCGCGGGCGAGTACGGCGGCAAGGCCGGCCCGGCCCGCACTTTCACGCCGATGCACGTGTGGGACATGCGCCTGCAGCAGGGCGGCGCGGCCAGGCTGCCGCTGCCCGACGGCTGGCATACCGCGCTGGTGGTGCTGCGCGGCCGCGTCACCGTCAATGCCGAAGCCACGGTCCGTGATGCCGAGATGGTGGTGCTGGACGGAGCCGGTGACGGTGTCACACTGGAGGCGGGCAGCGACGCGGTGGTGCTGCTGCTCAGCGGCGAGCCGATCGACGAACCCATCGTCGGCCACGGTCCGTTCGTGATGAATACCGAGGCAGAAATCGCGCAGGCCTTCCAGGACTTCAGCAGCGGACGCTTCGGCAACATGGCGGCGTCCGGCAGCCCGCGCGGGTAAGATGAGAAAAAGGGCCCCGCGGGGCCCTTGCAGGCGGTACACCTCGCGGCCGGCATCCTTGTCGGCAGCCGCCAGCGCCTTGATATGCGGGTAGGCGGCGCGCAGGATGCGGAACGGGGCGGTCATGTGGCAATCCAGGATGGCGTACCACTGCTCGTCGCTCATCTTCTGCACCACGTCGTCCCAGGTGAAGCCGGCGTTGTTGACGATGATGTCGATGCTCTTGAAATTGCTCATCGCCGTGTTGATGAAGCGGTCGGCAAAATCCGGCGCGGTCACGTTGCCCACGCACGCCGCCACCGCTTCCACGCCCATCGCCTTCAGCTCCTCCACCGTCTGCTGTGCCGGTTCGGCGTCGAGGTCGTTGATGACCAGGCGCGCGCCTTCGCGTGCCAGGCGCCTGGCGACCCACTGCGTCAGCAGGCGGCCGAGGTGGGCCATCGACAGCATGCCGTGCGCAAACACGTCGGGCATGCCGGCCTTGCGCGCGTAGTCGATGTCGATGTGGATGGCGTTGTGGTCGTTCGACGCGCCGGCGAACAGTGCCAGCGTGGTGCGGTTGACCGGTTCCAGCGTCAGCGGTGGCAGCGTGTCGCCCAACCTTGACCTGGTCGAAGCTCAGTTTGCTCATGTGGGTCTCCGTTCAGCCGTTGCGTTGCACCAGCACGCTGCGCAGGTCGGCTACGTGCTCGCCGTCCTGGTGTGGCCCCACAGGTTGCGGCCGGCGGCGTCCAGCACATGCGGATCGGCAGCATGTCGGCATCAACTGGCCGTACAAGGGCGCGGAACTAGTGTCGGCGTATTCGGACCCGGCGCGCGGGCGCTACAGCCTGCAGATCGAAATCAACCGCGCGCTGTACCTGGACGAGGCGCGCTTCGTGCCGCATGACGGGTTTGCCCGGCTGCGCGGCCATCTCGACCAGCTGCTCGAGCGCGTTGCGGACCATATCCGCGCGGAGCTGGCGCGCGGCGCGTAAGTGAGCGCGTGAGCGTGCTCAGAGTACCTTGCCCGGGTTCATCAGCCCCAGCGGGTCGAGCGCGCCCTTGATCGCGCGCATCAGCGCCAGCTCGACCTCGCTCTTGTAGTGCTGCAGTTCTTCGCGCTTGAGCTGGCCCACGCCATGCTCGGCGGAGATCGAGCCGCAGTGCGAGCGCACGCTGTCGTGCACGATGCGGTTGACCTGGTCCTGGTTGGCCAGGAAGGCGTCATGGTCGACGCCTTCCGGCGGCGATACGTTGTAGTGCAGGTTGCCATCGCCAAGGTGGCCGAAGGTCACCATGCGCGCGCCGGGGAAGGCGTTCTGCAGCAGCGCGTCGGTGGTCTCGATGAAGTCCGCCACGCGCGAGACCGGCACGGCGATATCGTGCTTGATGTTCTTGCCGTCCTCGACCTGCGCCAGCGGGATATGCTCGCGCAGGTTCCAGAAATCGCGCGACTGCTGCACCGACTCGGCCACCACGGCGTCAAGCACCACGCCGGCGTCGAAGGCGGCGTTCATCAGCGTTTCGAAGATGCCGCGCGCGTGGGCTTCGCCCTCGCTGTCGGACAGCTCCATCAGCACCAGCTGCGGGTGGATGTCGGCGAACGGGTAGCGCAGCTGGGGGTAGTGCTGCGTCACCAGCGCCATGCAGCGCGCCGACATCAGCTCGAAGCCGGTCAGCATTGCACCCGCATGCGACTGCGCGATCGCCAGCAGCGCCAGCGCGGCGCGCGGGCTCTGCACCGCGGCCAGCGCGGTGACCGAGGCGCGCGGCAGCGGGAACAGCTTCATCACGGCGGCGGTGATGATGCCGAGCGTGCCTTCGGCGCCGATATACAGGTCGCGCAGGTCATAGCCGGTGTTGTCCTTGCGCAGGCCGCGCAGGCCATGCCAGGTGTCGCCCGTCGGCGTCACCACCTCCAGCCCCAGGCACAGCTCGCGCGTATTGCCATAGCGCAGCACTGCGGTGCCGCCGGCATTGGTTGACAGGTTGCCGCCAATGGTGCAGCTGCCCTCGGCCGCCAGGCTCAGCGGAAACAGCCGGCCGTGCTCGCGCGCCACGCCCTGCAGGTGCTGCAGCACCACGCCGGCTTCGACGGTGATGGTGTTGTTGAGCGGATCGACCTGGCGGATGCGGTTGAGCCGTTGCAGCGACAGCACCACCGCATCGCGCCCGGCCGCCGGCGTGGCGCCGCCGCACAGGCCGGTATTGCCGCCCTGCGGCACCACCGCGACCTTGTGCGCATGGCAGGCATGGACCGCGGCCGCGACTTCCTCGGTGGTGCCGGGGCGCAGCACGGCCAGCGCCTCGCCGCTGTAGCGCTTGCGCCAGTCGGTCAGGTAGGGGGCCTTGTCGGCGGCCTGGGTCAGCACGTGCTGCGGGCCCAGCGCGGCGCGACACAGGGCGAGTAAGGAATCTTGGGACGAGGTCATGGGCGGGAAATCGATTCGTGGGGAGCGCCGGCTCAGCGCTTTTGCGGCGCTGCCTTGGCGGCCGCTCGGGCGCGGCGCTTGTACGGCCGCAGGTACAGGATGGTGCTGGTGAAGAACACCAGCGTCAGTGCCACCTCCACCCAGGCCAGCGTCGCGGAGAAGCCGCGGTCGCTGGTGGCGCGCACGATGCCCTCGGTGAAGAACAGCAGGATCAGCATCGACGACCACTGCATGGTGTAGCGGTTGCGCGTCAGCACGCCGCGCAGCGGCAGTAGCAGCGGCAAGAACTTGATGATCAGCCACGAGCCGCCCGGACGCAGCGGCGCCAGGAACCATTCCCAGGCGATGCACAGCACCATCAGCGCCACCAGGCTGCCCGCGCTGATCCGATGCAGCCAGGGGCTGTGCAGCGCGCTGTCGCTGTCGGCGGGCGCGTTCATGCCTGCGCTCCGGACAGGCGCAGCGCGGCTTGCGCCAGGCGTCGGCCCATGGCCATCGCCAGCGCCGATTCGTCCTCGGTGATGGGGCCGCGATTGTCGACATAGGCATGGTGGCTCGGGCCGTACGGCGTGCCGCCCGAGGCGGTCGTCATCAGGCCCTTCTCGGAATAGGGCAGGCCCATGATCAGCATGCCGTGGTGCAGCAGCGGCAGCATCATCGACAGCAGGGTGGTCTCCTGGCCGCCGTGCAGGCTGCCGGTGGCGGTGAACACGCAGGCGGGCTTGCCGGTCAGCGCGCCCGACAGCCACTGGGCCACGGTGCCGTCCAGGAAGTATTTGACCGGCGCGGCCATGTTGCCAAAGCGCGTGGGGCTGCCCAGCGCGAGGCCCGCGCACTCTTCCAGGTCGCGCAGCTCGGCATAGGGTGGGCCGTCGGCGGGGATGTCGGGGGCGGTGGCCTCGCACACGGTCGAGACCGGCGGCACCGTGCGCAGGCGCGCCTGGGCGCCGGGGACGCTGTCGATGCCGTGGGCGATCAGTTCGGCGAGTTTGCGGGTGCTGCCGTGGCGGCTGTAATACAGGACGAGGATGTCGGTCATGGAGCGGGATGGCCGGCGCTGCCGGAAGGAGGCGGCGGGTGCCGCAGGCAATGCGCGTATTATAGATGTGCCCCCGCGCGCGCTCCCCCGCGAAGCGCCGCTTCCGCATCCCGGCAGATGCCCGTCCGCCCGCCGGCGCTGCCAACGTTCAAATCGATCCATCCATCCACGAGGAGATTGCTGCCGCATGCTTGGTACCCGCGTTGCCCGTCTGCGCAGGGAATGGAACCTGCAGAAGGTCCGCGCACTGGCGCGCTATGTCGTGCGCCGCGCCGGCGAAGACCGGCTGCCGCAGGTGTCCGCGAGCCTGACCTTTACCACCGTGCTGGCCGTGGTGCCGGTGCTGACGGTGGCGTTCGCGCTGCTAGCCGCGTTCCCGGTATTCCGCGACTTCCGCAATGCCATCGAGGCGTTCCTGTTCCAGAACCTGATTCCCGGCAACGTCAGCGAATCGATCTCGCGCTACATCGGCCAGTTCGCCAAGAGCGCACGCGGGTTGACGGCGCTGGGCCTGGGCGGGCTGATGGTGACGTCGGTGCTCACCATGCTGACGGTGGAGGACGCGCTCAACGCGATCTGGCGCGTCAAGCAGCGCCGCCCGCTGGCGCAGCGGGTGCTGGTGTTCTGGGCGGTGCTGACCTTCGGGCCGGTACTGATCGGCGCGAGCCTGTCGATCAGTTCTTACCTGATCTCGATCTCGGCGGGCTACGTCGGCACCATGCCGGTGGGGATCGGCCTGCTGGTCAGCGCGACGCCGGTGGTGCTGTCGGCGCTGGCCTTTGCCTTCCTGTACACCGCGGTGCCCAATGCCTATGTGGAGTGGCGCGATGCCATCGTCGCCGGCGTAGTGGCGGCGATCGCGTTCGAGTTCGCCAAGCGCGGCTTCGGCTATTTCGTCACGCATATCCCGGCCTATACGGCGGTCTACGGCACCTTCGCGGCGCTGCCGATCTTCCTGCTGTGGATCTACCTGAGCTGGCTGGTGACGCTGCTGGGCGCCACCATCGCTGCCAACATGCCGGTGATCCGGCAAGGCTACTGGCGCCGCCGCACCTTTGCCGGCAGCGAGTTCTTCGATGCACTGGGCGTGCTGCTGCTGCTCTACCGCGCCCGCGACGAGGTGCCGCGCAGCGTGGGCGAACTGGACCTGGGGCGCAAGCTGCGCGTTGAAGCGGATTACCTGGCGGGGCTGCTCGGCAAGCTCAAGGCCATGCACCTGGTCGGGCGGCTGCAGCAGGAGGGCGGGCAGGCGCACTGGGCCTTGCTGTGCGATCCGTCGCAGGTGACGCTGCGCATGCTGCACGACCGGCTGGTGCTGAACCTGCCGCGGTTGCCGCGCACCGCGCTGGCGCAGCAGCTGCGTGGCGCCGAGTCGCTGCGGTCGCTGCTGGACAATCCGCAGCTGGACCAGACGCTGGAGGCGGTTTTCCGCCAGCAGCCGGCCGACTTGCCGCCTGCGGCGGAAGATGGGGCGCCGCAACGGCGCACGCTGGAGGTGGTGCCGCCGGGCTGGCACGGGCAAGTGTGAGCCCTGGGCGGCGGCCGCGTCAGAAAGGAATCTTGCCACGCCAGATTTCGGCGTACATGACCCAGTCGCCCATCAGGCTGTAGAGCGGATGGCGGAAGGTTGCGGGCCGGTTTTTCTCGAAGCCGAAATGACCGGCCCAGGCGAAGGCGTAGCCGGCGACCACGGCGCCCAGCAGCCACCACGCATTGCCGGTCACTACCAGCGCCACGAGGCACAGCAGCGCCACGGTCGAGCCGACAAAATGCAGGCGCCGGCAGGTACGGTCCTGGTGCTCGCTCAGGTAGTAGGGGTAGAAGGCCGCGAAGTTCTCGAACTCGCGCCTGTGGGCGTGGGCCATGGCTGTCTCCGGCAGGTCTTATGTTGTGCAGTGTAGACCTTCCACGCCCCCATGCCCCTGAAGGGAGGATGGCCGCCGGCATGGCCGGCCATCCGGCGCAGCTGTCAGCCCGCCGCGACCACCTTGCGCGCAAAGGCCGCCAGCGCGTCCAGCACTTCGTCCGGGCGCTCGCCCATCAGCGCATGGCCGCACGGCACCGATACCAGGCTGGCCTTCGCCATCTTGCCGGCCAGCGCCTGCGCCGCCTTGGGCGAGGTCATCATGTCCTTGCTGCCGGTGATGAACAGCGCCGGGCAGGCTACCGCGGCGGCGGCTTCCTCGCCGTGCGCATAGGCATTGCACGCGGAGAAGTCGTTGTGGAACACATGCGCCTGCGGGTTGTTGCGCGATACGCGCTCCATCAGCCGCTGGCTGCCGCCGTGCATCCAGGCGCCGGGACCCGGCGATGAGGGCTTGTTGGCCAGGCTCGAATGCGACCACGCGTTGACCATGGCGATGGCCTCGCTCTCACGGTTCAGCGAGGCATCGAGCAGCGCATCGGAAACCTTCATCGGATAGGCCGTGGCGAGCAAGGCGATGCCGCGCACCGCCTGCGGATGCCGCGCCGCGCATTCGAGCGCGATCAGCGAACCCATGCTGTGGCCGAACACGAAGGCCGGCGCCTTGACGCCGGCGGCGGCCACCAGCGCCATCACCCAGTCGGCCATGGCCTCGATGGTGGCCAGCGGCGTGCCCTGGCTGCGGTTGTGGCCGGGCAGGTCCACCGCCAGCACCGAGAAGCCGTGGTTGGCGAACCAGCGCGTCTGCAGCGCCCACACGCTGTGGTCGTTCTGCGCGCCGTGGACAAACACCGCGCAGGGCAGGGCGGGATCGAAGGGTTTGCCGCCGGTATAGGCGTAGGCCGGCTGGCCTGCAACGTTCAGTTCCATCAGGCCTGCCCTCCCTTGCTCATGGTCTTCTCGGCGGCCTTCAGGCCGCGCTTGAGGTCGTCGATCAGGTCGTCCGGGTCTTCCAGGCCGATCGACAGGCGGATCGTGCCCTCGGCGATGCCGGCCGACTGCAGCGCCGCCGCGTCCATGCGGAAGTGCGTGGTCGACGCCGGGTGGATCACCAGCGAGCGCGCATCGCCCACGTTGGCCAGGTGCGAGAACAGCGACAGGCTTTCGATAAAGCGCTGGCCCGCCAGGCGGTTGCCCTTCAGGTTGAAGCTGAACACCGCGCCGCAGCCGCGCGGCAGCAGGCGCTTGGCCAGTTCGTAGTCGGGGTGCGATTCCAGCTCGGGGTAGGACACCGACTCCACCATCGGGTTCGAGGCCAGGAACTGCACCACCTTACGGGTGTTGTCGACATGGCGGCTCATGCGCAGCGGCAGCGTCTCCACGCCCTGCAGCAGCTGCCACGCGGCCATCGGGTTCATGCAGGCGCCGAAGTCGCGCAGGCCTTCGCGGCGCGCGCGCAGCAGGAAGGGCGCCACCGTGCTTTCCTCGGTGAACACCATGTTGTGGAAGCCTTCATAGGGCTCGGACAGCTCGGGGAAGCGGCCCGATTTTTCGAAGTCGAAGGTGCCGCCCTCGACCAGCACGCCGCCGATGGTGGTGCCATGGCCGCCCAGGAACTTGGTCGCCGAGTGGTAGAGCAGGCCCGCGCCGAGATCGAACGGGCGCAACAGGTAGGGCGTGGTGAAGGTCGAATCGACCAGCAGCGGGATGCCGTGGTCCTGGCCGAGCTGCGCCAGCGTGGTGATGTCGAGCACGTCCAAGCCCGGGTTGCCCAGCGTCTCGCCGAACAGCAGCTTGGTATTGGGGCGGATCGCGGCGCGCCAGGCGTCGATGTCGCGCGCCTTGACGAAGGTGGTCTCGATGCCGAAGCGGCGCAGCGTGTAGTGCAGCAGGTTGTGCGAGCCGCCGTACAGCGCCGACGACGCCACCACGTGCGAGCCGGCCCCCATCAGCGTGGCCACGGCCAGGTGCAGCGCGGCCTGGCCGGAGGCGGTGGCGATCGCGCCGGCGCCGTTCTCCAGCGCCGCGATGCGCTCTTCGAGCACGGCCACGGTCGGGTTGGAGATGCGCGAATAGACGTGGCCCGCCCGCTCCATGTTGAACAGCGACGCCGCGTGCTCGCTGTCGCGGAACACGAACGAGGTGGTCAGGTGGATGGGGGTGGCGCGCGCCCCGGTGGCGGGGTCTGGCGCGGCGCCGGCGTGCAGCGCCAGCGTATCGAAGCGGGTTCCGGACATGGTCGGTCGGGTGTAGTTATCTCCGGCCAGCATCGTAGCATCGTGCGCACGCCCACGCTGGCAGATCACCCGCAAACCGGCCTCCTGCTTTACTTTGCCGGCTGGTTTGGGCTAGGATCGGACGCACGGGCATCTCTGCCCGCACATCCCGGACAGATAACGAAGTGACCGGCATCGCCCCCGCGATGTGGCCGGCGCAAATCAGCACAGCTCAGTACAAGGCAGCGGAGACCAACATGAAAGTCAGCGACATCCTGCAGATCAAGGGCAATACGCTCTACACCGTGACGCCTGACACCTCCTTGCTGCTCGCAGTCAACACCATGGCCGAGCGCGACATCGGCTCCCTGGTGGTGATGGAATACGGCGACCTGGTCGGCATGCTGACCTTCCGCGAAATCATCGAGACTCTGGCCCGCAACGGCGGCACCCTTGGCACCAGCAGCATCCGCAAGGTGATGGACGATGCGCCGCTGACCTGCACCATGGAAACCGATGTGAACGAAGTCCGCCGGATGATGCTTGAGCGTCACACCCGCTACCTGCCGGTGCTCGACAACCGCACGCTGATGGGCGTGATTTCCTTCTATGACGTCGCCAAGGCGGTGGTCGAGGACCAGAGCTTCGAGAACAAGATGCTCAAGGCCTATATCCGCGACTGGCCTGAAGAGCGGGCCTGAACGCCCGGCTGCGCCCGCCCTGCCGGCGGCGGGGCAGCCTGTCCCGTAGTCCCCTTCGGAAAATTGTTGCGACTGGCGCCGCGCGGCCGCGTGGCGGTGGCATGATGGCGGCCGGTTTCCGGCTCCGGCAAACTTGCCGGCGTATCCATTTCCGCGGCGGCCCCAGCAGGCCGACCGGTCATCCATGAGCCAACACAGCCAGTTCCGACTGCTCGGCGCGCGCCGCTTCGCCCCGTTCTTCTGGACCCAGTTCCTGGGGGCGATGAACGACAACGTCTTCAAGGTCGCCTTCACGTCGCTGGTGACCTATCACACGGCGCTGTTCGAGGGCGTGGACGCGCGCAGTGCCGCCTTCCTGATCTCGGCCATCTTTATCGCGCCGTTCCTGCTGTTCTCCGCCACCAGCGGGCAGGTCGCCGACAAGATCGAGAAGTCGCGCCTGATCCGGCTGGTCAAGTCGCTGGAAATCGCCATCATGGTGCTGGGGCTGGCCGGCTTTGCCTGGCATAGCGCGCCGCTGCTCTACGCCGGCACGTTCCTGATGGGGCTGCATTCGACGCTGTTCGGGCCGGTCAAGTTTGCCTACCTGCCGCAGCACCTGGATGAAAGCGAGCTGGTCGGCGGCAATGGGCTGGTCGAGATGGGCACCTTCGTCGCGATCCTGATCGGCACGCTGGTCGGCGGCGAGCTGGCGGGGTTGCAGCAGGGCGGCACGGTGGTGGGGCCGCTGTATGTCGGCGCCGTGTGCGTGGCGATCGCCGTGGCCGGGCGCGTGGTGTCGGGCCGGATCCCGGTGTCGCCGGCGCCCCAGCCTGAACTGCGCGTCAACTGGAACCCGTTTTCCGAGACCTGGCGCAACCTGGTGCTGGCGCACGGCAATCGCACGGTATTCCAGAGCCTGCTCGGGATCTCGTGGCTGTGGTTCCTCGGCGCGACCTTCCTGACCTCCTTCTTCAGCTATGCCAAGGATGTGCTGGGCGGCGACCAGAACGTGGTCACGCTGCTGCTGGCGGTGTTCTCGCTGGGCATCGGCACCGGTTCGCTGCTGTGCGAGCGGCTGTCCGGGCGCCATGTCGAGGTCGGGCTGGTGCCGTTCGGCTCGATCGGCATGACGGTGTTTGCCGTCGACCTGTACTTTGCCAGCCAGGGGCAGCCGCCGGCCGCGCTGACCGGCATCGGCGGCTTCCTGGCCGAGGCGCGCCACTGGCGCGTGCTGGCCGACCTGTTCCTGCTGGCGATGTTCGGCGGCTTCTACAGCGTGCCGCTGTACGCGCTGATCCAGAGCCGCAGCGCGCCCACGCACCGCGCGCGCATCATTGCCGCCAATAACATCCTGAACAGCTTCTTCATGATCGCGGCCTCGCTGCTGGGCGTGGCGATGGCGAACGCCGGCTACAGCATCCCGCAGCTGTACCTGGTGGTAGGGCTGCTCAACGCGGTGGTGGCGGTCTACATCTATTCGCTGGTGCCGGAATTCCTGCTGCGCTTTATCGCCTGGATCCTGGTGCATACGCTGTACCGGCTGCGCCGCGTGAACGCCGAGCGCATTCCCGCCGATGGGCCCGCAGTGCTGGTCTGCAACCATGTCAGCTTCGCCGATGCGGTGGTGCTGATGGCATGCAGCCCGCGTCCCGTGCGCTTCGTGATGGACTACCGCATCTTCAGCGTGCCGCTGCTGTCGTGGTTCTTCCGCCAGGCCCGCGCGATCCCGATCGCGCCCGCGCACGAACACCCGGACATGCTCAGGCGCGCGTATGACAGCGTGGCGCAGGCGCTGGAGGAGGGCGACCTGGTCTGCATCTTCCCGGAGGGCAAGATCACCGCCAACGGCGAGATCAATCCGTTCCGCCAGGGCGTGCAGCAGATCATCCGCCGCACGCCGGTGCCGGTGGTGCCGATGGCGCTGCGCGGGCTGTGGGGCAGCTTTTTCTCGCGCAAGGATGCGCCGGCGATGTCGCGGCCGTTCCGCCGCGGCATCCTGAACCGGCTGGAACTGGTGGTGGGCGAGCCGGTGCCGCCGGAAGCGGCCACGCCCGAGGGGCTGCAGCAGATGGTGCAGGCCCTGCGCGGCGACTGGCGCTGAACGCAGGTTCTCCCACGCGGACCCGGACCCACGATGATCACGCTCTATACCTTCGGCCCGGCCTTCGGGCTGCCTGACGCCAGCCCGTTTGTCACCAAGGCCGAAATGCTGCTCAAGCTTGCCGGCCTGCCATACCACGCCCGCCCCGGCAGCCTGCGGCGCGCGCCCAAGGGCAAGCTGCCGTATCTCGATGACATGGGCCGGATCGTGGCGGATTCAACCTTGATCCGCTGGCATATCGAGAAGACTTACCACATCGATTTCGACGCCGGCCTGAGCCCCGCCGAGCGCGGCATCGCCTGGGCCGCCGAGAAGCTGATGGAAGACCACCTGTACTGGGCGGTGGCACGGGTGCGCTGGCTCGACCAGGCCAATTTCGAGCGCGGCCCGGCGCAGTTCTTCCGCGGCGTGCCGGCACCGGTGCGCGGGCTGGCCGAGCGGCTGGTGCGCTACAAGGTCAGGAAGACGCTGTGGGGGCAGGGGCTGGGCCGGCACAGCGAGGAAGAACTGGTGGCGCTCGCCAGCAAGGGCGTGACCTCGATCGCCGATATCCTGGGCGACAAGCGCTACCTGATGGGCGACAAGCCATGCGGCGCCGACGCCACGCTGTTCGCCTTTGCCGGCAGCCTGCTGTGCCCCACGTTCGACACGCCGATCCGCACCGCGGCGGAAGGGCATGCCAACCTGGTCGCCTACATGGACCGGATGCGGGCGGAGTTCTACCCGGACTTTGCACCGGAAACCGCGGCGGCCTGAGCCCGCCGGGCCGCCAGCGGGCGGGCAATGGCCTTACAATGGAGGCCGTCCCCAATTCCTGTGCGGTTTCCATCATGTCCGGCAACACCCTTGGCCTGCTCTTCACTGTTACCACCTTCGGCGAATCGCACGGCCCCGCCATCGGCGCGGTGGTGGATGGCTGCCCGCCGGGCATGGCGCTGAGCGAGGCCGATATCCAGGGCGACCTGGACCGCCGCAAGCCCGGCACCTCGCGCCACGTCACCCAGCGCAAGGAACCCGACCAGGTCGAGATCCTGTCCGGCGTGTTCGAGGGCAAGACCACCGGCACGCCGATCTGCCTGCTGATCCGCAACACCGACCAGCGCAGCAAGGACTATGGCAATATCGTCGAAACCTTCCGCCCGGGCCACGCCGACTACACCTACTGGCAGAAGTACGGCATCCGCGACTATCGCGGCGGCGGCCGGTCGTCGGCGCGCCTGACCGCGCCGGTGGTGGCCGCGGCGGCGGTGGCCAAGAAGTGGCTGCGCGAGAAGTACGGCACCGAGATCCGGGGCTACATGTCACAGCTGGGCGAGATCGCGGTGCCGTTCGCCAACTGGTCGCATGTGCCCGAGAACCCGTTCTTCGCGCCCAACGCCGACATCATCCCTGAGCTGGAAACCTATATGGACGCGCTGCGCCGCGACGGCGATTCGGTCGGCGCGCGCATCGAGGTGGTGGCCAGCAACGTGCCGGTCGGGCTGGGCGAGCCGCTGTTCGACCGCCTCGACGCCGACATCGCGCATGCGATGATGGGCATCAACGCGGTCAAGGGCGTTGAGATCGGCGCCGGCTTCGACAGCGTGTCGCAGCGCGGCAGCGTGCATGGCGACGAGCTGACCGCCGAGGGCTTCCGCACCAACAATGCCGGCGGCGTGCTGGGCGGCATTTCCACCGGGCAGGACGTCACCGTGTCGCTGGCGATCAAGCCGACGTCCTCGATCCGCACGCCGCGCGAGTCGATCGACAAGGCCGGCAACGCCGCCACGGTCGAGACCTTCGGGCGCCACGACCCGTGCGTCGGCATCCGCGCCACGCCGATCGCCGAGGCCATGCTGGCGCTGGTGCTGATGGACCACGCCCTGCGCCACCGCGCGCAGTGCGGCGACGTCAGGACCGACACGCCGCATATTCCGGCGCAGGCCGGCCAGACGCGCTGATCGCGCTGAGTTGGCCACCTTCCGTGGGGCTGGCGGCGCGACGGGCGCCGCTCGCCCGGACTATGCCCGCTTCGGGCTCTTCTACCTCGGCTACTACGGCTACGTCGGCGTCATCTCGCCGTATGTGAGCCTGTATTTCGCCGATCGCGGCTTCAACCCGGTGCAGATCGGCGTGCTGATGGCCAGCTTCCAGGTCAGCCGCATCGTCGGGCCCTACCTGTGGGGCTGGCTGTCCGACGTGATGCACACGCGCGTGCGCATCCTGCGCGTGAGCGCGTTCACCTCGCTGCTGGCGTTCCTGATGCTGCCCGGCGTGGGCAGCTACGGCGGCATGATGGCGATGATGCTGACGCTGAGCCTGCTCACCAGCGCGATGTCGCCGCTGGGCGATGCCCTCACCATCTCCACGCTGCGCCGCCATGGCGCCTTCGATCATAGCTACGGCCGCATCCGCATGTTCGGCTCGGTCGGCTTTATCGGCGCGGTGCTGGCCGGCGGGGCGCTGTTCGAGGCGGTTGGCATGCGTGCGTTCCCGTGGGTGGCCAGCGGCCTGCTGGCGATCCTGGCGGGCGTGGTGCTGACCATGCGCGATGCCGCCGACGAAGGGCCGCGCATGCCCGCGCCGCGCGCGCTGCCGCTGCTGCGCCGGCCTGACGTGGCGTGGTTCCTGGCGTCGGCCTTCCTGATGATGTTCGCGCATGCCGCGCTATACGTGTTCTATTCGCTGTGGCTGGAGAAGCTTGGCTACAGCAAGTTCGCCATCGGCGTGATGTGGACCATCGGCGTGGTCGCGGAGATCGTCTTCTTCTACTACCAGGGCCTGTTGTTCGCGCGCTTCGCGCTGCGCACCATCCTGGCTGGCACCTTTGTGCTGGCGGCGGTCCGCTTCGGCCTGACCGGCTACTTCGCGCAGTTTGCCTGGCTGATGGCGCTGGTGCAGGTGTTGCACGCGGCCACCTTCGCCGCGCACCACAGCGCCAGCCTGAAGCGGCTGCAGGCATGGTTCGCCGGCCCGTTGCAGGGGCGCGGGCAGGCGCTGTACACGGGCATTTCCTACGGCGTCGGCGGCACGCTCGGCGGGCTGGTGATGGGCTGGACCTGGAATGCGCTGGCGCCCCAACACACCTTCGGGCTGGCCGCCGTGGCCGCGGCGGCCGGCGCCTTCTGCGCGGCGATGAGCTTCCGCGCGGAGGGTGCGGCAGGCGGCGATGCGGCTCAGGCCAGCGCGGCGCAGACGCGCTCGGCGATCGCCAGCGACGAGGTCAGCCCCGGCGACTCGATGCCGAACAGGTGAACCAGCCCCGGCACGCCGTGCACGGCGGGGCCGTCGATGCGGAAGTCCGCCGCCAGCTCGTGCGGGCCGCTGATCTTGGGGCGGATGCCGGCATAGCCCGGCTGCAGCGCGCCGTCGGCCAGTCCCGGCCAGTAGCGGCGCACCTCGTCATAGAAACTGTCGGCATCGGCCGGGTCTACGCTGTACTCGATATCGTCGATCCAGCGCACGTTGGGGCCGAAGCGCGCCTGGCCGCCGAGATCCAGCGTCAGGTGCACGCCCAGGCCGGCGGCCTCGGGCACCGGATAGATCAGCCGTGAGAACGGCGCGCGTCCGGCCAGCGTGAAATAGCAGCCCTTGGCGTAGTACTGCGGCGGGATATGGGCTTCGGGCATGCCGTCGAGGCGGCGCGCCAGTTCCGGCGCGGTCAGGCCGGCCGAGTTCACCACCGTGCGCGCCAGCAGCGTGGTGGCGCCCCCATCTTCGCTGCCCACTTCCAGCCGAATCCCGTCCGCCGTGATCGCGCCGGCCAGCACCGGCGACTGCACCGCCAGCACCGCACCGGCGTTCTCGGCATCGCCCAGCAGCGCGGTCATCAGGCCGTGACTGTCGACGATGCCGGTGGAGGGCGACAGCAGCGCGGCATGGCATTGCAGCTGCGGCTCCAGCGCCTGCGCTTCGTCGCGCGAGAGCAGCCGCAGGTCGTCGACGCCGTTGGCCGCCGCCTTGGTGCGGATGCCGTCGAGCGTCGCCACCTGCGCCGCGCTGGTGGCGACGATCAGCTTGCCGCAGCGCTGGTGCGCCACGTGGTGCGTGGCGCAGTAGTCGTACAGCATGGCCTTGCCGCGCACGCACAGGTCTGCCTTCAGCGAACCGGCGGGATAGTAGATGCCGGCGTGGATGACTTCGCTGTTGCGCGCGCTGGTGATGGTGCCGAAGGCGTTTTCCGCTTCCAGGATGATCACCTCGCGGCCCTGCAGCGCGAGGGCGCGCGCGGCTGCCAGTCCTACGACACCGGCGCCGATGACGACGCAGTCCACCTTTTCCATGCTCGTTTCCTTGTTGCTGTGGTTTGTTGCAGTGCTGGTTGCCGTGTGGCGGGATTCAGCCCGCCAGGCCCAGCCGCGCGGCCGCCGCGGACAGGTGCCGTTGCGCGGCCTCGCGCGCCGCCGGGGCATTGCCGGCGGCGATCGCGTCGGCCAGCGCCGCGTGCTCGGTGTCGGCGGCGCGCGGGGCGCCGGTGGCGGCGCCGAGCCGCGCGGTGTTCTCCCACGCGCGCTGGCGTGCCGCCAGCATCTGCTGGCTGACGAAATCGGTCAGGCCGGTGAAGCAGGGGTTGTGTGCGGCCTCGGCGATGGCGTGGTGGAAAGCCATGTCGGCGGCGGCCGCGCTGGCCATGTCGCCATGGCCGTCGGCCTGCGCCTGCATGGCTGCGAGCGCGGCACGGATCGCGTCGACATCGGCCGTGGTGCGGCGCTCGGCCGCCATCTCGGCGCAGGCGGTCTCGACCACGCGGCGCAACTCGAACAGCTGCGCCAGCGTGGGCCCGCCGTCCGGCGCGCTCGCCACGCGCCAGGCCTGGCCGCCCGGGGTTTCCGAAACAAAGGCGCCAGAGCCCTTGCGCGTGACCAGCACGCCGTCGGCCTTGAGCTGGGCGATGGCTTCGCGCACGATCGGCCGGCTTACGCCGAAGGTGTCGGCCAGAGTGGCTTCGGCGGGCAGGCGTCCGCCCGCGGCGTAGCGGCCGGCGAGGATGTCGTCGTGCAAGGACTGGGCGATACGGCTGGCCAGCGAGGGCGGGCGGTGCAGGGTCATGGGCAGATATGTCAGGCTGTAAGACAGCTTTTGTGCAATTGTGGTACCGAAGTTGTCGCGAGTCAAGCTTTCCGCAATGGGCGGTGCTACACATGGCGGCCTAGACCCACCGGTATTTGCTTAACTTCTGCGGCCCGCGGCCGATAGAATCCGGATACAGGTGGCGGATGCTGCCCGGCACCTCCGCCGTGGGTTTGCCATGCTCCGCGCGCGGCGACAAACGCGGGGCCCTTTGCAAACAGCCATGATCCAGCTCACTCCCAACGATCTTCCGGTCGGACACCCGCTGCCCTGGTCGCTGCTCGACGGCGACGGCAACCTGGTGCTCGGCAGCGGCAGCGTCATTCCCGATGCGCGCGACCTCGCCCTGGTGTTCCGGCACGGCGTGCTCTGCCGCGCGGGTAATGGCAGCGAAAGCGACGACAGCGGCGATACTGATGCCGACACCGGCATGCGCACCGCGCCAGGGCCGGTTGGCCTGCAGGTCGGCACGCTGCTCCACATCAAGCATGAAGGCGAGTCCGCACGCGCCGCCGCCAGCCGCCTGATCGGCTTTATCGAGCAGGGGCTGTTCGTGACCTGGCCGCAACTGGGCGGGCGCGACCTGGCGCTGCAGGCGGGCGACACCGTGCTGCTGCGCGGCTTCTCCGGACAGGCGATCCACAGCTTTACCTCGACCATCACCGCGGTCTGCCGCAGCCCGTTCCGCTACCTGGTGCTGTCGGCGCCGACCAACTTGCACGCGACCCCGGTCCGCAAGGCGGCGCGCGTGCCGACGCGGCTGGCGGCATACCTGACCGAGCCTCCGGAAGACGACGACGGCGTTCATGGCGTGGCCGTCGCGGTGCGGGCGGGCACGGCGCGGCTGGCGCTGCTGTCCGACCTCAGCACCGGCGGTGCGCTGGTGCAGACCACCGCGCCGTCGCCCGCGCCGGGCAGCCGCGTGCGGCTGCGCTTCCAGCTCCGGGCCGCGTCGTTCGACAGCGAAGTCATCGTCGACGGCTGGGTCAGGGTGGCACCAGGCGCGGCCGGACAGGACGACGGCGATTTCCCTGCCTTCGGCGTGGCTTTCGACCTGCTGGCGGAGCGCGAGATGACGCTGCTGCAGTGCTACATCTACGAGCAGCTGCTATCCACGACGCGCCTGCCACTGTAGCCTGCGCGCAGCCCGCCAATAAAAAAACGGCACCGGGAAACCGGTGCCGTTCCATGCGCCGGGCGCTTGCGCGCCGGGGGCCTTACATGCCGACGTAATTCGGACCGCCGCCGCCTTCCGGCGTGACCCACACGATATTCTGCGTGGGGTCCTTGATGTCGCAGGTCTTGCAGTGCACGCAGTTCTGCGCGTTGATCTGCAGCCGTTCCTTGCCCGAGGTCTCGTCCTGCACGAACTCGTACACACCCGCCGGGCAGTAGCGCGACTCGGGGCCGGCGAATTTGTCCCAGTTGATGCTGACCGGCACGCTGGCGTCCTTCAGCGTCAGGTGCGCCGGCTGGTTTTCCTCGTGGTTGGTGTTGCTGATGAACACCGAGCTGAGGCGGTCGAAGGTCAGCTTGCCGTCCGGCTTCGGGTAGGCGATCTTCTCGCACTCGGCCGCCGGCTTCAGGTACACATGGTCCGGCTTGACGCGGTGGATGGTCCAGGGCGGGTTGCGGATGCCCAGCTTGGGCAGCAGCCATTGCTCGATGCCGGTCATCAGCGTGGCGGTGGTGCGGCCCTTCTTGAACCACTGCTTGAAGTTCTTGGCCTGCAGCAGTTCCTTGTACAGCCAGCTCTGCTCGAACGCGGCGGGGTAGGCGGTCAGCTCGTCGTGCTGGCGGCCGCCCTGCAGCGCGTCATAGGCGGCCTCGGCGGCCAGCATGCCGGTCTTGATCGCGGCATGGCTGCCCTTGATGCGCGAGGCGTTCAGGTAACCGGCATCGCAGCCGACCAGCGCGCCGCCCGGGAACACGGTCTTGGGCAGCGACAGCAGGCCGCCGGCGGTGATGGCGCGCGCGCCGTACGACAGGCGCTTGCCGCCTTCGAAGTACTGGCGGATTTCCGGGTGCGTCTTGAAGCGCTGGAATTCCTCGAACGGCGACAGCCACGGGTTGGTGTAGTCCAGGCCGACCACAAAGCCGACCGCGACCTTGTTGTCTTCCATGTGGTACAGGAACGAGCCGCCGTAGGTGGCCGGGTCCAGCGGCCAGCCGGCCGTGTGCACCACCAGGCCGGGCTTGTGCTTGGCCGGGTCGATCTCCCACAGCTCCTTCAGGCCGATGCCGTAGCTCTGCGGATCCTTGCCGGCGTCCAGGCCGAACTTGGCGATCAGCTGCTTGCCCAGGTGGCCGCGCGAGCCTTCGGCGAAGATGGTGTACTTGGCATGCAGCTCCATGCCGAGCTGGAAGTTGTCGGTGGGCTCGCCTTCCTTGTTGATGCCCATGTTGCCGGTAGCCACGCCCTTGACCGAGCCGTCTTCGTTGTACAGCACCTCGGCGGCCGGGAAGCCCGGGAAGATCTCGACGCCCAGCGCCTCGGCCTGCTGGCCCAGCCAGCGCACGAAGTTCGACAGGCTGATGATGTAGTTGCCGTGGTTGTGGAAGCACTCCGGCAGCAGCGCCGGCGGCGTGCCCTTGGAGCCCGACTCGTTCAGGAACAGGAACTTGTCTTCACTGACCGGCTGGTTCAGCGGCGCGCCCAGCTCCTGCCAGTTCGGGATCAGCTCGTTGAGGGCGCGCGGATCCATGATGGCGCCCGACAGGATATGCGCGCCGGGCTCGGAACCCTTTTCCAGCACGCATACGTTGACGTCGCTGCCTTTCTCCTGCGCGAGTTGCTTCAGGCGGATGGCCGTGGCCAGGCCGGCGGGGCCGCCGCCGACCACGACCACGTCGTATTCCATGGCTTCACGCGGGCCGAACTGCTCCAGGAGCTGTTGCTGATCCATTGTCTCTAACCCTCTATTTCTTTGCTGCTAGCTATGCAATTGTGGGAAGTGCGGTGATCGTTCTGCTCGAACTTGAGCCGGCGGGGCACCGGAAGGGATTTTGACGGCTGTTTGCGGCCGATAGCCGGCCGGATCGCTCGTTTTCCCTCTTTCCCTTTGCAGGCCAAGTTCTTAGAATCTCCGGCATTGTCCGGGACTCGCCACCCACAGGCAAGGATTTTTTTGGAACGGTCGTTCTTTTTTCTGGTATGCCGCCTTCCGCACCCGAAGAGGCTGGAGGGGCGCCCGCACAAGAGGTCATCATGGGTTTGTCGATCAATCTGGAAGGCAAGGTAGCGCTGGTGACCGGCGCATCGAGCGGGCTCGGCTCGCGTTTTGCCACGGTGCTGGCCGCCGCCGGGGCCAAGGTCGTGCTGGCCTCGCGCCGCACCGAGCGCCTCAAGGAACTGCGTGCGGCGATCGAGGCCGAGGGCGGCAGCGCGCACGTGGTGCGACTCGACGTCACCGATCCAGACAGCATCCGCGCCGCCGTGGCGCATGCGGAAACCGAAGCCGGCTCGATCGACATCCTGGTCAACAATTCGGGCGTGTCGACCACGCAGAAGCTGACCGACGTCACGCCCGACGATTTTGATTTCGTCTTCGACACCAATACGCGCGGCGCCTTCTTCGTCGCGCAGGAAGTCGCCAAGCGCATGATCGCGCGGGCCAAGGGCGCCGAAAAGAACGGCACCCCGCTGCCGCAGGCGCGCATCGTCAATGTCGCATCGGTGGCGGGCCTGAAGGTGCTGTCGCAGATCGGCATCTATTGCATGAGCAAGGCGTCGGTGGTGCACATGACCAAGGCCATGGCGCTGGAATGGGCGCGCCACGGCATCAATACCAACGCGATCTGTCCCGGCTATATCGATACCGAGATCAACCACCACCACTGGGACTCGGACGCCGGCCAGAAACTGATCCAGATGCTGCCGCGCAAGCGCCTGGGCAAGCCCGACGACCTCGACGGCCTGCTGTTGCTGCTGGCTTCCGACCAGTCGCAATTCATCAATGGCGCGGTGATCACCGCTGACGACGGCATGGTCTGAGCCCGGCCGCCGGCGCCGCGCCGCCCGCTTGCCGCCCGCGCGCCACAAGCGTGCGGCGGAGCACCACCATTGGCCCCCCCAGGGCTTTATCCGGTCCCCTTGGGGCGGGCTTTCGAGCGCGGCTTCCAGTTTCCAATCAAAGAAAGTTGATGCGCGGTGTGCCAGTCTTGGCATAATCCGCCATGTCTTTAGACTAAGTCTTTACATACAAGCAAAAAATGCCGCAGTGGCCGCCTGGCCCAAGCGGCCCTGGACCGGAGGCCGGGGAGATGGAGCAACAAGAAGAGGCACGGCGCAATGCCGTGCCGCAACACGTCGTCGATTCCGCGGTGATCCCGCGGGCGGCAGACGAAGCGCAGGACGCTGAATTCCGGGTTTCACCCCGCCTCGAGGACTGGATTGGCGTGATCGTGATGCTGCTGCTGGTCGGCATCACCTTCGCCAACGTGGTCGTCCGCTATTTCACCGACGAGTCGTTTGCCTGGACCGAGGAATTCTCGGTCTTCCTGATGATCGTGCTGGCGCTCGTTGCCGGCAGCGCCGCGGTGGCGCGCGATCGCAATATCCGCATCGAGTTCTTCTTTGAGCGCGGCAGCGCGGCGCGCCAGCGCCGGCTGGCGATCCTGTCGGCACTGGCGGTGGCTGTAATGTTCGTCGCGCTGGCGGTGCTGGGCGCGCGCATTACGTGGGATGAGTACACCTTCGGCGAAACCTCGCCCGGCATCGGCGTGCCGAGCTGGTGGTACTCGATCTGGCTGCCGGTGCTGTCGGCCGGCATCGCACTGCGCGCGCTGGGCCTGGCGTTGCGCAACGTGCGTGCTCTCAAGGCGCTGCATGAACAGAACCGGGTGGCGAAGGAGCGTTTGCAATGACGCTGGTTGCCATCATCCTGTTCGTGGTCTTTATCGGCCTGATGCTGCTGGGCGTGCCCATCGGCGTGTCGCTGGGGCTGGGTGGCCTGGTCGCGATCGGCCTGTCCAACCTGGACACCCAGATGTTCGGCCTGCTGGCCGTGCCGCAGAACTTCTACGCGGGGCTGGCCAAGTATCCGCTGCTGGCGATTCCGATGTTCGTGCTGGTGGGGTCGATCTTCGACCGTTCCGGCGTGGCGCAGCGGCTGGTGACCTTCGCCATTGCCGTGGTCGGGCGTGGACCGGGCATGCTGCCGCTGGTGGCGATCCTGGTGGCGATGTTCCTCGGCGGCATTTCCGGTTCGGGCCCGGCCAACGCGGCCGCGGTCGGCGGCGTGATGATCGCGGCGATGTCGCGCGCGGGCTATCCCGGCTCGTACAGCGCCGCGGTGGTCGGCGCGGCGGCCGCGACCGACATCCTGATCCCGCCGTCGGTGGCCTTCATCATCTACAGCGTGCTGGTGCCGGGCGCTTCAGTGCCGGCGCTGTTCGCCGCGGGCATGATCCCGGGCGTGCTGGCCGGCGTGGCGCTGATCGTGCCGGCGGTGTGGCTGGCGCGCAAGCACAACATGGGCGCCGCCGAAGCCGCGCTGCCGCGCCCCCCGTTCTGGAAGAGCCTGCGCGAAGCGGCGTGGGGCCTGGTGGCGCCGTTCCTGATCCTCGGCGGCATGCGCGCGGGCTGGTTCACGCCGACCGAAGCCGCGGTGGTGGCGGTGGTCTATGGCCTGTTCGTCGGCATGGTGGTGTACCGCAGCATCGGCATGCGCGACTTGTTCACGATCTTCCAGGAAGCGGCCGAGACCTCGGCGGTGATCCTGCTGGTGGTCGCGCTGGCCGGCATCTTCGCCTATGCGCTGTCGACGCTCGGCGTGATCGATCCGCTGGCGCAGGCGATCGCCAGCTCCGGGCTGGGCGAATACGGCGTGCTGGCGCTGATCGTGCTGCTGCTGATGACGGTTGGCATGTTCCTCGACGGCATCTCGATCTTCCTGATCTTCGTGCCGCTGCTGCTGCCGATCGCCAATGCCTTCCACTGGAACCCGGTGTGGTTCGGCGTGGTGCTGACGCTGAAGGTGGCGCTCGGACAGTTCACGCCGCCGCTGGCCGTGAACCTGATGGTGTCGTGCCGGATCGCCCGCGTGCGCATGGAAGAAACCGTGCCCTGGGTGATATGGATGCTGCTGGCGATGTTCATCGCCATGCTGATGGTGCTGGCCTATCCGCCGCTGGCGACCTGGCTGCCGGAGTACCTCGGCTATTGATCGCTGTTGACTTCATTTTGCATTCACAAACAAGAACTGACGATTCCCGAGAGGAGATGAAATGAAACGTCGTGCCCTGATGCTTGCAACGGCCGCCGCCATTGCCGCTTCCGCCTTCGCCCCCGCCGGCGCGATGGCCCAGACCTACAAGTCCGAGTACAAGATGTCGCTGGTGCTCGGCCCGGCCTTCCCGTGGGGCAAGGGCGGCGAGATCTGGGCCGACCTGGTCAGGCAGCGCACCAACGGCCGCATCAATATCAAGCTGTACCCCGGCACTTCGCTGGTGGCCGGCGACCAGACCCGCGAGTTCTCGGCGATCCGCCAGGGCGTGATCGACATGGCGGTCGGCTCGACCATCAACTGGTCGCCGCAGGTCAAGGAGCTGAACCTGTTCTCGCTGCCGTTCCTGATGCCCGACTACAAGGCGCTGGACGCGCTGACGCAGGGCGAAGTCGGCAAGTCGATCTTCTCCACGCTGGAGAAGGCCGGCGTGGTGCCGCTGGCCTGGGGCGAGAACGGCTTCCGCGAGGTGTCGAACTCCAAGCGCGAGCTGCGCAAGCCGGACGACCTCAAGGGCCTGAAGCTGCGCGTGGTGGGCTCGCCGCTGTACATCGAGACCTTCAACGCGCTGGGCGCGAACCCGACGCAGATGAGCTGGGCCGACGCGCAGCCGGCGATGGCCTCGGGCGCGGTCGATGGCCAGGAGAACCCGCAATCGGTGTTCGCCGCCGCCAAGCTGTACACGGTCGGCCAGAAGTTCGTGACCACCTGGGGCTACGTGGCTGACCCGCTGATCTTCGTGGTCAACAAGCAGATCTGGGAAAGCTGGACCCCGGCCGACCGCGAGATCGTCAAGCAGGCCGCCATCGACGCCGGCAAGCAGGAAATCGCGCTGGCCCGCAAGGGCCTGGCCGAGGCCGGTGCGCCCGCCTGGAAGGAAATGGAAGGCCATGGCGTCAAGGTCACGCACCTGACGCCGGCCGAGCATGACGCCTTCCGCAAGGCGACCGCCAAGGTCTACGACAAGTGGAAGAAGCAGATCGGCACCGACCTGGTGACCAAGGCCGAAGGCGCGATCGCCAAGCGCTAAGTCATGCAGCAGGCCCGCCAGCGTTGGCGGGCCTGTTGCTTTGGAGGCTGAGATGAAGCACGTTTATACGGTGGTCATGCCGATCCGGTGGGGCGACATGGATGCGATGGGCCATGTCAACAACACCGTCTACTTCCAGTACCTGGAGCAGGCGCGCATCGAGTGGTTCGCGTCGCTGGGGCGCGGCGGCAAGGATGCGCAAGGGCAGGGGCCGGTCATCATCAATGCGCATATGACCTTCCTGAAGCAGCTGCGCTATCCGGGCAATATCGAATGCCGCGTTTATGCGGGGCAACTGGGGCGCACCAGTTTCGAAACGCGCATGGAGATCCGGCGTACCGATCTGCCTGACGTGGTGTGGGCGGAGGGCGGGGCGAAGGTCGTGTGGTGCGATTATGCGGTGGAGAAATCGGTGCCGGTGCCGCCGGAGATCCGGGCGATTATCGAAGGCTAACCCTCAGTGGTTCACCAGCCGCTGCACCAGGTCCACCGACGTACTCGCCCCATACTTCTTCATCAGCCGCGCCCGGTAGATATCCACGGTGCGCGGGCTGATCGCCAGCAGCTTGCCGATTTGCTTGCTGGTCTTGCCTTCCACCAGTTGTGCCGCGATGTCGCGTTCGCGCGCGGTCAGCTCGGCCGTCACCTGCCGCTTCTGCGACAGGTCTTCAAAGGTCCAGATCCCCGCGCCCAGCGGCTGCGCGCGGTCCAGCGCGCGTCCGGTGACGTGGCACCAGAACAGTTCGCCGCCGGCGCGCTTCATGATGCGCTCGTCCGAATACATCCCGCGCTTGTTCATGATCGGCGCGATGCGGGCGCCGGTGCGCTCGAACTCGTCGGCGGTAGGGTAGAGTACCTGGAACGACTGGCCCAGCAGCGCCTCGCGCGTGGTGCCGAAAATCCGGCAGACTTCCTCGTTGCAGTCCTCGATCACGCGCTCGCGTGACAGCACCAGGCCCACGGGGGCGAGCTGGAAAGCGGTCTGGTAGTCGATGGCGGGCATCTACTTATGTATTTTTACGTAATGGCGTAGCCGGCGGGGCTTGCGTATGCTGTCGGTCGGACGATAAACGGCGCCCGTCATCGACTGCGCCGATTGTACCGTTACAATTTCCCTGCGTCGCCCACCGCACAAGCGGGCGGCGGAAGCACAACAGCGGAACCCCGAGGAACTACCGAGGAAGGAGCGAACATGAACAAGGTCTACGCCAGCGCCGCAGAAGCGCTTGCAGGCGTCGTCCGCGACGGCCAGACGATCGCCGTTGGCGGTTTCGGCCTGTGCGGCATCCCCGAGGCGCTGATCGCCGCGCTGCGCGACAGCGGCGTCAAGCAGCTCACCTGCATCTCCAACAATGCCGGCGTCGACGGCTTCGGCCTGGGCCAGTTGCTGGCCACGCGCCAGATCAAGAAGATGATCTCGTCCTATGTGGGCGAGAACAAGGAGTTCGAGCGCCAGTACTTGGCGGGCGAACTCGAACTCGAATTCACCCCGCAGGGCACGCTCGCCGAGAAGCTGCGCGCCGGCGGCTCGGGTATCCCGGCCTTCTTCACCAAGACCGGTGTCGGCACCATCGTCGCCGAAGGCAAGGAAGTCCGCGAATTCGATGGCGAGACGTACGTGATGGAGCGTTCGCTGACGGCTGACGTGGCGCTGGTCAAGGCATACAAGGCCGACAAGGCCGGCAACCTGGTGTTCCGCCGCACCGCGCGCAACTTCAACCCGATGTGCGCGATGGCGGGCAAGGTCACCATTGCCGAGGTCGAGCATATCGTCGAGACCGGTGAGCTGGACCCGGACGAGATCCACCTGGCCGGCATCTTCGTGAAGCGCCTGGTGCTGAACACCAATCCCGAAAAACGCATCGAGCAGCGCACCGTGCGCGCGGCCAGCTAAGGAGACGCATCATGGCATGGACACGTGACGAAATGGCCGCGCGCGCCGCGGCTGAGCTGCAGGACGGTTTCTACGTCAACCTGGGCATCGGCCTGCCGACGCTTGTGGCCAACTGGGTGCCGGAGGGCATGGAAGTGTGGCTGCAGTCGGAAAATGGCCTGCTCGGCATCGGCCCGTTCCCGACCGAGGAAGAAGTCGACGCCGACATGATCAATGCCGGCAAGCAGACCGTGACGACGCTGCCGGGCTCGTCGATCTTCTCCTCGGCCGATTCCTTCGCGATGATCCGCGGCGGCCACATCGACCTGGCCATCCTGGGCGCGATGCAGGTCAGCGAGAAGGGCGACCTGGCCAACTGGATGATCCCGGGCAAGATGGTCAAGGGCATGGGCGGCGCGATGGACCTGGTCGCCGGCGTCGGCCGCGTGGTGGTGCTGATGGAACACACCGCCAAGAAGAAGGACGGCACCGAGGACATCAAGATCCTGAAGCAGTGCAACCTGCCGCTGACCGGCGTGGGCGTGGTCAATCGCATCATCACCGACCTGGGCGTGATGGACGTGACTGCGGAAGGCCTGAAGCTGGTCGAAACCGCACCGGGCGTCAGCCGCGAGGAAATCCAGGCGAAGACCGGGGCGCCGTTGCTGTAAGCAAGCCTTCGGCCATTGCCTGACGGGCCCTGTGGCGCACTGCGCCACAGGGCTTTTTTCATTTGGTGTTGCCGACCACGCCGATCGGCCGTGCGGGCTAGCTCTATCGGCGAATGGCCCGCCGCCGCACAAGTCACTATGCTGGCCGCTTCCCGGCAGGCGTGGTCCTGCCAACCAAAGTCCTGACGGAAGGTACGCGATGCCGGCTTCTCCCACCCGATCCCTGCCACTGGTGTATGCCTGCTCTGGCTGCTCCAGCGTGGCGCAACTGGCCAATGCGTGCGCGGTGCGGCTGGACCGCAGCGGCCGCGCCGAAATGTCGTGCATCAGCGGCGTGGGCGGCGGCGTGCCGGCGCTGACGCGCGTGGCGCAATCGGGCCGGCCGATCCTGGCGCTGGATGGCTGCCCGCTGGCTTGCGTGCAGGCTTGCCTGGCAAACGTGGGCGTGGTGCCGGACCAGCACCTGGTGCTGAACCGGCTGGGGGCGGTCAAGCGGCAGCACGGTGAATGCACCGAGGGCGAGACCGAGGCGGTGTGGCGGGAAGTCGAAGCGGCTTTGGAAAGCCTTGCGGGGGTTTAGGGAAGGCCGGACGCGCGGCGGCGCATCCGGCAGGGCGGCGGGGCGGACGCCTTAGGCCGCCGGCTTGTTGTAGCGGGTGAACACCGAGGCCGCGCCGTCGGCCTTGACCAGCAGCACGTCGAACGGATCCTTGCGCGGCCCCTGTTCCATGCCCGGCGAGCCGACCGGCATGCCCGGCACCGCCAGCCCGACTGCCTTGGGTTTGGCGGCCAGCAGCTTGCGGATATCGGCGGCCGGCACATGCCCCTCGATCGCGTAGCCGCCGATGTAGCCGGTATGGCAGGAGCCGAAGCGCTCCGGCATGCCGAAGCGCTTGCGGTAATCGCCGGTATCCTCGACATCATGCACCGTCACCGTGAAGCCATTGGTGCGCAGGTGCTTGACCCATTCCTCGCAGCAGCCGCACAGCGGGCTCTTGTAGACGTCGATGGCAAGAGGCCTGGCCTGCGCGAAGGCATCGGCCGCAGGCCCCAGCGCGCCCACCGCGATCGTGCCGAGCGCCAGCGCGCCCAGGGTGCCGAGAAAACGTCGTCGTTGCATCGTAGATCCTTACTGCGCCACCCAGCCGCCATCCATGTTCCAGATCGCGCCGCGAACCTGGCGTGCCGCGTCGGACGACAGGAACACTGCCAGCGCGCCCAGCTCGTCGGGCGTCACGAACTCGCCCGAGGGCTGCTTCTCCAGCACCAGCTCGCGCTTGGCCTGCTCGACCGGGATGCCTTCCTTCTGCGCGCGGGCTTCGACCTGCTTCTGCACCAGCGGGGTCAGCACCCAGCCCGGGCAGATCGCGTTGGCGGTCACGCCGGTCTGCGCGGTTTCCAGCGCGGTCACCTTGGTGAAGCCAACGATGCCGTGCTTGGCAGCCACGTAGGCCGATTTCTGTGCCGACGCGACCAGCCCGTGCGTCGACGCCACGTTGATGATGCGGCCCCAGTTCTTCTGGCGCATGCCGGGCAGCGCCAGGCGCGTGGTGTGGAAGGCCGAGGTCAGGTTGATGGCGATGATGGCGTCCCAGCGCTCGGTGGGAAAGTCCTCGATGGGGGCGACGTGCTGGATGCCGGCGTTGTTGACCAGGATGTCGGCGCCGCCGAAGTCGGCCTGCGCATAGCGCATCATGTCCTCGATCTCTGACGCCTTGCTCATGTCCGCGCCGTGGTAGCCGACCTGGATGCCCTGGCCGGCCTGCGCGATCTCGTTCTTTGCGGCGTCCGCGTCACCAAAGCCATTGACGATGATGTTGGCGCCCTGGGCCGCCAGTGCCTTTGCGATGCCGAGCCCGATGCCGCTGGTCGAGCCAGTCACCAGAGCAGTCTTGCCTTTGAGCATGTAAGCCTCCGTCGAGAGAGATTCCACAGGAAGGAAAGGGCGGCCCGGGTGGCCCGGTCCGCCTGGTCTGGCACCGCCACGCACCGGCATGCATCGGCGCGCGGGCGCGTGCGGTGGCGCAGACAGTGTGCTGTGGCATTGTACCCGGTGCGGCGTACAATCCAGTTTTGCTCAACCACCGGCAGCGCCGCTTTTTCGCGGTCCCGGCCGGGTCCGTCAGGGAGTCCAGATGTCTGCCAGTCCGCGCCTCGGTTTTGTCCAGTGCATCAGTCCGGCGGGCCTGCACCGCATGGCCTACCACGAATGGGGGGATCCCGCGAATCCGCGCGTGCTGGTATGCGCGCACGGGCTGACGCGCACCGGCCGCGACTTCGATGCCGTCGCCAGCGCGCTGTGCGGCGACTATCGCGTGGTATGCCCCGACGTGGTCGGGCGCGGCCGCTCGGAATGGCTGGCCAATCCGGACAGCTACATCGTGCCGCAGTACGTGTCCGACATGGTCACGCTGATCGCCCGGCTCAATGTCGAGCAGGTGGACTGGTTCGGCACCTCGATGGGCGGGCTGATCGGCATGGGACTGGCGGGGCTGCCCAAGTCGCCGGTGCGCAAGCTGCTGCTGAACGACGTCGGCCCCAGGATCGCGCCGTCGGCGGTCGAGCGCATCGGTGCCTACCTGGGCCTGCCGGTACGCTTCAAGACCTTTGAGGAAGGGCTGGCATACCTGCAGACCATCAGCGCGTCGTTCGGCCGCCACACGCCGGAGCAGTGGCGCGAGCTGAACGCCGCCATCCTGAAGCCGGTGCAGGGCGGCGACGGCCTGGAATGGGGCTTGCATTACGACCCGCAACTGGCCGTGCCCTTCCGCAAGTCCACGCCGGAAGCGGTGGCGGCGGGCGAGGCCTCGCTGTGGCGCAGCTTCGAGGCCATCGAAGCCTCGGTGCTGGTGGTGCGCGGCGCGCAGTCCGACCTGCTGCTGCGCGAGACCGTCGCCGAGATGGTGGCACGCGGCAAGCATGTGAGCTCGGTGGAAGTCCCTGAAGTGGGGCATGCACCAACCTTTGTCGATCCGGCGCAGATCGCGATCGCCCGGCAGTTTTTTGTCGGGTGAGTTGGCGCGCATCGCGCGGCGGACCTGTATTTTTATCGATCAACGCATTGTCATGAGTAACCTTGAACTGAAGCGCGCCCACGTGGGCAAGCGTTTGTCCGAATATGCGGTCTACAACGGCGTGGTCTACCTGGCCGGGCAGGTGCCCGAGGTCGACCCTAAGGCCGATATCCGCGGCCAGACGCGCGAGGTGCTCGGCCATATCGACCGCCTGCTGGCCGAGGCCGGCAGCGACAAGACCCGCATCCTGTCGTGCCAGATCTTCCTCGCCAACGTCGACCTGATCGGCGAGATGAACGAGGTCTGGGACGCCTGGGTGCCGCAAGGCAACACGCCCCCGCGCGCCACGGTGGAAGCCCGCCTGGCCAATCCCGATTACCTGATCGAAGTGGTGGTGACCGCTGCGCTCAACTGATGCAGGCGTAGGGACATGGTGACGTCGACCGACCTGGCTGGCCGGATCGCAGGCATTCCGGATGCTGAACTGGTGGGCCGTGCGCTGGCGTACGTGCGCGAGCACGGCGCCGGCGTGGCGCTGCCTACGGGCGAGACGGTGCAGTCGCACGCTGAGGGGATGCTGCGCATCCTCGATGGCCTGCGCGTGGACGATGCCGCGCGCGCGGCCGCCTGCCTGTTCGGGTTGGCGGCATTCGTGCCCGACACCGAAGCCGAGATCGAGCCGCGCTTCGGCGAAGAAGTGGCGCGGCTGGTCAACGGTGTGCGGCAGCTGCTGCGCATCGGTGCCATCGCCGGCAATCGCCCCGATGTGGAAGCGGCCACGCCGTCGAAGAACGAGGCGCAGGCGCGCCACGAGCAGGTCGAGGCGCTGCGCAAAATGCTGCTCGCATTCGCGCAGGACATCCGCGTGGTGCTGGTGCGGCTGGCCTCGCGTCTGCAGACGCTGCGCTGGCTGGCCGAGACCAAGCACACGCCGACCGCCGGCGTGGCGCGCGAAACGCTCGACATCTACGCGCCGCTGGCCAACCGCCTCGGTATCTGGCAGATGAAGTGGGAGCTGGAAGACCTGGCGTTCCGCTTCGAGCAGCCCGACACCTACAAGCGCATCGCCAGGCTGCTGGACGAAAAGCGCATCGAGCGCGAAGGCTATATCGCCGGCGCCATCGCGCGGCTGCAGTCCGAGCTGACGGCCGCGGGCATCCGTGCCGAAGTGAGCGGCCGGCCCAAGCACATCTACAGCATCTGGAAGAAGATGCGCGGCAAGGAGCTGGATTTTGCCGACCTGTACGATGTGCGCGCCTTCCGCGTGATCGTCGACGATATCAAGGACTGCTATACGGTGCTGGGTATCGTCCACCATATCTGGCAGCCGATCCCGCGCGAGTTCGACGACTACATCTCGCGGCCCAAGGCCAACGGCTACAAGTCGCTGCACACGGTGGTGATCGGCGATGACGGCCGCGCCTTCGAGGTGCAGATCCGCACGCACGAGATGCACCACTTCGCCGAATACGGCGTCGCGGCCCACTGGCGCTACAAGGAAGCGGGCAGCAAGGGCTACGGTGGGCAGTTCTCCGCCAGCGAACGCTACGACGAGAAGATCGCCTGGCTGCGCCAGCTGCTGGCATGGAAGGACGATGCCGACCACAGCGTGGCGCATGACGAGTGGGAGCAGATCAAGCACGCGGCGATCGACGACCACATCTATGTGCTGACGCCGCAGGCGCGCGTGGTGGCGCTGCCGCAGGGCGCCACGCCGCTGGACTTTGCCTATTACCTGCACAGCGACCTCGGCCACCGCTGCCGCGGCGCGCGCGTGGACGGCACCATGGTGCCGCTGAATACCACGCTGAAGAACGGCCAGACCGTCGAGATCATCGCGGTCAAGCAGGGCGGGCCGTCGCGCGACTGGCTCAATGCGGAGCTTGGCTACCTGGCCAGCAGCCGTGCGCGCGCCAAGGTGCGGGCGTGGTTCAACGCGCTGGATTCGCAGGAGACCATCGCGCAGGGCCGCGCGCTGATCGACAAGACCCTGCAGCGCGAGGGCAAGACCGCGGTCAAGCTGGAAGATCTGGCCGCGCGGCTGAACTTCAAGACGCCCGACGACCTGTTCGCCGCGGTGGCCAAGGACGAGTTCAGCCTGCGCCATGTCGAGCATGCGCTGCGCCACCCGGAAGGCGAAATCCAGGCATCGCTCAGCGAGGAAGACGCCGTCACCAAGAAGAGCCGCGCCACCAGCGTGGCGCGCGGCGCCAAGAGCGGCGTGCTGGTGGTGGGCGTGGATTCGCTGATGACGCAGATGTCGCGCTGCTGCAAGCCGGCGCCGCCGGACGATATCGTCGGCTTTGTCACGCGCGGACGCGGGGTGTCGATCCATCGGCGCAACTGCCATACCTTCCAGCAGCTGTCGGCGCGCGCGCCGGAGCGGGTCATCCAGACCGAGTGGGGCAAGAAGAGCCATGCCGCGGTCTATCCGGTCGACATCCATGTCGAAGCCATCGACCGGCAAGGGCTGCTGCGCGATATCTCGGAAGTGCTGTCGCGCGAGAAGATCAACGTCACCGGCGTAAAGACGTTGTCGAGCAAGGGCGTGGCACGCATGCAGTTCACCGCGGAGGTATCGGAGGCCACGCAGTTGCAGCGCGCGCTGTCGCTGATCGAAGAGGTGCAGGGGGTATTGCAGGCAAAAAGAAAGTGATGCTATACTTGCGTCTTTGCTAGGCTCGTAGCTCAGCTGGTTAGAGCACCACCTTGACATGGTGGGGGTCGTTGGTTCGAGTCCAATCGAGCCTACCAACGAATTGCAGTAACAACGAAGTGCGGCAAGTCCGATTCAACCTGAAATGGAACGGAAAGGCATCATGTTCATGACACCGCGAACTACTACCGCTGGCAAGCGACAGTAGTCGAGGTGCGCCTTCCGACCCGGTTGAAACGGGTTTGACAAAGAGAAACGCGGCCTTGGCCGCGTTTTTTTTCGCCTGTCGCCTGCCAGCAGCCTGATAAGCTGCCGCTCTCGCGCGCTTCGGCGGAGCGATGTGTGCGGCAAAAAGCAATCGAACAATCGCCGGGTCGCGCAGCCGCGGACCGGTGCCCGCAAGATGCAGTTTGATCCGCCCGGCCCATGCGCAGCGCGCCGCCGGCGGAATCCTGGAGAGTCCAAATGATCGCAATCACGCTGCCGGATGGGTCCCGCCGCGAGTTTCCGGGCCCGGTGACGGTTGCCGAAGTGGCGCAGAGCATCGGCTCCGGCCTGGCCAAGGCCGCGCTGGCCGGCAAGGTGGACGGCAAGCTGGTCGACACGAGCTACAAGATCGAAGACGACGCCCAGCTGGCCATCGTCACGGACAAGGACGCCGACGGCGTCGACGTCATCCGCCACTCCACGGCGCACTTGCTGGCCTATGCCGTCAAGGAACTGTATCCGGAAGCGCAGGTTACGATCGGGCCGGTGATCGAGAACGGCTTCTACTACGACTTCGCCTACAAGCGTCCCTTCACGCCGGAAGACCTCGCGGCCATCGAGAAGAAGATGACGGAACTCTCCCGCAAGGACGAGAAGGTCACGCGCGAGGTGTGGAACCGCGATGAGGCAGTGGCGCTGTTCGAGTCGATGGGCGAGAAGTACAAGGCAGAGATCATCGCCTCGATCCCGGCCGACCAGGAAATCGGCCTGTACCGCGAAGGCAATTTCGTCGACCTGTGCCGCGGCCCGCACGTGCCGTCGACGGGCAAGCTCAAGGTCTTCAAGCTGATGAAGGTGGCCGGCGCCTACTGGCGCGGCGACTCCAGCAACGAGATGCTGCAGCGTGTCTACGGTACGGCCTGGGCCAGGAAGGAAGACCAGGAAGCCTACCTGCACATGCTGGAAGAGGCCGAGAAGCGCGACCACCGCAAGCTGGGCAAGACGCTCGACCTGTTCCACCTGCAGGAAGAGGCGCCCGGCATGGTGTTCTGGCACCCGAAGGGCTGGCAGGTGTGGCAGGCCGTCGAGCAATACATGCGCGGCCGCCTGGGCGACGCCGGCTATGACGAAGTGCGCACGCCGCAGGTGATGGACCGTTCGCTCTGGGAAAAGTCCGGCCACTGGCAGAACTACAAAGAGAACATGTTTGTCACGGAGTCGGAAAAACACGACTACGCGATCAAGCCGATGAACTGCCCGGGCCACGTGCAGATCTTCAATCACGGCCTGCGTTCGTACCGCGACCTGCCGCTGCGCCTGGCCGAGTTCGGCGCCTGCCATCGCAACGAGCCTTCGGGCGCGCTGCATGGCCTGATGCGCGTGCGCGGCTTTGTGCAGGACGATGCCCACATCTTCTGCACGGAAGAGCAGATCGTCGCGGAAGCGAAGGCCTTCAATGAACTGGCGTTCTCGGTCTACGACGACTTCGGCTTCAAGAACGTTTCGGTGAAGCTGTCGCTGCGCCCCGACCAGCGCGCCGGCTCGGACGAGGTCTGGGACCACGCCGAGGAAGGCCTGCGCCTGGCGCTGCGCGCCTGCGGCGTGGAATGGGAGGAGCTGCCGGGCGAGGGCGCATTCTATGGCCCGAAGGTCGAGTACCACATCAAGGACGCAATCGGCCGCTCGTGGCAATGCGGCACGTTGCAGCTCGACCTGGTGCTGCCGGAGCGCCTGGGTGCCGAGTACGTCTCCGAGGACAACTCGCGTAAGCGCCCGGTCATGCTGCATCGTGCGATCCTGGGCTCCTTCGAGCGCTTCCTGGGCATCCTGCTGGAAAACCATGCCGGCGCGCTGCCCGCCTGGCTGGCCCCGGACCAGGTCGTGGTCATGAATATTGCGGATTCGCAGGCAGAATACGCCGAAAACGTCGTGCAATTGCTGCAAAAACAAGGGTTTAGGGCCAAGGCCGATTTGCGCAACGAGAAAATTACGTATAAAATCCGCGAGCATTCCCTTCAGAAGGTTCCCTACCTGCTAGTGGTGGGCGACAAGGAACGGGATGCCAATCAAGTGGCCGTGCGTGCCCGTGGCAACGTGGATCTGGGTGTGATGCCCGTCTCCGCGTTTGTTGAGCGTCTGCAACACGACGTCGCCAGCAAAGCCTGAGGGTGGTGAGCACGGCTTGTTTTTTTGTCTTCTTGAGGTAACGCAACATCGCTACGGACAAAGGTCATCGCATCAACCGGGAAATCAGCGCGCCTGAATTGCGCCTGGTAGGGGTTGATAACGAGCAGCTCGGCATCGTCAAGTTCATGGACGCTCTGCGGCTGGCTGAGGACAAGGACTTGGACCTGGTGGAGATCGCGCCCAACGCGACTCCGCCCGTCGCCCGGATCATGGATTACGGGAAGTTCAAGTACGAGGAAGCCAAGCGCGCCCACGAGGCCAAGCTGAAGCAGAAAATCATCCAGGTCAAGGAAGTCAAGTTCCGGCCGGGTACGGATGATGGCGACTACAACGTCAAGCTGCGCAACCTGAAGCGCTTCCTGGAAGATGGCGACAAGACCAAGATCACGCTGCGGTTCCGTGGTCGCGAGATGGCCCACCAGGAAATCGGCGCGCGCATGCTCGAACGCCTGAAGGCGGATCTGGAAGAGATCGGCCAGGTCGAGCAGATGCCGAAGATGGAAGGGCGCCAGATGGTGATGGTGCTCGCCCCCAAGAAGAAGAAGTAATTCTTGCGCGGTGCAGCGGCCGGGATGCCAGCGCATTCCGGCGTTGCTTCGTGCGGAAGTCGCGCGCGCCCGCAAGGGCGTCGTGCAACAACAAGTGGATGCGGGTCTTGCAAGCGTCGGCGTGAGCCGGCCACCTGCATGCATGTCATATGAGCTGGAGTTTTTCATGCCGAAGATGAAGACGAAGAAAAGCGCTTCCAAGCGCTTTACTGCCCGTCCGAACGGTTCGTTCAAGCGTGGCCAGGCCTTCAAGCGTCACATCCTGACCAAGAAGACCACCAAGAACAAGCGTCAACTGCGCGGTACTCAGGACGTCCATGAGACGAACCTGAAGTCGGTGCGCGCGATGATGCCTTACGCATAACCCCTGACGATAACGAAAGGAGAATTACATGCCTCGAGTAAAGCGTGGGGTCACTGCACGGGCCCGTCACAAGAAAGTCATCGACGCTGCCAAGGGTTACCGCGGCCGTCGCAATAATGTCTATCGCATCGCCAAGCAGGCGGTCATGCGTGCTGGCCAGTACGCGTACCGCGATCGCCGCAACAAGAAGCGCGTGTTCCGCGCCCTGTGGATTGCGCGTATCAATGCCGCGACGCGTGAGCATGGCATGACCTACAGCGTGTTCATGAACGGTCTGAAGAAGGCCTCGATTGAACTGGACCGCAAGGTGCTGTCGGACATGGCTATTCACGACAAGCCTGCCTTTGCCGCCATCGTCAACCAGGTGAAAGCCACCGTTGCCTGATGCCGGCTGCGGCGGCGCGTAAGCGCCGCCGGGCAAGCACCGACCGCAAGGTCGACCGCCGACCGCAAGGTCCGCTGAAACGGGGCTCCTCACCGAGCCCCGTTTTTATTTGCAGTTCCGGATGCCGTCTTGCGTTTGTTATCGAGACGGCATCCGGAAACGCATACCGCACGCAGTGCCAACCCACGTCGCGCCGGCTTTGTTTTTTGACATTGTTCCGCCGACGTCAGAACACTCCACGACCGCCGCCATGTCTCAGGATCTGGACCAAATCGTCGCTGACGCCCAGGCCGCTTTCGCCGCCGCCAATGACAACGCCACGCTGGAAAACGAAAAGGCCCGCTTCCTGGGCAAGACCGGCGCGCTGACCGAACTGCTCAAGGGCCTCGGCAAGCTCGACCCGGAGACCCGCAAGAGCGAGGGCGCGCGCATCAACCAGGTCAAGCAGCAGGTGGAAGCCGCGCTGCAGGCGCGACGCCAGGCGCTGGCCGACGCGCTGATGAACGCGCGCCTGGCCGCCGAAGCCATCGACGTCACGCTGCCGGGCCGCGCGGTCGCCCGCGGCAGCCTGCATCCGGTGATGCGCACGTGGGAGCGTGTCGAGCAGATCTTCGGCTCGATCGGCTTCGACGTGGCCGACGGCCCCGAGATCGAAACCGACTGGATGAACTTCACCGCGCTGAACAACCCGGACAACCATCCGGCGCGTTCGATGCAGGACACCTTCTACGTCGATGGCCGCGACAGCGACGACAAGCTCCTGCTGCTGCGCACGCACACCAGCCCGATGCAGGTGCGCTACGCCAAGATGCACGTGGAGAAGTACGCGGGCAAGGCGATGCCGCCGATCAAGGTGATCTGCCCGGGCCGTACCTACCGCGTCGACAGCGATGCCACGCACTCGCCGATGTTCAACCAGGTCGAAGGCTTGTGGATCGGCGAGGACGTCAGCTTTGCCGACCTGAAGGGCGTGTACACCGATTTCCTGCGCAAGTTCTTCGAGCGCGATGACATCCAGGTGCGCTTCCGCCCGTCGTACTTCCCGTTCACCGAGCCGTCGGCGGAAATCGACATGGCCTTTGGCAATGGGAAATGGCTGGAAATATCCGGTTCGGGCCAGGTGCACCCGAACGTGCTGCGCAACATGGGCCTCGATCCCGAGCGCTATATCGGTTTCGCGTTCGGCTCCGGCCTCGAGCGCCTGACCATGCTGCGCTACGGCATCAACGACCTGCGCCTGTTCTTCGAGGGCGACGTGCGCTTCCTGCGCCAGTTCGCTTGACGCGGGACTGATTCAGCCGCCGCATCACTCGTCACCGACTACACAGAATACTTACCGGATCAGAAGCGCCATGCAATTCTCGGAATCCTGGCTTCGCACCTTCGCCAACCCTGAAAAGATCTCCACCGACGCGCTGTCGCACAGCCTGACTATGGCCGGGCTGGAAGTGGAAGAGGTGGGCCCGGTCGCGCCGCCGTTCGACAAGGTGGTGGTCGCGCACGTGCTGTCGACCGAGCGCCATCCCAATGCCGACCGCCTCAACGTGTGCCAGGTCGATGCCGGCACCGGCGAGACCCTGCAGATCGTCTGCGGTGCGCCCAACGTCAAGCCCGGCATCAAGGTGCCGTGCGCACTGGTCGGCGCGGTGCTGCCGCCGGCAGAGGACGGCGGCCAGCCGTTCGAGATCAAGGTCGGCAAGCTGCGTGGCGTGGAGAGCTACGGCATGCTGTGCTCGGCGCGCGAACTGAAGCTGTCCGAGGAGCACGGCGGCCTGCTGGTGCTGCCGGAAGACGCGCCAGTCGGCCAGAACATCCGCGAGTACCTGGACCTGGATGACCAGGTCTTCGTCATCAAGCTGACGCCCAACAAGGCGGACTGCCTGTCGATCCACGGCGTCGCGCGCGAAGTGTCGGCGCTGACCGGTGCCGCGCTGAACCTGCCCGACATGAAGCCGGTGCCGGTGACGATCCAGGACAAGCTGCCGGTAAAGGTGTCGGCGCCCGACCTGTGCGGCCGTTTCTCCGGCCGCGTCATCCGCGGCGTCAATGCGCGTGCCGTCACGCCGCTGTGGATGGTGCAGCGCCTGGAGCGCTCGGGCCAGCGCAGCGTGTCCGCGCTGGTCGATATCTCGAACTACGTGATGCTGGAGCTGGGCCGTCCGTCGCACGTGTTCGACCTGCACAAGATCCACGGTGGCCTGGACGTGCGCTGGGGCCGCAAGGGCGAGCAGATCAAGCTGCTGAACGGCAACACCATCGAGGTCGACGAACAGGTCGGCGTGATCGCCGACGAGAAGGAGATCGAGAGCCTGGCCGGCATCATGGGCGGCGACAGCACCGCCGTCACGCTGGACACCACCGACATCTACCTCGAAGCCGCATTCTGGTGGCCGGCCGCGATCCAGGGCCGCAGCCGCCGCTACAACTTCTCGACCGACGCCGGCCATCGCTTCGAGCGCGGCGTGGACTACGCCACCACGGTCGAGCATATCGAGCGCATCACCGCGCTGATCCTCGAGATCTGCGGCGGCCAGGCCGGCCCGGTGGACGACCACGTGGTCAACCTGCCCGTGCGCAAGCCGGTCAGCCTGCGCGTGGCGCGCGCCGAGCGCGTGCTCGGCATCGAGCTGTCGCCGGCCGCCATCGCCGACGTGTTCCAGCGCCTGCAGCTGCCGTTCACGCGCGTGCAAGGCGCCGAAGGCGACGTGTTCGAGGTCACGCCGCCGAGCTACCGCTTCGACGTCGAGATCGAGGAGGACCTGATCGAGGAAGTCGCGCGTATCTACGGCTTCGAGCGCATCCCGGCGCGTCCGCCGATCGCCGAAAGCGAAATGCGCCCGACCAACGAAGCCCGCCGCTCGACGCATGTGGTGCGCCACGCGCTGGCTGCGCGCGACTACCAGGAAGTCATCAACTTCGCCTTCGTCGAAGAGAAATGGGAACGCGACTTCGCCGCCAACGACAAGCCGATCCGCCTGCTCAACCCGATCGCCAGCCAGCTGGCCGTGATGCGTTCGTCGCTGGTCGGCGGCCTGGTCGACAAGGTGCGCTACAACCTGAACCGCAAGGCCGCGCGCGTGCGCATGTTCGAGGTGGGCCGTGTGTTCCATCGCGACGAGAACGTGCAGGACGGCGGCCTGACGGTGGCCGGCTACCACCAGCCGATGATGGCCGCGGGCATCGCCTACGGCCCGGCGTTTGAAGAGCAGTGGGGCATCGCCACGCGCAACGTCGACTTCTTCGACGTCAAGGGCGATGTCGAGGCACTGTTCCATCCGCGCGTGCCGCGCTTCGAGCCGGTGTCGCACCCGGCGCTGCATCCCGGCCGCGCCGCGCGCGTGCTGGTCGATGGCAAGCCGGTTGGCGTGGTCGGTGAACTGCATCCGCGCTGGTTGCAGGAATACGAGCTGCAGCACGCGCCGGTGCTGTTCGAACTGGAGCTCGACGCACTGCGCGAGACCGGCCTGCCCACGTACACCGAAATCTCCAAGTTCCCGGCCGCCGTGCGCGACCTGGCCGTGGTGGTGAAGCAATCGGTACGCGTGCAGGACATGCTCGACACCATGCGCGCGGCGCTGGAAAAGCAGGGCTATGGCCGCTTCTGCCAGAGCCTCGCGCTGTTCGACGAGTTCCGTCCCAAGGCCGCTTCGGCCGCCATCGGCGCGGACGAGAAAAGCCTTGCGTTCCGGGTGACCTTGCAAGATACTGGGTCGACCCTCCAGGACGAAACCGTCGACAGCGCAGTGCGCTCCATGGTCGACGCGCTGACAGAGGCCTTCCAGGCCCGGCTGCGTGGCTAGACTGACGCTACTAGCGACGGCTTACGATAAACAAGGGCGCCCGGGCCTTGCCCCGGGCGGATCGCCAGACAGACACTAGAGCGATCGACATGAATGATCGAGACGCGAATTCCATGACCGCTGCAGCACTGGGTGACATGAGCGACCGGCAGGCTTCCACCCTTGACGACGCGACGCCGGATACCCGCGCGCCCGAAGTTCCCACGCTGACCAAGGCCGAACTTGCCGAGATGCTGTTCGACCAGGTCGGCCTGAACAAGCGCGAATCGAAGGACATGGTCGAAGCTTTCTTCGACGTCATCCGCGAAGCGCTGGAGCAGGGCGACAGCGTCAAGCTGTCCGGCTTCGGCAATTTCCAGTTGCGTGACAAGCCGCAGCGTCCCGGCCGCAATCCCAAGACCGGTGAAGTGATTCCGATCACCGCGCGCCGGGTCGTGACGTTCCACGCCAGCCAGAAGCTCAAGGGCCTGGTGGAAGAGCGCGCGGACATCGCCGGCTGACGCTTCGCCACGTCACGCATCACCCGAAAGGCGGATTGCCTCCGCAGGCCTGCATCGGTATCCTTCTGGGCGCGCAAAACCCTGCGCGCCAACCTCATGGCCGGCATGGCCTGACGCTCGTCTACACACTGCATGTCGGACAAATCCAGCGAACGCATCGCGTTGCCGCCGATCCCGGCCAAGCGCTACTTCACCATCGGTGAGGTGAGCGAGCTTTGCGCCGTCAAGCCGCATGTCCTGCGCTACTGGGAGCAGGAGTTCACGCAGCTCAAGCCGGTCAAGCGCCGCGGCAACCGCCGCTACTACCAGCACCATGAGGTGCTGCTGATCCGGCGCATCCGCGAGCTGCTGTACGAGCAAGGCTTCACCATCAACGGCGCGCGCAACCGGCTCGACGAAGGCCGTCATCACACTGCCGCCGCGGCGGAACCCGCTGACGAACGCCGCGAGGAAAGCCCGGCAGCCTTGTCGATCGATGTAGCCGGTCTGCGCAACGAACTGGTCGAGGTGCAGCACCTGCTCGCGCAGCTGCGCGAGATCGCGAAGCCCGGATAATTTGTGCTTCCGGAGCTAGTCATACGGGAAATGCTTCTGATATAATCTTCTTCTTTCGGGGCGTAGCGCAGCCTGGTAGCGTACCTGCATGGGGTGCAGGTGGTCGGAGGTTCAAATCCTCTCGCCCCGACCAGAACAAGAAACCCGCTTGGTGAAAGCCAAGCGGGTTTTTTCTTTGCGAGTCATCGCCTGCAATGATCCGATTTCGTTTGCCATGGCTTGCATCGCATTGCCATGCGTCCGCATCGGGGCGCACGGATGTGACGAGGCGTAACGCTTTGATACAGCCGCTGGCAGCGGCTGTTGTTATGCTCGGTCATCCCCTGCGCAGGTCGTTCCCATGGCACGCATACACCTTACCCCTATCGTCATCTTCTCCTGCCTGATTGGCTCACCGGTTTCCCATGCCGGCGGCGAGTACAAGGAGAAATTCCGCAGCGGCCCCTGCAAGATCGAGCGCGAGGTCAAGCGGGATGGCGAATACAAGGAAGAGCGCAAGTGCAAGGGCGGTCCGCGCGGCTATGAGCACAAGGAAAAGTATCGCGACGGTCCGTGCCTGATCGAGCGTAAATGGGATGAGGACGGAGAGTATGAAGAGAAGGTTGAATGCAAGCGTTCATGAACGCGACCTTCGCCGCAACCGTTTCCGCATTACGCGTGTAGTGAATGTTCTGGCTGCGGCCATGGCATGACCGGACGATGGCGTCCTTCCTGCTTTAGTCCTGTTTTTAGTCCCGTTTTTAGTCCTGATTACGACGGAGGACGGATCGCGTCTTCTTGCGACGCAAACCGCTGGCGCCCGCCGGTGCCGCCTTCCGATTCGCTTGCTCACTCGGGCTCGGCGCGGTATGCGGACCAGTAGTAATGCGTGTACCGGCCATGGCGTGCCTGCTTCCTTTCGATAAACAGCCGCACGGTGCCGGCATGGCCGGCTTCGAGCAGCACTTCGCGGTGGGCGGGACCGTCGCGCGTGGCGGGGCCAAGCGTACCCAGCGCGGCGGCAATGTAGTGGCCGGGGATGCGGCCCAGGATGCCGTTGGCCCCGGGGACGGGGTAGCTGTCGGGTGCCGCTGCCGGCACGTGGCAGCGGGACGCGCGCTTGTTGTTGCCCATCGGTCAGGGCCTGCCAGGACTGATGCTGACGCCGTCCCGGGTCAGGTCCAGCAGCGGCAGGTGGCCGTAGGCGCGCAGCCGGCGGATATCCTCGCGCGCCGAGGCCGGCAGGCCGGGGCGGCAGGTCAGCGCGCGTGAGCTGATCTGGAAAATGCCGCAGCTGGGGCAGGTGTAGCGGTAGCTGCGCGGCGCGGCACGCAGGCGCTCGGCAGCGGCGCCGCAGACGGGGCAGTTGGCGGGTTCGGGTGACATAGGGCGCACAGAAGAAGTACTGTATGGATATACAGTATAGCGCTCTGTGCGGACTGTCGGAGGAAAAAGCGGTGGGCTACCCGGGTTCTTTGCCGATGGGCGCGCGCGGTGACGGCGTAGACTGGCGCCGCAGTGCTGACGGCCCGCCCGCACCCCGCCGCGGTGGGCTGTTTTTTTGCCGCGCGCTATCGCGAGAGCCGGCGCAGCAGGGCGTCGTGCCCGCTTGCCAGGCCCGCAAGCGCGGCTGCATCGGCCAGTTCGAACTCGCTGAACTGGAAGGCCGGCGCCACGGTGCAACCGACCAGCGCAAAGTCGACGCCGTCGCCAAGGTCCACGCGTTCCGCGGCGAACCATCGGCCCGCGGGCACCATCGCCTGGAATGACGCACCGTCGTGGCGCAACGGATCGCCGAGACGCTGCGTGACGATGCCGCCGTCGGCGATGCTGTGCACGTCTACCGGCGACCCGGCGTGGAAATGCCACAACTCGTCGGAACAGATGCGGTGCCATGCGGAAAAGTCGTTGCCGCACAGCATGTAGTAGATCGCGGTGCTGGCTTCGCGCGTACGCTGGTCGGCGCACACGACGCGTTTTTCGCTGCGGTAGGTTTCGCGGTAGAAGCCGCCTTCCGGGTGCGGCTTTAGTTCAAGCGTGCGGATCAGTTCGTTGGCGGCAAGGCTGCGGTCTGGCATGTCGGTGTCGGCAGGGCATGGCGGGCGGAAGCGATAGCTTAAAGCAGGGCGAAGCGTGCCTGCGCGGGGCCGACCAGCGCAGGGCGGCTGACCGGATAGCGGTGATGCGTGCCGTGCGCTTCGAACGAGAGAAAATCGGGCGTCCAGCGCAGCGACCACAGCAGGTTGGGCTCGATGCCGTGGACGATGATGGCGCCGGCGTCAATGCTGACGCTGCCGCAGGGCAGGCGCAGGGATTCGGCATCGTCGCCGAAATAAAAGGCCTCGAGCAGGATGGAATCGGACTGGTACAGGGGCATTATGGCAAGGACCATGCGGCAGCGCGGCCAGATGCAGGACGCCTGCTGATTACTGTATGAATATACAGTATAGTCGCCGCCCGCGGTCTGGTCACGTTCCGAATTCTTATTTCAGCGCACCGCGCGCCGCCAATGGCCTTCTTCCGGATTGGTATAACCTTCTGAAAGCAATACCGCGCACGCTGCCGGCGGTCTTGCGCGGGTGACAGGATGACCGGCAGGAGGCCGCTGACAGGGAATGCCGATGGCGCAGTGTAAAAGCAGGGCTTGCTGGTTTGGCCTGGGCGTGGCCATCGGTGCGGCGCTGGGCGGTGCCTGCGCGGCGTTGCTGCGGGCAAGTCCGGCGCGAGGCAGGCCGGAGCCGCGTGTGGACGCGCCGGTGGTGCCATCCAATGCCACCGCCGATCGCGCGCTGACCGATGACGCGACCGACGTGGTCGAGTATCGCGGCTTTGTCATCCACGTGTTCTGCCACGCGCTGGGGCCGGGACGTTTCAAGGCGTTGTGCGATATTTGGGAGTCCGGCGCCGTCGTGCTGGAAGGCGGCGCGCCGCCGACCACGCACGCCACGCCGGAGGATGCCCGCGCCGCGGCGATTTCATGGGCGCGGCAGTGGGTGCAACGCAATGGTTGAGCGGGCCGCTATTGGGCCCTTAATTTTCAATTTTCAGGAGAGTTCATGTTTGTTTGTGGGAACCAGGCTTGCGGCGCGCGCTGGGAGCCGGACGAGGTGCAGATCCGCAACGAAGGGCAGGGGCCGGTATTCCGCTGCCCGCAATGCGGCGCCCGCAACTATGTCGAAGCCCGCACCGCGCGTGACGGCACCACGGTCTATCGGCAGGTAGCCGCGAAGCCGGCAGCGCGCTAGCTGTATCGGCGCGGCGAGCCTGTGCAGAACCCCACGCATGTGGGGTCAAATTCACATGGCTGCCGACTTAAGCTCCATTGGGCGAGACCGTTAAACACAAAATGGACTTTGCCGACTTCCCTCAAGATTCCGCTTCCAATGCTGAACGCATGGGCTGGGCGAACGCTTCCCCGGAAGTCATCGCCAAGGTATTGAATTCGGCGCTGGCGGCGCAGGACCTGTCCGGGTTTGCCGCGCTGCTGTCGGATATTGCGCGCGACCGCGGCCTGAAGGGGCAGCGCGCCGCGCACCAGTCGATCTACGACATGCCTTACGCCAGCCTGCTGCCCCGGCAGAAGCACCTGTTGTCAGATGCCTTCGAGCTGCTGGTGCTGCTCGGGCTGGAGCTGCGCGCCCGCCAGGACGATGACGGTCTCGACACCGACCTCGACGGCGATGACGACAGCGGCGACGAAGGCAGCGCGGACGAATAAGCGCGCCTCGCCCGCGCCACGCATGGCGCGCTAGCCGCGCTCGAGCATCCCGATCTCGCGCACCGCGACCGACAGCATCGACAGTCCCGCCGCACCCGATGCGCGCTGGTCGGCCAGCATGCGCGTAAAGCGTTCCAGCGCGCCATGGCGGCTGGCACGCCAGGCATCGATCATCGCTTCCGGCGATTCCAGTTCTCCCTGCTGCGACAGCACGCTGACCGTCAGCGCACGCTTGAGCCGGCCCAGGTCTTCGAGCGTGGTGGTGCGCGCCAGCAGGTCCCAGTGCGTGTCAGAAGGCAGCGCCAGCGCACGCTCGCGCAGCCAGCTGAAGCTCAGGTGGCTGTCCAGCGCGAAATACACCCCCGCAACGAGGTCGAGGCTGCGCTCGCACGCGTTGGCCACTTCGGCGATATCCAACGCCGCCGCCGAGATCTCGCTGCCGGCAACGCGCAAGGCGAGCGCCTCGTCGACACCTGCATCGGAAAAGGTCCTGGCATGCTCCGCCAGCGCCGCCGCATCGGCGGGCGGCAGCAGCTGGGGCAACTGCGGCACCAGCCACTGCGCCGCCTGCGTAAAGCGCGCCAGCTCGGCGCTGGCCTGGCCGCCGCTGCGTAGATAGCGGATAAACCACAGGCAGGCCCGCTCCAGCAGCACCGCCACCTGGCCGAACATGCGTGCCTGCTCGGCATCGGGCACGCGGTTGTCCAGCGCATCGATCTCCTGCCACAGCGCGGTCAGCCCGAACACGTCGCGCGCAATCAGGCAGGCGCGCACGATGTCGGCGGGGCGCGCGTCGGTTTCTTCCATGATCCGGTGCACGAAGGTAGCGCCGATGCGGTTGACCAGCATGTTGGTCAGGTGCGTCGACAGGATCTCGCGCCGCAGCGGGTGGCGATGCATGGTATCGCCATGGCGCTGGCGCAGCGGCACCGGGAAGTAATCGGCCAGCAGGCCGCCGACCAGCGGGTCTTCGGGCACGTCGGAATCGAGCAGCGCGTCGTACAGCCACATCTTGCTGTAGGCCAGCAGCACCGCGCGCTCGGGCGACGTGAGCCCTTCGCCCGCCAGCTTGCGCTCGGCGATCTCTTCGTCCGAAGGCAGGAATTCCAGCGCCCGGTTCAGCCGGCCGGCGCGCTCCAGCCAGCGCACCAGCCGCGCCTCGCCGTCGAGCAGCGCCGTGGCGTGGCGCCCGGCCACCGACAGCGCCTGGGTCTGGTAGTAGTTGTCCTGCAGCACCAGCAGGCCGACCTCGTCGGTCATCTCGGCGAGCAGCTTGTTGCGCTGCTTCTCGGTCATCTCGCCGTCGGCCATCACCAGGCCCAGCAGGATCTTGATATTGACCTCATGGTCGGAGCAGTCCACGCCGGCGGAGTTGTCGATGGCATCGGTGTTGATGCGGCCGCCCTTGCGCGCGAACTCGATGCGGCCCAGCTGGGTGAAACCCAAGTTGCCGCCTTCGCCGACCACCTTGCAGCGCAGTTCATTGCCATTGACGCGCACCGCGTCGTTGGTACGGTCGCCGGCCTGCAGATGCGTTTCCTGGCTCGACTTGACGTAAGTGCCAATGCCGCCGTTGTAGAGCAGGTCGACCGGCGCCATCAGGATGGCGTGGATCAGCTCGGCCGGCGACAGCGCGCTGGCCGTGACGCCGAGCACCGCCTGCACCTGCGGCGTCAGCGCGATGGTCTTGGCGGTGCGCGGGAAGATGCCGCCGCCGGCGGAGATCAGCGTGGCGTCGTAGTCGGCCCAGCTCGAGCGCGGCAGACTGAACAGCCGCGTGCGTTCCTCCAGCGTGCGCGCGGGATCCGGGTCGGGGTCAAGGAAGATGTGACGGTGGTCGAAGGCGGCTACCAGCTTGATATGCGGCGACAGCAGCATGCCGTTGCCGAACACGTCGCCCGACATGTCGCCGACGCCGGCGACGGTGAAGTCGGTGGTCTGGATATCGACGCCCATCTCGCGGAAATGCCGCTTGACCGATTCCCACGCTCCGCGCGCGGTGATGCCCATCTTCTTGTGGTCGTAACCGACCGAGCCGCCGGAGGCAAAGGCATCGTCGAGCCAGAAGCCATACTCGGCGGAAATCGCATTGGCGAAGTCGGAGAACGTGGCGGTGCCCTTGTCGGCCGCCACCACCAGGTAGGGATCGTTGTCGTCGTGCCGCACCACGTCGGGCGGCGGCACCAGCTGCCCGCCGACAAGGTTGTCGGTCAGGTCCAGCAGCCCGCGCAGGAAAGTCTGGTAGCAGGCGATGCCTTCCTGCAGGAAGGCATCGCGGTCGGTCGGCGGCGGCGGGCGCTTGACCACGAAGCCGCCCTTGGAGCCTACCGGCACGATCACCGTGTTCTTCACCATCTGCGCCTTCATCAGCCCCAGCACCTCGGTGCGGAAGTCTTCGCGGCGGTCGGACCAGCGCAGCCCGCCGCGCGCCACGCGGCCGCCGCGCAGGTGCACACCCTCGACCCGCGGCGAATAGACCCAGATCTCGAACATCGGCCGCGGCTCGGGCAGCCCCGGCACCAGCGCCGGGTTGAACTTGAACGACACGTAGGGACGCGGCTGGCCGTCGTCGCTGCGGTGGAAGTAGTTGGTGCGCACCGTGGCCTGGATCACGCCCAGGAAGAGCCGCAGGATGCGGTCCTCGTCGAGGTTGGGCACCTTGTCGAGCGCGGCCTCGATCTCGGCCAGCAGCTTGTCGCAGCGTGCCTGGCGCGCGGTATCGGCAGCCACCTGGCTCACGGTGTCGAAGCGCGCGATGAACAGCGCGACCAGCATCGCCGCGATGCCCGCATTGCCGGTCAGCGCGCGTTCGATATAGGCATCGCTGAAGGTCGAGCCCACCTGGCGCAAATAGCGTGCATAGGCCCGCAGGATGGTGACGTCGCGCGCGGCCATCTCGGCGCGCAGCACCAGCCGGTTGAGGTCGTCGTTCTCGATCTCGCCATGCCAGGCGCGCGCAAAGGCGTCTTCGAACAGCGCCTTGACGCGCGCGATATCGAAGTCCGCCGCGCCGCCGCTGTCGGCGATCTCCAGCCCGAAATCATGCACCCACACCGGCGCGCCGCTGTCGGGCTCGATCAAGTAGGGGCGCTCTTCGTCCACCCGCACGCCCAGGTGTTCGAGCATGGGCAGGCTGTGCGACAGCGCGATCGGCTCGCCGGCGCGGTAGACCTTGAAGCGGAACGCGCCCGGCGCGGCCTCGATCGGCCGGTACAGGTTCATGGCCATGCCGCGCGCGCTGTGGTGGGCGCGCAGCGCGTGCTCCATCAGCTCGATGTCGCGCACCGCGGTCCGGGCGGGGTAGTCTTCGCGGTAGCCCGCGGGGAACGAGCCGCCGTAGCGCTGCAGCAGCCGGTTGCCTTGTTCTTCGCCGTGGCTCTCGTGCAGCGCTTCGGCAAGGTCGTCCTGCCAGCGGCGGCTGGCATGGACGATGCGCTGTTCCAGTTCGGCGGTATCGACATGCGGCATCGTGCCCGGCTCGCCGCGCACGGTCAGCTGGATGCGTGCCAGCGGCGATTCCGACAGCAGCGGCGTGAATTCGCAACTGGTGCCGTGGAAGGCCGCGGTCAGAAGCTTCTGGATCTTCTGGCGCAGGTCGGTGTTGTACTTGTCGCGCGGCACGAACACCAGGCACGAGACAAAGCGGTCGAAACGGTCGCGCCGCACGAACAGCCGCGTGCGCTGGTGCTCCTGCAGCCGCAGGATGCCGGTGGTAATGCTGAACAGTTCGTCTTCGCTCGCCTGGAACAGTTCGTCGCGCGGATATTGCTCGAGGATCGTGACCAGCGACTTGTACAGGTGACCCTTGGTGAGGAAGCCGGCGCGCGCCAGGATATTGGCGCACTTGCGCCGCACCAGCGGGATCTCGGCGATCGGCGCCGTGTACGCGGTCGAGGTGTACAGGCCCACGAAGCGGCGCTCGCCAAATAGCTGGCCCTGTGCATCCAGCAGCTTGACACCGATATAGTCGAGATAGCCCGGCCGGTGCACGCTGGCGCGCGAGTTGGCCTTGGTGACGAAGATCGGCGAGGGGCCTTCGATGATGGCGGTGGCCGCGGCGGGCAGTGGCGTCAGGTCATCGGCGTCCGGCTCGCGCAGGCTCTCGCGCAGGATGCCCGCGCCCGAGCCCGGTACGCCGCGCAGGAAATAGCGCCCTTCCTGCGCCACCAGCTGGTAGTCGCGCTGGCCGAGGAAGGTGAAATGGTCGTCCATCATCCATTCCAGGAAGGCGCGGGCCTCGGTGCTGTCAGGGGAGGCGGCGTCAGGCGCCTGCGCCAGTGCGGCGATGGTGGCCTGGGTGATGTCGCACATCGCCGGCCAGTCTTCGACCGCGGCGCGCACGTCGCCCAGCACGCGCGCGATGCCGCTGCGCAGCGCTTCCAGCCGCGCGGCCTCGCCGCTGCGGTCGACCTCGAAGTGGATGAAGGATTCCAGGCGCGAATTGTCGCCGGGCTCGCCGGCGCCGCCCAGTGCGATGCGCTCGATCCCGCCGGCGGCGCTGCGCCAGACGCGGAACACCGGGTGGATGGCCGAATGCAACGCCAATCCTTGCCGGTTGATCTCCATGGTCACTGAGTCGACCAGGAAGGGCATGTCGTCGTTGACGATCTCGACCACGGTATGGTCGGAGTGCCAGCCATGCTCTTCCAGCGTGGGGTTGTAGATGCGGATGCGCGCGCTGCCGGGGACGAACTTCTGCGCGGTCTGCCAGTGCGCCATCACGGCGCCATACAGGTCGGCGACTTCGCAGTGCAGCAGGTCGTCGAGGTCAGCCTGGTCGTAGTAGTGCCGCAGGAAGGGCTCGGCGGCGCTGAAGGTGGCCGCCGGCAGCCGCTCCCGCGCAAAGGCAAGCAGTTCGTCCAGCAGGTGCGCGACTTTGTCTTCGTTCTCCTGCGGCATGATCTCTCCTCGCGGTATCGATAGACGACGCGGCTCGCGCGGCCCGCGCGGCAATTCGCCGCCCGGTCGGGCATGTGCCGGGGCATGCTCATACTTTAGGAAAAATCAGCGCACCTGGCGGGATAAAGTCGCGAAGAAAGCGAACGATCCGGACAGTGCGGCCGGCCCGCCTGCAGAAGGGGCGGCAACCGGCCTGGCTACGCGCCTCAGAAGCGCGCGCTGGCGAGGGTGGGACAAGAGGCCGGGCGATGCGCGACCGGGGGCAGTCCCGTGCAGGAGGCGCAGGGCGCCGGCGCGCCGCCCTGCGGGGCAATCCCGCCGGCAGTAGCGCCGGTACCGCCTGCACTCGCCAGCCTGTCCTGGCGAGCGGCTTCGCCGCCCACCCGGATCTGGCGCATGGTGTGGTCGTTCAGCCGGAGCTTCATCCGTTCCAGCAGGCTGCCCAGCGCCACGCGCTCCTGGGGGTTGAACGGTGCCACCGACACGCTGTGCAGCGCGCTGAGCGCCTGCGAAACGCGTTCGAGGCGGCTCGCGGCGGTGTCGGCGATGGACGGCGTGGTGGCTTCGGCATGCTCGATCCAGCCGTCGCGACGCAGTTCATGCAGCAGCAGTTCGGACTGCGGAACGTCGATCGGCATGGCGCCCGGCAACGGGGCGCCGCGTACGAAGTCGCCGCGCTTGATCGCGCGCAGCAACAGCCATTTGGCGTAAGTCAGGCCAGAGGCGGAGAGGGTCTGTTCCAGGGCGTCTTGCCAGGCGGTGACGGCGTCGACCAGTGCAAGGACGACCGGCTCGTTGGGTTCGAGAGGTCTGGGCTGCATGAATGGCGTCTCCTGATTTTAAATTTGCCGCCACTACGATGCTGCAGGCACCCGTCACGCTGGTGCAACGGGTTGATGGGCCGAGCATGGCCGGCCCGGGCGGCACGGTTGCTGGACCTCTCTGGCGGGCCCCTTCAACCGATAGGGCGAGACAGTACCAGAAACTTTTGCCATTTTTGTGACATTGCGGGTATGCCCTGAGACTCTGGCTGCAGTTAGTGGAGCGAAGGTCGCTGGCACTGCCGCCGCCTATGAGGAAAGCGACTGCTGCCCATGACTTTAAATCACAGCCGGAATGGGGGCGGCTGGCTACACTGCGAGCCGGAGACCCCACAACGCCAGCCTTCGGCAAACAAGGCGCGGGGCGAGCGGCATGGGCAAGGGCCTGCGCCGCCAGACCGGAGATATGGATGTACAAGGAACGCATTCGCCTGGCCAGGCTGCATGACAAGGTAGTCTCGGCCGACGAAGCCGCCGCGCTGATCCGCGACGGCATGACCGTAGGCATGAGCGGTTTCACCCGCGCGGGCGACTGCAAGGAAGTCCCGTTCGCGCTGGCGCGGCGTGCGGCGACCGAGCCACTGCGCATTACCCTGATGACCGGCGCCTCGCTCGGCAACGACATCGACCGCGTGCTGGCCGAGGCCGACGTGATCGCGCGCCGGCTGCCGTTCCAGTCCGATGCCACGCTGCGCCGCAAGATCAACGCCGGCGAAGTGATGTTCATCGACCAGCACCTGTCCGAAACCGTCGAGCAGCTGCGTTCCGGCCAGATCGCGCCGGTGGACGTGGCGGTGGTCGAGGCTGTCGCGATCACCGAGCAGGGCGGCATCATCCCCAGCACCTCGGTGGGCAATTCGGCCAGCTTTGCCATGCTGGCGCGCAAGGTGATTGTCGAAATCAACATGAACATGCCGCTGGAGCTGGAGGGGCTGCACGACATCTATTTCCCGGTCCACCGCCCGTACCGGCAGCCGATCCCGCTGATCGCGCCGGAACAGCGCATCGGACTGCCGTATATCCCGATCGATCCGGCAAAGATTGCCGCCATCGTCATCACCGCCAAGGACGACAGCCCCTCCAATGCGCTGCCTCCGGACGACGAGACGCGCAGCATCGCCGGCCACCTCAATGACTTCCTGCTGCGCGAAGTGCGCGCGGGCAAGCTGTCGCCGTCGCTGCAGCCGCTGCAGGCCGGCATCGGCACCATTGCCAACGCCGTGCTGCACGGGCTGGTCGACTCGCCGTTCCGCGACCTGAAGATGTATTCCGAGGTGCTGCAGGACAGCACCATCGAGTTGCTCGATGCGGGCCGGCTGTCGTTCGCCTCGGCATCGTCGGTGACGCTGACGCGCGAGGTCTACCAGCGCTTTCTGTCGAACCTGGACCGCTACCGCTCGCGGCTGCTGCTGCGCCCGCAGGAGATCAGCAACCATCCAGAGATCCTGCGCCGGCTGGGGCTGATCACCATCAACACCGCGCTGGAGTGCGACATCTACGGCAACGTCAATTCCACGCACGTGGGCGGCACGCACATGATGAACGGCATCGGTGGCTCCGGCGACTTTGCGCGCAATGCGCACCTGTCGGTGTTCGTGACCAAGTCGGTGGCCAAGGGCGGCGATGTCTCCAGCATCGTGCCGATGGTGGCGCACGTGGACCACACCGAGCACGACGTCGACATCATCGTCACCGAGCATGGCCTGGCCGACCTGCGCGGCCTGGCGCCGCGCGAGCGCGCGCACACCGTCATCGCCAATTGCGCCGACCCGCAATACCGCGAATTGCTGGGCGATTATTTCCGCCGCGCCGGCGCCCACGGTGGCCACACGCCTCACTTGCTGGAAGAGGCGCTGTCCTGGCACGTCGGCTTCCGCGATCGCGGCACGATGCAGCCCCCACAGCCGGCGCAGGCGCTGGCTGCCTGAAACGCGTACGCAACAATGCAAACAGCCCGCCGAAGCGGGCTGTCTTGCCTGGGCAGTGCGGGCTTATTGTGCCTTGTCGCCCTGGCTGGCGGGCGCCTTGGCGCCATCGGTGTACGGATCGTACTTGCCGGTCTTGGCACCGTCGGTGTACGGATCGTACTTGCCGGCCTTGGCGCCGTCGGTGTTCGGGTCGAACTTCTTGCCCGAGTTGGTCAGGTCGGAGCGCGTCGACTGCTTGGCGCCATCGGTGTAGGGATCGAACTTGCCCGACTTCGCCGGGTTCTGGTTCGGGCTGGCCTGCTTCTTGGTGTGGCTGCCGCCGTAGAGGTCGCCGCCCTCGGTGTAGTTCTTCTGCGCATAAACCTGCGTCGCACCCACAGCGGCGAATGCTGCAACGATCAGGGTCGAAACGGTCTTCTTCAGCATCTCTTTATCCTCGCGATATCGGCATCGCAGCGCCTGCGCGATGACGGGTTGGGGCCGAGCGTGGTCCGGCATGCGGCCGGCCGTGTGGCGGATCACCCAGCTAATGTACCGAGTTGGCGCGTGTCCGCAAAGTGAAAGTTTCTTCTATGGATATTGAAACGCTTGGGCGGAGGTTGCGTCCTGTCCAGGATCAAGATTCGGCTCCGAGAACAGAAATTTCCCATTGGAGAGCGATTTAATCGGCACGTTTTGTGGCGTCCAGACGAAAAAACGGCTGCCATGTGGCAGCCGTTCGATGTCCTCTTTGACACAAAGGCCGGTTATTCCAGCGTGATGTTCTGGTCATGCGCAATCTTCTTGCGCAGGTCCAGTTCGCGCTTGATCTGCGCGGCGTACTGGGCCGAGGTGTTGCCGTCGGTGTAGGCGCCGCTTTCAGCCAGGCGGCGCTTGACGTTCGGGTCCTGCAGTGCCTTGACCGCGGCATCGTGCACGCGCGTGATGATGGCAGCGGGCGTGCCGGTCGGGGCGACCAGGCCATACCAGGCCATGTTGTTCATGTCCTTCATGCCGGCTTCGGCAAAGGTCGGCACATCGGGCAGGCCCTCGACGCGCTTGGGTGCCGCCACTGCCAGCGCACGCAGCTTGCCGGCCTGGATATGCGGCATCGACGACGGCAGGTTGTCAAACTGCGCGTTGACCTGGCCGGCCAGCGTGTCGTTCAGCGCCGGGCCCGATCCGCGGTAGGGGATATGGACCATGTCGGTCTTGGTGATGTCCTTGAACAGCTCGCCATCCAGATGCGAGATGCTGCCCTTGCCGGCGGACGCGTAGCTGTACTTGCCCGGGTTGGCCTTCAGCAGTGCGACGAATTCCTTCAGCGTCTTGGCCGGCACCTTCGGGTTCACCGTCAGCACGTTGGGCACGTTGACCAGGTTGGTAATCGGCGCGAAATCCTTGAGCGGGTCGTACGGATTCTTGGGATTGGTGGCTGGGTTGGTCGCCATGGTACTGACCGTGGCGATGCCCAGGGTGTAGCCATCCGGCGCGGACTTGGCCAGCGCGTCGGCGCCGATCGCGCCACCGCCGCCGCCGCGGTTTTCCACCACCACCGGCTGGCCCAGCTCGCGGCCCAGGCCGTCGGAGACCGCGCGCGCGACGATATCGGTGGTGCCGCCGGCCGCGAACGGGACGATCAGGCGGATCGGCTTGGTGGGGTAGGACTGCGCCTGGGCAAAGCCGGCACAGGCCAGGCCGATGGCTGCGAGGCAGGCGGCTGCGCCTGCATTGTTGACTGCTTTCAAGGATGCCTCCGTTCTTCTTTCACTGATTGCTTGCCAGGCGGGCTGCAGGCGTTTCTATCGGGCGCCACCATCGTGCGCCCCGCGCCGTCAGTCTTCCCGCGCCGGCTGACCCGGCCGCGCCGGGGTGCGGCAGCGGCCTGCGCGTTGCGGTTCCGCGATACGGAACCAAGTTCCACAACGTGCGCGGAAGCGATTCAACCGGGAAAGCGCGTGGAAAGGAATTGGTGACAACCCGCGTATCAAGAAAACGGCGGTCGTGCCGTGCTGCCTGGCAGCGGCTTGCGCAGGAGAGGGGAGCGAGGGAAGGGCGAGCGGGAATGAGAACGGAAACGAAGGCGGAAATGAAAAAAGCCGGAAGCAAGCTTCCGGCTTTTCCTGAATTCGCTGGTGGGGCGTGAGTGACTCGAACACTCGACCTACGGATTAAGAGTCCGCTGCTCTACCAACTGAGCTAACGCCCCAACGAAGAAAAAGATTGTAGCAAGGTATCGGATACTGCGCAATACCCTTTCGCCATTTTCCGCGAAGGGGACGGCCGCGGGGCTCGCGCCCGCCGCTACAATTCGGCACCCCCCGATACACCCTGACACGGCCAGCCCATGCACGCCAGAGTCCTGCGCTATCTCGACGAGGTTGTCCGCCGCGGTTCGATCCGCAAGGCGGCCGAGCACCTGCACGTGGCGCCGACGGCCGTGAACCGGCAGATCCTTGACCTGGAAGCCGAGCTGGGCGCGCCGCTGTTCGAGCGCATCAACAAGCGGCTGCGCCTGACGCCGCTGGGCGAGATGGTGCTGGCCCACGTCCGCCAGACGCTGCGCGAGCATGACGCGCTGCGCGAACGTATCGAGGAATTCAAGGGCGCTCGCCGCGGCGAGGTCACCGTGGCGGTCACCGCGGGACTGGCCGGCTCGCTGATGCCGTCGCTGGTGCATGACTTCCGCCAGCGCTATCCGGGCATCGTGGTGCGGGTGAATGACCTGCCGGTTGCCGATATCGTCGCGGCGGTCGAGCAAGGCGATGCCGATCTCGGGCTTGGCTACGATCTGCCGGAGCTGCCCGCCTTTCGCACGCTGGCCAGCAGCGACTGGCAGATCGGCGCGGTGGTGCCGCCGGGCCATGCGCTGGCGGCGCAGCCGTCCGTGCTGCTGAGCGAATGCGTCGGCTATCCGCTGATCCTGCCGGCGCCGTCGCTATCGATCCGCGCCCTGCTGGACGCGGCCTTCTCGCGCAATGCCATCGAAGTTTCGCCGGTGGCGGAATCGACCTCGACCGTGCTGATCCGCCAGCTGGTCATGCTGGGCACTGGCGTGGCGCTGCTGAACCCGCTCGACGTGATGGAAGAGCGCGCGCGGCAGGCGCTGGTGTACGTGCCGCTGCGCGACCGCCACCTGCAGGGGCAGACGCTAACGCTGGTGGCGCGTGCCCGCGGCACCCTCAGCGCGGCCGCGGAGCTGATGGCCGAACGCATCGGCGATGCACTGGCCACGTTGTTCGCCCAGGCCCGCTAGGCGGGGTAGGGTGGATGTCCACTTTTTGTGGACACAGTGCTCGGAATTCAATGCTTAGGCGCGAGCACGCCTTCGCCTTAGACTGGCGGCATCTGTCCCCGAGAACCTAAGGAATGCCGCCATGACCCTGATTGCCCTGAACGCCGACGTACTCGTCACCATGGACGCGCAGCGCCGCGAGATCCGCGACGGCGCGCTGGTCGCCGAAGGCCCGGCGGTGCAATGGGTCGGTCCGACCGCCGGGCTGCCGCCGCAATACCGCCGCATGGTCGACGATGGCAGCGCGCAGGTGCTCGATATGCGCGGCCGCGTGGTGACACCGGGCCTGGTCAACACGCACCACCACATGTACCAGAGCCTGACGCGCGCCGTGCCCGCCGCGCAGGATGCCGAGCTGTTCTCGTGGCTGACCAACCTGTACATGCTGTGGTCGCACCTGACGCCGGAAATGATTGCCGTGTCGACCAGGACCGCGATGGCCGAGCTGATGCTGTCCGGCTGCACCACCACCAGCGATCACCTCTACCTGTTTCCCAACGGCTCGCGCCTGGACGATTCGATCGCCGCCGCGCAGGAGATGGGCATGCGCTTCCACGCCGCGCGCGGCTCGATGAGCGTGGGCCGCAGCAAGGGCGGCCTGCCGCCCGACGTGGTGGTCGAAGATGAAGCCGCGATCCTGCGCGACAGCCAGCGGCTGGTCGAGCAGTACCACGACAGCGCGCGCCACGCGATGCTGCGCGTGGTGCTGGCGCCTTGCTCGCCGTTCTCGGTGTCGCGCGACCTGATGCGCGAGTCGGCCGTGATGGCGCGCCACTATGGCGTGTCGCTGCACACCCACCTGGCCGAGAATGACAACGACATCGCATACTCGCGCGAGAAATTCGGCCTGACGCCGGCGCAGTATGCCGAAGACCTGGGCTGGGTCGGTCACGATGTCTGGCATGCGCACTGCGTGAAGCTCGACGACGAAGGCATTGCGCTGTTCGCGCGTACCGGCACCGGCGTGGCGCATTGCCCGTGCTCGAACATGCGGCTGGCATCCGGCATCGCGCCGGTGCGGGCGATGCGCGATGCGGGCGTGCCGGTCGGGCTGGGTGTCGACGGCAGCGCGTCGAACGACGGCGCGCACATGCTGGGTGAAGCGCGCCAGGCCATGCTGCTGCAGCGTGTCGGCTACGGCCCGGCCGCGATGAGCGCGCGCGAGGCGCTGGAGATCGCCACGCTGGGCGGCGCACGCGTGCTCAACCGCGACGATATCGGCGCGCTCGCGCCGGGCATGTCGGCGGACTTTGTTGCCTTCGATATGTCGGGGGTGGGCTTCGCCGGCGGCGGCCACGACCTGGTTGCGTCGCTGGTGTTCTGCACCCCGGCCAATGTCGCGGCGAGCGTGATCAACGGGCGCGAAGTGGTGCGCGACGGCGTGCTGCTGACGGCGGACCTGCCCAACGTGCTGACGCGGCATCGCGCACTGGCGCACACGCTGTTCGAGCGCGCCAGCGTCGGCGCGTGAGCGCGGGGAGGTGAACTGCCGCAGGCGTGCACTGCCTGCGGCATTTTCGAGAAAACCCGGAACGGAAAGCAGCAGCGGAAAAAGCAAAAGGCCGGAAGCATCGCTGCTTCCGGCCTTTCTGTATTCGCTGGTGGGGCGTGAGTGACTCGAACACTCGACCTACGGATTAAGAGTCCGCTGCTCTACCAACTGAGCTAACGCCCCAACGAAGAACGAGATTCTAGCATGATTTCCGGCGCTGTCAACAGTTTGCAAACAACCGTGTGCAACGCCTTTCGCGCATGCCGATGCCAGTGACGATCAGGTGAACGGAACCGAACGCCAGCCTTGCCGGTCATCGGATTGAGCGCAATCGCACAAGGCGGATCCGCACGATATGGTCGGAGCCATGTTAGGATTCTTCTCCACTTGCATATGGAGGGCTGCACCGATGGATATCAAATTCCAAGAGCAAGAACGCTACGACATCAATAATGAAGGCTTGCTCTTCCAGGCGATCGTCAATGGCGAGAAAGTGACTTGCGTAGTGACACGCGAAGCACTGTGGGAAGGCTTCAGCGCCGACCAGGTGCTGTCGCTGGAAGAGGCATTCCGTGCCGGACGCGAAACCATCGAACGCGCCGCCGTGGTGCTGATCGAGCAGGGCGCGCCCCAGCCAATCGTCGTCAAGCGCGCCCACGTGGCGCCGATCTGATGAGGATGGATGCCCCGGCCAGACGTCGGCATGCCGCGGGCGCCCATCCACCATCAGGCATCACCGCGTAGGGCCGTCCGGCCTTGCGTACCCGGCCCCGCAACGCCGGCGCAGGCACCAACGTCTTCCCCGCTGTTTCAATTTCCGGTCGTCTAACGCTGTCCTCGGCAGGCTTTTTCTTGCTGACGGCATCTTGTGCGCGACGCGTCAGCGTGCCGCCGCGGTGGCGCATGCCTGCGGCCGCGGTGCGCTGGCCGCATCGGCATCGACGGCGTCGTGCCCTGATGCCCCCGGCCGCGACGCGCATTCTTCAAAGATCCTGGCGCGGCACTGCGCGCAGATCTCGGGCGACAGCTTGCCGATGATCGTGTGCAGCGCCTGCCGCTTGGTCGGGAAAATATGGTCCGGCCCCAGCTTGTTGCTGAAGCCGGTCTGCTCCCACGTCTGCAGCACCTGCGTGCGCGGGCGGTGGAAGTAGAGATCGCCGCCCATCGCGCGGCGCTCGGCCAGCTCGTTTTCCCACATTTCCGCGCCGGCCAGGTCGATGAAATTCATGCTCTTGGTCATCGCCAGCAAGTGCGTCTGGCCGGCATTGACCTCACGCAGCCAGTGCAGGCGGTCGGTCACGTACTGGACGGCGCCGAAGTAGATCGCGCCTTCCATGCGCAGCAATTTGAGTTGCGGGCATTCCGGCTGCGGGCGGTGCAGTTCGTCCAGCGGCGTGAAGCGCCGGCCCGGGTCGTCGGCATCCGGCACCAGGCTGCGCACTGCAGGCCTCGAGGTGCGGTACAGGTAGGCCACCAGCGACAGCACGGTGCCGAGCAGCACCGCCATTTCGAGCCGGATCACCAGCGTCGCGGCGAAGGTGCCGATGGCAATCGCGAACTCGGTACGGCTGAGCGTGAAGATGCGCCGCAGCCGGGCGAGATCGAGCAGTCCCCACGCCACCAGCAGCAGCATGGCGCCGATCGCCGCCATCGGGATCTGCGCCAGCAGCGGCGCGCTGAGCGCAACCAGCGCCACCAGCCACAACGCCGAGAACACGCTGGCCAGCGGTGTGCGCGCCCCGGCTTCAAAGTTGGGCATCGAGCGGTTGAGCGAGCCGCACGAGATATAGCCGGAGAAAAAGCCGCCGGCGATATTGGACAGGCCCTGGCCGATGAATTCGCGGTTGGCGTCGATATGCTGCCCGGAGCGCAGCGCCACCGCCTTGGCGATCGAGATCGACTGGCCCAGCGCGACGATGGTCAGCGCCGAGGCGATGCCGAGCAGGTCGGGCAGCTTGCGCCAGTCGACGTCGGGCACATGGAAATGCGGCAGCGCCGAAGGGATCGGCCCGACCACGTTCACATGCTGGGCGAAGGCGCCGGCCTGGTTCAGCAGCAGCGCCACGCCATAGCCGGCGAGCAGCCCCAGCAGCATGAACGGCAGCTTGCGCCACAGCCGCTTGCACAGCAGCGTCACCGCCAGCGTCACGGCGGCGACTGCCGCTGCGGACCAGTTGATGGTCTCGGCATGCTCGGCCAGGTGGCGCAGCACGCCGAAGGCACTGGTGCCGGTCGGCACCTGCAGTCCGAACACATCCTTCAGCGCGTACAACCCGATCAGCGTCGCCGCGCCGCAGGTAAAGCCGAGCAGCACCGACGGCGAGATAAAGTTGGCGAGAGAACCGAGCCGCAGCGTGCCGACCGCGAGCTGCATCACGCCGACCACGATGGTCACCGCCAGCGCCAGCCCGATATACGCGGGGCTGCCGGCGAACGCGAGCGGGCTCAGCATGGCGAACAACGCCAGCGAATTGGCATTGGTCGGCCCCGACATCACATGCCAGCTCGAACCGAACAGCGCCGCGACGATGCAGGGCACCACCGCGCTGTAGATGCCGTACTGCGGCGGCAGTCCGGCCAGCGTGGCGAAGGCCACGCCCTGCGGCAGCACCAGCACCGCGCCGAGCAGGCCGGCGACCAGGTCGGCGCGCAGCGTGGCGCGGTCGACGCGCTGGCGCCACGGGAACATGCGATGCAGGAATGAGCCTTGCGTGGATACGGACATGGGAACAGGCCTCGGCGCCCCTGTCCGCGGTCTTGCCGCGTTCAGGGGTTCATGCGGGGTTCATGCCGTCAGTGTAGCGGGCAGGCCGCCTCGGGGCGAGCCGGGCATGCCCGGGCTTGCGTGAATGCGTGGACTGGCGGCGCATGCCGTGGCGGCCGCAGCCCGTGGCGGGCCTCAGCCGCAGTGCAGCGTGGCGACCACCGGAGTGTGATCCGAGGGCTGTTCCCAGGTGCGCGGCACGCGGTCGATCACGCAGGCGGAGCATTGCTCGACCAGCTCCGGCGACAGCAGGATATGGTCGATGCGCAGCCCGGCATTGCGGCGGAACGCCAGCATGCGGTAGTCCCACCAGGAGAAGCTTTTCTCCGGCTGCTCGAACCTGCGGAAGGCATCGGCCAGGCCCAGTTCCACCAGTGCGGCAAAGGCGGCGCGCTCCGGCGGCGACACGAGGTTCTGGCCGACCCACTTGGCCGGATCGTGCACGTCACGGTCTTCGGGCGCGATATTGAAGTCGCCCAGCAGCGCCAGGCGCGGATGGCGCTGCATTTCGTCGCGCAGCCACGCCGTCATCGCTTCCAGCCACTTGAGCTTGTACGTGAACTTCTCCGACTCGGGCGACTGGCCGTTGGGGAAGTAGGCGCAGACCAGGCGCAGGTCGCCGTAGGTGGCGGCGATCACGCGCTGCTGCGCATCCTCGAAGCCGGGAATATTGCGCACTACGTCGACCGGCCCGGGCATGCTGGCGTCGCGCGCGAGAATGGCCACGCCGTTGTACGTTTTCTGGCCGGTGTAGATGCTGTGGAAGCCCGCATTCTCCAGTTCGGCCAGCGGGTACTTGTCGTCCGGCAGCTTCAGTTCCTGCAGGCACAGCGCGTCGATCGGCGCGCCGGCCTGGTCCTGCTCGGCCAGCCATTGCAGCACCTGCGGCAGGCGCACCTTCAGCGAATTGACGTTCCAGCTCGCGATCCGCAGCGGACCGGTGGCGGGTAGTGCAACCGCGCTCATGCCGCCATCCCGCCGTGGCGCAGCAGCGCATCGATCTGCGGCGCGCGGCCGCGGAAGGCGACGAAGGATTCCATCGCCGGGCGGCTGCCGCCCACCGACAGGATCTCGCGCTGGTAGCGCGCGCCGGTCTCGCTGTCGAGCACGGTGCCCGACAGCTGTGCCGCTTCCTCGAACGCCGCATAGACGTCGGCCGACAGCACCTCCGCCCACTTGTAGCTGTAGTAGCCCGCCGCGTAGCCGCCGGCAAAGATATGGCTGAAGGTGTTCGGCCAGCGCGACAGCGGATGCTGCGGCACCACGTGCACGCGGTCATTGATCTGGCGCGAGAGCTCCAGCACCGAGGCGGCGCCGGCCGGGTCGAAGTCCGTATGCAGGTGCATGTCGAACGACGAGAACACGATCTGGCGCAGCGTCATCATGCCGTTCTGGAAGTTCTTGGCGGCCAGCATGCGGTCGAACAATGCGCGCGGCAGCGGCGCGCCGGTGTCGACGTGCTGCGTCATGCCGGTCAGCACTTCGTATTCCCAGCAAAAGTTTTCCATGAACTGCGACGGCAGTTCCACCGCATCCCATTCCACGCCGTTGATGCCGGACACGCCCAGCTCGCCCACCTGCGTCAGCATGTGGTGCAGGCCATGGCCGAACTCATGGAACAGCGTGATCACTTCGTCGTGCGTGAACAGCGCGGGCTTGTTGCCCACCGGCGCGGAAAAGTTGCAGGTCAGGTATGCAACCGGCGTCTGCACGCCGCCTTGCTCGAGCACCTTGCGGCCGCGCGCGTCGTCCATCCAGGCGCCGCCGCGCTTGCCTTCGCGCGCGTACAGGTCGATGTAGAACTGGGCCAGCAGCGTGCCGTCCGCAGTGGTCACGCGGAAGAAGCGCACGTCCTTGTGCCAGGTCTGCGCCGGCTCGGCCTCGATGCGCACCGAGAACAGCTTCTGCACCACGCCGAACAGGCCTTCCAGCACCTTGGGTTCCGGGAAGTACTGCTTGACCTCGTGCTCGGAGAACGCATAGCGCTGCTGGCGCAGCTTTTCCGAGGCATAGGCCACGTCCCACGGCTGCAGGTCGGACAGGCCGAGTTCGGCGGCGGCGAAGGCCTTCAGCTCGGCCCAGTCCTTCTCGGCGTAGGGCCTTGCCTTGATGGCCAGCTCGTCGAGGAACTTCAGCACTTCGGCCGGCGACTCGGCCATCTTAGGTACCAGCGAGACTTCACCGTAGCACTGGTAGCCGAGCATCTGCGCTTCTTCGCGGCGCAGCGCCAGCTGGTCGCGCATGTTGGCGGTGTTGTCCCACTCGCCCTGGCCCTGGCCGTATTGCGCGCCCAGTTCCGAGGCGCGCGTGACATTGGCCTCGTACAACGTCTGGCGCAGCGCGCGGTCGTCGGCGTACTGCAGCACCGGGAAGTACGAGGGGAAGTGCAGCGTGAATTTCCAGCCGGCCTTGCCGTCTTTCTCAGCGGCGTGGCGGGCGGCTTCCCGCGCATCGTCGGGCAGGCCGGCCAGGCGTGCCTCGTCCTCGACGATCAGCGCGTAGGTGTTGGTGGCGTCCAGCACATGGTCGGAGAAGGCCTTGGACAGCTGCGCCTGCTGCTCCTGGATCTCGGCGAAGCGCGGTTTCCGGTCTTCGGGCAGCTCGGCGCCGCCCAGGCGGAAGCCGCGCAGCTCGTTCTCGATCAGCTGGTGGCGGGCCGCGCTCATGCCGGCGAACTCGGGGCTGGCGGCCAGCGCCTTGTACTTTTCATACAGCGCCAGGCTCTGGCCGAGCGACGACCAGAACTCGGTCATGCGCGGCAGGTTGTCGGCGTGTGCCTTGCGCAGTTCCGGCGTGTCGGCGACCGCGCTCAGGTGGCTGACCACGCCCCAGGCGCGGCCCAGCGGCTCGGTGGCGGCTTCCAGCGCCTGCACGGCGTTGGCCCAGTCGGCCGGCGTGGCCGGATCCTCGGCGCGGGCGACCGCCTGCTGCGCATTTTCGAGCAGCACGTCCAGCGCCGGGCTGATGTGCTCGGGCCGGATCTCGGCGAAGCGGGGCAGGTCGGAAAAGTCCAGCAGCGGATTGTTGGCCGGGGTGGCTTGTGCGGCTTGGTCCATGGCGTGTTCTCGGTTGGCTGGCCTCAAAGGTCGATGCCCCGCAGATGGGGGCGGGGTGCGGGCATTTCCAGCACCCCGTGTGGCGTACTGTAGGTCGAATGTACGCCGAACGCGCGCGCGCTTCAGCCCGCGGCGCGTTCCGCGGCTTCCAGCGTGTTGACCAGCAGCATGGTGATGGTCATCGGGCCGACGCCGCCAGGCACCGGCGTGACGTAGCCGGCCACCTCGCGCACACCCGCGAAGTCCACGTCGCCGCACAGCTTGCCGTTGTCGTCGCGGTTCATGCCCACGTCGATCACGACGGCGCCCGGCTTGACCATGTCGGCGGTGATCAGGTTGCGCTTGCCGACCGCGGCGACGATCACGTCAGCGTCGCGGGTATGGGCGCCGATATCGCGCGTCTTGCTGTTGCAGATGGTGACGGTGGCACCGGCCTGCAGCAGCAGCATCGCCATAGGCTTGCCGACGATATTGGAGGCCCCGACCACCACGGCACGCGCGCCGCGCAGCGGGTACTGGATCGAATCCAGCATCTTCATGCAGCCATACGGCGTGCACGGGCGGAACAGCGGGGCGCCGGTCATCAGCGCCCCGGCGTTGGCGACGTGGAAGCCGTCGACGTCCTTTTCGGGGGCGATCGCTTCCAGCACCTTGTGGCTGTCGATGTGCTTGGGCAGCGGCAGCTGCACCAGGATGCCGTGGATGCTCGGGTCCTGGTTGAGCGCGTCGATGCGGGCCAGCAATTCCGCCTCGGACAGGTCGGCCGGGTAACGGTCCAGCGAGGAGTGGAAGCCGTTGTCCTGGCAAGCCTTGACCTTGTTGCGCACGTAGACCTGGCTGGCCGGGTCCTCGCCGACCAGGATCACGGCGAGGCCGGGGCGGTGACCGCGCTCGGTCAGGCTGGCGGCGCGCTGGGCGGCTTCGGAGCGGATTTGTTTGGCAAGGGCGTTGCCGTCGATCAGTTGGGCAGACATGGAGGAAAAGACCGGTTTGGGCGGGTTTGTGCGAATTTGGGCGGATCCGGCAGATGGCTTCGGCCGCGGGTGGCGTGCGCCCGTCATGCGGGCATGCGGATCAAAGGCGAATTATAAAGGGTCAGTGCGGGCTGGCGCGCGCAGCTTGACCGGATGCAAGGGTTGTAGGGGTAAGGGACTGGTAGCATCGGCCGCATGCACACCGCGCTCCCGTCCCTGCTGTCAGATCCGCTGCTCGTTGTCGTGTCCCTCGCCGGACTGCTGTGGGCGCTGAGCCGCCGGCCGTGGCGCCTGCTGCGGCGCAATTCGCTGCAGCACGCCTGGCTGGGGGCGATGGTGCTGGTGGCGCTGCTGTGGACGGTGCGCGCCACGCTGGTCGGCGGGCTGGTGATCCAGTTGCTGGGCGCCACGCTGATGGTGACGCTGTTCGGGCTGCCGCTGGCGCTGCTGTCGCTGTTCGTGGTGGACCTGGTGTCGCTGTTCGGGCTCGAATACCTGGCCGGCCACAGCTGGGCGCTGTTCGACTGGCCTTCGCTATGGGTGCGCTATACCTGGCTGGCGCTGGTGCCGGCGCTGCTTTCGGCCGGACTGCAGGCGCTGATGCGGCGCTGGCTGCCGCGCCATCCGTTCATCTTTATCCTGGGGCACGGCTATTTCACCGCGGGGCTGGCCGCGCTGGGCGCGAGTGCCGCGCAGGCGGCGTGGCGGCACGTGATGGCGCCGGGGCTGCCGTTCACCGTGGCCGATACGCTGGCGGCTACGCTGATCCTGGCGTTTGGCGAGGCGTTCCTGACCGGGCTGCTGGTGGCCGTCTTTGTGGTCTACCGGCCACAATGGGTGGTCACGTTCCGGGACGAAGATTACCTGAAGAATTGAGACCGGGGCGCCGGCAGTGGCGCCCGGAAAGGCTGGCCAGGAGGGCTTGAGGAGGCCAGCCGGCGCCGCAGGTCAGCTGTTGCGCGACAGGGCCAGGCGCAGCAGGTCGGCGACCGTGTTGACGTTGAGCTTTTCCATGATGTTGGCGCGGTGCGCCTCCACCGTCTTGATGGAAATGCCCAGGTCATCGGCGATCTGCTTGTTCAGGCGGCCTGCCACGATGCGCTCCAGCACCTGCTGCTCGCGCGTGGTCAGCTTGCCCAGCAGGTCCTTGGCGGCGCGCTGCTCGCGCGCGGCCGAGTGGTCGGTGCGGGCCTTCTGCAGCATGCGCTCGACCAGCGCGCGCAGTTCGGATTCGTCGAACGGCTTCTCGATGAAATCGATGGCGCCGCGCTTCATGGTCGATACCGCCATCGGCACGTCGCCATGGCCGGTGATAAAGACGATCGGGATATTGATGTTCTCGGCGATCATCCGCTCCTGCAGTTCCGGGCCGCTCATGCCGGGCATGCGCACGTCGAGGATCAGGCAGGACACCTGGCTGGCGTCGTAGGCGGCGAGGAACTGCTCGGCGCTGGTAAAGCTGCGAACCTGGTAGCCATTGCCCTCCAGCAGCCAGGTCAGCGAGTCGCGCATGGCTTCATCGTCGTCGACGATGAACACGGTCTCGCCGCGGTGGGGCGTGGGGTTTGGCGTTGCGGTCATGTAGTCTCCTCGGGACAACAATTCATTGCTGCGAAGTGTAACCGCCCCGGGGCCTCTGTGGCGAGACGGATCCCCCACATGCGTAGGGAGTCCGCGCCGGCCTGCCGGGGGCGTCCGGAACGAATCGGACAGCGGTCGAATGCGGGGATTATTGTTCGGCCATCACCGGATGCAGCGGCAGCATGATCTTGAAGGTGCAGCCAATGCCGTCGACATTGTTCTCCACCCACAGCCGGCCCTGGTGCGACTCGATGATCGAGCGGCAGATGTTCAGCCCCATGCCCATGCCGTCGGACTTGGTGCTGAAGAAGGGCTCGAACAGCCGTTCCTTGGTCGCTTCGTCGACGCCCGGACCCTGGTCGATGACATCGATATGGACGTTGTCGCCGAACTCGCCCGGCTCCACGCGCGCGTGCAGGCGCACCACGCCGCCGGCGCGCAGCGCCGGCAGGCCGGCCATGGCTTCGACCGCGTTCTTGAGCAGGTTCACCAACACCTGCTCGATCAGCACCGGGTCGACATAGATGGTCATCGGCGGCGCCGGCAGCCGGGTCAGGATAGTGACGCGGCGGCGGGTCGCCTCCAGGTCGGCCAGGCCCACGGCATCGGCGACGATATCGTGCAGCGCCGCTTCGCGGCGCTGCGGCTGGCTGCGCTTCACGAAGCCGCGGATGCGGCTGATGATGGTGCCCGCGCGCACGGCCTGCGCGGAGGTTTTCTCCAGCACCGGGATCAGGTCTTCCGGCGTGCTGCGGCCCGAATGCAGCCGCGCCACCGCGCCCATGCAGTAGTTGTTGATGGCGGCCAGCGGCTGGTTCAGCTCGTGCGCCAGCGACGACGCCATCTCGCCCATGGTGGTCAGGCGGCTGGTGAACTGCAGGCGTTCCTCATGCTGGCGCGCCATTTCCTCGGCGGCCTTGCGCACGGTGATGTCGGTGGCGATCTGCATCTGCGCCAGGTGGCCGTCCACCCACTGGATATAGCGGCGGCGCACTTCGAACCATTTCTGCATGTCGGGCACGAACACCTCGCGCGCGTCCGACGCATAGGGCATCAGCTCGGAAGCGGGCAGGCCGGCGTAGGCGTCGACGTAATCGGTGTTGTCGCTCGAGACCTGTTCCTTGTCGAGATCGTCGCCGGCGAGCTTGAGGTGGCCCTCGGCCTCCCAGCCGAACAGCTGGCGGTAATAGCGGTTGGCGAACAGCAGCTCGGCCTTGTCGGTGGCGAGCACCGACACCGCGGCGTCCAGGCTCTCCAGCACTGTGGTGAAGCGGTCATGCGCGGCGGCCAGTTCCTCGCGCGCGCGCTTGGGCTCGGTGATGTCGGTCATCGAACTCATCCAGCCGGTATGGCGGCCGCGGCTGTCGACCAGCGGCGACACATACATGCGCGCGTAGAAGCTGCTGCCGTCGCGGCGCATCGTGCGCATCTCATAGCCGCCGGCGGGCGACTTGCCCTGCAGCGTCAGGTCGATCTGCTTCTGCATCTCCTGCTGGTCGTTCGGCGGCCAGTAGGGGAAGGGCGGCAGGCGGCCGACCAGGTCGTTCTCCTGCCATCCGGTCATGCGGCAGAAGGCGGGGTTGACGTAGGTGATGCGGCCGTTCAGATCGAGCGCGCGCAGGCCGATCAGCATCGAGTTTTCCATCGCGCGCCGGAACGAGGTCTCGGCCAGCAGCGCGCGCTGCGCCTCGGAGCGGCGGCTGGTATGGCGCCACATGCTCCACAGGCTCCACAGCAGGAAGCAGGACAGGCCCACCACCAGCCACAGCAGCATGTTGTTGGGCAGGTTCGACGGCGGCGGGTAGGCGTCGGCGCGCAGCGACAGCGAGTGGCCGGGCGGATCCAGCAGCACTTCATACGACAGCGCGTTGCCGGGCACTGGACGCAGCGAGGTGCTGGCGCGGGTCTGGTTGTTCTTATCGATCAGCGAGAAGCGGTAGCGCTCGGTCAGCTCCGGCGGTAGCAGGTGCGTCAGGATGCCGTTGATCGAGTACAGCGCGCCGAGCGTGCCGAGGAACTCGTTGTCGCGCACGATCGGCACTTGCATCAGCATGAAGCTGTCGCCGCGGTCGTTGACCAGCGGGCGCGAGTAGACCACGCGCTGGGTTTCGCGCGCGGCATCGAAGGTGTCCAGCACTTCGGGCTCGAGCGGCTGGTCCTGGTTTTCGCGCAGGCGCACCGCGAACTCGGACGTCGACGGCAGCGACCAGCGGCCGCGCTTGGTGGCGTCGAGCCAGTTGATAAAGACGATCTCGGAGTTCTCGCGCAGGATTTCCTGGGCGGCGGTACGGTAGGCGCCTTGCTCCAGTTGCGCGGCGGCGATGTCGCGCGCCAGCGAGGCCAGCTGGTCCTGGTTGCTGAGCAGCGACAGGCGTACGCGCTGTTGCGCCCAGGCGGCGTCGCGGTACAGCGCATCGCGTTGCTGCTGGCGCTCGGTCTCGTGCAGCGACCACAGGATCACGCCCATTGCCACCGTGAACAGCACGATCGCGACCAGCGGGATGAACATGAACCAGCTGGTGGCGACGAGATTGCGCCAGCGCAGCCACCACAGGCCGCGCGGGGCCGCCACCGGCGCGCCGTCGTCGGGGTCGAGGGTGTCGATCGGACCGAGCCCCGTCGCCGGAGGCGGGTTGTGGCCGGTGTCGCCCCCGGCGGCCTTGGCTGTGCCCGAAGCATCGGGAGAAAGCATGGCTGCACGCAGGCGGGAGAGGTAGCGATCGAGGAACGGCATGGGAGGGATTGACGGCTGACCGTTCAGTGTACCGAGATTATTGCGGTGCGTCGCTTGGGGAAAGCGCCAATGAAATCCCGGCCGCCGCTGTCCGCGCGGGCGCCCTTGCGGCTGGCGCCATGCGCGTCGTGGCGTGGATCTTGGTGCATTGCGTCATTATTCCACATCGTAAAAAACGATATCGCAATTTGAAAATTTCACTTGTGTTGCCCAATGGGCTTCCATAGAATCGGTTCGACCCAAGAATGCGGGCGGTAGCCATGCGCCTGCCGCGCGGAGGAGCCGGAACAGGTTCCCCGGCGGCGGCCCCGATGCAAGGCGCGGCAGCGCCGAACCCGCAACGGTGCGAGTCAACCCGTAGAGCCCCCAAAGCCGGCGCCGGAAGCGCAGGCACGGAAGCACGAATTCACCCAGGAGACAGTCATGTCCGCCGTACCAGAGCAGATTCTCGGCGCATCCAGCGCCAACGACGCCGATCCCCAGGAAACCCATGAATGGCTGGATGCCCTGCAGGGCGTCCTCGCCGCCGAGGGCCCGGCACGCGCCGCGTTCCTGATCGACAAGCAGATCGAGTACGCACGCGTGAACGGCGTGACCCAGCCGTTCCACGCCGAGACGCAGTACATCAACACCATCCCGGTGGAGCAGCAGGCCCGCATCCCCGGCGACCAGGACATCGAGCACCGCATCCGCTCGTACACCCGCTGGAACGCCATGGCGATGGTGCTGCGCGCCAACAAGCACACCAACGTCGGCGGCCATATCTCCTCGTTTGCCTCGGCGGCCACGCTGTATGACGTGGGCTACAACCATTTCTGGCGCGCCCCCTCGGAACAGAGCGGTGGCGACCTGGTCTTCGTGCAGGGCCACTCGGCACCGGGCGTGTACTCGCGCGCCTTCCTGCTGGGCCGCCTGAGCCAGGACCAGCTCGACAACTTCCGCCAGGAAGTCGACGGCCACGGCATCTCGTCCTACCCGCACCCGTGGCTGATGCCGGACTTCTGGCAGTTCCCGACGGTGTCGATGGGCCTGGGCCCGATCATGGCCATCTACCAGGCCCGCTTCATGAAGTACCTGGACAGCCGCGGCCTGGCCAAGGCCGGCGACCGCAAGGTCTGGGCCTTCCTGGGCGACGGCGAGACCGACGAGCCGGAATCGCTGGGCGCGATCGGCATGGCCGGCCGCGAGAAGCTCGACAACCTGGTCTTCGTCATCAACTGCAACCTGCAGCGCCTGGACGGTCCGGTGCGCGGCAACGGCAAGATCATCCAGGAACTGGAATCCGAATTCCGCGGTGCCGGCTGGAACGTGATCAAGGTGGTGTGGGGCAGCAAGTGGGATTCGCTGCTGGCGCGCGACACCAAGGGCCTGCTGATGAAGCGCATGATGGAATGCGTCGACGGCGAATACCAGACCATGAAGGCCAAGGACGGCGCCTACGTCCGCGAGCACTTCTTCAACACGCCTGAGCTGAAGGCGATGGTGGCCGACTGGTCCGACGACGATATCTGGCGCCTGAACCGCGGCGGCCACGATCCGCACAAGATCTACGCCGCCTACAAGGCCGCCAGCGAGCACAAGGGCCAGCCCACGCTGATCCTGGCCAAGACCATCAAGGGCTATGGCATGGGCGACGCCGGCCAGGCCATGAACGTGGCCCACCAGCAGAAGAAGATGCCGGTGGACGCGATCCGCAAGTTCCGCGACCAGTTCAATCTCCCCGTTGCCGACGACCAGCTGGAAGATGTGCCGTACATCACCTTCCCGGAAGGTTCGAAGGAACTGGAATACATGCGCCAGGCGCGCCTGAACCTGGGCGGCTACCTGCCGGCCCGCCGCCAGAAGGCCGAAGCGCTGCCGGTCCCGCAGCTGTCCGCGTTCGAGGCGCTGCTGAAGGCCACCGGCGAAGGCCGCGAAGTGTCCACCACCATGGCCTTCGTGCGTATCCTGAACACCCTGCTGAAAGACAAGCAGATCGGCAAGCACGTGGTGCCCATCGTCCCGGACGAGTCGCGCACCTTCGGCATGGAAGGCCTGTTCCGCCAGGTCGGCATCTGGAACCAGGAAGGCCAGAAGTATGTGCCGGAAGACCATGACCAGCTGATGTTCTACAAGGAATCGCAGACTGGCCAGGTGCTGCAGGAAGGCATCAACGAAGCCGGCGCCATGTGCGACTGGATCGCCGCCGCCACGTCGTACTCGACGCACGGCGTGCAGATGATCCCCTTCTACATCTACTACTCGATGTTCGGCATCCAGCGTATCGGCGACCTGTGCTGGGCCGCTGCCGACATGCGCTCGCGCGGCTTCCTGCTGGGCGGCACCGCCGGCCGCACCACGCTGAACGGCGAGGGCCTGCAGCATGAAGACGGCCACTCGCACGTGTTCCACGCCGCGATCCCGAACTGCATCTCGTACGACCCGACCTACCAGTACGAACTGGCGGTGATCATGCAGGACGGCCTGCGCCGCATGTACGCCGAGCAGGAAGACGTCTACTACTACCTGACGGTGATGAACGAGAACTACGAGCATCCGGAAATGCCGGCTGGCGTAGAGCAGGACATCGTCAAGGGCATGTACCAGTTCCGCAAGGGCGTCGAGAACAGCAACGCGCCGCGCGTGCAGCTGCTGGGCTCCGGCACGATCTTCCGCGAGGTGGTTGCCGCCGCCGAGCTGCTGAAGAAGGACTGGGGCGTCGAGTCCGACCTGTGGAGCTGCCCGAGCTTCACCGAGCTGGCCCGCGAAGGCCAGGCCGCCGAGCGCTTCAACCTGCTGCACCCGGCCGAAGCCCAGCGCGAAGCCTTTGTCACGCAGAAGCTGAAGTCGGTCCGCGGCCCGGTGATTGCATCGACCGACTACGTGCGCGCCTTCGCCGAGCAGATCCGCCCGTTCGTGCCGCGCCGCTACGTGGTGCTGGGCACCGACGGCTTCGGCCGCTCGGATACCCGCGAGAAGCTGCGCCACTTCTTTGAAGTGGACCGCCACTGGGTCACGCTGGCCGCGCTCAAGGCGCTGGCCGACGAGGGCGCCATCAGCCGCGACAAGGTGGCCGAGGCCATCAAGAAGTACAACCTCGACCCGAGCAAGCCCAACCCGATGTCGGTCTGATCCGGCAGCCTGCACCCACCCCCGCAGTACGGCGACGCCGTGCCGCGGGCGCCCCGGCAAACCGCCGGCTGGCGCCTTGCGGCATGGCGGCGTGACAGAAGCGGGCGGCGAAGGTAATCTCGCCGCTTGCGGATGTCGTGCGCGCCGGCCTGCCCAGGAGACACTGAATGAGTCAAGCAATTGAAATCAAGGTGCCGGATATCGGCGACTATGACGCCGTTCCCGTCATCGAAGTGCATGTGAAACCCGGCGACAGCATCAACGCGGAAGACGCGCTGGTGACGCTGGAATCGGACAAGGCCACCATGGACGTGCCCTCGCCGCAGGCCGGCGTGGTCAAGGACGTCCGCATCAAGGTGGGCGACAACGTGTCCGAAGGCTCCGTGCTGGTTATGCTGGAAGCGGCCAACGAGGCCTCCGCGGCACCGCCCGCCGGGGCCGCTGCGCCTGCTCCGGCGCCGGCCGCCGCAGCGCCCGCACCCGCTGCCGCGCCGGCAGCGGCTCCCGCGGCAGCCCCTGCCGCGAGCGGTGGCGGCGCCATCGAAGTCAAGGTACCCGATATCGGCGACTACGACGCCGTGCCGGTCATCGAAGTCCACGTCAAGCCGGGCGACACCATCAACGCCGAAGACGCGCTGGTGACGCTGGAATCCGACAAGGCAACCATGGACGTGCCGTCGCCACAGGGCGGCGTGGTCAAGGAAGTCAAGGTCAAGGTTGGCGACAACGTGTCCGAAGGTACGCTGCTGCTGATCCTGGAAGGCGCCGCCGCGGCACCGGCTCCGGCTGCCGCGGCGGCTCCGGCACCGGCCGCTGCCAGCGCGCCCGCCCCGGCACCCGCGCCCGCGGCGGCCCCGGCTCCGGCAGCAGCGGCTGCCGCCGCGCCGGCCGTCGCTGGCGTAAGCGGCAAGGCCGCCCACGCCAGCCCGTCGGTGCGCAAGTTCGCACGCGAGCTGGGCGTCGACGTGTCGCGCGTGGCCGGCACCGGCCCCAAGGGCCGCATCACGCAGCAGGACGTGCAGAACTACGTCAAGGGCGTGATGACCGGCCAGGCCGCCGCGCCGGCCCAGGCTGCCGCGGCTGGCGGCGGCGGTGGCGAGCTCGGCCTGCTGCCGTGGCCGAAGGTCGATTTCACCCGCTTCGGCGAGGTGGAAAGCAAGGCCCTGTCTCGCATCAAGAAGATTTCCGGCGCCAACCTGCACCGCAACTGGGTCATGATCCCGCACGTCACCAACCATGACGAAGCGGACATCACCGAGCTGGAAGCCTTCCGCGTGCAGCTGAACAAGGAAAACGAGAAGTCCGGCATCAAGGTCACCATGCTGGCCTTCATGATCAAGGCCACGGTCGCGGCGCTGAAGAAGTTCCCGAACTTCAATGCCTCGCTCGACGGCGACAACCTGGTGCTGAAGAAGTACTTCAACATCGGTTTCGCCGCCGACACCCCGAATGGCCTGGTCGTGCCGGTGATCAAGGACGCCGACAAGAAGGGCGTGCTGGAGATCAGCCAGGAAATGAGCGAGCTGGCCAAGCTGGCGCGCGACGGCAAGCTCAAGCCGGACCAGATGCAGGGCGGCTGCTTCTCGATCTCGTCGCTGGGCGGCCTGGGCGGCACGTACTTCACGCCGATCATCAACGCGCCGGAAGTGGCCATCATGGGCGTGTGCAAGTCGTTCCAGAAGCCGGTGTGGGACGGCAAGCAGTTCGCGCCGCGCCTGACGCTGCCGCTGTCGCTGTCGTGGGACCACCGCGTCATCGACGGCGCCGAGGCTGCGCGCTTCAACACGTACTTCGCGCAACTGCTGGCCGACTTCCGCCGCATCCTGCTGTAAAAAGCAGCCGCGACGCACACCGGCTTTGCCGGTGTGCGAAAGGCCAGCCACCTGAGTTGATTCAGAGGAGCGAGCCATGACTACCTGTGTTGTCGTCAAGAAGGGCGCCGAGGTGGCGATCGCGGCGGACGCGCTGGTCACCTTCGGCGATACGCGGCTGTCGCGCGCGTATGAGCGCAACCAGAAGGTCTTTCCGGTCGGCGACGGCTTTATCGCGCTGGCCGGGACGACCGCGCACTTCCCGGTCATGCGCACGCTGCTGGCGGGCCTGGGCGAGGAGTGCCGGCTGGACTCGCGCGACGACGTGTTCCGCACCTTCCTGAAGGTGCACGAGAAGCTGAAGACGGAGTACTTCGTCAACACCAAGGAAGACGAGGACGATCCCTACGAGTCGTCGCAGATCGTATGCCTGATCGCCAATCCGGCCGGCATCTTCGGCGTCTATTCGTATCGCGAGGTGTTTTCGTTCGACCGTTTCTGGGGCATCGGCTCGGGCCGCAACTACGCGCTGGGCGCGATGCACGCGGTGTATGACCGGCCCGACCTGGATGCGGGCGAGATCGCGCGCATCGGCGTCGATGCGGGCGTGGAGTTCGACAAAAGCTCATCGGGGCCGATCGAGGTCCATACGGTGCGGCTGCACGATGCAGACAATGGCGCAGCGCCGGCGGCGGATGCGGCAACCAACAACGACGGCGCGCCCTGAAGCCGAGAGGCGGGCGCGTATTGAGGAGCAAATATGAGTGTGATCGAAGTCAAGGTGCCGGATATCGGCGATTTCGACGCGGTGGAAGTGATCGAGGTACTGGTCAAGGCCGGCGATACGGTCGAGACGGAACAGTCCCTGATCGTGCTGGAGTCCGACAAGGCGAGCATGGATGTGCCGTCGTCGGTCGCCGGCAAGGTGGTGGAAGTCAAGGTCAAGGTGGGCGACAAGGTTGGCCAGGGCGCGGTGATCTGCACCGTGGAGGCCGAGGCCGCCGCCGCTGCACCGGCGCCCGCGCAAGCTCCGGCTCCGGCCGCTGCGCCTGCGCAGGCTGCCGCGGCACCGGCCGCCGCTGCGCCGGCCGCCGCAACGCATAGCGGCGGTGCCGATATCCAGTGCGAAATGCTGGTGCTGGGCGCCGGCCCCGGCGGCTACTCGGCCGCCTTCCGCGCCGCCGACCTGGGCATGAATACCGTGCTGGTCGAACGCTACAGCACGCTTGGCGGCGTCTGCCTGAACGTGGGCTGCATCCCCTCCAAGGCGCTGCTGCACAACGCCGCCGTGATCGACGAAGCCAAGGCGCTGGCCGCCCATGGCATCCTGTTCGGCGAAGCCAAGATCGACCTCGACGGCCTGCGCCACTACAAGAACCAGGTGGTCGGCAAGCTGACCGGCGGCCTGGCCGGCATGGCCAAGGCGCGCAAGGTGCAGGTGGTGCGCGGCATCGGCAACTTCCTCGACCCGCACCATATGGAAGTCGAGCTGACCGAGGGCGAGGGCAAGCGCAGCACCGGCAAGAAGACCGTGATCCGCTTCGAGAAGGCCATCATCGCCGCCGGCAGCCAGGCGGTGAAGCTGCCCTTCATCCCGGAAGACCCGCGCATCGTCGACTCGACCGGCGCGCTCGAACTGCCGGAAGTGCCCAACAAGATGCTGGTCATCGGCGGCGGCATCATCGGCCTGGAAATGGCCACGGTCTACAGCACGCTGGGCGCGGAAATCGATGTCGTCGAGATGCTGCCGGGCCTGATGGGCGGCGCTGACCGCGACCTGGTCAAGGTCTGGGAAAAGAAGAACAAGGACCGTTTCGGCAAGGTCATGCTGAATACCAAGACGGTCGGGGTGGAAGCCAAGCCGGACGGCATCTACGTAAAGTTCGAGGGCGAGCAGGCCCCGGCCGAGGCGCAACGCTACGACCTGGTGCTGGTGTCGGTGGGCCGCGCGCCCAACGGCAAGCGCATCGCCGCCGAAAAGGCGGGCGTGGCCGTGACCGACCGCGGCTTTATCAACGTCGACAAGCAGATGCGCACCAACGTGCCGCATATCTTCGCGATCGGCGACGTCGTCGGCCAGCCGATGCTGGCGCACAAGGCGGTGCATGAAGCCCACGTGGCCGCGGAAGCCGCGCATGGCGAGAAGGCGTTCTTCGATGCCAAGCAGATCCCGTCGGTGGCCTTTACCGATCCGGAAGTGGCCTGGGCCGGCCTGACCGAAGACGAGTGCAAGGCGCAGGGCCTCAAGTACAGCAAGGGTGTGTTCCCGTGGGCCGCTTCGGGCCGCGCCATCGCCAATGGCCGCGACGAGGGCTTTACCAAGCTGATCTTCGACGAGGAAACGCATCGCGTGATCGGCGGCGGTATCGTGGGTACGCACGCCGGCGACCTGATCAGCGAAGTGTGCCTGGCGATCGAGATGGGCGCCGATGCGGTGGATATCGGCAAGACCATCCACCCGCACCCGACGCTGGGCGAATCGATCGGCATGGCGGCTGAGATCTACGAAGGTACCTGTACCGACGTGCCGCCGCCGCGCAAGCGCTGAGGATTCCGCAGCAAGCGCAGAACCCGCCTCCGGGCGGGTTCTTTTTTTGGCCCGAGAATGCAATTAACCGCCAGAAGCCCGAGGCCACCACACTGGGGGCCAACAGGGCGGGGCGCTGCACAAGCGGGAAAGAGAAAAACCAAAAAAAAGCCCGGCCTTTGCAGGCCAGGCTTTAACGATACCTTTGGACAAGGAGACCGCGGTACCGAGGAGACATCGGCAGACCAGGCAGTGCCGCTATCCTCGGTCGGGACACCACCTTCATCGTTGGCAAAACACACCGGCAGGTTTCCGCTTCGATGCGCTTTGCCAACGGACCGGCCGGAGCCGGTCCATCGTCAAGGCAAACAGCTATCAGGCAACCGTAGCCTTCTTCGCCGTGGCCGTACGGGCCGTGGCGCTGGCTTGCTGGGCAGCCTTGGTGGCGGCGGAAGCAGCGGCCTGGAAGTTGGTTTCAGCGATTTCCACGGCTTGCTTGGTCGCCTTCTGCACCGACTCGTAGGCGTTGTTAGCAGCCGAGATCGCCGACTTCACGATGGCCACGGTCGATTCCGAACCGGCCGGGGCGTTCTTGGCGAAGTTCTCGACCAGCGCCTGCACGTTCTTCGAGCCTTCGGCCAGTTGGGCCTCGGCCACCTTGGTGAACTCGCTCTGGGTTTCCGAAGCGATTTCGTACAGGTGACGGGTGTAAGCCAGGGTCTTCTCGGCGACCGGTTGCACGGCTGCGGCCTGCAGGGCCAGCAGTTCCTGTGCGTCCTTGGCCGACAGCGCCTTCTTGGCGTTTTCCACGTTTTCGGCGAACGTGGTCTTCACGACCTGCAGGTTCAGTTCGACAAGCTTTTCGACGCCTTCAAATGCCTTGGTAGTCAGGCCGAACAGCGTTTCCAGGTTTGCTTTTTGCGCTGCTGCGACTTGTTCCGGGGTCAGGATCATTGCTGGTCTCCAGTGGTGAACTTCAAGGTCAAGCAAAATACAAAAATAAGCCGCCTAGATGTCAGGGCCGTGACGGTGTTTCCCGTTTCGGCCAGCCCAGGCGCGTGTGGGTGGTTGTGTGCCGCGCCCGATGCTTTGATGCGCCGCAACAATTCCAATTCTAGGGAAGCCAGGTTTAATGTCAAGCGCATTTTGTGCGTCGCACAAAAAGATTGTGGCGGTGCGCTGATTTTGTGCCGCAGCAGGCATTTCGGCAGGGCGGCGAGGGATGGTGAGCGATGCTAACATCGCGGCTTGCCTCGCTGTACGGCTGGCCGCCGCCTGCGAAAACCGACAAGACGTGAACAGAACCGCACAGGCCGACCCATGCTCGCCTTCTACGCCGACCATTTCGTGTTGCCGCTGCCGCCGGGACATCGTTTCCCGATGCGCAAGTACAGCATGCTGCGCGACACGGTCGCAACCCAGATTCCTGGCCTGCGCCTGGCCGAGGCGCCGCGCGCCGGCGACGATGCCCTGCTGCTGGCGCATACGCCGGAATACGTACAGGCCGCTTCCGCCGGCACGCTGGATGCCGCCCGCCAGCGCGAAATCGGCTTCCCGTGGTCCGAAGCCATGGTCGAGCGCTCGCGGCGCTCTGCCGGTGCCACCATCGAGGCGTGCCGGGCGGCCTTGCGCGAAGGCGTTGCCGTGAACCTCGCGGGCGGTACGCATCACGCGTATGCCGACAAGGGAGGCGGCTTCTGCGTGTTCAACGACGCTGCCATTGCGGCGCGCGTGCTACAGCGCGACGGCGACGTGCGCCGCGTGGCGGTGGTCGATCTCGACGTGCACCAGGGCAACGGCACGGCGTCGATCCTGCAAGGCGACCCCACCGTGTTCACGCTGTCGCTGCACGGCGAGAAAAACTACCCGTTCCGCAAGGAAGCCAGCGACCTCGACGTCGGCTTGCTGGACGGCTGCGACGACGATGGCTATGCCAGTGCGCTGCAGGCGGCACTGGATACGCTGTTCAGCCGCTTCGCGCCCGACCTGCTGATCTACCTGGCTGGCGCCGATCCGCACGAGGGCGATCGGCTCGGGCGGCTCAAACTGAGCTTCGCCGGCCTGGCGCGGCGTGACCAACTGGTATTCGACGCCGCCATGGCGCGCGGACTGCCGGTGGCGGTGGCGATGGCCGGTGGCTACGGCAACCAGATCGAAGACACGGTCGCGGTCCACGTGCAGACCGTGCGCCTGGCCGCGCAATACCATGCCCGCCACGGCACGCTGGTGGGGGTGTCATGAGCGCCGCGGCAGAACCCGGCCGCGCGGTGGGCGCGGGCACCCCCCAGACGGCATGGGTGGCGGCGATGCCGTGGCTGTTCGTGCTGATCTGGAGCACCGGCTTCATCGTTGCCAAGTACGGCATGCCGTATGCGGAACCGATGACATTCCTGTTCCTGCGCTTTGCCGGCGTGCTGGTGCTGATGGTGCCGTTCGTGCTGCTGGCCGGCGTGCCGTTGCCGCGCGCGGCCGGCTCGACACATACCGACTGGCGCGTGGTCGGCCATCTTGCCGTGGCGGGCTTGCTGCTGCAGGGCGGCTACCTTGGTGGCGTGTGGGCGGCGATCAAGCTCGGCATGCCGGCCGGCGTGTCGGCGCTGATCGCGGGCATGCAGCCGATCCTGACCGCGCTGATCGCCGCGCGGCTGGGCGAGCGCATCAGCGGGCGCCAGTGGCTGGGCCTGCTCCTGGGCATCGCCGGCGTGGCACTGGTGGTGGGCAACAAGCTCGGCACCAGCGCGCTGACGCCGGCAAGCCTGGCGCTGGCGGTCGGCGCGCTGCTCAGCATTACCGTCGGCACGGTCTACCAGAAGCACTTCTGCCCGGTGTTCGACCTGCGCATGGGATCCGTGATCCAGTTCGGCGCCGCCGCGCTCGCCTGCCTGCCGTTCATGTTCCTGTTCGAGACCCGCGGCGTGCAATGGACCGCCGCCATGATCGGCGCGCTGGCGTGGTCGGTGGTGGCGCTGTCCATCGGCGCCATCTCGCTGCTGTTCGTGCTGCTCCGCCAGGGCGCGGCAACCAGGGTGTCGAGCCTGATGTACCTGACGCCGCCAACCACTGCCGTGATGGCCTGGCTGCTCTTCGGCGAACGCTTCCCGCCGCTGGCCGCCGCGGGCATGGTGCTTGCTGCGTCAGGGGTGGCACTGGTCATCCGCAGGTAGCGCTGGTGCGTTCGTTTCGCAGGCGCGAACGCGTCAACGGTTGCCCTGGCGCACTCCGTTTCCCTTTTCCGTTCTTGCCCAGTTCCTTGCTCGCCCCATGAAGCCACAAGCCGACCCGCGCAGTGCCTATCCGTACTTCCAGCCGATCACGACACGTTGGATGGATAACGATGTCTATGGCCACGTTAACAACGTTGTCTACTACAGTTATTTTGACACCGTGGTGAATACCTACCTGATCCGGCAGGGTGCGCTCGATCTCGAGTCGGGCAAGACAATCGGGCTGGTGATCGAGACGCAGTGCAACTACTTCTCGTCGCTCAGCTTCCCGGAGACCGTGGTCGCAGGCTTGCGCGTCGCCAGGCTCGGCACGTCGAGCGTGCGCTATGAGGTCGGCCTGTTCAGCGGCGACAACGAGGTTGCCGCCGCGCAGGGGCATTTCATCCACGTCTATGTCGATCGCGCCACGCGCCGGCCGGTACCGCTGCCGGCGCCGCTGCGCGAGGCGCTGCTGCCGCTGGCGGTCGCAGGCGCGCAAGGGTGACGGCGGGGCAATGGAGACGAACAAGATGTCCCTCGAGATGAAACCGGGTTCGCAGGACGCCGTGGCGTGCGTGGATCGTGCGATCCTGACACGGCGTTCGGTGCGGGCCTTTCTCGATACGCCCGTGCCGCGGGAGACCGTGGAAGACATTCTGGCCGTCGCCAGCCGCGCTCCCTCCGGCACCAATACGCAGCCATGGCGGGTCTATGTCCTGTCGGGAGAAGCCAAGGCAAAGTTGTGCGCCGATGTGCTTGCCGCTTACGAAGACCCCGAGCGCGACAGCAAGTACCTGGAGGAATACCCGTACTACCCCCGCGAATGGGCCAACCCCTACCTGGCGCGACGGCGCAAGGTGGGCTGGGACCTGTACGGCCTGCTTGAGATCAGCCGCGAGGACAAGGCGCGCATGCATGAGCAGCACGCGCGCAACTTCCGTTTCTTCGATGCGCCGGTGGGGATGATCTTTACCATCGACCGCATCATGGAGCAGGGCAGCTGGCTCGACTACGGCATGTTCCTGCAAAGCATCATGGTTGCCGCGCGGGCGCGCGCGCTGGATACCTGCCCGCAGGCGGCGTTCACGCAGTTCCACAAGATCATTGCCAGCCACTTGCTGCTGCCGCCGGAGGAAATGGTGGTGTGCGGCATGTCGCTGGGATTTGCCGATCCGGACGCGCCGGAAAATCGCATGACCACCGAACGGGAACCGGTGAGCGGGTTTGCGCGTTTCCTCTCATAGAGAGGTTTGTATCAATGTGTAACGATTGCTGCCGATATAGAGAGCGAATTGCCGTATTGGCCGTGATTGTTACTGGGGTGAGCAAGGCGGAGCGATTGTAGTTCGTTTGCGGACGTGACCTGTGGTCAACTTTTTCCACCATGTGGAAATGTTTGTAAATCGAACTTTAAGGAGCGTCTGTAAGTCTTTAATCTTGCTAACAATTTCTTAATTTTCTACACTAGCGCCATTCCTCATGCGCTGAACGAATCATGTTTCGGTCTGATTCCATTTTTTCCAGATTCTTCGGCTCCACGCCCTTGTCCGCCGTTGCCGCCGCGGTGCTGGTGTCGGTGTCGGTGGTTGCAGCTCCCGTCGCCGAAGCTGCCAGTACGTCCGCAAGCACGCAAAAAGCGTCTAAAAAGCAGGCAACTAACGCTAAAGTCACCAAAAAATCCGCTTCCAAGGCTGTGAGCGCGAAGTCGCGCACCAGCAAGGTTGCCAAGAGCGAAGCCCGTTCCGGCCGCAAGGTGATCGTGCTGAAAAACGGCAAGCGCCAGGTCGTGGCCGCGCATCGCGCGGCGCCGGTGCGCGCCGTGTTCACGCCCGCCAAGCCATCGCTGGGCGAGGCGATGGGGCTGCGCGACACCGATGACGCGCTCGCGCTGCGCTCCAGCGTGGCGCTGGTGATGGACCAGGGCTCCAACGAGGTGCTGTTCCAGAAGAACGCCTCGGCGGTACTGCCGATCGCCTCGATCACCAAGCTGATGACCGCGCTGGTGGTCATGGACGCGCGCCTGCCGATGGATGAAGTGCTGACCATCACCGAGGAAGACCGCGACACCGAAAAGCACAGCAGCTCGCGCCTGCGCTTTGGTACGCAGCTGACCCGCCAGGAACTGCTGCTGCTGGCGCTGATGTCGTCCGAGAACCGTGCCGCTTCGGCGCTGGGCCGCCACTATCCGGGCGGGCTGCCGTCTTTCGTGCAGGCCATGAACCGCAAGGCGCGCGAGCTGGGCATGAACGACAGCCACTTTGTCGACTCAAGCGGCCTGTCGAGCAGTAATGTCTCGAGCGCGATGGACCTGGTGCGCATGGTCAACGCCGCATACCGCAACCCGACCATCCGCGAGTTCTCGACCCAGACCGAGCATGAGGTCAACGTGCTGGGCCGCACGCAGCACTATGTCAGCACCAACCGCCTGGTGCGCGGCGGCAACTGGGAGATCGGCCTGCAGAAGACCGGCTTTATCTCCGAGGCAGGCCAGTGCCTGGTGATGCAGGCACGCGTGCAGGGCCGCAATGTGGTGATGGTGTTCCTGGATTCGGCGGGCAAGCTGTCGCGCTTTGCCGATGCCAACCGTGTCAAGGACTGGCTGGAGCATGCGCCGTCGCAGCACCCGCAGGGCTTTCCCTCTTCCCCTAACTTGACGCAGCGTCCGGGCGGCGCGCACGCGATCCTGGCTTCGCAGCAGGGGCGTGGTATCTGATCGCTGGCCTGCAATGAAAAACGCGCCGGATCCCGGCGCGTTTTTTTACCAGCGCGACAGCGCTCAGAGCAGCTTGCCGGGGTTCATGATCCCGGCCGGATCGAATACCGCCTTGATCTCTCGCATTAGCCGCAACTCCAGCGGATCCTTGACCGCCAGGAAGGCATGGCGCTTGAGCTGGCCGATGCCGTGCTCGGCGCTAATGCTGCCGCCGTAGCGCATCACTTCATCCAGCACCGCGTCAGTCACCGCCTCGCCCTGGGCCGCTGCCCAGTCCTTGGGGGCGCCTGCCGGGCGCGACAGGTTGTAGTGCAGATTGCCATCGCCGAAGTGGCCAAAGACAAAGGGCCGGATCGCCGGGTCGAGCGCGCGCAGCCGGCTTGCCATTGACGCCATGAACGCCGGGATCTGTTCGATCGGCAGCGACACGTCGTGCTTCAGGTGCGGACCATCGGCGCGCTGTGCCTCGGAGATTTCCTCGCGCAGTTTCCACAGCGCCTGCAGCTGTGCCAGCGATGCCGAGACCGCCGCGTCGAGACAGAGTTCGCGCTCCAGCGCTTCGCCGATCACGCGCTCCAGCAGCGCGTTGAGCGCATCCTCATCCGTGGTGTCTGCCAGTTCGACCAGCACATAGGCGGGATAGCGCTGCGCGAACGGTTCCTGCACGCCTTCCGCGTGCGTCAGCACCAGGTCGAGGCAGTCTCCGGTAAAGAACTCGAATGCCTGCAGGCGCGCGCCGCACTGCGCGAACAGCAGCTCATACAGCTCCAGCGATTGCGCTGGCGAGGCTACTGCCGCCAGCACCACGCTGCGCGCATCGGTGCGTGGGAACAGCCGCAACGCCGCCGCCGTTATCACGCCCAGCGTGCCTTCCGAACCGATCAGCAGCTGCTTCAGGTCATAGCCGGTATTGTCCTTGCGCAGCGTGCGCAAGCCGTTGAACACCTCGCCGTTGGGCAGCACGGCTTCGACGCCCAGCACCAGCTCGCGCGCCATGCCATAGCGCACCACGTTGACGCCGCCGGCATTGGTGGCCAGGTTGCCGCCGATCTGGCACGAATCCTCGGCCGCCAGCGAAAGCGGCAACAGCCGGTTGGCCTCCTGCGCGGCGCGGCGCAGGTTGCCGAGGATGCAGCCGGCCTCGGCCACCATGGTGTTGGCGATGGTGTCGAGCGAGCGCACCGCATTCATGCGGTCCAGGCTCAGCACCACGTTGCCCGCCTGACCGTCAGGCGTAGCACCGCCGCACAGGCCGGTATTGCCGCCGCGCGGCACCACCGGCACCGCCGCCTGCTGGCACAGCGCCAGCGCGCGCGAGACCTGTTCCACGCTGCGCGGCCGCACCACTGCCTGCGCCTGCCCACGATAGATGCCGCGCCAGTCAGACAGCCACGGAGCGATGTCGTCGGGGTTGGTCAGGACAGTGTCGGGGCCGAGCGCTTCGGCGAGGCGTTGGGCGAAATGAGCGGTTTGCATGATGTTCGGTGTTTCCGTGGTGTCAGGGCTCCGCGGGGGAAGGGCTGGCGGCGCGCGCGCGCAGCGTCAGGCCAAGACGCCGCGCCGCGTTCCGCAGGTGGGTGACCGCGGCGGTCCGGGCCGCGTCGGGGTCGCCGCGGCGGATCGCGTCGACGATGGCTTCATGTTCGGCCTGCACGCCTTCGGCCAGCCCGGGCTGGCGCAGCGTATTGGCGCGCGCGGTGGCGACTGCCTGGTGCAGTTGCAGGTTCAGGTACTGCAGCAACTGGCGGTAATACGGGTTATGCGTCGCCGCGGCGATGCCGATATGGAAGGCCGCGTCGATATCGGTTGCCGGCTGCCCGTCGTGGAGGTGGGCATGCAGCCGCTCGAGCAGCGCAGCCAGCGCGGCGACGTCGTCATCGGTGCGGCGCACGGCCGCGAGCGCGGCCGCGGCGCCTTCCAGGTCGATGCGCAGGTCGTACAGGTCAGCCAGGCCGGCGGCGTCGATATCGGGCTCGCGCGGCAGCTGGAACCCCGCCGCGCCGGTCCGCGAGCGCACCGTGCAGCCCACGCCCTGGCGCGTCTCGACAAAGCCCTGCGAGCGCAGGTGCTCGGTGACTTCGCGGATCACCGCGGCGCTGACGCCATATTGCTCCGAGAGCTGTTTGCCGGTCGGCAGCCGGGTGCCGACCGGGTACGCGCCGCTTTCGATATCGGCGCGCAACTGGCGGGTGACCTGTTCGGTGAGGGTGACGGCACGGGTTCGCATGGCCGTCGATTATAAGGTTTGCTGGTTATCAGAAAACTAAGGGTAAACCTATATGAATCAATGTGCCCGATGCCGGAAGCAAAAACGCGCGGGCCGCCATTGCTGGCGGCCCGCGCGTCGTCGCGCTCTCGAACGAATGCCGGCGCTCAGGCCGCGGCTTCGGACACGTAGCCCATGCCGCGCGAGATCTGCAGCGCGGTTTCCTTCAGGTTCTGCAGCCAGCTGTCCTGGAGCCGGTCAGCCGGGGCCGACAGCGACAGGCCCGCCACCAGCCGGCGCGAGTCGTCGTAGATGCCGGCGGCAATGCAGCGCACGCCCAGTTCCAGTTCTTCATTGTCGCGGGCGTAGCCATTGGTGCGGACCCAGTTCAGCTCCCGCTCCAGCTTGGTCAGGTCCGTGATCGAGGTCCGGGTATGCCCGGCCAGGCCGGTGCGGGTGGCGTAGTTGCGCACGCGCGCCGACTCGTCGGCGGCCAGGAACAGCTTGCCGACCGAGGTCAGGTGCAGCGGCGCGCGGCCGCCGATGGCGCGCACCACCTGCATGCCGGAGCGCTCGCTGTAGGCGCGCTCGATATACACGATCTCGTCGCCCTGGCGTACCGACAGGTTGACCGTCTGCCCGGTCACGCGGTGCAGCGCGCGCATCGGCGCCAGCGCAGCGTCGCGCACCGACAGGCGAGCCTTGACCAGGTTGCCCAGTTCCAGCAGGCGCATGCCAAGACGGTAGCTGCCCGGATCGGAACGATCGACGAAACGGCAGGCCACCATGTCGTTAAGGATGCGGTGCGCGGTGGAAGGATGCAGGCCCGTGGCCAGCGACAGCTCTTTCAGGCTGACCGGGTCGGCGTGCTGGGCGAGGGCGTCCAGCAGGGTCATCATGCGCTCGATGACCTGGATGGACGTCTTGCCGGGTGACTTGTCTGCTTCGGACATAGTGGAAAGAGAGAATGTTGCTTTGCGGCATTTTTAAGTATCTGCCTGATTCTATCTCGCATCGTGAAAATTTCAATAGGTGAAATGACATTACGGTAAGAATCGCCCCGTGATGTCGCCTGGGAAAGTGATGTGTTTCGCACCGCATTCATGCCGGCGATGAACCGCTTGTGCGCCACGCGCGGCCCAAGGCGCGCATAATTGCAGGGTTTTGGGGTCTGGAGAAGCCAACAATGCGAGTCGGTCTGTTCGCCACCTGCCTGGTGGACCTGATGCGTCCGGAGATCGGATTTTCGGTGCTGAAGCTGCTGGAAGCCGCCGGCTACGAGGTCATGGTGCCCGAGGCGCAGACCTGCTGCGGCCAGCCGGCATACAACTCGGGCGAGCGCCCCGTGTCGCGGGATCTCGCCGAGAAATTCCTGCGCGAGTTCGAGATGTTCGACTACATCGTGGTCCCGTCGGGAAGCTGCGGCGGCATGATCCGCCACCACTACGGTGACCTGCTGGGCGACGATCCGGAGCTGAACGGCCGCTATGAACGCCTGCGCGAACGGGTGTACGAGCTGACCGAGTTCCTGGTCAACGTTGCGCGCGTCGAGACGCTGCCGTCCGGTTTTGCCGGCCATATCACTTACCACGATTCCTGTTCCGGCCTGCGCGAGCTGGGCGTCAAGCAACAGCCGCGCGAACTGCTGTCGCGCCTGCCCGGCGTCCAGCTCACCGAGATGAAGGACTGCGAAGCCTGCTGCGGCTTCGGCGGCACGTTCTCGGTCAAGTACGGCAATATCTCGACGGCCATCGTCGACGAGAAATGCGCCAACATCAAGGCCAGCGGCGCCGATGCGGTGGTGCTGGGCGACCTGGGCTGCATCCTCAATATCGAAGGCCGGCTGCGCCGCACCGGCGACAGCCAGACCCGCGTGCTGCATATCGCCCAGGTGCTGGCCGGCGACGCCTGACAACGAGAGACGCCACGATGCAAGTCCACAGTATGGAATTCAAGGCGCGCGCCGGCCAGAAGCTGGCCGACCAGCGCCTGCAGCAGAACCTGAAGAAGCTCTCGACCAAGTTCGTCACGGCACGCGCCGATGCCATCCGCGACATCGACTTCGACGCCACGCGCGAGGCGCTGAAGGAGCGCCGCAACCGCGCGCTCGAAAACCTCGATGTCTGGCTGGCGACGTTCGAGCAGAACGCCACCAGCCGCGGCGCCACGGTCCTGTTCGCCGAGACCACCGCCGACGCCGCGCGCCTGGTCGCCGAGATCGCGCAGAAGCACGGCGTGAAGAAGGTCATCAAGAGCAAGTCGATGGTGACCGAGGAAATGAGCCTGAACCAGGTGCTGGGCGAGATGGGTGTGCAGAGCATCGAGACCGACCTCGGCGAGTACATCCTGCAGATCAACGACTCGGAGCCGCCATCGCACATCATTGCGCCGGTGGTGCACAAGGACAAGGACGAGATCGCCGACCTGTTCGCCAGGGTTCACCACAAGCCGCGGCTGACCGATATCCCGGAGATGACCCGCGAGGCGCGCGAGGTGCTGCGCCCGGAATTCCTGTCGGCCGACATGGGCGTGACCGGAGGCAACTTCATCATCGCCGAGACCGGGTCGGTCGCGGTGGTTACCAATGAAGGCAACGAAGGCATGTGCACGGTGATGCCGCGCGTGCACGTGGCCGTGACCGGCATCGAGAAGGTGTTGCCGACGCTGGAAGACCTGGCCACGGTCATGCGCCTGCTGCCGCGTTCGGCCACTGGCCAGGCGATCTCCAACTACTTCTCGCTGCTGACCGGCCCGCGCGCCGAAGGCGAGCGCGATGGCCCCGAGCATATGTACTTCGTGCTGGTCGACGGCGGCCGCTCGGGGCTGATCGGTGGCGATTTCCAGGAGATGCTGCGCTGCATCCGCTGCGGCGCCTGCATGAACCATTGCCCGGTCTACCAGAAGATCGGCGGCCATGCCTATGGCTGGGTCTATCCGGGGCCAATGGGCAGCGTGCTGACGCCCAGCTACGTAGGCCTGGCGAATGCGGTGGACCTGCCGCAGGCGGCGACCATGTGCGGCGAATGCAATCGGGTCTGTCCGGCTTCGATCCCGCTGTCGGACCTGTTGCGCAAGCTGCGCGAGAAGCAGATGGAACGCGGCCTGCGACCGTGGCAGGAGCGCTTTGCGCTGAAGGCCTGGGGCTACGTGGCCAAGCGGCCCGACCTGTATGCCTTTGCCACGCGCATCGGTGCCTGGTGGCTGGGCCGCATGGGCGGCGGCAACAAGCTGATCACCAGCCTGCCGATGGCCGGCAAGGGCTGGACCGAAACCCGCGACATGCCGGCCCCGTCGGGCCGCACGTTCCGCGAACTCTACAAGGAAAGGAGGGCGCGTTCATGAGCGCAGCCAACACGGAAACGCTGGCGCGCATGCGCGCCGCACTGGACCGGCACGTCGCGGGGGCCATGCCCGCGCAGGAACTCGTGCGTGCGTGGCGCGATGCCGGCAGCGGGCTGGCGCTGCCGCCCGTCTATGGGCAGGCGATGGAAGAGCTGCTGCGCAGGCTGGAGATGTCGGCGGTGTTTGCGCAGGACAGTTGCTCGTTCTCGAGCAGCGCGGTGACGGACCAGCTGGCGAGGTGGCTGGACAAGGCGGCCACGGCCTGAGGCCGATACGCCTCGCCGCAGCCGCCCCCGCGGCTCAACGCTTCATCATCCCCGTCAGCGTCTCCACGAACTCCAGCGACAGCCGCGACAGCGGCTCCGTCTGCACATGGAAGATCTGCACCGAGGCATTGACCCTGGTGCGGATCGGCACGGCGACGATATTGGGCCAGTTCGCGCCGAATACCGTCATGGCATCGACCAGCGCGATGCCGGCACCGGCCTGCGCCAGCGCGCGCGCCACATGGGCCTGCTCCACCTGTACCCGCATGTCGGGCTGGTCGCCATCGTTGCCGAACATCTCGTGCACCAGCAGCGCGAACGGCACATCGGGTCCATAGCCAATCAGGTCTTCGCCGATCAGGTCGGCGGGACGCACCCATTTGCGCGTGGCCAGCCGATGTTCCACCGGCACCAGCGCCACGATCTCGTTCTTCACCAGCAGCCGCGCCTCCAGGTTGGGGTGCGTCAGCGGCATGTTCGACACCGCCAGGTCCACCTGTCCCGATAGCAGCGCACGCAACATGTTGCCGGGGATCTGCGTGCGCACCACCACGCGCACCGCCGGGTGCGCGGCGCGGAAGCTGGCGATCGCGCGCGGCAGCACGGTCTGCCCCAGGTTGGGGCTGCATGTGATGCGCAGGCTGCCGGTCCGGTTGGCGGCGAGATCCTCGGCGATCTCGTTGACGCGCTCGATCCCTTCATAGACCGCATTGACTTCGCCCAGCAGCCGCCGCGCTTCCGGCGTGGGGTAGAGCCGCCCCTTGGTGCGGCGGAACAGTTCGAGGCCGAGCCGTTGTTCCGTGTGCGACATCAGCCGGCTGATGGCCGGTTGCGACACATAGAGCAGCTTCGATGCGCCGCTGATCGATCCGGTCAGCATCACCGCGCGGAAGACTTCGATCTGGCGCAGGTTCATTTTCATGGCATTAACCTGATGTTAAGGCAGGCGGATATATAAGCATATGACAGTCAAGGGCGCCAACCCTACACTGGACTCCATCGACACACCACACACTGATCTGGAGAGCGGGGACCGTATGGCTGACATTCATCTCACCTACCTCAACGGCCGGGACATTGCGCGGCTGGAAATGACCGATGCCGAAATCATCGATGCGGTGGAGCAGGCACTGGTTGCGCAGGGCAATGGCCAGACCGTGATCGAGCCGCGCGTGCACCTGATGCCGGACCCGGCCTTCAACGGCCACTTCAACGTGCTGCGCGGCTACGTGGCGCCGCTGGGGCTGGCCGGCGTCAAGGTCGTCGGCGATTTCGTCGACAACTACAAGCTCGGCCTGCCTTCGGAGATGGCCATGCTGAACCTGTTCGATCCGCGCACCGGCATGCCGGTGGCGGTGATCGACGCCACCTTCATCACCGATGCCCGCACCGGCGCGCTGACCGCGCTCGGCGCCAAGCACCTGGCACGCCGCGACAGCAAGGTGCTGGGCCATATCGGCGCGCGCGGCACCTCGTACTGGAATGTGCGCCTGCTCGACAGCCTCTATGACTTCGACGAGATCCGCGTGCATTCGCGCCGTCCGGAAAGCCGCAATGCCTTTGCCGCGCGGCTGGAGCGCGATCTCGGCAAGAAGATCGTGGTGACCGACGACTGGGAATCGTGCGTGCGCGGCGCCGACATCGTGGTCGAGGCGTCGCGCCTGGAGCGCCCGACGCCGATGCTCAAGACCGAATGGATCAAGCCCGGTGCGTTCGTCGTGCCCTACGGCACCATGAGCGCGGTCGAGCTGTCGCTGACCGACATCATGACGCGGATGGTGGTGGACGACTGGGGCCAGTGCAAGGGCGGCATGTTCGGCTCGCTGCGCGCGCATGTCGAAGCGGGCAAGCTGTCGGAACAGACGCTCTACGCCGAACTGGGCGAGATCGCCGCCGGCCGCAAGCCCGGCCGCCAGAGCGACGACGAAACCAACCTGTTCTGGCACCGCGGCCTGTCGCTCAGCGATATCGCGCTGGGACATGCCATCCTGAAGAAGGCCGAGCAGCGCGGGCTGGGCCAGAAGCTGGTGTACGCATGATTGCCAATGCCCGCATGTACGCGGTAACGCCGCAGGCCGAAGCGGCATGGCGCGCGCTGCTGGCGCGCGTGTCCGAGCGCGCGGGCGTTGCGTTGCCGTATGTCGGGCATCCCGCGCCGGCGCCGGTCAGCGCGCTGTGGGCGCGGCCGGACTGCGGCTGCGTGTTCATGTGTGGCTATCCGTACGCGAGCGCGCCGGTTACGCCGCAGTTGCTGGCCGCGCCGGTTCCGTCGCATGCGCGCTATGGCGGAAGGCCGGTCTATTTCACGGAGTTCATCGTGCGCGCCGATGCGCCGGTGCAGTCCCTGGCGCAAACCTTCGGCGGGCGGCTGGCATGCATGTTGCCTGAGTCGAACTCGGGCTATAACGCGCCGCGCCATTACCTGATGCGGCTGGCACCGGCGGGTACGCAGTCGCTGTACCGGCCCGCTGCGATGGCCACGCCAACTCCGCGCGAGGTCATCGATGCCGTGCTTGCTGGCGATGCCGACGTGGGGGTGATCGACAGCTATGTGATGGACCTGCTGCGCCGCTATGACCCGGGGCTTGCCGCGCAGCTGAAGACGCTGGCGCTGACGCCGCCCGCACCGATTCCGGTGCTGGTCGCGTCGGCGGGAACCGATCCGCAGCAGTGTGCTCGCGTGCGTGCGGCATTGCTGGGAATGCATGAGGATGCCGCCGGCACCGCGCTGCTGGCGTCGCTGGAACTGGCGCGCTTCGTTGAGGTGCAGCCGGGCGACTATGCCTGCCTGCCCGCGATGGCGAATGAAGCGGATCGCGCGAGCTTTGCGCTGACCGGTCCCGCCGCTGCAGAGCGGGGCACGGGATAGGCAACGTGTCTGACCGCACACGGCCATCGGCGATAACAAGACTGCCGGCGCGGTGGAGGAGCCATAGCCTGATTACTGCCAAATTGGGGAAAACGTCATGAAATCCGCTGTGAATGCCGCTGTGAAATCCGATGTTAAGTCTTTCGTGAGTTCTGACATCCGGCGCCTTGCCATGCATTGCCTGTTTGCCTGTGCGGCAGCCTGCGCGGCATGGCTCGGTGCGGCGCCGGCCCATGCCCAGCCGCCGGCTTATCCCGCCAGGCCGGTCCGCCTGATCGTGCCGTTTGCCGCCGGCGGCCCCGCCGACGTGCTGGCGCGCGCCGTCGGGGAGGGCATCGCCAAGGCCACCGGCCAGAGCGTGCTGGTCGAGAACAAGGCCGGCGCCGCCGGCACCATCGGTGTCGACATGGTGGCCAAGGCAGCGCCAGACGGCTACACCATCGCACTGGTGCCGGTCGGGAATATCGCGGTGAATCCCACGCTGATGCCAAACCTTCCCTACAAGCAGTCCGACCTGGCGCCGGTGGCGATGCTCGCCACCGCCGAAAACGTGCTGGTGGTCAACGCGGCCACGCCGGCCAGATCGCTGGCGGACCTGCTCAAGCTGGCCGCACAGAAACCGGGCGAACTGAGTTTCGCCTCGCCCGGCGCCGGCAGCCAGGCGCACCTCGCCGGGGAACTGCTGCAGCTCGATGCCAACGTCAAGCTGAACCACGTGCCGTACAAGGGCGTGAGCCCGGCCATGACCGATGTGGTCGGCGGGCAGGTGACGATGATGTTCGCGCAGCTGTCGGCGGCGTTGCCCTATATCAAGGCAGGCAAGCTGCGCGCCCTGGGCGTGGCCAGCACCAAACGCTCGACGGTGCTGCCCGATGTGCCGACGATCGCGGAGCAGGGCTTCCCGAAATTCGAGGCGGTGTCGTGGTATGCGCTGATGGCGCCGGCGGGTACGCCGCCCGAGATCGTACGCAAGCTCAGCCAGCATGCCGACGCGGTGCTGGCCGATGCGGCGCTGAAGGAAAAGCTGGCAACGCTGGGGATGGAGGCGGCGGGTGGCACGCCGCAGCAGCTGGCGGCAACAATCCAGAAGGAGAGTGTCCGGTGGGCGGGGTTGATCAGACAGCGGCGCATCACGATCGATTAGTCGTTTGCATGCTGCCGGTTTGCTCCCCTCTCCCGCTCGCGGGAGAGGGGAGCAAACATTCGGGACACTCAAGCGTCATCGAACGCAAAAGAATGGGGAGCCAAAGCTCCCCATTCTTCTTGGATGTCAGCGCTGTCAGCCCAGCAACAGCGCGTCATCATCCAGCTGTTCATGCCGCGTCTGCTCGAACATCTTCAGCAGGTCCGGCACATCCAGCCCCTTGCGCTTGTCGCCAGAGACATCCAGCACCACCTGTCCCTGGTGCAGCATCACCGTGCGCTGCCCGTAGTCCAGCGCCTGGCGCATGCTGTGCGTCACCATCATCGTCGTCAGCTTGCTCTCCTCGACGATGCGCGCGGTCAGTTCCAGCACGAACGCGGCGGTCTTCGGGTCCAGCGCGGCGGTATGCTCGTCCAGCAGCAGGATGCGCGACGGCTGCAGCGATGCCATCAGCAGGCTCACCGCCTGGCGCTGGCCGCCGGACAGCAGGCCGATGCGGTCGGTCAGGCGGTTTTCCAGCCCCAGGTTCAGCAGCCGCAGCTTCTCGCGGAACAGCTCGCGCGAGGCGCGGTTCAGCGCCGGGCGGAAACCCCGCTTCGCGCCGCGCGCCATCGCCAGGGCCATGTTCTCCTCGATGGTCAGCGCCTCGCAGGTTCCGGCCATCGGGTCCTGGAACACGCGCGCCACCAGGTGCGCCCGGTCCCATGCCGGCTGGCGCGTGACGTCGGTGTCATCGATGGTGATGCGGCCCGAGTCGACCATCTGGTCGCCGCTGATCGCGTTCAGGAAGGTCGACTTGCCGGCGCCATTGGAGCCGATCACGGCGACGAACTGGCCGCTCGGGATTTCCAGCGTGAGTCCGCGCAGCGCGCGGGTCTCGATCGGGGTGCCCGGGTTGAAGGTGAGCTTCAGGTCTTGTGCGCGCAGCATCTCAGGCACCTCCGTTCTTGCGGGCAAACAGCTTCTTGCGCGTGGCCGGCAGCACCAGCGCGATCGTCACCAGCGCGGCGGTGACGAGGTTCAGGTCCTGCGCCTTCAGGCCGATGAAGTCGCTGTTCAGCGCCAGCGCGATGAAGAAGCGGTACAGGATGGCGCCGAGCACCACGGCCAGCGTGGTCCAGATCAGGCGGCGCGCCGGCAGCACGGTTTCGCCGATGATCACCGCGGCCAGGCCGATCACGATGGTGCCGATGCCCATCGAGATATCCGAGCCGCCCTGGGTCTGCGCGAACAGCGCGCCGGCCAGTGCCACCAGCGCATTGGACAGCGCCATGCCGGCCAGCGTGGCGCGGCCGGTGGGAATGCCCTGCGCGCGGGCCATGCGCGGGTTGGCGCCGGTGGCGCGCATCGCCAGGCCCAGTTGCGAGCTGAAGAACCAGTCCAGGCCGAGCTTTGCGATCACCACCACGATGAACAGTACCAGCGGGCGCAGCACGTAGTCAGGCATCCATTCCGGCTGCAGGATGGTGAACAGGGTCGGCTCGGTGATCAGCGGCACGTTGGGGCGGCCCATGATGCGCAGGTTGACCGAGTACAGCGCGATCATCATCAGGATACTGGCGAGCAGGTCCATGATCTTGAGACGCACGTTGAGCCAGCCGGTGATCCAGCCAGCCAGCGCGCCGGCTGCGATCGCGACCACGGTCGCCAGGAACGGGTCCTGGCCGGCGGCGATCAGCGTCGCGGCAACGGCGCCGCCCAGCGGAAAGCTGCCGTCAACGGTCAGGTCGGGGAAGTTGAGGATGCGGAAGGAAATCAGCACCCCGAGCGCGACCAGGCTGAAGATCAGGCCGATCTCCAGGGCGCCCAGAAGGGAAAAAAGGGACATGGGGGAATCCTGTTGCGGGGGCCGGCGGCTACCCTGGCGCCGGTTTGGAGCGGGGCGGCACGGCGGCCCGTGTGGAGCCGCCCGCCGCCTCGCCCGGTCTGCGCCTGCCGCGCCGGGTAGGCGCGGCAGGGCACCGCCGTATTGCGACGGCGGCGGGCAGTGACGTGCTTACTTGATGACCGTCTTGGCTTCCTTGATCAGCTCCGGCGACAGCGTGGCGCCTTGCTTGGCGGCGGCGCCCGTGTTCACGAACAGCTCCAGGTTGTCGCTGGTCTGCGAAGCGATCGCGCCCGGCTTCTCGCCCTTCAGGATGCGCACCACGACCTTGCCGGTCTGGTGGCCCAGGTCGCCGTAGTTGATGCCCAGCGCGGCCACCGCGCCACGCTTGACGCTGTCGGTATCGGCCGCCACCAGCGGGATCTTCGATTCGTTGGCGACCTTGACCAGCGACTCATACGCCGACACCACGTTGTTGTCGGTGTTGGTGTAGATCACGTCGACCTTGCCGATCAGGCTCTTGGCGGCCGGCCCGATGTCCACGGTGCGCGGCGCGGCGGCTTCCTTCAGCGTCAGGCCTTCCTTGGCCAGCAGCTCCTTCAGTTCCTTGACCACCACCACCGAGTTGGCCTCGCCCGGGTTGTAGACCATGCCCACGTTCCGGGCCTTCGGCACCACGCGCTTGATCAGGGCGACCTGCTTGTCCAGCGGCAGCTTGTCCGACACGCCGGTCACGTTGGTGCCCGAAGCGGCCCAGCTCTTGACCAGCTGCGCGGCGACCGGATCGGTCACGCCCGAGTACACCACCGGCACCGTCTTGGTCGCGGCGACCACGGCCTGGGCCGACGGGGTGGCGATGGCAACGATGGCGTTCGGGTTGTCGCCGACGAACTTGCGGGCGATCTGCGCGGCGGTGCCGGTGTTGCCCTGGGCGCTCTGGTATTCCCACTTCAGGCTCTTGTCGGCGTCATAGCCGGCCGCCTTCAGTTCGGCGCGCACGCCGTCGCGGATCGCGTCCAGCGCGGGGTGGTCGACGATCGACAGCACCTTGACGGTCTGGGCCTGCACGGCGCCGCCGTACAGCAAGGCCAGCGCCACGGCGCCGCCCAGGATCGACTTGGTTGCTGCGAGACCCTTGATGGACTTCATTATCTGTTCTCCCCCGAATGCTCGGTTCTGGATGGATGCGGCCGCGGATGGTTCGGTCCGCTGTCCTGGCGCTCGCCCGTGCACTGGCGGACGGTGCCGGTCCGGGGCGTGCGCGGCGGCTTCCTGCGGCGAGAGGGAGCGTGCGCGGGCGCGTCGGATGCGACAGCGATAAGCCTGCGAGGATACCACTTCTCGCGCACGAAATGCGTAGTCATCATGCCAAAGCGCGGCATCCGATGCTGTCAGACGCCCGCTATCGGCCATTCAGGCGCATATTATTGCGCGGGATTCGTGATTTCCTTGTGGATTACCCCGATTGCGGCGATCCCATCTTCATGCAATTGCGCATCCCGGGCGTCGAGGTTTTCCTCGAGCCGGGCCCCGGCAGGGGGATGGAGAAGGCTTAGCGACGCAAGGCCGCGGCGCAGTCGCGCACCAGCGCCGGGCCGCGGTAGATCAGCCCGCTGTAGACCTGCACCAGCTTCGCGCCGGCGTCGATCTTGGCGCGCGCATCGGCGCCGCTGAAGATGCCGCCCACGCCGATGATCGGCACCGCATCGCCGACCACGGCGTGCAGCGCGCGCACCACGCGCGTGGAGGCCTCGAACACCGGGCGCCCCGACAGGCCGCCGGCTTCCTCGGCATGCGGCAGCCCCTTGACCGCCTCGCGCGAAATGGTGGTGTTGGTGGCGATCACGCCGTCGATCTTGTGCCGCACCAGCGCGTCGCCGATATTGCCGATCTGGTCGGCGTCGAGGTCCGGGGCGATCTTCAGCGCCAGCGGCACGTAGCGCTTGTGCTGGTCGGCCAGGCGCTGCTGCGCGTCCTTCAGCGTCGACAGCAGGCTGTCCAGCTCGCTGGCGCCCTGCAGCTGGCGCAGGTTCTTGGTGTTGGGCGACGAGATATTGACCGTCACATAGCTGGCGTGCGGGTAGACCCGCTCCAGGCAGTACAGGTAGTCGTCATTGGCGCGCTCGATCGGCGTATCGGCGTTCTTGCCGATATTCAGCCCCAGCACGCCGCCCTCGGCCTTCCAGCGCGACGCCTTGACGTTGGCGACAAAGGCATCGACGCCGCCGTTGTTGAAGCCCATGCGGTTGATCAGCGCATCCGCCTGCGGCAGGCGGAACATGCGCGGGCGCGGGTTGCCCGGCTGCGCGCGCGGCGTGACCGTGCCCACCTCGATAAAGCCGAAGCCGAACGCGGCCAGCCCGTCGATATACGCGCCGTCCTTGTCCAGCCCGGCGGCCAGCCCGACCGGGTTGGGGAAGCGCACGCCCATCACGGTGCGCGGATCGTCGGCGATCTTGTTGCCGATGCAGCCGCCCAGGCCCATGCGGTGGGCGCGCAGCAGGTTGTTCAGCGTGAAATGGTGGGCGTCCTCGGCATCCATCGAGAACAGGGCGGGGCGAAACAGGGGGTAGAGCGCGTTGAGCACGGGGCAGCCGGCCGGCGGGGCCGTCACAGAGTGAATTCCAGCCCGGCATTGTAGCGGCTGGGCCGCTTGCCCGGTGGCGGGCTACTCCTTCGCGGGAGGCGTGTCGGGGGCGTCTGGGGCCGCGGCGGCGTCCTTTTCCTCGAAGGCGTGCCAGTGGTTGCCGGTCAGCACCTGCAGCGGCTGGAAGCGTGCCTTGTACGCCATCTTGCGGCTGTCGGCGATCCAGTAGCCCAGGTACAGGTGCGGCAGGCCGAGCGCGTGGGTCTGCTGGATCTGCCACAGGATGTTGAAGGTGCCGTAGCTGGCGTTGCGCTCGAGCGGGTCGTAGAAGGTGTAGACCGACGACAGCCCGTCGTCGAGCACGTCGATCATGCTGACCATGCGCAGGCGGCCTGCCTCGGGCGATCCCGGAGGTTCGCGGAACTCGACCAGGCGCGAATTGACACGGCTTTGCAGCAGGAACTGCTCGTACTGGTCGCGGCTGTCCTGGTCCATGCCGCCGCCGGCGTGGCGCATCGACTGGTACAGCAGGTACAGCGAATAGTGCTCTTCGACGTAGGTCAGCGGCGCCACCAGCGCCTGCAGGTGCTCATGCCGGCGCCAGGCGCGGCGCTGCGAGCGGTCGGGCGTGAACTGGTCGACCAGCACCCGGCACGGCGTGCAGGCATGGCAATCGTCGCAATATGGCCGGTAGGTGAAGATGCCGCTGCGCCGGAAACCTGCGCGCACCAGGCGCGAATAGACGTCGGCGTTGATCAGGTGCGCGGGCGTGGCGACCTGCGAGCGCGCCATGCGGCCTTCCAGGTAGCTGCAAGCGTAGGGCGCCGTAGCGTAGAACTGCAGCGCAGAGAGCGGTAGTTCCTTCAGCTTGCTCATGACTCTGGGGGCTCCGGGCGGGACGATGCGGGCGGACGTTTGGCGGGGGCGGCGTCCTTCCCGGGATTCAACCGGCTGGCGCGGCTGGCGTTCCGGCCCAGCACTCCAGCACCGACTTGTCGAACCGCCACGGGTGGATCGCGGGCTGCAGCGCCGCCGCGCGCACATGTGCCACGAACTGCGCGCGGGGGATCGGGCTGGCGCCCAGCGAGGCCAGGTGGTCGGTCTCCTGCTGGCAGTCTATCATCGCCACGCCGTGGTTGCCGAGGAAGGCGCACAGCGCCGCCAGCGCGATCTTGGAGGCGTCGGTGCGGTGCGCGAACATCGACTCGCCGAAGAACATCCGTCCCAGCGCCACGCCGTACAAGCCGCCGACACGCTCGCCGCGGAACCAGGTCTCGACCGAATGCGCCAGGCCGTTGCGGTGCAGCGTGCCATAGGCGGCGATGATGTCGCCGGTGATCCAGGTGCCGTCCTGCCCGTCGCGCGGCGTGGTGGCGCAGGCGCGCATCACCGCCGCGAAATCGTCGTCGACGCGGATTTCCCAGTCCGCGTCGCGCAGCACGCGGCGCAGCGTCTTGCGCAGCGTCACCGACACGCGCAATGCCTGCGGCGCCAGCACCATGCGGGGGTCGGTGCTCCACCACAGCACCGGCTGGCCACTCGAATACCACGGAAAGATGCCTTGCCGGTACGCCAGCAGCAGGCGCTGGGGCGACAGGTCGCGGCTAGCCGCCAGCAAGCCGGGCGCGTCGGAATCGGGCCCGAGCGCCTCCTCCACCGGAGGAAACGGGTCGTGCGGCTCCAGCCAGGCGATCATGAGGGCCGTGCCGGGTGTTGCGCGCGCCGGCCGGCGCTCAGGGCGTGACCGTGGCCCGGCTGGTCAGCGGGCGCATGGGCTTGTCGATATCCAGGCTATGCAGCCGGAAGCTGCCGTCCTGCAGCCGGCCGGCGGCGCGGTCGGCGAAGAAGCAGCGCAGCGTGTGGATCACGGTCGGGAACGCCAGTTCGTCCCACGGCACGTCGGCCTCTTCCACCAGCTTGACCTCCAGGCTTTCCTCGCCCGGCGCGATGTCCAGGTCGTCCAGCGTGGCCAGGTAGAACAGGTGGACCTGGTGCACATGCGGCACATTGAGGATCGAGAACAGCTCGCCCACCTGCACGCGCGCGCCGGCTTCTTCCAGCGTCTCGCGCGCGGCGGCCTGCGCGGTGGTCTCGCCGATTTCCATGAAGCCGGCGGGCAGGGTCCAGGAGCCATAGCGCGGCTCGATCGCGCGCTTGCAGATCAGGATCTTGTCTTCCCAGACCGGAATCGTTCCCACGACATTGCGCGGGTTGACGTAGTGGATGGTGCCGCAGCTGTCGCAGACACTGCGCGGGCGGTTGTCGCCGTCAGGCACACGCAACACGACCGCATGGCCACAGTTCGAGCAGAATTTCATGAGGGGCGTCCGGGAGGAATGGCGAAAGTGTATCACCCTCGCGGAGGGCGCCGCGGCGGGTCAGCAGGGCAGCACGGTGAGGTCGGTTGCATGCCGCACCGATGATGCTGCCGGCGTGTGTGCTGAGGCTGCGCAAAACGGCGCGGCCAAAACAAAAAACCCGCCAGTGGCGGGTTTGTCTGTCGAGCGGACCGAATGGGACCGAATCGGATCGGATGACTTGCAGTGTCCAACCGCATCATCAGCGGTTGGTTGCGGGGGCAGGATTTGAACCTGCGACCTTCGGGTTATGAGCCCGACGAGCTGCCAGACTGCTCCACCCCGCGTCCGTCGAAGAAAAGATTATAGGGCACCTGGTTGCGCATTGCAACACCTGACTGGAAGTATCGCCAAGCGCCGCGAAAACCCGCGTGCCACAACGATTAGATCGCCGCGAGCGCGAACAGGTTCAGCCCTCGCCCGGACTATCGCTTGTGCGCTGCCACAGCGTGGCGGCGAACTCGAAGCTGTCGCGCTGCTGCAGGTCGTCGCGCTGCCAGATCACGCGGTCGGGGCGCACGGTCAGCATCCAGGTGGTGGTTGCCAGTGGCTGCGGGTGGGCGAAAGCGCGCGGCGTCAGCACGGCGCCGCACAGGCCGTGATGCGGGTCGCGTACCGAGGTGTAGCGGATCATGCCGAGGCCGGCTTCGCGCACGACGCGGCCGAAGGCCTGGCAGGGTTCGTGCCGGTCGGGATCGGTCCAGGCATCGCGATCGCGGTCGAAGGGCGGGGCGTCGAGCGCCACGCCGTCGGTGGCGATGCGCACTTCGAACAGCGTCTGCGCGCGCGCGTCGATGCCCGGCAGCGCCGGACTGTCGTTAAGGAAGCGCCAGCGCCAGTAGCCCAGCTCCGCGCAGGCCGTGCGGATCTCCGCGGCGCCGTAAAACACGCCGGGATCCTGCGCGGCACGGAAGCGCGAACCCCAGGGAGACGGCGGGTAGCGAAAGGGGGTGAACAGCAGATAGTGCAGGTGGCGTGCCTCGACCGGTACCGCAGGTTTGCCGGCATCGAGCACGGCTTCCAGCACGGCCTGTTCTTCGAGGCTGTCGACCAGCGGCATGGTGGAGACAACGTGCTGGGCTTCCACCGCCCGCCACAACGTGAGCGCGAACTGCCGGCGCTCAGATGCGACCGCGGGTGGCGTCCAGGTAGTGAACGACACGGACCAGACCTTCCGTTGTGCGGATCATTTCGATGGGCTTGCCGCCCAGTGCCAGGTTTTCATGCGTCAGCCACAGCCGCGCCTGGTCGCCATGGCCGAGGATTGCGTCCAGCGAGCGGAACAGGCGTACAAAGAGCACGCCGAATTCCCACTCCTTGCGGTGCGCGTCGAGTACATAGCCGCCGGATGCCATGCGCGATACCGAAGCCGTGCTGATCCCCAGCACGCTTGCCACCACCGCCTGGCTGATGCCAAGGAAGCCGGCGGCACGCATTACCGCCTTGGTCAGCGTGGTGCCGGGGTCGGGGCCGCCGGCGGGGTCTGTTTCCGGGATCCGCCTGGATTGCATCGCCTTGCTCCTGTTTCTTCAGAAAGATTATAGGCGAACGATTTCAGAAGGGAAGTGTTTGGGGCAAAAAGGTCCGGCCCGCCGGATGCTGGCGGGCCGGTTCCGGTTAGACAGGCGTGCCGGCTAATAGGTCTCGATATGCAGCCGGCCCTCGGCTTTCATGATGGCTTCCAGTTCCGCCCAGCTGCGGCCGGCGCCGGCACAGACCGCGTTGAAGGCGGCCAGCACGCCTTCCTCCATCCCTTTCAGTCCGCAGATGTAGACATGGCCGTTCGGGTCCGCCAGCAGGGTCGCCACGGCATCGGCCGCCTCGCGGATGGCGTCCTGCACATAGCGGCGCGGTGTATCGGGATCGCGCGAAAAGGCGAAGTGGATGTCGAGGAAATCCCTGGGCAGTTTGAGCAGCGGGCCGAAGTAGGGCAGTTCGTTGGCATTGCGGGCGCCGAAGAACAGCATCCGGCGCCCGCTGAAGTGCGCCAGGTTGCGGCGCATGCGCTCGGTCATGGCGCGCATGGGTGCGGAGCCCGTGCCGGTGCAGATCATCATCACGCTGGCTTCGGCGTGGTTGGGCATCAGGAAGGTGGTGCCGAACGGACCCACCACCTGCACGGTGTCGCCCTTGGCCAGGTCGCACAGGTAGCTGGATGCCACGCCGCGCACCGGCCGGCCGTCATGGTCCTGGTCGACCCGCTTTACCGTCAGCGCGAGGTTGTTGTAGCCGGGGCGCTCGCCGTCGCGCGGGCTGGCCACCGAGTACATGCGGATGTAGTGCGGCTTGCCCGCGGCGTCGGTGCCCGGCGGCACGATGCCGATCGACTGGCCTTCGAGGATCGGGAAGAAATGGGTGCCGAAGTCCAGCACGATATGGTGGATATCGCTGGAGGCGTCGTCGGCGGTGAGCCGGTAGTTGCCGGCCACCGTCGCGGCGACCGGCGCCCGCACGCCGTGCAGGTTCACATACGGGTGCGCCGCCGACCATGGCGCGCGCTGCGAGGTGTGGCGGCTGGCTTCGACCGCCTGGATGCTCACGTCAGGCGCCGCCGTAGCGGGCGCCGCGGCCGCGGTGTTTTCGATCGCAGTGTCCAGCTCCGGCAACGGCACCTCGGCCGGCAGTTCGTCCCACAACAGCTGCGCCTCGATGGTATAGGCGTCGCCGCGCGGCATGGTGCGCCAGTTGTCGATGGCGCCGGTCGGGCACGGCGACAGGCAGGCATTGCAGCCGTTGCAGACCTCGGCCTTGACCACGTAATTGCGGTCGTCGTGGGTGATGGCGTCGATCGGGCAGGTGTCCTCGCAGGTATTGCAGCGGATGCAGATTTCCGGGTCGATCAGGTGCTGCTTGATGATGTCGGGGGCGCCCATTGCTCTTATCTCTGGTTAGTCCGGTATCTCCTTGCCGGCTTCTTGCCTGGTTCAGTTGAAACGCACGTACTCGAAATCCATCGGCTGGCGATTGATACCCACCGCCGGCGGCGCGATCCAGTTGGCGTACTTGCCGGGCTCGACCACGCGGCCCATCAGGCTGGCGACAAAGGCGCGGTCCTCGTCCGTGGCGAGCCACTTGCGTTCGTTGGCCTTCCACTCGGCCTCTGAGATCAGTTCTCCCTGCGGCGACACATGCACGTTGGCCAGCGTGCCGATCTTGCGGTTGAAGGCCTTGTGCGGCACGGTCAGGCGGAAGGAGATGCCGGCTTTCTCGATCACCTTGTTCCAGCGCGCCACGCCGCCCATGCTGTCCTTGATGTAGTCGTCGCGCAGCACTTCATTGAGAGCATTGAGCATCGGCACCTCGCGCTCGCCCAGGCGGCCGTCGCGCACTTCCAGCACACGGTAGACATCGCCCTTGAGTACATGGTCGTCGGCGCGCTTGCCTTCCTCGAAGCGGCCCTTCAGGCCGGCGCTGTAGAAGGTGGCAGCGTTAGACGACTGGTCCGCGCCAAACAGGTCGATGGTCACGCTGTAGTGGAAGTTCAGGTAGCGCTGGATCGTCTCCAGGTCGATCACGCCGGCGGCGCGCACCTGTTCCGGATCTTCGATGCCGCGCTCGCGCATGACCTCGCAGGTGCGCTGGATCACGCGCGATACGCCCGATTCGCCGACGAACATGTGGTGCGCTTCCTCGGTCAGCATGAAGCGCGTGGTGCGCGCGAGCGGATCGAAGCCCGACTCGGCCAGCGCACACAGCTGGAACTTGCCGTCGCGGTCGGTGAAGTAGGTGAACATGAAGAACGACAGCCAGTCCGGCGTGCGCTCGTTGAAGGCGCCGAGGATGCGCGGGTTGTCCTGGTCGCCGGAGCGGCGCTCCAGCAGCGCCTCGGCTTCCTCGCGGCCGTCGCGGCCGAAGTAGCGGTGCAGCAGGTAGACCATGGCCCACAGGTGGCGGCCTTCTTCCACGTTCACCTGGAACAGGTTGCGCAGGTCGTACAGGCTGGGCGCGGTCAGGCCCAGGTGCCGTTGCTGCTCGACCGATGCCGGCTCGGTGTCGCCCTGCGTGACGATGATGCGGCGCAGGTTGGCGCGGTGCTCGCCGGGCACATCGTGCCACGCGGCTTCGCCCTTGTGTTCGCCGAAATGGATCCTGCGCTCCGGGTCGGCCGGCTGCAGGAAGATGCCCCAGCGGTAGTCGGGCATCTTGACGTGCTCGAAATGCGCCCAGCCCGACGGGTCCACCGACACCGCGGTGCGCAGGTACACGTCGAAGTTGTGCGAGCCATCGGGCCCCATGTCGCGCCACCAGTCGAGGAAGGCGGGCTGCCAGTGCTCGAGCGCGCGTTGCAGCGCGCGGTCGTCTGACAGGTTGACGTTGTTGGGGATCTTCTGGCTGTAGTCGATGCTCACGGTGTCTCCTCGTTGTCCTTGCGCGGGGCAGGGGGCAGGGCGCTACACCCGGTCCCAGTCGAAGCGCGCCTTGTTGCCGGTGCCGAACACCTTCAGCGCGCCGTTCTCGCCGACGGCGTTGGGCCGCTGGAAGATCCAGTTCTGCCACGCGGTCAGCCGGCCGAAGATGCGCGTTGCCATGTTCTCGGCGCCGCCGAAGCGCAGGTTCGCTTCCATGCCGGTGAGTGCGTCCGGCGACAGGCTGGCGCGCTCTTCCAGCGCGATGCGGATTTCGTCTTCCCAGTCGATATCGTCCGGCGCGGCGGTGATCAGGCCGAGCGAGTCGGCGCTGAGCGCGTCGAGCGGGGCGCCGACGTGTTCGCGCACCGCGGCCAGCGCGGTCTCGTCGCCATAGAAGCGCGCGGCCAGCCGGTCTTGCCCGTTCGGCATCGGGTAGCGGCCGAAGTTGACTGGCGAAACAAAGATGCGCGGCGCGTCGTCGGGCGCGTCGGGCAGGTGCAGCATGTAGCTGCGGTCAGCCGCCAGCGCCAGTTCCAGCAGCGTGCCGGCGAAGCACGAATCCTGCTCGATCAGCGCGATCAGGCTGCGCGACGACACGTCCAGCCGCGCCAGCGTGCGGCGCAGCATGCCGATGGTCTCGCGCACGAACCAGTGGCCGGCATTGGCTTCCAGCAGCGCATCGGCGGCCAGTACCTGCGCCGGGTCGCCATCGGTTTTCAGCACCCAGATGCCGATGCCGAGGTGGTTGGTGCGCAGCGTCAGGATGGCATCGTCGAGCTCGCGCGCCATCTTCAGTGGCCACCATTGCGCGCCGGCGGCGACCACGCCGGCCAGATCGGCGGGCTGGTGCTTGTCGGGGCCGAATATGGTGAGCGTGGCCTTGCGTGCCGCGGGATCGATATGCACGCGCACGGTCTCGTAGCGGTAGCCGTCGGGCTCGACCGTGCGCGACAGCGGCGTCAGCGTGATGCCGTGGTGGCCCTGCGGGCGGTCGCTGGCGGCGGCCAGTGCCGCGGCGCGCTCGGCGACGTACTCGGCGAAGCGGGCCGGCTTGACCACTTCATCGACCAGCTTCCAGTCCTTTGCGCGCTGGCCGCGCACGCCCTCGGTGGTGGTGCAGAAGATGTCGGCATGGTCGCGCCGGACCTTGCGCTTGTCGGTCACCCGGGTCAGGCCCCCGGTGCCGGGCAGCACGCCCAGCAATGGCACTTCGGGCAGGCTGACCGCGGAAGAGCGGTCGTCGACCAGCACGATCTCGTCGCAGGCCAGCGCCAGCTCGTAGCCGCCGCCGGCGGTGGTGCCGTTGCAGGCGGCAATGAATTTCAGCCCGGAATGCTCGCTGGCATCCTCGATGGCGTTGCGGGTCTCGTTGGTGAACTTGCAGAAGTTGACCTTCCACGCGTGCGACGACTGGCCCAGCATGAAGATATTGGCGCCGGAGCAGAAGATGCGCTCGCGCGCGCTGGTCAGCACCACGGTGCGCACTTCGGGATGCTCGAAGCGGATGCGCTGCAGCGCGTCATGCAGTTCGATGTCGACGCCGAGGTCGTACGAATTCAGCTTAAGCGCGTAGCCGGGCCACAGGCCGGCTTCCTCGTCGACGTCCATCGCCAGCGTGGCGACTGGGCCGTTGAAGCTGAGCTTCCAGTGGCGGTACTGGTCGGGATGGCGCTCGAACGTGACGGAAACGGGGGCTTCGGGGGCGGGTGCCGGCGCGGACATGGCTGTCTCCTTGATGCACTATAGTGCCTTGCGGCTTTTGATGAAATATAGTGCAGAGGAGGGCGCGGCGCAATGCCTGATTGCCCCGCGCGCGCAACGCGTGCGGGGTGAGAGCGGGTAAAGCGAGGTCAGGCGCCCGCGGCCTGCAGTTGTGCGCGCAGCTGTTGCAGCGAGGTCGCGGCATCCAGGCCGCTGGTGTCGATCGAGATATCGGCGCGGGCGTACAGCGGCGTGCGCGCCTGCAGGATGCGGCGCAGGTCGGCCATGGCCTCGCGGTTGCCTTCCATCGGGCGCATGTCGCCCTGGGCCACCACGCGCGCCATGTGCTCTTCCGGCGAGGTGCGCACCCAGATGGTGTAGCAGTGCGCCAGCAGCAGGTTGAAGGTGCCCGGCTCCGACACCAGGCTGCCCGGCGTGGCCAGCACCATGCGCTCGTTCTCGCGCAGCGTGCGTTCCAGCGCACGCATCTCGTAGCGGCGGTAGGCGGCCTGGCCATACAGCGAATGGATTTCGGACAGGCTGGCGCCGGCTTCCTGCTCGATCACGGTGTTCAGTTCGACGAAGGGCACGTCGCGCGCGGCCGCCAGCGCGCGGCCCAGCGTGGACTTGCCGGCGCCGCGCAGGCCGATCAGCGCGATGCGGCGGTGGCGCGCGTCACCGGATTCTTCAGGCGCCAGCGCATGGCGGCAGGCTTCACGCACGCGCGCGAGGTCCGCGGCCGGCAGTTGCGCCAGCCATTGCACCATCTGCGCGAACTCCGTCGCCTGCTGGCCGTTCAAGCCGTTCGGGCCGTCCACCTCGGCCAGCACCACCGGCAGCGGCACGTCGAGCGCGCCGGCCACCTGGCGCAGCAGCAGCACCGAGGCATTGCCGGTGCCGGTTTCGAGGTTGGCGAGGTAGCGCTCGGACACGCCGGCGCCGCGCGCCAGGTCTTTGCGCGACATGCCGCGCGAGGCGCGCAGCGAGCGGATGCGGTCGCCCAGTTGGGTCAGGTAAGGGTCGCGCTCGGCATTGGCGGCCGGCGCGGACGCTTCGCGCGCGGGGCGGGCGTCGGGGTCGGTGGCAGGCAGCGGGGCTGGGTCGCGGCGCATGGTGTCGAAGGTCATGTTGGCCGGGCGGCGCCTGGGCCGCCTGGCAAAAAGCAAGGGCGCATTATACGAGCAGGGTTGCCGCGCCCTGTGGTGCTTCGGGCTCCCGCCCGGCGGCTCCCCGCAAGGCGCTGTCTTATAGTGCATCCCCTTGCTTGCATAATAGTTGATATGAAATAAAATGCATCGCAAAGCGGATGCCGGCACGCAAGTGATCCGGACATCGAGATAACAGCGACTGGCCTGGCGCCTGGCGCGTAGCTACCGGTCCAGGCAGCGCGCGGCATGCGACACCAAGGAGTGGAGACATGACGCCCCCGAATACCGCCGCCATTGCCCGCACTGCAGCGCCGGACGGCACCGTCGCGGTGCTGCCGACGCGCTACAACGCCGCCGAAGACCTGCTTTCGCGCAACCTCGAAGCAGGGCGGGGCGACAAGGTCGCCTATGTCGACGACGCCACTTCGCTGACCTACGCCGCGCTCGATGCCCGCGCCCGCCGCTTTGGCGGCGCGCTGCGCGATGCGGGATTCCGGCAGGAAGAGCGGCTGCTGCTGTGCGCGCTCGATACTGTCGACTTCCCCACGGTGTTTCTCGGCTGCCTGCTGGCCGGGGTGGTGCCGGTGGCGGTCAACACGCTGCTGACCGCGGACGACTATGCGTACATGCTCGCGCACAGCGGCGCCCGCGCAGTGGTGGTATCGACGCCGCTGTTGCCGGTGATGCAGGCAGCGATCGACAAGAGCGGCCTGTCGCCGATGGTGATCCAGGCCGCCCCGCATGGCGATGCGGCGCCGGCATGCAGCGTGGGCGCGATGCTGGCGCGCACCCGCTCGCCGGCGCCGGTCGCGCGCACCGGCCCCGATGACATGGCGTTCTGGCTCTATTCGTCGGGCTCGACCGGCCGCCCCAAGGGCACGGTGCATACCCACGGCAACCTGTTCTACACCGCCGATCTCTATGCCCGCCAGGTGCTCGGCATTCGCGAGGACGACGTCGTGTTCTCGGCCGCCAAGCTGTTCTTCGCCTACGGGCTGGGCAATGCGCTGACCTTCCCGATGTCGGTTGGCGCGACCACCGTGCTGATGGCCGAACGGCCCACGCCGACGGCGGTGTTCCGGCGACTGCGGGAGCAGCGGCCAACAGTGTTTTTCGGCGTGCCGACATTGTTCGCCGGCATGCTCGCCGCGCCCGACCTGCCCGTGCGCAGCGACGTGGCCCTGCGCGTGTGCACCTCCGCCGGCGAGGCATTGCCGCGCGATATCGGCGAGCGTTTCCTGGCGCATTTCGGCTGCGACATCCTGGATGGCATCGGCTCCACGGAGATGCTGCATATCTTCCTGTCGAACCGGCCCGGCGAGGTGCGCTACGGCACCACGGGCATGGCCGTCCCGGGCTACGAACTGAAGCTGCTGGACGAGCGCGGCGAACCGTGCGCGCCCGGCGAGATCGGCGACCTCTACATCAAGGGACCGAGCGCGGCGCTGATGTACTGGTGCAATCGCGACAAGACCCGCGACACCTTTGTCGGCGAATGGACGCGCAGCGGCGACAAGTACCTGCGCGATGCCGACGGCTACTACACCTATGCAGGGCGCAGCGACGACATGCTCAAGGTCGGCGGCATCTACGTCTCGCCGTTCGAGGTCGAAGCCGCGCTGGCGCTGCACCCGGCCGTGCTCGAAGCCGCGGTGATCGGCGTGGCCGATGCCGACGAGCTGGTCAAGCCCAAGGCCTTCGTCGTGCTGCGGCCGGGCCAGCAATGGCAGGACGGCATGGCCGCGGAGCTGCAGGCGTTCATCAAGGCGCGCCTCGCGCCCTACAAGTACCCGCGCCAGATCGAATGCGTGCCGGAACTGCCCAAGACCGCCACCGGCAAGATCCAGCGTTTCCGGCTGCGCCAGCGCGAGGAAGCCGCGCGCCAGTCCCAGACAACTCCTTCCTGAAGCGATGCCAGACGACAAGATGCCGATGCCCACCAGCCTGGTGGAAATCCCGTTCGACGAACGCCGTATCCAGATCGAATACCAGTGGCTGCGCCCCGAGCGCACGCAGCGTCCGCTGGTGGTCTTCCTGCACGAAGGCCTGGGCTCGGTCAGCATGTGGCGCGATTTCCCGCGCGATTTCTGCGAGGCCGGCGACTATCGCGGGCTGGTGTTCTCACGCTACGGCTACGGCCGTTCCACGCCGCGCCCGCATGCCGAGAAATGGCGCCCCGATTTCATGCACCGCCAGGCGCGCGAGGCGTTGCCGGCATTGTTCGACGCGCTCGATATCGGGCCCGGCCGCAAGCATGGCGTGCCCTGGCTGATGGGGCACAGCGATGGCGCTTCCATCGCGCTGATCTATGCCGCCAGCTTCCCGCAGGCGCTGGACGGCATCACCGTGCTCGCGCCGCATATCGTGGTGGAAGACCTGTCAGTAAGCAGCATCGCCGCCACGCGCCAGGTCTATCTCGACACCGACCTGCGCCAGCGGCTGGGGCGCCATCATGACGACGTCGAATCCGCCTTCTGGGGCTGGAACGATATCTGGCTCGACCCGGATTTCCGCCAGTGGGACCTGCGTCCGCTGCTGTCGGGGCTGACGGGCCCGGTGCTGGCGGTGCAGGGCGAAGACGACGAGTACGGCACCATGGCGCAGATCGAGGGTATCCATCGATATGCCCCACAAACCACGTTGCTTAAACTCGCGCGATGCGGGCATTCGCCACACCGCGACCAGCCTGAGGCGTTGACGCAGGCCGCGGTTCGGCATATAAACACACATACTTCATACCTAAAATAATTGGGCTTCCCGCCCGCTCCGCAGGGTCCGCGGCGCAGCATGCGCCGTCGCAGGCCACGGCAGCGGCAGGGGGACCGGCAACGGTCCGGTAAGCCGCCGGCTTGACCACCAGGAGACATTGATGCGTCGCTTCACACCGCGCGGGCTCGCGCCTGCCTGCCTTGCCGCCGCCACCGTGTTTGCCATGGCCGGCGCCTCGGCCCAGCCCGCCCCGCCAGCCCAGCCCGCACCGGGCGGCAAGATCAGGGTCGGCTTCATGCTGCCGTACACCGGCACGTACGCGGCGCTCGGCACCGCCATCGAGAACGGCTTCCGCATGTATGTGCAGCAGCAGGGCGGCAAGCTCGGCGGCCGCGAGATCGAGTACTTCAAGGTCGACGATGAATCCGACCCCGCCAAGGCCCCGGAAAACGCCACCAAGCTGGTCAAGCGCGACCAGGTCGACGTGGTGGTCGGCACGGTGCATTCGGGCGTGCAGATGGGCATCGTCAAGGTCGCCAAGGAAAACAACACGCTGCTGATCATCCCCAACGCCGGCGTCGATGAAGCCACCGGTCCGCTGTGCGGCCCGAACATCTTCCGCACTTCATTCTCGAACTGGCAGCCGGGCTATGCGATGGGCCAGGTGCTGGCCGAGCGCGGGCTCAAGAAGGTGGTGACGCTGACGTGGAAATACGCCGCCGGCGAGCAGTCGGTCAAGGGCTTCAAGGAGGCCTTCGAGGCCAAGGGCGGCAAGGTGGTGAAGGAGCTGAGCCTGCCCTTCCCCAACGTCGAATTCCAGGCGCTGATCACCGAGGTGGCTTCGCTCAAGCCGGATGCCGTGTTCGTGTTCTTTGCCGGCGGCGGCGCGGTCAAGTTCGTCAAGGACTGGGCCGCGGCGGGGCTGAAGGACAAGATCCCGCTGTACGGCTCGGGCTTCCTGACCGACGGCACGCTGGAAGCGCAGGGCAACGCCGCGCAGGGGCTGGAAACGACGCTGCACTACGCGGACGGCCTGAGCAATGCGCGCGACAAGAACTTCCGGCTGGACTACGCCAAGACCTTCAAGCTGCAGCCCGACGTCTACGCGGTGCAGGGGTATGACGCGGCACAGCTGCTCGCGGCCGGTGCCAGTGCGGTCAAGGGCGACATGACGCGCAAGGCGGACCTGTACAAGGCCATGGGCTCGGCCAAGATCGACAGCCCGCGCGGTGCCTTTACGCTGTCGAAGGCGCACAACCCGGTGCAGGATTTCTACCTGCGCAAGGTGGACGGGCGCGAGAACAAGGTCAGCTCGGTGGCGGTGAAGGCGCTGGCGGATCCGGCGCGTGGGTGCAGGCTGTAAGCGCTTCAATACCCGCGTGTTTGCTCCCCTCTCCCGCCTGCGGGAGAGGGGCAGGGGGTGAGGGCATGCGGGTCAAAGGCTGACGCCCATCGATTCAAGACCGAAGGCTCCGCTTGATCTGGTACCTGGCTAAACCACCCTTCACCCCACCCCTCTCCCCATGCGGGGAGAGGGAGAACACCTTGCTCAGGCAAGTTCGGGCGGCTTTGGCGCACCCAAAACCGTCTTCCCTGTCGTAGTCTGCAGAAGTGCCCGCATGGACATCGTCTCCTTCCTCATCCAGTGCCTGAACAGCGTGCAGTACGGCCTGCTGCTGTTCCTGGTCGCCAGCGGCCTGACGCTCATCTTCGGCATCATGGGCGTGATCAACCTGGCGCACGGCAGCTTCTATATGCTGGGCGCATACCTTGCCTTCACGCTCGCCGGGCTGACCGGCAACCTGTTTATCGCGATCCCGCTCGGCATCGTGCTGGCGGTGGTGTTCGGCTACGTGCTGGAGTGGGCCTTCTTCAGCTACCTGTACGAGCGCGACCACCTGCAGCAGGTGCTGATGACCTACGGCCTGATCCTGGTGTTCGAAGAGCTGCGCAGCATCCTGGTCGGCGACGATGTGCACGGCGTGCAGGTGCCGGCGCTGCTCGACGGCGCGCTGCCGATCGGCAACGACATGACGTACCCGGTGTACCGGCTCTTTATCTCCGCGGTGTGCCTGGCGGTGGCCGCGGCCATGTACTACGTGATCCGGCGCACGCGGCTGGGCATGATGATCCGCGCGGGCGCGACCAACCGCGAGATGGTGCAGTCGCTCGGCATCAACATCACCGTGCTGTACCGCTTCGTGTTCGCGCTGGGCGTGGCGCTGGCGGTGCTGGCGGGGATGATCTCGGCGCCGGTGTCGTCGGTGTATCCGGGCATGGGCGGGCAGGTGCTGATCGTGTGCTTCGTGGTGGTGGTGATCGGCGGTATCGGCTCGGTCAAGGGCGCGCTGGTGGCCTCGCTGCTGCTGGGCTTCGTCGATACCTTTGGCAAGGTGTTCTGGCAGGAGGCGGCCGGCGTGCTGATCTACCTGCTGATGGCGGTGATCCTGCTGTGGAAGCCGCAGGGGCTGTTCAAGGCGGGCTGACATGAATCCGACGACATTGCCGGCGCGCCGGCATTCCCGCGGCAATGCCGCGCTGCTTGCCGCGCTGGGCTGGCTGGTGGCCTTCTCCGTGCTGGCGGTGCTGCCGCTGCTGCTGACCGCGGACAGCCACAAGTTCTATATCGAGCTGCTCAGCAAGGTGATGATCATGGCGATCTTCGCGCTGTCGCTGCAGCTGCTGATCGGCTATACCGGGCTGGTGAGCCTGGGGCATGCCGCGTACTTCGCCATGGCGGCCTACGCCACCGCGATGCTCGCGCCGCAATCCGGGCCGGGCAACGGCTGGCTGCTGCTGGCCGGCGCGCTGGCCGCCTCGGCCGCGCTGGCGCTGGTGGTGGGCGCGCTGGTGCTGCGCACGCGCGGCGTGTATTTCATCATGGTGACGCTGGCCTTCGCGCAGATGGTCTACTTCGTCTTCCATGACACCAAGCTCGCGGGCGGCAGCGACGGCACCTATATCTATTTCCGCCCGGAATTCCCGGTGCCGGGCGAGCAGTTGCTGACCGTCACCGACCCCACGCACTTCTACTGGCTGGTGTGGGCGGGCCTGGTGGCCACGGTCGCGCTGCTGGCGCTGGTGCTGCGTTCGCGCTTCGGCCATGCGCTGGTGGGCATCCGCCATAACGAGCAGCGCATGCGCGCCGCCGGCTATGCCACCTATCGGTACCAGCTAGGCGCCTTTGTCGCCGGCGGGGTGCTGGCGGGGCTGGCCGGCTTCCTCTATGCGATCCAGTTCGGCTTCGTCAACCCGGAGATCGCGTCGTGGCACCAGTCGGGCAACGCCATGCTGATGGTGATCCTGGGCGGTGTCGGCAGCCTTGCCGGGGCGGTGCTGGGGGCGTTTTCGTTCGTGCTGCTGGCCGAATGGTTCAGCACGCTGACCAAGCACTGGCAGCTCGTGATGGGCGGCTTCATCATCGTTGCCGTCGCGCTGCTGCCGCGGGGGCTGGTGAGCCTGCCCGCGGTGCTGCGGCACGGGCGCCGCGGCAAGACCGGGAGGCACAATGGCGGGCAGGGGAGCGAAGCCAGCGAGACCAATGATGGCAACGCGCGAAATACGGAGGCCGCATGAACACCCCGGTATTGCAGGCGCAGCAGCTCACGCGCCGCTTTGGCGGCCTTACTGCCGTGGCCGGCGTCGACCTGTCGCTGGCGCTGCATGAGATCCATGCCGTGATCGGCACCAATGGCGCGGGCAAGTCCACGCTGATCAACATGCTGTCGTGCGAGCTGCCGCCCACGTCAGGGCGCCTGTTTCTGAAGGGCGAGGAGGTCACCGGCTGGTCGCAGCCGCGGCTGGCACGGCACGGCGTGGGGCGCAGCTACCAGCGCAACAACATCTTCCTGCCGCTGACCGTGCGCGAGAACTGCCGGCTGGCCGCGCAGTCGCGCGCGCAGCGGGCCTGGCGCCTGTGGGAAAGCGCGCAGGGCTGCCGCACCAGCGCCACGCTGGCCGACGAGGCGATGGAGCGCGCCGGCCTGGCGCCGCTGGCGGACCGGCGCGCCAGCGACCTGGCGCATGGCCAGAAGCGCCAGCTCGAGGTGGCGATGTGCCTGGCTACGCAGCCGGTTGCGCTGCTGCTCGACGAGCCGCTCGCCGGCATGGGCGCCGAGGAATCGACGCGCATGCTCGGGCTGCTGCGCGGCCTGCGCGAGGGCCATGCCATCCTGCTGGTCGAACACGACATGGACGCGGTGTTCTCGGTTGCCGACCGTATCACCGTGATGGTCAACGGCGCGGTGATCGCCACCGGCACGCCCGAGGCGATCCGGTCCAACCGCGAAGTCCAGCTTGCCTACCTGGGCGAAGAAGAAAACGAGGCCGCATGAGTACGCCTACTAGCACACTCACCAGCACACCGATGATCGAAGCCACCGGCATCAACGCCTGGTACGGCTCCAGCCATGTGCTGCGCGGCATCGATTTCACCGTGGGCGTGGGCGAGACCGTGGGCCTGCTGGGGCGCAACGGCATGGGCAAGAGCACGCTGTTGCGCACGCTGCTGGGCCACGTGCGCCAGCGCCAGGGGCAGATCCGCGTGGCCGGCCGCGACATGTCGCGGGCGCAGCCTTACGAGGTGGCGCGCCTCGGCGTCGCCTACGTGCCGGAAGGGCGGGGCATTTTCCCCAGCCTGTCGGTGCGTGAAAACCTGCTGATGGCCGCCCGCAAGGGCAGCAATGGCCGCAACGACTGGGACGAGGCGCGTGTGCTCGACCTGTTCCCGCGCCTGAAGGAGCGCCTCTCGCATGGCGGCCAGCAACTGTCCGGCGGCGAGCAGCAGATGCTGTCGATCGGCCGCGCGCTGATGACCAATCCCGACTGCCTGGTGCTGGACGAAGCCACCGAAGGGCTGGCCCCGCGCATCGTGCGCGAGATCTGGGAAGTCATCGCCACGGTGCGCGCCACCGGGATCGCTTCGGTGGTGGTAGACCGCAACTTCCGCTCGGTGCTGGCGCACGCCGACCGCGCCGTGGTGCTGGAAAAAGGCCGGGTGGTACTGGCTGGCCCGGCGGCCGACCTGGCCGGCAAGCCGGAAGCGCTGGATCGTTACCTCGGCGTATAGGCCCCTCCTGGGTGCCGCCTGAGGCACAAATGTTGTTGTGCCACAACGGCCCTTGCGGGCGCAAGGACACGCTTTATTGCTTACCCGGGCCTTGACCACCGGCCACTTCCCTCCCATGCTTGCTCGGTCACGAAAACGGCATCCGGATCACCGGAGTGGTCGTTCGCGGGCAGTTCATCTAGAATTGCGCGGGTTTGTGCAATGCAATAGAACGCAAAAAGCGCCGGAAAACGGTCGCAGCAGTCGGCACCCCGCGCCGGGTGGCGGCTGCCAGAGCCAACAAAACTGCCGGCAAGCCGGCCGGGCAGACCCAATCTCATGACTACCCAGTCCACAACCAGCCATTATTTCGTCGAGAGTCCCAGTACACGCGCCCTGGTGCTCGGCGCGGTCGGCGTCGTCTTCGGCGACATCGGCACCAGCCCGCTGTACGCGCTCAAGGAGTGCTTCAGCAAGGAACATGGCATCGCCTTCAGCCCCGACGCCGTGCTGGGAGTCATCTCGATGCTGTTCTGGGCCATGATCATCGTGGTCTCGATCAAGTACGTGGTGTTCGTGATGCGCGCCGACAACGACGGCGAGGGCGGGGTGCTGGCGCTGATGGCGCTGGTGCTGCGTACCGTGGCGCCGCGCTCGGGCAAGGCAAAGATCCTGATGATGCTCGGCATCTTCGGCGCCTGCATGTTCTATGGCGATGCGGTCATCACGCCGGCGATCTCGGTGCTGTCGGCGGTGGAAGGGCTGGAGATCGCGGCGCCGCAGCTGTCGCAATTCGTGATACCGATCACTCTGGCCATCCTGGCCGGGCTGTTCCTGATCCAGCGGCATGGCACCCACGCGGTGGGCAAGCTGTTCGGTCCGATCATGACGGCCTGGTTCGTGACGCTGGGTGCGCTGGGCGTGTTCAACCTGGTCCAGGCGCCGGAAATCCTCAAGGCGGTCAATCCGCTGTACGGCATCACCTTCCTGGTCGAGCATGCGCTGCAGGCCTTTATCGTGCTGGGCTCGGTGTTCCTGGTGCTGACCGGGGCCGAGGCGCTGTACGTCGACATGGGCCATTTCGGCGCGCGGCCGATCCGCCTCGGCTGGTTCATCCTGGTGATGCCGTGCCTGATGCTGAACTACTTCGGCCAGGGCGCGATGCTGCTGCAAAACCCCGCCGGCGCCGAGAACCCGTTCTACCTGATGGTGCCGGAGCCGCTGCTGATCCCGATGGTGCTGCTGGCCACCTGCGCGACGGTGATCGCCTCGCAGGCGGTCATCTCCGGCGCCTTCTCGCTGACCAGCCAGGCGATCCAGCTGGGCTTTGTGCCGCGCATGCGCGTGCGCTACACCTCGGCCGCGGAGATCGGCCAGATCTACCTGCCGGTGGTCAACTGGCTGCTGCTGGTGCTGGTGATCGGCGTGGTGATCTCGTTCAAGAAGTCCGAGAACCTGGCGGCGGCCTACGGCATCGCCGTGACCACGACCATGGTCATCACCAGCATCCTGGCGGCGGTGTGCATGCGCAATGTGTGGAAGTGGAACACGGCGCTGGTGGTACTGGTCGGCGCGGGCTTCCTGCTGGTCGACCTGTCGTTCTTTGCCGCCAACCTGCTCAAGGTCGCCGAAGGCGGCTGGTTCCCGCTGCTGCTGGGCAGCATGGCCTTCTTCATGCTGATGACCTGGTACAGCGGCCGCAAGCTGCTGCGCGCGCGCAGCCTGGAAGACGGCATCCCGCTGGAGCCGTTCATCGCCGGCCTGCTGGCGCACCCGCCGCACCGCGTCGAGGGCACCGCGGTGTTCCTGACCGGCAACACCGAGTCGGTGCCGGTGTCGCTGCTGCACAACCTCAAGCATAACCGCGTGCTGCACGAGCGCGTGGTGTTCCTGCACTTCATCACGCGCGACGTGCCGTATGTCGACGACGATCATCGCCTGAGCTGCAAGGACCTGGGCGGCGGCGTCTTTATCCTGAAGTCGGAATACGGCTTCAAGGAAACGCCGGACGTGCAGAAGGTGCTGGACCTGGCCGACCGCAAGCTCGGCATGCATTTCGAGCTGATGGAAACCTCGTTCTTCATCGCGCGCGAATCGGTGATTCCGTCCAAGCTGCCGGGCATGCCGATGTGGCGCGAAAGCTTGTTCGCCTGGATGCATCAGAACGGCGCCAAGCCGTCAGATTTCTTCCAGATCCCGGCCAACCGGGTGGTGGAGCTGGGTACCAAGGTCGAGATCTGAAGCGGGCGGGCCTGGTGCCCGCCGCTGCAAGCCCCGGGACGGCGCCGCAAGGCGTGTCCCGGGGCTTTTTTGTCTGACGCGGCCCGCGCGGTCGAGGCGCGCGTCTGCCATGCGCCACCCGCCGGCGCTCCCCCGGGGCACTTGTCCCGGAAACCCGGGCGTCGCAGCAGCCGGCCCGGGACCACGGCCTCATGCGCGCGCCGGCCCCGGGCCGGACAATGCAACCCTCAACTTGTCACAGGACCCCTTCGTGGCGGTCCGCCTCCTCGAGGAGCCGTGCCATGCGTTCGTTGCAGCAGTGGTCTCGCCCGTCCAGCCGGCATGCCGACGAAGCCCGTCGCGCGCGCCTGCCGCGACGTGCGCTGCCGCCATGGCTGCGACGCATGCTGCGCGAGCGCATCGCGCCCACCGGCGCGGTGCTGCTGCCGCCGGCGCTGCTGCTGCTCTACGTCTTCTGTCATTCACACGCGAACTGGGAGTCGTGGCTGGCCTCGCTGCGCGAGCTGGACCACGATCACGGCGCGCCGGCGCGCGAGCTGGGACGCGCGTTGTCGCTGGCGCGCTCCCTGCGCGGCCGCCAGGCGCCGGATGCGGCGCTCTGGCGCACCGCGGTGCAGTTGGCCGCCGACCGCGTGTCGGCGGGCCTGGCGGCACGCTGGCGCAGTCCGGCGCGGCTGATGCCGTCGCCGGCGCTGTCGCCGCTAATGCCGCTGGTGCCGCTGCTCGCGATGTTCGGATGGCTGCACTGACGTTGAGCGACTGAAGCGGGGCGCCATGCGCGCCCGCACCCCCCACACCCGCATCTTCCTGATCCAGGAGTCAGGCGCCGCACCGCTGCCGGGATGGGAGGGCAGCCGGCAGGCGCCGGGCAATCGGCCCGCACGGCCAAGGCGATCCCGTGCGGCCCGTGCATTCCGTTGGTGATCGCCTGCATGAGGGACCGCAGCGGCCACGCTGCCGGCATCCCCGGTTGGAGATAGCAATGCATAAGAAGTTTGCCGAGACCCTGCTCACCGTCACCGCACTTGCCGCACTGGCGGTCGGCGCGAGCCCGACCGCCCACGCCGGGGCGGGTGACGAAGCCACGCGGACTGCCGCGCATGTCCGCCACGGACAGCGCGACGCCTTCACCGACGGAGCGCACGGGCCCGCGACCGAGGCCACGATGTTGTCCGTGGTGGCGCGCCAGGGCATGTCAGTGTGCGCGGTCCGTGACTTTGATCCGTACCGTGACGGCATGCGCAAGCCCGATCCATATACCGACGGCGCGCGCATGGGACAGTTCGACCCGTTTACGGAAGGGACCCGCACCAGATCGCGCGACGGCTACAGCGACGGCGCACGCAGCGGCCCGCGCGACAGTGGCGAATGCCTCAGCCATGCATAACCGTGTGCCTCGGTGAGGCACCATGCCAGCGCACATGCGCCCGCATGTGCGTCAGGACCCGCCCGTGCCAAACGCTGCCGCACGCTCGTCCCTGACCACCGGCCCGGTTTCATGCCGGGCCGGTGCATTCGCGCAACGCCATGCGCGCTTGCGCAATCCCTTGCAAAGCCGCACCGATCCTTTCCTACACTAGTGAAGTCACGCGGCGCGCCCGCCTGGCAGGCACGGTCCCGAGGGCCGCGCCGCCGGCAGGCCGTCCCAGCACCGCGCGGCCCGACATGCCGATGTTCAAGCAGCAGATTCGCCTGTGCACCAGCCGGGATGGCGTTCGCCTTGCCTACGCCGTCACGGGCAGCGGCGCGCCGCTGGTGAAGGCGGCCAACTGGATGAGCCACCTCGAGTTCGATGTGGACAGCCCGGTGTGGAGCCACATGATCATGGCCCTGTCGGCGCACCACACGCTGATCCGCTATGACGAACGCGGCTGCGGGCTGTCCGACCGCGATATCGAAGACCTGTCGTTCGACGCGTGGCTGCGCGACCTCGAAACCATCGTCGATGCCAACGGCGTGGAGCATTTCCCGCTGCTGGGTATCTCGCAGGGCGCATCGATCGCCGTGGCCTACGCCGTGGCGCACCCCGAGCGCGTCAGCCACCTGATCCTCCACGGCGGTTATGCGCGCGGGCGGCTCAAGCGCGACAACCTGAGCCCGCGCCTGCGCGAGGAAGCCGAATTGATGAACAAGCTCGCCGAGCTAGGCTGGGGCCAGGAGAATCCCGCCTTCCGCCAGTTCTTCACGACCCAGTTCATCCCGGGCGGCACGGCCGAGCAGCATGCGTGGTTCAACGAGCTGGAGCGGGTCTCCACGTCGCCGCTGAATGCCGCGCGCTTCATGCGCGTGTTCAACGAGATCGATGTGGTCGAACTGCTGCCGAGGGTCACGTGCCCGACGCTGGTGCTGCATGCGGTGCGCGACGCGCGCGTGCCGTTCGACGAGGGCCGCCTGATCGCCAGCGAAATTCCCGGCGCGCGCTTCGTGCCGCTGGAAAGCGGCAATCACCTGCTGCTCGACACCGAGCCCGCTTGGAACCGATGGCTCGACGAGGTGCGTGCCTTCCTGCCGGCCTCGGCACCGGTGCGCGATCCCGCCTTCACCGCGCTGACGCGGCGCGAGCGCGATATCGTCGAGCTGATCGCGCAGGGCCGCGACAACGCCCAGATCGCCGCGCGCCTGGACCTGTGCGAAAAGACCGTGCGCAACCACATCACCAGCATCTTCGCCAAGCTGGAAGTGGAGAACCGCGCGCAGGCCATCGTGCTGGCGCGCAAGGCGGGGTTTGACCGGGCGGACGCTTAGGACATCGAGCGCCTGTGGCCTGCCTGCCTGCGCCTACGACTGGTTCACTAGCGTGCGCGCGTCGGCCACGTGCCCGCGGTAGGCTTCGAAGATGCGGCGCAGCGACTGCTCCATCGTGACCTCGGGCTTCCAGCCCAGTTCCTCGACGGTGTTGTCGATCTTCGGCACGCGGTGCTGCACGTCCTGGTAGCCCTTGCCGTAGAAGTCGCCCGACGAGGTTTCGACGATCTGCGTCTTGCGCGCTTCCTCGGCGTATTCGGGGTAGTCCGCGGCCATCTTCAGCATCATCTCGGCCAGCTCGCGCACCGAATGGATGTTGGCCGGATTGCCGATATTGAAGATCTTGCCGCTGGCGATGCCGCTCGGGTTCTCGATGATGCGCATCAGCGCGCCGATGCCGTCCGAGATATCGGCAAACGCGCGCTTCTGCGCGCCGCCGTCGACCAGCTTGATCGGCTCGCCGCGCACGATATGGCCGAGGAACTGCGTCACGACGCGCGACGAGCCTTCCTTCGACTCGAAGATCGAGTCCAGCCCCGCGCCGATCCAGTTGAAGGGGCGGAACAGCGTGTAGTGGAGGCCCTGCTCCATGCCGTAGGCGTGGATCACGCGGTCCATCAGTTGCTTGGAGCAGGCATAGATCCAGCGCGGCTTGTTGATCGGGCCGTAGACCAGCGGCGAGGCTTCCGGGTCGAACTCCTCGTCGCTGCACATGCCGTAGACCTCCGAGGTCGACGGGAACACCAGGTGCTTGCCGTACTTGACCGCGGCGCGCACGATCGGCAGGTTGGCCTCGAAATCCAGCTCGAACACGCGCAGCGGCTGGCGCACGTAGGTGGCCGGCGTGGCGATGGCGACCAGCGGCAGCACCACGTCGCACTTGCGGATGTTGTACTCGATCCACTCCTTGTTGATGGTGATGTCACCTTCGAAGAAGTGCATGCGCGGGTGATCGACGAGGTCGCCCAGGCGGTCCGTGTTCATGTCCATGCCGTAGACCTCCCACGGCGTGGTTTCCAGGATGCGGCGCGTCAGGTGATGGCCAATGAAGCCGTTGACGCCGAGAATCAGTACTTTCTTGCCTTGCATTGTGTTGACGATCGCATCGAAAAGAAGCGTGCCGCACGAGTGCGGCACGAAACACCGGCAGCACGCTAGCGCACGCCGGCGACGGGGAAGTTGGCCACGGCCACGCGCCGCCAGTCGCGCGCGATCACATGCATCGGCACGCGCGCGCTCAGTTCGGCAAACGTCCGCGGCGACAACAGCGCCACGGCACGCGGGCCGTGCTGCCACGCATCGACAAAGGCGTCGATGGTCGGCAGCCACTTCTGCGGCTCCTGCTCCGTGCCGAAGGCCAGTTCATCGGGCTGCGCCACCATGGTGAGCGGATGCCGCAGGTAGAAGGGCAATGTATGGTCGAGCATGCCCACGCCATAGAGCGGCATGCCGGGCCGCAGCACGCGCTCGATCGGCGCAGCCAGGGCGATGCCCGAGGCCGAGCGGCCGATGGCCTCATGGCCGAGCAGGGCAACGGTGAATGCCAGCAGCATGCCCAGCGCGTAAGCCGTGATGCTTGCCATGCGCCCGTGCCGGCGCAGCAGCCACAGCGCGGCGAGCGTGCCGGCGCAGATGAGGGCAAACGCCATCGCCACCCATACGGCGTAGGCGCGATAGAGCACGTTCGGTGTGTTGTTGGAATCGAGGTTCGCCACCACGGGACTCGCCAGCAGCCCGAGCGCGCCGATCGCCAGCATCGCCCAAAGCTGCGTGCGCCACGCCGGCACGCCGGTTTGCGCCAGCGCGGCACCGGCGAGGATCGCCAGCGCCGGGAACACCGGCAGGATGTAGCCGGGCAGCTTGGAGCCTGACAGGCTGAAGAAGGCGAAGATCGACAATGCCCACGCAGCGCACATCAGCGCGGGCTGGAACGGTGCCGGGCCGATTGTCATGGTGGTGGTCACGGTGGTCACGCTGGCCCCGGCGCGATGCCTGACGGTGCGGACCATTGCGGGCAGCACCCCAAGCCACGGCATGAACCCGCCCAGCACCAGCGGCACGAAGTACCACGGCGGACCCTGGCGCGCATGCACCGTCGACGTGTAGCGCTGCCAGTGCTCGTGCACGAAGAAGAAGTGCAGGAACTCGGGGTTGCGACGTGCCACCAGCCAGTACCACGGCACCGCCACCAGCAGCATCACCGCAATGCCCGCCAGCGCATGCAGGCGCCGCCACAGCGCCAGGTCACGCGTGACGCAGGTGTACGCCACCAGTGCCAGTCCCGGCAGCACCACCCCGACCAGCCCCTTGGTCAGCAGCGCGATACCCATCGCCGTCCAGCATGCCAGCATCCAGTTGCGTCGCGACGTTGGCGTGGTGCGGGGGTGCTGCGCCAGCAGCATGCCCGCCAGGGCGCAGGCCAGGACGCCGGAGAGCGTCATGTCGAGAGTATTGAAGTGTGCCGCGGCATTCCACATCGGCGCCGATGCCAGCACCAGCCCCGCCAGCCATCCCGCGCGCGCGCCGAACCAGCGCGCCGCCGCCAGCATCGATGCCGCCACGCCGGCCAGGCCGGCAAGCGCGACGCACAGCCGCGCCTGCCATTCGCCGATGCCGAACAGCGTATATGACACTGCCGTCACCCACAGGTGGAAGGGCGGCTTCTCGAAGTACTTCAGCCCGTCATAGCGGATCGTGACCCAGTCGCCGGTGGCCAGCATCTCGCGCGCGATCTCGGCGTAGCGGCCTTCATCCGGTCCCAGCAGGTGGCGTGCCCCCAGCGTGCCGAACCACAGCAGCGCGAACGCCAGCACCGCGAGCGCGAGCGCAATGGCGGGAATGCCTGCCACGCGCACGGCATGGTCGGGCCGCGCGGCGAGGCGCTCGGCGTGTGGCAGAACGGCGGGGCTGGCAGGGCTGGAGGGCAGGTGTGACGGCAAGGCGGCGCGGGCGGAAGAGTTGACGGCCTTGTCGGCGCCGGCGCCAGGCGCGGCGTTGAACAGGACAAGGCCTGGCAATGCGAGCGCGAGGATAAGCCGGCAACCTTAATGGCACATTAAGCTTGCAAGCGCACAATCGATCCCCTGCGTGGCGTGACGGCCGCATAACAACCCGGAACATGAGAATCCTTATTGTTGAAGACGACCCCATGCTCGGCGACGGCCTGCGGCGCGGGCTGCAGCTGCTGGACTATGCGGTCGACTGGTTCAGCACCGCCGCAGAGGCCGACCATGCGCTCGAGATGGCCGGCTATGACGCCGTGGTGCTGGACCTCGGCCTGCCCGGCGAGGACGGCATGGCGCTGCTGGCGCGCTGGCGCGCGCGCGGCTGCCGCATTCCCGTGATCGTCCTGACCGCGCGCGATGCGATCGAAAGCCGCATCGGCGGGCTCGATGCCGGCGCCGATGACTACCTGGTCAAGCCGGTCGCGCTCGACGAACTGGCCGCGCGCCTGCGCGCCGTGACACGCCGCGCCGTGGGGATGTCGTCGCCGGTGTGGAAGCACGGCGCGCTGGAATTCCATCCCGCCCGCCGGCAGGCATACTGGGCCGGCACGCCGGTGGAGCTGACCAGCCGCGAAGCCATGCTGCTCGAGTTGCTGCTGGCACACCCCAACCGCCTGCTGACGCGCGATTTCCTGCGCGACAAGCTCTATGACTGGCAGGGCGGCGTGGAAAGCAATGCGCTGGAAGTCCACATCCACCACCTGCGCCGAAAGATCCATCCCAGGATCGTGCGCACCTTCCGCGGCGCGGGCTACACGCTGGGCGCAGCCGAGGACTGCCAATGACGCTGCAGCGCCGGCTTATCCTGGCCGTGCTGATCGCCACGCCGGTGGTCTGGCTGCTGACCATCGGCCTGACCTACGTGCGCGCCCGGCATGAGATCAACGAGCTGTATGACACCGACATGGTGCGCATGGCGCTGCAGATGCACTCGGTGGCGCCGATGGTCGACCTTGCCGCCGGGCCGTCGCGCACGCGGCTGCCGCAGCTGGTGGAAGGCGACCAGGGCGATGCCGGCCTCGGCGACCTCGCCATCGCCGCGTGGCTGCCAAACGGGCAGCCGCTGCATATCGATCCGGAGGGCGACCTGCTGCCGCGCGCGCCGGGCGCGAAGGGCTTTACCGATACCGTGCTCGACCACCAGCGCTGGCGGCTGTACTACCTCGACGATCCGGATACCGGCTGGCGTGTCTGCGTCGGCCAGCAACTGGCCGAGCGCAACGAGCTGATCCTGTCCTATATCGCCGCGCAGGTGCTGCCATGGGCCGCGGGCCTGCCGCTGCTGATCGCGCTGCTGATCTGGTTCACGCGCCGCGCGATGGCGCCGGTGCGGGCGTTGTCGGCCGACATCGAACGGCGCGCGCCCGACGATCGCCAGCCGCTCAGCCTGGCGGCGGTGCCTGGCGAGCTGGTACCGCTGGTCCACGCGATGAACCGGCTGCTGGAGCGCGTGTCGGATTCGATCGAGCACGAGCGCCGCCTGACCGCCGACGCCGCGCACGAGATGCGCACGCCGCTGGCCGCGCTGAGGGCGCAATGGGAGCTTGCCGAGCGCTCGCCGGACGCCGTAGAGCGCGACCGGGCCCGCGCCAACGTCGCCGCCGGCATCGACCGCATCAGCCGGCTGGTATCGCAGCTGCTGACGCTGAGCCGGCTGGAGGATGCCTCGGCGCTGCCGTCGCGCCAGCCGGTCAGCTGGCTGCCGGTGGCGCAGCAGGCGCTGTCGGACTGCCTGGCGCTGGCGCAGCAGAAGCAGGTCGATGTGGAGCTCGAATGGCCGGAGCAGGGCGGCGAACCGCTGCCGGTCGCGGGCGATGCCAACCTGCTGTCCCTGCTGCTGCGCAACCTGCTCGACAATGCCATCCGCTACAGCCCGCCGGGCGCGCTGGTCACGGTGGATTTCGAGCCGGGCGGTATTTCCGTGCGCGACCAGGGGCCGGGCATCGCGCCCGATGTGCTGGCGCGGCTCGGCGACCGCTTCTTCCGCGGGGGCGGGGCGCACCGCGAGCATGGGCATGGCCTCGGCGTTTCCATCGCCCTGCGCGTGGCGAGGCTGCACGGACTCGACCTTGCCTTTGCCAACCGGACCGACGGCGCGACCGGACTGGTCGTGACGATCGCCCGCGGCGGCGCGCAATGAAAAACGCCCCGCACAGTTTCGTGCGGGGCGTCCTTGATTTTGCGTGGAGCGTGCCGTTCAGCGCTTGAGCTTGGCAAATGCCGCTGCCATCGCGCCCGCCGGCTCCGGCTCGCGGCGCCCGCCGCCGGAGCCCTTGCCGCCGTTACGCTGGCCGCCGCGGTCGCCGCCGCCGGCTCGCGGTGCCGCCTGGCCCGGCTCGTCGTCCAGCCGCATCGACAGTCCAATGCGATTGCGCTTGACGTCGACCTCCATCACCTTGACCTTGACGATCTGGCCGGCCTTGACCACTTCGTGCGCGTCCTTGACGAACTTGTTCGACAGCGCCGAGATGTGAACCAGGCCGTCCTGGTGCACGCCGATATCGACGAACGCGCCGAACGCCGCCACGTTGGTGACCACGCCTTCCAGCACCATGCCGGGCTGCAGGTCCTTCACGTCCTCCACGCCTTCCTGGAAGGTCGCGGTCTTGAACTCGGGGCGCGGGTCGCGGCCGGGCTTTTCCAGCTCGGACAGGATGTCGCGCACGGTCGGCAGGCCGAACGACTCGTCGGTGAACTTTTCCGGCGACAGGCCGCGCAGCGCTTCGCGGTTGCCCATCACGTCGCGCAGGCCCTTCTTGATGGCGTCCAGGATGCGTTGCACCACCGGATAGGCTTCCGGGTGCACCGATGAGCGGTCCAGCGGGTTGTCGCCATCGTTGATGCGCAGGAAGCCGGCCGCCTGCTCGAAGGTCTTGTCGCCCAGGCGCGGCACCTTCTTCAGCGCATTGCGGTTGGCAAAGGCGCCGTTGGCATCGCGGTATTCGACGATATTGCGCGCCAGCACCGTGTTCAGGCCCGATACGCGCGCCAGCAGCGGCGCCGAGGCGGTGTTGACGTCCACGCCCACGGCGTTCACGCAGTCTTCCACCACTGCATCGAGGGTACGCGCCAGTTCGCGCTGGTTCACATCGTGCTGGTACTGGCCCACGCCGATCGACTTGGGATCGATCTTGACCAGTTCGGCCAGCGGGTCCTGCAGGCGGCGTGCGATCGACACCGCGCCGCGCAGCGACACGTCAAGGTCCGGGAATTCCTTGGCGGCCAGTTCCGACGCCGAGTAGACCGATGCGCCGGCCTCGCTGACCACGATTTTGGTCAGCTTCAGCTCGGGCATCTGCTTCATCAGGTCCTGCACCAGCTTGTCGGTCTCGCGGCTGGCGGTGCCGTTGCCGATCGAGACCAGCGCGACGTTGTGCTGCTTCGCCAGGCGGGCCAGCGTGGCGAGCGAACCGTTCCAGTCGCGGCGCGGCTCGTGCGGGTAGATGGTGGCCGTGTCGAGCAGCTTGCCGGTGCTGTCGACCACCGCGATCTTGCAGCCGGTGCGGATGCCGGGGTCGACGCCCATCACGGCCTTGGGGCCGGCCGGCGCGGCCAGCAGCAGTTCATGCAGGTTGCGGCCGAACACCTTGATGGCTTCGCTTTCGGCGGTTTCGCGCAGCTGCGTCAGCAGCTCGGTTTCCAGGTGCGGCTGCACCTTCACGCGCCAGCACCAGCGGCACACGTCGCCCAGCCACTTGTCGGCGGGGCGGCCCAGCTGCTGGATGCCGACATGGCGCGCGATCATGCCTTCGCACGGGTGCGGCACCAGCGCGTCCTGTTCTTCGCCGAGGCCCAGCTTGACCATCAGCACGCCCGCGTTGCGGCCGCGGAACAGCGCCAGCGCGCGGTGCGACGGTACCGTGCGGATGGTTTCGCTGTAGGCGTAGTAGTCGCGGAACTTCTCTTCCTCGGCGGTTTCCTTGCCTTCCATCACGGTGGAGGCGACCACGCCGTTGTTCCACAGGTGTTCGCGCAGCTTGCCCAGCAACTCGGCGGTCTCGCCGAACTGCTCGGACAGGATGTCGCGCGCGCCGTCCAGCGCGGCCTTCACATCGGGCACGCCGCCGTCGGCGGTCGGGTTGCCGTTGACGTACCTGGCGGCCTCGGCCTGCGGGTCCAGCGTGGGGTCGGCCAGCAGCGCCAGCGCCAGCGGTTCCAGTCCGCATTCGCGCGCGATCTGGGCGCGGGTGCGGCGCTTGGGCTTGTAGGGCAGGTAGAGGTCTTCCAGCGTCTGCTTGGTTTCGGCGGCCTCGATGGCAGCCTGCAGCTCGGGCGTGAGCTTGCCTTGCTCCTGGATCGACGCCAGGATGGCCGCGCGGCGGTCTTCCATGTCGCGCAGGTAGAGCAGTCGCTCTTCCAGGTTGCGCAGCTGCGTGTCGTCCAGGTTGCCGGTCACTTCCTTGCGGTAGCGGGCGATGAACGGGACGGTGGCGCCCTCGTCGAGCAGGTCCACGGCGGCCGCGACCTGGCGCGGCTGCACGGACAGTTCAGCCGCGATGAGCGACACGATTTTTTGCGAGACGGAAGCGGGCAGGTTGGACATCTGAAAACGCAGTCGGTCGAAAGCGGGGCATTTTGCCACAAGCGCGCCGCAGTTCGGCCACGCTTGCCGCCGGCTTCGCGCAAGGGGCGTTACCGGCATGTGCGGGGCAGGCCGCCAGGCGGCCCGGATGCTAGAATCCCGTCATGATCGTCAAGCCCCGTCAGGCCGCCGCCCTGGCTACTTCCGCGGTAACTTCTCCCGCCACCTCGCCGGCCATGCCAACTGTCGCCAACGTGCCGAAATCCGTCCTTTTCCAGGCTGCCAGCCTGGCCGTGCTGGCGCTCGCCTCCGGCGCCGCGCTGATGCCGGTGCGACCGGCGCTGGCGCAAGCTTCTGCGCCGGCCGCCGGAGCTCCGCGCGACTTCGGTGCCGAACGCAAGGCCATCGGCGATTCCCGCGCCTGGACCAACTACCGTTTTTCCGCGGCCGAGCACGAGTGCTACAGCAAGTTCTTCGTCAACAGCTGCATCGACAAGGCCAAGGAAGTCCAGCGCGAGGAGTTGCAGGTGCTGCGCAAGCGCGAACTGGAAGTCGGCGAGGCCGAACGCGCGCACCGCGCTGCCGAGCGCGACCGCGAGCAGGCGCTGCGCCGGGCCGAATTCGAGGCCAGCCAGCCGCAGCGTGCCGCCAGCGAGCAGTCCAGCCGCGCCGCGTTCGAGAAGAAGCAGCAGGAACAGCAACTGCGCGACGCGCAACGCCAGGGTGAAGCGCCGCAGCGTGCCGCCAATGCGCAGGCGTACCAGCAGAAGCAGTCCGACTATGACGCCAAGATGAAGGAGGCGCAGCAAAAGGGCGCCGAGCAGGCGCGCCAGCGCGAGGAAAACGTGAAGGCGTACGAGGCCAAGCAACGCGACCTCGAGCGGCGCCAGAAGGAACTGGAAGAGCGGCGCGCCAAGGCCAAGGAGCAGCAGGGCCAGGCGTCGGCGCCGCGCCCGTTCGGCTTCTGAGCCGATCGCACTGTGACCGTACAGCGGAGGCGCACATGGACAGCAACCTGAATACCCTGGAGCGGCGCATCATGGAGTTGCAGATCGAGCACCGCGACCTGGACTTCCTGATCGACCGGCTCGCGAGCGACGCCGTCCATGACGAGCTGCAACTGCGCCGCCTGAAGAAGCGCCGGCTGAAGCTGAAGGACGCCATCACGCTGCTGCAATTGCAGCTGGAACCCGACGTGCCGGCCTGAGCATCCGGGCCGCCCGCACCAGATGCCGCCGGCACACCGACCGGCGGCTTACACAAAGTATTCCCCCACCTTGTCCGACCTTTCCGATTCCCCCGAGCAAGACGATGCCGCCAGCGCGGACGACGCCACGGACCTGCATGACGTCGCCGCCAGCGCCATGGACGCCGCAGCCAGCCGCAGCGCCGAGCTTGGCACCATCTTTGCCGATACCGGCACGCTGGCGCAGGCCATCCCGGGCTACCGGCCGCGCGCTTCGCAGCACAAGATGGCCGATGCCGTCGCCGAGGCGATCGCATCCAACGACACCGTCATCGTCGAGGCCGGCACCGGCACCGGCAAGACCTACGCCTACCTGGTGCCGGCCATGTTGTGGGGCGGCAAGGTCATCCTGTCCACCGGCACCAAGAACCTGCAGGACCAGCTGTTCCTGCGCGATATCCCGACGGTGCGCCATGCGCTGAACGTGCCGGTCTCGGTGGCCTTGCTCAAGGGCCGCGCCAACTACGTCTGTCACTATCACCTCGAACGCGCGCAGGCGGCCGGGCGGCTGGCATCGCGCCAGGACGCCGCGTGGCTGCGTGACATCGGTCGCTTCGTCAAGGAAACCAAGACCGGCGACAAGGCCGAGCTGGCCGCCGTGCCCGAGAACGCGCCGGTGTGGCAGATGGTGACGTCGACGCGCGACAACTGCCTGGGCTCGGAGTGCCCGTTCTACAAGGACTGCTTCGTGATGCGCGCGCGCAAGGAAGCGCAGCAGGCCGACGTGGTGGTGGTCAACCATCACCTGTTCTTCGCCGACGTGGTGCTGCGCGATACCGGCATGGCCGAGCTGCTGCCTGCCGCCAACACCGTGATCTTCGACGAAGCGCACCAGCTGCCCGAGACTGCGACGCTGTTCTTCGGCGAAACGCTGTCGACCAGCCAGCTGCTCGAGCTGGCCCGCGACACGGTGGCCGAAGGCCTGTCGCATGCGCGCGATGCGGTCGACTGGGTGGCGCTGGGCGCGCCGCTGGAGCGTGCCGCGCGCGACCTGCGGCTGGCGTTCGGCAAGGACAACGCGCGGCTGGCGCTGGGCCAGATCGAGGCCGACCGCCGCATTGCCGAGCCCTTCAATGAAACGCTCGATGCGCTGGACGAGGCGCTGTCCGCCTTCGTCGAGATGCTGGAAAGCCAGGCGGAGCGCGCCGAATCGCTGCAGCAGTGCCACCGGCGCGCGCTGGAGCTGGCCGAGCGGCTGGCGGCATGGCGCAGCGATGTCGTTGCCGCGCCCGCCGCACCGGCAGGCGAGGGCAGTGAAGGCGGCGAGGCAGCCCAGGCGCCGGCGCCCGCTGAAACCGTACGCTGGGTCGAAGTGTTCTCCCACACCGTGCAGCTGCACCGAACCCCGCTGTCGATCGCGCCGATTTTCTCGCGCCAGCGCGGCGGCCAGCCGCGTGCGTGGGTCTTTACCTCGGCCACGCTGTCGGTCAAGGGCAACTTTACGCACTATGCAGCCCAGCTTGGTCTCGACAAGGACCGTTCGCTGACGCTGCCGAGTCCGTTCGACTACGCGAAGCAGGGGCTGCTGTATGTGCCGCGCGACATGCCCGCGCCGCAGTCGCCGCAGTTCACCGATGCCGTGGTGCAGGCCGCGCTGCCGCTGATCGAAGCGGCCGGCGGGCGCACCTTCCTGCTGTGCACCACGCTGCGCGCGGTGCAGCGCGCCTCCGACCTGCTCTACGACGCCTTCGCCGAGCGCGGGCTGAACCTGCCGCTGCTGGTGCAGGGCCAGGCCAGCCGCACCGAGCTGCTCGATCGCTTCCGCGAACTGGGCAACGCCGTGCTGGTGGGCAGCCAGAGTTTCTGGGAAGGGGTGGACGTGCGCGGCGAGGCGCTGTCGCTGGTGATCATCGACAAGCTGCCGTTCGCGCCGCCCGACGACCCGGTGCTGGCCGCGCGCATGGAAGTGCTGCAGAAGAAGGGGCTGAGTCCGTTTGCCGCGCACCAGCTGCCGCATGCGGTGATCACGCTGAAGCAGGGCGCGGGGCGGTTGATCCGCTCGGAGTCCGACCGCGGCGTGCTGGCCATCTTCGACACCCGGCTGGTGGAAAAGCCCTATGGCCGCCAGATCTGGCAGAGCCTGCCGCCGTTCACGCGCACGCGCGAGGCGGCCACGGTGGTGCGCTTCCTGGAATCGCTGCGCGGGGAGGGCAAGGCGGCGCGTGCCGCGGTAGCGGGCGCGGAAGACTGAAGGGCGCACCCCTGGAAAGCAAGAACGGGACGGTCATGCGACACGTCCCGTTTTTTATCGCCGCCCGTGGGCGTTGGCGAGGTTCAGAACACTTCCCACCAGGACTTGTCCTTGCGGCGTTCGCCGTACTTGATGAAGTCGCTTTCCGGGAAGTTCTTCTCCATCACGCGGGCGGTATCGTCGCGCAGGTCCTTCATGCCCAGCGCATCGTACGAACGGATCATGATGTACAGCGCTTCCTCGTTAGCCGGCGCGCCGTCATAGTCCTTCAGCGCCTGCTGCGCGCGGTTCACCGCGGCCAGGTAGGCGCCGCGCTTGTAGTAGTAGCGCGCGGCATGCACCTCGTGCTGGGCCAGCGAGTTGACGATGTACTGCATGCGCAGCGCGGCGTCGGGGGTGTACTTGCTGTCCGGGTACTTGGTGACCAGCGTATTGAACGCGTCGTAGGCGGCGCGTGCGGCCTTGGGGTCGCGCTCGCTCAGGTCCTGGCCGGAGAAGCGGCCCAGCCAGCCCAGGTTGTCGTTGAAGTTGATCAGCCCCTTGAGGTAGTAGGCGTAATCGATGTTGGGGTGGTTCGGGTGCAGCTGGATAAAGCGGTCCACCGCGGCCAGCGCTGCGGCCGTCTCGCCGTCCTTGTAGTTGGCGTAGGCGGTGTCGATCTGCGCCTGCTGCGCATAGCGCCCGAACGGATAGCGGCCTTCGAGCTTTTCGTACAGCTTGACGGCGCGGGTGTAGTCGCCGCCATCCAGTGCGTCCTTGGCTTCCGAATATAATTTGTTGGCCGACCAGCCGGCAGTTTCGTCGGGCTGGTCCGCCAGCAGGCCGCATGCCGACAGCATGACGCAGCCGCCTGCGAGCAGAACCGCTCCAATTGTCGCGCGCCACGGCGCGCGTTTCATGCTCTGCAATTGCATGGGCAATCGTATCCCGGATGAAGAAAAATAGCGTCAAGCATTATAGCCCAAGCCCCCAACCTCAAGCCCGACCGGGCGCGGGTGTGGGAGGACTGCCACCCGAACAGGTGCGCGCCGCCGCAGCCGTGGCCGATTCCGAGGAATTCGAGGACCTTGCCGAGGCCGCGCCGGCCAATGCCGCGCCGGGCGCCGAGGCCGGGGTAACGCTGTCCCTGGAGGTGGACAGTGCCGCGCATGGCGAACGCCTCGACAAATTGCTCGCGCGTCACTTCAGCGAGTTCTCGCGCAGCCGCCTGCAGCAGTGGATCGAAAGCGGCGCGGTGCGCGTTGACGGCCAGGTGCGGCGCCCGCGCGATGCGGTGCAGATGGGCAACCGCATCGAGGTGCAGCCGCAGGCCGCGCCCGAATCTTCTGCCTTTGCGCCGGAAGATGTGCCGCTGGACGTGGTCTATGAAGACGACACGCTGCTGATCATCAACAAGCCCGCCGGGCTGGTGGTGCATCCGGCCGCCGGCAACTGGAGCGGCACCGTGCTCAACGGGCTGCTGCATCGCGACCCGGCCGCCAGCGCCCTGCCGCGTGCGGGCATCGTGCACCGGCTCGACAAGGAAACATCTGGCCTGATGGTGGTCGCGCGCACCCTGACCGCGCAGACCGACCTGGTGCGCCAGCTGCAGGCGCGCACGGTCAAGCGCACGTACATTGCGCTGGTGTGGGGCCGCACCTACGACGAGGGCACCATCGACGCGCCGATCGGCCGCGACGCGCGCGAACGCACGCGCATGGCGGTGGTGCATACGGCCAGCGGCAAGCCCTCGCGCACGCATTTCCGCACGCTGGCCACGGTGCCGCTGGGCCGCAGCTTTGTCTCGATGGTGATGTGCAAGCTCGAGACCGGGCGCACGCACCAGATCCGCGTGCACTTCGAATCGATCGGCCATCCGCTGGTGGGCGATCCGGTCTACTTCCGCGCGACCCAGCGCGGCCAGCGTCCGGCCATCCGCGTGCCGCTGCCGGTGCCGTTCGAGCGCCAGGCACTGCATGCGTACAAGCTTGGCCTAGTGCATCCGGCCACCGGCCGGCACATGTCGTGGACCGCGCAGCCGCCGGCGGACCTGCAGGCACTGGTCGATGCGCTCGACTTCGAAAGCGCGCAGGATGAAGAGGAAGAAGAGGCCTGGGGCGAGGTGTGGGAAGGCGGTGAAGCCCACTGGGAATATGCCGGCGAGGGTGACGAGGATGAAGACGATGAGCGCGACGCCTGACTCCCAATGGCTGGTGCCCGGCTGGCCGGCGCCGGCGCGCGTGCGCGCGCTCTCGACCACACGCCATGGCGGCGTCAGCCAGGGACCGTACGGGCTTGCCGGCGGCATGCCGGGCGGGCTCAACCTGGGCACGCATGTGGGCGACGATCTGGCGGACGTCGCGCGCAATCGGGAACGGCTGGCCGCGCACCTGCCGTCGATGCCGCGCTGGCTTGACCAGGTGCATGGCTGCGCCGTGGTCACGGCCGGCCACGTGGCCGGTGCAGGCGATCAGGCCCCGCAGGCCGATGCCAGTGTCGCGAGCGCACCGGGCCATGTCTGCGCCGTGATGACGGCCGACTGCTTGCCGGTCCTGCTGTGCGATGCGCAAGGCACGGTGGTGGGTGCGGCGCACGCCGGCTGGCGCGGGCTGTGCAATGGCGTTATCGAAGCCACGCTGGCCCGCATGCAGGCCGCGGCCGGCGGTCAGGACCAGCGCTGGCTGGCGTGGCTGGGTCCGGCCATCGGGCCGGATGCGTTCGAGGTCGGCGCCGAGGTGCGCGACGCCTTCCTGGCGCAGGCGCATGCCGGCGAGCAGGCCGCTGTTGCGGCGGCTTTCCGTGCCGGTGCCCCGGGCAAGTACCTGGCCGACATCTATGCACTCGCGCGCACGCGGCTGGCACGGGCCGGCTGCACCGAGGTGTATGGCGGTGATGCCTGCACCGTCACCGACGCAGCGCGCTTCTACTCCTATCGCCGCGACGGCGTGACCGGCCGCATGGCCAGCCTGGTCTGGCTGGCCGACTGAGGCGTCAGTCCTACTTCTCCCGCGGTGTTTCCGCCACCGGCGGCGCATTGCCGCCGGCCTGCGCCGCGCGCTCGGCTTGCGCTTTGCGCCGCCGCCGCGCCGGCGTGCCCAGGATGTACACCACCAGTGCCACCGGCGCCAGCCCATAGAACACGAACGTGGCGACGCCCGCCACCACCGTGTGCTCGGTGATCGCCATCATCAGCGCGACATAGAGCCAGCCAATGGCTACGATGTACATAAAATTTTCATCCTTCTCGCCTATCCTGCGGAGCCTCGGCGGAGGCAGGCGTGGCATACCGTCCGGTAGGTCAGGGAGCCCGTTTCGCCAGGACGGATTTCCACATTGACAGTACATACGTTGCAAGGCAACAATGGCCTCAAATGTCTCGGGATCGCTGACGATTCCAAGGGTTTTTGCCGGCAAGCATACCGCATGGCGTTGCCAGCCAGAGCGCCGCGGTAGCCGGTAAAAAGGGAGTTGCTATCGGGATGGGCGGAATCCGCCGCGCAAGCGCGGCGCCGGGGTTCCGGCGAATTATCTGGCTAGCCTGCCCGGTTCGGGTGAGGCGCGCGCCGGGTCCATCCGGATAGCATCTCCCAATGCAAAAGTGCCGGCCAGGGCAATGCCCGGAGCCGGTTCGTATAGTGACGGCAGAGAGACAATTCACATCATGGCGACCGGCAAAGGTGCGGCAGCTTCCATCCAGGAAGGCAAGTCCCAACCGTTCAAGTTCACGCCGGGGCCATTCGATCCAGCCACATGGCTGGAATGGTCCCGCCAGTGGCAGGGCACAGGAGGTAACGGCCATGCGGCCGTCGCAGGCATTCCGGGCCTGGACGCGCTCGCAGGCATGAAGATCGCCCCGGCGCAGCTGGGCGATATCCAGAAGCGCTACATGAACGACTTCGTGGCCTTGTGGCAGGCCATGGCCGAGGGTAATCCCGACGCCGCGGGGCCGCTGCATGACCGGCGCTTCGCCGGCGAGGCGTGGCGCAATAACGTTCCTTATCGCTTCGCCGCCGCGTTCTACCTGCTCAACGCACGCGCCATGACCGAGCTGGCCGACGCTGTCGAGGCCGATGCCAAGACGCGCCAGCGCATCCGCTTTGCGATCTCGCAATGGGTCGATGCCATGTCGCCGGCCAATTTCCTGGTCACCAACCCCGAAGCGCAGCGGCTGCTGATCGAATCGGGCGGCGAATCGCTGCGCGCCGGCGTGCGCAACATGCTCGAAGACCTGACGCGCGGCAAGATTTCGCAGACCGACGAGACCGCGTTCGAGGTCGGCCGCAACGTTGCCGTGACCGAAGGTGCGGTGGTCTATGAAAACGAATACTTCCAGCTGCTGCAATACAAGCCGCTGACCGCCAAGGTCCATGCGCGCCCGCTGCTGCTGGTGCCGCCGTGCATCAACAAGTACTACATCCTCGACCTGCAGCCGGAAAGCTCGCTGGTGCGGCATGCGGTGGAGCAGGGCCATACGGTGTTCCTGGTGTCGTGGCGCAATCCCGATGCCAGCCTTGCGGCCGCCACCTGGGACGATTACATCGAGCACGGCGCCATCAAGGCCATCGAGGTTGCGCGCGATATCGGCGGCCAGGACCAGATCAACGTGCTGGGCTTCTGCGTGGGCGGTACCATCGTCTCGACCGCGCTGGCAGTGCTGGCCGCGCGCGGCGAGCATCCGGCCTCGAGCCTGACGCTGCTGACCACGCTGCTCGATTTCGCCGATACCGGCATCCTCGACGTGTTCGTGGACGAAGCCCATGTGCAGCTGCGCGAAGCCACGCTGGGCGGTGGTGCCGGCGCACCCTGCTCGCTGCTGCGCGGGCTGGAGCTGGCCAATACCTTCTCGTTCCTGCGCCCGAACGACCTGGTGTGGAACTACGTGGTCGACAACTACCTGAAGGGCAACACGCCGGTGCCGTTCGACCTGCTGTTCTGGAATGGCGACGCCACCAACCTGCCGGGCCCGTGGTACTGCTGGTACCTGCGCCACACCTACCTGCAGGACGAGCTGAAGGTGCCCAACAAGCTGACCGTGTGCAACGTGCCGGTCGACCTGGGCAGCATCGACACGCCGACGTATCTCTACGGCTCGCGCGAGGACCATATCGTGCCGTGGACCGCCGCCTATGCCTCGACCGCGCTGCTGAAGAACAAGGTGCGCTTCGTGCTGGGCGCATCCGGGCATATCGCTGGCGTGATCAACCCGCCGGCCAAGAACAAGCGCAGCCACTGGACCAACGACAAGCTGGCGGCATCGCCGCAGCAATGGCTGGCCGATGCCACCGAGCACCACGGCAGCTGGTGGCCAGACTGGATGGCATGGCTTGCCGGCCATGCCGGTGCCAAGCGCGCCGCGCCCGCCGAGTACGGCAACGCGCGCTATCCCGTGATCGAACCCGCGCCTGGGCGTTACGTCAAAGCCAAGGCATGATGCTTGCATGATGGCCGGGCCGCCACACTGGCGGCATCGGCTGCCGCGCAGGCTTTCCATTTCCATCGAAAGGACTACACCATGACTGACGTTGTCATCGTTTCCGCGGCCCGTACCGCAGTAGGCAAGTTTGGCGGATCGCTGGCCAAGATCCCGGCCCCCGAACTGGGCGCAGTAGTCATCAAGGCGGCGCTGGAGCGTGCCGGCATCAAGCCGGAACAAGTCAGCGAAGTCATCATGGGCCAGGTGCTCGCCGCCGGCTCGGGCCAGAACCCGGCGCGCCAGGCGTCGATCAAGGCCGGCCTGCCGGCTATGGTGCCGGCCATGACCATCAACAAGGTTTGCGGCTCGGGCCTGAAGGCCGTGATGCTGGCGGCCAATGCCATCGCTGCCGGCGACGCCGAGATCGTGGTGGCCGGCGGCCAGGAAAACATGAGCGCCGCTCCGCACGTGCTGCCGGGCTCGCGCGACGGCTTCCGCATGGGCGATACCAAGCTGGTCGACACCATGATCGTCGATGGCCTGTGGGATGTGTACAACCAGTACCACATGGGCATTACCGCCGAGAACGTCGCCAAGGAATACGGCATCACGCGCGAGGCGCAGGATGAATTTGCCGTCGGCTCGCAGAACAAGGCCGAGGCCGCGCAGAAGGCCGGCAAGTTCGACGAGGAAATCGTGCCGGTGCTGATCCCGCAGCGCAAGGGCGACCCGGTTGCGTTCAAGACCGACGAGTTTGTCCGCCATGGCGCCACGCTGGACAGCATGGCCGGCCTGAAGCCCGCCTTCGACAAGGCCGGCTCGGTGACCGCGGCAAATGCCTCGGGCCTGAACGACGGCGCCGCCGCGGTGGTGGTGATGTCGGCGGCCAAGGCCAAGGAACTGGGCCTGACGCCGCTGGCCACGATCAAGAGCTTCGCCAACGCCGGCGTCGATCCCAAGGTGATGGGCATGGGCCCGGTGCCGGCTTCCAAGCGCGCGCTGTCGCGTGCCGGCTGGACGCCGCAGGACCTCGACCTGATGGAAATCAACGAGGCCTTTGCCGCGCAGGCGCTGGCGGTGCACCAGCAGATGGGCTGGGATACCTCCAAGGTCAACGTCAACGGCGGCGCCATCGCCATCGGTCACCCGATTGGTGCATCGGGCTGCCGTATCCTGGTGACGCTGCTGCACGAGATGAAGCGGCGCGACGCCAAGAAGGGCCTGGCCTCGCTGTGCATCGGCGGCGGCATGGGCGTGGCGCTGGCGGTTGAGCGCAACTGATCCGCAACCAGTTCGGTATCAAGCGGCAACGAATCAGCAGTAGGCCGGGCCAGCGGTCCTCGCGGGCCCGGCAACGATAACGAAGAGCCAATCAAGGAGTGGACATGACTCAGCGCATTGCGTATGTGACCGGCGGCATGGGCGGCATCGGGACCGCCATTTGCCAGCGCCTGGCCAAGGATGGCTTTCGTGTGGTGGCCGGCTGCGGCCCCAACTCGCCGCGCCGTGAAAAGTGGATCGAGCAGCAGAAGGCGCTCGGTTTCGATTTCGTTGCCTCGGAAGGCAACGTTGCCGACTGGGATTCGACCAAGGCCGCTTTCGACAAAGTCAAGGCCGAGGTTGGCGAGGTCGATGTGCTGATCAACAACGCCGGCATCACGCGCGACGTGGTGTTCCGCAAGATGACGCGCGCCGACTGGGATGCGGTGATCGACACCAACCTGACCTCGCTGTTCAACGTCACCAAGCAGGTGATCGACGGCATGGTCGACCGTGGCTGGGGCCGGATCGTCAATATCTCGTCGGTGAACGGCCAGAAGGGCCAGTTCGGCCAGACCAACTACTCCACCGCCAAGGCCGGCCTGCACGGCTTCACCATGGCGCTGGCGCAGGAAGTGGCGACCAAGGGTGTGACGGTCAACACCGTTTCGCCGGGCTATATCGCCACCGACATGGTCAAGGCGATCCGCCAGGACGTGCTCGACAAGATCGTCGCCACGATCCCGGTGAAGCGCCTGGGCGAGCCGGACGAGATCGCTTCGATCTGCGCCTGGCTGTCGTCCGATGAGTCCGGTTTCTCGACCGGCGCCGACTTCTCGCTGAACGGCGGCCTGCACATGGGCTGACCTGCCGGCGTGATCGGCAACCGCGCCGGCGGCCGCATTTTGCGGTGCAGCCAGCGCGGCGCACAAGGCGGCGGAGGTTTGGTTTCGCTGTCTCTTTCGCGGGCCGCAAGGGCCCGCGAATCATTTCCGCGCAGCGGTTTGTCTGCCGATTTGGCGTGGGTTTACCGGGTTTTCCTTAAGCTGGGTCGCTTTTCTTAGTGCTGTGTTGGGCATAGAATCAGGGCAGCGGCGCAGCCAGCACCATAGTCGTGCAGTGCGGCCCTCGCGGGGGCGAGGTGGCGAAGCCGCAACGCGCAGCCATGCGCGAACACGCCGCGGCAAGCCGACACGACAAACACAGATGGCGCAGGCGGTACCGATTTGCGCAGTGCACCCCATGCGGTGCAGCAGCGCGCAATCAGCGACGACACAAGGACAGAGCACCGATGGCCACGACCAAAAAAGGCGCAGAGCGACTGATCAAGAAGTATCCGAACCGCAGGCTCTACGACACCCAGACCAGCACCTATATCACCCTGGCTGACGTCAAGCAGCTGGTCATGGATTCCGAAGAATTCAAGGTCGTTGACGCCAAGTCGGGGGATGAACTGACCCGCAGCATCTTGCTGCAGATCATCCTTGAAGAAGAGACCGGCGGCGTGCCGATGTTCTCCAGTGCCATGCTGTCGCAGATCATCCGGTTCTACGGCCATGCCATGCAGGGCATGATGGGCACCTACCTGGAAAAGAACATCCAGGCCTTTATCGATATCCAGAACAAGCTGGCCGAGAATTCCAAGGGCCTGTATTCGGGCGAGGCCTTCAGCCCCGACATGTGGTCGCAGTTCATGAACATGCAGGGCCCGATGATGCAGGGCATGATGAGCAACTACATCGAGCAGAGCAAGAACCTGTTCGTGCAGATGCAGGAACAGATGCAGAACCAGGCCAAGAATATGTTCGGGACGTTCCCGTTCAACCAGCCGGACAAGAAGTAATCGACGTGGCGGCGGGCCGTTCGGCCTGCCGCTTTTCCTGTGCGCTGTCGATAAACAGCCCCGTCGTGCAGCGCAGCGGCCAAAGCGGTTAAAATGCCGACCTCCTGAACTGGCGGCTCATTTGCGGACTCGCCTGCATAGCGCGAATCCCGATGCCTTCCAGAATCCACCGTCCTTGCCATTTATGCGCCCGCGAAGCCGGCGCACGCCGCCTGGCGCACTCCTGATCATGAGCCGGCTGATCCTCGCTCCGATGGAGGGGCTTGCGGACTACGTCCTGCGCGACGTGCTGACTGGCCTTGGCGGCTACGACGGCTGCGTGTCGGAGTTCGTGCGGGTGACGGGCTCGCTGCTTCCCGCCCGTGTCTATGAGCGCGATACGCCCGAAACCCTGCAGGGCGGCTACACCAACAGCGGTACGCCGATGGTGATCCAGCTGCTAGGCAGCGACCCAGAATGGCTGGCGCGCAATGCCGCGTATGCCGCGACCTTGTCGCCCCACGGCATCGACCTGAATTTCGGCTGTCCGGCGAAGGTCGTCAACCGGCATGGCGGCGGCGCCATGCTGCTCGGGCAACCTGACTTGCTGAACCGCATCGTGGCCGCAGTACGCGCCGCGGTGCCGGCGCATATCTCCGTGACCGCCAAGATGCGGCTGGGCATTTCCGATACCGCTCTCGCGCTGGACTGCGCCGCCGCGCTGGCGGAGGGCGGGGCGGCGTCGCTGGTGGTGCATGCGCGCACGCGCGACGACGGCTACCGGCCGCCCGCGCATTGGGAGTGGATCGCGCGGATCGCCGAGGCCATCGACATTCCGGTCATTGCCAACGGCGACGTCTGGACCGTCGCCGACTGGGAGCGCTGTTGCGCAGTGACCGGTTGCGACGATGTGATGATCGGGCGCGGCGCGGTCTCCGACCCTTTCCTGGTCCGGCGCATCCGCGGCCAGATGGAGCGCACGCCGTCCGCCGCCGAATGGCCGCTGGTGCTGCGCCAGATCTCGCTGTACCTGAAGAAGCTGCACGAACGGATCTCGTCCTGCCATGAGCACGGCCGGGTCAAGCTCTGGCTCAGCTACCTGAAGCGGACCTGGCCGCAGGCCACCGAACTGCATGACGCAATCCGGCGCATGCAGGACTCGGCCGAGATCGCGCGTCTGCTGCTGAGTGCTCCCGGCGCCTCTCCGATTCCTGGCTGAACCAGCCATCAAGTGTGGCGTCAGGCGCCGGCAAAGACTGGCAAACGGGTAAAATACGCGATTGGCCTGCATCGCCTGGCGCCCGATCGCCCGCGCGATAACCGGATATACTCCGCCGCGCCTGCCCCACATTCGTATCGCACCGTGAAAAACCCTTCAGAATCAACGACCCAGAAAGACAGTAGTCCGCGCGTGGGTTTCGTTTCGCTCGGCTGTCCCAAGGCCCTGGTCGACTCCGAGCAGATCATCACCCAGCTGCGCGCCGAGGGCTATGCCATCAGCGGCACCTATGACGGCGCCGACCTGGTGGTGGTCAATACCTGCGGCTTTATCGACGAGGCTGTGCAGGAAAGCCTGGACGCCATCGGCGAGGCGCTGACCGAGAACGGCAAGGTCATCGTGACCGGCTGCCTCGGTGCCAAGAAGGATGCGGCGGGGCACGACATCGTGTCGTCGGTGCACCCCAAGGTGCTGGCCGTGACCGGCCCGCATGCGCTGGGCGAAGTGATGCAGGCCGTGCACACGCACCTGCCGAAGCCGCACGACCCGTTTACCGACCTGGTGCCGGCCGCCGGCATCAAGCTGACGCCCAAGCACTACGCCTACCTGAAGATTTCGGAAGGCTGCAACCATCGCTGCTCGTTCTGCATCATCCCGTCGATGCGTGGCGACCTGGTGTCGCGCCCGGTGGCCGAGGTCATGCTGGAGGCCGAGAATCTGTTCAAGGCCGGCGTCAAGGAACTGCTGGTGATCTCGCAGGACACCAGCGCCTATGGCGTCGACGTCAAGTACCGCACCGGCTTCTGGAACGGCCGTCCGCTCAAGACCCGCATGACCGAACTGGTGGCGGCGCTGGGCGAACTGGCCGCGCAGTACGGCGCCTGGGTGCGCCTGCACTACGTCTATCCGTACCCGCACGTCGACGAGATCATCCCGCTGATGAACAACGGCCACGTGCTGCCGTACCTGGACGTGCCGCTGCAGCACGCCCACCCGGACGTGCTCAAGCGCATGAAGCGCCCGGCCAACGCCGAAAAGACCATGGACCGCATCCGTGCCTGGCGCGAGATCTGCCCCGAGCTGACCATCCGCAGCACCTTTATCGCCGGCTTCCCGGGCGAGACCGAGGCCGAGTTCCAGACGCTGCTGGACTTTATCGCCGAGGCCGAGCTGGACCGCGTCGGCTGCTTTGCATACTCGCCGGTGGAAGGCGCCACGGCCAACGACCTGCCGGGCGCGCTGCCCGACGAGGTGCGCGAGGAGCGCCGCGCCCGCTTCATGGAAGTGGCCGAGGAAGTGTCCGCGCGCCGGCTGCAGCGCAAGGTCGGCCAGACCCTGCGCGTGCTGGTCGACGAGGTCAACCAGGACGGCGGCATCGGCCGTTCGTCGGCGGATGCGCCGGAAATCGACGGCCTGGTCTATATCGCGCCGCCGGAGCGTACCTCGCAGCGCTATCGCGCAGGCGAGTTCGTCGACGTGAAGATCACGGGCGCCGATGGTCACGACCTGTGGGGCGAGGTCTGAGCTAGTCCTGCCGGACGAGGCGGGGCGCGGCGCGATTAGGTAAAAGTACGGTCGTTCGTTTCTGCGCGGGCGCCGCTATACTGTGCAGCGCAACAAACCTCCTGGGAGACAAGTCATGACGCGTGAAGTCGTAGTGGTGAGCGGTGTCCGTACCGCGATCGGGACCTTTGGCGGCAGCCTGAAGGACGTGGCGCCGGCCGAACTGGGCGCGCTGGTGGTGCGCGAGGCGCTGGCCCGCGCGCAGGTATCCGGCGACGACGTCGGCCACGTGGTGTTCGGCAACGTGATCCAGACCGAGCCGCGCGACATGTACCTGGGCCGCGTTGCCGCGGTCAACGGCGGGGTTTCGATCAACGCGCCCGCGCTGACCGTGAACCGCCTGTGCGGCTCGGGCCTGCAGGCCATCGTCAGCGCCGCGCAGACCATCCTGCTGGGCGATGCCAACGTCGCCATCGGCGGCGGTGCCGAAAGCATGAGCCGCGCCCCGTACCTGGCGCCCGCGGCCCGCTGGGGCGCCCGCATGGGCGACGCCGGCCTGGTCGACATGATGCTGGGCGCGCTGCACGACCCGTTCCACCGCATCCACATGGGTGTCACGGCCGAGAACGTGGCCAGGGAATACGACATCTCGCGTGCGCAGCAGGACGAAGCCGCGCTGGAATCGCACCGCCGCGCGTCCGCCGCGATCAAGGCCGGCTATTTCAGGGACCAGATCGTCCCGGTGGTGAGCAAGGGCCGCAAGGGCGATGTGACGTTCGACACCGACGAGCACGTGCGCCATGACGCGACCATGGACGACATGACCAAGCTCAAGCCGGTGTTCGCCAAGGAAAACGGCACCGTCACGGCCGGCAATGCCTCGGGCCTGAACGATGCCGCCGCCGCAGTGGTGATGATGGAGCGCGCCGAGGCCGAGCGCCGCGGCCTGAAGCCGCTGGCGCGCCTGGTCTCGTACGGCCATGCCGGTGTCGATCCGAAGACCATGGGCATCGGCCCGGTGCCGGCGACGAAGATCGCGCTGGAACGCGCCGGCCTGCAGGTGTCGGACCTGGACGTGATCGAAGCCAACGAGGCCTTCGCCGCGCAGGCTTGCGCCGTGACCAAGGCGCTGGGCCTGGACCCGGCCAAGGTCAACCCGAATGGCTCGGGCATCTCGCTGGGCCACCCGATCGGCGCCACCGGCGCGCTGATCACGGTCAAGGCGCTGTACGAGCTGCAACGGGTGCAAGGCCGCTACGCGCTGGTGACGATGTGCATCGGCGGCGGGCAGGGCATTGCCGCCATCTTCGAACGCATCTGAGGTTCGACTTGCGCCGTGTGCTGCTGAAATTGTCTGTCCCGGCGCTGGCTGCCGTGCTCGTCCTGGCGGGCACGGCGCAGGCGACACCGGCGACCGAGTTGTCGACCGGCCCGGTTGGGGCGGCATCGGTTGGCGGTGAAAGCCTGGGCATCAACCAGGCCATCCGCGATGGCGAGGCCAAACGTGGCACGGCACTGTCGACCGGCGCGCCCAGGCCGCTGGCGCCGCGCCCCGAGTATTCCTCGCTGCCGGTCTATGTCGGCAAGGTCGGCGACCAGCCCGTGCGACTGCGGCTCGGCCCCAAGCCCGACGAGCGCGACAGCGTGCGCGGCGAATACAGCGGCCGCGGCGCCGGTGTGCGCCTGCTTGCCGGCGAATGGGAAAACGGCGCTTTCCTGATGGAAGAGTCGGACGATGGTACGCGCGTAACCGGCAACTGGGAGGGCAACATCGACGCCAGCGGCGCCGTGCGCGGCACCTGGACCGATGCCTTCAATCCCGCCATCGTGCTGCCGTTCTTTATCCGCCCGCTGGGCGTGCTGGTCATCCCGCCTTTCGACATGACGCCCAACAGCGGCGTCACCTACGCCCCGCCGCCGCCCAAGTCGTCGATCTCGGGCTGGTAAGCGCACGCATCTTCCCCTGAAATGCGAACCGCCGTCGTTCCCGGTGGCGCGGCCGGCATTTGCTGGTAAGCTCGAAGGCTCACCGAGTCTCATTCCTGGCCGGACAGCGTGATGCCTGCTTGGCATCGTGCCAGCGCCGGCCAGCAGCCAGCAAGGAATCCGCCGTGTCCGATTCGCCGTCCGACAAGCCCGCATCCCGCCCCCATTACCTGCAGACCGTCGCGGTCCAGCCCGAGCTGGACATCGCCTCCGGCTTTGCCTCATTCTCGCCCGCCACCCACCGTGGCTCGACCGTGGTGTTCCGCAACCTGGCCGAACTGCGTGCGCAAGGTGACGGTGCCACCACCTACTGGCGTTACGGCCTGCACGCCACCCCGACCAGCGAGGCGCTGTGCCAGCACCTGGCACTGATCGAAGGGGCGCGCCATACCTTGCTGCTGCCTTCCGGGCTGGCGGCGATTTCGCTGGTCTACTTCGCGCTGCTCAAGAGCGGCGACGACGTGCTGATGCCGCACAACGTCTACGGCCCCAACCGCGACCATGGCGAATGGCTGGCGCGCGACTATGGCGTGTCGGTGCGCTACTACGATCCGATGGACGCTGCCGGCATGGCCGCGATGATCCGGCCCGAGACGCGCCTGATCTGGATGGAGTCGCCGGGTTCGGTGACGATGGAAGTGGCGGACACCGATGCCATCGTCGCCGCCGCGCGGGCGCATGGCGTGCTGACCGCGATCGACAACACCTGGTCGGGCGGCGTCTACTTCCGCCCGTTCGAGAAAGGCATCGATATCTCGGTGCAGGCGCTGACCAAATACCAGTCCGGCGGCAGCGATGTGCTGATGGGCGCGGTCATGACCTGTGACGATGCGCTGCACGACCGCCTGCGGCGCACCCGCATGCTGATGGGCTGGGGCGTGTCCGCCGATGACTGCCACCTGGTGCTGCGCGGGCTGCCGAGCCTGCCGGTGCGGCTGGCGGCGCACGACCGCGGCGCGCGCGAAGTCGCCGAATGGCTGCGCCAGCGGCCCGAGGTCGCGCGTGTGCTGCATCCCGCGCTGCCTGACTGCCCGGGCCACGCCAACTGGCGGCGCGACTTCACCGGCGCTACCGGCCTGTTCGCCATCATCCTGCGCGCGCGCTACTCGCGCCAGCAGGTCGATGCCTTTGTCGAGGCGCTGCAGTTGTTCGCGATCGGCTGGTCGTGGGGCGGCGCGCACAGCCTGGCAGTGCCTTACCACGTCCAGAACATGCGTCCGGCAGGCACCTGGCCGCCGGCCGGCTGGCAGGACACCGGTGAACTGGTGCGGCTCTATATCGGCCTGGAAGACACGCGCGACCTGATCGCCGACCTGCGCCAGGCGATGGAGGCGCAGTTGGGCGCGGCGTAAGGGATGTAAGGCTTAGGCGGGGCGCGCAGGCGCCCCGCGCCCGCTTCAGGCAGGCTTGCGCAGAGCCAGGTTGAGCTGGTCGACCACCTCGGCCCAGTCGGCGTCGTCGAGAAGCTCGTCGTGCAGCAGCGCTGACTGCGCCGGCGTCCAGAACGGCGCCTCTGCCAGCTCCACATCGTCTGGCAGCGGCGCGTGCTGGCCGATGAAGCTGCGGATGCTGGCCTCATCGGAAGCCAGGCCGAGTTGCGCGAACAGTTCGGAAAACTGGTGGAAGGTCGGTTCCATGGCGGTCGGGTCTGTTGGTTGGGGGCTCATGTAGTGTAGCCGAGCCCCGTTCAACCGCCGGCGCTCAGCGGGCGTCGGCGCCGGACATCGGCTTGGCGCCGGCGGCGGCCGTGTCCGTGGCCGCGGCGGCGGCACGCGGCAGCGCCCACACCGATTCGGCCGGTCCGCTGCGCGCACGCCGCCGGGTGGCGCGGGCGAGGGCGACGAAGCCTGCCGCCAGCGCGATGGCGCCGATATCGAAGCCGGCGATGATCCAGTGCCCGCTGGGGATGCTGCGCAGCAGGTGGTCGCCGGTCAGGATGGCGTTGGACAGCGGCACGGCCAGCGCGGCCAGTGCCGCAGTAGATTCCGCTGACCGGGATGCCCGGAGTGTTGGAGAAGGGGCGTCGAAAGGTGGCACAACCGCCACCCAGCGGCGCGACGGACCCGACGCCATGGAATCCACGCCACGGAATCGACGCCACGGAAGTGGCGCTGCCGCCCCCTTGCGTGACTTCAGTGGGGGAACAGTGCCAGCAGCCCGTCCAGCCCGACGTGGTTGAACGCCACGCTGGCCTGCGCGCGCACCACCGGCTTGGCGCGGAAGGCCACCGACAGGCCGGCCACTGCCATCATCTTGAGGTCGTTGGAACCGTCGCCCATGACGATGGCCTGGTCCGGCGTGGCGCCGATCCGCGCGCAGACCTCCTGCACGGTACGGGCCTTGACGTCGGCATTGACGATCTCGCCGACCACGTTGCCGGTCAGCTTGCCGTCGACGATTTCCAGCGTGTTGGCGCGGGTGAAGTCCAGCTTCAGGCGCGGCTTGAGCTGGTCGGTGAAGTGGACGAAGCCTCCGGACACCAGCAGCGTCTTGATGCCCAGCGCCTGCACGGCCTGCAGCATGCGCTCGGCACCCGGCGACAGGCGCAGGCGCTCCCCGTAGACGCGGTCGAGCACGCTGGCGTCCAGGCCCTTTAGCAGCGCCACGCGGCGCCGCAGGCTTTCGTTGAAGTCGGTGATCTCGCCACGCATCGCGGCTTCGGTGATGGCGGAGACCTCGGCCTTGAGGCCGCAGAAGTCGGCGATCTCGTCGATGCACTCGATCGTGATCAGCGTCGAGTCCATGTCCATCGCCACCAGCCGGAAATCCGACAGCCTGCGTCCGGCCGGGACCACGGCCCAGTCGATCGCGCGCGGACCGCAGAAATCATCCAGCGCATCGCGCAGCGCCGGCGTCAGCGGCGCGCAGTCCTCGGCGGCAGCCACGGTGTCGCTGCGCGGCACCAGCGCGGAGGCGCGGGCGAGGGTGCGGGCGGTGTCGAGGTCGGCGGCGGAAAGCGGGGCGGTGCTCTGGAGGATCAGGGGCATGGCAGGTGAGGATCGGGCGCGCGCAGCATGGCGGGCAGGCAGGGCGGCAACGCGGAAAAACCGCTATTGTAGCCGCCCTGGCCGGTTGGCTGAGCACTGCCCGGATGCTCAGCGCCGCGCCATCAGCATGTAGTCCACCGTCAGGTTGGGCAGCGCGCGCACGCCGTTGATCAGCGCCGGCTCGTCCACATAGAACTCGGGCGAGTGGTTGAAGGGCGCCCTGGTCACATCCTGAGCCTGGTGTCACGCCAGACATAGTTGGTCAGGCCATGCGCAGGCTATCCACCACCTTATGCAGGAACGCTTCGCACGCCGCCAGCTGCTCCAGCGCGACAAACTCATCCGGCTTGTGCGCCTGCTGGATATCGCCAGGCCCGCACACCACCGCCGGAATGCCCGCGCGCTGGAACAGCCCGGCCTCGGTGCCATAGGCAACCTTGTTGGTCTCGCGATCGGCCGTCAGCGCGCGCACCAGCTGCGTGATCGCGGCCTGCTCGGCAACATCCAGCGACGGCGCGGCGGCAATCTTGCTGAGCGTCAGGTCGGCATCGGCATGCTCGGCGCGCATCTTCGGCAGCAGCACGTCGTTGGCGTAGGCATGGATCCGCGCGTAGATCGCTTCCGGATCCACCCCGGGCAAATTGCGGAACTCGAATACGAACTCGCACAGCGCCGGGATGGTGTTGAGCGCGATCCCGCCCTGGATGGTGCCGGTCTGCGCGGTGGTATAAGGCACGTCGAAGGCCTGGTCGTAAGGGCCGTTGGCCTTGAATTCATCGGCGATATCGCGGATGAAGCAGATCAGCCGCGCCGCGTATTCGATCGCATTGACGCCGCGCGGCGTCAGCGACGAGTGCGCGGCCTGGCCCCGCACGCAGCAGCGGTAGGCATTGATGCCCTTGTGCGCGACGATCACGCGCATGCTGGTCGGCTCGCCCACGATGCACCCGCCGGGCGTCACGCCGCGGTCGCGCAATTCGGCCAGCAGGTAGGGCGCGCCCATGCAGCCGATCTCTTCATCGAAGGAGAAGGCGTAGTGGACCGGCTCGCGCAGCTTCGCGCCGAGGATGGCCGGCAGCAGCGACAGGCTGGTGCCGATGAAGCCCTTCATGTCGCAGGTGCCGCGGCCATAGAGCTTGCCATCGCGGATCACCGGCTTGAACGGATCGGTGGTCCAGTCCTGGCCGTCCACCGGCACTACGTCGGTGTGGCCCGACAGCACGATGCCGCCGTTGGTGCCGCCATCGGCCGCGGGCACCGTGACAAAGAGATTGGCCTTGTCCTGCTGCGGGTTGTAGCTCAGATGCGGCTTCAGGCCCTTGGCCAGGAAGTGGTCGCGCACGGTCTCGATCAGGCCGAGGTTGGAGTGGCGGCTGGTGGTGTCGTAGGCGACCAGCCGCTGGGTCCATTCGAGCGCGCTGCCTCGCGCGGCGTGGTCATTGACGGTCTGGCTGGGGGCGGCGGCTTGGGCTGGCATGGGGCGCTATCACTAACCGATCAGGAGTCCGATGCTACACCCGGTCGTGTACCGAGTCCATGCAATCGGCGCATGACGCCGCCCCGCAGGTTTACGACAGTTGCCGCAGCGTGTGCTTGATCGTCTGCGCGCGTACCGTCACGTCCGGCATCTTGGCCTCGATGCGCAGCTTGTCCTGCCCGGCCAGCTTGATATGCCGGTTCTTCTGCACCAGGTCGATGATGCGCATGGCATCGATCGGCGGGTTGGGCACGAACTGCACGCTGAAGGTGGCCTCGCCCGCATCGATCTTGCGCACGCCCAGCGGCGCCGCGGCGATGCGCAGCCGGTGCGTTTCCACCAGCGCCTGCGCCTGCGCCGGCAGGCGGCCGAAGCGGTCGATCAGTTCTTCCTGGATATCGTCGACACGCTCGGCGGTTTCGCAATTGGCCAGGCGCTTGTACAGCGACAGGCGTTCATGCACATCGCCGCAGTAGTCGTTGGGCAGCAGCGCCGGCGTGCCGAGGTTGATCTCGGTGGTCGCCGCCAGCGGTGCCATCAGGTCCGGCTCCTTGCCGGCCTTCAGCGCCTTGACCGCGTGGTTGAGCATGTCGGTGTAGAGCTGGAAGCCGATCTCGTGGATCTCGCCCGACTGCTTGTCGCCGAGCACCTCGCCGGCGCCGCGGATTTCCAGATCGTGCATGGCCAGGTAGAAGCCCGAGCCCAGTTCCTCCATCTGCTGGATCGCCTCGAGCCGGCGCTGCGCCTGCTTGGTCAGGCCGTCGACATCATGCACCAGCAGGTAGGCATAGGCCTGGTGGTGCGAACGCCCGACGCGGCCGCGCAGCTGGTGCAGCTGCGCCAGCCCGAACTTGTCGGCGCGGTGGATCAGGATGGTGTTGGCGGTCGGCACGTCGATGCCGGTCTCGATGATGGTGGTGCACAGCAGGATGTTGTCGCGGCGCGAGACGAAGTCGCGCATCACGCGCTCCAGCTCGCGCTCGTGCATCTGGCCGTGCGCCACCGCGATGCGCGCCTCGGGCACCAGCTCGGCGAGCTTCGCGCGCTTGTTCTCGATGGTCTCGACCTCGTTGTGCAGGAAGTAGATCTGGCCGCCGCGCTTGAGTTCGCGCAGGATGGCCTCGCGGATCACGCCGTCTTCCTCGCGGCGCACGAAGGTCTTGATCGCCAGCCGCTTCTGCGGCGCGGTCGCGATTACCGAAAAATCGCGCAGGCCTTCCAGTGCCATGCCCAGCGTGCGCGGGATCGGCGTGGCGGTCAGCGTCAGGATGTCGACCTCGGCGCGCAGCGTCTTCAGCGCTTCCTTCTGGCGCACGCCGAAGCGGTGTTCCTCGTCGATGATGACCAGGCCCAGCCGCTGGAACCTGACCTGGTCGGACAGGATCTTGTGCGTGCCGATGACGATATCGACGCTGCCCTCGTTGATCTGCCTGATGGCCGCGTCGATCTCCTTCTTGGTCTTGAAGCGCGACAGTTCGACGATGCGCACCGGCCATTCCGCGAAGCGGTCGGACAGCGTCTGGAAGTGCTGCTCGGCCAGCAGCGTGGTCGGCGCGAGCATCGCCACCTGCTTGCCGCCCAGCACCGCGACAAAGGCCGCACGCAGCGCGACCTCGGTCTTGCCGAAGCCGACGTCGCCGCAGACCAGCCGGTCCATCGGCTTGCCCGAGGTCATGTCGGCGATCACTGCGGCGATGGCGGCGGCCTGGTCCGGCGTTTCCTCGAAGCCGAAGCTTTCGGCAAAGGTCTCGTAGTCCTTTGGCGACAGCGGGAAGGCGAAGCCCTCGCGAGCGGCGCGGCGTGCGTAGAGGTTGAGCAATTCGGCAGCGGTATCGCGGATCTGCTGCGCAGCGCGGCGCTTGGCCTTGTCCCACTGGCCCGAGCCCAGGTGGTGCAGCGGCGCAGTGTCCGGATCGGCGCCGGAGTAGCGCGAGATCACGTGGAGCTGGTGCACCGGCACATACAGCTTGCTGCTTTTGTCGTATTCGAGGTGCAGGAATTCCTCGTCGCCCTGGCCCATGTCGAGGGACACCAGGCCGTGGTAGCGGCCGATACCGTGCTCGCTGTGCACCACCGGATCGCCGATCTTCAGTTCGGCCAGGTCGCGCACCATCGAGTCGACGGCGGTGGCCTGCTCCTGCTTGCGGCGGCCGGCGCGGCGCGCGGTGCCGGCATATAGCTCGGCTTCGGTGACGAAGGCGAGCTGACCTTGCGGCAACGCGAAGCCGCTCTGCAAGGGTGCCACCGCGATCGAGAAATGCGCCTCGCCGGCGAGGAATGCGGCAAAGTCGTCCACCGGATGCGGGCGCAGGCCGCTTTCGGCGAACAGCTGCAGCAGCGTCTCGCGCCGGCCGGCGGAATCGGCGCACATCAGCACGCGGGTCTGCTTGTCGAGCAGCAGCGATTCCAGGTTGACCAGCGGATCTTCCGCGCGCCGGTTGACGGAGACATCCGGCAGGATCGCCGAGAACGGCACCTGGTCCGCGCCTGGCTCCGTCTGCAGCACCAGCCGCGCCATCGGCTTGGCGCCGACGAAAAACTGCTCCTCGGACAGGAACAGGTCGGCCGGCGGCAGCAGCGGACGCTCGCGGTCGTGCCGCATGAAGTTGTAGCGCTGCGTGGTGTCGGCCCAGAAGCGGCGGATCGCTTCGTCGATGTTGCCCGCGAAGGCCAGCTGGGTATCCGCGGGCAGGTAGTCGAACAGCGTCGCGCTTTCTTCGAAAAACAGCGGCAGGTAGTACTCGATGCCCGCCGACGGCACGCCGTTGCCGATGTCCTTGTAGATCGGCGACTTGGTCGGGTCACCCTCGAAGACTTCGCGCCAGCGGCCGCGGAACGCGGTGCGCGCGGCTTCGTCGAGGGGGAATTCGCGGCCCGGCAGCAGGCGCACTTCCTTGACCGGGTAAAGGCTGCGCTGCGTGTCCGGGTCAAACGCGCGGATAGTCTCGATCTCGTCGCCGAACAGGTCGATCCGGTACGGCAGCGCAGATCCCATCGGGTACAGGTCGATCAGGCCGCCGCGCACGCTGTATTCGCCCGGGCGCATCACGGCGCTGACGTGCTCGTAGCCGGCCAGCGTGAACTGCGCCTTCAGCGCGGCCTCGTCCAGGCGCTCGCCCTGCTTGAAGAAGAAGGTGTAGGCGGCCAGGAAGGACGGTGGCGCGAGCCGGTACAGCGCGGTGCTGGCCGGCACCAGCATCACGTCGCATTGCCCGCCCTGGATGTCGTGCAGCGTGGCCAGGCGTTCGGAGACCAGGTCCTGGTGCGGCGAGAAGCTGTCGTAGGGCAGCGTTTCCCAGTCGGGCAGCAGGCGCACGCGCAGCTCGGGCGCGAACCAGGGGATTTCCTCGGCCAGGCGCTGGGCGTCGACGGCATTGGCGCACACCACTGCCAGCATCGGCGCGCGCGCGCGGTGCTGCCGCGCGTAGGCGGCAAGGGCCAGGGCATCGGCCGAGCCACGCAGGCCGGCGACGGTGTGGCGCAGGCCGGGCTTGACCAGCGGCAGGTTGACGAAGGGCAGGGAGGGCGTAGCGTCAGGCATGTCGGCAACGGGGCGTTCAAAACGACGACACCCCGCCGGCAGCGCGGGCGGGGGTCGGACAGAATGCTGCGGGCACGTGGCGGCACCCGCCCACGCCGCCAGGCACGCATGCGCCATGGCGACGGGCAAGGGCCGTATTATAGAATGCGACCCGGTTGTCCCGCTGGCGCCACGGCGCCTGCGCTAGCCCAGTCCCTTGCAGCTTCACTTCGCCATCCACTTCCTGCCCCAGCCGTGTCCGCTCGCCGCTTTGCCCTGATTCCCTGTGCCGGTACCGGCAGCCGCGCCGGCGGCGCCGTTCCCAAGCAATACCAGACCGTGGCCGGCCGGCCGATGATCTGGTACGCGCTGGCGGCGTTCTCGGCGTGCGACGCGATCAACGCCACCGCGCTGGTGCTGGCGCCCGATGACATGCCGCTGGAATCGCGCTTCGGCGCCGCTGCGTTCGCCGGGCTGCGCTTCGACACCGCCTTCGTTGGCGGCGACACGCGGCATGCGTCGGTGCTGGCCGGGCTGCATCACCTGGCCCAGCTCGGCGCCACCGATACCGACTGGGTGCTGGTGCACGACGCGGCGCGCCCGGGCCTGACCCCGGCGATGATCCACGCGCTGGTGCGCGCGGTCGAAAGCGACGGCGACGACGATCCGGATGCGGCCATCGGTGGCATCCTGGCGGTGCCGGTGCCCGACACCCTCAAGCGCGCGCAGGACGATGCCCGCATTGGCGGCACCGTGCCGCGCGAAGGGCTGTGGCAGGCGCAGACGCCGCAGATGTTCCGGCTGGGCGTGCTGCGCCAGGCGCTGCAGGATGCCTTGGCGGCCGGCGCGGTGGTGACCGACGAAGCCAGCGCGATCGAACGGCTGGGGCTGCATCCGCGGCTGGTCAACGGCTCGCTGCGCAATTTCAAGGTGACATACCCGGAAGACTTCGCGCTCGCCGAAGTGCTGCTGGGTACAGGCGCACCAGGAGCAACAGGAGCATAAGGAGCGTAACCGCAATGATGCCTTTCGATATCCGCGTGGGTCAGGGCTATGACGTCCACGCGCTGGTGCCGGGCCGCAAGCTGATACTGGGCGGCGTGGAGATCCCGCACGACCGCGGCCTGCTGGGCCATTCCGATGCCGACGCGCTGCTGCACGCGGTGACTGACGCGCTGTTCGGCGCAGCCGCGCTGGGCGATATCGGCCGCCATTTCCCCGATACCGACGCGCGATTTGCCGGCGCCGACAGCCGCGTGCTGCTGCGCGAGGCAGCGCGCCGCGTGCGCGAGGCGGGCTATGAAATCGGCAATGTCGATGCCACCGTGATTGCGCAGGCGCCCAGGCTGGCACCGCATATCGGCGCGATGGTGGCTAACCTGGCGGAAGACCTCGGGCTGGCGCCGGGGCGCTGCAACGTCAAGGCAAAGACCAACGAAAAGCTGGGCTTCGAAGGACGGCAGGAAGGCATCGTGGCGCAGGCCGCGGTGCTGGTCTGGCGCGCCTCGGTGACGGGCGCGCAGGACTGAGCGACCTGTGGCGGGCGCAGTGGGTGGCGCGGACGAGCTTTGCTAGCTGCGCGGCGCGTCCGCCGCCGGGGCGTTGTCCGGCGGGATGGCGTAGGTGTAGTCGATCAGCCGCGCCATCGCGCCCGAGCGCGCACCGGCCTCGGTGCGCTTGGTGAAGCCCATCTGCTGCACCAGCCGGTTGGCCGAGTCCATCTCCGGCATGGTTCGCACCAGCAGCGTAGGGGAGCCGATATCGCGCGCGCGCTGGATGCAGATCTGCATCAGGGTGCGCCCCAGCCCCAGGCCGCGCGCCTGCGGGCTGACCGACAGCAGCCGCGCCTCCGGCTGCGTCAGCGTGATGGTGCTGCCGTCGAGCGCGGGCAGCGTAGCCCCGGGATGGCAGAACAGCACGGCACCCATGATGCCGTGATCGGTTTCCGCCACCCACCATTCCATGTCGGGATTGCTGGTCGCCAGTACCGCCTGCATGCCGCGCTGGAACGAGGCCCGGCAGTCTTCCATGATTTCCAGCTCATACTGGCCATAGGCTTGCTGCGTGACGGCAGCGATGTCGCCCCAGTCATGCACCGCGGCAAGGCGGTAGTGGAAACGGGGGGAAGTCGGCGAAGGCAGGGTCATGGCAGGCTGAAAGTGCATATGCTGCCTGGATTGTAGGCCGATCGCCGCGCCAGTGCAGTCCCGATGCGGGGGCGGTTGCAAGATGGGAACAGCCGGCAGTTCCCGCTGGGAAGCTGCCGGCTGCTGTGCTACAGGGGCCGTGGGACGGCCCCGTCGGAGGGCGCGGGGGCGCGCTGTGTGCTTGTTGCGTGCTCGTTACGTGCTCGCTGCCTGCTTACTCGGCGGCGATCACGTTGGCCGCGGCCACGATCACCGCGGCGATGCGGCCCACGTCGCGCAGCTGCTGCGCGGTCATGCCCTGTTCGTTCTTCAGCAGCTGGTAGTGCGACTTCACGCAGAAGTGGCACTTGCCCACGATCGACGCGGCCAGAGCGTACATCTCGAAACGGCGCTTGTCCACGCCGCCATGGGTGGCGTAGGCGTTCATCCGCAGGCCGGCCGGCTGGGTCGACAGGTCGGTATCGTCCGCCATTTCGACGTATGGGTACCAGGTGTTGTTCATGCCCATCAGCGCCGCGGCGGTCAGTGCGCCGTTGGTTTCCTCGGGCGATAGCACGCCGGCATTGCGGATGGCATCCACCAGCACCTTGCTCTGCGCCGCGAATGCCGCCGCCAGCGCCACGCCGACCGCATCGTTGCCTTCCAGCGAGGAACGGGCGATGGTGCCGTCCACATTCAGGCGGATATCCTTGGCGTAATCGGGGATGAGATTTTTAATTGTGCTGAGGAATTCCATTTATTTCTCCTATCGATCGGGGCCCAAAAAACCCGCGCAAGCGGGTTTCGGAGCGGAGGGCAGGGCCCTCCGCGGCTCGCCACGGTGTCTGGCGAAGAATTGCAGGTGACAGCGCAAATTACAGCGTTGCGCCACCAACGGCACGGTTGCACGGGCACAGCTCGTCCGTTTGCAGGCCGTCCAGGATACGCAGGACTTCGTCCGGGTTGCGGCCGACGTTCAGGTTGTTCACCGAAACGTGCTGGATCACGTTGTCCGGGTCGACGATGAAGGTCGCGCGCAGGGCAACGCCGGCGGCCTGGTCACGCACGCCCAGCTGGTCGATCAGCGAGCCGGTCACGTCGGCGAACTGCCACTGGTTCAGCTTGTTCAGGTCCTTGTGCTCGCGGCGCCATGCCAGCTTGACGAACTCGTTGTCGGTCGAACCGCCCAGCACGATCGCGTCGCGGTCAGCGAAGTCGCCGTTCAGCTTGGCGAAGGCAACGATTTCGGTCGGGCACACGAAGGTGAAGTCCTTCGGGTAGAAGTAGATGACCTTCCACTTGCCTTCGAACGACTTTTCGGTGATGTCTTCGAAAGCCGACTGGCCGTTCTCTTCGTGATTGTTGAAACCCGGCTTGACACCGACGACGTGGAAGGCTTCGAGCTTTTCACCAACGGTCTTCATAAGACTATCTCCAGATACGGTTGCGATAAGTACAGTGTCCGCCGCTGGCCCGGCGTGAAGCTTGCCAGGCACTTTGCTGCGGCGCACCGCGACAAAACGTGATTATGCGTGAACATCCCGCGGGGGGCTAATTGATATTCTCAAAGAGCCCGATAGGCACGGCATGCAGTGGTTCAGCGCCGGGCAGGGCCGACGCTGCGAAGCGGCAAGTATGCCATGCAAGGCAGGCACACAAAGGGCAAGTTGGTGACGATCCGCCGGGATTCAAGCCGGCTGCAGCACGGCACCGCTGCGACGCGCGCGGAAGGCAGCCGCGCTCAGGCGCGGCGGAAGCAGGCGCTGACCACCAGGCCCGAATCCGGCGCGGGGCGGTTGGCCAGCAGCAGCCGTCCGCCGTTGCGCTGCATGATGCGGTTGACGATGGACATGCCCAGTCCCGCGCCCTTGGCCTCGCTGCGCGCGCTGTCGAGCCGGTAGAACGGCCGCGTCAACAGCGACAGCTGGCCTTCGGGCACGCCATTGCCGCGGTCGGCTACGGTCAGCACGGCTTCCTTGTCATCGACGCGGGTGGAGATCTCGACCACCGCCATGCCGCTCTGCTCGTCCTTGGCATAGCGGCGCGCGTTCTCTACCAGGTTGTCGAGGATGCGCTGGACTTCCATGCGGTTGGCCACGGCCATCACCGGCGCGTTGGCGCGCACATGCACGCGCACGTCGTCGTGCGCGGCATAGACGCCCACGGCATCGTGCACCAGTGCCGACAGGTCGACCGGTTCGACGGTCTCCAGCGGCGGCCGCGCGTAGTTGAGAAACTGGCCGATGATCGCGTCCATCTGCTCGATGTCGGCGATCATGGCGTCGCGCGTGGGCGTGTCCATCGGCGACATCTCGGTCTCCAGCCGCAGCCGCGTCAGCGGCGTGCGCAGGTCGTGCGAGATGCCGGCCAGCATCACCACGCGGTCGTCGTCAAGCTGGCGCAGGTCTTGCACCATCTGGTTGAAGCTGTGGTTGGCCAGCGCCACCTCGCTGGCGCCGCGCTCGGGCAGCGGCGGCGGGTCGCCGCCGGCGCCGATCGCGCGCGCGGCATTGGCCAGGCGCTTGAGCGGATAGTTGACGCGCGCGGTGATAAAGGCCGCGCCGATGATCGACAGCAGCAGCGCGGCAATGCTCCACCACAGCCACTGGATGCCGGGCACGCGTTCGAAGCGCTCGGGGCTGATCGCGACCCAATAGTCGTCGCCCTCGATCTCGAAGCTGACCCAGACACCAGGGATATCGTTGACGGTGGTGGCCAGCACGGTGTCCTCGCCCAGGCGGCTGCGGATTTCCTGCTGGACCAGCGAGGTCAGGAAGGGATTGGCGGTAGGCGCGGCGAAGTCGTCGTCCTTCTCGCGCGGATAGACCTTGATGCCTTCGTTCTGCACCAGGTCGAGCAGCAGGAAGCGGCGCCGCGCGGGGTCGGAGTAGAGCAGCGCGGCGCGCGTGAGCTTGACCACGCTGACCACCTGCATGGCGATCTGCTGCGCGCGCGGGGCGCGTTCGAACAGCCGGTAGCTCTGGAACCAGATGCCCAGCGAGATCGCCAGCAGCAGGGCGATAAGCATGAAGGTTCGCCAGAACAGCGAACCAAAGAACCGCGTCGCGGTTCTGCCGATAACGGTCGCCACGATAGGAACAGCGGCCGTTATCGGTTATTTCACGCCATCGGGAATGAAGACGTAGCCCAGGCCCCAGACCGTCTGGATAAAACGCGGGTTGCTGGGGTCCGGCTCGATCAGCTTGCGCAGGCGCGAGATCTGCACGTCCAGGCTGCGATCGAACACTTCATATTCGCGGCCGCGCGCCATTTCCATCAGCTTTTCGCGCGACAGCGGCTGGCGCGGATGGCGGGCGAATACCTTGAGCACCGAGAATTCGCCGGTGGTGAGCGTGATTTCCTCGTCGTTCTTGGTCAGCGTGCGCGTGGCCAGGTTCAGCACGAAGTCGCCGAAGGCAAAGGTCTCGGGAGTTTCCGACGGGGCGCCGGGCACTTCGGCCGGGCCCTTGCGGCGCAGCACCGCGTGGATGCGCGCGATCAGCTCGCGCGGATTGAACGGCTTGGGCAGGTAATCGTCGGCGCCCATTTCCAGGCCGACGATGCGGTCCACGTCCTCGCCCTTGGCGGTGAGCATGATGATCGGGGTCTGGTCGTTGGCACCGCGCAGCCGGCGGCAGATCGACAGGCCGTCTTCGCCCGGCATCATCAGGTCCAGCACCAGCAGGTCGAAACGCTCGCGCAGCCAGAGCTTGTTCATCGCGGTGGCGTTTTCCGCCACCAGTACGGTGAAACCCTGTTCGCCCAGATAGCGGCGCAGCAGATCGCGCAGACGCGGGTCATCGTCGACGACAAGAATCTTGTGGCTGGTATTTTCCATGGCGGTATCTTAGCGACTATCGCTTTCGCTCAAAATGGCTTAACAAAACGTTACATACTTTACCCCGTGGTATGGCAGCGTGCATCAATCGTGCGATTACACTGCGCCATCCCGTCTATTTGCGCTCCTTGCGGACTGATTTTCCGCGCATTTGCACCGCATGATCCGCGGCATCGGCTGCCCTGGCTCGCGGGCCCTGGCCCGATGCTTGCAGAGGCCAGCAGCGCCAGGCGGGGATCGGACGGGGTAACGAAATTTCCCGGCTTCAGATGGTTTCAACGACCGCGTTTCCCGAAGCCAAGACCGCCATTATCAATGAAAGTGAACCGAACCCGGCACGGGCCTCCGCAGCATGGTATAGCCGGCGCATGTATTGCGCTTGCGGCTGCCGCATGGCTGCTGGGGCCGGCCGGGCCGGCGCGGGCCCAGTCGGCCGGCATGGCCAACCTGCTCAAGCGCCATCCGTCGACGCAGGCAAGCGATCCGGGCAACGGCCAGCGCGAGGCGCGTGCCCGTGCCGAGCGCCATCGCGCCGAGCAACGCGAGACCGACCGCCGCCGCGCGGACGAACGCGAGCGCGGCGGTTCGCGGCTGTCGCCGGACGAGCGGCGCCGCCTGCGCAAGAGCCTCTACGATTTCGGGCGGGAGATGTACGACGGCAGTTGAGCGCTGCCGTGTGCTGTCAGCCGCGCGGCTGGAAGTGGCGCAGGAAGTCGACGAAGACTTCGGCCGCCAGCTGCGCATCTTCGGCGGTGATGGTCTCCAGCGGGTTGTGGCTGATCCCGCCATTGCCGCAGCGCACGAACAGCATCGCCACGTCGGTGATGCGGTGCATCATCATGGCGTCGTGGCCGGCGCCGGAAGGCAGCTCGAACGCCTCCATCCCCCGCTTCTTCAATACCGCGCCGAACTGGTCCATCAGCCAGCGGGCGCAGGGCGCGTTGTTGACCGGCGGCACGCGCTCGACCTGCGCCAACAGCCCGCGCCGTGCGGCGATCCGTTCGATGCCGGCGACGATGTCGGCAATGGCCGCCTCGCGGATGTCGTCGGCGCCGGCGCGGATGTCCATCGAGAAGGTGCAGGCGGCCGGGATCACATTGCTCGACCCATTCGGCACCTGCAGCTGGCCGACGGTGCCGACCAGCGTGGGCGCGGCGGCGCAGCGCTCTTCCACCAGCAGGATCATCTCGGCCGCACCCGCGGCGGCGTCCTTGCGCATGCCCATCGGGGTGGTGCCGGCATGGCTGGCCTGGCCTTCCACCCGGACCTGGAAGCGGCTGCTTCCGGCAATCTGCGTGACCACGCCCAGCGGCAGGCCGTGGTGCAGCAGCACCGGCCCCTGTTCGATATGCACTTCGACAAAGCCCAGCAGTGTCGCCGGATCGATCGCCGCGGCACGCAGCGCATCCAGGCCGCCGGCGCCGGGCAGGCCGGAGGCGGCCAGCGCCTCGGCCAGCGTGACGCCGTCAGCGTCGGCGCGGGCGAGCAGCGCGGGGTCGAAGCGGCCCGCCAGCACGCTGCTGGCCAGGAAGCTGGTCTTGAAGCGCAGCCCTTCCTCCTCGGCGAACCCCACCACCTCGAAGTGGTACGGCAGCCGTATCCCGGCCCGGTTCAGCGCATCCACCACGGCGATCGGCAGCAGGATGCCGAGGCGCCCGTCATAGCGGCCGCCATTGCGCACCGTATCGAAGTGCGAGCCGGTCATCAGCACGCGCGCATCGGTGACGGCGGGGTCGGCGGCGTAGCGGCCGATGACATTGCCGATGGCGTCGATGCGCACCTGCATGCCCGCGGCTTCCATCCATTGCGCCAGCCGGTCCTGCGCGGCGCGGTGCGCCGGCGTCAGGTAGGCGCAGGTGAGGCCGCCTTCCATGTCGGAGAAGCGGGCGAGCTGGTCGGCGTGGTCGAGGATGGCCTGGCCGAGGGAAGCGGTGGTCTGGGTCATGGCGGGTATCGTGGCTTGCGGCCTGTTTGCTATGTGTCAGCTATTGCGGATCCAGGTCTTCCATGCGATCCACAGCTTGCGCAGCGGCGTCAGTGCGATGCGCTGGCTGAGGACCTGGAACTGGCTGGCTTCCAGCTCATCGAGCAGCGCATGGTAGATCGCCCCCATCAGCAGGCCGGCGCGCTGGGCGCGGCGGTCCTGGCGGGGCAGGGCTGCCAGCGCCTCGCGGTACAGCTTGCGGGCGCGTTCGGCGTGGTATTGCATCAGCGCGACGAAGCGCTCGGAATGCTGGCCCTTGAGGATTTCCGAAGCCGGCACCTGGAACTGCTGCAGCGTATTGACGGGCAGGTAGATGCGGCCGCGCCGGGCATCCTCGCCAACGTCGCGCAGGATATTGACCAGCTGCAGCGACAGGCCGAGCTTCTCGGCAAACTCCAGCGTCTTGGGGTCGGTATAGCCGAACAGCCGCGCGCTGAGCGTGCCGACCACGCCGGCCACGCAATGGCAGTAGCGGTTCAGGCCGGCCTCATCAAGGTAGCGTGTCTGCGTCAGGTCCATCTCCATGCCGTCGAGCACTTCGGCCATTTCGCCCTGCGGCAGGCCGGCGCCGGCAACATGCGGCTGCAGCGCCTGGGTCGTCGGGTGCGTGGGCGCGCCGTCGAACAGCCGCCGCAGTTCCGCGCGCCACCAGTCCAGTTGCTGGTGAGCCAGGCCAGTATCATGCGTATCGTCGACCACGTCGTCGACTTCGCGGCACCAGGCGTACAGCGCGGTGATGGCGCGCCGGCGCTCGGCCGGCAGGAACAGGAAGCTGTAATAGAAGCTGGAGCCGCTCTGGGCGACTTTCTCTTGGCAATACTGATCGGGCGTCACGCCGGTCTCGGTCTGAAGATGGGGTGGGGGAAGGATGGCAGAAGCGCGGGGCGCCGATTGTAGCATCGCCGATCCGGACAGCCGGACGCCGGCTGACGACCCGGCGGCGGCCATTTAACCACAGCTCGTCCGCCGGGAACGGCACCCGAGGAGGCATTCCAGACATTTCGTCGCCTGTCGTTTGACGCACCCCCGCGGGGATCGCTATATTACTGACCGGCCAGTTATTTATTGCCCCGCACTGGCCTCCACGGCCGACGGCCTGCCTTGCCAGCTGTTCCATCCGACTCCTAGCTTACCGATGCCAGTGCTTTGCCCAGTGCCGGAAGTTGCGGCCGCAGCGACTCTTTTTGACACAAAATCGTTACGCCGCGCGCGCTTCGGGCGCTTCGCGGCTGCCGCGCTGGTGACCGTCGCCGCTGTCATGGTCGCGGGCTGCGGCAAGAAGGCCGAACCGGTGCAGGAAGTCCGTCCGGTGCGCCTGATGCAACTGAGCCAGCACAGCGGCAAGACCGCCTTCGAATTTTCCGGCGACGTGCGACCGCGCGTCGAATCGCGGCTGGGGTTCCGTGTGGGCGGCAAGATCGCGGCCCGCCTGGTGGATGTGGGTGCCGTCGTCACCAAGGGCCAGCCGCTGGCCCGGCTCGACCCGACCGATCTTTCGCTGGCCGAAGCAGGCTCGCGCGCCCAGTTCGAGGCGGCGAAGACCGACCGCGACCTTGCCGCGTCCGACCTGAAGCGCTACAACGACCTGTTCGCCAAGGGCTTTATCAGCGCCGCCGAGCAGCACCGCCGCCAGGCCAGTTTCGAGGCGGCCGACTCGCGCCTGCGCCAGGCCCAGGCCGGCCTGCGCAGCCAGGCCAACCAGACCGGCTATGCCGTGCTGCACGCCGACGCCGACGGCGTGGTCACGGCCATCGACGCCGAGGTGGGCCAGGTCGTCACCGCGGGCCAGCCGGTGGTGCGCGTGGCCCAGACCGCGGAGAAGGAAGTGGCGATCGGCCTGCCGGAAGACCAGGTAGACCTGCTGCGCGGCATTACCGATGTCAGTATCCATACCTGGGCCGAGCCGAAGCGCGCGCTGCCCGCCCGCGTGCGCGAGATTGCCGCGGCAGCCGACCCGGTCACGCGCACCTATGCGACCCGCGTCACCATTCCCGATCCGCCCGCCGACCTCAAGCTCGGCATGACCGCTGTGGTGACCTTCGTGCGGACCGGGGCCACTCCCGCGATCCGCGTGCCGCTGACCGCGCTGCTGCAGGAGCAGGGCCGCAACCAGGTGTGGATCTACGACGCCGCCGCCGGCACGGTCAAGCCGGTCACGGTGACGCTGGGCGAGGCCGTCGGCAACGAGGTGGAAGTGCGCCAGGGGCTGGCGCCGGGCCAGGCCATCGTCACCGCAGGCGTACACCTGCTGCGCCCGGGGCAGAAGGTGCGGCCGCTGCAGACCGTCGCGCCCGCTTCCGCGCCGACCCCCAGGGAGGGCTGAAGCCGGCATGGATCATTCCCGCTTCAACCTGTCGCGCTGGGCGCTCGAGCACCAGCCGCTGACCCGTTACCTGCTGGTGGTGCTGTTGCTGGGCGGCCTGCTGGCGTTCTTCCAGCTGGGCCAGGACGAGGACCCGCCCTTTACCTTCCGCGTGATGGTGGTGCAGGCGTTCTGGCCGGGCGCCACCGCCGAGCAAATCGCGGTGCAGGTGACCGACAAGATCGAACGCCAGCTGCAGGAAGTGCCTTACGCCGACAAGATCCGCAGCTTCTCCAAGCCCGGCGAGACCACGGTGATCTTCCAGCTCAAGGACACCTCGCCGGCGAAGGAAACCGCGCAGATCTGGTACACCGTGCGCAAGAAGATCGGCGACATCCAGCAGACGCTGCCCGCGGGCGTGCGCGGGCCGTTCTTCAACGACGAGTTCGGCGACGTCTACGGCACAATCTATGCGTTGTCCGCCGACGGCTTCAACTACAAGGAGCTGCGCGAGTACGCCGACCTGGTGCGGCAGGAATTGCTGCGCGTGCCGTCGGTGGCCAAGGTGTCGCTGATCGGGCTGCAGGACGAGAAGGTCTATATCGAGTTCAACCAGGCGCGCTTTGCCCAGCTCGGGCTGGACATCAATGCCATCGCCGACCAGATCTCGCAGCAGAACAACCTGACCGGCAGCGGCGTGCTGGTCACGCCGAGCGACAACCTGCAGGTGCGCCTGTCCGGCCAGTTCGCCAGCGTCGGCGACCTGGAGAACCTGGTGCTGCGCGGGCCCAACGGCATCGCCAATATCCGTCTCGGCGACATCGCGCATGTGTACCGCGGCTATGTCGACCCCACGCAGACACGCATGCGCTTCAACGGCAAGGATGTGATCGGGCTGGGCATCTCGATGCAGAAGGGCGGCGACATCATCCAGCTCGGCAAGGACCTGCGCGCGGCCTTCGAGAAGCTGCGCGGCCAGCTGCCGGTCGGCATCGAGATGGACCAGGTGCAGGACCAGCCCAAGGCGGTCAGGCAATCGGTGGGCGAGTTCGTGCGCGTGCTGATCGAGGCCGTGGTGATCGTGCTGGCGGTCAGCTTTGTCGCGCTGGGCTTGCATACGCGGCCGCTGCGGCTGGACGTGCGGCCCGGGCTGGTGGTGGCGCTGACGATTCCGCTGGTGCTGGCGGTGACCTTCCTGTTCATGAACATCTTCGGCATCGGCCTGCACAAGATCTCGCTGGGCGCGCTGATCGTGGCGCTGGGGCTGCTGGTCGACGACGCCATCATTGCGGTCGAGATGATGGTGCGCAAGCTGGAAGAGGGCTTCTCCAAGATGGAGGCAGCCACCTTTGCCTATACCTCGACGGCGATGCCGATGCTGACCGGCACGCTGATCACGGCGGCGGGCTTCCTGCCGGTGGGGCTGGCGCGCTCGACGGTGGGCGAGTACACCTTCGCCATCTTTGCCGTGACCGCGCTGGCGCTGGTGCTGTCGTGGCTGGCGGCGGTGTACTTCACGCCTTACCTCGGCTACCTGCTGCTCAGGACGCGCGGGCCGGGCGCCGGCGAGCACCATGAGGTGTTCGACACGCCGTTCTACGCGCGCTTCCGCCGGCTGGTGGACTGGTGCGTGACGTGGCGCAAGACCGTGATCGCCATCACGCTGGTGACGTTCGTGCTGGGCATCTATGCGTTCAAGTTCGTCGAGAAGCAATTCTTCCCCGACTCCAGCCGGCCCGAGCTGATGGTGGAACTGTGGATGCCGGAAGGCACCAGCTTTGCCCAGATGGAAGCCGAGGCCAAGCGCTTCGAGCGGCTGGTGGGCAAGGACAAGCAGGTGGAAAGCCTGACCACCTTCGTCGGCACCGGCGCGCCGCGCTTCTACCTGCCGCTCGACCAGATCTTCCCGCAGAGCAACGTGGCGCAGGTGATCGTGATGCCGGTCAGCACCGAGGTGCGCGATGCATTGCGCCGTCGCATCATCGCGCTGCTCGACACCGAATTGCCGTACCTGCGTGGCCGCGTCAAGCTGCTGCCGAACGGGCCGCCGGTAGCGTATCCGGTGCAGTTCCGCGTGATCGGCCCGGAGGCGGGCGCGGTGCGCCAGCTGGCCGACCAGGTCAAGGCCGAGATGCGCGCGAACCCGAACACGGTCGGCGTCAATGACAACTGGAACGAGAACGTCAAGATGCTGCGCCTGGAGATCGACCAGGACAAGGCGCGCGCGCTGGGCGTCACCACCAGCGCGATCGCGCGCGTGACGCAGACCGTGCTGACCGGCGTGCCGGTCGGGCAGTACCGCGACGGCGACAAGCTGATCGAGATTTTGATGCGCACGCCGCGCAACGAGCGCGATGCCATGTCCGACCTGAACAACGTGCTGGTGCCGACCAACACCGGCCGCACCGTACCGCTGACGCAAGTGGCCCGCGTGGCGCTGAAGTCCGAGCCCGGCGTGGTCTGGCGCGAGAACCGCGACTTCGGCGTGACCGTGCAGGCGGACGTGGTCGACGGCATCCAGGGCCCGACCGTGACCGCGCAGATCAACCCGCAGCTGGACAAGCTGCGCGCGCAGTTGCCGGCGGGCTACCGCATCACGGTGGCCGGCGCGGAAGAGGAAAGCGGCAAGGCCGGCGCTTCGATCGCGGCGCAGCTGCCGCTGTGCATCTTCCTGATCTTCACGCTGCTGATGCTGCAGCTGCACAGCTTCTCGCGCGCGCTGATGGTGTTCCTGACCGGCCCGCTGGGCCTGATCGGCGCCGCCGCGACGCTGTTGCTGCTGCGCGCGCCGATGGGGTTCGTGGCGCAGCTGGGGATCACCGCGCTGCTGGGCATGATCATCCGAAACTCGGTGATTCTGGTCGACCAGATCGAGCAGGACATCAGCGCGGGCGTGCCGCCCTGGACCGCCATCGTCGAGGCCGCGGTGCGCCGCTTCCGCCCGATCATCCTGACCGCCGCGGCGGCGGTGCTGGCGATGATCCCGCTGTCGCGCTCGATGTTCTGGGGGCCGATGGCGGTGGCGATCATGGGCGGGCTGATCATCGCCACCGTGCTGACGCTGCTGTTCCTGCCGGCGCTGTATGCGGCGTGGTTCCGCATCAGGCGGCCCGAGGCAGGGGTGGGGGCGCTGGCGGCCTGACGGGCCGCGGCGCGCCGGCATCATGCCTCAGGCCTGCGCGCCTAGTTGCAGATCGTGCCGGGAACCGGCTTGCCGGAGTTGGTCAGGCCCTGGCAAGCGTCGCCGGTGGACAGGCTGGTGTCGGAGGCCGAAGCCGGCGACAGCTTGAGCTTGCCTGCTACCGTGCAGCAGCCGCGCGGCGGTGGCGGCATCGGTGTGCGCTTGAGGGTCGGCGCCGGAACCGGGCTCGGCCCGCCGGCTTCGGCCGTTTCTTCGGCATCAGGGAATACGCACTGCCCTTGCTGGCAGATCCGCTCCCCTTTGCACTGCATGTCGTACTGGCATCCGGCAGCCTGGGCGAGCGATGACCAGCCAGCGGCCATCGACGCTGCCAACAGCAAGGCAGAAACTTTCATATGCCCTCCGATAGGGCTGAGGTGAAGACTGGAGCGGCAGGCGAAGTGCGCAACAGCGCTCCAACACCTTCAGCATAGATGGCGGGGAAGGGCTGCGAAAGCCGTTGGCACTCAGGTGTTCTACCACCTCGCCAGTCTTTTCCTGGCATCGGCAATACCGACACGATCGGCGCGACGAGACCACCCATGTCGACGAGGAAAAATTCCGCCTCACTGCAGGCGTACCCCTGCGCTCGCCGATACCTGTCGACGTAGCCGCGCGCCTCGAGCGTATGGACTGTCCCCTGAGCCGAACTGCTGGTCATGCCGGTCAGCGCTGCCAGTTGCGGCGGTGTCAGCGGCCGTCGAATGGCACGAGTGAATGCCGGCGCGGCGATCCGCGTTGCCTGAGAGGGTTCCGTGACGATTGGGGATGTGCTGGCGCCGCCACAGGAAGGGCGGATGGTGCGAGGGAGGGGACTCGAACCCCTACACCATTGCTGGCGTCAGGACCTAAACCTGGTGCGTCTACCAATTTCGCCACCCTCGCGGTCCTTGCGGCCCAGCCCGGACGGGCGGCCGCGATGCTCGTTGCCTGCGCAGACTCGAAAGCAAAAAAGGCGGCTGGAACTGCCCGCCTTTCATCGGTCCGCTGCTGCCGGCGCCTGCCGCGGCAGTTATGCGCCCGCAGCGCAACGAGGCTGCGGATTGTAGCGCAAGGCGCGGGGGGAATCCAGCCCTGCCGGCCAGCGATATATATTGTCGGCATTGCCAACGCGTGCCGCATGGGGCGGCGCGCTCCTCGTCCCATGCTCCCTGGTCAGACTTCCTCCCTCAAGGCGCCGCCATGGCGCCTGCTGTTCTGGGCTTGCGCCGCCGCCGTGCTGGCGCTGTCGCTGATGCCGCCGTCCCAGCCGCTGCCGACAACGGGCTGGGACAAGAGCAATCACCTGCTGGCCTTCGGTGTGCTGGCGCTGCTGGGGCGCCGCGCGTTTGCCGGCCACGGGCTGCCCTTGCTGCTGGTGCTGGTCGTCTATGGCGGCGTCATCGAGCTGCTGCAGGGCATGACCGCCTACCGCGAGGCCGACTGGCTCGACCTGGTGGCGGACGCCTGTGGGGTGCTGGCGGGCCTGGCGCTTGACTGGCTGTGGCGCGGCCGTGGCCGGCGCTGGCCGCGCTAGTTCGCGCGGCGGCGCCTGTCGGTCTGCCGCTCTACCGCTCTTCGGCTTCCAGCGTGAACTTCGCCCCGCCGTCCTGGCCGAGCAGGTCGACCAGCAGCGGCATCGCCTCCTGCAGCATCTCCTTCAGCCGCCACGGCGGGTTGACGATGAACATGCCGCTGCCGTGCAAGCCGAGGCCGCCTTCGACCGGGTTCCTGACGGTCAGCGTCACGTGCAGCCAGCTCTTCAGCGGCAGCGCCTTCAGTTGCACCGGCAGCTGCAGCGATTCGCGCCGCTGCACCTGCGGGTACCAGACCGCGTAGACGCCCGTGGCGAAGCGCTCCAGGCCGTCGCGCACGGTCTGCACGGTGCGGGCATAGTCCTGCTTGTCTTCGTAGGACGGGTCCACCAGCACCAGCGCGCGCCGCGGCGGCGGGGGCAGGATCGCCTTGATGCCGCCGAAGCCGTCGCCGTCGTACAGCATCACGCGGCGGCCGGCGCCGCGGAAGTTATCGCGCAGCACCTGGATCTCGGTGCTGTGCAGTTCGAACAGGCGCAGCCGGTCCTGCTCGCGCAGCATCTGCCAGGCGAGCCATGGCGAACCGGGATAGTGGCGCAGTGTGCCGTCCTGGTTCAGTGCCCGTACCTGGTCCAGGTACTCGTCCAGCAGCGGCGGCAGCGCGGTGCCGCTGGCGGCGGCCTGCCACAGGGGCGCAATGCCGGTCTCGAACTCGGCCTTCTTCTGCGCCCACTCGTGCTCGAGCGCATAAAGACCGGCGCCGGCGTGGGTGTCGATGTACCAGAACGCCTTGTCCTTCTGCGTCAGATGCTCGAGCAACTGCACGACGATGGCATGTTTGAGGACATCGGCATGGTTGCCGGCATGGAAGGCGTGACGATAGCTGAGCATGGCGAAGCGGGCGCCGCTGAGGCGCAAGATCGGGAGCAGGGCGGCGTGGCCACTGCGGGGAAGGCCGCTATGCTACCATCCGCGGCGAGTCGCCCCCTCCCCATGTCCGGCACCTCCGCCCGGGCCCCAAGTATCCGTATCCCATGCCGCGCGCACTCGAGCCCGCCGAGCCCATCCTGTCTGCCGAGGGCACCCCGTATTCACCCCGCTACGACGACGTCTACCACAGCACCGAAGGCGGGCTGGCGCAGGCCGCCCATGTCTTCCTGGGCGGCAACGGCCTGCCGCAGGCGTGGGCCGGGCAGCGCCAGTTCGTCATCGTCGAGACCGGCTTCGGCCAGGGGCTGAATTTCCTGGCGACCTGGCAGGCGTGGCGCGACGATCCCCGGCGCTGCGGCACGCTGCATTTCGTCTCGATCGAGAAGCATCCCTTCACGCGCGAGGGCCTGTCCCGGCTGCATGCCGGCCTGCAAAGGCTGGAACCGCTGGCGCAGGCGCTGCAGGCGCAATGGCCCGACGCCTTGCCGGGCCTGCACCGGCTTGCCTTCGACGGCGGGCAGGTGGTGCTGACGATTGCGCTTGGCGACGCCGGGCAGTTGCTGCCCAGGCTGTCGGTGGGCGCCGACGCCTTCTACCTCGACGGCTTTTCCCCGGCGCGCAATGCGGACATGTGGTCGCCGCCGGTGTTCCGCGGGCTGGCGCGGCTGGCCCGGCCGGGCGCGACGCTGGCCACCTACACCGCCGCCGGGTTTGTCCGGCGCGGGCTGAAGGAGGTCGGGTTCGAGGCCAGCAAGGCGCCAGGCTTCGGTGGCAAGCGCGACATGACGGTCGCGCGCTTTCGCCCGCTGTGGAAGTCGCGCCGCCATGCGCCGCCGCTGGCCGCGCAATGGCCCGACCGGCATGCCATCGTGATCGGTGCCGGCCTGGCCGGCTGCGCCGTGACCGAGCGCCTGGCGGCGCGCGGCTGGCGCATTACGCTGTTCGATGCCCATGACGGCCCGGCGCGGCAGACCTCGGCGCATCGCGCGGCGGCCATGCATGCCCACGTGTCTGCCGACGACAGCCTGCTGTCGCGCCTTTCGCGCGCCGGCAACCAGTACGCGCTGCGAGCCTGGGCGGCGCTGGGCGAAGCCGGTTACGCGGTCGACTGGCACGGCTGCGGCGTGCTGCAGATCGGCGAGGACGAAGCCGAGGGCGAGGCCCAGCGCGCCGCGCTCGCGGCCATGGGACTGCCGGAATCGTTCGTGCGCTGGATGAGTGCCGAAGAGGCGGCGTCCGCCCACCGGGCCGGCGTGCCGCGAGGGGGGCTGTGGTTCCCGGCCGGCGGCTGGGTTGCGCCGCCCGATGTCTGCAAGGCGCAGCTGGCGCGTGCGGGCGATGCCGTCGCCGCGCGCTTCGGTTGCCGCGTGGCGCGCATCGCGCGCGACGATCGCCAGTGGCACGCGCTGGCTGCCGACGGCGCCGTGCTGGCGTCGGCGCCGGTGCTGGTGCTGGCCAATGCGCACGAGGCGCAGCACCTGCTGCCGCAGCAGCACTGGACCATGCGGCGCGTGCGCGGCCAGCTCTCCACGCTGCCGGCCGCGCAAGTCGATGCGATCGGCGGCTGGCCGGACTGCGTGGTCACGGGCGCGGGCTACCTGCTGCCGCGTGCCGCCGACGGCACGGGCCGCGTCGGCTCCAGCTACGACCCCGACGAAGGGCCACTGGTCGATCATCCGGACGTGCATGCCGCCAACCTCGTGCGCCTGGCGGGCCTGTTGCCGCGGCAGGCCGGCGCGGTGGCCGGCATCGACCCCGCCGCGCTCACCGGCTATGTCGGCGTGCGCACGGTCACGCACAACCGGCTGCCGCTGATCGGGCAGGTCGCCGACGAAGCGGCGGCACGTGCGCACGCGGGTGCCTTGCGCGGCGCGCACCTGCGCGACCTGCCGCGAATCCCCGGCCTGTACGCGGCCCTTGCCTATGCGTCGCGCGGCCTCACATGGTCCGCACTGGGGGCCGAGCTGCTGGCCAGCCAGATCGAAGGCGAGCCGCTGCCGCTCGAGGCCGACCTGGCCGATGCCATCGATCCGGCACGCCTGCTGCTGCGCGCGCTGCGCCACGGCCAGGTGAGCTAGGGGCGAGGGTGCCGGAAAGCGGTTCCCGGCCCGCTTCAGGGCAAAAACGCCGGAAGCGAATCAAAACCGTGCGATAATCCCCGTTTTCCGTTTGCGCGGAGCCCTCCGTGCGCCGTCGCGCCGCGGCGGCCCCAGGCAGTGCTGCATATGGCGCAGCGCAAGCGGTAGCGCCAACGAACACAACTACATTTCTGGATTGGATCTACGACCATGTCGAACGTGATTGAGAACCTCGGCAAGCTGGACCGCAAGGTGACCCTGGCCATCCCCAAGGCCGAAGTGGAGAAGGAAAAGCAGGAGCGCCTGGTTCGCCTGTCGAAGACCGTGAAGATGTCGGGCTTCCGTCCGGGCAAGGTGCCGATGAAGATGGTCGAGAAGCAGTACGGCCAGCAAGTCGAGTTCGAAGTGCGCTTCGACAAGGCCGCGCGCAAGTTCTTCGACATCACCAAGGAACAGGACGTCAAGGTTGCCGGCCAGCCCAAGTTCGAGGTCAAGACCGAAGGCGTGGGCGCTGACGAAGTCGCGTTCGATGCCACCTTCGAGGTGTACCCGGAAGTGAAGATCGGCGACCTGTCGGCCGCCGAAGTCACCCGCACCGGCACCGAGATCACCGACGCCGAAGTCGACAAGACCGTCGACATCCTGCGCAAGCAGCGCGTGCACTACCACACCCGCGGCGAAGCCGGCGAGCATGGCGACGGCGGTGCCGACGTCACCGCCCAGAACGGCGACCGCGTGACGCTGGACTTCGTCGGCAAGATCGACGGTGAAGAGTTCGCCGGCGGCAAGGCCGAGGACTTCCCGTTCGTGCTGGGCGAAGGCCGCATGCTGCCCGAGTTCGAACAGGCCACGCTGGGCCTGAAGGTCGGCGAGAGCAAGACCTTCCCGCTGGCGTTCCCGGAGGACTACCACGGCAAGGAAGTGGCCGGCAAGACCGCCGAGTTCACCGTGACGCTGAAGAAGATCGAGTGGGCCCACTTGCCGGAAGTCAACGAAGCCTTCGCCAAGTCGCTGGGCATCGCCGACGGCAGCGTCGAGAAGATGCGCGCCGACATCCGCGAGAACCTGGAGCGTGAAGTCAAGCGCCGTACGCATTCGATGCTGAAGGACCAGGTCATGGAAGCGCTGCTGAAGGCGAGCGAGCTGGACGTGCCCAAGGCCCTGATCGAGCAGGACCAGGAGCGCCTGGTCGAGATGGCCCGCCGCGACCTGGAACAGCGTGGCATGCCCAATGCCAAGGACATGCCGATCCCGGCCGAGATGTTCGCGCAGCAGGCAGAGCGCCGCGTCAAGCTGGGCCTGATCCTGGCCGAGATCGTCAAGGCCAACGGCCTGGAAGCCAAGGCCGACCAGATCAAGGCCGAGATCGAGGACTTCGCCAAGAGCTACGAAGACCCGAAGGAAGTGATGCGCTGGTACTACGGCGACCAGCAACGCCTGGCTGAAATGGAAGCCTACGTGCTCGAAAACAACGTGGTAAATTTCGTGTGCGACAAGGCCAAGGTCACCGACAAGAAGGTGTCCTTCGAGGAACTCACCGCCGAAGGCAACCAGCAGCAAGCTGCCTGAGGTCGGGGATAACCCGCAAGCCCGCTTTCTTCCGCGCCCCGGCGCGGAGGCAAGCGAAAGCGGGCCAGTGTCCCGAGTGACTGATCGCCTTGCGATCCGATGAATCCATGGAGAACCTGCATGACCCGCAATGATTTGCTTGACCGTCTCGCCACCACGCAGGCTTCGGCACTGGAAACCCAGGGCCTGGGGCTGGTGCCGATGGTCGTCGAGCAGTCCGGCCGGGGCGAGCGCGCCTATGACATCTATTCGCGCCTGCTGAAGGAGCGTGTGGTGTTCATGGTGGGCGAGGTCAACGACCAGACCGCCAACCTGGTGGTGGCACAGCTGCTGTTCCTGGAGAGCGAGAACCCCGACAAGGACGTGTCGCTCTACATCAACTCGCCGGGCGGTTCCGTCTCGGCGGGGCTGGCGATCTACGACACCATGCAGTTCATCAAGCCGGACGTGTCCACGCTGTGCATGGGCATGGCGGCGAGCATGGGCGCCTTCCTGCTGGCGGCCGGCGCCAAGGGCAAGCGTTTCGCGCTGCCCAACTCGCGCATCATGATCCACCAGCCGCTGGGCGGCGCGCGCGGCCAGGCCTCGGATATCGAGATCCAGGCGCGCGAGATCCTGTACCTGCGCGAGCGGCTGAACAGCATCCTGTCGGAAGTGACCGGCCAGCCGGTCGAGAAGATTGCACGCGATACCGATCGCGACAACTTCATGAGCGGCGACCAGGCGGTGGACTACGGCCTGGTGGACAAGGTCATCGCCCGCCGCGGCTGATGCCACGGGCCGCCGGCGGCGCAATCCGCAACGGCGGCTATGCCAGCCTGCCGGGAAACCCGCATTGCGCGGAACGTCCTGGCGCGGCAGCATTGCCCAAATGGCGAAGGCTACACCGGAACGAGGCCTTGTGCCTCGTTTTTTGCTTTTGCCCCACAGCTGGGGGAGAGCGCCGGTGAGGCCAATTGTTTTGGCGTATGATGCGTTTAATGCGTATTGCCGGGGAGCCTTTCGCCCCGCGATGTGCGCAATGCAAAAGTGACTGATTCCTATGGCGGACAAAAAAGGTTCATCCAGCGAAAAGCTTCTCTACTGCTCCTTCTGCGGCAAGAGCCAGCATGAGGTCAAGAAGCTGATCGCGGGCCCCTCGGTGTTCATTTGCGACGAATGCATCGACCTGTGCAACGAGATCATTCGTGACGAAGCCACCGCAACCGAGAAAGACGCCGCCGCGGCCGCGCGCTCGGACCTGCCCACGCCCCACGAAATCCGCGAAAGCCTGGACCAGTATGTGATCGGCCAGGAACAGGCCAAGAAGATCCTGGCGGTCGCGGTCTACAACCACTACAAGCGCCTGAAGCACCTCGGCAAGAAGGACGACGTCGAGCTGTCCAAGAGCAACATCCTGCTGATCGGGCCGACCGGCTCCGGCAAGACGCTGCTCGCGCAGACGCTGGCGCGCCTGCTCAACGTGCCATTCGTGATCGCTGACGCGACCACGCTGACCGAAGCCGGCTACGTGGGCGAGGACGTCGAGAACATCATCCAGAAGCTGCTGCAGAACTGCAACTACGAAGTCGAGAAGGCGCAGCGCGGCATCGTCTACATCGATGAGATCGACAAGATCTCGCGCAAGTCCGACAACCCGTCGATCACGCGCGACGTGTCGGGCGAGGGCGTGCAGCAGGCGCTGCTGAAGCTGATCGAGGGCACGATGGCCTCGGTGCCGCCGCAGGGTGGCCGCAAGCATCCGAACCAGGACTTCCTGCAGGTCGACACGACCAACATCCTGTTTATCTGCGGCGGCGCGTTCGACGGCCTGGAAAAGGTCATCATGCAGCGCTCGGACAAGACCGGGATCGGCTTTGCCGCGCAGGTCAAGAGCAAGGAAGAGCGCGACGTCAGCGAAGTCCTGCCGCAGACCGAGCCGGAAGACCTGATCAAGTTCGGCCTGATCCCCGAGCTGATCGGCCGCCTGCCGGTGGTCGCCACGCTGTCCAAGCTGGACGAGGCCGCGCTGGTGCAGATCCTGGTCGAGCCCAAGAACGCGCTGGTCAAGCAATACCAGAAGCTGCTGGCGATGGAAGGCGTCGAGCTGGAAATCCGCCCGGGCGCGCTGACCGCGATCGCGCGCAAGGCGATCCGCCGCAAGACCGGCGCCCGCGGCCTGCGTTCGATCCTGGAGCAATCGCTGATGGACGTCATGTATGACCTGCCGAATTACAAGGGCGTGCAAAAGGTGGTGATCGATGAAAATACGATTACCGGGGATGCGCCGCCGCTGCTGATGTACGAAGAGCAGCAGCCGAAAGTGGCAGGCTCCAACTGACGCGAGGGCTGCCAACGGTGGTAAGTGTTTGGAACCACACCGGCAGCCAGGCGAGAAAGCCGTTCGCGTAGAAGCGAGCGGCTTTTTTTGTTTATTTCCACCGACGAGAAGGAGGAAACGCGGGTATGCTGTTTCAGAGGGGCCTGCAAGTGCAGGGAGCGGCATCTCCCTGCCTTGGTGAATCGATTGGCATGTATCTTGTAATCGAATCAGGCGGCCCAATTTACGCCTTAAATGACTGACTTGGGGAAAATGATGTCCGGAACACAACTCCTCCCGGCCGAGCCGATTCGCCTCCCGTTGTTGCCGCTGCGCGACGTGGTGGTGTTTCCGCACATGGTGATCCCGCTGTTCGTGGGACGCCCGAAGTCCATCAAGGCGCTTGAGACTGCGATGGAGGCGGGCAAGAGCATCATGCTCGTAGCCCAGAAGACGGCGGCCAAGGACGAGCCGACCGCCGACGACCTGTATGAGGTCGGCTGCATCGCGAATATCCTGCAAATGCTGAAGCTGCCCGACGGTACCGTGAAGGTGCTGGTCGAAGGCACGCAGCGTGCCAATATCCGCGAGGTGAGCGAGGACGAATCGCACTTCATGTGCGAAGCCGTGCCCGTGCCGCCCGCACCTGGCGAAAGCGCCGAGACCGAGGCCCTGCGCCGCGCGATCGTGTCGCAGTTCGACCAGTACGTGAAGCTCAACAAGAAGATTCCGCCGGAGATCCTGACCTCGCTGTCGGGCATCGACGAGGCAGGGCGCCTGGCTGACACCATCGCCGCGCACCTGCCGATCAAGCTCGAGCAGAAGCAGAAGATCCTGGAGATGGTCAATGTGACCGAGCGCCTGGAAAGCCTGCTGTCGCAACTCGAGGGCGAGATCGACATCCTGCAGGTTGAAAAGCGCATCCGTGGCCGCGTCAAGCGCCAGATGGAGAAGAGCCAGCGCGAGTACTACCTGAACGAGCAGGTCAAGGCCATCCAGAAGGAACTGGGCGAGGGCGAAGAAGGCGCCGACCTGGAAGAGCTCGACAAGCGCATCAAGGCTGCGCGCATGCCGAAGGAAGCCAAGAAGAAGGCCGACGCCGAATTCAAGAAGCTCAAGCTGATGTCGCCGATGTCGGCCGAAGCCACCGTCGTGCGCAACTACATCGACACGCTGGTGAACCTGCCGTGGCGCAAGAAGAGCAAGGTCAACAACGACCTGGCCAACGCCGAGCGCGTGCTGGATGAAGACCACTACGGCCTGGAGAAGGTCAAGGAACGCATTCTCGAGTACCTCGCGGTGCAACAGCGCGTGGACAAGGTGAAGGCGCCGATCCTGTGCCTGGTCGGGCCTCCCGGCGTGGGCAAGACCTCGCTCGGCCAGTCGGTGGCGCGCGCGACGAACCGCAAGTTCGTGCGCATGGCACTGGGTGGCGTGCGTGACGAGGCCGAGATCCGCGGCCACCGCCGTACCTACATCGGTTCGATGCCGGGCAAGATCCTGCAGAGCCTGTCCAAGGTCGGCGTGCGCAATCCGCTCTTCCTGCTCGATGAAATCGACAAGATGGGCATGGACTTCCGCGGCGATCCGTCGTCGGCGCTGCTCGAGGTGCTGGACCCGGAACAGAACCACACGTTCCAGGACCACTACATCGAGGTGGACTTCGACCTGTCCGACGTGATGTTCGTGGCGACGTCGAACTCGCTGAACATCCCGCCGCCGCTGCTCGACCGGATGGAAGTGATCCGCCTGTCGGGTTACACGGAGGAAGAAAAGCTCAACATCGCCACGCGTTACCTGCTGCCGAAGCAGATCAAGAACAATGGTCTGAAGGTTGGCGAGATCGAGGTGACCGATGCTGCGATCCGCGACATCATCCGCTACTACACGCGCGAAGCCGGTGTCCGTTCGCTTGAGCGCGAGGTGTCCAAGATCGCCCGCAAGGCGGTCAAGCTCCTGCTGCTGAAGAAGGAGTCCGGCACGATCAAGGTCGATTCGGAGAACCTCGACAAGTTCCTCGGCGTGCGCAAGTACGACTTCGGCCTGGCCGGCAAGGAAAACCAGGTCGGCCAGGTGACCGGTCTGGCGTGGACGGAAGTGGGTGGCGACCTGCTGACCATCGAAGCCGCGATCATGCCGGGCAAGGGCAACATCACCCGCACCGGTTCGCTGGGCGACGTCATGAAGGAATCGGTCGAGGCCGCGCGTTCGGTGGTGCGTTCGCGGGCACGCCGCCTGGGTATCACGGATGAGATGTTCGAGAAGCGCGACATCCACATCCACGTACCCGAAGGCGCCACGCCCAAGGACGGCCCGTCGGCAGGCGGTGCCATGACCACGGCGCTGGTGTCGGTGCTGACCGGCATCCCGGTGCGCGCGGATGTCGCCATGACCGGCGAGATCACGCTGCGCGGCGAGGTGCTGCCGATCGGTGGCCTCAAGGAGAAGCTGCTGGCGGCCCACCGTGGCGGCATCAAGCTGGTTCTGATCCCGGAGGAAAACGTCAAGGATCTGGCCGAGATCCCCGACAACGTGAAGAACGCCATCGAGATCGTGCCTGTGCGCTGGATCGACAAGGTGCTGGAACTGGCGCTCGAGCGCAAGCCCGAGCCGTTGCCGGAAGAAGATGCCAAGCCCGCTGACGTGGCGGACAAGGCCACGGCCAAGGTGGAGCGTCTGCACCACTGATTGGCTGCGTGAAATGAACGCCGCGGGGCAGCGATGCCCGGCGGCGTTTTTTTATGCGCACGGCCTTGGCAAACTGAAATCTCCTGTATTACACTTGCGCCCTCGCAACGCAAACCACGGCAGCTGCCGCGAGGTGCGAAGCGAAAGCAACCTGCAGGCAGCTTGCCTGCGATGGTCGAACGGGTGCTTAGCTCAGCTGGTAGAGCGGCGCCCTTACAAGGCGTAGGTCGGGGGTTCGAGCCCCTCAGCACCCACCACGTTCCCCATCGCAAGTGCGGTACATATGCGGCAGGAAGCAACCGACAAAGGAGTGGTAGTTCAGTCGGTTAGAATACCGGCCTGTCACGCCGGGGGTCGCGGGTTCGAGTCCCGTCCACTCCGCCAGTTTTATGAAACGCCCGCTTTAGCGGGCGTTTTTCATTTTTGCGGAGTAGAGGAAGCCGCCTGCGCGGCTTCCGGCGGGAGTCGAAGGGCTGCGCTTGCAAGCGCAGCCGCGGCCCGCGGGACGTGGGCGAGTCCCGTCCACTCCGCCAGTTTTATGAAGCGCCCGCTTTCGCGGTAATGCCGTTCAGTTAAGGTCCTTTCTGAGGAACCGGACGGTGTAGCGCTTAGGCAGGGCTTTGACTTCACGGGGGCACTTACGCCCCCGTCGCTTTTGGACGATCGCCAACTGAAGTTTGGCGCGCATGCGCTGCAGGTGGGCCGGCAGCTTGCCTGGGGCCATGCCGGCTGCCCAGATCAACTCGCCCTGTATCAGGCGCAAGGCCAGCACAAAGCTCAAGTCGGTGGGCTCGGCGCGGGCCTCGAGCGCAGCCTTGGCCATCTCCAGACGCACCAGGTTGTACGCAATCAGTGCCCCCCAGATTTCCTGATGCACGCCCTCAGGCTGGCGGCTGCGCAAGGTCAGTTCGGCCCCGAGCATCGTCTGCTTCAGTTCTCGATAGCTGGTTTCGATTTCCCAACGGCGCTTGTAGCACCCAATGATGTCGGCTGCCTTGAAGCGCCGACGGTCTGTCAACGAGGTCAACAGGACGCGGTCTGAGTCCTCGTCCCGGATCGCGCGAGCTGTCCAAGTCTCTGGCAAGGCAGGATTCTTGCGGCGAGCCTGAGGCGAGACCTTCATCTGGACGATGCCATCACCCTCGTTGCCTGAGAGCAGCTCCCACTGCAGATTCTTCTTGGCGGGGATCAGAAAGTGGCGCTCGCTGCCGCCCATGCGCAAGCCCCACAGGATCTCTGCGGCCAGAAAGCCCTTGTCAAAGATCGTCAACGAATGATCCGGGATCCGCTCAATGAGCTCCTTGGCATAGAGCATCTCGTTGCGCCCGTAACAGCCAAAGGCGATATCGGCAACAAGATGGGTGGGAACAGCCGTGAGCGAGACCCCGCGGACTTGTGGATAGCTGGCGACCTTGCCGCTGGCGTAGCTCTGCGCGCCAAAGTGGAGGCGATTCTCAGGGCTATCGGCAGTGCGGAAGGTGGTCCCATCCATGGCGTAAAGCGCCAAGCCCTTCCATTTGTAGTGCGCAGCATCCTGAGCCACCCACGCCCGTGCGGTCTGCTCGAACAGCCACAACAGAGGCTTGTCTCCAAGCCGCTCGCGGGCTTGGGCGATCCCGCTCTTGCTGACACAGGCGTTGGCATCGTTGGGCAGTGCCAGGTCCAGCGTCTCCAGCACATCGGGAATCGATTGGTGCCGATAGAGCGCCAGCGCGATGACCAGCCAGACCACCTGCTCTGCTGGCAGTCGGCGCCGGCGAACGGACGCTGTCCCCGAGGCTGCCAGCGCTTGCTCAATCCAAGCCATCGGCAGGTGCTCGCTGAGCCGGGCAAAACTGGCCGGCTCACTAAGCTCAAGGGTGGCGTGGACTTGTTCCGATAGCATCGGAACGGCAAGTTAACAGCTCGACACCTTGTTTACAACCCCTGCAAAGAAAAATGCCGTTCAGACTTAACTGAACGGCATTACCGCTTTCGCGGGCGTTTTTCCTTTCTGCGCCATGTTTCGCGCCCTCCACAAAAGGTCCGCCCCCACCGGCTCCTGCTAGAATCGCGAAGTTTGTCTTTCGTGCCAATCCACTACCCGAATCCGCATGCTTGATTTCGTACGCAACAACCGGCGCCTGATGCTCTTGCTGCTGCTGGTGCTTGTTTTCCCGTCGTTCGTGTTCTTCGGCGTGGAGAGCTACTCGCGCTTCATGGACAGCTCGCACGATGCGGCCAAGGTCGAGGGCCGGGCCATCAGCGTGCAGGAAGTCGACAACGTCGTGCGTGACCAGAGCGAGCGTGCGCGCCAGATCCTCGGCAACAACTACGATCCGCGCCAGTTCGAAGGCCCGGAGGCGCGCAAGGCGGTACTGGACCAGCTGATCCTGCAGCGCGTCATGGCCAATACCGTGGCGCGCGAGCACCTGACCGTGTCGGATGCCAAGCTGCTCGAGGAAATCAGCAACCTGCCGGCGATCGCGCAGCTGCCGCGCAAGGCGGACGGCAAGATCGACGACAAGGCCTATCTGCAGCTGCTGCAGTCGCAGGGCATGACGCCCGAGCAGTTCGATGCCCGCATGCGCTTCGAGTTGGCGACGCAGCAACTGGGCGCCTCGGTGGCCGCCACGGCATTCATGCCCAAGTCGCTGCTCGAGCGCCTGATCGCCGTGCGCGACCAGCAGCGCGATGTGCAGGCACTGGTGTTCAAGCCGGCCAGCTACACCGCCAAGGTGCAGCCCGATGCCGCCGCGCTGAAGGCTTACTATGACAGCCACCAGTCGGCGTTCTCGGTGCCGGAGCAGGCCAAGGTCGAATATCTGGTGCTGTCGGGCGAAGCCCTTGCTGCCGCGCAGGCGGTCACGCCGGAAGAGCTGAAGTCCTACTACGAAAGCAATATCGCGCGCTTCCGTACCGATGAGCAGCGCCGTGCCAGCCATATCCTGATCGTCGCGCCGAAGGATGCACCGGCTGGCGAACGCCAGGCCGCCAAGGACAAGGCGACCAAGCTGCTGGAAGAGCTGCGCAAGCATCCCGAGACCTTTGCCGATGTGGCGAAGAAGCAGTCGCAGGATCCGGGCTCGGCCGAGAAGGGCGGCGACCTCGGCTTCATGGGCCGGGGCGCGCTGGTCAAGCCGTTCGAGGAGGCGATGTACGCGCTCAAGGATGGCCAGATCAGCGACGTGGTCGAGACCGACTACGGTTTCCACATCATCAAGCTGACCGGCATCAAGGCGTCTGAAACCAGGCCGCTTGAAGCCGTGCGCACCGAACTGGAAGCCGAGCTGCGCAAACAGCTGGCCGACAAGAAGTTCGCCGAGCAGGCCGACGCCTTCGGCAACATGGTGTACGAACAGGCTGACAGCCTGAAGCCGGCCGCCGACAAATTCAAGCTGACGATCCAGACCGCCGACAACGTGACGCGCAAGCCGAACCCGGCCCAGGGCGCGCAGAACCCGCTCAACAACGAAAAGGTGCTGAAGGCACTGTTCAGCGAAGAGTCGGTCCAGAAGAAGCGCAATACCGAAGCCGTCCAGGTCGCGCCGAATACGCTGGTCGCGGCCCGCATCGTCGACTATCGCCCGGCCACCGTGCGCAAGTTCGAGGAAGTGGAAGCCAAGGTGCGCGAAGGCTATATCGCCCAGCAGGCTGCGGAACTGGCCCGCAAGGATGGCGAGGCGCGCCTCGAGGCGCTGAAGAAGGCCGACAGCGCCGACGGCTTCGGCGCGGTGCAGACCGTGTCGCGCGCCAAGGCCGATGGCGTGCCGCCGAAGGCGGTCGAGGCAGTGATGCGGGCCGATGCCACCAAGCTGCCCGCGGTAGTTGGCGTTGACCTGGGCGCCGATGGCTATGCCGTCTATCGCATCTCCAAGGTCAGCCAGCCGGCGCAAGCCAACCCGGCGCAACGCCAGGCCGAAGCGCAGCAACTGTCGCAACTCGCCGGCCAGGCTGACCTGCAGGCCTTCTATGAAAGCCTGAAGGCGCGCTCCAAGGTCAAGCTGTTGACGCCGGCGGACAAGCAGGCGCAGAACGCCGAGTAAGGCTGGTAAGGCTGGCACGCGCCACGCCGCGCGCCGCAAGCAAAAAACCCCTGCCATGGAGGCAGGGGTTTTTTGTTGCTGGAAGCTTCGCCGTGATCGTCTCTTATCTCTTAATCGTCTACCTGTCAGCGTTACGCTTGAGCATCGGCTTGAGCTGCGGCCACACTGTCTCCAGCAGTGCCGGCTGCGCCTCGGCGGTGGGGTGGATGCGGTCCGGCTGGAACCAATCCTGCCTGGCCATCACCTTGTCGAGGAAGAACGGCACCAGCCGCACCTTGTATTCGCCGGCCAGCTTCGGATACAGCGAGAAGAACTTTTCGGTGTAGTCCTGGCCATAGTTGGGCGGGATGCGCATGCCGACCAGCAGCACCCCGGCGCCGGCCTTCTGCGCGCTGCTGACGATCTGGCGCAGGTTGGACTCCGTGGTCTGCAGCGGCAGGCCGCGCAGGGCGTCGTTGGCACCCAGCTCCACCACCACGATGGCCGGCTTGTGCCGCGACAACAGGTCCGGCAAGCGAGTCTTGCCGCCGATGGTGGTCTCGCCGCTGATGCTGGCATTGACGACGTTATAATCGAAGCGCTCTTGCCTGAGCCGGTCTTGCAGCAGCGTGACCCAGCCGGTGCCGCGCGTGATGCCGTATTCGGCGGACAGGCTGTCGCCCAGCACCAGCAACGCAGGCGCTGCGGCCTGTGCGGGCTGCATCCCGCCCAACATCGTCAGCGTCGCCGCGGCTGCCAGCAGCAGCCTGCGCCTTTTGTGCCGGATTTCTCCGATCACTCGGATCACTTTATCCATGTCCTCTTCCATTCTTGCCGTCGAGTCCCTTGGAAAGACCGTAGCCGACACGACAGGTTCGCTGACGATTTTGCACGAGGTGTCGTTTTCCGTCACGCCGGGTGAAACGCTGGCCATCGTGGGCGCGTCCGGCTCGGGCAAGTCGACGCTGCTGGGACTGCTGGCCGGGCTGGACCTGCCCAGCGCGGGCACGGTGCGCCTGCATGGGCAGGACCTGTATGCACTGGACGAGGACCAGCGCGCAGCGCTGCGCGGCCGGCATGTCGGCTTTGTGTTCCAGTCGTTCCAGCTGGTGGGGCACCTGACCGCGCTGGAAAACGTGATGCTGCCGCTGGAATTGCGCGGTGAAACGTCGCAGGTGCGCGAGCGCGCGGTGGACATGCTGCAACGCGTCGGCCTGGGAGCGCGCCTGAGCCACTATCCGCGCACGTTGTCGGGCGGCGAGCAGCAGCGCGTGGCGCTGGCACGCGCGTTCGTCGCGCGTCCCGACATCCTGTTTGCCGACGAACCCACCGGCAGCCTCGACACGGCCACCGGCGAGGCGGTGATCGCGCTGATGTTCGCGCTCAACCGCGACGCCGGCTCGACGCTGGTGCTGGTCACGCATGACCGCTCGGTGGCGGCACGCTGTGGGCGCATCCTGACCATCGACGCCGGCCGTGTGGCCAGCGACGAATGGATGGGCGCTGAGGTCTGACGCGCTAGCTGGCGGCGCCTGCCTTCAGGACCGCGCGGGCGCGCTCGATCAGCGCCGCGGTCGAGGCGTCGTGCTGGCCGGTGCCGGCGCCGGTGAGCTCGGCTTCGATCGGCCGCGCGAGGATCTTGCCCAGTTCCACGCCCCACTGGTCGAACGAATTGATCTTCCACACCACGCCCTGCACGAAGGTGCGATGCTCATAGAGCGCGATCAGCGCGCCCAGCACGTGCGGCGTCAGGTCCTCCATCAGCAAGGTATTGCTGGGCCGGTTGCCATCGAACACCATATGGGCGATGCGAACTTCGTCGTTCAGCCCCCCGGCGCGCAGCTCGTCGGCGCTGCGGCCGCGCATCAGCGCCTCGGCCTGCGCAAAGCAGTTGGCGAGCAGCTTGGCGTGATGGCCCGGCAGCCGGCGCGGCGGCACCAGCGGCGCGACGAAATCCACCGGCACCACTTGCGAGCCCTGGTGAATCTGCTGGAAGTAGGCATGCTGGCCGTTGGTGCCGGCCGTGCCCCACACCACCGGCGAGGTATGCGTGCGCACGCGCTGCCCGTCGAGCTGCACCGACTTGCCGTTGCTCTCCATCTCCAGCTGCTGCAGGAATGCGGGGAACAGTTCGAGCGAAGTCGAGTAGGGCGCCATGCAGCTGGTCGGCAGGTGCCAGAAATTGCGGTACCAGATGCCCAGCATGCCGAGGATCACCGGCATGTTGCGCTCCAGCGGCGCGGTGCGGAAGTGCTCGTCCATGGCGTGGCCGCCGGCGAGCAGGTCGGCAAAGGCGTTGAAGCCCACCGCCAGCGTGATCGACAGGCCGACCGACGACCACAGCGAGAAGCGCCCGCCGATCCAGTCCCAGAACTCGAACATGTTGGCGGGATCGATGCCGAACTCGCGCACCGCGTCGGTATTGGTCGAGACCGCGACGAAATGCTTGGCCAGGTCGTTCTCGGCCACCCCGCTGGCGATGAACCAGGCACGCGCGCTGCGCGCATTGGCCATGGTTTCCAGCGTGGTGAAGGTCTTGGAACAGACGATCACCAGCGTACGTTGCGGGTCGAGGCGCACCAGCGTTTCGGCGAGGTCGGTGCCGTCGACATTGGAGACGAAGTGCATGCGCGGGCCGTCGTGGCCATCAGCGTCGGACAGGTGCGACAGCGCGCGGCATACCATGCGCGGCCCGAGGTCGGAGCCGCCGATGCCGATGTTGATCACGTCGGTGATGCGTTCGCCCGTGGCGCCTTTCCATGCGCCGCTGCGCACGCGCTCGGAGAAGTCGCGCATGCGCACCAACACCTGCTGGATGGCCGGCATGACGCGCTCGCCGTCGACCTTGTAGCCATCACCGGCCGTGGCGCGCAGCGCCACATGCAGCGCCGCGCGGTCCTCGGTGGTGTTGATATGCTCGCCGGCAAACATCGCGTCGCGCCGCTGCGGCACACCGGATTCGGCTGCCAGTTGCACCAGCAGCCGCATGGTCTCGGGCGTGATGCGGTTCTTCGAATAGTCGAGATAGAGGCCGGCGGCTTCCAGCGAAAACTGCGCGACGCGCTGCTTGCCATCGGCATCGAACCACTCGCGCATCTGTGCATCGCGAATCGTGTCATGGTGCCGAAGCAGGGCGTTCCAGGCGTGAAGGTCAGTGGGCATGCAGGACAATTCAGGTTGCAGGGGCGCGAGCCGAGTCGCAGACAGGAAGTATAGCGTCAGCAATGTGACCATCCGTGCAGGTCGCCACGCCATATCGTTACCACTTGCAACATAGCATCCGGCGTGCCAGCCAGCTATCGGACGTTGTCTGACGGCCGCGTCGTGACCGGCGCACCGGACGTCACGCGCCGCTCTCCGTGAGCAACCGGTTGAATACGGTGCGTGCGGGCAGGTACAGTTCGCTGGCGGTCACGCCGGCCGGTCCGGTGCCTTGCGTGACGAGGTCGTCCGCCGCCTGGCCGTGGATCCATACCGCCGCCTGCGCGGCCGGCAGCGGCGGCATGCCCTGCGCCAGCAATGCGCCGATCATGCCGGCCAGCACGTCGCCGGTGCCGGCGCTGGCCAGCGCCGCGTTGCCGGTCGGGTTCAGTGTGGCGGGACTGCCGTCCGGCGCTGCGATCACCGATCCCGAGCCCTTCAGCACGACCACCGCCTGCCATTGCCTGGCCAGCGCGGTGGCCGCCGCGATGCGGTCGCGCTGCACGTCCGTCACCGAGGTGCCCATCAGGCGCGCCGCTTCAAGCGGGTGCGGCGTCATCACGCAGGGTGCGCGGGCGGCGGCCAGCGCGCCGGCATGGGCGGGATCGGCAGCGAGCAGGTTGAGCGCATCCGCGTCGAGCACCGTCGGCACCGGCGTCGTGGCTAGTGCCTGCAGCAGCCGCGCGAAGTGTCGCTGCGCCGTGGCGTCGGTGCCAAGCCCGGGGCCGATCACTAGTGCCGACATTGCGCCCGGCGCCAGGCCGTCCAGCGCATGCAGCATCAGTTCCGGATGCACCGGGTCGAGCAGCGGCGCCGGCTGCGCCAGAAAGCCGATATGGACCTTGCCCGCGCCCAGGAACTGCGCGGCACGGGCACCGAGCAAGGGCGCGCCCGTCATGCCGTGGTTGCCGCCGATCACCGCCAGCGAGCCATGCGTGCCCTTGTTGCCGGCATGGTGCCGTCGCGGCAGCGCTGCGCCGAACAGCGCCGTGCCGTTGGCCATTGCATGCGGCGGTTCCGCGGGAGGATAGTCGAGGCCGATCGGCGCGATGTCGACGGCGCCGGCACAATCGCGGCCATCCAGCGTCAGCAGGCCGGGCTTGGCGGCAATGAAGGTCAGCGTGCGGCGGGCGCGGATCGCCGGTGCGCCCGCACCGGTATCGGCGAACAGCCCGCTGGGAATGTCGAGCGCGAATACCGGCAGCCCGCTGCGGTTAACCTGCTCGATCCACCACGCCATGGCGCCGCTGGCCGCGCGGTTCAGCCCGATGCCGAGCAGGCCGTCGACGATGGCGGCGGCCTGTGGCGGCCACTCCGGTGCGGGATCCGATGCGGATGCCGGCATCTCCCCGGCTTCTCGGATCGGCACGCCGGCCGCCTGCGCCTGCTGCCACGCGATCGCCGCATCGGCCGGCAGCCGGGCCGGGTTCGCCGCGATCCATACCTGCACCGTGCGGCCCGCGCCGTGCAGCAGCGTCGCGGCCACCAGTGCGTCGCCACCGTTGTTGCCCGGCCCGGCAAGAAATAACAATGGACCCGCCGGCGCATGCCGCGCCAGCCAGTCCGCGGCGGCAGCGCCGGCGCGCGACATCAGCGTGAACGAAGGCAGTCGTGCGAATGCGGCATTCTCGATGCGGCGGATGGCGGCGACGTCGTACAGCGGCACAGCCAAGGGCGAGGCGGCGTCGAGCTCGAACCAGCCGTCGCCCTGGTCTTGCGGCGCGGCGGTGGAAGTGGCAGGGTGGCTCATGGTGGCTATCCGGCGGGGCCAAGGCCATAGCGGTCCGGCAGCAGCCCCTCCATGTCGATGTCGGGCCCGCGTGCCGCGCCGGCGCTGGCGGCGATCTGGTCAGCCGCAATCTTGCCTGATCCGCAGCTCATCGCCCAGCCCGTCGAGCCGTGGCCGAGGTTAAGGAACAGGCCGGGCACGGCGGTGGGGCCGATCAGCGGCGGTCCGTCCGGCAGCATCGGGCGCGCACCGGCCCATTGCGTGGCTTCCTGGTAGTTGCCCGCCACCGGGAACCAGTCGCGCGCTACCTTGACCAGTGTGCGCAGCGCGGCGGGGCGCAGGTCGAGCCGGCGCGAACCCAGCTCGGCCGTGCCGGCGACGCGCATGCGGTTGCCCAGCCGCGTGATCGCGATCTTGTACGACTCGTCCATCAGCGCGCCCAGCGGCGCCTGCAGTTCGTCGCGCACCAGCAGCGTGATCGAGTATCCCTTGACCGGATACAGCGGCACGCGCAGGCCCAGCGGCCGCAGCAGCGGGACACTGTCGACCCCGGCGGCGACCAGCACGCGGTCGGCGGCCAGCACCAGCGCGCTCTCGCTCTTGCCGTGCGCGAGTTCGACCTGCAGCTTGCCACGCTGGTCTGGCCGGATGCGCGCTACCTGAGCTTCGAAGCGAAATGCCACCCCCGCCGCCTCGGCATGCCGGTGCAGCGCGCGCACGAACATCGGGCAGTTGCCGGACTCATCCTCGGGCAGGTGCAGGCCGCCGGCCAGCGGCGTATCGGCCGCCAGGCCGGGTTCGATGCGCCGGCATTCCTGCGCGCTGACCAGCCGGTGCGGCACATTGTTCTCGCGCAGCAGCGCCACCGCGGGGCCTGCCACGTCCAGGTCGCGCGCGGTGCGGAACAGCTGCAGGTAGCCTTGCGACTGCTCGTAGTCGATCTCCAGTTCACTGCGCAGCCGGTGCAGGCAGGCGCGGCTGTAGAACGCCAGCCGCTGCATGCGCAGCTTGTTGGCACGGTAGCGTTCCAGATCGCATTCGCGCAGCCAGCGCGCGATCCAGCGCCACATCGCCGGGTCCGCCGACGGGCGGAACACCACCGGCGCCTCGCGCGCGAACAGCGTGCGCAGCACCTTGCCCGGCATGCCCGGCGCCGCCCACGGCGTGACATAGCCCGGCGCGATCATGCCGGCATTGCCGAAGCTGGTTTCCTGCGCGGGCGCGGCGCGCCGCTCCAGCACGGTCACGTCGAAACCGGCCTGGCGCAGGTACCACGCGGAACAGACGCCGATTACGCCGGCGCCGATGACAATCACATGCATGCGGTCAGCGGCCTCCGCCCAGCGCAGCGGCGCACGAGCGGCGCCGGGCCCATGCTATTTGACCTCCTGCTGCATGACCAGGTCAGGCAGCCACGTCACCACCTGCGGCCAGATCGTGATGATGCCGATGGCGACCACCATCATCATGAAGAACGGCAGCGAGACCCGGGCGATATAGTTGCTGTCCTTGCCGGTCATGCTCTGCAGCACGAACAGGTTGAACCCCACCGGCGGCGTCACCTCGGCGATCTCCACCAGCAGCACGATGAAGATGCCGAACCAGACCAGGTCGAACCCGGCCGCCTGCACCATCGGCAGCACCGTGGCAGTCGTCAGCGCGATCATCGAGATGCCGTCCAGCGCGGTGCCGAGCACGATGTAGATCACCGTCAGCACCGCGATCAGCGCCCACGGCGACAGTTGCAGCGCCGCCACCCACTCGGCCAGTGCGCGCGGGATGCCGGTAAAGCTCATCGTCACCGACAGGAACGAGGTGGCGCCGAGCACGAACATGATCATCGCGGTCAGCCGCGTCGCCGACATCAGGCTGTCCCAGAACGCCGCGCGCGTCAGCGAGCCGCCCGCCCACGCCAGCCCCAGCGACGCCACCACGCCGTAAGCCGCCGCTTCGGTCGCGGTGGCATAACCGGTGACCATCACCCACGCGATAAAGGCGATCAGCACGATGCACGGCAGCAGCTGACGGATCGACGCCAGCCGCGCGTGCCAGTCGAAGCGGTCTGGCGCCGGGGTCTTGTCCGGGTTGGCCAGCGCCCAGACAACGATATAGCCGGAGAACAGCAGCATCAGCATCAGCCCGGGGATAAAGCCGGCCAGGAACACGCGGATGATCGACACGTCCGCCGACACCGCATACACCACCATCGTGATCGACGGCGGGATCAGGATGCCCAGCGTGCCCGCGCAAGACAGCGAGCCGAGCGTGGTGCGCTCGTCATAGCCGCGCCGCGTCAGCTCCGGCAACGCGGACTTGGCGATGGTGGCGCACGTCGCCGCAGACGATCCCGACACCGAGCCGAAGATGCCGCAACCCAGGATGTTAACGTGCATCAGCCGCCCTGGCAGCCAGTTCAACCACGGCGAAAGCCCGGTGAACATCTGCTCCGACAGCTTGGTGCGGAACAGGATCTCGCCCATCCAGACAAAGAGCGGCAGCGAGGCCAGCGTGTACGACGCACTCGACGACCACCACGCGTTGGCCAGGCTCACCAGCGCCTCGCGGTCGGAGAAGACCACCAGCCCGATCCACGACGTGACCGCGATGGCCACCGGGATCCACGCGCCGATCGCCAGGAAGACGATCAGCACCAGCAGCAGGACCAATGCAACCAGGACTGTGCTCATCAGACCGTCTCCCCGAAATCGCCGGCGGCGAGCCTGGCTTCCTGCGCGAGCCGGTAGCGCGGCTTCTGCCGGCGCAGCACGCGCAGCCATTCGTCGGCCACCGCCAGCAGGAAGCCGATGATGCCCACCACCGCGAAGCTCTGCGGAATCCACAGCGGGATCACGATCTGTCCCTGCGAGACATCGCCGATGTCCCAGCTTTGCCAGGCGAAGGTGCCGAGTGCCCATGCCGCGTAGGCGGCAAACGCCAGGCAGACGGTCAGCGAGACCACCTCCAGCACCCAGCGCAGGCGTGGGCCGACGGCTTCGAGCAGCATTTCCACGCGCACGATGCCGCCGTGCTGGAAAGTCTGGCCCAGGACGAGAAAGGCCGAGGCCGCGCACAGCCACGCGACGATATCGTCGCCGCCCTTGAAGATCACCGCGGTCTCGCGCGACAGCGACATCAGGATCATGATCACGCAGACGGCGAAAATGCAGAGCGCGCCGAGCGCGGCGAACAGGTCGAGCAGACGGTCGAGCCAGCGCTTGGGGAGTGGGGTAGTCGGCATGATGGCAGCGTCAGGAAGGAAGGAATTCCCGCCATGCCAGCCTGCGCGGCCTGGCGGGAAGGCTGCGGTACGGGCTTGCTTGCTTACTTGCGATAAGCGTTGAGGATGGCCTTCCCGTCATCGCCCGCGGTCTTGGCCCAGTCGTCCACCATGGTCTGGCCGACCTTCTGCATGTCGGCCTTGAGCTGCGGCGAGGGCGCCTGCACCGTCATGCCGTTCTTCGACAAGGTGGCCAGGTACTCCCTGGTCTTCTGCTCCGAGACCTGCCAGCCGCGCTTCTCGGCGTCGGCGACGGCCTTGAGCAGCGCGTCCTGCGTGGGCTTGTCCAGCGCCGCGAAGGCCTTCTTGCTGACCACCAGCATGTTCTTGGGCAGCCACGCATCCACGGTGTAGAAGTACTTCACGCTTTCCCACACCTTGGTGTCGACCCCTGTCGCCCCCGACGACATGAACGAATTGACCGTGCCGGTGGCCAGCGCCTGCGCCAGGTCGGCCGCCTGGATCGTCACCGGCTGCGCGCTGACCAGTTCGGCGATGCGCGAGGTGGCCGGGTTGTAGGCCCGCCACTTCAGTCCCTTCATGTCGGCGGCCGAGTTGATCGGCTTGTTGGCGTAGATGCCCTGGGGCGGCCATGCCACCGCATAGAGCAGCTTGATGCCCTGCTTGTCGAGCACCTTCTCTGTGACCGGGCGCGAGGCCTGCCACAGCCTGTAGGCATCGCCATAACTGGTGGCCAGGAATGGCACCGAATCCACGCCGAACACCGGATTCTCGTTGGCCAGCAGCGACATCAGGATCTCGCCCATCTGCACCTGGCCGGTCTGCACGCCGCGCTTGATCTCGTTGGCCTTGAGCAGCGAGCCATTGGGATGCAGCACGATCTTGAGCTTGCCGCCGGTCGCCTTGTCGACGTCGTTGGCCATCTGCTGCAGGTTTTCCGTATGCAGGTTGCTCGCCGGGTAGCCGGTGGGCAGGTCCCACTTGGTATCCGCCTGTACCGTCATGGCGGCCAGCGCCAGGCCAGCCGCAACGATTGCCTTGACTCGCATCTCGATCTCTCCTGGTGTGCGCTCGGGGGCGCGGTTGTACAGCTTGTCTGCGTACTACCTGGTGCCTTGCGCGGCGGGCCGCGGTCGGCGCAAGATCAACAGCGCGGCGGCGGTCTCAGTCGTCGCGCGAAGACGGTTGCACGATCCGTTCCAATGCAAGCGCCGTGCCCAGCAGTCCGGCATCGCGCATCGGGCCGTGCGACAGCATCAGCCCGACCGGCAGTTCGTCCGGCGCATGGCAGGGCATCGAGATCGAGCAGCCGTCGAAGAAGTTGAAGGCCGAGGTATTGCGCAACAGCAGGGCATTGACGCGGAAGAACTGCGCGTCATCGGTGCGCAGCGGGGCGATCTCGGGCGCAACCATCGGCACGGTCGGGCACACCACGGCGTCGAAGCGGGCCAGGCGCGCTTCCATGCGGGCGATCCAGTCGAGGCGGGCGCGGCCCAGGTCGATATAGTCGGCGGCGCTGACCGTTGCGCCGCGGTCGATGCGCGACGCCACGCGCGGGTCGTACAGCTCGCGCTTGCCGGCCAGCACATGGCGGTGGATGGCATAGGCCTCGGGCGCGCTGAAGCCGCCCTGTGCGTTCAGGGCGGCGAGCTCGCCAAGCTCGGGCAGGTCGACGTGTTCCAGCTGCACGCCGGCGGCCGACAGCCGGCCGAGTGCGCGGTCGAAGGCGCGGGCCACGACGGGGTCGAGGTCGTCCAGCAGGTACTGGCGCGGAATTGCCAGCCGCGTCGCCGTCGGGCTGGTGACACGCGGCAGCACCGCCTGGTCGGCGATCACGGCATCGACCGCGACGCAGTCGCCGACCGTGCGCGCCATGGCGCACGCGGTGTCGAGCGTATACGACAACGGGAAGGCGCCGGTCAGCGGCACGCGCCGGGCAGTCGGCTTGAAACCGGTGATGCCGCACAGCGCGGCCGGGATGCGGATCGAGCCGCCGGTATCGCTGCCGAGCGCGGCGACCGCCAGCCCGAGCGCCACCGACACTGCCGCGCCCGACGACGACCCGCCGGGAATGCGCGGCGTGCCGGGCTCGCTGGCCGGGTTGGCCGGCGTGCCGTAGTGGGGATTGATGCCGACGCCGGAGAAGGCGAACTCCGTCATATTGGTGCGGCCGACGAGGGCGGCGCCCGCCTGGCGCAGGCGCGCCACCACGGTCGCGTCCGCCGTCGCCGGGGCGGCATCGCGGCGCACGACCGAGGCTGCGCGCGTGACTTCTCCGGCGATGTCATAGAGGTCTTTCACCGAGACCGGCAGGCCGGCCAGCGGGTGCAGCGTCTTGCCGGCACCGCTGGCGGCATCGGCGGCGCGGGCAACCTGGGCAGCAGCCTCGAACGTGCTGTGCAGGAACACCGCCTCGGCGGCGGGCCCGGCTGCCGCGGCGGCGGCCTGCTCGAGGATCGCCGCGCGGCTGGTGGCGCCCTCGCGCAGGCGGGTGTTCAGGGTATCGAGATCGGGAAGCATGGATGGCATGGGCGCGGGGTTGCGGTACCGGGGGTGGTGACCATGCTCATAATTCGGGAATCAAGTGTCAAGCTAAAAATGCCGAATGGCGCGCATAAGCGCCGCGTGCCGTGCATGGCAGGCGAGATTCGGCCCGGTGTCGGCCCGGCGGTCGCACATGCCGCATGGGCGATAAATTGCGTAAAGTGATGCATAAGCATTATCACGAATCCGTGTAGCACGGAGCCGTCGTGATGGCGCAGTGCAAAATCACGCCCTCGGCAAGGTACAATAGCGGTTTCCCGCCAGCCGGACACCCCATGCAGCGGTGCCGGCCAAGCAGCAGCCATACCCAGCCATTACCCAGGCCTTCCCGGCCTTACTACACGCCTCCCGACCGCTACGATCATGGCGCATTTCTCGTGCTTCCCCGGCGCTTTGGCGCTTTCCGCCTTCCGTCAGCAACGCCTGCTTACCGCCCTGCGGCAAATCGATGCCGATATCGAATCGGTGCACGGCCAGTTCCTGCATTTTGTTGACGCGCAGACGCCGCTGTCGGCCGACGACCAGTCGCGCGTGGCGGCGCTGCTGACCTATGGCGCACCGTTCGCCGAGCAGCCCGAGGGCGACCGCTTCGTCGTGATCCCGCGCTTCGGCACGATCTCGCCGTGGGCCAGCAAGGCCACCGACATCGCCCATAACTGCGGCCTGACGCATATCCACCGCATCGAGCGCGGCATCGAGATCACCGTGATCTGCAAGAAGGGCCTGCTGCGCGGCCGCAAGTCGCTGGACGCGGACACCCGCGCCGCCGTCGCCGCGCACCTGTTCGACCGCATGACCGAGACCGTGGTGGCCTCGCGCGACGATGCCGCCGGCCTGTTCCAGGAACTGCCGGCCAAGCCGCTGCGCTTCATCGACATCTCCGCCGGCCGCAGCGCGCTGGCCGCGGCCAACGTCGAGATGGGCCTGGCGCTGTCCGAGGACGAGATCGACTACCTGGTCGACGCCTACGGCAAGCTGGAGCGCAACCCGACCGACGTCGAGCTGATGATGTTCGCGCAGGCCAACAGCGAACACTGCCGCCACAAGATTTTCAACGCCACCTGGACCATCGACGGCGTGCAGCAGGACAAGTCGCTGTTCGCGATGATCCGCAATACGCACGAGCTCAATCCGCAGGGCTCGATCGTGGCCTATTCGGACAACTCGGCGGTGATGGAAGGCGACGTGGCCGAGCGCTGGTTCCCGCGCGGCGACAGCCACAAGTACGGCCGCCACGAGGCGCTGACGCACACGCTGATGAAGGTGGAGACGCACAACCACCCGACCGCGATCTCGCCGTTCCCGGGTGCCTCGACCGGCGCCGGCGGTGAAATCCGCGACGAAGGCGCGACTGGCCGCGGCGCCAAGCCCAAGGCCGGCCTGACCGGCTTCACGGTGTCCAACCTGATGCTGCCCGAGGCGGTGGAGTCCTGGGAAAACGACCGCGACGCCGCCCAGCCGGTGGCGCACCGCAACCCCGACGACAAGCCTGGCGTGACCGGCAAGCCGGACCGCATCGCCTCGCCGCTGCAGATCATGATCGACGGCCCGCTCGGCGGCGCCGCGTTCAACAATGAATTCGGCCGCGCCAACCTGGGTGGCTACTTCCGCGTCTACGAGCAGAACGTCGGCGGCACCGTGCGCGGTTACCACAAGCCGATCATGATCGCCGGCGGCATTGGCAATATCGATGCCTCGCACACGCACAAGAACCCGCTGCCGGCCGGCACGCTGCTGATCCAGCTGGGCGGCCCGGGCATGCGCATCGGCATGGGCGGCGGCGCCGCCAGCTCGATGGCAACCGGCACCAACACCGCCGACCTGGACTTCGACTCGGTCCAGCGCGGCAACCCAGAGATGGAGCGCCGCGCGCAGGAAGTGATCAACGCGTGCTGGCAGCTTGGCGACGCCAACCCGATCCTCTCGATCCACGACGTCGGTGCTGGCGGCATCTCCAACGCCTTCCCTGAACTGGTGGACGGCGCCGACCGTGGCGCGCGCTTCGACCTGCGCCAGGTGCACCTGGAAGAGTCCGGCCTGTCGCCGGCGGAAATCTGGTGCAACGAGTCGCAGGAGCGCTATGTGCTGGCGATCGCGCCGGACAGCTTCCCGCAGTTCCAGGCCATGTGCGAGCGCGAACGTTCGCCATTCGCCGTGGTCGGCATCGCCACCGAGGAAAAGCAGCTGCAACTGGTCGATGCCAGCGTCGACGCTGCGCTCAAGGAGCACTACGCCGTCAACATGCCGATGGACGTGCTGCTGGGCAAGCCGCCGCGCATGCACCGCGACGTCAAGCGCGTCGAGCAGCCGTTGCCTGCGGTGGACGTGACCAGCATTAGCCTGGAGCAGGCCGTGCGCGACGTGCTGCGTCATCCGACCGTGGCCAGCAAGTCGTTCCTGATCTCGATCGGCGACCGCACCGTGGGCGGCATGAACGCACGCGACCAGATGGTCGGTCCGTGGCAGGTGCCGGTGGCCGACGTGGCCGTGACCACGCTGGACTACAAGGGCAATGCCGGCGAGGCGATGACCATGGGCGAGCGCACGCCGCTGGCCGTGATCGATGCACCGGCTTCCGGCCGCATGGCGATCGGCGAGGCGCTGACCAACCTGGCGGCCGCGCCGGTCAAGGAGCTGGGCAAGGTCAAGCTGTCGGCCAACTGGATGGCTGCCTGCGGCGTCGAAGGTGAAGATGCAAAGCTGTACGACACCGTGCATGCCGTCGGCATGGAGCTGTGCCCGGCGCTGGGCATCAGCATCCCGGTGGGCAAGGATTCGCTGTCAATGCGCACCAAGTGGCAGGACGAGGGCGTCGACAAGGAAGTGGTGGCGCCGGTATCGCTGATCATCTCGGCCTTTGCCGCGGTGGACGACGTCAACCGCACGCTGACGCCGCAACTGCGCACCGACGCCGGCGACACCGTGCTGATCGCCGTCGACCTGAGCCGCGGCAAGAACCGCATGGGCGGCAGCATCCTGGCGCAGGTCACGCAGCAGGTGGGCGACAGCGCGCCGGACGTCGACAGCGCTGAAGACCTGAAGAACTTCTTCAACGTCATCCAGCGCCTGAACCGCGAGGGCAAGCTGCTGGCCTACCATGACCGTTCCGATGGCGGCTTCATCGCCACGCTGGCCGAGATGGCCTTTGCCGGCCACTGCGGCGTGTCGCTGAACGTCGACATGCTGGCGCTCGATCCGCAGCAGGAACAGGACTACGGCGACGCCAAGAACTGGGCCCAGCAGATCGCCGAGCGCCGCAACGACCAGACCCTGCGCGCACTGTTCTCGGAAGAACTGGGCGCGGTGGTGCAGGTGCGCCTGCAGGACCGCGACGCGGTCTTCGCGGTGCTGCGCGAGGCTGGCCTGTCCGCATGCAGTCACGTGGTCGGCAAGCCCAACACCACCGACCAGGTCGAGATCTACCGCGATGCCAAGAAGGTGTTCGGCGCGTCGCGCACGGACCTGCAGCGCAACTGGAGCGAGGTCAGCTGGCGCATCGCGCGCCTGCGCGACAACCCGGCCTGCGCCGACAGCGAGTATGACCGCCTGCTGGACGCCGCCGATCCGGGCATCAGCCCGGTGCTGACGTTCGATCCGGCGGAGGACATCGCCGCGCCGTTCATCGCTACCGGCGCGCGTCCGCGCGTGGCGATCCTGCGGGAGCAGGGCGTCAACTCGCAGATCGAGATGGCCTACAGCATGGATCGTGCGGGCTTCGATACGCATGATGTGCATATGAGCGACCTGATCGCCGGGCGTGCCAACCTGGCGGATTTCACGGGCTTTGTTGCCTGCGGCGGCTTCAGCTACGGCGACGTGCTGGGCGCGGGCGAGGGCTGGGCCAAGACCATCCTGTTCAATGCGCAGATGGCCGAGCAGTTCGCGGCGTTCTTCAATCGCGAGGACACGTTTGCGCTGGGCGTCTGCAATGGTTGCCAGATGATGAGCAACCTGGCGCCGATCATTCCGGGGGCGGGGGCGTGGCCGCAGTTCACGCGTAACCAGTCGGAGCAGTACGAGGCGCGTTATGTCACGGTGGAGGTGCAGTCGTCGCCGTCGATCTTCTTTGCTGGCATGGAAGGTAGCCGCATTCCTATCGTGGTTGCGCACGGTGAAGGGTATGCGGACTTTTCGCAGCAGGGGAATATCGGCGAGGCCAACGTTGCGCTGCGTTTCGTCGACAACTACGGCGCGGTGACGCAGAGCTATCCGTTGAATCCGAATGGTTCGCCTGAGGGCATCACCTCGGTGACTACTGTCGATGGGCGCTTTACCGTGCTGATGCCGCATCCTGAGCGTGTGTTCCGTGCTGCCACGATGAGCTGGGCGCCGGATGCTTGGAAGCAGGTTGGCGATGGTGGTAGCCCGTGGATGCGGATGTTCAGGAATGCCAGGAAGTGGGTGGGGTAAGGCTTGGGATCTGTCTTGCGCCTAGGGACCTCGCGGTTGGTGACATGCTGTCGGGCTTTTGAAGCGCTTTGTCGCAGTTGGTGACATGCTGTTGGCCGTTGAAGCGTTGGAGTCGCGGTTGGTGACATGCTGTCGGCCGTTGAAGCGCCTGGTTCCGCCCTGCTGGGCGGGTCACTTATATGAACGCGCCCCGTTTGCAAGGTAAGACGACCATTCTGGCTTGAGCAGGACTGGTTGCAGACTTATATCCGGCCTTGCGGTGCAGGCGAGCCTGCGGGCCTTCATGGATATGCGCCGGGAGCGTCCCTATCTTTTTGTCGTGCTTTGAGGCACCTGTTACCCGTTGGGCTTGCGCTCCCGCGGTCCGACCTGTCTTGCCATGAGGTTCATCTAACCGTCGCAACCTGTGGGACGGGTCCTGCCTTCTTTCCTCCTTGCCAGCCCGGCCTGCCATCAGGCAGGCCTGACCGAGACGTAGTCTCGGTCATAAGCCCGGTCATGCGCCAGCAGGGCCCAGAGCGTGCGGGCCATCTTGTTGGCCATGGCGACGGCCACGACGTTGCCAGGGCGGCGCTGCGCGAGCGTCAGAGGCCAGCCGGGCTGGTTCTTTCGACGCAGATGGCTCAGCACGGCCCGGGCACCGTGAATGAGCAAAGTGCGCAAGTAGGGGTCACCGCGTTTGCTGATGCTCCCGAGCCAGACCTTGCCGCCGGTGCCGGTCTGTTTAGGCACCAGTCCCAGATAGGCGGCCAGTTGCCGGCCGGACTTGAAGGTGCGGACATCGCCAATGGTGGCGACCATGGCCGTGGCGGTGAGCATGCCGATGCCAGGGATGGCGAGAATGGTCTGGCAAGCCTGGTTCTGCCGCCCCCAGGCGTCGATCCGCTGGTCGAGGCGGGCGATTTCGGCATCGAGCCGCTCGATGCTCTGCAATTGCTCACGCACGAACTCGAACAGCAGGGGCGGCACGCTCTGCTCGATGTCGAGCATGTGCTGCACGATCTCGTGCAGGCCGGTGCGCAGTCCACGGGGGAAGTGGACGCCGAATTCGAACAGCGTGCCGCGCAGCTGGTTGACCAGCATGGTGCGCATCTTCACGCGCAGCCGGCGCATGGCGTGCAGACTGAGCACGCACTGCTGCGACTCGGTCTTGGGCGCCACGATCGGCATGCCGGGCTGCTGCGCCGCGGTCCAGATGGCCTTGGCGTCGGCGGCATCAGTCTTGTTGGTTTGCACAAACGGACGCACGTAGTTGGCGTGCAGCAACATTGGCTTGTGGCCGAGGCTGCAAAGTTGGCGGGCCCACCAGTGAGCGCTGCCGCACGCTTCGAGCGCCACCCGTGCAGGCTGCCGCTTGGCGAGGAACTCGATCAGTTGCTGCCGGCTGAAGCGGCGATTGACACACTTGCCGTCGGACTCAACCCAATAGAGCTGGAAAACAGTCTTTGCAATGTCCAGGCCGTAAGTCGTAGTATTCATTTCGGGTCCCTCCATCCTGTGTGGACTGTGAGAGCTTCCACTCTGGCACATTGATGCCGTTTCGCGTTGGGGGACCCCCCTTCCTCAAACACCTCTCCGCCATGCTCACTGAACTACGCCCCTCATTGACGGCAGGTAGGGGGACGGGGCGCGTTCATTCCATCTTTTTGGCCGAGCGCCAAAAAGTAACCAAAAAGCGCGTCGCCTGAGCGGCTGGCTATCAAGTTGGCGGCGTGGGTGGTTCGGCCGGCGGTGATTTCCGTTTTGGCTTGGGTGGCCGTTCGAGCCTGCTAACGCCAGGTGAGTTAGGGATAGTGCCTGGCGTTAACCGGCTATTGAACGATCCCCATGCCGGGCGTAGGCCGCCTGCTGCATGCCGTATCGGTGGGACGCCTTCGGCTGCGCTACGCGCGGGCCCTAAGGTGGCTGGGCGGCTGATTTCGACTTGGTCACCAACAGCGCCCTGCGAGCGTAGCGACGCAGGTCCGTGCCCGAGAATTTCACCGGCGAGACTGAGCCGCGCGCAGCGCAGCCGTAGGCGATGACGCGATCCCCCTGGTAGCAGGCGGCCTACGCCCGTCCTGGGGATGGTTCAAAAGTGGGGATTCGCCAGGCACCCACACTCACTCACCTGGCGTAGCAGGCTGGCATCGCGACCACGCTTCACTGAGACCAACGCCGCCCATATAGCCAGAAGCGCCAAATTGGCTCAGCCAGCCGCAGGCGACGCGCTTATTGGTTACTTTTTGTCGCTCGGACAAAAAGTGACCCGCCCAGCAGGGCGGAACCAGGCGGTTCAACGGCCGACAGCATGTCACCAACCGCGACAGCGACGCAGCAACGGCCGATAACATGTCACCATCAGCGACAGCGACGCATCAACGGCCGACAGCATGTCACCAGCTGCGAGGACCGTCGATAATCTACTAAAGCCGATTCACCCCAAAACCTACGCCATCAACCTAGAACTCCAAGACGCATACGCATAAGTCAACATCCGCCCCGATTCAAATCCAGGTGCAGGCTTGATTTCACCCCGAGCCTCCTTGTACGCCACCACGGCGTGCAGGATCTTCTCGGGCGCATAACGGTCACGCAGGGGAAGGTAGGGGTGGAGCTGGCGCCAGCCAGGGGCGGCGCCGTCCAGAGTCGCCCAGGCCAACGCGCAATAGCACATGCCCCGGGACGTGAGATGCCACAGTTGCCAGTAGGGGGCGGTCGTCTCCACACGCTGCATCGTTCAACCTTGCAGGACCGGTGGGGGCGACCGGTCCGTGATTACTGGATTTTCGCCTTGTCCTTCAGCGACTTCATCATGGCCTGGAACTGCTCGCGCTGCCAGTTCTGGTCACCCATCAGCATCTGCATCAGCTGCGGCTTGACCTCTTCGAATGACGGGATCTTCGCTTCACGCACGTCGACCAGCTCGATGATGTGCCAGCCGAACTGCGTCTTGACCGGCGTATCGGTCATCTGGCCCTTCTTCAGGCCGGTCATGGCCGCCGAGAACTCCGGCACGTAGCTGCCGCTGTTGGCCCAGTCCAGGTCGCCACCGTTGGCAGCCGAGCCCGGGTCCTTCGAGGCGGCCTTGGCCTGGTCTTCGAACTTGGCGCCGCCCTTGATCTTGGCGATGATCGCCTTGGCGTCGGCTTCCTTCTCCACCAGGATATGGCGGGCATGGTATTCCTTGCCATTTCCGAATTGCGACTTGATCTTGTCGTACTGCTTGCGCAGCTCGGCGTCGCTGGCGCCGTGGGTCTTGACGTAGTCCTCAAATACCGCGCCGGCCAGCACGTTCAGGCGTGCCTGTTCCAGTTGCTCCTGCACGTCGTCGCGCTGGGTCAGGCCGCGCTTGTTGGCTTCCTGCACGAGTAGTTCGCGGTCGATCAGCATGTCGCGGCCACGCTTGCGCAGCTCCGGATTGTCGGGCTGGCCGGTGCCGGCGATCAACTTGTCCAGCTTTGTCGACGGAATGGCCTTGCCATTCACGACGGCGGCATTCTGGGCGATGGCCGGCAAGCTGCCAGCTGCAAGCACAGCCGCCAGGCTGAACGAGAGGACGGTGGTCTTCATGGAATCTGGTCTGAGAGTTGCTGAAAGAAGCGCGCTCATGCGCGCGATTGGTACTCTTGGTCGGTGTACGCAGTCACGGCCAAGGCGTGGATCTGCGCGGGGAACAGACTGCGCAGCGCATCATACACCATGCGGTGTCGCGCAACCCGGCTGTGACCTGCAAAGCGCTCGCTGACGATTGTCACGTCGTAATGTCCGCCTCCGGATGCGGCGCCGGCATGTCCGGCGTGCAGTGCGCTGTCGTCGCGCACGGCCAGGTAGCTGGGGGCGAGCGCTTCGCGCAGCAGTGCCTCGATCGTGGCGGGATTGGCTGCCATCGGTAGTTTCCTTATCGGGGATAAAACGGCAGAAGCGTCAGTCCTGGCTGTTCTCGGGCATGTGCCGCGACAGCCAGACGCTCTGCGCGACGATGAACACCAGCATCAGCCCCATGCTGCCGAACAGCTTGAAGTTGACCCAGACGTCGGTGGAAAACTGATAGGCCACGTAGAGGTTCAGCACACCCATGGCCGCGAAGAACCCGGCCCAGGCGGCATTCAGGCGCGCCCACACCGGATCGGGCAGGGTGACCTGCTTTTCCATCATGGCGCGGATCAGGTTCTTGCGCCAGACCATCGCCGAGCCCAGTAGTGCCACGGCGAACATCCAGTAGAGCACCGTCGGCTTCCACTTGATGAAGGTTTCGTTGTGCAGCACCAGCGTGGCGCCGCCGAATACGGCGATGATCAGCAGGCTGACCCACTGCATCGGCTCGACCTTGCGGTGGCGAAACCAGACCCAGCCGATCTGCACCACCGTGGCGGCAATGGCCACGGCAGTGGCGGTGTAAATGTCGGCCAGCTTGAAGGCGGCGAAAAACAGGATGACCGGGAACAGGTCGAACAGGAATTTCATGCGGTACCAGGTTGTTGCCGGCCCGATGGCCGGCGCTTGTCAGCGCTGCGGGTCGCGCCGGGGTTCGTTGCCGCTGCCGGCATCGTGGGCATGATCCGCCTCACGCTGCGCCGGGTCGCGATCGTCGAATTTTAACGCAGCCGAGTTGATGCAATAGCGCAGGCCGGTCGGGGCCGGCCCGTCCTCGAACACATGGCCCAGGTGGCTGCCGCATTCCTTGCAGCGGACTTCTACCCGCACCATGCCGTGGGTGTGGTCGGCATGTTCGGCAATGACCTCGCCGTTGATGGGGCGGAAATAGCTGGGCCAGCCGCAGCCGGCATCGAACTTGGTGGCGGACTCGAACAGCGGCGTGCCGCAGCCGACGCAGTTGTAGATGCCGCGTTCCCAGTGATCCCAGTAGCGGCCGGTGAAGGGGCGCTCGGTCGCGGCTTCGCGCGTCACACGGTATTCGATGTCGGAGAGCTGGTCGCGCCACTCGGCGTCGGTCTTGGTGGTGGTCATTGTCGTTTCCTCACGGTCTTGCCCGGGATAATGGCCTCGGAACTTCTGGCCTCGGAACTCCTGGCCCCGGAACCTTCGTTGGTCGGCGCACTGGCGCGAACCTTACACCGGATGGCGCCGGCGTGCAGGCTCGGGCACATGAGCAATCCGGTCACGACGAGCAGCTGACTTCCAGCCCGGCGGCCCAGTCGGGCGGCAGCGCGGCATAGTGGTCGGCCTCGGGCTGCTCGTCGAAGGGGCGCGACAGCACCGCCAGCAGGCGCCCGGTTTCGCTGAAATCCTTTTCTCGCGCGTGCCGGATCGCGGTCTCGGCCAGGTGATTGCGCAGCACGTATTTGGGGTTCACCGCCAGCATTTCCAGCTCGCGCGCGGCGTCGTCCGATTGCTCCGCACGCAGCCGCGCGCGGTAGTCGACGGCCCAGGCGTCGAAGGCCGCGCGGTCCAGGAACAGGTCGCGCACCGGCGCATCGCGCGAGGCATCGTGCGACGAGATGCCGCACAGCTTGCGCCAGAACAGCGTGTAGTCGACGCGCTGACCGTGCAGCAGCTGGAACAGGCTGGTCAGCAGGGGCTCGTCAACCTTGTCATCGCCGCCGGCCGGCGGGCGCAGGCCAAGCTTGGCACGGTAGTGGCGGAAGAAGGCGGCAGCATAGCGGTCGCGGAACGGATCGAGCGCCGTGCGCGCCGATTCGATGGCGGCATCGCGGGCGCCTTCCTTGTCGGCGTCCACCGCCGGCAGCCACAGCGGCAGCAGCGCCTGTGCCAGGCAGTGCAAATTCCAGAATGCCACCTGCGGCTGCTGGCTGTAGGCGTAGCGGCCCTGCGTATCGGAGTGGTTGCAGATATGGTTGGCGTCGAATGCATCGAGGAAGCCGAACGGGCCGTAGTCGATGGTCAGTCCCAGGATCGACATATTGTCGGTGTTCATCACCCCGTGACAGAAGCCGATGGCCTGCCAGTGCGCGACCAGGTCGGCAGTGCGCAGCGAGACTTCGCGCAGCAGCGCCTGGTATGGCTGTGCCTCGTCGCGCAACGCCGGCATGAAGTTGTCGATGACGAAGTCCGCCAGCTGGCGCAGCGAGGCCACGTCGTCATGCGCGGCGAAATGCTCGAAATGCCCGAAGCGGATAAAGGTCGGCGCCAGGCGCGTGACCACCGCCGAGGTCTCGATGGTTTCGCGCCGCACCGGTGCATCCGAGCCCACGATGCTGAGCGCGCGCGTGGTCGGCACGCCGAGCGCGGCCATTGCTTCCGAGCACAGGTACTCGCGGATCGACGAGCGCAGCACCGCGCGGCCATCGGCCATGCGCGAGTAGGGCGTCAGTCCGGCGCCCTTGAGCTGGATTTCCCAGGGGCCCGTGGCCGTGTCGGCCTGTGCCAGCCGGATCGCGCGGCCGTCGCCGAGTTGCCCGGCCCAGATGCCGAACTGGTGTCCGGAATAGACCGTAGCAATGGGATCGGCCCAGCGGGGCACCTGGTTGCCGACAAAGGTCTCGACAAAGCCGGGCTCGGCGCCCACGCCGCCATCCCAGCCAAGCAGCGCCGCGGCGGCCGGCGCCACGCCTACCAGGTACGGCGAGGGCAGCGGCGTTGGCTGCAGGCGCGTGAAGAATTTCTCGCCGAGCACGGAGAAGCCGGGCGTGGTGTCGAACGGTACGGCGAGCGCCGAGGCACCGTTGGCACCGTAGGTATCGAAGTCGTGCAAGGCGTTGGACTGGGGCGTGTCTGGCATCGCGATAGGGGCGCGCGGCAAGCGCAATCCGCGGGTTCGGGTGCGGCGCGCAAAGCCGCTTCTGGGGCGGTGCGGGCGCCGCATGACGAGGGCACGGGAATGCGTAGATGGCTAGGGAAAACGACATGTTGAGGTGCAACATGCCACGCAGTATTGTACGTCCTCAACGGCTCACATCCGGTGAGACCGCCACGCACCGCGCAGTTATTTCCCTCCTTCAATGCGCACATGAATCCGGTGCATGGATTTCGCAGAATTGCGGCCCCGATTACCACGCTTCACCACACGGCTTAACCACAGCAGTACGGCAGTGCACAACAGAATCGCAGTGACGCTGTTTCGAGGCACGCGGACAACCGCCCAAAAATAGTACGGTTGTTCGTTTTTTGACGAATCCACCAGACTTCAGGAGGCAGTTTCATGGCATTGATGGGTCAAATGATGAGCGCGCCGCTGCTCATTTCCTCCATCATCAAGCACGCCGCCCGTTACTACGGGTCGACGGAAATCGTTTCGCGCCGCACCGAGGGCGACCTGCACCGCTATACCTACCGCGATTGCGAACTGCGCGCCCGCAAGGTGGCGCAGGCGCTCGGCGCGCTGGGCGTGCAGCAGGGCGAGCGCGTCGGCACGCTGGCGTGGAACGGTTATCGCCACCTGGAGGTTTACTATGGCGTGTCGGGCATGGGCGCCGTCTGCCATACCATCAACCCGCGCCTGTTCCCCGAGCAGATTGCCTATATCGTCAACCATGCCGAAGACAGCTACGTCTTCTTCGACCTGACCTTCCTGCCGCTGGTAGAGGGCGTCGCGCCGCATTGCCCCAACGTGAAAGGCTGGGTTGCGATGACCGATCGCGCCCACATGCCGGCCGAGTCCAAGGTGCCGCTGCTCTGCTACGAGGAACTGGTCGACGCGCAGGATGGCAACTACGAATGGCCGCAGTTCGACGAGCACCTCGCGTCGAGCCTGTGCTACACCTCAGGCACCACCGGCAATCCCAAGGGCGCGCTGTATTCGCACCGCTCCACCGTGCTGCACTCGTACGCCTCGGCGCTGCCCGACGCGCTCGGCTGCTCGGCGCGCGACGTGATCCTGCCCGTGGTGCCGATGTTCCACGTCAACGCCTGGGGCCTGCCGTACTCGGTGCCGCTGGTCGGCGCCAAGCTGGTGTTCCCGGGCGCCAAGCTGGACGGTGCCTCGCTCTATGAGTTGTTCGAGCAGGAGAAGGTGACTTTCTCCGCCGGCGTGCCGACGGTCTGGCTTGGCCTGCTGCAATACGTGCAGTCGAACAACCTGAAGTTCTCCACCTTCCGCCGCACCGTGATCGGCGGCTCCGCTGCGCCGCCAGCGATGATCCGCGCGCTCGAGGCGCTGGACGTGGACGTCATCCACGCCTGGGGCATGACCGAGATGTCGCCGCTGGGCACCTCGTGCAAGCTGCTGGCCAAGCATGAGGAACTGTCCGATGCCGACCGCCACAAGATCCAGGAGAAGCAGGGCCGCGTGATCTTCGGCGTCGACATGAAGATCGTCGACGGCGAAGGCAAGGAACTGCCGTGGGACGGCAAGGCCTTCGGCGACCTGATGGTGCGCGGGCCATGGATCATCGACCAGTACTACCGCAACGGCAGCAACCCGCTGGTCGACGGCTGGTTCCCGACCGGCGACGTCGCCACCATCGATGAAGACGGCTTCATGCAGATCACGGACCGCAGCAAAGACGTGATCAAGTCCGGCGGCGAATGGATTTCGTCGATCGACATCGAGAACGTCGCCGCCGCGCACCCCGCGGTGCATATGGCGGCCTGCATCTCGGCCTACCACCCCAAGTGGGACGAGCGCCCGCTGCTGGTGGTGGTGAAGAAGCCCGGCGCCGAAGTCACGCGCGAGGAACTGCTGCAGTTCTTCGAGGGCAAGGTCGCCAAGTGGTGGATCCCGGACGATGTCGCCTTTGTCACCGAGATTCCGCTGACCGCCACCGGCAAGATGCAGAAGCTCAAGCTGCGCGAACAGTTCAAGGACTACAAGCTGCCGGCGGCCTGAAGCCGGCACAGGGCAGCATCCGGTGCGCCGCGCCTGCTTGCGGCATGGCGCCGCCCGGGGCCCGGCTGCATGGCGCGGACAGGAGGGCGCCACGCCGCCGGCCGCAATCAACGACTGCAATCAACGACAAGCCAACGACAAGAGTGAAGGAGACAGTATGACCAAGATGCGTCCGCTGGTGGCTGGTGTGGCCATGTTCGCCGCAATGGGTTCTGCGCTGGTTTCGGGTTCGGCACTCGCGGATACGGTGAAGATCGCCTTCATCGATCCGCTTTCGGGGCTAATGGCCCCCGTTGGACAGAACCAGCTCAAGAGCTGGCAGTTCGTGGCCGACGTGGCCAACCAGAAGGGCTGGGCCGGCGCGCACAAGTTCGAGGTGGTGGGCTTTGACAACAAGCTCTCGCCGCAGGAGAGCCTGACCATCCTGAAGCAGGCGATCGACCAGAACATCCGCTATATCGTGCAGGGCAACGGCTCGTCGGTCGGGCTGGCGCTGCAGGATGCGGTGGCCAAGCACAACGAGCGCAACCCGGGCAAGGAAATCATCTACCTGAACTACGCCGCGGTGGACCCGGACATGACCAATGCCAAGTGCAACTACTGGCATTTCCGGCTCGACGCCAACTCGGACATGAAGATGGAGGCGCTGACCACCTTCCTGGCCAAGGATCCCGGCGTCAAGAAGGTTTACCTGATCAACCAGAACTACTCGTTCGGGCACCAGGTGGCCAAGGCGGCCAAGGACTACCTGAAGCGCAAGCGCCCGGATATCCAGATCGTGGGTGAAGACCTGCACCCGCTGGCGCAGGTGAAGGACTTTGCGCCGTATGCGGCCAAGATCAAGGCCTCGGGCGCCGATACCGTGATCACCGGCAACTGGGGCAGCGACCTGGCACTGCTGATCAAGGCGGGCAAGGACGCCGGCCTGACCACCAACTACTACACTTACTACGCCGGCACCACCGGCGTGCCGACCGCCATGGGCGCGGCCGGTGCCGAGCACGTCAAGTACGTGGGCTACTACAACCCCAACAACAAGGGGTTCAAGGGCTCCGACGTCATCGAGGGCTTCAAGAAGAAGTACAACGATGACTTCTACGTGATGGCGTCCTACACCGGCATCGCCATGCTGTCCAAGGCGTTCAAGGACACCAACTCGACCGACCCGGTCAAGGTGGCCAAGGCGCTGGAAGGCATCAAGGTCGAGAGCATGAACGGCCTGGTCGAGATGCGCAATACCGACCACCAGGCCCAGCAGCCGCTGGTGGTGGCCACCTGGACCAAGATCGACGGCAAGGAAATCAAGTACGACCAGGAGAACACCGGGTACGGCTGGAAGACCAACGCGCAGATGGACCAGTACGTGTCCGCGCAGCCGACGTCCTGCCAGATGAAGCGGCCGGGCTGATCCTGTCCATGTCGGGCCGGCCACGATGACACGCGCAGGTGATGCAGCGTGACAGCGTGGCGGCCCGATCCTGCATACTCTCGGTCTTTCTGGATCGATAGCGGTAGCGTCCGGGGCGCCATGCGCCCTGCGGAGGGGGACGCTCACCCCAAATCCAACCGGACGGATGCCAACGCACCCCACTGCGGCGGCACCAGCTTGAAGGACACGCTGTGGAATTCTTTGTCATCTCCCTGCTCAACGGCATCAGCTACGGGCTGCTGCTGTTCATGCTGTCATCAGGCCTGACCCTGATCTTCAGCATGATGGGCGTGCTCAATTTCGCGCACGCAAGCTTCTATATGCTGGGCGCGTATTTCGCCTACACCATCGCCAGCAAGGTCGGCTTCTGGCCGGCGCTGATCTTCGCGCCGCTGCTGGTCGCTGGCGCGGGCGCGCTGGTGGAGCGCTTCGGCCTGCGCACGGTGCACAAGTACGGCCACGTGGCCGAGCTGCTGTTCACCTTCGGCCTGGCCTACCTGATCGAAGAGGGCGTCAAGCTGGTGTGGGGACTGGCCGCGGTGCCTTACCGCATCCCGGCCGAACTGGAAGGCCCGCTGTTCCAGGTGTTCACCTCGACGTTCCCCAAATACCGCGCCTTCATGATGCTGGTGTCGCTGGGCATGCTGGTGGCGATCTACCTGGTGCTGACGCGCACCCGCATCGGCCTGGTGATCCAGGCCGCGCTGACCCATCCGGAGATGGTCGAGGCGCTGGGCCACAACGTGCCGCGCGTGTTCATGATGGTGTTCGGCGGCGGCGCCGCGCTGGCGGGGCTGGCCGGCGTGATCGGCGGCAATGCCTTCGTCACCGAGCCGTCGATGGCGGCGGCGGTCGGGTCGATCGTATTCGTGGTGGCGGTGGTCGGCGGCATGGGGTCGCTGGTGGGGGCCTTCATTGCGTCAATATTGATTGGCGTGCTGCAGACCTTTGCGGTCACGATCGACGCTTCGCTTGCGGGGCTGTTGCGCAGCCTTGGCATGGCAGTCAGCGAAGCCACGCCGTTCTACGCCTTGTGGAAGCTCACGGTGGCCCAGGTGGCGCCGGTGCTGCCGTACCTGTTGCTGGTGGTGATGCTGATCTTCCGCCCGCGTGGACTGATGGGAACCCGGGAGAGCTGAGGCCATGGAGCAAGCGATGCAACAACCGCGCGAGCCGGTGTCGACCGGCCGCACCCTGCGCTACCGCCCGCTGAACCTGGCGCGCTGGGTAATCTGGAGCCTGACCATCGTCATCATGCTGGTGCTGCCGCTGGTGTTTACCGGGGGCTTCGCCATCACGCTGATGTCGCAGATGGGCATCATGATCATTTTTGCGCTCTCGTACAACATGCTGCTCGGGCAGACCGGCATGCTGTCGTTCGGCCATGCGGTGTATTCCGGGCTGGGCGCCTTCATTGCCGTGCACGTGCTGAACATGGTCGGCGCCGGCACGGTCTGGCTGCCGGTGTCGATGCTGCCGCTGGTGGGCGGGCTGGCCGGCGCGTTCTTCGGCGTGATCTTCGGCTATGTCACCACCAAGAAGGCCGGCACCACCTTTGCCATGATCACCATGGGCATCGGCGAGATGGTGTTCGCCAGCTCGCTGATGTTCCCCGAGTTCTTCGGCGGCGAGGGCGGCATCTCCACCAACCGCGTGGTCGGCGACCCGTTTTTGGGGCTCACCTTCGGGCCCGGGCGCCAGGTCTACTACCTGATCGCGGTGTGGTGCCTGGTGTCGATGGTGGCCATGTACGCGTGGACGCAGACGCCGCTGGGCCGTATCGCCAACGCCGTGCGCGACAACCCCGAGCGGGTCGAGTTCATCGGCTACAACACCCAGCGCGTGCGCTACCTGGTGCTGGTGCTGTCGGCGTTCTTCGCCGGGATCTCCGGGGCGCTCGCGGCGATCAACTTCGAGATCGTCTCGGCCGAGAACGTCAGCGCGGTGCGATCAGGCGGCGTGCTGCTGGCGGTGTTCATCGGCGGCGCGGGCGTGTTCTTCGGGCCGATCATCGGGGCGGTGGTGTTCGTGCTGTTCGCGGTGGCGCTGTCGGACCTGACCAAGGCGTGGCTGCTGTACCTGGGCCTGTTCTTCGTGCTGATGGTGATGTTCGTGCCGGGCGGCCTGGCCAGCCTGCTGCTGATGCAGCTGCCGCTGGCGGCGAAGGGCAGGTTGCGCCGCATGCTGCCCTCTTATGCAAAGGCGGGCGCGGCCGGCGTGGTGCTGCTGGTGGCGATGATCGTGACGGTCGAACTCGTCTACAAGGTGCAGGTCGACAGCGCCAATGGCACGGCCATGAAGCTGTTCGGCGTCGGCTTCGATGCGGCGACGTGGACGCCATGGGCGGTGGCGGCGGTGCTGTGGGCCGGGGGGCTGGCCGCATGGCGGCTGACGGTGCGCGCGTCGCGCGCCGAATGGGACAAGGTGCAGGCGGAGATCGCGGGAGGCACGGCATGACGGCGGCACTGGAACTGACCGAGGTACGCAAGAAGTTCGGCCAGACGGAGATTATCCGCGGCGTGAACCTGAGCATCCCGAAGGGTGAGCGCCACGCGCTGATCGGGCCCAACGGGGCGGGCAAGTCCACCACCTTCAACCTGATCTCGGGCCGCTTTGCGCCCACCAGCGGCACGGTGCGCCTGAACGGGCATGAGATCGGCGGGCTGCAGCCGTTCGTGATCAACCGCATGGGGCTGTCGCGCAGCTTCCAGATCACCAATATCTTCCATCGGCTGTCGGTGTTCGAGAACCTGCGCTGCGCGGTGCTGTGGTCGCTTGGCTACAAGTACTCGTTCTGGCACCGGCTGACGGGTTTGCGCGATGCGCGCGAGCGGGCCGACGAGGTGCTGGAACTGATCGGCATGCAGCACCGGCGCAATACACAGGCGGGCCTTCTGACCTACGCTGAGCAGCGCGCGCTGGAAATCGGCATCACCATCGCCGGTGGTGCCGAGGTGATCCTGCTGGATGAGCCTACCGCGGGCATGAGCCGCTCCGAGTCCGACCATGCAGTCGAACTGATCCGCAAGGTCACCGTCGGCAAGACACTGGTGATGGTGGAGCACGACATGAGCGTGGTGTTCGGGCTGGCCGACCGCATTTCGGTGCTGGTCTACGGCGAAGTGATCGCCACCGATACCCCGCAGGCGATCCGCAACAACCGCAAGGTCAAGGAAGCCTACCTGGGGACCACGCTGGACGAAGACACCACCGAAGGAGCGCACTGATGGGCAAGCGGATGCTGGAAGTCACGGGCCTGCATGCCTACTACGGCAAGAGCCATATCCTGCATGGCGTCGATGCGCATATCGACGAAGGCGAGATCGTGGCGCTGCTGGGGCGCAACGGGGTGGGGCGCTCGACCATGGCCAAGGCCATCCTCGGCATGGTCAAGGCCGAGGGCTCGGTGAAGTTCCGCGGCGAGGAGATCCTGGGGCGGCGCACGTTCGAGATCGCGCACCTGGGCATCGGCTATGTGCCGGAGAACCGGGACATCTTCCCGACGCTGACGGTGCGGCAGAACCTGCTGCTTGGCGAGAAGCGCAACCCGCGGCAGCCCAAACCGCGCTGGTCGGTGGAAGACATGTTCAACATGTTCCCCCGGCTCAGGGAACGCGAGAACACCTCCGCGGGCGTGTTGTCAGGCGGCGAACAGCAGATGCTGACGCTGTGCCGGACGTTGATGGGCGATCCCGACCTGGTGCTGATCGACGAGCCCACCGAAGGGCTGGCGCCGATGATCGTGGCGCTGGTGGGTGACTACCTGAAGACGCTGAAGGAGCGGGGCGTCTCGGTGCTGCTGATCGAGCAGAAGCTGGCGATTGCGCTGGATATCTCGCAGCGGGTCTACGTCATGGGGCACGGGCATATCGTGTTCGAGGGCACGCCCGGCGAACTCAAGGCGAACTCGCAGATCCGGAAGGAGTGGCTGGAGGTTTAAGCGTTTCCGCCGGCGCTGCGGGTGCCACCCGTAGCGTCGGCGTCACTTCATGTTTCACGACAGCCGCGGGAAAGGCGCTCCTTCAACTCCGAGCGTCACTAGTGCTTCTCAGGTCGTTGACTACTCAAATTTCCAGTCGAGGACAAGCCACTTTGCAACACTGTTGTAAATTTGTCTTAACACAAAAATGGGAATGATTCGCATTTGTACTTCGATTCCTACCTCCCTATAATCGCCCGCCGGGGATGGACGACTTGATTCACGGGCGACGGTGGTGCGCTTCCTTGAGCTTGTCTTCATTGACCACGCTTGTTCGCGTCAAGAACTACAAGACAACACAGGGAAGGCAAGACCGTGAAAGGAAACCAGAAGTCGTTTGAATTGACCCCGCTCGCCGCTGCACTGGCAGGCGCCGTCGCAGCGTTTGCCATGCAGGGTGCATCGGCGCAGGGGAGCCAGCCTGTCGTCGCCGCCACCGGCCAGGCTGCGCCGGTGACGCTGGAACGGGTCACCGTGACCGGCAAGCGCGACGATGGCTACAAGGTGGAAGAGGCGCAGTCGCCCAAGTTCACCGCGCCGCTGCTCGACACGCCCAAGTCCGTGACCGTCGTGCCGACCGAGGTGATCCGGCAGTCGGGCTCGAACTCGCTGCAGGACGCGCTGCGCACCACGCCCGGCATTACCTTCGGCGCCGGCGAAGGCGGCAACCCGATCGGCGACCGTCCTTTCATCCGCGGTTTCGACTCGATGTCGAGCATCTATGTCGACGGCGTGCGCGATACCGCTTCGCAGACCCGCGACACCTTCAACATCGAAAGCATCGAAGTCATCAAGGGCCCCAGCTCGGCCTACGGCGGCAAGGGCTCGGCCGGCGGCATGATCAATATCGTGTCGAAGCTGCCCCAGGCTGAGAACTTCGCGCAGGGCTCGATCGGCGTGGGCACGGACTCGTACTTCCGCGCCACGGCCGACGGCAACTACGTGATCAACGACAACACCGCCGTGCGCCTGAACGCGCTGGGCTATACCGCCAACGTGCCGGGCCGCGACGAGGTCGACCAGAACTCATGGGGCTTTGCGCCGTCGGTGACGTTCGGCATGAAGTCCGATACAAAGGTCACGCTGTCGTACTACCATCTGCAGGGCAACGGCATGCCGGACTACAGCATTCCGTACTCGCGCCCGGCCAGCCAGTCGTCCAAGGCCAACCCGTCGCAGCCCGCAAACGTTGACCGCAACAACTTCTACGGCCTGACCGACCGCGATTTCCAGAAGACACAGAGCAATATCGCCACGGCCACGGTCCAGCATGATTTCCGCAACGGCCTGGTCTTCAGCAACACCACGCGCTGGGGCCGCGCCACCAACGACTACATCGTCACCAACCCTGACGACAGCCGCGGCAACGTGCCGCGCGGCTTTGTCTGGCGCAACACCAAGAACCGCGACTCCGCCACCGAGACGCTGACCAACCAGACCGACCTGACCGCCAAGTTCGAGACCGGCAGCCTGAAGCACAGCGTGCTGTTCGGCTTCGAGTTCAGCCGCGACGATACCGACAACACGCCGTACAACGTCCTTTCGGCCAATCCTGCGAGCAATCCTACGCGGAGTTTGCCGACTGTCCCGGGCATCTGCAACGCGTCGCTGCTGGCAAGCTTCGACTGCACGTCGCTGGCCAACCCGAACCCGAACGACCCGTGGCGCGGCACCATCACCAAGATGCCCTTCACCACGACCACTACGACCAATACCCGCTCGGTCTACCTGTTCGATACGGTCGAGATCACCAAGCAGTGGATGATCAACGGTGGCGTTCGCTACGACAGCTACGACACGCACGCTTTCACCAACGCCTATACCAACCCGAACACGGGCGCGGCCGTGGCGCAGGTGGACATCCGCAACAAGTCGAATTTCTTCAACTACCAGGCGGGCGTGGTCTACAAGCCGGTCGAGTACGGCAGCATCTATGTGTCATATGGCACCTCGTCGACGCCGCCGGGTTCGACCAACGGCGACGGCGCCGACAACATCACGGCGGCGCAGCGCAACCTGGAGCCGGAAACGGCGCGCTCGGTGGAAATCGGCACCAAGTGGGATCTGCTGGCCAAGCGGCTGTCGCTGACTGGTGCGATCTTCCAGATCGAGAAGAACAATGCGCGCGTGGCGGTTGATGCCAACACGACCGTCAATGCCGGCAAGCAGCGTGTGAAGGGCTTCGAGCTGGGCTTTGCCGGCAACCTGACGGACAAGTGGGGCCTGTTCGGCGGCTATACGTACCTGAACAGCGAACTGATCGATAACGGCCCGCAGGCTGCGAACGCGGCCAACAACGGGAACCAGTTCCCCAATACGCCCAAGAACAGCTTCAGCCTGTGGACGACCTATCAGGTGCTGCCGGCGCTGACGGTTGGCGGTGGTGCGTACTATGTCGACAAGGTGTATGCCAATCCGGCCAACTCGCTGTATGTGCCGTCGTACTGGCGGTTTGACCTGATGGCGGCTTATCGCGTCAACAAGAATCTGTCGTTGCAGTTGAATGTGCAGAACTTGTTTGACAAGACCTATTACACCAAGGCGCATAACCACTACGGTGCGCTGGGTGCTGGGCGGTTTGGGATGTTGACGGCTAACTTCAAGTTCTAATTTTTTGATAATTCAATGCGGCCCGTTTCCTGTGATTTATGGGAGGCGGGCTGTTTTCGCTGGTGCCAGTGCTCTGTGCCTACTATGTCGCGGTTGGTGACATGCTGTCGGGTTTTGAGGCGCCGCGCTGTCGCTGTTGGTGACATGCTGTCGGCTTTTGAACCGCCTGGTTCCGCCCTCCTGGGCGGGTCACTTTTTGTCCGAGCGACAAAAAGTAACCAAAAAGCGCGTCGCCTAGCGGCTGGCTGGGCCAATTTGGCGCTTCTTGATGTATGGGCGTTATTGGTCTCAGTGAGAGGTGGTCGCGGTGCCAGCCTGCTACGCCAGGTGAGTGAGTGTGGGTGCCTGACGATTCCCGACTTTTGAACCATCCCCAGGACGGGTGTAGGCCGCCTGCTGCCTGCGGTATCGCGTCATCGCCTACGGCTGCGCTGCGCGCGGCTCAGTTTCGCGGGTGAGGTGTCCTGGCCCGAACCCGCATTGCTTCGCTCGCTGGGCGGCGACGGCAATGACCAGAGCGCTTTCGGCCGCTCTGCCACCTTGGGCCCGCGCGTAGCGCAGCCGAAGGCGTCCCACCGATGAGGCTTCTAGCAGGCGGCCTACGCCCGGCATGGAGATCGTTCAATAACCGGTTAACGTCAGGCACAGGCCCTGAATCACCTGGCGTTAGCAGGGTCGAACGGCCACCAAGCCCAAGCGGAAATCACCACCGCCCGAACCACCCACGCCGCCAACTTGATAGCCAGCCGCTCAGGCGACGCGTTTTTTGGTTACTTTTTGGCGCTCGGCCAAAAAGATGGAATGAACGCGCCCCGTTCCCCCTACCTGCCGTCAATGAGAGCGTAGTTCAGTGAGAGCATGCGGGGAGGTGTCTGAGGAAAGGGGGGCCCCCATCGCGAAACGGCATCAATGTGCCAGAGTGGAAGTTCTCACAGTCCACACAGGATGGAGGGACCCGAAATGAATACTACGACTTACGGCCTGGACATTGCAAAGACTGTATTCCAGCTCTATTGGGTCGAGTCCGACGGCAAGTGTGTTAATCGCCGCTTCAGCCGGCAGCAACTGATCGAGTTCCTCGCCAAGCGGCAGCCTGCACGGGTGGCGCTCGAAGCGTGCGGCAGCGCTCACTGGTGGGCCCGCCAACTTTGCAGCCTCGGCCACGAGCCAATGTTGCTGCACGCCAACTACGTGCGTCCGTTTGTGCAAACCAACAAGACTGATGCCGCCGACGCCAAGGCCATCTGGACCGCGGCGCAGCAGCCCGGCATGCCGATCGTGGCGCCCAAGACCGAGCCGCAGCAGTGCGTGCTCAGTCTGCACGCCATGCGCCGGCTGCGCGTGAAGATGCGCACCATGCTGGTCAACCAGCTGCGCGGCACGCTGTTCGAATTCGGCGTCCACTTCCCCCGTGGACTGCGCACCGGCCTGCACGAGATCGTGCAGCACATGCTCGACATCGAGCAGAGCGTGCCGCCCCTGCTGTTCGAGTTCGTGCGTGAGCAATTGCAGAGCATCGAGCGGCTCGATGCCGAAATCGCCCGCCTCGACCAGCGGATCGACGCCTGGGGGCGGCAGAACCAGGCTTGCCAGACCATTCTCGCCATCCCTGGCATCGGCATGCTCACCGCCACGGCCATGGTCGCCACCATTGGCGATGTCCGCACCTTCAAGTCCGGCCGGCAACTGGCCGCCTATCTGGGACTGGTGCCTAAACAGACCGGCACCGGCGGCAAGGTCTGGCTCGGGAGCATCAGCAAACGCGGTGACCCCTACTTGCGCACTTTGCTCATTCACGGTGCCCGGGCCGTGCTGAGCCATCTGCGTCGAAAGAACCAGCCCGGCTGGCCTCTGACGCTCGCGCAGCGCCGCCCTGGCAACGTCGTGGCCGTCGCCATGGCCAACAAGATGGCCCGCACGCTCTGGGCCCTGCTGGCGCATGACCGGGCTTATGACCGAGACTACGTCTCGGTCAGGCCTGCCTGATGGCAGGCCGGGCTGGCAAGGAGGAAAGAAGGCAGGACCCGTCCCACAGGTTGCGACGGTTAGATGAACCTCATGGCAAGACAGGTCGGACCGCGGGAGCGCAAGCCCAACGGGTAACAGGTGCCTCAAAGCACGACAAAAAGATAGGGACGCTCCCGGCGCATATCCATGAAGGCCCGCAGGCTCGCCTGCACCGCAAGGCCGGATATAAGTCTGCAACCAGTCCTGCTCAAGCCAGAATGGTCGTCTTACCTTGCAAACGGGGCGCGTTCATATAAGTGACCCGCCCAGGAGGGCGGAACCAGGCGGTTCAACGGCCAACAGCATGTCACCAGCAGCCCCCGCCGCCGCCAGCCGCCACCCGCCGCCGCCAGCAGCCACCCCAGCGCCCAACCCCAAATCCCCATTTCCAAATCCCATACTAATCTAGAGCCAGCGCTCGCTACATTCACCAATGTGCCTGATGCGCCATCAGCAAACGGTCTCCCGCACGCCCAAGCTCCCGCCTCCATGCACCACGCTACAGGCCGAAATTCGCCCCACGCATGCCCCACAAAAACCCGTGAAATTGAAATTGAACGACCGTGCTATTTTGTGTATGCTTGTTTCGCCCAAGCCCCGGAAGGCTTGTGGCAAGCGGTAACCGCGGCGGGTTAACCCTGTGCCAATCACCCCTGCACCCAGCAGCAAAACAATAATTCGAGAATTCGAATCCCGAGACAAACTTTTGTAAAAGGAACCAGCATGACAGCGCAGTATCAGGTTCAGGACGGTGTAGCCGTCATCACGCTCGACAATCCCCCTGTCAACGGCCTGGGTCACAGCACCCGTCTTGGCATCGTCGAAGGCATGACCCGTGCGCTGGACGATGCCGCCGTCAAGGCCATCGTCATTACCGGCGCCGGCAAGGCATTCTCGGGCGGCGCCGACATCCGTGAATTCAATACCCCCAAGGCCATGCAGGAGCCGACGCTGCACTCGGTGATCCGCGTACTGGAAGCGTCGTCCAAGCCCGTGGTCGCGGCCGTGCACTCGGTCGCCATGGGTGGCGGGCTGGAACTGGCGCTGGGCTGTAACTACCGCGTGGCGTCCAAGGGCGCGCAGATCGCGCTGCCGGAAGTGAAGCTGGGCCTGCTGCCCGGCGCCGGCGGCACCCAGCGCCTGCCGCGCGTGATCGGCCTGGAGGCCGCCGCCAACATGATCGTGTCGGGCACCCCGGTGCTGTCCGAGAAGTTCGCCGGCACCAAGCTGTTCGATGAAATCGTCGAGGGTGACGTGCTGCCCGCGGCGGTCAAGTTCGCGCAGAACGTCGGCGCCGCCAGCGGCCCGCATCCGAAGGTGCGCGACCTGAAGGTGCGCCACGAGAACCCCGAAGGCTATCTCGGCTTCGCCCGCAACACCGTGGCCGCGATGGCCAAGAATTTCCCGGCGCCGCTGAAGTGCCTGGAAGCGGTGGCCGGCTCGCTCAAGCCGTTCGAGCAAGGCCTGAAGGAAGAGCGCGAGGGCTTCCTGTTCCTGGTGACCACGCCGGAATCGCGCGCGCTGCGCCACGCCTTCTTTGGCGAGCGTGCCGCCAGCAAGATCCCCGACGTGCCCGAAGGCACCCCCGTGCGCAAGATCGAGAAGGTTGCCGTGATCGGCGCCGGCACCATGGGCGGCGGCATCAGCATGAACTTCCTCAACGCCGGCATCCCGGTCACGATCCTGGAAACCAAGCAGGAAGCGCTGGACCGCGGCGTCGGCATCATCCGCAAGAACTACGAAAACAGCGCCAAGAAGGGCAAGCTCACGCAGGAGAAGGTAGAGCAGCGCATGGGCCTGCTGAGCACCACGCTGTCCTATGACGACATCAAGGACGCCGACATGGTCATCGAGGCCGTGTTCGAGGAAATGGGCGTCAAGGAAATCGTCTTCAAGAAGCTGGACGAAGTGATGAAGCAGGGCGCGATCCTGGCTTCGAACACCTCCACGCTGGACGTGAACAAGATCGCCTCGTTCACCAAGCGTCCGCAGGACGTGGTCGGCATGCACTTCTTCAGCCCGGCCAACGTGATGAAGCTGCTGGAAGTGGTGCGCGGCGAGAAGACCGGCAAGGACGTGCTGGCCACGGTTATGCAGATCGGCAAGAAGATCAAGAAGACCGCGGTGGTGTCGGGCGTGTGCGACGGCTTTATCGGCAACCGCATGATCGAGCAGTACAGCCGCCAGGCCGGCTACCTGTTGGACGAGGGCGCGCTGCCCGAGCAGGTCGACAAGGCCATCGAGAAGTTCGGTTTCGCCATGGGCCCGTTCCGCATGGGCGACCTGGCCGGCAACGACATCGGCTGGGCCATCCGCAAGCGCCGCGCCGTCGACAAGCCCGAGATCCAGTACTCGAAGACCGCCGACCTGCTGTGCGAGATGGGCCGTTACGGCCAGAAGACCGGCGCGGGCTGGTACGACTACAAGGCGGGCGACCGCAAGCCGTACCCGAACCAGCAGGTCAACGACATGATCGTGCAGCACTCCAAGGACTTGGGGCTGACGCGCCGCAAGATCTCGGACGAAGAGATCGTCGAGCGCCTGGTGTTCGCGCTGGTCAACGAAGGCGCCAAGATCCTGGAAGAGGGTATTGCTTCCAAGGCCTCGGATATCGACATGGTGTACCTGACCGGCTACGGCTTCCCGCTGTTCCGCGGCGGCCCGATGCTGTATGCGGACCAGGTCGGCCTGTACAACGTGGCGCTGGCAATGAAGCGCTACGCCAAGGGCTACCACGGCGAAGCCTGGCAGGTCGCGCCGCTGCTGCAGAAGCTGGCGGACGAAGGCAAGGGTTTCAACGGTTAATTTGCCAAGAGGGTTCAGCAAGGAGCGGCCATGAACACCACCATCGGACCGGACGATTGCCTGCTGGTGATCGACGTGCAGAACGACTTCATGCCGGGCGGCGCGCTTGCCGTGCCCAACGGCGATGAGGTGGTGCCCGTCATCAATCGGCTGGCGCGCGCGTTCGGGCATGTGGTGGTGACGCAGGACTGGCATCCGGCCGCGCACGTCTCGTTTGCGGCCAACCATGCCGGCACGCAGCCGTTCCAGATGCTCACGCTGCCGTATGGCGAGCAGGTGCTGTGGCCGGTGCACTGCGTGCAGGACACGCCCGGCGCCGCGCTGCATGCGGGCCTGCACGTGCCGCACGCGCGGCTGGTGATCCGCAAGGGCCACCATGCCGACGTGGACAGCTACTCCGCTTTCCTTGAGGCGGACCGCACCACGCGTACCGGGCTGGCCGGCTACCTGCGCGAGCATGGCGTGAAGCGCGTGTTCTGCGCCGGGCTGGCGACGGACTACTGCGTGGCATGGAGCGCGCTCGATGCGCGCGCCGCCGGCTTCGAGGCCGCGGTGATCGAGGATGCGTGCCGGGCCATCGACCTGCAAGGGTCGCTGGCGAAAGCATGGCAGGACCTCGGCGCCGCCGGCGTCGCGCGCGTGATGTCCGCGGATGTGCTCAAGGGCCAGGGCTGAACCAAACCACCGAACTGAACGACACAAGATTCCGAGGAGCAACACATGAACGAAGCAGTCATCGTATCTACCGCACGGACCGGCCTGGCCAAGAGCTGGAAGGGCGGCTTCAATATGACCCACGGCGCCACCCTGGGCGGCCATGCGGTCCAGCATGCGATCGCCCGCGCCAAGATCGACGCCGCCGAAGTGGAAGACGTGCTGATGGGCTGCGCCAACCCGGAAGGTGCCACCGGCGCCAACATCGCGCGCCAGATCGCACTGCGCGCCGGCTGCCCGGTCACCGTCCCCGGCGCCACCGTCAACCGCTTCTGCTCGTCGGGCCTGCAGACCATCGCCATGGCCGCGCAGCGCGTGATCGCCAATGAAGGCGACATCTTCGTCGCCGGCGGCGTGGAAAGCATCTCCTGCGTGCAGCAGGAAATGAACCGCCACATGATCCAGGAAAGCTGGCTGGTGAAGAACAAGCCGGAAATCTACTGGAACATGCTGCAGACCGCCGAGAACGTGGCCAAGCGCTACAGCATCTCGAAGGAGCGCCAGGACGAATATGGCGTGCGCAGCCAGCAACGCGCCGCCGCCGCGCAGGAAGCCGGCAAGTTCAAGGACGAGATCGTGCCGATGACGGTGCTCGCCGGCGTCGCCGACAAGTCCACCGGACAGCTGGTGACGAAGGAAGTGACCATCGACCGCGACGAAGGCATCCGCGCCGACACCACGCTGGAAGGCGTGGCCAAGATCCGCAGCGCGGTGCCGGGTGGCGTGATCACCGCCGGCAATGCCTCGCAGTTCTCGGACGGTGCCTCGGCGGCCGTGGTGATGAACGCGCGCGTGGCCGAGGCCAAGGGCCTGCAGCCGCTGGGCGTGTTCCGCGGCTTTGCCGTGGCCGGTTGCGAGCCGGACGAGATGGGCATCGGCCCCGTGTTTGCGGTGCCCAAGCTGCTGAAGAAGGCTGGCCTGAAGGTCGAGGACATCGGCCTGTGGGAGCTGAACGAAGCCTTCGCGGTGCAGGTACTGTACTGCGCCGACAAGCTCGGCATCCCGATGGATCGCCTCAACGTCAACGGCGGCGCCATCGCGGTGGGCCACCCGTACGGCGTGTCGGGTGCGCGCCTGGTCGGCCATGCGCTGATCGAAGGCAAGCGCCGTGGGGTGAAGTATGTGGTGGTGACCATGTGCATCGGCGGCGGGCAGGGTGCTGCTGGTCTGTTCGAAGTCCTGTAACTGCCGACAAAACCGGCACGCTGCCGGTTTGCTCCCCTCTCCCGCTTGCGGGAGAGGGGCAGGGGGTGAGGGCAGGCGGTGGCATACCACCGGCCTCTACTTCGTCGTCCCGCCGGCCCTCACCCCAACCCTCTCCCGCAAGCGGGAGAGGGAGCACACATGCGGTGCGATTCAATGCGGGGGCGGTTCGCACAAGAAGGCAACAAGAATTCACGGCGCACCAAGCAGTGCGCCGCATGGAGACACCATGTCGATGATCCTTTCCCGTCGCGACCTGAACTTCATTCTGTATGAATGGCTCAAGGTCGACGAGCTGACCCGCATCCCGCGCTACGCCGACCACTCGCGCGAGACCTTCGACGCCGCGCTGGACACCTGCGAGAAGATCGCCACCGACCTGTTCGCGCCGCACAACAAGAAGAACGACCAGCAGGAACCCGAATTCGACGGCGAGACCGTCACCATCATTCCCGAGGTCGGCACCGCGCTGAAGGCCTTCTGCGAGGCCGGCCTGATGGCCGCCGGGCAGGACTACGAACTGGGCGGCATGCAGCTGCCGGTGGTAGTGGAAAAGGCCGGCTTCGCCTACTTCAAGGGCGCCAACGTCGGTACCAGCTCCTACCCGTTCCTGACCATCGGCAACGCCAACCTGCTGCTGACGCACGGCACGCCGGCGCAGGTCGAGACCTTCGTCAAGCCGGAGATGGAAGGGCGCTTCTTCGGCACCATGTGCCTGTCGGAGCCGCAGGCCGGCTCGTCGCTGTCGGATATCACGACGCGCGCCGAGTATGAGGGCGAATCGCCGCTGGGCGCGCAATACCGCCTGCGCGGCAACAAGATGTGGATTTCCGCGGGCGAGCACGAGCTGTCGGACAACATCGTCCACCTGGTGCTGGCCAAGATCCCCGGCCGGGACGGCAAGCTGATCCCGGGCGTGAAGGGCATCTCGCTGTTCATCGTGCCCAAGTACCTGGTCAACCAAGACGGCTCGCTGGGCGAGCACAACGACGTGGTGCTGGCCGGCCTGAACCACAAGATGGGCTATCGCGGCACCACCAACTGCCTGCTGAATTTCGGCGAAGGCATGAAGTACAAGCCGGGCGGCAAGGCCGGTGCCATCGGCTATCTGGTGGGCGAGCCGCACAAGGGCCTGGCCTGCATGTTCCACATGATGAATGAGGCGCGCATCGGCGTGGGCCTGGGCGCGGTGATGCTGGGCTATACCGGCTACCTGCACGCGCTGGACTATGCGCGCAACCGTCCGCAAGGCCGCCCCGTCGGCCCCGGCGGCAAGGATGCCGCCAGCCCGCAGGTGAAGCTGGTCGAGCACGCCGATATCCGCCGCATGCTGCTGGCGCAGAAGAGCTATGTCGAGGGCGGCCTGGCGCTGAACCTGTATTGCGCGCGGCTGGTGGACGAGGAAGAAGCCGCGGCCGCCGCGGGCGACCAGGAAGCGCATGCGCGCCTGGCGCTGCTGCTCGACATCCTGACCCCGATCGCCAAGAGCTGGCCATCGCAATGGTGCCTGGAGGCCAACAACCTTGCGATCCAGGTGCATGGCGGCTATGGCTACACCCGCGAATACAACGTCGAGCAGTTCTACCGCGACAACCGCCTGAACCCGATCCACGAGGGCACGCATGGCATCCAGGGCCTGGACCTGCTGGGCCGCAAGGTGGTGATGAAGGATGGCGCCGCGTTCAAGCTGCTGGGCGAGCGCGTGCAGGCCACCATCGGCCGCGCGCTCGCCGCGGACGATGCCGAGCTGGCGCGGCAGGCGCGCGCGCTCGGCGCCGCAACCCGGCGCCTGGCCGAAGTGACGCAGACGCTGTGGAGCGCCGGCGACTCCAATGTGACGCTGGCCAACGCCTCGGTCTACCTCGAAGCCTTCGGCCACGTGGTGGTCGCGTGGATCTGGCTGGAGCAGGCACTGCTGGCACAGGCCGCGCTGGCGCAGGCGGGCGGCAAGGAAGACCAGGACTTCTATCGCGGCAAGCTGGCCGCGGCGGCGTACTTCTTCCGCTTCGAGCTGCCCAGGGTCGGCCCTCAGCTCGATTTGCTGGCATCGCTCGACCGAACCACGCTGGACATGCAGGACGCCTGGTTCTGACCGCTGACTACATCATTCAAAGACAACCGAGGAAGAGACACATGCGCACCATCCAGCAACTGTTTGACCTGAAGGGCAAGACCGCGCTGATCACCGGCGGCTCGCGCGGCCTTGGCCTGCAGATCGCCGAGGCACTGGGCGAGCAGGGCGCGCGTATCGTGCTGTCGGCACGCAAGGCCGACGAGCTGCGCGCGGCGCAGGAACACCTGAAGGGCCTCGGCATCGAGGCCGACTGGATCGCCGCCGATGGCTCGCAGGAGTCCGAGATTGCCCGCCTGGCCGACGAAGCCATCGCCAGGCTTGGCCACGTCGACATCCTGGTCAACAACGCCGGCGCCACCTGGGGCGCCCCGGCGGAAGACCATCCGGTGGAGGCCTGGGACAAGGTGATGAACCTGAATATCCGCGGCCTGTTCCTGCTGAGCCAGCGCATCGGCAAGCTGTCGATGATTCCGCGCCGCTACGGCCGCATCATCAACGTGGCGTCGATCGCGGGCCTGGCCGGCAATCCGCCGGGATCGATGGAGACCATCGCCTACAACACGTCCAAGGGAGCGGTGGTCAACTTCACCCGCACGCTCGCGGGCGAGTGGGGCGAGCACAACATCACTGTCAACGCGCTGGCGCCGGGCTTCTTCCCGTCCAAGATGACCAAGGGCTCGCTGGAGCGCATGGGCGTCGAAGCGATGTGTGCCGGCGTGCCGCTGCACCGCCTGGGCGACGACGAAGACCTCAAGGGCGCGGCGCTGCTGTTCGCCAGCGATGCCGGCAAGCACATCACCGGGCAGATCCTGGCGGTCGACGGCGGCGTCAGCGCGGTTTGAGCGCGGTCTGAACGACTGCCGGCGTTTGCGGCAATAATGCGGGATCGGCGCCGGCGGGCAAGCTGCCGCCGGCGCCTCTCCAGCCCCCACTTCGACTCGCATTGCCATGAACCAGTACACCGGCTCCCTGAGCCATATCCCCTTCCTTGCCGACCTCGGCGTGACCTGTAGCGTTGCAGAGAGCGGGCGCAGCGAGATCTCGCTGCCGGTTGAAAAACGCCACCAGAACAGCTGGGACATGGCCCACGGCGGCGTGATCATGACGCTGCTCGACGTGGCCATGGCGGTGGCCGGCCGCAGCAGCGATGCCGATGGCCGTGGCGTGGTGACCATCGAGATGAAGAGCAGCTTCATGGCGCCGGGCCGCGGCCAGCTGACCGCGCGCGGCACCACCGTGCACCGCACCACCACCATGGTGTTCTGCGAGGCGGAGATTGTCGATGCCGACGGCAAGACCGTGGCGCGCGGCTCGGGCACGTTCAAGTACATCCGGCGCATGCCGCCGCAGCGCCCGGGCGAAACCGATACCGGCGCCGACGGCTGAGCGCCGGCGCCAGGACATGTGGGGCGGTTCGTGCCCCGCATTAGCAGTTTCCATGCAGTTTCCATCTCCCATTGGAAGGAACCCGACCATGTCCAACACATTCAAGCGCATCGTCCTGGCCTCGCGTCCCGAGGGCGCGGTGACGCCGGCCAATTTCCGGCTGGAAGAGGTGCCCGTGCCGCAGATCGCCGACGGCCAGGTGCTGGTGCGCAACCACTACCTGTCGCTCGACCCGTACATGCGCGGCCGCATGAACGACAGCAAGTCGTATGCCGCGCCGCAGCCGCTTAATGAAGTGATGATCGGTGGCACCGTCGGCGAAGTGGTGGAAAGCAAAAACAGCAAGTTCAAGCCGGGCGACAAGGTGGTCGGCATGTTCGGCTGGCAGGAAATGGGCGTCAGCGACGGCACCGGCCTGCAGCCGGTCGATACCACGCATATCCCGCTGTCGGCCTACCTTGGTTCGGTCGGCATGCCGGGCGTGACCGCGTGGTATGGCCTGAACAAGATCATCCAGCCCAAGGCGGGCAAGACCATCGCGGTCAGCGCCGCGTCGGGCGCGGTCGGCAGCGTGGTGGGCCAGCTGGCCAAGCTGGCGGGCTGCCGCGCGGTGGGCTTTGCCGGCGGCAAGGACAAGTGCGACTACGTGGTCAATGAGCTGGGCTTCGACGCCTGTATCGACTACAAGGCGGCAAAAGACCCGAAAGAGCTCTACACCATGCTCAAGGAAGCCACGCCAGACGGTATCGACGGCTATTTCGAGAACGTCGGCGGCGAGATCTTCGACGCAGTGCTGTCGCGCATGAACGCCTTCGGCCGCATCGCCATGTGCGGCATGATCGCCGGCTATGACGGTCAGCCGCTGCCGCTGAAGAACCCGCAGCTGATCCTGGTCTCGCGCCTGACCATCGAGGGCTTTATCGTATCCGAGCACATGGAAGTCTGGCCGCAGGCGCTGAAGGAGCTGGGCACCGCGGTCGCGCAGGGCAAGCTGAAGTTCCGCGAGAGCATTGCCGAAGGCCTGGCCAGCGCGCCGGAAGCCTTCATGGGGCTGCTCAAGGGCAAGAACTTCGGCAAGCAGCTGGTCAAGCTGGTCTGAATGCAGCACCGGCACGCCGCGTCCCCACGGGCGTGCCGCGCAGCGAACGCAGGCAAGACAGTGCAGGCAAGACAGCGCAGGCAAGAAAGAGGAGGAGACACCCATGAATGCCCCGCAAGTTCCGCAAGTCCAGCAAGACACTAGCGACGATATCGGCGCCGGCCTGCCTGAAGAGGTCAAGGCCCGCTACCGCAACCTGCCGCGGCCGCCGCAGTTCGCCACCGTGGGCGAGGAGCGCCTGCACCGCAAGCAGCGCCTGGCCGCCGCCTTCCGGCTGTTCTCGAAATTCGGCTTCGATGAGGGCGTGGCCGGCCATATCACCGCGCGCGATCCCGAGTTTCCCGACACCTTCTGGGTCAATCCCTTCGGCGTGCATTTCAGCCAGGTCAAGGTGTCCAACCTGATCCGCTGCGACCACCATGGCGACGTGGTGGAGGGCGATTACCCGGTCAATGCCGCGGCTTTTGCGATCCATTCGCGCGTGCACCAGACCCGCCCCGACGCGGTCGCCGCCGCGCACTCGCACAGCACCTATGGCCGCGCCTGGTCGACGCTCGGCCGCCCGCTCGATGCGCTGACGCAGGACGTGTGCGCGTTCTACAACGACCACGCGGTCTATGACGACTTTGGCGGCGTGGTGGTCGAGCTGGACGAAGGCCAGCGCATCGCCAACGCGCTCGGCCAGAACAAGGCGGCGATCCTGCAGAACCACGGCCTGCTGACGGTCGGCAAGACCGTGGACGAAGCGGCGTGGTGGTTCATCACCATGGAACGCTCCTGCCAGGTGCAGCTGCTGGCCGAAGCGGCCGCGGCGCGCACGCAGGCGCCGCTGAAGGTGATTGCCGACGCTGCCGCACGGCAGGCGTATTCGATCGTCGGCACGGCGCAGGCGGGCTGGTTCCAGTTCCAGCCGCTGTACGCGCGCATCGTCAAGGAACAGCCCGACCTGCTGGACTGAGCGGCCTGCGGAAGGCATTGCAATGCGGCCGCCGCATGGCGGCCATCCCTGCAGTCGATCAACAACCGTGAGGTGGCACGCATGGCAGACATCATCCTTCACCAGTACGCAACCTCGCCGTTCTCGGAAAAGGTACGGCTGCTGCTGGGCGCCAAGGGCCTGGCGTGGCAGGCGGTGGAAATCCCGGCCATCCTGCCCAAGCCCGACCTGCTGGCGCTGACCGGCGGCTACCGTCGCACGCCGGTGATGCAGGTCGGCGCCGACATTTATTGCGACACGGCACTGATCTGCGAAGTCATCGACCAGCTGGCCCCGGCCACGCCGCTGTATCCGCCCACGCAGGCCGCGGCGGCACGCATGATGGCGGCGTGGTTCGACAGTGCGCTGTTCACCGCTGCCGCGACCTACGTGTTCCAGCCGGCCGGCGTCGCCAGCATGCTGGGCCATCTGTCGCCCGCGCAGATCCAGGCGTTTGTCGCCGACCGCAAGGCCATGCGCGGCGACACCAACGCGCTGCGCATGCCGCTGCCCGAGGCCACCGCGCAGTTGCACGAGACCTTTGGCAGGGTCGAAACGCAGTTCGCCGCGGGCGTTGAGTATGTGGCCGGGCCATTGCTGTCCGTGGCGGACTTCTCGCTGTACCACAACCTCTGGTTTATCCGCCGCGCCGGCGCTCTGGCCCAGATGCTGGAGGCCTATCCCAGGCTGCAGGCCTGGTATGCGCGCATGAATACCTTCGGCCACGGGCGTCCGCGCGTGATCGATGGCGAGCAGGCCATCGGCATGGCGCGTAGCGCAGATCCGGTGGCGCTCGACGAAGGCGTGCGCGAGGGCGAAGGCCTGCAGCCGGGCGACCCGGTCACGGTCACGCCCACCGACTACGCGCGCGACCCCGTGGCCGGCGTGCTGCTGGCACTGGGCCCGCACCGCGTCACGCTGCGCCGGCAGGACCCGCGCGCGGGCGCGCTCAACGTGCACTTCCCGCGGCAGGGCTACCAGGTACAGCGCGCCGCCTGAACCGGTGCTGCGCTGCGCCGCTGCGCGCGGCCCTTCTCCTATTGATTTCACGCGACAGGACAGACGACATGAAGGATTTTTCCAACAAGGTAGCCGTCATCACCGGTGGTGCTTCGGGGTTTGGCAAGGAATTCGCCCGCATCGGCGCCGATCTCGGCATGAAGCTGGTGCTGGCCGACGTGCAGGAAGACGCGCTGGACGCGACCGTGGCCGAATTCAAGGCGCGCAACGTCCCGGTGATCGGGCTGCGCACCGACGTGTCGCGCGCCGAGCAGGTGCAGGCGCTGGCCGACGCGGCGATGGAGGCGTTCGGGCAGGTCAACCTGCTGTTCAACAATGCCGGCGTGGGCGCCGGCGGACTGGTCTGGGAAAACTCGCTGCAGGACTGGGAGTGGGTGCTGGGCGTCAATCTCTACGGCGTGATCCACGGCGTGCGCATCTTCACCCCGCTGATGCTGGCCGCCGCGGAGAAGGACCCGTCGTACCAGGGCCATATCGTCAACACCGCGTCGATGGCGGGCTTGCTCAACCCGCCGGCGATGGGCGTGTACAACGTGTCCAAGCACGCCGTGGTGTCGCTGTCGGAAACGCTGTACCAGGACCTCGGCCTGGTCAGCGAGCAGGTGCGCTGCTCGGTACTGTGCCCGTATTTCGTGCCGACCGGCATCAACCAGTCGCAGCGCAACCGGCCGGCGGAGCTGGCCAACCAGGCGCCGCCCACGCGTTCGCAGCTGGTGTCGCAGGCGCTGTCGGACAAGGCCGTCGGCTCGGGCAAGGTGACCGCGGCCGAGGTGGCGCAGAAAACCTTCGATGCCATCCGCGCCGATAGCTTCTATATTTATTCGCATCCGCAGGCACTGGCGCCGGTGCGCCAGCGCTTCGAGGACATCGTCGGGCCGCGCAACCCCGGCGATCCCTTTGCCGACAAGCCCGAAGTCCGTGCGGGCCTCGTGGCCGCGCTGCGCGGCTGACGCGCCAACGCCACCAACGAGGAACCACGCACATGGAGACCACCATGGCCGCCCCCGCCGTCATCCGGCACCTGCAGTACGCCAGCCTGCCCAACGGCACCCGGCTGCACTACGCCAGCGCAGGCGAGCGCGGCAAACCACTGATGCTGTTCGTGCACGGATTCCCCGAGTTCTGGTACGAGTGGGAAGCCCAGCTGGCCGAGTTCGGGCACACGCATTTCGCCGTCGCGCCGGACTTGCGCGGCTTCAACCTGTCGAGCAAGCCGGGCGACGTAGAGTCCTATCGGCCGCGCCATATCGTCGAAGACCTGGTGCAGTTCATCGGTGCGCTGGGCTATGACCAGGCCATCGTTGTCGCGCACGACTGGGGCGGCGCGATCTGCTGGAACCTGGCGATCCAGTTCCCGCAGCTCGTGCGCCAGCTCGTCATCATCAACTCGCCGCACCCGTACCTGTTCGCGCGCGCGCTGGCCACCGATCCGGAGCAGCAGGCCGCCTCCGCCTACATGAACTGGCTGCGCAAGTCGGGTTCGGAGAAGGCACTGGCCGCCAACGACTTTGCGCTGCTGGACCGCATGCTTGCCGATGCCGACGGCAAGCCGGCCGCGTGGTACACGCCGCAGACACGCGAGCGCTACCACGCCGCGTGGTCGCAGCCTGGCGAAGAGGGTGGAGAGGGTGAAGGGGGCGTGCATCCGCTGACCGGCGGCGTCAATTTCTACCGCGCGTCGCCGATGCGGCCGCCGGCCGACGGCGACGCGGGGCCGGATCTGTCAAAGCTCGATCCGGCCAGGTTCGTCATCCGCGTGCCGACGCTGGTGATCTGGGGCGAACGCGACCGCGCCTTGCCGAAATCCCTGCTCAATGGCCTGGAGGACTTTGTCACGGACCTGCGCCTGGAGCGCATCCCGGACGGCACCCACTGGGTCGTGCACGAGCAGCCGGAGCACGTCAACCTGCTGATCCGCAGCGCATTGCCTGCGGTTTAGCTGCGCCCTGCGGCATCCGGAAGGCCTGCGCTACAGGTTCTGACGCAGGCCCGGCGGCCAGCGTCAGGTCAGGCGCTCGCGGTACAGGCGGTAGTTCTCGTCGTCGAAGCAGACGAAGGTCACCTGCTCGATCTCGGGCGCTGCCGCCAGCGCTTCGCGCACCGCGGCGATGGCGATATCCGCCGCGCGCTCGCGCGGAAAGCCGTAGATGCCGGTGCTGATGTTGGGGAAGGCGAGCGTGCGCAGGTGGTGCTGCGTGGCCACGCGGATGCTGTTGCGGTAGGCGTCGGCGAGCTGTTCGTCCTCGCCCTGGCCGCCGCCATGCCAGACCGGGCCGACCGCGTGGATCACGTACGGCGCGGGCAGGCGCCCGCCCGTGGTGATGACCGCCTCGCCGGTGGGGCAGCCGCCCTGCGCGTCGCGGATCGCGCGGCAGGCCTCCATGATGGCGGGGCCGCCGGCCCCGTGGATGGCGCCGTCGACGCCGCCGCCGCCCAGCAGCCCGCTGTTGGCCGCGTTGACGATGGCATCGACTTCCATCCGGGTGATGTCGCCATGGACTACCTGCAGGTGCTCGCCGGTCATGTCGTCTCCTGGTTTGAGAGCGCGCCCGCCGCGGTGCCGGCGGGCCACCTTGCTGCTATGCACTACATGGATTGCTCAAGCATACGCCGATAATCCGCCGCGCTGGCTTCTTTCGGGTTGGTCTTGTGGCAATGGTCGGCCAGCGCGCCGGCAATCACCTTGTCGAACATGTCCTCGGTGACGCCCATCTGGCGCAGTCCGGTGGGCAGGCCAAGGCGTGCGGTCATGTCGTGCACGGCCTGCGCGAGATCGGCGCCGTCGGGCAGATGCATGGCGCGGCGCAGGCGCGCGTAGCGGTTGTCGCGCACCACCGTGGGCGCGTCGGCGTTGAAGCGCAGCACCGCCGGCATCACCACCGCGTTAAGCGTGCCGTGATGCAGGCCGGTGCGGCCGTCGATCTTCAGGCCGCCCAGCGGGTGCGATAGCGAATGCACGCAGCCCAGCCCTTTCTGGAAGGCCATCGCGCCCTGCATCGATGCGCTCATCATGTTCAGCCGCGCATCGCGGTCCTGGCCGTCGCGGGTGGCGCGCTCGATATGGGTCCAGCCGCGCTCCAGCCCGTCGAGCGCGATACCGTCGGCGGGCGGGTTGAAGGCGGGGGCGAGGTAGGTCTCGATGCAGTGCGCGATCGCGTCCATGCCGGTGGCCGCGGTCAACCCGGCCGGCAGGCCCAGCGTCAGCTCCGGATCGCAGATGGCCGACTTGGGCAGCAGGTGCCACGAGTGGAAGCCCAGCTTGCGCCCGTCGTCGAGAATGATGATGGCGCCGCGCGCCACTTCGCTGCCGGTGCCCGAGGTGGTCGGCACGGCGATCAGCGGCGCGGCCTGATCGGTGATCCTGGCGCTGCCGCCTTCGATGGTGGCATAGGTGGTCAGCTCGCCCGGGTGCGTGGCGAGGATGGCGATGCCCTTGGCCAGGTCGATCGACGATCCGCCGCCCACCGCCACCAGCCCGTCGCAGTTGGCTTCGCGGTATTGCGCGGCTGCCTTGCGCACCATCGCCTCGGTCGGGTTCGACGGGGTTTCATCAAATACCGCGACCGGCAGGCCCTGCATGGCGTCGATGGCGCGCTGCGCCACGCCGGCCGCAACCACGCCCTTGTCGGTGACCAGCAGCGGGCGGCGGATGCCGATGCGCTCGCATTCCGACTTGAGCAGGCTTACCGCGCCGAAATCCAGGTGGATGTGGGTCAGATAGTAGATAAACGCCATATTTGCTTGCCTCCTGCAGGGATCTGCCGCGAACCGGGGTCAGGGTAAGGCACTGGCCAGGCGCGCTGCCTTCGGTTTCAATGAGTTGTTGTGACCCGCGCCGCGCGTCAGCCGATCATCGCGCAAAAAGTGGCCGCGTGGCAGGGGCTGGCGAGAGCTTTCGGGGTTATCTCGTACTGCCTCGTTTCAGAAACATCTGGCATCATACTAAAATCGAACGATCGTTCACTATTCGAACTTCCACCCGGGCGGCGTGCACGACACGCTGGCCGTCGCAGCGGAAGCTCGGATTTAACTGATTTCTCATGTCCGCCGTACCATCCTCCGTCAACCAAATGCCCGGCTTGCCGTCGGCGCAGCTCGACCCGCAGGTGGCACAGCTGCTGGAACTGATCGCCCGCGCCAAGCGGCCGCCGATCAACGCACTGGACCCGGAGGACGCCAAGATCGCCTACGAGAAGAGCGCGCCGATCCTCGACATCAGCCCGCCCGCCGTGCACGCAACCGAAGACCTGCACGTGCCCGCGCGTGACGGCCATGCCATCCCGGCGCGGCTGTACACGCCGCGCGAGGCCAGCTGGGCCGAGCCGCTGCCACTGCTGGTGTACTACCACGGCGGCGGCTTTACGGTCGGCAGCGTCAATTCGCATGATGCGCTGTGCCGGCTGCTGTGCGGCGAGGCCGATTGCATGGTGCTGTCGGTGGATTACCGCCTCGGGCCAGAATGGCGCTTTCCAGCCGCGGTCAACGACGCGTTCGACGCGCTGCACTGGATCTTTGCCGAGGCCGGGCGGCTGGGCGCCGACCCCGCCCGCATCGCGCTGGGCGGCGACAGCGCCGGCGGCACGCTGGCCGCGGCCAGCGCGGTAGAGGCGCGCAACGCCGGGTTCGCGCCCGTGCTGCAGATGCTGTTGTACCCCGGCACCTGCGCGCGCCAGGACACGCCGTCGCACCGTGCACTGGCCGAGGGGTACCTGCTGACCGCTGAAATGATCCGCTGGTTCTTCGCGCAGTACCTGGACCAGGAAGCCAGCCGCGACGACTGGCGCTTCGCCCCGCTGGACGGTGGCGGCAACGGTGCCGACGTGCGCAACGTGTGCCCCGCCTGGGTCGCCGTGGCGGGCTACGACCCGCTGCATGACGAAGGCGTCGCCTACGCGGCCAAGCTGCGCGCCGCCGGCGTGCCGGCCACGCTGGCGAACTACCCCGGCATGATCCATGATTTCTTCAAGCTGGGCCGGTTCGTGCCGGCGGTGGCGCAGGCGCATGCCGATGCCGTCGCCGCGCTGCGGACCGCCTTCGCCCAGCCCTGAACAAAAAAAAGCAGCACCGACATTTTTCAGCAGTGACTTGCAGCACAAGGAGACCTAGTCAAATGCAACGCCGCCAATTTATCGCCCGCGCGGGCCTCGCCGCCGCTACCGCAGCCATCGGCCTGTCCGCCATGCCTGCCCAGGCACAGGCCGACAAGTTCCCGCAGCGCCCGATCCGCCTGGTGATCGGCTATACCGCCGGCGGCTCCACCGACATCCCGTTCCGCGTCCTGGCTGACAACGCCTCCAAGATCCTGGGCCAGCCGGTGATCGTCGAGAACAAGCCCGGCGCTGGCGGCGTGCTGCCCGCGCAGCTGATGCAGACCACCGCGCCCGACGGCTACACGCTGGCGCAGGTCGCCATGCCGGTCTACCGCCTGCCGTACACCACCAAGATCAACTGGGACCCGGTCAAGGACCTGAGCTACATCATCAACCTGGCCGGCTATTCGTTCGGCCTGGTGGTGCCGGCCGATTCGCCGATCAAGACCATGCAGGATTACGTCGCCTACGCCAAGGCCAATCCGGGCAAGCTCACCTATGGGTCGCCTGGCAGCATGACCACGCTGCACCTGACCATGGAAGAACTGGCGCTGAAGCAGGGCGTGCAGTTCTCGCATATCCCATACAAGGGCAATGCGGAATCGATGCAGGCGCTGCTGGGCGGCCATGTGATGTCGGTGGCCGACACGCCGGCGTGGGCTCCGTACGTGGAGCAGGGCAAGCTGCGCCTGCTGTCGACCTGGGGCGAGAAGCGCTCGGCGCGCTTCCCCAACGTGCCGACGCTGAAGGAACTGGGCATGGGCATCGTGCAGACCTCGCCGTTCGGCCTGGTCGCGCCCAAGGGCACGGATCCGAAAATCGTGCAGAAGCTGCATGACGCCTTCAAGAAGGCGATGGAAATGCCCAACTACCGCGAATCGCTGGCCAAGTTCGACATGGAGCCGTTCTACATGAACAGCCAGCAGTACGCGCAGTTCGCCGCCGAAACCGTCAAGAAGGAAAAGGCGATCATCGAGAAGCTGGGCCTGGCCAAGCCGCAGTAAGCCAGCACCAGTTGCGTTCAACCAGGCCGCCGCGCCTGCCGGACCCGTGCCGGCGGGGCGGCGGCCTGATGCTTTGCATTGCTCCGACAAACAAACAGGGAGACCACGTCAATGGCCAAAGAGGAGTTCCGCCACACCATCCCGCTGCGCGTGCGCTGGTCCGAAGTCGATCCGCAATCGATCGTCTTCAATGCGCATTACCTGACCTATTGCGATATCTGCGTGACGGAGTACTGGCGCGCGCTGGGGATCCGCTATCCCGAGGACGTATTGCACGCGCATGGCGTCGATATCTTTGTGGTCAAGTCCACGCTGGAGTATCACGCATCGGCGCGCTTTGACGACGAGCTGGAACTGCGCGGGCGCATGGCGCGGCTGGGGCGATCCAGCATGTTGTTCCGGGTGGAGATGTACCGGGGCGACGAGCACCTGATCACCGGTGAAATCGTCTATGTGTGCGCGGATCCGGCGACGCAGAAGTCGGCGGCGATCCCGGGGGTGGTGCGGGAGATTATCGAGGGGTATGAAGTGGTGAAGCCGGCGGGGTGATGGCGTGCCACTGAGCCTTGAATCCCGCATGTTTGCTCCCCTCTCCCGCTAGCGGGAGAGGGAACAGGCTCTCAGTAGCTGAGGAGGCCGTCGTCATAGCGAAGGCGGCAAATTTTTACTTGCCCACACCCGCATCTTCCATATAAGCCCGGATCACCGCATCAAAGCTGGCATCGCTCTCGAATCCCAGCGACAAGGCCCGTTCCGCATTCCATGCCGCCGGCCAGGTGCCGACGATCTTCTCGACGCGCTCTTCGCGTTCCCAGGTCACCCGATCCGCCACCGCATCGCCGGCCACGCGGCGCAGCGCATCGACCATGCCCGCGGCCGTCACCGACAGCCCCGGCAGGTTGATCACGCGGCGGTTGCCCAGCCGTTCGCCGGCCAGTTCGATGCCATTGATCAGCGCGGCCACCGCCGCGCGCGGCGACAGCAGCCACAGTTTGGTCTCCGGCGCCACCGGGCAGTTCGCTGCCACGCCGGACAGCGGCTCGCGGATGATGCCGCTGGCAAACGACGAGGCCGCCGCATTGGGCTTGCCCGGGCGCACGCTGATGGTCGGCAGGCGCAGCACGCGGCCGTCGACGAAGCCGCGGCGGCTGTAGTCGGACAGCAGCAGTTCGCCGATCGCCTTTTGCACGCCGTACGACGATTGCGGGTTCAGTGCGGTGTCGTCCTGCACCACCGCCGGCAGCTCGCCGCCATAGACCGCGACGGAGCTGGTGAACAGCACGCGCGGCTTGTGGCCCAGCTCGCGGCAGGTTTCGAGCAGCGCGCGCGAGGCGTCGAGGTTGACGCGCATGCCCAGTTCGAAATCCGCCTCGGCCTGGCCGCTGACCACGGCCGCCAGGTGGAACACCGCGCCGGTGTCCTGGTCGATGGCCTGGCGCAGCACCGCCGGGTCGGACAGGTCGCCGGTCACCACGCGCACGCGCGCATCGTCAAGACCTTGCGGCGCGACCACGTCGAGCAGCGTCAGGCGGTCGAAGGCGACGGCCTGGCCGTCCAGGTTCAGGGTGCCGCGTTGCAGCAGCAGGCGGGCGAGTTGCAGGCCGAGGAAGCCGGCGCCGCCGGTAATCAGTACGTTCATGGCAAGAGATCTGTGGTTGTTCTGTAATCAGCGGCCGAGGTAGGGCTTGAGCCAGCCCAGTCCTTCGGACGTGCCGGCACGCGGACGGTATTCGCAACCGATCCAGCCCTTGTAGCCGAGCGAGTCGATCAGGTCGAACAGGTACGGGTAGTTCAGCTCGCCCAGGTCCGGCTCATGGCGCTCGGGCACGCCGGCGATCTGGATATGGCCGATGCCGGCCATGTCGCGCCTGAGCTTCATCGCGATATCGCCCTCGACGATCTGGCAGTGGTAGCAGTCGAACTGCACCTTCAGGTTGGCCGCGCCGACTTCCTTGCAGATCGCCTGCGCGTCGTCCTGGCGGTTCAGGAAATAGCCCGGCATGTCGCGCGTGTTGATCGGCTCCAGCACGATGGTCACACCCTGCGCGGCAGCCGCCTTCGCGGCAAAAGCGACGTTTTCCAGGTAGGTGGCGCGGTAGCGCGCGCGGTCGGCATCGGCCGGCACCAGGCCCGCCATCACGTGCACGCGGTCATTGCCGATCACGCCGGCGTATTCCAGCGCGCGGCCGACGGCGTCGCGGAATTCCGCCTCGCGCCCCGGCAGCGAGGCCAGTCCACGCTCGCCCGCTGCCCAGTCACCCGGCGGGGCGTTGAACAGCGCCTGGGTGAGGCCGTTCGCGTCGAGGCGTGCGCGCAGCTCGGCGGCGGGGTGCTCGTACGGGAACAGGTACTCCACCGCCTGGAAGCCGTCCGCCGCCGCAGCGGCGAAGCGATCCAGGAAAGCGTGCTCGTTGTACATCATCGAGAGATTTGCGGCGAAGCGCGGCATGGGAACTCCAGAGCGTAGGACGAAGCCGGGCCGGTCGCGGCCAGCGCGACCGGCCCGGCCGGATTTCAGCGGTTGACCAGTTTAGCCGGCGTCAGCCACACCAGCACGGCGCCCACCACCAGGATCGCGGACAGCACGTACATCGGCAGCTGCGTGCTGTGCGTCAGGTCCTTCAGCGCGCCAACCATGTATGGCGACACGAAACCGGCCAGGTTGCCGACCGAGTTCACCACGGCGATGCCGGAGGCGGCGGCAATGCCGGACAGGAACGCGGTGGGCAGCGACCAGAACAGCGGCGCGCAGGTCAGCACCCCGGCGGCGGCCAGCGACAGCGCGGCGATGGACACGGTCGTATTGTTGGTGAACGAGGCGGCAATGGCGAAGCCCACCGCACCCATCAGCGCCGGCACGATCAGGTGCCAGCGGCGTTCCTGGCGCGCATCGGCGCTGTGGCCGAGGATGTTCATGACGATGATGGCGCAGATGAACGGGATCGCCGACAGCAGGCCGATCTTCAGGTTGCCGGTGACGCCGCTGGCCTTGACCAGCGTGGGCATCCAGAACGTCAGCGCATACTGGCCGGTGACGAAGCAGAAGTAGATCAGGCACATCCACCACACGCGGCGGTCGCTGAACACGGCGCCCAGCGAATGGCCGTGGGCCTGGCCGGCGGCGGCGCCGGCCTTCTTCTGGTCTTCCTCGACATTGCGCTTGAGCACGCGCTTTTCATCGGCGCTGAGCCACGGTGCCTTGTCGATGCCGTCGCGCAGCACGAAGATCGTCACCACGCCGATGACCAGCGCGGGCAGGGCTTCCAGCAGGAACATCCACTGCCAGCCGCTCATGCCATGCGTGCCGTTGAAGGCGTCCATGATCCAGCCCGACAGCGGGTTGCCGAACATGCCGGCGACCGGGATGCCCGACATGAACAGCGCGATCATCTTGGCGCGGCGGTTGGCCGGGTACCAGTAGGTCAGGTACAGGATCACGCCGGGGTAGAAGCCCGCCTCGGCCAGGCCGAGCAGGAAGCGCATCACGTAGAACTGTGTCGGCGTCTTCACGAACAGGAACAGCGCCGAGATGATGCCCCACGTGATCATGATGCGCGCGATCCAGATGCGCGCGCCGATCTTGTGCATCAGCAGGTTGCTGGGCACTTCGAACAGGAAATAGCCGATGAAGAACAGGCCGGCGCCCAAGCCGAACACGGTCTCGGAAAAGGCCAGGTCCTGGCCCATCTGCAGCTTGGCAAAGCCGACGTTGACGCGGTCGAGGTAGGCGACCACGTAGCACAGCATCAGGAACGGCATGATGCGCCAGAACACCTTGTTGTAGGCGCGTTTCTCGATCTGGGTGTCGGTGTCGAGCCGGGCGTTGCCGCCCAGGCTGTCGAAGGCTGGCACGCTGGCCGCCGGTTGGTTGGATGGCATTGGTGGTCTCCGGGTAGAGTCAGTCTGGTCTAGTAATGGGTGGCGGCCGCGCGAATTGCAGGCATGCGCGTGTCCCGCACGGTGGCCACAAGGCAACCGCGCCGGTCAGATTCGTATGGCCGTGTCAGTCGGAAAAACGGGTGGCCGTGCTACCAGCGCGCCCGGAAGGCGTCACGCAATTCAGCCAGTGCGCCGTCAGGCAGCGCCGCGCGGGCGGCGAAGCCCGGCGTGTCTTTCATCATCATCCATAGCTTGGCGGTCTCCTCCAGTTCTTCCAGCGCGAACGCGGCGCGCGAGACGCTGGACTCCCACACCACCGGACCGAGGCGCTCCAGCAGCACGCCGCGCACCTGCGCGGCCAGCGTGGCCACGCGCGCGGCGACCGCGGGATCACCGGGCCGGTGATAGGGAATCAGCGGGATATGGCCGACCTTCATCACGTAATACGGCGTGAGCGGCGGCAGTACGTCGTCCGGTTGCCAGGCACCGGCCAGCGTCAGGGCCACGAGGTGCGTCGAGTGCGTGTGCACCACGGCGTGCGCCCCGGGGTTATTGTCGTAGATCGCGCGATGCAGCGTGAGCGTCTTGGACGGCTTGTCGCCCGACACCCAGGTGCCGTCGGCGGCGACCTTGGCTACCGCGGCCGGATCCATCATGCCCAGGCAGGCGTCGGTCGGGGTGATCAGCCAGCCATCGTCCAGCCGCGCGCTGATGTTGCCGGCCGAGCCGACGGTATAGCCGCGCTGGTAGAGGCTGGCGCCGATGCGGCAGATCTCTTCGCGCAGCTTGCTTTCGGTGCTCATCATTGGCCTCCGAGCTGGCGCAGCGCTTCGTCAAAGAAGTCCGGGCCGCCGAAATTGCCCGACTTGAGCGCCAGGGCCAGCGGCGTGGCGCCGAGCGTGACCGTGGCCGGCACGCCGGGTGCGATCTGCGTGCCAATGCGCAGCGCGCGGACGTTCAGCGCCTGCACCACGGCGCCGGAGGTCTCGCCGCCGGCGACGACAAAGCGGCGCGTGCCGCGTGCGAGCAGGCCGGCCGCGACGGTGGCCAGGCATTGCTCGACCAGGTGGCCGGCGCGCTCGACGCCCAGTTCGGCCTGCACGGCCTTGACCTCGTCGGGGCTGGAAGTGGCGTAGACCAGCACCGGCTCGTCGTGCGAGGCGGCGAAGTCCAGCGCGGCGTCGGCCACGGCTTCGCCGCGCGCCAGCGCGAGCGGGTCGATGCGCAGCGCCGGGCGACCTTGCTCCAGCCAGCGGGCCACTTGCCCGTTGGTCGCGCGCGAGGCGCTGCCGGCCAGCACCACGCCCGGGCCGTCGACGGCCGGGACCGCGTCGGCATCGCCACGCTGCGGCAGCAGGCCGGCGCGGCGGAAATTCCCGGGCAGGCCCAGCGCGATGCCGGAGCCGCCGGTGATCAGCGGCAGGCCGGCGCAGGCTTCGCCCAGCGTGAGCAGGTCGGCGTTAGACACCGCATCGGCGACCGCCAGCCGCACGCCGTCGTGGCGCAGCGACGCGATGCGGTCGGCCGTGGCCTGCGCGCCGCGCGCGACCGCGTCATAGCGCAGCAGGCCGACCTTGCTCTGGCTTTGGCGCTGCAGCACGCGCACCAGGCTGGCATCGGTCATCGGCGTCAGCGGGTGGTGCTCCATGCCCGATTCGTTGAGCAGCGCATCGCCCACGAACAGGTGGCCGCGGAAGATGGTGCGGCCGTTCTCGGGGAAGGCGGGGCAGGCGATGGTGAAATCGCTGTCCAGCGCGTTCAGCAGCGCTTCGGCGACCGGGCCGATATTGCCGGCATCGGTCGAATCGAAGGTCGAGCAGTACTTGAACACGAACTGGCGGCAGCCCTGCGCGCGCAGCCATTCCAGCGCGGCCAGCGACTGCGCCACGGCCTCGGCGGCGGGGATGGTGCGCGATTTCAGCGCGACCACCAGCGCATCGGCCGCGCCGGTATCGGCCACGGATTCAGGCACGCCGATGGTCTGCACGGTGCGCATGCCATTGCGCACCAGCGTGTTGGCGAGGTCGGTGGCGCCGGTAAAGTCGTCGGCGATACAGCCAAGGAGCGCGGTCATCGTTGGTGCTCCTTATTCGGCCGTGCCCGGCAGTTCGATGCCCGGGAAGATCTTGATCACGGCCGAATCGTCTTCGCCGCCGTGGCCGGCGGTGGAGGCCATCATGAACATCTGGTGCGCGGCGGCCGACAGCGGCAGCGGGAATTTGCTGGTGCGCGCGGTGTCGAGCACCATGCCAAGGTCCTTGACGAAGATGTCGACCGCCGACAGCGGCGTGTAGTCGCCCTTCAGGATATGCGGCACGCGGTTCTCGAACATCCACGAATTGCCGGCGCTGTGCGTGATCACGTCATAGAGCGCGTCCGGGTCCACGCCTTCGCGCATGCCAAGCGCCATCGCCTCGGCCGCGGCGGCGATATGCACGCCGGCCAGCAACTGGTTGATGATCTTGACCTTGGAGCCCGCGCCGTGGGCGGCGCCCAGGCGGTATACCTTGCCGGCGATGGCGGCCAGCACGTCCTCTGCCAGCGCGTAGGCTTCGGCGGGGCCCGAGGTCATCATGGTCATCTCGCCGCTGGCGGCGCGCGCGGCACCGCCGGAGACCGGCGCGTCAAGCATCAGCAGGCCCTTTTCGGCGAGGCGCTGTCCCAGCGTCTCGGCAAAGCCCGGCGGCACCGTGGCGCTGGCGATCACCAGCTTGCCCGGCTGCATCTCGGCCACGGCGCCGTTGGCGCCGAACAGCACGGCCTCGGTCTGCTGCGCGTTGACGACCAGCGTCAGCACCACGTCGCAGCGGCTGCCCAGCTCGGCGGGCGACGCGCACGGCACGCCGCCTTCATCGGCAAAGCGCTGCAGTACTTCGGGACGCAGGTCGCAGGCGTGCACCTTGAAACCGGCACGCAGCAGCGACTGCGCGACACCAAAGCCCATGGCACCAAGGCCGATGACGCCGATATTCCTGGACATAGAGGACTCCTGAATCTGATACGGGGAAAGCTTGAAAGGTGCGGCTGGCGTCAGTTCGACGCGCCCCGCGTGGCGGCGGCTTCATCGTCACCGGCGCCGTTCTCGTCGGCGCCCAGCTGGGCCAGCCGGCGGGCGGCGTTGTACATGTGGTTCTGCGCGGCATTGCGCGCGGCCAGCGGGTCGCCGGCGCGGATCGCCGCGACGATGGCCTGGTGTTCCTCGCGCACCTGGCGCGAGAAGTCGGCGCGGCGTGCCTCGTTGGTCCGGGTCACGCGGGTGGCCGCTTCGAGGTACTGGCTGAGGAATTCCAGTGTCTTCAGGAAGTAGGGGTTGCCGGTGGCGCCGGCGATGGCGCGATGGAAGGCCACGTCCGCGGCCACGCCGTCGCCGCCTTGCCCGACTTCCTCGTCGATGCGGGCCAGCGCGGCATCGATGGCGGCCATCGATGCGTCGGTGCGGCGGCGCGCGGCCTGCGCGGCCACCTCGGCTTCGATCGCGCGGCGCAGCTCGACGATCTGCAGCACCGATTCCAGCGTGCCGGTGTCGGTGTAGTCGATGCGCAGCGGCCGGATGCCGGCCTGCAGCGTCACGAACACGCCGCTGCCCTGGCGCGATTCGACGACGCCTTCGTACTTCAGCCGGGAAATCGCCTCGCGCACCACGGTGCGGCTGACGCCGAACTCTTCGGACAGCACCGCCTCGGTGGGCAGCTTGTCGCCGCGGGCAAAGGCGCCGCTCTGGATCTTGTCCAGCAGCTGTTCGGCGACGTTGTCGGTCAGCGCTCGGGCAGGGACTTTCTGGAACATGCGGATTCGCCGGGTTATTCGGTAATCAGGTCATCATACAAATTTGCTAGGACGATGCGATCCCGGGAAAACCCTAGGATGGTGCGTTGGTAGTTACCAATGCTCCACTTTGGTGCTTCGCCGCCTGCCCCGGGCTGGCGTATCATGGGCGCCCGCCCGAGCCTGGAAGGCCGGGACACCTATTGCTACCCACGCCAGACCCAACCGCCATGCCAGTCACCGTCCTGATCTGCCCCTGGTCCGAAGCGCGCGAACGTGCCCGCGCCATCCGCTACACCGTGTTTGTCGAAGAGCAAAACGTGCCGGTGGAACTGGAATGGGACGAATGGGACGAGCCCAGCTGGCACGCGCTGGCGCTGGCCGGGGATGGCACCCCGGTGGCCACGGGCCGGCTGCTGCCCGACGGCCATATCGGCCGCATGGCCGTGCTGAAGGCGGCGCGCGGCACCGGCGTCGGCGCGCAGGTGCTGCGGGCGCTGATGGAGAAGGCCGCGCAACTCGGCTACCCGGAACTGGTGCTCAATGCCCAGACCCATGCCGCGCCGTTTTACCTGCGCGCGGGGTTTGCCCAGTCGGGGGAGGAGTTCGAAGAGGCCGGCATCCCGCATATCGAGATGCGCAAGCGGCTGGCGGGCTGAGCGCCCGCTGCCGCCATTACCGCGGCGCCTGCACGATGCCCGTATCGCGCGGCAGGTTCAGCTTGCCGTGGTAGGACACCTCGCCGATGCGGCCACTGGCGTCGAAGCTGCGTTCGCTCAGGTCGAAGCGGCCATCGTGCCGCACGCGCAGCACCGTGCTGGCGCGGGTGCCGTATGACGCCGAGCGGATAAATGCCGATGACAGCAGCTTCTCCCACTCCGGCGCGACGCCGGTGGAGGGCAGCTCGAAATCCGCCGCCTGGCGCTCGTCGGCCAGCATCTGCAGGTAGGGCTCGGCGCTGGCATCGGCTCGCCCGCTGTCGGCCGCCAGCACCTCGGCAAGCGCGCCCACGCGGCTGCGCACCTTGGGCCAGGGGGTGTCGAGCAGTGCATTGGACAACCCGTACAGTCCCGGGCGCAGCTTCTGCGGCTGGCGCGTGGCCGAGCGGTTGCTGTACCACCAGAGTTCGCGCAGGTCGCAGGCAAGCAGGTTGAAGCCGTTGTAGCAGCCATCCTCGCCGGCCAGCCCGTCGAGATAATCGAACGGCGCATCATGGCCGCGCAGGAAGCCGGCCACCAGCTCGCCGCGCGAGCGCGCGTCGGTGCGTTTCTCGGAAGGGGCGCGGTAATTGGTCAGCGCGGCAAAACGCCCGTCGGCGTTGACGCCCATCCAGGTGCCGGGCTCGCCGATCACTTCCGCCAGGTCGCGTCCAGCCAGCACCTGAGGCGCATCCTGCCACCAGTGCACGGCCGCCGCGGGGCGGACATAGAATTCATCGCGGTTGCCGGCAACGACCAGGGCATAGTCCGGGTGGGATTGCCAGGCAACCAGGATCAGGCACATCGTTCGGCTTCCTTTGCCGCCGGGGACGCTGGGCGCGCGGGCGTTCCGGCGTACTTCGCGTTTCTGCAGTTCCGGGACGCTACAGCACGTCCAGGTCGATAAAGTGTTCGGCCTGCCGCTCGCCGTCCACCCACTGGTCCAGCCCGCTCTGGCGCCACAGGCCGGCCAGCGTGACATCGAAGGCGGGCGGCACGTCGGCGTAGCATTCCATCCAGGTCTGCACGCCGGCTCGGGTCTCGGGCCTGCGCATCAGCGTACCACCAATTCCGGTCGCCTCGGCAACCGTCTCCATCCAGCGGTGCCAGAGCGGCAGCGCTTCGGCGGCAACGGCCTCGGGCACGCGGAAATAGACGAACAGGTGGTCGCTCATGGCAGGGTCCCGGTTCCGAAATGTCAGCCCGCCGCCTGGGCCGCTTCGCCCAGCGGCACGTCGTAGGGCAGGGTGGCGGTCGCCAGCGCAGGGCCTTCGGCGCTGCCCAGCCGCAGCGCGCTGCCGGCGGCGTCGATCTTCAGCTCGGCCAGCCCGGCCCAGCCGCCCTGCGGCGCGGGCGCGGCGTTGACGATCATGCCGCACGGCTGGCCGGGGTCTTCCGGCCGGTAGATCTCCGCCGCGGGCGCCGGCACCTCGCCATCGCCCTGCACCAGCCACATGCGGCGCTTGAGCGTGCCGCGGTACTGGCTGCGCGCGACGATTTCCTGGCCCGGGTAGCAGCCCTTGCGGAAATTCACGCCGCCGACCAGCTCGAAATTGATCATCTGCGGCACGAACTGTTCCTGCGTCGCGGCGACGATGCGGGGCAGGCCGGACTGCACTTCCAGCCAGTCCCACAGCGCCGGCGGCGCGTCCTGCAGCTTGCCGGCCAGCGCCGCGCGCACGGCCTCGGCGCGCCCGGCGGGCAGCAACAGGTGCCAGCGCGGCTGCCCGGCGGCGTCCGGCAGGCGGATCACGGCAACGCCGTCGGCCTCGGCAACGGCAAAGGCCGCTTCCGGCGCCGGCAGGTTCGCGGCCGCCAACGCATCGGCGGCACCGGCACCGGCGACGCCGACGATGGCGCTGGCGGGCGTGATATCGGCCAGTTTTGCCTTGGAGCGCAGCACGAACATCGACAGCCGCTTCTGCACCGCGGCCTGGATATCGGCGGACAGCTGCAGCACGATGCCTTCAGCATCGCGCCACATCAGAAAGGTGGCGAGCAGGCGACCCTTGGGCGAACAGTAGCCGGCCAGGCGCGCGGAGCCCGGCGTCAGGTCCTCGACCGCATTGGTGAGCTGGGTGTGCAGGAAGCTGGCGGCATCGTCGCCGGCCACGCGGATCAGTCCGAGCCCGGCGGGGGCACAGACGATTCCGCTTGCCTGCAAGGATTCGAGGCTGGCGGCGAGTTCCGGGGCTTTGGCATTCATCACTGGCATTGCGAAATCGTGGCGATCGTCCGAGACAGATCGGGTTGGAAAGGCACCGGTGGCGGCGCGCGCGGCCAGGTGCGCAAGAGGCGCCGGAGCCGCCGCGCATGGTCGGTGCGAGGCTGCCGGTTATTATATGGGGCTACGAGATTTTCGGCCGATGCGCCGCAGTCTCACCCCGATCCTGATACATGAAACGTTTTTTCCTTCGCCTGGGCCTGGCGTTCCTGGTACTCGCGCTGGCGGCAGCCGGCGGCTTTGCGTGGTGGGCCAATCACCCGCTGGCGCTGAACCGTTCGCCGGTCGAAGTGGTGATCAAGCCCAATTCGGGCGTAGCCAGCGTCGGCCGCCAGATCCAGCGCGGCGGCGTCGGCATGGACCCGCGGCTGTTCACGCTGCTGGTGCGCCTGACCGGCCACGGGCCCGACCTGAAGGCCGGCGGCTATGAATTCGAGACCGGCGCCACGCCGCTGTCGGTGATGGGCAAGCTGGTGCGCGGCGAAGTCACGCACTACGTGGTTACCGTGATCGAGGGCTGGGAGTTCCGCAAGATGCGCGCGGCGGTCGATGCCAGCCCGGCGCTGAGCCACGATACGCGCGACATGTCCGACGCGCAGCTGATGAAGGCAATCGGCGCCGCCGAGGCCTCGCCCGAGGGGCTGTTCTTCCCGGACACCTACCTGTTCGCGCGCGGCAGCAGCGATATCGACCTGTACAAGCACGCCTATCGCGCCATGCAGCGCCGGCTCAATGAAGCCTGGAACGCACGCGCGCCCGACCTGCCGTACAAGTCCCCGTACGAGGCGCTGGTGATGGCGTCGATCGTGGAGAAGGAGACCGGGCAGGCGTCGGAGCGCCCGATGATCGCCGCGGTGTTCATCAACCGGCTGCGCAAGAACATGATGCTGCAGACCGACCCGACCGTGATCTACGGCCTGGGCCAGGCCTTCGACGGAGACCTGCGCAAGCGCGACCTGCAGGCCGACACCCCGTACAATACGTACACCCGCACCGGCCTGCCGCCCACGCCGATCGCGCTGCCGGGCCTGGCCTCGCTGGCGGCGGCCACCGCACCGGCGCCGTCCGATGCGCTGTACTTCGTCGCCCGCGGCGACGGCAGCAGCCATTTCTCCAACTCGCTACCCGAACACAACCGCGCGGTCGACAAGTACCAGCGCGGCAAATAGGCATTCCATGCGCGGAAAATTCATCACTTTCGAAGGCATCGACGGCGCCGGCAAGAGCACCCATATCGACTGGGTGGCGGCACGGCTGCGGGCGCGCGCCGGCATTCCCGCCGTGGTCACCACCCGCGAGCCGGGCGGCACGCCGCTGGGCGAAGACCTGCGCCAGCTGCTGCTGCACCGGAAAATGCACCTCGAGACCGAGGCGCTGCTGATGTTCGCGGCGCGCCGCGAGCATATCGCCGAGGTCATCGACCCCGCGCTGGCACGTGGCGAATGGGTGATCTCCGACCGCTTCACGGATGCCACCTTTGCCTACCAGGGCGGGGGCAGGGGCCTGCCGACGCAGCGGCTCGAAGTGCTGGAAGACTGGGTGCAGGACGGCCTGCAGCCGGACCTGACGCTGCTATTCGACGTGCCGCTGGAAACCGCCAGCGAGCGGCTGGCCGGAGCCCGGGCGCCGGACAAGTTCGAGGCGGAATCGCGTGCGTTCTTCCAGCGCACCCGCGACGAATACCTGCGCCGGGCCGCGGCGGCACCGGGGCGCTTCCGCGTGATCGACGCCACGCGCAGCATCGACGCAATTCGAGAAGAACTCGATCAGATTATCGCAACCCTTTGATCTGACGGCACTATACTCCCTGATTCACATGCTCTATCCCTGGCAGAAGGAAGACTGGCAACGGCTCGGCATCCTGCGCGAACGGCTCCCGCATGCCTTGCTGATCCATGGCCAGCAAGGCATCGGCAAGCGCGACCTGGCGCTGCATTTCGCGCAAGGCCTGCTTTGCGAAGCGCCGCGGCCCGACGGCCAGCCCTGCGGCCAGTGTTCCGCGTGCCACTGGTTCAGTCAGGGCAATCACCCTGATTTCACCGTGGTGCGCCCCGAGGCGCTGGATGCCTCGGCCGAGCCTGATACCGACGAAGGCGGCAAGAAAAAGGCGCCGAGCAAGATCATCCGCATGGAGCAGGTGCGCGCGCTGATCGAGGCGGTGGGCGTCGGCACGCACCGTGCAGGCCTGCGCGTGGTGGTCGTGTATCCGCTCGATGCGTTGCAGACCGAGGGCGCCAACGCGCTGCTGAAGACGCTGGAGGAACCGCCCCCGTCGACCGTATTCCTGCTGGTGACCGACCGGCTCGACCGTATCCTGCCGACCATCCTGTCGCGCTGCCGCCAGTTCTCGGCCCAACGCCCGACGCCGGAGGCCGCGCTCGCGTGGCTGCAGGGCCAGGGGGTTGCCGATGCCGAGGCCCAGCTGGCGCAGGCCGGCGGTTCGCCGCTGACCGCGCTGCACGCGGCCGAGGCCGAGGAGCAGCCGCTGCAACGCCTGCTGGTCAGCCAGCTGGGCGCGGGCGCCGCGTTCGACGCCTCTGCAGCCGCCGAACAACTGCAGAAGCTGCCGGTGCCCGCCGTGCTTGGCATCCTGCAGCGCTGGACGTACGATCTGCTGAAGCTGCGGCTGGATGGCGCCGGCGGCACCGCGCCGCGCTACTTCCCCAAGGAGCGCGCCGCGCTGGCGCGCTGCGCCGGGGCCACCGACGCGCACCGGCTGCAGGCCTACGCGACGCGGCTGACCGCGCATCGCCGCAGCGAGAACCATCCGCTGGCGGCAAGGCTGGTGATGGAGGCAGTATTCCTGGAGTACCGGCAGCTGTTCCGATAAGGCAGCGCCCCTACGCAGTGCCGCTACGCAGTGCCGTTTCGGGGCAACACCATAACAACAAGCAGTAACAAGCAGCATCGTCATTCAGGGGGTCAACCATGAACACTGCAGTCACCGGGGCACCGCCGGGCGCCCCGCTGGGCGCGCCGACCGGCAGCGGTGCGGCATCGCGTCCCAACGTGCTGTCGTTGTCGATCAAGGATCAGGCCGGGCTGTACGCGGCCTATATGCCATTCCTGGCGCGCGGCGGCATTTTCGTGCCGTCGAACCGCCCGTTCCGGCTGGGCGAGCAGGTGTTTCTGGTGCTGTCCCTGCTGGACCGGCCGCAGAAGTACCAGATCGCGGGCCAGGTGGCCTGGATCACCCCGGCGGGCACGCCGATGAAGACCCCCGGCGTCGGCGTACACTTCCCCGACGACGACAACGGGCGCAACCTGCGCCGCGCAGTGGAGGAGATCCTGGGCAAGATGCTGGAATCCGGGCGCCCCACGCAAACCATATGAAGATTGCGAAGATTGCTTCGCAATCCATTGATAGTTAATGAATTCTTCCCGTTTTTCCCTGCGCATTGCCGAGCCCCGCGACCTGCCGGGCATCGTGGCGATCTATAACAGCACCGTGCCGTCGCGCATGGTCACCGCCGACACCGAGCCGGTCACCGTGGACTCGCGCCAGGCCTGGTTCGACGCCCACCAGCCCGGACGCCGCCCGCTATGGGTGTGCGAGGATGCCGACGGCCGCATGGCCGGCTGGATGAGCTTCTCGGATTTCTATGGCCGCCCGGCCTATGGCGGCACCGCCGAGGTCTCGATCTACCTGGACGCCGAGCGCCGGGGCCAGGGGCTGGGCCGGTACTTGCTGCAGCGGGCCATCGACCATGCGCCCGCGGTCGGCGTGAATACGCTGCTCGGCTTCATCTTTGGGCACAATGCCCCCAGCCTGGGCCTGTTCGCCGCGATGGGCTTTACCCGCTGGGGCGACCTGCCGCGCGTGGCCGTGCTCGACGGCGTCGAGCGCGACCTGATCATCCTCGGCCTCCGCGTGGATGGCGGGCAGTCGGCCTGAGCGGCCGAAGACAAGAGAATTCCCATGTTTGTCGATTCCCATTGCCATATCGATTTCCCCGAGCTGGCCGCGCGCCTGCCCGAACTGCTCGAAAACATGCGCGCCAACCAGGTCACGCATGCGCTGTGCATCTCGGTGACGCTGGAGGACTTCCCGCGCGTGCTGGCGCTGGCCGAGCAGCATCCCAACCTGTATGCCTCGGTCGGCGTGCATCCCGACTATGAAGAGGGGGAGGACCCGTCCGTCGAGCGCCTGGTCGAGCTGTCGGCGCACCCGCGCGTGGTCGGCACCGGCGAGACCGGGCTGGACTACTACCGCCTCAACGGCCGCAGCATCGCCGACATGGAATGGCAGCGCGAACGCTTCCGCAACCATATCCGTGCCGCGCGCCAGACCGGCAAGCCGCTGATCATCCATACCCGTTCGTCCGCCGACGACACGCTGCGGCTGATGCGCGAAGAGAACGCGGGCGAAGCGGGTGGCGTGATGCACTGCTTTACCGAGACCTGGGACGTCGCCCGGCAGGCGCTGGACCAGGGCTTCCATATCTCGTTTTCCGGCATCGTCACTTTCAAGAGCGCCGCCGACCTGCAGGAGACCGCGCGCAAGGTGCCGCTCGACCGCATGCTGATCGAGACCGATTCACCCTACCTGGCACCCGTGCCATACCGCGGCAAGACCAACGAGCCGGCCTGGGTGCGCCACGTAGGCGAGTTCATTGCGCAGCTGAGGGGGGTGCCGGTGGCGCAGGTGGCTGAGCAGACCACGGAAAACTTCTTCAACCTATTCAAGCACATCGACGGGAATGCTCATGTTTGACCTGAAGTTTGTCCGCCGTGCCGCCGGCGCCGTGGTGCTGGCGGCGGCCACGCTGGCGCAGGCCGCGCCGGCCGACGACATGCGCAAGGCGGTCGAGTTCGACGATGCCAATACCGTCAGGAAGCTGCTGGCCAAGGGCGTCGATCCCAATATCGTCGACAGCCGCGGCAACCCGGCGCTGGTGCTGGCGCTGCGCGAGAAGTCGCTCAAGGTGGCAACGGTGCTGATCCGCGCCAAGGACATCGATTTCGACAAGGCCAACCCCGCCGGGGAGACCCCGCTGATGATGGCGGCGCTGCAGGGCCAGCTCGACATGGTCAAGCTGATGGTCGACGAGATGGAGGCCGAGATCAACAAGACCGGCTGGACCCCGCTGCACTACGCCGCCACCAATGGCCACAACAACGTGGTCAAGTACCTGGTCGACCATGCCGCGTATATCGACGCCGAGTCGCCCAACGGCACCACGCCACTGATGATGGCCGCGCGCGCGGGCCATATCGAGACCGTCAAGCTGCTGCTGGACGAAGGCGCCGACATGCGCCTGAAGAACCAGCAGGGCATGACCGTGATCGACTTTGCCGAGCGCTACAACCAGGCCGAGATCGCCAACGGGCTGAAGTCGCGCTGGCAGAAGATGTATCCGCAGACGCCGATCGTGCCGGCGCCGCCGCTGAAGGCGCCCACCGGGACGCCGGGCGGCCAGCGTCCCGCCACCGCGCCGGCTGCGCCGCAGACCAAGGGCTGGTAAGGCGCGCCCCGGCATGGATGCAACCCCCGCCCCGACCGCACCGGGCCGGCTGCGCCAGTGGGCACGGCGGCTCAAGGCCAGCCTGCTGACACTGTGGTTCTGCAGCCGCCACTCCGGCACGCCGCTGGGCGCGCGGCTGCTGGCGGTGCTGGTGGTCGGCTATGCCTTCAGCCCGATCGACCTGATTCCCGATTTCATCCCGGTGCTGGGCTACCTCGACGATGTCGTGCTGGTGCCGGTGGGCATCTGGCTCGCCTTGCGGATGATTCCGCCCGCGGTCACCGAGGAATGCCGCGGCCGCGCCGAGGCCTGGCAGGCCACCCATGCGCAACGGCCGCGCATTCGCGCGGCCGCCGTGGTGATCGTGCTGCTGTGGGGCGTGCTGGCGTGGCTGGCCTGGCGCTGGCTGGCGCCGCGCTGACAGCGCGCTGACAGCGGGCACAGCCTCTAGACGTCGTCCGCCAGCCGCACGCCCGTGAACTGCCAGCGCTGGTGCGGGTAGAAGAAGTTGCGGTAGGTTGCCCGGATATGCGATTCGGGCGTGACGCACGACCCGCCGCGCAACACCATCTGGCTGCTCATGAACTTGCCGTTGTACTCGCCGACCGCGCCGGCGTTCGGGCGGAAGCCGGGGTAGGGCAGGAAGGCGCTGCCGGTCCATTCCCACACATCGCCGAACATCTGGCGCAGCACGCCCGAGGTGTTCTGCCGGTCCGGCAGCGGCCGCAGCGCGCGGCCTTCGACGAAATTCCCCGTGGCCGGCAGGCTGCGCGCGGCGTGCTCCCATTCCGCCTCGGTCGGCAGCCGGCGCTCGGCCCAGCGCGCGAATGCGTCGGCCTCGTAGAAGCTGATATGGGTGACCGGGCTGTCCGGATCGACCGGATGCATGCCGCGCAGCGTCATCTGCCACCATGTGCCTTCGCGCGCTTCCCAGTACAGCGGCGCCTGGATGCCTTGCTCGCCGACCCAGCGCCAGCCGTCGGACAGCCACAGGCCGGCGGTCTGGTAGCCGCCGTCGTCGATGAACTCGAACCACTGGCGGTTGCTGACCGGGTGCGAGCACAGCGTGAACGGCTGCAGGTAGACCTTGTGGCGCGGCGCCTCGCAGTCAAAGGCAAAGCTCTCGCCGCCATGGCCGATCTCGACCACGCCGCCGTCGAAGCCGATCCAGTCGGGCGCCGGGCGCGGGTCGGCAATCACCGGCTCGGGCAGTTCCGGCGCAAAGGCCGGCCGCAGCGGATTCTGCGCGAACAGGTGCAGGATGTCGGTCAGCAGCAGTTCCTGGTGCTGCTGCTCATGCTGCAGGCCGAGCATGATCAGCGCGGCCTCGGCGTCGGTCTGGGCGCTGCCGAGCAGCGCCATCATCGACTCGTCCACGGCCTCGCGGTAGGCCAGCACCTCGTCCAGCGACGGGCGCGTCAGCAGGCCGCGCTGCGGGCGCGGATAGCGCGGGCCGACTGCCTCGTAATAGGAGTTGAACAGGTAGCGGTAATCCGGGTCCACCGGCTCATAGTCGGGGATGCGCGCGGCCAGCACGAATTCCTCGAAGAACCAGGTGGTGTGCGCCAGGTGCCATTTCGCCGGACTGGCGTCATCCATCGACTGCACGGTGGCATCGGCATCGGACAGGTCGGCCACCAGCGTCTCGGTGCTGGCGCGGACGTGGCGATACTGCGAAAGCAGGGCGGGTTCGTGCGGAGGATGGAGGGCGGCGGCGGGCAACAGGGCTGAAGTCATGCGGGCTCCCGGAATGGATCGATCGATGACTGCAGGCGGCCGGCGGGCGCGTCCTTGCTGGCTGCGCCAGCGTGCCGCCAATGGCACGCGGGGCGCCGTAGCGCCCCAACCCATCATAGACCCGATCCGTTGCCGGGGCGAGCAGGCGTCGTCCTACACGGCGCGCGGCTGCCCGCTGGCTTCAGTCAGCCATTCCAGCAAGCCGTTCAGGCGGCCAGCCGGGTGGCGTCGTTCAGCGCCGCGACTTCGGTGCGGGCGTTGGCCAGGCCGGCTTCGCGGAACTCCGGACCCATGGCCAGGCCGTGGGCGCGCACGTAGGTAATGTCGGTGATGCCGAGGAAGCGCAGCACCACGTCGACGGTGACTTCGTGCAGGTCCAGCGAATTTGCATCCTGGCGCACGCCGCCGCGCGACGACACCACGATCACGCGCTTGCCGCCGGCCAGGCCGACCGGGCCGTTCTCGGTGTACTTGAAGGTGCGGCCAGCCTGTGCGATGCGGTCGATCCAGGCCTTGAGCTGGCTCGGGATGCCGAAGTTGTACTGCGGCACGCCCAGCACCAGCACGTCGGCGGCGAGGAATTCGGCCAGGAACTGCTCGGTGCGCTCCAGTTCGGCTTGCTGCACGGCGTTCAGGCCATCCTTGGGACCGCCCAGAACCGGCAGCAGGTTGCCCGACAGGTGCGCCGGGCCATCCCGGTCCAGGTCGCGCACGGTGACCTTGGCTTCAGGGTTGACCGCGACCAGGTCGGCCACCACGCTGGCGGTCAGGTTGCGGGAAACGGAGTTGTCGCCGAGGACGCTGGAATCGATCTGCAGGATGTTCATGTCTTTCTCCACGAAGGGGCGGTTGCGATGGAGGAAAGATACTGGCTGGCCATTGGTATCGGTAGTGAGGCAAAATGCAAATGATTGTTCTATCGATGCAACGCCAAGCCAAACCGTCATGCAAGACCTCAACGACCTGTCCCTGTTCGCGCAGGTGGTGGAACACGGCAGCTTTTCGGCGGCCAGCCGCGCCACCGGCGTCCCCAAGTCGCGCCTGAGCCGGCGCATCGCCCAGCTGGAGCGCGACCTGGGCGTGCAGCTGCTGCGCCGGACCACACGGCAGGTGCGCGTGACGCCGCTTGGCGAGTCGTTCTACGAACGCTGCCGGGCCATGCTCAACGAAGCCCAGGCCGCGCGCGAAGTGATCGAGCAGGCGCGCGAGCAGCCTGGCGGCACGCTGCGCGTCAGCTGCCCGGTGGCGATAGCGCAGATCCTGCTGGCGCCGGCCATCGGGCATTTCATGCGGGCCAACCCGGCGGTGCGGATCGAGCTGGAGGCGACCAACCGGCGTGTCGACGTGATCGCCGAGGGCTTCGACCTGGCGCTGCGTGTGCGCGAGGTGATGGAAGACTCGAGCCTGGCCGTGCGCACCTTCGGCGAGAGCCAGCTGATGCTGGTGGCCAGCCCCGCGCTGCTCGACAGCATCGGCCGGCCGCGCACGCCGCAGGCGCTCGACGGCATGCCCGGCGTGGGCCAGCACCCGCATGACGGCAAGCATGTCTGGATGCTGCGCTGCCAGCCCGGCGAGACCATCCAGATCGCCTACGACCCACGCCTGGTCACCGATGAATTCGCGCTGCTGCGCGAGGCCGCGATCGCCGGCGTGGGCGTGGCCATGCTGCCGCGCATGTACTGCCGCGATGCCATCGACAGCGGCCAGCTTGAACTGCTGCTGCCCCAGTATGAGATGCCGGTCGGCACGCTGCACGCGGTGTTCCCGTCGCGCAAGGGCGTCACGCCGGCGACCCGGCGCTTTCTCGATTTCCTGGGCGAGATCCTGCCCGAGTGCGCGCGCAAGGTCGGCATGGTTGAACCGAGGCAGCCGGCCATGCACAGGGTGGTCTAGCGCGCGCCCCGTCCGGGAGCGTGTGGTGTGATCGGCGAGAGGGCGGACGTCGCACGGATCTCGGCCGCGCGGGTCATCGGCGCGCCACGGGCAAGTCTGGCAATTGCGGCTTTACCTTCACGCCGGCTCGCACTAAGGTACAGGGGCGGCACCTGCGCGTGAGGGTAAAGGCGCATGGAAGCCGGACCGTTCCCAAAAAACTCGGCAAGGAGAATGGCCATGGGTGGCTCTCAGGATTTGGGCAAGGCGCTGTTGCGCATCGTGCTTGGCGTGCTGATCCTGATGCACGGCATCGCCAAGGTGACCGGCGCATCCGGCATCGGTTTCGTGTCGAAGGTGGTCGCGGATGCGGGGTTGCCGGCCTGGGTTGCCTATGGTGTCTATATCGGCGAGCTGGTGGCGCCGATCCTGCTGATCATCGGGTTGTGGAGCCGGCTGGCGGCGATCATCGTCGCCATCAACATGCTGTTTGCGCTGTTCCTGGTGCACAGCGCCGAATTCGGCGCGCTATCCAAGACCGGCGGCTGGGCGCTGGAGCTGCAGGGCATGTTCCTGGGGGCGGCGCTGGCGGTGGCGTTGCTGGGCGCCGGCAGGTTCAGCGTGGGCGGCATCAACGGGAAGCTCAACTAGCTTCCGCGGGTCTGGCGCCGCGCGGCACCGTGGCGTTCCGGCGCCGCGCGGATGGGCAGGGGTGCCGGGTGAACGCGTGACCGTGGCCTCTGGAGACGTATCGTGAAATCCTTCCGGTTGTCCTTTCCGCTGGTGGCGGTGGCGCTGACCGTGGCGGGCTGCGCCAGCGCGCCCGACATCAAGACCGACTACAATCGCTCGGCCGACTTCAGCGCCTACCGCAGCTTCGGCTTCGTCGAGCATCCGGGCACCGACCGACAGGGATACGAGAGCCTGACCACCCAGTACCTGAAGGGCGCGGTACAGCGCGAGATGACCGCGCGCGGCTACCGCTACGCGCAGCAGTCCCCGGACCTGCTGGTCAACTTCAACACGCGGTTGCAGGAAAAGGTCCAGGTCAGCCCGGCGCCGATGATGGGCTATTACGGCTATCGCGGCGGCCTCTATGCGCCGTGGCCCGGCTACGGCTTCTACAACGACGTCTATACCTACACCGAAGGCACGCTCAATATCGACCTGGTCGATGCCCGCCAGAAGAAGCTGGTGTGGGAAGGCGTGGCGGTGGGCAGCGTCGATACCGGCGACAAGGCCGATGCGCAGCAGCGCATCGACAAGGTCGTGGGGCAGATCTTTGCGAAGTACCCGTTCCGCGCGGGGCAATAGCCCGCGCTAGCCTGCACTAGCCGGGCCGCGGCGCGCGCTCGATCGCCTCGGCGATAAAGGCATCGACGGGCTTGGGCGCCGACCACAGGTAGCCCTGGCCAAGCGGGCAGCGCAGCGCGCGCAGTGCTGCGCGCTGCGATTCCGTTTCCACCCCTTCGGCCACGCACTCCAGCCCCAGGTCGCGCGCCATTGCGATCATGTGGCGGCAAATAGCTTCGCGCTGGCCGTGGCCGTCGATCTGCGCGACGAAATAGCGGTCCAGCTTGAGCTGGGTGAAGGGCAGGTCCGCCAGCAGCTTGAGCGTGGCGATGCCGATGCCGAAATCGTCGATCGCCACGCCGTAGCCCATCAGCCGCAGCCGGTTCAGCGCGACCGACAGCGCCACCGTGTCGGGCACGGGATAGCCTTCGGTCAGTTCCACCGTCAATGCGCGCGGCGACACGCCGCTGGCCGCCACCAGCGTATCGAGCTGTTCCAGCACGCCCGGCCGGCACAGGGTTTGCGCCGACGCGTTGATGCCCAGCGTGATGTCGATGCCTGCGGCCTGCAGTCGCTGCTGTGCCGCCAGGCACTGGCGCACGACGAATTCAAACACCAGGTGGGCGGCGTCCAGCGCTTCCAGGCGCGGGACAAAGGCATCGGGCCGCAGTAGTCCGTGCCGCGGATGGCGCCAGCGCACCAGCGCTTCGGCGCCGGCCAGCCGGCCGCTGGCAAGGTCGTGCTGCGGCTGCAGCATCACCAGCAGGCCGTTGCCCGAGCGCGCCGCGGCGGTCAGCTCGGCATCGTCGGGCAAGCAGGCGGGCATCTGTGCGTCGTGTTCCGGGCCGGGCGCCAGCACGGCGGCCAGGACTTCCTCTACGGCATCGCGCGAGAGGGGTTTGCGCAAGGCATGCACGCGCGCAATGCCCGCGGCGTGCGCCAGGCTGCGATTCGATTCCAGGATGTCATCCGCCAGCGCGGTAACCCAGACCCAGACCGGCGGTGCCGCGGCAAACGCCTGCGCGCCGCGGCGATGCAGTTCGGCGATCAGTTCCGGGCCATTGCCGCCAGGCATCTCGATGTCGCACAGCACGGCGTCGAACGGCTGGCGGCCAAGCAACTCGGCGGCCTGCATGCCGCTCTGCGCCGACACCACCGTCTGCACCCCCAATTGCCGCAGCAGTCCCTCGGCCGCGAGCCGCTGGAACGGGTGGTCTTCGACAACGAGGATGCGCAGGGTAGCGTAACGGATCGGCATGGGAGGGGGGCGCGGCGAGCGCATCCGGGCATGGTAGCGCGGCATCGGCGCGCCGGCCAGCAGTGGGGCTGTCGCCATGGCGCAGCGAAATTGGCGATATAGCCGGTGAAACGCGCTGCGTTACGAATATTTGCGCTTTCCGGTTCAATGACCCGCTGCCATACCCGCTACAATCGCTGCCCGTAGTTTTGAACATGGCATGTCGATAATGGGTTTGGGCTGGTTCGGATTCTCGACTTTCTGGGTGCTGCCGCTGGTCTGGCGGATGGCCGGGCGCTGGCTTGCCGGCGATCGCCGTCTGGCCGGGCCGGGCTCGCTGCGTACCTGGCTCGGTACGCTGGCGGTGCTGTGTGCCAGCGCCAGCCTGGAGGCGCTCACCGGCGGGTCCGACCCGGAGTCCAGCGCGGGCGGTTCCGCGGGACGCGCGCTTGCCGGCATGTTCGGCAACCTGTTCGGCTGGACCGGTGCCTTGCTGCTGATGCTGGGCGTGCTGGCGCTGGCGGCACCGATGGTGTTCGGCGAAACCTGGCGCAGCCTGTTCGCGCGCAAGCCGCGCCGCGCGGCGGACCCTGATGCCCCGACAGACGAGCCGGCGCCGGCCTTCACCAACCCGTTCGCCAATACTTTCACGCCGCAGGCGCCGCGCGAAGCCGAGCGCCGCGAGGCCGCCACCGGCGCCCAGGGCAACTGGAGCGCGCCGCCCCAGCGCCACCGCAGTTTCGAAGCGGTTTCGGCGCGGCGCCAGCCCGCGTGGCAGCCGCCGCGGCGTACCCGTGAATCGCCGCCGCAGCCGGGCGAGATCTGGCTGCATGCTGCCGATGCGCCGGCCGCGGGCAAGACCGTGCGCGCCGCGGGACCCTCCGCTGCGGCAGGCGCGGCCCAGGCCGTTGCGCAGGCGGCGCCGGCAGCACGGCCTGCGCCGGCGCCGGCGCCACGCAAGCCCGCAGCGGCCGCAGCGGCCGCAGTGGCTGCAGCGCCGGCACAGGCAGCAGCGGCCGCACGTCCTGCGCAACCCCCGCGCGCAACCGTCGTCAGCAGCCCGTTCCGACAGCCGCAGCCATTGGTGCGCTCGTCGATCACGACTTTGCCGGAGGCGCAGGCGAAGGCGGCGGCAACGGTGCCATTGGCTGCGCTCTCGCCTGCCGCAGAGGTTGTGCCTGCCGCGGCGGCCGGCGTTGTCCAGGCAGCAGTCGAGCCGGCGATTGCCATCGCCAAGCCGGCGGTGCCGGAAACGCCGGTGGCCGAGGCCGACACGGCTGTCGCCGCTGACACGGTTGTGATCGAGCCCGACGACGCGGCGCCGGTCACGCCGGCAGGGGCGGCAGAATCGGCAGAGCCGGCAGAGCCGGCAGAGCCGGCAGAGCCGGCTGCGCAGCCGGCTATCGACAAGGACATTGCCGGCGACATCGACGCCGTCACGCTGGCAGCAATCCGGCAGGAAGCGCTGGACCTGCTGGCCGAGTTGCAGGCGCTGGCGGGCAAGGCCAGGCAGCCTGCGTCCGTAACGGAAGTCGCCGCAGTTCCTGAAAGTCCCGCAATCACGGCGGCGCTGGCCGACATTGCCGACGCGACGGATGCTGCGGACGAAATCGATGCTGCGCCGAAGGATGAAGCAGACGGCCTGGTCCCGGCAGGCGAAACTGAGGTCGAAAGCCAGCCTGTGGGCGCCGTGCCGGCTGACGACACTGACGATCTCGGTGCCGTGGCACAGGCCGTCGCTACCTCGGCGATGGAGGAGGAGAGTGGGGCTGCACCGGCCTCGGCCGACCCTGCCGCCGAGCGGGACACGGAAACGCTGATGGACGGTAACGGTCTGGTCGGCGAAGCGGTTGCTGATAGGGGGGCAGGCGAACCTGATGCGGAGGCGGAGGTCGCTGAGGCCGTTGAGGTTGCGGAATCGGCCGAGGTCGTTGAGTTGGCTGAGGTCGTTGAGGCAGCTGAGGTCGTTGAGTCGGCTGAGGTCGTTGAGGCAGCTGAAGCAGTTGAGACTGTTGAAGCAGTCGAGTCAACCGAAGCTATCCAGCCGGAACAAGAGCTAGCGGCTGCCGCGATCGAGGCGGCAGCGGAACCTGCGGAAGCGACCGTCGCACCCGAGCCGGCACCGCCCCCGATCGCCGCGCCCCTGGCCAAGCCCCGCATCGTCCTGCCGGCCGTGGTCGGCCGCACGGTGCCGCTGGGCTCGAGCCAGCCCGCTCCCGCACCCGCACCGGTTCCCGAACCGCCCGCGCCCCGCCCGCCGGTCGACTACCGCCTGCCGCCCGCCGACCTGCTGGAAAACCAGCTCGACAGCGGCGAGCAGGTGTCGGAAGAGCGCCTTCGCGACACCGGTGAACTGATCGCGCAGCGCCTGGCCGAGTTCAAGGTACCCGTCGCCGTGGTCGGCGCCGATGCCGGCCCGGTCATCACGCGCTTCGAGGTAGAGCCCGCCATGGGCGTGCGCGGCGCGCAAGTCGTGGGTCTGATGAAGGATCTTGCCCGCGCGCTCGGCGTGACCTCGATCCGCGTGGTCGAGACCATCCCCGGCAAGACCTGCATGGGCCTGGAGCTGCCCAATGCGCGCCGGCAGATGATCCGGCTGTCCGAGATCGTCCAGGCGGCCTCGTTCCAGGCACACCATTCGCGCCTGGTGCTGGCGATGGGCAAGGACATCACCGGCAATCCGGTGGTCACCGACCTGGCGCGCGCGCCGCACCTGCTGGTGGCGGGCACCACGGGTTCGGGCAAGTCGGTCGCGGTCAACGCCATGATCCTGTCGATGCTGTACAAGGCCACGCCGGAAGATGTGCGCCTGATCATGATCGACCCCAAGATGCTCGAGCTCTCGGTCTACGAGGGCATCCCGCACCTGCTGTCGCCGGTGGTCACCGACATGAAGCAGGCCGCGCACGCGCTCAACTGGTGCGTCGGCGAGATGGAAAAGCGCTACAAGCTGATGTCGGCGCTGGGCGTGCGCAACCTGGCCGGCTACAACCAGAAGATCCGCGCCGCCGAGGCGGCGGAGCGCAAGGTGCCCAACCCGTTCTCGCTGACGCCGGACGCGCCCGAGCCGCTGTCGCGGCTGCCGATGATCGTGGTGGTGATCGACGAGCTGGCCGACCTGATGATGGTCGCGGGCAAGAAGATCGAAGAACTGATCGCGCGTTTGGCCCAGAAGGCCCGCGCCGCCGGCATCCACCTGATCCTGGCGACGCAGCGACCGTCGGTCGACGTGATCACCGGGCTGATCAAGGCCAATATCCCGACGCGGGTGGCGTTCCAGGTCTCGTCCAAGATCGACTCGCGCACCATCCTCGACCAGATGGGCGCCGAGAGCCTGCTCGGCCAGGGCGACATGCTGTTCCTGCCGCCGGGCACCGGCTACCCGCAGCGCGTGCACGGCGCCTTCGTCGCCGACGAGGAAGTGCACCGCGTGGTAGAGCACTGGAAGCAATTCGGCGAGCCGGATTACGATGAAGCCATCCTGGCCGGCGACCCGGCCGAGGCCGGCGGCGCCGACCTGTTCGGCGAAGGCAGCGGCGATGGCGAAGCCGATCCGCTGTATGACGAAGCCGCGTCCTTCGTGCTGACCAGCCGGCGCGCCTCGATCTCGGCAGTGCAGCGCCAGCTGCGCATCGGCTACAACCGCGCGGCGCGTTTGATCGAGCAGATGGAAGTCGCCGGGCTGGTGTCGCCAATGGGCCGCAACGGCGCGCGCGACGTGCTGGCGCCGGGGCCGGCGGACTGACACGACGTTACCTTCCGGAGGCGATGATGGCGCTCGAGCATGGAAGCTTGCTGGCCGCTGTGCCGGTGAACCTGGCGGAAGAAGTGTTCGAGCCGCTGCTGGCTCGGCCTGGCCTGAAGATCGAGCGGATCGTCTCCAACGGGCAGGCCAGTCCGGCAGGGTTCTGGTACGACAGCGCGGAAGCCGAGTGGGTGCTGCTGGTCAGCGGCAGTGCTGCGCTGGAGATTGAAGGTGAGGCAGTTCAGCATGTGATGCGGCCCGGCGACTGGCTGCACTTGCCGGCGCATTGCCGGCATCGTGTGGCATGGACTGACGAAACGCAGCCGACGGTTTGGTTGGCGGTGCATTACGGGGGCGGTGACAGCTAGACCGTGTCCCGCGACAGCGCATGTTGCTGGCTATCGAGGCCGGTCCTCAGTCACCCCTCACCCCTCAGCCTGATCCGGAAACACCGGCTCGCCAAGATTCAGCATCAACCGGTTCGCCCACGCAAAGATCGCGACCGAGTGGATCAGGTCGAGGATCTCCGCATCCGTCACCCCCGCATCGCGCAGCGGTTTGAGCAGTGCCGCGGTTACCTCCGCCGGCCGCTCCGTCAGTTCGATTGAGAACTGCGCGATCGCTTTCTCACGCGCGGTGGTCCCCGCCGAGCGCGGGTCCTCGAACACTTCCCGGATCACGTCATTGCGCTTGGCCAGTTGCTCGAAGCGCTGCGCATGCACCGACGCGCAGTACACGCAGCCATTGATGCGCGACACCACCGTGGTCGCCAGCTCGCGCTCGGCGCGCGGCATGCCGCCGGGTGCGTACATGATGGCGTTGAAGGCGGTGGAGCGCTGGCGCAGGATCTCGGGCTGGTGCACCAGGAAGCGGTAGTAGTCCTGCACCTTGGCCTTGGGATGGCTTTCTTCCAGCACGGCAACCTGTTCGGGCGTGGCCTGGTCCAGTTCGACAATATCGAGCCAAGCCTTCCAGTCCAGCACTTCGTTGGTAAAGCCGTGGGATTTGATGATCTCGCTCATGCCTGGGCTCCTGCAGTGTCGTTCAATGCCTTCAAGGCGTCCAGGCCGGCTACCAGCCGAACCTGGTACGACAGGAAGGCAATCAGCTGCGCCAGCGTGACCACGGCGGGCGTGCTCAGGCCCGCTGCGGGCAGCGCCTGCAGCGCGGCCTTGTCGCCTTCGACGGGTTTTTCGATCAGCGTGCGGGTGAACGCGAGCATCGCGCGCAGGCGCGGCTCGGCGATCTCCTGAGGCTGGCCTTCGGCGGCGGCGCGCACGTGCGCGGCATCGGCGCCGAGTTGTTCCAGCCGCGCGCGGTAGTGCGCCGCCAGCGCCGCGGAGGGCGTCAGGCGCGCCGCGTACAGCGCGACCAGCAGGCGTTCTTCGAGCGAAAGGCCGGGCAGGGCTGGGTCGAACAGGGCGTCATGGCTGCCCTGGGTGGCGGCCACGACCTTGTCGCGCTGATGGCGCAGCGCGTAAGTGGCGCTGCCGGGCACCAGGCCGGTGAGCTGGTCGATCAGGTCGACCGCGGGGGCGGAGGTCTGGGTCATCGGACTCTGTTGGTTCGGAAGTATCGGTTCAAGGTTCAAGGTATTTGCGCTCAGGCCTGCGCGGTGCGCAGAGCCGGCGGCAGCGCCGGAGTCCATTCGTCGCCGAAGACTTCCGGCTCGGCAAAGGCCTGCAACGCGGCATAGTGCAGTTCGACGTCTTCCCGGTACAGCAGCGCGGCGATGCCCTGGCCAAGCCGGCGCGCGCCGTCGCTGATCGCCGGGATATCGCCGGAAATGGTGCCGTGCGACAGCGCCGCCGGATAGCAGAAGCAGTGGATGCGCGACAGGTCAGGGCACGCGCCCGGTTTTTTTTCCTGGAATTCAAACGATTCGCCCAGGTCCGGCGAATCGGACAGCTCGCGGTCTTCCTGGCCTGCCGGCGGCACGTAGCGGTCGCGCCAGTAGCGGATATGCGGGGCAAAGGCGGCAAATTCCGCCCGGGTTTCCAGGTCGATGCGGAAGCCGGTCGAGAAGATCAGGAAATCCAGCTCGAAGGTGCCCTGCGGCGTGGCGACATGCAGCACGTCGCCACGCACTTCGACCGACTCCAGCGCCGCGCCCAGGTTGAAATGCGCATTGGCATGGCGCGAAACCCGCAGCGTGCTGCCGCGCGGCGGCGGCACCTGCTCGGTGTTGATGTAGTTTCGCAGCCGCCATTTCCAGGCATCCGGCAGGCCATAGTGGCCGTGGGTCAGCCCCGGGTTGCCGGCACCCTTGCTCTTGTTGACACGCGGGATGTCCTGGCGCCGCACCAGCATCTCGACGGAGGCCGCGCCGGCTTCAAGCGCGGTGGCGGCGCTGTCCATCGCCGACGCGCCGGCGCCAACCACGCCCACGCGCTTGCCGCGCAGCGTGGCGTAGTCCATCTCGTCGGACGAGTGCGCCCACAGGTGGCGCGGCAGCGCCTCCGCCAGCGGAGGCACGTAGGCGCCGCCGAGGCCGTCGCGGCCGGTCGCCAGCACCACGCGGCGCGCGAGGACGGTCAGCGGGCCTGCGGGGGACCGCATCGACAGCGACACCAGGCCATCGGCGCGCGGCACGATCTGTTCGACGCGGTGCTCATTGCGGATATCGAGGTCCAGCACCTGCCGGTACCAGCGCAGGTAGTCCATCCATTGCAGCCGCGGGATCTTGTCCAGCGCCTGCCATGCGTCTTCACCGAACTGCGCCTCGAACCAGGCGCGGAAGGTCAGCGCCGGCAGCCCCAGCGCGGGGCCGGTCAGCTGCTTGGGCGAACGCAGCGTTTCCATGCGCGCCGTGGTGGCCCATGGGCCCTCGAAGCCGGCCGGCGCGCGGTCGAAGGCGCGCACGCGGATGCCAAGGTGCGCCAGCGTGGCGCTGGCCGCCAGGCCGGCCATGCCGCCGCCGATCACGGCGACGTCGAGCACGTCACGGCCGTCGTGGGTGCGCGGCATGGTCCACGGCTTTGCGGGCAGTTCCAGCCAGGACAGGTCCTGGCGCAGGCGTGCCTCGAGGGCGGGCAGGCCGGCGGGGGTGGTAGTGGTGGGGTCAGTCATGGCTGGGAAGATCGGTGTCCGGTGAAAACAAGTCGGTGCCGGCGCCGGTGTCGCCGTACAGCGATTGCAGCAGCGCGCCGTGCTCGGCCGCATCGCGCAGCAGCAGGTCCGGCAGCAGCGCGGCGGCGGCATCGGCCGCCGCCTGCACCAGCGCCAGCACGGCGGTGCTGGCCGGTCGCGCCTGCGGCGTGATGACGCCGAAGTAGAACGGGATATCCGCGTCGATCGGGCGCACCGCGATGTCGGTCAGCGGCAGCCCGCGTGCGGTCACGGGCTCCAGCAGCGCAATGCCAAGCCCGGCGCGGACCAGCGTCAGCGCGTTGATCGAGGTGTTGGTGTCAATCACGCCGGCGGCCGGCACGCCCGCACTGGCCAGCGCCCGGTCCACGCGGCGGCGCAGCCGGTAGGGGTTCTGCATGGTGACGATGCGGCGCGCGCGGCAATCCTGCAGTGAAATCGCTGCCTGTGCCGCGAGCGGATCGTCGCCGCGCACCGCCGCCACGCAAGCCGACTGGCCGATCCAGTGCACGGTTACGCCGCGGTGTTCCAGCGGCAGGCTGTTCAGCCCGATGTCGGCGGCGCCGGTCAGCACGGCATGCACCACCTGTTCCGGCGATACGGCCTGCACGGCCACGCGTTCCGGCGCGCACTGGCCGCGCTCGAACGCCAACGCCAGCGCGGGCGGCAGCAGGCCGGCGGCCAGTGCCGGCGTGGCGGCGATGCGCAACGGCCGGCCGTCGCCGCGTGCCAGTGCCGCGGCCCGGCTGCGGATCTGCTGCATGCCGGCCAGCGTCTGCTCGACCTCGTCGTAGAGCAGGAAGCCCTGTTCCGTCGGACTGACGCGCGGGCCGCTGCGGGTGAACAGCGCAAAGCCGAGTTCGGCCTCCAGCTCCTGGATCAGGCGCGTGATGGCCGGCTGCGAGCGGCCGAGCAGGCGGCCCGCGGCGGTGACGCTGCCGGTGGTCACGACGGCGGCGAAGGCTTCCAGTTGCCGGATTTCCATTGGTGTTGGCGATGTATGTTCAATCCGGATTCTGACGTGCTTATCATGCAGATGCCAAATACTATTTCGGGATAAGGCTATGCCGCGGCTATGATGTAGAGATGCCGGGAGCACACCGGCCCCCCAAAAAGGACGGACGTGTTTGCCTGGCTCGGTGGCTATCGGCAGGTCAATGAAAGGACCACGCTGTGGCGCTTGACACTCTGGGTGCTCGCGACAGCACTCGTGGGAGCGGCGCCCGCGCAGGCCGCCGACCCCTTGCGCGTTGGCTCCAAGCGCTTTACCGAGTCCTATATCCTTGGCGAACTGCTGACGCAGGCCGCCGGTCCGCCGGGCACCGCGCAGCACCAGCAAGGGCTGGGCAATACCGCGATCGTGTTCGAGGCGCTCAAGGCCGGCAGCATCGACCTTTATCCCGACTACACCGGCACGCTCGCCGCGGAGATCCTGAAGCTGCCGCCCGGCGCCGGCCTGGACGCCATCCAGCGGGCACTGGCCCCGCTGGGATTGGGTGCGGCGATCCCGCTCGGCTTTGAAAACACCTACGCACTGGCCGTCTCCGACACCCGCCCGCCCAACCTGCGCCGGCTCAGCGACCTGGCCGCGCAGCCGCGGCTGCGGCTGGGCCTGTCGCATGAATTCCTCGGCCGGGCGGACGGCTGGCCCGGCCTTGCCAGCCGCTATCGCCTGCCGCAGCAGCCGGTCGGGCTGGACCACGGCGTTGCCTACGAGGCGCTGGCGGCGGGGCAGGTGGATGCGATCGACATCTATTCGACCGACGCCAAGATCCTCAAGTACCGGCTGCGCGTGCTCGAAGACGACCGCCGCTATTTCCCGCGCTATGACGCCGTGGTGGTGTACCGGCTGGACGTGCCGCAGCGCTTCCCGCAGGCGTGGCAGGCGCTGCAGCGCTTGTCGGGCCGCATCAGCGCGGCCGACATGGTGGCAATGAACGCCGCGGCGGAGATCGACCGCAAGCCGTTCGATCTCGTCGCGCGGGAGTTCGCGGCGCATGGCCCGAACCCCGGCGCCGAACCGGCCGCAGTACCGGCGTCCGCGGCGTCCGCGGCCTCGGTGGCAGGCACCAGCGATCGCGGCCTGCTGGGCGCGCTGCTTGGACCCGACACCAACCGGCTGGCGCGGCGCCATGTCGGCCTGGTGGCAGGCGCCGTCGGCGCCGCCACGCTGGCCGGCGTGCCGCTGGGCATCCTGGCTGCGCGCCGCCGGCGCACCGGCCAGGTGGTGCTGGGCGCCGTCAGCGTGCTGCAGACCGTGCCGTCGCTGGCCTTGCTGGCGATGCTGATCCCGCTGCTGGGCCGCATCGGCGTGTGGCCGGCGCTGGTGGCGCTGTTCCTGTATGCGTTGCTGCCGATCGTGCGCAACACCGCCACCGGACTGGAGCAGGTGCCGCCGGGCATGCGCGACGCTGCCCGCGCGCTCGGGCTGCGCGGCGGCCAGGTACTGCGCTACGTGGAACTGCCGCTGGCGCTGCCGGTGCTGCTGGCCGGCGTCAAGACCGCCGCCATCATCAGCGTGGGCACGGCCACGATCGCGGCCTTCGTCGGCGCCGGCGGCTTTGGCGAGCGCATCGCCACCGGGCTGGCGCTCAACGACACCACGCTGCTGCTGGCCGGCGCGATCCCGGCCGCGGTGCTGGCGCTCGCCGTGCAGGCCGCGTTCGAGACGCTGGAATGGGCGCTGCGCCGCCATCGCGACGCGCGCTGAGACCGCTGAGACCGCTGAGACCGCTGAGACCGCTGAGACCGCTGAGACCGCTGAGACCGCTCAGGCCGCTCAGGCCGCTCAGGCCGCTCAGGCCGCTCAGGCCGCTCAGGCCGCTCAGGCCGCTCAGGTCGCTCAGGTCGCTCAGGTCGCTCAGGTCGCTCAGGTCGCCTGTTGCGCGATCAGCCGGCCGAGCGTGGCGACCGCCGTCTCGGCCTCGTCGTTCCACAAGTGCCCGTAGTTGAGCCGGATGCAGTTGCGGTAGCCCTGCCGCGCGGAGAAGATCGGCCCCGGCGCCAGCCCGATGCCGGCCTCCAGCGCGGCATGGTGCAGCGCCAGCGCATCGAAGCCGGGCGCGAACTCGACCCACAGGAAGTACCCGCCCTCCGGCCGCGATACACGCACGCCCTCCGGGAAATGCCGGCCGATGGCATCGAGCATCTGGCCCTGCTGCATCTCCAGCACATGGCGCAGGCGGCGCAGGTGCTTGTCATAGCCGCCGTGCTGCAGGTACTCGGCCAGCGCTACCTGGGTGGGCACGCCGGCCGACAGCGTGGTCATCAGCTTGAGCCGCTGGATCGCCTCGCCGAAGCGGCCCGGCGCCACCCAGCCGATGCGGAAGCCCGGCGACAGCGTCTTCGAGAACGAACTGCAATGCATCACCAGCCCCTGCGTATCGAAGGCCTTGGCCGGCAGCGGGCAGCGGTTGCCGAAATAGAGCTCGCCATAGACATCGTCTTCGATCAGCGGCACCTGGTGACGGGCGAGCAGGGCCACCAGCGCCTTTTTCTTGTCTTCCGACATGCTGGCGCCGAGCGGATTCTGGAACTGCGTCATGAACCAGCAGGCCTTGACCGGGTGACGCGACAGCGCGTTGTCGAGCGCGCCCAGGTCGATGCCCTGCGCCGGATCGACCGGGATCTCCAGCGCCTTGAGTCGCAGCCGTTCCAGCGCCTGCAGCGCGGCATAGAAGCCCGGAGACTCGATCGCGACCACGTCGCCCGGCTGGGTCACGGCCATCAGGCACAGGTTCAGCGCCTCCAGCGCGCCGTTGGTGACGACCAGGTCTTCGGCCGGCTGCGGCGCGCCCGCGCCGAGGTAGCGCAGCGCGATCTGCCGCCGCAGCGCCGCGTTGCCGGGCGGCAGGTCGTTGACCGAATGCCACGGGTCCAGCGCACGGCCGGCCCGCGCCAGCGACTTGCCCAGCCGCTCCCACGGGAACAGCTCAGGCGAGGGGAAGGCCGAGCCGAACTGCACCAGCTTGCGGTCGCGCGCGCCTTCAAGCACCGCGAACACCAGCTTGGAGATGTCGACCTGGGTCGACACCTGCCGCGACGGCCGCGCCTGCGGCTGCGGCAGGTCGCGCCGGGCCGGCCCCGCCACGTAGTAGCCGGAACGCTCGCGCGCGCGCACCAGTCCGCGCTCTTCCAGCCGGTAGTAGGCCTGGAACGCGGTGGACGGGCTGACCCCGTATTGCGCCACGGTCTTGCGGATCGACGGCAGGCGGGTGCCGGGCGGCAGGCTGCCGTTGCGGATATCGGCGGCCAGGGTTTCGGCGAGGGCTTCGTACCGTTTCATGGGGCGCAGTCGGGCGGGGCGGGGCGGGGCGGGGCGGGGTGTAGGGTGCCATTATCGCCCCGGGTCCGGCAACTGATACGTAAATTTTCCGGGTATCTGATGCTGTTATGGCCGGCGGCTGGCGGCCATAATCGGTTGTCGTCGCCAAAGGCTTTCGTGCAAGGAGAGACAATGAACCCGTTGAGGCTGTTGCGGACCGTGCTGTGGGGCTTCTTTGGCCTGCGCAAGGGCCAGGAACACCAGCGCGACCTGGAAAACCTGCGTCCCGTGCCGCTGATCCTGACCGGCGTGGCCGTGGCCGCCGGACTGGTAGCCTGCCTGGTGCTGGCCGCCAACTGGGCCGTGTCGGGCGCATCGGCAGCGGCAAGCGCCATACCGGCCATGACGATAGCCTGAGCCGCGGCGTCGCGTTACATTCTCATCACAACAACAATCTGATCGACCCCATGTCTCGCCCGACCGGGCGGCATTGCGCCGCCGCTTTGCTGCCCGCGCAGTGGCTGTCCTGGCTACCCTGGCTGTGGCTGTCCCTGGCGCTGCTGGTTGCCTGGCCGGCCCGTCCGGCACTGGCCGCGGGCGCCGCCGAGGCGCAGCAGGTCGAACGCGGCCGCTATCTGGCGCGCATCGCCAACTGCGCCGCATGCCATACCCGCGAGGGCGGCAAGCCATTTGCCGGCGGGTTGCCGATCCGCACCGCCGTCGGCACCCTTCACTCGACCAATATCACCCCCGACGCCGCCACCGGCATCGGCGCTTATACGCTGGCGGAGTTCGACCGCGCACTGCGCCAGGGCGTGGCGCGCGACGGCAAGCGCCTGTATCCGGCCATGCCGTACCCGTCCTACGCCCGCATGCGTGCCGACGACGTGGCCGCGCTGTATGCCTACCTGCGCGCGGAAGTCGCGCCCGTGGCGCAGCGCAACCCGGCGCCGCAGCTGCGCTTTCCGTACGGCATGCGCTCGCTGCTGTCGGTCTGGAACCTGCTGTTTCTCGACGACGACCCGGTTCGCACCGAGCCCGCGCGCGGCGACCCGTGGAACCGCGGCGCCTACCTGGTGCAGGCCGTGGCCCACTGCGGAGCCTGCCACACGCCCCGCGGCCGGTTGTTCGCCGAGCAAGGACTGGACGAGCGCAGCCGGCATTTCCTGTCGGGCGCCAGCGTGGAAGGCTGGTCCGCGACCAACCTGACCGGCGACCAGGTCACCGGCCTCGGGGCATGGTCGCGCGCGGACATTGCCGAGTTCCTGCGCACCGGGCGCAATGGGCACGCAACCTCGTTCGGGCCCATGTCCGTCGTGATCTCCACCGCCACGCAATACATGAGTCCGGGCGACCTCGATGCCGTGGCGGCCTACCTCAAGTCGCTGCCCGGCGCGCGCGGCGAGGACAAGCCGTTCCGCCCCGATCCCGCCACCGCGCAGCAACTGCACCAGGGCCGCTTCGACGTGCCGGGCGCACGCCAGTACGCGGTGTACTGCATGCCGTGCCATGGCGCCGACGGCAAGGGCTTCGCGCGCGTGTTCCCGCCGCTGGCAGGCAACCCGACCGTGGCCGATCCCGATCCGGCGTCGCTGGTCAACCTGCTGCTCGATGGCGCCGTGACCGCGCGTGTCGGCACCGCCGCCACCGACTACCACATGCCCGGCTATGGCTGGACGCTGGATGACCAGGAACTGGCCAGCGTGCTGACTTTCATCCGGCGCGGCTGGGGCAACCGTGCCGGTCCGGTGACCGAAGCCGACGTGGCCGCGCGGCGCAAGGCGCTGGCGGCACAGCGCTGAGGCGAAGCGCTCCGGCACGCACCGCTTTCCGATGAGCATCCGATGACGATCACGCGCAGAGACTTCCTCAACGGCACCGCGCTGACCATTGCCGCCGGGCTGGCACCGGTGCAATGGCTGCACGCGCAGCAGGGCGGGGCGGCAAGCGCCGGCTATCCGCCGGCCCTGACCGGGCTGCGCGGCAACCATGACGGCACGTATACGCTGGCCCACGGCCTGGCGCGCGAGGGCGCCAAATATCCCGTGGTGCTGGCGCGCGAGGCCTTCGACCTGGTCGTGGTCGGCGGCGGGGTGAGCGGACTGGCGGCGGCATGGTTCTACCGGCGCCGTTTCGGCGCCGCCCGGCGCATCCTGATCCTCGACAATCACGACGACTTCGGCGGCCATGCCAAGCGCAACGAATTCACCGTCCGCGGCCAGCGGCTGGTCACCTATGGCGGCAGCGCCGAGATGCCGCCCGGCGCAGCCAGCGACGCTGCCATGCGCGAGCTGCTGGCCGGCATCGGCCTCGATCCCGCGCGCCCGCCGGCTGCACCGCCGTCCGACCCATATGCCGCGCTGGGCATGGGCCGCGCCGTGTTCTTCGATGCCGAGCATTTCGGCCGCGACCAGTGGCTCGGCGGCGATCCGTTCGGCGAACTGGCCGATGCGCGCAATGGCCTGCGCGCGCAGGGGCCCGATGCCGCTGCCTTGCAACGCTTCCTCGAGCAGGCGCCGCTACCCGCGGCGGATCGCGCCGCGCTGGCCCGCCTGGCGGCCGGCACCACCGACTACCTGCCCGGCCTCGACAACGCCGCACGCGCCGCGGCGCTGCGCACCATGCGCTACGCCGCCTTCCTGCGCGACAAGGCCGGCCTCGGCCTGCCGGCGCTGCGCTTCCTGCGCAGCCGCAGCAACGATGCCTATGCGCTCGATGCCGACGGCATCTCGGTCGCCGATGCCATCGCCATCGGACTGCCCGCCGGCGCCAACATGCCCGCGCCGGCGCCGAACCCCCGGCTGGGCAAGTCGCCGGCCTCGCGCCTGTGGTTCCCGGATGGCAATGCCTCGCTGGCACGGCTGCTGGTGCATAGCCTGATTCCGGGCGTGGCGTCGATTGCCGTGCCGGCAGAGGTGGCCACTGCCGCCTTCGACTACAACCGGCTGGACCGCGACGGCGCGCCGGTGCGGCTGCGGCTGAACAGCACCGCGATTGCGGTCGAGCCCGATGGCAACATCACGCGCGTGACCTACGGCTGGGGCGGCAACCTGCACCGTGTCGAAGCGCGCCACGTGGTGCTGGCCGGCTACAACATGATGATCCCGTATCTGTTGCCGTCGCTGCCGGCCGCACAGAAGGCGGTGCTGCGCGACGAGGCCAAGGCCCCGCTGGTCTACACCAAGGTGGCGCTCGACAACTGGCAGGCCTTCGCCGCGCTGCGCGCGCGGCGCATCCACGCGCCGGCCATGACGTACACCGACCTGTGGCTGGAGCCGCCCGCTGGCCCCCGTCCGTCCGACCCGGCAGTGCTGCACATGCTTTATGTGCCAACCGTGCCCGACAGCGGCATGCGCGCGCGCGACCGCTTCCGCGCTGGCCGCGCCTTCCTCTTGGGAACCCCGTTCGATGCGCTCGAGCGCGACATCCGCGCGCAGCTGGACCGGATGCTGGGGCAGGCCGGCTTCAGCGCCAGCAAGGTGATCCGCGGCATCACGGTGAACCGCTGGGCGCACGGCTACAGCTATATGCCGGACAGCGTGGCAGGCGAGAACGTGGCTGCCGACGCGGCCTGGCCGGACCTGGCCGGGGTCGGCAACATCAGCATTGCCAACAGCGACAATGCCGGCAGCCCGTCGGTGACGGCGGCGGTCAGCCAGGGCAAGCGGGCGGTGGAGCGGTTGCCGGGCTAGCCGGGCGGCGGCCGGCCGATGCGCGCGGTCAGTCGGCGCGCCGGGCCGTCAGGGCGTCGATCTCGTCGTCCTTGGACTGCCACTGATGCGCCAGCCAGTGGTGGAATTCCGTGCGGAACGCCTTGTCGGTGGCGTAGTCGGCCTCGCAGAATGCCGGTGGCACCGGCAACTGGTGCATGCGCACCACCACCATGCCGGCGCGGCCGCAAGCAAGGTCCCAGAAGCTTGGCACGCCGTCTGGATAGGCGATGGTCACGTCGATCATCGAGCGAAAGCGCGTTCCCATTGCATTCAGCGCCACCGCCAGCCCGCCCGCCTTGGGCTTGAGCAGGTGACGGTACGGCGACGCCTGCGCGACGCGCTTGGCCTCGCTGAAGCGCGTGCCCTCGGCAAACACCATCACGCTGGTTGGCACCAGCGAGAATTTCTCGCATGCGCGCCGCGCCGTTTCCTGGTCCTGGCGCCGCAGCGCCGGATTGCGGCGCAGTTCCGCCTTGCCATGGCGCTTCATGAACGGAAAGTCCAGCGCCCACCACGCCAGCCCGATCACCGGCACATAGATCAGCTGCTGCTTCAGGAAGAATTTCAGCAGCGGGATGCGCCGGTTCAGCGAGCGCTGCAGCACAAAGATATCGGCCCACGACTGATGGTTGCAGTTGACCAGGTACCAGTCCGCGTAGCGCAGCCCGGTATTGCCCTGGATATCCCACGGCGCCTGCTGGATGCGCGCGAACCAGCCGGTATTCCAGGAAATCCACGCCGTGGCAATACCGTTGAGTACCGGATCGATGCGCCGGCGGACCGCGGCGAACGGCAGCACCAGCTTCAGCAGCGCCAGCGGGAATAGCAGCAGGCACCAGAACAGGGTGCTGGCAACCAGCAGGATCCAGCTGACGATGCCGGTGACCCATGCAAGACGGCCGCGCGGCAAGGGCAGCGGGCGATGGGACCTGGACGAGGCGCTGGCTTGGCCAGCATTGGCGGCGCGGGGCGTGCCGGATGGCGAGGTAGGAAAAGTCATGGATGACAGTTTGCTAGCGCTCGGCGAGTAAAGGCTTGAGCAGAGTCAAGACGGGCACTACGAACATGGAACCGCAAGCGTCAGTGCGGCGCCAGTGCCTAGTGTACGACAGCAAGCGGAACCGGATGGCGCCGGAGGCACCTGCATTGTCAGGTCAACCGGACGCAAGCCGACGCCGCCCGGAGCGTCTATGCTTGAAGCAGGGCATGCCGGACGCAATGCGGGGCTCCGCTGGCAGCACGGCCCTGCACACGCTCCCCGCCACGCACCATGGTACGGCGGTGACGACATGAAACGTGTTCACGCCCTGATTGCAGCCAGCGCGATGCTGGCTGCCTGCGTTTCGACGGGCGTCAATGTCCGGCAGGAGCAATTGGAGAATTTCCTGCTCGATTTCTCCACGCTCGACGACGTCACCACGCAACTGGGCCAGCCTACCTCGCAGACGACCCTCAGCAACGGCTCGACCATCCTGGTCTATTCCTTCGCGAGTTCCCGGCCGAATCCCGAAAGCTTTATCCCGTTCATCGGACCGCTGTTCGCCGGCGGCTCCATCCGCTCGTCGACGGTGCTGCTCGAGTTCGACGAGAACGGGGTGCTCAGGAGCCAGCGCCGGACCATGTCGACCAGCGCGTCGGGGTTGAGTGTGTTGCCGGAGGATGCGTTGCCTTAGGGCCGTCTTACATTTCCCCGCGGCTGCGGAGAAATATCAGCGTCCGCCGTGTGAATTCAATTTGCGCTTTGTCTGCGTGTCCGCTGGGAAGAATCTGAACTTGCATCGGTACCATCAAATGTCGCGATAGTCGGGCCTCTTCAGGCATGTTTTGCGGATAGCATCGACTCCCTCCGCAGAACGTGCTCGACGTGCATCCGGGCACCCTGTGGTTGTCTTCATTCCAGGAGTGCCCGCATGAATGTCCGCGACCATCTGCCGATCTCCGTCCGCACCGTCACAGTCTCCGGCCCGGCATTGCCGCATGGCCGCGGGCAGGCACCGTTTGCCTTCGTACGCCTGCAGGGCAAGGAAGGACTCTGCGGCCTGTTCGAGTACGAGATCGAGCTCAAGACTTCCGACAAGGACTTCAACTTCCACGGCCGGGAAGGCAATGTCGATTTGCGCGAAATGAACGGTCGGGAGTTGACCGTGCATATCCAGCTCGATGGCATGGGAACCGGGCTGGCGGGCCGGATCGGCGAGGGCACCCGCGAGATCAGCGGCATCGTCGATCGTGCCCGCTACCTGCGTGCCGAAGGGCGGCACTTCGTCTATGGCCTGACCCTGCGTCCGTGGCTGTGGCTTGCCACGCTGAACGGGAACAGCCGGATCTTCGAGAACCGCACCGACATCGAGATCATCGAGGAGGTGCTGTCCGCCTACTCCTTTCCCGTTGAGCGCAGGCTGGATGTGGCGAAGTACCCAACGCGGGCCTACCGGACCCAATGCGACGAGAGCGACTACACCTTCATCGCCCGTCTCATGCAGCACTGGGGCATCTCATGGTTCTTCGCGCATTCGGAGGGAAAGCACCGCCTCATCCTGGTCGACCATGTCGGCGGCTATCCCAGGATGCCGAGCGAGGCCTATCAGGTGCTTGCAGTCCATCCGCCCGGCGTCAGGATCGACGAGGAACACCTGGACGATTTTTCGGTAGTCGATGCCGTGGTCGCCGGCAGGTACACGACCAATGCCTACAGTTTCACCCAGCCGCGCGGCAACCTGACCGCCAGCAGCGCCGATGCCCGCGAAACCGGCCAGAACACCGGCGCGCTGCACCAGGAGGTCTACGAATTTCCCGGCGAGCACGCGCAGCCGGCGACGGACAACCGCCCCTGGGATGAAGGCGAGATGATCGCCCGCATCCGCATGGAAGAGATTCGTTCCCGGGGGCTTCGCTGCTTCGGCAAGGGCAACCTGCGCGCTGTCGTGCCCGGGCACACCATGCACGTCAGCGGGCATCCACAGCTGGCCGCCAACCGGGAGTATGTGGTGCTGGACACGCACCTCACGGTGGAAGACGTGGCGGAAGCCGCCGGCGAAGGCCAGCGTTGGCACTGCAGGGTGGCATTCGAATGCCATCCGGCACAGGAGGTGTTCCGTCCCGCCCTGAGCGTGCCGTGGCCCGTGGTGACAGGTCCGCAAAGCGCGACAGTGGTCGGCCCGGAGGGCCATGCGGTATGGCCAGACCGCTTCGGGCGTGTACGCGTGCAGTTTCCGTGGGACCGGTTCAACCGGATGTCATGCTGGGTCCGGGTGGCAACGCCATGGGCGGGCTCGCAGCATGGCCAGGTCGGCATCCCCCGCATCGGCAGCGAAGTGCTTGTGATGTTCCTGGATGGCGGCAATCCGGACAAGCCTATTGTCATGGGCGCGGTGCCGAACAGCCTGAACATGCCGCCGTGGCAGTTGCCGGACCAGCATGCATTGACGGGCATTCGTAGCCGGGAACAGGACGGCTCGGGCAGCGGCCATCTGGTATTCGACGATACCAAGGGCGAGATCCAGTCCCAGCTGTCCTCCGATCATCAGCGGTCCCAGCTCAGCCTGGGCTACCTCACCCGTATCGAGGACAACCGGGGGCGGCAGGACCATCGGGGCGAGGGCTTCGAGCTGCGTACCGATGGGCACGGCGCCATACGCGGCGCCAACGGCCTGCTGGTCAGCACCGAGGCCCGGCCCGATGCCAGGGCGCATCACAAGGACATGGGCGAAACGCTGGACCGCCTGCACCACGCGCAGCACGCCCATCACACCACCGCACAGCTCGCCCGTCACCACCAGGCGCAGGACAGCGAACAGCAGGACGTCGCCACGGTCCTCAAGGCTCAACACGAAGAGATCTGTGGCTCGGGCGAGGTCAACGGCGAACTGACCGAACCCCATCTGGTAATGGCGTCCGCAGCAGCACTGGCCGCGACGGCTGCACGGTCCACCCACTTGCATAGCGGGGAGCATCTGGCCGTCACGACCGGCAAGCATGCGTCGTTCGCCAGCAGCGGCGGCTTCTTCGCCAGCGCGGCCCGGCGTATTGCGCTGTTCGCGCACAGCCTGGGGATTCGGCTGGTGGCCGCGACCGATCACATTGCACTGGAAGCGCAGGGCGGCGACATCAAGGGCACCGCTCGGCGCAACATCCACTTTCGGGCGCTCGGCGATATCGTCCTTGAAGCCGACCAGGGCATCGTGCTCAAGGTCGGGCAGACCTACCAGCGCTGGACGCCTTCGCAGATTGTGGAAGGCATGCGCGGGACAAAGCAGATTCACGCCGCCGGATTCTGTCTCGATGGCCCGGATGGAATGAGTCCAAGCTCGCTGGCATTGCCGCACAGCGATTTCGACCAGGAGGTGTACTTGCACCTGCCCGACGGCTCACCGGCCAGGAATCGGAGATTCCGCCTGACGCAGTCGGATGGCAGCGTGATCGAGGGCGTCACCGACATGGATGGGCTGACCACGTTCCAGCAAAGCCAGGGCGCGGAAAACGTCACGATCGAGATCGGGGAGGCAGCAAGTGGCCAATGATCGCATCCACCTGAAAACCGGCGAAGAGATCGGCGGCCGCGCCGGTGCCACCGTTGCCCTGACACCGTCAACCGACAAGCGCCGCGTCAGCTTGCCGGTGCCTCCGGACTGGGTCATTCCGATCATCTTTATTCCCGGCGTGATGGGATCCCATCTGCGCATGAGCCGGAAGCGTCAGGCCGAGCTCGAGCGCACTGACAACCGGGCGTGGCGGCCGGACGAGAAGATCGACAGCCTTTCCCGCCGCAGAGACTCACCGAAACGCCGGCAACTGAACTTCGATCCCGACGAGACCGAGGTCGATCGCTATGAGGTGACCGAAGACGCGGGAAAGTTCGACCTGATGGGCGAGGCGACCGCAAATTCCGACAAACGGCACCGCAATGTTCCGGATGGCCTGCCCGACATCGGCTTGCTGATGAGCGCCCCGTTGCCTGCTGCGGCAGAGCAATGGAAGGCGAAGCGCGGCAGGCATGAGGCCACCGCGGCACAGAAGGCCCGCTGGCGCGGCTGGAGCGAGGTCATGTTCGAATCGTACGGCACGGCCATCAAGCTGATGGAAGCGAGAATGAACGATCTGCTGGCACCGACGGGAGAGGTGTCGCTTGCCTGGAAGATGCCGCACAGCATACCGGTGCTGGGCGTGGACCCAAGGGAGTGGGGCGGTGGTGCAGGCCAGCCATTGACCGAGGATGAGATCCGGCGGGTCGGGAACTGCTGGTATCCGGTCTATGCCATGGGATACAACTGGCTGCAAAGCAACGGCGTATCGGCGGGCAAGCTTGCCAGGCGCATTGACGAAGTGATCGCGATGTACCAGGCCAATGGGCGCCGCTGCGAGAGGGTCATCATCGTGACGCATTCGATGGGCGGGCTGGTTGCCAGGGCGATGTTGAATCCGAAGTACGGCAACGGTATCGACAAGAAGATCCTTGGCATCTATCACAACGTCCAGCCCCCCGTCGGGGCAGCGGCGGCCTACAAGCGGGTACGTGCCGGCTTTGAGGATGCGAAAGTCAACCTGATGGGCGCCATCGAACGCGCGGTGATCGGCAAGACCGGCAAGGAAGTCACAGCGGTCTTTGCCAACGCACCAGGGCCATTGGAGTTGTTGCCGAGCGCTTCTTATCCGCGGGGTTGGCTTCGTGTCCAGACCAGCGAGTACCGGCAGGTGATGGCGTTGCCGATTGCTTCGGACGAGCCGCTCAAGACTTATCGTAGCGAAATGCAGTTGCATAAGACCTTGGGAACAACAAGGCCCGGCGCGCCAGTAGCCGTTGGCGATCCCTTGTATGACATCTACGCCCGCGAACCTGATGCGTGGTGGCGCCTGTTGAACCCGGAGTGGGTCAATCCTGCAAACAAGAAATATGAAGGCTACAACCCGTATGGGTTGGCAACGAAGAGAATTGCCGAAGCGCAGAGGTTTCACCGGGATATCCAGGACCTGTACCATCCGACCACCTACGCTAGCTATGGCGCGGACCCTTATCAAAAAGCCTTCGGTGCAGTCACGTATCGGGTGAACGCAACAGGCCTAAAAGGATTCGGCAATCCGCTTTCATGGAGGCTTATCAGTGAAGACGGGGAAGGGCGCATTGTGGTTCGCGCCGAGAATCGTCACACCCTGCAACTCAGACTTGAGCCGCCCATTGATGCCGGCGATCAGACTGTTCCCAGCGACGCATCAGCATCGCGTGTGCGCGGCACACTAGTCTTCCGGCAATCCGGCTATGAGCACCAGAACAGTTACAACAACGACAAGGTTCTCGCATCATTGTTGTATTCGCTCGTCAAGATCGCCAATACCGCACCGTGGTGGAAATCATGAGCGACTGCGGAAAATTTGTTGCCATGCTGGCATGTCTGCTGTTGGTTTCTTGCCAGCCATATTCATACAAGGAGAACGGTGTGCCGAACGAAGTCGAACTGTCACCACGCCTGCAAGCCCTGTTCGGCAAGACCCGACAGGTCTGCTTCGGAAGATATGTCCTGGAAGTGCCAGCCGAAGCGAGATTGATATTCGGACCGCAGGATTTTCCCGGGAAGATTGTGACGCACGTTGCTGCAGCAGACCGCTTGACTGAAAAGGCGGACGCCTACCGCAAGAAGATTCTGGACAAGGATGACACAGCGAAGATCACCTATTTCGGTCGAAGTGCCAAAGTGGAAAGCATAGAAATCCGCTACTACGAAGACGACTTATCCGTGAAATACGGTCTTGAGGGGGCACACACCTTTGCCGCAGCGGGCAATCATTTGTACGAATGGTTCTATGGCGGAGAAGAGATTGCGCCGCTCGTTCGCGGCTTGCGCGCCCGCGACAACGCAGAAATACCAAAGGACCCCGGCGTTTGCATCGACCACGGCTTCATCGTGGACAGCAGCGGCGTACACCAGGAAATCATGCGGGCAGGCATCGCCATCCCCAGCCTGCCGGACGTCAGCTTTTCAGTCGACTCCAACAAGCTGGCGAGCGTGGACGGTGCAAACGGCGAAGGGCTGCTTGCTTCCATCGCGGCGCAGAGAGCGGACCTGGGCAAGCGCTATCCGAAGCTGACTACCCTGCGCGAAGGCAAGCGCATTGTCGGCGTCTGGCAAGGAGAGGAGTCCCTGGTCCGCCGCGCGGACGGTACCCACGATTTCGAGTGGGAAGCGGTCGGCAAGGAGCGCACCACCCTGCATCCGTCATCCATTGGCGCAAAGATGTACACAAAGGTGGCAGCCAACCGCATCGGCGCCGCGGACGAGGCGTCGCTGAGCGACGATGAGGCCGTGGCCCTGTGGGACCGGCTCCTGGGCGGGCTGCGTTTCCGTGTCGATGCGCCGCCGACGCAGACCGGCAAGCCTGTCACGGTGCGCTCGGGGCAGGTCGTACCGCGCTCAGGCATGTGGCGTGCCTCGCTGCCGTCCGGCCACCCCCTGGCGGCGTGGGTGGCCGGCAAGTCCGGCGTGGTGCGGCAGGCTGGGACGCCGATGATCAGTTTCGGGCTATCGCCGTCAGATGAAGCACAGGTGGTCTGGACGTGGATGGGCGAGACGAACCGAACCTCATGATCGAAATCCTGGAGGCGGAAAATGCCCAATGATCGCATCCACCTGAAAACCGGCGAAGAGATCGGCGGCCGCGCCGGTGCCACCGTTGCCCTGACACCGTCAACCGACAAGCGCCGCGTCAGCTTGCCGGTGCCTCCGGACTGGGTCATTCCGATCATCTTTATTCCCGGCGTGATGGGATCCCATCTGCGCATGAGCCGGAAGCGTCAGGCCGAGCTCGAGCGCACTGACAACCGGGCGTGGCGGCCGGACGAGAAGATCGACAGCCTTTCCCGCCGCAGAGACTCACCGAAACGCCGGCAACTGAACTTCGATCCCGACGAGACCGAGGTCGATCGCTATGAGGTGACCGAAGACGCGGGAAAGTTCGACCTGATGGGCGAGGCGACCGCAAATTCCGACAAACGGCACCGCAATGTTCCGGATGGCCTGCCCGACATCGGCTTGCTGATGAGCGCCCCGTTGCCTGCTGCGGCAGAGCAATGGAAGGCGAAGCGCGGCAGGCATGAGGCCACCGCGGCACAGAAGGCCCGCTGGCGCGGCTGGAGCGAGGTCATGTTCGAATCGTACGGCACGGCCATCAAGCTGATGGAAGCGAGAATGAACGATCTGCTGGCACCGACGGGAGAGGTGTCGCTTGCCTGGAAGATGCCGCACAGCATACCGGTGCTGGGCGTGGACCCAAGGGAGTGGGGCGGTGGTGCAGGCCAGCCATTGACCGAGGATGAGATCCGGCGGGTCGGGAACTGCTGGTATCCGGTCTATGCCATGGGATACAACTGGCTGCAAAGCAACGGCGTATCGGCGGGCAAGCTTGCCAGGCGCATTGACGAAGTGATCGCGATGTACCAGGCCAATGGGCGCCGCTGCGAGAGGGTCATCATCGTGACGCATTCGATGGGCGGGCTGGTTGCCAGGGCGATGTTGAATCCGAAGTACGGCAACGGTATCGACAAGAAGATCCTTGGCATCTATCACAACGTCCAGCCCCCCGTCGGGGCAGCGGCGGCCTACAAGCGGGTACGTGCCGGCTTTGAGGATGCGAAAGTCAACCTGATGGGCGCCATCGAACGCGCGGTGATCGGCAAGACCGGCAAGGAAGTCACAGCGGTCTTTGCCAACGCACCAGGGCCATTGGAGTTGTTGCCGAGCGCTTCTTATCCGCGGGGTTGGCTGCGTGTCCAGACCAGCGAATATCGGCAGGTGATGGCGTTGCCGATTGCTTCGGACGAGCCGCTCAAGACTTATCGTAGCGAAATGCAGTTGCATAAGACCTTGGGAACAACAAGGCCCGGCGCGCCAGTAGCCGTTGGCGATCCCGTGTACGACATTTACGCAAGAAGCCCGCAATCCTGGGTGCGACTATTCAATTCGGATTGGGTCAATCCTGCTGGCAGGAAGTATGAGGGTGCCAGCCCCTACAACATAGCATTGGAGAGAGTGGCGGACGCGCAAAAATTCCATAAGGAGATTCAGGGCCTCTATCATCCGATCACCTACGCCAGCTATGGTGCTGACCCTTCTCAGCAGTCGTACGGCACCGTCACGTACCGGGTGAATGCCACGGATTTGTCAAGATTTGGCGATCCTTTGAGTTGGACGCTCGACAGGGAGGACGGTGAAGGCCGGATCTTCGTGAAGACCGCGGGGCATAAGCTGTTGCAGCTGCGGATCGAACCTCCCGTTGATGCTGGCGATCAAACCGTCCCAAGCGACGCCTCTGCCTCGCGCGTGCATGGCAAGATGATCTTTCGACAGTCCGGATACGAACATCAGAATAGCTATAGCGACGAGAAGGTGCTGGCGTCGCTGTTGTATTCCATTGTCAAGATTGCCAATACGGCGCCGTGGTGGGACCAATGAGCGGCTGCCAACCTTTGCTGGCGTTGCTGGCATGTCTTTGTATGGCTGCCTGCCAGCCATACGCATATGAGGAGAATGGTGTGCCCGCACGAGTTGAATTGTCCACCCGACTCCAGGCGTTGTTTGCAAGAACCAAGCTTGTCTGCTTTGGTCGTTATGTCTTGGAACTGCCTGTGGAAGCCGAATTGATTTTCGGGCCGAACGACTTTCCGGGGCGGATTATTACGTATGCGGGAGCTGCAACTCGCATGAGAGACGTCGCGAAAGCTTACCGCGCCAAAGTGCAAGGAAAAAGCGACTCCGCCGAAATTACATACTTCGGGGCCGGGCCCTCCGATAATAGCATTGAGATCAGGTTCTTTCCCAGTGATAGCGCCAGGCACTATGGCAATGAGCGCCTGCACACCTTTGTCGCATCCGGAAACCACCTATACGAATGGTTCTATGGCGGAGAAGAGATTGCGCCGCTCGTTCGCGGCTTGCGCGCCCGCGACAACGCAGAAATACCAAAGGACCCCGGCGTTTGCATCGACCACGGCTTCATCGTGGACAGCAGCGGCGTACACCAGGAAATCATGCGGGCAGGCATCGCCATCCCCAGCCTGCCGGACGTCAGCTTTTCAGTCGACTCCAACAAGCTGGCGAGCGTGGACGGTGCAAACGGCGAAGGGCTGCTTGCTTCCATCGCGGCGCAGAGAGCGGACCTGGGCAAGCGCTATCCGAAGCTGACTACCCTGCGCGAAGGCAAGCGCATTGTCGGCGTCTGGCAAGGAGAGGAGTCCCTGGTCCGCCGCGCGGACGGTACCCACGATTTCGAGTGGGAAGCGGTCGGCAAGGAGCGCACCACCCTGCATCCGTCATCCATTGGCGCAAAGATGTACACAAAGGTGGCAGCCAACCGCATCGGCGCCGCGGACGAGGCGTCGCTGAGCGACGATGAGGCCGTGGCCCTGTGGGACCGGCTCCTGGGCGGGCTGCGTTTCCGTGTCGATGCGCCGCCGACGCAGACCGGCAAGCCTGTCACGGTGCGCTCGGGGCAGGTCGTACCGCGCTCAGGCATGTGGCGTGCCTCGCTGCCGTCCGGCCACCCCCTGGCGGCGTGGGTGGCCGGCAAGTCCGGCGTGGTGCGGCAGGCTGGGACGCCGATGATCAGTTTCGGGCTATCGCCGTCAGATGAAGCACAGGTGGTCTGGACGTGGATGGGCGAGGCCAGCACATGAACGCATGCCGCGCCGATGGTCAGGCCAGCGCGTGGATCTGCGGTCGCCGGGACGTACCCGTAGCCTCGGGCTGGCCGCCACGGTACCCCGCCGCGAACACCATGCGCCCCCCAGACCATGTATGGGTGACCATCGGCTGGCCGGCCACACTGGCCACGGCGATCACGTCGGCGCGCAGCCCTGGCGCCAGCCGGCCACGGTCACGCAGCAGGCAGGCTTCCGCGGGGTTCGCCGTCACCAAGGCCAGCGCTTCGTTCAGCGGCAGCTCGGCCTGCCGGGCGGCGGCATAGGCCGCGGCGATCAGCGTTGACGGCTGGTAGTCCGAGCACAGGATGGTGCCGACGCCGGCATGGATGGCGTCGATCGCGCGCATCGAGCCGCTCTGGCTCTTGCCGCGCAGCACGTTGGGTGCGCCCAGGATGGTCGGCAGTGCCTGTGCGCACGCGGCTTGCGCGGTCTCCAGGTTGATCGGGAACTCGCTCATGCGCACGCCCAGCGCCTGCATGGCGGCGATGCGCTGCGGCGAATCGTCGTCATGGCTGGCGGTCGGGATGCCGAGGCGATGCGCCTGAGCCACCAGCCGGTTGACGCGTTCATGCGCGCCGTCCAGCGCAGCGGCCTTCTTGTCGGCGGCGTCGGCGGCTTCCTCGCGGGTCATGCCGTGGTTGCCCATCATATAGGCGAGGTAAGCGTCCAGCGTCTTGAACTGGCCCTGGCCGGGCGAGTGGTCCATCACCGACAGCAGGTCGACTACGCCCTCGGCCATCAGCAGTTCCAGTATGGGCACGGCGCTGGAATCGGTCACTTCATAGCGGCAATGGATGCGGTTGTCGACCAGGCTATCGCCGCGGAACGCCGCCACGGCGCGCACCAGCGTGGCCGCGGTGTCGACGTTGCGCACGCCGAAGTGGTTGCCGGCAAAGGAAAGCGCATGGTACGGCGTGGTGATGCCGGCCGCGGCATTGCGGCGGTCGACCTGAGCCACGGCAAAATCCAGCGGGAACAGCACGTTGGCGCGCGGTTCCACCTCTTTCTCGATGGCATCGCAATGCACGTCGATCAGCCCGGGCATCACGGTGTGGCCGCGCAGGTCGATCACGTCGGCATTTGCAGGCGCGGCGCCCGGTTCGATGGCGGCGATATGGCCGTCCTCGATCAGCAGCGCGCTGTCGTGCAGCACGCGGTCGGGCAGTACCAGGGTGGCGTGCGTCAGGTAGGTCGCGGTCATGTCCGGCTCCGTTGTTCTGGACAGTTACTGGCAGTTGGGGGCGAGGGCGGTGGCGGGCTGCAGCGGCAGCAGGCGCGTGGCCACGGCGTCGCGTACCGCCTCGTCGTGGAAGATGCCGATCAGCGCGCGGCCGTCGGCCAGTGCCTCGCGGATCAGTTCGACCACGACCGCGCGGTTGTCGGCGTCGAGCGACGCGGTCGGCTCGTCGAGCAGCAGGATCGGGTGCCCGCCGATCAGGCCGCGGGCGATGTTGACGCGCTGCTGCTCGCCGCCGGAGAACGTGGCAGGAGGCAGGTCCCACAGCCGGCGCGGCAGGTTGAGCCGTGCCAGCAGCACCTCGGCGCGGGCGCGCGCTTCTTCATGGCTGGTGCCGCGCTGCTGCAGCGGATCGGCCACCACGTCCAGCGCCGACACGCGCGGGATCGCGCGCAGGAACTGGCTGACATAGCCGATCACGTCGCGGCGCAGCTTCAGCACGCGCTGTTCGGGGGCGTGGTTCAGTTCGACCCACGGTTCGCCGTCGGCGCTGGTGTCGCGCAGGCGGATGCTGCCTTCGGTGGCGAGGTAGTTGCCGTAGAGGCAGCGCAGCAGCGTGCTCTTGCCGGTGCCGGACGGACCCGACAGCACCAGGCATTCGCCGCGCGCGGCGTCGAAGTCGATCGCGTTCAGCACCGGCAGGCGGATGCCGCCCTGGTTGTGCAGCGTAAACATCTTGCCGAGGCCGCGGACCTCGACCAGCTTCTGTGCATTGTCTGCTTGCATCGTCGTCAGCCTTGCAGGATGGAAGAGACCAGCAGCTGCGTGTAGGGATGCTGCGGATCGTCGAGGATCTGGTCGGTCAGGCCTTGCTCGACCACGCGTCCGCCCTGCATCACCAGCGTGCGGTGCGCCAGCAGGCGCGCGACGGCGAGGTCGTGCGTGACCAGCACGGCGGCCAGGCCAAGGTCGGAGACCAGCCGGCGCAACAGGTCGAGCAGGCGCGCCTGCACCGAGACATCGAGCGACGCGGTGGGCTCGTCCATGAACACCAGCCGCGGATGCGTGACCAGGTTGCGCGCGATCTGCAGGCGCTGCTGCATGCCGCCCGAGAACGTGCCGGGGACGTCGTCGAGTCGGGCCAGGTCGATCTCCATTTTCTCCAGCCAGCTGCCGGCGACTTCGCGCAGGTTGCCGTAGTGGCGCTCGCCCACGGCCATCAGGCGCTCGGCGATATTGGCGCCGGCGCTGACCTGCATGCGCAGGCCGTCGCGGGCATGCTGGCGCACGAAGCCCCAGTCGGTGCGTGCCAGCAGCCGCATGCGTGCGCTCGACAGCGTGGCCAGGTCGGTCAGGCCGCATTCGCGCATGTCATAGCTGACGCTGCCGCGCTGCGGCGGCGCCTGCATCGACAAGGCCTGCAGCAGCGTGCTCTTGCCGGAGCCGGATTCGCCGACCACGCACAGCACTTCGCCGGGATAGAGGTCGAAGCTGACGTCATGGCAGCCATGCAGGCCGTCCCAGGTGCGCGTCAGGTTGCGCACCGACAGCAGCGGGGTCGTGCTCATCGTGCACCTCCCGCGGCTTGCGTGACTGCCTGTTCCGCCTGGCGGTCGGCGCAGTACTCGGTGTCGGAGCAGACGAACATGCGCGTGCCCGCATCGTCGGTGATGATCTCGTCCAGGTAGCTGTCGGTGGCGCCGCATTGCGCGCAGCAGCTCGTCCATTTCTCGACCGTGAAGGGATGGTCGGCGAAATCCAGGCTCTTTACCGAGGTATACGGCGGCACGGCATAGACGCGCTTCTCGCGCCCGGCGCCGAACAGCATCAGCGCGGGGCTGCGGTCGAGCTTGGGATTGTCGAACTTGGGAATCGGCGACGGCCGCATCATGTAGCGCTGGTTGACGATCACGGGATAGTCGTAGGTGGTGGCGATATGCCCGTGATGGGCAATGTCTTCATAGAGCTTCACGTGCATCGCGCCATACTCCGACAGCGCGTGCATGGTGCGGGTCTCGGTCTCGCTCGGCTCCAGCCAGCGCAGCGGCTCGGGGATCGGCACCTGGAACACCATGGTCTGGCCCGCGCGCAGCGGCGTTTCCGGAATGCGGTGGCGGGTCTGGATGATGGTCGCCTCGGCGGTACGCTCGGTGGTCTGCACGCCGGTCACGCGGCCGAAGAAGCGGCGGATATTGATGGCGTTGGTGGTGTCGTCCGAACCCTGGTCGATCACCTTGAGCATGTCGGGCTTGCCGATGATGGCCGCGGTGACCTGGATGCCGCCCGTGCCCCAGCCATAGGGCAGCGGCATTTCGCGGCTGCCGAACGGGACCTGGTAGCCGGGGATCGCCACGGCCTTGAGCAGGGCGCGGCGCAGCATGCGCTTGGTCGATTCGTCGAGGTAACCGAAGTTGTAGTGCTCGTCGCGGGCGATGCCCGTGGCGGCGGATGCGTTCGCGGCGGTCATGCCAGCGTCTCCTCTTGCGGCTGGGGCTGGGGATGCGGTTCGGGGTGCGCGGTTTGCGTGGCTTGCGGTTCGGCCTGCGCGGCGGCGTCCGTGCCTTCCTGCTCGGCGCGCAGGCGGCGCAGCAGTTCCAGGTTGGCCTGGAAGTCCACGTAGTGCGGCAGCTTCAGGTGCTGCACGAAGCCGGAGGCCTCGACGTTGTCGCTGTGGTACAGCATGAATTCGATATCGTTGGCCGGGGCGTCGGCGGCCTCGCCGAGTTCGGCGGCGCGCATCGCGCGGTCGGTCAGTGCCATCGACATGGCCTTGCGCTCGTTGTAGCCGAACACCAGCCCGTAGCCGCGCGTGAAGCGCGGGGCTTCGTCGGCGTTTCCGGTGAACTGGCTGACCATCTGGCACTCGGTCAGCTCGATTTCGCCGATCGTCACGGCGAAGCCGAGTTCTTCGACGAACAACTCGACCTCGGCGGTGCCGTAGCGGATTTCTGCGGCGAACGGGTGCGAGTTGCCGTAGCCACGCTGCGTCGAATAGCCCATCGACAGCAGGAAGCCTTCATCGGCGCGCGCCAGGTTCTGCAGGCGCGCGGCGCGGCTGGCGGGGAAGGTCAGCGGCTCGCGCGTCAGGTCGGGCGGGGCGGGGTCGCCGGCGGAGATCTCGTCGGCTTCGACCAGTTGTTCCGCCTCGAGCAGCCCGGTCACGCGCGGCATGCTGGCGGGCAGCAGCTCGGCCGAAGGCGGCAGCGGTGCGGGATCGCGGCCGGCTTCGAGCGAAAAGTCCAGCAGGCGCTGCGTGTAGTCGTAGGTCGGCCCGAGGACCTGCCCGCCGGGCACGTCCTTGAAGGTCGATGAAATCCGGCGCTGCAGGCGCATCGCGCCGGTATCGACCGGCACGGTATAGCCGAAACGCGCCAGCGTGGTCCGGTACGCGCGCAGCAGGAACACCGCTTCGATCTGGTCGCCGGCGGCCTGCTTCAGCGCCAGCGCGGCCAGCTGCGGGTCGTACAGCGAGCCCTCGGCCATCACGCGCGACACGGCCAGCGGCATCTGCTCGCGGATCTGCGCCAGCGTCAGCTCGGGCAACGCCGTGTCGCCGCGGCGGTAGGCGTCGAGCATCTGGTAGGAATTCAGGATGGCGCGTTCGCCACCCTTGACGGCTACATACATGTCAGGCCTCCATCTGCGTGGTGCGCGTCAGCGCGCAGAACCGGTCGCCGCTGGCGAGCAGCAGGTCGACGCCGAGCGGAAAGCCGGCGTTGTTGGCGCGCCAGGCGCCGCGGAAGCCGGCCGGCAGGCCGGCTACGCGCAGTGCTTGCGTGTGTTCGATACCGGGGCCGCGCAGCGTGAAGAGGTCGCCGTCGTCGAGCGAGGCGACTTCCACCAGCAGCGTGGCCGAACGGTCCGGGAACGCGGACTCGCCCTGCGCGCAGTCCGCCAGCGCCGGCATGGCGTGGCCGGCGGGCACGCACACGAAGGTGGCGGCGCGGAGGTCGTCGGTCAGCGGGCAGCCGCAATGGAAGCGCAGGAATGCGCGTGCGGCGAGGGGAACGCCCGCCGGCAGCCACACCGGGGTGTCGGGATCGGCCAGTGTCAGCAGCAGCGCGGCGAGCGCCGGCGACAGGCCCTCGGGCAGGCCGGTGGTCGCCGGCAGGGACTGGACTTGTCCGGGATGGGCAAAGGCATGCAGCGTGGCGCGGAACACCTGCTGGGCGTCGTCGACCGGGTTGTCGAAGCCCGGCACCAGCGAAGTGGCGGCGGACAGCATGGGTTGGGTTGAAATCATGTCAGTCCTCTCCCCGGACCATGGTGAAGAACTCCACGCGTGTTTGCGCGGCGGTAGCGGCCTGCCGGGCCGCGCGTGCGGCATGGGCGTCGGCCAGTGGCGCCAGCACCGCGTCGTGCACGCGCTGGTGCCAGGCCGGCCGCTGCAGCAGCGCGTCCAGCACCGCCGCCTGCTGCGCGTGTTGCGTGCTGCGGCCCTGTACATAGGCAACGCCTACGGTGCCGCCGGCACCGTCGTCATCCAGCACGACCGCGCAGCGCGTGACCGTGATTTCGCCGAGGTTGAACTGCGCTCCGGTGCCGCCGGCACGCGCGCGCACCATCGCCATGCCGGACTCCGGCTTGCGCAGCAGGCGCCACGCGGGCAGGGCCGCTGCCTGGCCCAGCCGGGCATAGGCCGCGTCGAGCGCCTCGGTTGGCGCCATCGCCAATACCCGCAGCCACGCAGCGCGGGCCGGGTTCGCATCGGTCGTTGCCGGACCGGCGGTTTCGCTTTGCATCATCACCCCTATACGTCTATACGTTTAGATGTCACAACGTGAACACGCCGCTACTAGACCACAGGCAGATGAACGTTTCGTGACGCTGCCCGGCATTAGTCGGACTCCGTGCCATGCCGGAGTAACTCGGGCACAATCGCATGGCAACAATGAACGCTTGATGACAAGAGGGCAGGATGTCTGATCGGGAAGTAGAACGGGGTTCCGGCGTGGCGGTGTGGCGCCAGATCGGCGAGGCGCTGGCGGAGGACATTCGCAACAAGCTGTACCAGCCCGGCGAGCAGCTGCCGCCGGAGCCGGAGCTGGCGACACGATTCGCCGTGAACCGGCACACCATCCGGCGCGCCATGGGTGAGCTGGAGCTGAGCGGACTGGTGCGCATCGAGCAGGGCCGCGGCACCTTCGTGCAGGAGCATGCGATCGACTATGCGATCGGCCGGCGCACGCGCTTTTCGCAGAACCTGGCCGCGCAGGGCATGCGCGGGCATACGGAGATCATCGGCTGCCAGGAGCTGCGCGCGCCGGAGATCGCACGCCACCTGGGCCTGGCGCGTACTGCGACGGTGCTGCACGTGCAGATGCTCGGGCGGGCCGAGGCCCGCACCATCGACGTTGCCGAGCACTATTTCGATCCGAAGCGCTTCCCCGGCATCGACGAGGTGTTGCGCGCGCAGCAATCGGTGTCGCGCGCGCTCGCGCAGTTCGGCATCGCGGACTACACCCGCAAGTGGTCGCGCATTACCGCCGCGATGCCGAGCGCCCCGGTGGCACGGCTGCTGAACCAGCCCAAGACGCGCCCGGTGCTGCAGGTGGAGGCGCTCAACGTCGATATCGACGGCGCGCCGGTGCAGTACAGCGTAACGCGCTTTGCCGGGGATTGGGTGCAGCTGACGGTTTCGGACACCGACTGACGTTGCCCGGACGCCGCGCGCATTGGTCTAGACATCTGCTTGTCATTTGCCGGCGCTAACGTCCCGTCCATGCATACGATCATTCCAACCCAAGCGCCGCAACTGAGCGGCATCACGGGGCGCCGCGTGCTCGGTGCAGCGGGCCTGGGGCCGGCTACACTAGGCTGGCGCGATGGCACGGTGGTGCAGCATGCGCCTGCATCCGGCTTATGGATCGACGCGGGCGACCTGCTGGTGCTGCCTGGCATCGTCGATATCCATGGCGACGCTTTCGAGCGCGCGGTCATGCCGCGACCGGGCGTCAGTTTCCCTTACGCGGGTGCGCTGCTCGACGTGGACCGCCAGCTGCTGGCAAACGGCATCACCACCGAGTTCCATGGGGTGACCCTGTCATGGGAGGGCGGGCTGCGCGGCGAAGCATATGCGCTGCGCATGTTCGAAGCGCTCGCGCAGCTACGCCCCGTGCTGGGCGCCGAGCACAAGGTGCATCTGCGCTTCGAGGCATTCCACCTCGCCGGCATCGATACGGCGCTGGCCTGGATCGCCGACAGGCGCATTGGTCTGCTCGCCATCAACGACCACTTGCCGATGATGGCGCGCCGCATGGCCGACGAAGGCAAGCTGCGCCAATACGCCGAACGCGCCGAGTGCGACGTCGAGACCTTCCGCCGGCGCCTGCGTGCGGCCAGCGCCAATGCGCAGGAAGTGCCGGAGGCGATGGCGCGCCTGATCGCCGCGGCGCGCGCGGCAGGGCTGCCGGTGGCTTCGCATGACGACCCGGACGTGGCCACGCGCCAGCACTACCACAGCCGCGGCTGCCGTATCGCCGAGTTTCCGCTGACCGTCGACGCCGCCACGCTGGCGCGCCAGCTGGGCGACGACATCGTGTTCGGCGCACCCAACGTGGTGCGCGGCACCAGCCACACCGGCGCACCCAACGCGACCGAGATGGTCGCCGCCGGCCTGTGCACGGTGCTCGCTTCCGACTATTACTACCCGGCGCCGCTGCAGGCGGCGCTGCGCCTGGCGCAACTGTGCGTGCTCGAATTGCAGGGTGCGTGGCACCTCGTGTCGCGCAACCCTGCGCGCGCCGCCGGACTGCGCGACCGCGGCACGCTCGCCGCGGGCCTGCGTGCCGACGCGATCCTGGTCGACGACCGGCAGCCCGGCGCGCCGCGCGTCTGCGCCACCATCGTCAATGGCGAACTGAAGCATGCCGCAGCGATGCCGCCGCTGGTCGATCTTGCCGACGCCGGTACACTGGCGGCATGACCATGCACGCACACCGTTACGCGATCTACCTGGCGCCGGGCGAGCCGCTCCGTACCTTCGGCAGCCAGTGGCTCGGCCGCAATGCCGATTCCGGCGCCGCCGCGCCCATGCCGCCCGGCTTCACAGCGCCGCCGTCCGAGTGGGTGCGGGCGCCGGCCCACTATGGCCTGCATGCCACGCTGAAGCCGCCGTTCCGGCTTGCCGAGGGCACCGACGCCGCGCAGCTCGACGCCGCCGCCCGTGCTTTTGCGCGCGGCCGCGCAGCGTTCGACACGCCGCTGGCGTTGCGCTCGCTGCGGGGCTTTGTCGCATGGTGCCTGGCCGAAGCGTCGCCGCCGATGCAGGCGTTGGCCGATGCCAGCGTGGTGGCATTCGAGCGCTTCCGGGCGCCGCCGGCCCCGGCCGAACTGGCCCGACGCGTGCCGGAGCAGCTGAGCGCGGCACAGCGCAAGATGCTCGATGCGTGGGGCTATCCGTATGTGTTCGAGACCTTTGTCTTCCACATCACGCTGACGGGCATGCTCGATGCCGCCAGCGAGGCCGCCGCGCTGGCACGGCTGTCGGCGGATAGCGGCAAGCTGCTGGAAACGCCGCTGCATGTCGATGGCATCAGTGTGTTCGTGCAGCCGCAGGCGGGCGACGCCTTTATCGTCGGGCGCCACTATGGCTTCGATGGCGGTATCGATGATGGCGCCGGTGCGGCGTACCTGGACGCATGAATACGGGAATCAAGACTGACGGCAGTGGCCTGTTCTACGTAATGGGGCCGTCCGGCAGCGGCAAGGATTCGCTGCTGCGCGCGCTGCGCGAGCGCTTGGGTCCAGAGGATCGCGTCGTGGTGGCGCATCGCTATATCACGCGCGAGGCCGATGCCAACGAAGCGTCGGTGGCCCTTAGTCCCGATGAGTTCCGGCGCCGCCAGGCGCTTGGGTGCCTGGCGCTGAACTGGCACAGCCATGGGCTGCACTATGGCATTGGCGTCGAGATCGAGCAGTGGCTCGCCGCAGGGCTGACGGTGATCGTCAATGGATCGCGGGAGTACCTGCCGCAGGCGGTGGCGCGCTATCCGAAGCTTTGCGCGATCCATGTACGGGTCAAGCCAGAGGTGCTGGCTGCGCGGCTGCGTCAGCGTGGGCGCGAGTCAGAAGACGCCATCGCGCGGCGGCTGGTGCGTGCTGGGCAGGCGTTTGATGTTCCGGATGGGTGTTCGTTGGTGGAGATTGATAACAGTGGGGCGTTGGGGGCATCGGCGGAGGTTTTGGCGCGGGTGGTGGGGGTTGGGGGGGATTAGCAGGGGTTTTGGGACTGGGGTCGCTGTTGGTGACATGCTGTTGGCCGTTGAAGCGTTGGGGTCGCGGCTGGTGACATGCTGTCGGCCGTTGAAGCGCCTGGTTCCGCCCTCCTGGGCGGGTCACTTTTTGGCCGAGCGCCAAAAAGTAACCAAAAAGCGCGTCGCCTGCGGCTGGCTGAGCCAATTTGGCGCTTCCGGTTATATGGGCGGCGTTGGTCTCAGTGAGGCGTGGTCGCGATGCCAGCCTGCTACGCCAGGTGAGTGAATGTCGGTGCCTGACGAATCCCCACTTTTGAACCATCCCCAGGACGGGCGTAGGCCGCCTGCTACCTGCGGCATCGCATCATCGCCTACGGCTGCGCTGCGCGCGGCTCAGGCTCGCGGGTGGGGTGCCCTGGCACGAACCCGCATCGCTTCGCTCGCTGGGCGGCGACGGCAATGGCCAGGGCGAGATCGGCGCTCAGCCACCTTAGGGCCCGCGCGTAGCGCAGCCGAAGGCGTCCCACCGATACGGCATGCAGCAGGCGGCCTACGGCCGGCATGGGGATCGTCCAATAGTGGGTCGACGCAGCCACTATCCCTGACGAATCCCGACTATTGAACCATCCCCAGGACGGGCGTAGGCCGCCTGCTGCCGGCGTCAACGCGGGGACGCCTTCGGCTGCGCTGCGCGCGGCTCAGTCTCGCGGGTGAGGTGCCCTGGCACGGACCTGCGTCGCTGCGCTCGCAGGGGCGCTGTTGGTGACCAAATCCAAATCGGCCGCTCTGTCACCTTGGGCCCGCGCATAGCGCAGCCGAAGGCGTCCCACCGATATGGCATGCAGCAGGCGGCCTACGCCCGGCATGGGGATCGTTCAATAGTGGGTCGACGCAGCCACTATCCCAAACTCACCTGGCGTAGCAGGTTCGAACCACTACCCACATCGGCCGGAAATCACCACCGCCCGAACGACCCACGCCGATGAATTGATAGCCAGCCGCTCAGGCGACGCGTTTTTTGGTTACTTTTTGGCGCTCGGCCAAAAAGTGACCCGCCCAGCAGGGCGGAACCAGGCGCTTCAACGGCCGACATCATGTCACCAGCCGCGACACCTAAGCTTCAACGGCCGACAGCATGTCACCAGCCGCGACACCTAAGCTTCAACGGCCGACAGCATGTCATCAGCAGCGACACCTAAGCTTCAACGGCCGACAGCATGTCATCAACAGCGACACCTAAGCGTCAAAGCCCGACAGCATGTCACCAACAGCGACAGCCCCGCCTCAAAGCCCAACACTAAAACTAACCCCATGCTCAATAAACCCAAGCCCCCGATAAAACCGATGCGCCTGCAGCCTCCGCGCATTCGATGACAACGCCAGCTTCGCAGCCCCAGCCTCCCGCGCCAGCCGCATGGCCTCCCGCATCATCGCCTTGCCAACGCCCATGCCGCGCGCATGCGGCGCGACCACGACGGCTTCGACGATCGCCTCGGGCCGTCCATCATGAACCATCACAGGAAACACCAGCAGGCTGAACGTGCCAAGCGGTATCCCGTCAGCCCCCACCATCATGTAGCAACGATAATCCGGATAGCGCCGCATGGTCGCATACCGCTCGCGCATCGTCTCCAGCGACAACGGTGGCTCGCCATCCATGGCGGAGAGCAGCGCCGACAGGTGCCGCAGCTCGGCATCGGAACCGCGCACCTCGCGCAGCGCCAGCACGGCTTCGGCCGTGTCCTGCAATCCGTTCATACCATTCACGAGGGGGCGTGCGCGCAGCGCGCGGCGATAGCGAGGTAGTGTGCCAGCGGCGGCGTGGCCAGGTCGACAACCTTGGCCAGGTCGACAACCTTGGCCAGGTCGTCGTAGCGGCGCAGGCGCACCGCGGCGTCGGCATGGGCGCTGGCGGCGAACGCCTCGGCGCCGGCCGCGTCATAGGGCCCGCCCTGCAGCGCCAGGCTCTGCACTGAGGCGGGCGACAGGGTGTCGAAGTAGGCGCGATCGACCGCGCACAGGTAGCGCTTGGCGGCGACGTGCAGCCGCACGGGCTCGGTAACATGCTCGCCAAACAGCGCCGCAAGCGCGTCGGCGGCGGCCTCCTGGTGGCGCATGTCGGTGGTGGTGCTTTCGGCGAGCATCAGGTGGCCGATGTCGTGCAGCAGGGCCGCTACGACCAGCGTATCGGGCTCGCCGGCCTGTTCGGCCAGTTGCGCGCACTGCAGCGCATGGGCGGTCTGGCTGATGGACTCGCCGCCATACCATTCGGTGCCATGGCTGGCGAAGAGGGCTTCGATGCGTTCGATCGTCAGCGAGTCGCTCACACCAGCACCTTGCGAATCTGCGCCGAAATAATGTCGATGCTCGACACAAACAGGATGATGATGATCATCACCGCGCAGGTCTGCCCATACTGGAAGCTGCGGATGATTTCCCACAGCACGGAGCCGATGCCGCCGGCGCCGACAATGCCCACCACCGAAGCCGAACGCACGTTCGACTCGAAGCGGTACAGCGCAAACGACAGCCACAGCGGCAGCACCTGCGGAATCACGCCGTAGACGATCTCTTCGACCGGGCCGGCGCCGGTGGCGCGCACGCCTTCGACCGGGCGCGGGTCGATCGCCTCGACCGCCTCCGCAAACAGCTTGGCCAATACGCCGGTAGTGTGGATCCAGATTGCCAGCACGCCAGCGAACGGTCCCAGGCCGACGGCGACGATGAACAGCATCGCGAACACCATCTCGTTGATGGCCCGGCAGGCATCCATGACGCGGCGCGCCGGCTGGTAGACCCACGCGGGCACAATATTGGCCGAGCACAGCAGCCCCAGCGGCACCGCCATCGCGACTGCCATGGCGGTACCCCACAGCGCGATCTGCACGGTGACGAGCATCTCGTCCAGGTAGTGGCGCCAGTCGCGGAAATCGGGCGGGAAGAATTCGGCGGCGAATTTCGCCATGTTGTCGGAATCGCGCAGCAGGTCCAGCGGGCGCATGTCGGCGCCTTGCCAGGACAGGCCGAGCAAGGCCAGCACGACCGCCCAGGTCAGCGTCATGGCAAGGGACGTGCGCGGCGGCCTGGCGGGGTTTTGGGACGACGGGGGCAGGCCGGGCGTGGCGGTGGCGGTCATGGGCAATCCGGTTTGAAGCAGGGAATGTGGGGACGGCACAGGGCCGGCGCCAGGCCGGCCCTGCAAGGCGCAGCTTACTGCGCGGAGGTGGCCGCGGCGGCCTTGTCCAGCTCGGCCAGTCGGCGCGAGACGTCGGCCAGGCGCTTGTCCTTGTCGGCAGCGGCCAGCGTGGTGTCGGTCTCGATCTTGGCCTTCTCCCGGGCCAGCTCGATCTGGCGGATCGGCACCAGCTGCGCGTCGGTGGAGGGGCGGAAACCCTGGTACGTCAGCGCGGCCAGCACCTGCTTCTCGCGTGCGGCGTCGGTGCCCTTGCCGTAGTTGACGAAGAAGGTCTGGATCTTCTTCTTCAGCTCGGGCGACAGGTCCTTGCGGTAGACCATCGGATCGGCCGGGATCAGCGGCGACTTCCACAGCACGCGTACCTGGTCAAACGGATTCTTGCCCGTGTTGATGCGGTAGCGCCCCATGTTTTCGGTGTTGTTCACCGCCACGTCGACCTGCTTGTTCAGCACCGACAGCAGGTTGGCTTCGTGGTTGCCGATGCGCACGGCCTTGAACAGCGTCTTCGGGTCGACCTTGTTGGCGGTCCACAGGTAGTAGCCCGGCACCGCGGTGCCCGAGGTCGAGTTGGGGTCGCCGGCGCCGTAGCTCAGCTCCTTGCCGCGCTTGATCACGTCCTCGACGCTCTTCAGGTCGCTGTCCTTGTTGACGATCAGCAGCGACCAGTAACCCGGGTTGCCGTCCTTGTCGATCACCGAGGCAAAGACCTCGCCATTGGCGCGGTCCACGGCTTCCATCGCGGACTTGTTGCCGAACCAGGCGATCTGGACCTTGTTGAAGCGCATGCCTTCGATGATGCCGGCATAGTCCGAGGCGAAGAACGGCTTGACCGTCACGCCCAGCGTCTTGCTGAGATCGTCGATCAGCGGCTGCCAGGCTGCCTTCAGGTTTGACGACGACTCCGTCGAGATAAAGCCGATGTTCAGGCTCTTGGCGTCCTGGGCAAATGCGGACAGGGACGGCAGGGCGACCAGGCCGGAAGCGACGACGGCGACAAAGGTTCTGCGAAGCATGGACAACTCCGATTGGGAAAGCTTGGGAAAGACTGCGGGAAGGGGCGGGAAGGGGCGGCGCTCAGGCGGCCGCCAGGTTCATGGTGACCATCGCGGGCGCGGGCATTGCCGCGGCGCGTTCGTCGGCATCCGTTGCGGCATCATGCAGCAGCTCGTCGGCCTCGGTGCCGTACAGGTCGCGCAGCATGGCCGACGTCAGCGCCGCCGAGGGACCGTCATAGACCACCTTGCCGTGGCGCAGCGCCACCACGCGCGGGCAGTAGCGCATGGCCACGTCCACCTGGTGCAGCGATACCACCACCGCCACCTTGCGCGTGCGGTTGATCTGGGTGAGCAGCGACATCACGCGGCGCGACGACTCCGGGTCGAGCGAGGCGATCGGTTCGTCGGCCAGGATCACGCGCGCGTTCTGCACCAGCGTGCGCGCAATCGCCGCGCGTTGCTGCTGGCCGCCCGACAGCGTCGAGGCGCGCTGAAACGCATAGTCGTCTATACCAACCTGGGCGAGTGCATCGAGCCCGGCACGCAGTTCATCGGCCTTGAAGATGCGGAACAGGCTGCGCCATTTCGGGATGCGGGCCAGCATGCCGACCAGCACATTGGTGATCACCGGCAACCGGCCCACCAGGTTGAACTGCTGGAAGACGAAGCCGATTTCGCCGCGCACCTGGCGCACGTTGCGGGCCAGGCGGCCATTGCGCTGCACCGGGCGGCCGTTGACCAGGATCTCGCCGGCATCGGCGGTGACAAAGCCGGCCATGTGGCGCAGCAGCGTAGACTTGCCCGATCCCGAGGCGCCCAGCAGTGCAACCATTTCGCCGGGGGCAACGCTAAGCGTGACCTCGTCAAGCGCCTTGCGGTCCGCGCGGAACGATTTGGAAAGCCCGCGGACTTCAATTGTGTGGGTCATGACGACTCCGTGGCTTGAATGACGTCACGGATTCTGGCGGGCGTATATGTCAGACAGATGAACGCCGGACCACCCGTGCTACAAGCCGCCGAGGGCGTTCACGGTGAACGCCAGGATCCCCATGTTGAACAGGAACGCGGCCATGCAGTGCGCCAGCACCACCCTGCGCATATGCGCGCCGTGAATGGTGATGTCCGACGTCTGGAACGTCATGCCCAGCGTGAAACTGAAATACAGGAAGTCCCAGTAGCCGGGTTCCCGCACGCCGGGCACTTCCAGTCCGCGCCGGTCGCCGGTGGGCGACTGCAGGTAGAAGAGATGCGCATAGTGCAGCGTGAAGACAGTATTGGCGAAGAGCCAGGACAGGACCAGCGTGGCGACGATCAGCGCGACGTCGAGCCAGTGCGGCGTCCCGGGGCGCGCGACCAGCGTGCCGATCGCCACCAGGATGACCATCGACAGCAGCACGGTGATTGCCAGCAATGCGGGCCGGTTGGCGTCGTTGTGTTCTGCGGTGCGCCGCATCGTAGCGGCATCGGCGCGCAACAGCGGCAGCGCGGCGCCAAGGAAGACCAGCGCGGCGAAATCGAAGCCGATCAGCAGCGCGATGCGCAGCTGCGCGCCGAGTGCTGCCGCCGCGCCGGTCGCGACGATCAGGATGGCGCCGCACACCAGGAAGCGCGGCGGCGCAAGTCGTTTGCCGATGGCAATGAAGGGTGTCGTGTGCATGGCTGAGGCTACTGTCTTTCATGGGCGCAGGCTGCCGGCGCTGCGCGGGCGCGGCGGGAATTCGCATACCGACTAACCGGTCGGACATTGCCGCCGCATCTCCATGTTGCACCGCGGCGCGAGCGCCGACTGGCAGGGCAATGTGAGGATAATGCAGCGGCTCTTCGTTCTGCATCCGGCATTGAACAGTCCCGGGTGACCGACTAAGATGGACTTTCGCGGCGCGAACGGTAAGCGTCGCCAGCCAATCTAGGCGCCCCGGAAAACAGGGTCTGCACCACCAGACCGGACCACAGAGGGCGCTAGCGCAGTCCCGTTGCAACACACTACCCATGTTTGCCGAGGAGACGCCTGTGCTGAGTCATCACGAGTTTGCCACCCTGGTCCTTGTCAACGACAGCAGCGACCCGCCCGAGCTGGACCGGACCGATGTGGAAGCGCTGCTCGCGCACCAGCTGATAACGCTCGAACGGGTCGGGCCCAGTGTCAGCCGGCCGCAGGTCACGCTCCAGGGTTACCGTTTCCTCAAGGCGCTTGGGCGCATCCGGGCGAAAGAGCCGCGCGCCTGCCGGTAAGCTCTGCCATGCGCGGCTTGCCGCCGCTGCGTGCCTGCCAGTCCCTCGAAGTCATCCCTGCATTCGGTTCTGCCATATGGTCCGTTCGGGAAATCCGGATAGCCAGCCGTAGCCTTGTGCTGCAATCTGGCGCCGATCGATAACCGACCGGCGCACAGGTGCCGGCAGCATGGAGACGGCAACGATGGTGACGCAAGCAGTGCAGGGCAAGGGTTGGCAATGGATGGTGGTCGGAGCGCTGGGCCTTGCGCTCGCCGGCGGGACGCAGGCTGCGGATGCCTTTCCGTCGAAGCCGATCACGCTGGTGGTGCCGTTCTCCGCAGGCGGACCCACCGATGTCGTGTCGCGGGCACTCGGCCAGGCGATGGCCAGGGACCTGGGCCAGAGCGTGGTGGTGGAAAACCGCCTGGGCGCCGGCGGGACCGTCGCGGCGGCGTTCGTGGCGCGCGCGCAGCCTGATGGCTACACCATCCTGATCCATCACAACGGCATGGCCACCGCGCCGGCGCTGTACAAGAAGCTGTCCTACAGTCCGCTGAAGGATTTCGAATATATCGGCCAGGTTGCCGATGTGCCGATGACGTTGCTCGGCCGCAAGGACCTGCCGCCCGCCAACGCGGCTGAACTGGTGAAGTACGTAGCGCAGAACAAGGACAAGGTGTCGCTGGCCAATGCCGGCCTCGGCGCGGTGTCGCAGTTGTGCGGCCTGTTGTTCGAGGAAGCGGTGCACGTCAAGATGACGGCTGTCCCTTACCAGGGAACGGGTCCCGCGATGACTGCCCTGCTGGGCGGCCAGGTCGACCTGCTGTGCGACCAGACCACCTCGACGCTGCCGCATATCAACGCCAACCGCGTCAAGCTGTATGGCGTGACCACACCCAACCGCATCAAGGCGCTGCCTAATGCGCCGACGCTGCAGGAGGGCGGGTTGAAGGGCTTTTCGATGAAGGTCTGGCATGGCGTGTACGCGCCCAAGGGCACGCCGCCGACCGTGGTGGCGCGGCTGACCAAGGCATTGCAGCAGGCGCTGAAGGATCCGGTGGTGGCCAAGCGCCTCGATGACCTGGGCGCCGAGATCGTGCCCGCCGACAAGCAGACGCCGGAGGGGCTGAAGACCTGGCTCAAGGCCGAAAGCGACAAGTGGCAGCCGCTGCTGAAGACCATGAAGGTCGAGGCCGACTGAGCGCGCGCGAACATCGAACTCGACTGACGGGGGGCAGTGCCGGCCGCGCGCGCCGGCACGCCTCCCGGGATGCTCCAGGCGTATTAACATGGGAATGAGCGGAGGCGGCTGCTGCCCGCGCTGATGACGTCCACGCCACGGTCTTCCGCGCGATGGGAGAAAGACATGGCAACTTACGAGTTCAAGGACAAGGATCTCCAGTTCCTGGCCCAGGGTGCTGACTCCTGTTTTGCGTCTCCTGACACGGCTTTCGTTGAATGCGCGGACGGACATCCGGCATTCATGGTGACATGGCCGGAGAGCGGATCGACGATGATGAGCCTCAAGGTGCAGATCCGGGCAAGCCAGTACGCCAGTTACCTGACGGATCCGTTCAGGGGACGGGAAGTCCTGCGCAAGGCTGTCGAAGATCGCCTTGCGCTGATCCACACCGTGAAAAGCGGAGTGCTGCTGGCTCCCGATATCTAGGGAACACCCAACAAAAAAGCACCTTCTGCAGGTGCTCGGCGCTTTCCGCCCTTTCAGCCTTTTCAGCCACCAGGGGGCGTCCGAACCGGGTCAGCAACTCATGATCCGGCTCGGACCTGCAGGCGTATTTCGCCTGCACGATCACGCTTCAACCAGCAAACCATCCAGGAAACATGATCGTTTCGCTGACCTGCCTTCGCCTTGTCAAAGCGCCTCTCAGCCAGCAGGTTGATTATAGCGCGGCCGACGAACAGGTCAACGTGAATCCGGCTGTGCCGCCGCGCGCAGCCTGATCCACTCTGCCAAGGGGCGCAGGCTTTGGGCCGGCGATGCGCCTATGCATGCAGTTCCACGACGTCCCGATCGGCGACCGGATGATCGGCGCCCACCTGCTGCCCGCTGAACTTGCCGCTCCCCCAGATGCGGGCGAATTTGAACGTACGCGCGAGATCCGGGTGCACCCGCAGGGCGACATCCAGTACGGTGTCGCCGCGGCGCATCGTAAACGGCCGACTCTGCTCGACGGGTTTCCCGGGGGCCTTGGTGTAAACACGCACAATGCCCAGGGCCCTGAAAAGAAACGGACCGATTTCGGCCAGTCCTTGTCCGCGGGTTGCCGAGGTTGCGAGCGCCGGAAAATGTACGCCGAGCAGGTCTTCGAGCACGGCCGCGTCGTCGGGGCTGGCGAGATCGGCCTTGTTGGCCAGCAGCAGTGCAGGGAGGTGGACACTGAACGGGTCAGGCGCCGACGCCGGCGATGCGGCCGATGCGGCAGGGCTGTCCGCCTCGCCCGGCCAGCGCTCCGACAGGTTGATCCTGGCTTCGGCGAGTCGCCGGAGAATCAGCGCCAGCTGTTCCGTACAGTCGGGCGCACTCAGGTCGACCACGAGCAGCACGCCGTCTGTCACCCGCACCATGTCGGTGATCCCGGGTTGCATGAATTCGGCTGAGACAGGTGGCAGGTCCACGAGCTGGAATGCAATGTCCTCGAACGGCAACATGGCGGGGACCGGAAACTGGGTTGGGTGAGGATAGGGCCCGGCCTCGCTGCCCGATCCTGTCAGCTGCGCATGCAGGCTGGATTTTCCCGCGCCGGACGGGCCGATCAGGCAGAGCTGGGCCGCGCCTTCGGCATGCACCGCATGTGACGGCCCCTTGCGAGCCGCCTTCCCGTGGCCCGCGGATTCGTGGGTCAGTTCCCTGATCCGCGATTTGATATCGGCTTGCAGGCGCTCCGTCCCCTTGTGCTTGGGAATGACACGGAGCATCTCCTTCAGGCACTCGAGCTGCTCACGCGGCTGGCGCGCCAGCCGATAGGCCTGCTCGGCCTGTTTGTACTCGGGAGAGAGGTTTGCTGGCATGGGCCGTCAGCGCTGCACCACTGGGCTACGTTCCGATGTGCACGGGAATCCGGCGCCGCCCGAAGTGATGCTCGAAATGCCCGAAGCAACCGGCAACCGGCTCAAAGCAGTCGGGGCAGGTTCCGGTTGGCGTGAGGCGATAGCTCTCGATCGCATGCCAGTCGCGCACGATCAGCGGTGCGCGGCAGGCGGGGCAGTAGGTGGTTGCGCCTTCCCTGTCGTGGACGTTGCCGGTGTACACGTAACGCAGCCCCTCATCGATCGCGAGCTTGCGGGCATGCGCCAGCGTGGAGAACGGCGTCGGCGGCACGTCGCGCATCTTGTAGTCGGGATGAAACCCCGTAAAGTGCAGCGGGACGTCGGTGCCAAGTTCCCTCGCGATCCACCGGGCCTCCGCGCGGATTTCCTCATCGCTGTCGTTCTTGCCGGGAATCAGCAGGGTTGTGATCTCGAACCAGACTTTGGTCGCGTGCTTCAGGTACAGGAGCGTATCCAGCACAGGCTGCAGATGTGCACCCGTGAATGCAACATAGAACGCGTCGGTAAAGCCCTTCAGGTCGACGTTTGCCGCGTCCATCCGGCCATAGAAATCGCGTCGTGCCTGCTCGCCGATATACCCGGCGGTTACCGCCACCGCCATGATGCCCAGTTCGCGGCAGGCATCGGCAACGTCCATCGCGTATTCGGCGAAAATCACCGGGTCGTTATAGGTGAAAGCCACGCTCTTGCAGTCATGGGCCGCCGCCGCTTCGGCAATGGCTTCGGGCATGGCTGCCACGGCCAGTGTCTCCATTTCACGCGATTTGCTGATGTCCCAGTTCTGGCAGAACTTGCAGGCCAGGTTGCAGCCTGCCGTGCCGAACGACAGGACGGCGCTGCCCGGGTAGAAGTGGTGGAGCGGCTTCTTTTCGATCGGGTCGATACAGAAGCCGGATGAGCGGCCATAGGCGGTCAGCAGCATCCGGCCGCCAACCCGCTGACGCACGAAGCAGGCGCCGCGCTGCTCGTCATGCAGGCGGCAATGGCGCGGACACAGGTCGCATTGCATGCGGCCGTCGTCCAGGAAATGCCAGTAGCGACCAGGATATGTTGCCGGAGAGGGGTTTTCGCTTGCCGTCATGGCATGTTTCTCCTGAAGCGCGCTTTCAGGCGGTTCGGGTACCGTCATGTCCCTTCCTCCAGGATGCGGCGCCGCTTCAGCCTAAGCAAGACGCCATACACGGCCAGCGCTGCGATCACGTGCTTGAGCGTGTGCCCGCTGACCAGTCCCGTCAGCGCGGCGATCTGGTGGTCCAGTACATCGCAAACCAGGGCCAGCGCATAGCCGCCGGTGATGGCCAGCACATCCCGGTCGCCAGTGTAGCGCGGTGCATAGAGGCAGAGCAGTAGCGGCACCACCAGCATGGCGCAGGCCTGGACCAGGAGGTAAGGGCGCAGGTCTCCGCTGCCGCGGGCTTCGCTCCATGCCCAGTAGCCGACGCTGGCCGGCCCCGCGATCAGCAGCAGCGGCAGCAGCCGCAAGCCGGCCTTCAGGCTGGCGCGCTCGCACACGTTGGCGCCCAGCCAGGCCATCAGCGCGAGCGCCAGCGGTGCCCGGTCCCACACCAGCCGCTGGTTGTCCGGGGCCAGGTGGTAGTAACCCGAGCCCAGCCCCACGAGGAAGACGGCGAGAAAAAGCACCCGGTAAGGCCAGGCCTCAACGGGTGCGATAAAAGCTCGGCTGGAGGCGCTCGCACCGAGATAGCGCAGGCCGGCCGCGCCCGCGAGCAGGAACAGCAGGTTCGAGCCAATGTCGAGGCAGTGGGGCGTGCCGAAGCAGGCGTAAGGATCGGCAAAACGATGATACTGCGGCGGCTGCGCGATGCGCGGCAGCAGCCAGGCCCCGGCGGCCATGGCCGCCACCAGCAGCCAGACCGCGGCAGCCCTGGCGGCAGCGGGGGCTTGCCGGCAGGCGCGCATTAGCAGGCTCCTCAGTGCAGCACGTAGAGAGTCTGCTGCCCCTCGGCATAGAGCGCCATGGCGATCTTCAGAATCTCATCGCGATGCCGGTCAAAGGAGGCCAGCACCCCGGCTTCGTCGGAACAGGGCGCGGAGTCGAAACTCAGCAGTACGCGGTCGTCCACAAGGAAGCTAATTTCGCGTGCGTTGTCATAACCCCAGAACCACACGCCATGCCTGGATGCATCATAGCTGCGGCTGGGGTTGGGGAAGGCAAGTGCCATACAAGTTGCGTGTCATGTGCCGCGTCTGTGCGGCCAACCGATTTATGTCTTCTTCTTGGCGACACCTTCGTTTCCGACCCTCGAATGAACCATGCTGAACGGGGTTGCCGGCACTGGCGGCTTCTTGGGCTGCTTGGGTTTTTTCGGTTCGCGAGTGCTGCGTAGTTGACTCTTTGCCATGATTGCTCCTGGTGCGTTGCTTGCCAAGATGGCAGTTCCAGCATACGCGCGCAGAAGCTCTAACCAAATGATTTTCATCACGGCCGCACGAAAAAGGCATGCGGGCAAAGGTTAGAGGTCCGCACCTCGCTTCGAGGCTGTGACATTGCGCTCAGTCCGCACACCGCTGGATGAACTGCGAAATGGCCGGCAGGATGGATTGCCGGAATCCCTGGCCGGCGAACGTCCCGTAGTGACCCACGCCGTCAACGACCAGGTGCGCTCTGCGGTCATTGGCAATGCCTGTGCAGAGTGCGTGGGCCGCTTCGGTCTGGCCCCGGCCGGTGATGTCGTCCTCGCTGCCTTCGATGGTCAGCAGTGACACGTTCGTGATGGCCTCGGGGCAGACGCGGCGCTGGCCAACCTCCATGCAGCCGCGGCACAGGTGATGCTCCAGGAAAACCTTCCGGATGGTTTCCAGGTAGTACTCGGCCGGCACGTCGAGCACGGCGTTGTACTCGTCATAGAACTGGCGATGCCTGGCGGCCTCGTGCTGCCTGCCATCGACCAGGTGGCGGTAATAGTCAAGGTGCGCGCCGGCGTGGCGTGCGACGTTCATCGAGACGAAGCCAGCAAGCTGCAGGAAGCCGGGATAAACCTTGCGCCCCCGTCCCGGGTAACTGTCGGGTACGCGTTCGATGACATTCGACTCGAACCATGGCAGCGAATATTTTTGCGCGAACCGGTTGACCGCCGTCGGGCTGACGCGGGTGTCGATCGGCGCGGCGATCAGCGTCATGGAGCACGGTTGGGCGTGCTCGTTGTCCTCCGCCATCTGGGCGGCCGCACAGAGCACCGGAACCCCTGGCTGGCATACCGCCACGATATGCGTGCCGGCGCCGAGGTATCGCATGAACTGCTTGAGGTAATCGACGTAATTGCCAAGGTCAAAGCCGCCCGCATCGAGCGGGACCAGGCGCGCGTCGGCCCAGTCGGTAATGTAGACATCATGCCCGGGCAGCAAGGCTTCGACCGTCGGGCGCAGCAGCGTGGCGTAGTGGCCCGAGAGCGGCGCCACCAGCAGCACGCGGGGACCGGGGCTTGGCATGTCCTTCCTGAAATGCAGCAGCCGGCAGAAGGGCGCCTCGATCAGCACGGTCTCGGTAACCGGCACCTGTTGACCGCACACGATGACCTCGTCGATGGCGAAGCGAGGCTTCCCGTAGGACCTGGTCAGCCGGGTAAACAAATCAAGCGCGGCACCGGCCTCGCGCATCCCGGGCAGCCACGCGATGGACTCGCCCCAGAAATCGACGGCACGCTGACCCGCTTCGATCATGGCCCCGAGCGGCCCGACCGACTGCAGCGTGAGTTCACGCAGAGCATAGAGCGCCATGGCAATCCCTGCCTTCCGAAAATATGGTTGCCGCGTTGATCCAAGGCCGGGTCCGGCAAACCGGGCCTCTTGCTGGCGCGATGCCGCGATCGCTTCAGCGCACAGGGTGCGCCGGACAGCTGCAGGAGCGACGTCGCTCAAGGCAAAGCGGCGGACGGCAGGCTTGTAACGCAGGTCGGCAGGCGGTAGGCGGGCGTTGAAGCGCCGTGGTGAGGCGCTGGGCACGGCCGAAGTGCCGTCGGTGACGAATTGCCTGAGCGCGGATAGCGGGCGTCTTGCCGGGACGGCTGTTCCGGCTGCTGTGGCCGGATGCGAGCGTGCCGCTCAGGCCGCACGCGAATCGATTGGAATGCTGCATGACGTCCCCACTGCTCAGGGCTACCGACCTTGCAAAGTCGGCGGAACAACATGCAATCAAGTTACGTCATTTACATTCAGTAACACATTCGATGAAACCCTACTGCAACGCCTTGCATACGGTTTTTCGCCGAAAGTGACTGACGTGGCATGGTTTGTCGAAGCCGTCCGTGCCAGGGCACTTGCGAAGTGATGCTTGATTCCCGGCGCGCCGCTGCAAAAGGCACCGGCACCAGAGCAATTTGTAAATCTTTGCAAGCGGCGGGCGTGCTGTCGCCGGAGCAGTCACACATGATCCATGTTGCCCCCGGGCCAGGCGCCCTCGAGCACCAGCCGCTTCGGGCAATCCTTTCGCGATCCGCCAGGCGCGAGAAGGCTGCTCTGGTGTGGGTCATCTTGAAAGCGTGCCTTCCGGGCTCCCGCCCGCGGCCTGCGCCACTTCGATCAGTTCATCGATCAGCGCCTTCGCGCACCCGGGCAAGCCGTCCAGCTCGCGCACGATCACCGCGCGCTCGCGTACCGCCCAGGCCTCGGGCAACTCGATGATGTCGATCTTCATGGTCTGGCGATGCCGCAATGCGGCCGACAACGGCACCACACCGATGCCGACGCCGGCTTCGATCATCCGGCACATCGCTTCGAAGCTGCGGATCTGGATGCGGATCTGCAGCTTGCGGCGCTGGTCGCGCACGAGTTCGGTCAGGAACGCATGCAGCGTGCTGCCTTCATGCAGGCTGACATGCTCGTATTCGAGCGTGTCGTCGAAGGTGACGTTCTTCTTCCGCGTCAGCGGATGTCCCACCGGCGTGGCCAGCACCAGCTTGTCGGTGCTGAAGTGGATGACCTCCAGCCCTTCCGCATTGAGCGGTCCGGAGATGATGCCAAGGTCCGCGCTGCCGTCCAGTATCCCGCGGATGATGTCCCGCGTCAGGCGTTCCTGCAGGTCAACGGTGACGGCAGGGCGCTCCGCCATGAAGCGGGCCAGCACCTCGGGCATGAACTCGGTGACCGCCGTCGTGTTGGCAAAGATGCGGATATGGCCGACCGAGTCTTTCGAATATTCCTCGAACTCGCTGCGCACGTGCTCGAACTGGCGTTCGATCACGCGTGTATGCCGCAGCAGGCGCTCGCCGGCCGGGGTCAGGGCCAGGCCCTTGCTTTCGCGGTAGAAAAGCCGGGTGCCGAGCTGGTCTTCCAGCGCCTTGAGTCGCGCGCTGGCCGCCGCGGGCGACAGAAATGCCTTTCTCGCCCCGCGCGACAGGTTCTCTTCTTCGGCGATGCGCGCAAACAGCCTCAGGTCGGCAAAATCAAAATGCATGGGGGCTCCTTGGGCGTAACTTTATCAAGGTGCCGCATGGAGCGTAAACCGTTGCCGGGCACGCCAGGGCGGTGCTTTCGGCGTGGGTGAACGGCTGCTTCGAGAAAACGAGATTTACGGGCCATGCCGGGGCTGCGAGACTTGCAGCGAAGCGGCTGGCGATGCGACTAGCGAAGCGGGCCGCCAACCGGATCCCCGCCGTTCGTGCCGCGATGGCAGTGCGAGCGCAATCTTCACGAAAAGGCTGCTATGCGTCCCCTTGATGGCATTACCGTGGTTTCACTGGAGCATGCGATTGCTGCGCCGTTCTGTACCCGCCAGCTGGCAGACCTGGGTGCACGCGTTATCAAGATCGAGCGGCCGAAGGTCGGCGACTTCGCGCGCGGCTACGACGAGCGCGTCGACGGCATGTCGTCGCACTTCGCCTGGACCAACCGCTCGAAGGAAAGCCTGGCGCTGGACCTGAAGCATCCGGAAGCGCCGGCAATCCTGCAGAAGATCCTGGACCAGGCCGATGTGCTGGTGCAGAACCTGGCACCGGGTGCCGCCGACCGGCTGGGCCTGTCCTACGAAGTGCTGTCGCAGCGCTATCCCGGCATCGTCGTCTGCGATATCTCCGGCTATGGCAACGACGGCCCGTACCGCGACAAGAAGGCCTATGACCTGCTGATCCAGGCCGAGTCCGGTTTCGTCTCGATCACCGGCACGCCGGAGAGCCCGTCCAAGGCGGGCTGCTCGATCGCGGATATCGCGGCCGGCATGTATGCCTACACCAATATCCTGGCGGCGCTGCTGCAGCGCGGCAATACCGGGAAGGGCGCGCATATCGATGTGTCGATGCTGGAAAGCATGGCCGAGTGGATGAGCTTCCCGCTGTACTACGCCTTCGACGGCGCCACGCCGCCGCCGCGCGCCGGCGCCTCGCATGCCACCATCTTCCCATATGGGCCGTTCACCGCCGGCGACGGCAAGACCATCATCCTGGGCCTGCAGAACGAGCGCGAATGGGAGGCCTTCTGCCGTGTCGTGCTGGAGCGGCCGGAACTCAGCACCGACGAGCGCTTCGTCACCAACTCCCTGCGCTCGAAGAGCCGGGTCGAGCTGACGCAGGTAATCACCGAGGTCTTCGCCGCCTTGACGATCGACGACGTGGTCGAGCGGCTGGAGCGCGCGCAGATCGCCAACGCGCGCATGAACGACATGCGCGACCTGTGGAACCATCCGCAGCTCAAGGCACGCGAGCGCTGGACCTCGGTCCGGTCCCCGGTCGGGGTGATCCCCGCGATGCTGCCGCCGGGCCTGTCGAATGCCTTCGAGCCGCGCATGGATGCCATCCCCGCGCTGGGCGAGCACAGCGAAGCGATCCTGCGCGAGCTCGGCTACAGCGGCGACGACGTCGCGCGACTGCATGCGGAGGGCGCGATCTAGTCCGCGCCGGTTCCTTCCGCCTGTTTTTCTGTATTTGCCATCTTCCCGCCACTAGCCGGCGGGAGACAGGCGCTCGCCTGTCGCCAGCAGAGTTTCCATGACAACCACCGCTATCGCCCGCAGAGTTTCCATGACAACTACCGCTATCGCCCGCTCGTATCTGTTCGTCCCGGCCAACCGCCCCGAACGTTTTGCCAAGGCTCACGCCTCGGGCGCCGACCGGGTCATCCTCGATCTCGAGGATGCCGTATCGGAAGAAGACAAGGACCGGGCCCGGCACCTGCTCGCCGACTACCTGGCGGCAGGCGGCACCGGCCTGGTACGCATCAACGCTACGCAGACACGCCGGTTCGAGGACGACGTGCGCGCCTGCCTGAAGCCTGGCGTGCAGGGCGTCGTGTTGCCGAAGGCGGAGAGTGCCGCGCAGATCGCGCAGGTGACCCGGCACCTGCCACCGGCGATCAAGGTGCTGCCTCTGATCGAGACTGCCGCCGGCATGGCCAGCGTGGCGGAGATCGCCGCGGCGCCGGGTGTGGAGCGCCTGATCTTCGGCACCGTGGACTTCCGCACGGAGCTGGGTATCGAGGGCGACGACCAGGAGCTACTGTTCTTCCGCTCCATGCTCGTGCTGGCTTCAAGGACCGCGGGCATTGCACCGCCGGTGGACGGGGTGACGGTCTCCATTGCCGATGCCGATGAGCTCCGCGCCGCCAGCACACGCGGCCGGCGGCTGGGATTCGGCGCCAAGCTCTGCATCCATCCGTCGCAGGTGGATGCGGTGAACACTGCATATCGCCCGTCGGAAGCGCAGCTGGCATGGGCCGCGCGTGTGATCGAGGGCGCAAGGTCGAGTCCCGGTGCCTTCCAGCTCGATGGCGAGATGGTCGACGCCCCTGTGATCGCGCGCGCGGCCGACCTGCTGCGCCAGGCGGGCCGCGCCGGCTGAAGACTGCTTTCCGCGCGGGCGAATGGCTCGTTCCGAACTTTCGAATTGGAGCGCAGCGCCGCAGCGCGCATAGTGGAACCCACGCAATCAACACCAGAGAGATGTGATGGACGTTGTGAAGTTGAAGGAATGGATCGGCAGGACCACTGAGAGCCAGGACGAGATCACTGCCTATCCCGTAAAGGCCCTGGCGGCAACGCTGGACTATGAGAACCCCGTAACGGTCCGCGGCACGGCCATCGCGCCGCTCTGGCACTGGCTGTACTTCCTGCCGCTGCACCGCCAGTCCGAGCTGGGTTCGGACGGCCATGCCAGCCGTGGCGGCTTCCTGCCGCCGGTGCCGCTGCCGCGCCGCATGTGGGCCGGTGGCCGGCTCTGGTTCCACCAGCCGCTGCGCGTCGGCGATGCGGCCTCCAAGGTGTCGCGCATCCTCGATGTGAGCGCCAAGACCGGCCGCACCGGGTCGCTCGCCTTTGTCACGGTCGAGCACAAGTACTCGGGCCCCGATGGCCTGGCGGTCACGGAGGAGCATGACATCGTCTACCGCGAGAACGCCTCGCCCAACGCGCCCGCACCGGAACCGGTCCCGGCGCCGACGGACGAGGAGTGGGTCCAGGAGGTGGCGACCGACCCCGTGCTGCTGTTCCGCTTCTCCGCGCTGACCTTCAACGGCCATCGCATCCACTACGACAAGCAATACGTGACCGCGGTCGAGCACTACCCGGACCTGATCGTCCACGGCCCGCTGCAGGCGATGCTGCTGATGGAACTGGTGCGCAATAACCTGCCCGATGCGGTGGTCAGGCGCTTCTCTTTCCGCGGTGTCCGGCCCACCTTCGTGCCGCAACGCATTTACGTCTGCGGCAAGCGCAGCCAGGACGGCAAGTCCGTCGAGCTGTGGATCCGCCATGAAGACGGCGCCCTCGCGATGAGCGCGTCGGCAGAACTGAACTAACCCCCAAGGCAAGTTGGAGGCAAGGCTGTGCAGAACCGAATCGATGAATACCAGGAAATCCGTGAAGCCGTGCGCGACCTGTGCGGGCAGTTCTCGTCGGAGTACTTCCGCAAGGTTGACGAAGTGCGGGGCTATCCCGAGGAATTCGTCAATGCACTGACCGCGGCCGGCTGGCTGGCCGCGCTGATCCCGGAAGAGTATGGCGGTTCGGGCCTGGGCCTGACGCAGGCCTCCGTGATCATGGAGGAAATCAACCGTGCCGGCGGCAACTCGGGCGCCTGCCACGGCCAGATGTACAACATGGGCACGCTGCTGCGCCACGGCTCGGCCGAGCAGAAGAAGCTGTACCTGCCCAGGATCGCCAGCGGCGAACTGCGCCTGCAGTCGATGGCCGTGACGGAGCCGACCACGGGCACCGACACGACAAAGATCAAGACCACCGCCGTGCGCAAGGGCGACAAGTACGTCGTCAACGGCCAGAAAGTGTGGATCTCGCGCGTGCAGCATTCGGACCTGATGATCCTGCTGGCGCGCACCACGCCGCTGGCCGAGTGCACGAAGAAGTCGGAAGGCATGTCGATCTTCGTCGTCGACCTGCGCGAAGCGATCGGCAAGGGACTGACCGTCCAGCCGATCCTCAACATGGTCAACCACGAGACCAACGAGCTGTTCTTCGACAATCTTGAGATTCCGGCCGAGAACCTGATCGGCGAGGAAGGCAAGGGCTTCAAGTACATTCTCGACGGCCTTAACGCCGAGCGCACGCTGATCGCTGCCGAGTGCATTGGCGACGGCTACTGGTTTATCGACAAGGTGACCAAGTACGTCAACGAGCGCGTGGTGTTCGGCCGCCCGATCGGGCAGAACCAGGGCGTGCAGTTCCCGATCGCCAGGGCCTTCGTCAACGTCGAGGCTGCCAACCTGATGCGCTTCAAGGCGGCAAAGTTGTTCGACGCGCACCAGCCGTGCGGTGCCGAAGCCAATATGGCCAAGATGCTGGCGGCGGATGCGTCGTGGGAAGCGGCCAATGCCTGCCTGCAGTACCACGGCGGCTTTGGCTTCGCGGCGGAGTATGACGTCGAGCGCAAGTTCCGCGAGACGCGCCTGTACCAGGTGGCGCCGATTTCGACGAACCTGATTCTTTCGTACGTGGGCGAGCATATCCTGGGGATGCCGCGCTCGTTCTGAGGCGATTACGCGCGAGCGCTGGTGCTTGCCACCACCCCGGCGCAAACGCTCCCTTCTCCCGCGCGCGGGGCCTCGCTGGGCCGGCGCTCGCACGCTGATGGATTTCATCCGCCTGCACCTCGAACGGCCGGCCGAAAACAGGGGGCGGCGCAGCTTGCAGGCGCCCTCCTGAGGGCCATTCCCTACATCCGGTACACCAGCCCCACCCAGACGCTGCGCGGCGCCCCCGGCGCCACGAACAATGCCGTCGCGGCATCGCCTGGCGCCACGTGCGGCTGCACCAGGCTGCCGCCGGGAAAGACGTTGTTCGCCACCTGCCCATAGGTCTCGTAGCGCCGGTCGAACAGGTTCGCCACGCGCGCATAGACCTCGAAGCGCTTGTTGACCTTGTACGTCGCGCGCAGGTTGACGGTGGCGTAGCCAGGCAAATGCCAGTCGGCGGTTTTGGGCGGCTGGCCTGGTTGCGTATCCCCGCGCAGGCCGTCCTCGTTGCCGCTGGCGACGCTGCCGGACACGGCGACCAGGTCGGCGCCGAGCGTCAGCCCGGCCAGCGGCTGCCAGTCGGCGCCAAGCTTGAGCGTGTGGCGCGGCAGGCCGGCCATGCGCATGCCGGGCTGGATCTCGATGGTGCGTTCGCCGACCGCCAGCTGGCCTGCCGCCTGGTAGGTGGCCTGCAGGTAGCTGTAGGCCAGCCGCAGCGTAACGTCGCCAACCCGCTGGCGCGCGCTCAGGTCGAGCCCCTGGTTGCGGGTGCGGTCGAAGTTGGCGAAATAGCCGAGCCGGGTGTCGGGCGCGCGCAGGAAGAGGATGTCGTCGTGGTTGTCGATGCGGTAGAGCGTGGCGGTGACCTCGGTGTCCTTGCCGGGGCGCCAGCGCACGCCGGCTTCATAGGCGTGCGAGACCACCTGCTTCAGGTAGGGATCGGCCTGCAGCCCGGCCGGCAGGCGGCACGGGCGCGCGGGGTCGGCGCAGCCGAGTTCGAGCACCGTGGGCACGCGGTTGTTCTGCGCGTAGCCGCCGAAAACCGTGACGCCGCCGCCCAGCTTCTGCACCAGCCCCAGCGCGGGATTGAGGCGGCGGTAAGTAAAGTTCTCGCGCGGCTGCTCGCTGCCGTCGCTGTTGCGCAGCGTATTGCTGACGGTGGCGAGATTCCACCGCGCCGACGCCGTCAGGAAGGTGCTGGGTGTCAGCGACCAGGTGTCGGCCAGGTAGGCGCCGAAGGTGCGCGCGTTGCCGCTGACGCCGGAGAACAGCGCATTCGGCTCCGCCGGGTCGGCCACGGCGCCGCGGTCCGCGGTAAACGTGCCGGGCTGCTCGAACTGGGAATAGGTCAGGCGGCTGCGGTCCAGGCTGACGCCGGCGTTGAGCACGTGGCGATCGGTTTCCCGGGAGAGGCTGAGCGCCACGCCGACGGTCTGCTGCCGCATATGGGTGGTGTTGACCACGGCGGGATGCAGCGCGGCGCCTTCGGCGCGGGTCACGCCGCAGTCGCCGCTGCGCGGGCTGCCGTCGGCATTGAAGCCGTCCTCGCAGGCTTCCGCATATTCCTCGTAATCGGGATTGACGTCGCCATTGGTGGTGTCGCGGCGGCTGTTGCGCACGTAGGCGAGGGCGGCGGCGCTGGTCTTGTCGTCGAACCAGTGGCGGCCGTTGACGGCAACCTGGGTCACCTGGTTGCGGGTCTGGTCCGGGTAGGTATACACGGCGCGGCGGTTCGATTGATAAATATCGGGCAGCGTCGCGCTGCCGTCGGCCCGGTAGGACGGCACCAGCCCGTTGCCGGTCAGCGTGCTGCGGCCGTGCAGCAGCGAGACGTCGACGCTGTCCGTATCGCCCGCATAACCGGCCTTGGCGAACACGTTGCCGAGCCGCCCCGACGACTGGTCGCGCCAGCCGTGCTCCTGGAACAGCGTGCCGGCGGCGAAGGCGTGCCAGCCACTGTCGTTGCGCACGCCGCCGGAAAGGTCCGCGCGCTTGCGGCTGCCGCTGCCATAAGACAGGTCAGCGGTAAAGCCCGGAGAGTCCAGCCCGGAGCGGGTGGTCATAACCAGTGCGCCGCCCAGGCTGTTCAGGCCATAGGCCGGATTGCCGCTGGATACCAGCGATACGCTGGCGAGCGCGGCCTCCGGGATCATGTCCCAGCTGACCACGTCGCCAAAGGGCTCGTTGACGCGAATGCCGTCGAGATAGACCGAGAGCCCCTGCGGCACGCCGGGGATCGATGAGGCACGGAAGCCCCGGTAGGTGATGTCGCTCTGGAACGGGCTGCCCTGGATGTCGTTGACGTTGACGCCGGCCAGGTTGCGCGCCAGGTACTCGGTCAGGTTGCCGGCCCGGGTTCCGTCCAGCTCATCGCCGCGCACGGTCTGCACGGTGTAGGGCACCAGGTCGCTGGCGACGCCGATACCGGGCAGCGGCGCCGCGGCGACCACCAGTACTTCGGGCAGCACCGCGCTGTCCTGTTTTTGAGCAGCGCTGTCCAGTTGTGCAACAGCGGGACGCTGGAGCAGCAGCGCCGCTGCCATGGCGATGGCCGTGGCAGCGCAGCGGCGGCGGGCCGCGGCATGGCGGAAAGCCTGCCTTCGCGGGGCAGGGAACGGGCTGGCTGGCATCTTGCATCTCCTCGGGCGTACACGGCGCCGCCTGCATCGGGCGGCACCTGAAATCGAACTGGCTGAGGAGTGAGCAGGTTCCGTACCGCGGGCATCGGGAAACACCCCCGGCCTGTTGCGGAACGCCGACCTGTGAGGCCGACCACCATCCCGGGAGCATGGCTTTGGCTGACATCACCGCTACCGACGCGCCGCTGGCGCTGTACTGCGCGGGCGTGCGCAAGGCGTTCGGCGCGCGCGTGGCGCTGGACGGGGTCTCGCTCACCGTGCGGCGCGGCGAGTTCGTGGCGCTGCTCGGTCCCAACGGGGCCGGCAAGACCACGCTGTTCCAGATCCTCAGCGGCCTGTTCGTCGCCGATGCCGGGCGCGTGACGGTGCTGGGCAGCGATATGCTCGGGCACGACATGGGGCGCGATCCGGTGCGCGCGCTGGCGCGCCTGGGCATCGTGTTCCAGCAGCCGGCCATCGACCTGGACCTGCCGGTCCTGGCCAACCTGCGCTTCCACGCGGACCTGCACGGGCTGCCGCGTCGTGTCGCCACGCAGCGCATCGCCCGGTTGCTCGATGACTTCGGCCTGGCCGCGCGGGCGCACGCGCCGGTGCGCGAGCTGTCCGGCGGCAACCGGCGCAAGGTGGAGCTGGCGCGAGCGCTGCTGCACGAACCGGCGCTGCTGCTGCTGGATGAGCCCACCGTGGGCCTCGACCCGGCTTCGCGGGCGCAGCTGGTCGGCATGGCCAGGCGCCTCGCCGCGCAGGCGCAGGCCGGTGTGCTGTGGGCCACGCACCTGGTGCAGGAGGTGGAGCACGCCGGCCGCGTGATCGTGCTGGACCGCGGCACCGTGCGCTTCGATGGCACGCCGGCGGCGCTGCGCGACGCGGCCGGGCGCGACGACGTTGAGAGCGCGTTCCTGGCCATGACGCGGGCACCGGCCGCTTCTGTCGCCGCTTCCGCCGCCGCTTCTGCCAACAACCCCGAAAGGAGCGTCCCCGCATGAACCAGATGCCATCGCCCAAGTGGTTCGCCATCACGCTGCTGCTGGTGACGGCATTGCTGGTGGCCGCCGGGCTGGCCGAAGCGGCGCGCGTGGCCACTGGCCAGGTGTTCGTGTCGAGCGAGAAGGACGATGCCATTGCCGCCTTCGATGCGCGCAGCCGGCAGCAGCTGGCCGTGTGGCGCCAGTGCAAGCGGCCGCGCCACCTGCAGCTCTCGCCCGATCGTGCGCGCCTGTATGTAGCCTGCAGCGACGACCACCGCGTCGACGTGGTCGACGTGGCCAGCCGCAAGACGCTGGCTTCGCTGCCGGTGGGCGACGACCCTGAGCTGTTCGACCTGAGCCTGGACGGCCGCATGCTCTATGTCTCGAACGAAGAGGATGGCCTGCTCTCGGCCTACGACACCGCTTCGGGCAGGCGCGTGTTCGCGGTCAAGGTGGGCGAGGAGCCGGAGGGCGTCAAGGTCAGCGCGGACGGCAAGCGGGTCTACGTGACCTCGGAGGTGGCCAACCTGGTCCACGTGATCGACGTGGCCACGCGCAAGGTGGTGAGCAATATCCAGGTCGGCAACCGGCCGCGCCGGCTGCTGCTGTTGCGCGACGGCAAGGAGTTGTGGGTCTCGAACGAGCTGTCCGCCAGCGTCAGCGTGATCCGCACCGATACGCTGGAGGTGGCCCATACCATCCACTTCACGCCGCGGGGCTTCCGCGCCGGGGATGTGACCCCGGTGGGGATGGCGGCCAGCAGCGACGGCACGCGTGCCTATGTCGGGCTCGGGCGTGCCAATCACGTGGCGGTGGTGGACGTGGCGTCGCGCCGGGTGCTGGACTATGTGCTGGTCGGCCGGCGCGCTTGGGGGCTGGCGCTGAGCCGCGACAACGCCAGGCTCTATGTCGCCAACGGCCTGTCGGACGATGTCAGCGTGGTGGATGCCGCCAGCGGCAAGGCGATCGCAACCCTCAGGGCGGGCCGGGTGCCGCACTCGGTAGCGATCGATGACTGAACGCCTGCGCTCGCGCTGCCAGGCGGTTGCCGCCGCATTTGGCCTGCTCGCGGCTACCGTGCAGGCCGCAGAGGTGCGCGTGGCGGTGGTGTCGCTGGCCGGCGATCCACGCCATGAACCCCGCCGCCTCGCGCAGCGCTATCCGGGCCAGCCGCAAGGCCGGGCACTCGACGGCGCACAGGTGGCGGCGTCGGAGGCGCGTTTCGCCTTGGAGGCGATGGGCCAGTCGCTCAGGCTCGATGCGCAGGAAGCGCGCAGCGAAGCCGAAGTCGGGACTATGGTCGCGGCACTGGCGCGGCAGGGCACGCGCTTTATCCTGCTCGACCTGCCGGCCGCGTCGGTGCGGCAGGCGGCGGCCGCCGTCAGGCCGGGCGAAGCCCTGCTGTTCAACGTCTCGGCCCATGACGACGACCTGCGCGGCGCCGCCTGTTCGCCCGTGCTGCTGCACACGCTGCCCAGCCTGCGCATGCGCGCCGACGCCCTGATGCAGTACCTGGCGCAGCGCAAGTGGCGCCGCGCGCTGCTGCTGAGCGGCCCGTCGGCGGGCGACGCGGCGCAGCGCGACGCGCTGGTCCAGTCCGCGCGCCGCTTCGGCATCGCGTGGTCGGCGCAACGGACGTTCAGGCTGTCCAACGATCCGCGCGAACGCGACCAGGCCAACCTGAACCTGCTGACCAGCGGCACCGACTACGACGTGGTGGTGGTCGCCGATGCCGACGGCGAGTTTGCCCGCGGCGTGCCCTATGCCACGCAGCTGCCGCGCCCCGTGGCGGGTGCCAGCGGCCTCGGCGCCCAGGCCTGGCACTGGGCCTGGGAGCGCAATGGCGGGCCGCAGCTCAACCGGCGCTTCACGCGCGCGGCGGGGCGCCCGATGACGGGCTACGACTGGGCCGCATGGGTGGCCATCAAGGCGATCGCGGAAAGCGTGGCAAGGCAGCCGAAGGCCGGCTTTGCCGCGCAGGCACAGGCGCTGGTCACCGGCAAGGTGGTGGTGGACGGCTTCAAGGGCCCGCCGCTGTCGTTCCGGCACTGGGACCGCCAGTTGCGCCAGCCGGTCATGCTGGCGCACCCCGACGGCGTCGTTGCCGTGGCACCGGTGGAAGGCGTGCTGCACCCGAAGAACAACCTCGACACCCTGGGCGCGGACGAGGCCGACACCCCGTGCCGCGCCCCGTCCTCGTAAGGCGCAACCCATGGCCACCGTGCTGATCCATCGCTGGCGCGCGCTGCGCGCCGTCTGCGGGCGCGAGCTGCGCAAGTACCTGCGCCAGCCCGGGCGCCTGCTGTCGTCGCTGGTGCGGCCGCTGCTGTGGCTGCTGGTGTTCGCGGCCGGCTTCCAGAATGCGCTCGGCGTCGCGATCGCGCCGCCGTATGAGACCTACATCGAATACAAGGTCTACGTGGCGCCCGGGCTGCTCGGCATGATCGCGCTGTTCAACGGCATGCAGTCGTCGCTGGCGATGGTGTACGACCGCGAGATGGGCGTGATGCGCCTGCTGCTGACCGCACCGTTGCCGCGCGGCTGGCTGCTCGGCTGCAAGCTGGTGGCGGGCACGGTGCTGTCGCTGCTGCAGATGGCCGGGTTCCTGCTGGTGGCGATGATGTTCGGCATCCGCTTCGAGCCGCTGCACCTGCTGCTTGCAAGCGGCGCCATGGCGCTGGCTGCGCTGATGCTGGGCGCGCTGGGACTGCTGCTGTCGGTCCATGTGCGCCAGCTCGAGAACTTTGCCGGCACCATGAATTTCGTGATCTTTCCGATGTTCTTTGTCAGCTCGGCGCTGTATCCGCTGTGGAAGCTGCAGGAATCGGGGGCGGAGATCGTCTATCAGCTCGCGCGCTTCAACCCCTTCACGCATGCGGTCGAGGCCATCCGCTTCGCGCTGTACGGGCAGGTGGCTCCGGTAAGCCTGGCGGTGGTGGCAGGCTGCGCGGCAGTGTTCTTTGCACTGGCGCTGCACGGCTACGACCCGCAGCGCGGCATGGCCCGCCGGGGGCAGGCTTGAACCGTGCCGCGCCCGGCATGGATGGCTGTTCAGATCTGGAGCAGGTGCAACGCAGTGTTGCGTGGTGACACGGCCGCCGGCACGCAATGCGGCCGCATCCGGCGTGCTCGCGCGGCAATCCGATTGGCATGGGAATTGCCGTGTTCGTGTCTGGTGTGTGGTGCATTGGCGCACCGGTGGGAAACCAAAACAAAGAGAGGAGAAGGCAATGAGGACGTTACGAGCAGTGATGGTTGCCACGGCAGTCGCGGCCGCTACGGCCAGCGTGGCCGCGCAGGCGGCGGTGACCGACGCCATGATCGAGAACGACGCAAAGACCCCCGGCGACGTGCTGTCGTGGGGCATGGGCCCGCAAGGGCAGCGCTACTCCACGCTGGCGCGCATCAATACGAAGAACGTCGGCAACCTCGTGCCGGCGTGGTCGTTCTCGTTTGGCGGCGAGAAGCAGCGCGGCCAGGAAGCGCAGCCGCTGATCCACGACGGCAAGATGTTCGTGACGGCATCGTATTCGCGCATCTACGCGCTCGACCTGAAGACCGGCGCCAAGCTGTGGAAGTACGAGCACCGCCTGCCCGAAGGCATCATGCCGTGCTGCGACGTGGTGAACCGCGGCGCGGCACTCTACGACAACCTGGTCATCTTCGGTACGCTGGATGCGCAGCTGGTGGCGCTGGACCAGAAGACCGGCAAGGTGGTGTGGAAGGAAAAGCTGGAGGACTACGCGGCCGGCTACTCGTACACGGCCGCGCCGCTGATCGTCAAGGGCATGGTGCTGACCGGCATCTCGGGCGGCGAATTCGGCGTGGTCGGCCGCGTCGATGCGCGCGATGCCAAAACCGGCCAACTGGTGTGGTCGCGCCCGGTCGTGGAAGGCCACATGGGGTACAAGTACGACAAGGACGGCAACAAGACCGAGATCGGCGTGACCGGTGCCGAGAACGCCAGCTGGCCTGGCGAGACCTGGAAGACCGGCGGCGCTGCCACCTGGCTGGGCGGCACCTATGATCCGGCCACCGGGCTGGTGTACTTCGGCACGGGCAACCCGGGGCCGTGGAACAGCCATATCCGCAAGGGCGACAATCTCTACTCCGCGTCGACGGTGGCGATCGATCCGGCCACCGGCAAGATCGTCTGGCACTACCAGAACACGCCGAACGACGGCTGGGACTTCGACGGCGTCAATGAGTTCGTGACCTTCGACCTCGATGGCAAGCGCATGGGCGGCAAGGCCGACCGCAATGGCTTCTTCTATGTCAACGACGCGCGCAGCGGCAAGCTGGTCAACGCCTTTCCCTTCGTCAGGAAGATCACCTGGGCCAGCGGCATCGACCTGAAGACCGGCCGGCCCGACTTTATCAGCGAAGGCCGTCCCGGCGACCCGGCCGCCGTCGCCGACGCGAAGAAGGGCAAGTCCGTGTTCGCCGCGCCCGGCTTCCTCGGCGGCAAGAACCAGCAGCCGATGGCCTACAGCCCGCAGACCGGCCTGTTCTATGTGCCGGCCAACGAATGGGGCATGGACATCTGGAACGAGCCGGTCAGCTACAAGAAGGGGGCGGCTTTCCTGGGCGCGGGCTTCACCATCCAGCCGCTGAACCAGGACTACATCGGCGCGCTGCGCGCGATCAATCCCAAGACCGGCAAGATCGTCTGGGAGGCGAAGAACGGCGCGCCGCTGTGGGGCGGCGCGATGACCACCGCCGGCGGCCTGGTGTTCTGGGGCACGCCGGAGGGCTACCTGAAGGCAGCCGACGCGCGGACCGGCAAGGAACTGTGGAAGTTCCAGACCGGCAGCGGCGTGGTGGCGCCGCCGGTCACGTGGGAGGACAACGGCGAGCAGTATGTGGCCGTGGTATCGGGCTGGGGCGGCGCGGTGCCGCTGTGGGGCGGGGAAGTCGCCAAGCGGGTGAATTTCCTGGAGCAGGGCGGATCGGTGTGGGTGTTCAAGCTGCACAAGAGCTGAACGCGGGCTAGTCGATGGGCATGCACGCTGGCATCGCGATGCCGATGCCGGCGTGCCGGCAGAACGAAACAGCGAGACAAGGGTATGAAGAAGGAATGGATGGCGCTGGCAGCGGCGGTACTGCTGCCTTGCGCGGCGCAGGCGGGCACGGCGGCCGAGATGCAGGCACTGGCCGACAAGAACGGCTGCTTTGCCTGCCACGGCATGCAGTCGAAACTGGTGGGGCCCGGCTTCGCCGAAGTGGCGGCGAAATACAAAGGGGACAGCCAGGCAGCCGGGCGGCTGGCCAGGAAGATCCGCGAAGGCGGCAAGGGGGTGTGGGGGCCGGTGCCGATGCCGGCGCATGGGAATCTCGGCGAGGCGGATGCGAAGCAGCTCGCGGAGTGGGTGTTGAACGCAGGGTAGGAACGCGGGAGCTTTCTTTACTTGCGCGCAGCGCTCAGGCGCAGGGAGTTGCCATCGCTGCGGAACACCATCGGCTCGCCTTCGCCACGCGGATGCAGGGCCGCCAGCCGTCCCTGCAGCACGATCTTGCTGACCTTGCCGTGGTCGGCGGAGCGCTCGCAGACCGGGTCCGTGGCGGCGGGGTCGCCGGTCAGCAGGAAGGCCTGGCAGTGGCAGCCGCCGTAGTCCTCCTCGCGGTGGTCGCAGGACCGACACGGTTCCTGCATCCATGCCGTGCCGCGAAAGCGGCGGAATGCCTCGCTGTCGCGCCAGATCTCGCGCAACCCCTGCGTCGTCACATTCGGCAGCGCCAGCCCCGGCAGCATGCGCGCCGCATGGCACGGCAGGGCGGTCCCGTCGGGCGCCACGCCCAGGAAGGTCGTGCCCCAGCCATTCATGCACTTCTTGGGCCGGTCCTCGAAATAGTCGGGCACCACGAACAGGACCTGGCAGCGCTTGCCGATGCGCGCGCGGTATTCCCTGACCACGGCCTCGGCCTCCAGCAACTGCTCGCGCGTGGGCAGCAGCGCAAGCCGGTTCTCCCACGCCCAGCCGTAGTACTGGGTATTGGCCAGCTCCAGGTATTCCGCTCCCATCTGCAGCGCCATCTCGATGATGGTGCCGACATGCGGCAGGTTGTGCCGGTGCAGCACGCAGTTCATCACCATCGGGTAGGCGTGCGCCTTGATCATCCGGGCAACGCGCTGCTTCAGGTCAAAGGTGCGGGTGCTGGACAGGAAGTCGTTGAGCTCGCGCGTGGAGTCCTGGAAGGACAGCTGGATATGGTCCAGCCCGGCCTCGCGCAACGCCGCGAGCCTGGCGTCGGTCAGGCCCACGCCCGAGGTGACGAGGTTGGTATAGAAGCCCAGGCCATGCGCATGCCGCACCAGTTGTTCCAGGTCCTTGCGCAGCAGCGGCTCGCCGCCCGACAGGCCGAGCTGAACGGCGCCCAGCGCGCGTGCCTGGCTGAATACGTCGCACCACTGCGCGGTGTCGAGCTCGGCCGTGTGCCGGGCATAGTCAACCGGGTTCGAGCAGAAGGCGCAGTGCAGCGGACAGCGGTAGGTCAGCTCGGCCAGCAGCCACAGCGGCGGGCCGGGCGGTGCGAGGGTGGTGGCGTCAGACCAGCCAGCCGCGTTCGGTCGCATGTTTGACAAAGGCGTGTACCTCCGGGGCGATGCCCTGCACGCCGAATGCGGACTGCAGGTCGTCGATCAGCATGTCGAGCGTATGGCCGCCGTCGCAGCGCTGCAAGATCGCGGCGGCGCTGTCGTTGAGGGTGACCATGCCTTCCGGGTAGAGCAGCACCCAGCTCTGCTGCGCCTCTTCCCATTGCAGCCGGAAGGTCCGGTGCAGCAGCGGGCGGGCGAGGTCTGGCGCGTTGGCTGTCATGGCTGTCATGGCTGGGCGTGCTGGATGGCGTCGAGCATCGACCAGAGGGCGTCGAGCTTGAACTGCAGGATGTCGAGCGCGCGCTGCTGTTGTTCCGGCGTACGGAAGAAATCCAGCGTCACGCGCAGGCCATGGTCGACGTCGCGCTGCGCCAGCGGGATGCGCGAACGGAAATAGTCCAGCCCGGCGGCCTCGATCCATGGGTAATGCGTGGGCCAGCCCGCCAGCCGCTCCTTGTGGATCTCCGGCGCAAACATCTCGGTCAGCGACGAGCACACCGCTTCCTGCCACGGCGCGCGGCGGCCGAAGTTGACGTAAGCGTCGACGGCAAAGCGCACGCCCGGCAGCACGTGCCGCTGGTCCAGCAGCGCGTCACGCTCCAGCCCGACGGCCTGGCCCAGCCTCAGCCAGGCTTCGATGCCGCCAGGCACGATGTCGGTGCCGTCATGGTCGAGGATGCGCACGATCCATTGCCGGCGCGTGTCGCGGTCGGGGCAGTTGGACAGGATCGCAGCATCCTTCAGCGGGATATTCGCCTGGTAGTAGAAGCGGTTTGCCACCCACGCGCGGATCTGCGCGGGCGAACACTCCCCCGCGGCCATGCGCCGGTTGAACGGATGGTGGATGTGGTAGCCGCTTTCCTTGGCACGCAGGCGGGCCTCGAACTCCGCGGGGCTCCATGCAATGGGATGTGTCATAGCGCGATCTCCATGCCGTCGCAGGCCAGCTCGATGCCGTGCCGCGCCAGCTCGGCGCGTTCGGGCGAGTCTTCCACCAGCACGGGGTTGGTGTTGTTGATGTGGATAAGGATCTTGCGGGCGGCGGGCAGCCGGTCGAGGATTTCGATCATGCCGCCGGGGCCGGACAGCGGCAGGTGGCCCATGTCGGCGGCGGCCTTGGCGGAGAAGCCGAGCGCCTGCATCTCGTCCTCGCGCCAGAAGGTGCCGTCGACCAGCACGACGTCGGCGTCGCGCAGTTCCGCAAAGACGCGGTCGTCGACGCTGCCGAGGCCGGGCGCATAGAATGCGCGGCGGCCGCTGCGGCAGTCTTCGATGCGCAGGCCGATGTTGTCGCCGGCGCGCGGGGCGTTGCGGCTGGGGGAATAGGGCGGGGCCTTGCTTTGCAGCGGCACGGCAGTGAGCCGCATGCCCGCCAGCGGCGGCACGGTGAACGGCGTGCCGTCGCAAGGCAGCGCGTGCGTCTGCACGCCGCAGTAGTGCGACAGCATGCGGGTCAGCGGAAAGGCCGCGCCAAGGTCGTCGAGGACCGCCGCGGTCGCATAGAGCGGCAAGGCGTGGCAGTGCTCGCGCAGCATCAGCAGGCCGGTGACGTGGTCGATCTGCGCGTCCATCAGCAGCACCGCCGCGATGGCGCTGTCGCGCGGCGCGCGCGCCGGCTGCAGCGCCGGCGTCTGGCGTAGCTGCTGCAGGATGTCGGGCGAGGCGTTGACCAGGATCGCGTCCGGCCCGTCGCCGGACAGCGCGATCGACGACTGCGTGCGCGGCGTGGCGCGCACGGTGCCGCGGCGCACGCCGTCGCAGTTGTGGCAGTTGCAGTTCCACTGCGGGAAGCCGCCGCCGGCGGCCGACCCCAGTACCCGGATGATTGTCATGGCGCGAGCGCTTGGTCGTGGGCATGGCGTCACGGAGCAGGCGCGCGGCCCGGCAACGCGGGCGTTGCGCCTGTCCGGGGCGCGATCAGCGGTTGGCGATATACATCGTGATCTCGAAGCCCAGCCGCAGCTCGGTGTAGGCGGGGGTGGTCCAGGTCATGTCTCTCTCCTTGGATGGCGTGGTTAGTGAATATCGTTGTGGCGCGGCAGGCTGGCTGCCGCATCCTTCTCGAGGCAACATCCATGCCCGGGATTTCCTCGCATCATGCCGCCGGGTGAAGGCCTGGCCGATGCCCGTGCGCGCCTGCTCCCTGTGTCACGACTGTTTCAAAATGGGACACCTGTCCAGGAACGGGACACCACTGCATCGTGGCGGGCGCGCTCAACCGGGCTGGTGCGGCAGCCCGCGCGCCTCTTCCATCTTGCGGTAGACGGTATTGCGCGAAATGCCCAGCGCCTTGGCCGCCGCCGAGATATTGCCGTGGTGGGCCCTGACGGTGGCGACGATGGCCTGGACCTCGACCTCGGCCAGCCGCGTCGGCTGTGCGGCCGGCGGCGCGCTCGCCAGGGCATGGGCAGCCGGCGTGGCCGCGCGCGCCTGCCGTTCGCGCAGGTCGTCCAGGAAATCGTCGGGCAGGTGGTCTTCAGTGATCTCGGCTTCGCCTTCCGCCATCAGCCGGGCGGTGCGCAGCAGGTTGCCGAGCTGGCGGATATTGCCCGGCCAGTGGTAGGCGCGGAACATCTCCATCACCGAGTCCCTGATGCGGGGCGGCACGCCGGCGGTTCGCTCCTGGCGCAGCAGCTTGCCCGCCACCACGTCCAGGTCGCTGCGCTCGCGCAGCGCGGGCAGCCGCACCACCATGCCGTTGAGGCGGTAGTACAGGTCCTCGCGGAACTGCCCGCCGGCGACCATCTCGCGCAGGTTGCGGTTGGTGGCGCACACCAGCGAAACATCGATATGGATCACCTTGCTGCTGCCTAGCGGCTGCACCGCGCGCTCCTGCAGCGCCCGCAGCAGCCGTCCCTGCAGGTGCAGCGGCATGTCGCCGATCTCGTCCAGGAACAGCGTGCCGCCGTTGGCCAGCAGCATCTTGCCGATGCCGCCCTTTTTGCGGGCGCCGGTGAAGGCGCCTTCCTCGTAGCCGAACAGCTCCGACTCGATCAGGTTCTCGGGGATCGACGCGCAGTTCACCGCGATGAACGGTCCGGCGCGGCGCGGGCTGTCGGCGTGGATGGCGCGCGCCATCAGTTCCTTGCCGGTGCCGGTCTCGCCCAGCACCATCACCGGGATGTCCTTGCCGATCACCTTGCGGAGCTTGCCGATCACGGCCCGGATCTGCGTGTCGCCGGTGTCCAGGTCATCCAGCCCTTCCGGCCCCGCGGGCCCGGACGGGTGGGCGCGCAGGCGCTGTGGCGCCATGACGGCGTCGTGCGCATCGGGGCGCGCCTCGTCCACGCCGGGCACCGCGGCCCGGCCGGTCTTCCATTCCACGCGCGCGCTGACCTTGACGCCGCTGGGCAACTGCAGCTGCACCATGCCCGCCTGTGCGGCGCGCACCACATCGAACAGCTGCGACATCGACAGGCCGAACAGCGACGAGAAGGTATGCGCCTGCAGCGCGCCGTTGGACAGGCCCAACTGGAACTGCCCGCTGCGGTTGGCCGACAGGAAGCGCCCGCCCGGCGTGAACGACACGATGCCCTCCACCAGCGTGCCCAGGAACTCCGCGCGCGAATGGAAGCGGATGCACACCATGTCGCGGAAAGCATTGCCGAACAACTGGTTCTCGATCATCTGCGCCGACATCCGCACCAGCGCCATGGTGTGCTTGTGGAAACCGCGCTGGTCGCCGGTCACATCGAGCGCGCCGACGGTCTTGCCGTAGGGATCGAGGATGGTCATGCAGGAGCAGGTCAGGAACTGGTTGGCCTCCAGGAAGTGGTCGGCGCCATGGACCAGCGTGGCCCGGTTCTCGGCCAGCGCGGTGCCGATCGCGTTGGTGCCGCGGGACGCTTCCGACCAGTCCGCGCCGGCGCGCAGCGCCACCTTGTCGGCGCGGGCCAGGAAGTCGTCGTCGCCCAGCGAGTGCAGGATCAGGCCATCGGCGTCGGTCAGGATCACCATGCTCTGGGTGTTCACGATCTGGTCGTACAGCGTTTCCATCACCGGCAGCGCATAGGTGAACAGTGACTGGCTGCGTTCGATGCGGGTCTTCAGTTCGCTCTGCAGCACCGGGCAGAAATCCGGCGACTCATAGGGGCGCAGTCCGTAGGAAGCGGAGCGCTGGTGGGCCTGGGCAATCAGTTCGGCGCGCTCGGGTTGCGCGGGTTCACCCGCCGGTGCGGCTTGGATGGTCATTTCTGTGTCTCCTGTGGAAGGTCGCCCGCGATCTTTGCGCGGGTCGCTGCCGGCGCCTTCAGCGGGCGCGTGTCCGACAGTGTTGCGCCATGAAGCAAGACGCTTGCCAGAGTGTGGCAATCCGGGACACCGGCGCGGCGATGACTGGTGCCGCTGCGGCAGGACCGGCCCCGGCAAGTGCTGCTGCGACGCGGTTCCGCGTCCGGTCTGGCGCGTGCCGCACCCGCTGGTATGGCTCTTGCGGAAATGCCGTCAAACACAACACCCATTCACCGCAGGAGACATCCATGAACACGCAGCGCCATCTGCTTGCCTTGCTATCGCTTTGCGCGGCCCTTGCCGCACCGTCCACCGCGCTCGCGCACGGCGACGTCACGCCACAGGCCGTCGACACCAAGGCCCTGCCACAGCTTGGCGACGAATGGCGTCCGGACAATCCCTACCGCGCCGGCGCCGCGCAACAGGAAGCGCAGCGCATCGGCAGCTCGGCCTACAACCAGAACTGCGCGCGCTGCCACGGCCTGGAAGCGGTGTCCGGCGGCATCGCCCCCGACCTGCGCAAGCTCGACGGCGACTGCGTGTCGCTGGCCGATGCCAAGAAGAAGCAGGCCTGCATGGGCGAGATCTCGCAGTTCTACACCACCACCGTGCGCAAGGGCCGCACACGCGACGGGCGCGTCTATATGCCGCCGTTCGAAGGCGTGCTGAGCCAGGAAGCGGTGTGGGCAATCAAGACCTACCTGGAATCCCGGCGCGAGTGAGGGCCGCGCACGGTCCCGCAGGCCGTGCCATTCGTCTTGCTGCTCCGACAACCATCGTCATTCGATTCCAGGAGAGACCTCATGCCTGCCAGCCCAGTCAGTGGCCAGAGGCTTTGCCAGACCCCTGCCGCACCCGCCGCACCGGCATCGACCCGGCGCCGGCTTTGCGTCGCCTTGCTGGCGGCCGGCGCGCTGCTCGGCACGCAGCCGGCATTGGCCGACCTTGCCAGGATCCGCCAGAACGGCTCGCTCAAGGTCGCGGTCTACAAGGGCCTGCCGCCTTTCTCGGCGGCGGCGGGCAGCCAGTACGAAGGAATCGACGTGGCGCTGGCCCGGGCCCTGGCCAGCGAACTGGGGGTCTCGGTGTCGCTGCTGCCGTTCGATGCCGACGAGAACATGTCCGATGACCTGCGCTCGATGGTGTGGCGCGGCCACTACCTCGGCTACGGCCCGGCGGACGTGATGCTGCACGTGCCGGTCGACCGCGCCTTCATGCGCGCCAACGACAAGGCGCTGATCTTCGCGCCTTACTACCGCGAGACCTTCGTGCTGGTGCGCGACCGCGAGCGCCTGCCGGACGTGCGCAGCCTGGACGGCCTGGCGGGCCAGCCCGCCGGCGCGGCGGCTGGCTCTGCCGGCGCCAACGCGCTGCTGTCCGGCGCGGGCGGTGCCTTGCGCGACAAGGTGAAGATCTACCCCGAGGCCGCCCAGGCGCTGCGCGCGCTCTTCGCCGGCGAGATCGCCGCCGCGATGGTGACCCGCGCGCAATACGAGAGCGCGCTGCGGGCCGCCGGCCAGTCCGCGGCGCGCTTTGGCACGGCGGACGTCAGCTCGCCGCTGTTGCCGCCGCGCGGCTGGGCCGTCGGCATGGCGATCAAGGCCGGCGACAAGGAACTGGCGCAATCGCTGGAGATTGCACTGGACGCGCTGCGGCGCAAGGGCGAACTGGCGCGCATCTTTGCCGGCTATGGGGTCACAATGCAGGAGCCGTGAAGCGCGGGCGGGCCGTCATGGGCAGGCCAGCGCTGCAGCAAAGTACAACAGCAGCGCCACCAGGATCACCACGGTAAAGCCGGCATGGATGGCAACCAGCGTGGCCAGCACCGCCGCCACTACGGATGCGCAGGCGTTGATGCCCCAGGCCCACGGCACCAGCGCTTCGTCGCCGGCCGCGACCCGGCTCAGGCCGAGCGGAAAGGGCATGCCCATCAGGAACGCCAGCGGCGCGATCAGCAGTACCGCGACGGCAATCCGGGCCGGATCGGGCAACGCGATCAGCAGCCTGAATACGGCGGGCAGCGCCACGAGGTAGAGCAGCGATACCACCCAGATGCCGGTGATCGCCAGCATCGCCTGGCGCCCATCGCGTGCAGGGAGGCGTTGCGAGTAGCGGCTGCCGAGGCCGGCGAAGCAGAGGAAGGCACACAGCACCACCGCGACCGCATACAGTGGATGGCTCAGGAACAGGATGAATTTCTGGATGAAGGCGATCTCGACGAACATGAAGCCGACGCCGACTGCAAGGAAATAGAAGCCGACGCGCCATGCGTGCGGACGCTGGCTGCCGTTTGTGGTGACGGGGGGGCGCCGTCGGAGTACTCGCAGCGGGACCACGATCAGCAGCAACGCCGCGGCGGTGGCCTGCAGCAGCGTGGCGACCAGCACCGGATAACCCCATTCCAGCAGCGGCAGGCCGCCCTGCGACTTCAGCGCCAGCAATTCAGGCAGCGTGCGCCATTTGAAGAAATGGAAGAAATAGGGTTTGTCGTCGGTTGCGGGCCGCACGTCGAACTTGTATTCCGACAGGAAGCGCGCACGTTCGGGACCGAGCAGGGCTTGCGCAGTTTCGAAGAAGTAAGGCTTGTCGAGCACGTTGTAGCGATTCGCCTGGCTTGCCTGGATGCCGGGAAAGTATTCGACGTCGAATGAACGGGCGCGGCAGAAGGCCTGCAGCGCGGCAAGCTCCGCCGCGTCGAATGCGCCGTTCTTCACCAGCAGCGTTGCCGTCTTCCAGCCGCGGATCAGCACCAAGCGCAGCGCAGGCGCGGGCACGTCCATTCCTTCCATCGCCGCCACGGCGGTGGCGAACAGCTTGGGAATATCGCGCGGCGGCAGCGTGACCCAGCGCGTGATCGCCAGCATGCCGCCGGGGCGAAGATGGCGCAGGTAGCCCTGGAAGGCTTCCACGGTATAGAGATAGCTCTCGGACAGCGCATACAGACCCGCCGAGGACGTGCTGAACGAGTCGAGCAAGGCGACCTGGATCAGGTCGTAGCGGTCCTTGCTCGCCGCCAGGAAGCCGCGCGCCTCGCCGGTAAAGACGCGCACGCCCGGTGCGCTGTAGGGTTTGCCGGAGAACGCGGCAAAGCGGCCCTGGACCAGTTCGATCACCTGCGGATTCAGCTCCACCGCATCGACGGCGCTGGCGTGATGCCAGATCGCCTGCAGGACGTCCGCTCCGGCGCCACTGCCCAGCACCAGCACCTTAGGGTTTTGCAGCAGGTGGAACGGCAGGGCAGAGGTGAGGTCGCCAAGGTAGGCCAGCGGCTCGCGCCGGCCGTCATAGCGGTTGAGCGCGCTGAGCCCGTCGCCGTCCGTCAGCACGGCCAGTTGCGGCGGCGGCTCGGTGCTGGCATTCAGGCTCAACCCGGGCGCGTGACGCAGCGGGATCGACGGGCTTTCCACTACCGTGACCAGCCCGAGCGGACTGGAGCGCTGGGCCACCAAGCGTGCATCGCCGATGCGCAGCAGCTGGCTCAGTTCCTTGTACTCGGATGGCCGCAGCGCGATCCATGCTCCAGGCACGGCAGCCGGCACCATCGCCGCCATCAGCAGGAACGCCGGCAACCATCGGCGATGCCAGCGGCATTCCACGCACGCCAGCGCGGCCGCCGCCATGCCTGCGGCGCTGACCAGCCGCAGCGCCCCCACCGGGCTCAAGGCGAACAGCGCCACGATGATCCCAAGGCAACCCAGCCCCGCACCCAGGATGTCGAAGCTGTACACGCGGTGGATTTGCGTGTCGAAGCGCGAAAACACCAGGCAGACGCTGGTCGCCGCGCAGAAAAACGGCACGAACAGCAGCAGGTAGAGCAGCAGCAGGCGCAGCGGCTGCGATGGCTCCCACAGGATTTCGAGCGGATTGAACGCGACCAGTTGGGCAATCGCGAAACAGGCCATCGCGGTGGCGCCGAAGAGCAGGGCGCCCGCCACGAACGCCGGCATGAAATGGCGCAGCAGCACCGGCCGTGCGAAGGCGACCAGCGCGCCGGCCGCGCCATAGCCAAGCAAGGCGACGCTGATCATCATGTAGGCGAAGTGGTGCCACAGGATGATGGAAAGCAGCCGCATCAGCAGGAGTTCATAGCCCAGCGCGGCGGCGGACAACAGGGCCAGGGCAAGCAGCGGCGGTCGTGGCATGGTGCCGGCGGCGCACTATGGCTTTCTGACCAGCGGCACGAACCTGACCGGCAGGATCTGCCGGGTGGACACGGCGCCGTCGGCGGCCTTCTCGACCAGCAGCAGGTATTGCGTCATGAACTGCGCGCCCACCGGGATCACCATGCGGCCACCTGGCTTGAGCTGGCGGATCAACGGAGGCGGCACATGGCTGGCCGCAGCGGTGACGACGATGGCGTCATACGGCGCGTGCTCCTCCCAGCCGTAGTAGCCATCGCCGACTTTGCATGCCACTTGCTGGTAGGCCAGCCGCTTAAGCCGGTCACAGGCCTGCCGTCCCAGCGGCTCGATGATCTCGATGGTGTAGACCGCCTTGACCAGTCCGGCCAGCACAGCCGCCTGGTAGCCCGAGCCGGTGCCGATCTCCAGCACGGTATCGCCGGGCTTTGCCATCAGCAGGTCCGTCATCAGCCCGACGATATAGGGCTGCGAGATGGTCTGGCCATGGCCGATGGGCAATGGACGGTTGTGATAGGCGTACGGCTTCTGCGCATCCGGGACGAACTCGTGCCGCGGCACCTGGCCCATCACCGCCATGACGCGCCGGTCCAGCGTGTGCCTGCCGCTGGTTGCGCCGGTTTCGGCCGCGATGGCGGCGATCTCCTTCACCATGTCGGCGCGCTCGGCCGCGCTTGCGTCCTGCGCGCCGGCGCTGCGCCATGGCAGCGCCACGGCCAGGGCGGCGGCGAGCAGAAAAAGGGCGGGTGACGGTTTCACGGCAAGCAGCGGTAGGTTGCCTTATGGACATCGTAGTCACGAAAAGGCGCGCGTCTAAGGGCTCCGGCCCGGCGGATGATGCACATGAACAAGAAAGTGGAAACCAGGGCACTTTCAGTGTTTTTTGAAAAAGGCTTGCCACTTTCTTTCTGAGGCACTAATATTCGCCCCCTCCTGCAGCGCAAGCAGCAATGCAAGCATGGCAGGGGAATTGGTTGTTTGAGATTTACTTCGGCTGGCAGCGCCGGTCGGAAAAAGAAAGTTCTCGAAAGTAGTTGCTAAATCGTAGAAAATTCTTTAAGATCTCGTTTCTTCGCTGCTGACAAAACAGCGACGCGACAAGCAAAGCGAATCGCGCAAGTTCTTTAACAAACAAACACCGATAAGTGTGGGCGCTTGATAACGGATGCGAAAGACTTCGGTCTTTTAGCTTACAAGTTATACAGTGCTCGCACAGCAAAACGTGACTGGGTCTTCGGATCTGGTCAGTCAGTTTTCTGAGAGTGAGCGACCGCTCGAAAGAGCGAGGGTCTTCGGACCCACACAGAGATTGAACTGAAGAGTTTGATCCTGGCTCAGATTGAACGCTGGCGGCATGCCTTACACATGCAAGTCGAACGGCAGCACGGGCTTCGGCCTGGTGGCGAGTGGCGAACGGGTGAGTAATACATCGGAACGTGCCCTGTAGTGGGGGATAACTAGTCGAAAGATTAGCTAATACCGCATACGACCTGAGGGTGAAAGCGGGGGACCGGTAACGGCCTCGCGCTACAGGAGCGGCCGATGTCTGATTAGCTAGTTGGTGGGGTAAGAGCCTACCAAGGCGACGATCAGTAGCTGGTCTGAGAGGACGATCAGCCACACTGGGACTGAGACACGGCCCAGACTCCTACGGGAGGCAGCAGTGGGGAATTTTGGACAATGGGGGCAACCCTGATCCAGCAATGCCGCGTGTGTGAAGAAGGCCTTCGGGTTGTAAAGCACTTTTGTCCGGAAAGAAATCGCGCTGGTTAATACCTGGCGTGGATGACGGTACCGGAAGAATAAGCACCGGCTAACTACGTGCCAGCAGCCGCGGTAATACGTAGGGTGCGAGCGTTAATCGGAATTACTGGGCGTAAAGCGTGCGCAGGCGGTTTGATAAGACAGGCGTGAAATCCCCGAGCTCAACTTGGGAATGGCGCTTGTGACTGTCAGGCTAGAGTATGTCAGAGGGGGGTAGAATTCCACGTGTAGCAGTGAAATGCGTAGAGATGTGGAGGAATACCGATGGCGAAGGCAGCCCCCTGGGACGTCACTGACGCTCATGCACGAAAGCGTGGGGAGCAAACAGGATTAGATACCCTGGTAGTCCACGCCCTAAACGATGTCAACTAGTTGTTGGGGATTCATTTCTTCAGTAACGTAGCTAACGCGTGAAGTTGACCGCCTGGGGAGTACGGTCGCAAGATTAAAACTCAAAGGAATTGACGGGGACCCGCACAAGCGGTGGATGATGTGGATTAATTCGATGCAACGCGAAAAACCTTACCTACCCTTGACATGCCACTAACGAAGCAGAGATGCCTTAGGTGCCCGAAAGGGAAAGTGGACACAGGTGCTGCATGGCTGTCGTCAGCTCGTGTCGTGAGATGTTGGGTTAAGTCCCGCAACGAGCGCAACCCTTGTCTCTAGTTGCTACGCAAGAGCACTCTAGAGAGACTGCCGGTGACAAGCCGGAGGAAGGTGGGGATGACGTCAAGTCCTCATGGCCCTTATGGGTAGGGCTTCACACGTCATACAATGGTGCGTACAGAGGGTTGCCAACCCGCGAGGGGGAGCTAATCCCAGAAAACGCATCGTAGTCCGGATCGTAGTCTGCAACTCGACTACGTGAAGCTGGAATCGCTAGTAATCGCGGATCAGCATGCCGCGGTGAATACGTTCCCGGGTCTTGTACACACCGCCCGTCACACCATGGGAGTGGGTTTTGCCAGAAGTAGTTAGCCTAACCGCAAGGAGGGCGATTACCACGGCAGGGTTCATGACTGGGGTGAAGTCGTAACAAGGTAGCCGTATCGGAAGGTGCGGCTGGATCACCTCCTTTCAGAGCGTGCATCCTACGTTGAGCGTCCACACTTATCGGTAGTTTGTTGGTTGAAGGCCAGGTGGCCAAATGAAAGCACTCGTTGCTGAGTGTTTTCATTTGGCATTGCCAAGCGACGAAAGTCGGCTGTTCTTTAACAATATGGGATGTAGTAAAGGTGTCGCGCGAGCGTTGATGAGACGCTGCAGTACAACACGCGATACCGGGTTGTGATTGTATCAACCAAAATGTATTTAAAGTGATCGAAAGATGACTTGGAATACGGCACAAATGCGAGAACTCAACCTGTAGTGAGCGGTGTCATGAGCGCAAGCTTGAGACACACTTGTTATAGGGTCAAGCGAACAAGTGCATGTGGTGGATGCCTTGGCGATCACAGGCGATGAAGGACGCGGTAGCCTGCGAAAAGCTTCGGGGAGCTGGCAAACGAGCTTTGATCCGGAGATGTCCGAATGGGGAAACCCGGCCCGTATGGGTCATCCCACACTGAATCCATAGGTGTGGGAAGCGAACGCGGCGAACTGAAACATCTAAGTAGCTGCAGGAACAGAAATCAACCGAGATTCCCAAAGTAGTGGCGAACGAAATGGGAAGAGCCTTGTACTCTTTAGCAGTGTTGTTAGCAGAACGGGATGGAAAGCCCGGCCCTAGCAGGTGATAGCCCTGTATGCGAAAACAGCGTTGTGGAACTAGGTGTACGACAAGTAGGGCGGGACACGTGAAATCCTGTCTGAAGATGGGGGGACCATCCTCCAAGGCTAAATACTCGTGATCGACCGATAGTGAACCAGTACCGTGAGGGAAAGGCGAAAAGAACCCCGGGAGGGGAGTGAAATAGATCCTGAAACCGCATGCATACAAACAGTCGGAGCCTGGAAACGGGTGACGGCGTACCTTTTGTATAATGGGTCAGCGACTTACATTCAGTGGCAAGCTTAACCGATTAGGGCAGGCGTAGCGAAAGCGAGTCCGAACAGGGCGTTGAGTCGCTGGGTGTAGACCCGAAACCAGATGATCTATCCATGGCCAGGTTGAAGGTGCGGTAACACGTACTGGAGGACCGAACCCACTAACGTTGAAAAGTTAGGGGATGAGCTGTGGATAGGGGTGAAAGGCTAAACAAATCTGGAAATAGCTGGTTCTCTCCGAAAACTATTTAGGTAGTGCCTCGTGTCTCACCTTCGGGGGTAGAGCACTGTCATGGTTGGGGGGTCTATTGCTGATTACCCCGCCATAGCAAACTCCGAATACCGAAGAGTGCAATCACGGGAGACAGACATCGGGTGCTAACGTCCGGTGTCAAGAGGGAAACAACCCAGACCGCCAGCTAAGGTCCCCAAATATAGCTAAGTGGGAAACGAAGTGGGAAGGCTAAAACAGTCAGGAGGTTGGCTTAGAAGCAGCCACCCTTTAAAGAAAGCGTAATAGCTCACTGATCGAGTCGTCCTGCGCGGAAGATGTAACGGGGCTAAGCTATATACCGAAGCTGCGGACGCGTGCGTTCCTTTAAGTGCACCAAGCTTGTCGATGCGCAGCATCGACAAAGCCACCCACAATGATCGTGGTGGCCAATGCTAGTGGATTTAAAGGAGCGCACGCGTGGTAGGAGAGCGTTCTGTAAGCCTGTGAAGGTGTCTTGTAAAGGATGCTGGAGGTATCAGAAGTGCGAATGCTGACATGAGTAGCGATAAAGGGGGTGAAAGGCCCCCTCGCCGTAAGCCCAAGGTTTCCTACGCAACGTTCATCGGCGTAGGGTGAGTCGGCCCCTAAGGCGAGGCAGAGATGCGTAGCTGATGGGAAGCAGGTTAATATTCCTGCACCGTCGTATGATGCGATGGGGGGACGGATCGCGGAAGGTTGTCCGGGTGTTGGAAGTCCCGGTCCCTGCATTGGAGAAGGCGCTCAGGCAAATCCGGGCGCGGGATTCAAGGATGTGGGGCGAGCGGCCTAGTGCTGCGAAGCAATTGGAAGTGGTTCCAAGAAAAGCCTCTAAGCTTCAGTCATACGAGACCGTACCGCAAACCGACACAGGTGGGCGAGATGAGTATTCTAAGGCGCTTGAGAGAACTCGGGAGAAGGAACTCGGCAAATTGGTACGTAACTTCGGGATAAGGTACGCCCTGGTAGCTTGACTGGCCTGCGCCAGAAGGGTGAAGGGGTTGCAATAAAATGGTGGCTGCGACTGTTTAATAAAAACACAGCACTCTGCAAACACGAAAGTGGACGTATAGGGTGTGACGCCTGCCCGGTGCCGGAAGATTAAATGATGGGGTGCAAGCTCTTGATTGAAGTCCCGGTAAACGGCGGCCGTAACTATAACGGTCCTAAGGTAGCGAAATTCCTTGTCGGGTAAGTTCCGACCTGCACGAATGGCGTAACGATGGCCACACTGTCTCCTCCCGAGACTCAGCGAAGTTGAAGTGTTTGTGATGATGCAATCTCCCCGCGGCTAGACGGAAAGACCCCATGAACCTTTACTGTAGCTTTGCATTGGACTTTGAACCGATCTGTGTAGGATAGGTGGGAGGCTTTGAAGCGTGGACGCCAGTTCACGTGGAGCCGTCCTTGAAATACCACCCTGGTTTGTTTGAGGTTCTAACCTTGGCCCGTGAATCCGGGTCGGGACAGTGCATGGTAGGCAGTTTGACTGGGGCGGTCTCCTCCCAAAGTGTAACGGAGGAGTTCGAAGGTACGCTTGGTACGGTCGGACATCGTACCTAAAGTGCAATGGCAAAAGCGTGCTTAACTGCGAGACCGACAAGTCGAGCAGGTGCGAAAGCAGGACATAGTGATCCGGTGGTTCTGAATGGAAGGGCCATCGCTCAACGGATAAAAGGTACTCTGGGGATAACAGGCTGATACCGCCCAAGAGTTCATATCGACGGCGGTGTTTGGCACCTCGATGTCGGCTCATCTCATCCTGGGGCTGTAGCCGGTCCCAAGGGTATGGCTGTTCGCCATTTAAAGAGGTACGTGAGCTGGGTTTAAAACGTCGTGAGACAGTTTGGTCCCTATCTGCCGTGGGCGTTGGAATCTTGACGGGGGCTGCTCCTAGTACGAGAGGACCGGAGTGGACGTACCGCTGGTGTACCTGTTGTCTCGCCAGAGGCATCGCAGGGTAGCTATGTACGGAAGAGATAACCGCTGAAAGCATCTAAGCGGGAAACTCGCCTGAAGATGAGGATTCCCTGGAGGCTTGACCTCCTTGAAGGGTCGTTCGAGACCAGGACGTTGATAGGCTGGGTGTGGAAGCGCAGTAATGCGTTAAGCTAACCAGTACTAATTGCCCGTAAGGCTTGATCCTATAACCAGTGTGTTTCACCTGGTGTGTGTGATCGTGTCTGTGCCAGATACGCACAACCCCAACTACATCCCGATTCGTGACGCTGGCTTGAACCCCAGCGCCACAACCCCTCATGCCTGGTGACCATAGCGAGTTGGAACCACCCCTTCCCATCCCGAACAGGTCCGTGAAACGACTCCGCGCCGATGATAGTGCGGATTACCCGTGTGAAAGTAGGTCATCGCCAGGCTCTTATTGTGCAAAACCCCTCGACAGCGTGTGCTGCGAGGGGTTTTTGCTTTGGCGGCTTCGAGTTTATTGCTATCGCGGGCAATGTCACTAACAGCAACCACATTGGCACAACCCATGCCATAAACTTGGCATTCCCCGCCGCGCCAACCAAAACCATGCTAGCAACCCTGCGCAAAACCACCGACGCACTGTTCGATACAAACCGTCGCTTTCGGCAAGCCAGGCTGTTCCACGCCACGCGCGTCGCGCTGGCACTGCTGGCGTCAATTGCCCTGACCACCGGCATCGACATCCCCCACGGTGAGTGGGCCACCATCACCGTACTGGTTGTCATCGGCGGGCTCCAGCACCACGGTAATATCCGCCGTCGCGCCGCGGAACGCGGGATCGGCACCTTGATCGGGGCACTTATCGGCCTGGCGCTGATCGTGCAGCAATCGTTCTTTGGCTGGCCGTTGCTGACCTATGCGCTGCTGGCGCTGATCTGCGGTTATTGCGCCTACCATGCCATCGGCCAGGGCGGCTATATCGCGCTGCTGGCGGCGATTACCGTGGTGATTACCGCCGGCCATGGCGAACAGAATATCGCCGACGCGTTCTGGCGCACCGCCGATGTGTTTATCGGTACCGCGATCGCACTCGTGTTTTCCTTCGCGTTGCCCGCCTATGCCTCATATTCATGGCGCATCAGGCTGGCCGGGCTGTTGCGCGCCAGCATGGCGGCTCATACGCGGATGCAGCATGGCTTTGCCGATGCCGCCGAGCTGCGCACCGCAATGATCGAACTGGGCGCGAAGCTGATTCCGCTGCGCGGGCTGATCCCCTCGGTGGCCAAGGAGACCGGCGTGCCTGCCGCCGAGTTCGAGGAAATCCAGCATGGCGCGCGCGTCTGTATCAGCGCGCTGGAACTGATGGCCACCATCGAGCATGAGGGCGGCTTGCGCGAGGGCGACGATCCCGGCATCGATGCTACCTTGCTGTCCCTGGCAGACGCACTGGAGACCGGCAAGGCGCCATTGCCGATGCCATCGCCGCGAGCCGCCGTGGTGGAAGCGGAGCCAGGGCCGCTGCCGATCATGGCGCGGCAGCTGGCCGGCGAGCTGGCCAGCCTGCGTGCCAGGCTTGACCGGCTCAGCAGGCAATATGGATTTCCGTACGCCGCACGCGTGTAGTCTTCATCAGCGCGGCTTGCTGGCCTGCTGGTCGACCTGCGCGCGCAGCCGCTCTTCCTGCTCGCGCAGTTCGGGGGTGAACTCCGCCCCGAAATCATCGGCTTCGAACACCTGGCGGATCTCGATCTCGGACTCGCCCTCCATGGGATTGGGGCAGCGCTTGACCCATGCGATGGCCTCGTCCATGGACTTGACCTGCCACAGCCAGAATCCCGCGATGAGTTCATTGGTCTGCGCAAACGGGCCGTCGGTCACGGTCCGCTCCTTGCCGGAGAAGCGCACACGCTTGCCCCTGGCGCTCGGATGCAGGCCCTCGCCGGCGAGCATGATGCCAGCCTTGACCAACTCTTCGTTGAAGTTGCCCATTGCTGCCAGCAATTCTGTGCCCGGCATCTTGCCGGCTTCGGAATCGCTCGTTGCCTTGACGATCACCATGACGCGCATTGTCTTCCTCCTTGAAGGGCTGGGCGCCGCCACACCGGCAGCAGGAGCAAGTCAGCATAGGTGAAATTCACACCACCTTCAAATGACGCCAGGGACCCATGGGAAGGCCCCCACATCACCGCGCGATCAGCTTGAGGCCCGCGGGCAGCGCTTCGCCGAATACCCGTCCCTCATCCGCGGCATTGAGCTCGACGACTTCGCGGACCATGGCGATCCAGCTTTGCGGCGCGTTGGCGGCTTCGAGCCGGCGCACCACATTGGCCCGGGTCTCGTCAGGCAGGTCGCGGGTGCGATCGCCGGTCATGCGCGCGATCTGCACCGCGGCGAACGCGGCGGGCTCGACCTTCTTCCAGTCGAGCGCGAGGATGTTGTCGATCCATTGCGTGGCGATCTCTGCCGGCACCACGCTGTGCGCGCTGCCATAGAACGGCATGCGCGCGCCGATGCGGCCCACCGCCCACCAGGCCAGGTTGTTTTCCGATGGCTTGCGCAGCCGCGTCAGCAGCCAGCCGGCCAGCTCGATCTTGGTGTCGGCCGACAGGCGTTCCAGCGATCCGGCGAGGCGGACCATGTCGGGATAACCGCCGCGCGTGGGACCGGCAGGCTTCTTGTAGTGTCCGCTGCCCGGCGGCTGCAGGTAGAACGCCATGTCCTCGAACAAGCGCAGCTGCGCGCTTTCATCGAGGCCACCGGCCGCGCGCCGCCACAGCGTCCACCATTCCGACCAGTTCTGGGTCTCGTTGACGTACTGGATGCCCTGGTCGTACTGCGACCAGAGCTGCTCGACGCGCCATTCGTCCAGCGGATAGCCGAAGCCCGGCCGCACGCAATAGCCGGCCAGGTTCAGCCACAGGCGCTCATGGTCGGCGGTGCGGCGGCGGCGTTTGGCGCGCTCCCAGAACGCGCCGAACAGCTCGCGCAGCAGGGCGCTGTCCCATTGCTCGCGCGCGCCCAGCACCTGCTCCAGCTGCGCGCGCAGCCGCTTGACCTCCTTGGGGCCGACGTCCTGCGAACGGGCGCCGAAGGTGCGGTCGATTGCCTCGATGGCTTGCGGCAGCGCCGGATGCGCCGTTGCGGCCGCGGGCGCTTCCGCCGGGGCATCGTTGCCGCGCAGCTGGAATTCCAGCCGCCAGCGTTGCGAGTCGTTGGCGATGTCGATGCAGTGGACTTCGAGCGTGCCCACCTCGGTCAGCGATGTGCGGATCTGCACCGGCGTCTCGCGCGGACCGCGGGCGCCGCGTGCAGGAACGACGGTGGCGATCGGCGGCAGGCGCACGAAGTCGCCCGCGGACAGGTCGACCAGCTCGCCTGGCTGGTAGACGGTGTCGGCGACCGACGAAACCAGGTGGAATTGCACCGGGTGCCCGACCCGCAGCGCAAAGGTACGGTCGCTGAGGTGCACCTCATGGCCTTCCTCGGTGCCCTTGGGCAGCAGGCAGATGCCTTGCTGGCCGGTCGCGCTGTCGTCGAGCACAAGGAAGTAGCTGCGCGGCGAGCCGCCGCCGATGCGCGGTGCCTGGCCGCTGCGGGCCCTTGCATAGGCGACCGCGCCGCGTGCCACCGCGATGTCGGGATCGGCGTTGTGCAGCACGTGCAGCGGCGTACCGCGCCACGCGCCCAGCGTCTCGGCGATGCGGCCCGCCAGCGCTTCGGCGCGGAACACGCCGCCGTTCAGCAGCAGCGTGTCGGGAACGGGCAGGGCATCGGCCTGCGCGGGCGGCGCTTCCAGCGCCATGCGCGACTGCGCGGCGTGCTGCGACAGGAAGCCGGCGACGTGCCGCGTCACGGCCGGGTCGGACGCATAAGGCAGGCCGAACTCGACGATGGCGCCCCGCGCGCGACCGGGCCTCTCAGAGGAGGCAACCTTGGGAAAGAAACCGTCGACAACGAGTTGCTCGACTTCCTGCCGCGTCACTTCAACCGACCGTGCGCCGCCGACCAGCTTCGAGCCGGCACCGAGCAGCGTGACCGTGGCGGCGTCCGGAGCCTGCGCGCTGAGCAACTGTTCCTTGGCCGCGCGGCTGCGGGCCACCAGCTGCGACAGGCTGGAGGCCGACAGCCTCTGGTCCGCGCCGAGGCGTGCTTCGACCAGGTGCGCCAGCGCCAGGTCCATGTTGTCGCCGCCGAGCATCAGGTGGTTGCCCACGCCAATACGCGTCAACTGCGGCTGCCCGTCCTGCATTTCCACGCGAATCAGCGTAAGGTCGGTGGTGCCGCCACCGACGTCGCAGATCAGCACCAGGCGTGTCTGCGCGAGGTCGGTATCCAGCGTCTGGCGATGATGGAAGAGCCAGTCGTACAACGCGGCCTGCGGCTCTTCAAGCAGCCGCAGTGCGGGCAGCCCGGCCAGGCGCGCGGCCTCGAGCGTCAGCGCGCGCGCGCCTTCGTCGAACGAGGCGGGCACGGTAAGCACCACGTCCTGCTGCTCGAGCGGCGCGTCGGGAAAACGGTGGTTCCAGGCCGCGGCGACGTAGCCCAGGTAGCTCGCGCTGGCGACCACCGGCGAGATCTTGTCGGCATCGTCGGGGCCGCCCCACGGCAGGATGGGCGCGGTGCGGTCGACCGACGCATGCGACAGCCAGCTCTTGGCGCTGGCGACGAGCCGGCCGGGTACCTGTGCCCCCAGCGTTGTCGCCAGCCGCCCGAACACGGTCCGGCGCGCGGCGGCGCTGGCGGCGGTCTGCCAGGGCAGTTGCAGGTCATCGCCGCTGAGCTCGCCCGGCGCCGCGTGGTAGCGCACCGACGGCAGCAGCGGGCGCGCCGCGACTTCGCCGGGGCTGACCAGCTGGTCGATATCGAAGACGCGGATATCGTCCGACCCGGCCTTCGCGTAGGCGACAACCGTGTTGCTGGTGCCCAGGTCGATGCCGACGACGTACTGCTGCGCCGGCGCGGGCACTGCCTCAGGCATCGGCGCTGCCGCGCACGTCGAACTCGACCTTCCAGCGCTCGCCGTTGCCGCGTGGCACGGCTTCCAGCTCCAGCGTGCCGGCCTCGGTCACGCGCGCATGCAGCCTGACCGGCACCACTTCACCGGCGGTGCGGCCTTCGGCGGGCAGGGTCGCCTGGATTTCCTCCAGTTCCTGCAGTTCTTCCGGACCCCAGAAGTCGAGCAGGGTGCCGACCTGGTCCTGCCGGCGCACCGATGAGCCGAAGAAGCGGAAATGCACCGGCTCGCCCACCACCAGGCCGAATTCCTGCGGCGGCAGCGCGGCATCGGTGCCTTCTTCCATGCCGAACGGTGCCACGCACAGCGCCTGGATCGGCGGCTCGAAGCCGGGCACGGCCGGCATCGACGATTCCACCGCGACATAGTAGGAACGCGCGGTGCCGCCACGGATGCGCACGCCCTTGCCGCGCCGCACGTAGCCGTAGTAGGCCGCGCCGCGTGCCACGGCCAGGTCCAGTTCGGCGCCGCCCAGCAGCCGTGCGGGTGCCGCGCCTTCGCCGGCAAGCCAGCCGTTGAGGGTCTGCAGGATGCGCTCGACCAGCAGCTCCGACTTGAACACGCCGCCGTTGAACAGCACCGCGGTCGGATGCAAAAAGGTCGCGCCTTCGGGCTGCGCGCCCTGGAAGCCTTCCAGTTCGGCCAGCGCCGCCACCTGGCGGCCCAGGAACGCGGCCAGGTGGCGCGTGATGGCCGCGTCCTGCGCGTAAGGCAGGCCAAGCTGCGTCAGGCCGGCGCGCGCGCGGCTGACCGGGCGGGCCGAGGCGTCGACCTGCGGGAAGAAGCCTTCCAGGATGGTCTGCGTCAGCTCCGCGCGGGTCAGGTCGGTGCGGATCGAGCCGCCGATCAGCTTCGAGCCGCGGCTCGGCACGACCAGCGGCACGGTATCGGTGGTGGGGTCGGTCAGCAGCGTTTCCTTGGCCGCGCGGCAGGCGTAGGTCAGCGCGCGCAGCTGCCACGGGTCGGCCTGCGTGCCTTGCGCGGCCAGCTTGCGCGCCACCACGTGGGCCAGCGCCAGGTCCATGTTATCGCCGCCGAGCAGGATATGGTCGCCCACGGCAACGCGGTGCAGCTCAAGGTTGCCGTCGCGCTCGACCACCGCGATCAGCGACAGGTCGGTGGTGCCGCCGCCGACGTCGACCACCAGGATGATGTCGCCGACCTTGACCTGCTTGCGCCACTGGCCGCCGCTTTTCTGGATCCAGCTGTACAGCGCGGCCTGCGGTTCTTCCAGCAGGGTCATGCGCGCATAGCCGGCCGCGGCTGCCGCTTCTGCGGTCAGTTCGCGCGCGGCGGGGTCGAACGATGCGGGGATCGTGACGGTGATGTCCTGCTCGCCGAACGGCGCGTCGGGATGGGCCTGGTCCCAGGCCTCGCGCAGGTGGTTCAGGTAGCGCACCGACGCCTCCAGCGGCGACACGCGCGACACTTCCGGCGGCGCGTCCGCCGGCAGGATCTGCGCGCGGCGGTCTACGCCGGGGTGGCACAGCCAGCTTTTCGCGCTCGACACCAGCCGGATCGGCGTGGCCGCGCCGCGGGTGCGCGCCATTTCGCCCACGGCGAAGTCGCGCTCGGCGGTCCACGGCAGCGCCAGGTCGCCGGGCGACAACTCGCTCGCGTGCGGCAGGTACAGGAAGGAGGGCAGCAGGTCCAGGTCTTCGACGGCGCCCGGCGCGGTCAGCTGCGTGATGGCCTGGACTTCCTGGCTGGTCTTCTCGCCATCGCTGGCGGCCAGGTCGACGTAGGACAGCGCGCTGTGGGTGGTGCCCAGGTCGATGCCGATGGCGTAGCGGGCTTCGCTCATAGCTCGACCTCGGCCGGGGCGATCACGGTGGCGTCATGGCGCTCGGCCACGCGCGGCAGGCGCACTTCGTCGACCTTCCAGCCGCGGTGGCTGATGCTGCCGTGGAACGGCGCGCTGCCGACCACGTTGCCGGTCAGGCGGATGGCGGTGGCGTCAAAGCCGTCGGCCACCGTCACGCGGCTGCCTTCGGCTTCCTCGCGCACCGGGCGGATGGTGAAGTGCTCGCGCAGCACCGCGCGGCAGCCGTCGTGCACCAGGCGGGCGGCGGCGCCGATTTCGGTGTCGGAATAGCGGGCGATGTCTTCCTCGACGAAGTCGACGAAGCGGGCGTCGCGCTGCAGCAGGCCCAGCAGCTGCAGTGCCGCCACCGGGCTGGCTTCCTTCAGCGTGGGGGCCTCGGGTGCCGCTGCCGGGACCGGTGCGGCGACGGGGGCCGGCGCTGCCGGCGCGGCGCTCTCGCCGTTGCGCAGCCGCTTGATGCCGGCCGCGAGCTGGCCGTCGCCGAGGATGGCGAAGAAGGTGCCCACGGCAAGCGAAACCCTGCCGAAGAAAGATAGGTTCGAGTCAGTCATGAAAAAGCTCCCGTGGCCCGTCGGGGCCACCCAGACCGGGATTTTGCCCTAACAAGTGTGTCAGCCGGCCAGTTTGCGGCGAAACGGCCACGGTTGCTTCCCATGCGCCGCCCGGAGCACGCCGGCCGGCCGGAGATCAGGCGTCCCGCAGGTAGGTCATCAGCCGGTCGGCGCGGCTCGGGTGCTTGAGCTTCTTCATGGCCTTGCTTTCGATCTGGCGGATCCGTTCGCGCGTGACGTCGAACTGCTTGCCGACTTCTTCGAGCGTATGGTCGCTGGCCATGTCGATGCCGAAGCGCATGCGCAGCACCTTGGCTTCGCGCGGGGTCAGCTCGTCCAGCATCTCGCGCACGACCGCGCGCAGGCCCGCCTGCAGCGCGGCATCGGCCGGCGTGGCGTTGTCCGAGTCGGCGATCATGTCGCCCAGGCTGGTGTCGCCGTCCTCGCCCACCGGCGTTTCCATCGACACCGGCTCCTTGGCGATCTTCATGATCGAGCGGATCTTCTCTTCCGGCATGTCCATGCGCTCGGCCAGCACGGCCGGATCCGGCTCCTTGCCGGTCTGCTGCATGATCTCGCGCGACAGGCGATTGAGCTTGTTGATCTGCTCGATCATGTGCACCGGCACGCGGATGGTCCGGGCCTGGTCGGCGATGGCGCGCGTGACGGCCTGGCGCACCCACCAGGTCGCGTAGGTGGAGAATTTCCAGCCGCGGCGGTACTCGAACTTGTCCACCGCCTTCATCAGGCCGATATTGCCCTCCTGGATCAGGTCCAGGAACAGCAGGCCGCGGTTGGTGTACTTCTTGGCGATCGAGATCACCAGGCGCAGGTTGGCCTGCGTCATCTCGTGCTTGGCCTGGCGCATCTGGCGCTCGGCGGCCAGCATCTTGCGGTTGACCGACTTCAGCTCGGCCAGCGACAGCGTGGCGCGGGCCTGGATGTCGATCAGCTTCTGCTGGTGCGATTCCAGGTCGGGCAGGGCGCGCGCCACCGCGGCGCTGTACGGGCGGTTTTCCGCCGCCAGTTCCTGGCCCCAGGCGAGGTTGGTTTCGTTGCCCGGGAAACGGGCCACGACGTCCTCGCGCGGCATGCCGCAGCGCTCGACCAGCAACTGCAGCACCTGGCGCTCGACGGCGCGCACGGCATCGACCATCGACTGCACGTCGGCGCACAGGCGCTCGATGGTCTTGGCGGTGAAGCGGATCGTGCGCAGTTCTTCGCGCACCGTGTCCCGTGCGGCCAGGAAGGCCTGCGACTGGGTGCCGTCCGTCGCCTCTTCGCTGCGCATGACTTCGAATTGCGCGGCCACGCGCGCGAACCGCTTCAGGCATTCCTCGCGCAGCTGCGCCGAGTCGGTATCGGCACCGCCCTGCTGGGACGAGCCTTCGTCGGCATCGTCTTCATCGCCGTCTTCGTCGTCGGCGCTGACGCTGGTGTCTTCGACCTCATCGTCGGCGGCGGGGGCCGCGGCGGCTTCCGCGCTGCTCTCGTCGCTCAGGCCGTCGACCAGGTCGTCGATCGCCATCTCGTTGGCGGACACGCGCTCGGACAGCTCCAGGATCGTGGCGATCGTCGACGGGCACGCCGAGACCGCGTGGATCATGTTGTTCAGGCCGTCCTCGATGCGCTTGGCCAGCTCCACTTCCTGCTTGCGCGTCAGCAGCGTGGCCGAGCTCATCTCGCGCATGTACATGCGCACCGGGTCGGTGGTGCGGCCGAATTCGGAGTCGACGGTGGACAGCGCCACCTCGGCCTCTTCCTCGGCCTGGTCGTCGGAGGCGACCACCGGGCCGTCGCTCAGCAACAGCGTTTCGGCGTCCGGGGTCTGCTCGTAGATCTTCACGCCCATTTCGGCGAACGTGTTGACGATGCTTTCCATCGCCGCCGTATCGGCGAAATTCTCCGGCAGGTGGTCGCTGATGTCGGCGTGGGTCAGGTACCCGCGCTGCTTGCCCAGCTGGATCAGGGCGCGCAATTGCTGGCTACGCGCGGCAGCCTCGGCCGAGGGATCGAGCTGTGCCGCAGACCCGCCGGGGGTCTGGCCTAGGCCCTTGATCGCTCCTGCATCTCGTGATTTGGCTGCCGTACGTTGTGCGCCGCTTGTCATTGACTGCTTTTTCCTTCGTGAATGGCAATTCGACGGCAGCGCGCACGCTTCGCGTGCTTCGGGTCCTGCTGTCGAGGCTAATGAGGGGGTTCGCTATGGCGAGGGGCCGCAACTAGGGGCGCGCCATGGCCTTCGAATCGGGGTCCGGTATTGTACAGCCATTGGTGCGTCGCAGCACCTTGCAGTCGCAAGGAAGGGACTGTTGACTTGCCGGAACGGCGTATTCGGTGTATGCGCCGGCCCGTTTTTCGGGTGCCCAGAAAGCCATGAGAGGGCAACATGCGACACATTGATGTCGGCTCCGGAGGCAGATTGCGTTTATAGCTTAGACGACCCGGCTAAAATCAGGCACGCGGCACGGTTGGTTGCCGCGTCGAAAAAGGCCCCCGAATGCGCATGAACTCCAGAACGATCACGATGGTGCTGCTGCTGGCCGCATGCAGTGTCCCGGCCTACGCGAGCCTGGCGTCGGACGCGCGCGCGTTCAAGCACAGCGTCAAGGCGGCGGGCAAGCAAGGCGGCCACGCGGTGCGCGATGCGGCGCATGCCGTCGGCCGCGGCGCCAAGGAAGCCGGCCATGCCGTCGGCGCTGCGACGAAGCAGGGCTGGCATGCGACGAAAAATGCAGTCAAGGGCAACGACTAGCCAGTGCAGCCCACTCGCCAACGCCCGGACATCAATGCCGGGCCTGCCCAGGCCTGGCTGAGCTTCAGTGCGCCTGTGGCCGCCGCCCGGGCCGCGGGCCGCCCCGTGGTCGCGCTCGAATCGACCATCATCGCGCACGGCATGCCGTACCCCGAGAACGTGCGCACCGCCCGCGAGGTGGAGGCGCTGATCCGTCGCCTCGGCGCCGAGCCGGCGACGATCGCGGTGATCGGCGGGCGCATCCGCATCGGCCTGTCCGACGACGAACTGGAACTGCTGGGCCGCTCCGGGCAGGCCCACAAGGTCAGCCGGCGCGACCTGCCGGCGGTGCTGGCCAGCGGCGAGCTGGGCGCCACCACCGTGGCGGGGACGATGATCTGTGCCGCGCTGGCGGGCATCGAGGTGTTCGTCACCGGCGGCATCGGCGGCGTGCACCGCGGCGCGCAGGAAACCTTCGACATTTCGGCCGACCTGCAGGAACTGGCCAGGACCTCGGTGGCGGTGGTCTGCGCCGGCGCGAAATCGGTGCTGGATATCGGCCTGACGCTGGAATACCTGGAGACGCATGGCGTGCCGGTGCTCAGCTGCGGGCAGGACAACGTGGCGGCGTTCTACAAGCGCGACAGCGGCTTCCGCGCGGACTACCGGCTCGACGAGCCGGCGCAGCAGGCGCGCTTTATCCGCGCCAAGTGGGATCTTGGCCTGGCAGGCGGCGTGGTGCTGAGCACGCCGGTGCCCGAAGCGGCGGCCATGCCCTCCGCGGAGATCGATGCCCTGACCACGCAGGCGCTGGCCGAAGCCGCCGCGCAAGGCATCACCGGCAAGGCCGTGACGCCGTTCCTGCTGGCCCGCATCAAGGCGCTGACCGGCGGCCGCAGCCTGGCGACCAATATCGCGCTCGTGAAGCACAACGCCGAGGTGGGGGCGCGGCTGGCGCTAGCGCTGGCGGTCACCGGATCGTTGGCCAGCTCAGGCAACCCGCCGGTCACGCCATGACCGCCAATGCCCCCGCACCGCTGAATTCCGACGACCTGGCCTGCTTTGTCTGTGTGGCCGCACGGGCAGCATTTCGCGCGCGGCGCTGCGATGCGTCGAATACCGTGTCGATGCGGCTGGTGGAGAACGGCTGCGCTGCGCCAGGCTGGTGGAGCCGGTGGTGACGCGGCAGGTGGCGCTGGCTACCGCGCGCAACCGGCCGCCGGTGCCGGAGCTGTGGGACATCATGCAGACCGTGCGCCAGTCGGTGCGCAATACCGTGATGTCGGGCGCGTGGCCGGGCGCCCGGCTGGTTTGATCACCGCATCGCGCCCGCTACCTCAGTCGGCGAATCGGTCCCGCAGTGCCTGAGTGGCCTGGCGCAGCAGCACGTGGTCCAGGCCCACCGCGACGAAGCTGGCGCCCATGTCAAGGTAGCGGCGCGCGTCGGCCTCGGCCGGTGTCAGCGTGCCGACGGCCTTGCCGGCCTGCCGCGCGGCCCGGAAGATGCGCTCGACTTCGGCCTGCACCTCTGGGTGGTTGGGATTGCCGAGGTGGTCACCGGGCTGGCCAGCGAGCACCAGCAGCCGATCTGGCGCTGCTGGCCGAGCACGGCGGCACGGAAGGTGTTGGGCAGCGGCGAATACGGAGTGCGGGGTTGGTTAGCCGGGGGCATGCGGTCTGCTTCCTTTTGGTCGGGGGTGTGAAGTCGTGCTCAGCGCGCCAGCCGCGACAGCGGCCCGGGCGAAGCGCCGCGGACCAACTGCACGCGCGCGGCGGCGTCGTCAAGCTGGGCCAGCGTGCCGCTGTCCACCGGGATGGCTTCGGCACGCTCGCGCCGGCGATGCCGTTCGGGCTCGCCGGGCAGGGCGATGCCGGCCTGGCCGGCCTGCCGCCGCGACGAGCGGACCCAGTCGGCAAAGGCCTGGACCTCGCCGCCGAAGCTGGTGCTGGTGCCGAGCCGCTGCGGGTCGAACACGATCGCCAGCATGTTGTTCCATACCGCGTGGCGGTGCGTCAGGGTCTCGGGCCGGATGGTGTGGCCGCCGGTCACCGCGGCGCCCAGCAGTTCGCACATCACCGCCAGCACATAGCCCTTGTGCTCGCCGAACGCCTGCAGCGCGCCCTGCGCGGCGCCGTCTGCGGGGAACATCACGTCTGGCCGCGTGGTCGGCGCGCCGTCCGCATCGATCAGGCAGCCGGCGGGCACCTCGATCCCCTTGTTGTGGGCCACGCGCACCTTGCCGAGCGCGATCGCGCTGGTGGCAAAGTCGAGCACCAGCGGCTCCGCGCCCGCCACCGGCAAGCCGATCGTGAAGGGATTGGTGCCGAAGCGCGCTTCGCTGCCGCCGTGCGGGGCGACGATGGGCTTGGACAGCACGTTGACAAAGTGGATCGAGATCATGCCGGCCGCGCATGCCTGCTCGGCCCAGTGCCCGACGCGCCCCAGGTGGTGCGACTGGCGCAGTCCCATCACGCAGACGCCATGCTCCCTGGCCCGGCCGATCGCCAGCGCCATGGCTTCCTCGGTCACCGCCTGGCCCATGCCGCGGTTGCCGTCCAGGCTCAGCATGCTGCCGTCGTCGTGCAGCACGCTGACGTTGCGGTTGAGCTGCAGCTCGTCGGCCTGCCACGACAGCACGTACTTGGGGATCATGCCGATGCCGTGCGAGTCGTGCCCGCTCAGGTTGGCGCCGACCAGGTGGTCCGCGGTCAGGCGCGCCTCGCGCGCATCGGAGCCGGCAGCGAGCCAGAGATCGATGACCCATTGGTGCAGGGCAGGCGTGGAAATATGGTGTTCGCTCATGTCTGTCTCGAATTGTTCTTGGATGGCGCGCCTTCGGGGAGGTGAGGCGCGGGCGGCGAGCGCACATTCTGGCAGCAATCTACCTGCCGGCGGTTGCCCGGGCCTTGCAATCGCCCTGCGCCTGCACGGCGCCGACCGCATCTTCTGCGTGCCGGGCGAGAGCTTCCTCGACGTGCCTGGACGCGCTGCACGACCAGCCCGCCATCGATCTGGTGGTTTGCAAGCATGAGGGCGCCGCCGCCAACATGGCCGAGGCGGACGGCAAGCTGACCGGCCGCCCGGGCACCTGCTTCGTGACGCGCGGGCCGGGTGCCACCCATGCCGGCATCGGCGTGCATATCGCGGCGCAGGATTCGACGCCGATGATCCTGTTCGTCGGCCAGATCGCGCGTGGGCACATGGGGCGCGAGGCGTTCCAGGAAGTGGACTACACCGCCATGTTCGGCGGCATGGCCAAGTGGGTGGCGCAGATCGACGATCCCGAGCGCATCCCGGAACTGGTCGCGCGGGCGTTCCAGTGCGCGACCTCGGGCCGGCCCGGACCGGTGGTGCTGGCATTGCCCGAAGACATGCTCGACGGCCTGTGCGAATGCGCCGATGCCGCGCCGTACCGGCGTTGCTCACGCCGCCGCGGCCGCGCCAGCGGCTGGTGCATGTGCATGCCGACAGCGCCGAGCTGGGGCGCGTCTACCAGGCGGAACTGGCGATCCAGGCAGGTATCGGGCAGGGGGCGCGCATGCTGGCTGCGCTGGACGTGCCTTCGTCCCTGCGCTGGGCGGACTGGACCCGCGCCGCGTCGATGCCTCGACGGCAGGGCATGTTGGCTGTCAGCAGGCGTGGTACTTTGCGCCAGCCGCTGCGCAGGCAGCAGCGGCCGATATCAATCAAGCCGAAGTATTCCGGACGTTCTCGGGCGTTTCCGGCTGTCCGGCCGGCAGCACCGGTTTGTCGATACGTGCAACAGGCGGCACGGCGTCTGTGGACGGCATGGCGCGGGAGCAATCAATACGCTGGATGATGTCGCCGTTCTTGTCATGCACATAGAGCATCGCCTGTCGCTCCACGGCGAGCGAGGTGGCGAGGGCGATGGCGCTGGTCATGTCGAGGCCGACCTGGAGGCGTCCTTCCCCCTCGGCCGCGATTGCCCAGTGCCCATCGAAAACAACATGCACATTGCAGTTCTGAACCGGCATTGGCTGCTTCCTCCGTGGCGGGGCCAGAGGGACCCCACAAACATTGTAGACACTAGCATGGGACTGCCCCGAACGGGTGCGCCCGGAACGCGCGAGATACGTACAGCCAGGTACTGATTCCAGCGTCTCTATGCCCGGCTAGTTGCTCGCAAGTCCCGTACCCGGCCGCGCTCGACCAGCCATCGCGCGGTGGGCCTTGCCTAGCACTGCTCCGGGAACGAGAGCAGCAGGCGAATTTGAAAAAATTGCATGAACTGTCCGGGCACGTGTAGCGATTGCGCCGCGACCGCCCGCAGTGTCCAGCGCCGGAATGTTCGTGCCGCCTGTGCCGCAAGAAGCATACGCAAGCCACCGGCGGCACCACTTCATCGCCACCCCCAGCATGCACTTTGCCGTTCCGCCGTTGCCGTCCTACAAATGGAGAATGGGCCGGAAAGGCATCGGGCCGCACTTGTCGAGGAGACATATCATGTGCCGCTGGCTGGCGTACTCGGGCAGGTCCGTTCCGCTGGAAGCGGTGCTGTTCCAGCCGGAACACTCGTTGATCGACCAGAGCCTGAATTCAAGGCTCGGCCATACCACTACCAATGGCGACGGCTTCGGCGTGGGCTGGTACGGCAGGCATTCCGAGGTGCCGTTCCGCTACCGCTGCCTGCATCCGGCATGGAGCGACACCAACCTGCGCGAGACCGCGCGCGCGGTGCGGGCGCCGCTGTTCGTGGCCCATGTGCGCGCGGCCACGGGCACGCCTACGCAGGAGACCAACTGCCATCCGTTCCGCTTCGGCCGCTGGCTGTTCGTGCATAACGGGCTGATTCGCGAATATCCGCTGCTGCGGCGCGACCTGATGATGGCCGTGGCGCCGCACCTGTTCCGCTGGATCGAGGGATCGACCGACTCGGAGGTGATGTTCTTCCTCGCGCTGACCTTCGGGCTGGAGCGCGACCCCCGTGGCGCGCTGGAGCAGATGGCGGGGCTGATCGAGGAGGTCGGCCATCGCTACGACGTGCAGTTTCCGCTCAACATGACGGTGTGCGTCACGGATGGCCAGCAGGTCGTGGCGGTGCGCTATTCGAGCGAGACGGCGTCGCGCTCGCTGTTCCACAGCACCTCGTTCCGGCAGCTGCGCGAGCTGTATCCGCAGGACCCGCGCATCATCGCCGCCGGCGACGATGCGTTCCTGGTGTTGTCGGAGCCGCTGATCGATGTGCAGGGGGTTTGGGAGGAGATCCCGGAAGCCACCATCCTGGTAGCCCGCAATGGCGAGATCGAGCACAAGCGCTTCGTGCCGCGGCTGCCCGAGGTGTCGGCGTAGCCCTCGAAAACGCGCTCGAAAACGCGCTCGAAAACGCGCCTCGCAAGGAGGCGCTGGCGCGCTGGTCAGGCGGGCTTGTCGGCTTGCGACGGTTCCGTCGCCGGCGCTGGCTGTTCCTGCTGAGCTTGTGCAGCCTGGGCTGTTTGCTGGGCCTGCTGAGCTTCCTGTGCCGGCTGCTTCGATTGCGGCCGGGCGGCACGGCTGCGCTGCAGCTGGCGCGCGCGCCGTGCATCGGCCTCGGTGACCTGTCCGGCGGGCTCGCCGGCAAGGTCCATGCGCGCGGCGCCTTCCACCATGCCGTTCCAGTAGCGTGCGCCGCGGCACCACGTGCGGATCGCATCGCGCAGCTCGGCCTCGGTCAGCTTCAGTTCCGGCGCGTGCTGCACCAGGTCCTGGAAGATGCCGACCTTGAGCGGCACTTTCGGGGCCGGGCTCTTCGGGAAGACGGCGGGGAAGCGCTTTTGCAGCCTGGAGATGGCGAGGACCACCGGATCGACCGGCTTTTCAGGCGTGGCCGGAGCGGCATCGCGCGGGCGCGACGGCTTGTTGCCCTTGGCGCCCCGGGTGCCAGCAGTACGCCTGGCGTCCTTGGTGCCACTCGTACCATTCGCACTCTTGGTGCCGTTGCTGCCGTTGTTGCCCTTGGTTCGCTTGGCAGACTCGGCCGCCTTTTCGGCCTTTGCCTGTTGCACGAGTTTTGCCTTCAGCGCGGCCAGTTGTTCGAAGCCCATTGTGTCAACACATATAAACGTGGCGGCATTGTATCAGGGTGCCGTCTTGCAAGCCGGCTCAGCGCTCGCGCGACAGGTTTTCCAGCCACAGGCTCATCAGTCCGGCCCGGCCCCTGACGCCGAATTTGCGGAAGATCGTGGTCACGTAGGAATGGGTGGTGGAGACGGCGAGGCCGAGGCGGTGGGCGATCTGCTTTTCGGAAGCGTCGGTCAGCAGCAGCTGCAGCACCTTCCGCTCATGGGGTGCGAGCGGCACCGGGGAAAGCTCCAGCCCCAGCTCGACCATGCTTTTCTTTCTCAATGCCGTGACATCGCGCGCGACGCCGACGCGCATCCGTTCCGATTGCAGCCATCCGGCCGACCACATGATATGGACCTCGTTGCCATCCTTGTGCCGGTAGCGGTTCTCGAAGCCGATCCGCTTCTTGCCGGCCATGACTTCCTTGGATTCGATGATGGTGCGGTCGCGGTCGTTTTGCACCACCAGGTCGATGATGGACTGGCCGGTGATTTCCTTTGGCGTGTAGCCGAGGATGCCCTCGCAGGCCGCGCTGACGTACTGGATGCGGCCGCTGGTATCGACCAGGAACATGGCATCGAGCATGTGATCCGCGAATTCGGAGCCTTCCTTTCCGATCTCGTTCCCCATGGCAGTCCGGAAAAAATATGGCAGCTGCTGCGCTGCGCCGACCCGCGTGCCGCCGGGTTCCCATGGAGCTGAAGCCTAGACGACGCCTGCGCACCTGTAAATAGCGCCAAAGGGGCAGGAATCAGCCAGGCAAGGGGCGGGAAGGCAACAGCAGGGCGCTTCAGCGCCCCTTGAACACCGGATGTCGCGCGCACACCGACAACACGATGCGCTCGGACTGCGTCAGGTAATCGTTCAGCGCCACCGCGCATTCGGCCAGCTTGCCCGCCTCGAACAGTTCCAGGATGTGCTGGTTCATTTCGACGTAAGGGCCGTGCAGGAATTCCGGGTCATGCAGCATGCCGAACGCCAGGCGCAGCTCGGCGAGCAGGTGCGAGAACATCACGTTCAGGCGCTCGCTGTCGGCCAGTTCCACGATCGCCATGTGGAATTCCATATTGGCGGTGCCCGCGCCCTGCCAGTCGCCGCTGTCGCGGCAGCGCAGCCCCGCCTCCACCGCTGCGCGCAGGTGCTTGCGGGCCGGATGGCTGGGATAGGCCTGGGCAATGGCCTGGCATTCGATCAGCCGGCGCACGCGATAGATGTCGATGATCGACGCAATGCTGGGAATCGCCACCGACACGCCGCGGTTGGGCTCGTGCTTGAGCAGGCCTTCCTTGGTCAGCACGCGGAAAGTCTCGCGCAGCGTGTTGCGGGATATCTGCAGGCTTTCGCTCAGCGCCGCTTCAGACAGGCGCTGCCCCGGCTCGAACTCGCCATGCACGATGCGCTGGCGGATCTGTTCTGTGACCCGTTCGGCCAGATTCTTGACGTCAGGTGTTGAGGACATGGTGGCTGGATCGGGCACCGGCTCATTCCGGTGCGCACGTGACGGGATGTTAACGCACTTTGTTCAACAATTTGCACGGAATTGGTGCGGGCGATGGCCCTGCGGTGCCTTAGGTGTATACCATGATCGATCAACGCCAAAGATTGTTCAACAATACTAGTGCGGTGGTTGAGTGATACGTGCCGATAGGTCAACATGGCATGCGATTTGCTAAACAACGCCGATGAAAACGGAATCGTCGCCAAGTCAGTGCGGCGAGCTTTTTCCCACGCTTTGTCCTTGTCCTAGTGAGCGCAACCATGTGGCTTAAAGAAACTACCGCAGAGGAGCGCAAGACGCTCTTTGCCGCCTTCGTCGGCTATGGCGTCGATGCCTTCGACTACATGATCTACACCTTCATGATCCCCACGTTCATTCTCGTGTGGGGCATGACCAAGGCCGAAGCCGGCTATATCGCGACCGGCGCGCTGATCAGCTCGGCCGTCGGCGGCTGGCTGGCCGGCATCCTGGCGGACAAGTACGGCCGCGTGCGGATCCTGCAGCTGACCGTGCTCTGGTTCAGCTTCTTCACCTTCCTGAGCGGCTTCACCAATTCTCCCGAGCAGCTGTTCGTCACGCGCATGCTGCAGGGCCTGGGCTTCGGCGGCGAATGGTCGGTCGGCTCGGTGCTGATCGCCGAGATGATCCGCGCCCGCCACCGCGGCAAGGCCGTGGGCCTGGTGCAGAGCAGCTGGGCGGTCGGCTGGGGGCTTTCGGCGGTCGCGTTCTGGGCGGTCTATGCCCTGGTCGAGCAGCAATACGCCTGGCGCGTGCTGTTCTGGATCGGCGTGCTGCCCGCGATCTTCATCCTCTACATCCGCCGCAATATCAGCGAGCCCAAGGTGTATCGCGAAACCCAGGCCAAGCTGGCCCGCACCGGTGAAAGCAACAACTTCATGCTGATCTTCAAGCCGGGCGTGCTGCGCGTCACCGTGCTGGCCAGCTTGCTGGCGACCGGCATGCAGGGTGCCTACTATTCGGTGACCACCTGGCTGCCCACCTACCTGAAGATGGAGCGCAACCTGTCCGTGCTCAACACCAGCGGCTACCTGATGGTGCTGATCGCTGGCTCGTTCGCCGGCTACCTGACCAGCGCCTGGCTGTCCGACCACCTGGGTCGCCGCCGCTGTTTCATGCTGTTCGCGGTAAGCGCGGCCATCCTGGTGGTCTGCTACACGCAGCTGCCCATCACCGACGCGGCGATGCTGCTGCTGGGCTTCCCGTTCGGCTTCTTCCTGTCGGGCATCTTCTCGGGCATGGGGGCTTACCTGACCGAGCTGTATCCCAGCCATATCCGCGGTTCGGGGCAGGGCTTCTGCTACAACTTCGGCCGCGCGGTCGGCTCGATCTGCCCGGCCCTGATCGGGCACCTGAGCGCAAAGATGTCGCTGGGCGTGGCGATCGGTTACATGGCCGCCGGCGCCTATGCACTGGTGGTGGTCGCGTGCCTGATGCTGCCGGAGACCCGTGGCCGCGAACTGCTCGGCGAGGCCGAGGCCGCGCACTGAAGCACCGCAGCACTGAAGTCCTGAAGTCCTGACGCACAGAATCACACTATGCAAATCGATCTGAACAGCGACCTCGGCGAGAGCTTCGGCGCCTGGAGCATGGGCAACGATGCCGCCATGCTGGATATCGTCAGCAGCGCCAACGTGGCCTGCGGCTTCCATGCCGGCGATCCGGCAGGCATCCTGCAGACGCTGAAGGCCGCGTCGGAGCGCGGTGTCGCCGTGGGCGCGCACGTGTCGTATCCCGACCTGCAGGGCTTCGGCCGCCGCAACATGGACGTGGCCAGCGCCGACCTGGTGGCCGACGTGATCTACCAGATCAGCGCGCTGTCGGGCATGGCCGCCACCGTCGGCACTACGGTGCGCTACGTCAAGCCGCACGGCGCGCTCTACAACACCATCGCCAGCGATGAACGCCAGGCGCGCGACGTGATCGCCGCGATCCGCGCGGTGAACCCGGAACTGGTGCTGGTGGCGCTGGCCGGCTCGCCGCTGGTGGGCTGGGCGCGCGAGGCCGGCCTGCGCGTGATCGCCGAAGCGTTCGCCGACCGCGCCTACACGCCGCAGGGCACGCTGGTGTCGCGCCGCGAGAAGGGTGCGGTGCTGCACGATGCCGCCGACGTGGCGCAGCGCATGCTGCGCCTGGTGCGCGAAGGCACGGTGCTCGCGATCGACGGCAGCGTGGCGCGCGTGGAAGCGCAATCGATCTGCGTGCATGGCGACAGCGACGGCGCGCTCGAGATGGCGCGCGCCGTGCGCGCTGCGCTGGAGCGCGACGGCATCGCGATCCGCGCCTTTGCGTGAGCCGGCGGCCCTGAACACACTGGAGAAGCACACATGCAAGCATCCGCACTGGAACGCGCCCGCATCGCCGCGGTGAATGCCGCCCGCGAAGCGCGCGCGAGCTATCGCACCGGCACTGTGCAGCCGACCGCCGGCATTGCGCCGGGCATGACGCAGGCCAACATGATCGCCTTGCCGCGCGACTGGGCCTGGGATTTCCTGCTGTACGCGCAGCGCAATCCCAAGGCCTGCCCCGTGCTCGACGTGATCGAGGCGGGCGCGCACCAGACCCAGCTGGCCGAAGGCGCGGACGTGCGCACCGACATCCCGCTGTACCGCGTCTGGCGCGACGGCAAGCTGGCGGAAGAGGTGGCCGATGCCACGCCGCTGTGGGCCGAGCATCCGGACCTGGTCACCTTCCTGATCGGCTGCAGCTTCACCTTCGAGACGCCGCTGCAAGAGGCCGGCATCGAGGTGCGCCATATCGCCGACGGCTCCAACGTGCCGATGTACCGCACCAGCCGCCAGTGCCGTCCCGCCGGCCGCCTGCATGGGGAGCTGGTGGTGTCGATGCGGCCCATCCCCGCGCACCGCGTTGCCGATGCCGTCTCCATCAGCGGGCGTTTCCCGTCGGTGCACGGCGCGCCGGTCCACGTGGGCGACCCGGCAGCGCTGGGCATTGCCGATATCGGCAAGCCTGACTTCGGCGACGCCGTGCGCATCGAACCGGGCGAGATCCCCGTGTTCTGGGCCTGCGGCGTGACGCCCCAGGCGGCCGTGATGGCGTCTGGCGTGCCGTTCGCCGTGACCCACGCGCCGGGCCATATGTTCATCACCGACGTGCCGGACAGCACGTACCACGTCTGAGACCGCCGGGTCTTCTGCGGAGCTAGTCTTGCGTTTCCTGCCCGTCACTTCGAATGCCCTGCTGGTAGAGCTGGCCGACCTCGACCAGACCCTGGCCCTGCTGGCCTCGCTGCAGCGCGATCCGCTGCCTGGCGTGGCCGAGCTGGTGCCCGCCGCGCGCACCATCCTCGTTTACTTTCGCCCGTCGGCGACCAGCGCCGCCGCGCTGGTGCGGGCCATTGCCGCGCGCGACCTGTCGCAGCGCGTCGAGCGCAGCGACATCCTGGTCGAGATCCCGGTGCGCTATGACGGCGAGGATTTGGCCGAGGTCGCGCAGCTGCTGGGCATCACGCCGGAGGAAGTGGTGCGCCGCCACACCGGCAGCGAATACACCGTGGCCTTTACCGGTTTTGCCCCGGGCTTTGCCTACCTCAGTGGCGGCCATCCCAGCTTTGACGTGCCGCGCCGCAGTACGCCGCGCACGCGCATTCCCGCCGGCGCCGTCGGCCTGGCGGGCACCTTCAGCGGCGTATATCCGCAGGCCAGCCCCGGCGGCTGGCAGATCATCGGCGTGACGCCAGTGCCGATGTGGGACCTGGATCGCGACCAGCCCGCGCTGCTGCAGCCCGGCTATCGCGTGCGTTTTGTCGATGTCGCGAGGCTCAATGGCGTGGCGCATGCCGCCGGCAGCGTTGCCGTGGCGCCGGCGCGCCAGCCCGTGCAGTCCGATAGCGCGCCAGCAGCCGCGTCGTTGAAGGTGAAGGGCACCGGCCTGCAGACCGTGTTCCAGGACCTGGGCCGGCACGGCCAGGCGGGGCAGGGCGTCTCCGCTTCGGGCGCGATGGACCAGGCGGCGCTCAAGGCCGCCAACCGGCTGGTGGGCAACCGCAGCGATGCCGCGGCGCTCGAGACCATCGGCGCGGGCCTGCAGCTGCAGAGCGTGGGCGAGAGCGTGCTGGCCGTCACCGGCGCCGATGCGCCGCTGACGGTGCGCACCGCCGACGGCAGGCAATGGGAGGTCCCGAACCACCAGGCGGTGGCGCTTGCCGATGGCGACACGCTGGCCATCGGCCAGCCGCTGGCCGGCGCGCGCTGCTACGTCGCCGCGCGTGGCGGTTATGCGGTGGCGCCGGTGCTGGGCAGCTGCGCCACCGACACGCTGGCCAGGGTCGGCCCCGCGCCGCTGGCGGTGGGCGATGTGATCGACCTGCGCCAGGCTCCGGCTGGTGCCATCGTCGGCGCACCCGAAATGCCCGCGGAGCACCTGCCCTCGGTCGAGCAGGAAGTCGTGCTGGACGTGGTGCTCGGGCCCCGCACCGACTGGTTCACCACCGAATCCGTACAACGGCTGGCCGCGCAGCGCTGGCAGGTCACGCCGCAATCCAACCGCGTGGGCCTGCGCCTGGCCGGCGAAGTGGCGCTGGAGCGCGCCATCGCCGGCGAGCTGCCCAGCGAAGGCACCGCGCTCGGGGCGCTGCAGGTGCCGCCGAGCGGCCAGCCCGTATTGTTCCTGGCCGACCATCCGCTGACCGGCGGCTATCCCGTGATCGGTGCCGTGGCGCCTTATCACCTCGACCGCGCCGGACAAATCCCGGTCGGTGCCTGGCTGCGCTTCAATCCCGTCGGCGCCTTCGAAGAACTGCAACCGTAACTGCCATGAAGAAAGTCCTGATTGCCAACCGTGGCGAGATCGCCGTTCGCATCATCCGCGCCTGCGCCGACTATGGCGTGGCCTCCGTCGCAGTCTATGCCAACGCCGATATCGACGCGATCCACGCGCGCCTGGCCGACGAAGCCTACGGCCTCGACGGCGACCGCCCGGCGGACACCTACCTGAATATCCCCAAGCTGCTCGAGATCGCGCGCCGCAGCGGCGCCGACGCGGTGCACCCCGGCTATGGCTTCCTGTCGGAAAGTGAAGCCTTCGCCCGCGCGGTGATCGATGCCGGCCTGACCTGGATCGGCCCGTCGCCGGAAACCATCGCCCGGCTGGGCGACAAGGTGGAAGCGCGCAAGATCGCGCTGCAGGTAGGCGCGCCGCTGGTGGCCGGCACGCCCGACCCGGTGACCGACGCCAACGAAGTGCTGGCCTTTGCCGAGCGGCATGGCCTGCCCATCATCATCAAGGCGGCGTTCGGCGGCGGCGGCCGCGGCATGAAGATCGCCTGGCGCATGGATGAGGTCGAAGAGCTGTACGCGTCGGCCGTGCGCGAAGCGGTCACGGCCTTTGGCCGTGGCGAATGCTTCGTCGAGCAGTTCCTCGACAAGCCGCGCCATATCGAAGCGCAGGTGCTGGCGGACAAGCACGGCAACGTGGTGGTGCTCGGCACGCGCGACTGCTCGCTGCAGCGGCGCAATCAGAAGCTGGTGGAAGAGGCGCCGGCGCCGTTCCTGAGCGACGAACAGCGCGCCCGCATCCACGCCGCCGCGCGCGATATCTGCGCCGCCGCGGGCTACACCAGCGCCGGCACCGTCGAATTCCTGCTCAGCACCGGCGGCGCGATCTCGTTCCTGGAGGTCAACACCCGCCTGCAAGTCGAGCACCCGGTGACCGAGCAGACCACCGGCGTCGACCTGGTGGTCGAGCAACTGCGCGTGGCCGACGGCCTGCCGCTGTCGATCACCGAGACGCCGGCGCCGCTGGGCCATTCAATCGAATTCCGCATCAATGCCGAAGACGTCGGCCGCGGCTTCCTGCCGACGCCCGGCCCGGTGCAGCGCTTCGAGGCCCCGTCCGGCCCGGGTGTGCGGGTCGATTCGGGCGTGCAGACCGGCTCGGTGGTGCCCGGCACCTTCGACTCGCTGATGGCCAAGCTGATCGTGACCGGCGCCACGCGCGAGCAGGCGCTGGCGCGTGCGCGCCGCGCGCTGCGCGAGTTCCGGATCGAGGGCGTAGCCTCGGTGCTGCCGTTCCATCGTGCTGTGATCGATCACGCCGATTTCCTTGGCGCCGACGGCTTCAAGGTCCATACGCGCTGGATCGAGTCCGACTTCACCGAGCCGCTGGCCGCCGCCGTGCGCGCCGAGCCGCAGCCGGACGGCAGCCTGCTGCGCACCGCGATCGAGATCGACGGCCGCCGCATGGTGCTGGGGCTGCCGGCGCAGCTGCTGCGCGGCCTGGCCGAAGCGCCGGGGCAGGGCAGTGCGGCCGCCGCCGCGCCAGCTGCCACCACCAACGCCGCCGACCTGCCTTCGCCGATCGCCGGCACGGTGCAGGCCTGGAAGGTCAACGTGGGTGACGAGGTCAGCGAAGGCGACCTGATCGCCGTGATGGAAGCGATGAAGATGGAGATGCAGGTCCACGCCCATCGCAGCGGCCGTGTTGCATGGCAGGCTGAGACGGGCGTGTTCCTGGCAGCGGGCGCACCGCTGGCCAGCGTGGAGTAAGTGCGCCCGGGGCGCCGGCTATTTGTCGGCGCCGCCCATCTTGCGCAGCCCCTTGAACACGAACGGCGCCGCCCGCGCAGCGGCGGCCAGCGCCACCGGATGCCTGGGCATGAAGGGATGCGGATGCGATGGCGTGAAGCCGAACCCTTCCAGCGCGCGCGCCGTGTCGGCATAAGCCAAGCAGGTCCTGCGGACGGCGCGGGACGGCCACATGCATGCCCACGGTATCGAGATCCAGCTCCAGCACGGTGGTGTAGCGTGGCTGCGCGGCGTCGTCGAACCACAGGCCGACGCGGCGCGAATACGCTTCGACCAGCGCGATCGCGGCCTCGTCGCGGCCCCCTAACCCGCAAGCGGAAGAGGGAGCACACAATCAGCAGGTTCGTGCCACCGCAGTGTGCAAAGGGCGCCGGCCTAGCCAGCCGCGGCCCGCTGCACGCCCGGCCGCCGGTCCTCGACCACGAACGCCGCCTGCGTGCCGACCGCGCTGTCCGCGCGCGTCACGTCTTCCACGGCGCGCAGCGTGGCGGCCCAGCGTGCGGGCGTGGCCTCGACCACGGTGTAGCCGCGCTGGTCCGGCCGCGCATGCACGATATGCGGATTCCGGGCCACGATACTGGCGACACTCTGCATGCTGCTACCGGAGGCCGAGGCGATGGAGGTCGTGCAGAACTCGCTGGCGATCACGCGGGATGACGGGTTGCCGAAGTCGGCCAGCACATTGCAGGCGTAGTGCTGGTGGATATCGCCGCCGATGAACACGGTATTGCGCGGCGCCGCCGCCGCGATGCTGTCGAGCAGGCGCTGGCGCGCGGCGGGATAGCCGTCCCAGGTATCGCTGTGGAAGGCTTCTTCCGGCGGCGCCTTGTAGTTGCGCCGCGAGAAGATGGTCTGCTGCGCGATCGCGCTCCAGCGCGTCTGGTCGCGCTGGTCCTGCGCCAGTCCCTGTGCCAGCCATTGTTCCTGCGCGCTGCCCAGCATGGTGCGGCGCGGGTCGTAGAGCGCGCTGCATTCGCCGGGGGACACCGAACCCCTGGCGGGCTGGCCGGGTTCGCGGCAGGGCTGGATATCGCGATACTGGCGGTCGTCCAGCACATGGAAATCGACCAGCCGGCCCCAGCGGTGGCGCGCGTGGATGCTCAGCGCATCCGGCGTGCCAAGGCCCGCCGTGCCATGCACCAGCGAGCTCGCGCGGATCGGCATGTTTTCATAGAACGCCTGATAGCCGGCCGTGCGCCTTGCGAGAAACGCGGCCGCCGGCTCGCTGCCCGCGCGTCCCGCATAGTCGTTCTGCACTTCATGGTCGTCCCAGGTAACCAGCCAGGGGCACGCGGCGTGCATGGCCTGCAGCAGCGGGTCGCTCTTATACAGCGCGTAGCGGTCGCGGAAGTCCTGCAGGCTGGTCGCGGTGGGCAGGCTATGCGTGCGCGGCAGGCGCGCGCGCGCGTGGGCCGGGACCGCGGCCTCATAGATGTAGTCACCCAGGAAAACCACCAGGTCCAGGTTTTCCTGCCGCATCTGCCGGTACGCGGCGTAGTGGCCTTGCTCCCAGCGCTGGCAGGAAGCAAAGGCAAAGCGCACGCGCGGGGCCAGCGTATCGGCCGCCGGCGCGGTGCGGGTGCGGGCCGGGGCGGTGGCTGCGTCGCCGTGCATGAAACGGTAGTAGTACCAGCGGTCGGGGCGCAGCCCGTCGACTTCCACATGAACGGAATGGCCGAGTTCCGGCAGCGCCTGCGCCTGGCCGCGGCGCACGATGCGCCGGAATGCCTCGTCCTCGGCGACTTCCCACTGGACGGTCAGCGGCCCTTGCAGGGGCGTGGTGCCAAGGGCATCGGCCTGCGGCGTGCCAGGGATGGCGCCGCCGAGCAGGCGCGTCCATAGCACGAAGCCGTCCGGCGTCGGTGCGCCGCTGGCCGCGCCCAGCGAGAACAGGTCGCGCTCGCGCAGCGTGGCGGAGATGGCCCAGCGGGGCAGTTGGGTGGCAAGGGCGGAGGCTGCCGCCAGCTTCAGGAAAGTTCTCTTTTGCATGCCGGTTCCGGGATGTCGGAGGTTCGTCTGGCGCTGTCGATGTGCAGAACTATAGCGAAACGGGTTTGCCGGTTCGGGACATCGGAAGTCGTCCCGGGTGCACCTGGCTGGCCGCCGGAGATCGCCGCCGTGCAGTCAAAGGCCTGCCATGGCAACGATCCCGCCTTTCTGCCGGCCGTCCAGCGTTTCGTGCGCGCCTGCTTTCCGCTTTCCGTAAGGATCGGCCCGAGCGCTTAATTGATGGCTTCGCGCCGGCGCCATATCGTTCAGCCAGACCAACAAAGACAAAAACTACGGGGCGCAATTCCGGCCCCGGTCGGTGCCGTTCCATGCGGCCTCACAGACAAGGAGACAAGACATCATGGCCTATCCCTTCCATACGTTGCCGTAGCGGCAGATCCGAATCTCCGGCAGCCGGGCCCCCGCGCTGCCGGATTCCCCTGACCTTCTTGCCAGGCGGCATGCGCAGAGGCGCGCAAGCCGCGACGGAGCCGTTATGTCGTCACACGTCATTTCCATCTCAGTGCTAGGGCTGATGTTTGTCATCGCCACGGTCCTGCCGATCAACATGGGCGCGCTAGCCTTTGTCGGTGCCTTCCTGGTCGGCACCCTGGTCGCGGCCATGCCGGCCAAGGCCATCCTTGCCGGCTTTCCCGCCGACCTGTTCCTCACGCTGGTCGGCATCACCTACCTGTTCGCCGTGGCGCAGAACAACGGCACCATCGACTGGCTGGTGCGGCTCGCGGTGCGGGCCGTGGGCGGCAGGATCGCCGCCATTCCGTGGATCATGTTCATGATCGCGGCGCTGCTGACTTCGGTCGGCGCGGTCAGCCCGGCGGCGGTGGCCATCATCGCGCCGATCGCGCTGGGCTTTGCCGCGCGCTACGGCATCAACCCGCTGCTGATGGGCCTGATGGTCATCCATGGCGCGCAGGGCGGCGGCTTTTCGCCGATCAGCATCTATGGCGGCATCACCAACAAGATCGTGCAGAAGGCAGGGCTGCCGCTCAACGAGATGGCGACGGCTTTCGCCAGCCTGGGCGTGAACCTGGCCGTGGCCGCCGGCCTCTTCGTTGCGCTCGGCGGCCTGCGCCTGATGCGGCAATCGGCACCGGCGGCGGCCGCGCCGCAATCGGTCGCCGGCGGCGTGCTGGCCATGGGTGCGCCGTTCGGCGCGCGCACGGTGCCGGCACAGGGCGCGCAGATCTACGGCGATGCGGAGGCCGAGGCCGGCGTCGAAGAGCAGAAGACGATGGCGCGCGACCGCGCTGCGCTGCTCGGCAGCGAAGCGGAAGCTGCTGCCGCGGCCCCCGCCGGGCTCTACCAGTACCTGACCGTAGGCGGCCTGGTCGCGCTGGCGGTGCTGACCCTCTATTTCAAGCTCGATATCGGCTTTGTCTCGCTGACCATCGCGCTGCTGCTCACGCTGATGGCGCCGGAGCTGCAGAAGCGCGCGCTGGGCCAGGTGTCGTGGCCCGAGATCATGCTGATCGTCGGCGTCAGCACCTTCGTCGGGGTGATGGACAAGATGGGCACCATCGACTTCGTCGGCCACAGCGTCGCCGGCCTGACGTCGCCGCTGATGGCCGCGCTGCTGCTGTGCGTAGTCGGCGCGGTGGTGTCGGCGTTCGCCTCGTCGACCGCCGTGCTGGGTTCGCTGATCCCGCTGGCGGTGCCGTTCCTGCAGCAGGGATCGGACGTGAGCGCCATCGGCTTTATCGCCGCCATGGCGGTGTCCTCGACCATCGTCGACGTCAGCCCGTTCTCGACCAACGGCGCGCTGGTGCTCGCCAACGCGCAGGGCGTGGACCGGCAGGCCTTCTTCCGCACGCTGCTGATCTATGGCGCGCTGGTCACCGTGATCGCACCGGTGGTGCTGTGGCTTGTCTTCGTCGTGCTTTGATTCCTGTTGCCGCTAACTGACTCCTGATTCCTGACCATGAAACTGCTTGAATCCGTCATGCCCGCCCAGCAGGCCATCCTGCCGGCGCGGGCCCCGGCCAGCCAGGCCGCGATTCCCAGCATGGACGCCTACCGCGCGCTGTGCGAGGAAGCCGAACGCGACTACGAAGGCTTCTGGGCACGCCACGCCCGCGAGCTGCTGCACTGGAACAAGCCCTTCACCAAGGTGCTGGACGAGAGCAACGCGCCGTTCTACAAGTGGTTCGAGGATGGCCAGCTCAATGCCTCGTACAACTGCCTGGACCGCAACCTGGAAAACGGCAATGCCGACAAGGTCGCGATCGTGTTCGAGGCCGACGACGGCACGGTGACGCGCGTCACCTACCGCGAACTGCATGCGAAGGTGTGCCGCCTGGCCAACGGCCTGAAGACGCTCGGCATCAGGAAGGGCGACCGCGTCGTGATCTACATGCCGATGTCGGTCGAAGGCGTGGCCGCGATGCAGGCCTGCGCGCGCCTGGGCGCGACGCACTCGGTGGTGTTCGGCGGCTTCTCGGCCAAGTCGCTGCAGGAGCGGCTGGTCGACGTGGGCGCGGTGGCGCTGATCACCGCCGACGAGCAGATGCGCGGCGGCAAGGCGCTGCCGCTGAAGGCCATCGCCGACGACGCGCTGGCGCTGGGCGGCTGCGAGGCCGTGAAGAACGTGATCGTGTACCGCCGCACCGGCGGCAATGTCGGCTGGACCGAGGGCCGCGACCGCTGGCTCGACGACGTCTGCGCCAACCAGCCCGAGACCTGCGAAGCCGAGCCCGTCGGCGCCGAGCACCCGCTGTTCGTGCTCTACACCTCGGGCTCGACCGGCAAGCCCAAGGGCGTGCAGCACAGCACCGGCGGCTACCTGCTGTGGGCGCTGATGACGATGAAGTGGACCTTCGACATCAAGCCCGACGACCTGTTCTGGTGTACCGCCGACATCGGCTGGGTCACCGGCCACACCTACATCGCCTACGGCCCGCTGGCCGCCGGCGCCACCCAGGTGGTGTTCGAAGGCGTGCCGACCTACCCGAACGCCGGCCGCTTCTGGGACATGATCGCGCGCCACAAGGTCAGCATCTTCTATACCGCGCCGACCGCGATCCGCTCGCTGATCAAGGCCGCCGAGGCCGACGAGAAGATCCACCCGAAGCAATACGACCTGTCGAGCCTGCGCCTGCTCGGCACCGTGGGCGAGCCGATCAATCCCGAGGCGTGGATGTGGTACTACAAGAACATCGGCAACGAGCGCTGCCCGATCGTCGACACCTTCTGGCAGACCGAGACCGGCGGCCACATGATCACGCCGCTGCCGGGCGCGACGCCGCTGGTGCCGGGTTCGTGCACGCTGCCGCTGCCGGGCATCATGGCCGCCATCGTCGACGAGACCGGCCATGACCTGCCCAACGGCAATGGCGGCATCCTGGTGGTCAAGCGCCCGTGGCCGGCCATGATCCGCACCATCTGGGGCGACCCGGAGCGCTTCAGGAAGAGCTACTTCCCCGAGGAGCTGGGCGGCAAGCTCTACCTCGCGGGCGACGGCTCGATCCGCGACAAGGACACCGGCTACTTCACCATCATGGGCCGCATCGACGACGTGCTGAACGTGTCGGGCCACCGCATGGGCACGATGGAGATCGAGTCGGCGCTGGTGGCGAATCCGCTGGTGGCGGAGGCCGCGGTGGTCGGCCGTCCCGACGACATGACCGGCGAGGCGATCTGCGCGTTCGTCGTGCTCAAGCGCGCCCGCCCGAACGGCGAAGAGGCCATCAAGCTTGCCACCGAGCTGCGCAACTGGGTCGGCAAGGAAATCGGCCCGATCGCCAAGCCCAAGGACATCCGCTTTGGCGACAACCTGCCCAAGACGCGCTCGGGCAAGATCATGCGCCGCCTGCTGCGCTCGCTGGCCAAGGGCGAGGCAATCACGCAGGACACCTCGACGCTGGAGAACCCGGCGATCCTCACGCAACTCGGCCAGTCCAGTTAGCGGTGCGCATTGCCCGCCACGCAGCTAAGATAGGAGCCTGCCCCAACCACAGCCCCCCGACCCATGAGAATCCGCATCGGCGAAGAGATCACCTTCCGCAAACTCGAAGCCCTGCTGGCGTTCATGGAATCGGGCAACCTGGCCAAGGCGGCCGAGATCCTGGATACCAGCACGGTCAGCGTGCACCGCGCGCTGCACTCGCTGGAAGAGGGCACCAGCTGCGCGCTGTTCCGCCACGAGGGCCGCAACCTGATCCCGACCGACGCCGCCCATGTGCTGGCGGATACGGCAAGGGAAGTGCTCAAGGCCATGGCCGACGGCATCCGCGCCACGCGCGAGGCCGCCGGCTTTTCGGCCGACCACCTCAAGATCGGCTCGCTCTATTCGCTCACGGTCCAGACCGTGCCCAGGATCGTGATCGGCCTGAAGCTGCGGCGCCCGGAGCTGCAGACCGAGCTGATGCTGGGATCGAACGCGGACCTGCTGCAGAAGCTCAAGCAGGGCTCGATCGACGCCGCGCTGATGGCCGTGCCCGAGCCCGATCCGGAGATCGAGTCGATCCCGCTGTTCGAGGACGATATCTTCTTTGCCGCGCCGGCCGGTTCGCCCTATGCCTCGATGCCCGCGGTGGACCTGCGTGCCTGCCGCGACGAGCCCTTCGTCAGCCTGAGCGAGGGCTTCGTCACCTACAGCGGCTTTGTCGAGGCGTTCCGTATTGCCGAATTCACGCCTAATGTGGTGATGAAGGTCGGCGACATCTTTTCGCTGATGAACCTGGTGGGCGGCGGCATCGGATACACGCTGCTGCCGGGCCGGGTGAAGGGCGTGTATTCGCGCAATGTGGCGTTCGTGCCGCTGGCCGGCGAGTACGACATCAAGCAGACCATCGCGCTGAACTTCCTGCGCCGCCGCGAGCGCGATCCCAACCTGCTGGCGCTGGCAGCGGCGTGCCGGATGGCGATGCGCGAAGCCGACCAGTAGGGGCGCGGGCGGCTTTTCGCCCACTCCCTGGTCTCGCTTCCGGCCAGCGTAACGGTTCATTTGCTGGCGTGATTGTTTGCCGGACGCCGCCTGTTTAAGGTGGAGCCATCAGACAGACACCAGCCGGAGACGCGATGACCAACACCAGCACGGGCCGCCAGTGGAATACCCGCAGGCAAGCCAAGGCGCGCCGCAAGCAGAATGGCGCAGCCATTGCCGACGGCAAGGTGGTGCCGACCAGCGACATCGTCGCGTTCCTGGAAGCCGTGCTGGCGTCCGGCGACCGCGTGGTGCTGGAGGGCAACAACCAGAAGCAGGCCGACTTCCTGTCGCGCTCGCTGGCGCAGGTCGATCCGGCGCGCGTGAATGCGCTCCACATGATCATTCCCAGCGTCAGCCGGGTCGAGCACCTTGACCTGTTCGAACGCGGCATCGCGCGCAAGCTGGATTTTTCGTACGCGGGGGCGCAAAGCATCCGCATCTCGCAGTTCCTGGAGGACGGTCAGCTCGAAGTCGGCGCGATCCATACCTATATCGAGCTGTATTCGCGGCTGTACGTGGACCTGGTGCCCAATGTGGTGCTGATCGCCGGCTACAAGGCCGATCGCCAGGGCAACCTCTACACCGGTCCGAGCACTGAGGACACGCCGGCGCTGGTCGAGGCCGCGGCCTTTCGCGACGGGCTCGTGATCGCGCAGGTCAACGAGATCGTCGACGATCCCGCGGGCCTGCCGCGCGTCGACGTGCCGGGCTCCTGGATCGACTACGTGGTGCAGGCGGACAAGCCATTCTTCTGCGAACCGCTGTTCACGCGCGACCCGCGGCTGATCAAGCCGGTCCACGTGCTGATGGCGATGATGGCGATCCGCGGCATCTACGAGCGCCACCAGGTGCAGTCGCTCAACCACGGCATCGGCTTCAACACCGCGGCGATCGAGCTGATCCTGCCGACGTACGGCGAGTCGCTCGGGCTGAAGGGCAAGATCTGCAAGTACTGGACGCTCAACCCGCACCCGACGCTGATTCCGGCGATCGAGACCGGCTGGGTCGAGAGCGTGCACAGCTTCGGCAGCGAGCTGGGCATGGAAGCCTACGTCGCCGCGCGGCCGGACGTCTTCTTTACCGGCGCGGACGGCTCGATGCGCTCGAACCGGGCCTTCTGCCAGCTTGCCGGCCAGTATGCGGTGGACCTGTTCATCGGCTCGACGCTGCAGATCGACGGCGACGGCCATTCGTCCACGGTGACGCGCGGGCGGCTGTCCGGCTTTGGCGGCGCGCCCAACATGGGCCACCAGCCGGGCGGGCGCCGCCACCCGACGCCGGCGTGGCTCGACCTGATCGAAACCGACGACCCGCTCGCGCGCGGCCGCAAGCTGGTGGTGCAGATGGTCGAGACCTTCCAGGCCGGCGGTAAGCCGACCTTTGTCGAATCGATGGATGCGGTCGAGGTCGCGCGCGAAAGCGGCATGCCGCTGGCGCCGGTGATGATCTACGGCGACGACGTCACGCACGTGCTGACCGAAGAGGGCATCGCCTACCTCTACAAGGCGCAATCGCTGGAGGAGCGGCGCCGGATGATTGCCGCCGTGGCCGGCGTCACGCCCATCGGCCTGAAGCACGATCCCGCCACCACGCGCCGGATGCGCAGCGACGGCCTGATCGCGCTGCCGGAAGACCTGGGCGTGCAGCGCAGCCAGGCCACGCGCAGCCTGCTGGCGGCCAAGAGCATGGCCGACCTGGTCGACTGGTCCGGCGGGCTGTACGAGCCGCCGGCACGCTTCCGGAGCTGGTGATGGCAGCCGCCACCGCAAGGATCCTGCAAGCGCAGGCCGCGTACGCGCCCGCGCAGCGCCCGGCGGCCTCGGCCCATGCCGAGGCGCTGGCGGGACTCGCCGTCGGCGCCATTGCCGAAGAAGCGCGGCTCTCGCCCAAGCCCGGCCTGGTCGACAGCCGCGGCAGCGGGGCCCATGCCGACCTGACCTTGCCGCTGATGCTGCGCTCGGCGCACGCGCTGGGGCCGTCGTTCGCGGCCATGGCCGATGCCGGGCTGCGGGCGCCGCGTGTGGGCTATGGCCTGCGCGAACAACTGGGCGCGCTCGGCCGCGAGGCCGAGGCCGTGATGCTGGCCGCCACCGGCGGTGTCAACACGCACCGTGGAGCGATCTGGTGCATCGGCCTGCTGGTCGGCGCCGCGGCGCACGCGAGCGCGGCAGGGCTGGCCGCCAGTGCCGGGACGATCAGCGCCACGGCCGGCGCCATCGCCGCGCTGGCGGACCGGCACCGGCCAAGGCTCACCGGCAACAAGGGCGAACTCGCCTGTCTGGCCTACGGTGTCGGCGGCGCGCGCGCCCAGGCGCGCGCGGGCTTCCCGCACGTGACGCGGCTGGCGCTGCCGGCGCTGCAGCGCAGCCGCGCGCGCGGCGATACCGAGTCGACGGCCCGCCTGAACGCGCTGCTCGCGCTGATGAGCGAACTGGACGATACCTGCGTGCTGGCCCGGTCAGGACGGCAAGGGCTGGATTACATGCAGGCCGGCGCGAAGGCGGTGTTGTCGGCAGGCGGCGCGGGCACGGTCGCCGGGCGGCGCCATCTGCGCAGCCTCGATGCCGGCATGCTGGCCCGCAGGGCCTCGCCGGGCGGCGCGGCGGACCTGCTGGCCGCGACGATCTTCCTCGACCGGCTGTCACTGGACGGGACGGCCAACGTGACGGCAGCGAAAAACGACTTCAGGGGACTGTGATGGAACAACTGCGATTTGAATTCCCGGCGGGGCAACCCGCTACCGGACGCGTCCTGGTCGGCGTGGTGGGGTCGGGCGACCTCGAGGTAGTGGTCGAGCCGGGCCAGGGCGGCAGGACCACGGTGGAGGTCACCACCTCGGTCAATGGCTACGGCCGCGTCTGGGATGCGCAGCTCTCGCGCGTCTTCGCCGCCGAGCCGCGCGCATCGATGCAGATCCGCATCCACGACTTTGGCGCGACGCCCGGCGTGGTCGGCATGCGCCTGGCGGAAGCGTTCGAGGCGCTGGGCGGCCCGCAGCAAGGAGACAGCGCATGAACACCGCGGAACTGCTGGCGCGCAACAGTTTTATCGAACTCGGCGCACGCGAGCGCGCGCGTGCATTGCTCGACCCGGGCACCTTCCGCGAACTGGCGGGGCCGTTCGACGGCCTGCAGTCGCCGTGGCTGCCGCCGCAAGGCGTGGTGCCGCAGAGCGATGACGGCGTGGTGGTGGCCAAGGGGCGCATCGACGGGATGCCGGTGGTGGTGCTGGCCATCGAGGGGGCCTTCCAGGGCGGCAGCATGGGCGAGGTCGGTGGCGCCAAGATCGCCGGGGCGCTGGAACTGGCGGCCGAAGACAACCGCCGCGGCGAACCGACGCGCGCGGTGCTGCTGCTGGAAACCGGTGGCGTGCGCCTGCAGGAGGCCAATCTTGGCCTGGCGGCGATTGCCGAGATCCACGCGGCGATCGTCGACCTGCGCCGCTACCAGCCGGTGGTCGGCGTGATCGCGGGGCAGGTGGGCTGCTTTGGCGGCATGTCGATCGCAGCCGGCCTGTGCAGCGCGCTGGTGATGACGCAGGAGGGCCGGCTGGGGCTGAACGGCCCGGCCGTGATCGAGCAGGAGGCGGGCATCGCCGAGTACGAGTCGCGCGACCGGCCTTTTATCTGGAGCTTCACCGGCGGCGCGCAGCGCGTCGCCACCGGTTTCGCCGATGCGTATGTCGACGACGACTGCGACGCAATGCGCGCGCAGGTTGCCGCGCTGCTGCGCGGGCCGGTCGCCGCCAGCCATCGCAGCGAGCAAGTCGCGCGATACCTGGCCGCGCTGCAGGCGTACGACGCCAGCGCCCAACCCACGCCCGCCCAGGTGCAGGCACTGTTTCAACGGGGGACCGACGCATGAACGCACCACTTCATCCCGCTGCCGCGCGCGAAGCCAGCCGCGGCGAACGCTGGCTGCAGGCGCTGGCGCCGGCGGCGTCGCGCCAGCCGGGCTATCCGGATTCCGTGCAGGTGGCCGACGGCGAACTGGCCGGCGCCGCGGTGCGCTGGATTGCGCTGGTGCCCGATGCCGCCAGCCGCTTCCCGCGCGCGCGCAACGGCGAAGCCGGACTGCTCGAGGGCTGGTCGCTGGCGCGCGCGGTGCGCGAGGCGATCGAGGCGGACCGCGCCGCGCCGGTCAAGCGCGCCATCGTGGCGATCGTCGATACGCCCAGCCAGGCCTACGGCCGGCGCGAGGAGGCACTGGGCATCCACCAGTCGCTGGCCGGCGCGGTGGCCGCGTATGCCGAGGCACGCCTGGCCGGGCATCCGGTGGTGGCGCTGATTGTCGGGCGCGCCATGTCGGGCGCCTTCCTCGCGCACGGCTACCAGGCCAACCGGATCATCGCGCTCAATGACCCGGGCGTGCTGGTGCATGCGATGGGCAAGGAAGCCGCGGCCCGCATCACCATGCGCACGGTCGAGGACCTGGAGGCGCTGGCGTCGACAGTACCGCCGATGGCCTACGACATCGAGAACTTCGCCACGCTGGGCATCCTGTGGCGGCTGATCGAGGTCGAGTCGGCCAGTGCGCCGGTGGCGGCCGATGCGCTCCTCGCGCGCGACACCATCCTGTCCGCGCTGGCCGACATCCGCCGCGACCCGACGCCGGGCCTGCAAGGCCGCCTCGGCGGGGCCAACCGGAAGGCGTCGGCAGAGGTACGCGCGTGCCTGTCCCGGCAATGGCAAGCGTGAATTTCGCGCCGCCCGCGCCGCACGACCTGGTCTGGCTGGACGACCCGGCCAGCGCGCTGGAGGGCGCGGCGCTGCCGGCGTGGGTCTCGCTGCCGGCGCTGCACGACACGCCGGTGGTCGTGCGTCGCGACGGCCGCCGGCCGGGGGAGATCCCCGTTGGCTTGCGCGGCCGCTCGCGTGCAGAGCGCTTCGGCACGTGGATTGCGCCGTCGGCGATGCGCAAGCTCGTCACGCCGATGGAGCTGGCCGCCCAGCGCGCCTGGCGCCTGCGCCCGGACCTGGCGGCATTGCCGGCAATCCGCGCGCTCGAGGCCATCGCCGGCCGGCTCGACGCCGCAGGCATCCGCTGGGGCGTGACCGGCAGCGCCGGCTTCTCGCTGGCCTGCGCGCAGAACGTGCTGCATGCCGACAGCGACCTGGATCTGGTCGTGACGGCAGACCAGCCGCTGGCGGCGGGCCATCTCGAGTTGCTTGGCGAACTGCAGCGCAACGCGCCGGTCCGCGTCGACATCCAGATCGCGACACCGTACGGCGGCTTTTCGCTGCTGGAACGCCTGCGCAGCGGGGGCAGGGTGCTGCTGAAGACGGACCACGGACCGTGCCTGTGCGACGATCCGTGGCAGCCATCGCCATGCAAGTCCTGATCACGTTCCCCGGGCAGGGGACACAGCGCCCCGGCATGCTGAAGGACCTGCCAGCCGACCCGGCAGTGGCGGCGGTGCTGGCCGAAGCGGAGGAGGTCCTGCAAGTACCGGCGGCAGGGATGGATACGCCCGAGCGCCTGCAATCGACGGTCTGGACGCAGCTGTGCCTGCTGACGTCGGGCGTGGCGATGGCACGATGCCTGGCCGCTTACGACGCCCGCGCCGACGCCGTGGCCGGACTTTCAATCGGCGCGTATGCCGCCGCGGTGACTGCCGGCGTGCTCTCCTTTGCCGATGCCTTGCGCCTGGTGCGCCTGCGCGGGGAACTGATGGCGCAGGCCTATCCCGCCGGCTACGGCATGACCGCCATCCTGGGGCTCGACCGCAACCGGCTCGCACCGTTGGTGGCGCAGGTGTGCTCGCCGCAACGGCCGGTATACCTGGCTAACTTCAACGCCCCGACGCAGATCGTGATCGCCGGCAGCGAGGCGGCGATGGCCGAGGTATCAGCGCTGGCGCTTGCCGCCGGCGCGCAGGCCGCAAAGCCGGTCGCCATCCATGTGCCATCGCATTGCCCGCTGCTCGATGCCGCGGCGCAGGCGCTGCAACAGGCCATGCAGGGCGTGGCGCTGTGCGCGCCCTCGCTGCGTTATTTCAGCGCCAGCAAGGCGCGCGAGCTGCGCGACCCGCGCAGGATCGCCGACGACCTGGCGCTGAACATGGCCACGCCGGTGCGCTGGCATGAAACCATGCTGCTGGCACATGCCAATGGCGCACGGCTGGTGGTGGAAGCGCCGCCGGGCGACGTGCTGACGCGCCTGGCCCAGCCAATGTTCGCCGACGGCATGCCGCTGGCGTGCGACCGGACGCGGCTGGATTCGATCGTGGCGCTGATGCGGCGCACGCGGGCGAGTCCCTGAAGCAGGTCCAAACCAGAGCGGACAGAGGCGTTCGCACCGGCTCCCGCTAGCCTCTCCCGCCTCTCCCGCCTCTCCCGCCGCCAGATCCGCCGGCCCCATTCATGGATTGCGATCGGTCCATTGAACGTAGCGCCAAGTAGGCCAGGAGCGCGCCAAGGCATTGGATCGACAGCATGCCAAGTGCCATTCGCGTAAGGGAGACAGCAAGGAGCGGCATGACCAGCGCGGACAACAACGCATTCCCGACCTGTTGAAACGTCAGGTAGCAACTGGCCGCCAGGCCTCGGCGCGCCGGGGCGCAATCCAGAGCCAGCAATTGCAGGCTCGGCTGGGTCAGCATCATGCCGAAGGCAAAGCAGGGAAGAGCCGTCACGATCCACGGCAGCGCGGATGCATGGAACACGCCGAGGGAAAGATTGACCAATGCCGCGGCGAACATGACGATGTGCCCCCCCGCGATGGTCTTCCATGGGCTCACCCTGCCAGCAAGACGAAATAGCGCGAGCGAGCCTAGCAGCAATCCCGCAACAATCGGCACGAACAGCCATGCGAAGGATTGCGCATTCAATCCGAGGTGCTGCGTAACGAAACTGGGAGCACCGAGTACATAGACGTAGATGGCCATGTTGACGCTAGCATTGGCCAGCGCCAACAACACAAAGCTGCGATGCGAAAGAACGTTGCCATACGCCTGAGCAAGCCGGATGGGATGCAGCACATGCCGTTCAGGTGGCGGCAGGGTTTCAGGCAGCCAAAGCCAGCAGGCCCCGAGCAAGCCTGCGGACAGCAGAGCAAGAAAGAAAAAGATGCTGCGCCAGCCCGCCCAGGCCAGCAGCCAGCCACCGCAGACTGGTGCCAGCGCCGGGGCCAGCGCGAACAGCATGCCGACCAGTGCCAGTTGCCTTTGAGCGGTTGCCCCGCTGGCAACGTCCCGGACCATGGCCCGGCCAACGACGGCCCCAACTCCCGCACTCAGCCCCTGCATGATGCGGCCGGCGTACAGGGTCTCTATTTGCGAAGCCGCTGCACAGACCAGCGACCCCAGGGCGAACAGCGCGAGTCCGGCGAGGACGGATCTGCGACGCCCGATTGCGTCGGAGATTGCTCCATGCCACAGCATCATCAGCCCGAAAGGAAGCATGTATGCCGTCAGAGACTGCTGTACTTGTGCCGGACTGGCCGACAAAGACGTGCTGAGCGAGCCGAAGGCTGGTAGATAGGTCCCGATGGCGAATTGGCCCAGCATCACAAGGCCGCCCACGAGTATCGTAAAGCGAGGGCCGGTGCTGGTTGTGGCCGACACCTGCGCGCGTGTCTCCGGATACTGCAGGCTCATGGAATCTTCGCGTGACATCGTGCTATCCATACATGAATATCCGGCTGGATATAACGAGCCGACTGTCTTCCCCAGCAGGTGGAGCGCGCCGGGTGCGGGCGCTTCACATGCTAGACGCGATCAGGGCAGGTACAGGGACGGAGGATCTCTGTACCTCCACGCGGCCTGATCCTTTCAGATCAACGGCGTGCGTGCTGGGTGAACCCGACCTGGCCAGGCTTGCGGTTCGGCGCGAAACCATTCTGCGCCAGCGTCTCGTCGGCGCCGTCGTAGAACGTGCCGATCTTGTAGATCTCACGCGCTTCCTTCGCACTGGCAACGTCCCGGCCGAACTCCCGCGAGATGCGCACGAGTTGCTCGATCTGTTCGACCGTGCCCGTCTTGCGGTCCCGCCGCTGCGTCCAGATGTTGTCCTCGATACCACAACGCACGTGCAGCCCCATGGCGATAGCCATCATGTTGAGCGGAAGCACGTTGAGCATCGAGGTTTCCAGGGTCAGCACCGAGCCGTTGGGGCAGGCCCTCACGAAGTTCGCCAGGTTGTAGAGGTTGGGCGCTTCGAAGCCGCCGCCGATTGCCACCCAGGTCAGGATCAGTGGCACGTTGCAGGTGCCCCGGCGCATCATCCGCTCTACCGTTTCAAGTTGCGCGATGTTGGCAAGCTGGAAGTGGGTCTGGATGCCGTTGCTGCTGAGCCGGCGGATATGCTCTTCCACCCATTCCGGTCCGGCGGGGATGGTCATCTCGCGATAGGCGCGATAATTAGCCGGCTCGGCCAGGGACGTTCCGGCCACATCTGCCGCGCACATCTGCTCGACCACATTCATCTGGTTGGTGTTGATCGCGATCGTCACCTGGTCCGGCGTCGGCTTCAGTTCCGCAAGCATATGGCGAGTATCGTCCGACAGCCACCTGGCCACATCCCCCTCGCTCTCCGGCGCAAACGAGATCGATCCGCCCACTTGCAGGATCATGTCCGGCACGCGTGCCCGGATGCCGGCAAGCAACTCATTGAACTTGGACAGGCGCTTCGAGCCTTTCCCATCGGCTTCGCGTACGTGAACGTGCAGCACGGTAGCGCCGGCGTTGTAGCAGTCCACTGCCTTCTGGATCTGTTCCTCCATCGTCACCGGAATATCTTGCGGAAAATCCGAAGGCATCCATTCCGGGCCATAAGGGGCTGCGGTGATGACCAGCTTCTGCTGGTTCTCCGGGAACAGCGAACCGTCGATGAAATCCATGTCTCTCTCCTTGGGATAAATAGTTCAGGCCTGGGCCGGCTGTGCGGCGTGTCGCTTGACTTCGCCCTCGCCGATTCCGAATGGCTTCTCGCCAATGCCGAACGGCTTGTCGCCGACAATGCCGGCGCGCTCCATCTTGCGATGGCAGGGCGCGTAGTCCATTACCGCGTAGTGCTGGGTGCTGCGGTTGTCCCAGATCGCCATGCTGTTGGCCTTCCAGCGCCAGCGCACCTGGTATTCGGGAATGAAGGCCTGGCTCACCAGGTAACGCAGCAGGTCGGCCGCACCGGGGTTGTAATCCTGGCCATAGCGCACGTACGCAGGCGTATGGAAGTTGGTGAGATGCGTGGTAAAGGCATTGACGAAGAGGATCCGCTCGCCGGTTTCCGGGTGGATTCGTACCACCGGATGCTCGGGATCCGGGTACTGCGCCTTCAGCGCCAGGCGCTTCTCGATTTGCATGGCCGCGCCGAAACTCGCCTCGATGCTGTGACGTGCTCTCAGGCCGGCAATTTGCGCCTTGACGTGACCGGGCAGGTTCTCGTACGCGAGAACCATGTTCGTCCACATCGTGTCGCCGCCGACCGGAGGGGTTTCTACACAGCGAAGGACACAGCCCATCGGAGGTGCCTCGCGCCACGTGGCATCGGTATGCCAGGCGTTTTCGTAGCGGTCCATCGGCTGGTCCGGCCGCTTGTAGATCTGGACGAGACCCGGATGCTCCGGATGGCTGCCGGCAACGGGATGGTCTTCGAGCTTGCCAAAGCGCTCGGCAAACGCGACATGCTCGGCGCGAGAAATATCCTGGTCTCGCAGGAACAGAACCTTGTGCCGCAGCAACGCGGCGCGGATCTCATTGAACAAGCCATCGTCATGAATGGCATCGGAGAGTTTCACGCCAACGAGTTCGGCGCCGATGCTGGCGGTCAGTTGTTCTACGCGCATCATTCGGCCTCCGAACGCACCATGACTGAATCGGAATGTGCTAATTCAGCAAGGCAGACTTCGGCAACAAGATGCGCAATGCAATAACCGGGTGTAGCCATTCTGTGTCTCCTCTTGATATGGGTCCAACGCATATTGCGTTGTCATCAAGGTAAGCGTGGGGGCTACGTCCGGACTTTGCTTTCCATGCCAGAAGCTTTGCGTTCGGCGCCAGGAAACGGCGCTGGATGATTCGGACTTGATCGTGGTCAAATCAGGGCGGCTAGCCGGCAAGAATAAGGATCTCTCGGCTGACGCGACTGGCGCCGGCGTCATTCCAGCGCGCGAAGGAGGGGGCGCGAGGATGGATATTCTGCGTCTTTGTGCCGATGGATTTCCCTTGCGCTTCGGGAATCCGGTCATGTCGGGAGCCAGGTGCCAGTGCACCACTCCAAACGGGCATTGGTTCCCTAACGTCGTCCACCGCCACCACGCCCGCCGCCAAAGCCTCCGCCGCGTCCGCCGCCAAATCCGCCGGCCCGGCCGCCGCCCGAGTGCAGGCTCTGGTTTCCGCGGCTGACATCACGCTGCACGGCACTGCCGCCGCGGCCCACGCCCTGGAAGCCGTTGTCCCGGCCGCCGGTGGCGTCGCGCCCGCGGAAGCCGGCGCGGCCCGACGCATCGGCGGTGCTCCTGCCAAATCGTTCGCGCGTGGCGCTGTCGCGGTAGGCCACCCCCTGGCGGTGCCGCGCGTCGTGCTGCCAGCGGCCCTGGTCCAGCTTGCTGGCGTCGAAGTTGCGGTCGATATTGCGGGCCTTGTGGTGCTCCACATGGACGCCGCCGTTGTTCCAGTCGCAGTCGCCGAAGATGGCGACGGCCGCGGCCAGGCCGACGCCCCATGCGATGCCGCCAAGGAAGGCGTCGCCAGGATAGTAGGGTCCGTAGGGTGGCCAATAGTAGTACGGGTATCCTGCATAGCCCCAGCCGCCATAGACAATGGCGGGGTCATACACCGGCACGTAGATCACGTCGGGCTGCGCCGGTTCGATGCGCACGATGGTCTGCTGCGTGGATTCGGCCGCGGTCGCGGGTTCCACGATCACAGTTTGCTGCGGCCCCGACTTGAGGTGGCCGGCCTGCTGGGCGCGCACGCGCAGGCGTTGCACCGCAGCCATCACGTCCTTCTGCTGGGCCAGGAAGGCATCGCCCAGCTTCTGGGTCCAGTCCAGCTTGTCGCCCATGGGTCCAAGGATCTGCGGAAACGCCACCAGCGATTTCACGCTGACGTCCCAGGTCTCGTTCTGCACCGCCTTGACCGCGGCATCGCCCTTCAGGTCAGGGCGCTCCTTGAGCCAGCGCGCGGCGAGGGCGACCTCCAGCGGATAGGTGGACGCCATCAGCACCTGCGACAGCAGCGGATCGGGGTAGAGCGCAATCGGGGCGACCAGGGCCTCGATTTCTTCTGCCTTGTACGGGGCGGGTTCGCGCTGGACCTGGGTCGGGCCGCCGCCAGGCAGCGCGGACGCCGGCGTTGCGGCCGGCGGCCCGGCGCCCTGGCATCCGGCCAGTGCCAGTACGCCGCAGCAGGCCATGGTGAGGATGCGATGGATCATGGCGACACCTTCCTCCAGCCCGGGGCTGGGTCAAAGGTTTTCGTTGCAGCGGCCTTGGCCGCGCTGTTGGGCCCCAGGTCGCGTTCGTACACTTGCCCCTTGTGGCTGACGATGAAGCTCATCACGCCGGTGTCGCCGTAGCGCACCGGCCAGGCCATGACCGCGAAGCCGCCGAACAGCTTGCCGTCGACGACATAATTGAGCGCACCGCCGTCGCCATGCGGCCCTTGCGCGGTCAGCAGCTTGTAGTGGTAGCCGTGGTAACCGTCCTTGCTTGCATTGCGCGTGCCGGCGTCGCGGAAAGCCGGGCCGAGCGGGCTCGGTGACTCGTTCGAGGTGGTCGGCCAATAAAGCCCGTCATGCTTGCCCGGGGTGCTGGACAGCCTGCTGGCGTAGACCAGCCGCTTCTCGCCATCGTGCATCGCCTGGGCGTATTCCGCTTGAGCATCGCAGATCGCCTGCATGGTCTGGATCACCGCAAGCTCGTTGCGGCCGATGCGGCGCACGCGCATTTCCTCGACACCCGCCCGCGTGTCGAATTGCCAGCCGCCTGGCGCCTTGACCAGCGGCACCGGCAGGGTCCAGCCATCGTCGCCGACCGCGATGAGGGCATGTTTGTCCGCCTGCTGCAAGCGATGCGATTCCGCCCAGGCGGTGTCGAACCGTTTCCGTACTTCGGCGCCGGCCGGCGGAATGATGTCGCGGAATTTCGGCCCCAGCATGCGGCGCATGGCGGCCTCGTCGTCGGCGCGCACCGCCTGGCCGAAAGCCGCCATTGCCGCATCGGGCGAAGCGAAGACCTGGCGCGCCTGGGCATGCGCCGGAGTTGGTGCGAGCAGGCAAAGGCAGGCCACGGCGGTGGCTGCACCAGGCGAAAAACCCCGGGATCGCGCAATCGCCGGCTTATGCGGGGGACTCGGTTCGTAGGGCATGGCTGGAGGGCTCCGTTTCAAAGCAGCAGCGGCACGCCGAGCGCCAGGAACGCGGCGATGTAGATCACGCCGAACATGGCGCCAAGCCGCCAGTAATCACCGGCGGGCAGGTAGCCGCTGCCGAAGTAGACCGGGCTCGGACCGGTGCCATAAGGCGTCAGGATGCCCATGATGCCCAGCGTCAGGGCCAGCATCAGCGCAAAGGACTCCATTGGCAGGCCGGGAATGGTCGAGCCGACGCTGAGCATGACCGGAAGCATTGCCGTCGTATGGGCGGTGACGCTGGCGAACATGTAGTGCGTGAAATAGAAGACCAGCACCAGCGTTACCGCAGCCGTCATCGGCGACAGGCCGCTCATGTGGCTTGCCATGGTGTCGGCAAACCATTTGACGAAGCCGGTCCGGCTCAGGCCGTCGGCCAGCGCGATCAGCGTTGCAAACCAGGCCAGGGTATTCCACGCCTGCTTGTTGGACAGCATGTCATCCCAGGTCACGACACCGGTCACCAGCATCAGGGCAATCACCATCAGCGCCGCGGTGGTCGCGTTGACGTGCTTGTCCCCGAAGATCCACAGCGCCAGCGCGATCAGCACCAGCAGGGCAAGCAGCAGCTCGCGCCGGTTTGGCGGGCCCATCTTCTGCAGTTCCTGCGCCGCCCAGGCCGGCACCTCGGTGCCTTGCTTCACTTCCGGCGGATACAGCAGGTATGCGAGCAGCGGCACGGCCAGCAACAACACGATGCCTGCCGGCGCGAAGGCCATGAACCACCGCATCCAGCTCAGGTCGACCTGGACCGTCTTGCGGATCAGCTCGGCGGCGAGCAGGTTGGGCGCCAGCGCGGTGAGGAACATCGAACTGGTTACGCACGTGCTGGCAATCGCGGTCCACATGATGTACGAGCCGATCCGCCGCGCCGACGGATCGTTCGGCTTCGAGTCATAGAGCGGCGGCAGGTTGCGGATGACGGGAAAGATCGTGCCGCCGCTGCGCGCGGTATTGGAAGGGGTGAACGGCGCCAGCAGTGCGTCGGCCATCATCACCGCATAGCCCAGCGTCAGCGTCCTGCGCCCCATGGCCCGCACCAGCAAGAGGGCGATGCGCCGGCCCAGCCCGGTCTTTTCGTATCCGAGCGCGAACATGAAGGCGCCGAAGATCAGCCACACCGTGCTGTTGGCGAATCCGGAAAGTGCCCACGCCAGGGCCGCGTTCGCAGGATTGAAGCCTGGCATTGCGAGTTGCTCGGGGCTGTAGAACACCCATTCGCACAGCACCGTCACCAGCGTCACCGCCAGCAGGCCGATGGCGGCGCCGGGCAGCGGCTCGAGCATCAGCCCGACGATGACGCCCACGAAGATCGCGAAGTATAGCCACGTGTGCAGCGCAAGTCCCTCTGGCGCCGGGATCACGGCGACTACGATCGCTGCAATGACGGGCGCAAGCGCCTTCAGCCAGGTTTCCATTACGGCTCCCTTAGGCAAAGACCTTCGGTGTGCTATGGTTTTATATGACCTTTTCGACCCTGGCGCCAGTGTGAAGTGGGCGCCGCCGATTCCACGGGGCATGCGATGGTACGTCTGAGCATCGAAGGGCGGCAGATCGAAGCACCGGCGAACTGCTCCATCCTGCAGGCCTTCCTGCACGCGGGGGAAACGCTGGTCGAAGGCGTGGGATGCATGGGCCAGGGCGTGTGCGGCTCGTGCCGGGTCATGGTGCGGCGCAGCGGCGAGCAGGACGTGCGCACGGCGCTGGCGTGCGAGACGCTCGTCGAAGACGGCATGCAGGTCGCGTTCCTGGACTACTTTACGGCGACGGAGCGGCACGTCTACCGCATGGAAGAGATCGGCGAGAGCTGGGAGGCCTTGCAGGCGATCTCCACGACCTTCCCCGAGGCCGCGCATTGCCGCCACTGCAGCGGCTGCGACCGCGCCTGCCCGAAGGAACTCGAGGTCCAGCAGGGCGTGCAGTTCGCCGTCGAAGGCAAGCTCACCGCTGCCAGCCAGGTCTTCGACGAATGCGTCATGTGCAACCTCTGCACGCTGGCCTGCCCGGAACACATCCGCCCCAATCATCTCGGCCTGTTCGTGCGCCGCATGATCGCGGCGCAGACACTGCGGCCGGCAAACCTGATGCTGCGCCTGCAGCAGATCGAAAGCGGGGCGATGACGATCGACTTCGACGCGCCCGGCGCACAGCCGCCGCGCTGACGGAGGCACACGACCATGCCGACCGGCATCCCCTACGACGAAGCGCGCCGGCGCTACCGGCCCGGTGTGGCCGCGCCGATGCGCAGCGACGAGACCAACGTTGACGCCCTGCTCAAGGCCTATCACCCCGACCACGGGCCCAATGCGCGCGTCGCGTTGGCCGTCGGCGTGAACCGCGGCGAACCCTGCCAGCCGGATCTCGCGCGCTGCCTGCAGGCTAACGCGCTGATCGACGATGTCGACATCGCCGGTGCGCAGCTGGTCTCCACCGATGTGCTGATCATCGGCGGCGGCGGGGGCGGCTGCGCGGCGGCACTGACCGCCGCCGGGCAGGGCGCGCAGGTGATCCTTGCCACCAAGCTGCGTCTTGGCGACAGCAATACCGTGATGGCCGAGGGCGGCATCCAGGCGGCCATCGGCGAGGATGACAGTCCCCAGCTTCACTTCGAGGACACCCTGCGCGCGGGGCATTTCCGCGGCGAGCCCGAGCTTGTTGCGCAGATGGTGATGGACGGGCCCGACGTGATCCGCTGGCTGATCCGGCTGGGCATGATGTTCGACCAGGAAGAAGACCGGCCCTTTGGCGGCAACCTGCTGCGCAAGAAGCCGGGCGGGGCGTCGGCCGCGCGCATCCTGTCCTATCGGGACTACACCGGGCTGGAGATGATGCGCGTGCTGCGCGAGGCGGTGGACCTGGAGCCCGGGGTTGCAGTGTGGAACCGCTGCCCCGCGGTCGAGCTGCTGTCCGACGAGCGCGGCCGCTGCGCCGGCGCCGTGATCTACAACCTCGAATGGCGCACCTTCATGCTGGTGCGCGCCCGTGCCGTGATTCTCGCCACCGGCGGGGCGGGGCGGCTGCACCTGAACAGCTTCCCCACGTCCAATCACTACGGCGCGACCGCGGACGGTCTGGTGCTTGCCTATCGGCTCGGCGCGCGGCTGCGCGAGCTCGATTCGTTCCAGTACCACCCCACCGGCATCGCCTACCCGCCGCACTTGGCGGGCGGCCTGATCTCCGAGGCCGCGCGCTCGGCCGGCGCACGGCTGATCAACGGCGAGGGCGAGCGCTTCGTCGATGAGCTCAAGCCGCGCGACATTGTGGCCTCCGCGATCCTGCGCGAATGCGCGCAGGGCCGCGGCATCGAGCGGGGCGGGCAGGTCGGGGTCTTCCTCGACACGCCGACGCTGCAAATGGAAAACCCCGGCATCCTGGCCAAGCGCCTGGTCACGCTGCGCCATCTCGCGCACAAGTGCGGGCAGGACGCGGCGCAGGAGCCTTTCCTGGTCTATCCGACCCTGCATTACCAGAATGGTGGCGTTGCCATCGACAAGGACGGCGCGACCAGCGTGCCGGGACTTTACTGCGTGGGCGAGGTCACGGGCGGCATCCACGGGCGCAACCGGCTGATGGGCAACGCGCTGCTCGACATCCTGAGCATGGGCCGGCGTGCCGGAGTTAGCGCGGCACAGGCAGGGCGCGGCGCGATGGCCGTGCGCGCCGGCATCGGCCACGTGCATGCGTGGCAGCGGGAACTGACGCTCGCCGGGCTGCCGCTGCATGTCAAGGCACCGCAGCTGTTCCCCGGCTACGCGCATTTCGACCTGCGTGTCGATGCCGGATTGGGCGCCGGCGTACGGGGCCGCACGGTCGGCGGCACGCGGTGAGCGATCGACGGAGCGCGCGATGGAACCCCTGAATCAGGTACTCCTCAACAAGGAAATCCGCGTCGGTGCGGACCTGGAGCGCTGGCTTGCGCGGGGCGGCGGAGAGGGGCTGGCCAGGGCGCTGCGCGATCCGGCCACGATCATCGCCGAAATCGAACAGGCGGACCTGCGCGGCATGGGCGGCGCCGGCTTCGCCACGCATCGCAAATGGGCACCGGTGGCAGCGGCCCCGGATGGCGACAAATACATCATCTGCAATGGCAATGAAGACGAGCCGGGGACGTTCAAGGACCGGTTCCTGCTGGAGCATACGCCGCACCAGGTGATCGAGGGCGCATTGATCGCCGCGGCCGCCACCCGTGCCAACCATGTCGTGCTGTACGTCAATCCGCACCAGCCGCTTGCGCTGGACATGACGCGCCAGGCCGTGCGGCAGTGGCAGGCGCACGCGCAGTTCGCCGAGCTGGCGCAACTGGTAGGCGGGCCGGTATCGCTCGGCGTCGTGCCGAGCTCCGGCTTGTACATCGGCGGCGAGGAAACCGCGGTGATCGCAAGCGTCGAGGGCGGGTTCCCGTTCCCGCGCCGCAAGCCGCCTTTCCCGGCCCAGCACGGCGTGCATGGCGCGCCCACCGTCGTCAACAACACCGAGACGCTGGCCCACGTGCCCGGCATCATGCGCCACGGGGCGCAGTGGTATCGCAGTCTCGGCATCGGCAACGCCGCCGGCACCAAGCTGTATTCATTGTCGGGCGACGTGTTGCGGCCCGGGCTGTATGAGCTGCCGATGGGCACGAGCCTGGAGACGCTGGTGTTCGGGCATGGCGGCGGCATGCTCCAGGGCAAGGAATTCAAGGCGGTCTTCACGGGCGGGCCTTCCAATACCCTGCTGACGAAGCGCGACCTCGACGTGGCACTGGACTTCGATTCCGTGCGGCAGCGGCGCTCGCGGCTGGGGACCGGCGCGATGATCGTGGTGTCGGAAGGCACCAGCATCGTCCGCAAGGTGGCCGAGTACGTGAGCTTCTTCGCCCAGGGTTCGTGCGGCCAGTGCCCGCCATGCAAGGGCGGCACCTTCCAGCTGATGCGCCTGCTCAACCGGATCGATACCGGCCGCGGCGTGCGCGCCGACGTGGAAGCGCTGGAAAACCTGTGCCGCATCCTTCCCGGCAGCGGACGCTGCGGCCTGATCGACGGCGCCGTGACGGTGGTAGACAGCTCCCTCGACCAGTTCCGGGAAGAATATGAGGCGCTTCTGATGGCATAGCCGCACGAAGCAGGCACGAAGCAGACGTCCGGTGCTTCGCGAGGCCCTGGGCGCGCCGGCCCCCTGGCCACGGCCACCACTGGAAGAGGAGCGTACCACCATGAAGCCCACGCGCATTGCCCTGATTGCCGCTGCCATGCTGTCGCTGGCGGGCTGCACGTACTATGGCTATCCACCCACGGCGGGCGCGCCGGCCAGCTACGATCGTTCGTTCTATGCGGCCGCGGATGCCATGCGCGACCAGGGCCTGGTGATCGCCAATCAGGACGCGATGGCCGGCACGGTCGTCGGCAGCAAAGATGGCGATACCGTCACGGCCACTGTCCGCCAGCAAGGCGACGGCAGCGTGCGGGTGGAGTTCAATGCCGCAAGCACGCGCGATCCAGGCCTGATCGAGCGCGTTTCCCGCAGCTATGACCGCCGCATGGGGCGCTGAAAGGCGCCGCGGCAGGCGTCCGCCATCTGCTGGTGATCCCGGCAGCAATCGCCGCCGGATAATCGCCGCCGGAGGCCGGACGCCACGGGTTTCTCCCGCTTGACAGTGGATGACAGGCTTTTATCATTCCCTGTCACTGTTTCACTCGGCCCTGCCATGTCGTCTCTTGTCCGCGCTGCGGCCCTCACCAACTACAGCGAGGTCGCCCTGGCTGCCGGGCTGGATCCGGTGCGGATGCTCCTTGACGCGGGCCTGAGCCCGAGCGTCCTGCGCGAGCCGGACCTGATGATCCCGGGCGAGCGCGTCGGGCGGCTGCTGCAGGCGTCCGCGACCCTGTCGGGCAATGAAAGTTTCGGACTGTGCATGGCCGAGTCGCGCCTGCTGTCCAACCTCGGGCCGGTAGGATTGCTGATCCGCGACCAGGCGACCCTGCGCGACTCGCTGCGCGTCCTGATGCGCTATCAGACCCTGCTCAACAGTGCGCTCTCGCTGGCGGTCGAGGAATGCGACGGGCTGGTGATTATCCGCGAGGCGGTCATCGCCGGCAACGCCCATCAGCCCACGCGCCAAAGGGCGGAGCTCGCACTCGGGGTCATCGTGCGATTGATCCGGCAGCTGCTGGGACCGGACTGGGAACCGCGGCGCGTCTGCTTCGAACATCCCGCGCCACGCGACCTCGGTACGCACCAGCGGTTTTTCGGACCTTGCATCGAATTCGACCATGAATTCAACTGCATTATCTGCACGAAGGCCGATCTCGACGCCCGCAATCCCTCCGCCGATCCCGCCATGGCGCGCTACGCGCAACAACTGGTGGATGCCTTTGCCATTTCCCGGCAAGTGACCATGCTCGATGACGTGCGGCGCATCATCCCGTTGCTGCTGCCCGGCGGGCGCTGCACCATCGAGCAGGTGGCGGACCACCTGGGCGTGGTGTGCCGCACGGTCCAGCGCCGGCTGGCGGAAGAAGGGCAGAGCTTTTCGTCGATCGTCAATGACATCCGCACGGAACTCGCCACGCGCCATGTCCTGGAGAGCGATCGCCCGTTGACCGAGGTGGCGACCCTGCTCGGTTTCTCCGCGCCAAGCGGATTTTCGCGCTGGTATCACGCGCAATTTGGCTGCAGTCCCAAGGAGAGCAGGGCGGCGCGGGGCGCAATGCGCCGGCCGGCCGGTTCCCTGCAGGCCAACACCTAGCACCGCGGCAAGCCATGCCAGATGCGACGTTCCGGTTGCCGGCGGCGACCTGGCCGCCGCCGGCACGAGTTCCGTGTGCGCGAGCTTGTCTACTTGCCTCGCCGGCTTTTGCGGCCAGGGAAGAGGAGGGCTGCGAGCAATAGAGTGCCGACGGTCAGGATGAGAATGTCTTGCATGCCTATGCCTCCCATGAAGATGCCCGATCGAGCGGCCCAATTTAACCGCTCCCCTGTCGCGGCGCTATCCGGCTTTGTCCGACAGCCAGTCTTCGTGGGAAACGCCGGTAACTCTGTCCAAATGAAACAGATGTAATCGAATGTTAGTGCCGCGACTTACGCGGGCATTTGGCAACAGACGGGTTCCGGTGCTTTGGTAGGATCCCGCTCTTTCCGCCAAGCGTCCCGCCGTCGTGAATCGCCGCCCTGTATCGTTGTTTCGAGAGTTCTGCGCACGGTGGCTCATCCGCATCCGACCCTTGGCCGCTGCCAGCATCCTGACAGCCAGGCGCGCCTTCAGCGGCGCACTGCGCCGCCTTCGCCGCCCAACGCGACGAGGCATCTTGCTGACCCTTGCTGCAGTGCCCGCGCTGTTCCTGCTGTACGTGCTCGCGCTCGTACCGTCCACACCGGCTCTCGGCGACATTCGGAAAGCTCGCATCGACCGCCCGGCGATCATCGTGTCCGCCGATGGCAGGGTGCTCGACGAGTTCAAGCCGGTCAATCGCGAGTGGGTGTCGCTCAGGCAGATCTCGCCGTACGTGCTGGACGCATTGATCGCAACCGAGGATCACCGGTTCTACGAGCATCACGGCATTGACTGGCTGCGCATGGCGGCGGCTGCGCTGCATACGTTGTCCGGCGAACGCCAGGGCGGTTCGACGATCACGCAGCAGCTCGCGCGCAACCTGTACCCCGACCAGGTTGGCCGCGCGCCGACCCTCGCGCGCAAAGTCAGGGAGGCGATAACGGCGCTCAAGATCGAAGCCGTGTACAGCAAGGACCAGGTCCTCGAGACGTACCTGAACAATGTACCGTTCCTGTACAACGCCTACGGCGTGGAAATGGCGGCGCGCACCTACTTCGGCAAATCGGCCCAACAGCTCGATATCCTCGAAGGCGCGACACTTGTCGGCATGCTGAAGGCCAACAGCACTTACAACCCCGTGTTGAATCCGTCGCGCGCCGTGCAGCGGCGAAACACTGTGCTTGGGCAGATGAGCAAGCACGGGAAGCTCAGACCCAATGCCCATATCTGGCTGAGCCGGCAACCGCTCAGGGTCAATTTCGCGGTGCAGCCCGCGCCGAGAAGCGCAGCACCGCACTTTTCCGTGCAGTTGCGCAAATGGCTGATCGCATGGGCCGAGCGCAATGGCTACAACATCTACGCCGACGGACTGGTCGTGCGCACGACCATAGATTTCCGGCTGCAGGCCATGGCGTTGCAGGCGGTGGACTGGCAGGCCAGCCAGCTGCAATGGATTGCGAATGAGGCCTGGAGCGAACGCCGGGGCTGTGGGCCGGACAACGACCTGTTCCGGACGTTCATGCGGCAAACGCCGGAATACCGCACCGCACGCGATGCGGGTCGGTCGGATGAGACGGCGCTCAGGAGGCTAGGCAGGAACCCGGCGTTTGTCCGTGACCTCTGCCGAAGCAAGACCCAGGTCCAGGCGGGATTCATCGCGATCGATCCGCGCAACGGCGATATCAAGGCATGGGTCGGTAGTCGTGATTTCACTGACGCGCCGTTCGATCACGTGCAGCAGGCCCGGCGCCAGCCCGGGTCTACGTTCAAGCCCTTCGTCTACGGGGCGGCGTTCGCGGACGGCGCCCGCCCGGACGATACGCTCGTAGACCGCAGCGTTGCCATCCCACTGCGCGGGCAGGCGATGTGGCGGCCTTCCGATGCGGAGCCGCCAACTGGCCGGCCGGTCACGCTGCGCGACGCGCTGGTGTACTCGCGTAATCGCGTCACGGCGCAACTCATGCAGGAGACGCGGCCCGAGAAGGTCGCGCGCCTTGCGCACGCGATGGGTGTGCGAGAAAGCGCGCTCGAACGGGTACCGTCGCTCGCGCTGGGCACGAGCCCGGTCACGCTCAAGGAAATGGTCTCGGCTTACAGCACGATTGCCAACCGCGGCGCCTATGTCGAGCCGCGCATGGTCACCCGCATCGAGGATCACGAGGGCAAGGTGCTCGCCGAATTTAAGAGCGCATCGCCGGAGCAGGCACTACCCGCAGGCGCAGCGCAAACACTCGTCGACGTGATGCGCGACGTCGTGGTCCGGGGCACCGGAGCGCAGATCCGGACGCGCTTCGGCATTCGCGCCGACGTGGCGGGCAAGACGGGCACGACGCAGGACAATGCCGACGGCTGGTTCATTCTGATGCATCCCCAACTGGTCGCGGGCGCCTGGGTGGGCTTCGATGATGGACGTGTGACGCTCGGCGACTACTGGGGGCAGGGCGCGCGCAGCGCCCTGCCGATGGTGGGCGCGTTCTACGACATGGCGCTGCGCGCACGAGCGGTCGACCCGGAGGCGCGCTTCAGTCCCGAGACCCGGGCGTCTCGTAAGGTCCATACGCCGCGGCATCGGCGCTTCCTGTTCTGGGGCGACTGAAAAGGCTTGGCGCCCATCGCTTTCCGGCATGGCTAGCTGCGAATGACGGCAGCCTCGTCCGCACGCCGCCTGCGCCGCGACCGGAACACCTTGTGCGCAGAGGCAGTCAGCCGGTCCCAATGGTGGCGCCAGGATGGGCGCGTCGCGGTACCGGTCGAACGGCCCGGCTGCGCTGGCTCCATGTCTGCCTGCCCTTCTGCCTGAGTTTCCGCCTGCGCTTCTGCCTGCATTTCTGCCTGCATTTCTGCCTGCGTTTCTGCCCGCCCTTCTGCCTGCGATAAAGGCTGTACCAGGATGGCGTACCGGCTGTACTGGGCCAGCAACTCATCCCGACTAACCTCCTGTTCACCGCCGCCCCAACCCGGCAGCGCGACCAGCAGGCGTCCGTGCTCGCGGCGCTCCAGCAGTACGCACGGTCTGCGCTTGTGTAGCAGCAGGATTACCGGTAGTACGCGGTCAGGGATCGTGTCCAACTCCATCTCCGCGAGCCGGGTCGACAAGCCCGCGTGCGCCGCCGCGTCGCCCAGCTGCGGCAACGTGAGGCGGTGTGGCAGCTCTTTCAGGACGCCCGTCGGTATTGGCCGCTGCCATACCCGGTTGAGCAGCAACAGGCAGCCCAGCAGCGGATCATCCGCGCCCGTCAGACGGTCCCCGCCCGCAGGCTCGCGGTGTCCGGCCATGGCGTCGCACTCGAAACTGCCGGGCCACACAATGGGTGTTGTCCAGGGTGGTGCGACACGTGACGCCTTGGGCCGCTTCTGGGTCGACCTTGGCGTCGGTGTTCCAACTGGTTCAGGCGCCTCGCACAATAGAAGCTCGGCAGGCTCGTGCGGCCCGCACGGGTTCCACTCACCCATGATTCCCCCCCGGTTTCAGTGGTGTGGCAGTTTCATGCAAGCGTAGTGGACGAGGGCACCCGTTCCCATCATTCAGACAGGGGACTTCGAGGCTGATTCGGCTTTGAAACATCGCCTGGATCATGCACTCCGGGCCAGTGCCGCCAAACCGCGAGGACAAGTGGGCAGAACAAGCCGTGATCCTTGCCGCAAGCCGGGGCGGCCGGCGTGTTGATGACACCCACGTTTCATTCTCCGAACATCCTTTCGGGGGAGTCTGCCCTTGGCTTGCCGATGCGCGGTCCCGGGCGGAATAAAGCTCCCGCTTTCGCGGGGTAGACAGCGTGTGCACGCAATCTGTGCCCGAACTCGCGATAGTGGCCTCGATGACCCGAAAAGCCTTGTACGTAAAGGCTTTGTGGGAATCCGCGAGGCCCGTCGACCGGCCCGCATGCAATGGCCATCGTGCGCTCCGGCAACCGCCTCCGACCCGGTCCGATGCACGCTGCGGGCGCTCCTGGCGCGTACCCGGCGCTCGTCCATAGGGGCGATTTTTCTTTCCAATTCCGCCAGCTAGATTGAACGCATCGTTGGCGTCAGCGCAAGCGATCGGATCTCAATGTAGCTAAAAAAAGCCGGGAAAAAGGGGGTATTCATGAAACGCATCCACATGAGGCTCGCAGCGGTACCGTTTGCCTGTCTGATTTTCACGGTGGCCGGTTGCGGAGGAGGCGGGGGCGACTCGGCCCCCGCCAGCACCAATTCCGCCGCGACAACGACGGGCAACACCGGGCCGTCCACGTCCACGAACGCGCCAGCGCCAGCCGACGCGGGCAGCGCCATGCTGTCCGGTACCACTGACCCCGGGCCCGAAATCGGCAAGGACGGGGACTATTACCTGAATACCGCGACCTGGATGCTGTTCGGGCCCAAGGCAAACGGCGCGTGGCCGGCGGGGGTGTCGATCGCAGGGCCGGCGGGCGGGAGCGGCGCCCAGGGCAACACCGGCACCGGCGGCAATACGGGCCTGGCGGGCAATACCATCCTGTCCGGCTCCACCGATCCGACTGACGGCGTCGGCAACAATGGCGACTACTACATCAACACTTCGACCTCGACCCTGTTCGGGCCGAAGGCGGACGGCACCTGGCCGCCGGGTGTTCCGCTGGGTGGCGGCACCGGATCGTCGGGCCCCGGCGGCGGCACCGTGCTGACCGGCGCGGGGGCTCCGGACAACAGCGTGGGCAACAATGGCGATTTCTATCTCGATACCAACACCTGGACGCTGTACGGGCCCAAGGCCAACGACCAGTGGCCGGCGGGGGTGTCGCTGGTGGGGCAGTCAGGCAGCGGCGGGACCGGCGGCACGGGCGGTACCGGTGGCGGCACGGTCGGCAATGGCGGCCACATCCTGTACGGCAGCGGTGCGCCGACCGACAGCATCGGCGTCGATGGCGATTTCTATTTCGATACCTCGACTTCGACGATGTACGGGCCGAAGCAGGACGGCAAGTGGCCGACCACCGGCGTGACGATGACGACGTCGACTGTGTACAACGGCAATTTCAACGTACCGGACACGCTTACCCGCGGCCATTACGTCATGACCGGCGCCGGCGGTGCGGTGCCACGGCCGTCAGACTTCGGTGTCGTGATTCCATATGACTGCACCCGCGTCACGCTCACTGCCAGCACGCTTGGCAAGGTGCAGGGATCGCTGGACATCTCGGTGTACAAGGTGACGGGGGCGGGCGTTACAGCGAGCCTGTCGGAGGTTGGCAGCCTGAGTTGCAAGGTGACCAACGGCCTGCAGAACTGCACCCGGGAGGTGGCCGCCGGAACCGTTCTCCACAACGACAAGCTGCAGGTCCAGGTGGACACCAACCAGGCCACCGACTGGGGCGGACTGGCCGTCAACCTCGCCTGCGCCAAGTAAGCTGGCTGGATCAGGCGCGTCCCGTGGCCGGGCATCGAATTGCCCGGCCACGTAGGCGCGGCTTGCCATATTGCGGGCCCAGACCAGGCTCAAAGCGATGGGACAGCGGTCATGACTGCAATCAGCAGGCCGAGTGCGATGCGATACCAGGCAAATACCTGCAGCGAATGTCGCGCGACAAGGCGGATCATCGCATTGACGACAAACAGCGCCGAGATGAACGCCGCGGTAAAACCGGCGGCAATGGCCCAGAGGTCTGCCATGCTGAGCAAATGGTAGTGCCGCATGGCGTCGTAGCTGGCGGCGCCCAGCATGGTGGGGATGGCGAGAAAGAACGAGAACTCGGTGGCGGCTTGCCGCGACACGCCCGACAGCATGCCTCCGATGATGGTGGCGCCCGAGCGGGACGTGCCGGGGATCATGGCCACGCACTGTGCAAAGCCGATGCCGATGGCTTGCTTCCAGCCGAAATCTTCGATGGTGTGAATGCGAGGCACTGCCCTGCGCCGCTCCACCCAGAGAATGACCAGGCCGCCCACGATCAACGCAGCCGCGACGACAGGGGGATGGAAGAGCCGGTGCTTGATGGGCCCGATGAGCAGTGCGCCGATGACCGCTGCTGGCAGGAAGGCGACCAGCACCGCCGTGGCAAAGCGCAGCGCCTCCGGATCCCTTCGGACCACGCCCTCGCACAGGTGCGTGATTTTGGCACGGTACAGCCAGCACACGGCCAGGATGGCGCCGAGCTGGATCACCACGTCGAACACGCGCGCCTCGCTGGACGCAAAGTCGATCCAGTCTCCGACCAGAATCAGGTGCCCGGTGCTCGATACGGGCAGGAATTCCGTCAAGCCCTCGAGAATGCCGAGAAAGAACGCCTTGCCCACGTGGATCCAGTCAATCATGTGGCTGCTGCCTCTCTGGTTGCGTTGCTGAGATTACAAGCGGGCATATGAGCCACCGCCGCCGTAAGCAAACAATGGATCAGGCCGAACCGTCTCGTAGTCCCGGATGCGCATCGCGATGCTGGTGTATGCGTGGACGTATTCTTCGAGCGCTGCCTTCGGGTTCCTGCCGATCACATCGTAGATGGCTTCGGCGAACTCGGAGTCGGTCCAGACCGTTCCCGCGTGGGCAATGACCTCAGCCATCGCGCGGTAGAACCTGCCCTCATCGACAGGGTGTGCGCTGTACCAGGACGGATGAGTGAGCCACTGCCTGAGCGCCTTGGCAATTTCGCTTTGTGCAGACATCCGGGTGTTTCCAGTATGCTCGGGCGGAGCGAGGATCATCGCGTCTGCTTCTAGGCAATCACGCTGTCAGCGTAAAGGCAGCCACGCCGCTCCAGGTAGCTGCGGAACTCTGCGCCGGTTTCATGGTGCTTGAGCGCATAATCGACCGTCGCCTTCAGGTAGCCCAGCTTGCTGCCGCAGTCGTAACGCGTGCCCTGGTAACGGTAGGCCAGCACCTGTTCGTGGCTCAGCAGCGACTGGATCGCATCGGTCAGCTGGAACTCGCCGCCGGCGCCGGGCTTCAGTGCGCGCAGGTGGTCGAAGATGCGCGGCGTCAGGATGTAGCGGCCGACCACGCCCAGGTTCGAAGGGGCCTCTTCCGGCGCGGGCTTCTCGACGATGCACGATACCTTGATCACGCCTTCGCCCCATTCACGGCCTTCGACCACGCCGTAGGAGCGGCTCTGCTCGGGCAAGATCTCTTCGACCCCGAGCACCGAGCAGTTGTAGTGGTTGTAGGCATCCACCATCTGTTTCATCACCGGCGGGTTGCCGTCGATCAGGTCATCGGCCAGCATGATCGCGAACGGCGTGTTGCCAACCAGCTTGGCCGCGCACAGTACCGCATGGCCCAGGCCGAGCGCCTCGGACTGGCGCACGTAGAAGCACTCCACGTTGGCCGGCTTGATCGAGCGCACTACGTCCAGTAGTGCCCGCTTGTTCTTGGCCTCGAGTTCCACCTCCAGTTCGAAGGCCTTGTCGAAATGGTCCTCGATGGCGCGCTTGGAGCGGCCGGTGACAAAGATCATCTCGGTAATGCCGGCGGCCATGGCTTCCTCCACGGCGTACTGGATCAGCGGCTTGTCCACCACCGGCAGCATTTCCTTCGGGCTGGCCTTGGTGGCGGGCAGGAAGCGGGTGCCCAGGCCCGCAACCGGGAAGACGGCTTTGCTGACGCGACTCGTCATTTGAGTTGCTCCCTTCTATTTGATAATGCTGCTAACGGCAAAGAAAGAGGGTGTAGGCGCAACAGGGAATCGATCGCCTACACCCTTAAGTCGGCAACGGGGTGCCACCGGGAATTGTGCTGCGTCGCAGCATCCACGGTACCCCCCACGCGTTGGGACAGGAAGAAGGCAAAAACGTGGTTGGCGCGACGGCAATTGTCAGTCAGCCCGATCATTGGAAACTTTCCCCACCTCGGTGTGGGGCCTACCGAAACGGGGTAAGACGGGTTTCGCCGCCCCTCAATAATCAAGGCCGGCAAGCACTGACCCCGTTGCCGCTCCCGTAAGGGTGTAGACGCTTCCCCGCGTCTACGCCCTCTTTTTTGGGCTTTCGCAAGTTGCGCGAAGCAGGGCATTAGGCCCGGGGCGGCCTGCTCGGCGAGGCGCCCGTCGACCCCGACACCGCTTCATTGCCGTCCATTCCATTTTTCGTTTCCACTCTGATGGGGGGATCGGAAACTTACTGAAAACGCCGGTTGCGCCTTGAAGATGTAGTCCCACGGGCCATAAACTTCGCCGGTCATTTGCGAAATGACGCAGTGCAAAAAGAGCGCGCCTCCGCGCCGTGCAACACGAAGCCAACACCGCCAGGTTCAAGTCCGCAGGCAATGCAAACAAGCGGAAAGGCACCCCCGTGTGCCATGTCGAACCAGCGGAACCGCCGCTGCTCAACCCGCCAGGGAGACGGCGGGCAATGCGGGTCTTCTTGCAAACAAGGGAATCATCGAGACGTGCTAAAGCTTTCAAGCAGATTGAGGTTTGGCAGGGCCGCCATGTGCGTGGGGATCATTCCATTGCTGGCTTCCTGCGCACTCGCGCCAGGCATGCGCTTCGACCCACAGCGTCCGCTCGACCCGGAAGATCCGGAATCGGTGCCCAGGATCACGCAGATCACGCCGGCGCTGGTGCGTACGCTGAAGGCCACCACGCCATCGGTAAACGTCGGGGTGGAGGAGCTGTACGACGTTCCAAAGCCCTATACCGTGGGCGTCGGTGACATCCTGTCGATCGTTGTTTGGGACCACCCGGAGCTGGTGTTCCCCACGCAGACTTACTCGATCGGTGCGGCCTACGAGATACCGAGCTACAGCGGTGCCGCCAACATACCGGGCTATGTCGTCAGCCCTGCCGGCACCATCCAGTTTCCTTATGCCGGTGTGATCAAGGTTCTCGGCCAGACCCCGGATCAGATCCGCGGGCAACTGAGCACCCAGCTAAAGCCCGTCGTCAACATGCCGCAGGTCACCGTACGTGTGCTCGCCTTTCGCAGCAAGCGTGTCTACCTCGACGGCGAAGTGAAGACGCCTGGCCCGCAGAATATCGACGACGTGCCGATGACCCTGGTCGAAGCGCTCAACCGCGCTGGCGGTGTCAACGTCCTGACCGGCGATAACAGCCGCATCCGCATCTCGCGCGACGGGAAAAATTACTTCGTCAGCCTGCCTGCGCTGTTGCAGCAAGGCATCGACCCGGCCAGCATCCTGCTGCGCAACGGCGACATCGTGCGCGTGGAGCAACGTGAGGACAGCAAGGTCTTCGTGACCGGCGAAGTCGTGAAGCCGACCCCGGTAATGCCGCGGAACGGCCGGCTCACGCTCAGCGAAGCGATTGGTGAAGCTGGTGGCCTGAACCCCAACTCCGCCAACGCCAAGGAACTTTACGTGATCCGCAAGGGTACGGACGGACAAGCCGAGGTGTTCCACCTTGACGGCAAGTCGCCTGTGGCATTTGCGCTGGCCGAAGCGTTCGAATTGAAGCCGAGGGACGTTGTCTACGTGGATGCCGCGGGCGTGGTCCGCTGGAGCCGTGTGATCAACCAACTGCTGCCGAGCGGAAACTTCTTCACGTCCACGGCGAACGCAGTCAAATGATCAAGACCGTACTCGTGGTGTGCATCGGCAATATTTGCCGGAGTCCGATGGCAGAGGGCCTGCTCAGGCAGGCGCTGCCCGAGGGCGACGTCGGCTCCGCCGGGCTGGGTGCGCTTGCCGGACAGGCTGCCGATCCGAAGGCGGTGGACCTCATGAGTCAGCAGGGCGTGGACATTTCGGGCCATCGGGCCCAGCAACTCAGTTACGCCATGATCCGGCGCGCGGACCTGATACTCGTCATGGACGGCGCCCAGCGCCAGGAGATTCAGCGCTTGCACCCCGCTACCACGGGGCGCGTGTTCCGCCTGGGCGAACTGGGAAAGTTCGATGTGCCGGATCCCTATCGCCAGCCACGTCCGGCCTTCGAAAATGCGCTGCAACTGATCCGGCGCGGCGTGGAATCGTGGGTGCCTCGCATCCGGGCCCTGGGTTAAACATACTGTCCTGCCTCCAATGAACAATTCCACTTACGTTCCTGTCGCGGCGCCCAGTCAGTCAGAAGAGATCGCCCTCGTTCGCTATCTGGACGTGCTGGTGGCAAGCCGCTGGCTCATCGCGGCGATTGCCATTGCCATCCTTGCGCTTGGGGTGAGCTATGCGTTCCTGGCGCGGCCGGTTTACGAGGCGAATATCCTCGTGCAGGTCGAAGACAGCCAGAACAGTCCCAACGGCCTGCTGGGCGACGTCTCCTCGCTGTTCGACGTCAAGACGCAGGCGACCGCGGAAATCGAGATCCTGCGCTCGCGAATGATCGTCGGCAAGGCGGTGGACAATCTGCGGCTCTATATCGATGCCAAGCCAAAGTATTTCCCGTTGATCGGGCCATGGATCGCGAGCCAGCCAAAAGGGCTTTCCGAGCCGGGCCTGTTTGGCACGGGAGGATATGCCTGGGGTTCGGAATCCGTCGCGGTTTCCACGTTCGACGTACCCGAGGAACTGCAAGGCGAGAGCTTCGTACTGACCAGCCTGGGTGATGGCCGCTACCGGCTCGAGCAGAGCAGTCTCGACAAGCCCATCGACGGCCGTGTCGGGGAAACCGTAGAAGCGGACCATGCCGTCGGGAAGATCCGGCTGCTGGTGAGCGCACTGAAGGCGAAGCCCGGCATTGTCTTCAACCTTGTGCGGAACTCTCGTTTGAAGACAGTGGAGCAGTTGCAGCTCCAGTTGAATATCGCGGAGAAGGGCAAGCAGAGCGGCATGATCGGGGCCTCGCTCGAAGGCAACGATGCCAGGCTGACCGCGGCGATCCTGAACGAGATCGGTGACGAGTACGTGGCGCAGAACATCAATCGCAAGGCCGCGGAAGCAGAAAAGTCCCTGCTGTTCCTGAATAACCTGCTGCCGCAGCTGAAGGGCGAGCTCGAACGCGCCGAGGTCAAGTACAACGCCATGCGCAATGAGCGTGGCACCTTCAACCTCAGCGAAGAGGGCAAGGCATTCCTGCAGGAGAGTGTGACGGCCGAGACCTCGCTGCTCGAACTCAAGCAGAAGCGTGCCGAGTTGCTGACGCGCTTCGCGCCGGGCCATCCTTCCATGCAGGCCCTGGACCAGCAGATCGCCACGCTCGGTACCAAGGTCGGATCGATCGCCAGCCGTGTCAAGGCCTTGCCCAACCTGGAGCAGGACACCTTGCGCCTGATGCGCGACGTCCAGGTCAACAACGACCTCTACGTCGGCATGCTGAACAATATGCAGCAGCTCAAGCTGGTGAAGGCCGGCAAGGTCGGCAGCGTGCGCCTCGTGGATAGCTCGCCGGTCCCCGAGGAGCCGGTCAAGCCAAAGAAGGCCCTGGTGATCGTCCTGGCCGCGGTGCTGGGCCTGCTGGCGGGCGCGGTCGTGGCCTTTGTCCGCAATGCCTTGTTCGGCGGGATCACGGATCCCAAGGACATCGAGGAACATACCGGCCTCAACGTGTATGCCACCGTTCCGCAATCCGAGCACCAGATCAGCCTCAGCAAGGAAATCCATTCGCGCAAGCGGGGCCAGTATCTGCTGGCGGACCGCTACCCGAACGAGCCATCGGTGGAAAGCCTGCGCAGCCTGCGGACATCACTGCAGTTTGCCATGCTGGATGCGAACAACAACCGCGTGCTGCTGACCGGCGCGACGGCCGGCGTGGGCAAGTCCTTCGTCTCGGTCAACCTGGCGGCGTTGATGGCGTCGGGCGGCAAGCGTGTGCTGCTGGTGGATGCCGACATGCGCAAGGGCTACCTGAACCAGTACTTCGGCAAGGACCGGGATCCAGGATTGTCGGACGTGCTCGCCGGGAAGCTTGCGCTGGAAGAGGTCGTTCACCGCGACGTCGTCCCGGGGCTGGATTTCATCGGCACGGGGACCATACCGCCCAATCCTGCCGAGCTCATGCTCAGCGAGCGCATGGTCAGGCTGCTCGAAGGCCTCAGCGATCGCTATGACATGCTCATGATCGACACGCCCCCCGTGCTGGCGGTCGCCGACGCTGCGATCCTGGCCGAACGTTGCGCCACGGTCTTCCTGGTCACGCGCTTCGGCAAGAGCTCGATCGGCGAGATCTCGGAGTGCGCCAAGCAGCTTGGACAGGTAAACGTGAGTGTCAAGGGGGTGATCTTCAACGGACTGGATCCCAATGCCTTCCGCTATGGCTACGGTTCCAAATACGGGCGCTATCGCTATGCCTACTACGGCTACGGCAATGGCGAGAAATCGTAACGTCGAAGCGCGTTGGCCATCGTGGAACGCCGCTAGCGGGGGATCGAAATGCATGCCACGAGACTGAATCCGGACTGGGTGCTTGCCGAGCGTGGGCTGGCCGCAGTCGCCAGCATGCTGCTGAGCATCCTCTATCTGGCGATCTATTTCTTCGGCCGCGAATCGCTTCCCGAGAAGTGGGTGACCGATTCGAACAAGATGCTGGAATTCCTGGTGACCGGCTCGTCCAACTTCGACGATTCGTTCGCCGCTACAGCACGCGTGTTCTCCTTCTTCGGCCCCGAGTATGTGAACGTCGTCACCGCCAGCGTCGGCGTTGCCTACCTTGTGGTGGCGTCGAGCCGCATCGCGAGCCTGCGCGAGCTGGCCGTGCGCTGGCTGTTCGTGCTCCCGTGCATGCTGCTGAACCTGCTCGCACCCGGCAAGGAGACCGTCGTGATCGCCATGTCGATCATCCTGGTCGCATGCGGCATGTCCAGGGCCGTGTCATCCCGTGGACTTGTCGTCATTGTCATCGTGATCTACGGGTGCTACGCCTTCTTCATCCGGAACTACTATGCGATGATCCTGGTGCTTGCGCTTGGCATCCGCGCGTCGGCAGGGCTCAAGCCGGGATGGAAAGCCGCGGTGCTGGCCTGCGTGCTGGGCGCGATCCTGGTGGCGCCCTCGGAGATCCTGTACATCCTTCAGTCGCCCAGGGATATCTCAAACAATTACGCGCTGAGCATCGGCAGCGAAAACCGGACGATGATCTGGAACCTGTACCCGCCCACCTCGGGTATCAATTTCATCGTCAACTACCTGTATGCATCCGCCATCTTCGTGTTGCCGGTGATCAGCTTCCGCGCGCCGGTCGATCTTGCCATGATGCTGATGCACTTCGCGATCATCCGGGTTGCGCTGCGCGGCTTGTCCGGGACGTTGCCGGCTGGTGACGACTACCGCAAGCGCCGCTGGTTTGCCACGCTGATTGTCGCGCATATCCTGGTGCAGTTCATATTCGAGCCAGACCTGGGCAGCTATGTCCGCCATCTCACCTCGGTCAGCTTGTTTCTCATTCCCTTGCTAACTTTGCCCTCGGCCAATCAAGATGAAGCACGTCGTCATATGCGCGGTGCCGTACAGTGACAACCTCGGCGATGCCGTGATAGCCGAAACACTGGGCTTCCTGATCCGCCAGGCCTTGCCGGACTGCCGGATCAGCTACCTCGATATCGCGGGGCGCACCCAGCTCGGCGAAAGCTCGCTGAAGAAGGGGCGGCTGATGCGGATCTTCTCCAGCCTGCCTGGCTGGGCACGGGTGCCCGCGCTGACCCTTGCCATCGGGATGAAATACCGCCGGCAATGGCGCGCCAGGTGGAAGCAGCAGCTCGCCGATGCCGATGTGGTGGTGATCGGCGGCGGCCAGCTGCTGTGCGATGTGGACCTCAATTTCCCCCTGAAGCTCTACCTGCTGGCCCAGTGCCTTGGCAAGAAGGCCGAGGTCGCGCTGGTATCGGTAGGCGTGGCGGGCAACTGGTCCGGCGCGGGGAAGTATCTGCTGTCCAGATTCTTCAAGCAGGCGGCGCCACGGTTCATTTCCGTTCGTGATGAAAATTCCCGCCGCAATATCGTCCGCGTCGCCGGGGACACTTGTTCCGACGTGACCATCATTCCGGACCCGGCCATCCTGAGTTCGGCGCTCTATGCCGACAAGGGACTGGAAAAACGCTGGGATGTGGGCATCTGCGTGTCGGACGTCGAAGCGCTGCACTACAACGCGGACCTTGTCAGCGTATCGGAGCAGGGCCGGGGCATTGGCATGTTCGCAGAGCTGGTGACCAAGCTGCGGCAGAGCGGGCAACGCGTCGTTCTGTTCACTAACGGCGCGGCGGAAGACAATATCGCGGCGGCTGCGGTCAGGAGCCGGCTCGGCGTTGATGATGTGGACTTCATTTTGCCAAGGTCCCCGGCGGAACTGGTCTCGGTCATCGCGGGATGCCGGAGCATGGTGGGCCACCGGATGCACGCGAATATCATCGCCTTCAGCTTCGGCGTGCCTTCCGTCGGCATTGTCTGGGACACCAAGGTCGCCTCGTTCTTCAAGCTGAGCGGGCGCGGGGATTTCGCGATGCGGCAGACGGCCAGCGCTGACGACCTGATCGAACGGCTGGCATACGCCCGGTCCCTGGGGGCCGCGCAGTTCAAGCGTTCGGCGCGGCTCGGTCAGGAAATCAGGCAGGGCCTGTCCATGCTTTTTGCCCGGAGCCCGGCGATGCCGGGCCCATCCCCGGCATGCCGGACAGAGATCAAGGCCGCGCCTTCGCTCGGGGGGATGCAGTAATGCGCCGCATGCTGTCGGCGCTTGGCGCGGTGTTCGAGCAGGCCGCCTATACGGCAGTGCAGTTCGGCATCAACGTGGCCCTGGCCCGGTCAATGGATGTGGCCGGCTATGGCGTGGTTGCGGTGGTGCTGTCGCTGGTGGTGTTCATCAATATCTTCTATGTCTCCTTCCTGCATGAGCCGGCGCTGATCGAGGGGCTGAAGCTGCGCGTGGGCTTTTCGATAGAAGTTGCATTGCTGACCGTGCTGCCGGTTGCCGCGGGGTCGATCCTCTACCTGTACGGGCATGGCCTGAGCACGTCGGCATGTGCCGCGGCCGCCGTGCTGTTCGCCAGCTACACCGCATACTGGGTGCTCAGGACCGTAGGCGCGAAGGCGAGGGGCTATACCGGGCTGCTCGCCTGCCACACGCTGATCGGTGGCGGCGTTGCCGTGATCGGCCTGGCTTCCGGCACACAGAAAGAGTCCGCGGTAATGCTGATGCTCGCCGCCGCGATCCTGCTCCCGACGCTGCTGGGGGCCGGTGCCATCCGGCGCGATATGCGCAATGGCCGTATTGAAATCATCCCGGGAAGGCCGGCGTCCCCGCGGCAATGGCTGGGATTCGGTGCAAGCTCGGCCAGCGCGCAGCTGATGAGCTGGCTGGTCGGGCCGGGGCTGGTCGTGCTGCTGGGATCGCTGGGACACTTTGCCGACTCGGCGAAATTCCGGATCCTGCTGACGGTGCTGCTGCCGGCCCAATACATCCTGATGGCGCTCGGCTATCACCTGATGCCAAGGTTCGCGACCTCGTTCCGGCAGGATGACACGCTGACGCTGGCCAGGACGTCCCTACTGTTCGTGCTGGGCGGCGTCGCGCTGGCCGGCGCGCTGAGCGTGCTGCTGCTGCTGGTTGGCGACCGGATCGTCGTCATACTGTTCGGCGCGGCGTACGGCGACCTCGATGTGCGCTTCTTTGCCCTGTTCCCTGTCGTGTTCGCAGTCGTGATGTGCCTGAGGACCTTGCTGAAATCATTCGGCATGGCCCGTGCCATCTTCCTCGCCGCGGGCATCGGCCTGGTGGCCGGGATCGGGCTTGGGGCATGGCGCTATCCCCGGCTCGACTACCTCGTGGCAGCGCAGGTCATGCTGTTGTCGTTCCTCGTCATCGCGCTGATTCAGACTGGTGCGCTCGCAATGGGCGTCCTTCGCAGGCATGGGACGGCATAGGGCTGCCTCCGGGCACGGCCGGGCGCTGGCGGGCGCGCTCGCCACGGCGGCGCACATGGCCCTGTCTGGGTTCTTGCCCTGCCAGCACGCGCACGCCGAACCGCGCCCGGCTCCGGGCCGGATCGCATCGATGCCTGCCTTTGCCGTGCAGATCGATCCCGCCACGGTGTCCTATCACGACCTGGCCACGATCAAGGGCCTGGGATTCTCGCTGGTGCGGTTCGGCGTGCGGCCCGACGTGGTGCGGGGGCATCTGCCGGCGGAACGCTACCTGCAGGTCATCAGCATGGCGCGCCAGGCTGGCCTGCACATGCTAATCACGCTTTACGGCGGACGGTATATCTGGGGCGATACCGGCCAGGACGGTTCGAGCGATGCGAACGAGGCGAAGTTCGCCGGGTTCGCTGCCCGCTTCATGCTGCGCAACAAGGGGCCGGACCTGTCGTATGAGATCTGGAACGAGCCGGACAACCAAACCTTCCTGCATCCCTCGGTACCGATCTCGCGACTGATCTCGACCGCCGGCAGGCTTTGCGACAAACTGGCGCAGCAGGGCGTCGCGCCGCCGCCGCCCCTGTACCTGTTCGGCCTTGCGCGGCTGCCGAAGCCGGGGAACCCGGCCGCGGAGCTGTCGCTGACCCGGCTGCTGGCGGATCCGCGGCTGGGCTGCTTCCGGGGATTGAGCATTCATCCGTACCGGCCAACGCCGGAGACGCTGCTGCAGGACTACCGGCAACTGAGCGGCCGGATCCGCAATTCAGCACGTCCGTCCGCCGAGCTGATTGTCAGCGAATGGGGCTATGCCTCCTATCTTCCGGTTCGCAGCGAAGCGACGCAGGCCGCGTTGATCGCCAGGCAGGTGCTGTCCGGTGTCATCTCCCAGGTGCCCATGCTGGGCATCTATTCCTGGCGCGACCGGGGCGAGGCGCGCTGGGACCGGGAGGCGAATTTCGGCCTGCTAAGGGTTGATGGGTCGGAAAAGCCGGTCGTCGCCATGCTGCGCGATCTGCTGGGCGTCCTTGCCGGTGCGACCGATGCGTCCTGGCGCGAGCATCACGGCAGCTTTGTGCTGTCGCTGCGCAAGGATGGCGCTGTCCATCGCATCTATTGGGGACCGCAGAGCAGGGCGATGATGCGCGAGGAGCTGGGCAAGGAAAGGGCGGACGGCTGCAAGGTCAGGGCCCTGGGCACTTCCGCCGGGGCGCGGCCTTGCGCGGCGATGCTGCAGGCCGACACGGAATATTCCAACGGGGACATTGTGCTGGTTAGCCTGGCAGCAGGCACTGCGCAGCCCTGACCAGCACGCACGGTGCCTGTGCTAGGCAAGCACTTCGCTTGAATAGAAGGACTCGAACTTCCTGGCCTGGGTCACGATATTGAACTCCGACTTTGCGCGTGTCACCGCGTGCTCCGACATGGCCTGCCAGAGCGCGGCGTCGCCGACGATCGCCTCAATGCAGTTCGCCATGGAAGGGGCGTCATCGACCGGCACGATGAACCCGTTGCTGCCATCGACGATGATGTCCTTGATACCGTCGACGTCGGTGCCAACCACCGGAATCGCCAGGGCGTTGGCCTCCGCCAGCACATAGCCGAAGCTCTCGTAGTGCGAGGTCAGCACCACGACCGCGGCCGAACCCAGCAACTCCAGCAGTTCGGACCGGCTCATCCACGGGATTGCCGTCACATCCTTGCCCTCGACCAGGCCGCGCTCCCGCAGCAGCGTGTCGAGCGTTGCCCGGTCATCCTCGTAGTGGCCGTAGCCAACCAGCATGAACTCGATGTCCCGGCGGCCCTGGAACAGCCTGGCCACGTCCAGGAACATGGGGATATTCTTCTGCCGGCTGATCCGCGCCACCATGATCACGCGCTTGACGCCGTCGCCAAGCCGCCTTTCCGCCGGCGGAAAGCGGGGTTCCACGGCGTTCAGTATCGCGTGCGCGCGGTCCTGCGGCAGCCCGACTTCGTGGATGGCACGATGCCGCTCGGACGGCGAGGTGGCCAGCACCGCGTCCGTAAGGCGATGCAGAAACCGCTCCGCCATCAGGAACACGCGGCGCTTTATCCCGCTGAGGCCGAGGTAGTAATAGGCATGCGGAGTATAGACAACGCGCACGTCCAGTCCGATGCATGCCAGCCGGCCCACCAGTCCCGCCTTCGAACTGTGCAGGTGCACGATCTGCGGCGCGACGCTCTTTACCAGCGCCCGCAACCTGAGCGCAGCCTTCAGGTCGTTCACCGGGTCGAGCTTGCGGGGAATCGGCAGGTAGCTGACGCCAAAGTTTCGCGCATCCGCAACGGCCGAGATCGAGCATTGCTTCGGCAGCGCAAAGTGGAAGCTGATGTTCTCGTCGTTGATATGGGATGCCAGCAGGTGGAGGTAAGTCTCGACACCGCCCAGGCACTCGGTCACATGCAGGACTTTAATCATTGGGTTGCGCAAATTGGTGCGTATTGGGATGCGTATTTGGGATGCGTGTTGCTGCGTAATGGAAGGGGGCGGCCTCAGTAAGCATTGCTTCCCACCCACCCCCGGAACGCGGTCCAGAAGATGATGCGCAGGTCGAGCCAGAACGACCAGTTCCGGATATAGAAGATGTCGTGCTCCACCCGCTTGGCCATCTTGTCAAGCGTGTCGGTCTCGCCGCGATGGCCATTGATCTGCGCCCAGCCCGTGATGCCGGGCTTGACGCGGTGGCGCAGCATGTAAAAGTCCAGCTGCTCCTTGTACATGTTGTTGTGTGCCATGGCGTGCGGCCGCGGGCCGACCACGCTCATTTCGCCCTTCAGCACATTGATGAACTGCGGCAGTTCGTCCAGGCTGGTACGGCGCAGGAAGGCGCCGATCGGCGTCACGCGGCTGTCGCCCCGGGTGGCCTGTGTGACGACGCCATGCTCGCTATGCACCTTCATGCTGCGGAACTTGTAGACGTGGATGACGCGCCCATCCATGCCGAGGCGTTCCTGCTTGAAGAAGACCGGCCCCGGCGAATCGCGCTTGATCAGGATGGCGATCAGCAGGAACAGCGGCGACAGGGCGACCAGCACGAGCGCGGAAAAGGTGCGATCGAAGACGGCCTTGATGGTGCCGCGCACGCCGAGCGAGGGCGGTTTGTTCATCTCCACCGCGGGCATGCCCAGGAAGTTGCCGACGTTGTGGTTGAGCAGGTCGAAGTCGAGCACGCTCGGCATCCACTTGATGTCGATGAAGTCGTTGCGCAGCGAAAAGGCGATCTCCTGCATCAGGCGGTGCTCGCTCATCGGCAGGGTGATCCAGATCTCATGGATCCCGTGCTCGCGGGCGAAATCGGCGATGTGAGCGCTGTCGGCGATGCGCCGGCGTCCCTCCGGCGTGGATTCGCCTTCTGCGGCATAAATGCCGCTGACCTTGAATCCGGTGGTGTGGTGGGCGGTCGCGCGGCGGTACATCTCCTGGCCGGTCCGGCCGAAGCCGACGATGATTACGCGCTTGTTGTTGGCTCCGGCAACGCGCAGCAGGTTTAGCACGGCGCGGGTGACTACGCGCAGGCCCACCAGGGCGCCCAGCGAGAAGGCGTACCAGTACACCATCCACAGGCGGGACAGGGAGTCGGCCTGATGGAGCAGGTAGGTCAGCAGCAAGCTGACCAGCCAGACCAGGCTCCACGCAGACAGCAGCCGCGCGGCGAGCGAGATCAGGCTGCGGCCGCGCCAGGATGTGTAGACGTCGAACCCGGGCAGCACGATAAAGGCGATCGCACAACCAAAGTACTGGATGAACTGGTGGATTGGCGCGTGCGCGGTCGAGAACCGCACTTCACTGGCCAGGATTGCCGCAAGCCAGATGGCCCCGGCGTCGAGCAGGCGGGCCATCAGCGCGAGCTGATCATGGTGCCTGGCAAACATATCGCGATAGATACCCAATTGCTTCCCCCAGAAGCGTTGAGTAATGGGCGTTCAATCGAGTGCCCATGCCGTTGTTGTCTCCTCCGAACCTCCGGTCCGCGCGCAGTGGCGTCCAGGCTCGTTGCATGGCATGCATCGTTGCTGTGCATGCTCAAGGTGTGGACAAAGCAGAGTCGTGCGGGGCTGCATTGCGGCAGCCGGTTCCATGGTGTGGCGGCGGTCAGCTGACGACCGGCCACGGCCGCATCCTTGAGGGCCGTCCACGGAACCGCAACGCTCTTTTTGCTGCCGGCGCGCTGATGGCACCGGCGTGCTTCGTGTTTTCAGGTGCGAATAGTGCGATGCAGCGAAATGCCTCGGTACCCTTCATCAGAAGGGAAAGCCTGGCCTTGGCCGATGAAGCGTTCGGCCGCTATTCGCGATGGGCTTCGTCGATTTTCCGCGCGCGAAAATGCCGTGACGCTGACTCCAGCGTTACCCCGCTCAAGGAGGGAAGCGAGAGGCCAGCACACCCCCCGCACCGGGGGTGAGAATAAAAAGCATTGGCGAGCAGGTTCGGGACCGCCGAGTTTGTGTGATGCCCGTGAAAGGCCGATGCGGCTCGGCAGCCGGGCATCCTTCACTCAACCGCGGCAAGGAAATGAGAAAGAAAACAGAGCCACATACGGTATTCACGCGGGAACAGCTGGATGCGTATTTCGCTTCGTACGTAGGGATGGAAGGTGGAAACCCAGGCGCTGCGGTATGGTTCTGCGATAGCTCTCCGCATCCGAGCGGGGCGTCGCTGTTGGCCCCGTTGGTTCCTCGCCGCCAACCCGGCGCATGGGATGCCGCCTACCGTTGCAAGTATCGTCATCACATGGAGCGCTGGCAGTCGCACCAGAGGATTGCCCGCATCATGTCGGCGGCGCGAGCACAGGTCTTCAACACGGCCATGGGCGAGCAGGACTGGAAGCACTACTTCGATCATCATCTGTACGCGCCGCACGGCGCCGAGTTCAAGCTCAGCCTGTTCCCGCTGCCGGCGCGCTTGATCAATCAGACCCCGTGGTCGAAGGCGTTTCGCGGCCAGCCGGAGCTTTTGCCGAGGCAGCGTTACCTCGACCTGTGCCGCGAAGGCCGGCGCTTTGCCTTCATCGACGGGATCCGCCGGCGCTGGAAGCCGAAGGTGGTGATATGCCTGGGCGAACGGCACGCCGACGACTTCGTGCAGGCGTTCGTGCTCGCGCAGGCGCGCGCCACCGACCACGTCCTGCAGCCTGCCGACCAGCCCAAGACCTTGCGTGTGCTCGAGCGCGACGGCACCACATGGATCATCTGTCCGCCACTGGCTGGCGCAGCGGGAATGATGTCCGATGTCCTGCTCGACGCGATGGGGCAGTACATCACGCGCTGGCTGCGGCCGGACGATTTCCTCGGGTTCTCGACCGGTACAGAGAAGCCGATCGCGAGGGCGTCATGAGTCATGGCGCGCGCGGGTCGCCGATACCGTTCGCCTGGTGGCGCGGTCTGTGCAGCAAATGATTGGCTTTCCCCCGCCATGTAGGGGTGACACGGATTGGTGGATGCGTTTATCTGCGGGCTGCCGCGATCTGCAAGATCGCTGCCACTGCACCCGCTCGCCAGTCTCGTGCGTGGCATCAGCGGCAGCGTAGGGCGCCGGAGACCGTGCGCGGCAGTACTCCGTCGCAGTAGTCCCCACCATGTTTCGTTGTAGCGAAGTATCGATCTCAGGAGAGCAGCGTGCAAACCAAAACCCGGAACATCTTCATCCTTGGCATCATGGCCAGCGCCGCGGCAACGCTCGTGGCTTGCGGCGGCGGCGACGATTCGCCGCCGCCTTCGCAGCCCGCCACCGTGAGCGGCAAGGCGGTGGACTTCTACCTGTCCGGCTCGACTGTCACCTTCCTTGACTGCGACAACAAGACCGCGGTCACGAATGGAAGCGGGGACTTTACCTTCCCGGCGGGTTGCGCGAAGAGTGCGCTGAGAGTGACCGGCGGCACCGATATCGGTACCAACCAGCCGTTCGCCGGTGTACTGCAGGCACCGGCGCTGGATAGCAAGGAGGGCGTAATCCAGGTGGTCTCGCCGCTGACCACGTTGGCGGTCCAGGTCGGCTCGGGTCAGGCGGCCCCCCTGGCGGCCGGCCTAGGCCTGGCAGGCAAGGATCTGAACACGCTCGACCCGATGCAGGACGCGGCGGCGCTGCGGGCGGCGGTCGTTGTGCAGCAACTTGTCGACCATGTCGCCAAGACGCTGACCGGCCTGGGCACGGGTGGCACGCTGACTTCCGCGGATACGGCCGCGGCCGCCTCCAAGGCAGTCGCCAACGCCGTGGCGAGCACTCCGGGCACGGCAGACCTGACCAGCGTTGCGCTGGTCACGAATGTGGTGTCCAGCGCTGTACAGAACGCCCAGGCCGGCCTGCCTGCCGAACTGCGCTCGGACATCGGTGTCGTGGCCGCCAATGTGGCCGCACTGGCCGCGCCGGTAATCACAACCCAGGTGGCAAGCGTGAGCACGGCGCTGGAGGCCGTCGATCTGGGTAGCAGCCCGACCGCGACGTTGTCGGCGCTGACGGAAAGCGGATCGCTCAACATCGTGACCGAAAGCGCGCAGTCGACGACGACCACGGCGCTGGTCCAGGCGGTGACGACCGACGGGCTGAGCGATGCATCGATCACGACCAGGCTGGCTGAACTCGGCGAAGCGGTGTCGACCGGCAACACCGCCGAGATCCAGCAGGTCACTGCTGAACTCGGCAGCACGGTGGATGCCGGCGCGATCAACAACGTGGCAAACGCGGTCGGGCTGAAGAACTACCTGCTGCTGTCAAACCTGACGATCAACGGCGTCAATTACCCGATCACCGACACGATCTCGGCCACGGGCGGCACGCTGGGCGCGATCCAGGTTGCGGTGACGCAGAATGGCAACGCCTTCAACGGCGGCCCGTCGCAACTGCGCGCTGGCCTGAGCTATACCTACGGCGGCAACCAGGTCGATGTCATCATCGAGAACGTGACGCTGACGTTCAACGGGTCGCAACTGGTGGATGCGGTGGTGCCTGCCAATACTGCTTATTCGTTCCGGATCAGTGGCAACGTGTCTGCCGCGGCAAGCCTGACCAACAGCGCCGCCGACAGCCTGTTCTCCACCGCAAACGGCGGCTCGCTGAACCTGCCGTTCACGGTGTTCCTCGGCAAGCTCAGGTCTGCCGGCGCGCTGAGCCAGGCGCAGGTTGACGCTCTCACGCCAACTGCCACCAGCACGTTCCCCGTGACGTTTGCCACAACCACCGGTGCCCAGGGCAGGGATGTGAAGGTGGGCATGCTGGTCAACGGCGACGTGGAATTCGCCAAGACGGCATTGGTGAAGACCGACGCCGAGATGGTGGTCGGTGACGGCCTCAAGACCACGGTGACGCTGAACCCGTGACCGGCGCGTAGCGGTGCCTTCCGCCCGGATGGGGAAGGCCAGGCCGCCCGGTCATCCGAACGCGTGTCTCAAGGCCGCGCCGCGGGTGACCGGGCTTTTTTGTGTCTGTGTCGGGCATCTCGCAGGAGCGCGCGACGCATGAGGCTCGCCCAGTGGCCTCGGAGTCTTCTATGCAGCTGATTCGCAAGCGCCGGCTGGACCACGCCTGCGCCCTGATGCTGGGCCTGTCGTGCGTGGGCACGGCCAGTGCCGCGCCCGACGATGTGTTCATGCAGGCCGAGCCCGCCACCGGGGAGTTCACCTCGGTGCGGGTGGAGGCCAGCTACGACATGGTCGATCGCACTGTCGATGTCTTCAACCTGCGCGGGCGGCAGGGACCGGTGTCGGACAACGCCGGCGATTATCGCGGCGGCAAGCTGATGCTGGGCTACAAGTTCTCGCCGCACTGGTCGGGGTCGGCCACCTACTGGCGCCGTGGCATCGATTATGGGCAAGACCACAACCAGATCGATACCTGGATGCTGGCGATGCACTACGACCCGCTCGCCGAGGCCGGTGCTCGCGATCGCATCATGCTGCGTTTCTCGCTATGGGGAGACCACTCCGGCAGCCTGAACCGCTCGTCGCCGGTGATGGTCCGCAATACGACGTTCAACAGCCTCACCGTGAATAACGCCAATGACGTCCAGGCGCAGGCCGACGTCATCTTCTCCGGCGAGCTGACCGAGCGCAACCAGCTCACCGGCTTCATCGGCCTCGGCATCAGCCGCGTGTCGATCGGCAGCATCAATACCCGCCTGCAGCGAGGCAACTGCAACTTCAATGTCGCTATCGGCTCCGACAATCTCGCCAATGGCCAACTGGCCGCGCCATGCAACGTGGGCAACGTTACCCTGCAGTCGGCGTCGTTCTCGGTCGACGCCAGCCAGTTCGGGCTGAACTTCAACGATGATTTCAACTACACAGCCGGCTATCTGAACCTGGGCGGGTCATGGCGCTGGAAATACGAGCGCTTCGCGGCGCGGCTCGGATACCAGTTCCAATACCTGCTGCGCAGCAATGTCGACAGCCGCACGCAAAGCTACGGTAATTCGCCAATCCGCTCCAACCACACGCTGGGCCTGGAGGTCTCGTATGCGGTGGTGAAGAACGTGGAAGTGTTCCTGCGCGGCCAGGCGTCGCTGTACAACTTCGTCGGCACCATCCCGTTCCTCTATAACGCGACGACCGCGGGCAAGCTGGATCGCTACTACGGCTACGGCTCGATCGGCATTCGTTTCTCCGGGTTCTGAGTTTGTGAAGCAGGTCGCGGTTTTCTATCCCCTCGGGTGAGGGGATAGAAAACGCAATCCCAGGGATATTGCATCGCAGCAAATCACTTATGTCAGACCTTAGAAGATTGAAATTCCTAAATGGGTGAGGCTGGGTTAGAATTAATTCAATCGAAAAAATCTATATAGCTCTATTCAGTTTTGCTAAAGTCGCCGGGCGCGCGTTCAGATAAATATCATTTTTATCTTCGGCGTAAATCATCGCCAAGCGTGCGATGCCAGGGAAGGCGTTTTTCCTCCATGGCAGAAGTTCAAACAAGGATGGGAATAATCCTGTGTTACAGGATGACGTGGGCTCACCGTATTTCCTCGAACCCGCGACTGCGTTCGGCGCCCCGCCTGACCGGATTTTGTGTCAGGTGGGCATCGGAGGCGGGTTCCAGCCCGAACCATCATTAAAACAAGCAGATCCGGGCATTTGAAAAGACCCGGTCGGCGCGAGGATGTCGCATGCGGCGGCACACTGAATTCCTCGCACCGTACCTGCCAATAACGATTTGCGAAAGACCACGGCAGCACGCGCGCCACAGAGGCCGCGGCATGCCGCGGCATTGTCTGTCGGGGGTCCCACCAAGCAGCAAGGGATAGTATGCAGCATTCAAAGGTGTTCGCGCGTCCGGACCTGGATCGTTATTTTGCCTCCTACGTTGGGATGGAAGGCGGAAATCCGAAGGCTCCGGTCTGGATATGCGACAGAAGCCCAGCCTGCTCCGAGCCACTCGTCGCACCGCTACAGCCGCGTATGGCACCGCCGGCCTGGGACGCCGTGTTCCGCCACCAGCACCGGGAAGACATGGGCAAGTGGTTCGGCCATCAGTGCATGGCGCGCATCATGGCGGCCGCGCGGGCCGAGGCGCTGCGCGTCCGGCTCGGGGACAACGACTGGGAGCAATACTACCGGCGCCATCTCTACTCGCCGAGGGGCGCAGAGTTCCGGCTCAGCCTGTTTCCGCTGCCTGCCCATGTCGACGGACGAACGACGTGGTCCAAGGCGTTCCGGGGCCAGCCTGAACTGATCCCGCAGTCGCGCTACCTGGATCTGTGCCGGCATGGCGAACGTTTCCGGTTTCTCGCAAAGACACGCGCCCGCTGGCGCCCGAAGGTCGTCATTTGCCTGAGCCATCGCCATGCCGACGAATACATCGAAGCCTTCTCGCTAGGCGGGCTCGCCAGCGAGGAGCATGCACTCCAGCCGGCAGACCAGGTCAGGCGCCTGCGCCTCTTCACCAAGGACGGGACGACGTGGATCATCTGCCCGGCAATCGGCGGTAGCGCCGGGATGACGTCGCAGGTTCAACTCGATGCGTTCGGAAAGTTTCTGGGCATGCGGCTGGCGGAGAGCGACTTCAGGCACTGTGCCGAGCTCGATGCCGTCGACGATGGAGCGCCGGCCAGGGCGGAGCGCCTGCCGGAGCGCTGTGAGACGAGGAGGCTGCCTGCCGAAGCGGGTGGTAGTCGTCCGGTGGAACGTGTCCGGCCAATGTTTCCGGCTAATGAACCCGCGCGAGCGGGAAATTGCGAATCCCTCGTCTAGTGCCACCCGAAAAACTGATGTAAAAAACTTTCAATTTTCCCGAGTCAAAATACTTGAGACAATTCGCAATCTTCATTCATTGAATTTCCCATTGAAGGCACCGTTAGCGCGGTGTCTTTTTTTTTGCGTGGAGGGTGGAACGCAGTCGGGCGACGCGGCGCTGGCGGCAGGCCGGCATGCGCCGGCCTGCACGGCCTCAATCAGCCGTGATGTTGTTGGCCTTCACCACCTCGCCCCACATCTTGTAGTGGGTGCGGGTCAGCGTTGCGAGCTGCTCGGGCGTGCCGCCGCCGGGCTCGTCGCCGCGGTCGACGATGCTCTTGACGACGGCAGGGTCCTTCAGCGCCGTATTCAACGCGCCGTTGGCCTTCTTGACGATGTCGGGGCTCAGGCCCGGCGGCCCGTACAGGCCGATGAACGAGATGATGGTGAAGTCCTTGATGCCACTCTCGGTGGCCGTCGGTACATCCGGGATCATGGCCACGCGCTTGGGTCCGGTGACCATCAGCGGCCGCAGCTGGCCCGACTTGATGAAGGGCGCGACGACCGAGGTTGCATCGAACATCGCATCCAGGCGCCCGGCCATCAGGTCGACCATCGCCGGGCTGCTGCCCTTGTAAGGCACGTGGTTCATTTTGGGGCCGCCCATGCGCTCGCGCAGCAGCTCCATCGTGACATGCGGCAATGCGCCGGTGCCGCCCGAGCCATAGTCGATGGTCTTGCCGGACTTGTCCCGCGCCTTTACCTCCTCGACAAACTGCGCGTACGTCCTGATGGGCGAACTGGCGGGCACGACCAGGACCAGCGGCGACTGCAGCATCACGCCGATCGGCGTCAGCTTCTGCGGGTCGACGATGCCGAGCTTGGTGTAGACGTGCGGCATGATCGTCATCGAGCCGTTGCCTACCAGCAGCTTATTCCCGTCCGGCGCCGCGCGCATGACCTCAATGGAGGCGATATTGCCATTCACACCGGCCTTGTTGTCGATGACAAACGGCTGGCCGAGCGAACTCTGCAGGCCGTTAAGCAGCGCACGTCCCGCGAAGTCGGTCTGGCCGCCGGGCGGGAAGCCGACCAGCAGTGTCACCGGCTTGGTCGGCCAGGTGGTCTGTGCCCAGGCGGCCGTCGTCGCCAGCGCGCCAAGGCCGAGCGCAGCGACGCCCAGGATCAACGCGGAACGGCGCGAATTCACGGGCGATTTCTTGGTGATTGTCATGACAGGTCTCCGATTATGTTTTGACAGGGCCGCAGCCCCACGGCGCTTCAGGCCGTCTTTTCCATCGCTTCCCACATCCCGTTGATATAGACCGCGCCGAGTGCCCGGTCATAGAGGCCGTATCCCGGCTTGCCCGTCTCGCCCCAGATCATGCGGCCGTGGTCGGGGCGGAAATAGCCCTGGAAGCCGACGTCGTGGTACGCCTTGACGATCGCGGCGATATCCAGCGAGCCGCAGCTCGACAGGTGGGCGGTTTCCTCGAAGTCGCCTTCCGGCGTGATCTTGACGTTGCGGATATGGGCGAAGTGGATGCGGCCCATGCCGCCGAACTCGCGCACCAGCGCCTCGACGTTGTTCTGCGGGCCGGCGCCAAGCGAGCCCGAGCACAGCGTCAGGCCGTTTGCCGGCGTGTCGACGATCCCGAGGATGCGTGCCAGGTCGTCGCGGTCCTTGACGATGCGCGGCAGCCCGAAAATGGGGCGCGGCGGATCGTCCGGATGAATGGCCATCTTGATCCCGCACTCCTGCGCCACGGGAATGATCGCGTGCAGGAAATGCTCCAGATGCTCCCAGAGCCTGGCTTCGTCGATGCCGCGGTATTCAGCCAGCAGCGACTGCAGCTCACCTGGCTCGTAGCTGGAATCCCAGCCGGGCAGGGCGATGCCCTGGCTGACGTCAACCAGTTCGACCTCCCGCGTGCTGAAGGCGAGGCAGGTCGAGCCGTCATCGAGCTTTTTCGCCAGTTCCGTACGGGTCCAGTCGAATACCGGCATGAAGTTGTAGCAGATGACTTCGATGCCCGCGGCGGCCAGGTTCCTGATGCTCTGCTGGTAGTTCGCGATCAGCCGCTCGCGCGTCGGCTTGCCAAGCTTGATGTCCTCATGGACCGGAACCGATTCCACGACCTTGAACTGCAGCCCCGCCGCCTCGATGGTGGACTTGAGCGCCAGGATCTTGTCCAGTGGCCATACCTCGCCGACGGGTTCGTCGTAGATGGCCGAGACGATGTGGGTCATGCCCGGGATCTGCCGGATGTATTCGAGAGGAATCGGGTCGGACGGGCCAAACCAGCGGAACGACATCTTCATGGGGGGCATCCTTGGGGCGACTCTGTTGCGGCAGAACAGGGCGGAAAAACCCCGACCTGTAGTGCGAACCGGCGCGCGGCATGGCCCGGAGGCCACGCAGCATTGGTGTACCGGATTGGGTTATTTGGTTCACCAATTATGAACAGGTTGCCCAATTTTGCCGTCATGGTTTACCATGGGATGCATCAGGCACTGCCCGGCCATGCCGCGTTTTTGTGGCGATTGGTCAACCGGTGATGACATTGGGCAGCCGCCGCCTTACCTGCAATGCGACATTCCACCAGCGATCCTGCAACCCGTCCGTCAGTCGAGAACCCGCCAGCGGCCAGCGACCGGTCGTACCTGAGCCTGGCCGGCCAGGTGCAGGCACTGATCGCATCCGGAGAGTTCTCCGCCGGCATGCGGCTGCCGTCCGAACGCACCCTGGCCGAGCGGTTCAGCGTCAGCCGTACCCTGGTGCGCGAGGCAATCATCGCGCTGGAGGTCCAGGGGCTGGTCGAAGTGCGCGGCGGCTCCGGAATCTACGTCTGCGCAGGAGCGCCCGCGCCCGGTCCCGAGCCGTTTGAGATGCCGTGGCGGCCGGGGCCTATCGAATCGCTGCGCGCCCGGGCCCTGATCGAGGCGGAAGTCGCCGGCCTGGCGGCCAGCGAGCGCAAGGACAGCGATCTTGACCGCATGTTCTCGGCCTTGAGCCTGATGCGCGAGCACATGGACGACAAGCAGGCCAACGAGGCGGCGGACCGCCAGTTCCACCTGTGCCTTGCCGAATCGACCGGCAACCGGGTCCTGCTGCATATGGTCGCCGCACTGTGGGATAGCGGGCGCAGCGATCCGCTGTGGAGCAAGATCGAGGAACACTTCCATACCACCGGGCTACGGGAGGCATCGCAGGAAGACCATCAGCGGATCTTCGCGGCGGTGATGGCCCGCGACGCGATGGCGGCGCGGGCGGCAATGCGCAACCACCTGGAGAGGGTGATCAGCGAGTTCACCCAGGCGTGGCGTTGACAGATAGCCCGTTGGGCGTAGTTCGGCTTTTCCACGCCGGGCCGCTCCAGGAGCGGAGGGTGTAAAAGCCGCCGGTCGCGCGGAAAGTCACCTCAGGGCAAGGCGAACCAACCGCACTGACCGGCGTCGCGACGCGTCACACCGCGCGGCGAACCATCAGTTCCTTGATCTTGCCGATGGCCTTGGTCGGGTTCAGACCCTTCGGGCACACGTCGACGCAGTTCATGATGCTGTGGCAGCGGAACAGGCGGTACGGGTCGTTCAGGTTGTCCAGGCGCTCATTGGTGGCCTGGTCGCGGCTGTCCGCGATGAAGCGGTAAGCCTGCAGCAGGCCGGCCGGGCCGACGAACTTGTCCGGGTTCCACCAGAACGACGGGCACGACGTCGAGCAGCTGGCGCACAGGATGCACTCGTACAGGCCATCCAGCTCGTCGCGCTCTTCCGGCGACTGCAGGCGCTCTTTCTCGGGCGGCGGCTCGTCGTTGATCAGGAACGGCTTGATCGAGTTGTACTGCTTGAAGAACTGCGTCATGTCGACGATCAGGTCGCGCACCACCGGCAGCCCGGGCAGCGGACGCAGCACGATGCGGTCCGGCAGCTCGCGCATGTTGGTCAGGCACGCCAGGCCGTTCTTGCCGTTGATGTTCATCGCGTCCGAGCCGCACACGCCTTCGCGGCACGAACGGCGGAACGAGATGGTCTCGTCCAGCTTCTTGAGCTTGACCAGCGCGTCCAGCAGCATGCGCTCGTGACCGTCGAGTTCGACCTCGTAGGTCTGCATGCGCGGCGCCGCATCCTTGTCCGGATCGTAGCGGTAGACTTCGAAAATACGCTTCATTTCTGTGGGTCCTGTTGTCTCTACGATGCGGTGCTCAGAAGGTACGGGCCTTCGGCGGCACGCTTTCCACCGTCAGCGGTTCCATCTTCACCGGCTTGTAGTCGAGGCGGTTGCCTTCGCTGTAGAACAGCGTGTGCTTGAGCCAGTTCTGGTCATCGCGGTTCGGGAAGTCGCTGTGCGCGTGCGCACCGCGCGATTCCTTGCGGGCGGCCGCCGAGATCATGGTGGCCTTGGCCACTTCCACCAGGTTGGCCACTTCCAGGGCTTCCACCAGCGCGGTGTTGAAGACCTTGGACTTGTCCTTCAGGTGGATGTTGTCGGCGCGCTCGGCCACTTCCAGGATGCGGTCGACACCTTCGTCCATCAGCTTCTGGGTGCGGAACACGCCGGCATGCGACTGCATGTTCTTGCGGATGTCGTTGGCGACGTCCTGCGTGTATTCACCCGACGACGTGGCCTGCAGCTTGGCCAGGCGCGACATCGCGAGGTCAGCGGCGTCGGCCGGCAGCGGCTTGTGTTCCTTCTGCTTCAGGTTCTGCGCGATGATGTGGTTGCCGGCGGCACGGCCGAACACCACCAGGTCGAGCAGCGAGTTGGTGCCCAGGCGGTTGGCGCCGTGCACCGACACGCACGAGCATTCGCCGATCGCGTAGAAACCATTCAGCACTTCGTTCGGGCTGCCATTCTTCGGCACCACGACCTGGCCGTGGTAGTTCGTCGGGATGCCGCCCATCTGGTAGTGGATGGTCGGGACCACCGGGATCGGTTCCTTGATCGCGTCGACGTTGGCGAACTTCATGCCGATTTCGCGGATCGACGGCAGGCGCTTCATGATGGTCTCGGCGCCGACGTGGGTCAGGTCGAGCAGCACGTAGTCGCCGTTCGGGCCGCAGCCGCGGCCTTCCTTGATTTCCTGGTCCATCGAGCGCGAGACGAAGTCGCGCGGCGCCAGGTCCTTCAGCGTCGGCGCATAGCGTTCCATGAAACGCTCGCCGTCCTTGTTGCGCAGGATCCCGCCTTCGCCGCGCACGCCTTCGGTGATCAGCACGCCCGCGCCGGCCACGCCGGTCGGGTGGAACTGCCAGAACTCCATGTCTTCCAGCGGCACGCCCGCGCGTGCGGCCATGCCCAGGCCGTCACCGGTGTTGATGAAGGCGTTGGTCGACGCAGCGTAGATACGGCCGGCACCGCCGGTCGCGAACAGCGTGGTCTTGGCTTCGAGGATGTAGACCTCGCCGGTTTCCATTTCCAGCGCGGTCACGCCCAGCACGTCGCCGTCCTGGTCGCGGATCAGGTCCAGCGCCATCCACTCGACGAAGAAGTGGGTCTTGGCGCGCACGTTGCGCTGGTACAGCGTATGCAGCAGCGCGTGGCCGGTACGGTCCGCCGCGGCGCAGGCGCGCTGCACCGGCTTCTCGCCGTAGTTGGCGGTGTGGCCGCCGAACGGGCGCTGGTAGATGGTGCCATCCGGGTTGCGGTCGAACGGCATGCCGAAGTGCTCGAGTTCGTACACGACCTTCGGCGCTTCCCGGCACATGAACTCGATCGCGTCCTGGTCGCCCAGCCAGTCCGAGCCCTTGATGGTGTCGTAGAAGTGATAGTGCCAGTTGTCTTCGCTCATGTTGCCCAGCGAAGCACCGATGCCGCCCTGCGCCGCCACGGTGTGCGAGCGGGTCGGGAACACCTTGGACAGCACGGCCACGTTCAGGCCGGCTTCCGCGAGCTGGAGGGATGCGCGCATCCCGGCGCCGCCAGCACCGACGATGACCACGTCAAAGCGGCGACGCGGCAATCCAGTCTTGACTGCGACCATTTATTACACCCTCCAGAGAATCTGAGCAGCGTAGCCCGCGCAACCGACGAGCCACAGAATCGTAAGAACTTGCAGCACCAGGCGCACCGCCATCGGCTTGACATAGTCCATCCAGATGTCGCGCACGCCGATCCAGGCGTGATACAGCAGCGACAGGATGGTCAGGAACGTGATGATCTTCATCCACTGGTTGGCGAAGAGCCCTGCCCACGCTTCGTACGAAGCGCCGTTCGACAGCAGGAAGGCAATGGCCAGCACCACGGTGAACACCACCATGATCACGGCCGTGACGCGTTGCGCGAGCCAGTCTTTCAGGCCGTAATGGGCGCCGACGACCAGGCGCTTGGGACCGATATTGTTGTTTGCCACCGTGATTCTCCTCAGAACAGGCCGAACAGCTTCAGGCCGAAAATCAGGGTAAGCAGCAGGCTGACAACCAGCACGCTGATGGCAGACTTGGCCGAGGCGGGCTTGGAAACACCAACGTGCACATCCAGCAGCAGAAAGCGGATACCGGCGCAGAAATGATGCAGATAACCCCAGATCAGGGCCAGCACAACCAGCTTGACAAAGCCGCCGGACAACAGGGCCGAGAACTTTGCGAAGCTCAGTTCGGAGGTAATGCTCTGCTCGAACAGGTACAGGACGAAGGGAAGGAGGAGGAACATCAAGGCACCGCTCACGCGATGCAGGATGGATACCTTGCCGGCCCAGGGCAACCGGTATTTCGCGATCTGCGAGATACCGATATTCCGGTATTCGGGCCTGGTGGATAGTTGCTTTTCCATGGGGCGCTGATTCTTGTCGTGGGGTGATTCGCCGCCTTTGCCGCGAACAACACGGTCTTCGACACCGTGAAGTACCCGGCAAGGGGTGATACGCGCGTATTTTGGCCTTCCGCTGATATACTGTCCAATATCTATCGCATCTTTCTGATATATAAAACGGCAGATATCGCATGGAGCTGCGGCATATTCGGTACTTCCTCGCCGTCGCCGACGAGCGCAACGTCACGCGGGCGGCGGAAAGGCTCGGCATTGGACAGCCGCCCCTCAGCCAGCAGATTCACGCGCTGGAGGAGGAGTTGGGCGTCAAGCTGTTTCGCCGGACCGGGCATGGCGTGGTACTGACGGAAGCGGGCGAGGCGTTCGCAACGGATGCCAGGCGCATCCTCCATGACACGCGCACAGCCGTAGAAAAAGCGCAAAGCGCCGGACGGGGCGAGATCGGGCGACTCAATATCGGATTTACCGGCTCCGCCGCGTTCAACCCGGTGGTCTCCAGGCTGATCCGCGCGTTTCGGCAGGATTACCCCAACGTTGTCCTCACCCTGGCGGAAGGCAATACATCCCAGCTCCTCGCCTTTCTCAACGATGGCCGGGTCGATGTGGCCTTTGTCCGATTGAGCGGGCAGTCGCCGGCCGGGGTTCAACTGCAGCACATTGCGGTGGAACCGATGAAGGTCGTGCTCCCTGCAACCCATCCACTTGCCAGGCGGCGCCGGATATCCCTCGACGCACTGGCGGAAGACCAGTTTGTCCTGCTGCCCCGCGAAGCGAGTCCGACCTTGCATGACGTCATTGTGGGCGCTTGCAAGCAGGCCGGATTTGATCTCATCGCCGGGCAGCAAGCGCCGCAGCTCTCTTCGGTCGTCAATCTCGTGGCAGCGGAGTTCGGCGTTTCCATCGTTCCTGCCTCGGTTTGCCAGATACAGGTCGAGGGCGTTGTCTATAAGGACATCGTTGGCAGCCCGGTCTCGATCCGGCTGGCACTGGCTTCCCGGATCGAGTCGACGCCTGCGAAAACGGCCAATTTTCTGGCAATGGCTCAGGGATTCCGTGCCGGCGCCAACGCAGGCTGAGCCGTAGGGCACCGCAGTCGTTCGAACGGACGCGCCGGGCACGCAGGTACAATCCCCGGAAAATCGACACATAAATAAGAGGGGACAACACCATGACTGGTGTGGTTTCAGGCCGCCTGGCGCAGAGGTGCCCTTGAATACACGTTTCATCGAGGCCTTCATGTGGGTCGCGCGGCTTGGCAGCTTCCGCGCCGCTGCCGACCACCTGCACATCACGCAGGCTGCCATGTCGAACCGCATCGCCTCGCTCGAGCAGGAAATTGGAGCCCGCGTCTTTGAACGCGAGGCCCGCGACCTGCGGCTGACGCCGGTTGGCCTGCGCCTGCTCAGCTATGGCGAGCGGATGCTCGAACTGCAGCGCGAGATCATGGTGCTGGGCCGCTCCGACCAGCAACTGCTCGGGCTGGTGCGCATCGGCGCCATCGAAACCGTGGTGCATACCTGGCTGGTCGACTTCCTGCGGCACCTGAGTTCGACCTATCCCGGCATCGAGGTGCAGATCACCTCCGAGACGACCGAAGGGCTGCACAAGAGCCTGCGCGCCGGCGCCATCGATATCGCGCTGCAGACCGACACCGCTGTCGGCGAAGGCATTGCCAGCATGCCCTGCCTGTCGATGGCGATGGGCTGGGTTGGCCCGCCGGGCGAGCCGCAGCCGGGTGAGGGCGTGCTGGCCGGGCTGCTGCAGCATCCGACCATCACCATGAGCCGGGGCTCGCAACCCCATGTTGCGCTCAAGGAGCTGTATCGCAAGGCCGGACTGCCGGTGGGCAAGGTGCATTGCGTCAGCTCGATCGCTGCCATTGTCAGGCTGGTCAGGGGCGGTTTCGGCAATGCCCTGATGCCGCTGGCGCCGGTGCGCGAGCAGGTGGAGCGTGGCGAACTGCGCCTGCTTGCCTGCGATGTCCCGCTGCCACCGCAGCGCGTCGTGGTCAGCTATCACGACCACGGCGTTTCCGAGGCCATCCGTTTCGTTGCCGAACTGGCCTGCCGCGAATCGGACCGGTTCGTCGAGTCGCTGCCCGCACCATATTCGGGTGCCTAGAGCGGCCATTGCGCCAGCCTGGTGCGGTTTCCCGGCCGCATCCACAAGAAAAACTGATCGGAAGGACCAACAATTTCCCGTTTGTCCTGACTCGCTGCTGCAACGATCATCGACTCATCCGCCGAACACGGCGATCACCCCATCAGAGGAGATAGAGTCAGATGAGCAATCCTGCGGCCATTCCCCAACATGGCTTGTTGTTCGTCGCGTCCGATGTGGACGCGGCGGATGAAGCCGATTTCAACCTGTGGTACGACCGCGAACACGTAGAGGAGCGTGCACGCGTGCCGGGCTTTATCTCGGCCGCGCGTTACCAGGCGGTGCACGGCGGCCCGAAGTACCTTGGCCTCTATCGCACCGAATCGCTGGCCGCGTTCACCTCGGCCGCCTACAGGCAAGCCTTCCGGCACCAGACCCCGTGGTCGGTCACCAATCTCGGGCGCATGCGCAGGCCGATGCGCCGCGTGTGCGCGGTCAACGCCTCGGTGGGGCAGGGCAGCGGCAGCTGGATCGCGGTCCTTCCACTGCCGCGTGCAGACGATGCCGTGTCCCTCATCGAACGGGCCGGCGAGGTTGGAGATGAACTCTCGCTGCGCGCGGGGTATGTCCGCTCCTATCTTCTGGTCCCCGACGACGAACTCAGTCAACCCTTGCCCAACGAGAGCCTGGAAGGCCGCGAGCTGCTTCCCCTGTTCGTCGTGGAGAGCAGCGATGAACAGGCAAGCGAGCTTGCGCTGAGCATCGCGGCGCAGGGCCTGCACGCCGATGCCGCAGGCGCAACGCGCTACATCCTCAAGTGGAAACTCTACGCAAAGGAACTGACGTCATGAGCGAAATGATCTCTACGGCAGCCGACGTCGGCTCCGCAGCCGGCGCGCACGAGGCAAATGCAAACGCAAACGCCAACGCCAACGCCAGCGCAAGGATGCGCCGCCTGGCCGCGGCCAGCTCGATCGGGACCACGCTGGAGTGGTACGACTTTACCGTCTACAACCTGATGGCGGCGCTGGTCTTCAACGTCATCTTCTTTCCGTCCTTCGATCCGCTCACGGGCACGATCCTGGCGTTCTCCACGTATGCCGTCGGCTATGTGTCCCGGCCGCTCGGCGGCATGGTGTTCGGCCATCTTGGCGACAAGCTCGGCCGCCGCTTTGTGCTGGTGACCACGCTGATCCTGATGGGCATCGCCACCGGCGTGATGGGCCTGTTGCCGACCTATGCATCGTGGGGCATCTGGAGCCCGCTGCTGCTGGTGGCACTGCGCTTTGTCCAGGGCGCCGCCATCGGTGGCGAGTGGGCCGGCGCGGTGCTGCTGGCGATGGAGCACGGCAGGCAGGACCAGCGTGGGCGCAATGCCTCCTTTACGCAGGTGGGTCCGTCGGCCGGCACGCTGCTGGGCACCGGCTTCATTGCGCTGGTGTCGCTGTTCCTGAGCCCGGAGGACTTCCTGGCGTGGGGCTGGCGCATTCCGTTCGTTTCCAGCGTGGCGCTGGTGGTGTTCGGCTTGTGGCTGCGGCGCGGCGTCGAGGAAACGCCGGCGTTCAAGGAAATGGCTGCGCACAATGCGCAGGCCAAGACCCCGCTGAAGGAAGTGTTCGTCTCGCACTGGCGGCGCCTGCTGGTGGCCGGCGGCGTGCGGATCGGCTCGGACGTGCTCTATGCGCTGGTCGTGGTGTTTACGCTGACCTATGTCACCAGCGTGCTGCACCTGTCGCGACCGCTGGCACTGACCGCGACCATGCTGGGCGCGGCCGGCAATGCGCTGACGGTGCCGCTGTTCGGTGCGCTGTCCGACAAGCTCGGCCGCCGGCCGGTCTACATCGTCGGGGCGCTGCTGGGGATCGTATGGGCGTTCGTGTTCTTCGTGCTGATGGACAGCAGCCAGCCGTGGCAGATCTGCGTGGCGGTGGTGCTGGGGCTGCAGATCCACGCCGTCATGTACGGCCCGCAGGCAGCGTTCGTGACCGAGCAGTTTCCGACGCGGGTGCGCTATGCAGGCTCGTCCCTGGCCTACACCCTGGCAGGCATCCTCGGCGGCGGCTTCGCTCCGCTCATCATCACCAGCCTGTACAAGGCGTACGGCACGACCGGCGCGGTGTCGCTCTACGTCTGCGCGGCACTGGGCGTGACGCTGGTTGCGCTGCTGGTTGCCCGCGAAACGGCGCACAAGCCGCTCGAACACTAGGCCGGCCATGGCCCGCCGGCTTGTCCGGCGGGCCGCGCCCAGCGGCTGCGTTGCGCTCGCAGCCCCATCATTCCAACCACTTGTACCGTATGCCTACTTTGGAATTCCAGCTCGCCGGCGAAGGACCGCTGGCGCTGCATATCGACCGGCTCGTCATTGCCGGCTGGACCGGGCGCGATGCCGACGCCGTCAACCACCACATCCGGGAACTCGAAGAGATCGGCGTGAAGCCGCCGTCGACCGTCCCGTGCTTCTACCCGCTTGCCGCGTCGCTGCTGACGACCGCGCCGTTGCTGGAAGTGCCGCGGGAGGATTCATCGGGCGAGATCGAGTTCGTGCTGATGGCGGGCCCCGACGCGCTCTATGTCGGCGTGGGCTCGGACCATACCGATCGCAAGGTCGAGGCCTATGACGTCACCGTCTCCAAGCAGATGTGCGCCAAGCCGGTCGGCAGCAAGGTCTGGCGCTTCGACGATGTCGCGGCGCACTGGGACCGGCTCGAGATGCGCTGCTGGCGCACCCGGCATGGCGTGCGCGAGCTTTACCAGGAAGGGCTGGTGACGCGCCTGCTCGATCCGCATGACCTGATCCGGCGCTTGCACGGCGATGTGCACGGAGATGTGCACGGCGCAGACGCGCTACCGCCCGGTACCGCGATGTTCTGCGGCACTCAGGCCGTGATCGGGGAACTGGGAGGCGGGGAGGCGTTCGAAGTCGAGCTGCACGATCCGGTATTGCGGCGTTCGCTACGCCATGCGTACCGCGTGGCAAGCCTGGAGGTGGCTCCTTGATGCGTACCGATCTTCCCACCATCGCCGAACTGGCCGCCAGCCTGGATGCCGGGCGGACGACCAGCGTCGCGCTGACCGAACAGGCGCTGGCGCGTATCGACAGCCATCGCAAGTCGGGCGGCGCGGCTTTCGTCGAGGTCGATGACAAGGGCGCCCTGGCGGCGGCCGCGGCGGCAGACCAGGCGCGTGCCGCCGGCTATGTGGCATCGCCACTGGCCGGCCTGCCGGTGTCCGTCAAGGACTTGTTCGATGTGCGCGGCCAGGTGACGCGGGCCGGCTCAAAGGCGCTGGATGGCGCCGCTGCGGCCGCCGATGCGCCGGCCGTGGCGCGCCTGCGCGCGGCAGGCGCGGTGCTGATCGGGCGCACCAACATGAGCGAGTTCGCGTTTTCCGGGCTTGGCCTGAACCCGCACTACGGTACGCCCCGCACGCCGTTCGACGAAGCCTGCATCGCCGGGGGCTCGACCTCGGGCGGCGCCGTCAGCGTGGCGCTCGACATGGCCGTGGCCGCGCTCGGTACCGACACGGGCGGCTCGATCCGCATCCCGAGCGCATTCTGCGGGCTGACGGGCTTCAAGCCCAGCGCAAGGCGCGTGCCGCTGGCGGGCGCCGTGCCGTTGTCGACCTCGCTCGACTCGGCCGGCCCGCTGGCGCGTTCGGTGGCTTGCTGCGCGGCCTTCGATGCGGTCCTCAGCGGCGAAACGCTCGACAGCGAGCCCGCTGCGCTCGCCGGCCTGCGCCTGTACGTGACGCGCGATTTCGTCACCGAGGGTCTGGACAGCGAAGTCGCGCGTGGTTTCGACGCAGCGCTTGCCAGCCTGTCCCGGCACGGTGCGCACGTCATCCCGTTCGATTTCCCCGAACTGCACCACCTGCCCACGATCAACGCCGGCGGCGGCCTGACCGCGGCCGAGGCGTGGCACTGGCATCGCGCGCTGCTGGACGAGCGCGGCGCTGCCTACGATCCGCGTGTGGCGACACGGATACGCCGCGGCCAGCAACAGGGCGCTGCCGACTATCTGACGCTGCTGAAAGAACGGGAAGCGATGCGCCAGAGCGCAGCCAAGCTGCTGCGCGATGCCGACGCCTGGCTGATGCCGACCGTTGCCGTCCGGCCGCCGCGGCTCGATGCACTCGGCAGCGATGAGGCCTTCTTTTCGATCAACGGGCTAGTGCTTCGCAATCCCAGCGTCATCAACTTCCTCGATGGCTGTGCGGTATCGCTGCCGCTCCCCGCAGCCGTGCCGGGCGTCGCGCTCAGCGTCTGTGGCTTGAACGGTGCCGACGCGCGCATCCTGCAGGTTGCCGGGGCGATCGAAAGGGGCCTTTGCTGAAGGCATCGTGCGCGCGTGCGCAAGACATCGGGTTGCCGGCCGCCGCTGGTTATGCAGCGGCCGTTGATCAGATGTCCAGCACGATCTTGCCGATGTGCTGATTCGCTTCCTGGTAGCGAAAGGCGTCGGCCATCGCTTCCAGCGGGAAATGCCGGTCGATGACCGGGCGGATGCCGGTGGTATTCAAGGCACGCACCATGTCGAGCTGGTGCTGGCGGCTCCCCACCAGCAGCCCCGTCAGCCGCAGGTGCTTGCGCAGCAGCTGGGTGACGGTGACCGGCCCGGTCGGGTTTCCCAGTGACCCGATCACGGCGATATGTCCGCCGACACGGGCTGCCGTCATCGACTGGTCCAGGGTGGCGGCGCCGCCAACCTCGATGACATGGTCAGCGCCTGCGCCATCCGTCATCTCGCGTACTGCCTCGCCCCACTGCGCCGTCTTGCGATAGTTGATCAGGCAGTCTGCGCCAAGCTTGTGCAGCCTGGCCAGCTTCTCGTCCGAGGATGAGGTGGCGATCACCCGCGCGCCGGCCGCCTTGGCGAATTGCAGCGCAAAGACCGATACGCCGCCGGTGCCGAGTACCAGCACGGTCTCTCCCGGCTTCAAGCCGCCATCGGCAAACAATGCCCGCCAGGCAGTCAGGCCGGCCGTGGTCAGCGTGGCGGCCTCGGCATGGCTGTAGCCGTGTGGAGCATGCGTGAAGCACGCTTCGGGCAACGTCACAACCTCCCGCGCAAAGCCGTCGACGCCATCCCCGGGGACGGTAGCAAAATCGCACAGGAACGGCCCTCCGTCATGCCACGTGGGAAAAAAGGTGCTGACAACATGGTCACCGACCGAGAATGTCTTCACGCCGGCACCAACGGCGGTGACTTCACCGGCGCCGTCCGCCATCGGAATGCGCCTTTGCGCCAGGGCCCGACGGCCTGAAACCACGGCGTAGTCATGATAGTTGAGCGAACTCGCATGGATGCGCACGGTGATCTCCCCCGGTCCGGGAGGGGCGGCCGTGGCTTCCCCGACGACGATGCGCTCGAAACCGGCAGGTGGATCGAGATATATGGCTTTTGCAGCAGTCATGGCATTCCCCAGGTCGCCGACAGAAGATGCGGGCCGAGTTTAGCTGCCGAACGCCGGAAAGACCACCGGCTCGTCAGGGTGGCTTGCCAGATCTCTACAGGGTTTTCCCTCTGTTTGCGCGAATTGGTAAAAGCATGTCGTGATCGGCCTAGCCGGTTGACGTGCCGCGCTCCGAGAATAGAAAAAAAGAGGTGAGCAGTCCTCACGCGCGTGGCCCGTGGTGCGATATGCCGCTTCCGTCATCGACAAAGCTTTCCAAACACGCAAAGCAGCAATCAAGAGGTACAGACATGAAGAAGCAGGCCAATAGCTTATGGTGGCAAGGATGCGCCCTGGCATTCGGTGTTGGTGTCGTCGGCTGGCTGCCCGTGGCTCACGCCCAGCAGGCCTGGCCAACGAAGCCGATCCGCCTGGTGGTGGCGGGGCCTGCCGGCGGCAGCGCTGACGCACTGGCGCGGCTGCTCGCGGAAGGCCTGCATAAGGCATGGAGCAAGCCGGTCATTGTGGAAAACAAGCCTGGCGCCGCCGGTGCGCTGGCGATCAGCGACATGCAGTCCACCGGCAAGGATGGCCATACCCTCCTGGTCATCCAGGGCGGTGTCGTAAGCGAGGCGCCATTGGCCTACAAGGTCCAGTACAAGCCGTTTGCAGACCTGAAGCCTCTTGCCCAGATCAGCCGCACGGGGCTGGTGCTGGTTGCCAACAAGGACCTTCCTGTTTCCAACCTGAAGCAGCTTGTGGACTATGGCAAGTCGCAAAAAGACGGGCTCGTGTTTGCTTCTTATGCTGCCGGACTGAAGGGGCACACCTCGGGCATATTGCTCGGACAACTCACCCATGTGCCAATGCGGCACGTAGGCTACAAGGGCTCTCCACCCGCGTTGAACGACCTGATGGGTGGGCATGTGCCGCTGATGTTCGATGGGGTGACTACCTCGTTGCCGCTGATCAAGGGGGGGAAGATCAAAGCGATTGCGGTGGCCTATCCGGCCCGGATCGCGGGCCTGGCGGATGTACCTACCTTCAAGGAGCTTGGCTACCCGCAGCTGGCGCAAGCTGGCTGGTTCGCCGTGTGGTCACGCCCGGATGTCGACCTGGCGGTACAGCAGAAAATCCGCGACGCCACGCTGGCATATTTCAAGCAACCCGCCGTGCAGAGTCGCATCAAGGACATGGGCATGGAGCAGGGCGATCCCGCGACGTCGGAAGAGATGATGACGGACCTGAAGCAGGCATACCAGCAACAAGCCGCGCTGCTGAAGTCCATCAACTACCAGCCGGAGTAAATAGAAGGAACCGTGAGCGAACTTGCCACGGCTCCTCCGGCGTGCATGGCACGATCACCGGTGCCGCGGGCCATGTCCGTTACTCGCGGCCTGTGGCACCAGGCGGTGATCCGCTTTACGAGAGCTCGCGGATGAGCGCTTCCGCCTGCGGCCATTCACCATAGCCGGAAGCCGGATTCAGATGCCCGACGTCGCCGAGTTCGACGAAACGGCTTCCCCAGGCCTGCGCCAGGTCGCGGGCGCGCTCGAGGCGAGTCAGCGGATCGTTGCTGCTTGCCGCAACGATGCTCGGGAACGGCAAGGCGGCGCGAGGGATCGGCAGCCAGCCGTGATCGCGCAGTGTGTCGGTCGCCGGGTAGCCTGCCGGCATGGGCGTCTCGAGGTCCGCAGGTGCCGCAAGCAGTGCGCCGAGGATCTCGCGTTTGCCGCCCCGGGCTGCCCAATGGACGACCATCATCGCGCCGGCGCTGTGTGCCACGATGATGACCGGCCCCTCGATAGTAGCCAGGGCGCGCTCGATCGCATCCACCCGGGCAGCGCAGCTCAGCTTGTCTTGCTCGAGTGGGGCGACGGAGACCACGCGGGGCAGCTTCGCTGCCAGCAGGGTCTGCCAGTGTTCCGGCACATGGTCACGCAGGCCGGGGACGATGAGAACGGTTGGTGTCGTAGGGTTCATGTCAGACTTTCAAGATGGCGCGTCACCGATGATGGCGGTTCGCTCCATCTTTCGGTGGCACGGGGATAAGGCTGCGGTGCTCGATCAGACAGATCAGCCCTCGTGAGTTTGGATGTTGCGGGCTGCGTCCGCTTGACGGGACGTGACAAGCATTTACCATTTCATGGCACAAAGCTGACACGCGCGTCTGGATCGCCCTGCCTCCGGGCGAGTGCGGCCGGCTCAAAAAGCAAGAGCCTGCTTCCCCCTCCGATATCCCAAAGGTCCTAGGCACTCCCCTCGCTTTCGAGCCACTGAATCGCAAAGCGCATCAACTCCTTGCCACTGGAAATGTCGAGCTTTTCCTTGATGTTGGCTTGATGTGCCTCGATGGTCTTGACGCTCCGATTCAGCTTCATGGCGATCTCGCGCGTGCTGAAGCCGAGCCCGATCAGGTGCAGGACTTCGAACTCACGATCAGAAAGACTTGCAATCGAGCCTGCCAGGTTGTTCCTGGGGACGGCCAGTGCCCGTGCAAGCCTGGCATGCATGGCGGCGCTGAGGTAGATATTGCCGGCCAGCACCTCGCGGATGGCACTCATGACATGCCCGGTGGCCTCGAGTTTCATCAGATACCCGTTGGCGCCCGCTCGCAATGCGCGTTCGGCAAACAGGGCTTCGTCGTGCATGCTGAGGACCAGTATTGCCAGGTTCGGATAGTGTTGCCGGAGCGTCTTGATAAGATCCAGGCCGGAGTCCGCCTGCAGGCTGAGATCCACAATGGCCATGTCAGGCCCGCACGCCATTGCGGCCAAAGCCTCTTCCGTACTGGCTGCCGCGCTGCAGACGTGCAGATTCTCCTGCTTCAGCAAGTGGGTCAATCCTTCCCGGATGATAGGGTGGTCGTCGACGATCAGGACCCTGGTTGCAGGGCGAGGGCTAGGTGGCGTCTCTGGCATGGCCGGGCCCCCTGTTTATCGGATAGCTGATGGCAACCGTGGTGCCACCCATGGCATTGCGGGTGACGGTGCACGAACCGTCCAGCAGGCTTGCCCGGTGACGCAGGTTGTGAAGTCCCAGTCCCGAAGTGCGTTCCATCTGCTCCGGGTCGATCCCCACGCCATCGTCACTGATCGAAAGCGTCTGGCCGTCGCCTTCGCGCTCCAGGTCGATCCAGATATGGCTGCCGTGGCTGTACTTCAGGGCGTTATTGACGGCTTCCTGTGCGGCACGGTAAAGGTTGGTCTGCATTGGCGGATCCGGCAAGTCCACATCCGTCGCGATGCGAAGCGTACAGCCAATGCCGTTCAGCGAGCGTGTCGATTCCGCCAGGCCTTGCAGGGCGACCGAGAGGTCACCGGAGTCCATGGTGACGGGGTCCAGCCCATGGGCAATCCTGCGAGTCATCAGGGACGCCTGTTTCACCAGTTCAACAACGGTTGCCGCATCCGCCGCTGCCGGGTTTCCCTGCCTCTGCAGTTCCTGGCTCACAGTGGTGCAGTAGAAGCCCAGGCTCGTGAGGTGCTGCCCGAGGCCGTCATGCAGTTCCCGGCCAATGAGCCGCTGTTGGTGATCGCCGATCCGGATCAGTTCCGACTCCAGCCGGCGGCGCCTTTCCATCTCCTGCTTCAGTTCGTTGTTGGCTCGCTCAAGGTCCTGGGTTCGTTCTTGCACGCGCCGTTCAAGTTCCTTGTGGGATGCCATCAGGAGACGATGAATGCGCTTCTGCTGGGCATGTGTCGCCACCAGCAGCAGCCCGGTGATCGCCACCACGTTCGCGAACACACACCATCTCACAAGGCTATCCACCGGTGATTCCGCGACAAAGGGACCAGTGCCGTGCGTGGTGCCCCGGACGGCGATGATCGCGACCAGCAAGGTCGCGAGGCTGGTACCAAGATGGTCAAAGCGCAGGGCGGCCCAGATAACGAACGGAAAGATCGCCATGGCCGCAGGATAGTAGCCGTGCCCGGCAAGCTGCGGGGCGCCGAAGATCAGGTGACTCACCCCGAGGATCACCACGGCAAGTCCGCACGCTTCCACGGCCTGGCTCGCCGAACGGACGGGACTTGAATGGGTGAGCAGGTTGAGCAGCGGCGGAGCTACCACGAGCACCCCCATCATGTCGCCGAGCCACCATTTCAGAAAGGCGCCGCTGTATTCGTCGACTGACAGCATACCTTCGCCCCGGAGGGCGCTCGTGCCGATCCAGGCGCTCAGTGCCGAGCCAAGCGTCGCAGCCAGGATGATCAAGGCCAGCACGTCCCTGATGCGATCAAGCGATACCTGGAAACCGGCGACCCGCTTCAGCAGCCATGTGGCCGTCAAGGCGGCCATCGTTGCGCCGAGGCCGATTACCGCGGCAACATGCGCAGGTATGCCCACCGACATGTTCGCCAGCATCGAGCCAATCGCAACGCCAGGGGCAACGCCGACGCCCATCGTGAGCAGCGCAACGAGGGCAATGCCGCTGGATGGCCAGACCAGGGACACCGCACCGCCCACTACCGCATACGCAAGACCCAGCTTTGCACCTGCAAAATACGCCAATGCGACAAATGCGCTTCGAATGAAGAGGTTGAGCCTCGCTTTATGCAGAATGATGGTCATTGTTCGATTCAAACCATCGAGACATGCCCTGGCAACACCAGCCATTGTCACGTTATCTGAAATGACAAAAGTCTTGCAAGAAGCCAACGTGTCTAAATTTGTTGAAAATCGCCAATTTCTATCGAATCCGGGCAATGTGTAGGCGGATCGAATCCATTCGGTGTTGCAGTGCACCCTACCAATCTATGCCAGAATGCTGCTGCGCGGTAAGCCTTCTTGAGGGAATTTCGAAAAGTTCCCGTCCGCCTTCCGAATAGGGCATTCCCCTAGCCCCTTTTCGGAAACAAGCCCTATTCATCTACCTACCGCCAGGACATACATTGCAGTCGTACGAAGCTATGTCCTCACACGGGAGCGAAGCGGATTCGCTGCCGGGCCCTTGCAACCGCATAAGTAGGAGGTGAAAAAATGGTAAAGACACTCATTTTGCTAGCTGGCGCGTGCGCGGCGCTTGGCTCCAGCCTGGCCTATGCCGGCATCGGGGCGCGAGATGTGTACACGGACGGCGCGAGCGTATTGGGGCCGCGGGATCCGTATGCCGATGGAAGCGCAAAGTTTGACGTCTACTCGGATGGCGCGAGAGTGGTAGACAGGCGAGACGTGTTCACCGACGGTGCGAGAATTACCAATCGCGACGGGCTGACAGACTAGGGTAAATAAGCAACTACGTAGTTGCCTCGAGACGTCTGGACTTACATGCGTGGACCGCGCCACGTCAGCGGCCACAACCCGATATCCCCCGAGCACGGCTCGGGGATTTTTTTGCTCTTTACCGATTATTTGAGGAAAGGCCGCCGTTGATCAGCCAGGATGCCATGCTGGCAAGAGATCGAGTCGACGCCGCAATCGCCTGGAGGGACCTCAGCGACCTAAATACGCGCTTTCGCGCGCTGCTCCTGCGCGCCTCATCACTTGCTCGACAGCCCAGGCCAGGAAGGGGGACTGGTCACCGACCCGGTAGCTCATGATGACCGGCGAGACGAAGCCGGGCGCATCGATCGGGCAATAGCGAACATCATCGCGGTGCAGCCGCTGGATCGACGCGGGCACCAGCGTGATGCCGACCCCTGCGGCAACCAGGCCCAGCGCCGTCTGCAGTTCGTTGGCCTCTTGGGCCACGCGCAACTGGATCCCGTGTGCACTGAATAGCGACAACAGGTGGTCAGCGTAGCTCGGACGCGGCCGGGCCGGATAGAGGATGAAGGATCGCGCGGCCAGTTGCCGGGGCGTCAGCTGGGCGATATCGGGGATCGGGTCAGACGCGGGTATCGCCGCCACCAGCGGCTCCGACATGACCTGCTGCTGCCGGATGGCCGGATCGTTGAGCGCGATGCGTCCGAAGCCAAGGTCGATGCGGCCTGACTTCAGCGCTTCCACCTGCTCGATGGTAATCATCTCCGCCAGGCCGACTTCCACCTGCTGCTCGGACTCGCGCAGCTCGCGAATCAGTTCGGGAAGGACGCCGTACAACACCGAGGGTACAAAGCCGATGCCGAACCAGCGTTTGTCCTGCTGTCCGATGCGCCGCGTCGTCCCGATGACCTCTTCCAGCCGCACCGTCAGCTGCTTGCTCTGTTCCAGCAGGAAACGCCCGGCTTCCGTCAGTCTAATGCCCCGGCCGACCCGGTCGAACAACGCCACGCCGACTTCCTCTTCGAGCTGGCGGATCTGGCGTGAAAGCGGTGGCTGCGCCATATGCAGCCGCTCTGCCGCGCGGGTGACGTTGAGTTCCTCGGCCACGACCTGGAAGTAGCGCAGATGTCGGAGTTCCATTCCAATACCTTGAAGGTATCAATCGCAACATCATCGGTCTTGGACGTGGTCTCAGTCAAGCGCCATACTTGCCTGGCCACCTTCAGCCTGCGCGTGCCGCAAGGCCTGAATCTGCTGAGCGGGTGGCACGGACAAGCCGCCCAAGCGCGGCAATGCAGAGAGGAGACCATGGATACGTTGTTTCAGTGGCTGGCCCGTACCGGCCGGGCGGGCGCGCTTGCCCTGGCGGCAAGCCTTTCGTTTGCTGCGCCCGCGGCGAAGGCGGCATACCCCGACCATCCGATCCGCTGGATCGTGCCGTTCCCCGCGGGCGGGGCAATGGACAACATCGCGCGCACGCTCGGAGAAGACATGTCGCGTACGCTGGGCCAGTCGATCGTGGTCGAGAACCGCCCCGGGGCGGGCGGTAATATCGGTGCTGAACTGGTGGCGCGCGCGCCTGCCGACGGCTATACGCTGATCATCGTGGCCAACGGCATGGCAGTGAACCCGGCGCTGTACGGCAAGCTGTCGTATGACCCGGTCAAGGATTTCGCTCCGGTGTCGCTACTGGCCGTAGTGCCCAATGTGCTGGTCGCCAACAAGTCGCGCCGGCAGGAGACCACGGTCAAGGACGTGATCGCCCATGCCAAGGCAGCACCGGGCAAATATACCTATGCTTCCGCCGGCAACGGCACCTCAATCCACCTTGCGGCCGAACTGTTCACGTCGATGGCCCATGTCGAGATGCTGCACATTCCCTACAAGGGCAGCGGACCGGCCATGACCGACCTGATGGGTGGGCAGGTGGACTATATGTTCGACAGCATCACGTCGGCCAGGCCACAGATTGAATCCGGCAAGCTGACCCCGATTGCCGTCACCACAAGCAAGCGCTCCAGCGCGCTCCCCAACGTTCCCACTGTGGCCGAAGCCGGGCTGCCGGGCTACGAACTGTCGCCCTGGTTCGCCGCCTTCGTGCCGGCGAAGACGCCGCAGCCCGTGATCGACAAGCTGAACGGCGCGATACTCGAGGCGCTGCGTAATCCTGCCGTGCAAAAACGCCTGGCGCAGATCGGCGCCGAGCCGATCGGAAGCTCGCCGGCGGTATTGCGCGACCACCTGACCAGGGAAACGGAGAAGTGGGGTACGCTGATCCGCCAGCGGGGGATCAGGGCCGACTGATTTAAACCGCGCCTGGCAACCCCGGGCGAGCACCACGGGGAAGACACAGTACCTCCAACACAAAGAGGCCCTTGGCAATCAAAGGGCCTCTACCTTGGTTCTGCGCGGTGCAAGCGACTATAGCTTGCGAATCTTCGAGGCTTGTGGGCCTTTCTGGCCTTGGGTGACCTCGAATTCAACTTTCGCGCCTTCATCGAGTGACTTGAAGCCAGTCCCCTCGATTTCGCTGTGATGCGCAAACAAGTCCTTGCCGCCATCGTCTGGCGTGATGAACCCATACCCCTTTTCGCTGTTGAACCACTTCACAGTGCCAGTCGCCATCTCGTCCTCGGATTTTGGTACGCACGGGCCTGGTGCCCAGAAATCCTTTCATGACTTCGGTGCACGCCAGACATCGTTGATTGTCAGCATAGGCGAAGCGGTGAGCAGGTGCCAAGTGAGGCGGTATCGGAGCGGGCACATTGCCGTCAGCCGATACGGCCCACGAGCGGGATGACCCCGAAGGCAACTGTTGCAACCAGCATGACCACCGCCGCCGACAGCGCCCACAGCAGGGTGTAGCGCTGATGGTCGCCGAACTCGACTTCCGCCAGGCCGACCAGCAGATAGGTGGATGCAACCAGCGGGCTCAGCAGGTGGACCTGCTGCCCGATCAGCGACGCGCGCCCGATCTCGGCGGCGCCGATGCCATAGACCGCGGCGGCCTTGGCCAGGATCGGCAGGATGCCAAAGTAGAACGCGTCGTTCGAAATAAAGAACGTGAACGGGACGCTCAGCACGCCGGTCACCAGGGCCATGTAGGGGCCCATCCAGTCAGGCACGGCGCTGATCACGCTGTGGGCGATGGCGTCGACCATCTTCGTGCCCGACAGGATGCCGACGAAAACGCCGGCAGCAAAGATCAGCGATACCACCGGCACGACGTTGGCAGCGTGGGCGCCGATGCGTTCCTTCTGTTCCTGCAGCGTCGGGTAGTTGACCATCAGCGCGATCGCGCAGGCCACGATAAACAGGGCCGGCAGCGGCACGGTGCCGAGGATCAGCATGGCCATCAGGCCGACGGTCAGCAGGAAGTTGAACCACAGCAGCCTGGGCCTGGCGATTTGCGGATCGCCGGCAGCTACCTCCGGGTCGGTGTCGCCGGCGCGGCCCGAAAACAGGCCGGCATGACCTGGCCCGGTGCTCATCAGGGCCAGGGTGCCAAGCCGGTTGCGCTCGCGGCGGCCCAGCACGAAGGCCACGAACACGCCCCACATGCCGGTGACGATCATCGGCAGGATCATCGGCACGAACAGCGAGCCCACGTCCACGCCGAGCGCGCTGGCCGCGCGCGCGGTGGGTCCGCCCCAGGGCAGGATGTTCATCAGCCCGCCGGCCATCATGATCACGCAGGCCAGCACGAGCCGGCTGATGCCCAGCCGCTTGTAGAGCGGCAGCATGGCGGCGCAGGTGATCATGTAGGTGGTCGAGCCGTCGCCGTCCAGCGATACGAGCGCGGCCAGCACGAAGGTGCCGACCACGATCTTGACCGGGTCGCCGCCGACGAGTTTCAGGATGACGCGCACCACCGGGTCGAACAGCCCAGCGTCGATCATCAGGCCGAAATACAGGATGGCGAACATCAGCATCACGCCGGTCGGGGCCAGCTTCCTGACGCCCTCGAGCATCATCGGCCCGAGTTCCGGGCCGAATCCGCCGACGGCGCCGAACGCAATTGGCACAAGGATCAGCGCCACCATGGCAGAGAGCCGCTTGGTCATGATCAGTGCCATGAACACGATCACCATCGAGTAGGCGAGCAGGGTCAACATCTTGTTCTGTATCTCTTTGCCGGCCAGGCCACGAGAACACGAATGGCCCCGAGGGAGGAACCAGGGGGCACCCGAGCCGGCTGTGTGCGTCCGTCCGGCGCACGGATTTCAAGGCAAGCCGATCCTGCCGGCACGGGACAGCGTGCCGGAACAACGAGGAACGACCGGGGAGAGGCAGCCTTGCGCGCTGGCAAGGCGTGCCGGGCGTGGGCGGGTCAGCCCGCGGAAACGATGCGCTTCGTTACCGCGTCGGCAAACTGCAGCGTTGAGGCAGTACCGTGGAGGTCGCCAGTCTTCACCTGGTCCTGGTTGAGCGTCAGCTCGATGGCGCCGCGCAGCCGCGTGGCGAGGTCCTGCCGTCCCACGTGGTCGAGCATCAGCCCGGCGGCCAGCATCAGCGAGATCGGGTTGGCAATGCCCTGGCCCGCGATGTCGGGCGCCGAGCCATGGACCGCCTCGAAGATCGCCGCGTCGTCGCCGATGTTGGCGCCCGGCGCCATGCCGAGCCCACCGACCAGGCCGGCGATCTGGTCCGACAGGATGTCGCCGAAAAGGTTGGTACAGAGCAGCATGTCGAAGCGCCACGGGTTGAGCACCAGCTGCATCGCGCAGGCGTCGACGATGATGTCGTCCATCGCTACGCGGCCGGCATAATCGCTGGCCACTTCCCGCGCCGTTTCCAGGAAGATGCCGGTGAGTGCTTTCAGGATATTCGCCTTGTGCACCACCGTGATTTTCTTGCGGCCGTTCTTGACGGCGTACTCGAACGCGAAGCGGGCAATGCGGCGGCAGGCGTCGCGCGTGTTGGTGCCCGTAGATACGGCCACCGCATGCGGGTCGTCGCCGACCGGGATGTAGTAGTCGTGCGCCACGTAGAAGCCGCCGACGTTCTCGCGCACCAGCACCAGGTCGATGTTGTCGAAGCGGCCGGGCACCAGCGTTCGCGCGGGGCGCACATTGGCGTAAAGGTTGAATGCTTCGCGCAGGCGCACATTGACGGAGCGGAAGCCGCCGCCCACCGGCGTGGTCAGCGGGCCCTTCAGCGCAAGGCCGGTGCGGCGGATGCTATCCAGCGTGTCTTCCGGCATCGGATCGCCGCTGTATTCCACACCGGCCATGCCCGCGCGCCGCAGGTCCCAGGCGAACGGGGCACCGAGCGCGTCCAGCACCCTGACGGTGGCATCCACCACTTCGGGACCGATGCCGTCGCCGGGGATCAGTGTGGCCGGGATCTGTTCGCTTGCTCCGTTTTCCATCTGTGCTCCTGTCGAGGTGTCCGAACCGCTGGCTCGCCGAGGCCGGACGCTATCCGGCTCGTGCCGCAGGTCCGGCTTGCGAGGGGCAGATTCTATGGGGGGAAGCTGTCAGCAAACTGTCAATGTAACGATTGTGTCCTCGGGGTTTACGCGGAGTCTTCGCCCGGGTGCGCGGCAGCCTGTAGCGCCGGTTGTCAAAGGGCTTCCCCAATCAAGCCTGCGATGCGCCCTCCGTCAGAGCAGCTTGCATGCCTCGTCGAATTCCAGGCGAGGGCCACGCGGAAACAGCTTGGCGGGGTCGCCATAGCCCAGATTGCACAGGAAGTTCGATTTCACATGGCTGTCCGGGAAATATTCGAGCTGGAAGGCATTCTCCTTCGGGTCCGCGGGAAAGAACTCGTGATCGACCTTGGCGTTGTCGAAGCCGGACATCGGCCCGCAGTCGAGTCCCAGTGAGCGGGCCGCAATGATGAAGTACGCGCCCTGCAGGGAAGAGTTGCGCCTCGCGGTGGTGAGCGCGAGTTCCGGTGTGTCGGCAAACCATGAGCGTGCGTCCGCATGCGGGAACAGCTTGGGCAGAAGTTCGTAGAATTTGACGTCATAGGCGATGATGGCAGTGACTGGCGCCGCCATGGTCTTCTCCACATTGCCCGGCGCGAGTGCGGGCACCAGGCGCTGCTTGGCCTCAGGGGTGCGCAGGAACAGGATGCGTGCGGGAGAGCAGTTGGCGCTGGTCGGCCCCCATTTCATCAAGTCATAGAGTTGCCGCAGCGTCTCGTCGCTCACGGGCTGGCTCAGCCATGCGTTGTGCGTGCGTGCCTCGCGAAAGAGCAGATCCATGCCGTCTTCACTCAAGCGCTTGTTCATGGTTGCCTCCTTGTACTGGGATGGACTCCGCGGCTGACCGGCCAGCCCGCCGCTCCTGACTAGCATAGTCACGGATGCCCCTCCGTTCAGCGCACTGCTGATCTGTCCCATCGCCTTGTGGGTCGATCAACAAATGCTTATGGTCGGCAGAAGAATCTTTGATTGTCATTAATGTTTTGCCGGGTCTAGGCTTTTCTCAAGTTCACGTGATTGCTTGAGTGTTTGAACATGGACCACCCCACCTCCAGCCAAGGTCGCACTCCCAATGCAGTGCCACCGGCTGCTGACCAATAACTGCGAGCATTTCTGCGCCTGGTGCCTGTATGGGGAAAGCCGTAGCGAACAGGTGCTCGCGTGCTTCATCGACCCGCGCGCGGCCTTTCGGACTCCCTTGCGCTTCTTCACTGCATTTGTTGCGGCGGCATGGTCGATGTGGCGCACCGGAGCTTGCGTGAGCTGATCATCGATTCTTGCCGGTCGTGGCCGATCACCGTGGTCAGGAACTGGTCGAAGGCCGCGTGGAAATGGCCGCGCGGAAATGGCCGCGCGATTTCACCACCACCGTGCGGGTTTGCGCTGCATTTGGCCGCGACTTCATCTAGGCCGTTTGTTGAAAGGGCGCTGCGGTGCTAGGCTGAAGGCGAATCTTGCCGCCCAGGCGGAGACACCAATGGTCGAAGCTTCCGGACTGAAGCCGGGCATGGTCATCATGCTCGAGGACGAACTTCACAGCGTTACCAGCGCCGGTTATCACGCCGGCAGTGGCCAGCAGGGAAGCGCAGTTTTCGCCAAGTTCAGGAACCTGAAGACCGGTCACATCAAGGAGTTGCGGTTGCGCCCGAGCGACAAGCTCGAGGAGGTCGCGCTCGTTCACCAGGAGATGGAATATCTGTACACCGATGGTGCCGCCTTTTATTTCATGAATCCCGAAACCTTCGAGCAGATCAGTTTTCCCGCAGAGACCATAGGCGCATATCAAAAATTTCTTCGCCCCAGCATGCGAATCCCGGTGCAGCTTTATGAGGGCGAGCCGGTCACCATCGCATTTCCCCCTGCAGTCGAGTTAACCATCGTGTCCACGCCGCCGGGCTTGCGCGAGCATGAAACCTCTACCTTCAAGACCGCGACGCTGGACAACGGCATGGAGGTTCTCGTTCCTCAATTCATCAAGGAAGGGGACACGGTGCGAATCGAGGCTGCTTCAGGAAAATACCTGGAGCGGGTAAGGCACGGGACGCGGAAATCGTGAATCCCATGCTGCGGCATCGCTCCCGGCATGTGCAGCGCCGCGTACAATCGCGCCGGGACGGGCCGGCAGCGGCGGCGGCAGTACCGTATCCGGTACCTGTCCTTCACTTTGAGCCTCGCGTCTGCATATTATGCAAGTATGCGCATGCCATGCATGCCGCATGACCATCGTCGTCGCTCAGGAGTTGTTCATGCACAAGCCACCCAAAGTGGATTTGGGCGGGACGCGGCGAAGCGGACCACCGCGTCGGTCTCACGCCAATCGCTCCATGCCCAGCATCCTGGATCCGATCGAACCGGAAGAGGTATGGGAAGACGTTGAACGGGCCGTCGAGCAGATCGTCGAACGGGTGGTGGAGCCGGTCGATTTTCCCCATGGCCACCATCCGGATGATGACGATGCGCCGGAGGACGGCCGCAACGAGATCACCCGCGCTGCAGAGAGTATTCCCTCGGACAGCCCGGCAGACAGGGCGGACCATAGCGCCGTGCGGGAAGAGCACCCGCCAATGCCGCCAAGCATCGATGACATCCTGGACCAGGATCTGGTCCCGGACCGGATGTACGGCGCGCGGCACGCCGGGAAGGCGGGCAAGCGATAGCCCTGCGGCTGCAGCCAGGGGCGGGCGTCGTGCCCGGCCGGCTTCGGCATACCTGTTGTCGCCAAGCTGGCTGACTTGTTCCCGAGGTTAGCAGGAACCCCGGGCTCACAGCGAAGCGGTTGGCCGATTCTGACCTAGACTGAAAAAGTGTCCTTCGCGCGCTTGGCGGCCGCTTTGGCGCAATGCAACTTCGCTGGCAGCCCGCTCGCGGGCGAATGACAATGGCACGGGCAACGCACTGTTATCTGCTGCCTGAATTCATGTGGATGGATGTTCACGAAGGGGGCATCATGTTGCAAGCCAGCGAAATGCAGCAACGCTTTAGTCATCTGCAGCAAACCATCAGCGAGACATCACGGACTTGTCATGCCGAGGCGGCGATTCCACCGGACTTGATGAACTGGGTGGATGAACTCGACAAGGAATGCAAATCGGCATCGAAGGTCATGTCGTCCAAGGACGAGGACCGGATCCGGCAGTGGGTCGATGATCTCGAACGGATCGGCGATCGTGCAGACCGCGCTTGCCAGCAGGCCGGCGGTCTCGATGCAAAGGTCAAGGATGCAGTCAGTTCGATGCATTCGGAGCTTGCTGACCTGAAGCGCCAGCTGCACTAACCACACTAACCACACTAATCACATTAACCAGCCTGACAGCCCCGGTGCAACCCGCCGGGGCTGATTTCAATTCGCCGCGTTCAAACTTAGGTGATGCACGACAGGTGTCGCCCCGGTTACGCCGGAGGTGCCGGCGGTGGCCCCACCCGTTGCTCCGCCTGGCTTTCCAGCCATTCGCGCCATACGGCAAGCAGCACCGCGAGGATCACCGGCCCGACGAACAGGCCGATCAGGCCAAATGCGGCGAGTCCGCCCACAACGCCGAACATCACCAGCAGGAACGGAATCTTGGTGGCTCCACTGATGACAAGCGGACGAACGACGTTATCGACCCAGCTCACGGCGGTAGCGCCCCACAGCAGGAGCCCGATCCCCGCCACGGTGTGGCCGGTGATGAGCAGCCATGCGCCGATGGGGACCCAGACCGCAAGCGCACCAAAGGGAATCAGCGCAAGGATGGCCGTGGCAATGCCCCAGAACACCGGCGCTTCGACGCCTGCCGCCCAGTAGCCGATTCCGGCGAACGACCCTTGCGCGACTGCGGCGAGGAAGAGGCCGAACACCACGGCCCGCGCGGTGTCGCCCACTGCGATGACATACCCGTGCGCGCGCGGCCCGAGCACCCCTTGCAGGACCAGGCGCAACTGCGCAAGCAATTTCTCGCCGTCGCGGAAGAAAAAGAATGCCGTAAGCAGCGTCACGCCAATGAGCCCTGCGTTGAGTCCCACGCCGCCGGCCAGCCTTGCAAGGGCGCCGCCCCATCGTTCGATCAGCGGCGTGACCTGGGCACGCAGGGCTGCGCGGTCACCTAACAGCACTGATACCCATTCCTGCAGCCATTCGCCAACCCAGGGCAGGCGTGCGAGCGAATCCGGCAGTGCCGCACCCGCGTTCAGGATCTCAGCCGCCTCGCGGTAGGCCGCGACCATCTCGGCACGCAGGAGGATAGTGAGCCCGATGAGCGGCACGCCCAACAACGCGGAAAGTATCAGCGTGGAGATCAGCGCAGCCCAGGTTCGCCGCTGGCGCAGCACGCGGCGCAGCCGCGCGTTGAGCGGCCAGGTGATATAGGAGAGGATTGCGGCCCAGGCGAGTGGCACAAGGAACGGCCGTACCACGACAAAGGACAGGGCGAGCAGCCCGCCGAGCAGGCACACCAGGAGAGTCCGGCGTACCCATACGGCTGCTTGGGAATCGGTCATGGAAGGGCACCTGGGCACGGCATCCGGGCGATGCACGTTGCCAATATGCTAACCGCGGCGCATCACGCCGCATAGGATGCGGTAGCAGCAGCGCGCACATGGGTCAGAAATCGGCGCCAGCCTGCGCGCTGCCTTTCTATGCTGGAAAGCAGCGTGCAGACGCATTCCCGAGGATCGCAAAGCCATGAACGCCATGAACGACAATGCAGCCCTGGCCGGCCGGATCCTGGAGGTCGCCCTGATGCTCGGCGAGCGCCGCGGCTGGGACGCCCTGCATCTGCATGATGTCGCCGACGACATGGGCATCGGCCTGGAAGAGATCCACCGGCATTACCGGCAGAAGGACGACCTGGCCGAAGCCTGGTTCGAGCGCGCTGACCTGGCGCTGGTGCGCGTGTCCGCGCGTGAAGGCTGGGGCACCCTGTCCCATCGCGAGCGGCTGGAGCAGGCCATCCTCGCCTGGCTGGAGGCGCTGGCCCCGCACCGGCAACTCACTGCCCAGATGCTGCGCTACAAGCTGCAGCCGGAGCACGTACACCTGCAGGTGCAGGGCCTGCTGCATATCAGCCGCACCGTGCAGTGGCTGCGCGAAGCTGCCCGCCTGCCGGAATCCGGCTGGCGCCGCGAAGCGGGCGAGGTCGTGCTGACCGGCATCTTCCTTTCCACCTTCGGCTGCTGGCTGCGCGACCATTCACCGGATGCAGGCCGCACGCAGGCCTGGCTCGATCGGCAACTGCGCTGCGCCGAGCGCCTGGCGTGGCGCCGTCCTGGCGACACCGGAGCGCGGCCCGGATGGACACGATCACCCACGCCTTGATGGGCGCGCAGGTTGCGCTGGCCGTCCCCATGGACGAGGCTCCCGGCCGGCGCCTCGGCACGCGCGAACGACTGCTGCTTGGCGCTGCCGCCGGAGCCTTTCCGGATATCGATTTCCTGGGCTTCCTGGTCCATCCGCTGCGTTTCCTGGCCCAGTGGCACCAGGGGCCGACGCATTCGCTGCTGCTGCTTCCGGCCTGGGGCGCATTGCTGGCCGGACTGTTCTGCCTGGTGACGCGCCGGCACCAGGCCTGGCGCGAAGCGCTTGCCGTCAGTTGCCTCGGCGTGGCCAGCCACATCGCGCTGGACCTGATCACCGTTTATGGCACCCGCATCTTCTATCCCGGCTCCGAACGGCGCTTCAGCCTCGGCACCACCTTCCTGGTCGATCCGCTGCTGAGCGGCATCGTTGTATCCGCCGTGGGCCTGGCACTGTGCCTGGCACCGCCGCTGCGTGCGCGGGCAGCCCTGGCGGGCATGGTGCTGCTGTGCGCCTATGTCGGCGCCCAGGGCGTGCTCAGGCAACGCGCGCTGGAACTGGGCAACGAATCCTTGCATGCTGCCGGCATCCAGGCGCAGGGTGTGGACGCGCTGCCACAGCCGTTTTCTCCGTTCAACTGGAAACTGATCGCCCGCGCGGGGACGGACTACCATGTCGCCCACGTCAACCTGGCCGGGCATCCTGCCTGGCTGCCGCCATGGCCGGTGCTGGGGCGCCTGCCCGCCATGGCCAGGGCCTATGTGCCGCCCGCGCACATGGAATGGACGCTGCAGCCGCAGCTGCTGCAGCTTGCGCTGGCGCGGTCCGGGCAGGCGCTCGCATGGCAACTCTGGGTACGGCCGGACTTTGCCGATTTCAGGCGATTCGCTGTCTATCCGGCCCTTTCCGCCATCACTGCGATGCCGGCAACGGACCTGCCGCCGCGCGAGCCAGGCGAAACGGCCGCCTGCGTCTGGTTCACCGACCTGCGCTATGACCTGCCCGCGGTGGAAGACATCTTCCGCTATGGCTATTGCCGCGACAGTGTGCAGGCACCATGGCGGCTATACCGGCTTGCCTATTTCAGCCAGGAGCAGCGCCAGCGACTTGACTAGCACGACATGCGAAATCCCTTCTGCGCCCCCCACAGCTCTCCTCGACGCGCGCGGTCACCATGATTTCAGCGACCGGGATATCCATCTCCCGGCACACGTCCAGTAGCGGCATGCCATTCCTGCCGGCCCCGACCTACCAGGCCATGACCAGGACGGTGGGGCTCAAAATGGAGTGAAGGCCGCGCTGGAACCGGCGCGCTGATGGCGCGTAGTCAAAGCTATGTGCTTGCACTGTTGGGGCTCGGGATGCGGCATGAGTTCTGAGCCGAGCTCCGGCAGTGCCGCGAAGCGAGCGACGTTCAGTGCATGGCACAACGATCGGTGCCCTTGTCGTAGTTCACCCGATCTCCCCGCTGGCCCCCGCTATCGGGACCGCATGAGCTGATACAGGGAAAGCGCCCTGGATGGTGTCTTCGTAATCCGGAAATAGGGTCTCTGAACAGCACCGAATCCCCGGAAGAAGCGTTCCACCGATTCCAGCATGGAACCTGAAAAGTCATAGATCCTGGTTACCGTCGAGGCGAATTTGATGGTTTCCCATATGCAGTAGCTGCCGGCTCCGGTATTGGGTGGCAGGTCCCGGTTTGCGCCACCCATCAGGCCATAGGCGCTCTGCTCATCCCACACGAGATAGGCGCTATAGTGAGCCCGTCCCTCCTCGTCCTCGACGATGAATATCTTGCGCTGCCCACGCTCCTTGCACGCGGCATCGATTCGCCTCGCGACGTCATCGGAATAGCCTCGTCGCCATCTTGGGTCGGTGCCGACATTGCGGTTCAAGGGCAGGAATTCATCAATACTATCGGTGTGGCGCACGTGAAGATTGAAGCGGCCAGTCGCTTTCCGGATGTCCTGTTTCACGGTGGGCTGCATGGCGTTCCAAAGCGACGTCTCGTCGCTAAGGTCCGGGAGAACGTAGGTGTATCGCGTGGTCTGCCGGTAGCCTTTCCAGAAAAAAGGCAGCCAGTTGGTATCGGTGTAATGCCACGCCTGCGCGAAATGATCGAACCTCGGCAATTGTTCAATCAACTCGGTCATCAGCTCCTTCTGCTGGCTGAGCAATTTTGTCGGTTTCGCGTCCTTGCACGCCAGCCAGGGACCCAAGCCATGGCCAGCGGGAGGCTGGGTAAGAATGACAAAACCGTATCTTGTTTTTCTGACATAGGGCATTGCCGCGATCACCTTCCCTGCCCGTTCCACCAGGGTCGCGCTCCACCGTTCAGGCCCGACCGTCGCGTCCAGCCACCAGGCCTGGCTGGAAAACGGGATTGAGCGTTCGATCTCGCAGAGCTCTCTGTACTTCTGCTGATTGATGTCCATATGTCTCAGTCACCGGTGAATGGCCGTTGTCGCTGTACGGCTGGCCCAACCAGACTAGCGGATCCATGGCCGGCGCAACATCATGCCGATGGCGATCAGCCGTCGGACGGACGGTATCGCGGATGCCCCGCAGAAATGCCGGCGCGGCATTGCATTCATCGGCTGGGGAAACGGACTTGCGTGCCCACGGTTAATCGAATGGTGCACTCACGTTGCCGCCTTGTATTTGTTCGATTTGAGTCAGACCGATTGCGGGACCAGCCGCTTCGGGCAGGCAAAAAGTCATGCCGATAAGGCAGAGCAAGATTATGAAGCTTGGTCGCAGGCCCTTGCGCCTGATCGTACGGCTAATGTAGCCGCTCGGTAACATCAATTGGTGAGCCTGGACATGAGGCACCGTGCGCCATCGCACCCAGTGCCGTTGTAACGCCTCCCGGTGATCTCGATAATGTGCTCAACCTGAACGGCTGCCTCACGATGCTGTGGCACGACTCCTCGCTCGGCACCGCGAAGGAACGGGCCCTGTATCTGGCAGTGCTCGCACGCACCTGAGCCCTTTTGTCGGACAACGGCTTCGGGACCGGTCTGCACAATGTTGGCGATCGCGTCTGCTCGAGGCAAGGCGATCGCGGTCGGGCTGGGGCTCTTCACGGAGACCTTCGGCAGCCATTCCAAGGCGTGGATATAGGATATGAGGAGAAGTGACCATGGCGAACACCACCGGCACGGGTATGCAGCAAGCGGTCTCCCTGAAATTCCTGGGTCATAACGGCTTTCTGGTCGAGTCGTCAACGGAATATCTTGCGATAGACCCCTGGCTCACCGAGAACGGGGCATTCCATGGCAGCTGGTTCCAGTATCCGAAAAATCATCATCTCCAAGCGGAATTCATAGAGACAAGCCAAAGGAAGAAGGGCTGGATATATATCTCCCATGAGCATCAGGATCATTTTGACGTGGACACCCTGAGCAAGATCGGCCGGGATGCGGTATTTGTTATTCCACGATTTCGCGATGATGCCCTGAGGAGTGAGATCGACAAACTGGGATTCCAATATATCGAACTTCGCGATGGTCAGCCAAGCTTGATGAGCGCATGGTTGACGCTGACCTGCTTTGTGTCGGACATTGGAGTGAATCATGACAGCGCGCTTCTGATTGAAACGCCTGCTTTCAGTTTTTTCAACCAGAACGATTGCAAGATATTTGATCGGCTTGATCAGCTACCCCGGCCGATAACCTACTATTCGGTTCAGTTTTCCGGCGCGACCTGGCATCCGGTCTGTTATGAGAATTACAGTGAAAGCGAACGAGCGGAGCTCAGCAAGGAAAAATCGATCAAGAAGCTCGACAATGTGGTTGGCGCGATGCAAAGGCTTAAGCCGAGATTTTTCATCCCGGCTGCGGGGCCTGCAATTTTTCCTTTTCTGCCCCTGTCCCTGTCATACGGGGTCGGCACCATTTTCATTCACCAACCAGAGCTTCATCAATATTTATTGGGCGCCAATATTGAAAACATCCTGTACCCAAGGCCAGGGGATGAGATAAATGAACGCACCGCACGGGAGCCTATCGCCCCACCCGGGGAGCGCGATATTCTTGATTACAAAAAGAATATTCCAGATCGCTGGGAAGGTCTTGCTATCGATTTTTCAAAGGAAAGACTGATAGATGAAATAAATAACAGACTGGACCAGATCTGGGACCTGGAATTCCAATGCGAGTCTCTTCTGGTACTGGCCTGGGGTGATGGCGAAGATGACTCCATATGCATTGATTTGTCAGAGAAATCCATTATTGATCCGCCTGGTTCCATGCCGGCATTCTGGCGAATTACCGCGGACAGGAAATACTTTGCCCTGATGTGCGGTCGCGACCGATGGCAGAACATTCACCTCTCGCTGAGGGCAAAGCTATATCGCGCTCCTGACAGGTTCGACAACATCATAAACATATTCCTGCTTTCGGATGTCTCGAATCTTCGCGATTCCATACTCCAAACACTCGCCATTCCGAAGGAAAGAATAACGATTTCCCGGGGCAGTGGAATGCGTTATGAGATCAATCGATATTGCCCTCATCAAGGAGCAGATCTGTCTTGCGCCACTATTACGGAAGATGGCAAGCTCATATGCCCGCGCCATGGGTGGGCTTTCTCGCTTGAGGATGACGGAAAGGCATTGGATGGAAGTTGCAGCCTGGAAGCGAAAATTATAGAGCTGGAAGGATGAGACCTGCTGCAGCTTTATCCCACCGGCGCGTCATCGGCGAGGCGGCTGGATAGCGGGGACCGGTCCTTTGTTTGCCCGGCTGCAGCGCGTCCTGCTTCTTGCCATCCGTCTGTGGCAAGTCCATCAGATAGGAAACTGCGTCGTCGATAGCACCTGCTTGAGCACCATGAACGAGCGGATCTGCCTGACACCTGGCAGGTAGAGCAATTGTTCCGCGTGGAGGCGGTTGAAGCTCTCACTGTCTCTTGTGCGCACCAGCATGAAGTAATCGAATTCGCCGGTCACGACGTGGCATTCCATGCAACCGGATACTTTTTGCGCGGCAGACTCGAACTGCGCGAAGGACTCGGGCGTGGAGCGATCCAGCACCACGCCGATCATCACGAGCATTCCCGCATCCAGCGCAGAGGGGTTGAGCAGCGCCACGATGCCGCGGATCAGCCCCATTTCCTTGAGCCGCTCCACGCGCCGCAGGCAGGCGGGCGGGCTTAGGTTGACCTTTGCGGCCAAGGCCACGTTGGAGATCGATGCGTCCTGCTGCAGGGCTCTCAGGATCGCCTTGTCGGCGCGGTCGAGCGAGTCCACGTGGGGTGCGGGTGGCAGCGTCTGCGATGGCGCCTGGGAGGGTGCGGCCCGCGCGGATTTGGTGCGAAATTTTGTTTCTTTCATTTTGATTATGGGAGAATTTTCAGACTGAATGAATGGTGATGACTTACTAATAGTGTTCAAAAGCGCGCTTCTTTGCAAGCACGTTTCGTGGCTTTTTTTCTAGGATAGAGTCCGTCGCCGCATCGTTGGCCTTGCTGCAAGCCGCACCGATGACGGAACCACACCCTAACCCTGGAGCTGCCACCATGAATCTCAAGCGCTTTGCCCGTTACCCCCTGACCTTCGGCCCCACGCCCATCCAGCCGCTCAAGCGCCTCTCTGCCCACCTTGGCGGCAAGGTCGAGCTGTACGCCAAGCGTGAGGACTGCAACAGCGGCCTGGCCTTTGGCGGCAACAAGACCCGCAAGCTCGAATACCTGATCCCGGACGCGCTGGCGCAGGGCTGCGACACGCTGGTCTCGATCGGCGGCATCCAGTCGAACCAGACGCGCCAGGTGGCCGCCGTGGCCGCGCACCTGGGACTCAAGTGCGTGCTCGTCCAGGAAAACTGGGTCAATTACTCCGACGCGGTCTATGACCGGGTCGGCAATATCCAGATGTCCCGGATGATGGGTGCCGACGTGCGCCTGGTGGCCGACGGCTTTGACATCGGCATCCGCAAGAGCTGGGAAGAGGCCATGGAGAGCGTGCGCAGGGAGGGTGGCAAGCCGTATCCGATCCCCGCCGGCTGCTCGGAGCATCCGCTGGGGGGGCTGGGCTTCGTCGGCTTTGCCGAGGAAGTGCGCGCACAGGAGGCCGAACTGGGCTTCAAGTTCGACTACATCGTCGTGTGTTCGGTAACGGGCAGCACGCAGGCGGGCATGGTGGTGGGCTTTGCCGCCGACGGCCGGGCTGATCGCGTGATCGGCATCGATGCCTCCGCCAAGCCCGCCCAGACCCGCGCGCAGATCCTGCGCATCGCCAGGCACACGGCGGGGCTGGTGGAACTGGACCGCGACATCGTCGACGCCGACGTGGTGCTCGACGAGCGCTATGGCGGCCCCGAGTATGGCCTGCCGTCCGAAGGCACGCTCGAAGCCATCCGCCTGAGCGCCAGGCACGAAGGCATGATGACCGACCCGGTCTACGAGGGGAAATCGATGCACGGCATGATCGACATGGTCCGGCGCGGCGAATTCCCCGAAGGCTCGCGCGTGCTGTATGCCCATCTCGGCGGCGCACCGGCCCTGAATGCCTACAGCTTCCTGTTCCGCAACGGCTGACCGACGCACGGAGGTGCTGCGATGAATCCCACTCTACATTCGTCCCTGCGCAGAGCCTTCGTGGCAGCCCGGGCGCTGGCGCTGCCAGCGCTGGCGGTTGTCGCCGTCGGGGCCCACGCTGCATCGGCGTATCCGGTCCGGCCCGTCACGCTCGTGGTGCCGTTCCCGGCCGGCGGGGCGGTCGACATGATCGGCCGGCTCGTCGGCAAGAGCCTTGGCGATGCGCTGGGCCAGCCGGTGGTGATCGAGAACCGCGCCGGTGCCGGCACCATCGTCGGGGCCGGCTACGTGGCCAAGGCCGCGGCCGATGGCTACACACTGCTGGTCAGCTCGGGCTCGACATTCACTGTCAATCCGGCCATCAACGCGAGCCTGCCGTATGACCCCGTGAAAAGCTTCGAGCCCGTCGGGCTGGTGGCGCGCGTACCGCTGATTGTGCTGGCGAACAAGGCGGTACCGGTGGATACGCTGCCGCAGATGGTTGCGGCGGTCAACGCTGCGCCGGGCAAGTACGTCTATGGGTCCTTCGGTACCGGCACCACCGGGCATTTCGCCGGCGAGATGCTGCTGGGCGCCACCGGCATGAAGCTGCAGCACATCCCGTACAAGGGCAGTGCGCCGGCCGTGGCCGACCTGATCGGCGGGCAGATTCCGTTCTCGGTCGATACGGTCGCCGCGTCGTTGCCCCATATCCGCAGCGGCAAGATCAAGCCGATCGCGGTCATGGGCGCCCGCCGCGCCACGCTGCTGCCTGACGTGCCCACCGTCGCGGAAGCCGGTTATCCCGGCTTCGATGCCGACTCGTGGGTAGCCATCGCGGCGCCGCGCGGCTTGCCGGCCGACGTCAAGGCCCGGCTGGAAAAAGCGGTCGCGCAGGCGATGAAAGACCCTGAGGTCCAGCAAAAGCTGCTGGCCAACGGGCTGGAGCCGAACTACGCGGGCCCGGAGCAGGTCAGCGCCATGATCAGCAAGGAGCTGCCGCTGATGCGCGCCACCGCACAGCGCGCGAGCATCACGGCGAATTGATGGTTTCCATCGCCTTGCCTGGCGGCAGCAGCATTCGAGCCGGCAACCGGACAGTGCCGCCGGACATTGTCCGCCGCAGCCGTCCTATGTTGCCTGCTCCCTGATCTTGTCGACGACCTCCGGATTGGCAAGCGTGGACACGTCGCCAGGTTCCTGCCGGTTGGAGATCGCTGCCAGCACGCGGCGCATGATCTTGCCCGAGCGTGTCTTGGGCATGTCGGGAACAATCACGACCCGATGCGGACGCGCAATGGCGCCGATCTGGGACACCACCGAGGCCGAGACTTTGTTCGCGATCTTGGCGGAAGGCGACAGTCCCGGCTTGAGCGACACATAGAGATCAGGCACCTTGCCCTTGACCTCGTCGGCCACCGGCACCACCGCCGCCTCGGCGACCTCGGGCACGAGCAGCGCGGCCGATTCGATCTCCTTGGTGCCAAGGCGATGGCCGGAGACGTTGATCACGTCGTCGATGCGGCCAAGGATTCGAAAGTAGCCGTCCGCCGCCTGCATTGCCCCATCGCCCGCCATATACGGCCAGTCGCGCCAGTCCTTGCTGTCGGGATTCTTGCAGTAGCGCGCATAGTACTGGCGCACGTAGCGGTCCGGATCCTTCCAGACGGTCTGGAATATGCCCGGCCAGGGATTGCGGATGCAGATATTGCCCGCCTTACCCGAGCCGGCCGGGACCTCCTTGCCTTCCTCGTCAAAGATCACCGGATGGATGCCCGGGATCGCCGGGCCCGTGCTGCCGGGCTTCATCGGGTGGATGCCCGGCAGCGTGCTGCAGAGGAAACCGCCATTCTCGGTTTGCCACCAGGTGTCCACGATGACCGCTTCGCCCTTGCCGACTTCGCGGTGGTACCACTTCCAGACTTCGGGCTCGATCGGCTCGCCCACCGTGGTCATGTGCTTGAAGTGGTAGTTGTATTTCGCCGGCTCGTCCGGCCCGTTGCGCCGCAGCGCGCGGATTGCGGTGGGCGAGGTGTGGAAGATATTGACGCCAAGGGCTTCCGCAATACGCCAGGGTCGGCCGGCGTCGGGCCAGGTCGGCACGCCCTCGTAGACGACAGACGAGGCGGCGAGCGCGAGCGGGCCATAGACGATGTAGGAATGCCCGGTGATCCAGCCAATATCGGCCATGCACCAGTAGACGTCCTCGGGGTGGATATCCTGGATGTACTTCGAGGTCCACGCCACATAGGACAGATAGCCGCCGGTGGAATGCTGGCAGCCCTTGGGCCGGCCCGTGGTGCCGCTCGTGTACATCAGGAACAGCGGTGCCTCGGCCGGCATCGGCTCGGGCTCGACACGCCTGCCGCGGAAACCGGCGAGCATGTCATTGAGAATGAGATCGCGGCCCTCCACCAGCATGGCGGCGCTGGAATACTTGCCCGGGTAGCGCTGCCAGATCAGGACCTTCTCGACCTGCTGACCGGCGCTGGCGGCCTCTGCCACGGCGATGTCGGCCTTTTCCTTGTGATCGAGCAATTCACCGCCGCGGTAATAGGCGTCCATGGTGATTAGCAGCCGGCTCTCGGAGTCCGCGATGCGCTCGGCGCAGGCCTTGCCGCTGAAGCCGCTGAATACCTGTGAATGAATCACGCCGATGCGCGCGCATGCAAGCATGGTGATGGGCAGTTCGGCCACCATGGGCATATGCAGCGTGACGCGGTCGCCAGCCTTCAGGCCGCAGAAATCGCGCAGCAGGGCGGCCAGCTCGTTGACGCGAACAAAGAGCTCCTGGTAGGTGAGGTGATGCACCGACTCATGCTCCGGCTCGGGCACGAAATGAATCGCGGTCTTGTTCCCATACGCAGCAAGGTGGCGGTCCACGCAGTTGTGGCAGGCGTTGATCCTGCCGCCGACGAACCAGCGCCAGAAAGGCGGGTTGCTGGTATCCAGCGTCGTTTCCCAATACTTGTACCAGTCCAGCAGGTCTGCGAACTCCTTGAAGCACTCGGGGAAGCGATCGAGGGAGAAGCGTTCGAAAATGCGCGGATCGGTCAGATTGGCCTGCGCAATGAACTGCGCGGGCGGCGGGACATAGTCTTCCTCGGGCCAATGGACCGCGATTTCCGCCTCGGACACATCGGCCGATTCCTGCTGTGTAGCATGATGTGGCGCTTTGTCTTCAGGCATGACGATTCCCCTTCACTTTCCATGACATCCATCCAGGCAGGTGCCACTATCCTGCGATAGCCGCCTGAAATAACGACTAGTCCATATTAAGTCCGGGCACGGCGAGTTGCCAGGGAATCGGCCGCCGCTGTCCGCCGAGCCCAGAGCTTGCCTGTCGGCCGCGATACGCTAGATTCGTATTGGGGGCATTGGAGAATCAGCGATGACCAACGATCTTCTTGTGGAACGCGTGGACGTTTGGGCGGCAACCATACCGGACCGGCCCGGCGGCCTCGCGGAGGTACTGGAGGCCCTGCGCGATGCCGGCGCGGATCTGCAATTCGCGATTGCGCGCCGCACGCCGGAGGATCCCGGCAAGGGTGTCGTGTTCGTGACACCGCTGCAGAATGACAGGGAAATCCGTGCAGCTGCCCAGGTCGGCTTCAATGTCACGCACAGCCTGCACTCGGTGCGTATCATGGGCGGGGACCGGCCCGGCATCGTGGCGGAACTGACCCGCAAGCTTGCGGAAGGCGGAATCAATCTACGCGGATTCTCTGCCTCCGTCATCGGGGTACAGTTTGTCGCGTACGTGTCAGTGGACTCGCTCGACGATGCGAACAAGGCAATGGCGATCTTGGGCAAAGGCTGACGAGGCGCGGGCCTTCTACGGCAAGACGGGTTAGGTACTGAGGGCCATTCACTACCGCCCGTCATCTGCTATCAGGGGGACGTATGCGCATACTGGTCATTGGAGCCACAGGGCTCCTCGGGAAAGAAATTACGGCCTTATTGTCGGACGAGCATGACGTGATAGGGGCCAGTCGTGGGTCTTCGGCGCTCTCCGTGGACATCTCCGACAAGCAGTCGATTCTGGCGATGTACAGACAACTGGGCACGGTTGACGCCGTGGTCTGCGTAGGGGGCACCGCGAAATTCGCCCCACTGGACGCCCTGACTGACGATGATTTTGCATTCAGCCTCGCCAATAAGCTGATGGGGCAGGTCAACCTTGTGCGGTATGGGGTTCCCTACATCTCCCAGGGCGGGTCGGTCACGCTCACCAGTGGCACCCTCGCGCAGCATCCAATGCTCGGTGGTGCCGCCGTGAGCACCGTGAACGCCGGCGTCGAGGCGTTCGGGCGGACTGCAGCGCTCGAACTGCAAGGCAAAATTCGCGTGAATGTCGTCAGCCCCGGATGGGTGTGGGAGACGCTCGAAGCGATGGGACGCGACCCCGCCAAGGGCGTTCGGGCAGCGGTGGTTGCACAGGTTTACCAGAAGTGCATTCTGGAAGACTTTTCCGGGCAAGTGGTGTCGGTCACCCATTGACTCGCAGTGCCAGCTGCAAATGCCTCACGCGGTGTCCGGCGCGCCCACCAGCGCCATCAGTGGCGCCATGCACGGGCTGGCCGCCGCCAGCGCGCGCTGTTCGTCGAGGATGTCCTGCAGGATGGCATGCGTCGTATCCGGGTTGGCCAGTACCACGCGGAACACGGCAATCGGGCGGCCACCCCACTGTGTCGACGTCAACTGCGTGCGCGATACGAACGAGCGGCCGGCATCGCGCTGCATTTCCTGGATGCTGATGGTCAGCGCATCCAGCGCGTCCAGGATCTTCTCGCGCCGGTCGGCCGAAGCCGTTGCCAGCGCGGCACGCACGGTCTCGGGCACATGGCGATAGGTCAGGATGCAAAGCTGCGGGTGGCTGTCGAGCTCGAAATCCGGCTGCTGCGCAATCAGGGATGCAAAGTAGCGGGCGTTATCGATGCTACGATCGATCAGCTGCGCCAACCCTTTGCGACCGAGCAGATGCAGGTTCGCATAGAGCATGACCGCCGCCGCGCCGCGCGATCCTTCGAGCGTATGGCGCCCCAGGTCCACCGAGCCCTTGCGCACGATGTAATTCGCTTGCTGGATGATTTCCTGCGTCCACGCCGGGCTGCGAAACAGCACCATGCCCGCACCCATCGGCACGTAGAACTGCTTGTGCGCATCGATGACGACGGAATCGGCACGCTCGATGCCCGCGAAGCGCCAGCGCTCGCGCTCCGACAGCAGGGTTGCGCCGCCCCATGCCGCATCCACGTGGAAATGACAGCCGGCCTCCTGAGCAACATCTGCAATCGCGTCGAGCGGATCGACCGCGCCTGTCTCCGTCGTCCCCGCTATGCCGACGATTGCCATCGGCCGGATGTTGCGCTGCTGCAGGTCACGCATGGTGTGGCGGAGCAGGTCGATGCGCATGCGACCGTCTGCATCGACCCCGACCGGTACGAGATTGTTGCGCCCGATGCCAAGGACATCGGCTGCCTTGCCCAACGAGTAGTGCCCGCGCTCCGAGACAACGATGGCAAGCCCGTCATGGCCGTAATGGCGTAGCGCAGCCATCAGTCCGGCGCCATGGATGCCGGCGAAGCCATCACGCGCGCCCAGCAAGTTGTTGCGGCTCGCCCATAGCGCGGTGAGGTTGGCGACCGTGCCGCCGGAACAGATCGCGCCGAGCGCGTGGTCGGCGTCGTGCAGCCATCTCGCATAGAACGCGCTGTCCTGGGCAAACACCAGCTTGTGCAGCATGCCGATGACCTGGCGCTCGAGCCCTGTCAGCGCGCCCGACGTCTCGAGCTTCACGACGTTCTGGTTTAGCGCTGCCACCACCTTGGCCAGCGAAGGCATGAATGACGGCAGCGATGACGTCATGTGTCCGACGAACGTTGGCGATGCCACGGGCATCACGTGCCGAAACACGTCGTTGAGCAGATGATCGGCATGCGCTTGCGGCGATGCCGGAGTTTCGGGCAGCTCAACCGACGCGAACACCGCCTCGCGTGTGGCGCACGCGCCAACCGGATCAAAGCGCTCGCCCGCAAAGAAATCCGCCGGATGCTCGGCGATCCATCGCTCGAGCGATTCGAATGCGCCCCGATCCGCGTCAAACCAGCGCAAGGGGCAGTCGTCGCCCCTGTCCGTGCTTTGTGAGCTCTCTTCGCGAGAGATGTCCGGCTTCATTTGCATTACCTAATTCAATCCCGTATCGCCATGGTTCGCCCGGGATTATGCCGGATCGGACGGATTCGGATGGCCGAGGGCCCCGACCGGCACCTTTGACGACGTCCGACGCTGCCCGTGGGCGACCTTCATATGCCGCCCAGGAAAATAAACTCTGTCCCTGGACGCTCCGTGTCGGCGGTCTGAAAGTCCCGGTTCCCCAAAAGCAAAATCCCCACACTCTGGAGAAGTGTGGGGATTGGAGCGGGACCGGATTTGGGGAGGTGTCCCCGATCGGGAAACAGCCCTTAGAGCGGGGCGCGGTCGGACGCGATGTAGTACCTGGCGCCGTCCGTATAAGTGTCGAATTTGCCGCTTTTTGCGCCGTCAGTATAAACATCGTACTTTCCAGCCCGCGCGCCGTCAGTGTAAGTATCGAATTTACCACTCTTAGCAAACACGGGGGCCGCCGCGAACGTGGCAGCGAGCGCGGCGACAGCGAGTAGGGCACGGAGATTGGTATGCATGGCTCACCTCTTTCTTCAAACTGGTGAATGCCATTCCGTTTGGTTCAGTGCTTGTTGCACCGCGGCATTCAATGGGTGCGATATTAGGGATTTCCCTTGGAGCGGTAAACCCTTACCCGAACAATGATCGGTTTCAAAAACCACAATAATCTGTTCGGGCCTGGTCAAGGGACTGAACGCCAGCATGCGGGTCGTCGCGTTGCTGCCCGAGTTGCTGCCCGAGTTGCTGCATTGACGGGCTATGCACCGGTAGCGCGAGGCGAGCAGCAATGCCTGCTCCCGTCCATTCGACAATAGCCAGGAGCGCCCGCCATGGGTGACTCAGCAGCGACTCCACCTGCTCGCTGCGGCTTTCCCCAGTCAGGCACCACGTACAAAAGTGCTCGCAGTTATTGGTAAGAAGGCGGTAATCGTCTTCTCCTAGCCGCGCCCTTGCGCGCCGTACGATCTCTGATCCGGGGTATCTGGCTTGCGCGGCCCGCGCGAGGCGGAAGCCGTAGCCGTCGGCAAAGTCGGCGAGAGAAGTCCTTTCGACCGGGCCGCAACGCAGGAAGCCTTTGAAGCCGGCATAGTGCAGGACTTCGCCGTTGCCGGCATAAATACCATGGTGAATATAGCCCCGCCGGTCCGTTTTCAGATGCGCGCCAAGAGGAATGTCCGCGGCGATTGCTGCAAGGCGCTGTGCATGTCCGATGTGGTGGTCGTCGCTCATCGCTTTCCCCTTGTTGATTCGTGGCGCTGCTCGCTCCTAATTTGGGGCGCCGGTTTCTGGCCGGGCGCCAGCACTCCTGTGTCCCGCTTATGCCTGTCTTATGCCTGAAGTATTGTTGTCGGCCGCCGATGCCGAAATCATCACAGTGCCGAAAATGCTGTCGGCTTTTTGCCAGGCCGCTTGTACGTGCTTTGAGACGGCCTTTGTCCGTCATGCGCCCGCGGCCTGTCAGCGAAATCCGACATGAACGCGGCAGTTATGCCCGGTATTCCCGGGCTTGGTTGAGATGAAGCGAAGCTGTGCGAAAAGGTAAGCACGGCGTGCGCTCGGCCAAGCAAGCCATAGCGATCGGCTTGTCGGAGGCGCGCCGCGCTGGAGTCGATGTTCCGCCGAAGAAGGGCGCCACCAAGGCCGAAACGAAGTCCGCCGCCGCTAAGGCTGCACCGCGACGTGCGAGTTCAGAAAGCACTGCCAAGCGCTCCCAGGCTGCGCTCAAGGCACTCAAGCGCGAGAGCACAGCCGGCGCTTCTCCTAAGGCGCTGTCCGCGCAGGCCAAGGGCGCGGCAAGCAAGCGCACGGCGGCCGAGCGCTCGGCTGCAGCCAGGAAGGCTGCCAGCACGAAGGGTGCTGCCGGCCGCTCCGAAGCGGCCCGAAAGGCTGCTCGTACGCGCGCCGCAAAAAAGACCTCAGCTCGCTAGTCGCTAGTATTTGCATACGCTTGGGTGTACCGCCCTCAACCGTGAAAGTCTGGACGCGGGTAGCGCTGCGGCGGTTATCGGCTCCCCCCTTCATTCAAGCTCGTCGTGGTCTGCCGGCAGCGTCCGGCCGCGCCGGGGCATTTCGGAGTCGAGCACCAGGCGGCCATGTACCCGTCCGTTCATGCGCGTGACGTAATGCGTGCACTCTTCCATATGGGCTGACATTAACGTGCGTACCGTCTCGGCGTCGCGCTCGCGTGCCGCCTCGACAATGCGCTTGTGGAACTTGACGTTGGCAGCGCCGAATTTCTCATGCTCGCAGGCAGGGGTGTCGTTGCCGAACACCACCAACTGACGGATCATCTCGTTGATCAACTCGCAGGAAAACCGCAGCATCGGGTTGGGATTGGCCGCGGCAAGGATGTCGTGGAAGGTCAGGTCTTCCTGGCGCTGGTCCAGCAGCGGAGTCGCGGCCGCGGCCGATGCCGGGTCGCACAGGTCGATGGTGCGTTCCAGCGCCTTGAAATCGTCCTCTGTGAGGTGTGGCACCGCGCCGGCGGCAAGCTCCGGCTCCAGCAGTCGGCGCACGGTATAGATGTCGGCAATGCCGACGTCCTTGAAGAACAGGTAGTTCTGCATGAGCTGGAAGGTGCGGTCCAGCGGGACTTCCACGATCGTGCCCCCGCCCGTCGGCCCGGTGCTAACCCGAATCAGGCCCTGCACTTCCAGCGACTTGAGCGCCTCGCGGATCGTGCTCTTGCTGACAGAGAACATCTGCTGCAGCTTGACCTCATGCGGCAGCTTGTCGCCAGGGCGCAGGTTGCGCTGGGTAATCAGCCGCTTGAGTTCTTCTGCCACCAGGTCCGCGCGCTTTTGCTTGCGGATCTCGATGGCGCCAGTCTTGCCCTCCCGAAACATCGCCATTGCTCTTTCCTTGTCATGCGCCCAAGCCATCGAGGCTTGGGCGTTTGCATTCTAGCCAAGCGGGGCAGCGCCATGTGCGCGCAGCCGGCTTGCCCCCTCTCAGTGCATGCTGCCCGGTTGGCAAACATGGCTAGACCGCTCTCTCACCTTTTTTGTCCCGCCAATGAGGCAATACGGGGGTTCGCATGTGTCCTTCGCAGAGGGTGTGTAAACCCTGACCTTTCCATTATTGACAACGGTTCCGGCCGACTCCTAAGATGATTCTATTCTATTTATACGTATAAATAGGATAAACAGGTTCGATTCTTGCTCGGCCATGTCGGCGCCGGGCGAAGTCACCAGCATGTCGGGGAGACGGGGCAGCGCCACATGGTGTTGTCCAGACTTTCGCCCCGTGCAGCCCAATCCCCACATACCGAGGAGTGAGCCTTGAATCGTCGTGACCTGCTAAAACTGGCGGCTGTGTCTGCTGTCCCCACATCCCTGATCCATGCCCGTAGCGTCTTTGCCGCGGGCGAGGCCCTGGAATTCGGCTGCCCGGTGCCCATGTCGGGCGCCTTCGCCGCCAATGGAAAATTTGCCGACCTGGGCATGCGGCTCGCCCTTGACCAGTACGGCCAGGTGCTGGGCAGGCCGCTGCGCTACAGCGTGCTCGATACCGAAGGCAAGCCCGCCACCGCGGTGCGCAAGGTGCAGGAACTGGCGCAGCAGAAGGCGGCGCGCTATTTCGCGGGCGGCATCCTGTCGTCCGAATCGCTGGCCATGGGCAAGGAGGCGGAAAAATTTGGCGGCGTGTTCGTTACCACCGCGGGGGCCGACGAGATCACCGGCAAGGACTGCAACCGCGCCACCTTCCGCTGGTCGGTGCCGACCTTCGGCGCGATCGAGCGCACCGTGCGGCCCCTGATCGAATCGATGCCCAAGGCCAAGCGCTGGTACACCATCACGCCGCAATATGTGTTTGGCGACGGGCTGCTGTCGGCAGCAAAGGCGATCTTCAAGGAGAAGGGCATCGAGCACGTGGGCAACAGCTACCACGCCCTGACCGAGAAGGAATTCAGCGGCTACCTGACCAATGCGCTGGCCGCCAAGCCAGACGTGCTGCTGATCCTGAACTTTGGCTCGCAGTCCGCCGATACGCTACGCCAGGCCGTCAGCTTCGGCATGAAGAAGAACACCACCATCCTGCTGGCATGGGCTTCGGGGCTGGAGCAGTTCGAGTCGCTTGGCGCCGACCTGTGCGAGGGCGTTTATTTCGGAGCGCAGTACTGGCACGGCGTGGATACGCCGCTGAACCGCGAACTCGTCAAGCGCACCCACGACAAGTTCAAGGCCAATCCCAACTACAGCCTGGCAGGCTCCTACATCTGCACCAAGATCATGGTGGACGGCATGATCAAGGCCGGCAGCGCCGACCCGAAGGCCGTGGTCGCTGCGCTCGAAGGCATGAAGTACGAGGGCCTGACAGGGCCGGAGGAAATCCGCGCCGCTGACCATCAGGTCCTGAAGAACTACTACCTGCTCAAGGGCAAGGCCAAGGCGCGCATGAAGGACAAGGACGATTACGCGGAGGTCGTGAGCGTCGGCAAGGCCTTCCTGCCGGTCGACCAGACCCAGTGCAAGATGGCCTGATGCCCTGACATTGCGCGGGGCCGCCGCCCCGGCAGATAAACACTGAAGCACACCGAAGCACCATGCCGCGCAGTTCCGCGCGGCGTGGCGGCTTCCTACATCCGTACGACTCATGAACGTCTATCTGTTGCAGGTGATCAACGGCGTCGGGATAGGCATGCTCTACTTCCTGCTGGCGGTAGGACTGTCGATCGTTTTCGGCCTGTTGCGCTTCGTCAATTTCGCGCATGGCGCCTTCTATGCGCTGGGTGCCTACCTCTGCTTTCAGGCTCTGCAGATCGGGATGAACTTCTGGGTGGCGCTGGTACTCGCACCGATCGTCATCGGCGCGCTGGCCTGGTTGACCGAGAAGCTCATGCTGCGCCACGTCTATGCGCAGCCGCACGAGTTCCACATCCTGGTCACGGTTGGCCTGGCCCTGGCCATCCAGGAGCTCATCATCGTCGGCTGGGGGCCGCTCGGCGTCGACGTGCCGCCGCCGGATGCGCTGCAGGGCGTGGTGATGTGGGGCGACTTCGTCTATCCCAAGTACCGCCTGTTCGTGATCGGCTTTACCGGCCTGCTCGCCATCGGCCTGTGGTGGCTGCTGGAAGGCACGCGCCTGGGCAGCGCGGTGCGCGCGGGCAGTGAATCCACCGAGATGGTGTCGCTGCTCGGCATCAACGTGTTCCGCCTGTTCAGCCTGATGTTCGCGCTCGGCGCCGCCACTGCGGCGATCGCCGGCGTGCTGGCCGCACCGATCCGCGGCGCCGAGCCGTTCATGGGCGTCGAGGCGCTGGGCGTGGCCTTCATCGTGGTCGTGGTAGGAGGCATGGGCAGCTTCACCGGGGCGCTGGTGGGCGGCTTGCTGGTTGGCGTGGTGCAGAGCCTGATGAGCACGCTGTGGCCGGAAGGCGCGCGGCTGATGATCTATGTCGCCATGGCCGCGGTGCTGCTGCTGCGTCCGCATGGCTTGCTGGGGAGGGGATGATGGCTACGCAGAAACAAGGGTTCTTGCGCTACCGCTTCTGGTGGCTGGCACTTGCCGTCACGCTGCTGCTGCCGCTGACCATGCGCTCCGGCACGCTTGCCACTGAAGTGCTGATTTACGCGATGGCCGCCATGGCGTGCAATCTGCTGCTCGGCTACACCGGCCTGCTGTCGTTCGGTCAGGGGATCTTCTTCGGCCTGGGCAGCTATGCCGTGGGGCTGGCGCTGACCCGCGCAAGCCTGCCGATGCCGCTGGCGCTGCTGCTGGCGATCGCGATCGGCGCGTCGGCGGCGGCGCTGGTGGGCTGGTTTGCGATCCGCCAACGCGGCACCTACTTCGTGATGCTGACGCTGGCGTTTGCGCAGATGTTCTACTTCCTGGCCTATACGGCGCCCGGCATCACCGGCGGCGACAACGGCCTGCTGGACATCCCGCGACCGCCCTTGTCCATAGCCGGTAATGCGCTGGTGCCGCTGGCATCGCCGTGGCAGTTCTATGGTTTCGTCGCGGTGCTGTTCCTGGCGGTCTTCCTTGCGGTGCTGCGCGTGACCGAGTCTGTGCTGGGCCGCACGCTGCTGGCGATCCGCGACAACGAAGAGCGTGCCTTGGCTGTCGGCTACAACGTCAAGGCGTTCAAGCTGCTGGCGTTCATGGTTTCCGGCGCGGTTACCGGGCTGGCCGGCGCGCTGCACGCCATGCTCACCGGCATCGCGCCGCTGACCAATATCGACTACCACGCCAGCGAAATGATCCTGGTGATGACCGTGATCGGCGGCACCGGCAACATCTTCGCGTCAGTGCTGGGCGCCGCCTTCTATGTGCTGCTGGCCGACTGGCTGTCCACGCTGTGGCCGCGCTGGCTGATGCTGCTCGGTTTCCTGCTGATTGCTGTCAGCCTGTTCATGCAGCGCGGGCTGTGGGGGCTGGGTGCCACGGTATGGGATCGCCTGCGCGGCGTACGCCGCGCGCCCGTCACGCAGGAGGAACGCGCATGAGCATTACCACCACCCCCATCCTTGAAGCCACCGGCATCGTCAAGCAGTATGGCAAGTTCATGGCGCTGGGCGGGGTCGACCTGCGCGTGATGCCGGGCACGATCCATTCCGTGATCGGCCCCAACGGCGCCGGCAAGACCACGCTGTTCCACATGCTGACCGGCACGAAGGAAGTCAGCGCGGGCCGGATCGTCTTCGACGGCAAGGACGTCACGGCAGAAGCCGACTACCAGCGGGTCCAGCGCGGTATCGCGCGCTCGTTCCAGGTCACCAGCCTGTTCCCGAGCCTGCCGGTGCGCGAGAACCTGCGCCTCGCCGCGTTGGGCACGTCGCCGCGCAAAGCCATGAGCGGATGGCGTTTGCCGGTTGGTGAGCTTGCCTGCGGCGGGATCGTCGACCAGGTGCTCGAACGGCTGGAACTGACGCGCGTCGCCGATAGCGCAGCGGGCGTGCTGTCACACGGCCAGCAGCGGCGCCTGGAGGTCGGCATGGCGCTGGCCGCGCGTCCGCGCGCGATCTTCCTGGACGAGCCGACGTCGGGCATGGGTGTCGACGATCTCGGCGCGATGAAACGGCTGATCCGCGGGCTGGCCGCAGACCACACAGTCGTGCTGATCGAACACAACATGGACATCGTCATGGATATCTCAGACACCGTCACGGTGATGCAGCAAGGCAAGGTGCTGATGGAAGGGCCGCCCGCAGTCGTGCGCGGCGACCCGCGCGTGCGCGCCGCCTATCTCGGCAACATGATTACCGGAGGCAAGGGATGATGCTCGACGTACAAGAGATACATGGCTACTACGGCAAGAGCCATGTGCTGCAAGGCGTATCGCTGGCGGTCGGCGAAGGCGAACTGGTGACGCTGCTGGGGCGTAACGGCGCAGGCAAGTCGACCACGCTCAAGGCCATCTCCGGCATCGTCCAACCCCGGGGCGGGCGTGTCATCTTCCGCGGCCGGGACGTTGCCGGCATGGCGCCGCACCGGATTGCCGCCGAAGGCCTGTGCCTGGTGCCCGAGCACCGCGGCATCTTCAAGCTGCTGACGGTGGAAGAAAACCTCAAGCTGGCCGCGCGCAGCGGTTCGCCGTGGCAGTTGCAGGATATCTACCGCATCTTCCCGCGCCTGCGCGAGCGGCGCGGCAATGGCGGCGCGCAGCTGTCCGGCGGCGAACAGCAGATGCTCGCCATCGGGCGCGCCATGATGAACCATCCGCGCCTGCTGATGCTCGACGAGCCGGTCGAAGGGCTGGCACCGGTGATCGTGGAAGAGATCGTGGCGCAGCTCAAGGTCATCAAGGCGGCCGGCGTGCCCATCCTGCTGGTGGAGCAGAACCTCGAGGTCTGCACGCAGCTGGCCGACCGCCACGTGATCATCGAGCAGGGCAGGGTGGTCTACACCGGCAGCAATGATGCGTTCCGCGCCGATGAGGCGGTCAAGGACCGCTATCTCGGCGTCGGCCTGGCGGCCTGAAACGGCATCATGCAGGCCGCAATGCCGGCCGACCGATACAAGGAATGACATGACGACTTTGCAAGCTGCGCGCGCGGCAGCGGCGGCCGCCGGCGCGCGCGCCGACCTGCGCATCGACGGCGAGCGCCTGTGGGACACCCTGATGCGCCTGGCCACCATCGGCGCCACGCCCAAGGGCGGCGTATGCCGGCTGGCGCTGACAGACCTGGACCGCCAGGGCCGCGACTTCTTCGTCGCCGAGGCCAAGGCGGCCGGATGCGCGATCCGTGTCGATGCCATCGGCAATATCTTTGCGCGGCGCGCCGGGCGCGACGATGCCTTGCCACCGGTGATGACCGGCAGCCATATCGACACCCAGCCGACCGGCGGCAAGTTCGACGGCAACTACGGTGTGTTCGCCGGCATCGAAGTGCTGCGCACGCTCGCTGACGCCGGCATCGTCACCGATGCCCCGCTCGAGGTCGCGGTCTGGACCAATGAGGAAGGCTCGCGCTTCGTCCCGGTGATGATGGGCTCGGGCGCGTTCATCGGAGAGTTTGCGCTGGCGGACGTGCTGCAGCAGCGCGACCGCGATGGCATCTGCGTCGGGCAGGCGCTGCAGGCCATCGGCTATGCCGGGCCGGAGCCGGTCGGTGCGCGTCCGGTCGGCGCGTACTTTGAAGCGCATATCGAGCAGGGGCCCGTCCTGGAGGCAAACGACACGACCATCGGCGTGGTCACCGGCGCGCTCGGCCAGCGCTGGTACGACGTAGTGCTGACCGGGATGGAAGCGCATGCGGGTCCCACGCCGATGTCGCTGCGCAAGGATGCGCTGCTGGCGGCCTCGGAGCTGGTGACCATCGTCAACCGCATCGCGCTCGACCATCCCCCGCACGGCCGCGGCACAGTCGGTTGCCTGGCCGTGCATCCCGATTCGCGCAACGTCATCCCCGGCAAGGTGACGATGACGGTGGACCTGCGCGCCGGCGACGACGCGGTGCTATCCGCGATGGACGCGGCGCTGCACGGGGAGTTTGCCGCATTGGCGGCGCGCAGCGGCATCGCCATCGATTTGCAGCAGGTGGTGTACTTTCCGCCGCAGCCGTTCGATGCGCGACTGGTGGAGGCGGTACGAGGCGGCGCGCGGCGGCTCGGCCATTCCGCCATGGAGGTGATCAGCGGCGCTGGCCATGACGCAGTCTACCTGGCCCGCGTCGCCCCGGCCGCGATGATCTTCGTGCCGTGCAAGGACGGCATCAGCCACAACGAAATCGAAGACGCGAGGCCCGAGCACCTTGAGGCCGGCTGCAACGTGCTGCTGCACGCCATGCTCGATGCCGCCACGCGGCCATGACAACCGAACGGACTGCCCCAATGAAGATCCTGATTGCCCGACTCAATCACGAGACCAATACCTTTTCACCGGTGCCAACGCCGCTAGCGTCGTTCGCGCCGGCCTATGGCGACGCCGCCTATCGCGCCGCCAAGGGCACTCGCACGGCCGCTGCGGCCTTCATCGACCTGGCCGAGGCCGCCGGCGCCGAAATCGTGGTGCCGGTGATCGCTGGGGCCAACCCGAGCGGACGCGTCGCCGCTGCCGCCTACACGCACCTGTGCGACACCATCGTCGCAGCCGCCGACGGCTGCGACGCGGTGATGCTCGACCTGCATGGCGCAATGGTGGCCGAAAACAGCGACGACGGCGAAGGCGACCTGCTTCGGCGCCTGCGCGGCGTGCTACCGCATGCACCGATCGCGGTCGCACTCGACCTGCACGGGAACATCACGCAGACCCTTGTCGACCATGCCGACATCGCGGTCAGCTTCAAGACCTACCCGCACGTTGACATGTATGAAACTGGCGCGCATGCCGGCCGACTGCTGCTGGACATGGTCGCCGGGCGCGTGCGCCCGGTCATGGCGTGGCGGCGCCCGCCGCTGATCACGCACACCTTGCGCAGCCGCACCGACGAAGGTGCCATGCAGCGCGCCGTGGCGCTGGCGCGCGAGGCCGAGCGGGACGGCATGCTGGCGGTGTCGGTGCTGGCCGGTTTCGGCCTGGCCGATATCGCCGCGCCATGCCTGAGCGTCATTGTGGTTGGCGACGGCGACCCTGCCAGGGCCGACAGGGTCGCCAGCCGGATCGCGGAGCAGGCGTGGGCAGAGCGCGATGCGTTTGGCTACCAGGGGGAGCCGCTTGCCAGTTCCATTGCGCGCGCGGCACAGCTTGCCGACAGCGCAGACAGTGCGGACGCACGACCGGTGCTGCTGCTCGATCATGGCGACAATTGCATGTCCGGCGGCACCTGCGACAACATGGCGGTGCTGCACGAGGCACTGGCGCAAGGACTTACCGGCATTGCAGTCGGGCCCGTATGCGACCCGGAGGCGGTGGCAGCGCTGGTGGATGCCGGCGTCGGGGCCAGCATCACGCTGCCGGTCGGCGACAAGGTGCCGTTGCCCCAACTGGATGTCTATCCCCGGGCCAAGCCGCTGACCGGCAAGGTTGCGGCGATCAGCGACGGCGAGTACATCATCACCGGGCCGACCTATACCGGGCAGCGCATCCGCATGGGGCGCACCGCCTTGCTCGATATCGGCGCAGCGCAGGTGATCGTGACCGAAACCCCGCAAGAGCACTGGGACATGGGGATCTTCACCCATATCGGCATCGACCCGCATCGGGCGCGGTTCCTGCTGCTGAAGTCGCGCATGTATTGCCGTCCGGTGTTCGTCCCGATCGCCAAGGCGGTGGTCGAGTGCGACGGGGAAGGCGTCACCAGTTCGCGCTACGATCGCTTCCCGTTTCGTCAGGTCAGCAGGCCGGTCTATCCGCTCGACGACTCAGCTGCCTGGGCAGGCTAAGGCAGCGCTAGGTCAGCGCACACATTGAGCTGGTTTCGAAACAGGTGGCGGTCTGGCTCTCCGGCCTGACTTCTTGTCGGTGTCACGGGGCGGCCTTGAGCCACAACGACCGCCGCTCGACGGTGGTGCGCCAGTCCCGCCACAAAGCCCGTCAGGCCGGAGCGCGCGCCGTTGGAGAGGCGCAGCACGTCGATCGGTGCCTTGACCGCGCCGCTGGTGATGTTGATGATGCGGCCCCACTTGCGCGCGATCATGCCGTCGACGGTGGCCTTGATCAGGTCGATCGGCGTCAGCATATTGGCGTTGAGCGCGGCCATCCACGTGTCGCGGTCCCAGTCGCGGAAGTTGCCCGGCGGCGGGCCGCCGGCGTTGTTGACCAGGATGTCGAGATCGCCGAGCCCGGCCACCGCGTCCAGCGCGGCGGCGCGGCCCTCGGGCCTGGTGATGTCGGCAGCCACGGCGACCACGCGGTGGCCATGGCGCGCACGGATGTCGCTGGCGGCTTGCTCCAGCGCATCGGCGTTGCGCGCCACGATTAGGGCTGCAAACGTCGACGCGGTCTCGATCGATAGCGTGGCACGTCGATGCCGGCATCGGCGAGCGTGCGCTCGAGCGCGAACCGCATTGGCGTGTTGACAGGGTAGGCTACCCATGACGCCTCCGCGAGGTCGCGCAAGGTCAGCGTCTTCCTGCGGGTGAGGGGATGCGCGCGCGCGGCCACCACCGCAAGCGGCTCGGATTCGAGCGGCACGCAGTGGTAAGCTTCCGGGCGCCGGCTGCCGCCGCTGCGGCAGATGGCGAGATCGACGCGCCCCTCGTCGATCAATGCCAGCAGGCTGGTGCTGGTCCCCTCCACGATCTCGATCGAAAGATGCGGCTGACGATGGCGCAGGTCGGTCAGCGCACGGGTCAGCAGCGGCACCGCGCCCATGATGACGCCGACCGCAAGGTGGCCGCCGTGTCCCTGCGTCAGGGCAGTGACCTCGGCGTGCAGGTGTTCCAGGTCGCTGTAGATCAGGCGCGCATAGCGCGTGACGCAGCGCCCGAGATCATTGGCGACCAGTCCTTTAGGCTGCCGTTCGAACAGCGGCATGCCGAGGATGTCCTCGATCTCGCGCAGCACCTTGGTCGCGCCGGGTTGCGAGATGGCGATTTCCTCGGCCGCCTTGTGCAGCGAGCCATGGTTCTCTAGCGATCAACAGCCTTAACTGCTTGAGGCGAAGACGCGATGCAATGTTGGCGAGGGAAGGAACAGCCAGCGGCTTCATGGCAACGACAGGACCGAAAGCCGACACTATAGCTTTTTGCGGCATTGGACGGCGGTCGTCTGCACCTTCTCAGATCACCTCGGGGAGCGACGGCGCGTCAGCCCGCCTCCACCGTTGCGATCTCCGGTACCACACTGCTCGCCTGCAGCAACAACGTCTTGCGGAAGATCTCCACCAGCGGCCGGAGGTTGACCTTGTGCCACGCCGCCCACAAGGGCGTGCGGTAGCTGAACCACGACAGTTCGTGCAGCACCACGCCCTTCGGTGCCTGGTGGCGCAGGCTTTGCTGGATCGTGGTCACGCCCAGTCCCGCGGCCACGAGCCCCAGGGCCGCCAGCGGCTCGGTCGCCTCCATCGTGATGGTCGGCGTGAAGCCGGCTTTGGCGCAAGCCGCGATGAACGTGTCATGCCGCAGCGCGGTTTCCTGGTGCATCACGCCGATCCACTTCTGCGCAGCGAGGTCGTCCGGGGTGAGCTGCTCCGCCCTGGCAAGCGGGTGGCCTTCGGGCAGCGCCAGCAGCATCGGGTCGTTGAGCACCTGTGCGGCCTCGAGATCCGGATCGTCGGGCGGCGGCGGCTCGCACACGAGTGCGATATCCAGGCTGCGCTGGCGCAGCCCCTCTAGCTGGGCCGCCGACTGCTGGTTGTACAGCGCGATGTGCACGGCGGGCCGGTCCTGGCGCAACTCGCGCAAGGCGTTCGGCAGGATGCCGGAGTGCATCGCGTATTCCAGGTAGCCGATGCACAGGCCGCCTTCGTCGCCGCGCCCGAGCCGCCGCGCCAGCGATTCGAGCCGGTTGGCATGCGTCAGGAAGGCGCGGGTCTCGGCCAGGAACGTGCGGCCGTCGCGCGTGAGCCGGATGCGTTGCTGGGAGCGCTCGAACAACACCAGCCCGAGCTTTTCCTCGAGCTGGGCAATCTGCCGGCTAAGTGGCGATTGGGAGATATGGAGCCGTTCGGCGGCGCGTCCGACGTGCTCGTCTTCGGCCACGGCCACGAAATAGTGAAGTTGGCGGATATCTAGCATGTCCAGTCCTGAATTTCAGACCTCTAGGGAATCAAGTCTTTCAAATTCTGTCTTGGACAGACTTAACTTGCAACCCTAGACTGCCTTCACCCCAACTTAATTTGTGGAGCAGTCATGAGCATCAAGGACAAACTGGCCGGCAACGTGCTCGGCTTTGGTACCGCCCCGCTGGGCAATATGTTCCGCGACATCCCGGAAGCGGAGGCGCAGGCCACCGTGGACGCGGCCTGGGCGCAAGGCGTGCGCTACTACGACACCGCGCCGTTCTACGGCGCGGGCCTGGCCGAAATCCGGCTGGGCGAAGCGCTGTCCCGGCACCCGCGCGACGAATACGTGCTCAGCACCAAGGTCGGCCGCCTGATCCTGGACGAAGTCGAAGACGCCAGCGCGCGGGCGCTGGGCGAGAAAAGCGGCCTGTTTGCCGCCGGCCGCCCGAACAAGCTGGTCAACGACTACTCGGCGGACGCCACGCTGCGCTCGATCGAGGACAGCCTCAAGCGGATGAAGGCCGACCGCCTCGACATCGTGTGGGTCCACGACATCGCCCAGGACTTCTACGGCGACGAGTGGCTGGCCTATTTCGAGACGGCCCGCAAGGGCGCTTTCAAAGTGCTGACCCGGCTGCGCGAAGAGGGCGTGATCAAGGCCTGGGGCCTGGGCGTGAACCGCGTCGAGCCGATCGAACTGACGCTGGACCTGACCGAAGTGCAGCCGGACGGCTTCCTGCTGGCGGGCCGCTATTCGCTGCTCGACCACGAGCGCGCGCTGCAACGCCTGATGCCGAAGGCCGCGGAGCGCAAGACCGAGATCGTGGTCGGCGGCCCGTACAGCTCGGGCATCCTGGCCGGCGGCTCGCACTTCGAATACCAGAAGGCGCCGCCCGAGATCATCGACAAGGTCGAGCGCATCAAGGCGATCGCGCAACGCCACGGCGTCAGCATCAAGGCCGCCGCGCTGCAGTTCGTGCTGGCCAACCCGGCGGTCGCCGCCGTGATCCCGGGTGCAAGCCGGCCCGAGCGCATCGCCGAGGACACCGCCGCGCTGAAGGCGGTCATTCCCGCCGATTTCTGGCGCGAGCTGCGCGAGCAGCGCCTGGTTGCGGCAAATGCACCGCTGCCTGGCGACAGCAACTGATCCGGGACCACATTCGATTCAAGGAGTCCATCATGGCACAAGCTTCCGCAACGATCACGCTGCCGGTAGCACCGGACCGCGTCTGGCAGCTGATTGGCGGCTTCGATTCGCTGCCCGACTGGCTGCCGTATATCCCCAGGAGCGAACTGAGCGAGGGCGGCCGTGTGCGCAGCCTCGTCAACCCGGACGGCGACGCCATCGTCGAACGTCTCGAGGCCTTTGACCAGGGCGCGCGCAGCTACACCTACTCGATCCTGCAGGCGCCGTTCCCGGTCACCGGCTACCGCTCCACGCTGCGCGTGGTCGGCATCGACGGGGACCAGGCATCGCGCGTCGAATGGTCTGGCCAGTTCACGCCGGCAGGCGTGAGCGATGACGACGCATCGCGGCTGTTCGAGGGCATTTACCGGGATGGCCTCAAGGCACTGGAGGCAACGCTGGCCGGGGCGGCATCATGAGAGGGCTGATGGCCTTGTCGCTGGCTTTCGCGGTCATGTTCGGCACGTCGGGGCTTGCGCAGGCGGCGGTTGGCGTGCCTGGCGAAGGGCGCCTTCTGTTCCAGTATGGCGAGTAAATCCGTGGGATGGCGCGCCGTCGCGCCACCTGCACTGCACCCCGTCAGCCGGAATCCGGCTGACGGGTGCAGTGCCATTACGACGGCATCTTCATCAGGCCGTTATCGATGGAGAGCCGATTCGCATCGATGGCGCGAGGCTGGGCAAGGATGGGCACACCGTCCGGCTTGCCCGCCAACCTGAATCAGACGTCGAGGGAGGCGGTCGAGTTTGCCGAGGCGCTGATGCTGTCAATCGGCCAGAGCGTGGTCCATGTGCACAAGGAGATCGAAGGATTCGTCCTCAACCGGCTGCAGGCTGCGCTGCTGTGGGAAGCCTGAGCGCTGCAGCGCGACGGCGAGGCAAGCTGCGTGCGGCGTCCTGCGTGATTGCTGCCTGCTCTCTCACAGGACAGGGACGCTCGCACAGCACTCACGAAGCGACCAGGGCGCGCCTGTCTGCCCGGCTGAGCCACACCACCAGGAATCCCGCCGCAGCCAGCAGGCCGCCAGCGACTGGCACCGCGCGATAGCCGAGGTCCAGGCTGAGGACCCCGCCACCGAGTGCGGCGCCCAGGGCATTGCCGAGATTGAACGCGCCGACGTTGATCGACGAGGCGAGTCCCGGTGCTTCCGCCGCGGCTTCCATCACCCGCATCTGCACCGGCGGGACGACCGCGAAGGTCGCGGCTCCCCAGGCAAGTAGTCCAAGGGCCGCGGTGACGTGGTGGGAGAGGGCGAAGGGCAGCATCAGCATGATGACGGCGAGCGCCGACAGGACGATCTTCGTCGCGCCATCGAGCGACCAGTCCGCGAGCCGTCCCCCTACGTGATTGCCGACCGTGAAGCCAACGCCGATCAGCACGAGCGAGAGCGTCACGAAGGTGTCGGATGCGCCGGTGAGATCGGCAAGCACCGGCGCGATATAGGTGTAGAGCGTGAACATGGCGCCCGCGCCCAGCACCGTTGTTGCCATCGCCAGCAACACCGGCGGGCGGGTGAGCACGGCCAGTTCCCGGCGCACATTGGGCGGGGTGCCGCGCTCGCCCTGCGGCAGCGCCAGCCAAAGCGCAGCAATGGCGACCAGCCCCAGCACAGCGGTGCCGGCGAACGCCAGGCGCCAGCCGACCTGCTGCCCGATCCAGGTCGCCGCGGGCACGCCACCGATGTTGGCGATGGTCAGTCCCATGAACATCGTTGCCACGGCGCTGGCCTGCTTCTCCTTCGGCACCACGCTCGCGGCCACCACGGCCCCGAGGCCGAAGAAGGCGCCATGGTTGAGGCTGGTGACCAGGCGCGACGCCAGCAGCGTGGCGTATCCCGGCGCCAGCGCCGACAGCAGGTTGCCAACGGTGAAGATGGCCATCAGCGCCATCAGTGCGGCGCGCTTGCCGAAGCGGCTGAACAGCAGGGTCATCACCGGCGCGCCGACCATCACGCCAACCGCGTACGCGGTAATCAGCATACCAGCGGTGGGGATGCTGACGTCGACGCCTTCGGCGATCACGGGGAGCAACCCCATCGGGGCGAATTCGGTGGTGCCGATGCCGAAGGCGCCGATGGCGAGCGCTAGCAGCGCGGTATTGGATTTCATCGTGGCAGATCCTGGCAGGTGCCTTACGCTGCGGCCTTGCCATCGTAGGCGGGATAGTCGGTGTAGCCTTCGGCGCCGCCGCCATAGTGGAGCGCGCGATCGGACATGGCCAGGGGCCAGTCGTTCTCGAGGCGTGCGACCAGGTCGGGGTTGGCAATGAACGGCTCGCCGAATGCCGCAATGTCGATCAGGCCATCGGCGATGAGATCCTCGGCGCGTGCGCGCGTCATGCCTCCGGCAAGGATCAGCACGCCTGTGAATCGGCTGCGGAACTTTGCAAGGAAGTCACCTGGCGTGGCCGAACTGCCGCGCGTGCTCTGATCCATCAGGTGGACGTAAGCGATATTCCGCTTAGAGAGTTCATCGGCGAGATGGAGATACGTTTCCTCGAGCTCAGGGTAGGCGGCCATGTCGCCGAGGCCGCCATAGGGCGACAAACGAATGGCCGTGCGTTGCGCACCGATTCGCGCCGCAACCGCATCGATGGCTGCCAGGGCGAAACGGGTGCGGCTTTCCACGGTGTCGCCGCGGAATTCATCGGTGCGATCGTTCACCGTCGGGTTCAGGAACTGTTCGATCAGGTAACCATTGGCGCCGTGCAACTCGATGCCGTCAAAGCCGGCCTCCATGGCATTGGCGGCGGCCTCGGCAAAATCGGCGATCACGCCATAGACCTCGCCGGTCGTCAGTGCGCGGGGCGCGGACACATCGACCGCACCCGGCATGCCGTCGGCGGTGTAACCCCAGGCCTTGGTGTTCTTCGCAGACTGGCCGGTGGCACTGACCGGCTGTATGCCGCCGGGCTGGATCGAAACATGGCTCACACGGCCGACATGCCAGAGCTGGGTGAAGATCGTGCCGCCCTTGGCGTGGACGGCGTCAGTGACCTTGCGCCAGCCATCGACCTGTTGTGGTGTGTACAGGCCAGGGTTGAACAGGAAGCCCTGGGCGCTGGGCGATATCACCGTGCCCTCGGTCACGATCAGGCCGGCGTCGGCGCGCTGGCTGTAGTAGAGCGCGTTGAGGTCGTTGGGAACCCCGTCCGGATTGCGGGAACGGGTCAGCGGCGCCATGGCGATCCGGTTAGCGAGCTGGCGCTCGCCCATGGTAAAGGGCTTAAACAGGAGACTCATTTTGGGACCTTGATCAGGGAGGGGGGCGGCCACCGGGGTAGTGGCGGCGCGCTCGGTAAGTTCGTCGATGGACCGCAGTTTGCGCGGTTTATATTTGTTGATTAAGCCGTGTATGGGTCAAATACTTTTGATTTCATATCAAATGTCAGGACCCGTCGGACCAGGCACAGGTGCCCGCGATGACTCGGCGCTTATGCCGATAAGTGCTCACCGGACCCATTGGCGCCGCGAGCCCCTTCTGAATAGGGATCGCGCGGGCTGTTGCCGCGCGCACCGTCCAGGTAGGGGTCGACCTTGCGGGTGGCAATGTAGCCATCCCGATTGGTGATCCTGGCGCCATCGGTGTAGCCGTCCCGGTTGCTGATGCGGGCGCCATCGGTGTAGGCGTCACGAGGCGTGTCCACGCGGAACGCGTTGCCGGCGGTTTCCGGCTGGGCGGCTGCGTGGGCCACGCCGGCAGTCAGGGCCGCGGCCAATGTGATGGCCGCGAGGATGGTCTTTGCTTGCATGATGCTCTCCTGTTTAGTCCGATCGGCCGGGCAACCTTTGGGTTTGGTCGCAGGGCCAGTCTGTCATCGAGATGGCAGCTTTTAAGTGATGCTATCTACGAGTAGATAGATAAGCGGATCAAAAAAAACTGCCGGGTCTCACTGTTAAGAACCCGGGCATTGCCCGGGGGTGACTGGAGTCTAGGTAGGGGCGGCATGCCTGTCCAAGACGGAATGCGTCGAACTTAAGACCTTGCAGGTCTTGCGGGCCGGTTTGCTCCCCTCTCCCGCCCGCGGGAGAGGGGCCGGGGGTAAGGGCCGGCGCCTCCGGCCGCCACCCCGCAGCCCAGCAGTGCCCCTTACTTTTCGGCAAGACGGCCCAGCGTCTCCGGCACGATCGTAGCGCCCACCAGATAGACCAGCGTGACGGCCGCGAGGAAAACACCAAGGATCACCGGCAGGTCGGCGGGCGTGCCGGCGGCAAGCGAGGCCAGCGTCGGCATCATCCCGCCGAGGGCGAAGCCGATATTCCACGACAAGCCCGTGCCGGAGGCGCGGATGCTGGTGGGGAACCGCTCGTTCAGGAAGATGAGGATCGGCGCGAAGCCGGCGCACCCGAGCATGCTGAGCGCCACCGCGTAGACGCCGCGCAGGGTGGCGGTTGGCGCGGCCGGCATCCACTGGTAGAGCAGCGGCATCAGCACCAGGCTGAGCGCGCCGATCAGCAGAAAGGCCCGCTTGCGGCCGACCAGCGTGCTGAAATGCCCCGCTGCCACCGATGCGACGATCACACCGAGGCTGCTCAGCATCAAGATGGCCGAGGACTCGCCGGGGGATGCCTTGACCACGACCTTCAGAAAAGTGGGAAGGTAGCCGGAAGTCAGGTAGTAGGCGCTGCCCGCGCCCACGGTCAGCAGGATGTTGACCAGCAGGATGCCACGATACTCGCGCGAGAACAGCGTGCGCAGCGGATGCGCTTGCGGCTTGGCGTGGCCGCTGGCGGCCTTTGCCGCCTGCAGCTGCTTCCACAGCGGCGACTCCTCCAGCGAGTTGAAGATGACCAGCCCCAGCACCGAGCTGACGATGCCGGCAAAGAACATGCAGCGCCATCCCCAGACCTCGAAGGCGTCGCCGGGAAACAGCGCCGTCATTGCCATGTAAGTGATCGACGCCAGCAGCGCGCCGATGCCCGCGCCGCCGCCGCCCACCAGGCCGGAAACCGCGCCGCGCCACGACGGCGGCACCGATTCCGTGCCTATGGTATGCGTCGAAGCGACCACGCCGCCGACGAACACGCCCTGCACCAGCCGCAGCAGGATGAACAGCGCCGGCGCGAAGAGGCCGACCTGGGCGACCGTCGGCAGCAGCCCGAACGCCGCAGTCGACAGGCCGACGCCGGTGACGGCCACCACCATGGCACCCTTGCGCCCGTGCCGGTCCGCGTACGCGCCGAAGATGGCCGAGCCGAGCGGGCGCATCAGCAGCGTCACCGCGAATGACGCGTACACGGCCGCCAGCGACAGCATCGCGTGCTCGGACGGAAAGAACAGCTTGCCGATCACCGGCGCCACGAACAGCAGGATAAACAGGTCGAACAGGTCGAGCGCCCATCCCATGCACGAAGCCGTCACCGCGCCCAGCACCTGCCGGTTGTTCGCGGCCACGGGCGCCGCGCTCTGTGCGCCGCTGGTCGGCACCTTGTCATTTGCCAGCACTTCCATCGTTGTCTCCATATATTTTCGAATGAACGGCTCCCCGCGATGCCCGCCAGGGGCATCGTCGATAGGTCCGTATGCGTCCGTATCTCCGGCGCGGCAGGCGGGTCAGCCCCGCCCGCGCTCAGCTGCCGCGGAAACCGGGATTGCGCTTCGCGTGGAACGCTTCCACGCCCTCGCGGAAGTCGTCCGAGCTGCGCAGGCGGCTGTAGCAGTGCCCTTCGAGTTCGATGGCGATCGACAGCGGTGCGTCCTCGGTGTCGTTGAGCAGCTTCTTGGCGGTGCGCTGGGCCAGCGGGAGAAGGCGCGCAGCTCGTCGACCAGCGCGTCGGTGGCGGCTGCCAGCTCGGCGTCAGCCACGCAGTCCACGGCGATGCCCCACTCGTACGCCTGGCGCCCCGGGATGCGGCGCGAGCGCATGACGATGTCCTTGGTGCGGCCCACGCCCACCATCTTCTGCAGCCGCGCCGAGCCGCCGGATCCCGGAATCTGGCCAAGCTTCTGCTCGGGCAGCGCGTATTCCGTGGTGGCGGTGGCGATGCGGAAGTCGCACGCCAGCGACAGTTCGAAGCCCACGCCGAAGCAGTAGCCCTGGTTGGCCGCGATCACCGGCTTGCTGCAGCGCGCCGGCGCCGCCACGTTCCACGCGAGCTTCGACACATGCTCCGGCGACGCTTCCAGGAAGCCGCGGATGTCGCCGCCGCTGGAGAAATGCTTGCCCTGCGCGCGCAGCACGATGACGCGCACGCGGTCATCGGCGTCCAGCGCCTCGAACACAGCACGCAACTGGTCGCGGGCTGCCATCGAGATCACGTTGTAGGGCGGGCGGTGCAGGATGATGTCCGCACGCTCGCGGGCCGGGTCGATCTCCACGGAAAAGCCGTCGGGGTCCTGCAGGCGCTGTTGGTCGGGATGGGTCAGTGCGAAGGCCTGGGTCATGTCGTTACTCCTTGATGGGGTCGCTGTGGGGAAGAGAGGAAAGCGCGCTGTATTCGCCCGCGGACAGCTTGCGGCGCAGGATCTTGCCGACCGGCGATTTCGGGATGTCGGCGACAAACACGTAGTCGCGCGGGCGTTTGAAGTTGACGAGGTCGGAGCCGCGGCAGTAGTCGTCGAGCGCGCCCGCGTCAACGCAGCCGCGCGGCTTGACGAAGGCCACCACCTTCTGGCCCCAGCGGGCGTCGGGCACGCCGGCAACCGCCACCTCGTCGACGGCGGGGTGCAGGGACAGCACCGATTCGATGTCGGCGGGCGAGATGTTCTCGCCGCCGCTGATGATCATGTCGTCGACCCGTCCGGTGACGAACAGGTCGCCGTCAGCGTCGAGGTAGCCGATGTCGCCGGTGAAGTACCAGCCGTCGCGCAGGGATTTGGCATTGGCGTCGTCGCGGTTCCAGTAGCCCTCGAAGGCCTCGTCGCCGCGCAGGTCGGCGATGATCTGGCCTTCCTCGCCGGGCGCGGCCAGTTCGTCGGGCGAGGCCGCGTCAAGCCGCGCCACGCGCAGCCGCGTGTTGAGGCCGGCGCGGCCCGCACTGCCGGGTTTGCGCGCCGCTTGCTGGTCGACGCTGAAGGTGTAGACTTCGGACGAGCCGTAGTGGTTGACGAACAGCTCCGGGCGGAACGCTTGCTCCAGCCGGGTCAGCAGGCCATCGTTCATGGCGGCGCCGGCGAAGCCGAGCTTGGTGACGGTGCGCACATCGTTGCTGTCGAAACCCGGCTCGGCGAGCAGGTCGTGGTAGAGCGTGGGCACGAGATAGAGGCAGCTGACGCGATGGGCGGTGATGGCCTGCAGCGCCTGCGACGCGCTCCAGCGCCGCACGCAGACGAATAGGCCGTCCACCAGCGCCATGGCCAGCAGGGACCGCACGCCCATGGTGTGGTACAGCGGCATCACTCCCAGCGTCCGCTCGCCGCGCCGGTACAGGTTCTGCGCAACATGCGCCAGCGCGGCTGCACGTTCCTGCCGGTGGCGGCGTGGAACACCTTTCGGCTTGCCGGTGGTGCCGGAGGTGTACAGCATGAGCGAGACGTCGCCGGCCTCGGCCTGCGTGCTGTCCCGGCGGGGCGTGGCACGTAGCAGGGTGTCGAACGACAGCGAGCCGCCCGGCGCGCCGTCCAGCGCGATGCAGGGGACTTCCTGCGCGGCGGCGCTGTCCAGCACCGCGTCGGCGCTGACCGGCTCGAACACCAGCGCCTTCACGCCGGCGTCGCGCACGCAGTAATCCAGCTCGTCCGGCTTGGCGCGCCAGTTCAGCGGGACGATGACCAGGCCGGCGAACTGGCAGGCCCAGTGCAGTGTCGCCATCTCCCAGCGGTTCTGCAGGATGGCGAGCACGCGGTCGCCCGGCCGCAGGCCCAGGTCGAGCAAGCCGGCGGCCACGCCGCGGATGCGCGCGAGCCATTGCTCGTAGGTCAGCACCAGGTCGCCGTCGACGATGGCGGGGGCGTGGGGACTGCGCTCCACGCTTTGCAGGAAGGTGCGGCCGAGATCAAGCATCGCAGTGCTCCCTGGCAACCGGTGCCGCAATCCGGCGCGAGCGCGCGCGGCTGGCGGCCACGTCGAGGACGGCGGCGACGATCGGCGTGTAGCCCGTGCAGCGGCACAGGTGGCCGGACAGCATGTCGCGCACCTGCGCCTCGGTCGGGTCGGGTACCCGCTCCAGGTAGTCCGCGCACGACATCAGGATGCCCGCCGTGCAGAAGCCGCACTGCAGCGCATGGTGGCGGCGGAAGGCTTCCTGCAGGTCGCCCAGGCCTTCGCGCGGAGCGAGTCCTTCGACGGTGTCGATGGCGCGGCCATCGGCCTGCACCGCCAGCATCAGGCAGGAACGCGCGGCCACGCCGTCCACCCGCACCGTGCACGCGCCGCAGACGCCGTGCTCGCAGCCGACGTGGGTGCCGGTGGCGCCGAGTTCATGGCGCAGGAAGTCGGACAGCAGCTCGCGTGGCGCGCACGAGGCGCTGCGTTCGATGCCGTTCAGGGTCAGGGTGACGCGCTGGCGCTCATTGCGCCGCATCACCGGGGGCGCACCCGAAGGTGCGCCATTAGCGGTCTTGCTCATCTTGCCTCCTCGATTGCGCGCATGCCCAGTTGCCGCACCAGGTGGCGGCGGTACTGCGCGCTGACATGGGCGTCGTCCTGCGCGCCCAGCTTCCAGCTGAAATCGTTGATTGCCTCGGCCAGTGCCTCGCCTTGCAGGCGCGGCCAGGTCTCCAGCACCGGCCGGTCGGCCACCCCGCCCACGGCCAGCGCAATGGCGTCGTCCGTGACGATGGCGGCGCAGGCCACCAGCGCGAAGTCGCCATGCCGGGCCGAGAACTCCGTAAAGCCATAGCGCGCGCCGGGCCGCCGCAGCGGGAAGTGCACCGCTTCCACCAGCTCGTCGGGCTCGCGCGCCGTCATCAGCATGCCGCGGAAGAACTCGGCGGCCGGCAGCACGCGCCGGCGGCGCAGCGAGCGCAGCACCACCTCGCCGCCGAGCGCGGTGAGCACCAGCGGCAGCTCGGCGCTCGGGTCGGCGTGGGCGATGGAGCCGCACACGGTGCCGCGGTTGCGGATCTGGAAATGCGAGATATGCGGGAAGGCGAGCGCGAGCAGCGGTACCTCGTCGGCCAATGACGGGCGCCATTCCACGCTGCCCTGCGTGGCGGCAGCGCCCACCACCAGATGGCCGCCTTCCACGCGCACGGTATCCAGGTCAGGGGTGCGCGAGATGTCGACCAGCAATTGCGGCTGCGCGAGGCGCATGTTCAGCACGGCCATCAGCGACTGGCCGCCGGCCAGCACGCGGGCACCCTCGCCGGCACGGGCCAGCGCTTCCAGCGCGTGCTGCGCGGATTCGGCACGCAGGTAATCAAAGGCTGGAGGTTTCATCGACGGACTCCAACGAGCGCCAGCAGGCGCGCGATCCAGCCCGGCTTGCGCGCGGGCTTGCCCCCGGCCTGGCGGCCGAGCGATTCAAACAGCTGGCGCAATACCACCTTGGCCGCGCCTTCGAGCATGCGGCCGCCGACCGCGGCGACCTTGCCGGACACCTCGGCCTCGTAGTCATACGTGAGACGGGTGCCGGCACCGTGCGGGGCCAGTTCGACCAGGCCCGCGCCGCGCGCACTGCCGAGCGACGACAGGCCCGCGCCCGCGAGCCGCAGCCGGTGCGGCGGCTCCAGGTTTGACAGCGCGATCTCGGCTTCGTAGCGGGCCTTGATCATGCCCACGCCCACGGTCACGTCGGCGCGGTACCGGTTGTCGCCGATGGGCACGAGCGCGTGGCAGCCCGGCACGACCTTGGCCAGCGCCTGCGGGTCGAGCAGGACGGCGAAGACGGCCTCGGGCGTGGCGTCCAGGTCGACCGTGCCGCGCGCGCTCAGGGCCTTGCCGCCCTTGCCGCCGCTCTTGTTGTTCGCCGAGGCCTCTCTTGCCGCCTCGGCCAGTTCCGGACGCGATGGCGGCGGGTCGTCGAAGCCGATCATCGCCATCACCCTGGCGGGCGTGAGCGGCAGGCGGATGTCGCTCACGCCCAGCGCATCGGCCACCGCGTTGGCGATGCATGGCGGCGTGCTCATGTTGTTGCCCTCGCCGAGGCCCTTGGCGCCGAGCGGCGTGAACGGGCTCGGCGTCTCCAGGTGGACGATGAGCGGGTCGGGCACCTCGCACGTAGTCGGCATCAGGTAGTCCGCCAGCGTGCCGGACTGGAAGCTGCCGTCGGGGCCGTAGCGGAATTCCTCCATCAGCGCCGCGCCCAGCCCCTGCGCAAAGGCGCCGCGGATCTGGCCGTCGGCCAGCGCCGGGTTGAGCAGCTTGCCGGCGTCGTGCGCAGTCACGTAGCGGTCGATGCGCACGCGGCCGGTAGCGCGGTCGATCTCCACGCCGCACAGGTCGAAGGCAAAGCCGTAGCAGGCGGATGTGTTGACGCGGTCCTGCTCGTCCGGGGCGTCGAGGTTGGGGGGCGACCAGAACACGGTTTCGCGCAGGCCAGGCTCCTCGCCGGCCGGCAGCAGCTGCGGCGACCAATGCGGCGCGTTACTGGCCGCGCGCGCAAAGGGCAGGGCGGTATCGGGCGCGCCCCGGCGTACGATGCGGCCATCCGCGAAGACCAGTTCGGCCGGGTCGCAGTGCAGGTGCGAGGCCACAATGCGCGCCAGCTTGTCGCGCACGCGCGAGGCCGCCAGGTGCACGGTGCCGGCGACGGCGCCGGCGAAGCGGCTGGAGTAGTTGCCCGCGGCCACGGACCACGCGTCCTTGTGCGTGTCGAATTCGACGTTGACCACGACGTCAGCCGGATCGATGCCGAGCACGTCGGCCACGACCTGCGCCGACACGGTCATGTGGCCCTGTCCCGCCGGCGTCGACGCGATGGTCACCACCACGCCGCCGAGCAGGTCCACGCTGACCGTTGCGCTGGCGATGGCGCCGTTCTTCGGGCCCGCCTTGCGGCGTGCCGCGGCCGGCGTGGCGGTGGTGATGTAGCCCATGTTCGATACCGAGGGCTCGACGATGGCCGCGAAGCCGATGCCGTACAGCCTGCCCTCGGCGCGCGCGGCGTCGCGGCGGCGCTTGAGTTCACCGTAGTCGCCCGCTTCCAGCGCGCGCGACAGCGCCAGCTGGTAGTTGCCGGAATCGAGCAGCGCGCCCGCTGCCGCGCGATAGGGAAAGGCATCGGCGGGCACGAAGTTGCGGCGGTAGACGTCGAGCGGATCCAGGCCCAGCTCCACCGCGATCCGCTGCACCAGCCGCTCCAGCGCGAAGTACACCTGCGGCCCGCCGAAACCGCGCACGAGGCCGGTCGGCGTTTTGTTGGTCAGCACCACGCGGTTGCGCACCAGCAGGTTCGGGATCGAGTAGGCACCGGTCAGCAGGCCATGCATGCGGTAGAAGGTGGCGGGCTCCGGCGCACGCAGGTAACCGCCGCAATCCTCGAGCTGGTCGTACGAGAGCGCGACGATGCGGCCGTCCGCCTCGACCGCGGCTTCCAGGGTGGAAAGCCGCGCGGTAGCTGACGTGGCGGCGCTCAGGTGCTCGAGCCGGTCTTCCACCCACTTCACCGGCGCGCCCGCCTTGCGCGAGGCGAGGCACATCAGCACCACGTAGGGGAACACCGCCTGCTTGACGCCGAAGCTGCCGCCCGAGTCACGCGGCGCGACATGGCGCAGGCGGTTGGCCGGGACCTGCAGCGCCATCGCCATCACGGCGTGCAGCGAGAACGGCCCCATGAAGTTGGAAGTGACCTGGTAGCCCTCGTTGCCCGGCAAGTGCTCGGCAATCACCACGCCGCACTCGATCGGCGTGCAGGTGTTGCGCGGGTAATGGGCGGTCAGCGCCACGCGGTGCGGCGCGGCGGCAAAGGCGGCCTCGGGGTCGCCATAGCGGAAATGGCGGTCGCTGGCCACGTTGCTGCAGAGGCCGGGATGCAGCACGCTCGTGTCGTCGGCGACGGCGGCCTCTATCGACACCACCGGCGGCAACACGCGGTACTCCACCCGCATGAGGTCGAGCGCGTCTTCCGCCAGGGCACGGCTCTCGGCCACCACCACGGCCACCGGCTCGCCCACATAGCGCACGCGCTCCATGGCCAGTGCCCACTGCTCCATCGGCGCCTTCACGCCCACCACGAAGGGCTTCGACCAGGCAGGCAGGTCGGCCCCCGTCAGCACGGCACGCACGCCCGGCGCATGCAACGCGGCGGCGCAGTCGATGGCGCCGAGTTCGGCATGCGCGTGCGGCGAGCGCAGGATGGCGGCGTGCAGGGTGCCGGGCCTGACGCCGAGGTCGTCGGCGTACCGGCCTCGCCCGGTCAGGATGGCGGCATCCTCGACACGCGGCATCGGGCGGCCGACATGCGGCGCCGGCCGGGGCTGCTGTGTCTCCACCGTGCCGGTCATTTCGCCAGCATCGAATCTTTTCATTTGCGACTCCGTTCCGTGCGACGGAACCGCGCCGGAAGGCGATGGGGCCGTGCAACGTCAAACGGAGATTAGTGACATCTCGATATAAGATCTAATATTGATTTCTGATTCGAGCCATCATTTGTGATGATTGATAAGGGTCTTCCCGGAGACAAGCGGGATGCGCAACAAGCTGGCCAATGCCGGAGTCTTCTGTATCGCATGCCGCCCTGGCTTCATCACTAGAATTGATGCCGGAATGACAGTCCCATTGATACCAACCCATGGACCTTAAGCAAATCCAGTACTTCATCGCGCTGTTCGAAGACGGCTCCGTCACGCGCGCGGCCAAGCGCCTGAATATCGTGCAGCCGGCGCTTAGCATGCAGATCGCGCGGCTGGAAGAGGAGTTCGGGCAGAAGCTGTTCGACCGCATCCCGCACGGCATGGTGCCGACTGCTGCGGGTCGCATGATGTACCGCCTGTTCCTGCCCATCGTGCGCGACATCGCCGGCGCGCGGCAGCAGATGATGCAGCGAGAGGAGCAGATGGCCGGCCGCATCACGCTTGGCATGGTGGCGTCCGAGACGGAGAGCGTGCTGGTGGGATCGCTGGCGCGCTTCAATGCGCGCTATCCAAACGTAGAGGTTTCCGTGGCGGACGGCTTCAGTGCCGCGCTGATCGATCTCGTTTCCGCCGGCCAGCTTGACGCGGCCGTGGTGCATCGCCAGCGCGGCCGGCCGGCGCTGCATGTGCAGCCGCTGCACGACGAGGAAATGGTGCTGGTGACCAGCGTCGAACACGGCCCCGAACTGCCGGAATCGGTAGAGATGGCGAAGCTGCCGGGACTGGAACTGGTGCTGCCGACCAAGCGGCATGGCCTGCGCGTGGTGCTGGACACGGCGACGCAGGCGCAGGACGTCACCCTTGCGCCGAAGTTCGAGATCGACATCCTCGGCACCATCGTCCAGTTCGTGCAGGAGACGCGCTTTGCCACCGTGCTGCCGCGCATCGTGGTGCTGCGCGCCGTGGAAGAGGGACGGCTGCGGATGCATACCATCATTGCGCCGCGCATCGTGCGGCATCTGGTTTGCGTGAGCCATCCGCAACGGCCGCTGAGCACGGCGGCCGAGGCGTTGATCGCGATCGTCGCGGAGGAAATCAGGCGGGTTTCCGGGATGGCGTAACGGGGTGGCATAACGGGGTGGCGTAACGGTGGGGTGATCGCCTGGGCACTGACGCAGCGGCCGGTGCGGCTGTCGCAACCGTTATCGGTCGTCGGCGTGGGGCCGGGATCGGGCCTGATGGTCGGATCCGCGGATATCATGCAGCGCTACGGCCTTGAAGCCGCCGGCTACCAGCTGAAGCTGGGCAAGCCCGATCCAGCTGGGGATTCCGGTCGTGACGGAGCTGGAACGGCAGATCGTCGTCGACCGGAAGCCGCCGGCGGCTGTCGCGCGCGACTGGATGAAGGCAAATCCGGAAATCGTGCGTGCATGGTTTGCCCCGTAAACGTGCGGCTTGTGCCTGGGGATGGACGGAGCGCTAGCGCGACGCTCCGCCGGCTATCTCTTTCTTCACCACATTTACCTGAGTTGGTCGAGCGGCATGGCCGCCCCGACGGCCTGGGGCGCGAATGCGCGAGAGACCTGGCAAATCAGGGCAGCGCCCAGCGTCAGACCGCCGCCGTCACGATGATTTCCACCAGCAATTCGGGACGTGCGAGCTTGGCCTCGCAGGTTGCGCGCGTCGGCACGGCGTCCTCGGGAATCCAGGCTTCCCAGGCGGCGTTCATGCCGGCAAAGTCCCTGTCGATATCCTTGAGCCAGATCTGCGCGGACAGCAGCCTGGTCTTGTCGCTGCCGACGGTGGCGAGGTAGCCCTCGATCTTTTCCAGGACATCGCGCGTCTGGGCGCCGATATCCCCGGAGATGTCGCTGGCCGTGACACCGGCCACGTAGACCACGCCGCTGTGCACGACGAGACGGGAAAGACGTTTGGTGGACTGGAAGCGCTGGATATTGCTCATCCGTATGACCTCGAAGAAGAATGAAGGGTGGAGCGGCCGGCTGGAACCTGCTCCCGTAGTGCGCCGGCCATGGCACTGCGGGGCTTGCCGAAGCGGTCGATGGCAAAGGCATCGACCGGCAGGGTGGAGCGTTGTTCGGTGATGAGTTCGGCGACGATCTGGCCGACGATGGGGCCGAGTTCGAAGCCGTGCGCGGAGAAGCCAAAGGCATGCACCACGCCTGGGGCGGACTGGCTGGGGCCGATGACCGGAATCTGGTCGGGCATGAAGGCCTCGATGCCGGCCCATGCGCGGTTGATGCCAAGCGGGCCAAGGTGCGGGAACAGCGCCGTCACCGTCTGCGCGCTGGTGCCGAGCCTGAGCATGTCGACTTCGCCATGACGCGCCTGCGCATCGGCAGGGCAGCGCAAGCCGCCGCCGATCAGCACGGTGCCGTTGTCGAACTGCTTGAACGAGAGCGCACGCCCGGTGGCGCCGAGCACAGGCTTCACGAACGGGGCCAAGCGGTGCGTGATCATCAGCATCAGTCCGCCGGCCTCGACCGGCACGGGTTCGCCGAGCTGTGCCGCGAATTCCCCGGCCCAGGCGCCTGCCGTGTTGACCATGCGTTCGGCGCGGAACACGCCCCGCGGCGTATGCACATGCCAGCGGCCGCCGGCATGTTCCAGGCGGCCGGCCGGCGTGGCTTCGTGCACCGCCACCCCTGCCGCTTGCGCGGCCCGGCGGAACGCCATGACGGCACGATAGGGCAACGCGTGTCCGTCGCGGCACGCCCAGATGGCGCCGGTGACATGCGGCGCGATGGACGGGACCAGCTCCCGCACCGCGTGTCCGTCGACAAGCCTTTCGTGCGTAAAGCCGAGGGCTTCCAGCCGGGCCACGCGCTGGCGCAGCGTGTCGAGCTCGGCTTCGGTTTCCGCCACCTTCAGCTGGCCGCTGGGGACGAAACCGGCGTCGTCGCCGGTGAGTTCGCCAAGGCGATGCCAGAGCTCGCGCGAGGCCAGCGCCAGCGGAATCTCGGCAACATGGCGGCCCAGGGTGCGCACGCCGCCGGCATTGACGCCGGACGCGTGCCGGCCGCAATACTCGGCTTCGAGCAGCGTGACGCGCAGCCCCTTGCGCGCGAGATGGAGCGCGCTCGAGGTCCCATGCAAGCCGCCGCCGATAACGATCACGTCGGCATCGGCACCGCGATCAGGCTTCACCGGCCAGTTCTCCGAGCGTGACCGGCTTGATCGGGGGCCGGATGCGGTAGTAGCCCACCTCCTGCGGCGGCACGTCACGCGCGTCGGCGATGACCTCGGTCACCGTCAGCCCGCATTGGCGCCCCTGGCAAGGCCCCATGCCGCAGCGCCCGAAAGACTTGGCCTGGTTTGGGCCGCTGCAGCCAAGCGCGACGAAACCGCGGATGTCGCCGGCGGTCACTTCCTCGCAGCGGCATACGACCACATCGTCGGCCGGCACCCGGTTGGCCGGCTTGGGGCGGTACAGCGCGTCGAGGAATGGCCGGATGCCCAGGTGCGAGCGCAGCGCGGTGCGCAGCGGCGCGGCCCGGCGGTCCCGTTGCGGGGCGTCGAGCTTGCCCACGTTGTGGGCGGCCGCCAGGCCGGCCAGTTCGCCCTGCAGCGCGGCGGCCACGGCGCCGCCAATGCCGCGGCCATCGCCCGCCACGAAGATGCCGGGCACGTCGAGCGTGCCCCATTCGTCCACCACCGGCTGCCAGCACAGCTGCGTGTCGTCCCAGCGGTGCACCGCGCGCAGCGCCCAGCTGAACTGGGTGTTGGGGACCACGCCCTGGTGCAGCAGCACCGCACTGGTGGCAAGGCGGTGGGCCTGCCCGCGGCTGGTGAAGTGCAGGGCCCGCACCGCGTCGTCGCCCTCGATCGACAAGGCCGACGCCCCTTTGTAGAACGGCACGCCGCCGCGCTTCAGGGCGCGCATCAGCGCGAGGCCCTTTTTCAGGTAGCGCCAGCCGGCCAGCGCGCCGCCGAGGTGGGCCAGCGCGCGCTGGTAGTCGGCGCCATCGGTGGTATCGACGATGGCGCGGATCGGCACCCCGGCCCGCACATATTGCCAGCCCAGCAGGTACAGCAGCGGGCCGCAGCCGGCCAGCACCACAGGTTCGGCAGGCGCCACATCGGCGCTCTTGAGCAGGATCTGCGCGGCGCCGGCGGTCAGCACGCCGGGCAGTGTCCAGCCCGGGATCGGGAAGGGGCGTTCCATGGCGCCGGTGCACAGGATCACCTGCCGGGCCTGCAGGCTGGCCACGCTGCCGTTGCGCAGGTAATGCACCGTGTGCTCGCGCGTGACCTGCCACACCGCTGCGCCGGTAATGTGCTGCGCGCCGCTGGCGGCAAAGCGGTCTGCCAGCGCGCGGCCGGCCGCGTAGTCGGGGCCCAGGATACGCAGGCGCTCCGGCGGGGCGCTCTGGATGCTGCGGTAGATCTGGCCGCCACAGGATTCCTGCTCATCGAGCAGGGCCACGCGCGCGCCGGTGGCGGCGGCGGCCACCGCAGCCGCCATGCCGGCCGGGCCGGCGCCGACGATGGCGATGTCCACGTCGATGTCAGCCATGTTCCACCTCCGGGGCACGGGCAGCCGGCACGGCGGGAGGCAGAGGCAGGGTGCGCGCGCCATCCTGGGTGCGCACACGCATGCCTTCGCTGACGGTCACCAGGCAGCTTTGGCGGCTCGGTTGCCCGTCGATCTCCATCAGGCACTCGAAGCAGACGCCCATCATGCAGTACGGTGCGCGCGGCTCGCCGCTGACCGGCGAATTGCGGAAGCGGGTCACGCCGCTGGCCAGCAGCGCCGCGGCAACGCTGCACCCGGCCGGCACCCGCAGCGGCGCGCCGTTGAATTCGATGGCGACCGTATCGGCGCCGGCGCTGCTGCCGGTGTTGCCGGCAGGCGCGGCCATCTGTTTGAACAAGCGATCAGTGGGCATGGTGGAAGGTCTGGTTGGAGTTCAGGAAGCGGTCGCCGGCAAATACGTCGATACCTTGCGGGCGCTCGCCGCCCGCCACCCAGGGCGCCACCCGCAGCGCATGCGCGGCGGCCAGCGTGACGCCGCTATGGCACGTGGTGACAAAGGCGCCCGGACAGGCCGCGCTCTCCTGGTAGATCGGAAAGCCGTCCGGGCTCATCACGCGCAGCGCGCCCCAGGCCCGCACCAGCTTGAGGCCGGCCAGCGCGGGGAAGCTGCGCACGCCGCGCCGGGCAATCTGGGCGAGCACGTCGGCGGTGGTGCCATCGTCGAAGCCGACGTCTTCCATCGAGTCGCCCAGCTGGATCGTGCCTTCGTCGGTCTGGCGCACGTAGGTGGTCGGGAAATCGAGGAAGGGCGTCGCGCGTTCGCCGATCAGGACCTGGCCGCGGTTCGGCGCCACCGGCGCATGCAGGCCAACCTGCGCCGCAAGCATGCGGTTGCCGAGGCCGGCGGCCAGCACGACGCGTGGCGCGGCAAAGCGCGCCTTGCCGCCTTCGCCCGCATGGACGGTGAAGCCGCCCGCCTGGGGCGTGATCGATTGCGCGCCATGCCGGCCGACGATGCGGACGCCGCGCGCCTGGCAGGCGGCATGCAGCGCGCGCAGCAGCTTGAGCGGATTGGTGTGCCCGTCCATCGGCGTATAGCTGGCACCGGCCACGGCCGGCCCGACGCCGGGCAACAGCTGCGCCACCTCGCGGTGCCCGAGCATCTCGAACGGATAGTCGCCGTCGAGCGCGTCCTGGATGCCCTGCAGGCGTTGCCGGCGCTCTTGGATCTCCTCTTCGGAAAAGCACAGGTGGAAGCCACCGGGCTGCCTGAGGCAAACGTCGATGCCCGTTTCGTCGCGCAGCGCGTCGCGCAGCTGCGGCCACAGGCGTGCCGAGCCCAGCGTCCAGCGCGCGTAGGGCGCCATGCCGAAGCCCTTGCCCTGGACCCAGACCAGGCCGAAATTGCCGCGCGAGGCGCGCAGGGCATCGTCGCCCTCGTCGAGCACGGTGACGCGCGCGCCTTGCCTGGCCGCGCCGTAGGCGATGGCAGTGCCAACCAGGCCGCCGCCAATCACGATGAGATCGGATGTTGTCATGTCAGTCGGGGTTCAGTTCTTGCCGATCAGCACGCGGTCCAGGCCGACAATGCGGTCCAGCAGCACCATCAGCACGAGCGTGCCGACGATCAGCACCGTGGATACCGAAGCCACCAGCGGATCGATGGTCTGCGCGATCTGGTTGTACATCGCCACCGGCAGTGTGGTGGTGCCGGGCGTGGCCACGAACACGGTCATGGTCAGCTCGTCGAAGCTCTGGATAAAGGCGAGCATCCAGCCGCCCACCACGCCGGGCAGGATCAGCGGCAGCACCACGCGGCGGAATGCCGTGAAGCGGCTGGCACCGAGCGAGAGGGCCGCGCGCTCGGCGTCGCGGTCCAGGCCGGTGGCGGCAGCCAGCACCAGCCGCAGCGCGTAGGGCATGACCACCACCACGTGCGTGAGCGCCAGCCAGAAGAACGAGCCGGTCGCGCCCAGCGTGGTAAAGAAGCGCAGGAAGGCCACGCCCAGCACCACGTGCGGGATCATCAGCGGCGACAGGAAGAAGGCCATCAGCGCGCCGCGGCCGGGAAAGCGATGGCGCACCAGCGCCAGCGCGGCGGGCACCGCCAGCGCCACCGCGATGGTGGCGCTGGACAGGCCGAGCGTCAGCGATAGCCAGAAGGCGTCGACGATCTCGTGCGCATCGGCAATGGCGCGGAACCAGCGCAGCGAGAGCCCGTCGGTGGGCATCGAGATATAGCCCTTGCCGGTGAAGGACACGGCCACCACCACCAGCAGCGGCGCCACCATGAAGACGATGAACAGGGCGTGGAACAGCAGGGAAAGCGGACCATTCTTGCGCATGGCGTCAGCTCCTTATGCTTCGAAGACCTGGCGGAAGCGGCGCTCCACCAGCCGGTTGCAGCCGACGATGACGATCACGTTGGCCACCAGCAGCAGCACCGCGATCGATGCGCCCAGCGGCCAGTTCAGCGTGTTCAGGAATTCGTCGTAGGCGGCGGTGGCCACCACCTTGAGCCGGCGGCCACCGAGGATGGCTGGCGTGGCAAAGGCCGATGCCGACAGCGCGAAGACGATGATGCTGCCCGACAGGATGCCGGGCAGGATCTGCGGCAGCACCACGCGGCGGAACACCGTGAACGGCGAGGCACCGAACGCCTGGCCGGCCTGTTCCACCTGCGGGTCGAGCTTTTGCAGCGACGCCCATACCGAGATGACCATGAACGGCATCATCACGTGGGTCAGCGCGACGATGACGCCGGTCTGCGTGAAGACGAGCTTCAGCGGCGCGTCGACAATGCCCAGCCATTGCAGTGCCTCATTGATCAGCCCGTTGTTGCCCATCAGGATGGCCCAGCCCAGCGTGCGCACCACCACCGAGATCAGCAGCGGACCCAGGATGACGATCAGGAACAGCCCGCGCCACGGGCTGCGCATGCGCGACAGGATGATGGTCTCGGGCACGCCGAACACGATGGACAGCACCGTCACCGCCAGTGCCATGCCCGCCGTGCGCAGGAAGATCTCGTGGTAGTAGCTGTCGCCGAGGATTTCCAGGTAGTTGGCGGCCGTCATCTCCGGCAGCACGCCGCGCGTGCCGTCGAAGGCGTGGAACGACAGCAGCGCCGTGAGCGCCAGCGGGACCAGCAGCATCGCGCAGAACAGCAGCAGGGCGGGGCCGCACAGCAGCCACGGTGCGGCCCCGGCGAACGGCTGGCCGGCCGGGCGTGGCGCCGACACGGGCGCGCCGGCCAGGTTGGGGGTTGCGGTATCAGCCATGCTTCGACTCCGATGCCAGCACGCGCAGGTCCTGGTCTTGCCAGAGCACGCTGACCGCGGCGCCTTCCGCGGGTGGCGCCTCGCCAAGGTTGGGCTGGCTGACGCGCAGCCGGCCCAGCGCGCTGTCGACCTCGAGCATCCAGTGGTTGCCGAGGAACAGGCGTGCCTGCACCGTGCCGGGAATGCCGCCGTCGCCGGCCCGGCCGAGCCGGATCTTCTCGGGGCGGACGTAGACGTTCACGTCGCGCCCGACCTGGCGGCCTTCATGCGGCACGTGCGCGAGCGTTTCGCCCAGGCGCACTTCGCAGCAACGCGGATTGGTCTGTTCGACCACGCCCGGGATACTGTTGGTCTTGCCCAGGAATCCCGACGCGAACGCCGACTGCGGGCGCTCATAGGCCTCGAACGGGGTGGCAAGCTGGACGATGCGCCCGCCATGCATCACCGCGATGCGGTCGCTCATCGTCATCGCCTCGACCTGGTCGTGCGTGACCAGGATGGTGGTGATGCCGAGGTGGCGCTGGATCGCGCGCAGCTCGATGTGCATGTCCTCGCGCAGCTTGGCGTCGAGGTTCGACATCGGTTCGTCGAGCAGCAGCACCTCGGGACGGATCGCCAGCGCCCGGGCAATGGCCACGCGCTGGCGCTGGCCGCCCGACAGCTCTTTCGGAAAGCGCTTGCCGAGGCCGCCCAGGCGCACCAGCTCGAGCGCCTCGTCGATCCTGCGGGCGCGCTCCGCCGCCGCCACGCCGCGCATTTCCAGCCCGAAGCCGATATTGCCGGCCACGGTCATGTGCGGGAACAGCGCGTAGCTCTGGAATACCACGCCCATGCCGCGCTTTTCGGGGCGCAGCGCGGTGATATCGCGCCCGTCGAGCACGATGCGCCCGCGCGTGGGGTCGACAAAGCCGGCAATCATCTGCAGCGTGGTGGTCTTGCCGCAGCCGGACGGGCCCAGCAGCGACAGGAATTCGCCGCGCCGGACTTCGAGGCTCAGGTCTTCGACGGCATGAAAGCTGCCAAAGGATTTCGCGAGGCCGCTCAGTGTAAGGAAGCTCATGGTTATGCGGGGGCGGTCATGTGGACGGTGTCGAGGGGCGGGAGGATGGCCGGACTAGCGTTCCACCGTCCGGTTCCAGCGGTTGGTCCACTCGGCGCGCTTATCGTTGACCAGGGTCCAGTTGGTGGGCAGCAGCTTGTCGACCTGCGCCTGGCCATACGGCACCTTGGCGGCCACCTTCGGCTCGAGCCTGGCCTTGCCATTGACCGGCCCCCAGCCCTGGCTGTCCGCCAGGATGGCCTGCACCTCCGGCGTGAGCAGGTATTGCACGAAGGCCTGGGAGGCTTCGGGCACATCGCTCTGCACCACCGGACACGCGGCGGTCAGCAGCGCCGGGGCGCCTTCCTTCGGATAGACGAATTCCACCGGGAAGCCGGTGTCCTTCAGGCTTTGCGCGCGTCCGCTGCCCCACACGGCCAGCGTGACATCGCCGTTCTGGAACAGCTCGGTCATCTTGCCCGGCGACGGCTCCCATGCCAGCACATTGGGGCCGACCTCCCTGGCCAGCGCGCTGAAACCGGGGTCGATGTTCTGGTCGCTGCCCTTGCGCAGCTTGGCGAACACCATCAGGGTCTGCAGCCCATAGGTGTTGCTGATCGGCGGGATGGCGACCTTCTGGCGGAATTTCTTGTCGGTCAGCGCTTCCCAGGAATCGGGCTTCGGCAGGCCCGCCTTCCTGAACGCTTCGGTGTTGTAGACCAGGCCGGTTGCCACCACGCCGATGCCGGTGGCGTTGTTGCCGCCGATTTTCGCGATCGGGTAGAGGTCCTTGTAGATCGGCGCATCCTTGATGGCATCGCAGAAGCCGAACTGCACAGCCTGGTACATCGGGCCGTCGTCCAGCAGCACCACGTCGAGTTCCTGCTTGGCCTTCTGCGCCTGCAGCTTGGCCAGGGTATCGGTGGAGTTGCCGGCCACGTAGACCACCTTGACCTTTTGCCTGGCTTCGAAGGCGGGAATGATCTTTTCCTTGAACGCCTTTTCGGTGGAGCCGCCGTACGAACCCACGTAAAGGGTCGGCTGCTGGGCCATTGCGGCTGAGGCACTGCACAACGCGAACACTGCCGCGGCCAGAACTTGATGCTTCATGCTTTCCTCCGTGGTATGCACCAATAAAATGCAAGTCGATCACCACATCCATGCATTAGGGTTATCCCTGCACCATAACGACAATGCTCAGGAACTATGCGGCGTTGGGATAGATTAGGAGGATGGAGCGGCCGTGAAAAATTCTTTTTTTTGGCACGTCCATAACGGCATGTTATAGACTTGCCGCATGAAAATCCGCCAGCTCGAAGCCTTCCGGGCCGTGATGCTCTGCCAGACCGTCACGCGCGCCGCCGAGATGCTGCACATCTCGCAGCCAGCCACCACGCGCCTGATCGCGGATCTGGAAGAGGCGGTAGGGTTTGCCCTGTTCGAGCGGTTGCGCGGCAGGCTCCATCCCACCGCCGAGGCGCAGGCGCTGTTCGACGAGGTGCAGCGCTCGCTGGTGGGGATCGACCGGATTGCGCAGACGGCACTGGAGATCCGCGACATGCAGCGCGGCTCGCTGCAGATCGCCGCCGCGCCGGCGCTGGCGTTGTCGTTCCTGCCGCGGGCGATCGCCGCGTTCATGCAGGACCACCCGCAGACCCACATCACCATGCTGCCGCATTCTTCGCGCACGGTCGTGAACATGGTGTCGGAGCAGCGCTGCGACGTGGGCTTTGCGATCCTGTCGATGAACCACCCCAGCACGCATGGCGAGCGCCTGATCTCGACCCGGATGGTTTGCGCCATCCCGGCCGGGCACCCGCTGGCCGGCAAGGAAGTGATCCGGCCCCAGGACCTGGCGGGGGAGAGCTTTGTCTCCCATCCGCGCGTGCTGGATTCCCGGCTGCAGATCGATGCGCTGTTCGCTTCCTACGGCATCGAGTGCAAGGTGCAGGTGGAAACGCAGGTGTCCTGGAGCATCTGCGCATTCGTGGAGGAGGGGCTGGGCGTGGCGCTGATCGATCCGATCACCGCGCACGAGTACAAGGGCACCGGCGTCTGCTTCCGGATGTTCGAACCGTTGCTGACGACGGACTTTTCCGTGCTGTTTTCGGCGCAGCGGTCGCCGTCGATATTGCTCAAGGCGTTCGTCACCCACACGCGCGCCTTCGCGCTGGCCCGGCTGGATCCGCGCTTTGTGGTGGCTTAGGCCGTGGGCCGCGCGGCAATCCTGAAATTCGGCAAGGTCATTGCTCCGTCCAGTTCGGCGTCCCTCGCGCGGGGCTCCCGCTGCCGAGCAGTACTTCGCGTTCGTTCTTTACCGCGCCGTCGCTGGACTTCTACCGGCTCGAAGGCAGCCTGCGCGCCCTCTGAACGGCGCCCTTGACCGGATTCGAATCCGTTCCGGGCGGCATCAATACGGGCGGCATCAATACTTGATTTGAAATCAAATATTTTTGTCCAGTAACGGCGTTTATTTCATCAGTTTCCACCGGCAGAATCTCCTCCAGATCAAACCGGTCCCTTCCAAGGAGCACACCATGCGCAATATTCCCGCTTTCGGCCTCGGCACGTTCCGCCTGCAAGGCCAGGTTGTCATCGACTCGGTCCGCAACGGCCTCGAACTCGGCTACCGCGCAATCGACACCGCCCAGATCTATGGCAACGAAGCGGACGTGGGCGAGGCGATCGCCGCCTCCGGCGTGCGCCGCGACGACCTGTTCCTGACGACGAAGATCTGGGTCGACAACTACGCACAGGACAAGCTCGTGCCCAGCCTCGAGGAAAGCCTGGCGAAGCTGCGCACGGACTACGTCGACCTGACCCTGATCCACTGGCCGGCGCCCGGCAACGGCGTGCCGCTCGAGGCCTACATGACCGCGCTCGCCGAGGCGAAGGAAAAAGGCCTGACGCGGCAGATCGGCATCTCGAACTTCAACATCGAACTGACAAAGCAGGCGATCGCCGCGGTCGGCAAGGACGCGATCGCGACCAACCAGATCGAGCTGAGCCCCTATCTGCAGGGCCGCAAGCTGGTGGACTTCCTGCAGCAAGAGGGTATCCACGTCACGTCATACATGACGCTGGCGTACGGCAAGGTGCTTGGCGACCCGGTGATCGGCGCGATCGCGCAGCGGCACCAGGCGACGCCGGCCCAGGTCGTGCTGGCCTGGGCGCTGCAGCTCGGCTACTCGGTGATCCCGTCGTCCACCAGGCGCGAGAACCTCGCCAGCAACCTGCTCGCGCAGACGCTGCACCTGAGCGACGACGACATGGCGCAGATCGCCGCGCTCGAGCGCAACGGCCGCGAAGTCAGTCCCGACGGCCTCGCGCCGCAATGGGACTGAACGCGCAGCGACCGTTTTTCGTTCCGTCTCTCCTCGTCTCTCTTCGTCTATCTTCGTCCCGTCTTTCCTCGATCCCTCCGCGGCCCGCAGGCCGCGGATCCGATAGCACACGCACCATGACCCAGGATCCGCTGTTTCAATCGCTTCAACTCGGCGGGCTGACGCTGCCGAACCGCATCGTGATGCCGCCGATGACGCGCTCGCGCGCCAGCCAGCCCGGCGACGAGGCCAATGCGCTGATGGCCGCGTACTACGCGCAGCGCGCGGGCGCCGGCCTGATCGTCAGCGAAGGCACCTACATCGCGCCGCTCGGCAAGGGCTATGCATGGACGCCCGGCATCCACACGCCCGCGCAGGTGGCCGGATGGCGCAAGGTGACCGATGCCGTGCACGCCGCCGGCGGCCACATCTTCGCGCAGCTCTGGCATGTGGGCCGGCTGAGCCACGCGAGCCTGCTTGGCGGGCAACAGCCCGTGTCGTCGTCGCCGATCCAGGCGCAGGGCGTAAACGTGTTCATCGCCGGCGAGGACGGCAGCACGCCCGGCTTCGTCCAGGCCTCCGCGCCGCGCGCGCTGACCGTCGACGAGATCCGCGAAGTCGTGGACCAGTACCGCGCCGCCGCGCGCAACGCCATCGAGGCGGGTTTTGACGGCGTCGAGCTGCATGGCGCGAACGGTTACCTGGTGAACCAGTTCATCGACTCGAATGCCAACACGCGCAGCGACGCCTACGGCGGGTCGCTGGAGAACCGCTTGCGTTTCCTTGGCGAAGTCGCGCAGGCGCTGGTCGAAGGCACGGGCGACGCGTCGCGCGTCGGTATCCGCCTCGCGCCGCTGACCACGCTGAACGGCTGCGTCGACGACGATCCGGAAACGACATACCTTGCCGGGGCCAGGCTGCTTGGTGATCTCGGTGTCGGCTACCTCCACATCGCGGAAGCGGACTGGGACGATGCGCCGCTGATGCCGGCGGCATTCAAGCGCAAGCTGCGTGAAGCGTTCCCCGGCGTGCTGATCTATGCCGGCAAGTACACCGCGGAACGCGCGCGCGAAGCGATCGCGGCGGGCTGGGCCGACCTGGTCGCCTTCGGCCGTCCGTTCGTCGCGAACCCGGACCTGCCCGAGCGCCTGCGCGTTGGCGCGCCGCTCGCGCAGCATGACCGCGGCACGCTCTTCGGTGGCGGTGCGCAAGGGCTGACCGACTACCCCACGCTGGCCGAAAACGCAGCCTGAACGAGACCCGGAGTTCGATGGTGAAGGCGAAACCTTGGCTTTCCGGCCCCGGCTCCGCCTCCTCCGAGCCTAGCCGTTGCTCGGAAAAGCGAACTGCGCCTTCTCGGTGACCTCGCGCTTTGGCCAGCGCTGGGTGATTGCCTTGCGACGGGTGTAGAAGCGCACACCATCCGGACCGTAGGCATGCAGGTCGCCAAACAGTGAACGCTTCCAGCCACCGAAGCTGTGGTAGGCCACGGGCACCGGCAGCGGTACATTGACACCAACCATGCCAACTTCGATTTCGTCGCAGAAGGTGCGAGCCGATTCGCCATCGCGCGTAAAGATGCACGTGCCATTGCCATATTCGTGAGCGTTGATGAGCTGCATCGCATCCTCCAGGCTTTTGACACGCACGATGCACAGTACCGGCCCAAAGATTTCATCCTTGTAGATGGTCATGTCTGTGCTGACGTTGTCGAACAGCGTGCCGCCCACGAAGTAGCCGTCCTCGTGGCCAGCTACCGTGAAGCCGCGACCATCGACCAGCAGCTTGGCGCCGGCGGCTTCACCCGCCGCAATGTATCCGGTCACGCGCTCGAGCGCTGCGGACGTGACTAGCGGCCCCATATCCAGTCCACACGAGGTACCCGGGCCAATTTTCAAGGCCTGGATTGCGGGAACAACCTTCTCGATGAGAGCGTCGGCAATCTTGTCGCCAACACATACGGCAACCGAAATGGCCATGCAGCGTTCGCCGCAAGAGCCGTATGCAGCGCCCATCAAGGCGTTGACGGCGCTGTCCAGGTCAGCGTCTGGCATAAAGACCGCATGGTTCTTTGCGCCGCCCAGGGCCTGTACACGCTTGCCGCGCTTCGTGCCTTCCGCATAGATGTACTCCGCAATTGGCGTGGACCCGACAAAGCTCAGCGCTTTCACGTCGGGATGTTCGATCAACGCATCGACAGCTTCCTTGTCTCCGTTAACCACATTAAGGACACCTTTGGGCAAGCCGGCTTGATAGAACAGTTCGGCAATCATGAGCGTCGAGCTGGGGTCACGCTCCGACGGCTTCAGGACAAAGGTGTTACCGCAGGCGATGGCGAGCGGGTACATCCACAGCGGCACCATCGCCGGGAAGTTGAACGGCGTGACGCCGGCGACTACGCCCAGCGGCTGGAATTCGCTCCAGGCGTCGATGTTCGGACCTACGTTGCGGGTGTACTCGCCCTTCAGTAGTTCGGGAGCGGCGCACGCGTATTCCACGTTCTCGATGCCGCGCTTCAGTTCGCCGGCGGCATCTTCGATGGTCTTGCCGTGTTCCTTGCTGATGAGTTCGACGATGGCCCTTTCATGTTCCTCCAGCAACTGTTTGAAGCGGAACAGCACCTGCGCCCGCTTGGCCGGGGGCGTATTGCGCCATGCCGGGAATGCAGCCTTGGCAGTCAGGATGGCGTGTCTCACGGTAGCGGAATCCGCCAGGACAAGCTGGCCGGTGACTTCGCCGGTGGAGGGGTTGTAGACCGGCGAGGGGCGGCCTTCGCCTACGACACGCTCGCCATTAATGAAATGCGGGATGGTGTTCATACTGAATCCAGGAAAACAAGGGTAGTTGCTGGAAGGGCAGGTGGCCGAACGGCCTTAAGCGAGCGTCCCGATGACAACGCCAACGGCGTCGAACATGGTGTCAAGCTCGCTGGTGGTGGTGTTGAAAGCCGGTCCGAACTGGAGCGTGTCGCCGCCGAAGCGTACGTAGAATCCCTTCTTCCACAGCGCGAGACCAGCCTCGAACGGGCGTATGGTTGCGTCACCGTCGCGCGGGGCCAGTTGGATGGCTCCGGCCAGGCCACAGTTGCGGATGTCCACGACATGCTTTGTGCCCCGTATGCCGTGGATGGCCTGCTCGAAATGGGGAGCCAGCTCGGCGGCTTGCTGAATCAGGTTTTCACGTTTCAGCACGTCCAGCGTCGCCAGGCCGGCGGCGCATGCTACTGGGTGGGCTGAGTACGTGTAGCCGTGCGCGAACTCGACGGCATGTTGCGGCGCCGCCTGGTTCATGAACGTCTCGTAGATTTCGCTCGACGCGATGACCGCGCCCATGGGAATTGCTCCATTGGTCAGCTGCTTTGCGACATTCATCAGGTCGGGGGTGACGCCGAAGAATTCGGCGCCAGTCGGTTCACCCATGCGGCCGAAGCCCGTGATCACTTCATCGAAGATCAACAGGATGCCGTGCTGGTCGCAGATTTCGCGCAGGCGCTGGAGGTATCCCAGGGGCGGAACAATGACGCCGGCCGAACCCGACATCGGCTCGACAATAACCGCTGCGATGTTCGACGCGTCGTGCAGTTCGATGAGTTTCAGCAGTTCATTGGCGAGCGCCACGCCGCCGGTCTCGGCCTGGCCTTTGGTGAACGTGCAATCGGGCTGCAGCGTGTGCGGGAGGTGGTCAACGTCCATCAGCTGGCCAAACGTCTTGCGGTTTCCACCGATGCCGCCCAGGCTCGTGCCGGCGACGTTCACACCGTGATAGCCGCGGGCACGACCAATGAGCTTGGTCTTTGCCGGTTGGCCTTTGAGCCTCCAGTATGCGCGGGCCATTTTTACAGCCGTATCCGCACATTCCGAGCCGGAGTTGGTGTAGAAGACGTGCTTCAGGTTGCCAGGCATCATGTCAACGATGCGCTCGGCCAGCGTGAACGACAGCGGGTGGCCAAACTGGAACGCAGGCGCGTAGTCCAGAGTTCCCAACTGGCTTGCCACCGCTTCCTGGATCTCCTTCCGGCTATGGCCGGCACCACATGTCCATAGACCCGACAATCCGTCGAAGACCTTGCGCCCATCGGCGTCAATCAGATAGCGCCCCTCAGCCGCGACAATCAGACGCGGGTCCTGACGGAAATTGCGGTTCGCGCTGAACGGCATCCAGTGAGCGCTGAGATTGAGCTCGTTCTTGTTCCTGAGGGCGTAGGCGGCGGAGGGGTTCAAGGCGGCTTCCTTTGGAGAGGGTCTACGGCCTCGAGTGTGGTACGTTATTTGGGTGAGTAAAATACAATTATTCTCACGATTACATATTGAATTACTCACCTATGAAAAGGCTGCCGCTCTCACAGGTCACGGACTTCGACCTGCGCCTGCTTCGGGTCTTCCGCACCGTTGCAGAAGTAGGAAGCTTTACTGCGGCTGAAAGTGCTCTCGGAATCACGAGATCCGCGATTAGCCTTCACATGAGTGACCTGGAGAAGCGGCTGGGTGTCAGGTTGTGCCAGCGGGGGCGAGCGGGATTCGCGCTAACGGACGAAGGACGCGAAGTACTTCGGGCGGGGGAGGCGGTGCTTTCTGCCATCGAAGGCTTCCGTACAGAGGTGAATCAGCTCCACCAAAGCCTCAGGGGTGAACTCAATATCGGGCTGATGAACAACCTGGTGACGCAGCCGAAGATGCGGATCACCGACGCCTTGAAAGGAATTCGGCGCCAGAGCGAGGGCGTGCGCATCAACATCAGCATGAGTACGCCTGGCGAGATCGAGCGGGGCTTGCTGGATGGCCGTCTCCACATCGGCGCGTTGCCGATGCTCACTACGCTCTCGACACTGGACTACATTCCGCTGTACGAAGAACGCTCACAGCTCTATTGCAGCCGAAATCATCGATTGTTTCCGTCTGGGAAGAAGTTGTCGGTGGCTGACCTGCGAGAGGTAGCTGCCGTGGCGCCGAGCTACCGTATCAGTGCTGAGGCCATGCAATTGCACCAGAAGTTGAGTTGCGCGGCGACGGCGACGGACCGCGAAGGTATAGCTTTCCTGATTCTCACCGGCGAGTACATTGGCTTTCTGCCAGACCATTTCGCGGCGACTTGGGTGGAAAAGGGCATGCTCATACCTCTGGTGACCAAAGAGATGCACTTTGAAGTGACGCTTGGCGTCGCGACGCGGAAGGGCCGAAGAAAAAATCTGATTATGGACCGATTTCTGGACATCCTGATTCAGGATAGCGCCCGCTGATCGAGAAACCTTGCAGGCTGCAGTAGTCCGAGGTCGCCGAGCGTGTAAGCGTGATCCCGATGACGACCAGGGCCCAGTTTGAGAAGGCCCAGGAAAGCTTCGACGCGGCGCGCCGCCTCGGGCTCGTTCCGGCCGTTGGGGGGCGTGTGGCACAGGGCCCGGGGATGGAGAAGGGCTGGTTCATCGAGCCGACCGGCCTGTAGCGAAGACCCGGTTCCCCGTCAGAGAGCTTGAGCTAAGCTCCAAGATCAACCTGAACTGCCGGACTGAGCCCGAATCTCGGCTAGCTTGACATACAAAGTACTTCGGGAAATGCCCAGTGTCCGCGCTGCCATAGAGATGTTTCCGTGGGCGTTCGCGAGCGCGTCGAGTATCGCTTGTCTTTCGACTTCCTCAAGTCGGCGGAATGAAACCGGCTTTGACGACGGGGCAGGTACGGAAAGGGAGGCGTTTGTCGTTTGCTGGATGTTCGGGGGAAGCAGAGAGGCATCGATGACGTCGTCGTCGCTGAGCGCGAACATCATCTCGAAGACGTTCTGCAATTCGCGTATGTTACCCGGCCAGCGATGACCAAGTAGCGCCTGGCGCACGGCCGGTTCAAGCTGCTTGGGCGCACAGCCATACTTGTGCGCGAGTTTGACGTTGAGATGCTTGATGATTGCATCGATATCCCCGGGCCTATCGCGCAGCGGGGGGAGAGCCAGGCTCACTACGCAGAGACGGTGGAACAAGTCTTCGCGGAAGCGGCCGGCGGTAATCTCCTTTTGCAGATCACGGTTCGTAGCGGCAACTATGCGGACCGAAACGCGCCGCTCGCGGGTGTCACCCAAGCGAACCACAACGCCATCCTGCAGCACGCGCAACAGGTGAGGCTGCATATCAAGTGGCAACTCGCCGACCTCGTCCAGGAAGAGTGTGCCCCCGTCAGCTTGCTCAAACTTCCCGGGAAGGCCACCTCGACGGGCACCTGTGAAAGCGCCATCGGAATAGCCAAAAAGTTCGCTGGCCAAGAGCTCACGCGTAAATGCGCCGCAATTGACAGCAATGAAAGGGCCGTCGGGATGGTTGCCAGCCCGATGCAGTGCTCGGGCAAAGAGTTCTTTCCCCGCGCCAGTTTCGCCAAGAAGCAGTACCGGCAGATCGAGCGGCGCGATCCGGCGCGCGCGCGCCTTGGTCGCCTTCAGCACCTCGCTTTCGCCTACGATGTCGCCAAACACATCGTTTCCTGCTGTCGTTGTCCCGACTGGGGCCCCGGGCAATATAGCGGCTCGATTCTGGCGAGTCACGAGGGGAAGCACCAGCACCGTACCGAGCATGCCGGCATGATCCTTCACAGGGTGCAGCCATTCAGGACGCAGCCATTCCGGACGTTGGCAGTACCGGTCGACATCCGACAGTGCGAGGTTCAGTCCTGGCACCTGGCTGCCAACTTCAGAGGGCAGCCGCACGTCATAGCTCTCGCGCGCCACCTGCGCATTTCCATTCGTACGAACAATGCGCCCACGGCTGTCGACAAGCACAACGTAGTCGCTGGCGTAACGGATGAAATAATCAATGGCTCGAGTCAGCAGCCGCTCGTGAAGAGCAACGTCTCGGCGGGCTAGTTCGCTGACGATCTGGCTGGCAGCAGTCATCACCAGGCCCAAGGTGTGGCCATGGAAGGTTTCCTTGACGCCGGAAACATCCACGACCCCTAACAGGGTGCGACTGAAGGGGTCAAGAATGGGAGCCGCAGCGCAGGTCCAACGCTTGACGTCCAGACAAAAATGCTCGTCGGCATGGATCTGGACAGGAGCCGCCGTGGCGATCGCGGTTCCGATGGCATTGGTGCCAATGACTTCCTCATTCCAGCAGCCACCGGTGGCCAGGTTGATTCCCTCGCCAACGCTGCGAGCCCTGGTTTCGCCCTTGAGATGGAGAACCGTTCCGCTCGGGTCGCAAAGCATGATGAGCGTGCCGCATTCCCGTAGGATATCCCGCAGGCTCTCAAGCGCCGGCAGCGCAGCGTCACAGAGCTCCCGGTTCTGTCGCTGCAACTGGCGCACTCGTTCGGCCGCTGCCCCCGGTGCGGAGTGCCGAGCAGGGTCGACGGCCTCCGAACGACACCGCTGCCATGAGGCGAGGACGACGCTGCGCACACCCGCCCCTTCCAGGGACTGATCCTGCACAAAACGCTCCCAGGCGGAAGCCACGACGGGCTCGTCGCCGATACGTGGGATCAGGGTGCCGCAACGAGAAAACGGCATAGGACGGTCGCTCTCAATTGACTGGGATAACCGTATCCGCGAGACACCGCCAAGTCAATAATCTCTTTTCAAATCAAATATTTGTGCTTTGCAGCATGAAAATCCCAAGGTGTCCGATTTCCGGCCATCGCAGCAATCAGTGTCCGGAAACCGGACAGCGTCGGCAGCGACAAGGCGGCAACGGCGTACACGAGGGCCTGCGCCAAGTATCTAGTTTTCTGTCAATGCACCCTACGCAGGTTCAGGAAGCCGATTGCGTTGTGCTTGCGAATGTCCTGTCCTCAGGTCCGAACCGGGAAATTGCTCGCAATACCGACCCGCCCAGCAAGGTTGCGACTGTGGGCAACGTCGCAGGTTTAAACCAGGCAGCGGACCCAGCCCAGAACCTCCAGACATCGATCTGCTCGCTGCGGCTCTCGCCATACAGGCACCACATGCAGAAGTGCTCGCAGTTGTTGGAAATCAGGCGATATCGATCCTCACCGATGCGTGAGTAGGCGCGCTGGACGGCCTCCACACCATCAAACCTGGCGCCAGGACTTTGGCGAACTCTGATCGGATGCCCATGCGCGAATTCCGCGAGCGTGACCTCGTGCACCGGGCCGCGACGCAGTGATCGTGACAGACCCGAGTAGTGCACGACCTTGCCGGCCCCCGCGTAGAGGCCATGATGCGTATACCAAAGCCGGTCGGTGACGAGATGGGTTCCGATCGCCAGGTCCATATCGGCAACTGATTCAAAAACCGGGTGGCTTGACGTTGAGTACTTCATGGACTTCACCATACGTCGCTGTCATTTCGCTTGAATTCAGTGCATAGCGCGTGCCAGCGCCACAAGCGCTTCGCATGGACGCCGCCTTGGAGTTTCAAGGTAGCTGGCGTCCCTCTCGGCATCGACCGCCAGACTTCGATGCCGCCACGCCTGCGGCAATTGTTGGGCGGCCCTACAACTGCTACATGCCGCCCGGACTCGCACGGGCCAATCCCATCCTTCCTGGTCAGAAAGCGTCCGATTCCCGGACACCGCTGCACAGGACGTCGAGAATCCGGACACTGACCAAAGGCATGCCGCCATCAACGAAATAGCCGAACAACAGTGCCAACCCATTGAATTCAATAGCCTGCAGGGGCTGTTTCCGATGCCAGCCGGCTCTGGCACAAGCTTTGCCATAGATGGGTCGTGGGGGGATCCCACCATGACTACATCAATGACAGGAGGCAGTATGCAATCGCAGTCCACCGTACAGGTGATGGGCATCGATGCTGGCGGCACGATGACCGACACATTCTTTGTGCGCTCCGATGGCCGCTTCGTCGTAGGCAAGGCGCAGAGCAATCCCGGCGACGAATCGCTCGCCATCTACAACTCTTCCGAGGACGCCCTTGCTCACTGGGACCGGACAGTGGATGACGTTTACCCCGAACTGGTGACTTGCGTCTACTCAGGTACGGCGATGCTCAACCGCATCCTCATGCGCAAAGGCCTCGACGTTGGTCTCATCTGCAATCGCGGTTTCGAGCAGATCCATTCGATGGGCCGAGCACTGCAGAGCTACCTGGGCTATGCACTGGAGGACCGCATCCACCTGAACACCCACCGCTACGACGAGCCTCTTGTGCCCGTCTCGCGCACGCGCGGCGTCACCGAACGTACCGACGTGCAGGGGAAGCTGGTTATCCCACTGCGTGAAGATGAGGTCCGTCAGGCTACCCGAGAACTGGTGGAGGCTGGCTCGCAAGCCATCGTCATTTGCCTGCTGCAATCCCACAAGAACGAATCAAGCGAGCAGCGCGCCCGAGACGTCGTGCGCGAGGAGCTCAAAAAACTAAAGGCCGATATACCGGTGTTCGCCTCGGTGGACTACTACCCGTCGCGCAAGGAGAGTCACAGGATGAATACCACCATCCTGGAGGCTTACGGTGCAGAGCCTTCGCGCCAGACCTTGAAGAAGGTGAGTGACCGGTTCAAGAAGCACGGCGCCAAATTCGATCTGCGGGTGATGGCCACCCACGGCGGCACCATCAGCTGGAAGGCCAAGGAACTCGCGCGCACGATTGTTTCTGGCCCGATCGGCGGCGTCATTGGGTCCAGGCTGCTGGGCGAGTATCTGGGCGACGAGAACATCGCCTGTTCCGACATCGGCGGCACCAGCTTCGACGTGGCCCTGATCACCAAGGGCAATTTCGCCATCAAGTCCGACCCCGACATGGCCCGTCTGGTCCTCTCCTTGCCCCTGGTGGCAATGGACTCGGTTGGCGCCGGCGCCGGCAGCTTTGTGCGCCTCGACCCCTACAGCAAGTCGATCAAGCTCGGCCCCGACAGCGCAGGCTACCGCGTGGGCACCTGCTGGCCGGAAAGCGGTCTCGACACGGTGTCCGTTTCCGATTGCCACGTCGTTCTGGGCTATCTGAACCCGGACAATTTCCTGGGCGGTGCCATCAAGCTCGACGTGCAACGCGCCCGCGACCACATCAAGGCGCAGATCGCCGACCCGCTCGGCCTGTCAGTCGAAGACGCCGCGGCAGGCGTCATCGAGCTGCTTGACCTTACCCTTTCCGAGTACCTGCGCGCCAACATCAGTGCCAAAGGCTATAACCCGGCGGAATTCACCTGCTTTTCTTACGGCGGCGCCGGCCCGGTGCACACCTACGGCTACACCGGCGGCGTCGGCTTCAAGGACGTCGTCGTGCCTGCGTGGGCGGCGGGATTCTCGGCCTTCGGTTGCGCTTGCGCCGACTTTGAGTACCGCTACGACAAGTCAGTGGACCTTGGTGTTGCCCAGCTCGCGCCGGACGATGCCAAGGCGGTTGCATGCGGAATCTTGCAGGAAGCCTGGTCGGAACTGGCGGTGAAGGTCATCGACGAGTTCGTCCTCAACGGGTACAAGCCCGAAGACGTGATGCTGATTCCCGGCTACAAGATGCAGTACATGGGCCAACTGAACGATCTCGAGATTGTGTCGCCGGTGACCCGTGCCGCGACTGCCGCCGATTGGGACAAAATCGTCGACGCATTCGAAAATACCTATGGACGCGTCTACGCGAGTTCTGCCCGCTCGCCGGAACTGGGCTTTTCCATTACTGGCGCCATTCTTCGCGGGATGGTTGTAACCCAGAAACCCGTGCTGCCGGAGGACCCGGACGCCGGGCCCACGCCGCCAAAGTCGGCCTATCTCGGTACCCGACCCTTCTATCGCCACAAGAAGTGGGTCGATGCCGCGCTCTGGAAGATGGAATCCCTCAAGGCCGGCAATCACATCGTCGGTCCCGCCATCATCGAATCCGATGCCACCACGTTCGTGGTGCCCGACGGCTTCGAAACGACGATTGACAAGCACCGCCTGTTCCATCTCAAAGAAGTGAAGTAAGGAGACATGCCATGAACATGATGAGCAATAAAGAAGTCGGCTTCGCCGACCTGCTGCAAAACGGCCAGACGCTCAAGCAGCACCGTGACGGCATCATTGAGCGCACCAATGCTACGGGCCATTACAACGGCCTCGGGAAGCTGGAATTCCGGGACAGCGATCCGATTGGCTACGAAAAGCTGTTCTCCAAGCTGCGTGGCGGCCTCGTGCATGCTCGTGAAACGGCCAAGAAGATTGCCGCGAGCCCTATCGTCGAGCAAGAAGGCGAGCTTTGCTTCACGCTTTACAACGCTGTGGGCGACTGCGTGCTGACCTCGACCGGGATCATCATCCACGTCGGGACCATGGGGGCGGCAATCAAATACATGATCGAGAATAACTGGGAGGCCAACCCCGGCATTAATCCGGGGGACATGTTTACCAACAACGATTGCTCTATCGGCAACGTGCATCCCTGTGACATCGCGACTATCGTCCCGATCTTCTGGCAAGGCCGGCTTATCGGTTGGGTCGGTGGCGTCACGCACGTCATCGACACCGGCTCAGTGACGCCGGGTTCGATGTCCACCGGCCAGACCCAGCGCTTCGGCGATGGCTACATGATTACCTGCCGCAAGACGGGGGTGAATGACGTGCCGTTGCGCGACTGGCTGCACGAGTCCCAGCGTTCAGTGCGCACGCCCAAGTACTGGATCCTTGACGAAAAGACCCGCATCGCCGGCTGCCACATGATTCGCGACCTGGTTGAGGAAGTGATTCGGGCTGATGGCATCGAGGCCTATGAGAAATTTACCTACGAGGTCATCGAAGAAGGCCGCCGCGGACTGCAGAGCCGTATCAGGGCCATGACCCTGCCGGGCAAGTATCGCAAAGTCTCCTTTGTCGATGTGCCCTACAAGCATGACGACGTGCAGGTATCCAACGCCTTCGCCAAGCTCGACTCCATCATGCATTCGCCGGTGGAGATGACCATCAAGCCGGACGGAAAGTGGCGCCTGGACTTCGAAGGAGCGAGCCGCTGGGGCTGGCACACCTTCAACGCCCATCAGGTGGCATTTACTTCAGGAATCTGGGTGATGATGTGCCAGACCCTGGTGCCAACCCAGCGCATCAATGATGGCGCCTACTTCGCCACCGAGTTCCGCCTGCCAAAGGGCACTTGGTGCAATCCCGACGACCGCCGCACCGGTCACGCTTATGCCTGGCACTTCCTGGTCTCCGGCTGGGCGGCCCTGTGGCGCGGCCTATCCCAGTCCTATTTTAGCCGGGGGTATCTGGAGGAGGTGAACGCCGGTAACGCCAACACTTCAAACTGGCTGCAAGGTGGTGGCATCAATCAGGATGGCGAGATCCATGCGGTTAACAGTTTCGAGGCCAGTTCCTGCGGAACGGGCGCCTGCGCCGTCAAGGATGGCCTCAACCACGCAGCCGCCATCTGGAACCCGGAAGGGGACATGGGCGACATCGAAATCTGGGAGATGGCCGAACCGTTGCTCTATCTTGGCAGAAACGTCAAGGCCAACTCCGGCGGGTATGGCAAGTACCGCGGCGGTTGCGGCTTCGAGACGCTGCGCATGGTGTGGAACGCCCAGGATTGGACCATGTTCTTCATGGGCAATGGGTTCATGAACAGCGACTGGGGCATGATGGGTGGCTATCCCTCGGCGACCGGATACCGGTTTGAGGCACACAAGACCGGGCTGGACAAGCGCATCGCCATTGGCGATTCCCTGCCTCTGGGTGGCGACATCGATCCCGGCAAGCCAGACTACGAGCGCCACATCGATGCAACTGCGGTGGTCAAGCGTGACAAGCAGTGCATCACTACCGAGGACTGCTACGCCAACCATGACCTGTACCTCAACTACTTGCGCGGGGGGCCGGGCTTTGGCGACCCGATCGACCGCGATCCGAAGGCCGTCGAGGCGGACCTCAACCAGAAATTCCTTCTGCCGGAATATGCGCAGAAAGTCTACGGTGCCGTCTTCACCCAGGACGCCAAGGGCGTGTTCACGGTGGATGTAGAGAAAACCCAGGCCCGCCGTGCCGAGATCCGCAAGGAACGCCTGGCACGTTCCCTGCCAACCCGCGAATGGATGAAGGAAGAACGCGATCGCATCCTCAACAAGCACGCGTCCGTCCAGGTGCAACACATGTTCGCTACCAGCTTCGCCCTGTCGGAAAAGTTCACGCGGGAGTTCAAGGCATTCTGGAGCCTCCCCGCCGAGTGGCAGCTGCTTGAGGATGAACTGGGCGTGCCGTCCTACGGCGCCAGGCACCGCATGGACCTTTCCCTGCTGCCCGACGTTACCACCGTCGTCCAGGTCGAAGAGTAATCACAGAATCGAGGAGTTGAGTCATGTCCAAGTACACGAATGAACAGGTTGCCCACCTCGTTGAGGGCTCCCTGGACTGGGAAACAACTTTCCGCATGCTGTCGATGCCCAAAGATGACAGCCGCTTTGCTCAGTATTTGGCCGCTCTGCAGGCCAAGGTCAGCTTCCCGGACCGCATTGTGCTTCCGCTCGGCCCGCACATGCATATTGTGCAATCGACCAATAATAAGAAGTGGGTGGTCAAGTGCGATTGCGGCCACGAGTTCTGCGATTACCGCGAGAACTGGAAACTGCATGCATCCATCTATGTGCGCGACACAGAGGAAGCGATGGCCGAGGTGTATCCCAAGCTGATGGCCCCCGATACCCAGTGGCAGGTGTATCGAGAGTACTACTGCCCGGCATGCGGCACTATGCACGACGTCGAGGCGCCAACACCATGGTATCCAGTGATCCACGACTTCGAGCCAGACATCGAGGCATTCTATAAGGAATGGGTGCAAATGCCGGTCCCCGAGCGCGCTCCGGACTAGATTGCAACTCGAAGGTTGGGGGCAGACACAGGCCTGCTCCCCGCCTTGCGGAGACGCTGCCGGTTGCTTTGACAGCCGGCTTAAGTAGGCCGACAGAATGAACGGGCTCACGCTGGACTGCCCCTGGACCAGTCAAAGAACCAAAAGAAAAGGCGCTGCACCCAAGGCGATTCGGAGTGGCGTCCCGCCGGCAACCAAGGTCCGGTAAGCCCTGAAGCCGAGCAAGCCAGGGGCGATAGCGGGATTGTCGACGCGGCGGGTGTGTCGCAAGGAGAAACGCTTTCGAAGGCTCTCGGGCAGAACGCCAAAGTTTCGCGATAGCTTCGTCTGGCGCCATTCTAGAAAGGCCCCGCCGCGGAGCCGCTGAAACGCGGCGGGGCAAAGCGCAGTGACCCTGGGGAAGGGGGGAAAGGCCCACCACGCTTGATCCAGCTTACGGTATGTGTCGCAAACACCGTATGGGGTGCCAAACAGAACCAAGTGTCAGCGACGAAACCTTTCTGGAGGCACGGCGCCGGGACGCTTGATCCTTATCCAATCGCGCGAGCGCTCTCCATCCCGATATCCGCGCGGATGGTCTTCCGCTCGCACAGCAGCATAGGGCGAAGGTCAGCGAGCGATGGCGCATGGTAGCGCACGTCCAAATCCTGATCTGCATCGCCAGAGTCGGCCCGAATCGGCCGATTTTCTCGATGAGGTAAGCGCTCAGAATAGCGGCTTGATGCGTCCGCTGAACCGCTAGCCTAGTGGAGTATCGCCGTCCCGCTACTTCTCCGCGTCCCAGCCGATCCGATGCCGCGCCTGCGTGGCTTCATGGCGCGCATCCTCTTCACTGTGCAGATAGCCGCTCGTCGTCGACAGCGAGCTGTGCCCGAAATTGTCGCGCACAAAGCGCAGGTCGACCTGCTGGTCGGTCATGTGCGAACCAGCGGTGTGGCGCAGCCAGTGCGCCGAGGCGCTGGCCAGCACCGCGGCTTGCGCTTCCCATTCCGGCCCGCGCGCCCGCAGGCGCGCCGCGGCCATGCCAAACACCTCTTTCAGGATCAGGTGCAGCGCGCCGCGTGACAGCGGTTTCTCGCTGTCCGCTTTTCCGATCACCGGCAGCACCAGGGGACGCGTCTCACCGAACTGCGGAGTCGGCGGCAGTGCGTGGGCGCGACGGTAGCGCGCCAGTTCTGCAATCAGCTCGTCGGTCGCCGGCACCAGCCGGGTCTTGCTGCCTTTGCCGGTCACCTCCAGCCACCAGCGCTCAGTGCCCTGGGCATCGCGCCGGCAGAAGAACGCGCCCATCGTGGTCGCTGTCAGCTCCGACGCCCGCAAGCCGCCCAGATAGAGCACGCTCAGCACCCAGCGGCAGCGTGCCGCATGCAGCCGTTCCCGCACGGTCTCGGTCGGCATCGCTTCGACCGTCTCCTTGACGATCGCCCACAGGTCGTGGCTCAGATAACGGGTGATGCGCGCCTTGCTGGGAGCGCGCCGACGGCGGGCGAGGGCGAGCGGATTGCCGGCCAGGTAGCCGGCCTCGGTCAGCCAGGCGAACAGCGCGTTCAGGATCACCATGGCCTGGCGCACGCTGCCGGGCGACAGCGGCCCGGCAAACGGGCGCCAGTCCGGATGGCTGCGCGCGAGCTTCTTGTTGCCGGCCAGCACCCAGCGCGCGGCCGGTTGCGGATCGGCGAGGAAGCGCTCATAGGCTAGCAGGTCTTCGTGCGTCAGCGAGGACAAAGGTTTGCCCAACTGGAGCACGGCCCACAGGATCAGCCTCTCCACCTCGCGGCGGTAGGTGGCGATGGTCGCCGCACTGTCGGCATAGCGGGCCAGCCAGGCGGTCACGGCGGCCAGGTCATCGGCCGCGGCAATACGAGCGCCGGTGGCGGGCGCGCGATTAGTACCGGCGGCGCCGGACAGCGGCGATGACAGTTTCAACCGCTCCAGCGGTGTGGGAAGTGAGTCGGTAAGACTCCCAAGCGGTTTGAGGGGCAGTAGGTCCATGCGCGAGTCGTCAGTGAAACTAATTTTGTTCCCGTCATGGACACGGAAAATAAGGGCAACCAGAGGGTCGAGTAACAAAATTAGTTTAAAAAGTTGAAAGACAAATTGTTCCTTCGGCCGACAGTTAAACTAATATTGTATCCTTGCCCACGTTCCGGCACATCCTTGCCTTGCAGTCCCGCGATAGCGCCCTATGGTTCATAGCGATTGGGCCATAGGCGATGGTGGCCATTTGTGCTGGAACCTCCATGCAAGTCCGCGACGCTGACGACAGCTGTCATTGCTCCCGCCGCACAATCGGCAGGAGAGCCATCGACACCTCGCTCTGGGCAAGCCCGGATGAAGGGGCGCTCGAAGGAGAACGGCGCGCGTTGTATTTTGCGAGAAAGCAGGCGGTCTCGCTGTACCTTTCTGGCGCGACGGCCGATACCATCAAGCGTCTCACCGCACTTGGCGCAAAACAGGCTTATCGACTGATCCGCGAACGTTGCCTCGAAACGCATCCGGACGGGCGACCCTACGGCTGGCGCGGGCTGGTTCCGTGGACCCGGATCAAGCACTACCGGCGCCATCGGAAGATCCATGTCAGTCAGTTCGGCGGCGGCGCCGTTGGTGCCCTGCAGGCGCTCCTTGATGCGCAGCCGGAGCTTCGCCAGGCATTCGAAGCGCGTATTCTCGCGAGCGCGTCAGGCAAGCGGCTGGTCGAAACCCGGCAGTCGAAAAGACGACACTGCGGGTGGCTTCTCGACCAGCTCCGCGAACTTGGATGTGAACAGCGAAACGAGTGGCCGTTCAACACGGCGACCCTGGGATACGTCTCGATTGGCCGGTATATCGACAGGGTGTTGTCGGCCAACCCACGAGCGCTGGCGGCGGCGAGCGGCGGTCCAGACCTGGTGTCAAAGCTGAAGACAGGGGACGGAACCGGACGGCCAGTTCAGAAGTTCATGCAGCGCGTGGAGATGGATGCGCACAAACTGGACGGACGTTTCTGCGTGTCGCTTCCCCTGATGGGAGGCGGCTTTCGGGAGAAGATCGTTCATCGTCTCTGGGTTATCGTGATTCTCGAAGTGATGTCGCGCGCGGTGCTCGGCTACTACTTCAGCATGAGACGGGAAGTCTCGAAGGATGATGTCCTGCGCGCGCTGAAGCGGGCATTGGGAAAATGGTGGGCGCGCCCGGTAAGCTTCAGCGACAAGGCGTATCTGCCCGATGCCGGGCTTCTGTCGGTGCTGGGTGACAATTTCGTCGGACTGTGCTGGGATGAGACCAGCGTAGACGGTGCCCTTGCCGAGACCTGTCAGCACGTGCGCGACGCGTTGCGCGATACGGTTCGCGCGACGCTGCTTGAGCCGAAAACCTCGTTCTCGAAACGTCGAAGCAAGGACGACCGGCCCTTCATCGAGGCGTTTTTCCGAAATCTGGCGGGGAAGGGCTTTCAGCGTCTTTCCAACACCACCGGCGCCAAGCCTCAGGACCGTAAGGGCCGGAAGCCGGAAGACGTTGCGCTGGCAAGCCGATTCCAGTACGAATATGCGGAAGAGCTGCTGGACGTGCTCATCGCCAATTACAACGCAACACCGCACAGCGGGATTGGCAACCGCACGCCGCTCGCATACGCGAACTTCCTGTACCACCACGCTCAGCAGAGCTTGCGCCGAGTCGATCCCGCCGTTGTGGAAGCGCTATTCAGCATCCGCAAGCGCTGCATCGTGCGCGGCGGAGCAGCGAGTGGGCGCGCCCCGTATGTGGAGTTCTATTACGGCCGCTACACCAACGAGGTGCTGCACAACCGGCACGACCTGGCAGGATCCGAGATCTGGGTGGTCTGTCACAAGGAGGATGATTGCCGGGTAGCGCTCGCCTCCACGCTTGACGGCATCTCACTCGGTGTACTGCGGGCAGCGCCGCCATGGAACGTTTCACCACATAGTCTTGCCGTTCGCGCTGCAATCTCTCAGGCCTGCTCGCACGGACAACTGACTATCCCAGCGGGCGGAGACGCCATTGAAATCTTCATGCGCTTTGTGGAGAGTCAGGCGCACAAACGCTTACCCATCCATCCGGCCTACCTCGAAGCGCGACGCATTCTGGTTGCTGCAGCGGATCCGTCGATCGGCGCTGCCATGCTGGACGCTGCGATGGATCGTGCCAAACAGAAGGACAGCACAGGTTCGCGCAACGGTGGCACCAGCAACAAGCCAGCGCGACCTAACGTGGCTATCAAAACTGAGCCCGCGACTCCGGGCTCCATGCTCCCGCCACGCCGAATGGCGCAATCGGGGTAGGTCATGCGATTCCCTCTGCCCGAGCGCATCGATCCGCGACACTGCATCGTGACGAAGCAGTACGCAGTATATACGCCGCCCATGCACGAGATGATTGAACAGCTCGGCGAATGGATCGACCAGCAGCGCCCCGGCGGCTATATATATGGTGCATCACGGCTGGGCAAGTCTCGCTGCGTGCAATGGTACGTCGCTCAGGTGCTGCAGGAACGCCTTAACGCCGTGGTACCGCTGGTGGTGTGGAATCGCCGTCCGGACAGCCAGACAAGCGAAGCGGGATTCTGGCATCAGCTGTTGCTCGCCTCGAACTTCGAATTCGCCAACCCGGCGAAACCACCGAAAAGAGCGGAAGGGATCCACCTGTGCAGGCAACGCTTCATCGCCATTGCGAACAACGCGCAGCGTAATTATGTCGTACTGGCCATCGACGAAGCGCAGGATTTGACGTTCCGGGAGTGGAAGTGGTTGCTCGGTCTTCAGAATGACCTTGATTACGAGGGCTACCTGCTGAGCGTGTTTTCCGTCGGCTCGCACCAGCTGAACTATCGTCACGAGTATATGGCGATCACCGGCAACGCTCACCTGGCAGCACGTTTTATGGCCGCGCATGCGCGATTTCATGGGCTGCGTTCGCCGGAAGAAATCGCATACGTGCTCAACGGCTACGATATCGACTCGGAATGGCCACCGGGCAGCGGCGTTTCATACCTGAAGTATTTCGCGCCGGTTCAATTCGCGGCAGGGCACCGCCTTGCAGACTGTGCCGCGCTGGTGTGGAAAGCGCTGGTGGAACTCTCGCCCGAATCTGCGCGCCGTCATCTCGAGTTCCCGATGCAGCATATCGCCAGGGCAACCGAGGCGATGCTTTTCCAGCTGGCGCATGGCGGAGACTGGGTTGACGTGACGTCTTACGAGAACTGGTTGCAGGAATTCGCAAAAGCGAACTTCCCGGACCACATGAGGATCATCTCGACGGGTAGTTGACATGGCGGCCTACCCATCGGTGAACTGGTGGCCGGGAAGCCTCCGTCCGTACGAGTCGCGGCTATCGTTCGTCGCCCGCTTCTGCGCACTGAATGGCATCAACGTCCGAAAATGCGCGGAGTTTTTGAGTGTGGAGCCCGATAGCAACACGCCGCTTCCGATCGACGAAATCAGACGCCTGGCGTCCGTGCTCGGTGAGACCGCGCCGCTTGTCGAAGACGTTTTCTCGCCTTCCATACGGTTCATCGATGTCGGCCGTTATGGCCCGCCTCCCGATAGTCGCGAGCGACGTGCCATCCGCTATTGCGAGACCTGTGTGCAGCACGGCTACCACAGCTACCTGCATCAGCTTGGGTGGCTTTCGCGGTGCCCATTTCACCTGAGCGAGCTGAAAACGACCTGGGCGCAGAAGCACACCGCCAGCCTCGTGTCGCAGCGCGTGGGCGCGTTGGAGTTCGTGATGCGGCAACGCTGCAGGACGTGGCCGCACGGCATTGATGCCGGCTTTCCGGCCCGAGAGCAGGGGCGCGTTGCGTCGCTCGCCGGCTGGGTCGCACGGGCGAGCGTCGCTGCCGCGCGCATGTCGCTCGGCGAGATCTGGTCGTCGGGCAACCATGGCATGCCGGGGGCTGTCTCCCTCGACCAAGCGTTCGCTCAGCTGCGCACGCTTGAGCCCCCGCCCGAGGACATCGAGCAGCTCCTTATCGAAGCCGGTGATCGGTGGACTCTGGAAAGCCACGCGTTTGCGCGGCAAGCGAAAATCCAGCTCGGCCGCCTCAGGTCGAGCCACCTCAGATTTGCCGACGTACTTCACTTCTATATACGCATCAACGCCGCTTCGGCGAATCCGTCTTCGTTTGTCACGCGCCTGAATGCCATGCAGGACCGGCAGACTCGCCATGGCACCTGTCGCTGTCGGTGGAGGCTGACCAAGGAGGGACGGCTTTCGCGCTGGGTCAGCGTGCGTCCAGAGGAGGGGCCCCGCTGGGGCCTGATCTGCCCATACGAGATCGCGCTCAACGAACTTCAACTCGGCTGGGGCCGTTCGGACCTGGCGCTCTCCAATCGGCCGGCGGAGCAGGAACGGCGGCGCTTCTGCAGCGTTTCTCACGCGATGCGCGACTTGGGCCTCATCCGCTATACACGGGATGCAGCGGTAGCGCCGGCGGGTTACCTATATGCCGATCAGGACGTCTGGACCTGCTGCGAGTGGGTCTGGGAGTCGACGCTAACTGCAGTGCTCGATATGGCGGTCACGTGGAAATCGAGCTGACGTTCGATGCGTTGACCACTTGGCTAGATGACATCGATCGGGGTGTCGATCCGCTTGAGCGCGACGATTCCAAATCTTGCGTCCGCCTGTGCGAAACCGACGACGGGCTGTTGCTGATTAGATGGACGCAGGCAGAAGGGTCCGCGTCGCAGACGACTCCGTTCTGAGCGCGACGTTGGGCACGAGCTCCGGCACGGAGCGGGCCACCATGGGTAATCGGGCGCCGCACGAAAGGGGCGCCAAGGTAAGTCAAGACGATGGCAGCCCCGCGCTCAGCCAGATCGCCGCGAGGCTTTGCGCTGACCGAAAGCCTCGTTCTGACCAGCAGCCACTCGGTTTCGGTAAAGCCTCGTGCCGTATCCAGCGCCGGACGAAGGGCGGCGCCACGAACCTTGATGCCGGCAAAGGGGTTGGCCAACACGGACCGCTGCTGGTCCTGCACGCCGAATCGAGAATCGTTTGCAATTGACGGTCGAACGTAGCCGGCATCATCACGGCGGTCGAGAGCGACCGGCGATGTCTGCATCCAGGTGATGGGGCGTGTGCGCGGTCATCATGGCTGACGCACATGGCGTCGGCCGGTGTGGTGCTTGGCTCGCTGTCGCTCGGTGGGCGCGGCAGCACGACGATTTTGCTCCAGGGGGCCAGGAACAAAATTAGTTTAGAAATGGATACAAAGTTAGTTTAACCAACGAGAGCCTTCGAGATTCACACTCATCTGGACATTATAGACATAAGCGCAGTTATGTCTAAAGTAATTCGATGATATCAAGTTTTGATACGTATTACGTAGTAATACTTGACGATGAGCGCACCGCGCGCCAGCAGAACGAGCGCACGGCCGGAGCGTTGCGCGGGGAACTGGTGGCGGCGCGCAACGAGGCACGCGATGGTGGCGCAGGCGCGAAGCGCGGGCCCGGCTCGAAGCCCAGGCCGCCGCGCTCGCCGATCGGCTCGCCAGCGCCGAGCTGGTGGCGGCGGGCGGCGGCGCAAGGCCAACGGCCCGGGCCAGCCAAGAAACAAGCACAGACCGGACAGCAGGACAAAAAGCAGGGTGCGCCAACTACAACCCTGAATCCGGATGACGGCAACGACGGTAACGACAGCCAAGAATGGCGGGCGAAGGCGATCCGCTGGATTCTCGCGCCGCTTCCAGCTCTTTCCATCGTCAGCCCATAGTCGGCCATGTTTCGATCCGCCGCGCCCGCCATTACCGGCCTGCTACCGGCAACGCCCAGGGGTTGCTGCCTCGACAGCTCGTCGGAATCACGTCTATTATTGACGCCAATGAAGGCCTGAGTGCCTGAGTGCAGTTGTCTTGCGCACGCAAGGGACGGTAGCTGCCCCGGGCGTGCGGTCTCAGTGCCTGGACGCGACTGCGGCGCGGAATCCGGCGCGCGGCCGGCCTTGGTCCTTCAGATTGAAATACTGCCAAGCAAACCACGCGAACTTGCCCTGCAGTCCTGGCCATGTCGCATTTCCTGCCGCGGGGGTATTTGCAAGATGAGCAGCAATCCAATGGACCCGCCTGCGCCGCCGCCATCTCCGCGCACATGGGACGCACGCCTGGCGCGGCGGCTTGTCGAGCCGCTCAAGGATTCCCGGGTTACGCCCAACCATCTGACCACGATACGGCTTTTGACCGGCCTGGCCGGCGCGGCGTGCCTCGCGCAGGGCGGCTTCGGCTGGGCGAATGGCGGTGCGCTGCTGGTCGTGTTTTCCAATTTTATTGACCATACTGACGGAGAACTGGCGAGGATCAGCGGGAAATCCAGCAAGTTAGGCCATTTCTACGATCTTTTCAGCGACTCGCTGGTCACTATCCTGCTCTTCGTCAGCATGGGGATCGGCGTCTCGGGCCAGTTTCAGGATACTGCGGTGCCAGCAGTCGTGCGCGGCAGCGTGGCGGGCGTGGCCGTGGCGCTGATCTTCTTCTTGCGCATGCGCATCGAAGCGCTCGCTGGCAAGACCGCCACGAAACAGGCCTCGGTCGGTGGCTTCGAGACGGAGGATGTGCTCTACCTCCTGCCGCTTGTGACCCTGAGCAGTGCCATCAGCCCGTTCCTGACGGCGGCGTCGATCGGCGCGCCCTTGTTCGCGGCATGGGTGGTCTTCGACTACTGGCGCGCCGTGCGGCGCGCTCGCCCCGTTACAGCGGCTACCAGACCATGAGGCGCCGATGAGCGAATCAGCCGAAGCGGACCGGGATCTTCTCACCCTGCCTGGCGAGCGGCAGCAGCCGTTCGCCGACCCCGCGGGCGCGCGTGCCGGTCCCGATGCAGGTGTGGCCGCACGTGTTGGCGCTTTGGGGCACAGCGCCCTGCGCGCGGAATTCGAGCGCCAGGGAGCGTTCCTGCATGTGGGCGAGTTTTTGCCGGATGAAGTCACGGAAGGCCTGGTTGCCAGCGCCCTGGCCTTGCAAGACCAAATCAATCGCAATTATCTCCCGGGCCACAAGCAGGGCGGCAGCGTCAGCCGCCATACGATCGACCAGCACGCGCCTTTTATCGCGCAACTCTATCGGTCCAAGGCGCTGATCGGCTGGCTCGAACAGATCTGCGGCGAGCAGCTGCTGCCTTCGCCCGAGCAGGATCCGCATGCCTACGCGCTCTATTACTACACGCGCGAGGGCGATCATATCGGCTGGCATTACGATACCTCTTACTACAACGGCAGGCGCTATACCTTGCTGTTCGGCGTGATCGACGAATCGTCGTGCCGTCTCGACTACGAATTGCACACGCGCGAGCCCGATGTGCCTGTGCAAGCGGGCTCGGTACAGATTCCCCCCGGTGGCCTCGTTTTCTTCGATGGCGACAAGCTGCGCCACCGCATCACGCCACTCGGGGCGAACCAGATACGGGTGTCGCTGACCTTCGAATACGTCACCGACCCGGGCATGCGGCCCTGGCTGCGTTTCGTCTCCAACATGAAGGACGCCCTCGCTTATTTCGGCTTCCGGCAAGTATTCAAACGGCTGGCCAAGGGCCAGCAGCCCCGGGCATGACGCGTGCGGCGATGATTTCGCTGTCGGTCGGTGCGGCGCTCTTTGTCGCCCTGATTGCCTTTACCGGCTTCGGCTCGGTGGCGTCGACGCTGATGTCGGCGGGCTGGTTGAGCCTGTTGGTGGTGATGTTTCACCTGCTGCCGCTGGCGCTGGATGCTGGTGCCATTTTCGTGCTGTTCGATCGCCACGCCAGCCATCGCGCCATGCGCGACGCGCTGTTTGCGCGCTGGGTGGGCGAGTCCGTGAACAGCCTGCTGCCCGCCGGACAGCTGGGTGGACCGGTGCTGATGGTGCGCCATCTCGCGCAACGCGGTGCACGCATGCGCGACGCTGCCGCAGCGATCACCGTCAGCACGACGATGCAAGCGATCGCGCAGCTGGTGTTCGCGGTGCTCGGACTCGTGCTGTTCGGCGCGTCAACGGCGAGCGAGGCGGGCGAGGATGTGCGCTTGCCGGTCATTGCCGTCACCGCGCTGCTGGCGCTGTGCCTGTTCGGGTTCTATGTGGCGCAGCGGCGCGGCCTGTTTGGGCGCGTGCTGCGCTTGCTGTCGAAATTGCGGGGAAAGCGCGACTGGGCGGCGCTGACGATGCGTGCCGATGCGGTGGACGCAGCCGTACGGCGGATCTATCGCGCGCCCGGCAAGGTCGCCGCGACCTTCGCGCTGAGCCTGGCGGGCTGGCTGGTCGGCACCGGGGAGGTGTGGCTGGCCCTGCGGTTTCTCGGCCATCCCGTCAGCTGGCTCGACGCCTTGCTGCTGGAGAGCGCCGGGCAGGCGATCCGCGGCGCCGCGTTTGCGATTCCCGGCTCGCTGGGTGTGCAGGAGGCTGGCTACCTGCTGCTCGCGCCATTGGTGGGACTGCCTGCCGACGCGGCGCTGGCGCTGTCGCTGATCAAGCGCGCGCGGGAAATCGTGCTTGGCGCGCCCGGCCTTCTGTATTTGTACTGGAGTGAACGAAGACACCGGCGGCGAAGCATGGGGGGTGTGCCGGCTACCGATTGATGGCGGTTGCATGAGAGCGGAGAAAAATATGCGAGCGATTATTCTTGCCGCAGGCCTTGGCCTGCGTTTGCAGCAACCGCCCGAAGCACAATTCCCGAAGTGCCTGTTGCGCTTCGATGGCATCACCCTGCTGGAACGGCATCTACGCATGCTGGACGCGGCGGGCGTCACGGAGGTCGTGCTTGCCCTCGGTTTCCAGCCGGAACAGGTCAAGGCCGAACTCGACCGGCTCGGACGTTCGCCCCATCCCGAAATCGTTCTGAACCCGCGCTACGAACTCGGCAGCGTCCTGACCGTGCACACCGTCGCCGACGCGCTCACGCGCGGCGGCGACGTACTGCTGATGGACGCCGACGTGCTCTACGACGAGCGCATTCTCGCCGCGCTGGTTGCCGGCGACAGCGCCAACCGCCTGCTGATCGACCGCGACTTCGAAACCGGCGACGAGCCAGTCAAGCTTTGCCTGCGGGACGGCGTTCCAGTCGAGCTGCGCAAGCAGGTGGCGGTGGGCCTGGCATATGACACGATTGGCGAGTCGGTCGGGTTCTTCCGCTTCAGCGAGCAGACCGCACGCCGCCTGGCGCAGATCGTCGCGGGGTATGTCGAGCGCAACCAGGAGAAGATGCCGCACGAGGAAGCCGTGCGCGACCTGCTGCTGGAGGGCGGCCATGCATTCGAGATCGCAGACGTCACCGGTGCGCCCTGGCTCGAGATCGACTTCCCGGGCGACGTCGTGCGCGCCCGCGATGAAGTGTTGCCGCAACTCCGACGCGGTGTTACCTCGGGAGTCACGCCATGAACGCACGTGATCCGGCTTTGCCCGCTGCGTCGCGCAGCGCCGCGCTGCGCCAGTTGCTGGTGGGCAGCGAACTTGAATTCATGATGGAAGCCCACAACGGGCTCTCGGCCCGGATTGTGCGCGAAGCAGGCTTCAAGGCTATCTGGGCCTCCGGCCTGGCGATCTCGGCGCAATTCGGCGTGCGCGACAACAACGAGGCAAGCTGGACACAGGTGGTCGACACGCTCGAATTCATGGCCGACTCCAGCGGCTTGCCGATCCTGGTCGACGGCGATACCGGCTACGGCAACTTCAACAATGTGCGGCGCCTGGTGAGGAAGCTCGAACAGCGCGGCATCGCGGGTTTGTGCATCGAGGACAAGCAGTTCCCCAAGACCAACAGCTTTATCGACGGCGAACGCCAGCCGCTGGCCACGATCGACGAATTCTGCGGCAAGATCAAGGCCGGCAAGGATACGCAGACGGATGCCGATTTCTCGATTGTCGCGCGCGTAGAAGCACTGATCGCGGGCTGGGGCATGGACGAGGCCTTGCGCCGGGCCGAAGCCTATCGGCAGGCCGGTGCCGACGCGATCCTCATCCACAGCAAGCTGTCGCGGCCGGACGAGATCCTCGAGTTCGCACGCGAGTGGGCCGGCCGCGCTCCGCTGGTGATCGTGCCGACCAAGTACTACAGCACTCCCACCGACGTATTCCGCCAGGCCGGCATCAGCCTCGTGATCTGGGCCAACCATCTGATCCGCGCGGCGGCATCGTCGATGCAGGCGGTGGCCAGGGAGATCCATGACACCCAGACGCTGGTTCATGTGGAGGACCGCATCGCGCCGATGAGCGAGATCTTCCGCCTGCAGGATGCCGACGAGTATGCCGCCGCCGAACGGCTGTACCTGTCTGGCGCCGAGGCGCCCGGCGCGGCGGTTGTGCTGGCGGCGAGCCGCGGCGAAGGGCTTGACGCCCTGACCGCCGAGCGCCCCAAGGTCATGCTGCCGGTCGCGGGCAAGCCGCTGCTGCGCTGGCTGGTGGACGCCTTCAAGATGCAGGGCATCCACGACATCACCGTGGTCGGCGGCTATCGCGCCGATGCGATCCAGAGCACGGGTATCAAGCTCGTGCGCAACGAGCGCTACGCGAGTACCGGCGAACTGGCGTCGCTGGCGTGCGCGGCCGACGGCCTGCATACGGATACCGTGATCGCCTACGGTGACCTGCTCTTTCGCAGCTACTTCCTGCGCGACCTGTTCGAGAGCGAGTCCCGCTTCAGCGTGGTGGTCGACTCGTCGCAGACGCAACCGTCGAACCAGAGCGTACGCGATTTCGCCTACTGCTCCGCGCCCGACGACCGCGCCCTGTTCGGCCAGAAGGTCCTGCTGCGGCATGTTTCGAACCAGGGGAAGGAAGCGGCCGTCACCGGCGGGCAGGCGCCGCAGGGACGCTGGATCGGCCTGCTGTGCGTGCGCGGCGCCGGGCGTGAGGCCCTGCAGCAGGCACTTGCCGGCCTGCGTGCGCGGGCGGACTTCGACACGCTGGACATGCCTGACCTGCTCAACGCCCTGATCGGGGCTGGCGAGGAGATCGACGTGAAGTATGTGCATGGCCACTGGCGCAGCGTGAACGACCTGGAGGACTACCAGCGCGCGGGCGAGTTCGCGCATGCCCGGCTGCCGTTTGCCCAGGGCGCACCCGGCACACCCGGCACCGAGAAACGCCGATGATCGAAGCGGCTCAGTTTATCGAGGCGGCGCTGGCGCGTGGCTTCTCCTGGTATGCGGGGGTACCGTGCTCGTATCTCACCCCGTTTATCAATTGCGTGCTGCAGGATCCTTCGTTGCACTACGTCTCGTCGGCGAACGAGGGTGACGCGGTAGCGCTGATCGCGGGCGTGACGCTCGGGGCCAGAGGGGGCCAGCGCGGCATCACGATGATGCAGAACTCCGGCCTTGGCAATGCGGTAAGCCCGCTCACTTCGCTGACCTGGACGTTCCGCCTGCCGCAATTGCTGATCGTGACGTGGCGAGGGCAACCGGGCACCGCGGACGAGCCGCAGCACGCGTTGATGGGCCCGGTCACGCCTGCGATGCTCGACACCATGGAGATACCGTGGGAGCTGTTCCCGACTGACGCGGCCGCCATCGGCCCGGCGCTCGATCGCGCGCTGGCGCATATGGACGCGACCGGACGCCCTTACGCTTTGGTCATGCAAAAGGGCATTGTCGCGCCCTATGCGCTCAAGCCGCAGGATCGATCCGCGCCGCGTGCGCGATGCGCGGTGCGCACGCAATGGCGGGGAGGGGCGCCGGATGCGCTGCCTTCGCGGCGCGAGGCCTTGCAGCGCGTGATTGCACATACGCCGGCCGCTGCGACGGTGGTGCTGGCATCGACCGGTTTCTGCGGCCGCGAATTGTATGCGCTCGATGACCGGCCAAACCAGCTCTATATGGTGGGCTCGATGGGTTGCGTGGCGCCGTTGGCGCTTGGCCTCGCGCTGGTGCGCCCGGACCTGCATGTGGTCGCCATCGATGGCGACGGCGCTGCCCTGATGCGCATGGGAAACTTCGCCACGCTGGGCGCGTACGGTCCGTCGAACCTCACGCACGTGCTGCTCGACAACGGCGCACACGACTCGACCGGCGCACAGGCCACGGTGTCGCCCAATGTGTCATTCGCCGGCGTGGCGGCGGCTTGCGGCTATGCCTCGGCGGCCGAAGGCGACTGCCTCGAACTGCTTGACGAGGTGCTCGCGGCGGCTGTGCCGGGCGAGCCGGGCGCCGCTCCCGGATCGCGCTTCGTGCGGCTGGTGATACGCGCCGGCACGCCGGACGGCCTGCCCCGGCCCACCATCACCCCCGCGGAAGTGAAGTCCCGCCTCGCGCGCCACATCGGCGCTGATCACGGAGAGAACTGATGCTATTGCTCAACCCCGGCCCGGTGACCTTGTCCGAGCGCGTCCGCCGCAGCCTGCTGCAGCCCGACCTGTGCCATCGCGAAAGCGAATTCTTCGATTTGCAGGACGAGGCGCGCGCGCGGCTGCTCGGCGTCTACCGGCTGGACCCCACCGAGTGGGCCGCGATCTTGATGACCGGGTCAGGCACGGCAGCAGTAGAAAGCATGATTGCCGCGCTGGTGCCCGCGCGCGGCAAGCTGCTCATTGTCGAAAACGGCGTGTACGGCGAGCGCATTACGCAGATTGCGAGTCAATACCACATCGACCACGAGGTGATCAAGCATGACTGGATGCAGGCGCCCGACCTTGACCGGCTAGCCGCCATGCTCGACGCGGACCGGACCATCGGCCATGTGGCGGTGATCCACCATGAAACGACCACCGGGCGCTTGAACGACCTGCACGCGCTCGACGCCGTTTGCCGCCAGCGCGGCGCTCACCTGCTGGTCGACGCCGTCAGCAGCTTCGGGGCCGAGACCATCGACTTCAGCGGCAGCATTGCCGCCGTGGCCGCCACTGCCAACAAGTGCCTGCACGGCGTGCCGGGGGCCGCCTTCGTGATCGCGCGGCGTGACGCGCTGGCCCAGGCGGCAAGCCGGACCTACTACCTGGATCTTGGCCGGCTGGCACGCCTGCAGGATCAGCGCAACACCCCTTTCACGCCGTCCGTGCACGCCTACTACGCGCTCGTGGAAGCGCTGCGCGAACTCGACGACAGCGGCGGCCAGCACGCCAGGCACGCGCGCTATGCGGCCCTGGCCGAGCAAGTGCGCGCGGGACTTGCATTGCGCGGCATCGCGAGTGCGTTGCCGGCGGACCAGTCCTCCGTCGTCCTGCGCGCCTACCGTTTGCCGGCAAGCTTGTCGTACACGCAGCTGCACGACGGCCTGAAAGCGCTCGGCTTCGTGATCTATGCAGGGCAAGGGCAGCTGTCGGATGAACTGTTCCGGATCTCCACGATGGGAGATATTCACGCACACGACATCGAGCGCCTGCTGCAGGGGTTTGCGGCATTGATGACTTGATGACACTTCGGCTTGGCTGCCGGGGCCGCACGATTACCTCGACCGCAGGATTTGGCGCCGAACTGGAATGGCGCCCGCTGCTGGCCATGACGGCAATGTCGGGCATATCTGCATTATCACCTCGGCGCAAGCCGCAGCCGGCAGGCGGCCGCGCAACAGAGCCTAAAGTTGTCGGCACATATAGTGCGAGCGGGCGCCGAATCGACGGAGAAAATCCATTGACAACTGCATCTCCCGAACAACGGTGTCGGTAGGGGTCAGCGAGAAGCCGTATCGAGCGAAGAAGCCTGGATTCTCGTTGGTTAAAACGGTGGCCTTCGTACAGCCATTGGCCCGCGCTCTCGTCAGGAGCACGCTCACGAGATGGGTGGCGAGTCGGTGCCCGCGATAGCCGGGCAACACTGCAACCGTGTGAACGACGATGGTTTGAGAGCGCTGCTCGCCACAGGCGCAGCCGACAATACTGTCCTCGACGATTGCGACATGGTAAAGCGGAGTCGCATCCCTCGGCTCTGGAAGCGGCAGTCCACACGCTGCCAGCACTTGTCCAACTGCCTCCAGGTCCTCTGCATTCGCAGCACGGAGTCTGGCATTTCTTATCATTCTCGCTTCTCACGTCATGGCACCTCGCCACAACCATAGCCGCCCCTTCGCGACTCTCCGTGAGCAAGTACCCCGAAAACGGAGGACTATGCACGAAAGGGATTCATGGCGCCATCCCCCAAGTGAGCTAAGTCTCAGAGCCAAAGAAGCCATTGCGTGCATTCTCATTCACTCGGAAGTGATTTGATACAACAAAGTCGCGCGACATATCACATCGGACCAGACCCGGTGCCGGCCCCGCGGCGGCACCACCGGACAGAAGGGCAGGTGTTGCGCGCTAGCGCCACCCACGTGTTCGTATTCGCACTGAAGCACTTCCCGACCTAATATAGGCCATGCCATCGGCGGTACGGGGGGCTTACCGATGATGATCGATCCGCCAGTCTTGCCATGTTGACGCGCAGAGCTTTCCTGCTCGGGGGGGCAGGCGCTGCCGGTGCGCTGGTGATCGGATGGGCCTTGCTGCCGCCGCGCCAGCGCGTGGTGGGTGGCGAGCCGCTGGCGGTGCGCGACGGGCAGTTCGCGCTGAACGGCTGGGTCAAGGTGGCGTCCGACAACACCGTCACGGTGGTGATGAACAAGGCCGAGATGGGGCAGGGCGTGCATACCGGCGCGGCGATGCTGCTGGCCGAGGAGATGGAGGCAGACTGGTCGCAGATCCGCGTCGAGCCGTCGCCCATCGACAACCTGTACAACAACATCGAGGGCGTGGTCGCCAACCTGCCGTTCCGCCCCGACAACAATGGCTGGCCCAGGCGCGCCGCGGCATGGTTTACGCGCAAGGGCGTGCGCGAGGTGGGCATGATGTTCACCGGCGGCTCGACCAGCATCCGGGACCTGTGGAATCCGATGCGCGAGGCCGGCGCCGCCGCCCGCATGATGCTGTGCGCGGCAGCGGCGAAGCAGTGGAACGTCAAGGTCGAAGAGTGCCGCGCGCAGGCCGGCAAGGTGGTGCATCCGTCGGGACGCAGTGCCACGTTCGGTGAGCTGGCCGCGGCAGCCGCGCGTGAGGATGTGCCACGCAAGGTCGAGTTGAAGGAGCCAGGCAGCTACAGGCTCATCGGCACCCGCACGGCACGCCTTGATGCCGCTGCCAAGATCAACGGCACCGCGCGCTTCGGCATCGACGTGGTGGCGGACAAGATGGTCTACGCCAGCGTGCAGATGTGTCCGACGCTGGGCGGCAAGCTGCAGGGATCCCCGCCCGATGACGTGAAAAAGCTGCCCGGGGTGCTCGATCTCGTCGAGCTGCCGCCGTTCCCCGGCGGCAGCGGCGGCGTGGCAGTGATTGCCAGCGATGCGTGGATCGCCATGGAGGCGGTGGAAAAGGTCCAGTGCAAGTGGGACGCGGGCGAGGCGGGGAACCTGTCAAGCGCCGGCATCCGCGACACGCTGGTGAAGGCGCTCGATAGCTCCAACCCGCGCGTCTGGTACGAGCATGGCGACGGGCGCGCCATGAAGCAGGGCAAGCCCGCCATCCAGGTCGTGTACTCGGCGCCCTATCTCGCTCATGCCGCGCTGGAGCCGGTCAACTGCACGGTCCTGGTACAGGAGGACCACGCCATCGTGTGGGCCGCTACGCAGATGCCCGGGCTGGCCCGCCGCTGCGTGGCAAGGACACTGGGTCTGGACACGGACAAGGTAGAACTGCACGAGCAATCCATCGGGGGCGCATTCGGGCGCCGGCTCGAAGTCGATTTCATCTGCCAGGCGGCCGCCATCGCGGCGAAGCGCAAGGGCGTGCCGGTGCAGACGATCTGGTCGCGCCCCGAGGACATGCGGCATGACTTCTACCGTCCGGCCAGCGTGTCGCGCTTCGAGGCCTGGCTCGACGGGGACCGCAAGGTCATCGCCGTGCGCAATATGTCGGCCAGCCAGTCAGTGCTGGAGAGCACCGCGAAACGCAACTTCGGCCTGCCCGATATCTTCGTGTCACGGCTGGACAAGTCCACCGTGGAGGGCGCTTTCGACCAGGCCTATGACTGGCCGGAGGTGTGGGTGGGGCACCGGACCGTGGATCTCCCCATCCCGGTGGGCTACTGGCGCTCGGTGGGACACTCGCACCACGCCTTCTTTATGGAGAGTTTTGTCGACGAGCTGGCGGTGGCGGCCAGCAAGGACCCGCTCGACTACCGCATGAGCCTGCTCAAGGATGATCGGCAGCGCGCGGTGCTGGAGCAGGCAGGAAAGATGTCTGGCTGGGGCCAGCCTTTGCGCAAGAAGCCTGGCGTGGCAAAGGTGGGGCGCGGGGTGGCGTTGCACGAATCGTTCGGCAGCGTGGTGGCGCAGGTCGCCGAGGTGTCGGTGGACAACGCGGGGCAGGTGCGCGTGGAGCGCGTTTTTTGCGCCATCGATTGCGGCATGCCGGTCAACCCGACCCTGATCGAGCAGCAGGTCGAGGGCGGCATTGTGTTCGGGCTGTCGGCGGCGCTGTGGCAGAAGATCACGCTGGAGCAAGGCAAGGTCAAGGAGGACTACTACACCGCCTTTCCTGCCATGCGCCTGCGGGACTGCCCCGAGATCCAGGTACACGTGATGCCATCGACGGCAACGCCACAGGGCGTGGGCGAGTCCACCACGCCGCCGATCGCGCCGGCGGTGGCGAACGCCTTGTTCAATGCCACCGGCGAGCGCTTGCGCGACCTGCCGCTGCTGAAGACCCTGCCGCCTTCCGGAGCCTGCGATGTCAGACCGTCAGCTCAGTGTCAACGGTAAAAACGTCGAAATCCACGCCGACGGATGCACGCCGCTGTTGTGGGTGCTTCGCTGCGAGCTCAAGCTGACGGGCACCAAGTTCGGGTGCGGCGTGGGCGTGTGCGGCGCCTGCGCGGTGCATGTCGACGGCAAGATGCTGTTGTCGTGCCAGCACCAGGTGAGCGAGATGGAGGGCAAGAAGATCGTCACCATCGAAGGACTTGACGGCCCCGAGCCGAATGCCCTGCGGGCGGCCTGGCAGAAGCACGAGGTCGTGCAGTGTGGCTACTGCCAGAGCGCGCAACTGATGGCGGCGAGCGCGCTGCTCAAGCGCACGCGGAATCCGAAGGAGACGGAGATTGTCGACCAGATGAGCTGCGTGATCTGCCGGTGCGGCACGTATACGCGGATCAGGCGGGCGATTGCGGAAGCGGTGGGGATGCTGACGGGGTGAGGGCACCGACGCGCGCGCCCCGGCCATCAGGCGAGCTTTGAAGTCTCAGGGGGAAGGCAATGAAGGATTCGGGGGCCGCGGCGACCGGGCGCGTGGAGCTCTACACGCAACGAACCATGGTGAACTGGCTGAGCCCGCTGCAGCTTCCGTTCACCGCCATGCGCGTTGCCGTGGCGATGGCTGTCGGCGCCTTTGCGGACCAGCGCATGGTGCAGGCCGCGCTCTCCACGCTGAATCCGAATCCGCCGCTGCCGGTACCGGCTGACGAACAGGGCGGTGTCTGGGTCGACTATATGGCAGACACGGGCGACGGCTGGGACTCGACCTACTCCATGGCATTGTGCGTCAGCCACGCGGTGACGCTGCGCGACCAGGGCGTGACGCTGCCGCGCTCAAAGGTGCTGTTGCTGGGTGGCGACCAGGTGTATCCGACGCCTGCCCATGACGGCTATCGGAGCCGCTTCGTCGATCCCTTTCGTGCTGCGTTCCCGGCGCCGGTCGAGGCCACGCGCCCCGCATACAGCGACCAGCCGGTCAAGTTGCCGGATGCGCCGTGGATGATTGCCACGCCTGGCAATCACGACTGGTACGACGGCCTGCGTGGCTTCGCCCGCCTGTTCTGCAGTGGCAAGCCCGTGGGCGGCTGGGAGACACGCCAGCGCACCGGCTATTACGCCTTGCAGTTGCCCGGCGGCTGGTGGATCTGGGGCCTGGACCTGCAACTGGAGTCCGAAATCGACCGGCCGCAGCGCGAGTATTTCCAGAAGTTGTACACGCAGCTGCAGCCCGGCGACCGCGTGGTATTGTGCGCGCCCGAGGCGAGCTGGGTTGACGAGATGGACCGCGTGCGCCGCGGGGAAAAGCGCGCCGTGCCGTCGATCGAAACCAAGACGCCGCGCTTTAGAAGCCTGAGCGAGATCGAGGGCGTGCTGGGCGACCGGCTCGCACTGGTGCTGGCCGGCAACTCGCACCATTACGCGCACTACGTGCCGCGAGCAGGCACGGCGGGGCCGCATCGGATCACCTGTGGAGGCGGCGGCGCGTTTCTTCACGGCACGCATCTGCTGCCGGATCCGCCGCGGCCCATCGTCGTGGGTCCGGCGAGGCAGCACTACGAGCTGAAGTCCGCATATCCGGAAAAGGCGACGTCCCGGCAATTGCGCAATCGCGCGTGGCAACTTCCTGCGCGCAATCTCTCGTTCTGTGCGCTGGTGGCGATCCTGTACCTGCTGTTCGACTGGATCGTCCAAAGCGCGAGCCTGGTACCAGTGCCCGGGCGCGAGCATCGCAACTTCATCCAAGGGCTGGCCGACCTCGAAGTGACATTCGGGAATATGTGCGAGGTGTATCACGAACTGTTCCGGATCATGGCGCACAGTCCGGCGTCAGTGGTGTTCGCCGCGGGCATTGTCTTTTGTTGTGGTGCGCTGTCGACCCGGGATGTCAGGCGCGGCGTCGGGCTGGCCTGGGTTGTCGGCGCCTGCCACGGCCTGCTGCACCTGGCGCTGGCTGTCGCCGTGCTATGGCTCATCACGCGTTTCAACGTCCATGGCTTTGGCGCGCACAATGCGACGCCGATCCTGCTGTTCCTCGTCGAGGCCATGCTGCTGGGCGGTGTCCTCGGCGGCCTGCTGTTTGGCGTGTGGATGGTGATGGGCAACGCGCTGTGGCGCCTGCATCCCGAGGAGGTGTTCTCATCGCAGCGCATCGCCGACTACAAGTGCTTCCTGCGGATGCGGTTCGAGCATGGGCAATTGACGATCTACCCGCTCAAGCTGGAGAAGGTGTGCAGAGACTGGAAGCTGGGCGAGGGCGTCCGCCAGATGACGAAGGTCCGCGGCAGCTGGCGCGTACGCGCCCAGCCCGGCGCAACCGGTCCCCGCTTCGTGCCGGCTGACGGCCAGGTATCGCCGACGGAAGCGGTGCGGATGATTGAGGAGAAGGCGATCATCATCCAGCGGTAAGCATCCCAACGACAGGGGGCGTCATGATGAGCAATACGCTTGCCTACGATGTCGTCGTCATCGGCAGCGGCTTCGGTGGCGCGGTCTCGGCCTGCAGGCTGGCGCAGGCCGGCCGCAAGGTTCTGGTGCTGGAGCGCGGAAGGCGCTGGAGCCCGGCGACTTTCCCGCGCGACGAAAATGATGCCTGGTTGTGGAACCAGGAACGCGCGCACCGCTTCAATGGCTGGGCTGATATCCGGACATTCTCCGACGTATGGGTCATCGCCGGGGCCGGAGTCGGTGGCGGCTCGCTGATCTACGCCAACGTCTCGGTGGAAGCCAGGCCGGAAGCGTTCGAGCACGGCTGGCCGAAAGAGGTGACCTATGCCGGCCTGCAGGCCCACTATGCGGAGGTAGGACGCATGCTCGCCGTGAGCGAAGTGCCGGACATGCAGGAGAGCGAGCGAACCAGGCTGCTGCGCGAGGGGGCGCAAGCATGCGGATGGGGCGGGCGCTTTCGCAAGCTGCCGCTGGCCGTGACGTTTTCCGAGCATTGGGACCCCACACGGCAAGACGCCCGCGATGACCGGCATTCGGTGAAATTCCTGAACCAGCACGGCAGGTGGCAGGGCACTTGCGTGCATTGCGGCAACTGCGACGTCGGGTGCCAGGTATCGGCCAGGAATACGCTGGACCTGAATTACCTGGCAGTGGCTGAAGACAACGGTGCCGAGATTCGTCCCTTGCACCTGATCGACAGGCTGGAGCCGCTGCAGCAGGGCTGGCGGGTGCGCTTCAGGAAAATCGACCCGGAAGGACAGACGACGAGCCCTGGCGAAGTCACGGCCGCCAGGGTAATACTGGCCGCCGGTTCCATCGGCAGCACCGAACTACTGTTGCGCTGCCGGGATGAACATCGCACGCTGCCCGGGCTTTCACCGCGGTTGGGATATGGCTGGGCCCACAATGGCGACTTCGTGACGCCAGCCTTCTATGGCAACAGGAAGATTTCTCCTGCTCATGGCGTAACCATCTCCGCCGCGATCGACCTGCTGGACCACAGCGGCCCGAACGGGCAGGCGCTTTTCGTCGAGGATGGCGGCATCCCGAACCTCGCAGGCAACTTTATTCGGCGCCATATGAAGCGAACCCGTTCCCGCAAGCTGCGCGCGGTGTTGAAGGACGTGGGTGCGCTGTTTGACGACGGCGATCCGGTCGAGGGGATGATGCCGTGGTTCGGCCAGGGCGTGGACCCAGGCGACGGCCAGCTCAGGCTGGGCCGCAAGTGGTACGCACCGTGGCGTCGGGTGCTGCAGCTTGACTGGTCCTATCAGGCATCGGTGGCCGTCATCGAGGCCATGATCGCCGCGCACACGCGGCTCTCGGAAGCGACCGGCGGGGACCCGTGGGTGCCGCTCACCTGGCGGCGATGGCATAACCTGATCACACCGCACCCGCTGGGAGGCTGCAACATGGGGACCTCCGCTGCCGACGGTGTCGTCGATGCAGCGGGCCGGGTATTCGGCTACAAGGGGCTCTATGTCATGGACGGTGCGATCGTCCCGCGCCCGCTCGGCCTGAACCCTTCGCGCACCATCGCTGCGCTCGCGGAGCGTAATGTGGCGATGCTCTTGCGCGAGCAAGATTGATGCGGGGGCCGGGCCATAGTTGACCACAGTGTAGACCTTGTGACCATTTCTACGCGCACATTCAAGCGCATGTTCGGCGTGCTTGCCGGCGGGGTCAGCGTCCAGCGCGTCTAGGCGAACGTTAGCCGTTTCGGGACGCCAGTGTGCCGGCACCGACGACGGGCGGCCTGAAGAGATGCGCCGGGGGCAGTGGCCAGAAGTATCCGCCGTACCCGCCTAGCGTCCCGACGGGCGCAATGCTCGCATCCCGGCCTTCACCACGGTCACCGCCGCCAGCACCAGCGCACCGGCGACGATGCCGGCAACGCCGTCCAGCACCAACGGGGCCAGCACCGACAGGACACCGCCGATCGCCGGCACGCCTGCCGCCACCTGTGCCGCCGCGTCCAGCACGTGGTGCATCGCCGGGATGCCGTGCATCAGGATGCCGCCGCCCACCAGGAACATCGCCGCCGTTCCGGCCAGCGACAAGGCTTTCATCAGCCAGGGTGCAAGCCGCAGCAAACCTCGGCCCAGCCAGCGGAAGCCGGCCGACGGGCGCCGGCTCAGGTACAGGCCCGCGTCATCGAGCTTCACGATGCCGGCCACCAGGCCATAGACGCCGACCGTCATGATGGCCGCGATCGCGCACAACACCGCCAGCCGCTGGCCGAAAGGTGCGTCGGCGACGGTGCCTAGCGAAATGACGATGATTTCGGCCGAAAGTATGAAGTCCGTGCGGATCGCACCCTTGATTTTCTCTTTCTCGAATGCCACCACGTCGACCGCGGGATTCGACATGACATGAACTTCACGGGCGTGATGTGCCGCGTCCTCCGCATCGCTATGCAAGAACCGGTGTGCCAGTTTTTCAAAGCCTTCATAGCAAAGAAACGCGCCGCCCACCATCAGCAGCGGCACGACGGCCCACGGCAACCAGGTGCTGATGGCCAGCGCCGCGGGGACCAGGATCACTTTGTTGCGAAGCGACCCCAGCGCGACGGCCCAGACCACCGGCAATTCCCGATCCGCCTTGACGCCGCTGACCTGCTGCGCATTGAGCGCCAGGTCGTCGCCCAGCACCCCTGCGGTCTTTTTCGCCGCCACTTTGCTCATCGCGGCGACATCGTCAAGGATGGTTGCGATGTCGTCGATCAGTACCAGCAAGCTCGAACCGGCCATGTCAGGACCTCCGCGCGCGGCAATGGCCTCGCGCATGCAGGCAATATGTCATTGTTCATGCTCCTCGATGTCGTCCCTGACCAAGCAGGTTCCGTACCGCTTATGCCGGCAGCTCGTTGACAGCGGCTCAGCCGTCCATGCCCCGCGCAGTAAAGGCTACACGAGCGACTGGCCCCGCTGTTCTTGGTGTTGCAACCGTGATTCGCTCAGGCTTGCGCGGGACTGCGCCGGCTCAGCCCGGCAGCGGATTTGCGAGAAAGAACCGCAGCATTTCCGCACTGGCATCCGGACCCTTCGGATCGGTATAGCTGCCCTGGGGGCTTCCGCCCGCCCAGGCGTGCCCGGCGCCATGGATGATCCAGTATTCAACATTGACGCCAGCGGGCGTGGTGATTCTGTGCCGCGTGTAGTCATGGCCCCCGGCGACGTTCCTGCGTTCCGTCAGCTGGCGCGCGTGATCGCTCTTGAACGGCGCAACAAGACGGTCGCCGTTGGACGGATGCACCGTATGGTCCGCATCGCCGTGGAACACAATGATGGGCCGCCCGGTGGAGGCGGGCGGCACCGCGCCTGACCTGGACCGGCCGAGCCCTTTGCCACCCTTCATCGCGCCCAGCGCCGAAGGCAAGTCGTGCGCGGACCCGGCGGGCAGGCCGGAATGCACGCCGGCCGCTGCAAACAATTCCGGATAGCGCTGGATCAGCACCGCGGCCATCGCGCCGCCGGCGGACAGGCCGGCAACGTAGACGCGCCTTGCGTCAATGCCGTGGCTGGCGATCACCTCGCGCGCCATGCCAGCAATGATCGACGGCTCTCCCTTGCCGGCCTGCTGGTCGCCGGGCCGGAACCAGTTCCAGCATTTCGACGGATTGTCCCCGGCGGCCTGGATCGGATACAGCACCACAAAGCCGAGCATGTCGGCAAGGGCGTTCATCTGGGTGCCGGCCGCGAAATCGTCGGCATCCTGCGTGCAACCGTGCAGCATCACGACCAGCGGCATCGGCTCGACACGACGGCCAGCGGGAACATAAAGCTTGTACGCGCGGGATCCCGCCCGGTTCACGAACGTGCGCTGGCTGAAATGGCTGACATCCTGCGGGGACGCTTGTTTGCCGTCGGGGCGTAGCGAGTGGGTGCCGCGCGCAGATGCCGGGGGCGCTGCGTTGGCGGCGCTGCCGGCGACATCGGCCGGGCGGGCCTGCGCGCGGGCATCGGTGAGCAGGCGTTCGACCACCTGTGCGGGCATGGGAGCGGAGGGGGAGGCCGGAGCGACCGCCGCGCCCATCGACGCTTGCTCGCGCAGTGCACGCTGGATAGCCTCGGTGGCCTCAAGCGGACCCGCCGTCTGCAGCAAGTGCATGGCTTCTCGCATCGAAGCGAGGAAGGCGTCATTCATTTTCATACTTGTTTCCAGGCAAACCTGGCGAGCCAGGGCGCGGCGACATTGCCGCGGTGCTACCGCGCAGTACTACCGTATTCGCCCGGCGAGCGCGGCCTTGACTGCCGCGGGGGCATGAAAGGCGCCGAGCACCACGACCGACTCAATCGTTGCCAGCGCCAGTTCCGGACTGACATCCGAGGCAATGCTCGCCAGGCCAAGGACATGGATGTCGAGCTTCTCGTTGGCCGCGCGCGCCGCCTCCAGGTCGCGGCGGGTGAAATGCTGGAGCCCGAGGACAAGGGCCCGGCGCGTCACCGTTTCCTGTATGGCCTGAGCGTGCGTCGCCAATTGGTTGCGAATGGCGGTCCGGATCAGGTCAGTGCGATTCGAATAAAAGCCTTCTTCGACCAGCAGGTCGATCTGCCCCAGGTCCACCGGGCCGAGATTGATCGTGATTTTTTCCGTGTCACCGGGCTTTGGTTTGCTCATCGGGTTTGTTGTTGCCTATAGGCGCCGGAATATGTGTCATTTGCGGCACAAAAGCTAGCGAACCATCCGAGCACCATCCGTATACCATCCATATGGATGGTTAATTTATAAAGGCTGGGAGAAAGCAGGTCAAGGGGTGACCTGAAAGATTGCCCATCCATCGCGGCAACTGGCGCTTCGGCTCCACGTCGTGCGCTGCAGGCAGCGGGGGCACAGCACGCGATACCACGCGGGCGGTCAGGCGTCGGCGGGAGACGTTGGCACGGCCGGCGGATCGCCGCTTACCAGTTGCGATCGGTTTATCGAACTAGTGCCAGGCACGCCAGGAGCGCGCCAAGCATTGGATCGACGGCATGCCAAGTGCCATTCGCATAATGGAGACAGAAAGGAGCGGCATGACCAGCGCGGACAACCGCGGACAACAACAGCCGGGGGCGGCTGAGGTCATTTCGCTTCCACGAGCTTGAGGCAGTAATGGTTCGACGGCAGCGCGCGAAGGCGTTGTTCTGGCTGGCGAATTCCCTCGCGCTGTACCTTGTGTTTCGTGAACCGGGCGTGTCAGCAGTTATGCAGCAGGCGGCAGGGCACTATCACTGCTGCTGCTTGCCTCCTTTGATGTTGCCCGCTACGCCGCCGGCCACGGCGCCGATCGCCGCGCCAGTCCAGCCGCTTCCTCCCGCGATGGCCGCGATGCCTGCACCGGCCGCGGCGCCGAGGGCAGCACCGCTCACGGTGCCTTGCTGCTGCGGTGTCATATTCGTGCATCCGGCAGCGCCGGCAACGACCAATGCAACGCCAATCAGATTGAGTCTTTTCATGGTGTCACCTTACTTCTTGCCCTGCAGGCCGGGAACAACCATTTCGAACCAGATCGTTTCAATGACCGGCCGCTGCAACTGGTCGGGATGTGCCGCGTACCAGCGATCCAGGCCCTGGCGCACTGAGTCGAGCGAATGGCCTCTGAGCCCTTTCGCAAAGCGCGGAACAATGCTCGCGGAGTCAGGCGGCGGCTTGCCCTCGTGATAAGCGATATCCACCTGCACCAGGTTGGCAATGCCTACGAGGTAGGCCTTTTTTGTCTGTTCGGAGGAATCCGTCCACTGCTTGCCGGTGATCAGCGGCACTTCATCGGCGCGGGAGCCGGTGGCCAGGGACAACGTCATAAGTGTCGCAGCAGTCACTGCGATTCGGATGAGCGATCTCGCCATTGCGGTCTCCCTCAGCGGTTGCGGTTGCCTTGCGGGTCCGATGCGCTTTTTATCTTAGTATCGATCCGGTCATGCGGGACCACTGTGGGCGGGAGATACGGCCCGAATTCTCCCGCTCCGTCATCCTATGCGCCTAAAAAGAAGCTGTAGCGCTTTCAGTTCCAGATCGGATCTTCCTTCTGCATCTGGTCCTTGGTTTTTTTCATCCAGTAGGCACCGATCTGGCGCTCAGTGACATAACCCTGTTTTTTTACGTCGATCTTGTCGAAGTTTTCGTAGACCTTTGGCATACCCGCCTGAGCTTCGTCACGAGTCAGCTTGCCATTATGGTTGGCATCGGCCGCCTTGAAGCGCTCGGCAATCAAGGCCTTGGCCTGGGCCGTAGTCGGAGGCGCTGCCGGAACTTCGGATGGCGCCGCCGCCGGTTGGGATCCCGAGGCCGGCTGGGCGGCCGCTCCTATCGAAGTCAGTGCCATCAGGACTGCGAAACCAAATGCGGGAAATTTGCATACGGACATGTCGCTCTCCTCGATACGTTATGTGTTTGGATTTAAGACACCAAAACGACTTCTGATCAAACTCCGGTGAGCCTTGGCTCACCAGCATTCTAGGCGCTCCGCACGGAGAGCGCTTTGCTCGCGACTGTTGCAATCGGCCGACACTGTTTTTCCGTTTCGAGCGTAACCAGTCATCGGATGTTGGCGGAGAACGAACTGCGCTCCTATGCTCGAACAGATTGCCTGGCAGACATGCTGCAAGGTCAGCCATGCAACGAACGAAGCCGTGGTTGAACCACCAAGAGAAAAGAACGAGAGGAGAGCGGGCATGGCACTGAAAAGAATAGCCCTGGCGTCACTGCTGGGATGGCCGCTGGCAACCCTTGCGCAGTCAAGCGTCACGCTGTACGGCGTGATCGACGCCAACGTGGAATACGTCAACCACGCGGGCGTCGTGCCGACAGCCGCCAACGGATTTAATCCGGGACCGGGCAACGATGCTTACCGACTGACTTCGGGAGGGCTTTCCGGCTCCCGCTGGGGCCTGCGTGGCAACGAGGACCTGGGTGGCGGTATCAAGGCCATTTTTGTGCTGGAAAGCGGCTTCGGCATCGACAACGGCTTGTCGCAGCAAAGCGGCCGTCTGTTCGGCCGCCAGGCGTACGTCGGCGTCCAAAGCAACCGTTTCGGCCAGATCAGCCTTGGCCGGCAATACACCTCGATGTTCGAGGCCCTGGCCAACTTCTCTCCGACCGCCTATGCCACGCAGTATGAGCCGGTCGTCATGCAGTCCGGCCCCAACTACCGCGCGGACAACACCGTCAAGTACTCCGGCAAGTTCGGGGGACTGACGGCGCTGGCGCATTGGTCCTTCGGCGTCGGGGTCGCCTTGCCCGCCTCGGTAGGATTTCCCATTCCGATCGGCGGCAATGGGGAAGTCCCGGGGCAGTTCCGACGCGACACCGCCTATGGCGGGGCGCTGGCTTACACGTTCGGCCCGTTCGCAGCGACAGCCGGCTATGACCAGTGGAATCCCACCATCGGCACCGGCACCGGCACCGTCAAGAAGGCGGTGGTAGGCGCCAGCTATGCCTTAGGCCCGGCCAAGATCATGGGCGGCTACCGTTGGGGCCAGAACAGGAATGCGGCCGATGCCCTGATCCAGCGCGATGACTTCTACTGGATCGGCGCCAACTACCAGGTCACGCCGGCGCTCGCGCTCACGCTCGAGTACAACTACGACGATCTCAAGAACCTTTACGGCAACACGAGCGTGGCCAATCCGTGGCAGGTCTCCTTCGTGGCCGACTACTCGTTGTCCAAGCGTACCGATGTCTACGTGACCACTGCCTATGCCAAGAACGCCGGGCTGATGCTCGATTCACTGGCGACCGTCTTTGCCAACAGTCTGTCGCTGGGTAACAGCTATGTCCTGGGCAACGGGCAGAGCAACATGTTTGGCATTGCCTTGGGAGTCCGGCACAAATTCTGAGCCGCCTCGCAATCATCGCCTTGTTCCTGCACTCGCGCTGAAACATTCCGGAGGGCCACGTGTTAATCCAAAGAACCATCCTTTCTGCCTGCGTGGTGACCATGCTGGTTTCCGCATGCTCGACCACGCCCATACCGGCGAGTAAGGCAGCGCCAGCACCTTCAGAAAGACTTAGCGGATTGCAAACGCCGCCACCCGGCGAGTTTGCCACGCTGGTCGTGACCCGCGATGAGGGGTTCTACGGCAGCGCGTGCGATGCCGTCCTCTCGGTTGACGGGAAGGAAGTGGGCCGACTCAAATCCGGTGAGGTCGCCCGGTTCTACGCCAAACCGGGGCCGATCATTCTTGGCGCCCAGACTTCGGCAATGTGTCTCGGTGGCTTGAAGGAGAGGGAGGTAAGGCTCACTCCGGCTTCGACGGTCCGCTATCGCATTTCCATCGATTCGAGTGGCGGCCTGGATCTGTCCCCAACCGCATTCTGATTGCAAGGTCTTCGCCACGCCGGGCGGACTATCGACCCGTTGGCGCCGTTCGAGCTTCACTGCCTCGACGGCGCCTGTCCGGCCAATGGTGATCCCCGCAGACGCCGTATCCTCCATGCGCAGGTTCGAAGCTATGCTCCTTACATCCTGAGGAGACATGCATGCGCAGCACTGAGCACCCCGCAGCCAGATGCGCGGCGCCGCGAAGCCTGAGACAACAGGCGCTGTTATGGTTTGGTTTCACTGTGCTCATGTTTCCCGGCGTGGTGCTGGGCATGGACTTCAAGATCTACCACCAGCCGCAAATCAATCTGAGAATGGTGATCGGGGAGGGAACCATTCAGGACGGTGATGCAAGGAAGTTCCAGGCGGTCGCCCGTATGGCCGACCGCGATAAGGAGGGACTTGTCATCCTTGTTCTGAATAGTCCGGGCGGAAATGTCGAGGCCGCTTTCCGGGTTGTCGACGCAATGGATAAGGTTGGCGTCTATACAACAGTTCCAGACAACGCCAGGTGCGCGTCCGCATGTGCCTCGATCCTGTTCGCTTCAGGCGAGCGCCGAAGTGTCGTTGGCACCGGGCTGCTCGGCTTTCACAGTTGCTACCGGCGCGGCGGTGGCCACAGCTACGCCGCGGACTCACTTTGCAACGAAATCATCGCGGCAAACGCAATGCAAAGGGGAGTCAGCCACGCAGCCATCAATCGCTTCGTCAGGCATTATGGTGCGAGAGACATGGCATGGGTCGGGCGCGACGTCGCTTGCAAGTCATTGGAAGGTCTGTGCAGGCCTGGCCTGCTCGAAGCTCGATACGATACGAAGGCTGCGCTGATGCACAGCCTTGATTGCAGCAAGCTCATATCCGTTCAAGCGCAACTTATTTGCGGGGATACAGAACTTACCCGGGTCGATAAGACCTTGGCAGGAATCTATGACCGGAAGCTGAAAGCATCGGCTGACAAGAGGCGCTTACGGGAGGATCAACGCGCATGGCTGCGTAATTCTCGCAACAAGTGTAGCGATAAGGCTTGCCTGCTACGCAGCTATCACCTGCGCATCGATGAACTGAAGCGGATTCGATAGGTGGCGCCCCGGGCCTGCCAATAAGACAGGCGGGCTTTGCTCCATATCATTCGCCTGGCTCAAACCGCAGAGACGCCGCCGCCTTGCTGCGCGGCTCCAGCCGACGGCGGCGCCGTGACAATCGAGCGCAGCGCCGGCTGGGCGGGTTTCAGCGATGCCAGATCCGGCACCGGACGGCGCAACGCGGGCGACGTCGCGAACGCCGCTTCCATGGCCCGCGCTGCCGACAACGTTTGCAGGTCGCCGTGGAAGCGGCCGGTGACCTGCAGGCCGAACGGCATGCCGGCGTCGTCGGTGCCGCAGGGCAGCGCGATTGCCGGGTGCGTGGTCAGGGTCACGACATAGGTCAGCGCCAGCCAACGGTAATAGTTCACCTGCTTCTCGCCGTTGATGGTGTCGGCATACAGGTTAGTCCAGGCGAACGGCGACACGGGTGTGGTCGGCGACAGGATCAGGTCGTATTCCTGGTAGGCCCGCTGGAAGCGCTGCAGGATGCGGTTCTGCTCGGCCTGCGCCCACGCACTGTCGGCCAGCGACATCTTTGCGCCCATTTCATAGTTGGCGCGGGTGTTAGGCCCGAGCGCCGCGGGGTCGCGCTGGTAAGCGTCGTGCAGGCCGGCGACGAAGCTCTCGGCACGCAGCACGTCGAAGCAGCGGTGCACATCGCCAAGGTCGAAACTGACTTCATCGCAGCGCGCGAACAGGTGGCGCATCGCCGCGATCTTCGTGCGGAACACGCGACGGATGCCGTCATCGACCGCGCAGCTGCCGAAGTCTTCAGTCCAGCCCACACGCAACGTCGACAGGTCGCCCGGTGGCGGCGACAGGTATGCATCGGCATCCACCGTGTAGCTCAGCGGATCGGTCACCGACACCCCGGCGGAGGCCGCCAGCTGCAGGCAGGTGTCGGCGACGGTGCGTCCCATCGGTCCTACCACCGAGATCGGCGTCCAGCCCAGCAGCTTGCGTGAGTTGGGTACGATGCCGGGCGAAGGGCGGAATCCGACCACGCCGCACTTGGCCGCGGGAATGCGCAGCGAGCCGCCGGTGTCGGAGCCGGTGCAGACCGGCAGCAGGTCCGCAGCCAGCGCCGCCGCTGAGCCGCCCGACGATCCGCCGGCATTGAGGTTCGGGTTGAACGGATTGCCGGTCGCGCCCCAGACCGCGTTGCGCGAATTCGCGCCGGCGCCCATCTCCGGGATGTTGGTCTTGCCCACCACGATGGCGCCGGCCGCACGCAGGCGCGCCACCAGCACGTTGTCCTCGGCCGGGACATGGTTGCGGAACAGCGGCGAGCCATAGGTGGTCAGCAGCCCCTGCGTCGCCTCCAGGTCCTTGACCCCGAGCGGCAGCCCATGCAGCAGGCCGAGCGGTTCTTTGCGCAGCACCGCCTGTTCGGCGTTGCGCGCTTCCTGGCGGGCGCGCTCGAAGCAGGTGGCGGTGATGGCGTTGATCAGAGGGTTGTAGGCCTCGATGCGCGCGATGCACGCTTCGAGCAGTTCGACCGGCGAGATTTCCCTGGTACCGATCAGGCGGCGCAGTTCGACCGCGGTCAGTGAGGTCAGCGATGTTTGCATCGGTTGCTTGACGGTGGCTTGACGGTGGAATGTGGCTACTGTGGCGCGGTGCCAGGAAAGGTCAGTCGAGCCTGATGTTGGCCCGCTGCGCGATCGCGCGCATCTGCGGGATCTCCTTGTCGATCATGGCGGCGACCTGCTTGCCGGGTGCGAACGACGGCTCGATGCCGCTGTCCGCCAGTTGGCTGCGTGTGGCCGGATCGGCGATGGTGTCGGCCAGCGCCTTCTCCAGCTTCGCCCGGACGTCTTCCGGCAGGCCGCGCGGCCCGACCAACGCGATCCAGGTACTGGTATCCATGCCGGGGTAGCCGCTTTCCGCCACGGTCGGCACATTGGGCAGCAGCGTCGAGCGCTTCGCCGTCGTGACCGCGATGGCCTTGATCTTGCCGGACTTCAGTTGCGGGATCGCCGCCGCGACGGTATCGACGCTGAATGGGATCTGGCCCCCGATCAGGTCGGTCATCGCCGGCGCGCTGCCCTTGTACGGGACATGCAGCAGCTTCGTGCCGATGAGGTTCAGCAGTTCCTCGCCGGCGAAGTGCGCGGTGGTGCCGGCGCCGAACGAGCCGTACGAGTACTTGCCGGGCTGCGCCTTGACTGCGCTGACGAACTCCTTGAGGTTGTTGACCGGCACGTCGCGGTTGGCCAGCAGCACCAGGCCAGTCGAGCCGATCAGGCCGATCGGCTCGAAGTTCTTTTGCGGGTCATACGGCAGCCTGGCGTAGACCGAGGGGTTGACGGTGAATGTGGTACCCGAGGTGGCCATCAGCGTGTAGCCGTCCGGTGCCGACTTGGCCACATAGCTCGCCGCGACCACGGTGCCGGCGCCAGGCCGGTTCTCGACCACCACGGTCTGGCCCAGCCGTTCGCCAAGCTTGCGCGCGATCGTGCGCCCGACGAGGTCGGTGGCACCACCGGGCGGGAAGGGCAGGACAAGCTGGATCGGCTTCGACGGATACCCGCCCTGGGCCCCAGCCGGAGCGGGCGCCAGCACGGCGGCGGCAGCCAGGCTGCAGGCGGACAGGAACAAGTGCGGGCGGTGAGCGGTGGATCGCATGAAGAGGCTCCGGCAGGTAGGACTCGATGCAGTGCGGTGGAAGGGCTGTGACCGCGTTGAACCCATCGTACGACCGATCCGACTCGGAATCGTGGCAATGTTTCGAAAGCTTGATTGCCAAAACAGCAATCCGTAGAATGGACCCTGGTCGGCGGATGCCGATCGCCCCCCGCAATATCCGCTCATGTCCTACCGCATCCTGCAAGAAACAGCTGTCCGCTATTTCCTTGAAGTCGTGCGCACCGGCTCGGTCAAGGACGCCGCGCTCAAGCTCAACGTGGCGCCGTCGGCGGTGAGCCGGCAGATCGCCAAGCTGGAAAGCGAAATGGATACGCTGCTGTTCGACCGGCGCGCCCGCGGCCTCGTCCCCAACGCTGCGGGAGAGCTGCTCGCCGCACACGCCAAGCGCGCCCAGCAGGAGATCGATCGCGTCACCGCCGATATCCAGGCGCTGCGCGGCCTGCGCGTCGGCCAGGTGCGCCTGGCAAGTGTGGAGGGTATTGCGCACGACTTCATCCCGGAACTGGCCGCCAGCTTCCGCGAAAAGTATGGTGGGATCCGCTTCGACCTCCACGTCTGCCCTCAGGGCGACATCGCCCGCCGCATCCGGGACGGCGAGGCGGACATCGGCATCACGCTGAGCGGGTTGCCCGAGCTCGATATCGAAGTGGAGCTGCGCCATCCGGCGCCGGTGCTCGCCATCATGGCGCCGGACCATCCGCTTGCCGGCCAGCGCCAGGTATCGCTGTCCCAGGTCATCGGCTATCCGCTGGCGCTGCCGCCGAAGGAAAGCTCGCTGCGGCAGCTGCTCGACACCAGTTGCAGCCGGCAGGGGTTGAGCTACCAGACCGTCTTTTCCAGCAACAACCTGGATTCGCTGGTCGGCTTTACGACGGCGGGTGGTGGCGTCGTTGCTTTCTATGGCGAGCTATCGGTCCGGCAACGGCTGGCGCAAGGCAGCATTGCCGCGGTACCGTTGCGCGACCGCGAAATGAACGAGCGCTATATCGAGATCCAGACGCTAGCCCGCCGCAACCTGCCGCCGGCGGGGCGCGCCTTCGTGCAGCACCTGGCCGAGGCGATCGCGCGCATGTCCAGCGCTTGATTGCCGGATCGGCAACCAAGGATTCCAATAATTGCCTGCGGCCGATATTCCGCAGCGTCCGCGCCCAATGCAGAATCGGGCTTTGGACACCCGTATCACAAAACCTGCCGTGCCCCAGGCACCGCATCGGACATCATGACAAAGGACATCGTAGTACTCGGCGCCGGCATGGTCGGCGTCTGCACGGCACTGGCGCTGCGCCAGCGCGGCCATGCAGTCGTGCTGGTCGATCGGCGCGAGCCGGGCAGGGAAACGTCTTATGGCAACGCCGGCATCATCCAGCGTGAAGCAGTGCAGCCCTACGCCTTTCCGCGCGAGTGGGCGGCCGTGCTGCGCGTGGTGGCCCGGCAGGGTAACGATGTCCACTACCACCCAGGCGCGCTCGCCAGCCTGCTGCCCCCGCTGGCGCGCTACTGGCGCGAATCGGCACCCGACCGCTATGCCGGCACCATCGCGGCCTACAGCGCGCTGATCCGCCATTGCCTGACCGAGCACGAACGCCTCATTGCGCTGGCCGGCGCCGAGGACCTCGTGCGCAAGTCAGGATGGCTGCAGGGCTATCGCAGCGCCGCAGCCTTCGACGACGCCGCGCGTGCCGCGACGGAAGTCGGGCAGCAGCACGGGCTTGACTACCGGATCCTGGACCGGGCCGGCATTACCGCAACCGACCCGGCGTGGTGCGGGCCGTTGGCCGGCGCGATCCACTGGCGCGATCCCTGGACCATTGCGGATCCCGGCGAGCTGGTCAGCCGCTATGCCACGCTGTACTCGCAGGCCGGTGGCATCGTGCGCCGCGGCGACGCGATGACGCTAAGGCAGGCGGGAAGCGGCTGGACCGTGACGACGGACGAGGGCCCGGTCAACGCCGCCCACGCTGTCGTTACCCTGGGGCCGTGGGCCTCGGCGCTGATCCGGCCGCTCGGCTACCGCTTCCCGCTGTTCGTCAAGCGTGGCTACCACCGCCACTATGCGGTCGAATCCATGCCGAGCCTGCCGCTGCTGGATGTCGAGAACGGGTTCCTCCTGGCGCCGATGAAGCGTGGGCTGCGCCTGACCACCGGCGCCGAGTTTGCCCATCACGATGCGGCGCCGACGCCGGTGCAGCTGCGCAATGCCGAGCGCCACGCGCGTGAACTCGTACGGATGGGCGCGCCGGTCGAGGACACGCCCTGGCTGGGCGCCCGGCCTTGCGTCGCCGACATGCGGCCGATCGTCGGGCAGGCGCCGCGCCATCCCGGCCTGTGGTTCAACTTCGGGCATGGGCATCAGGGTTTTACGCTGGGCCCCGTCACGGCCCGGCTGCTGGCCGAGTTGATGGACGGCGAGCAGCCGTGGGTCGACGCCTCGCCTTACGACCCCGTGCGCTTTGGCTGACCTCCCGAAGTTAGCCAGTCGTATGGACCGGCAACTTGCAAGTGCCGAGTAATGCTCTCTCAGATTATTTTCGAAAAAGCTTGCCAGCCAGGGTACGGGGCCATTAATATTCGCCCCCCGTTCGCAAGGCACCGCGCAACGGGGGAGGAAAAAGACCTGCGAGGCTTCGCTCAAAAGAGCACGCCTTGCAGAATTAAAAAATTTCTCGAAAATGATTGATTGATCGACGAAATTTCTTTATAGTCTCGCTCCTTCGCTGCTGACAAAGCAGCGACGCGACAAGCAAAGCGAATCGCGCAAGTTCTTTAACAAACAAACACCGATAAGTGTGGGCGCTTGATAACGGATGCGAAAGACTTCGGTCTTTTAGCTTACAAGTTATACAGTGCTCGCACAGCAAAACGTGACCGGGTCTTCGGATCTGGTCAGTCAGTTTTCTGAGAGTGAGCGACCGCTCGAAAGAGCGAGGGTCTTCGGACCCACACAGAGATTGAACTGAAGAGTTTGATCCTGGCTCAGATTGAACGCTGGCGGCATGCCTTACACATGCAAGTCGAACGGCAGCACGGGCTTCGGCCTGGTGGCGAGTGGCGAACGGGTGAGTAATACATCGGAACGTGCCCTGTAGTGGGGGATAACTAGTCGAAAGATTAGCTAATACCGCATACGACCTGAGGGTGAAAGCGGGGGACCGTAAGGCCTCGCGCTACAGGAGCGGCCGATGTCTGATTAGCTAGTTGGTGGGGTAAGAGCCTACCAAGGCGACGATCAGTAGCTGGTCTGAGAGGACGATCAGCCACACTGGGACTGAGACACGGCCCAGACTCCTACGGGAGGCAGCAGTGGGGAATTTTGGACAATGGGGGCAACCCTGATCCAGCAATGCCGCGTGTGTGAAGAAGGCCTTCGGGTTGTAAAGCACTTTTGTCCGGAAAGAAATCGCGCTGGTTAATACCTGGCGTGGATGACGGTACCGGAAGAATAAGCACCGGCTAACTACGTGCCAGCAGCCGCGGTAATACGTAGGGTGCGAGCGTTAATCGGAATTACTGGGCGTAAAGCGTGCGCAGGCGGTTTGATAAGACAGGCGTGAAATCCCCGAGCTTAACTTGGGAATGGCGCTTGTGACTGTCAGGCTAGAGTATGTCAGAGGGGGGTAGAATTCCACGTGTAGCAGTGAAATGCGTAGAGATGTGGAGGAATACCGATGGCGAAGGCAGCCCCCTGGGACGTCACTGACGCTCATGCACGAAAGCGTGGGGAGCAAACAGGATTAGATACCCTGGTAGTCCACGCCCTAAACGATGTCAACTAGTTGTTGGGGATTCATTTCTTCAGTAACGTAGCTAACGCGTGAAGTTGACCGCCTGGGGAGTACGGTCGCAAGATTAAAACTCAAAGGAATTGACGGGGACCCGCACAAGCGGTGGATGATGTGGATTAATTCGATGCAACGCGAAAAACCTTACCTACCCTTGACATGCCACTAACGAAGCAGAGATGCCTTAGGTGCCCGAAAGGGAAAGTGGACACAGGTGCTGCATGGCTGTCGTCAGCTCGTGTCGTGAGATGTTGGGTTAAGTCCCGCAACGAGCGCAACCCTTGTCTCTAGTTGCTACGCAAGAGCACTCTAGAGAGACTGCCGGTGACAAACCGGAGGAAGGTGGGGATGACGTCAAGTCCTCATGGCCCTTATGGGTAGGGCTTCACACGTCATACAATGGTGCGTACAGAGGGTTGCCAACCCGCGAGGGGGAGCTAATCCCAGAAAACGCATCGTAGTCCGGATCGTAGTCTGCAACTCGACTACGTGAAGCTGGAATCGCTAGTAATCGCGGATCAGCATGCCGCGGTGAATACGTTCCCGGGTCTTGTACACACCGCCCGTCACACCATGGGAGTGGGTTTTGCCAGAAGTAGTTAGCCTAACCGCAAGGAGGGCGATTACCACGGCAGGGTTCATGACTGGGGTGAAGTCGTAACAAGGTAGCCGTATCGGAAGGTGCGGCTGGATCACCTCCTTTCAGAGCGTGCATCCTACGTTGAGCGTCCACACTTATCGGTAGTTTGTTGGTGAAGGCCAGGTGGCCAAATGCAAGCGCTTAAGGCTTGAGCGCTTGCATTTGGCATTGCCAAGCGATCGCGGGTCTGACCTGCGGATCGGCTGTTCTTTAACAATATGGGATGTAGTAAAGGTGTCGCGCGAGCGTTGATGAGACGCTGCAGTAGCAAACGCGATACCGGGTTGTGATTGTATCAACCAAAATGTATTTAAAGTGATCGAAAGATGACTTGGAATACGGCACAAATGCGAGAACTCAACCTGTAGTGAGTCGTGTCCTCGAGACACACTTGTTATAGGGTCAAGCGAACAAGTGCATGTGGTGGATGCCTTGGCGATCACAGGCGATGAAGGACGCGGTAGCCTGCGAAAAGCTTCGGGGAGCTGGCAAACGAGCTTTGATCCGGAGATGTCCGAATGGGGAAACCCGGCCCGTATGGGTCATCCCACACTGAATCCATAGGTGTGGGAAGCGAACGCGGCGAACTGAAACATCTAAGTAGCTGCAGGAACAGAAATCAACCGAGATTCCCAAAGTAGTGGCGAACGAAATGGGAACAGCCTTGTACTCTTTAGCAGTGTTGTTAGCAGAACGGGATGGAAAGCCCGGCCCTAGCAGGTGATAGCCCTGTATGCGAAAACAGCGTTGTGGAACTAGGTGTACGACAAGTAGGGCGGGACACGTGAAATCCTGTCTGAAGATGGGGGGACCATCCTCCAAGGCTAAATACTCGTGATCGACCGATAGTGAACCAGTACCGTGAGGGAAAGGCGAAAAGAACCCCGGGAGGGGAGTGAAATAGATCCTGAAACCGCATGCATACAAACAGTCGGAGCCCCGCTTTAAGCGCTTTCGGCGAACCTCACGCAGTGAGGATCGCCAAAAGACCTCAGTGTGAAATAGCAGCACTGGCGCGCAAAGCGGTTTAAGCGCGAGAGCGCTTAAAGCGGGGTGACGGCGTACCTTTTGTATAATGGGTCAGCGACTTACATTCAGTGGCAAGCTTAACCGATTAGGGCAGGCGTAGCGAAAGCGAGTCCGAACAGGGCGTTGAGTCGCTGGGTGTAGACCCGAAACCAGATGATCTATCCATGGCCAGGTTGAAGGTGCGGTAACACGTACTGGAGGACCGAACCCACTAACGTTGAAAAGTTAGGGGATGAGCTGTGGATAGGGGTGAAAGGCTAAACAAATCTGGAAATAGCTGGTTCTCTCCGAAAACTATTTAGGTAGTGCCTCGTGTCTCACCTTCGGGGGTAGAGCACTGTCATGGTTGGGGGGTCTATTGCTGATTACCCCGCCATAGCAAACTCCGAATACCGAAGAGTGCAATCACGGGAGACAGACATCGGGTGCTAACGTCCGGTGTCAAGAGGGAAACAACCCAGACCGCCAGCTAAGGTCCCCAAATATAGCTAAGTGGGAAACGAAGTGGGAAGGCTAAAACAGTCAGGAGGTTGGCTTAGAAGCAGCCACCCTTTAAAGAAAGCGTAATAGCTCACTGATCGAGTCGTCCTGCGCGGAAGATGTAACGGGGCTAAGCTATATACCGAAGCTGCGGACGCGTGCGTTCCTTTAAGTGCACCAAGCTTGTCGATGCGCAGCATTGACAAAGCCACCCACAATGATCGTGGTGGCCAATGCTAGTGGATTTAAAGGAGCGCACGCGTGGTAGGAGAGCGTTCTGTAAGCCTGTGAAGGTGTCTTGTAAAGGATGCTGGAGGTATCAGAAGTGCGAATGCTGACATGAGTAGCGATAAAGGGGGTGAAAGGCCCCCTCGCCGTAAGCCCAAGGTTTCCTACGCAACGTTCATCGGCGTAGGGTGAGTCGGCCCCTAAGGCGAGGCAGAGATGCGTAGCTGATGGGAAGCAGGTTAATATTCCTGCACCGTCGTATGATGCGATGGGGGGACGGATCGCGGAAGGTTGTCCGGGTGTTGGAAGTCCCGGTCCCTGCATTGGAGAAGGCGCTCAGGCAAATCCGGGCGCGGGATTCAAGGATGCGGGGCGAGCGGCCTAGTGCTGCGAAGCAATTGGAAGTGGTTCCAAGAAAAGCCTCTAAGCTTCAGTCATACGAGACCGTACCGCAAACCGACACAGGTGGGCGAGATGAGTATTCTAAGGCGCTTGAGAGAACTCGGGAGAAGGAACTCGGCAAATTGGTACCGTAACTTCGGGATAAGGTACGCCCTGGTAGCTTGACTGGCCTGCGCCAGAAGGGTGAAGGGGTTGCAATAAAATGGTGGCTGCGACTGTTTAATAAAAACACAGCACTCTGCAAACACGAAAGTGGACGTATAGGGTGTGACGCCTGCCCGGTGCCGGAAGATTAAATGATGGGGTGCAAGCTCTTGATTGAAGTCCCGGTAAACGGCGGCCGTAACTATAACGGTCCTAAGGTAGCGAAATTCCTTGTCGGGTAAGTTCCGACCTGCACGAATGGCGTAACGATGGCCACACTGTCTCCTCCCGAGACTCAGCGAAGTTGAAGTGTTTGTGATGATGCAATCTCCCCGCGGCTAGACGGAAAGACCCCATGAACCTTTACTGTAGCTTTGCATTGGACTTTGAACCGATCTGTGTAGGATAGGTGGGAGGCTTTGAAGCGTGGACGCCAGTTCACGTGGAGCCGTCCTTGAAATACCACCCTGGTTTGTTTGAGGTTCTAACCTTGGCCCGTGAATCCGGGTCGGGACAGTGCATGGTAGGCAGTTTGACTGGGGCGGTCTCCTCCCAAAGTGTAACGGAGGAGTTCGAAGGTACGCTTGGTACGGTCGGACATCGTACCTAAAGTGCAATGGCAAAAGCGTGCTTAACTGCGAGACCGACAAGTCGAGCAGGTGCGAAAGCAGGACATAGTGATCCGGTGGTTCTGAATGGAAGGGCCATCGCTCAACGGATAAAAGGTACTCTGGGGATAACAGGCTGATACCGCCCAAGAGTTCATATCGACGGCGGTGTTTGGCACCTCGATGTCGGCTCATCTCATCCTGGGGCTGTAGCCGGTCCCAAGGGTATGGCTGTTCGCCATTTAAAGAGGTACGTGAGCTGGGTTTAAAACGTCGTGAGACAGTTTGGTCCCTATCTGCCGTGGGCGTTGGAATCTTGACGGGGGCTGCTCCTAGTACGAGAGGACCGGAGTGGACGTACCGCTGGTGTACCTGTTGTCTCGCCAGAGGCATCGCAGGGTAGCTATGTACGGAAGAGATAACCGCTGAAAGCATCTAAGCGGGAAACTCGCCTGAAGATGAGGATTCCCTGGAGGCTTGACCTCCTTGAAGGGTCGTTCGAGACCAGGACGTTGATAGGCTGGGTGTGGAAGCGCAGTAATGCGTTAAGCTAACCAGTACTAATTGCCCGTAAGGCTTGATCCTATAACCAGTGTGTTTCACCTGGTGTGTGTGATCGTGTCTGTGCCAGATACGCACAACCCCAACTACATCCCGATTCGTGACGCTGGCTTGAACCCCAGCGCCACAACCCCTCATGCCTGGTGACCATAGCGAGCTGGAACCACCCCTTCCCATCCCGAACAGGACCGTGAAACAGCTCCGCGCCGATGATAGTGCGGATTACCCGTGTGAAAGTAGGTCATCGCCAGGCTCTTATTGTGCAAAACCCCTCGACAGCGTGTGCTGCGAGGGGTTTTTGCTTTGGCGGTCACGCCTAGAATGGTGCAGCGGCCGCCAGGCCAGCGACTATGCTTCTGCCACCTGATCCGCCGGCGGAGATAAAGTCAAATCTGGTGTATGAAGGTTGATCGTGGCCGGTCGTCAGGCGGCGAGTTTCTGCTGAACCGGCGGATTGTCTTGCGCCGGGGCACCGTCCTTGAAGGGGACGCCCTTCAAGAGCAGTTCGATGTGTTCGGCACCTTTGATGCGGCGCCATGTTTTCTCGGCTTCCTCGATCAGCTTGAAGGCCAGGCCAAGGAAAGTCGCTCGTGACACGCAATTGCGCGTGCGCGTCGTGCGGTGACGCACGGTCGCGAAGGTCGACTCAATCGCGTTGGTCGTGCGGATGTGCTGCCAGTGCTCGGCCGGGAAGTCGTAGAAGGTCAGCAGGCTGTCTCGGTCCTTGGTGAGCACGCCGGTGGCCTTGGGGTACTTGGCGCCGTAGATCGTCGCAAAGCGATCGAAGGCAGCATAGGCATCTGCCCTGGTGGCCGCCATCCAAATCGCCTGCAGATCTGCCTTGGCGCGGCCGTGCTGGGACTTGGGCAAGGCGTTCAGGACATTGCCCATCTTGTGGAACCAGCAACGCTGGGCGCGCGTGGCCGGGAACACCTCCTCCAGGGCAGCCCAGAATCCCATGGCGCCATCGCCGACCGCCGCCAGCGGGCCAGCCTGCAGGCCGCGGGATTTCAGGTCCAACAGTACTTCCACCCACGATGCCTTCGATTCCCGATAGCCGTCACCGATCGCCACGCGCTCCTTCCTGCCGTCTGGCGTAACGCCGATGATGACCAGCAGGCATTGCCCGTCCGATCCCTCGCTACGCAGACCCGTGTGGATGCCGTCCACCCACCAATACACATGGCGCGCCGCCGACAGATCACGCTGATTCCAGCTCGCATGCTCGTCTGCCCACTGCGCCTTCAATCGGCTCACCACGTTGGCCGATAGCCCTTTGGCATCCTCACCAAGCAGCACCGACAACGCCTCGCTCATGTCGCCTGTCGATACTCCCTTCAGATACAGCCAGGGCAGCGCTGCACTCACCCGCGGCGACTTCCTCACATACGGCGGCACGATCGCCGAGTTGAACTTCACGCCAGACCCGGACCGATCGCGCACCTTGGGCACCTTCACGGCAATCGGGCCGGCCCCCGTCAGCACCTCGCGCTCCGGGAGGTAGCCATTGCGAACCACGGCGCGCTGCCCGCTCAACGTCTTGACGTTACTGAACTGCTCAAGCAGCTCTGCCAGCTCCACTTCAATCGCCTCCTGGATGACCCGCCGAGCCCCGCGCCTGATCAGCTCCTCGAGCCCAAGCCCGATTTCCGATAGACCGACTGCTTCTTTCCCTTTATCCTTGCTCATGGTGGACCTTTCTTGTGCTGGTTTCCGATCTCGACAATCAGATTCTCAGCGGAAAGCTCCACCGCCCTCTACTCCGCGCCTCAAATTCCCCGCCCGTACACCAGTTTCGACTTTAGCTCCCGCCGGCGCCGCCTGTGCCGCAAGCGTCTGTGCCACCCAGTATCCGGTATTGACCTCGATATCAGGGATACAACTATATCGACTTTACTTTCGGCCAGTCCGACTTCGCCAGCCACCGCCTTACGGCAACCGGTATATCACGTTGACAACATCTTCTTTGACGACAGCGTGCCGGCTGGCCATTCGATCATCACCGACAATGCCGAGGATTCGCCGTTAGGCACCAACCAGCCGCCGTATATCAATAACGGCAGCTTTATCCAGTCGCACAATATCCTTCGGCATATCTACGGCAATCTGCATGCCCCTTCACGTCAGCTGAGCGGACGCCTGCTACGCTTCGACCAGACGGAGTTCTTCGGAAATGAAGCGCGGGCAAGCGTTGACGCCGAGCAGGCGGTAGAACTCGCGAGTGCGTTCCACGCAGGACTCCAGCAGCCTCCGCCGGTAGCCATGTCATATAACCCATGGCTCGGGCGTGCGGGCAATGCTGGGCAGGGAGGGAGTCTATTGGGGTCGGACCGCCAGCAGCCGCATCAGAGCCAGGCCTCTTGCGAAGCGAGACTGCACCGGCTTCTCGTCAAGGATGGCCACAAGAAGCAAGCCAAGGGACGGGCTGAAGATCATCGAGAAAGTCGTCCAGGCCGCGCCGGAGCGCCCCAGCCCGTTGGCAAAGAAGCCGACCAGAACGGAGAAAATCAACCAACAGGCAATGGCGAACATGACGGAAACTCGCAAGGGGGATCTACAGTGGCGTCGCGCGGGACGGCGTGTCGCTCTCACTCCCTTTCGCTTGTGCTGTCTTGCCGAATCGGTGGATGGAGGGGAAGCGCTGCTATCAGTATGTGAAATCGCCGCGCCTCCATTTGACGTGGCGGGACAAAAATTTTGCTGTTCGGGACAGTTAGGGTTAGTTGGGGGCCGGTGCAGTGCGCTTGGGTGGGGGAAGGGACGGATACCGCACAACCTTCTTTGCGAGGCCTTGGATGCGGCATCGGGGTCGTGGTTTCAAGCCAGCTCGTGATGATCAGGGGAGGGGATATACACACTTGCTTCGCCGTCAATCAGTCTCCGCAAGGCTGCGAAACGCTGGTGTACATCTTCTCCAAATAATGGATCGACGCTGGCCGGCTCAATGGCCGCGACCGCTGCCCAATCTTCTTCGGTTAGCAAGTGTGCGGCACGGGGCATGACCTGTTTCTCCTCGGTGGAGAGATGATTGCGATAGTAGGCAAGGTACATGGCGGCAGCGGCTTCCAGCGCCGTTCGCGACGTTATGACATCTCGTTCCGCTTCATGAAGCCGGTTGAGCAAATCCTCGCCTACCGCTGCAATCACACGATGCTCTTGCAGAAGCCGGCTGATCACAATGCGCATGCCTGGGTCTCGCTCGACGAGCAGCGCGTATGCAACATCCTCCCGAGGATGGTGAACGCAATCGCCATACTTGCGCATGTACTCGATGATCAGCTCCATCAAACCGTAGTTTGGCTGCTCCTCCTGGTAAAAGGCGCTCACCTCTCTCTCCAACAGGTCGAGCAGGCTGGCGAAGTTGATATGGTCGGTATGCCAGGCGGCAAGTTGGTTATTCATGGTGCCCCTCCCGGGAGGTCGAGTGGATCTTGAGTCCGCATCCATATCGGAATTGCAAGATCCTGATGACACCATAGGCATCCGTCACCATGGGGATCTGATGCAGATCAATCAGACTCCAGATGCCTTGACGACTCGCGAGCTAACTGTCGAGCTTGTCACTTGCGCTTCAGCCGTGGCCGGCCATGAGTTAGCGCGGCAGGAAGAAGAAGGTGAGGGCAAGCGCGAAATAGACCATCAGGAGTTGCGTGCCCTTGAACCAGTCGGCGCGTCCGTCGCTTGCCATTTGCGCCGTGACCAGCACTGACAGGACCACAATGAGTACCAGGGCTGGACGAAAGGCCAGGTCCATCGGAGCCGGACCGAGAAAATGGCTGACGAGCACCAGGACTGGCGCGACGAAAAGTGCCACCTGGACGCTGGATCCCACCGCAATGGAAAACGAAAGGTCCATGCGATTTCTGATGGCTGCGGTAATGGCCGATGCATGTTCGGCTGCATTGCCCAGGATTGCCACGACGAACGCGCCGACAAAAATTTCGCTGAGGGCGTAGGCGTGCATCATGGGGCCAATAGCGCCCACCATGATCTCGCTCATCCACGCCGTCCCGACGGTGGCTGCCGCCAGTATCGCTAGCGCGCGGGGGGCGTTGGCAGGTGGCTTGTCTTTCTCGCGTTCTGTCGCCGCCATCCCGGCTTCGTGTGCACTGCGGAACAGCGCAGGATGAGTGACCAACGAAAACAACAGATACAGCGCGTAGATGACAAGCAGCGCAATGGAAATACAGACGCTGAGCCGGTACAGCACGTCTGATCTGTCCGCTACGGCTTCGAAGCTGGCAGGGAGGACCAGCGCGATCGCCGACAGTATGAGCATGGTCGCCTGCGAACGCGCACCGCGCGGGTTGAACCGTTGCTCGGGATAGCGAATGCCCCCCGCGAGCATCGCGGCGCCAAACACCAGCAGCAGGTTGCCGACAATGGAACCGACGATGGAGGCTTCCACGACCTGATGAAGGCCTGCACGCAAGGCAACCAGTGCAATGATCAGCTCCGCCGCATTGCCGAATGTCGCATTGAGCAAGCCACCGATGGCCTCGCCCAGCCGCTCTGCCAACTGCTCGGTGGCATGGCCCATCCGTCCCGCAAGGGGAAGGATGGCCACGGCAGAAGTCAGGAAAATGAGCAGATGCTGGTCGGCCGCGAGGAATTCCAGGGCAATCGCGATCGGCACGAATACGAGAAGCCAGTTCATCCACATGGGGCGTTCCTTTGCAAGGGCTGCCAGCGCCGAGCGGATCAGTGTGGCCTGTGCGCACGACGATCATTCGTGCCTGGCGATAAAGCCCGCAACGGTGTCGTACAGCAGGTGCGGCTGCTCCAGGAAGATGAAGTGGCCGCCGTCCAGCATGACAAGCTCGGCGCCGGGGATTCGCGCGGCAATCTCCGCGGAGAAGTAGGGCGGGGCGCAGAAGTCGCGCTCACCCACCACTACCAGCGTCGGTGTCGAGATAGAAGGAAGGTCCTCGAAGGCGTCATGACCGACGATCATCTCGATGCGGGCAAAGCCGATCTCTGGTTCAAATGTGCCGGCCGCTGTCGCGTCCACCCATGCCTGCACCTGCTGCGGGTGCTCGCGCATGAATCGCGCATCGAACAGGAACAGCGCGTTGGCCTCCGTCGAGGCGCGCAGGCCGGAATCGTTCAGCATGCGTTGCCGCATGGCGAACTGGCGACGGTAGAACGCATCCGCGCGAGCAATCGAGGAGACAATGGTTGCGCTGCGCAATAACTCGCGGTGACGGATCGCCAGTAGCTGCGCGATGGCGCCGCCGGTTGAAGAACCGACGACATGGACTGGTCCGCATCCGACGGCCTCGACAATCCGCGCCATGTCTCGCGCGTGCTGAGGAATCGTCATGTCGCGGGCGGTGTGCTCAGATGCACCGGTTCCCCGGTGGTCCGGGATGATCACCTGGTGATGCGAGGCGAACAGATCAATCTGCGGTCCCCAGGATGCACCCACTCCCGCAAGCCCGGCCAACAAGAGAACGGTTGAACCCTGGCCCTTGATCTCGTAGTGGATACGAACACCGTCTGAGGTTACGTCTGGCATGTTGCTTCCCCGGTTTAGGGCAGCGTGAGAAGTCGAAGGGGTCGAAGATCGCGCCGTTGACGCCAGCCCGGCGTGCTTCCGTATCCGACTCCGGATGCAAGGGGGACTGTGCGAAAAGCGTACATACTGGTATAGGCGGATCGTCCTCTTCGTCAAAGCCCTGCCTGGCACAAGGGCGCGCAGCAAGACCGGCCGGCCAGGGTGGCGCTCAGCGCGCGCGCATCCCATACTAGAAGCGGTGCCCTGAGGACCAGGGGGCTCAGGCTGGCGCAAGAGCGCCGGCTCCGAGCAAGCATGAAGGGCGCCCAAACGGCTAAGGAGCAAGAGCTAGATATGAAAGCGCTAGGCGTGCTTCTCGGCATATCCATGGCGGCTGGGGTTGCGCCTTACGCCGGAGCCGCTGGATGCCAATACGACATGCAGTGCAAAGGGGAGCGAATCTGCGAGAACAGTCAGTGCGTCTCTCCCGGGGCACAGGAGCGGAGCGTCGATCCAGGCATCAAGGTCCCTGCGGCTCCAAAAAGCATCCCCAAAGCTGAGCAACCCACCCGGGCTTTCCCGGCAACGAAAAATGTTCCGGCGCCTGCGCCACCTCCCAAGTCTGCGCAAGTGACGAAAAGCGTTCCCGCCCCTGAGCACGCCATGCCGGCTGAGCGATCCGCCATGGCTTCTCCCGCAGTGGTGAATTCTCCGGCGCCTGCGACGGAATTCCGATTCTGCTGCACCAAGGTCGGTAAATTTCCCATGGACCCGGAAGCGAGCGCGGACGGCCCCCTCAAGCAAGGCGATACCTGTCATGGGATCACCAGTTACGGGACGCCGCTACCTGGCACGCCCTGTAATTAAAAGGTTCCACGCCCATCGCGCCAGAACGCGATGGGATGACCGCCTGTGCCCGGGCCTGGAAGGGAGCGTGTCATGTCCGTAGCACTTCGATCTTCGCTTTGCCAATTCTTCGTCGCCTGCTGCCTTGGCATCGCAGCCTGCGGAGGGGGCGGCGACGAAGAGGGCAATGACGGCGGCACCGGCACGCTGATGATCTCCATCTCCGGCCTGCCGTCCGGGACGTCGGCGGCCATCACGGTACTGGGGCCCGGCGAGTTCCGCCAGACCGTGACCCAGCCGACCACGCTGTCCAACCTGGCTCCTGGCAGCTATACCGTCAGTGCCGCCAATGTGCTGACCAGCAGCGCGCTGCTCAAGCCGCAGCCGCCCTCGCAGACGGTGGGGGTGGCCGCGGGCGCACGCGCCTTGGCCATGGTGGCTTACGAGGCAACATAGCGGTTGTCACCGAGCCACGCACCCGTCGTCCCAACCTTATGCCGCCTTCACGGCCGCCGCGTCGCGCGTGCCGTCCGCCGCTTCGCGCTGCAGCGCGGAGGCGCGCTGCGCCAGCTTGCTGAGGCTGGGGTTCATCGGCTTCAGCTCCATGCGTTCGGCCGCCAGCGCGCAGGCCAGGTTGGCGCGTTCGCCGCGCAGCGCCGACTCGATCAGGGTCAGGTTGATCAGGTCGCGCTGGGCATGGCTGCCGCCGAAGCGGTGCGCGATCTGGCGCACCGGCATCAGCAGCTCGATGCTGCGATCGTAGTCGCGCCGCGAGAAGGCGACCAGGGCCTCGGTCACCGGCAGGCCGACATCGCGCGTCATCATCGCGTTGCAGCCGCTTCCGGCCGCCGCGGCGCGCATGCCGGCGAGCAGGGCGGCGAGCGCGTCATCGCGCCCGGCGCACAGGAAGGCCATCGCCGCATGGGTGTCGTTGAAGGCGTAGTACCCTTGCGCGCCGCGGGCCTGCCAGGTATCGGCCAGCTCGTCCCAGCGCGAGCCCACGTCGATGCCGCGCAGGTGCAGGCGCCACAGCATGGCGCAGCCATCGATCAGTTCCAGCGCGACCGAAGACTGGTTCTCGCGGATGTGCGCGTCGTAGATGTCCAGTACCTGCCTGGCGTGGCCGAGCTCCAGATGGAACAGCGCCAGGTGCCACCAGTTGTGCACGGCCATCATGTTGTCCTGCGACCAGTCGCCGGCACGCCCGCTCAGCCAGTCGATGCCTTCGTCCTGGCGGCCCTGCATTTCCATCACGTGGGCCACGGCGTGGATCGCCCAGGGATCGCGCGGGTTCAGTTCCAGCGCGAAGCGGCCGCGTTCCTCGGCCTGCTCGTACCGGTGCGTTTCCTCGAGGCCGAAGGCATGCATGCCGAGCACATAGCCGAAGCCCGGCACACGGGTGTTCCAGTGGGGCAGCACCTGGGCGATGCGGTCGCGCAGCAGGGTGGACTGCCCGAGCAGGAAGTCCCCGATATGGGCTACCTGCAGCGCCAGGCTGTCGCGCGGGTAGTCGATCACGATGTCGCCGTAGAGCTGGATCGAGCGTGTGAAATGGCCATCCAGCCAGGCGCGCGCCGCGGCGATATGCCGGCGCTCGCGCTCGTTCGCGCTGGCGGACAGCGCTTCGCCTGCTTCCACGCTTTCGCGCAGCAGCGGCGCTACGGTGCCGTCGCCCGCGGTGATCATCATCCCGGCCCGCAGCGCATGCCCCATCACGAAGCCGGGGTCCTCCGCCAGGGCGTGATCGATCACGGTGAGCGGGTCGCCGTAGTAACCGTGCAGCAGTTCCAGTGCTGCCTCGAAGCGCTCGATCGAGCTGGCGTTGGTGCTTGAAACCGAAACACTCCGCGAATCCGTATGTGCCATGACGCAATCCTTCCAGTGTGATGGAGACAGCCCTTGTCTCGATAATCAGCCCGCTGATGCCGCTATTGCGCGCTACGGTAGTGCCGCGCGGCCCCGGGGGTTGTCCTGATAGTAGGCAGGGGCCGTGAACGGGCCCGGCGGTCCGGCGTGAAAGAAGCGTGAAAGTTGCCGCGGGCCGAAAAGTAACGGCTACCTGTCTTTGCGGCGTGGAGCCGCAGCGTAGTCCATTGCCGTCGCCTATAACGGATGGGCCTGCCAGGTTCCTTCCCATGACCCGCGCCCGTCTAGACCTGTTCGGCGGTTTCCAGCTCAGCTCCGCCGACGGCACGCCGATTCCGCTGACGGCGCGCAAGGCGCGCGCCGTGCTGGCCTACCTCGCACTGGCCCATGGCCGGGCCCAGCCGCGCGACAAGCTTGCCGCGCTGTGCTGGGCGGAAAGCAATGCAGAGCAGGCGCGCAGCAGCCTGCGACAGGCGCTGAGCGCGGCACGCCGCGCGCTCGACGAGGCGGGCACGCAGGGCCAGCACGTGCTCATGGCGGAAGGCGACTGCGTGATGCTGGGCGAGATTTCGGTCGACGTGTGCGAGTTCGAGCAGTGTGCCCGTGAAGCCACGCCGTCCTCTCTGGCACGGGCGGCGGACCTGTACCGTGGCGACTTGCTGGAAGGCTTTCATGCCGCGGCGCCGGCCTTCGACCACTGGCTGGCGATCGAGCGCGAGCGCCTGCGCGGCGTGGCGCTGGGCGCCCTGGCGAAGTTGCTTGGGCACCACGAACAGGCCGGCGCGACAGACCTTGCGATTGCCAGTGCCACGCGCCTGCTCGCGCTCGACCCGCTGCAGGAAGGCGTGCACCGGGCGCTGATCCGGCTCTATGAACGGCAGGGCAGGCAGGCCCTGGCACTCAAGCAATACCGGCTGTGCCGGGCAGCGTTGCAACGCGAGCTCGGTGTGTCGCCGGAGCCCGAGACCGATGCGCTGTACCAGGCCATCCTGCGCGCGCGGCGCGAGCCGGCGCCAGGCAGCCTGGGCGGTGACGACGGCGGCGGGCAAATTGCGGGACCGGATGCGATTTCACCCGCGGCCACGCTGACACCCGAGCCGCAACTGCGCCACGCGGTGGTACTGGTGGCAAGCCTGCAGGAGGGCGCCGGCGGCCCGCTGGAGCCCGAGCAACTGCACCAGGCGCTGAGCTGCTGGCGCCAGCAGGCCCGCGCCCTGGCGGGCGCCTGTGGCGGACACATTACCGATGAGATCGGCACCCGGCTGACCATCGTGTTCGGGGTCCCGGTGGCGCACGGCAACGACGCCGAGCGCGCGCTGCACACCGCCGGGGCGCTGCATGCAGCGTTGGCGCGAGTTGCCGGGGTGGCCGGGGCCGCCGAATCGCGGCTGCAGGCCCGCGTCGGCCTGGCAAGCGGGCAGGTGCTGGCGGCCTATGGCGACAGCGACATGACGCTGACCGGCGGCCCGGTCGGCGTGGCCCTGCAGGCAATGGAGGCTGCCGAGGCTGGCGGCACGATGGTGTCCAACCGGGTCTACCAGGCGCTGCCCGGGCGCCTGGTAGCCGATTGCGTGGCCCGCGCCGTGCTGCCCGGCGTAGCCGAGCCGATCCCGCTGTGGTGCGTGCGGCGTTTCCTTGGCGTGGAGCAGGCGCCGGCCGAGCATGCCTTCGTCGGCAGGCACGCGGAACTGGCGCAGCTGGCCGGGGTGGCCGACAGCTGCCTGCGCTCGGGCCATGGCCGCGTCGTACTGATCCGCGGCGAGGCCGGCATCGGCAAGAGCCGGCTGGCCGGGCGCTTTGTCGCGCTGGCGCGCGAACGCGGCCTGGAGGCGCACCGGATCCTGGTGCTCGACTTCGGCGCGGGCAGCGGCGGCGATCCCATGCGCATGCTCGCGCACAGACTGACGGGCGCCGCGCCGGGTCCCGACGTGAAAGGCAGTAACGTGGCTGCCATCGAAGGCACGCTCGCCGCCTGGCAACTTGCCGAGCAAGAGCTGATGTTCGTGCGCGACATGCTGGAGCTGCCGCAGTCCCCCGAGCACGCCGCCGCGCTGGCCGCGATGGATCCCGCCAGCAGGCAGCGCGGCGCGCAGCGGCTGATGGTGACGCTGGCCACCCGCCGCAGCGCCGCGCGAGCGCTGCTGATCGTGGTCGAAGACGTGCACTGGGCCGAGCGCACGGTGCTCGATTGCCTGGCGCAGCTGGCGGCCGCAACGCGCGGCCATGCGCTGGTCCTGGTGCTGACCGTGCGCCCCGAGCACGACCCGATCGATGCGGCCTGGCGCGCGACCAGCCAGGGCGCGCCGCTGACCACCATCGACCTCGGCCCGCTCGACGATGCCGAAGCGCACGAACTGGCCGCCTGCTACCGGCAGGTCGATCCGGCAGTCGCCGCTTCCTGCATCCGCCGGGCCGAAGGGAATCCGCTGTTCCTCGACCAACTGCTGCGCGGCGTCGAGGCGGGCGCGGAAGCTGGCACGGAAGAGCTGCCCGGGACGCTGCAGAGCATCGTGCTGGCGCGGCTGGACCGCTTCTCCAGCGCCGACCGGCAGGCGCTGCAGGCCGCTGCCGTGCTGGGCCAGCGCTTCAGCCCCGCCGCGCTGCGGCACCTGCTCCAGGATCCCGGCTATGCGTGCGAGCGCCTGGTCATGGCCGCCATGACACGGCCGGAAGGCGAGGACTACCTGTTCATGCACGCGCTGATCCATGAGGCGGTCTACGCATCGCTGCTCAAGTCGCGCCGCCAGAACCTGCACCGGCGCGCGGCCGCCTGGTACGAGGGCAGGGACCCCGCACTGATGGCCGAGCACCTGGATGCCGCGGGCGATCCCGGCGCGCCCGAGGCCTATGCCGCCGCGGCACGGCATGAGGCGGCGCACTTCCGCGGCGAGCGCGCGCTGCGCCTGGTCGAGCGCGCGCAGCGGCTGCCCAGCGACGATGACTGCAGGCAGGCGCTTGCCTGCCTGCACGGCGAGCTGGCGCTGGACCTGGGTCTGGCCGCGCAATCCCTGCAGGCGTTCCGGCAGGCCCAGCCACTTGCCAGCGTGCCGGCGCAGCAGGCCCGGGCATGGCAGGGCACGGCGGCTGCCTTGCGCCTGCTCGACCGCCATGAAGAGGCCCTGTCAGCGCTGCGCGAGGCCGAACAGGCCGCCGCCAAGCTGGGCCAGTCGGAGCGGCTGGCCGAGATCGAATCGCTGCGCGGCAACCTGTATTTCCCGATGGGAGACATGGACCGGTGCCTGGCCGCCCACCAGCGCGCCCTCGGCCATGCGCGCGCGGCCGGATCGGTGCTGGGCGAAGCGCGTGCGCTGGGCGGCCTCGGCGATGCCTACTACCAGCAAGGCCGCATGATTACCGCCCATCCGCATTTTGTCCGTTGCGTCGAGCTGGCGCGAACGCACGGCTTTGTCCGCATCGAATGTGCCAACCTGCCGATGGTGGGCGCGGTGGAGCTGTTCCTCAACCAGCTCGATGCGGCGCGGGCCCATTGCGAGGAAGGGCTGCGCCTGGCGCAGCGCATCGGCGATGCGCGCAGCGAGATGCTGGCCTACGACGTGATGACCTCGACCGCGCAGCTGGCCGGCGACTGGCCGCACGCCGAAGCGCACGCGCGGCTGGCCCTGGCGCTGACGCGCCGGCTGGGCGCGCGGCGCTTCGAGGCCGAGGTGTTGGCGCGGCTTGGCCTGGCGCTCGGCGCGCTTGGCCAGATGCAGGAAGCCGAGGCACTGCTCGACGAGGCGCTGCAACTGAGCCACGCCAGCGGGCTGCGCTACTCCGGCCCTACCGTGCTGGGGTTCCTGGCACGCACCACGCGCGATCCCGGCCGGCAGCTCCACGCCTTGCGGCAGGCCGAGGCGATCCTGGCGCAGGGCTGCGTGAGCCATTGCCACGTCGACCTGCTGGAAGCCGCGATCGACGTTTCCGTGTCGTTGCAGCACTGGCAGGAAGCGGATCGCTACCTCGCGGCGCTACAGGATTACATGCGGCCCGAGCCGTTTCCGTGGGGCGACTTCCTGATCCGCAGGGGCCGCGCGCTGGTCAGCGCCGGACAGGAAAAAGAAGGTAGCGGCACCCCGGCGCTTCGCGAAAACCTGCGCCAGCTCAGGGATGAAGCACATGCGGCCGGCCTGCACGCGTCCGTGGAGGCCATCGATGCCGCGCTGAAACGGCTGGCGGCAGGGCGCGGTTAGGCCGCCCCGGCAGCTATATTGTGATGGTGAGGGCGGTTTGCCACCTTGCCGGCCGGCAGTCCGAACCCTGACGACCTTCGTGCCGGGATGGACCGCAACTATGATTTAACATAACGATTATTATGCGTTTTTGTGCTGTAGCGGCAAAGTTGTAATGTCCGGATTTGGCAAAGTTCAAATGTCCGCCTGAGTGCTCCATTCGTGGTATTCAGCCTGCCCGGTTGAATGCAATGGAGACGCCAGAGGATGGCTAGACCCGAGGTCATTACAGTAAGCATGCAGGAATTAGACAGGCTCAAGACGGTCCAGGCCGTGATGGATGGCCAATTGCGGCCCGGCGTGGCCGCCGAACGGTTGGAGATCACCGACCGGCAGTTTCGGCGATTGCTGGAACGCTACAAGCAGGAAGGCCCATCCGGGCTGGTATCTCGCCGGCGCGGCCGACCCAGCAACAATCGCATGCCGGCGGATCGCGAATCCGTAGCTCTTGGCCTGATTCGCGAACACTACGCCGACTTCGGCCCGACCCTGGCCGCCGAGAAGCTGCGCGAGCGCCACGGGCTCACGCTGTCCAAGGAAACGATCCGCCGACTGATGACGGTGGCCGGCCTGTGGGTGCCGCGCAAACAGCGGCCGCCGAAGGTCTACCAGCCTCGTAACCGGCGCGCTTGCTATGGCGAACTGATCCAGATCGATGGCAGCGATCACCGCTGGTTTGAGGAGCGTGCCCCAGCCTGCACGCTGCTGGTGTACGTCGACGACGCCACCAGCCGGATCATGGAATTGCGCTTCACTCATGCGGAATCCACGTTCACATACTTTGCGGCGACGCGGGCCTATCTGGAGCGCCACGGCAAGCCGGTGGCGTTCTACAGCGACAAGGCCAGCGTTTTTCGGGTCAACAAGAAAGGAGCAACCAGCGGCGACGGCCACACCCAGTTTGCGCGGGCCTTGTTCGAGTTGAACATCGAAGGTATCTGCGCTAACAGCAGCCAGGCCAAGGGCCGCGTCGAACGCACGCACCTGACCTTGCAGGACCGCCTGGTCAAGGAGCTGCGCCTGCGCGGGATCAATACGATGGAGGCGGCCAATGCCTTCATGGTGGAGTTCATCGCCGACTATAACGCGCGCTTTGCCAAGGTGCCGCGCAATGAGCACAACGCCCATCGGCCGCTGCGATCGGATGAGAACCTGGATCTGATCTTCGCGTGGCGCGAGCCACGCTGTGTGTCAAAGAACCTGACGATTCAGTACGACAAGATGCTCTACCTGCTGACCGATACGCCAGAGCATCGGAAGCTGGCCGGTCGCTACATCGATGTCTATCACTACCCGGATGGCAGGATCGAGCCTCGGGCCAATGGCACAGCCCTACCCTACACCATCTACGACAAGCTGTCGGAAGTCGATCAAGGCGCGATCGTGGATAACAAGCGGCTGGGACACGTGCTGCAATTAGCGCAATACGTTCAGGAGAAGCGCGACAACACGCGGTCACTATCTGTGCCTGGCACTGAGGGAGCTCCCCGCAAACGAGGACGTCCGCCCGGCAAGAAGTCGCAGCGCTCGCTGGGCCAGAACGACATGCTGGAGGCGCTGCAGCGGTTGCAGAAGCAGTCGTGGCCGCTTAACGGAACGGAGAACTGATCTCAGCTTATTACTGGAACTCAAATTCGCTCCGCTGGCATGACAGCCCTCACCCTGAGCTGGATTCAATCGTGTCAGGCCAGCACCACCGCCCTACGGGACACCCAAAAACTGACCAAGCAAGTTGAAGACACACCGGACATTTTAACTTTGCTGGCGACCGGACATTTCAACTTTGCCTGGACATGTGCTGTAGCGGCAAAGTTGTAATGTCCGGTTCTAGCAAAGTTGAAATGTCCGCCTGAGGCGCCTGTCCATGGTATTCAGCCTGCCCGGTTGAATGCAATGGAGACGCCCGAGGATGGCTAGACCCGAGGTCATTACAGTAAGCATGCAGGAATTAGACAGGCTCAAGACAGTCCAGGCCGTGATGGATGGCCAATTGCGGCCCGGCGTGGCGGCCGAACGATTGGAGATCACCGACCGGCAGTTCCGGCGATTGCTGGAACGCTACAAGCAGGAAGGCCCATCGGGCTTGGTATCTCGCCGGCGCGGCCGACCTAGCAACAATCGCATGCCGGTGGATCGCGAATCCGTAGCGCTTGGCCTGATCCGCGAGCATTACGCCGACTTTGGCCCGACCCTGGCCGCCGAGAAACTGCGCGAGCGTCATGGGCTGACGCTGTCTAAGGAAACGATTCGCCGGCTGATGACGGTGGCCGGACTGTGGGTGCCACGCAAACAGCGGCCACCAAAGATCTACCAGCCACGCAACCGCCGCGCGTGCCTCGGTGAACTGATCCAGATCGACGGATGCGATCACCGGTGGTTCGAGGATCGCGCGCCGGCCTGCACGCTGCTGGTCTATGTCGACGACGCCACCAGCCGGATCATGGAGTTGCGCTTTACCCATTCGGAGGCCACCTTCACATACTTTGCCGCAACACGCGCCTACCTGGAGCGCCATGGCAAGCCGGTGGCGCTCTACAGCGACAAGGCGAGTGTCTTCCGGGTCAACAAACAAGGGGCGACCAGCGGCGACGGCCACACCCAGTTTGCCCGGGCCTTGTTCGAGCTGAACATTGAGGGCATTTGCGCCAACAGCAGCCAAGCCAAGGGCCGCGTCGAACGGACCCACCTGACGTTGCAGGATCGCCTGGTCAAGGAACTGCGCCTGCGCGGCATCAGCACCATGGAGGCCGCCAACGCCTTCATGTCGGAATTCATTGCGGATTACAACGCGCGCTTTGCCAAGGTACCGCGCAACAGCCATGATGCCCATCGACCACTGCGATCGGATGAAAACCTGGACCTAGTCTTTACCTGGCGCGAGCCGCGCTGCGTCTCCAAGAGCCTGACGATCCAGTACGACAAGATGCTCTACCTGCTGGCCGATACGCCAGAGCATCGGAAGCTTGCTGGGCGCTATATCGACGTCTATCACTATCCGGACGGTAGGATTGAGCCACGGGCGAATGGCGCTGCGCTGCCCTACACCATCTATGACCGACTGTCAGAAATCGATCAAGGCGCCATCGTCGATAACAAGCGACTCGGAGCCGTGTTGCAGATGGCGCAATTTGTCCAGGAGAAACGCGACAACACACGATCGCTCTCTTTGCCTGCCACGGAAGGCGTTGTCCGCAAGCGTGGACGACCACCAGGCAAGAAGTCGCAGCGCTCGCTGGATCAGAACGATATGTTGGAAGCGCTAAAACGCTTACAGCGGCAACCGTGGCCGCTTAACGGAACCGAGAACTGATTTCAGCTTGACACCTGGGAATTCAAATCCGCCCTGCTGGCATGACCGCCCCACCCTGATCACAACTCTGCCGCTTCAGGCCAGCACCACCGCCCGACGGGCACCCCAAAAACAGAACAAACAACGCTGAAATGACACCGGACAACCGGACATTTCAACTTTGCTGGCGCCCGGACATTTCAACTTTGCCTGGACATGTGTTGTTAGACCCAAATAGTAATGTCGTAGTTGAGCCAAATAGAAATGTCGTACCCCGTCCCGGAGCGTGCCAAGCTGGCGGCTTTGCCGTCTAGCCTGGAGCGCGATCATGGGACGACCCGACACGATTACCATGAGCATGCGGGAACTGGACCGCTGCAGGGTCATCCAGGCCGTCGTCGAAGACGGTCTGATGGTCTGGCGCGCCGCGGAGAGGCTCGGCATTTCGAAGCGCCAGGTCGGGTCGCCGCGCATAACGAAGAGGCAGTGATCGCCGGCTCGCTGCTATGCCTCTTGCACGCGGACTATCCGGCCGACCGGCTTACCATCATGCCCGTCAACGACCGATCCAGCGACTGTACGCGCGAAATCATCGATGACCTCGTGAAGCAGTACCCGGGACGCATCACACCGTTTCACCGTGCCGACGGCAAGCCCGGCAAGGCAGCCGCGCTCAAGGATGCCAGCGACGCCGTGGCCAGCGACATCATCGTCGTGTTCGACGCCGACTACCTTCCGCCGGTAAGCATGCTCAAGCAACTGGTGGCGCCGTTCTTCGACCCCGAAGTCGGCGCGACCATGGGCCGCGTCGTACCGTTGAACCTCGGTAGCAACCTGCTGACGCGGCTGCTCGATCTGGAGCGCTCCGGCGGCTATCAGGTCGACCAGCAGGCCCGCATGAACCTGAGCCTCGTCCCCCAGTATGGTGGCACCGTCGGCGGCGTCAGGATGCGGGCGTTACGCAGCGTCGGCGGCTGGCACGACGATGTACTGGCCGAAGACACCGACCTGACTTACCGGCTGCTGCTGGCCAACTGGAAGACTGTCTACCAGAACTGGTCGGAGTGCTATGAAGAAGTGCCCGAGACCTGGCCAGTGCGGGTGCGCCAGATCATGCGCTGGACCAAGGGCCACAACCAGGCGCTCTATCGGCACGGCTGGAAGATGGCCGTCTGCCGCAACCACGGTTTGTTCGAGAAGATCGACGGTGTGGCGCTGCTTGGCATCTACATGATGGCGCCGCTGATGTTGTTCGGCTGGCTGCTGGCCATCCTGCTGTACTACGCTGGTGGCCTGCCGCTGTTCGGTGAAGCGGTAATCCTGTTTGCGTTGATGTCGTACGGGACGCTGGGCAACTTTGCCGCCTTCTTCGAAATCGCCGCCGCCGTGTATCTGGACGGCAGCCGCGAGCGCATCCGCCTGCTGCCGATGAACTACTTCGGCTTCCTCGTCAGCATGCTGACCGTGTCGCGCGCCATTCTTGGTCAGCTCGCCTTCGACTATGTGCTCCGCCGCGAGTTGCGGTGGGACAAGACCACGCGTTATCGCCCAAGGAGCTGAACATGTGGGCCCTGCTGCTTGGCATCCTCACCATGCTGCTCTTCGGATTGCCGCTGATACCCGCAGTGCTTGAATGGCGACGCCGGCTCGATGTACGGCCGCTGGCAATCGATAGCGAACACACGCTGGATGTCGCGGCCGTCGCCGCGGACTTTCGTGCGATGGTCGGGCGGGGGGGGGCAAGGCAAGGCTTGCGTGGCCGACTTTACTCAGCCAACGCATTGCGGCCCCTGGTGCAGGTGACAGGCACCTTCATGCCCACGGCGGCGGAGGCGTTCATCGGCACTTGTGCGCGAACCATTGTCACCAGCGGCTCACTGGTGCTTCCTGACGGCTATACGTTTTCAAGGGACATCTACGGCCGGCGTGGCATCTCCACGGGCCGAAGGAATCGCATGCAGGTCCTGCTGTCCGAAGGCGAGATCCTGGTGCGCAGCGATAGCGAGGTGCAACGCTGGGCGCACGCCCGCACTGTCCATGTCGAGCCACGCTGCCGCTTGCTCGGACCGCTCTCCGCCCTCTACGCCATGCGGCTCGAAGAGGACTGCGAATTCACGTCTGTCAGCGCGGCGGAAATCGGTTTCGGCGGCCGTCACCTGGCCGCGCCGCCCGACATGGACGCCACCGCCCCACCCGGCGGAGACTGGGCGCATGAAGTGCTGAATCCCCCCTCCGAACCCTCGGACGGCCGCTGGCTGGTAACGCACGATATGACATTTCCCGCCGGCACCTTGTATCGCGGTGACCTTATCGTGCAAGGCGACTTGTGGATCGGCTCCGGCGCGCGCGTGATCGGCAGCGTCAAGGCAAACGGCCGCATCTGGCTAGGCTCGCGGGTGCGCATTGACGGCGCACTGATTGCCGGGGGCGCCATTTCCATTGCCCGCGAGTGTGCCATCGCCGGGCCGGTGGCTGCCGAGCGCGAGATTGAAGTGGGGGCGCGCAGCGTTATCGGGGCGGCGAACAAGCGCACCACCGTGGTGGCGCCGGTGCTCCGCGTACGGGTCGGTACGGTGGTCTATGGGGCGGCATGCGCCCCGGAGAAAGGACGAGTCCTGGCCGATGTGGCCACCCCATGAAACCTCCCCACCTGCCATGAAAACCCTCCTTGTCCTGCTCCTGGCCCTTGCCACATACGTCCACCGGCCGGCGGACGCGGTCGAGCTCACGCTGACAGACTACCAGCGTCCCGACGGGGCGATCACCACCTATTTCGCCGGCGACTCGGTCGATCCCTACTTCGCGGCCAAGGCACTGCTGGCCGCGCAGGACGCCGGCATGACCACCCGAATTGCTGCGACCCGCTGGATTGCATGGCTATTGCCGCGCCAGCAAGCCGATGGCCGCTTCGACCGCTATTGCGAGCGGGGCCAACGCTTCGTCTCCTGCCAGGAGGCCGACGCCGACGATGCGCTGATGGCCGCCTGGATGGAACTGCTGGTCCGCAGCGCGCCGCCCAAGGGCATGCCGCCGGCGTGGCAGGCCAGCTTCGACAAGGCCAGCCGCTACCTGGACAGGCTGCGCGACCCGGGCTCCGGCGTCTACCACATCTCCGCCAGGCTTCCGGTGGCCCTGCTGATGGACAACGTCGAAGTCTCAAGCGCCTTCAAGGCGGCCAGCCTCTATCGGCAGCGCCATGGAGACGCCGTGGGCGCCGCTGCCTGGCAGCGCAAGGCCGAGCAGCTGGACAAGGACATCCTGCGCGTGTTCTGGCGCGCTAGCCGCTACCTCGTCAGCACCCAGCCGCGCGAACAGTTCGAGTTCTATCCCGACGCCGTCGCGCAGATCTTCCCCATCCTGGGCGATATCCATCCCGCCGGCCGATCCCATGTCGTCGCTTACCAGTCGTGGATGAAAGAGAACCGCTGGGCCTGGTTGCAGATGTCAGAGGTTGATTTCCCCTGGGGACTGGTGGCCCTGGTAGCTGACCGGATGGGAGACAAGGATGCCATCACTTGCTGGCGCCTGCGTTCCATCCAGTTCCGCCATGGCAAGCACTGGAATGTGTTGGAAGAGGCGCTATACCTGGCATTCGAATCGCGCCTGACCCCTGAGCAGGCGATCGCTCCGCCTGCCCCGGGCCTGCGGTGTCGATGACTCACCCCGGACCAGACATGCAAGAAGGCGACAAAATGAGCCGGACTTTATCGACCGATCGCCGCGAGGCGGTGTATGGTGTGTCTGCAGCTTGCGGGCCGGAGGGTCCTGTCAGGCCCCTCCGGGCGACATCGATCAGAAAATCCACAGGATTCCCATGGCGAAACCCCCGGATACAAGAATTCACGGCGCCCAAGCCCTGCCCTTGATGGGCATGCTCGCACTGCTTGCCACCACCGATGTTCGCGCGCAGGCTGAAGCCACCCCTCCCCGGACCTTCGTGCCCTTGCTCACGGGTTTCATCGAAGGTGGTCTTGGGCACGCCAACCTCACTGGCGACAATTCCAGCTGGAACGACCAGTACCTGCGAGGCGGAGTCAACCTGACCCCGAAGGATTACGTGACTGGCGAAATCAGCCACCAGAGCCACTTTGGCGACCAGGGTACATTCTTCGGTCTGGGCTATACCCGCACCTTCAACGAGGACTGGTACGGCTTCCTGAGCGCCGGCACCAGCGCGGGCGGCTTCTTCCTGCCCGAGGTTCGGGTCGATGGCCTTATCTTCCGCAAGCTGCTCGAGAAGAAGAACCTGGTGGTCAACGCCGGTTTTACCTACTACCGCGCCAAGGAAGTCTATACCGACAAGACCTTGCTGCTCGGCCTGATCTACTATTTTGACGCGCCGTGGATCATCCAGCTTAACGCACGGCTCAATCGCAGCGATCCTGGCAATGTCCGCTCGAATCGCGGCATCGTCGCGGTAACTTACGGACGCGACAAGGACCAGTTCATCACCCTGAAATACGACGGCGGTAGTGAAGCCTATCAGCTCACCGGCGAGCAGGCCCTGCTGAGTGACTTCAACAGTCATGAAGTGTCGCTGACGTGGCGCAAATGGTTCACCAAGCGCTACGGCATCAACCTTCGAGCCATTTACTACGACAACCCGTCCTACACGCGCAAGCAAGCGGAAATCGGTGTCTTCGCGGAGTTCTAGCCATGGCACAACCTACCGGCCACACTGCAGCCACACACGACCAAAGCGACGCCCTCGGCCTGAGCATTCTCTGTCTGGCCAGGCATCGCTCGCTGGACCATCTGACGCTGTCCGTCACCTCCCTTGCGGCTATCCTGCTGGTGCCGGTGGCATTCAATTTGGGCGAATGGCTGCTGCGCGACCGTATCAGCGGGCTCTGGGCTGCCGTGCTGCGCTTCTGGGTTGACAAGCTCGGGATCGAAGGCAGCGTCATCGAACAACTGACGCGGGTAGCGTGGTTCGACTTCAACCTGCCCTACACCGATGTCGTGGCCCCTGCGCCGGACGTGCTGACCTGGTGTGTATCGCTGGTCGCCACGCTGGTTGTCTGCCTGATGGCGCTCCGGATACGCGACAAGTACCTGCCACTGCGGTACTTCCTGCTGTTCGCTGTGTTCATCCAGGCCACAGCACTGTTGTTTTTCGCGGTGGCGCCACAGAGTTTTCCGTACACTGCCAGCAGGTATGTGGACAACGGCGTCAAGACCTGCGCGAGCTTCCTGTTCCTGTTGCCATGGGGGCATGCGCTGGTCTACTACATCTTTGACTTCTCCTGGCCGAAGAAGATATTCCTGACGCTACTCACGCTTTTGTTCGTGGTGATCGCAGTGCCGATGCAGCTAGCGCTACACGTCTATCTGATGGTGACCTGTTCGCTGCTGATGATGCCGCTCCTGTCGTTTGTATTCGGGCCAACGATGCTGGTGTTCGGATGCATTGCGTTGTATGGCTGGGCGATGAGTTGGGAGAGGATCGAGCGGGCCGTATAAAGCGCGTGGCATCGTTACGATAACGTTGGCAGAAGCGCTTTAAGCAATGTCTTCCGGCCATCTACTCTGCATGGGCGGTACGAAATCGAATATCGCCTGAAACGGGCATCCGATGGCGATGCTGGGCTGCTGCGATGCAAACCTTGACCAGCCGGTTCTGCAGCGTGGCGTTCATTCGCTCGACCCGGCCTTGGCCGGGCTCCTGCACATCGCAACTCCTCCTCAACCTGCTTTCCGATGCCATCAAGTACAGGCGGGACCTTGGACCTAGCGAGATCGCACTTGGGCGGCGTGCCACTGTTGCCCGAATGCGTGAACTGAAAGCTGATTTCACATTATGGAATCCACGCCAGTTTTTCACAGCATTGCTTTTCGTTGCTTGAAAACCCGTTCCACATCGCAAAATTTACTTCCTATCTCATTGAAAAATAAAGAAAAACTAACTCTTATGTCTTATATAAGACCTTGCCGCAACGCATCAAGTACGCCCTACAATAAGTCCACGCTGCTTGCTTCGACATCCGTAGCGGCACACTCGACCATTTTTTCAAACGCTCCCTACCCCTAGGAAATTCACATGGCCCAGTATCAAGACGACATCAAGGCAGTTGCTGCTTTGAAAGAGAACAACGGCAGCGCGTGGAATGCCATCAATCCCGAGTATGCCGCCCGCATGCGTGCCCAGAACAAGTTCAAGACGGGCCTGGACATCGCCAAGTACACCGCCAAAATCATGCGCGCCGACATGGCCGCCTACGATGCGGACTCGTCCAAGTACACCCAGTCGCTGGGCTGCTGGCACGGCTTCATCGGCCAGCAGAAGATGATCTCCATCAAGAAGCACTTCAACAGCACCGAGCGCCGCTACCTGTACCTGTCCGGCTGGATGGTGGCCGCGCTGCGCTCCGAGTTCGGCCCGCTGCCGGACCAGTCGATGCACGAAAAGACCTCTGTCAGCGCGTTGATCCGCGAGCTGTACACCTTCCTGCGCCAGGCCGACGCCCGTGAACTGGGCGGCCTGTTCCGCGAGCTGGATGCTGCCCAAGGCGCTGCCAAGGCCGCCATCCAGGCGAAAATCGACAATCACGTCACCCACGTCGTGCCCATCATCGCCGACATCGACGCGGGTTTCGGCAACGCCGAAGCCACTTACCTGCTGGCCAAGCAGTTCATCGAAGCGGGTGCATGCTGCATCCAGATCGAGAACCAGGTGTCCGACGAGAAGCAATGCGGCCACCAGGATGGCAAAGTCACCGTGCCGCACGAGGACTTCCTGGCCAAGATCCGCGCCATCCGCTACGCCTTCCTGGAACTGGGCGTGGACGACGGCATCATCGTGGCCCGTACCGACTCGCTGGGTGCCGGCCTGACCAAGCAGATCGCCGTGACCCACACGCCGGGCGACCTGGGCGACCAATACAACTCCTTCCTCGATTGCGACGAACTGTCGGCCGACCAACTGGGCAACGGTGATGTCATCATCAAGCGCGACGGCAAGCTGCTGCGTCCCAAGCGCCTGCCGAGCAACCTGTTCCAGTTCCGCGCCGGCACGGGCGAAGCGCGCTGCGTGCTGGATTGCGTCACCGCCCTGCAGAACGGCGCCGACCTGCTGTGGATCGAAACCGAAAAGCCGCATATCGCCCAGATCGGCGGCATGGTCAGCGAGATTCGCAAGGTCATCCCGAACGCCAAGCTGGTTTACAACAACAGCCCGTCGTTCAACTGGACCCTGAACTTCCGCCAGCAGGCGTATGACGCGATGAAGGCCGCGGGCAAGGATGTGTCGGCCTACGATCGCAGCCAGCTGATGAGCGTGGAATACGATGACAGCGAACTGGCGAAGCTCGCCGACGAAAAGATCCGCACCTTCCAGGCAGACGCGTCGCGCGAAGCCGGCATTTTCCACCACCTCATCACGCTGCCGACCTACCACACCGCCGCACTGTCGACCGACAACCTGGCCAAGGAATACTTCGGCGACCAGGGCATGCTGGGTTATGTGGCTGGCGTGCAGCGCAAGGAAATCCGTCAGGGCATCGCCTGCGTCAAGCACCAGAACATGTCCGGCTCGGACATCGGTGACGACCACAAGGAGTATTTCAGCGGCGAAGCGGCCCTGAAAGCGGCGGGTAAAGACAACACCATGAACCAGTTCTGATACCAGTCATACCCCAGGCAAAACGCCAACCCATAACGGGTTGGCGTTTTTTTATCCGGCGATAACGCCGTGCGTGGGTTCTACCCCTGGGGCCATACAGGCGATTCCCTGTTTTCACAATACACAGGCCAAATCCTGTATTTTCAAGATACAGGCTACAACTTGTAAAACATCAAAACAGGCTATATCCTGTACATCATCAGCAACCCACGGCCTGCCATCCGGGACGGCAGGCGGCGCCATGCAATATCCCATCCATACCCTCACCCAGCTGCGGCCGATCCTGCAGGGCTTCAGGAAGTCCAGGGGCCTGACGCAGGCCGGGATGGCGGCTTACCTGGGCGTCCGGCAGCAGACCTACGCCGAGCTGGAAGCCAACCCCGCCGCGGCCAGCGTCGAGCGGCTGTTCAAGGCACTGCGCGTGCTCGGCGTGGAGATGGTGCTGTCCCCTGCCCCGGATACCCAGGTGTCCCAGGTGCCCCAGGTGCAGCCGGAACCTGTGCAAGAGACAAGTCCCGCCTCCCTGCCGGCAAGCAAGGCTGCCCGCAAGGCAACAACGGAACAGCCGAAAAAGCCCGCTGGCGGCAAGGCAAGCCGCGCCGCCCGCAAGAGCACCAGGCCACAGCGGGAGGATTGGTAGCCATGGCGCGCGGCACGCAGGCGAGGCGTCTCGATCTGTGGATGAACGGGTTGCCGGTGGGTCACTGGGAAACCACGCCCGCCGGCGACCGGCTGGCCTATCGCGAGGACTGGATTGCCGACCCGCAAGGCCGGCCGCTGTCCCTGTCATTACCCTTTACGCCGGGCAACCAGCCCCACCGCGGGCCGGTCGTCGCCAACTATTTCGACAACCTGCTGCCCGACAGCGATGCCATCAGGCGGCGCATCGCTGCCCGGTACCGGACCGGCGGGACCGACGCCTTCGCGCTGCTGGCCAAGCTCGGCCGCGACTGTGCCGGCGCCCTCCAGATGCTGCCGCCGCAGGAGGCACCGACGGCGTTGAAGCGCGTCCAGGGCCGCCCGCTGTCGGAGACCGAGATCGCCACCCTGCTGCATGAGGCCACGGCCGAGCCCGTGCTCGGGCTGCGCGAGCCCATCGATGACCTGCGCCTGTCCATCGCCGGCGCGCAGGAGAAGACCGCGCTGCTGCGCTGGGGCGGGCACTGGCTGTTGCCGCAAGGCAGTACGCCTACCACGCATATCTTCAAGCTGCCGATGGGACTGGTGGGCAATATGCGCGCCGACATGCGGACCTCGGTGGAAAACGAATGGATCTGCGCCAGGATCGTCGCCGCCTTTGGCCTGCCGGTCGCTGCCTGCGAGATCGCGCGCTTCGGGGATGTCAAGGCACTGGTGGTCGAACGCTTCGACCGCAAGCCTTCGGCCGACGGTTCCTGGCTGCTGCGCCTGCCGCAGGAAGACATGTGCCAGGCCACCGGGACGTCGGCATTGCAGAAGTACGAGTCGGACGGCGGGCCCGGCATCCAGCAGATCGCCGACATCCTCTCCGGCTCGCGCTCGGCGCTGGCCGATCGCCGCAACTTCTTCCTTGCGCAGATCGTCTTCTGGCTGCTTGCCGCCACCGATGGCCATGGCAAGAACTTCAGCATCAGCCATCTGCCGGGCAGCCGCTATGAGGCGACGCCGCTGTACGACATCCTGTCGGCGCATCCGATCATCGGCAGGGGCAAGAACCAGGTGGCGCCGCAACGGGCCCGGCTGGCGATGGCGTTGCACGGCAAGAATTCGCACTACGCCATCCAGGAGATCCAGCGGCGACACTGGTTTGCCCAGGGACAGCGCATCGGCTTCTCGCCCGACGACGTCGGGTCGATGCTCGACGAGGTCGTGTCGCAGACCGGCCGGGCCATCGACGCCGCCGCTTCCGCGCTGCCGCCGGAATTCCCCCTGGACCTGGCCGATGCGATCTTCGACGGCATGCGCCGGCAGCAGCGGCGCCTTGCTGCCTGAGGCTAGCGCCTGCGCGTGGACTGGTTCAGCGCCACGGCGGCGCGGACCAGTGTCTTCAGCGCTTTCTCGTCGATCTTGTCGCCTTCCTGGAAATCGATGGCGCGCCGGGTGTTGCCCTCCAGGCTGGCGTTGAACAGGCCGGCAGGATCGTCCAGCGCCGCACCCTTGGCGAAGGTCATCTTGACAACGTTCTTGTAGGTCTCGCCGGTGCAAATGATGCCGTCGTGCGACCAGACCGGGACGCCGCGCCATTTCCATTCCTCGACGACTTCGGGGTCGGCTTCCCTGACCAGCGCGCGCAGCCGGCCGAGCATCTGGCCGCGCCAGTCGCCGAGCTCGCGGATCCTGGCATCGATCAGCTCGGAAGCCGGAATGCTGTCCTGGCTGCTGTCCTGCGCTTCGCTCTTTTTCATGGCGGTTCTCCTCAAGCGGATACCGTGCCCGCGGCACATGGCTGGCCCTGCATTGTGCCGAAGCCGGCCCTGTATCGCCACCACCGCGCCACCACCGCCCTCACCTTGCCACGCCGCCCAAATCTGCCTCTAATAGTCTGAACAGGCGGGTCGGCATGACCCGGTCCGGTCAGGAGGCGAAATGCGCTGCACGCATTGCGGCTTCGCGAACCTTGCGGGCGCCAACTTCTGCGAGGAGTGCGGGGCAAGGCTTGCCCGCATTTGCCCACAGTGTGGCGCTGAAGCCACGCCAGCGGCCAAGTTCTGCCGCGCCTGCGGTGTTTCCCTCGGCGATACAGCCGCGCCGCGACCTGCGCCCCAACCCGCGCCCCAGCCGCCCCAGCCGCCCCGGCCGCCGGCGACCGCCCCCGTGCACTACACCCCGCCCCACCTCGCCGAGCGCATCCTGGCCGAACAGGCCGCGATGGAAGCCCGCGGCGAGGCCGCCGGCGAGCGCAAGACCATCACCGCCCTGTTCGCTGACATGGCCGGCTCGACCGCGCTGACGCAGGACATGGACCCGGAAGACTCGCGCCGCCTGATTGACCCGGTCGTGACGCTGATGATGGAGGCGGTCCACCACTACGAAGGCTATGTCGCCAAGTTCCTCGGCGACGGCATCCTGGCGCTGTTCGGCGCGCCGATCGCGCACGAGGACCATGCCCTGCGCGCGTTGTACGCCGCGCTGCGGATGCAGGGCGCGATGCATCGCCACAGCGACCGGGTCCGGCTGGAGCAAGGCATCCCGCTGCAGATCCGCATCGGCATCCATACCGGCGAGGTGGTGGTGCGATCGATCCGCAAGGACGACCTGCATACCGATTACGATCCGGTCGGCCACACTATCCACATTGCCTCGCGCATGGAAGGGATTGCCACCCCGGCATCGATCCTGGTCAGCGAATCCACACACAAGCTCGCCGAGGGCTATTTCGAGTTCACGGCGCTGGGCACCACCCATGTCAAGGGCGTGCGCGAGCCGCTGGCGGTGTACGAGGTGGTGGGCCTGGGCGCGTTGCGCACGCGGCTGCAGGTGGCGGCGCACCGCGGGCTGGCGCGCTTCGTCGGGCGCCAGCAGGAACTGGAGCATCTGAATGAGGCGCTGGAGCACGCCAAGGCGGGCAGCGGGCGCATTGTCGCCGTGGTCGGCGAAGCGGGCGTCGGCAAGTCGCGGTTGTTCCATGAGTTCAAGACCCGCTCGCAACAGGGCTGCCTGGCGCTGGAGACGTTCTCGGTCTCGCACGGCAAGGCTTTTGCCTACCTGCCGCTGATCGAACTGCTGAAGAACTACTTCCAGATCACCGCGCAGGACGGCGACCGCGCCTGCCGCGAGAAGGTGACGGGCCGGCTGCTGACGCTCGACCGTTCGCTGGAAGATAACCTGCCCTACCTGCTCTACCTGCTCGGCACCACCGAACCGGGTTCGCCGCTGCCGACCATGGATCCGTCGATCCGGCGCCAGCGCACCTTTGACGCGATCGCCCGGCTGCTGGTGCGCGAGAGCGTCAACCAGCCGCTGATGCTGATCTTCGAAGACCTGCAATGGCTCGACGGCGAGACCGAAGCCTTCCTCAACATGATGGTCGACCATGTGCCCGCCGCGCGCATGGTGCTGCTGGTCAACTACCGGCCCGAATACACCCATCGCTGGGACGCGGGGCCGCATTACTCGCAGCTGCGGCTGCAGCCGCTGGGCCCGGCCGAGGCGCAGGGCCTGTTGACCGCTTTGCTGGGCGACGACCAGAGCCTGGTGCCGCTGAAGCGGCTGATCCTCGACAAGACCGAAGGCAACCCGTTCTTCATGGAGGAAGTGGTCCAGACCCTGTCCGAGGAAGGCGCGCTGCTGGGCCAGCCCGGCTGCTACCGCATCGAGCAGGCGCCGGCCCTGCTCCATATCCCGACCACGGTCCAGGGCGTGCTGGCCGCGCGTATCGACCGGCTGCCGCTGGCGCAGAAAGAACTGCTGCAGACGCTGGCGGTGATCGGCAAGGAATTCCCGCAAAGCCTGGTGCTGCGCGTGGCGGGGCTCGAGGACGACAGGCTGCATCCGCTGCTGGCCGACCTACAGGCCGCGGACTTCATCCATGAACGCCCGGCATTCCCGGAGGTCGAGTACGTCTTCAAGCACGCGCTGACCCAGGAAGTCGCGGGCAACTCGCTGCTGACCGAACGCCGCAGCGCCTTGCATGAAGCCACGGCGCGGGCGATCGAAGACTTGTTCCAGGGCCGGCTCAAGGACTATTGCAGCGAGCTGGCGCACCACTACAGCCTCAGCGGCAATGTGCCCAAGGCGGTCGAATACCTGCACTGCGCCGGCCAGCAGGCGCTGCAGCGCTCGGCGCAGGCCGAGGCGATCCGGCACCTGAGCGCCGCCATCGAGCTGCTCAAGCGCCAGCCCGATACCGCCGAGCGCGCGCGCCAGGAACTGACGCTGCTGCTGACGCTGGGGCCGGCGCTGATGGCCGCGCGCGGGCAGGCGTCGCAGGAAGTCGAGGCCAACTACCGGCGCGCGCTGGCGCTGTGCGAACAGGGCCGTCAGACCCCCTACGTCTTTTCCGCGCAGCTCGGCCTGTGGGCCTTCTACCAGCTGCGCGCGCAGTACCAGGTGGCGCTGCCGCTGGGCAAGCGGCTGCTCGGCCTGGCGCTGCAGTCGCAGCGGCCCAAGCAACTGGCCGAAGGCCATCGCGTGCTGGGCGCCACGCTGTTCCGGCTGGGCAAGCTCGACGCCGCGCGCTCGCATATGGAGACGGTGATCGGCCTGCCCCACCCCGATTCGCAGGCTTACGACTTCCTGATGGGCTACGGGCGCGATCCGGCCGTGCACGCGACCAGCACGCTGGGCTGGATCCTGTGGTACCTCGGCTGTCCCGACCATGCCCGCGCGCTGTGCCAGGAAGCACTGGTGATGGCGCGCGCGCGGCCCGATGCCTACAACCTGGCGCTGTGCCTGGTCTTCGCCGCGGAAGTGCACCAGTGCCGGCGCGAAGCGAAGCTGGCACGCGAGTATGCGGAGGCAGCAATCGCGATTTCGGGCGAACAGGGTTTCCCGATCTACCTCGCGTGGGGAACCGTCGTGCAAGGCTGGGCGATGGCCGAACTTGGCGAGGCCGAGGCGGGGATCGCCCGGATCCGCCATGGCCTGGCTTCCTACGAGGGCACCGGCGCCGTGCTCGGCACGCCCAACCTGCTGTCGCTGCTGGCCGATGCCTGTTGCAAGGCCGGACAGCCGGAAGCCGCGCAGGAAGCGATAGCGCGCGGGCTGGCGCTGGCGGAAAAGACCGGCGAGCGGCTGGACGAAGCCACGCTGTGGCGGCTGCGCGGCGACATGCTGTGCCGGATGCAGCCGCCCGGACTCGATGAAGCGGAAGCCTGCTTCCACCGGGCGCTCGGCATCGCCGGCGAGCAAGGCGCCCGGCTGCTGGCGCTGCGCGCCGCGCGCAGCCTGGCCAGGCTGTGGCGCGCGCAAGGCAAGGCCGAAATGGCGCGCGAGACGCTGGCCCGGTACCTGGCCCCGCTGACCGAAGGCGCCGACACCGCCGACCAGCAGGAGGCCGCAGCGTTGCTGGCGCAGCTGGAAGGCGAAGTATCCGGCACTGCCAGCGACACCACAACCCCTGTGCGCCAATGACTCCGCTCCAGGCCCGCCAGCTCGAGGACCGCTTCCATGCCGTGTGGACGCGCGCGGGCGGCGCGCATGCGCGCGACGCCTATGCCGACCTTGCCGGCCGCTATGGCGAGCCGGGCCGCCATTACCACACCCTCGACCACATCCGCCGCTGCCTGCGCGACCTGGACTGGGCACGCAGCACCATCGACACGGCCGATGCCGATGCGGTGGAACTGGCGCTGTGGTGCCATGACGTGATCTATGTGCCCGGTGCGACCGACAACGAGGCGCGCAGCGCCGGCTGGATCCGGCAATGGGGGACCGGCATGGCCACGGCCGGCCGGATCGCCGCACTGGTGCTGGAAACCGTCCACGACGGCATTCCTGCCAGCACGGCGGGCCGCTTTACCGCGGATATCGACCTGGCCGCGCTGGGCTGCGGCCGGAGGCGCTTCCGCCATAACGGCGCCTGCCTGCGCGCCGAGCGCACCGACCTCGACGACCAGGCCTACGACGCCGCCGAGCGTGCCTTCCTGCGCGCGCTGCTGGACAGCCCGCGCATCTTCCACACCGAGCTGTTCCACGCGCGCTACGAGGCGCGCGCGCGCGGCAACCTGGCGTGGCGGCTGGCGCAGCCGGGCCCTCCCGGCGTCACAGGAATTCGCCGCTGATGTCGATGCTGGAGCGCCGGCCGACGCTGTCGTAGTGCTGCGCCAGCCAGGCCGTGGCCTGCGCCCTGCCCTGGTCGCGCAATGCGCACAGGAAGCCCCAGTCGGCGTTGTACTTGGTCGACACGCCGAGCGCCGCCATGGTTTCGTCGGAGCGGATCGAGTGGATCCACATCTCCTTCATCTCGCGCCCGTCCACCTTGCCCTGCTGGATCAGCGACGTGACAAAGGCAATGGCGCGCATCTCGCGCATCAGCGATGAGTTGAAGCTGAGTTCATTGACGCGGTTGAGGATATCCGCCGCCGAGGTCGGCACGCCGCGGCGCACGATGGGGTTGATATGGACGATGACCACGTCGCGGGTCTGGCAGTGGTAGATCAGCGGAAAGATCGCCGGGTTGCCGACATAGCCGCCGTCCCAGTAGTACTGGCCATCGATGCACACCGCCTGGAACAGCGTGGGAACGCAGGCTGACGCCAGCACGGCATCGATGCTCAGTTCCTCCGGCGGGAAGATGCGTATGCGGCCGGTCTCGATATTGGTCGCGCACAGGTAGAGCTGGATCGGGCAATGCTCGCGCAGCGCGGCGAAGTCCACCTGTGTGCCGAGCACTTCGCGCAGCGGGTTCAGGTTGTTGGGATTGAACTGGTACGGCGATAGCAGGCGCAGCGCAATGTCGGCCATGGCGTACAGGGGCGAATGGTTCAGCCCCAGCGTATGGCCGGTCTTGAACCAGGGCATCCAGCGGAACGGGCTGTAGCGCTGGGCCGAGTTCGAGATCGCCAGCCAGAAGGAGTGCAAGGCCTCGCGCGCGCCGGCGCTGCCGCCTTGCAGCAGCCCATAGGCCAGCACCGCGCCGTTCATGGCGCCGGCGCTGGTGGCGCTGACGCCTTCGATCACCAGCCTGCCGTCCTCCAGCAGGCGGTCGAGCACGCCCCAGGTGAAGGCGCCGTGCATGCCGCCGCCCTGCAGGGCAAGCGACACGGGTTTGTGGTCTGGCTGGTCCGGCTGCATCCGAGGCTCCCTCCCTGGCGCGCCATGCGGGTGTGCCAGGCTCCGTGCTGCGGGCGGTGATCCGTATCAATCCAGTGTAGGGAATAAGCCGTTTTCCGGCAGCCCGGCGCGTGGCCTGGCGCGTGGCCTGACGGGCGGACCGATGGCGCGCTTGCCGCTGGTGCCATGCCCGGACATCCGTCACGCGCCGGCGCCGGCCATCACCACGTGCGCCTGCATCGGGCCGGAGACCGGACCGTCCCCATATGCCGCCACCAACGCCCGTGCGCACGCCTCGGTCGCCCGCGCCAGCGCGTCGGGACCGCGCCGCTCCAGGTCCGCGCGCAGCGGCGTGCCCTGGCAGTACGCCACCGCGGGGATGCGGGCGTCATCGGCGCGGCTGGTGGCGGTGACGGTCTCGAACAGCGGCGGCGCGGTAAAGCCGCCCTGGCGCAAGTCCTGCTCGATCGCCACCTGGCTGTGATAGCCGTGTGGCGTGCGCACCATGAAATCCGGCGGCGATTCGGGGAACAGGCGCGCCAGCGCCGCCGTGACATCGCGGGCAAAGGCGTTGAATTCGATCCGGTCCCAAACGTTGAACGCCAGCGTCCCGCCCGGCACCAGCACGCGGCGCGCCTCGGCGAAGGCCTTGGCCTTGTCCGGGAAGAACATCACGCCGAACTGGCAAGCCACCAGGTCGAAGCTGGCATCGCCGAACGGCAGCGCCATCGCGTCGGCCTCCCGCCAGGTCACGGGGCGCTCCGTGCCCTCGGCCTGGGCCCGCGCCAGCATCGGCGCATTGAGGTCGGTGGCGACGATGATGGCGTCGGGCGCGAGCCGGCGCGCCAGTTCGCGCGTGAGCACGCCGGTGCCGGCAGCCAGTTCCAGCACCCGGCGCGGTTGCAGCGCGGCGATGCGTTCGGCCAGGTCGGCGGCATAGGGCGCAAAGATCATCGGCACCATCATCGACGCGTATACGTCGGGGATCGCACCCGCAAAAATGTGGTCGAAATCCGGGTGGTCGGCATTCGGCAAAGCCATTGGAAGTCCCCTTGCCCGGCGCGCTGGAAGCCCGGGATCGCCTCAGTGTGTGTAGGACACCTGGCCGCGAAAGTAAACCAGACGGCGCTGCCTGCCGTGGCGCAACGTCGTCAGGGCCGTCCCAGTGCCTGCGCTTCCTTCATCTGTGCGTTGGCGAATTCGAGCATGCGCAGTACTTCGTCGAATACCGGCAGCGCGTGTTCCCGGTCCGGCACCTCGGGCATGGCGGCGCGGTCGGCGGCAACGCCCCGGATCAGGTCTTCCAGGAAGCCGGGCTGGCTGGCCTCGGCGCGCTGCAGCAGCAGGTGCAGCAGGTAGGCGCAGGCATCAAGGCGCGAAACTTGCGTGGCAGTCATGGAACCTTTCCTCCTGTAGGCGTTGGCAAGGCCTGCGCGCCGTGCGTGGCGTGCATATTGGAAAAAATACAGGGCACTCGCAGGCAAGGCAATGATCCGGATCGGCATCTCGGGCTGGCGCTACGACGGGTGGCGCGGCGTGTTCTATCCCAAGGGGCTGGCGCAACGGCGCGAGCTGGAGTTCGCCTCGCGCGCGGTCGATTCCATCGAGATCAACGGCTCGCACTACGCGCTGCAGACGTTGCGCAGCTATCGCGCGTGGTACGACGCCACGCCCGACGATTTTGTCTTCAGCGTCAAGGGATCGCGCTACCTGACGCACATGCTGCGCGTCCGCGACGACAAGGCGCGCCCGGCCATGGCCAACTTCCTGGCGTCCGGCGTGCTGGCGCTGGAGGAAAAGCTGGGCCCGATGCTGTGGCAGTTTCCGCCCAGCTTTGCCTTCGATCCCGAGCGGATGGAGCGCTTCCTTGCCCTGCTGCCGCATGACACCCACAGCGCGCGCGAACTGGCGCGCGAGCATGACAGCCGGGTCAAACAACCCTGGTGCGAGACGCGGCGCCGGCGCCGGATCCGGCACGCGGTGGAGATCCGGCACGACAGCTTCTGTACGCCCGAATTCCCGGCGCTGCTGCGACGCCACCGCGTGGCGCTGGTGATCTCCGACGCCGTCGCCGACTGGCCCTACGCCGAAGACATCACCAGCAATTTCCTCTACCTGCGGCTGCACGGCAGCCAGACGCTGTACGGTGGCAGCTACTCCGACAAGGCGCTGCACCGCTGGGCCGCGCGGCTGGAAAAATGGGCCAGCGGCCACGAACCGGCCGATGCGCAGCGGATCTCGCCCAGGCGGCCGCGCAAGGCGGCGCACCGCGACGTCTATTGCTATTTCGACAACGACAAGAAGGTCAAGGCGCCGTTCGACGCGCAGCGCCTGATGCGCCTGCTGCAGAACGCCTGAAGGCCATCAGTCGCGGATGCGCGGCATCCAGCCGCTGCCGCGCGTGCGCGGGTCCACCGGCAGCTGGCGCTGCAACGCGGCCTTGGACAGCATGTGCGCACTGATCGGCGCGGTCAGGAACAGAAATGCGGTTACCAGCAGCTCATGCAGGCTGGCATCGCCGCGGAAGCTGAAATACGCCACCGACGCCAGCACCACCCCGCCCACGCCCAGCGTGGTCGACTTGGTGGGCCCGTGCAGCCGCATGAAGAAATCCGGCAGGCGGAACAGCCCGATCGCCCCCACCAGCATGAATACGCTGCCGGTCACAAGCAGCGCGCAGACAACGAACTCCGCAACGGGATGCAGCATGGCCATGGCTCCTCAGTATTCGATGATGTCGCCGCGCTGCAGGTACTTGGCCAGCGCCACCGTGCCGACGAAGCCCATCACCGCGATCAGCAGCGCCGCCTCGAAGAACATCGCCGAATCGAGCCTGATGCCCAGCAGCACGATCAGCGCGATGGCGTTGATATTGAGCGTATCGAGCGCCACGATGCGGTCCGGCAGGCTGGGCCCGCGCAGCAGCCGCGCAAAGGTCAGCAGGAAGGCCAGCCCGAGGATGGCCAGGCACACCGGTATCACGATGGCAAGCATTGGAAGATCTCCTTCAGCGGGACTTCATAGCGCGACTTGATGCGTTCGACCAGCGCCGCTTCTTCTTCCAGGTCGAGCACATGGACCAGCAGCGCGCGCCGGTCGTCGCTCAGTTCTGCGCACAGCGTGCCGGGGCTCAGCGAGACGATGCTGATCAGCGCGGTGGTGGCCAGTTCGTGCTCCACATCCAGCGGCACCACGATAAAGGCCGGCCGCAACCGCGCGGTGCGGCCCAGCACCAGGATCGCCACTTCGATATTGGCCATGACAATGTCGATCAGCACATGGATGCTCAGGCGCAGGATCAGGTCGGGACGCGACAGCCGGAACGCGCTTAGCACCAGCCAGCGGTCGGCCAGCCGGCCGATGGCCCAGCCGAGCAGCGCGCCCAGCAGCCAATGCCCGGGGGCGATGCTGTTGGCCAGCATCAGCCACATCAGCAGCAGGATCAGGCTGAGCCAGGGATGCGGCAGCAGGCGGTGCAGCATGGCCTACTCCTTCTGCGCGGGCAGCACGGCCCGCATGTAGGCCGCGCGGTCCAGCAGCTGCGCGGCGGCGTCTGCCATATATTCGGTGGCCGGCCGCGCGTACACGGTCAGCGCGACGTTGCCCGCCAGCAGCAGCGCGCAGCAGGCCAGCTTGCGCGGGTCCGGCCGCACGCGGGAGCGCGCGGCGCTGGGATGGTCCTCGTCGAGATGCTCGGCGCCTTCCGGCACCTGCGCCGCCTCATGCGGCAGGCGCCACAGCAGCCGCGTGCCGGTGCGCGACACCGCGATCAGCAGCAGCAGGCTCGACAGCAGCACCACCGGCCACAGCGCCGGCATCCACGGCGCCGGGGTCGCGCGCAGGATCATGGCCTTGCCCAGGAAACCCGACAGCGGCGGCAGGCCCACCGCCGCGAGCACGCCGACCAGGTACAGCACCCCGGCCAGCCGCGAGGCCACCGGCGGCGCGCCGTCGTGCGCGGGATCCGGCTCCAGCGCATCGGCCAGCAGGAACAGCCCCGCCGTGCACAGCGTGGTGCTGGGCAGGTAGTACAGGGCGGCGGCCCAGCCGGCTTGCGTCTGCATCGCCACGCACGCCGACAGCAAGCCCACCGACGCTACCACCAGGTAGCTCGTCATCGCGCGCAGCGTGCGGGCGGCCACCGCGCCGATGCCGCCGATCGCCAGCGTCACCAGCGCCAGCGGAAACACCCAGTCATCCAGGAATGGCCCCAGCAAGCCCTGCGCGCCGCCGAACAGCAGCGCGGCACAGCGCAGCATGGCGTAGATGCCCACCTTGGTCATGATGGCGAACAGCGCGGCGACCGGGCCGGTGGCGCTGGCGTAGGCGCGCGGCAGCCAGAAGTACAGCGGGAACAGCGCCGCCTTGAGCGCGAACACGAGCATCAGCATGACGCCGGCGGCTACCGCGAGCGGCAGGTCCTGCGCCGGCAGGCCGGCCAGCCGCAAGCCCAGGTGCGCCATGTTGAGCGTGCCGCCGAGCCCGTACAGCACGCCGATCGCCACCAGGAAGAACGACGACGCCACCAGGTTCAGGATCACGTAATGGAACCCGGCGCCGATGCGCGCGCGCCCGGCGCCGTGCACTAGCAGCGCGTAGGAGGCGATCAGCAGGATCTCGAAGAAGACGAACAGGTTGAACAGGTCGCCAGTCAGGAAGGCGCCGTTGAGGCCCATCAGCTGGAACTGGAACAGCGCGTGGAAATGCCGGCCCTGGCGCGCGGTGCCGTCGCCTGCCGCGGCCAGCGCCGCGACGGCCAGCACCGCGGTCAGCGCCAGCATCATGGCGCCGGTGCGGTCCAGCTGCAGCACGATGCCGAAGGGCGCGGCCCAGTTGCCCATCGCATAGACCTCGATGGCGCCGCCTGCCGCGTGCTGCATCAGCATGATGGCCACCGGCAGCAGCAACAGTGTCGCTACCGCGCACACGGCGCGCTGCGCGCGCAGCGCCTGCGCCGGCATCGCCGTCAGCAGCGCGCCGGCGAACATCGGCAGCAGGATGGGGAGCAGCACGGCGTGGTTCATGGGCGTGGCCCCCGCGCTTCGTCGTCGCCGTCCGGGTCGTGCACCGGGGCGCCTTCCGGCTCGCCGGCGGCATCGACATGGTCGCTGCCGGTCAGTCCCAGCGAACGCAGCGCCAGCACCACGGCAAACGCCGTCATGCCGAACGCGATCACGATGGCGGTCAGCACCAGCGCCTGCGGCAGCGGATCGGCGTAGCTGGCGCCGGGCACGATCACCGGCGGCCGGCCGATCGACAGCCGGCCCATGCCGAGCAGGAACAGGCTGACCGCATACGACAGCAGCGTCAGGCCCAGCACCACGGTGAAGACGCGCTCGCGCAGCAGCAGGTAGATGCCACAGGCAGCCAGGATGCCGATCGTCACGGCATAGAGGGCGGCCATCAGTCGTCCTCCGTAGCGCGCGCGGGCGGCAGGTTGCGCACCCCAAGGTGCGAGACGATGACCAGCGTGGTCCCGGTCACGGTGCAGAACACCCCAAGGTCAAAGATCATGGCCGTAGCCAGTTCGATTTCGCCGATGCCCGGCAGGTGGAAATGCCCGAACGCCGTCGTCAGGAACGGGTAGCCGAAGGCCAGGCTGCCGAGGCCGGTCAGCCCCGCCAGCACGATGCCGGCGCCGGCAATGGCGCGGTAGTCCGGCGCGATGCGCGCTTCGGTCCAGCGCACGCCGTTGGCCACGTATTGCAGCAGCAGCGCCACCGACGTGGCCAGCGCCGCGATAAAGCCGCCGCCGGGCAGGTTGTGCCCGCGCAGCAGGATAAAGACCGCCACCAGCAGCGTCAGCGGCAGCATCAGCCGCGCCAGCATGGCGAGCAGCAGCGGATGCGCCTGGCTGGTCCACGGCAGCCCGTCCGGCGCGGCCGACGGCGTCGGCAGGCGCATGCCCTTGAGCAGCGCCTGCACCGCCAGGCCGGCAATCAGCAGCACGCAGATCTCGCCCATGGTATCGAAGCCGCGGAAGTCCACCAGCAGCACGTTGACCACGTTGTGGCCGCCGCCGCCCGGCACCGCCTGCTCGACATAGAAGGCCGATACCGGGTCGAACGGGCGCGTCATCACCGCGTAGGCTGCCACCGCCAGCAGCGTGCCGCCGCCCAGTGCCAGCATCACGTCGCGGATGCGGCGCGCAGGGCCGCCCTGCTCGGCCGTCTCGCGCGGCAGATAGAACAACGCCAGCACCAGCAGCAAGACCGTCACCACTTCCACCGACAGCTGCGTCAGCGCCAGGTCCGGCGCCGAGAAGCGCAGGAACACCAGCGACACCATCAGCCCGCAGCCGCTGAGCAGCACCAGCGCCGCCAGCCGCTGCCCGCGCGCGGCCACCACGGCAAGCGCCAGCACCGCCAGTATCGCCAGCGCCGCGGCGCCCATCGGGTCGAGCGCGCCGGCCGGGACGGTGCCGGCGAGCGTGTCGAGATCGGCCAGGAACCACGCCGGAATCGCCAGCAGCGCCAGCAGCATCCAGGCGATATAGCCCGGCAACGAGCCGCTCTCCAGCGCGCGCGTGATCGCGGTGGCAATGCGCTCCAGCGCGCGCATGCCGCTCTCGAACGAGCGGCGCGCGTTCAGGTGCTCGAGCGACTGCTGCCAGCGGCGCAGCGCATCGCGGCGCAGGAAGAACAGCGCCGCGCCGCCGGTCATGGACAGCAGGCTCATCAGCAGCGGCAGGTTGACGCCATGCCACAGGTTCAGGCTGTACGGCGGCAGCGGCGCGCGCAGCGTGGCCAGCGACGCCGCCGCCAGCAGGGTGCCTACCGTGTAGGCCGGCACCAGTCCCACCACCAGGCAGATCACGACCAGGAACTCCACCGGCACCTTCATGAAGCGCGGCGGCTCGTGCGGCGGATAGTTGGGAACGTCGGGCTGCCTGCCGCCAAAGAACACGCCGTAGATAAAGCGCAGCGAATACGCCATCGTCAGCGCGCCGGCCATGGTCGCCGCCGCCGGGATGACCCAGTTGAATTCGCCCAGCAGGCCCTGCGCCAGCGTCTCGCCAAAGAACATTTCCTTGCTGAGGAAGCCGTTGAACAGCGGCACGCCCGCCATTGACAGCGACGCCACGATCGCCAGCACCGCCGTATGCGGCATGTAGCGCGCCAGCCCGTGCAGCCGTTCCAGGTCGCGCGTGCCGGTCTCGTGGTCGATGATGCCGGCGGCCATGAACAGCGACGCCTTGAACACCGCGTGGTTGATGATGTGGAAGATCGCCGCCACCGTGCTCAGCTGGGTATCGAGCCCGAACAGCAGCGTGATCAGTCCCAGGTGGCTGATGGTGGAATACGCCAGCAGCCCCTTGAGGTCGCGCTGCAGCAGCGCCATCGCCGCGCCGAAGATCAGTGTGGCCAGCCCCGTCATGCTGACCAGGTAGAACCAGCCGTTGGTCCCGTCCAGCACCGGGTACAGCCGCGCCAGCAGGAACACGCCGGCCTTGACCATGGTGGCGGAGTGCAGGTACGCGGATACCGGCGTGGGCGCGGCCATCGCCTGCGGCAGCCAGAAGCTGAACGGGAACTGCGCCGACTTGGTAAAGACCGCCAGCAGGATCAGCACCAGCATCGGCATGTAGAGCGGGTGGCGCTGCACGTTGCCGGCCTGCGCCAGCACCACCGACAGTTCGAAGCTGCCGCAGATATGGCCCAGCAGCAGCACCGCGGCCAGCAGCGCCAGCCCGCCGCCGCCGGTGACGGCCAGCGCCATGCGGGCGCCCTGGCGGGCATCGCCGCGCCACGACCAGAAGCCGATCAGCAGGAACGACAGGATGCTGGTCAGCTCCCAGAACACCACCAGCAACAGCAGGTTGCCGGCCAGCACCACGCCCAGCATGGCCGCCATGAACAGCAGCAGCAGGCAGAAGAAGCGCACCGCCGATTCATTGCGCGCCAGATAGTAGCGCGCGTACAGGATCACCAGCAGGCCCACGCCGACCACCAGCAGCGCAAACAGGTAGGCCAGGCCGTCCAGGCGCAGCGACAGGTCGAGTCCCAGCGCGGGCAGCCAGCCCACGCGCCAGGCAAGGCCGTCCTCTGGCTGGTCGAAGACCGCGCCGCGCAGCTGCAGCAGCAGTACCAGCGCGACCAGCGGCAGGCCGACGATGACGGGCGCCACCAGCCGCGGCGCGCGCATGCCGATCACCCAGGTCAGTCCGGCGGCCAGCAGCGGCAGCGCGAGCAGCAGCGGCAGTTCCATGGGCGCCGCCTCAGGCCCGGGCCGGCGCGCGCGCCTGCGCGGCCCGGGACAGGCCGGGGCTGCCCGGCACCGGCGAGACATGGGCAACATGCACGGACAAGGGCCCGGCCAGCAGCGGGCGGCTGGCCAGGCGGCGGGCGGCGGCAACGCTGTCGGGCGATCCGTCCATCGCGAGTACGACGACTGTCATGGGCAGGGATCCAGGATTAACAAGGCAGCGGGCAGGCTGCCCCCTACTTTCCGGATTCTGGGGGTATTGCGCAAGTCATGCGTGGCCTGCTACCGGCTGCACGAAAGAATTCATCGCCCTGCATAACATACTGAAGTCCCGAGAATCGCCCCGGCAATCGATACATGCCCGCTATCGCCCGCCAACAAATGAATATTGGACGCGGCCGCCCCGGCTGACTTAGCCTTGGCGGCAGCAACTGAACCCGATGCCCCCCCGGAGACACCCACCATGAGCAACTTCCTCCTCTACGCACAGGACGGCCACATCGTCACGCTGACGATGAACGAGCCCGAGCGCCGCAACCCGCTGACCGGCAACACCGCGGTGGCTGAGTTCCTGGCCGCGATCGAGCGCATCCATGCCGACCGCAGCGTGCGCGCCGTGGTCATCACCGGCGCCGGCACGGCGTTCTCGTCGGGCGGCAACATCAAGGACATGGAACGCCAGGCCTCGGGCCAGGTGCCGGGCATGGAGATCCGGCAGGACTACCGCTGCGGCATCCAGCGCCTGCCGCTGGCGCTGTTCAACCTGGAAGTGCCGGTGATCGCCGCCGTCAACGGCGCCGCCATGGGCGCGGGCCTGGACCTGACCTGCATGTGCGATATCCGCATCGCTTCGGAGCGCGCGCAGTTCGCCGAATCCTTCGTCAAGCTGGGCATCATCCCCGGCGATGGCGGCGCCTGGCTGCTGCCGCGCGTGATCGGGCTGTCGCGTGCCGCCGAGATGACCTTTACCGGGCAGGCGATCGATGCAAAGACCGCGCTGGAATGGAACCTGGTGTCGCGCGTGGTGGCGCCCGAGGCGCTGCTGCCGACCGCATACGAGCTGGCCGGGCGCATCGCGGCCAACCCGCCGCATGCGGTGCGGCTGGCCAAGCGGCTGATGCGCGAGGCCATGCACACCCGCCTCGACACGCTGCTGGAATTGTCGGCCGGCTTCCAGGCCCTGTCGCACCAGACTGCGGACCACCGCGAGGCGGTGCAGGCTTTCCTGGACAAGCGCACGCCGGTGTTCAGCGGAAACTGATCGCGGCAGCTACGCAACCCGGCTTCAGGCGGATTGCGTTTCCGCCGCCTTGAGCTGGTTGACGAGCGCCACATAGTCGCGCATGGCCTGCTCGCGCTGCAAGCCGCGCCGGGCGGCCCAGGCGTCGTACTTGGCGCGCCCGACCATGTCCATCATGCCCGGGCGGTCGCCGCTGACGTCGCCGACGCTGCCCTGCTTGTAGAGCGCATAGAGCGACAGCAAGGTGTCGTTGTCGGGCGCCTGGCGCAGCGTCTTCGACAACGCCGCGGCGGCCTCGAAGGCTTTTTCAGCGGGGCTTGGCCCCTGCAGCGCCGGCGTGCCGCCGAAGTACGCATCTTCCAGCGCCACTTCGTCCGGGAACCACCGCCCCTCCAGCAGCCTGCCGTCGCGCAGCGCAAACGCCAGCACGCCCTGCGAGGCCAGCGTGCCGCTGCGCAAGGTCGCAGGCACCACGGCCATGCCGGTGTTGAGCACCGGCGCGCCGAACGCGGTGAACGCCAGCCCCGCATCCGCCCACTCGCGCAGCCGCGCCAGGCCACGATCGCCACGATAGACCCCGCTGGTCCGGTTGGCGCCCGGCTGGAACCACGCAAAATCGCCCTTGCCGCGCGCATACAGCGCGGCCAGGTCGCCCTGCTCCAGGTCCGCGCGCGCCGCCGCCAGCAGCCCGGTCATCTGGTCCGGCGTCATGCGCGCATCGTCGCGCTCCGCACCCGCCATGCCAAGCGACGTGCCCACGCTGGCCTCGAAGAATTCCAGCACATTGCGCGCCACCAGCTCGCGGTCATTGTCGACGCAGACCATGTGGTAGCTGTCTTCCAGCACCAGCATGCGCGCCTGCCCGGCACGCTTGCCCTGCCCGATCTGCTCGACCAGGAAGTTGGCGGAGCGCAGGCTGGTCAGCTCGTCCAGCCGCGCGTGGACCACCAGCGTGGGGCAGGCAATGCGCTGCAACCCCTTGCGCACGTAGCCGCGCAAGCGATCGACTTCGCGGATGCACGCCAGCGGCACCCACTGGTAGTGGAAGTTCTCGCCGCGCGCGAACTTGGCCTTGACGATCTCGCGCAGCTGTTCGTTCTTGATGCCGAACGGCTCTTCCTCTTCCACCTTCATCCGGTTGGGAACGCCTGGAATCCGGTACAGCAGCGGGCGCAGGCTGCGATACCATGGCGTGGCCCAGCCGTCGATATAGACCGGCGGCGCCAGCGCCACCAGCCGGCCCCTGGTGTGCTGCTCGCGCTTGACCGTTTCCACCGCCAGCAGCGCGCCCATGCACATGCCCATCACGTGCAGCGTTTCATGCTGGTCGATGATCTCGCGGTATTTGGCGCGCACCGCCTCGAGCCAGTCCTCGGCGCGCACGCCGCACAGGTCTTCGGGTTGCGTGCCGTGTCCCGGCAGCGTCAGGGAGTGCGTGACAAAGCCGGCGCGCTTGAGGCGCTTGTGCATCGAGCCCAGGTCATACTGCGTGCCGCCCAGGCCGTGGATCAGGAACACGCCCGGGTCAGACATGCGCGGGCTCCGCGCCGGCACGGCGCAGCAGTGCCGCCACCTGCTCTACCTTGCCGTCCGCGCCGCGGATGCCGGCCAGCCGCTCGTGCACGCGCAGGCGGCCGCTGCCCGGCAGCGTCACGGCGTATTCCTGCACGCTGTCGGGCGCATCGCCGCGCACCACGGCGGACCAGGTGGCCTGCACCAGCCCGCGGTCGGTGGCGTCGATATGGTCCAGCCATTCGTCGACGCTGTTGACGTCGCGGATCGTGTCGCCGAGCAACGCCGCCGCGCCCTCGCTCCATGTAGCGCGGCCGGTGACCGCGTCATACTCGACGCTGGCCACGCCCACCGCCTGCAGCGTGCGCGCATAGCGCAGGCGCCAGGCACGCGCTTCCTCCAGCGCGGTGCGGCGGCCCTCGGACAATGCGCGGCCGAGCAGCATCACCAGCGCCCAAACAATGACAAAGCCCTGCACCTCGACCACCGCTTCGCCCGGAAAGCCTTCGATGACGTTGAACGGGCCGGCACCGGCCGCGGTGCGGTGGATGATCAGCAGGCAGCCCAGCAGCGTGGCAATGGCACCGCCGCGCGGTCCCCACAGCAGCGCGGTGGCAAGCAGCAGCGGCATCGGCACGTAGGCCAGCGTGGGCGCAAGGCCGCCGAAGCGCTGCGCGGCGTTGTCCGAGAACACCGCCAGCACCGCCACGATAAAGACCACGAAGGCCAGCCCGCCGGCCGCGAACTGCTGCATCGGCATGCCGCCCGAGCGCCGCACGCGGAAGCCGCGGAACGCCACCGCCAGCGGCCCCACCAGCAGCAGCCCGGCCGCGGTGGAAAAGGCCCAGGCGCGCCATTCGACCGGCAGGTCCAGTCCCGGCCGCTGCCAGCGCCATAGCTCGACCGCCAGCGAAGCGCCCAGCGCCGAGCCGACCAGCGCCCCCGCGATCAGCAGCGTGGCTCCCGGCGGGCTTTGCGGATCGCGCCGGCCATAGGTGGCGATCCAGCCGGCGGTGCCCAGGCTGATGACCTCGATCAGGCCGAAGGCGACCGCCCCGCGCAGCGGCAGGCCGTGCGTGGCCATGCCCCACCCTGCCAGCGCCAGCCCGGCCCCGGCCAGCACCGCTGGCCATGACCAGCGCGCACAGACCAGCAGCGCGGCAAACGTGACGCCGCTGCCGAGCCAGACCGGCACGGCCTCGGTCGACGCATGCGCCAGCGAGCGCGACACCACGCCGGCGACGAGTACCAGCACGGCGACGATTGCCGCCAGGCGTATCTGCTGCATGGCACACCCCCAGGAGGCTGGCTGCGACGGGTTCCCGACGTCCTTGTTTGTGACTCAGGATAGTCGCCAGCCCGCCCGGGGCCAAGACAAGTCACCCCGCCTGGCGGGGCGCCGGAACGTCAGCCTGACACCCCGATGGCCCCCTCCACGTTGCGCACCAGGCTGACCAGCCGCGGGCCGATGTCTTCCTCGATCTGCTTGCTCTGCAGGCTGAACACCGGCACCGACGCGGCAAAGATCCACGCTTCGCCATCGCGCCGTGCGCGCATCGGCACGGCAACGGATTCCACCTCGCGATGCAGGTCGCGATGGCCGCGGCAGAAGCCGTGCTCCTGGAGGTCGCGCGCGGCATCCTTTAGGCGCTGCTGCAGCCAGTCAGCGCGCGCCGGATCGGCGGCGCGCAGCTGGGCCAGATACGCCTCGCGCTCGGGCTCGGGCATCAGCAACAGGTAGCCGCGGCCCGAACCGGTGCGCGAGATCGAGACCCGGGTACCGACCTCGGGCCGGAACACATGGCTGCCCACGCCCTGGGCGATCTCGACGTAGGTCATGGCGTTGCCGTTGCCGACGATCAGCTCGACCTGTCCGGCGATGTGGTCGGCCAGCTCCTGCATGGCCGGCCGCGCCAGCTGGCGCACCGTCATTCGCGCCAGCGCGGGCGCGGCCAGGTTGACCAGCCCGACCCCCGGCACGTAGCGCGACAGGCGCTCCGAATAGTGCAGCAGGCCCAGTTCGCACAGGGTGTCGAGCAGGCGGAACAGCGTCGGCTTGGCCAGCCCGGTGCGCTCCATCAGCTCGCGGCTGCTCAGCTCCTGCACCGTTGGCGAGAAGCAGTTGAGGATCGAAACGCCCCGCGCCAGCGCGCTGACGAGGCGCGACTCGCCATCGGCATCGGCGGCCGGCGGGGTCAGGGAGGCATGTGCTTCATTGGTCATAACCGGGCCTTCGTCTGGATTTTTTTGATACCAGCGTCTCAAAACCCGGATGTTGCCCTTCGTTGATTCCGAAGTCAAACACAGGATTTTGAGTTTACATGGCGAATTTCCGACGCGAGAATTCCGATTCATCGTATTGGACGATCACTTTTTGAAACCGACGTCTCAATATCCCAACTCAACGATTCATCAACGACTCGCAACCGCTGCACCAGGAGACACCCTCATGCAACAAGCCGTCATCGTCGACGCCATCCGCAGCCCGATGGGCCGCTCCAAGCCGGGATCGGCCTTTACCGAGCTGCATGCCACCGAACTGCTGGCCCAGGTGCTCAGGGGCCTGGTCGAACGCAACCAGCTCGATCCCGGCCTGGTGGACGACGTCATCACCGGTTGCGTGACGCAGGCGGGCGAGCAGTCAGCCGGGCCGGGCCGCGTGGCCTGGCTGGCGGCCGGCTTCCCCGACCACGTGCCTGCCACCACCATCGACCGCAAGTGCGGTTCGAGCCAGCAGGCGGTGCACTTTGCCGCGCAAGGCATCATGGCCGGCGCCTACGACATCGTCATCGCCTGCGGCATCGAGTCGATGAGCCGGGTGCCGATGGGCTCGGCGCGCATCGGCCAGAACCCATATGGACCGTCGATGGAAGCGCGCTACGCGCCGGGTCTGGTGTCGCAGGGCGTTGCTGCGGAGCTGGTCGCGGCCAAGTACGAGCTGTCGCGCCAGGACATGGACAACTACTCGGCCCGCTCGCACGAACTGGCTGCCGCGGCCCGCGAGAGCGGCGCCTTCCGCCGCGAGATCCTGCCGATCAGCACGCCCAACGGCGTGGTCGAGCATGACGAAACCATCCGCCCCGGCACCTCGGTGGAAAAACTCGGCACGCTGCAGGCCTCGTTCCGCAACGACGAACTGAGCGAGCGCTTCCCGCAGATCGGCTGGAACGTCACCGCGGGCAATGCCTCGCAGATCAGTGACGGCGCCTCGGCCATGCTGCTGATGAGCGAAGCCATGGCGCAGCGCCTGGGCCTGAAGCCGCGCGCGCGCTTTGTCGCGTTCGACGTCTGCGGCGACGATCCGGTGATGATGCTGACTGCCCCGATCGCGGCCAGCCAGCGCGCCATCAGGAAGAGCGGCCTGGCGCTGGACCAGATCGACCACTACGAAATCAACGAAGCCTTCGCCTGCGTGCCGCTCGCCTGGCAGAAGGCGCTGGGCGCCGACCCGGCGCGCCTGAACCCGCGCGGTGGCGCGATCGCGCTGGGCCATCCGCTGGGTGCGTCGGGCGTGCGCCTGATGACCACCATGCTGCATGCGCTGGAAGACAGCGGCCAGCGCTACGGCCTGCAGTCGATGTGCGAGGCAGGCGGCATGGCCAACGCCACCATCATCGAACGCCTGTAACCGCCTGCGTCGTTCCCGCGCAGGCGGGAACCCAGTGACTTTTTCCTAGGAGACACCCATGAAACTCGAAAACATGTCCGCCGTCGTCACCGGCGGTGCTTCCGGCCTGGGCCTGGCCTGCACCCGCCGCCTGGTGGAGCGCGGCGTCGGCGTGGTCATCGCCGACCTGAACGAAGAGCGCGGCAACGCGGTGGTGGACGAGTTCGGCGGCAAGGTCCGCTTCGTCAAGGCCGACGTCACCGACACAGAGCAGATGAACGCGGTCTACGACGCCGCCGAGGCCATCGCCCCGCTGCGCGCGCTGATCCACTGCGCCGGCCTGGGCGCGCCGGTGCGCGTGGTCGAAAAGGACGGCTCGCCGGGCTCGCTGGAAAAGTACGAGTCGGTGGTGCGCATCAACCTGATCGGCACCTTCAACGCGCTGCGCCTCGGCGCCGCGCGCATGGCCAGGAACGAAATGGTGGACGGCGAGCGCGGCGCATGCGTGCTGACCGCTTCGGTCGCCGCCTACGAAGGCCAGATCGGCCAGATCCCCTACAGCTCGGCCAAGGCCGGCATCGTCGGCATGACGCTGGTGGCCGCGCGCGACCTGGCGCAGCGCGCCATCCGCGTCTGCACCATCGCGCCGGGCCTGTTCGACACGCCGCTGCTGGCGAAGCTGCCGGAGAACGTGCGCACCTCGCTGGGCGCGATGGTGCCGCACCCGGCGCGCCTGGGCGCGCCGGACGAGTACGCCTCGACCGCGCTGCACATCCTGGAGAACCCGATGCTCAACGGCGAGACCATCCGCCTGGACGGCGCCATCCGCATGGCCCCGCGCTGAGCGCCATCGATCACCATCCAGCACTCCCCAATGGCCTTCTTGACCAGGACACCTGCATGAGCGACACGCTGCAACTAGAGACCCGCGGCAATACGCTGCTGATCACCATGAACCGGCCCCAGGCGCGCAACGCCATGGATTTCGAGACCGCGACCGCGCTGGCCGCCGCGATCGACCAGCTGGAAAGCCGTGACGACCTCGCCGTCGCCATCCTGACCGGCGCCGGCGGCACCTTCTGTTCCGGCATGGACCTGAAGGGCTTCCTGGAGGGCAAGCGCCCGAGCCTGCCCGGCCGTGGCTTCGGCGGGCTCACCGAGAAGCCGCCGCGCAAGGTGCTGATCGCCGCGGTGGAAGGCTATGCGCTGGCCGGCGGTTTCGAGCTGGCGCTGGCCTGCGACCTGATCGTCTCGTCGAAGGCGGCCAAATTCGGCCTGCCCGAAGTCAAGCGCGGCCTGGTTGCCGGTGCCGGCGGCCTGATGCGCCTGCCACGCCGCGTGCCGTACCACATCGCCATGGAATATGCGCTGACCGGCAACATGCTGGGCGCCGAGCAGGCGCATGCCTACGGCCTGATCAACCGCCTGACCGAACCGGGCGAAGCGCTGCAGGGCGCGCTGGCGCTGGCCGGGGAAATCGGGGCCAACGGCCCGCTGGCGGTGGCGGTGAGCAAGCAGATCGTGGCCGAGTCGGCGGACTGGAGCAACGAGGAGATGTTCGAGCGCCAGCGCCCGCTGATGGCGCCGGTGTTCACCTCGGCCGATGCGCGCGAAGGCGCCGCGGCCTTTGCGGAGAAGCGCAAGCCGGTGTGGACCGGCAAGTAAGGCGGGAGCAAGCCATGCCGTCGTCGCGCCTTTCGCCTGGACGGCCGGCCGCAAGCCGGCGGGTCAGCCTGGACTAGCGCGGCGCCGGGCCGCCTTCGGCAAAGCGGAAGGCGGCCCAGCCCAAAGCCAAATTGACACGGTGCAGGCTGCCGCTTACTCTCGGCCTACCCTGCGGTATATTCAGCGCATGCTTAACATGCCAGGCGCCGCCGCGGGCACATAACGACAACGACAATCCCGCGAGACGACCATCGTGCCTGCCTCCATCGCGCCTTCCCGCCTGGAAAGCCTCCGCCCGGCCCTGCCGATCCTGCTTGGCGCCTCCCTGATGCTCAGCCTGGCCATGGGCCTGCGCCAGAGCCTGGGCATCTTCATGCCGCCGCTGACGCGGGACATCGGCATCTCGGTCTCCGACTTCACGGTCGCCATCGCCGTGCAGAACCTGGCCTGGGGGCTGCTGCAGCCGCTGGCTGGCGCATGGGCCACGCGGATCGGCTTCCGGCCCCTGATGCTGGCCGGCTCGCTGTCGCATGTGGCCGGGCTGGTGCTGCTGGCGACCGCGCAAGGCATGATCGGCGTCACGCTGGGCGCGGGCGTGGCGATCGGCGCTTCGATGGCCTGCACCGGCAGCGCGCTGGCGATGGCGGTGGCGGCACGGCCGGTGCCGGCGGCGCTGCGCAGCACGGTGCTGGGGCTGGTGTCGGGGGCCGGCTCGCTCGGCGCGCTGCTGGCCGCGCCGATCGGGCAAATGGTGACGCAGGCTTACGGCTGGCGCGCCGGGCTGGCCGCGTTCGTGCTGCTGGCGCTGGTGATGCTGCCGGCGGCCTGGATGGCGGGGCGCGTGGACAAGCTGCCGTTGCCCGCGTTCGGCGGCGCCGACCAGAGCAATGCGCGGCAGGCGCTGGGCACGGCGCTGCGGCACGCGCCGTTCATCGTCATGGCGCTGGCGTATTTCGTCTGCGGCATGCAACTGGTCTTCCTGACCACACACCTGCCGTCGTACCTGGACATCTGCGGCATGGACCCGATGCTTAGCGCGCAGGCGCTGGGCGTGATCGGCGGCTTCAACGTGCTCGGCAGCATCTTCTTCGGCTGGGCCGGCGGGCGCTTCAACAAGCTGATGCTGCTGGGCGGCATCTATACCGTGCGCTCGCTGGCGCTGACCTGGTACTTCTCGTCGGCGCCCACGCCGGGCAGCACGCTGGTGTTTGCCGCGGTGATGGGCTTCCTGTGGCTGGGCGTGGCGCCGCTGGTGTCGGGCTGGATCGCCGAGACCTTCGGCCTGCGCTGGCAGGCGATGCTGGGCGGCGTGGCCTTCTTCAGCCACCAGATCGGCAGCTTTACCGGTGCCTTCGGCGGCGGGGTGGTCTATGACGCGCTGGGCTCGTACACCGTTGCCTGGCAGGCGGGCGTGGCGATGGGGCTGGCGGCCGGGATCGCGCAGATCGTGTTTGCGGTGGCGACGCAGCGTCGACCACCTTTGATGGCGACGTCCTGAGGGCACCGCTCCGTCCGCCGCCGTATCGAGGCGGGATCACGCACGAATGCGGCCTGCACCCCGAACGGGGGATGTGCAGCCGCTGCCGGGCAATTAGGATAAATACCGAGCGGTCCTCTAGCGGATCCTCAGGCCTTTGCGGCCCGCGTTCGCGCGGGCCTTTTTCTATATGGGCCGGCAGCCGCACGCGGCGCAGGTAAGAATCGCCCGCGGTTGTAAATCTGCCTGCCAGTCTGCCTGTCAGTGCCTGCCGGCACTCAGCGGGCGTGGCGGCGCCAATGCCACAGCGCGAGGCCGGCCAGTCCGGCCGCCACCGCCGCGCCGGCAATGCGAAGCTGGCGCATCTGTTCCGGCGAGGTCCAGCCGCCCTGGACGTCCATATGTCCCAGCGAGGCATGGAACAGGTTGCCGTCGGTGACCGGTATCTCGTGCGCCCCGCTGAAATGCCGATGCAGGATGCGGCCGTACGCCCGTTGCAGCAGGCCTGGCGCCAGCAGGTTGGCAACGCGCGCCAGCCTTGCGACCACGCCTACCGTCACCGCCTGCGAGGCCGGCGCCGCGACCGCGCGCAGCACCGCACGCGCGACCGCGCCGGCGTCGACCAGCGGCCGCGGCGGACGCAGTGCCTTGCCGGTGTAGTTGGCACTGTGGCGCATGCCCGGCGTGTCGGCGGTGGCCGGGAAGATGTCGCAGATGCGGATCTGCGGATAGTCGACCAGCTCCGCGCGCAACGCCTCCGAAAAGCCGCGCAGCCCGAACTTGCTTGCCGTATACGACACGCCATATGGCGACGGCGCCCATGCGCCCAGCGACACGATATTGACCAGCACGCCCTTGCGCGCCGCCTTGAAGAACGGCAGCACCGCATGCGCGCCGTGCAGGTAGCCCAGCAGGTTGATGCGTACCACCTGCTCATGCGCGGCCACCGGTGTTTCGTCGAACAGCCCAACCGCGCCGACACCGGCATTGTTGACCCAGACATCGATGCCGCCGTCGCCGAACTCCGCCGCACGCTCGGCCAGCCGGTGCATGGCCGCCGGCTGCGTGACGTCGCCCGGGACGGCCAGTGCCCGCGCGCCCAGTTCGCGGCACGCCGCGGCGGCGCGCGCCAGCGGCGCCTCGCCGCGCGCGCACAGCACCACGCGCGCCTGGGCACGCGCGAACGCCAGCGCGGTGGCCAGCCCGATGCCGCTGGAAGCGCCGGTGATGACAACAGTAAGCGGTCGGGTCGGGGGCATGGCGAACCTCTTTTTGAGTTAACGGCGTATTCCCGCAGGAGCAGCAGGTTCCGTTCCAGCGCGGCGGCGCTGGAATGCAACTTGCCTGTCTGCCTGGGGACCGACCACACGGCCGGCCCACGCGGCCGGTATGGCGTGCCGGCCCCCTGGAACCTGCACAAGGAGCCCTGCCATGATCTCGACCGAACAGGAAATCCTGGTGTGCGGCCCGGAAAACGGCCGCTGGCACCTCGAAATGCGCACCGGCAACGCCGCACCGGAGCGGCTCGCCGGCGAGTTCGATTCGCCCGACATGGCCATCGCCGGCGCCCAGCAGGTCTATCCGTCGATTCCGGTGCGCGTGACCGATATCTCCGGGGCGCCGGCACCGTCGGCCCCCGCGCATGGAGGATCGCTGACCGACTATCACTACGGCGGCCACAGCGCGACCCAGGACGAGAAGCTGACCGGCCGCGCGCATCCGTCGAGCGACACCTCGCAGCCGCCGCCGGGTCCGCACCCTTACCAGGCCACTGATCTCGGCAACCTGCCGGAAGGCACGCCGCGCCACGGCATGTACGGGGTCGCGTCCACTCCGGCAGAGGCGGAGGCGGCCGACCGCAAGGACGAGGCGACACGGCGCCACCCCGGCTCGCGCGACGCCGAAGACTAGGCCAGGGCGACGCCACGGCGGGCGGCACCACGTACAATCCTGGTTTTCCCTTCGCCCCGCCGCCCTGCTGCCATGACCACCCTCGGAACGCCCCTTTCCCCCTCTGCAACCAAAGTGATGCTGCTCGGCTCCGGCGAGCTGGGCAAGGAAGTGCTGATCGCACTGCAGCGCCTGGGCGTCGAGACCATCGCCGTCGACCGCTATGACAATGCGCCGGGCCAGCAGGTGGCCCACCACGCGCGCACCATTGCCATGAGCGACCCGGACCAGCTCAGGGCGCTGATCGAAGCGGAGAAGCCTCACCTGGTGGTGCCCGAGATCGAAGCCATCGCCACCCCCATGCTGGAAACGCTGGAAGCCGCCGGCACCGTGCGCGTGATCCCCACCGCGCGCGCCGCGCGCCTGACCATGGACCGCGAAGGCATCCGCCGCCTCGCCGCCGAGTCGCTCGGCCTGCCCACCAGCCCGTACAAGTTCTGCGATTCGCTGGAAGAACTGCAGGCCGCCATCGATGGCGGCATCGGCTATCCGTGCGTGGTCAAGCCGGTGATGAGCAGCTCCGGCAAGGGCCAGAGCAAGATCGACGGCCCCGAGGGCGTGCAGGCCGCGTGGGACTACGCCATGGCCGGCGGCCGCGTCAGCCACGGCCGCATCATCGTGGAAGGCTTTATCGACTTCGACTACGAGATCACGCTACTGACGGTGCGCGCCATCGGCGCCAGCGGCCAGGTCGAGACGCAGTTCTGCGCGCCGATCGGGCACGTCCAGGTCAGCGGCGACTACGTGGAAAGCTGGCAGCCGCAGCCGATGCACCCCGCCGCGCTGCAGAAGGCCCAGCAGATCGCGCAGGCCGTCACCGCCGACCTGGGCGGCATGGGCCTGTTCGGCGTGGAACTGTTCGTCAAGGGCGAGCAGGTCTGGTTCAGCGAGGTCAGCCCGCGCCCGCACGATACCGGCATGGTGACCATGGCCACGCAGCACCAGAACGAATTCGAGTTGCATGCGCGTGCCATCCTTGGCCTGCCGGTCGATACCTCGCTGCGCAGCCCCGGCGCCAGCGCGGTGATCTACGGCGGCGTGGACGCGCAGGGCGTGGTGTTCGACGGCGTGGACCAGGCGCTGAGCGTGCCGCAGACCGAGGTGCGCCTGTTCGGCAAGCCCGAGAGCTTTACCAAGCGCCGCATGGGCGTGGCGCTGGCCTATGCGGACGATGTTGACACCGCCCGCACCCGCGCCAAGGAAGCCGCAAGCCGCGTGCGTCCGCGCGCGGTGGGCTGATACCTGAAGGAGCGGAAGGCGTTACAGCACGTGACTGCCCGCGGCGGCATGGGCGGGCGGGTGCGGTGCCGCCACCTGCGCGGCAGCGTGCGCCGCGGCCAGCACCGGCGCCATGCGCACGCCGCTCAGGTCGGCACCGGACGGGGCCTGGTACAGCCGCAGGCCCAGTTCCGGCAGGATCGCCAGCAGGTGGTCGAACACATCGCCCTGGATGCGCTCGTAGTCCATCCACGCCGTCAGCGCGGTAAAGCAATAGATTTCCACCGGGATGCCCTGCGAATCGGGCTCCATCATGCGCACGTTGAGCAGCAGGTCGTGGTGGATTTCGGGATGCGCCTTCAGGTAGGCGATGCCATACGCGCGGAAGGTGCCGACATTGGTCAGCCGCCGCCGGTTCACCGGGTCATTGCCGGCGGCAATCAGCAGCCGGTTGGCCTCGTCGACCTTGGCCTGCTTCTCGGCCAGGTAGTCGTGCAGCAACTGGTACCGCATCAGCGCATGCACTTCGTCGTCTTCCAGGAAGCGCACGCTGCTCGCGTCGATGCGCAACGTCCGCTTGATACGGCGCGCGCCGGACTCGAACATCTGGCGGTAGTTGCGGTAACTCTCCGAAAACAGCTTGTAGGTCGGCACCGTGGTCACGGTGTTGTCCCAGTTCTGCACCTTGACCGTATGCAGCGCGATGTCCTTGACGTAGCCATCGGCATTGCATTGCGGCATTTCGATCCAGTCGCCGATGCGCAGCATGTCGTTCGAGGTCAGCTGCGTGCTGGCCACCAGCGACAGCAGCGTGTCCTTGAACACCAGCAGCAGCACCGCCGACAACGCCCCCAGGCCGGACAGCATCCACAGCGGCGAACGGTTGATCAGGATCGACAGCACCAGCACCGCGCACACCAGCCCCAGCCCGAGCCGCCCCACCTGGATATAACCCTTGATCGAGCGCGTCTGCGCGCGGCGGCTGCCGGCGTAAACGTCCTGCCACGCGCCCAGCACGCCGCCCAGCATCAGGAAGAAGCAGACCCACAGGCTGGAATGGGCCAGGCGCTCCACCAGCAGCGCATAGCGGCCCATGTGCGGCACCTCGCCGATGCCGACGGTGATCACCGCAAAACCCACCGCATAGCCGAAGCGCCGGTACGCGCGATGGCGCGTCAGCGCCTTGCTCCAGGGCCCCTTGCCCCAGACCGTCAGCACGCGATGGGCGATGCGCGACATCACATGGCCGAACAGCCATTGCGCGACCAGCGCGATCAGCACCAGCACCACCAGGTACAGCGTGATCTGCGCCCAGGGATGGGCCGGAATACGTTGCTGGAACAGCTCCAGCAGGGCATCGAAACTCATAAGGGGGCGAAGTCAAGCCAGTGGTTCGGCCGGATAGTGTACAAAACGTGCACGCCCCTTCGTAAAACTGCGATCCCAGGACCCACCAGGACCCACCAGCCCCCCCGTGTCCCGCGGCCCTGCCCTCGCTCAGGCAGGCAGCAGCTTCAGCCCCCCGATCCCGACAAAAATCAGCGCGATCAGCGCCAGGCGCATCGGCGCCGCGCTCTCCCCAAGGAACAGGATCCCGATCACGGTGACCCCGATCGCCCCGATCCCGGTCCATACCGCGTACGCCGTTCCCACCGGCAGGTGCCGCAAGGCCGCACTGAGCAGGAAGATGCTGGCCAGGGCGGCCCCGGTCCCCAGCACCGTCGGCCCCGGCCGCGTCCATCCGTCCGTGTACTTCAAGGCGAGCGCCATCACGATCTCGATCAGCCCCGCCAGCACTAGCAGCATCCACGCCATTGCCTTTTCCTGTTCCCTGATTGCCGCCCGGCGACCATTGCCGGGCCCGCCAGGCCAATGTAGGCTGTGCGAATCGGCACGAGAACTGGCTATTTTCGCAAAGGGGCTATGCAAACATGCAGGAAGCGGACTGGGACGACCTGAAGTACTTCCTTGCCGTCAGCCAGTCAGGCTCGCTGGCCGGCGCTGCCCGGACGCTGCACGTCAACCACTCCACCGTGCTGCGCCGGCTCGCCCGGCTGGAAGAGGTGCTCGGCACCCTGCTCTTCGAGCGCCATCCGACGGGCTACGCCCTCACCACAGCGGGCGAAGCGCTGGCCCAGCGGCTTGCCGGCGTCGGCGAACAGATCGATGCCGCGCAACGCCAGTTGTCCGGCCTGGACAGCCAGCTGAGCGGGCCGCTGCGGGTCACCACTACGGACACGCTGCTGGCCGGGCTGCTGATGCCGCTGTTCGCGGAATTTCGCGCGCTGCATCCGCGGATCCAGTTGCAGATCGTGGTCAACAACAGCTTCCTGAGCCTGAGCCGGCGCGAGGCGGATGTGGCGGTACGTCCGGCCAGCGCGCCGCCGGAATACCTGGTCGGGCGCCAGGTCGGGATGCTGGAAACTGCGCCGTACGCATCGCGCGACTACCTGGCGCAAACCGGCAACGCCCCGGCCCGTGGAACCGCAGCGCCTGACTGGGCCGGCCACGACTGGGTGGTCCCGGACGACGCGCTCGCGCATCTCGCGCAGGCTCGCTGGGTGGCCGAGCACGTGCCGCCGGCGCGCCGGCTGGTGAGCGTAGACAGCCTGGTGGCCATGGTCGATGCCGTCAGGCATGGCATGGGTATCGGCATGCTGCTGTGCCTGCTGGCCGAGCACGACGCAGGCCTGGTCCGTCTGGCCCGGCCCGACCCCGCGCTCGGCACGCCGCTGTGGATCCTGACCCATCCCGACCTGCGCCATAGCGCGCGGGTCCGGGCGTTCAACGACTTTCTCTACGCCAGGCTCAGTGCGTCGCCCTGGCTGAAGCCGGCGCCGGCGCTATGAAGCGTTCGTATTCGTATACATCGCCATCAGTTGCTCGTCCGTGTAACCCCATTCGGCGGCATTCTCGAACGCCACCACCGTCTCCTCGCTGTGCCGCAGGTCGATCAGTTCCGTCGGTACCGGGCGTGACTGCGACACCGAATAGAACGCCATCACCAGCGGCCGCAAGGGGTCGGCTTCGTTCTGGCCGCAAACCACCGCCAGCCGGTTGGAGCGCAGCCGCAGCACGGTGCCCAGCGGGTAGATGCCGACGGTGCGCGTGAAGGCCTTGAACACCCGGCGGTCGAACAGCGTGTCGACGCGCACGGCCATGTATTCCATGGCGCGCGCCGGCGACCATTGCTGGTGGCCCGGACGGTCCGAGGTCAGCGCATCGTAGGCGTCGCAGATCGCGGCAATCCTGGCGTGGATGCTCAGTTCGTGGCCGGCCAGCCCGAACGGGTAGCCGCGGCCATCCACGCGTTCGTGGTGGTGGACACAGACATCGAGCGGGATATTGGAGACCAGCCGCGCCTCGTTGAGGATGCGGTAGCCCGCCGACGGATGGCGGCGGTAGCTTTCCTCTTCCTCGGGCGTGCGTGCGACGGCCTTGTGCTGCACGGATTCGGGCAACGTCAGCTTGCCGATGTCGTGCACCAGGCCGGCGAGGCCGAGTTCGCGCACCTCGTCCTCCGGCAGGCTCAGCGTCCGCCCGACCGCGATCATCAGCGCGCAGACGGCAAAGGCGTGCAGGTAGCTGTAGTCGTCGCGCGCCTTGAGCCGCGCCAGCGCCAGCAGCGCCTGCCCGTGGCGCGACAGCGAGCGCGACGCGGCGTCGACCAGCGGCAGCGCGCGTCCGACCTCCAGCGCGCGGCCCATGCGGATGTCGGCGAACATGGAGCCGATCACCGCCTTGCCGGACTGGAGCAGGTCGCGCGCCCGGCCGAGCTCGGCTTCGAGCGAAGCGACCGGCTGCTCGGCCGCAGGCTCCCACGCCGGTGGCTCGGCCTCGGCAACCGGCACTGGCGGCGCCTCGGGCACGGCTGGTGCGGGCAGGTTGCGCCCCTTGAGGATATCGATCCAGACTTCGCGGACGCCCGCGGACTGGATCTGCCGGATCTGGTCTTCGTGGCTGACCAGAAACTTCGCGCGCCAGAACGGGTGGCTGATCCACGGCCCACCCAGCCTGGCGACAAACATCCCGACCTGCAATTGTTCCGACCCGATTCGTCTCAGCATGAGATGTCCCCCGGACGCTGGTTTTTTTCTTGTCGGAATGGCTATCGGCAGGCCGGCGCCAGACTTGAGGCCTGTTTTTTGCCCGCCGGAACCGCGCCGGCGTTGTCAAGGGGGCGCCAAATGCCCGGACGGCGCCGTCAGGCATTCCAGGCGGCCCCGGCGCCGGCGCTACAATGGCGCGCCCAGAGCTCACCAGACGCCAGCCAGTCGCCCCCGTTCAACCATGTCCGGAACGTACACGCTAGTCGGCATCGCCCGTGCCAAGTCCCATCGCCGCGAGGCGCTGGTATCCCAGCTCACCACGCTGCAAACGCGCGGGCTGAAGGAGCCCGGCTGCCTGGACTACCATGTCGGGCAGGATGCCGAGGACGCTCAGGTCTTCGTGATCTATATGGTCTGGGACTCGAAGAACGCGCTGGAATCGCACCTGAACCGGCCGTATATGCGCGATTTCCACGCGTCGCGGCGGGAATTCGTCGAAGGCGACTTCAGTTTCCGCTGGCTGAATGCGGCCTGACACGGCCTGAAACGGCCTGAAACGGCCAGCCACGGCGCCAGGCGTTACCGGAGCCACTTCCCCGGCCCCACGGCCTTCTTCCCCCCGCTTGTCATTCCCGCCGCCCCGGTCTATCAATCAGATTGACCCTCATCTCGGGCCGCCGCGGCCTGGCAGGAGTGCATCATGGAAGTCAGGGACGGATTTGCCGGCACCATCGGACACACCCCGCTGATCCGGTTGGCGGGGCTGAGCGCCGAGACCGGCTGCGATATCTACGGCAAGGCCGAATTCCTGAACCCGGGCGGCTCGGTCAAGGACCGCGCCGCGCTCTACATCATCCGCGACGCCGAGCGCCGCGGCGTGCTGAAGCCCGGCGGCACCGTGATCGAAGGCACGGCGGGCAATACCGGCATCGGCCTGGCCCACCTGTGCGCGGCGCGCGGCTATCGCTGCATCGTGGTGATCCCCGACACGCAGTCGCCGGAGAAGATGGAACGGCTGCGCATGCTCGGCGCCGAGGTGCGGCCGGTTCCCGCCAAGCCTTATGCCGATCCCGGCAACTACCAGAAGATCGCTTGCCGGCTGGCCGAGGAAACCGATAATGCGATCTGGGCCAACCAGTTCGACAACCTCGCCAACCGGCAGGCCCACTACGAAACCACCGGCCCCGAGATCTGGCACGCCACGGCTGGCCGCATCGATGCCTTCACCTGCTCCACCGGCACGGGCGGGTCGCTGGCGGGCATCGCGCGTTGCCTGAAGGAGCACAAGCCGGCCGTGCGCATCGTGCTGGCCGACCCGCACGGCAGCGCCCTCTATAACTTCGTCAAGCACCGAGAACTCAAGGCCGAGGGCAGTTCGATCACCGAAGGCATCGGCACCAGCCGCGTCACCGCCAACCTGCAGGACACGCCGATCGACGATGCGGTGCAGGTCGACGACCAGACCTGCGTCGACATGGTCTACCGGATGCTGCGCGAGGAAGGGCTGTTCCTGGGTGGCTCTTCAGGAATCAATGTCGGCGCCGCCGTGGCGCTGGCGCGCGAGATGGGACCGGGCCACACCATCGTGACCCTGCTCTGCGACCGCGGCGACCTGTACATGGGCCGGCTCTTCAACGAGGCGTGGCTGGCCGGCAAGAACCTGCAGCCGATTCCGTTCCGGCGCGTCGGCCCGGGGGTATAGGCACGGCCGGCGGCTACGCCGCCTTCAGCCGCCGCCACAGCGTGGTCGGGCTGATGCCCAGGATGTGGCACGCGGCGGTCCGGTCGCCGCCGCATTCGGCGAGCACGCGGCGGATATGCTCGACTTCGCTCGACTGCTTGACGCGCGCCAGCGAATGGCCGGGCCTGCCGGCCGTTGCAGCGCGCGCGGCCGGTTCCGTTGGGGCTTCCGCCACGGCCATCGCCACGCCCTCGCCGCCAAAAAGTTCCGGCACGGCGGCCTGCAGTTCTCGGAGCAGTGCATCGGCTTCCAGCTTGCGGCCGGCCACCAGCACCGCGATGCGCTCCGTGACATTTTCCAGCTCGCGGATATTGCCCGGCCATGCGTAGCGCGCCAGGCGCGAGCGCGCCACGGCCGGCAAGCGCTGCGCACGCTCGGTGCCCAGGCGCTCCTGCGCGCGGCGGTACAGCAGCTCGGCGAGCTCGGCCAGGTCTTCGGCGCGCTCGCGCAACGGCGGCATCTCGATGCGCAGGATATTGAGGCGGTAGTACAGGTCCTGGCGGAAGCCGCCGTCGCGCACCATCGCGGGCAGGTCGCGGTGGGTGGCCGCGATCACGCGCACGTTGACGGGCACGGCGTCGAGGCCGCCGATCGGCAGCACCTGTTTTTCCTGCAGCACGCGCAGCAGGCGCGTCTGCAGCGTCGGCGGCATGTCGCCCACTTCGTCGAGGAACAGTGTCCCGTTGTGCGCCGACTCGAACAGGCCGGCCTTGCCCCCGCGGCGCGCGCCGGTGAAGGCGCCCTCTTCGTAGCCGAACAGCTCGCTCTCCAGCAGCGCTTCCGGAAACGCGGCGCAGTTGACCGCCACGAACGGGAACGCGCGGCGCGGGCTGGCGTCGTGCATGCCCTGCGCCAGCACTTCCTTGCCGGTGCCGCTCTCGCCGCCGATCAGCACGGTGGAATCGACCACGGCGTAGCGCCGCGCCAGCGTGCGCAGTTCGGTCATCACCGCGGAGGTGCCGGCGAGGTCGTCGAGGCTGTAGCGCACGCCCGCGGGCCGGGCGCGGCTGCGCGAGCGCAGGTTGCGGTCGACGCGCTGGATCGCGCTGGCGTCCTGGATGGTGAGCACCGCGCCGAGGGTGCCGGCTTCGCTGGCGATCGGGATGCGGTTGACCACCACCATCTTGTCGCCGAGCTTGTGGATCGCTTCCAGCTCCTTGTCGCCGCTCTGCATCACGCCTTCAAGCGACAGGTTGGGCGCCAGCGTCTGCAGCTTGCGGCCCACAGCGGCCGCGGCCGAGGTACCGAGGAATCGCTCCATGGCCGGATTGAACGACTGGATCCGCCCTTCCGCATCGACGGCGGCCACGCCCTCGTTCAGGTGCGCCAGGATAGTGTTGACATAGTCGCGCCGGGTCGATTCAATGCGGCGCAGCCGTGCGGCCTCGATCGCGTCTTCCAGCGCCATGCGCACCGAGTTGCCTGAATACAGGAACACGCCGGTCAGGCCGTAGCGGTCGGCCAGGTCGGTGACCAGCCCTGGGCCGACCACCACCTGGATGCCCTCCTGCTTGAGCGCCTTGACCCGCGCCACGGCATCGTCCTCGGTCAGGTAGGTATAGGCCGGGATCGCCAGCGAGAACGCGCGCACGAATTCATCGACCTCGGCATAGGTGGAGGCATGCGTGACCAGCGCGACCCGGGGCGAGATGCGGCGCGCGGTGGCGAGTGCGCTCATGACGTCGAAGCCCGTCACCTTGACCAGCACCACCGGCACGTCCACATGCTGCCGCAGGTAGGCGCCGTTGGAGCCGCCGGCGACCACCACATCGAGCCGGCCTTCGCGCACTTCACGCGATACCGCGCTGGCGGCGGCCTCGAAGCCCTTGCCGACGATGCGGAATTCCGCGCGCGCGGCATAGGACGGGATCAGGTCGGCAAAGGCACGTGCCAGGCGGCTGATGCCGATGGCCCAGATGCGCGGGCGGGCGGGCGTGGAGGCGGGAGGACTCATGGTGCGGTGCGGCGTGGGGAGCGGGTGAAACCCCGTCGGAACAGGCGTACAGTGCTGGCACATTGTCCGTCATGCCCGCCCCGATTTCAACTTTGAATTCGCGATTTGCGAATGTGAAATTCAAATGTGCTGAAATGAGGACATCCGGCATCGGCAAGATTTCACGCTGCTGCCCGCGAGGCCAGTCCTGACAAGGCTTTACGGCGATTCCAGCGACGTGCCCGCAAAGGCTGGCACACCCCTTGCGCTTATGGCTCCGTCTTGTTCACCTCAAACGCAAACGCCATGACCTACTCCGCTTCCGACCTCGCGCGCTCCGCAGGCGCCCGTTTCCGCCAGGCGCTTGCCGAAGAGCATCCGCTTCAGGTGGTCGGCACCATCAACGCCAACCACGCCCTGCTGGCCAAGCGTGCCGGCTACCGGGCCATCTACCTGTCCGGCGGCGGTGTCGCGGCCGGCTCGCTCGGCCTGCCCGACCTGGGCATCTCCAGCCTGGACGACGTCCTGACCGATATCCGCCGCATCACCGACGTGTGCGACACGCCGCTGCTGGTGGACGTCGACACCGGTTTCGGCGCTTCGGCCTTCAACGTGGCCCGCACCACCAAGTCGCTGATCAAGTTCGGCGCCGCGGCCATGCATATCGAGGACCAGGTCGGCGCCAAGCGCTGCGGCCACCGCCCCAACAAGGAAATCGTCACCCAGGGTGAAATGGTCGACCGCATCAAGGCCGCCGTCGACGCCCGCACCGACGAGAACTTCGTCATCATGGCCCGCACCGACGCGCTGGCCGTGGAAGGCCTGGACAGCGCCATCGAGCGCGCCGTGGCCTGCGTGGAAGCCGGCGCCGACGCCATCTTCCCGGAAGCCATGACCGACCTCGGCATGTATCGCAAGTTTGTCGACGCGGTGAAGGTGCCGGTGCTGGCCAACATCACCGAGTTCGGCGCCACGCCGCTGTTCACCACCGACGAACTGGGCGGTGCCGGCGTGTCGATGGTGCTGTACCCGCTGTCGGCCTTCCGCGCCATGAACAAGGCCGCGGAGAACGTGTACGCGGCCATCCGCCGCGACGGCACGCAGAAGAACGTGGTCGATACCATGCAGACCCGCTCGGAGCTCTACGAGAGCATCGGCTACCATGACTTCGAGCAGAAGCTCGACGCCCTGTTCGCACAAGGCAAGGGCAAGTAAGACACCATAGAGGCAGGCGCGGCCGGGCCGGGGCAGATCCCCTCCCGGCCGTTCGCCTGACAAAGACAGGCAACACCAGGCATCACACCAAGGAGACCCAGATGTCCGAAGCGCAACCGCTCGTCACTCCCAAGCCCAAGAAATCCGTCGCGCTGTCCGGCGTTGCCGCCGGCAATACCGCGCTGTGCACCGTTGGCCGTACCGGCAACGACCTGCACTACCGCGGCTATGACATCCTCGATATCGCCGAGACCTGCGAGTTCGAAGAAATCGCCCACCTGCTGGTGCACGGCAAGCTGCCGACCAAGTCCGAACTGTCCGCCTACAAGGCCAAGCTGAAGTCCCTGCGCGGCCTGCCCGCCAACGTCAAGGCCGCGCTGGAGTGGGTCCCCGCCAGCGCCCACCCGATGGACGTGATGCGCACCGGCGTGTCGGTGCTGGGCACCGTGCTGCCGGAAAAGGACGACCACAACACCCCGGGCGCGCGCGATATCGCCGACCGCCTGATGGCCAGCCTCGGTTCGATGCTGCTGTACTGGTACCACTACAGCCACAACGGCAAGCGCATCGAAGTGGAAACCGACGATGACTCCATCGGCGGCCACTTCCTGCACCTGCTGCACGGCGAAAAGCCGTCGGCGCTGTGGGTAAGCGCCATGAACACGTCGCTCAACCTGTACGCCGAGCACGAATTCAACGCCTCGACCTTCACCGCGCGCGTGATCGCCGGCACGGGCTCGGACATGTACTCGTCGATCGCCGGCGCGATCGGTGCGCTGCGCGGCCCCAAGCACGGCGGCGCCAACGAAGTCGCGTTTGAAATCCAGAAGCGCTACGACAACGCCGACGAGGCCCAGGCCGACATCACCCGCCGCGTCGAGAACAAGGAAGTCGTGATCGGCTTTGGCCACCCGGTGTACACCATCAGCGACCCGCGCAACCAGGTGATCAAGGAAGTGGCGAAGAAGCTGTCGAAGGATGCCGGCTCGATGAAGATGTTCGACATCGCCGAGCGCCTGGAAACCGTGATGTGGGACATCAAGAAGATGTTCCCGAACCTGGACTGGTTCAGCGCGGTGAGCTACCACATGATGGGCGTGCCGACGGCAATGTTCACGCCGCTGTTCGTGATCGCGCGTACGTCCGGCTGGGCCGCGCATATCATCGAGCAACGCATCGACAACAAGATCATCCGCCCGAGCGCCAACTACACCGGTCCGGAGAACCTGAAGTTCGTGCCGATCAAGGACCGCAAGTAAGACCGGCTGCCGGTTTGCCCTGCGTCGGGTTGCATTGATCCGGGCCTGCGGGCAAAGGGGGTAGTTGGTCGCTGACACGGGACCACTACCCCTTTTTCATACTTATATAGATTTCCCTACACCATGAATTCTGCAAACCGCAAACCGCTACCGGGCACCAAGCTGGATTACTTCGACGCGCGCGCCGCGGTCGAGGCCATCCAGCCGGGTGCCTACGACAAGCTGCCGTACACGTCGCGCGTGCTGGCAGAAAACCTGGTGCGCCGCTGCGATCCCGCCACGCTGACGGATTCGCTCAAGCAACTGATCGAGCGCAAGCGCGACCTCGACTTCCCGTGGTTCCCGGCGCGCGTGGTGTGCCACGACATCCTGGGCCAGACCGCTCTGGTGGACCTGGCCGGCCTGCGCGACGCCATTGCCGACCAGGGCGGCGACCCCGCCAAGGTCAACCCGGTGGTTCCGGTGCAGCTGATCGTCGACCACTCGCTGGCGGTGGAATGCGGTGGCTTCGACCCGCAGGCGTTCGAGAAGAACCGCGCCATCGAAGACCGCCGCAACGAAGACCGCTTCCATTTCATCGACTGGACCAAGAAGGCGTTCAAGAACGTCGATGTGATCCCGCCGGGCAACGGCATCATGCACCAGATCAACCTGGAGAAGATGTCGCCGGTGATCCACGCTGACAATGGCGTGGCCTATCCGGATACCTGCGTCGGCACCGACAGCCACACCCCGCACGTCGATGCGCTGGGCGTGATCGCCATTGGCGTGGGCGGCCTGGAAGCCGAGAACGTGATGCTCGGCCGCGCCTCGTGGATGCGCCTGCCGGATATCGTCGGCGTCGAGCTGACCGGCAAGCGCCAGCCCGGCATCACCGCCACCGACATCGTGCTGGCCCTGACCGAATTCCTGCGCAAGGAAAAGGTGGTCGGCGCCTACCTGGAATTCCGCGGCGAAGGCGCCTCCAGCCTGACGCTCGGCGACCGCGCCACCATCTCCAACATGGCGCCGGAATACGGCGCCACCGCGGCGATGTTCTTCATCGACGAGCAGACCATCGAATACCTGCGCCTGACCGGCCGCACCGACGAGCAGCTCAAGCTGGTCGAAACGTACGCCAGGGCCGCGGGCCTGTGGGCGGATTCGCTGCAGAACGCCGAATACGAGCGCGTGCTGAAGTTCGACCTGTCGAGCGTGGTGCGCAACATGGCCGGCCCGTCCAACCCGCACAAGCGCCTGCCGACCTCGGCGCTGGCCGAGCGCGGCATCGCCGTGGACCTGGACAAGGCCCGCGCGCAGGAAGCCGAAGGGCTGATGCCCGATGGCGCGGTGATCATCGCCGCCATCACCAGCTGCACCAACACCAGCAACCCGCGCAACGTGATCGCCGCGGCGCTGCTGGCGCGCAACGCCAACGCGCGCGGCCTGGCGCGCAAGCCGTGGGTCAAGTCGTCGCTGGCGCCTGGCTCCAAGGCGGTCGAGCTGTACCTGGAAGAAGCCAACCTGCTGCCTGACCTGGAAAAGCTCGGCTTCGGCATCGTCGCCTTCGCCTGCACCACCTGTAACGGCATGTCCGGCGCGCTCGACCCGAAGATCCAGCAGGAAATCATCGACCGCGACCTGTATGCCACCGCGGTGCTGTCCGGCAACCGCAACTTCGACGGCCGCATCCACCCGTACGCCAAGCAGGCCTTCCTGGCCTCGCCGCCGCTGGTGGTCGCCTACGCCATCGCCGGCACCATCCGCTTCGATATCGAAAAGGATGTGCTGGGCACGGACCAGGACGGCAAGCCGGTCTACCTGAAGGACATCTGGCCGACCGACGAAGAGATCGACGCGATCGTCAGGCAGAGCGTCAAGCCCGAGCAGTTCCGCAAGGTCTACGAGCCGATGTTCGCGCTGACCGCGGAAACCGGCGAGAGCGCCGCGCCGCTGTATGACTGGCGCCCGCAAAGCACCTATATCCGCCGCCCGCCGTACTGGGAAGGCGCGCTGGCCGGCGAGCGCACGCTGCAGGGCCTGCGTCCGCTGGCGGTGCTGGGCGACAACATCACCACCGACCACCTGTCGCCGTCGAACGCGATCCTGCTGAACAGCGCGGCTGGCGAGTACCTGGCCAGGATGGGCCTGCCGGAAGAGGACTTCAACTCGTACGCGACGCACCGCGGCGACCACCTGACCGCGCAGCGCGCCACCTTCGCCAACCCGACGCTGATCAATGAAATGGCCGTGGTCGATGGCCAGGTCAAGAAGGGTTCGCTGGCGCGCATCGAGCCGGAAGGCAAGGTCGTGCGCATGTGGGAAGCCATCGAGACCTACATGGACCGCAAGCAGCCGCTGATCATCATCGCCGGCGCGGACTATGGCCAGGGCTCGTCGCGCGACTGGGCCGCCAAGGGCGTGCGCCTGGCCGGCGTGGAAGTGATCGTGGCCGAGGGCTTCGAGCGCATCCACCGCACCAACCTGATCGGCATGGGCGTGCTGCCGCTGGAGTTCAAGCCGGGCGTGAACCGCCTGACGCTGGGGCTGGACGGCACCGAGACCTATGACGTGATCGGCGAACGCCAGCCGCGCGCCACGCTGACGCTGGTGGTGCATCGCAAGAATGGCGAGCGCATCGAAGTGCCGGTGACGTGCCGTCTCGACAGCGACGAGGAAGTGTCGATCTATGAGGCTGGCGGTGTGCTGCAGCGGTTTGCGCAGGACTTTTTGGAGTCGAGCAAGGCGGCGGCGTAAACCACTGCTGCCGGTTTTCTCCCCTCTCCCGCTTGCGGGAGAGGGGAGAAAACAAGCGCTACGCTTTGCTTCCCCGCATTCGATTCGTAAGCTGTGCAAAGGCCCCCGGCCTAACCAGGACTAAAGACTCCATGGCCCACGTACCCCAGATCAAGATCCCCGCCACCTACATCCGTGGCGGCACCAGCAAGGGCGTGTTCTTCCGCCTGCAAGACCTGCCCGAGACCGCGCAGGTCCCCGGCCCTGCCCGCGACGCGCTGCTGATGCGCGTGATCGGCAGCCCCGACCCGTACGGCAAGCAGATCGACGGCATGGGCGGTGCCACCTCCAGCACCAGCAAGACCGTGATCGTGTCGAAGAGCACGCGCCCGGACCACGATGTCGACTACCTGTTCGGCCAGGTCTCGATCGACCAGTCCTTCGTCGACTGGAGCGGCAACTGCGGCAACCTGTCCGCAGCGGTCGGCCCGTTCGCCATCAGCGCCGGCCTGGTCGACCCCAGCCGCATCCCGCAGAATGGCATCGCTGTCGTGCGCATCTGGCAAGCCAATATCGGCAAGACCATCATCGGCCACGTGCCCATCACCAACGGTGAAGTGCAGGAAACCGGTGACTTCGAGCTCGACGGCGTGACCTTCCCCGCCGCCGAAGTGCAGCTCGAGTTCATGGACCCCGCCGCCGAGGAAGAAGGCGCCGGCGGCGCGATGTTCCCGACCGGCAACGTGGTCGACGACCTGGAGGTGCCGGGCGTCGGCACGCTCAAGGCGACCATGATCAACGCCGGCATCCCGACCATCTTCGTCAATGCGGAGAGCATCGGCTATACGGGCACCGAACTGCAGGACGCCATCAACAGCGACACCAGGGCGCTGGCGATGTTCGAGACCATCCGTGCCTACGGCGCGCTGCGCATGGGCCTGATCAAGGACGTGGACGAGGCCGCCAAGCGCCAGCACACGCCCAAGGTGGCCTTCGTGGCCAGGCCGGTGGACTACACCGCCTCCAGCGGCAAGAAGGTGGCAGCGGCCGACGTGGACCTGCTGGTGCGCGCGCTCTCCATGGGCAAGCTGCACCACGCAATGATGGGCACGGCAGCCGTTGCCATCGGCACCGCGGCGGCCATCCCCGGCACGCTGGTCAACCTGGCTGCCGGCGGTGGCGAACGCAACGCGGTGCGTTTCGGGCACCCGTCCGGCACGCTGCGCGTGGGCGCCGAGGCGCAGCAGGCCGATGGCGAATGGGTCGTAAAGAAGGCCATCATGAGCCGCAGCGCGCGCGTGCTGATGGAAGGCTGGGTGCGCGTGCCGGGCGACGCGTTCTGAGCTGAGCCCCTCCCGCGAGGCCGTTCATGTCCACCGGCACGCCATCCGCGCAACGCCCCGATCCGGACCAGGTGCTGGTCGACATCGCCGACTATGTCACCCGCTACGAGATCAAGAGCGGCCTCGCCTACGATACCGCCCGCAACTGCCTGATCGACACGCTCGGTTGCGGGCTCGAAGCCCTGTCCTACCCGGCCTGCACCAAGCTGCTCGGCCCCATCGTCCCGGGCACGATCGTGCCCAACGGCGCGCGCGTGCCCGGCACCCAGTTCCAGCTCGACCCGGTCCAGGCCGCGTTCAACCTCGGCACGATGATCCGCTGGCTGGATTTCAACGACACCTGGCTGGCGGCCGAATGGGGCCATCCGTCCGACAACCTCGGCGGCATCCTGGCCACCGCCGACTGGATCTCGCGCAATAACCTCGCCGCCGGCCGCAAGCCGCTGACGATGAAGGCCGTGCTCACGGCCATGATCAAGGCGCATGAGATCCAGGGCTGCATCGCGCTGGAGAACTCGTTCAACCAAGTGGGGCTGGACCACGTGGTGCTGGTCAAGGTGGCCTCCACTGCCGTGGTCGCGCAGATGCTGGGGCTGACGCGCGACGAGATCATCAATGCGGTCTCGCTAGCCTGGGTCGATGGCCAGAGCCTGCGCACCTATCGCCATGCGCCCAATACCGGCAGCCGCAAGAGCTGGGCCGCGGGCGATGCCACCAGCCGCGCGGTGCGTCTGGCGCTGATCGCGCGCACCGGGGAAATGGGCTACCCGTCGGCGCTGACGGCAAAGACCTGGGGCTTCTATGACGTGCTGTTCAAGGGCCAGCCGTTCAGGTTCCAGCGGCCCTACGGCTCGTACGTGATGGAGAACGTGCTGTTCAAGATCTCGTTCCCCGCCGAGTTTCATGCACAGACGGCGGTGGAAGCCGCCATGCAGCTGCATGGGGCGCTCGCGCGCGCAGGGCGCTCGGCGGCGGATATTGCAGCCATCACCATCCGCACCCACGAGGCCTGCCTGCGCATCATCGACAAGAAGGGCCCGCTCAGCAATCCCGCCGACCGCGACCATTGCATCCAGTACATGGTGGCGGTGCCATTGCTGTTCGGCCGCCTGACCGCCGCGGACTATGAGGATGACGTCGCGGCCGATCCGCGCATCGACGCGCTGCGCGGCAGGATCGCCTGCCGGGAAGACCCCGCGCTGACGCATGACTACCACGACCCGGACAAGCGCTCGATCGCCAATGCACTGACCGTCACGCTGAACGACGGCACCGTGCTGGACGAAGTGCTGGTCGAATATCCCCTCGGGCACAAGCGCCGGCGCGCCGAAGGCATCCCGCTGCTGGTGGAGAAATTCCGCACCAACCTGGCGCGGCGTTTCCCGCCGAAGCAGCAGCAGGCGATCCTGGCGGTATCGCTGGACCAGGCTCGCTTGGAGGCGATAGCCGTGAACGACTACCTCGATATGTATGCGATTTAGGTTATCGGGTACGGTGTTTCATGCCGAATCGGCATAACCCCTGAAGATTCTCCTAACGTATAGTCTCAGCCGCTGCCCGCCCGGCGCTCTCGCGCCCGCGGCGGCAAGCCGTCGAAGGAAGACGGACCGCACCGCACCACCCACAAGGTCTGCAGTGCCGTTCCGATCGTGCCTGTACGTGCCTACACGTCCGTATAACATCCGAGGAGAACCATGAAGAACTTTGCCCGCGCCACTACGCTGGCCGCTGCCCTGCTTTCCGCCAGCCTGATCACCGCTACGGCCCATGCACAGCCGGCAACGGCCGCCGCGCCGGCCACGGCCCAGGCCGAAGCCCGCAAGGCCAATATCGTCATCATCGGTACCGGCGGCACCATTGCCGGCGCCGGCGCCTCGGCCATCAATACCGCGGCCTACCAGTCCGCCGTGGTGCCGGTCGACAAGATCATCGCCTCGGTCCCGGAAGTCTCCAAGGTCGCCAACGTCAAGGGCGAGCAGATCTTCCAGATCGGCTCGGAAAGCTTCAACAACGAACGCCTGCTGAAGCTGGGCAAGCGCGTGTCGGAGCTGCTCAAGCAGCCTGACGTCGACGGCATCGTCATCACGCACGGCACCGATACCATCGAGGAAACCGCGTACTTCCTCAACCTGACGCTGAAGAGCGACAAGCCGGTGGTGGTGGTCGGCTCGATGCGCCCGGGCACGGCGCTGGGCGCGGACGGCGCGCTCAACCTCTATGACGCGGTGCTGGTGGCCTCCAATCCGGCATCGAAGGGCAAAGGCACGCTGGTGGTGCTGAACGACGAGATCCACACGGGCCGCGACGTCACCAAGAGCAATACCTTCAAGGCCGAGACGTTCCGCTCGCAGTTCGGCCCGCTGGGCTACGTGGTGGAAGGCCGCTCGCTGTTCTACCGCCTGCCGGCGCGCCCGCACACGCTGCAGACCGAGTGGGATATCGACAAGATCGACAAGCTGCCTGAAGTGGCCGTGGTCTATGCCTACGGCAACGTCAACCCGGCCAGCATCGATGCCGCGGTGAAGAACGGCGCCAAGGCCATCGTCTACGCCGCCACCGGCAACGGCAGCGTCGGCGACTACATGGTCGAGCCGCTCAAGGCGGCGCGCGCCAAGGGCGTGCAGATCGTGCGTGCCTCCCGCACCGGCAGCGGCGTGGTGATCCGCAATGCGGAGCAGCCGGACGACAAGTACGACTGGATCGTCACCGACGACCAGCTGCCGCAGAAGGCGCGCATCCTGATGGCGCTGGCGCTGACCAAGACCAACGACGCGAAGGCGCTGCAGCAGATTTTCTGGAAGTATTGATGGCGGCGTGGGCGTGGCCGGGTCGATACCCTACGCGCCCCGCCCTCTCCGGCGAGCCCTTTCCTGCTTGCGGGACAGGGTCTTGCTCTGCATCGATTCCTCCACAAGCCGCCCGCTTTTGATGGAAGCGGATCGCGCCAGTGCGCTGGCGCGCCTTGGTGTGGAGAAGCAGTTCTGGCGGTTAATTGCGTTTTTGAAGGAGACGCCAGCGCTCTTGCGCTGGCCCGGCGACTCAGAACATGGCGCTGCTCATCAACGCTTTAGCCACCAGCACGCCTTCGTCAGCGGCCTCGGCGTAGACCGACACCTCTGTCGCCACCTGCCGCCGGCCGCGCCGCACCACCGTTGCCACGGCGCGCAATGCCGCCCCCTGCGCCGGCGCAAGGTACTGGATCGACAGCGAACTGGTCGCCCCACCCTTCACTTCGTCGGCACTGGCGCCGGACGCTGCCGCCGCCGCGCCGGCAATATCGATCAGCGTGGCGATCACCCCGCCGTGCACGGTGCTGCCATGGGTCACGTTGGTCGGCAAGAACGGCATCTCCAGCTCAACGTGTTCGGGCGCCAGGCTCGCCAGCCGCACGCCCAGCGCCCGCGCGACCGGAGAGCCAAGCAGGATGTTGTCGATCATTGCGTGCATGCGGGGGTCGACGATGGCATCGCGGCGCGACGGTGCGAGAGTGGCGATGGCTTGCGGCATGGGGCGCTCCTTCAGGTGGTCAGTGATCGAGGCTATGCCAGCCAGCGTAGGGGAATGCTGCGAGCGGCTCAATTACGTCGCACATAGTTGTGCGGCAATGGCGCCGCCGATGCGCAGCATGGCTCATATCGCGCACATCACGGAGCGGCCAGATCCGGGCATTTGCCCCGCTACGCGGCCGGATGAAAACGCAGCGGCTGTGAATACACCTACACGGGGACAGGCCCCTATTCCCATGCCCGGGCACGAATGCTATCGTGCAGCGGCTTGCCGGTGCCTCAGCACCCCGCATGCCGGCAAGGCATCTACAGGATTGCGTACCCCCGCTATGTCGAGACAGATTCCCCCACTCAACCCGCTCAGGGCGTTCGAAGTGGCTGCCCGGCATCTGAGCTTCACGCGGGCCGCGGAGGAATTGTTCGTCACACCGTCGGCGGTCAGCCACCAGATCAAGGCACTGGAAGAAAGCCTGGGCGTGCAGCTGTTTATCCGCGAGGCCAAGGCGCTGGTGCTGACACCGGCCGGCAACGCCTACCTGCCCAGCGTGCAGCTGGCCTTCAAGCAACTCGCCGATGCCACGCACCGCCTGCACAGCAAGGACCGCCCGGCGCTGAAGGTCAACATGCCGCCTACGTTCGCGGTCAAATGGCTGATCCCGCGCATGGACCGCTTCATGAAGGCGCACCCGGACATCGACCTGAAGGTGTCCACCTCGAACCATCGCATCGACTTCGAGCGCGACGATTTCGACATGGCGATCCGCTATGGCCGCGGCGATTACCCCGGCCTGCACTGCGAGCTGTGCATGGCGGTCGAAGTCATTCCCGTGTGCAGTCCGGCGCTGCTGCAAGGTTCGCAGCCGCTCGAGACACCGTCCGACCTGAAGCACCATACGCTGCTGCACGACGACAGCACGTATACGGACGTGAGCAACCCTGACTGGGCGATGTGGCTGGAGCACGCCGGCGTGACCGATGTCGACGCCAGCCGCGGGCCGTCGTTCTGGCCGAGCCACCTGGTCATCAACGCCGCGCTCAATGGCCTGGGCGTGGCGCTGGTGAAGAAGAACTGGATCGAGCAGGACCTGGCTGAAGGCCGCCTGGTGCGCCTGTTCGAATCGATCCGGCTGCCGGTCGAGTTCTCTTACTTCGTGGTGTTCCCGAAGGAGCGGCTGGAGGATCGCCGCATCCGCAGCTTCACCGACTGGATCCGCGCGGAAGTGTCGGCGGACCAGCAGCAGCCGGCCCCCGTCTGAGCACAGCTTGCGGGGCGCGTCCCGCAAGCTGCACGCGCCTGGCCGCGCGAGGTCAGGCCGCGGCGGGCATCGATGCCGCCTTCTTCTGCACGCGTGCGCGCAAGCGCTCGACATCGACCACGAAGCGGCGATGCGTGCCGCTGCAAACCCGCTCCACCGCATCGTCGGCGGTCACGCTGAAGGTGACACTGCGGCCATCGATGGCCGTGATCTCGGCGTGGATGCGCACCTCGCCGCCCAGCGGCGTGGCCCCGGTGTGTTGCACCGACACTTCCGCGCCCACCGAGCTTTCGCCGTCATCGAGAAAGCCTTGCAGGAAATGGAGGCAAGTCTGTTCGATATCGCGTACCAGCTCGGGCGTGGCGTAGATGCGCAGGCTTTCGCCGAGGAAATCGATGGTGCGCTGGCGGTCGACCGTCAGCGTGCGCGCGCAGGTCGCGCCCGGTTCCAATCCGTTCTTCATAAGTGGTCCTTTCAAGTGTAGGGACGAATCCGCCCGCGCCGCCAAGGCGCGAGCCGTGCGGGTGGCGGATCCTTGCACTGCATGGCTACAGGCGATAGCAGCGCGCGGCGTTGTCGTGCCACAGCGCGCGCTGCTGTTCGGGCGGATAGATGGCGATGGCGGCGCGGAAGCCTGCCACGATGGTGTCGTAGCTTGCCACCAGGCTGTCCACCGGATAGTTGCTGGCGAACATGCAGCGTTGCGCGCCGAAGATGGCGATGGCGTCGCGGATCACCGGCACATTGTCGGCCTGCGTCCAGGGTTTTCCCGGCAATCCCAGGCCCGAGATCTTCACGGCGACATTGGGCTGCCCGGCCAGCTCGGCCATCGCGGCACGCCAGCCGGCCAGGCCGGCTTCAGTGCGGTCGGCCGGCAGCCCGGTATGGTTCAGGATCAGCTGCGTGCCCGGGAAATCCCGTGCCAGCGCAGCCGCCTGATCCAGGTCCCACCACGGCGCCTGCAGGTCGAAGGACATGCCATGCCGGGCCAGCAACGCATAGCCACGCCGCCAGCGCTCATCGTCCATCGAGCCCGGCACGCCGCGCCGCGCATCCTCGCGCCGCGCCGCGGTCACCGGCTTGTTGCGGATGCCGCGCATCATCGCGCAGGCGGCATGGCCTGCCAGCACTTCCTCGACATCGCCGCGGTCAAGCTGGGCATGGCCGACGATCACCGTTGGCCGTCCCGTCTGCGCGGCGAGCTGCGTCAGCCAGGCGGTCTCGTCGACGGGATTGGCGCGCGCCCATTCGGCTTCGACATGCACCGTCTTCACCGGCGCGCAGCCAGCCGTATCGCGGGCGAGATCCTCGGGAAGGTAGCTCCTGCGCAGCGCCGAATAGTCGCCATAGCGGAAGTTCGGCACCGTTTCGCCCTGCAGCCACGGGTACGGGTTGATCGCCAGGTTCCAGAAATGCTGGTGCGCGTCGATAAAGGGCTCGACGGACGCCGCGCCCGCCGCGGGTGTGTCGCGCATGGGCCTACTCCTTGACGCTGATGCGGCTAGCGAGCTGCTTGAACTGCGCCGACTCCTTCACCATGGCCGCCTGCAGCGTCACGTCATCGGCATAGGTATCGGTGCTGAAATGCAGCTTCTCCAGCGTCTGGCGCATCACCGGCTCCTGCACGGATTTCGCGATCGCCGTCTTCAGTACCGCGATCACCTCCGGCGGCGTGCCCTTCGGTGCCGAGATGCCGCGCCAGATCCCCATCGACAGGTCGATATTGCGCTCCTTCAGCGTGGGCACGTTCTCGAAGCCGCTGACCCGCTTGTCGGCCATCACCGCCAGCACCTTGAGCTTGCCCGCGGCGACATGCGTGAAGACCTCCGCCGTGCTGACCGTGACCGCGTCGATATGCCCGCCCAGCAGCGCGAGCGTGGCGGGAGCACCGCCGGCATAGGGGATATGGTTGAACTTCGCGCCGGTCTTGTCTGCCAGCGCGGCGGCTGCCATATGCCATGCGGAGCCCTGCCCGGCATTACCCACGCGGATATTGGCGTCCGGCTTGCGCGCATCGGCGACAAACTGCTCGATCGTGCTCCACGGCGCCTCGGCCCGGACCGCCACGGCGGCCGGGTCCGCGTTCAGGCGTGCGATGGGGACCAGGTCCTGGTAAGTGAACTTGGCCAGCCCGAGGTAGTTCAGGAAGGTCAGCTCGCTGGACGACAGCACCAGCTTGTAGCCGTCCGGCTTCGCGTGGACCACTTCGCCCAGGCCTACCGAGCCGGTAGCACCCGGCTTGTTGATGACGACGATCGGCTGCGGCAGGTGTTTCGCGGCCGCGGCGGACAGCGCGCGCGCTACCACGTCCGCCCCGCCGCCTGCCTGCCACGGCACGATCAGCTCGATGCGCCGGCTGGGGTAGGTTTCCGCACTCGCCGTGGCCGCGCCGCCCAACAGGGCCGGCAGCCCCAGCACCACGGCCACGGGCATCGCCCAGCGCCGCATCAGCGAACGTGAAATCGTCATGGTTGTCTCCTGTCTTTTATCGGTATAGATGATCGGTATGGATGATGGCCGCGGTGCGCTCAGGCGGCGCCGCGTTCCAGTTCCTGTGCGCGGGCCGGTGCGCCGAACGCCCCCTGCGCCCGCAGCCGCGTGACGGTGGCGGCGTCCAGGCCGAACTCCCCCAGCACTTCATCGGTATGCTGGCCCAGCAGCGGCGCCGGATAGCGCACCTGCTGCGGCGTGCCGCTCAGCTTGACCGGAAAGCCCAGCGCCTTGACCCGCCCTTCGACCGGGTGGTCGATCTCCAGCACCATGTCCCGCGCCACCGCCTGTTCGCTGGCCAGCGCTTCGTCGTAGGTGAAGATCGGCGCCGCCGGCACACCGGCCGCGAGCAGCGCATCGACCCACTGCGCCGCCGGCTTGCGCGCGAATTCTGCCTCAATTTCAGGGATCAGCGCGGCGCGGTTGCGGATGCGGGCGGCGTTGTCGGTAAAGCGCGGGTCGGCAAGCAGGTCGGGCCGCTCGATCACCTCGCACAGCGCGGCCCACAGCTTGGGATTGGCCGCGCCGATGACAAAATGCCGGTCGGCGGCCCGCACCGCCTGGTACGGCGCGCTCATGCGGTTGGCGCTGCCGATCGGCACCGGCACGTCGCCGGTGCCCCAGAACTCGGCCGACTCCCACACCGACAGCCCCAGCGCCGTCTCGAACAGCGATGCATCCACGTATTGCCCCTGCCCGGTATGCTCGCGCCCCATCAGCGCGCTGAGCACGCCATAGGCGGTGAACAGACCGGCCCCCAGGTCGGCGATCGGCACGCTGGCCTTGACCGGCGGCGCGTCCGGGTGGCCCATCACGCTCATCACGCCGGACATGGCCTGCGCGATCAGGTCCAGCCCCGGGCGCCGCGACCACGGCCCGGTCTGGCCGAAGCCGGAGATGCTGGCATAGACCAGGCGCGGGTTGATCTCGCGCAGCACCGCATAGTCGATCTTCAGGCGAGCGGCCACGCCCGGACGGTTGTTCTCCACCAGCACGTCGGCGCCGCGCACCAGTTCATAGAAGGCCTCGAGGCCGGCCGGGTTCTTCAGGTCGATCTCGACACTGCGCTTGTTGCGGTTCAGCGCCAGGAAGCCGCCGCTGTCGTCGCCCTTGAGCCGGAAGCCCATCGACTTGCGGGTCTGGTCGCCGGCGCCCGGCGCTTCGACCTTGATGACGTCGGCGCCCATGTCGCCCAGCAGCATGCAGCAGAACGGACCCGCCATGATCTGGCTGACGTCCAGGACCTTGATTTTCGATAACGGCAAATTCATGGATACCACCTGAGGTTGGAGCGGCCGCATGGAAATGGCGGCGCCGCGGTGCTTGGAGTGAAGGTGTTTTCAACGGCCCACGAACTGCGGCCGGGTCTTGTCGATGAAGGCGCGGTGGCCGATGCGGAAATCCTCGGTATCGAAGCAGGCATAGGACTCGGCATGCTCTTCCGGACGCAGCGGCGTGGGGTCGAGCAGCCTGCGCACGAACTGCTTGTGCCAGCGCGCCACCAGCGGCGCGCCGGCGGCAATGCGCCGTGCCGCCGCGTAGGCTTCGTCCGGCACGGCCTCGTCTGCCACCACGCGGTTGACCAGGCGCTTGTGCAGGGCCTCGTCGGCATCGAATACGCGGCCCTCCAGGACGATTTCCAGCGCGGTCGCCGGTCCCGCCAGCGCCACCAGCCCGCCGAGTTCGCCATACGACATCACCAGCCCGAGCCGGTTGACCGGCACGCCGAAGCGGCTCGACCTGCCGCAGATGCGCAGGTCGCACATCGACGCGATTTCCAGCCCGCCGCCGACGCAGGCGCCCTGGATCAGCGCGATGGTCGGGTGCCGGCATTCGGCGATGGCGCGCATGGTGGCGTTGGTGATCACGCCGTACTGCTGCGCCTGCGCGGCGTTGGCGCGCATGGTGTCGAACTCGGCGATGTCGGCGCCGGCGGCGAAGGCCTTGTCGCCGGCGCCGCGCAGCACCACGCAGCGCAGCGTGTCGTCGGCCGACAGGCCCTGGATGGCTTGAGTCAGGCCCTGCCACATGGACAGGTCCATGGCATTGAGCTTGTCCGGATTGTTCAGCGTGATGGTGGCGACCTGCGCGTCGCGCTCGATCAGGATGGGTTGTCTCATGGTTGTCGTTGGTGTGGAGGAGGCCCGTCGGGTGCGGGCGGTGGTCCGGAATCCGGCTGGTCTGCGCCAGTCTAGGGCCCGCGCCGCGCGCCGCAAAACGAGAAAATCTCAGCGCCGCTTCAAGAAAAACTAGGCGTCCGGTGCTGTGAGTTTTTCTTGGGGTTGCTTCAAGTAAATCCACGTTGTGACCCGCGCCCCTTGTTCCTAGACTTCGTCACCAATGCAGCCGGCCCGCCCCGCAGCGTCCGGCCCACCCCACACAGCATGGAGACAAGATGGCCCTGATCCACTACATCACCCAGATCCAGATCGACTTCGGCGCGATCGGGCTGCTGGCCCAGGAATGCGAACGCATCGGCATCACGCGCCCGCTGGTGGTCACCGACGCCGGCGTCAAGGCCGCCGGCATCGTGCAGCGCGTGCTGGAGCAGCTGCGCCCCGGCTGCGAGGCGGTGATCTACGACGGCACGCCGTCCAACCCGACCGAAGCCGCCATGCGCGAGGCCATGCGCCTCTATGGCGAGTACCGTTGCGACGGCATCATCGCGGTGGGCGGCGGCTCGCCGATCGACCTGGCCAAGGGAGTGGCGGTCTGCGCCACCCACGACGGCCCGCTGCGCCAGTTCGCCGCGATCGAGGGCGGCGTGGCGCGGATCACGGCGTCCACCGCACCGGTGATCGCGATCCCCACCACGGCCGGCACCGGCAGCGAAGTCGGCCGCGGCGCCGTGCTGATCCTCGACGACGGACGCAAGGTCGGCGTGCTGTCGCCCTACCTGGTGCCGCGCGTGGCGATCTGCGATCCGGAACTGACGCTGGGCCTGCCGCCGATGCTGACGGCGGCCACCGGCATGGATGCCATTGCGCATTGCCTGGAAACGTTCATGGCGCCGGCCTTCAACCCGCCCGCCGACGGCATCGCGCTCGATGGCCTGCGCCGCGCCTGGCTGCATATCGAGCGCGCGCGCCGCGATCCGCAGGACCGTGCCGCGCGCCTGGCCATGATGAGCGCATCGATGCAGGGCGCGCTCGCGTTCCAGAAGGGGCTGGGCTGCGTGCACAGCCTGAGCCATGCGCTGGGCGGGCTGATGCCGACGCTGCACCACGGCACCCTGAACGCCGTACTCCTGCCGGCGGTGATCCGCTTCAACGCCGACGCGCCGTCGATGCAGGCCGATGACAAGCTTGGGCGCATCGCGCAGGCCATGGGACTCCCCGATGCCAGCGCCGTCGCCCCGGCCATCACCGGCATGAACCGGCGCCTGGGCCTGCCCGCGGGCCTGCGCGAGATGGGCGTCGATGCGGCGCTGTTCCCGCGCGTCATCGACTACGCGCTGGCCGACCACTGCCACAAGACCAACCCGCGCGAGGCCAGCGCCCAGGACTACCTGGCGCTGCTGCAGGCGTCCTTGTAAGGCGCCGGCACTTCCCTACACCAACAACAACATCAGGAGACAACGCATGCGACGTCGCACATTGCTGTGCGCGGGCGCGGCCGCCTTGGCCACGCCGCTGGCAGCCTGGTCCCAGGCACTGCCGACCGGCCCGATCCGCATCATCGTGGGATTCCCGCCCGGCGGCGGCACCGACGTGATGGCGCGCGTGATCGCGCAGCAGCTCTCGGCGCTGTGGCGGGTGCCGGTCATCGTCGAGAACCGGCCAGGCGCCGCCGGCGTGGTCGCCGCCGAGTACACCGCGCGCCAGGCGCCGGACGGCACCACGCTGCTGATGACCAATATCAGCAACCATGCCATCGCACCCAGCCTGTACCCGAAGCTGGGCTACTCGGTGGAGAAGGACTTCACGCCGGTCATGCTGGTCGGCGTCACGCCCAACCTGCTGATCTGCCATACCGGCGGGCGCGCGCGCTCGGTGGCCGACGTGGTCGCGCTGTGCCGCAGCCAGCCGGGCAAGATCACCTTTGGCTCGTCCGGCGCCGGCGCGGCGCAGCACCTGGCGCTGGAGATGTTCAAGCTGCGCGCCGGCGTGGATGCGCTGCACGTGCCGTATCGCGGCTCGGCGCCGATGCTGACCGACCTGATCGGCGGCCAGATCGACTTCAGCTTCGAAACCATGACTTCCGCCACGCCGCAGATCCAGGGCGGCAAGGTGGTGGCGATCGCGCAGACGCGCACGCGCCGCGCGGCCAGTTATCCCAATGTGCCGACGCTGGCGGAATCGGGCTTTCCCGGCTTCGATGCCGGCACCTGGTACGGGCTGGTCGGCCCCGCCGGGCTGCCCGCGGCCATGGTCCAGCGCATGAACGCGGACCTGAACAAGGTGCTGGCGATGCCCGACGTGGCGGGCAAGCTCGCCGGCTTCGGTGCCGAGGACGGCGGCGGCAGCGCGGCGCGCTTCGCGCAGTTCATCGCCACGGAGCGCGCCAAGTGGGCGCGCGTGGTCAAGGACGCCAACGTGAAGGTGTGACATGACACGACGCATCTCGGTTGAGGAAACCCTGCCGCGCGACGCGGACCACGCCTTGCTGGTGGGACGCGCGTGGCTGCCCGGCCCGCGCGGGGGCCCCGTGACGGTAGTCGTGCGCGGCGCGGAATTGTTCGATATCACGGCCACCGCGCCCACGATTGCCGGCCTGCTGGCGCTGCCTGACTGCGCCGAACGCGTGCGGCAGGCCACCGGGCCTTCGCTGGGGCTGCTGCAGGACTGGCTCGACTCGACCTGCGCGCACGGGCCGGACCCGGAGCATCGCCACCTGCTGGCGCCGAACGACCTGCAGGTGGTCAAGGCCGCCGGCGTGACCTTTGCCGCCAGCCTGGTCGAGCGCGTGATCGAGGAGCGCGCGCGCGGCGACGCGGCCAGCGCCGCCGCGGTGCGCGAGAGCGTCAGCGCCATCATCGGCACGGGCCTTGCCGCCATTCGCCCGGGTTCGCCCGAAGCCATGCGCATCAAGGATGTGCTGGTCGCGCAGGGGTTGTGGTCGCAATACCTGGAAGTCGGCATCGGCCCGGACGCGGAGATCTTCACCAAGGCCGCGCCGCTGTCATCGGTGGGCACCGGCGTGGATGTGGGCCTGCATCCGGCATCGACCTGGAACAACCCCGAGCCGGAGGTGGTGCTGGCGGTCTCGCCGCGCGGCGAGATCGTCGGCGCGGCGCTGGGCAACGACGTCAACCTGCGCGACTTCGAAGGCCGCAGCGCACTGCTGCTGGGCAAGGCCAAGGACAACAACGCGTCCTGCGGCATCGGCCCGTGGATCCGGCTGTGCGATGCGCATTTCGGCATCGACGAGATCGCGCGGACCGAGATCGGGCTGACCATCGAAGGCGAGGATGGCTTCGTACTGCATGGCGCCAGCGCGATGACGCAGATCAGCCGTTCGCCGCAGGAACTGGTGGCGCATGCGATGGGCGCGCACCACCAATACCCCGACGGCATGATGCTGTTCTGCGGCACGCTGTTCGCGCCGGTGCAGGATCGCGACGCAGCTGGCGCCGGCTTTACCCATCACCCGGGCGACCGCGTCAGCATTTCGGCGGCGCACTTCGGCGGCCTGGTGAACTGGGTCCGCACCAGCGACGCGCTGCCGCCGTGGACCTTCGGCATCGGCGCGCTGATGGACAGCCTCGCCCGGCGTGGCCTGCTGCATCCGCCTCCCTGATCGCCTCCCGCCCCTGATCCGCCCCTGTATGGGGGCACCGAGAGCCCGGCGCACATCGACCAGGCCGCATCACAAAACCCAGGAGACACCATGAAACACGTTATCCCGCATATCGTGCTGGCAGCGCTATTGTCCGTTGCCGGCGTGGCACAGGCACACGCACAGACACCGGCACCGGTAAAGCTGCGCTTCGCCCATACCGTTCCGGAAACCGATTCGCAGCACCTGGCCGCACTCGCCTTCAGCAAGAAGGTCAGGGAGCGCACCCAGGGCGGCGTCGAGATCCAGGTCTTTGCCAACAGCCAGCTCGGCAACGACACCACCCTGGTCACCGGCGTGCGCAGCGGCACCATCGATATCGGCGCCACCGGCAATCCCTTTGTCACCGGCCTGGCGCCACGCCTGAACGTGCTCGACCTGCCCTACCAGTTCGAGGACGGCCCCTCGGCCTACAAGGTGCTGGACGGCCCGGTCGGCCGTTCATTGCTGGAAGAACTGGGCGCCCACCGCATCAAGGGCCTGGCCTTCTGGGAGATCGGCTTCCGCAGCCTGGGCAACAACAAGCGACCGGTCAGCAAGGCCGAGGACATCCGCGGCCTGAAGATCCGCACCACGCCCAACCCGTCGCATATCAAGGCCTTCCAGCTGCTGGGCGCGAGCCCGCAGCCGATGCCGTTCGCCGAGGTCTTCGGCGCGCTGGAATCCGGCGCGGTCGACGGCCAGGAGAATCCGCCCACGCTGATGGTCTCGGCCAAGATGTACGAGGTGCAGAAGTACGTGTCGATGACGCGCCACGCCTATACCGCGCTGGTGGTGCTGATGAACAAGGCGAAGTTCGACGGGCTCAGGCCCGAGTACCAGAAGGTGCTGCTGGAAGAGGCCGCTGCCGCCGCCACCTACCAGCGCAAGCTCAACGCCGACAACGAGGCTGCGGCTATCGCCACGCTGCGTGCCAGGGGCGTGCAGGTCAACGAGCATCCCGACAACGCCGGCATCCGCAAGGTGGTGCGCGAGGAGACGCGCCAGCTGTTCGTGCAGAAGAACGGCGACGCCGTGCTGCGCGCCATGGACGCCCAGCGCTAGGAGGCCGGCCATGTCCGCTTCGTCCACATTGCCAGCTGCCATCGTCGACGCCCACCACCACCTGTGGCGGCTCGGCCCGGCACGCTATCCCTGGCTGCAGGAGCGGTACGACGCCGCAGCGTTTTTTCTTGGCGACTACGCCGCGCTGCGGCAGGACTTCGATCCGGCCGACTACCTGCGCCAGTGGGACGGCCTGCCCCTGGCCGCCAGCGTCCACGTGGAAGCCGAGCGGCATGCCGACGAATCGGTGGCCGAGACCGCGTGGCTGCATCAGGTCCACGCGCGCCACGGCTTTCCCAATGCGGTAGTCGCGCATGCCGACTTCAACAGCGACACGCTGGCGGCACAGCTGCGCGCGCACCAGGCCTTCCCGCTGGTGCGGGGCGTGCGGTGCAAGCCGCGCACCAGCCAGTCAGCGGATGCCAGCGTGCGCGGCCAGCCCGGCACGCTGCAGGACCCGCGCTGGCTCTCCGGGCTGCAGCGGCTGGCCGGGCATGGCCTGGCGTGGGACCTGCGGGTGCCGTGGTGGCATCTGGAGGAAGCCGCCGAGGCGATCGCCGCGGTGCCGGGGCTTGCCGTGGTGGTGGAACACACCGGCCTGCCGTGGGACCGCACTGAAGCGGGCCTGTCCGGCTGGCGCCGCGGGCTGGCGGCGCTGGCCAGCCTGCCCGGGGTGCACCTGAAGCTGTCCGAGTTCGGCTTGCCGGGCGCGTCGTGGGATCGCGCCGGCAATATCGCCGTCATCCGCCAGGCGCTGGAGATCTTCGGCTGGCAGCGCTGCATGTTCGCCAGCAACCTGCCCGTGTCGGGGCTGCGCGCATCGCTGCATGAAATCGTCAATACCGTCGCCGCGGCGCTGGAAGGCCTGCCCGACGCCGCCGCGCAGGCGGTTTGGCACGACAACGTCATGCGCTTTTACCGGATCGGGGCAACCGCGCGACGCCTGCGCTGACCCCCGTCCACCCAGGAGTCCTCAATCATGAACCGAATTACGCTGCGCCTGATCCAGGGCGCGATGGTCGCCATGATGGCCGCCATGATCGTGCTGGTCTTTGGCAACGTGGTGCTGCGCTACGTCTTCAATTCCGGCATTGCCTTCTCCGAGGAAGCCTCGCGCTTCATCTTCATGTGGCTGACGCTGACCGGCGCCCTGCTGGTGATGCATGACAAGGCCCACCTGGGGATGTCCACCGTGGTATCGCGGCTGGGCGAGACCGGGCAGCGTGCCTGCCGCCTTCTCGCCGACGCGGGCGCGCTGGGCTGCTGCCTGCTGCTGGCCCATGGCGCCTGGCAGCTGGTGGCGATCGGCATGGACGACCGCGCACCCGTCACCGGCGTGCCGCTGGGCGTGGTCTATGCCTGCCTGCTGGTGTGCAGCGTCGGCATGGCGGCGATGCTGCTGCACGGGCTGTGGCGCCTCGCCAGCGGCCGCATGGCGCAGCATGAACTGGTGCCGCAGTCCGGCGCCTCCGGCGAATAAGCGCAAGGAGCCTGCCATGACCATCTTTGTCTTTGTCGGCTCGCTGCTGGGCGCAATGTCGCTCGGCATGCCCATCTGTTTTGCGCTGCTGGCTTCCGGGGTCGCGCTGATGCTGCACCTGGGTAACTTCGATACGCAGATCCTCGCGCAGAACATGCTCGAGGGCGTCAACAACTATCCGCTGATGGCGGTGCCGTTCTTCATGCTGGCGGGCGAGCTGATGAACGCCGGCGGCCTGTCGCGGCGCATCGTGCGCGTCGCCGACGCGGCGGTCGGGCACGTCCGTGGCGGGCTGGGCTACGTGGCGATCATCGCGGCGACGGTGGTGGCCAGCATCTCCGGCTCGGCCGTGGCCGATACCGCCGCGGTCGCCGCGCTGCTGATCCCGATGATGCGCAACGCCGGCTACAACGTGCCGCGCGCGGCGGGACTGATCGCGGCGGGTGGCATCATCGCGCCGGTGATCCCGCCGTCGATCGCCATCGTGGTGTTTGGCGTGGTCGCGCAGGTGTCGATCACCAAGCTGTTCCTCGCCGGCATCGCGCCGGGCGCGATGATGGCCCTGACCCTCGCCGTCACCTGGCACTTCTGTGCGCGCAAGGAAAAGCTCGCGCCCACCGAGCCCTTCAATGCCCGCCGCCTGGCCAGGGCCGCGCTCGACGGCATCTGGGCCCTGGTGCTGCCGGTGGTGATCATCGGCGGCATGAAGATCGGCGCGTTCACGCCGACCGAAGCGGCGGTGGTCGCCGTGGTCTACGCCATGGTGGTCGGCCGCTTCGTCTACGGCGAACTGAAGCTGCGCGCGCTGCCGGAACTGATCGTCACCGCGGCCAAGACCTCCGCCACGGTGCTGTTCCTGGTGGCCTGCGCGCTGGTGTCGGCATGGCTGATCACCATCGCCAATATCCCGGCGCAGGTGACCGACCTGCTCGAGCCCTTCATCGACAACAAGATCCTGCTGATGTTCGTCATCATGATCCTGGTGATCGTGGTGGGCACCGCGCTCGACCTGATGCCGACGGTGCTGATCATGACCCCGATCCTGATGCCGGTGATCACCAAGGCAGGCATCGACCCGGTGTATTTCGGCGTGATGTTCGTGCTCAACAACGCCATCGGCCTGCTGACGCCGCCGGTGGGCACGGTGCTCAACGTGGTGGCGGGCACTTCGCGCTGCAGCCTGGACAGCGTGATCGGCGGCGTCTGGCCGTTCCTGCTGAGCCTGACCGCGCTGATGTTCCTGTTCGTGCTGTTCCCGCAACTGATCCTGGTGCCGGCCGCATGGCTGCACTAAGGCCAGGCGCGCTCCATCTTTCTTCCTTGCAGGACACAAGATGCCATCCATCAACGAGATCGAGGACCTGCGCCGGCTCGCCCGGCAGCGGGTGCCGCGCATGTTCTATGAATACGCCGACTCCGGTTCGTGGACCGAGTCCACGTACCGCGCCAACCAGCGCGAGTTCGGCAACATCCTGCTGCGCCAGCGCGTGGCCGTGGATATCGGCGAGCGCCGCGTCGCCACACGCATGCTGGACCAGGACGTCGCCATGCCGGTGGCGATCGCCCCGACCGGGCTGGCCGGCATGCAGCACGCCGACGGCGAGATCCTGGCCGCCCGCGCCGCGCGCGATTTCGGCGTGCCGTTCACGCTGTCCACGGTCAGCATCTGTTCGATCGAAGACGTGGCCGAGGCCACCGGCGGGCATCCGTTCTGGTTCCAGCTCTATGTGATGCGCGACCGCGCCTTCGTCGAACGCCTGATGGACCGCGCCCGCGCCGCGGGCTGCCCGGCGCTGGTGCTGACGCTGGACCTGCCGGTCAGCGCGCAACGCCACAAGGACCTGCGCAACGGCCTGTCGGCGCCGCCGCGCCTGACGCCGTGGAACCTGCTCGACATGATGGGCAAGCCGCGCTGGTGCCTGGGCATGCTGGGCACGCGCCGCCGCAGCTTCGGCAACATCATCGGCCATGTGCAGGGCGTCGACGACATGACCTCGCTGGCCGACTGGTCGAGCCGCCAGTACGACCCGACGCTGGACTGGGACGACGTGGCGTGGATCCGCCGCCGCTGGCCCGGCAAGCTGGTGCTCAAGGGCATCCAGGATGTCGAGGATGCGCGGCTCGCGTGCCAGTCGGGCGCGGACGCGCTGATCGTGTCAAACCACGGCGGCCGGCAGCTCGACGGCGCGCCGGCATCGATCCGCGCCCTGCCCGCCATCGCGCAAGCCGTGGGCGAGCGCATCGAAGTCCATATGGACGGCGGCATCCGCTCCGGGCAGGACGTGCTGAAGGCGGTCGCGCTCGGCGCCCGGGGCGTCTATATCGGCCGGCCGATGCTGTATGGGCTGGGCGCCATGGGACAGGCCGGCGTGACGCGGGCGCTGGAGATCATCCGCAAGGAACTCGACCTGACCATGGCCTTCTGCGGCCACACCGACATCCGCTCGGTCGGCACGGACATCCTGCTGCCGCCGCATCCGCCCGCCTCGTAGTTTTCTTGCCGTAGCCACAAACCCAGACGCAATCAAACCAGACAGGAGACAACAGATGATGATCCTTCGCAAAACCCTGCGCGCCCGCCAGGCGCTCGCCACGTTTGCAGCAGCCACCGCCGTCGGCGCCGTCGCCCTGATGCCCGCGGCAGCCGCGGCGCAGCCCGCGCCATCCGCCGAATGCAAGGCGGCACTGGACGCCCGTGCCCAGAACCCCAACTACCCCCGCGACAGCGTGCCGCGCTACATCAAGACCCCCACCGGCTACCTGCTGGTGCTGCGCATGGGCGACAACGTGTTCGAGCAGATCGAAGCCTTTGCCATCTGCGAGAAGGTGCCCAGCGCGAGCCTGTCCGCGATCGGCTTCGCCAATGTCACGTTCGGCTTCTGGGATGCCGCGAAGAAGCAGTTCAACCCGCGCACCTTCCGCAACGTGGAGATGGCCAGCATCGTCGGCAGCCTGGCGTGGAAGGAAGGCAAGCCGTCGATCCATGCGCATGGCGTGGCCGGTGACAGCAGCTTCGACACGTACGGCGGCCATATCCTGTCGATGGAGGTCGGCACCGGATCACTGGAAGTGACGGTGACGGCCTATCCGCAACAACTGGAACGCGGCATCGACCCGAAGATCGGCGCGAACGTGCTGGGACTGCGCGATAGCCACTGACGGGCTGCGGGATTGGACGGTGGGACCGGTGGCGGCCGGTCCCACCCCGTATAATGTCCCCCCGTTTGAGCCCAACCCGCCCGTTAACATGCCGCAGTCTCCCGAATCCGCCCCGTTCCGCCCCCAACCGGACACCGGCGCCACGGATTCCACGTTGTCCGACCGCCCGGACAGCCCATGCATCGGCATCTGCTCCACGCTGTTCGACGAGATCTGCCAGGGCTGCGGGCGCACCGCGGCCGAGGTCAGCAACTGGGTTTTCTTCAGCGATGAGGAAAAGCAGGTGGTGTGGGAGCGCATCACGCGCGAGAGCACGGCCCGCCGCTTCCGGCAGGGCTGAAACGTACGGGGCGGCCGCGCTTCGCGACAAGCACTGCGCCGATCACGGCCGGCACACAGGCGGCACCGGCAATGCTGCCGTGCTCATAGTCCCGCCTGCTCCAGCCAGCGGGCAAACATCCGTTCGCCCGCCGCCGCCACCTTTGCGCCGACTTCCGCCGTTCGCGCACGGATGGTGCGCGGGTCGATGCCGGCCTTGCCGAGTTCGACGGTATGGCCGACCAGCCAGGCCTCGATGTCCGCCGGCATCACTTCGGGATGGAACTGCAGCGCCAGCACCTGGTTGCCGATGGCATACGCCTGGTTAGTTACCGCGGCGGTGGACGCCAGCAGTTCGGCGCCGGGCGGCAGGTCGAAGGTATCGCCGTGCCAGTGCAGCACTTCCCAGTTGGCCCCAACCAGTTCGCCAAGCGCCGAATCCCGTCCGGCCGGCGTCGGCACGATCGGCGCCCAGCCGATTTCGCGCGTGCCGGGATACACGCGCGCACCGGCGGCACGCGCAATCAGCTGCGCTCCCAGGCAAACCCCGATCATCTTGCCGCCGGCGGCCAGCCGCTGGCGGATCAGCGCGATTTCGCCTTCCAGCCACGGATAGGCGTCGGTCTCATAGACGCCGATCGGGCCGCCCAGGATCAGCAGCAGGTCGGCCGGGTCATCGACGATGGGGCGCAGGTCGTCGACGCCCGCCTGGAATGCCCGCAGCGCATGGCCGCGCGCGCGCAGCGCGTTGCCGATCACGCCCGCATGCTCGAACGCTAGGTGCTGGATTACATGGGTGGTGCGCGTGGCCATGGGCGGCTCCTGCCGATCGAAAAGGGCCCCCATGGTAGCGCCAATGGCTACGCCGCGAGAAATCCACGTCGCCTTACTGCCTGTCGGGGCGGCATCCCGGCACGGCATGCCGCCACCGTGCGCTAATTTGTCGCAGCCGGGACCAGTGTCAGGGCGCCGGCCTGCGCGGGTGCCAGGGGCATGGTCACGTACTCCACCGCCGCCCATTTGCCGGTCCAGTCGCGGTAGCGCGGCAGCAACGCGTTGCCGGACTGCCCGGTCGAATCCATGAAGCGCGATCCCGGCAGGTCGGCCAGGTCGTATAGCGCCCGCACGCTGGCGGCATGGGTATTCTCGAACGGCGCCTTCTCGTCGCGCAGGTTGTGGCGGCCGACATTGACGGTATACGTGTCGCCGCCGGTCGGCACGCGCAGGTTGAACAGCGGCGACAGGTACGCAACCTTGCCGAACGGCTTGTGCTCGGAGCGGGCCGTATGCGCTTCGCCCCAGCGCCAGCGTTTCGGGTCCTCGCCATAGCGGCGCGACAGGTCGGCCATCGCCTGGGTCCAGGCATCGGCAATCGCGTCGTTGCAGCTTTCCGCGGGGCCCGTATGCGGACGGTCGCACCAGAACGCCCCGAGCTTGCCGGGATCGCGCAGGATATTCATCATCGGCTGTTGCACGTTGCGCTGGTCCCACAGCCGGACAAAGATCGCTTCGCCGACCTTTTCCTCGAACAGCCGCCGCGACAGCTCGCGCAGCCATGCGGTGACCACCAGCGGCTCGGCGCGATCGGCGTCCATGGTGCCGTCCCACTTGCGCAGCGCATCGAGCAGCGCGCGCTCGCGCTCCGGCCGTGCGCCGTCGTGGCTGACCGGTGCGGCCAGCAGCAGCGGCAAGACGTCGCGCACCGCCAGCGACAGCACGTCTTTCTGGATCCCGGCGAAGGTGTCGAACGTGTGCCTGGGCGTGGCCGCCAGCAACGCCTGGATGCGGTCATGGCGGTACGGCACCGTCCATTCGCTGGTGATGAAGTAGGGGTAGTCCGGCGGCACGATGCGCTGGTTGGCGGTCACGATCACGCCTTCCGCCGGGTTGTAGCGCTGCGGCAGCGACTCGAACGGGATAAAGCCGGCCCAGTCATAGCGCGCATCCCAGCCCGGCGCGGGCGCCAGGCCCTTCAGGTCGTTGTCGGCGCGGCGCAGCGGCACCCGGCCCGGCGCGAAAAAGCCGATATTGCCGTCGACATCGGCGTAGACGATGTTCTGCTGCGGAGAATGGAAGTCGCGCAGCGCGGCGGTGAAGCTGGCCCAGTCGCGCGCCTCGTTCATCTTCATGCCGGCCTGGAAGGTGCGGTCGTCCGGACGCAGCGCGGTCCACTGGAACGCAACCACGTATTGCGCGCCAAGCGGCCCGGCCGCGGCGGACAGCGGCTCGGCCACGTCCGAGATGACCGGCCCGTGGCGCGTGCTGCGGACCTTCAGCGTCACGTCGGGCGCGCCCTTGACGCGGATGGTCTCGGTGCGGGTCTCGAAGGTGGCCCAGCCGTCCGGCGTCTGGTACTGGGTTTCGCTGCCGGGGCGCAGCCGTTCGATAAACAGGTCCTGCACGTCCGGCGCGGTATTGGTCAGGCCCCAGGCGATGCGGTCGTTGTGCCCGAGCACGACCACCGGGATGCCGGGCAGCGTGGCGCCGGCCACGTCGAGCCCCGGGGCGGTCATGCGGGCGAAGTACCACAGCGCCGGCGCCTGCAAGCCGAGGTGCGGATCGTTGGCCAGCATCGGCTTGCCTGATTGCGTGTGCGCGCCGGAGACCACCCAGTTGTTCGAGCCCATGCCCTCGACATAGCCCGGCGGCGCCTTGTCGCCGACGCTGGCCATGGCATTCGCCAGCGGCGCCAGTTGCTTGTACAGGTGGCCGTAGTCCATGGTGCGCACCGGCTGCTCGTCCGGGTACGGCGCCAGCAGCTCGCTGATGCGCGCCACCGGCAGCACCTGCGCCAGTCGCATGCGCAGCGTCTCCTGGTTCCAGTTGCCGCCCAGGTCCCAGGCCATCATGGTCTGCCAGCCGAGCGTATCGGCCGGCTCCCATTGCTCCGGCTGCGTGCGCAGCAACAGGAATTCAGGCGGCAGCGGTCCCTGCCGATGGTCGATCCACGCATTGACGCCGTCGGCGTACGCCTGCAGTGCCGCCCGCGTCTCCGGCGAGGCCTGCGCAAGGATCGCTTCGGCATTGCGCCTCACGCCCAGCGTGCGCAGGAACCTGTCGGTATCGAGCGCGGAGGGCCCCAGGATCTCGGCGAGCCGGCCGGCCACCACGCGCTTGTTCATCTGCATCTGCCACAGCCGGTCCTGCGCGTGGACATAGCCCAGCGCGAACCATGCGTCGGCCTTGCTGGCGGCACGGATCTGCGGCACGCCGTTGCCATCGCGCACCACCGTGACCTGGCCACGCAGGCCGGGCAGCGCGACCGTGCCGGATGCGGGCGGCTGGGCCGCCTGGCGATACCAGATGAAGGCCCCCGCCGTGCCGGCTAGCGCCAGCACCAGCAGCCATCCCACAAGCCTGGCCAGACGACCGAACCAGCGCATCGTTGCTCCCCTCTTATCGTTATCGTTGCGTGACCCCGGCGGCAATGCAAAAAATGCCCGGACCGGCCGGGCATTTTCCCATGTCGCGCAGGCCTCAGGCCGGCTTCCTCAACTGCAGGGCCTTGTATTCGAGGAATTCCTCCAGCCCGTACTTGCCGGCTTCGCGCCCGTTGCCGGACTGCTTGTAGCCGCCGAACGGAGCGGCCATGTTGAACGGCCCGCCGTTGATGTCGACCTGGCCGGTGCGGATGCGCCGCGCCACGCGGATCGCACGCGCCTCGTCGCCGGACCAGACGCCGCCGCCCAGCCCATAGATGCTGTCGTTGGCAATGCGGACCGCGTCTTCCTCGGTGTCGTAGCAGATGATCGTCAGCACGGGCCCGAAGATCTCCTCCTGCGCCACGGTGGCACGCGGCTCGACATTGCCGAGCACGGTCGGCTTGACGAAGAAGCCCTGGTCCAGCCCTTCCGGCGCCTCGGGGCCGCCGGCCACCAGTTCGGCGCCCTCTTCCAGCCCGCGGCGGATATAGCCGGTGACGCGCTCCTTCTGCACGGCGGAGATCAGCGGTCCGAGCCTGGTGGTTTCCTGCAGCGGATCGCCCACGGTAAAGCCGGCCACCACCTTCTGCGCGATCGCTTTCACTTCGTCGTAGCGGGCGCGCGGTACCAGCATGCGGGTATGCGCCGAGCAGGTCTGGCCGGAGTTGAGGAAGCAGGCGCTGATCGTGCCCTTGACCGCCGCCGGCAGGTCGGCATCGTCCAGCACCACCGAGGCAGACTTGCCGCCCAGCTCCAGCGCAACGCGCTTGACCGTCTGCGACGCCAGCTCCGACACGCGCTTGCCGGCGCGGGTCGAACCGGTGAACGACACCATGTCGACCTCCGGATGGCTCGCCAGCACCTCGCCCACCACCGGGCCAAACCCCGTCACCAGGTTGAACACACCCGGCGGCAGGCCCGCGGCCTCGATCACCTCGGCCAGCACGAAGGCGTTCAGCGGCGCCACTTCCGACGGCTTGAGCACCACCGTGCAGCCCGCGGCCAGCGCCGGCGCAACCTTCAGCGTGATCTGGTTGAGCGGGTAGTTCCACGGCGTGATCGCCGCCACCACGCCCACCGGCTCGCGCACCACCAGCGAATTGCCGACTTCTTCCTCGAAGGGGAAGGTATCGAGCAGCTTGGCGGCCTGCCCCCAGTTGTAGACCGGGCCGCCCACCTGGATCGCGCGCGCCAGCTTGATCGGCATGCCGACTTCGCCGGCGATCATCTGGGCCAGTTCTTCGCTGCGCGCCTTCAGCCCTTCGGCGATTTTGGCGATATAGCCAGCGCGCACCGACGCGGGCGTCGACGCCCAGCCGTCAAAGGCAGCGCGCGCGGCCTGGATGGCGGCTTCCGCGTCGCGCGGCGAGCCTTCGGGGATGGTCCCCATCACCGCTTCGGTGCTGGAATGAATGACGTCGATGGTGCCGGTACCGTGGGGCACGACCCACTTGCCGTTGATAAAGAGTTTGTCTCGTTGTTGCATGGCCACAGTTCTCGGTTGGTGCTGAGTTTGACGGATGAGCAACCGCAATTTTTTGTTACTTTTATGGTGCACGCACATTGTAGAGCGGTTTGGAGACTATGTTTCCAGCCCTGGCAGCCCCCGCACCGGGCGCTTCTCATCAAATGGCGATAATCGGCCGCACCCGGATACGGGATGCTCGCACGGACGGCCGGCATAACAAGGGAGCGAGACACATGGTCGATCCGATCTACCGCAAGACGGATGCGGGACAGGACGAGATCAGGACGCGCGCGCGCAAGCTGGACCACAAGCTGCGCGCGCTGCTGTTAATGGTCAACGGTGAGCGCCGCGGGCAGGACCTGCTGGCGCAGATGGCAGGCATGGGGGTCGGGCCCGATGCCCTCGACATGCTGGCCGCCCAGGGGCTGGTCGAGCCAGTGCATGAGGCGGCACCGGCGCTAGCGGCTGCGGCTGCCGCGCCGGATGCCCCGGCACGCACTTCGGCCGCGGCGGCGGATACCAACCTGTTTTCGGTGTACGCCATGCGGCACGGGCCGGCGGCAACGCCCGACGCGGCACAGACGACCCATCCGACGCACTCTGCCGCCGAGATCGACGCGTTCCAGCGCCTCTACCACTTCTATACCGACGTCATCGGCCAGCACCTGGGCCTGCGCGGCTACATGCTGCAGGTAAAGGTGGAAAAAGCGCAGGACCTGCCCGCGCTGCTGACCCTGCGCGAGCCGCTGCACGCGGCGATGCTCAGGGCCAAAGGCGAAATCACGGCGCATGCGATCCTGCGTGAGCTGGACTCCATCGCACAGGACCTCCCGGCAGTGGCCGGATAAGCGGCGATCCCCGCGCCAGACAGCAAAAAGGCCGCCTCGGAAGGCGGCCCTTTTTCATCGGCATGAGGCAAACTCAGCCGTCGATCCCCTGCGACTGCAGGTACTCGTCATACGTGCCCAGGTAGTCGGTCAGCGTGCCGTCGGTGCGCACTTCGATCACGCGCGTCGCCAGGCCGCTCACGAACTCGCGGTCGTGCGACACGAAGATCAGCGTGCCCTGGAACTTGTCCAGCGCGATCTGCATCGACTCGATCGACTCCATGTCCATGTGGTTGGTCGGCTCGTCCAGCGCCAGCACGTTATGGCGGCCCAGCATCAGCTTGCCCCAGATCATGCGGCCCTTCTCGCCGCCGGACAGCACCTTGACGTTCTTCTTGATGTCGTCGGCAGAGAACAGCAGCCGGCCCAGCGTGCCGCGCAGCGAGGTTTCGTCATCGCCGGCCTGCGTCCACTGGCTCATCCAGTCCATCACGTCGCGATCCGCCGGGAATTCCTCGTACGTGTCCTGCGGCATGTAGCCGACATTGGCGTTCTCGGCCCACTTGACCGAGCCGCGATCCACCTCGACGCCACGCTGCACGCCGGTCTGCACCGCGCCATTGAGCAGGCTGCGCAGCAGCGTGGTCTTGCCCGCACCGTTTTCGCCGATGATCGCCACGCGCTCGCCGGCCTGGATCGCCATCGACAGGCTGTCGATGATCTTGCGGTCGTAGCTCTTGGTGACGTTCTCCACCTCGACCGCCAGGTTGTGCAGCTTCTTCTCGAACTCGAAGCGGATGAACGGGTTCTGGCGCGACGACGGCTTGATGTCCTCGACCTTGATCTTCTCGATCTGCTTGGCCCGCGAGGTGGCCTGGCGTGCCTTGGACTTGTTGGCCGAGAAGCGGCGCACGAAGTCCTGCAGTTCGGAGATGCGCTCCTTGGCGCGCGCGTTGGCGGCCATCTGGCGCTCGCGGGCCTGCATCGACGCTTCCATGTAGTCGTCGTAGTTGCCCGGGTAGACCTTGAGCGTGCCGTAGTCCATGTCGGCCATGTGCGTGCAGACCGAGTTCAGGAAGTGGCGATCGTGCGAGATGATGATCATGGTGGAGTTGCGCTCGTTGAGCACGGTCTCCAGCCAGCGGATCGTGTTGATGTCCAGGTTGTTGGTCGGTTCGTCCAGCAGCAGCACGTCCGGGTTCGAGAACAGTGCCTGCGCCAACAGCACGCGCAGCTTCCAGCCCGGTGCGACGTCGCTCATCGGGCCCTGGTGCTGCGCGGTGGGGATGCCCACGCCCAGCAGCAGTTCGCCGGCGCGCGCCTCGGCGGTGTAGCCGTCGTACTCGGCGTACTTGGCTTCCAGCTCGGCGGCCTTCATGTAGTCTTCGTCGGTCGCTTCCGGGTTGGCGTAGATGGCGTCGCGCTCCTGCGCGGCGGCCCACATCTCGGTGTGGCCCATCATCACCACGTCCAGCACGCGCATGTCTTCATAGGCGAACTGGTCCTGGCGCAGCTTGCCCAGGCGGATGCCGGGCTCCAGCATGACGTTGCCCGACGACGGCTCGAGGTCGCCGCCCAGGATCTTCATGAAGGTGGACTTGCCGCAGCCGTTCGCGCCGATCAGGCCGTAGCGGTTGCCCTCGCCGAACTTGACCGAGATATTCTCGAACAACGGCTTGGGGCCGAACTGCATGGTGATGTTTGCGGTAGAAAGCACGTCTGGAACCTTGTCTGGAGAATGTGGCGCCGCGGCACTGGCCGCGTTGCGCAGGTTGTTGCACCGGGGTGCACCCCATGCCGTTCAGGGGCCGGCCCTGCCGGCAGGCATCGCGCCGTCCGGAGCATTCCGGAGCCATGGCTGGCGATGCGGCAGGGACCGCGCCCGGTTCTTGCGAGAACCCGGCAGGAAGTCAGGAAATAACCGCGTATTCTACCATCCGGATGCGTTCCTTGCATCCGTAGGCGGGGCGATGAACGCCTGGCGGCCTGCATGTGGCGGCCGCGCTTCGCGTGCAGCGCTCAGGCCGCCGGCGGCAGCACCGGATAGCCGGAAAACGCCATCGAAAACCCGTCGGCACGTGCGGCCAGCCGCACCTGCGCGCCCACCGGCAGCGTCAGCTTGCGCGCGCAATGGCCGAACGGCAGGCCGGTCAGCACCGGCATCGGCAGCTGGTCGCGCAGGTAGGCCACCACGGCGTCCATGTCGTAGCCGTTGTCGTAGTCGGTGACGCGATAGTTGGAGAAGTCGCCCAGCACGATGGCGCGCTGGGTGTCGAGCACGCCGGCCTGCTGCAACTGGAGCAGCATGCGTTCGACCCGGTACGGCGGCTCGTTGATGTCTTCCAGGAACAGCACCCCGCCCTCGACCCGCGGCATGAAGGGCGTGCCGAGCAGGCTGCACAGCATGGCCAGGTTGCCGCCCCACAGCGTGCCGGACACTTCGCCGCTGAACGGCTGCCCGCCGGCCTGCGGCGCCGCCACGTCGACCCGGTAGGCCGGATCGCGCAGGATGCCTTCGAAGTGCTCCCACATGTACGGATCGACGCTGTCCGCGCCAAAGTCCGCCAGCAGCATCGGTCCGGAAAAGCTGATGCCGCCGGCCGCGGCCAGGTAAGCGAGCTGGAACGCCGTGAAGTCGCTGTGCCCGACGATGGGCGTGGCGCTGGCGCGCGCCTGTTCGGCGATGCGCGCGAAGTCCACCTGCGCCAGCAGCCGGGCGATGCCGTAGCCGCCGCGCACCGCCAGCGTCAGCTCATGCGGCGCGCCGGTGCCGATGGCATGCAGGTCGGCCAGCCGCTCCGCGTCGGTGCCGCCGAAGCGCAGGTAGCGCCGGGCCAGCACGTCGGGGTTGGTGGTGTGGTAGCCGTGCTGCTTGAGCCAGGCAACGCCGCGCGCGGCAACGGCGACGTCGTGCGGATAGCCGGACGAGGCAATCAGTCGGACTTCGGTATGCGGCGGCCTGCTGTTCGGCGTGCTCATGCGTCGTTGGCTTTGTTCTGTGTATTCGGTTCGGGACGGGTCGGACAGGCGCAGGCTGCGTCGGTTCCGGCCTCGCTGCCTGCCTCGACATCGGCGCCGACACCGCCGGCAACACCGCGGGCAGCCCTCTGTGCGCGGCGCCTGGCCCCGAAGAAATCCTTCAGCATCTGCCCGCAGGTGTCGGCCAGCACGCCGCCGGTGATGGTGGTCTGGTGGTTGAGCTGCGCGTGCTCGAACAGGTTGAGCACGCTGCCGGCGGCACCGGTCTTCGGATCCGTGGCGCCGAATACCACGTGGCGCAGCCGCGCATGCAGGATCGCGCCGCTGCACATCGCGCACGGTTCCAGCGTCACGTATAGCTCGCACTCGGGCATGCGGTAGTTGCCGATCACCTGCGCGGCGGCGCGCAGCGCCTGCATTTCGGCATGCGCGGAAGGATCGACCGAGCGGATCGGCAGGTTGTGGCCGCGCGCGATGATGGTGTCGTTCCAGACCACCACCGCGCCGACCGGCACTTCGCCGGCGGCCTCGGCCAGGCGCGCCTCCTCCAGCGCGGCGCGCATGTAGCGGGCATCGCGCGCGGCAGCCTCGGCCGGATCGTCCGGCAGCGCGCGCGGGGCCCTCAGTGGCATCGGCGGCAGCGGCGGCGTCTCTGGCATCGGCAGGATCAGTCTTGCGCCGGCAGCACTGCCGGGGCGCTGACTTCGGCCCAGCAATTGGGGGTTTCGAACAGCACCAGCCTGGTCAACTGCAGGTGGTGGCCGAAGCAATCCTTGAACACCGGCGCCAGGATATCGAAGGCGACCTGGGCCAGGTTCTCGACGGTGGGGATGGCATCCAGCACCACTGTCTTGTGCCCTTCCATCGATTGCAGGAAGTTCAGCAGCGCGGTGTCGCCGCGGTAGATCAGGAAGGCGTGGTCCCACTTGTTGACCAGGTGCTCGTTGGCGAGCGCCTTGATATCGCCGAAGTCCAGGATCATGCCGTCATCCGAGGCACCTTCGCGATGCAGCACCTCGCCCGACAGCGTCAGGTCCAGCCGGTAGCGGTGGCCGTGGATATTGCGGCACTGGCCGCCGTGGTTCGGGATGCGGTGGCCGGAGTCGAACTCCAGCCGGCGGGTAATGGAAACTTGTTTGCTCATGTGTAGCGGCGCCCTTTCCGTGGTCCAGGCCGCCTGCGTTGGACGGGCGCCGCGCGTGCGCCCGAAGCCTCTATTGTGTACGTTTGCCCAGCGTTGAGCAAAACCCGGGGCAAAACCCCGGAGCCGCGCTCAACGAATGCCCAGCAGCTTGTGGGTCTGCAGCGACAGCCGCCAGCGCGGATGGCGCTGGCAGAAGTCCACCGCGGCGGCCGTATTCTCGCGCTGCAGCGGGCCGTCCATGGGCTGCACCAGGAAATGCTCGAAATCAAGCTGCTCGTATGCGGCAAAGTCCTGGCCCGCCTGCGGGATCACGACCTTGAGCTCGTCGCCGCCCCTGACCACCAGCTCGGAACCCATCTTGGGACTCACGCAAACCCAGTCGATGCCGGGCGGCACGGCAATGGTGCCGTTGGTCTCGATCGCGATCTCGAAGCCCTGCTCATGCAGCGCATCGATCAGCGGCGCGTCGAGCTGCAGCAGCGGCTCGCCCCCGGTGCACACCACCAGCGGCTTGCCCAGCGGCCTGCCACCAGCGCCCTGCGGCCATTCCGAGGCGACCACCGCGGCCAGCTCCCCGGCGGTGCGGTACTTGCCGCCGCGGGTGCCATCGGTGCCGACGAAATCGGTGTCGCAGAACTGGCATACCGCGCTGGCGCGATCCTCTTCGCGGCCGCTCCACAGGTTGCAGCCGGCAAAGCGGCAGAACACCGCGGCGCGGCCGGCGTTGGCGCCCTCGCCCTGCAGCGTATAGAAGATTTCCTTGACGGCGTAAGTCATGCGTGAGGTCTCTCTGGGACCGTAAACGGATTATGGCAGCGGAATATCGGCAGCCTTCGGGCTGGCCGGGTGTATTGGTATGGTTGGGCTCGGCCAGGGGCCAGTCTTGGCGGATCGATCGGCGGGACCGATGCCGTCCAGGGCGGGCGCACGATCGTGGCTATCGCTGGCAGCGCGGGCGGGAAGCACCGGGTTCCGGCGCAGGGGTCGAATCCGCCCCGTGGCCTGTCGCAGGCTGCGTCCGGCCGCTCCGGACACGGCTCGGACAACATCTGAGTATACCAGAGGGCTAAGGGTTTTTGCCTAGGGCCGGCGTGACGCGCGCGTCGCCCGCCGGCCGCACCTTACTTGAGCCCGAGGTAGTCGCGCTTGCCGATCTGCACACCCTTGTGGCGCAGGATGTCGTAGCCCGTGGTCACGTGGAAATAGAAGTTGGGCAGCGCAAACCCCAGCAGGTACGACTTGCCGTCGAACGTCACCGGCCCCTGCCGCAATTTCAGTTCGATCACGCGCTGTTCGCTGCCCTCGAGCTGCGCCGGCGTGATCTGCTCCAGGAACACGATGGTGCGCGCGATGCGGTCCTGCAGCTCGGGGAACGAGGTTTCGGTGTCGGCGAACGATGGCACCTCGATCCCCGCCAGCCGCGCCGCGGCGCCCTTGGCGGCGTCGCTGGCGCGCTGGACCTGCGCCGACAGCGGATCCATGTCGGCGATCAGCCGGGTCTGGATCAAGTCGGCCGGATCCATGCCCTGGGCCTGCGCGTGCGCGGCGCCCTTGTCGAGGATCGCGGCAAGGTTGCCGAGGGCGCGGATAAACGGCGGGATCGATACGTCGTACATCGAAAGTGCCATGGGGTCTCCTGGTGTGGCGTGTGTGGTCGCGGTTGTAGTGATTGCCGGGGGTCGGCAGGCTGTCCTGGCAACCTGCCGCGAGCATAGAACGGATTGGCCTTTGCCGCAGAACCTGCCACCGATTCTTGCAGCAGTGCCGGCGTCTCTTGCCGCATCCGAGGGCAACGCAACGGTTCGAGCGCCGCAGGCGGGCAACCTGATTTAACATATCTGGCCATCGCCCCGGAATCCGGCGGAGCCACCGCCGCGCCCCCATGAACGCGCCGTTCCCCCTTCGCACGGAGTGCCCGCCGGGCGCCTGCATCTGCGGGCGCGAAGCGCTGTTGAGTGATCCCGGCGCCGACCTGCGCGTGCTGCGGCTCACCCGCGCCGAGGAAAAGCGCCTGGTCGAGCGGCTCGAGAATCTGACCAGCCTGGCCGAACTGCGCCGCATGGAGGGCCTGATGCAGGCCCAGCTGAATATCGTGCTGACCATCACGCCCAGCGCGCGCGGCGTGAAGACGGTGCGCGGCATCAATATCCAGGTGCAGGAACAGCCGGGCCTGTGCCGCAAGATCCGCCAGTCCATTCCCGCGGCCATCCGGCGCAGCATGGAGCAGCATCCGGAGATCGCCTATGCGATCGTCGATGCGCACGACCTGCTGGGTGGGGCCTGAAGCGCGCGGGACGCCCCATTTCACCCCGCCCTGTTCGTCGAACCGTCGAACGGGCACTCAGGTCAGCGCCGACAGCAACATGTTCTGCGCTGCCTCGCCGTCCTGTGCAAGCTGACGTTCATAGGTCCCGCCAGGCGTCATCACCCACGTGTCGCGCCGGTCGGAAAGGTACGGCTTCAGCCCTTCGGCAATGACCCTCCCCTTCAGCCGGGGATCCAGGATGGGAAAACAGATCTCGATCCGCCGGGACAGGCTTCGTTCCATCCATTCGCCGCTGGACAGCATGACCTTCTCCGCCCCGCCGTCGTGAAAGTAGAAGATGCGCGAGTGCTCGAGAAACCGGCCCATGACCGATTTCACTGCGATGTGCTCCGACAGGCCGGCAACGCCCGGCCGCAGTGCGCAGGCGCCCCTGACGATCAGGTCGATACGCACGCCTTCACGCGAGGCATCGTATAGCGCCTGGATCAGTTCCGGCTCCAGCAGTGCATTCATCTTGGCGATAATCCTTCCCTTGCGCCCGGCCTTGGCGTGCTCGGCTTCGCATCGGATCGCCGCCAGCAACTGCTTCTTCATGGTAAACGGCGATTGCCAGATATGGGTCATGCTGTGCGTCTGCCCGCGCCCGGTCAGCTGGCTGAAGACTTGTGCCACGTCCTGCGTCAGCGCTTCGTTGCAGGTCAGCAATCCAAAATCCGTATAAGCGCGCGAGGTCTCGAGGTGATAGTTTCCCGTGCCGAGATGGACATAGCGCCTGAGCTTCCCCCCCTCCCGGCGCAACACCATGACCATCTTGGCGTGCGCCTTGAAACCGACGACGCCGTAGACAACATGCGCGCCGACTGCCTCCAGTTGCGCCGCCCAGCCGATATTCGCCTCCTCGTCGAAGCGGGCCAGCAATTCCACCACGGCGGTGACTTCCTTGCCGTTGCGCGCAGCCTCGATGAGTGCCGACAACAGGACCGAGTCGTGCCCGGCGCGATACACGGTGTGGCTGATCGCCACGACATCGGGATCCTGTGCCGCCTGCCTGACGAAATCGACGACCGGTGCAAATGACTGGAACGGATGGTGCAGCAGGATGTCGCCGTCGCGCATGGCGCGGAAGACGTCGGCATGCTCCCTCAATATCTTCGGCACGCCGGGCCGGAAAGGCGTGTATTTCAGCTCCGGCCTGTCGACCTGGTCCGGCACCTGCATCAGGCGAACCAGGTTGACCGGCCCGTTGACCGAAAATACTTCGCCCGGCGCCAGCCCGAACTGTTCCTGCAGGAATGTCGTCATTGCCGGGGTGCAGTTGTCCGCGACTTCCAGCCGGACCGCGTCGCCAAGATGGCGGTGCGGCAGTTCGCCTTGCAGCGCCTCGCGCAGGTTCTTGACTTCTTCCTCGTCCACGAACAATTCGCTGTTCCGGGTCACACGGAACTGATAGCAGCCCCGTATCGACATACCGCTGAAAAGCTCGCCGACATGGGCGTGAAGGATGGACGAGAGAAAGACGAAGCCATGCTCGCACCCCGAAACGTCAGCGGGCAGTGCGATGACACGTGGCAGCGCCCGTGGCGCCTGCACGATCGCATTGCCGGAGTTGCGGCCGAACGCATCCTTGCCCTCCAGCTCAACCGCGAAGTTCAGGCTCTTGTTGAGAATGCGCGGGAACGGATGCGCGGGATCCAGCCCGATGGGTGTCAGGACCGGCATCAGCTCGACGAAGAAGAAATCGCGAATCCAGGCCTGCTGCACGGCGTTCCACGATGGCCGTCGCAAAAAGCAGATCTGCTGCTCTGCCATGGCTGGGATCAACACGTCATTGAAAAGGCGATACTGCTGGTCGACCAATTCACGCACCCGCTGGTTGACCGCGGCATAGACGACCTGCGGCGTAAGCCCGTCGGGGCCGACTACCGGCGACTGAAGCGCGCACTGTTCCTTCAGGCCCGCCACGCGGATTTCGTAGAACTCATCCAGGTTGCTGCTGAAGGTGCACAGCGCACGCAGGCGCTCGAGCAGCGGAATGGCGGGATCGGCCGCCTGCTGCAGGACGCGGCTGAAAAATTCCAGCTGGCTGAGTTCGCGGTTGATATAGAACTCATTGCCATTGGGCAAGCTCTCCTCATCCACCAGAGGGCCCGGGCGCCCCGCGCCCCGAGCACCCGGCGACCCGTGCTGCATGAAGCTGGATTCGCGTTTCATGATTCCGTGCCGAAGAGAGTTCTTTCCAGATTCTAGCTGGCGTATCGCGCATATCGGCGCGATTCTGACTCTGGCGTTCGCGAAAAATGCAATCCCTGCGCAGCAGCCTCGTCCTAGAATAATCCGACCTGCCCAATGGAGTTGCCAATGACACAGGAAATATCATATGCGAGCGAGACCACGCCAGAAGGCCTGGCGAGATTAATCGAGCACATCAGGCATGCCGTGGGGCAAGGTGATCTTGACCCCGAGTTTGTCCACAAACTGGCCAAGCGGATCTGCAAGGAGTTTCAGGAGATGAAGGCCGCCAGGCCGGGAGCTACTGAACTGACAGACCTCGAGTCGAGCATCGAAACGCTGCTGCTGGCCGCGGACAGCGGGCATGGCGCCAGGCTGACCAGGTCCTTGCAAAAGTTGCGTGAAACTGAGGGCGCGAGTCCGGCTTCTCACTAGCGGCCGTATTAATGATTTCGCCGGGGCTTTTTCATTATGTTGTTAATTCAGGAATCCCAGGCGTTGCCTGCTTGCCAGAATCCGTGCTGCAGTTATGCCTTACAAGGCGGTTGCCGGCTCCCAACCGCCGCCCAGCGCCTTGAATGCCGCCACGGCGGCGCGGGCGGATTCGGTCTGCGCCTGCGCCCTGGCATCGGACGTCCGCAGCAGGCTCTCGTCGGCTAGCAGCACCTCGATCAGGCGTACGACACCCTTCTGGTAGGCGGCAAGCGAGGCGTTTCGCGCCTGCGTCAGCGAGGCTTCGCCCTGCGCCAGCGTGCCGGCCTGGTCTTCACGCCTGACCAGGGCGGAGAAGGCATTTTCGACGTCTTCGGTCGCACGCAGCACGGCCTGCCGGTATGCCGCCAGCGCTTCCGCCTCCTGGCCGCGGGCCAGGTCGATCTGGGCGTTGATGCGGCCGAAATCGAACAGGCGCCAGCGCAAGCCCAGCACGCCCGCCGCCTGGCTCGCGCCCGCGGAAAACAGGTTGCCGCCGGCCACGGTCGTGGCGCTGCCCAACAGGGCGCTGAGCGAGAACTTGGGGTAGTACTCGGCAATGGCGACACCGATGCGAGCGTTGGCCGCCGCCAGCCGGCGCTCCGCGACAATGAGATCCGGCCTGCGTCGCAGCAGGTCCGCCGGCGAACCCGTACCGGCGAGCTGCGGCGCTGCGGGAATCGTTCCGGCACCGCCGAGTTCGGCGCGGTACGTGCCCGGCGGAACACCCAGCATCACGTCGAGCGCGTTCAACGCCGCATCGAGCCCTGTTTCCAGCACCGGCACGGTGGCGCTGACCTGGGCCAGCGCGCCTTCGGCCTGCCGGACTTCCAGCTCGGCGGCAAGGCCCTTGCCGAACAGCAGCCCAACCGTGGAGAGCAATTTCTGCTGGGTCTCCATTTGCCGCCTGGCGATGCCGAGACGGGTCTGCAATCCACGCACAGTGATGTAGAGATCCGCCGTCTGCGCGGCCACCGCGAGGCGCGTCGCGGCCGCGCCCGCGGTCGAGGCCTGGTACTCCGCCAGCGCGGCTTCGCGCCCGCGGCGCAGTCCGCCGAAGACGTCCAGTTCCCAGCCGGCGCCGAGGTTTGCCTCGTAGAGGTTGCCATACCTGTCAAAGCCCGGCGTGGCATTCAGCAGCTTGCCAAGCGGCGTCTCGACCGACTGGTAGCTCCGCCCCGCCTGCGCACTGACGCTGCCGGACGGCAGCAAGGCCGCAGTGGCCGTGCCGAGTCCCGCGCGTGCCTGGGCGACGCGCGCCGACGCCTGCGCCAGGTCCAGGTTCTGCGCTAACGCCAGCGACACCAGGCGGGTCAGCACGGGGTCGCCGAAACCTTCCCACCACGTCGTCAGCTCGGCCGGCGGCGAGGCCTGCCTCTGTTCGACGCCGGGCTTTCCCAGGTAGCGTTCCGAAACCGGCACGTCCGGCTTTCTATAGTCAGGGCCGACAGCGCAACCCGCCATGACGCCGGCACTCAGCAGCAGGGTTAGAGAGCGAGGAAAAAGCATGGAGGTTGGGTACTCGGAAACGATCGGAGGTGTGACTATATTATAAAATGGTCACTGGTTGTCAATGATCATCTGCCACGGTAAGCTGACCGAATGACCGAAACCACACCCTCTGCCCTGCCTTCCCGCGGCCCCGCAGACCACAATGTCCGCTCCCAGATCCTTGAGGCGGCTACCGAGCACTTCAGCCTCTATGGCTACGAGAAGACGACGGTTTCCGACCTCGCCAAGGCGATCGGGTTCTCCAAGGCATACATCTACAAGTTCTTCGGTTCCAAGCAGGCGATCGGTGAAGTGATCTGCGCCAACTGCCTGGGCGCGATCACCACCGAGGTCGACGAGACCCTTGCTGCCGTGCCGACAGCGTCGGAATGCTTGCGGCGGCTGTTCAAGACGCTGGTCGATGCAGGCGTGCGCCTGTTCTTCCAGGACCGCAAGCTCTACGCGATTGCCGCGGCGGCCGCGCAGGAGCGGTGGCAGCCGGTTCTCGCCTATGAGGACCACATCCGGGCTGTCGTGATGCGGATCATCCTGGAGGGGCGGAAATCCGGGGAGTTCGAGCGCAAGACACCGCTGGACGAGACCGTCAACGGCATCTACCTCGTCATGCGTCCCTACATCGATCCGCTGCTGCTGCAGCACAACCTCGACGTTGCCGCAGAGGCTCACGCGCAGCTTTCCAGCCTGATACTGCGCAGCCTGGCTCCGTAAGCGACGTAAAAAAATCTCCCCAAGCGGCGTCGTCGCCGCTCCATCATTGCGACCGCTTTGTGACCATTGACTAAACTGGTCACACGAACAATAATTCAGGTCCAGTCTCGCGTAGAGAGGACCTTATGCTTCAGCGCCGAATCGCTTCATCCGCCGCCGCGTGCGTGTTGCCACTTGTTCTAGCTGCTTGCGGCGGGCCGCCGGCGCCCGATCCCCGCGTCCAGCCCCCGCTGGTCCGGGTCGGAGTCGTCCAGGACCCGGCCGCCGCGACGCGTTCTTTCACCGGGACCGTTGCCGCGCGGGTCCAGGGCGACCTGGGCTTTCGAGTCTCCGGCAAAGTCCTGGAGCGGCTTGTCGATACGGGTCAGGCCGTCAAGCGCGGCCAGCCCCTGATGCGCATCGACCCGAACGACCTGAAGCTGGCAGCGCACGCGCAGCAGGAGACGGTAGTTGCCGCGCGCGCACGGGCCAGGCAAACGGCGGAGGACGAAGCCCGCTATCGGGACCTGGTCGGGACCGGCGCGGTATCGGCCTCGGCCTACGACCAGATCAGGGCCGCGGCGGAATCGGCCAGGGCCCAGCTCAAGGCAGCGGAAGCCCAGGCCGACGTGGCAAGGAATGCCACCGGCTACGCGGTCCTGGCCGCTGACGCCGACGGCGTTGTCGTGGAAACGCTGGCCGATGCCGGGCAGGTCGTCAACGCCGGCCAGGTGGTGGTGCGCGTGGCGCATGCGGGGCGGCGCGAGGCCGTCGTCCACCTCCCGGAAACCCTGCTGCCGCCGGTGGGCTCGGTCGGCGAGGCGACCCTCTACGGCAATGACACGCTGACGGTGCCGGCAAGGCTGCGGCAGCTTTCCAGCGCGGCGGACCGGCAAACCCGCACCTACGAAGCGAGGTACGTGCTCGAAGGCGCGCTGGCCGAGGCCCCGCTCGGAGCGACCGTGATCCTCCGGATCCCGGAAGTCCGCCGCGCTGCGACGCAGGCCGACCTGCAGGTACCGATCGGCGCGATCTTCGATCCGGGCAAGGGCCCGGGCGTGTGGGTGCTGAACGGAAAGTCCAATCGCGTCAGCTGGCGCCCGGTCAAGGTACGCAGCCTGGACGACGATGCCGCGCGCGTGGCGGGCGACCTCCGGGCCGGCGACCGGATCATTGCGCTGGGTGCCCACCTGCTGCGCGAGGGCGAGCAGGTACGGATCGCGGCAATCGGGCCCCGCGCCACGCAGGCTTCGGGCGAGGGAGCGCAGCAATGAGTGGTTTCAACCTTTCCGCGCTCGCGGTGCGCGAGCGATCCGTCACGCTGTTCCTGATCATCCTGGTGTCCGTGGCAGGCGTCATCGCCTTTTTCCAGCTGGGCCGCGCGGAAGATCCCGCCTTCACGGTGAAGACCATGACCGTCATCACGGCGTGGCCGGGAGCGACGGCGCAGGAGATGCAGGACCAGGTGGCCGAACGGCTGGAAAAGCGCATGCAGGAATTGCGCTGGTACGACCGCACGGAGACCTACACGCGGCCCGGCCTGGCGTTCACCACCGTAACGCTGCTCGACAGCACCCCGCCAGCGGAGGTCCAGGAAGAGTTTTACCAGGCGCGCAAGAAAATCCGGGATGAGTCCGCCACGCTGCCTGCCGGCGTGATCGGCCCGCTCGTCAACGACGAATATTCGGACGTGACCTTCGCGCTGTTCGCATTGAAGGCAAAGGGCGAACCGCAGCGGGCCCTGGTGCGCGACGCCGAAGCCTTGCGCCAGCGCCTGCTGCACGTCGCGGGCGTGAAGAAGGTGAACATCATCGGCGAACAGTCCGAGCGCATCTTCGTCAGCTTCTCCCATGACCGCCTGGCCACGCTGGGCATCTCGCCGCAGGACATCTTCGCGGCGCTGAACAGCCAGAACGCGCTTACCCCCGCCGGGTCGATCGACACCGCGGGTCCGCAAGTCTTCATCCGCCTCGACGGCGCCTTCGACAAGCTGCAGAAGATCCGCGACACGCCGGTGGTGGCGCAGGGCCGCACCCTCAAGCTTTCGGATGTCGCCACGGTGGAACGCGGCTATGAGGACCCGGCGACCTTCCTCGTCCGCAACAACGGCGAACCCGCGCTGCTGCTGGGCGTCGTGATGCGCGACGGCTGGAACGGCCTGGACCTCGGCAAGGCGCTGGATGCGGAAGTGTCGGCGATCAATGAAGCCTTGCCGCTGGGCATGAGCCTGGCCAAGGTGACCGACCAGTCCGTCAACATCAGCGCATCGGTCGACGAGTTCATGGTCAAGTTCTTCGTCGCGCTGCTGGTGGTGCTGGTAGTGTGCTTCGCGAGCATGGGCTGGCGCGTCGGCATCGTCGTGGCGGCCGCCGTGCCGCTGACGCTGGCCGCGGTGTTCGTCGTCATGGCGGCCACGGGCAAGAACTTCGACCGCATTACCCTGGGCGCGCTGATCCTGGCGCTGGGCCTGCTGGTTGACGACGCCATCATCGCGATCGAGATGATGGTGGTCAAGATGGAGGAAGGCTACAGCCGCATTGCCGCCTCCGCCTATGCCTGGAGCCACACCGCCGCGCCGATGCTGTCCGGCACGCTGGTCACGGCGGTGGGCTTCATGCCCAACGGCTTTGCGCGCTCCACGGCCGGCGAATACACCAGCAACATGTTCTGGATCGTGGGCATTGCCCTGGTCGTGTCCTGGATCGTCGCCGTCGCCTTTACGCCCTACCTGGGCGTCAAGCTGCTGCCCGAGATCGGCAAGGCCGAAGGCGGCCACGATGCCATCTATGGCACGCCGAACTACAACCGTTTCCGGCGCCTGCTGGGGCGCGTCATCCGGCGCAAGTGGATCGTGGCCGCGGTGGTGGTGGGCGGCTTCGTAGTGTCGGTGCTGGGCATGGACATCGTGAAGAAACAGTTCTTCCCGACCTCCGACCGCCCCGAGGTGCTGGTCGAAGTACAGATGCCCTATGGCAGCGCGATTGCCCGGACCAGCGCGGCCACGGCCAAGGTGGAAGCCTGGCTCGCCCGCCAGCCGGAGGCGAAGATCGTGACGGCCTACGTGGGCCAGGGCGCGCCCCGCTTCTATCTCGCCATGTCGCCGGAACTGCCGGATCCCTCCTTTGCAAAGCTCGTGGTGCGGACCGACAGCCAGGCCGAACGCGAAGCGCTGAAGGCCCGCCTGCGCCAGGCCATTGCCGACGGGCTGGCCCCCGAGGCGCGCGTGCGCGTCAGCCAGTTGGTATTCGGCCCTTACTCGCCCTTCCCGGTGGCATTCCGCGTCGCAGGGCCGGATCCGGACAAGCTGCGTGCGATTGCGGCGGACGTGCGCCGCGTGATGGAGAACAGTCCGCAGATGAGAACCGTCAATACCGACTGGGGATCGCGTGCGCCGGCCTTGCACTTCACGCTGCAGCAGGATCGCTTGCAGGCCGTAGGCCTGACTTCCAGCAGCGTCGCGCAGCAATTGCAGCTTCTCCTCAACGGCTTGCCGGTCACTGAAGTGCGCGAGGACATCCGCTCGGTGCAGGTGCTGGCGCGCGCCGCGGGAGACATACGCCTGGATCCGGCGAAGATCTCCGGCTTCACGCTGACCGGCGCGGCAGGACAGCGCATTCCGCTGTCCCAGGTTGGCACCGTCGACGTGCGCATGGAAGATCCGATCCTGCGCCGCCGCGACCGTACGCCGACGATCACGGTACGCGGCGATATCGCCGAGGGATTGCAGCCGCCCGATGTGTCCGCGTCGATCCGGCAGCAACTGGAGCCGATCCTCGCAAAGCTGCCGGCAGGCTACCGGATCGAGCAGGCAGGCGCCATCGAGGAATCCGACAAGGCCACCAAGGCGTTGCTGCCGCTGTTCCCCATCATGCTGGCCCTGACCTTGCTGATCATCATCCTGCAGGTGCGTTCGATCTCCGCCATGGTCATGGTGCTTGCCACCAGCCCGCTCGGACTGATCGGCGTCGTGCCGACCTTGCTGCTGTTCCGGCAGCCGTTCGGGATCAACGCCCTGGTGGGGCTGATCGCGCTGTCCGGCATCCTGATGCGCAACACGCTGATCCTGATCGGACAGATCCACCAGAACAAGCAGGCGGGCATGGCGCCGTTCGACGCGGTCGTCGAAGCGACGGTGCAGCGTACCCGTCCGGTGCTTTTGACCGCGCTGGCCGCAATCCTGGCCTTCATTCCGCTGACCCAGTCGGTGTTCTGGGGAACGCTGGCCTACACGCTGATCGGCGGCACCTTTGCCGGCACGGCGCTGACGCTGGTGTTCCTGCCGGCGATGTATGCCATCTGGTACCGGATCAGGGTGCCTGCCGATGCCAGCGAGAGGGATCCCGGCAAGCCTGCGATCGCGCTGCATCGCGCGGATATTGACGACGGTGGCGCGGGCACTCCCGCGAGCACCGCATGACCCGGGCGGCCGCGACCGTCATGGCGCGGCCGCAGGGCCGGGAGCCCGCGCCCGCCGCCCCCGGGCAAGCGGGGCAGGCCCATGTCTGTCATGCCTGGATCAATCCCCGGGGGCCAACAGACGGGTCATGCCTCGTTGGCAACAGCCGCCTGCTGCGATGGCTTCGCGTCCGCCGCCATGCCCTTGGCCGCGACGGCGATGGCCGCGAGCACGGATGGCACGGCCAGGATGCTCAGGATCGCGCTCATGCCCAGGCCCAGCTGCAACAGCGTGCCGCCGGCAACGGCGCCGAGGATGCCGCCAAAGCGCCCGATGCCGAGCATCCAGCCGACGCCGCAGGCGCGGCCCTGCGTTGGATAGAACGAGGCGGCCAGCGCCGGCATCGAAACCAGGCCCGCCCCCATGAACAGCCCGGCGACCGGCGTCAGCATCGTCAGGTATGAGCCACTGCTGGCGTGGCCCATTGCCAGCGTAAACACGCCGGCAAAAAAATAGGCCACACCGATCACGCGGTGCGGATCGATGCGGTCCATCAGCCAGCCACATGCCATGGCGCCCAGCGTGCCACCCAGCGGAAACAGTGCCGCGATCAGCGCCGCCTCGGCCGGGGTCGCGCCGGTTTCGTTGACCAGCGTCGGCATCCAGCTCGTCACCAGGTAGAAGACCAGCACGCCCATGAAATAGGTCGTCCAGAGCATGAAGGTGCCCATCCGGTATTTCTGCGACAGGATCAGCCCGAGCGGCGAGCGCAGCTTGTCGGCGTGGTCATCCGGCAAGGTGAAGCGCGATGCCTGGAATTGCGCGGAACCTGCGATGCGCCGCAACACCGAACCGATGCGCTGCGCCGGCCAGTCGCGCAGCACCATGAACCGGATCGATTCCGGCAACGCCAGCACCATGACGGCAAGGACCAGCGGCACCACGCCGCCAACGACAAAGACGCTGCGCCAGCCGAATTCCGGAATCATCACCGCGGCAAGGAAGCCGCCGCCCGCAGCACCCAGCGTGAACCCGCAAAACATGCTGTTCACCAGGAATGCGCGGCGCCTGGCGGGCGCATATTCGGCCAGCAGTGTCGTCGCGTTGGGAATGGCTGCGCCCAGCCCCATGCCCGTCAGGAAGCGCCAGCCGGACAGCTCGACCGCGGAAGCCGCCGTCGCGGTGGCCAGGCTGAACAGGCCGAAGACCGCCACCGATACGCCCAGCACGGGCTTGCGCCCGAACCGGTCGGCAAAGGGCCCGGCGATCAGCGCGCCAAGCGCAAGCCCAACCAGCGAAGCGCTCAGCACATTGCCCATCGCCAGCTTTGAAACGCCCCACTCCCTGGTCAGCGACGGCGCCACATAGCCGATCGCGGCGGTGTCGAAGCCATCCGCCACCACCACCAGGAAGCAGACGATAAGAATCATCCATTGGTAGGGAGAGAATCTCTGGCTGTCGATGAACGCCTGGACGTCAACCGTCCCCGGCGAGCTGGATTGCTGTGGTTTCATGCGCGTTGTCTCCGTTGTCTGTCATGCAATGATGATCGTCATATCAAAGGGCGAACGATCGCAGCGGCCATGACGTTCCCCACGCCGTTCGCCGCGAAATTCCTGCATGCCCCCGCTGATGTATCCAGCGTCTACATGCTAGTCAGGCGATGCGGCAGGGTCAAGGACGATCACCCCGCCACGGCGTTGGTGCTATCCCTAGTGAAGGAGGTGGCGTGAGTCCCTCGGCAGCCACATTTCCCGGCGCGGCGGGCAGACTTCGGGAAGCGCCCGATGCAATGACGATCGTAATGCTATATATTGCAGAGACTCACCTGCCGTTGCCGTCTCCCGATCATGCGCTACTCGCTCGACCAGAAAGCTGAAACCCACAAGCACATCGTGAAGGCCGCCTCGACGCAATTCCGCAAGCATGGCGTCAACGGCATCGGCGTTGCGCAGCTGATGAAAAGCGCCGGCCTCACGCATGGCGGCTTCTACGCGCACTTCGAATCCAAGGACGCGCTGGTGGCCGAGGCCATCGACGCGGCCTTCGACCAGACCATGGATTTCCTGAAGGATGCGACCTCGGTGGCCTCTTTCCGGCAGCGCAGGCAAGCCGTCGTCCAGGCGTATGTGAACAGGAAGCACCGCGACAACCCCGGAGCGGGCTGCGCCATCGCGGCGCTCGGTGCCGATGTGTCGCGGCTTGACGCGAAGACGCGCAAGCGCTTCGAGGCGCGCGTGACAGCGCTGGTCGATGCCATCGCCGGGAGCGATGACGAAGCTGCGCGCAAGGACGCCATCGTTACGCTGGCGGCCATGGTCGGCGGGATGGTGCTGGCGCGTTCGGTCAGGTCGGAAGCGCTGTCCGGCGAAATCCTGGATGCAGTCCAGGCCGGGCTCCACGCCGGCCTGTAGGCGAGCGCCTACAGCACCCGAGCCGACATGAGCCAAGCCCGCTTCCTCGCGATGCCCTGTCCCGTGGCACATGCATCGGCAGTATTGGGCGAGCGCTGGGTCATCCTGATCCTGCGCGAAGCGTATTACGGGTCGACACGGTTCGAGGAGTTCCAGCGCCGGCTCGGCATCGCTTCCAACATCCTGAGCGCCAGGCTGCAGGCGATGACCGATCATGGCCTGCTGGAGCGCAGGAGGCTCGAGGGCAGCACGCGTTGCGCCTATTTCCTGACCGACAGCGCGCGCGATTTCCTGCCGACGTACCTGAGCCTCAAGGCGTGGGCGGAGCGATGGGTCGCGGAACCGAAGCGGCGCGCCAAGCGCTTCGTCGACAAGCAGACCGGCAGCGAGATCGTGGCGCCGCCGTTGTCGCGCGCCGATGGCTCGCCGATCGTCTTCGATGACATCCAGGTCATCGACGCCCAGGGACGTTAGCGGCCCCTCTGCGGTCCTTTTGCAGCCCGCCCGGTAGCTGGCACGCCTGCGCGCCGCAACAAGCGAACACGCGACGGGTTGGCGCTAATATTGAGGCCTGACGAAACCGCGACCCGCATTTTCATGACCACCACCACCAAGCGCCCGGCCCGCCAGAGCTATCACCATGGCAACCTGCGGGAAGAAATGATCCGTTGCGGCCGCGAGATCCTCGCCAGCCAGGGCGTCCATGGATTGACGCTTCGCTCCGCGGCCAAGCTCGCCGGGGTCTCGCACGGCGCGCCGCGCAACCAGTTTTCCGACAAGGAGGGCCTGCTGGCCGCGATCGCTACAGAAGGGTTCCGGGAGCTGGTCGCGGTGCGGCGCGCCCGCCTGTCGCCCGAGATGGGCGCCGAGGCCCGGCTGCTGACGATCATGGATGGCTACATCGAGTTCGCCGTCAAGCATCCCGCGCTGTTCTACCTGATGTTCGGGCCGCAGATCGAGGATAAGGAGCGGTATCCGGAACTGCTGGAAGCAGGCAGCGCTTCTTACCAGTTGTTGTCGGGAGCCGTCCAGGACTACTTCCGCGAGAACGGTCTTGCCGAGCAGTTCGACGACATGATGGTGCGCTGCGCCTGGTCGGCCATGCATGGCGTCAGCATGTTCTTCAGTGCCAGGCCAACGGGGCCCAGCCCGCGCCCGCGCGTGGCGCTGGCCCAATGGCGGCAGAGCGTGCAGCAGTTCGTGCTGACCGGCCTGCTGGCAGCGGGCCATAAGAAAAAAGCCGCGGCGGCCGACGAGGCCGCCGCAAGCAAACCGAAGGCGAGGTCACGCAGCGCCGCGCAGACGTGACCTCTCCCTCGGGAGACTCAGGTTGTGCCCGGCCCCTTCAGCGCATCGGCAAGCGCGCGCTTCAGCATCACCCGGCCCAGTTGCAGCCGGTATGCCCCATCGGCAAAGTTGTCCTCCAGCGGGGGCACGTTGGCGAACGCGGCTTCGACGATGTCGTCGACCTTGTCCGGCAGGTCCGCGAAGCTGCCTTCCAGCAACGCCCCGGCCTCCCAGGCGCGGAATGCGGTATCGGCAACGCCGGTGATGGCAATCCTCCCCCAGGTATAGCCGTCCTTGCCGATGTTGATCGCAACGGCCGCCGCGGCCACCGCATAGCCCGACGACGGATGGCGGAATTTGCGGTAGCCAACCCGTGCCGGCGCCGGCAATGGCACATGGATGCGCGTCAGGATTTCGTCCGGCGCGACCGCAGTCGCCATGAAGCCGGCAAAGAACTCCGGCGCCGGAATGCGCCGGCTCCCGTGTGCGCCGACGACTTCCATCTCGGCGTCCATGGCAAGCACGACAGCCGGCCAGTCCGCCGACGGATCCGCGTGCACCAGCGCGCCGCCGATGGTGCCGCGGTTCCTGACGGTCGGATCGGCTATCACCGCGGCGGCCAGCGGGAACAACGGCGCCAGCTGCTTCAGTTCCGCGCTCGCCTCGAGTTCGGCGTGCGTCGTGGCGCTGCCGATGGAAATGGTTTCCTCATGGACCGCGATCCCACGCAGCTCGGGCAGTCGGCCGATGTCCACCAGCAGTGCGGGCCGCGCCAGCCTGAGCTTCATCATCGGCAGCAGCGTGTGGCCTCCGGCCAGGATCTTCGCCTCGGGATTCTGGACCAGCAGGGAGAGTGCCTGCTGCACGCTGCCGGCCCTGAGGTATTCGACTTCGTAGGGAATCATGTCGCGCTCCGGCTTTGTTGGATGGCACGCCAGACCTTCGGCGGCGTCAGCGGCATATCGAGATGGGATATGCCGAATGGCTTCAGTGCATCGCAAACCGCCGCCACCACCGCGGGCGGCGCACCGACGCAGCCCGCCTCGCCGATGCCCTTGACGCCGATCGGATTCGACGGCGCCGGCGAGACATGGAAGCCGGTGCGCATGCGGGGGATCTGCTCGATGCGCGGAAAGCCGTAGTCGAGCAGCGAACCGGACAGCAACTGCCCGGCATCGTCGTAGATGGCTTCCTCATACAGCGCCTGGCCGATACCCTGTGCGATGCCGCCGTGCATCTGGCCGTGGCAAAGCATCGGATTGATCAGGACCCCGACGTCGTCGACCGCCACATAGTCGAGGATCGTCACGACGCCCGTCTCGGCATCGACTTCCACAACCACGGCATGGCAGCCATTCGGCGCTCCCAGGGCGACCGGCTCATAGAAGACGCGTTCATCCAGCCCTGCTTCAAAATCGCGGGGCAGCTTGTGCGCAAGGTATGCCATTCTTGCAACCTGCGAGAACGGGATAACGGTGGGATTGGCTGCGCTCGAGAAACGGCCATCTGCATAGTTCACTTCCTCTTCCGGGACTTCCAGCATGAAGGCGGCGATGCGCCTGGCCCTGGCCAGGATCTTGCCCGCTGCCATGTAGGCGGCACTGCCGCCCACGGGCATCGAGCGTGAGTTGAACGTGCCGTGGCCAGCCAGCACGCGGTCGGTGTCGCCCTGCACGACGTCGATATCTGCCATCGGCAGCTGCAAGGCATCCGCGACGATCTGCGCGAAACTGGTGGCATGGCCGTGGCCCTGCGGCATCGAGCCGCTGAACAGCGTGACCTTGCCATCGGAGTGCACGCGGATATGCGCGCTTTCCCAGCCGCCGCGGTTGAACCCGACCTTTTCCAGCATCGGCGAAATGCCCATGCCGACCAGCTCCAGATAGCAGATCACGCCAATGCCGATATATCTGCCCTGCTCGCGCAGCGCCGCCTGCTGCTCGCGCCAGCGCCGGTAGCCGATCAGCTCGGTTGCCTGGTTCAGGCAGGCTTCGTAATCGCCGGAGTCCCATTTGCCGCGCGCGCCGTCGTGCGGCAGATATGGGAACTGGTCGGGTTGCACCAGGTTGCGGCGCCGCAGCTCGACCGGGTCCAGGTCCAGTTCGCCCGCCACGGCGTCCATCAGCCGCTCGATGATGTATGCGGCTTCCGGCCGGCCGGCGCCGCGGTAGGCGTCGACCGGCGTGGTATTGGTCGTCACCAGGTTCACTTCCACGTCGACCGAGGTAATCCGGTAGTTTCCCGTGATGTAGTTGGCCGTGTTGACGGTAGGGATGCCCGTCGCCATGTTCGACAGGTAGGCGCCGAGGTTGGCGTACGAGCGCAAGCGGATCCCCAGCACCTTGCCGTCGCTGGTGACGGGGGCTTCCACATACTCGGTATGCGCACGGCCATGGGTGGTCGCGACGAAGTTCTCGCTGCGCGTCTCGGTCCAGCTCACCGGGAGCCCGAAATGCCTGGAAGCGAACGCCACCAGCACCTCTTCCGCATAGAAGTGCATCTTCGCGCCGAATCCGCCGCCGATATCGGGTGCCACGATCCGGACCCGGTGCTCGGGCCAGCGCAGGGTTTCCGCCAGCCAGCGTCGCGACATGTGCGGGACCTGGGTCGGGACGATAAACGTGAGGCGCTCGTCGGCCGGGTCGAAGTTTGCGCACAGGGCGCGGGGTTCGAGCGGGCTGGGTATCAGCCGCTGGTTGACCAGCCGGATCGATACGACGCGGTCGGCCCGTTTCAATGCGTCCTCGTAGCTGCCGCCCTTGAGCCGGAAAGTGCCGATGTGATTGCCCGGCACGTTATCGTGGAGCTGGGGCGCGGAGTCCGCCAGCGCGGCTTCCGCATCGACGACCGGCGGCAATTCCTCGTAGCTCACCGAGACGAGTTCGGCCGCATCCGCCGCGATTTCCCGGCTCCCGGCAACCACCATCGCCACGGCTTCGCCGACGTACCGTACGCGCTCCGCCGCGAGGGCCGGATGAGGCGGCACCCTGGAATTGCCCACCACCCAGTTCGGCCGGATGTCGCCGACCTTGCCCTCGATATCCGCGTAGGTCAGCACGCCAACCACGCCGGGAAGCGCGCGCGCGGCCGAGGTGTCGATGCCGGTGACGCTGGCGTGGGCATATGGCGACCTGACAAAGGCGGCGTAGACCATGCCAGGGAACCGGTGGTCGTCGGTAAACCTGCCCTGGCCACTCATCAGCCGCTTGTCTTCCCGTCGCGTGACCGACTTGCCGATATACCGGGTCGTGCTGCCGTTCAGTGCTTCGCTCATCTGGAGGCCTCCGCTTGCATCACGGCCTGCGCTTCCCGCAGCCTGGTCGCGGCGAGCAGCACCGCATCGACGATGTTCTGGTACCCGGTGCAGCGGCACAGGTTGCCATGCAGCGCCTCCCTGACATCGGCCTCGGCCGGCTCCGGCTGGTGCCCGAGCAGCGCGCGCGCCGCCAGCAGCATTCCCGGCGTGCAGAAACCGCACTGCAAGCCATGCAGTTCGTTGAAGGCCTGCTTGAGGGCGTCGGTCGTGCGGTCATGCTCCATTCCCTCGATCGTGCGCAGTTCGCAGCCGTCGGTTTGCGCGGCAAGCACCGTGCATGACTTCACGGTCGAGCCGTCCAGCAGGACCGTGCAGGCGCCGCATTGGGACGTATCGCAACCGATATGGACGCCGGTCAGGTGCTTCTGGTCCCGCAGCATATGCACCAGCAGCCGCCTTGGCTCGACCTCGGTCGCACCGGTCACGCCATTGATGGTGTTTTCAATTTTCACGGTCGCCTCTGTGTCTCCGTTATCACCTTCAGCATCAGTCGACGCGATGCGTATAGTATTACGATCATCATACTAAAGGTCAAAAAATTTGGTTCGTCAGTAAAAAGTGTGGGTTGTCGGCGGCTCAGGGAGTTTGCCAAGTGCATGATATAGCGCGATTTCCGTCGCTTTGAAGGTCTTGAATCCATAGGCTTTTCTCATGGTGACTTTGGCCTTGTTGTTCAAGCCCTCAACGATGCCGCTGGAGAACTGCCCGCGCGCGCGGAAGTAGTTGAGGATCAGTTGCCGGTGCACGCGTACAGTACGGGCGAACTTCTTCATCGGCTCGATGCGCGAGCGCATGACCCGGGTGCACCACTGATCGAGGAATCTCTCGGCCCAGACCGGCGAGACGTATTCCCATAGCTGCTGGAATTCCTCCTTGAGCAGCCAGGCGCGCACGGTACGCAGGTTGTACTGCAACAGCTCACGCAGGCGCAGCCGCTGTTTGCCGGTGAGGTTTTCCTGCCGCTTGAGCAGGCACCAGCGAGTCTTCTTGAGTACCGGTTCATAGCCGTCGCGGTTCATGCGGCGGGCTTCGTCAGCACGGACCTCGTCGATCGCCTTGTTCATCTTCGCCACGATGTGGAAACGGTCGAGGATGTTCAGCGCATTGGGGCAGTGTTTTGCAACCATGTCGAGATAGGGCTGCCACATGTCGGAGCAGACAAACTCGACGCTTTCGCATAGCCGTTCGCCGATCAGGCCGAAGAATCGAGCGAAGCTTTCCTTCGTGCGCTCCTGCCCGACCCAGAGCAGCCGCGTGCAGCCGGCCTCGATCTGGTAGACCAGCGTGAGGTACTGGTGTCCACGGCCATACTGGATCTCGTCGACCCCAAAGGCGCGGATCGTGCCCAACTCACGATGGGCCAGTCCCCACTGCACCACCCATTCCACTGCATTGAAGACCTTCTCCCAACTGGTCCGGAAGCTTCGTGCCGTTTCTTTCCAGGACAGCTTGCGAGCCCATTGCGCCAGGAACAGCATGTAAGCCTTCGTCAACGTGTGCTTGCCGCTGGCCCACGGCACCTCTTCAACCTTCACGCCGCAATCGCGGCAGTCAACGCGGCGCATGGCATAGAGCAGAAACACCGCAAAGCCCCACACCGGGATAAACTCGAACCTGCGCTGTGCGAGCGTGTCGTAGCCCCGGGCGGGCCGACTACAGCATGAGCAGATCGCCTTTGAACCCTTGCGCGGACGTACGTCGATTTCGATGGACTGGGTGAGCTCGCACAGCCGCGCACCTTCGTAAACAAAACCGGGTACATGATGGCAGGCATTGAGCAGGCGGGTCAGCAACATGGCTAGCAAGGCCGCGAGCGGCAAGGGCAAACCGGCCATTGTCGCGCAGGATCCAGACACGCTGGTGCGATATGTGCCCGACCTGCAGGAATGGCCTGCATCGTGGCGCGTCGAAGACAGGGATATCCCGCCAGGACAGGCAATCGTGGCCATATTCACGCCTTTCCTCGAGCATCTGCTGACCCTGGGATACGCACGCAAGACACTTCTTCGCCACCGCGATCACCTCTGGATGCTCGGCGGCGAAATGATCCGGCGACGCTACGAGGATCCCGACGCGCTTGCCATGCCCGTGGTGACCCTCTTGCACAACCTCATCGAGGAGGACGGCGGCCCCCTCATCTGGCCACGTATCTCCGAGTCTGAGCAGAATTCGTTTGATGCAACCTGCCGAAAGCTCTACCAGTATCTGAATCGGTCGCCGAACGCCTGACCGCGCCTCGATTCACCCACAGATTTCGCTGACGAGCCAAAAATTTTTGGTGCACTACGCTCCATCCGGAAGCTTGCTTAGGAAGACGCTTCAAGGGAGGAGGCACTTCGCTCCATCTCCTGCGTGACCAGCCGCTCAAAGCGGGAAAAGAACTCCGCGAGGAACTTGTTCGCCACGGAACCCACCAGGCGGGATCCGATCTGTGCGAGCTTTCCGCCGATCTGGGCCACGGCCACGTAGTGCAGCGAGGTCCCGCCATCGGCGTCTTCCAGCCGGACATCGGCGCCCAGCTTGCCGTATCCCGCGACGCCACCGCTGCCGTTGCCTTCGATGTGATAGCCGATGCCTTCTTCGTGGCCGGAAAAGCGGACGTTTCCCTTGAAGCGGGCCTTGATCGGCCCGACTGCCGCGACGATGACCGCGTCATAGCTGCCATCCTCCGCTTGCCCGTACTGCTCGCATCCCGGCAGGCACTGCTGCAAGGTCGCGGGATCATTCAACCGCTTCCAGACCTCTGCCCTGGAAGCATTGATTACCTGTGTGCCAGTGAATTCCAATATCTGCTCCTTTCGGCTGCTGCGATGTCGTCACCGCATGGCCGGACGCTCAATGTATCCAGCGTCTATATCGTAGGGAGCGCATCGGCCAGCGTCAAGGAACGGGACGCCATTTGCCCCTAGTGCTAACCCCTAGCGCTCCCAATCGGCTGGCGCCGCGATGCCAACGCTTTGACGGGGTGGTAAACCCGACCTTGCCCAACGACTCCTTGACGCCGTTGCAACGGCAATCCTAGGATGTAGACAGTGGATACACTGGGTGCTCGCGCCTGACCGCACTGGCGCAACCAGGCAAGCGAAGCATCCGGCCTCTCACGCTTCCGATTGCGGTCCGACGCAACCACAGGCGCCTAAATCTATCCACTGTCTATATTCGATCCGGCGGGCCGTCAACGCCCCCTTCCATCCACTCCAAAGGAGAATCCATGTCGCGTGCAGTGATCGTTTCGTTTGCCCGCACCCCGATCGGCAAAGCCACCCGGGGCGCATTCAACATGACCCATGGCGCAACCATGGCGGGCCATGCCATCCAGCATGCCGTCCAGCGCGCGGGAATCGACGGCGCTGAAGTCGAGGACATCATCTTCGGCTGCGGCCAGCCCATCGCCGCAACCGGCGGCAACGTTGCCCGGCAAGGCGGCATCCGCGCCGGCCTGCCGGTCTCCGTCAGCGGCACCACCCTGACCCGCTTCTGCGCCTCCGGCCTGCAGGCGGTCGCGTTTGCCGCGCAGCGCGTGCTGATCGACAAGGTGCCGGTGATGGTGGCGGGCGGCGTCGAATCCATCAGCCTGTCGCAGCCGGTCACGCTGAAGGTCGCCCAGCAGGAGGCGTGGCTGGCGAAGCATCGCCCCGACGTCTACCTGCATATGATCGATACGGCCGAAATCCTGGCCGAGCGCTATGGCATGTCGCGCGAGCGCTCCGACGAGTTCGCCCTGCGCAGCCAGCGGCTCACCGTCGAAGCACAGAAGGCAGGCCGCTACGCCGACGAAATCGTCCCGCTGGCAACGGTGAAGGCGGTGAAGGACAAGGTGACCGGCGAGACGTCGACGGTGGAATGCCTGCTCGAGGCCGACGAAGGGGTCCGTCCCGACACCACGGTGGCGGGCCTGGGTGCGCTGCCCGCCGTGAAGGGCGAGGGCTACCAGGTGACGGCCGGCAACTCCAGCCAGCTGTCCGACGGCGCCGCGGCGCTGGTGGTGATGTCCGAGCGTGAGGCCGAACGCCGCGGCCTGGAACCGCTCGGCTACTTTGTCAGCCTGGCCACCGCCGGCGTGGAACCGGACGAAATGGGCGTCGGCCCGGTGCGCGCGGTGCCGCGCCTGCTGGAGCGCAACGAGCTTTCCATCGACGACATCGACCTGTGGGAGCTCAACGAAGCCTTTGCCTGCCAGGCGCTGTACTGCATCGACAAGCTCGGCCTGCCGCTGGAGCGCGTCAACGTCAATGGCGGCGCCATCGCCATCGGCCACCCCTATGGCATGACCGGCGCGCGCCAGACCGGCCACATCCTGCTCGAAGGCCGCCGCCGCAAGGCCAAATATGGCGTGGTGACCATGTGCGCCGCCGGCGGCATGGGCGCAGCCGGCCTGTTCGAGTTCATCCACTAAGCACCCCATAGCGATAACGGAGACACCGATGACCGATATCACCGAGTACGACACCGTCTTCATCGACCGCGACGGCCCCTGCGCCGTCGTCACCATGAACCGGCTGGAGAAGTACAACGCGCTGAACACGGGACTGCGCAGCGACCTTTACGCGGCGCTGTCGTCGCTGATGGCGGACCGGACGGTCCGCGGCATCGTCCTCTGGGGCGGCACCAAGGCCTTCGTGGCGGGCGGCGACATTCCCGAAATGCTCGCGCGCCGCCCGATCGAAGCCTTCGTGCCGACCAGCGGCGCGCCCGACCTGTGGGCGCTGATCCATCACAGCACCATCCCCGTGATCGCGGCCATCGCCGGACCGTGCTTTGGCGGCGGCCTGGAGCTCGCGATGGCGTGCGACCTGCGCGTCGCCGCAGACAATGCCCTGATGGGCCAGACCGAGACCAACGTCGGCCTGATCCCGGGACGCGGGGGCACGCAGCGGCTGACCCGGCTGGTCGGCGCGACACGCGCCAAGGAAATGATCTTTACCGGCGAAATCATCAAGCCCGACGAGGCCTACCGCATCGGCCTGGTCAACAAGGTGGTGCCCGCGGACGAACTGCTGGCGGAAGCCAAAGCCTACGTGCACCGCATTGCCGAGAAGTCGCCGCACTCGATCGCGATGGCCAAGCTGATGATCAACAACGGCCAGGACGCCACGCTGGATACCGCGCTGATGCTGGAACAGCTGGCCTTTGCCACGCTGTTCAGCACCGAAGACATGCATGAAGGCGGCGAAGCATTCCTCAACAAGCGCCGTCCGGTCTATCGCGGAGTCTGATCATGACGCAGCTCACTACACGCGTGCAGGCAGCCGCCAACCTGGTGCAGCCAGACCCCTACCGGCCGAGGCTGACGGTGACGGCGCTTGCCGATATCCGCCGCTTCGAGCAGACACCGCTGGCCGAGCGCCGCCTGCCCGACAGCACCTATGAGTTGCTGCGGCTGGCGCGCGACCGCGCGCCGGAGGCGCCCGCCCTGCACTACTTCACCTCCGGCGACGAACTGGCGAAGTCGGTCACCATCACCCATGCGCAGATGTTCGGGCGCATCACGCAGACCGCCAACCTGCTGCACTCGCTCGGCCTCGGCGCCAGTGACGTGATCGGGGTGCTGATGCCGGTAACGCCGGAATCGCAGTACGCGATCTGGGGCAGCGAGGCCACCGGCATCGCCTGCCCGGTCAACTGGATGCTCGAGCCCGAGATCATCGCGGCGCTGCTGCGCAACGCCGGCGCCAAGGCGGTGATCGCCTACGGTCCCGACCCGGATATCGAAGCCTGGAACAAGGCCATGCTGGTGCGCCGCGAATTGCCCGGCGTGCAGCACTGGATCAAGGCGGGCGGCGGCAAGGCGAGCGAGCCGGGCATCGTCGACCTGGACGCCGCGCTCGAGCGCTTCGACGGCGACTCGCTCGACAGCCAGCGCGTGTTCTCCCCGGCGGACACCGCTTCGATGTTCCATACCGGCGGCACCACCGGCACGCCCAAGCTGGCGCTGCACACGCATGGCAATGAAGTGGCGATGGCGTGGATCAGCGCGATGCAGATCGACGTGCAGCCCGAGGATGTCCGCGTCTGCGGCGTGCCGATGTTCCACGTCACCGGCGTGCTGACCAATTGCCTGATGCCGCTGGCCCGCGGCGCCTCGGTGGTGATGCTGACGTCCAGCGGCTGGCGCGATCCCTCTGTCATCCGCAACCTCTGGCAGATCGTCGAACACTTCGGCGTCACCGCGCTCGGCATGGTGCCGAGCGTGGTCAACATGGCGCTGAATATCCCGGTCGGCGACGCCGACATCAGCTCGCTCAAGGCGGCCAGCTGCGGCACCGCGCCGTTGTCGGTGGCCGTTGCCGAAGCCTTCGAACGACTGACCGGCGCGCTGATCTTCGAGGGCTACGGCCTGACCGAAGGGACCGCGCTCAGCGCCACCAACCCGCGCTATGGCCAGCGCCGCATCGGCTCCATCGGCCTGCCGATGGCCTACCAGGAGATGAAGGTCGTCAAGGTGGCGGACGGGCGCATCCAGCGCGACTGCGCGCCGGGGGAACCCGGCATCGTGGTGGTGCGCGGTCCCAACATCTTCGCGGGCTACCTGAATCCCGAGCAGAACAAGGGCATCTGGTTCGACGGCGGCTGGTTCAATACCGGCGACCTGGGTTATGCGGATGAGGACGGCTACTTCTGGCTGACGGGGCGGGCCAAGGACCTGATTATCCGCGGGGGCAACAATATCGACCCGCGCATGATCGAAGAGGCGCTGTATCGCCATCCCGAGGTCTTCGATGCCGCCGCGGTCGGCCTGCCTGACGCACACGCCGGGGAGCTGCCGGTGGCGTATGTCGCGCTCAAGCCGGGCAGCACCTACCCGCTCGGCCGGATCAAGCACTACGCCTATGAGGTGATCCCGGAACGCGCCGCCGTGCCCAAGCAGTTCTACCTGGTCGATGCCATTCCCAAGACCGCGGTCGGCAAGATCCAGAAGAATGCGCTGCGCAGCGACGCCGTGCTGCGGGCGCAACGGCAGATGCTTGCCGAGGTCAATGCGCAGTCGCCCGTGCCGCTTGTCGATATCCGCATCGACGACCGGGGCGATCAGGGGCTGCTGTCCACGCTGGTGCTGCCGTCCGCGCTGAGCGCCGAAGAGCGGGAGGCCGCGGTCGCGAGCATCGACAAGGCCTTCACGACGCTGACGATCAAGTACGCGGTGGTCTACGAATAGTCCGCAGTCCGCCCGGCAGCTCTCACCAGAAGCAGTGCCTGCCGGCAGCCGCCCCATCGCGGGATGCGCTGCCGGCCAGCACAATCCATAGAGGAGACAACCATGACTATCCAGCTATCGCGCCGGCGCCTGCTGCAAACGGCCTGCGGCGCCGTGCCGGCCATGCTCGCGCCATCCTGGCTGCGCGCCGAAGGAACCTATCCGGGCAAGCCCGTTGTGATCAAGGTAGCATTTCCCGCCGGCGGTCCGGCCGATGAGTCGATCCGCGCGGCAGCCGTCGTGATGAAGCGAAGCCTTGGACAGAACGTCATTGCCGACAACCTGCCGGGGGCGAGCGGCTCGATCTGTGCCATGAACGTACTGCGCGCCGCCAACGACGGCTACACCCTGCTGGGAACGACCGGCATCGACTTCCTGGTCGCGCCGCTGACCATCGCCTCGGCCAGGTATGCGCCGGAGAAGTTCAAGCTGGCGGGCTTCAGCGGGATTTCCGATTTCATCCTGGTGTCGAATCCCACGTTGTCGTTCAGAAACGTCGACGAGGTCATCGCCTACGCGAAGAACCCGAAGAACCGCCCGTTGTCGCTGGCGCACTGGGGCCCAGGCTCGGCACCCCACCTGGTCGGCGCCGACTTCCAGGCCCGTACCGGCGTGCGCTTCCTGGAAGTCCCGTACAAGGGCGCGGCACCGGTCACCAGCGATATCGCGGGTGCGCAGGTAGACCTGACCTTCATTCCGATGGGCGGCCCGACCTACGGCATGATCAAGTCCGGCCGCTTCCGGCCGATCGGCGTCGCCAGCAAGGCACGGCATCCGTCGCTGCCCGATGTGCCGGCGCTGGCCGAAACCAGCGGACTTGCCGACTTCGAGTACAGCCAGTGGGCAGGGGTGCTGGCGCCGCCGGACACCCCGGACCCCGTGGCGGCACGGCTGGTGGAAGCCATGAATGCCTGGGTGGGCAGCCCGGAAAACCGCACCCGGCGCTCCGTCAACCTGCAGCGCGCGATCGAGCCGATGACGATGGCGCAGGCACAAGCCTTCCTGAGCACCGAACACGCCAAGCTGACCCGTATCGCCAGGAGCCTGAAGCTCGCCGGCCAGTAGGTCGGACAGTAATGCCCGGCGGCAATGCCGGGCAGCCGTGCGCCGCGGCTATGCCGGATCGCCGCGGCGCAAGCGGGCAAAGTCCACGGGACGCTTCTCCAGGAAGGCGGCGATGCCCTCCGCGGCTTCTGCGCCGCCCTGGGCCACGGCCATCGATACCCGTTCCGCTTCGAGCTGGTCATCGAGCGTGCGTTCGTGCGCATGCCGGCACAGCGCCTTGATCGAAGCCAGCGCCTGCTGCGGGCCCTGGGCAAGCCGCGCCGCCAGCGCGATCGCCGCCGCGCCGGCCTGCCCCGCCTCCACCAGCTGGTTGACCACGCCGAACTGCTGCAACTGCTCGGCCGTGATCCGGTCGCCGCTCAACGCGAGCTGCGTCAGCACCTGCCGCGACAGGCTCTGCGCCAGCAGGCCCGTGATGCCGCCATCGGGTGTCAGCCCCACTTTTACATAGGCAATCGAGAAGGCCGCGCCGGCGGATGCCACCAGCAGGTCGCAGGCCAGTGCCAGCGAGAAGCCCGCGCCCGCCGCGCCGCCCTCCACCGCTGCGACGATCGGCTTGGGAAAGTCGCGCAGCTTGCATACGACGTCGTGCAGGTGCCCCAGCTTCTCGATGCGCTCGCCGTAAGTCAGTTCGCGCCGCTTGCTGATCAATGTCAGGTCGCCGCCCGCACAGAAGTAGTCGCCGGCGCCGGTCAGCACGATAGCGCCGATCGCCGGATCGTCCGCGGCGGCGGCCAGAGCGGCGCGGATGTTGTCATAAAGATCCGCCGCGATGGCGTTGCGCTTGCCCGGGTTGTTGATGGTGAGCACGCGCACGCTGCCTTCGGTGCGTTGCAACAGGGAGGAAAAATTCGTCATGTCGTGATTCTTGATGGCTTGAGTGGGCGGACGCGGTTCAGGCAGTAGCCTGGCTGGCAGCGCGCTGGCGCTCGTAGACCTGCAGGTGGCAATAGGCCGTGCGGCTCAACGGCAGCTCGTTCCCGTGGGCGGCGGCGCGCCGGATCAGGTCGCCGACGATGGCGTCGGCTTCGATGCGTGGCGCGCCCTGCGCAATGTCCCGCATCATCGACGCGGCCCAGGTCGAGGTTTCGTCCAGCAGCCGTGACTGCATGGCGGCCGCAACGGGTTCGGGAATGGCATGGCCGCACAGTCGCGCCACCGTGCGGCATTCGGCCATTGCATCGAGCATCAGCCGGCGGCCATCCTGCGTCTTCATGATGTCCGCCACCGAGCCGCGCATCAGGCATGTCATCACTGCCCCGGCGGCGATCATGGCCCATTTGTTCCAGAGTTCCTGCCCGATGGCGCCCGATATTTCACGCGTGCCCGCCGCTCGCGACAGCAGCGCGTGGAATTCCGCGGCAATTGCCGACGCCTGCGCGGCACGCGACCCGATCACGAGCCGGTCCATGCGGCCGGCGTGCATGACGGTTCCGTCCGCCGCCAGCGTGGTCGCAATGTAGGCGACCCCACCCAGCACGCGTTCCCTGCCAAAGCACTGGTCGAGCGAGTCATAGGCGCCGAGCCCGTTGAGCAAGGGCAGCACCGCGGTGTCCCGGCCCACGGCGGGACTGACCGCCCGGATCGCGTCGGCCAGGTCGTAGGTCTTGCATGCCAGCAGGATGAGGTCGTACTGCGCGTCTACCTGGCCCGCCAGCGCGGTCCTGACCGGGCGATGGAAGTCGCCGAGTTCGCTGCGTATGGCAAGGCCGTGGCGTTCCAGCGCCTGTGCGCGGCCGGGCCGCACCAGGAAGGTGACGTCCGCGCCCGCCTCGATCAGCCGCGCGCCGTAGTAGCCGCCCATGGCGCCGGCGCCGAGTACCAGTATCTTCATGGTGCCTCCCGACTACGCCGTGCCGCCGGGACGGCACTGCACCACCAGGTTGACGACGCCGGCCTGCACCGCTTCGTCATGCTGGTTGAAGGTCGTGATGCGCACCTTGACGATGCCCTGGTCAGGACGCGATTTGGACGTCCGCACCTCCAGGATCTCGCTCTCGACACGCAGTGCATCGCCGGGCCGCACCGGCCTGGGCCAGCGCAGCTCCTCGAAGCCCGCGCCGATGATGCCGCCCGCGGGCCGGAGCTCGCCGTCGACCAGCAGGCGCATGGTCAGCGCCGCCGTGTGCCAGCCGCTCGCGGCCAGGCCGCGGAACAGCGTGTCGCGGGCAGCGGCTTCATCGAGGTGGAACGGCTGCGGGTCGAACTCGGCAGCGAAGGACTTGATCCGCTCGGGCTCGACGGTCAGCCGCCCCGAACCATATTTCTGGCCTGGCGCCAGATCCTCGATAAATTGGATGTTCATGGTTTGCTCCTCCAGGTGTTGATTGCGACGGCAACCGACGGATCAGGCCAGGGCCTCGAGCGCCAGCGCGATTCCTTGTCCTCCGCCGATGCACAGCGTGACGATGCCGCGCCGGATGCCGTCCGCGCGCATCGCATGCAGCAGGCGCGTCGTCAGCACCGCGCCGGTCGCGCCGATCGGGTGGCCGTGGGCGATCGCGCCGCCGTCGACATTGATAATGTCGTGGGGCAAGCCCAGTTCCGCCGCCACGGCCAGCGGCACGGCGGCAAAGGCTTCGTTGATCTCGATGCGCTCGATGTCGCCCAGCGCCCAGCCGGCGCGCTGCAACGCCTGCCGCACCGCCGGGACGGGACCCAGGCCGAACATGCCGGGCTCGACGGCGCCGACCCCGTAGGCCGCCAGCCGGCCAAGCGGCTCCAGCCCGCGGGCTTCGGCCAGCGAACGCTCCGCCACGATCATGGCCGCGGCGCCGCTGTTGAGCCCGGGAGCATTGCCGGCGGTGATGGTGCCGTCGGGGCGGAACGCCGGCTTGAGCCGGCCGAGCGCCTCCAGCGTGGTATCGGGCCGGTTGGCTTCATCCACCTCGAAAGACGTCGTACCGCCCTTGCCCTTGACCGCCACGCCGGCGATCTGGCCGGCGAACCGGCCGTTCGCCTGTGCCCGCGCGAAATTGCGCTGCGAACGTTCGGCCCAGCGATCCTGCGCCTCGCGGCTGAGCTCATAGCGGGCGGCAAGGTCCTCGGTATGCCATCCGGAATGCTCGCCCGAGAAGGCGTCGTGCAGTCCGTCGTACAGCATGCTGTCACGCAGCACGGCATCGCCCATGCGCTGGCCCCAGCGGCCGGACGTCATCAGGTAAGGCGCGCGGTCCATGTTCTCCATGCCGCCGGCGACGGCGATGTCGACATAGCCGAGGCGCACCTCGTCGGCGGCCGTGGCGATCGCCTGCGCGCCCGAGCCGCAGACGCGGTTCACGGTCATCGCCGGAACCGACACCGGCAGCCCCGCGCCGATGGCGGCCTGCCGTGCCGGATTCATCCGGTTGCCGGCCTGGATCACATTGCCGAACACCACGCTGCCGACCTCGCCCGGATCGATACCCGCGCGTTCCACGCTGGCCCGGATCGCCGCGGCGCCGAGTTCGGTTGCCGCAATGGACTTCAATGAGCCGTTGTAGGCGCCAATGGCGGTCCGCACCGGCTGACACAGCACGACATCTCTTGCATGCATTGCTTTCTCCCTGCCAAAAAACCAATGATCAATCGGTCACACGCGCTTCAGTCGTGGCGCCCTGCGGCAAACGCCCGGCGGCCGGCTCCTGAAGGTTGCAATACGTATTGCCTGCCCGCGAACAGGCCACGCCGGTGTCACGCGGGCGCTCATTGCCAGCGTAGGCCAACGTCGCCCCGCCCGCGATCAGCGCGGCACACAGCACTCGTCTGAACAGAACGGCTTTCATCGCTGCCCCCATCAATGCGCATCCGCCGACGGGCCCTTCGGCGCCCCGACCTTGCGCATCAGCGGCACCATCGCCGTGGCGATGACGAAGCAGACCAGGATCACCAGGAACGCATCGCCGAAGGTCTGCGTCTGGGCCTCGCGCCAGGCCAGCCCCCACAGTTGCTTGAGCGCGGCGGTATGCGCATCGAAGGCATCGTGCCCGGCCGCCACGAACTGGTCGGTGAGCCCTTGCAGCACGCTTCCCATGGCTTCATTGCGGATATTCAGGTGCTCCGCCTCGCGCAGGAAATGCATGTTGCCGCGGTCGTTGAGCACGGTTGCGCACGCCGCGATGCCGATGGCGCCGCCCAGGTTGCGCATCAGGTTGAACAGGCCGGAGGCCAGCTTGAGCCGCTCCGGCGGCAGGCTGCCCAGCGTCAGGGTCACGGTGGGCGCCACGGCAAATTGCTGTGCCATGCCGCGCAGCGCCTGCGGCAGCAGTAGCTGCGCGGCGCCCCAGTCGTGGGTGATGGGCGCAAAGAACCACATCGATACCGCGAACATCGCCAGCCCGGCCATCATCAGCCAGCGCAGGTCGACGCGGTTGGCGAGGAAGGCATAGAACGGGATCGAAGCCATCTGGAACACGCCGGTGGAGAACACCGCCAGCCCGATGTCCAGCGCGCTGAAGCCGCGCACCCGCCCCAGGAACAGCGGCGTCAGGTAGATGGTGGCAAAGATGCCGATGCCGGTAACGAAGGAAAAGAAGCAGCCAAGTGCGAAGTTGCGATCCTTGAGCGCCCGCAGGTCGACGATCGGGTTGGCGTAGGTCAGCGTGCGCCAGATGAAGGCCACGCCCGACACGCCGGCGATCCACGCCGTCGTCAGGATCACGTCATCGTCGAACCAGTCCCAGCGCGGGCCTTCCTCCAGCGTGTATTCCAGGCAGCCCAGGAACAGCGCCATCATCACGATGCCAAGGTAATCGGCTCCGCGCACCAGCGACCAGTTCGGCCGGTCGACCTTGACCAGCAGCGGCACCGCGATGGTGACGAAGATGCCCGGCACCAGGTTGATGAAGAACAGCCAGTGCCACGAGAAATGATCGGTGATCCAGCCGCCCACCGTGGGCCCGAGCGTGGGCGCCAGCGAAGCCAGCCCGCCGACGGTGGCCGCGGCGATCACGCGCTGCGGGCCGGTGAAGAACGCGAAAGCCGTGGTGAACACCATCGGGATCATCGAGCCGCCCAGGAACCCCTGCAACGCGCGGAACACGATCATGCTGTGGATATCCCACGCCACCCCGCACAGCAGGCTGGTCACGGTGAAGCCGGCCGCCGAGGCGGCGAACAGCCAGCGCGTCGACATCACGCGCGACAGCCAGCCGGACAGCGGAATGACGATGATCTCGGCGATCAGGTAGCTGGTCTGCACCCATACCGTTTCATCGGCGCCGGCCGACAACGCGCCGCCGATATCGCGCAGCGACGCGGAAACGATCTGGATGTCCAGCAAGGCGATAAACATGCCCACGCACATGGTGCCGAAGGCGAAGACCTTGGCGCCGGTGGACATCGCGTCCGGCGTCGTCGCCACGGCGGCCGCAGGGGTGGTCACGCTGGCCGTCGTCATCACTGCACCCGCGGGGTGGTCTGCGTGGCGGGATTGGCGGGATTGGTATCGACCTGCGCGATGACCGACAGGCCCGGGCGCAAGACCCCCAGCCGGGCGTCCTGGTCGTCGAGGCGGATCCGCACCGGTACGCGCTGGACGATCTTGGTGAAGTTGCCCGTAGCGTTCTCCGCCGGCAGCACGCTGAACTGCGCTCCGGTGGCGGGCGCCAGGCTCGCGACCCGGCCATGGAAGACGCGTCCGGGCAGGATATCGGCCTCCACTTCGACCGGCATGCCAGGGCGCATATGGGCCAGCTGCCCTTCCTTGAAGTTCGCGTCCACCCACAGCCCGTTGGCCGGAACGATGGAAAGCAGCTGGCTGCCCGCACCGGCAAAGGCACCGACACGTGCGCGGCGGTTGCCGACGGTGCCGTCCACCGGGGCGCGCAGCTCCGTATAGCTGAGATTGAGCCTGGCGATATCGCGCTCGGCGCTCGCCTGCGCCAGCGCGGCCTCGGCCTGCTGCTTCTGCGTGCCGATGACCTCAAGCTGGCGCTGGGCCGCCAGCAGCGCAGCGCGCGCCTTGTCGCCATTGGCCTGCGCCTGCTTGTAGTCGGAGTCGGCTTTCTGCGAGCTCTGGATCGAGACGGCTGCCTTGGCCACCAGGCTGGCGTAGCGGACCTGGTCGTCGTGCGCCCGCACCGTGTCGGCATTGGCCGCCGTGATGCCCGCCCTGGCCTGCGCGATCACCGCCTCCTGCAGCCGCGCGGTGGCATCCAGGTTGGCCAGCAGCGCCTTCTGTGCTGCCACGGCGCCTTCGGCCCTGGCCAGCGCCGCGCGATAGTCGCGGTCGTCGATGCGCACCAGCACGTCGCCGGCGTGGACCGACTGGTTGTCGGTCACCGCGACTTCGGCAATATAGCCCCCGACCTTGGCACCGATCACCGTGACATCGCCGCCGACGTAGGCATCGTCGGTGCTCTGCAGGTAACGGCCCGACGTCCACCAGTGGTGGCCATAGCCGATGGCCGCCAGACCCGCGACAACCAGCGCGCCGGCCGCCAGCAGGCGCTTGGGACTGGCTTTGGATTTCGGCTCGGGAACGGGTTCGGCACCCGCCCGGTCAGTCAGCGTATTGCTACTCATGGCACTTCCTTTCTGCTCTCTGCTCGTTGCTGTCGGGGGTCTGCGCCGCCTGTGGCGCGGCTGGGTCGGGAAATCGGGTGGTCGGAAAACTGGAAAGGGGAACGGGATCAGGCTTCGGCCGAGCGGCTCAGCCGCTGGCGCACGCGCTCGCTGGCGGCGGGGCCAGGCGTAATGTGGTAGTCGGCGCCGGTGACCGGGCTGCCGGTGGCAGGGTCGACCAGCAGGGGTTCCACGCGAGCGCCGGTGCGCCGGTCCGCCAGCTGCACGCTTTCGCCTTCGGGCGCGAGATGCTTGTTACCCCACGCCAGCATGGCCAGCAGCACCTGGCGGAAATCACGCCCGCGTTCGGTCAGGATGTATTCGGAACGCGGCGGCCGGTCGCAGTACTGGCGACGCTCCAGCATCCCTTCCTCGACCAGCGAGTTCAGCCGGCGCGTGAGCATATTGGGAGCGATCGCCAGGTTCTGCTGGAACTCGTCAAAACGGGTCACGCCATAGAAGGCCTCGCGCAGGATCAGCACGCTCCAGCTGTCGGCAACGCGGGCCACGGTGCGTGCAATGGGACATGGCATTTGATCAAGGGGCTTTTTCGGCATGATCGGCGTCCTCTGAGAATCTAGTTGCTTTCAATTTGAAAGTTAGTCTAGAGTAGTCACTATCATCATGCAAGTTAGTTTTTCGGTTGTGCAGTATCCGCCGCTGTCGAGTCGCTGAAGGTCGCCGTTGAAAGGTGTTAGCAATGCCGCAAGATCCCTCCCGTTCTGCCCTCCATCCCACCACGCGCTCCCGTCTGCAGCGCCCCGGCGCCGGCATCGCCCCCCGCGCCGTGCCGCTGCTGCTGGCGGCCGCGCTCGCCGCCTGCGCGGTGGGGCCCGACTACCAGACTCCGTCGTCGGATCTGCCGGCCGCCTACCCGCACGCCGCGGCATTGGAAGCCCGCGAAGCCACCCGCGAAGCGCCGGCGCTCGACAGTTGGTGGCAGGGCTTTGACGACCCCGCGCTGACCCGGGTGATCCGGCGTGCGCTGGAACAGAACCTCGACCTGGCAGCCGCCATCGCGCGCGTCGACCAGGCGCGCGCGGCGGCGCAGTACGCCGGCGCCGCGCTGCTGCCCGAAGGGTCGCTGTCGGGCAGCGTTGTCAAACAGCACCAATCGCTGGAAGGACCGCTGGGCAGCCTTGCCAACAGCCGGCCGGGCTTTGACCGCAACAGCACGGTGTACAGCGTGGGCGCCGGTGCGAGCTGGGAGATCGATGTGGCGGGCGGCCTGCGGCGCGGCGCCGAGGCGGCCAGCGCGGAAGCGCAGGCCGCCGAAGCCGAGCACATGGGCGTGCGCGTGCTGGTGGCCGCGGAAGCCGCCGATGCGTACTTCCGCGTGCGCGGCGCGCAGCAGCGCATCGCGATCGCGCAGCAGCAGGTGCGGACCAATGCCAGGCTGCTGGAACTGGTGCAGTTCCGTCTCGCCGACGGCGTTGGCGCGGAACGCGAACGAGCGCAGGCCGAAGCACAGCTCGCACAGACCCGCGTGACCATCCCGCCGCTGCAGATCGAGCTGGAGACGCAGCTGAACCGCCTCGACGTACTGATGGGCGCGCATCCGGGCACGTATGCAGCCGAACTGCTCGCGCCCGTCGAACGCGCCACGGTCCCGCAGATTTCCGTGGCGCAAGGCCCCGCCAACCTGCTGCAACGCCGCCCCGACGTGATTGCCGCCGAACGCCGGCTGGCAGCATCGAGCGCCCGCATCGGCGTGGCCACTGCCGAGTACTACCCGAAGCTGTCGCTGTCGGCGCTGCTCGGGTTCGAAAGCCTTTCCGCCGGCAAGCTGTTCACCGCCGCCGCGTTCCAGCCTGCCGCTGCCGCGGGGCTGCGCTGGCGGCTGTTCGACTTCGGGCGGGTGGACGCCGAGGTAGCGCAGGCCAGGGGCGCCAACGCCGAGGCGCTGGCCACCTACCGCAAGGCGATGCTGCGCGCCACCGAGGACGTGGAAAACGCGATCATCGCCCTGACCCAGCTGGAATTGCAGAGCAAGGACCTAGCCGTGGAAGTGGCCGCGCACGCGCGCGCCCGCGGCGCGGCCGAGGATGCCTACAAGGGCGGCGCCGTCAGCCTGTTCGAAGTGCTCGAAGAAGATCGCCTGCTGCTGGCCGCGCGCGACCAGCAGGCGCGTGTGCGCGCCGACAATGCCCGCGCGGCGGTGGCAACGTTCCGCGCGCTGGGTGGCGGCTGGTAGTTTGCATGTCCCGGCCTCACCGCCTCAGCCGAGCCTGAGCTGCGCCTCCAGCCCGCCGCCCTCGCGATTGCGCAGCGTCAGCGAACCGCCGATCGCCAGCGCCAGCTGGTGCGCAATGGCCAGGCCCAGGCCGGTGCCGCCGGTCTCGCGGTTGCGCGATTCCTCGAGCCTGACAAACGGCTGCACCACGGATTCAAGCTTCTCCGCCGGGATGCCGGGGCCGCGATCGAGCACGCCGATCACCACCACCGCGCCATCGCGCCGCACGCTCAGCTCCGCCGCCCCGCCGAACTTGATCGCGTTGTCGGTCAGGTTGGTCAGGATGCGGCGCAGCGCATGCGGCCGCGTCATGATGGCGCCGCCGATGTTCTGCAGGATCGTGACGGCCTTGCCGGTGTCCTGGTAGTCGTAGACCAGGCTCTCGACAAATGACCCGATGTCGATCCGCGATGCCTTCTCGCCGTCGCCATGCATGGCGCGCGCATAGGCCAGCCCCTCTTTCACCAGCGTCTCGATCTCGGCGAGGTCGTGCACCAGCTTGCGCTTGTCTTCGGAGTCCTCCGCCATCTCGGCGCGCAGCCTCATGCGCGTGATCGGCGTCTGCAGGTCGTGCGAGATCGCCGCCAGGATCTGCACGCGTTCCTCGACAAAGCGTGCGATGCGCTCGCGCATGGCGTTGAACGCGCGCGCCGCACGCACCAGTTCCGTCGGACCGGTCTCGGCCAGCGGCTTGCCCGCGGCGTTCGGGTCGAGCGCGTCGGCGGCATTGGCCAGCGCCACCACGGGACGCAGCGACAGCCGTACGGCCAGCCAGCAGCACAGCACCAGCAGCAAGAGCTGCAGCACCAGCACATAGGGCAGCCATTGCGCGACGGGTGGCGGCTTCGGATGCACGTCGATGGTCAGGGGGCTGCCATCGCTGAGGGTGAGGTGCGCCTGCAGGCGTTTGCCTTGCCCCGGGATCGACTCGACCCTGACGGGAAAGCGGCCGCCGCTCGCCTCGGTGATGCGATCGGCGATCTCCTGGGCCTGCTCGCTCATCTCCGGCATGCCTGGCAGACCCGGCCCCAACACATATTGGTAGTTGCCGCGATTGACGTACCGTAGCCACTGCGGCCGCTCCGCCGCGGGCAAGCGGTCGAGGATGGCGATCGACGTGGACACGTCGGTTTCCAGCGTGCCGAGCATCACCTGGCGCGCGGTGATGTAGCGCTCCCCAAACAGCACGCCGAACGACAGCCCATGGGCCACCACGAGCCCGGCCAGCAAGATCAGGAACAGCCGCGAGCCCAGCGTGCGGGGCCACGGCAAGGCGCGGAGATTCACTGCCGGGCCTCCCGGATCTCGACCGGCACCGAGAACACGTAGCCCTCGCTGCGCACGGTCTTGATGTAGCGGGGCTCGCGCGCATCGTCCCGGAGATGCTGGCGCAAGCGGCTGACCAGCAGGTCGACCGAGCGTTCGAACATTTCCGCCTCGCGGCCTTGCGTGAGGCTGAGCAGCTGGTCGCGGTTGAGCACGCGCTGCGGATGGTCGACAAACACGCGCAGCAAGCGGTATTCCGCGCCACTGAGCGCGACGATGATGCCATCGCGGTCGATCAAGTGCCGCGCCGTGGTGTCCAGCTGCCAGTCGCCGAACGCCAGCAGCTGGCCCGCTTCGGTGATCTGCAGGTTGGGCGGCAGCATGCGCGTCCTGCGCAGCACCGCCTTGATGCGGGCCAGCAACTCGCGCGCCGCGAAAGGCTTGGGGAGATAGTCGTCGGCACCCATTTCGAGGCCGAGAATGCGATCGGTCTCGTCGCTGCGCGCGGTCAGCATCAGGATCGGGGTGGTCTTGTGCTTGCCGGCTCGCAGTTCACGACACAGCACCAGGCCATCGTCGCCGGGCATCATCACGTCCAGCACGATCAGGTCGACGGCGTTGGCTTCCAGGATCGAGCGCATTTGCCGGCCATCCTGCGCTACGGTCACGCGCAGGCCATTCTTGGTCAGGTAGGTCGATACCAGCTCGCGGATTTCCCGGTCGTCATCGACAACCAGGACATGGTCGACGTGTGCATCCATCTCTATCCCCTCAGAAAAGTCAGGTGAACCGCCAGTCTGCGTCGACGCCATTGTATGGGTGGCGGCAATTCTCCGTGTATCTCACTGTATCCGGCGCAGCACACGCCACAATCCGGTACATATCCCGTTGCCTCCCGTACCGCACCCTCCCTCCCTGCATGAGCGCGCCGCCGGTGGCGATGGCAGAAAAGGTTGCATATATGACATTGGCGCCATGCCATTGTGCCCCTACTCTTCAGTTCACGCAGCCGGCCATTCCGGCCACGGCTTCCACCCTCCTCCCCAGCACCCCGGAGCTCAGACATGACGACTCACATCCACGCCGGCACCGCCGTCATCACCGGCGCCTCGTCCGGCATCGGCGCGATCTATGCGGATCGCCTCGCGCGCCGCGGCCACGATCTCATCCTGGTGGCGCGCAATCGCTCCCGCCTCGAAGCGCTGGCCCGCCGCATCAGCGACGACACCGGCCGCTCGGTCGAGATCGTGACCGCGGACCTTGGCCAGGCTGCCGATGTCCGCCGCATCGAAGAACTGTTGCGCAGCGATGCCAGCATCAACACCCTGGTCAACAATGCCGGCGTCGGCGCCGCGGCACCGCTGGAGGTCTCGGACGTCGACAAGATGCAGGCGATGATCGAGCTCAACGTCACGGCCCTGACCCGCCTGACTTATGCCGCCGCGCCGGCATTCGTGGCGCGCGGCGAAGGCACCATCATCAATATCGCGTCGATCGTCGCGGTGGCGCCCGAGATCCTGAATGGCGTCTATGGCGGCACGAAAGCGTTCGTGCTGGCCTTTACCCAGTCGTTGCAGCATGAGCTTGCCGGCAAGGGCGTGCGCGTGCAGGCCGTGCTTCCCGGCGCCACGCGGACCGAGTTCTGGGACACCGCCGGCCATTCGGTCGAAAACCTGCCGCAAGGCATCGTGATGAGCGGCGACGACCTGGTCGATGCCGCGCTGGCCGGGCTTGACCTGGGTGAAGTGATTACCGTGCCATCGCTGCCCGACGACGCGGACTGGAAGGCGTTCGAGGCTGCACGTGCCGCGCTCGGTCCCAATCTGTCACGTGACCGGCCCGCGGCCCGGTACGGCGTGGCGCGGTAGTTCACTGGCAGTTCTCTGGCAGTTATCCCGGGGCGCCGGATCGGCGCTCCCCGGCTGAGAAGGCTGGAGGCGGGTGTCACAGGCGACGCCCGGTACGTTTGAACAGGTCTCAAATGCTATGAAACTCATCACGATTTCTTTGCTCGCTGCAGCGCTGATGGCTTCGAGCCTCGCTTTCCCGACGCATGCGCAAGCCGCCGATACGAACGCCACCAGCCGCGCCCTGACCCGCGAAGCCGTGCGCGCCGATCTCGAAGCCTGGCACCGCGCCGGGCTGTCGGAGTACCGGCTTGGCGACCGCGCTTCCAACTTCGAAAACGCCGAGTATCAGAAGCGCCTCGCGCTGTATCAGCGCCTTCAGGCCGAACAGGCGACCGCCACGGCTCGGTGAGCCTGCGACGCACGGCGCCCAGGGCTTGCGGTTATGGACAGCGCACCTATCCTTCATCCGTTTACTTCGCATGCGAATTATATATATACTTCGCACGCGAACTTCATTCCGATGCTTGCACGGCATCCTGCCATCCCGCAACTCACCCGGAGACCGACCAATGACCCCCGAAATCCGCATTGACCTCACCGGCGGCGTGCTGACCATGACGCTTGCCCGGCCCGACAAGAAGAACGCCCTGACGAACGACATGTATGGCGCACTCGCCGACACGATCGAGCAGGCGCAACAGGACCGGCGTATCCGGGTCCTGCTGGTCCAGGGAGACGGGGACATGTTCACCGCCGGCAACGACATCGGCGAATTCGCCGCGATCGCGGCGGGAAAGCACGGCGGCGAACGCCACGTGCATCGCTTCCTGCACGCCCTTGCCAACTCGACGGTACCGACTGTCGCCGCCGTCAACGGCAAGGCCGTCGGCGTCGGAACTACCATGCTGCTGCATTGCGACTACGTCGTGCTCGGCCAGGATTCGCAGTTGATCACGCCTTTCGTCAACCTGGCGCTGGTTCCCGAGGCGGCATCGAGCCATCTGCTCCCGCTGCGGATCGGCCACGTCAGGGCCTTCGAGATGTTCGCGCTGGGCGAGCCGCTCGACGCGCAGACCGCGGTGGCCTGGGGCATCGCGAACAAGGTCGTCGGCAATGACCAGTTGCGGCCGGAGGCGCGCCGCATGGCCGAGAAGCTTGCCACCCGGCCGCCGGGCTCGCTGAGCGCCATGAAAAAATTGATGCGCGATGCGGAAAAACTGGTGTCGCAGATGCACAGCGAAAGCGCCAGGTTCGAGGAGCGGCTGGCCAGTGCGGAAGCCAGGGAAGCCTTCCAGGCTTTCGCCGAAAAGCGCAAGCCGGACTTCACCAGGCTCGACGGGCAGTAAGCCGGCTGCCTCGCGTCCTCGATTCGGCGCCGCTGCCCCGGGTTACTCCTGATGCTCGTCGGCGGCCGGAAATTTCGTCTGCAAACTGCCCAGCCAGCGCGCCACTACGTCGATCTCGTCCGGGGTGAAGCCCTCGGTCAGCCTGGCATTCAATACCTTCATGCTGGCCTTGGAGCGCAGGCGCGCCTTGCGCCCCGCTTCCGTCAGCCACAGGCGCGATGCACGGCGATCGCTATCGTCCGGCCGACGCTCGATCAGGCCGGCCCGTTCGGTCCGGTCGGCCAGCCCGCTCATCCCGGGTGCGCCCAGATCGAGTGCCGCGGCGGCCTCGCTCATCAGCGCGCCATCATTCCTGCCCAGAAAGAACAGCAGCCCGGCCTGGGCGGATGTCACGCCACCGGAGGCAATGCGCGCTTGAGACCACCGCTGCAGGCGCCGCTGGCCCACGTTCAACAGGTAGACGAGGCGAGGTTCCATGTGTTCGGCGGCATTGTGAATTTGTTCGCATGCGAATATATCATGGGCCCGCCCGGCAACGGCGTAGCCGGCCGGAAGGCGCACGCGACCGCATCCGGCGCAAACCGGATACGATCGGATGCGATTGCGATGCCATCACGGCATTTCCGCACTCGCCGTGATTGCGGGTAGCAGCGCTAGCGCGCCAGGCGTCCCTGCAGCACATTGCTGATGCCACCGCCCAGCGCGCCGAGCACCCCCGCCGCGACCAGTCCGGCCAGCAACGACGGAGTCGGAGGCTGGCTCGCGGCAAAGAAGCTGATCAGCCCCAGAAAGTAGGCAAGCGGGTTGTTGATGCCGGGCAAGGCCCGCAAGCTGAGCACGAGCACCACATCGGCGAATACAGCAAGCGGCGTAGCAAGGTTCCCGACGTGCGGGGACAGCCATCCGATCAGCAGTGCCGTCCCGGCGCCAAACACGATGCCGAGCAGGAGTGCCACAAGATTCGCCAGGCCTTCGCGCACCGTCTGGCCGCGCGAGTTGTAGCCGACCCAGCCAAGGAACATGGCCCAGGCCGGCAACGCCGCGGCGAGCGTCACGAAAGTTGTCACTGCGGCCACCACGGCCCCGACCAGCGTAATGCCATGGAACGTGCCCGGCGAAATTGCCATGGCGGCAGGAGTGCTGGTGTTCGACATGGATTTCCTCCTTCGGTGAGTGGGACCGCCTGGCGAACGCAGGCGGATCCCCGGGTCTTCAGATCAGTTTGGTTTCGACATGGATGTTGCCGCGCAGGGCCTTCGAATACGGGCAAGTCTGGTGCGCGGTATCCACCAGTGCCTGGGCCACGTCGCGCTCGATGCCGGGAATCCGGACATTGAGGCGGGCCTGCAGCAGGTAGGCTTCGCCGGCCGTGCCCAGGTCGACTTCCGCGTCGACGGACAGGTCCGACGGCAGCCTGACCTTCATCTTGCCGGCAGCCAGTCCGATCGCGCCGATAAAGCATGCCGACCATCCCGTCGCCAGCAATTGCTCCGGGTTCGTGCCGGATCCGCTGGACCCCGGCGACGACAACTGCAGGTTCAGGCGGCCGTCATCGCTACGGGCTTCGCCGTTGCGGCCACCCGCGGTGATATGGACCTTGCCGGTGTACAGCACATTTTCGATGCGGGTCATGATTTGCTCCTTGATAGACGGTGATGGCGTGGGTCAGGCGTGTGCGCCGTCGAGATAGGGGTCGGCACTGCGCGCCGGTGCCGCGGAGACGCCGGTGCGGTCCAGGCCGGCCAGCGTCCGTGCGCCATCGGTGAAGGGATCGAAGCTGCGGGCGCCGTCGCTGTACGCGCTGCGCGGCTCCTGCACCGAACGCGCCCCTTCGCTGTACGGGTCGCGGGCATCCAGCACCGAGCGGGCGCCGTCGGTGTACGGGTCACGCGCGCCCACATGGGACAGGCTCGCGGCCTGGGCACCTGCCGCTGCGGCGGTCAAGGCGATGGCCAGTACGAAACGGCGGGCGATGTTGGTAGTCATGATTGGTTTCCTCAAGAATCGACGTTGAACTGTGAGCGCCCGGTGCTTGCTTTCGCTGGATTTCGGCGCCGGGCCACGGAACGTATTTAAGGAGACCGGTGTATCGCGCGTGTAGTGCAGGGAGGCCGATGCTGTCACCAAGCGTATCGCCCCGGCTGCGCAATACAAAGACATACAAAATCGCTGTCAGGTCCTGATCTGGCCTGGGCCTGATGCGCCCACTGGTAGCGGGTGCCGATGCCGCCCAACGAAGTCGTCCACGACCGCTGTTGTCGCCCCGGCGCCATCCCGGCGCCGGCAGAGGTCTTTCAGTTCAGCGCCGGAACCACAGCAGCGACAGCCCGCACGCCGCCGCCAGCAGCACGGCCGAGGCCGCCGCCAGCAAGGCGCCGATCTCGATTGCCCTGCGCTCGAGCACGAAACGGGCGCTCAGCCGGCGATACACCTGCGTCAGGTCCGCGGCCGAGCCTGCCTGGAAGTACTCGCCGTCAGTGAGCGCCGCGACCGCGCGCAAGGTGGGCTCGTCCAGCTGCATGTAGAAAGACAGGCCAGACACTGCCGCACCCCCGTCCTGCGGCATGCCGAAGCCCACGGTGTAGACGCGAACGCCGCGCTGGGCCGCCATGCGCGCGGCGTCCAGGGGGTCCGGGCCGGTGGTGCGGCGGCCGTCGCTGAGGAGGATCACCGCACCGTGCCGGTAAGAGCCCGGCAGCGCCGCCGGCTGCTCCAGGTCGCGCTTGCGGACGGCGTCCGCCGCCGCGGCCTCTGTCATCGATCTGCCACCCGGCCCGGGCGCGAGCGACTCGCCACTGAAGAGGATCGCTTCCAGGTCGATGCCATCGTCGGGAAACAGCATCGCCAGCGCCTGGATCAGCCCGCTGCCTGTCGCCGTGCCGCGCTGGAGCTGGAAGCGGTCGATCGCGTCGATCATGTCCTGCCGGTTGTCGGTCGGGGGCAGCACCACGGTCGCCGTGGCGGCAAAAGAGACAATGCCCAGGCGCACGCTGGCCGGCAGCCCGACGATAAGATCCCGCGCAGCCTGCTGGGCCGCGCTGATCCGGGTGGGCGCGACGTCGGTGGCCTCCATGCTGCGGGAAGTATCCATGGCCAGCACCAGGGTGATGGTGTCGGACGGCAGCGTGACGGTCGCCGTAGGACGGGCGCAAGCCAGCAGCGCCGCGCCCAGCGCGAGCAGGAAGAGCAGCGGCGGGATATGACGCCGCAGCCGTTGCCTGCGGCCCAGCGCGGCGCGCGGCAGCGCAAGGCTGGAATACAACAGGGCGATTTTCTTGCGCCGCGCAAGCAGGTACAGGTAGGCGGCTGCCAGCAGTGGGAGCAAGAGCAGCAGCCATAGCATTTGCGGCCAGAGAAACTGCATGCCCTGCTCCTTGGCGCGTGGGTAGGACGATGTTACTACTGTAGCTTCCCGGGCGGACCGGATCCCCGAGCGATCAGACCGGGTAACCGGCAAATGCCATTTACCGCACAATCTCATCCACGGCAAGGCTCACGCGCCCGCCAGGCATCCAGGCGCTGGCTAACGACCCCACCCGCAGAATCGCTCGAGCAGTTCCGCCTCGGTTTCATGGACTTCAACCGGCAGGCTGCTTGCGCCGGCAAACGCCAGATAGCGGGCGCGATGCTGGCCGTTTCGAAACGACACCACGCCTTCACTGGCAATGCCGATCAGCCCGGATAGCGTACGGCGGCGCCGGGTTGTGAACGTTACATAGGGGACTTCCGGAATCCGCTCCTGGCCGGGCGCCAGGAACTCGCAAATGCCGCGCACCTTGCCCGCATGCCAGTACTGCGCAGCCTGAAGGACATAGTCCGTGGTATCGCGGTCGGCGCAGGCGAGCAGTTTCGCCAGGTTGATCACGACCACCTTGTGGCGCGAGTCGGGGGCATCGAAACCGCATTTCATGCGGGTGAACGTGTAAGGACTGTGACCGGGGATAGGAACTATCCAGTTCCCGTCAGGACCCCGTTGCACCTGATCTTCTGACAAGGCGACTCCGATTTCTTGTTATCCCGGCGCTTCGCCGGGGCCGGATTCGATGCGGCGCGGCTTCAACCGCCGCTGCCGTGCTATCCGTATGCCCTGGGATTATGCGTCAGCGCCAGGCCCTTGTGAACTCGCCAGTCACACGCCCCGCATCAGCGTCCGCAACGTCTGCCGCTTGCCGGGTAGGGGTATGCCCCAACGTGTCGCCAATCAGCAATTCAAAGTCGCAGCAACACAAGCGCGACGCGCCCAAGGCATCAGACACTCGCCCAGCACCCTGATCCTGCATGTCAGGGTTGCCGAGCATCACAAGAATGAAACCAGAACATGGGCCAAGGAGGAACGAGTAGATGAAAAGAACGATGATCGCCCTCGCCGCGATGGTTGCGTGTGGCGCAGTCAAAGCGCAATCCAGCGTAACGCTCTACGGCGTGATGGACGTGAACGTCGAGTACGTTAATCACGTTGGTGCCGTGCCGCAGGCGAGTAACGGATTCAATCCGGGCACGGGCGGCAAAGCATTCAGACAGGACGCCGGCGGCTACTCCGGCTCGCGCTGGGGCCTTCGCGGCAAGGAAGACCTGGGCGGCGGGCTGAAATCGGTTTTCGTTCTGGAGAGCGGCTTCTCGAGCGATACCGGTACCCTGCAACAGGGTGGCCGGATATTTGGCCGCCAGGCCTTTGTTGGCGTTGAGTCGCCATATGGCCAGATTACTTTCGGCCGGCAATACCATTCGTTGTTCTCCACGCTAGCCAACTTTGTCCCGGCGCGATATGCCAGCCAGTATGAGCCTACCGGCGTGATTGCCGGTGCCAACTTCCGCCAGGACAACGCGGTGAAGTACACCGGCGTGTTCGGGGGGCTCACGGCCATGGCAAACTGGTCGTTTGGCGTGGGCACAACACTTCCGCAAGTCGCTCCCACCCTCCCGACTGCTGGTGGCAACGGTGAAGTGCCAGGGCAGTTCCGCCGGGACACAAGCTATGGAGCAGGGCTGAACTATCTTGCCGGGCCTTTCGGGGTGGGCGTCGGCTATGACCAATGGAATCCGACGATCGGCACTGGCCACGGTACCTATAAGAAGGCTGCTGTCATGGCCAGCTACGCTCTCAATGGAACGGCGAAGGTAATGGGCGGTTATCGCTGGGGTCAGAACAAGAATCAAAATGGCACGTTGATTCAACGTGACGATTTCTACTGGATTGGCGGTCAATACCGGTTCTCACCGACTCTCGATTTCACGCTCGAGTACAACTACCAGGACGTGAAGAACCTGGGAGGGAACACTCACATTGCCAACCCCTGGCAGATTGCGCTGATTGCAGACTACGTGCTCTCCAAGCGTACCGACATCTACCTGACCACGGCCTATTCAAAGAACGCTGGCCTGGCCATGGAATCGGCGGCAAGCAATTTCGCCACCAGCCTTACGTTGAATAGTTACGCGCTCCCCAATGGCCAGACCTCGATGTTTGGCGTTGCCGTGGGTATCCGTCACGTCTTCTGAGGCCCGCATAGTGGCGACGTGTCATGCTTCTGTCGAAGTGATGGGTGGCACGTCGCCCCCCTGTCGCCCCCCTCCCGCGCCTGAACCGGATCAAGTGGCGCGACTACAGCCGCGCCTGGGGGAGCGCAGGAATGCCATGAAAGCTACGCGGCTGTCTTCCCGCCGTTCACGTGAAGGATCTGGCCCGTGATGTACGTGGACTGGCCGGATGCCAGGAAGATAATCGCCTCAGCGACTTCTTCCGGTGTGCCGACGCGTCCGGCTGGGATCGTTGCGGCGACAGCTGCGACCCGATCCGCGCCGCCGGCAATGCGTCCGAGCATTTCCGTTTCAATCGGGCCCGGCGCCACGGCGTTGACGCGGACATTCGATTTGATGGCATCCAGCGCCGCCGACTTGGTGAAGCCCTCGATCGCGTGCTTGCTTGCCACATACATGGGATTGCGCGGGTTACCGCGGCTGCCCATCGTGGAAGAGAGGTTGACGACCGCCCCACGCTTCTGCGAGATCATCGCGCGCAGCTCGTGCTTCATGCAAAGGAATGTCCCAAGGACATTCGCATCGAAAATCGTCGTGTACGACTCGACGGTCTGCTCGACGATCGATCCCGGGGTTCCTTCCGTTCCGGCACTGTTCACTGCGATATCAAGGCATCCAAAGCGCTCGACGGCATGGCCGACAAGACGGATGACATCGTCTTCACGGCTGATATCGGCCGCGACGAAGTCCGCTTCCGCGCCCATCTGCCGAAGTTCCGAGATGAGGGCATCTCCGGCAGCGGCGTTCCGACCCGAGCAGACCAGTCGTGCACCTTTGGCTGCAAAGGCAAGCGCCGTCGCGCGGCCGATGCCTGCCGTCGCACCGGTAATCAAGACAACAGCATGAGACATGAGAATTTCCTTCGGGGGAGTGAAGAGGAGCTATTCGAGAGCCTGGGGAAGATGTTCAAGACGCGCGCATGCCCGGATGCTCAACTGGCCGGCACAACATTCGCACTGTCAGAATGCGACAGCGTTCCTGCCCTTCAGTTGAAGCATGTCACGCGCCTCGTCCGGCGTAGCCACCTCGAGGTTCAGCGATTCCAGAACACCAACGACGCGCCTGACCTGGTCGGCATTGCTCTTCGACAGGCGGCCCGGGCCGTCCCAGAGCGAGTCCTCCAGCCCCACGCGGACGTTTCCGCCCATGGCGGCGGCCATCGAGGCAATCGGCATCTGGCTGCGGCCGGCGCCGAGCACCGACCAGTAGTAGTCCTTGCCGAACAGCCGCTCGGCGGTGCGGCGCATGTGCATGACGTCCTCGGGATGCGAGCCGATGCCGCCGAGCAGGCCGAACACCGACTGGATGAAGAACGGCGCCTTGAGTATGCCGCGGTCAGCGAAGTGGGCGGCGGTATAGAGATGACTGGTGTCGTAGCATTCGACTTCGAAGCGAGTGCCATTGTCGGCGCACGACTCCAGGATGTAGCGGATCTCCTTGAACGTGTTGCGGAAGACGCGGTCCTCGGAACCCTCCAGGTAAGGACGCTCCCAGTCGTGCTTGAACTCCTTGTGCCGGGCGAGCATCGGGTACAAGCCGAAGTTCATTGAACCCATGTTCAGCGAGGCCACTTCCGGCTTGAGCTGCAACGCCGGCTGGAGGCGCTCCTCGACCAGCATGTTGGGGGCGCCGCCGGTCGTGAGGTTGATCACCACGTCGGAGCGCGCCGCGATGCGCGGAAGGAATTCACGAAAGAGCGCGGGGTCCTGGGACGGCTGGCCATTCTCCGGCTTGCGGGCATGCAGATGGACGATCGAGGCGCCTGCCTCGGCCGCGGCAACAGCCTCGTCTTCGATTTCCTGCGCGGTAATGGGGAGATAAGGCGACATCGTCGGAGTGTGGATGCCACCGGTCACGGCGCACGTGACAATAACCTTGCTCTGGGGAGCTGCCATGGTAGATTTCCTTCGTTCTCTGGCTGGGGAATGAACTGCTTCATGCGACGCCGCAAATGCTCGGGAACTTTGCCGTCGCCGGCTGTGACCACGCCCTGAATGTCGCCAATTGGAAAGTAGATGTTCCGGCAAGATATGCGTGGAAGCCGGCAGGAGACGTAGCCACTCAGAGTTGCTGAATCAGTTCCTCTGCCAGCGGCCACGGTCCATAGCCATCTGCCGGTCCGAGATGGCCCACTTCCCCGGCATCGACGAAACGGCTGCCCCAGGCCTGCGCCAGGTCGCGGATTCGTTCGAACTTCCCGAGCGGATCATTTCGGCTCGCCACTACGATGCTCGGGAATTGCAGAGGCCGCCGCGGGATAGGGATCCATCCTTCCTCTGCCAGCGCCTGCGGATCCTTGTATCCGGCCGGCAACGGACTGTCGTAGTCGGTCGGCCCGGCAAGTAGCACGCCCTGCACGGCGCGCGCCGTCTCCTGTGCCCAGTGAACCGTGATCAGGCAGCCAACACTATGTGCAACCAGGATGACCGGCCCTGCAATGCTGCTTACGACACGGTCAAGGTTGGCCACCCTGGCACTGCGCAACCGCTTGTCCTGATCAATCTGGGGCACAATGCGCACCGCTCGTCCCTGCTGCTGCAAACGCTCTGCCAGCAGCGATTGCCAGTGCTCCGGCATGTGATCGCGAAAGCCGGGAACAATCACAACCGTTGGCTGATTTCCGGATGTCATGGGATTCATTTTCCTCGCTTGATTTGATGATTCGCCAGCGCAGCCTGGTCCGTCGGCGAGTACGGCCGATGGTCGGAAGTGATTCTCCCGGCCCGCTTGCGGCTTAGCAGGGGATATCGCCCACGATGCCGGCGCGCTCGAGCTTGCGCGGTGCCGGGTAGTAGTCGTTGACGGCGTAGTGCTGCGTGCTGCGGTTGTCCCAGACCGCAACGTCGCCCTCCTGCCATGCCCAGCGCACCTGGTATTCGGGAATGGTGGCGCGGCTGGTCAGGTAATTGAGCAGCAGCGAGGCGCCGGGCGACTTGTCGATGCCGTAGCGCACGTTGTCCGGGGTGCTGTAGTTGGTGAAGTGCGTCGTGAACGAGGCGCCGACGAACAGGATCTTCTCGCCGGTCTCAGGGTGGGTGCGTACCACCGGATGCTCCACCGGCGGATGATCCTGGGCCAGCTTTGCGCGGTCTTCCGGGGTCATGACCGCACCGAAGCTGTGCTCGATGCTGGCCCTGGCGCGCAGGCCGTCGATCTTCCTTTTGATCTCCTCCGGCAGCTCTTCGTATGCCTTGACCATGTTGACCCAGATGGTGTCGCCGCCGATCTCCGGGCATTCGATGCAGCGCAGGACTGCGCCCATGGCCGGATTGGGACGCCACAGGCCGTCGCAGTGGTAGCTGTTCTCGTAGCTGTGCGGGTTGTCGCTGCGGTAGACCTTCACGAGGCCCGGATACCCGGGAACACTGCCGACCACCGGATGGTCTTCCAGCTTGCCGAAGCCGCTGGCGAAGGCCACGTGATCGGCGCGCGTGATCTCCTGCTTGCGAAAGAAGAGCACCCTGTGCTTGAGCAGCGCCGCGCGGATCTCGGCGAAGCGCGCAGGATCGCGCGCCGCCTCGCCAAGGTTGACGCCAGAAATCTCGGCCCCGATGGCGGGGGTGATTTGCCTGATCTTCATTATTTCTACGTCTCCTGCAGGTGGATGAATCTGCGAACGGGTTCAGAGTCCGGCTGCTTGCGGATGAGCATCCGGCGTTCCAGGCTTTCCGGCGGCGCCGTCGCGAAGGAAGTCAAGTCGCGTTCACGTGACAATTCTCGATAATGACCGCTGACGCATATCATCGTGCCTGGCGACACTTCCCGCTTTGCCTTGCGCGCCTTGAACTTGGCAATTGACGACAACCATCCAATTGCACAGGAAGCCAGAGGATTCAACGCTTCCCCGCAACCTTGAGAGGATGAACGTCGCGGGTCATTCTCGCTTGACAGTACGTGACAGCGATTTATCATGAGCTGTCCATTTTCAGCCTCATTTCCCGATGTCGTTACTTGTCCGCGCTGCAGCCCTGACCAACTACAGCGAGGTCGCTCGTGCCGCCGGACTGGATCCGGTGCGGCTGATGTCTGACGCAGGAATTAGTCCGAGCGTACTTCGCGAGCCGGACCTCATGATTCCAGTCGAGCGTTTCGGACGCCTGCTCCAGGCCTCCGCAGACCTGTCGGGCAACGAGAGTTTCGGGTTGTGCATGGCCGAGTCACGCCAGTTGTCCAATCTCGGGGCGGTAGGCATGCTGATCCGCGACCAGGCGACGCTGCGCGACTCGCTTGGCACGCTGATGCGCTACCAGCCGATGCTCAACGGTGCGCAGTCACTGGCAGTCGAGGAATGCGGCGAACTGGTCATCATCCGCGAGGCGCTGATCGCCGGCAGCGCGCATCAGCCAACCCGCCAAAGGGTTGAACTGGCCCTGGGGGTCATGGTGCGGTTGATACGCCAGCTTCTCAAGCCCGACTGGCAGCCGCAGCGCGTATGCTTCGAGCACCCGGCGCCGCGCGACCTGAGCGCACACCAGCGGTTTTTTGGCCCTCGCATCGAATTCGATTGTGACTTCAACGGGATCCTCTGCGCGCGGGCCGACCTCGATGCGCGCAATCCGTGGGCCGATCCGGCCATGGTGCGCTATGCGCAGCAGCTGGTCGACAAGTCCGCCATGCCGCATCGGGCGACAATGCATGAGGACGTGCGGCGCACCATCCTGCTGCTATTGCCCAGTGGGCGCTGCAGCATCGAACGGGTAGCTGATAGCCTGGGCGTGGTGTGCCGCACGGTCCAGCGCCGGCTGGCGGAAGAGGGTCAGAGCTTCTCGTCGATCGTGAACGAAGTCCGCACGGAGCTCGCGACCCGTCATGTCATCGAGAGCGATCGTCCGTTGACTGAAGTGGCGACACTGCTCGGCTTTTCCGCGCTAAGCGGATTCTCGCGCTGGTATCACGTGCAATTCGGTTGCAGCCCCAAGGAGAGCCGGGCCGCAAGCGGCAGCGTGCGCCGACAGGCAGCCCCTTCGCAGGCAAGCGCTGCCGACCGGATTTGTTCATGATTCCGACCTGGCACGGATCCCGGGGGAGCCTCACCTGCTGCAGTCTTGCCTCGCCATCGGCAAGGTGAGAACGCCCCCGGTCACAACACGTTTCATTCATCGAGCCGGATCTTTGCATCGCCTGCGATCTTCGACCAGGCCTGCAGATCGTTGCTGACAGTCTCGCCGAACTGCACCGAGGTCTTCACCGGCGGCGGCCCAAAGTTCATGCTCTTCATCATCGCTGCGAGATCAGGGGACGCCTGCACCTTGTTGACTTCATCGGCCAGCCTCTTCACGATCGCCGGGTTGGTTCCCGCTGGAGCAAACATGCCGAACCACCCCACCATATCGAACTTATAGCCCTGTTCACCCATGGTCTTGACATCAGGCAGCTGCGGCGCACGCACATTGCCGGTAATGGCAATGGCGCGGACCTTTCCGGAACGCAGGAAGGGAACGGGCGCGGCCGGATCGGTCCAGCCGATTTTCACGACACCTGAGGAAAGGTCAGTCAATAGCTGATTCGAGGTCCGATATGCGACGTGATCGGTCTTCATGCCGGTCTGCTTCTTGAGCCATTCCATCGTCAGCTGCCCTGAAGAGCCGGTGGCCCAGGAAGCGTAGCTGTATTTGTCCGGATTCGCCTTCACCAACTGGATAAGCTCCTGCAGGTTGTGGACCGGCAGATCATTGCTCACCAGCAACATCACGCCACCCTCGGCCGTCTCGGCGATTGGGACAAGGCTCTTCTTAGGATCATACGGGATGGTCTTCAGAACGGCCGGGGCGATGACCTGGTTCGATGCCGTGGTGTAAAGAATCGTGTATCCGTCGGCCGGCGCCTTGACTACAGCGCTTGTCCCAATGACTCCACTGCCGCCCGGCCGGTTTTCAACAACGACTGGCTGCTTCAGGGATGCCGACAGGCGTTGCGCCATCACCCGTGCCAGGGCATCGGTTCCTGATCCTGCCGACGAGGCCACGATCATCTGAATCGGGCGCGCGGGCCAGGCTTCCTGCGCCTGCCCTGAAGCGCACAACGCCAGAAGCGCTGTGGTGCCCAGCGTGACCGCAACCAGCTTTTGAATTCGCAATGCCATTGTCTACCTCCATGTACTTGTTTTGTTGACGATTGGTCAAGCTGCGCGCCTTCCATGTGCGTCGCCCTGGCAGCAGGCGCGACGCACATGGCGGCATGAGCAACGCTGGCATCGCCAATACCGCAAATGCTGTCAAGTTCCCCCAAGGGCTACTTACATGCATTCGGCCTTGCGCAGGAAGCCCTGGTGGCCACCGTTACGATTGGGGGCAAAGCCATTCTTCTGCAGCGTCTCTTCCACCGTGTCGTAGAAGACCCCAAGCTGCAAGATCTCGCGGGTCTGCTGCGCTGTCGCGATGGGGCGACCAAATTCGCCGGCAATACGCACCAATTGCTTGATCTGCTCGACCGTGCTCATCTTTCCGGTGCGGGTCTGGTTCCAGAGTACGTCCTCGATGCCGCACCGCACATGCAGGCCCAAAGCCATGCCGATCATGTTGATGGGCAGCACGTTCAGCACCGAACTCTCCACCGTTACCACGGCTCCGTCCGGCACGGCACGCAGAATGTTGGCCAGGTTGTAGATGTTCGCCTGATCCATGCCGCCGCTGATCGCCACCCAGTTCATCACCAGCGGGCCCTTGTAGACACCGCGGCGAATCATCCGCTCAATCGTTTCAAAGCTGTTGATGTTGTAGCATTGAAACTCGCTTTGAATACCGGCGGCCGTCAGGCGTCGAACGTGCTCCTCGAACCAGCTGGGATTCGAGGGAACGACCATGTCCTTGTAGGTTTCGTAGAGGTGCGCGAACCCCCGCGAAACTCCCTTGAAATCATCCACACTGGCGTGCTCCGTCACATTCATCTGCGAAGTGTTGACGGTCACCGTCACCTGGTCCGGCTTCGGATCAAGTTCGGCCAGCATGTGCCGCGTGTCATCGCTAAGCCATTTGGCGGCCTGTCCCTCTTCAGGCGCGAAGCTGATAGAGCCGCCCACCTGGATGACCATTTCCGGACAGGCCTTGCGCACGCCGGCGATCAGTTCGTTGAACTTGGACAGCCGCTTGCTGCCCTTGCCATCCTCTTCGCGCACGTGCAGATGCAGCACTCTCGCACCAGCTTCGTAGCAATCCACCGCCTTCTGAATCTGATCCGCCATGGTGACAGGGATGTCTTCCGGGAAGTCTGACGGGATCCAGCCTGGCGCATAGGGAGCGGCGGTGATGATCAGGGGCTGCTGGTTCTCGGGATACAGGTGGCCGTCAAGGAAGTTCATATCGATGGATCTCCGGGTTGAGGTTTGAATCTTGGGAACGTCGAACTAGATGGGAAGGCTGCTTCGCGCTGTCAAATCACGAAAATGGACGAGCCGGTGGTCTTTCGGGACTCGAGGTCCCGATGTGCCTGCGTGGCATCTTCCAGGGCATAGCGCTGATTGATCCCGATGTGGATGCGGCCCGCCGCCACGTGGCCGAACAGCTCGCTCACCAGTTCCGCCTTCTCGGCAGGATCGGCGATATAGTCGGCCAGGCCCGGGCGCGTCAGGAATGCCGAGCCTTTGCGGGCCAGGATCGCAGGATCGAACCCGGTGACCGGGCCGGAGGCGAAACCCACGCACACCAGCAGGCCGCGGCGCTTGAGGGAGTCCAGCGAGGCCATGAAGGTGTCCTTGCCCACGCTGTCGAAGACCACGTTCACGCCCACGCCATCCGTCAACTCCCGCACGCGCGTGGCCACGTCCTCATGGCTGTAATTGATCGTGTGGTCGCAGCCATGGGCGCGCGCGATTTCGGCCTTGGCATCGGTAGAAACCGTTCCGATCACCGTCAGTCCCTGCAGCTTGGCCCATTGCGAAATGATCAGGCCGACACCGCCTGCCGCGGCATGCAGCAGGATGGAGTCGCCCGCCTTGAAGGGGTAGATCCGGCGCATCAGGTAGGCCGCTGACAGGCCCCGCATGGTCATGGCAGCCGCGATTTCGCAACTGATCGTCTCCGGCAGCTTGATCAGCGGTGCGGCGGAGATCAACCGCTCCGTGCTGTAGGCGCCCAGCGTGTTGGTAAAGCCCGTATAGGTCACACGGTCGCCGACCGCCAGATGGGTGACGCCGGCACCGACGGCCTGGATAACGCCGGCGGCTTCGTTGCCGATGCCGCTGGGCAGCGGGACCTTATAGGTACCGCTGCGGAAGTAAGTGTCGGCAAAATTCAGACCTGCGGCCACGTGACGGACACGAACCTCCCCTGGCCCCGGATCACCCACATGCGCGTCCTCAAAACGAAGGACGTCGGGTCCGCCTGTCTCGTAAATCTTAACGACTTTCGCCATGTGGTCTCCTGTTCTTGAGTAGATGTCACGGCTTGCCTGGGGCTTGCCGCCTGGGCTCGCCGATGGACAAAATGGACAAGCCGGTGCTGGTGTGACTCAGACGGGTTGATGTCCGAGTGCACTTTGCATGACCGAATCATCGAGCCTGGCGCCGCTTTCCGCTTTCCCTTGCGTGCCTTTAACTTTTCTCTTTATGACAAGGATCCGCCGGCTCATGAGTGATGGAAATACAATGCTTCTGTACAGGCGGCGGTGGATCCTGAGGGAGTCTCCAGATGACCGACAACGGAGTGAAATCCAGTCTTCGCAATACGTGGGAGTCGGCAGCACCCGGCTGGGCGAAGTGGGAGAATGTGTTCGCCACCACTCTTTCTGGCGCCACGGACACGCTCATTGATATGGCCGGTGTCCGGCCGGGCATGCGCGTTCTCGATCTGGCTTGCGGTGCCGGCAGCCAGAGCATCCAGGCAGCGATGCGAGTGGGTGCCGACGGCGAAGTGGTCGCCAGTGATATATCGGGCACCATGCTGGAGCATGTCCGCCGAAATGCCGCCCGTGCCGGCCTTCAGAATATCGAAACGCTGGAATGCGCAGCAGACGAATTGGACGAGACACTGGCCCCGTTCGACGCGGCGATGTGCCGATTGGGACTAATGCTTTTTCCGTCGCCTGGTGAGGCATTGAAATCTGTCCAGCGCGCACTCAAGCCTGGCGCGCGTTTCGCGGCGCTGGTCTTCACGACGCCGGCCGCCAATCCCTTTATGGCTCAGCCGATGGCGATCCTTCTACGCCACGCGGGCAAGTCTCCTCCCGCGCCCGGACAACCCGGAATCTTTGCACTGGGAGGCGATGGCGTGCTGGAACGCCTGATGCACGACAGCGGTCTTGGCGATGTGAGAACACGCCACGTCCGAGCGCAGCTCGTCTTGCCGAGCGCGTCCGATGCGCTGCAACTGATGCAGGAAGCCGCCGGGGCATACCGGGCGGTGGTAGCGGACCTCGACGTCGCGGCCAGGGTGAGGGCCTGGAACGATGTTTATGAATGCCTAAAGCAGTTCGACGTCGGTGAAGGCTTCAAGACCGAGCTTGAACTCATCATCGGCTCGGGCGCGAAGCCAGGATAGTTTTCGCCCCCCTTCGAGCCTAGCGGAACGGCATAAGCGGCAAGCCGATATGGGGCTTTGTACTCCCGCCAACTGGAAGGGCCCTGACAAGGCTTCCAACCATTGCTCCTGTACAGTACCGCCCGGTATCCTTCGTGCCGAGAGCAACGAAATATGGAAGACCAGCATGCAACTCAAGACCGAGGAGATCGAGGCATACCTGCTGGTGGTGGAGTCAGGGAGCGTGAGCGGTGCCGCGCGCCACCTGGCACTGTCGAAGTCCGTTGTCAGCAAACGTATCAGCGACCTGGAGCGCAGCCTTGGCGTGACCTTGCTGCAGCGTTCCACGCGCAGCGTGCAGCCCACCGAAAGCGGCAGGCATTTCTACGAACAGGCCCGTGCTGCGATGGCGCAACTGACGCATGCGGCGGAAAGCATTTCCGAGACATCGCAGCAGCTATGCGGCGAGTTGCGCATCCTGGCGCCGATGAGCTTCGGCACGCTCTGGCTGTCGCCGATGATCGCCGAGTTTGCCAGCGCCCACCCGCGCCTGCATGTCGTGATGGAGCTGGATGACCGCTTGGCCGATACCGGCCATGAGCGCTACGACGTTGCCATCCGCATCACCCGGCTGGGCGACAGCGCGCTGATCGCGCGCCGGCTGGCGGTGAGCCGGCGCATCGCATGCTGCAGCCCGGCCTACGCTGCGCGCGCCGGGCTGCCGGCCAGCCTCGCCGACATCTCGCAGCATGCCTGCCTGTCGTACAGCAACTCCGCGCCCGGCCAGGTGTGGGCGTTCCGTGGCGCGACCCCGCAGGCCGCGCCGAAGGTCATCGCCCCGCGCGGGGTCTTCACCGCCAACAACGGCGAAGTGCTGCGCGACGCGGCGCTGGCCGGCCATGGCATTACGGTATTGCCCTTGTTCATTATCTCGGCGGACCTGGCGGCGGGCCGCCTGGTCCAGGTGCTGCCGCACGAGGTTCCGCTCGACGACGGCATCTTCGCGATCTATCCGCGCAGCAACTTCACCTCGCAGAAAGTGCGGACGCTGGTGCAATACCTGCAGCAGGCAATGTCACCGCCGCCGTGGGAGGCCCGCGCCGCGGGCGGCAGCCAGGTGCCTGAGCCGGCGCCCCTGCTGCGGCACGGTTGAGCCGCGGTCATTCATCACCGTGAGGTAGTAGTACACATCCTCCTGCTCCTGCATCATGCGGCGCAGGCCGTCCTGGATGATCACGGCGAGCGCGTAGGCAAAGGTCGGGTCATAGCTGATGCAGTTATCATCGCGTCCGTTCAGTCGGGATCGCGGTTGTCTACCCGCAGCAGGAACGGATGAATCTGCACCTCCTTCCACACGCCGGCCTGCTGGAAGGGATCGCCCGTGGTGAAGTCGATGACCTGCCGCTTGTCCAGCGCACGCACCAGGAACAGGCTGCCGATCATGCGGCCGCCGTCATCGGACATCAACGGCCCGCACATGACGCACCGGACCTCCGCGGCAGCCAGGTAGGCGCGATGTGCGTCGTAGCTGTCGAGCCGGCGCTGCTGCGCATCGGCGTGGTCAAGGCAATGAATGATGAAGTCCATATCAATATATCTATTGAAATGCCTGGCCTGGGACAGCAGCAACCGGCGCGGGGATCGGCGTCGAGGCCCACGCCAGCATCTGCCACGCGCCCTCCCGCCGCTTCCACACGCAGAGGAAGCGGTTGTCCAGCGTGCGTTCCACGCCGTCGACCACGGCAACCAGCAGGGCCTTGCCCTGCATCACGGCGATGTCGTTGTAGATTTCCTGCCCAACCTCTCGTACCGACGCCTGCAGGTAGCGCACCCGCCCGCTGCGCAGCGATGCCAGGTATGCCTGCTTGTCTTCGCGCAACGCCGAGGAGTGGGTATAGCTGAGTTCATCCGCAAGCAGGCCTTCCAGCCCCGCAATATCGGCGGCGAGCATCGCGCGGTATCGCGCGGCATCCGCCTGCCTGAGCGCAGCGAGATCTTCCATATACCCTCCGGTCTTTGTGTCCGTTTTGCCCATGCCGGTGCCCTCAGCCATGCAGATACGCTTTCACCAGCGTCTTGTCGTTCAGCAGCGCCTGCCACTCTCCGCGCCGCACTTCGTGGATCACCCGTCCCACCGAAAGCACATAGGCGCGGTCGGTCATCTCCGCGGCAATCGCCACGCTCTGTTCCACCAGCACGATGCTCAGCCCGCGCTCGCGCAGCCGGTTGAGCACGGCCAGGATTTCCTTGACAATGCGCGGCGCCAGGCCCGTGGTCAGCTCGTCCATGATCAGCAGGTCGGGCTGCAGCAGCAGCGCGCGGGCGATCGCCACCATCTGCTGCTGCCCGCCCGAGAGCAGGCCAACCTGGCCGCTGCCGCGCTCGCGCAGCAGCGGGAACAGTTCGCAGACTTCGTCGTGCGTGAAGCGCATCGCGCCGCCGCGCGCGCGCCTGCCGGCCTGCTCGGCCAGCCGCAGGTTGTCGCGCACCGACAGCTCGCCGAACAGGTTGCGGTTCTCCAGCACTACGGCAATGCCATGCTCGAAGCGGCGATGCCCCGGCACGTGGCCGATTTCCACCCCGTCCTTGACGATGCTGCCCGCCATCGGCCGCACCAGCCCCGACAGCGTGCGCACCAGCGCGGTCTTGCCCGCGCCGTTGGCGCCGACCACGGCCACCGCCTCGCCCGGCCCGACCTCCATGTCGATATCATGCAGCACCGGCACCGGGCTGTAGCCGGCATACAGGCCTTTCACTTTCAGCATGGTCAGACTCCCATATAGGCTTCGCGCACGCGCGGATCCGCCTGCACGGCTTGCAGCGTGCCGCTGGCAATGATTTCCCCGTAATACAGCACGTGGGCGGTGCCGCAGATCGTCATCAGCCCCATGTCGTGCGACACCAGCAGGATGGTCATGCCTTCGCCGTTCAGGCGCAGGATCCACGCGCGCAGCAGTTCGATTTCCTCGCTGTTCAGCCCCGAGGACGGTTCATCGAGCAACAGCAGGCGGGGTTCGCCGATGCAGGCGCGCGCCAGCTCGACGATGCGGCGCTGGCCCGCGGGCAGCGCGCCGGCGCGGTGCTGCAGCAGGCCTTCCAGACCGAACTTCCGTGCGCATCCCAGCGCGGCTTCGTGCATCGACTGCAGCTCGCGCCGCGACAGCGGCGAACGCAGCATCGCATGCACCACGCCCGAGCGCGTGGCCTTGTGGCAGCCGGCCATCAGGTTTTCCAGCACCGTCATGTGCTCGAACACCTGTGGCGTCTGGAATGTGCGCACCAGCCCGGCGCGGCTGCGCTGCTGCACGCTGTCGGCGGTGATGTCGCGCCCCGCCAGCAGCACCTTGCCGCCCTTGGGCCGCAGAAAGCCGGAGATGATGTTGAAGCAGGTGGTCTTGCCACTGCCGTTGGGGCCGAGCAGGCCGACGATGCCGCCGGCCGGCACATCGAACGCAACATTGCGCAGCACGTCAAGGCCGCCAAAGCTGTGCGCGACCGCTTCGACCCGCAGCAGGGCCTGCGCGCCTGCCGCGCCCGCGGCACTGGTGCCGGATTCAGCGATGGCGGATTTCATCGGACCTCCTTCAATGCGGGGTTCTGCGTGCGGCCGAAGGTGCGGCGATGCATGCGGCCAACCATGCCCGCGAGCCCACCCATGATCCCGCCAGGCATCAACGTGACCACCAGCACCAGCACCGCGCCAAACAACACCTGGTGGAAATCCCCCAATCCGCTCAGCAGCTCCGGCACCAGCGACACAAACAATGCGCCGATCACCACGCCGCAGGTGGAGCGCGCGCCTGCCACCACCGGCACCAGCAGGAATACGATCGAGCGCTCCACCGTAAAGCTCTGCACGCTGACGAACGACACGTAGTGCGCAAACAGGCTTCCCGCCAGCGAGCCGAGCATGGCCGACAGCACGAACATCACGGTCTTCAGCCGGTGCATGTCGATGCCGAGCACCTGCGCTGCCGGCGCCGCGTCGCGCATGGCCCGCATGGCCAGGCCGGGGCGGCCCTTGACCAGGTTGTCCACCAGCCAGAGCAGCAGCCCTACCAGCGGCCAGGCAAAGTAGTAATAGCGCTCCGGCGTATCCAGCAGGAAACCGAACAGCGACAGCTTGGGGATGCCACCGATGCCCAGCGTGCCGCCGGTCAGCCAGTCCCATTCGAAGAACAGCACATTGGCGATGCTGCCGACCGCCAGCGTCGCCAGCGCCAGGAAGAAGCCGCCCAGGCGCAGCACCGGCAGGCCGATCGCCGCCGCCAGCGCCGCGCTGGCCAGCAGGCCTGCCGCGGCACCGGCCAGCGCCGGCCATCCCAGCACCGTGGTGCTGTAGGCCGAGGCATAGGCGCCGATGCCGTAGAACGAGGCCTGCGCCAGGTTGACGATGCCGCACTGCCCCAGCAGCAGGCCGACGCCCAGGCCGCCCACGGCCAGGATGGCGGCGAAGTTGAGCAGGTCGATGTGGTGGCGCGACAGCAGTTGCCCGGCCAGCGCCCACACTACCACCGCGGCCACCACCAGCCAGCGCGTGGCGTTGGATGATGCATTCATGCTTATCCTCCCTTGCGCCCCGCGCGGCCCAGCACGCCGTTGGGGAGCAGAATCATGATGACGACCAGGATCGACAGCGCGACCACGTCGCGATAACCCGACGGAAAGCCCACCACCGCCAGCGATTCGGTCAGGCCCAGCAGCAGCCCGCCCACCACCGCGCCCAGCGGATTGCCCAGCCCGCCGAGGATGGCCGCGGCAAAGCCCTTCAGCGTCAGGCCGATACCCATCTGGTAGTTCATCGACAGCAGCGGTGTCACCAGCACCCCCGCTACCGCGCCGAAGCCGCCGCCGAGCAGGAACGTCAGCGTGCGCATGCGGCGCACGTTGATGCCGGTGGTGGTGGCCCCGTCGGGGTCCAGCGACGCCGCCGTCATGGCCAGACCGACCAGGGTCTTCGTGTAGAACAACCGCAACGCCGCCACCAGCAGCACCGCAATGACCACCAGCGCCAGTGCGTGCACGGGCGCGGTCGCCCCCAGCAGCTCCACCACACCCTCGCCGCCGATGGCCGGCAGCAGGTGCGAATCGCGCCCGCCGAAGTACAGTGCCGCGGCGGACAGCGCGAACGCCAGGCCGATGGTCAGCAGCAGGAAGCTCTCTTCGCCGGCGCCGCGCCGCATCATCGGGCGTACGAACAACGTGTCGATGGCCAGGCCGCTGGCGGCGCCGGCGGCAATGCCGCCGGCAATCGCCACCGGATAAGGCAGGCCCAGCGTCTTGAGCGCGAATACCGCAACCAGCGCGCCGATTACCGCGAACTCTCCCTGCATCGCATTGACGATGCGCGTGCCCTTGAAGATGATCGATATGCCCACGCCGATCAGCGCGTAGACGAAGCCGTTGGTGATCCCGGACAGGACCGCCTGGATAACTAGGGTGTCAGACATTGCCGATCCTTTTGCCGATGCGTTTTGCCGCTACACCGGCTAGGGCCGGGCCTTGTAGTCCAGCCGCACGAACTGGCCCTTCTGCAGCTTCGAGTAAGTAAAGCCGGCCAGCGTCATGCCGCCCATATCGGGCGCAGAAAAGTCATAGCCCATCGTGACGCCCTGGTAAGGCCGGCGCAGCGCGCTGCAGAGCTTGTCGCCGGCCACATCGGCGCCCGCCGCCTTCAGGCCGCTGGCCAGCGCCATCACCGCATCCCAGCCCACGGCGGCGAAATGCTTGGGCAGCTTGCCGTACTCCTTGCGGTAAGCCTCGACAAACTCCTTCTGCCCCGGCAGCGGATCCTCGGAAACGATGAACTCGGGATGGATGATGTTGTCGGCGGCCTCGCCCATGCCCTTGACGGTCTCGTAGGTGGCGGTGCCGTGCACTGAGATGATCGGTGCGCCGACCTTCAGCTGGCGCACATTGCGGAACGGCGCGGGCGAGGTAGAGATGACGACGATCGCGTCCGGCGTGGCGGCCTTGAGCTTGGCAGCCTGCGTGGTGACGTCGGTGGCGGCGATCTCGAATTTCTCGACCTGCACGAAGGTGACGCCGTATTGGCGGTCCAGCGTCTTCATGCTGCTCCACACCACCTGCCCGTAGCCCGAATCGTGCAGCACGCCGATGCGCTTGAGCCCGTTGTCGCGCGCATAGGACAGCACCGCGCGCGCATTCAGTTCCTGCGAGGGCGTCAGGTGGAAGACGCAGGTACGCTCGCGTTCCACCGCCGGCCCGAGTCCGGAGAACGCAAACAGCGGCACCTTCTGCGCCTGCGTGATGCCGCCGATGGCCACGGTCTGCGCGATCCCGGACGGGCCGACGATGGCGCGCACCCTGTGCGTGTGCAGCAGTGCGTTGGCCTTGGCCACGGCGGTATCCGGGCTGGAGCCGTCGTCCTCGACGACCAGCTCCAGCGGCCGCCCGCCGATGCCGCCGCCGGCATTGATGACTTTCTGCGCCAGCAGCGCGCCTTCGCGCTCGGCCAGCCCCACGGCGGCGAGGCCGCCGGTGGTTGAAAACAGGCCGCCGATGCGCACCGGCTCCGCGCCGGGCCTGGCCTGGGCCAGCACCGGCTGCTGCGCCAGCCCGAACATCACTCCGGCGACAGCCGCGCACAGGACGCCGTGCGGCGTCCGGATGATTTGCTTGAGGTTCATGTCTCCATCCTTTTTGTCATGGTTCATGGGTCTTGGGCGCGCTCTCGCGGCGCGCCTCAGTTGACGGCGGCTAGCGCACCTCCCCGCCCGGCGCACTGCTCCAGGCCGGCACATCGGCCAGCGCGGCAATGTCGAGATGGCCCAGGTCGCGCTGCTGCATCATCGCCAGGTACTGCCGCACCAGCGACGAGATCGGCAGCGCCACGGCGTTGTCGCGCGCCACGGCGAGTGCCAGGTCCAGGTCCTTCACCACCAGCGAGATCGGCCCCGCGGCGCCGTATTCGCGCTGCTTGAGCTTGTCGGCCTTGGTGCGGTAGTGCGCGCTGCCGACGATGCTGTCGTTGATCGCATCGACCATCAGCGCGCGGTCCAGCCCGGCGCGCTCGCCGAAGGCCAGCCCTTCGCCGATCACCGCGGTGCTCATGAACACCATCATGTTGATCATCAGCTTGATCACGCGCGCCTCGTCGGCGCCGCCGACATAAGACTGGCGCGCGGTCAGGCAGGCCAGCAGCGGCTGCACCGCAGCGAACGCCTCGCGTGGCCCGGACACAAAGCAACTCAGCTGCGCGCTCGCGGCCAGCGACACCGTGCCGGACACCGGCGCGCGCAGCCAGCTGGCGCCGCGCTGCGCCAGTGCCTCGGCCACCTCAGCCGAGGCTTCCGGCGATACCGTGCTCATGTCGACAAAGACCTGGCCCGCGGCCGCCGCAGCGGCAATGCCGCCGTCGGACAGGAACAGCGCGCGCAAGCTGCTGTCATCGAAGACGGTAGAGAACACCACATCGGATTGCGCTACCGCATCCCGCGCGGACGGCCCGGCGTGGGCACCCGCGGCAACGACCGGCTCGCACTGGGTGGGCACCTTGTCGAACACCGTCAGCGCGTGGCCGGCCTTCAGCAGGTTCAGGCACATCGGCCTGCCCATGGCGCCGATTCCGATCCAGCCGATGCGCGGCGATGACGAGGTGCGTTCGTGATTCACGTCTTTCATGTCCTTGCCTTCCGGCCTACTCGACCTTGACGCCCGACAGCGCAACGACCTTGCGTGTCTGCTGCGTCTGCGTTTCGATGTAGCGCGCAAACTGTTCCGGCGTCAGCTTCATCGGCACCATGCCCTGCGCCGCAAAGTGCTTCTCGACAAAGTCCTGTTCGTCGAGGATCTCGCGGATCGTGGCATTGAGCTTGTCGACCACCGCGCGCGGCACCTTGACCGGCGCCAGCACACCGTAGACCGCCGAAATATTCATTTCCTTGTAGCCGGCCTCTTCGAAGGTCGGGACCTGGGGCAATGCGCGCGTGCGCTTGTCGCCGCTGACCGCCAGCACCTTGAGCTTCTTCGCTGTGACAAAGCTCTGGATCGTCGGCAGCGCCGGGAAGGTCATCAGGATCTGCCCGCCGACGACATCGGCCACGGCAGGCGCCGAGCCCTTGTAGGGCACGTGCACGAGGTCGGTGCCGGCCAGCTTGTTGAACAGCGCGCCCATCAGGTGCGGCTGGCTGCCAGCGCCGAACGAACCGTAGCTGAGCGCCTGCGGGCGGGCTTTCGCATAGGCCGCCAGGTCCTTGACGCTGTCCACCGGCAGGCTGCCCGATACCGCCATGACCAGCGGCACATAGCCGATCGCCGCCACCGGCGCAAAGTCGCGCGCGACGTTGTAGGACACCGATGGCAGCACCACCGGATTGAGCACGAACGTGGCGTCGTTGGTCAGCAGCAGCGTGTAGCCGTCGGGCTGCGCCTTGGCAACCGCGTCGGCCCCGATCACGGTGTTGGCGCCGCTCTTGTTCTCCACCACCACCGGCTGGTGCAGCTTCTCGGACATGCGCTGGGCCAGTTGCCGGGCGATGATGTCGGTCGTGCCGCCGGGTGCGTACGGCACCACCATGCGGATCGGTTGTGCGGGATAGGCTTGTGCCAGGGCGGCGCTTGCGCCGGCAAAGCAGGCCAGGCCGAGCGCCGCGGCACACAGCGCGCGAGGGGTGTGAGTCTTCCAGTCCATCATGTCTCCATCTATCGTTGTCGGGCTTTCCGGCTCGTGCGGCCGGATGTCCAGTCAGTTGAACAACCAGGGTTCGCGCTGCCGCCGCACTTGTTCGTAGGCGTCTATCTGCGCGGCGTGGCGCAGTGCCAGCGCGATATCGTCCAGCCCGTTGAGCAGGCAATGCTGCTTGAACGGGTCGAGCGTGAAAGCGATCACCTCCCCGGCCGGCGTGACCACCTGCTGCGCGGCCAGGTCCACCTGCAGCCGGTAGCCCGGCGTGGCAGCGACCTCGGCAAACAGGCGGTCGACCACCTCCGGCGCCGCCACGATCGGCAGCAGGCCGTTCTTCAGGCAGTTGTTGTAAAAGATGTCCGCGAAACCTGGCGCGATCAGCGCGCGCAGGCCGAAGTCTTCCAGCGCCCACGGCGCATGCTCGCGCGAGGAGCCGCAGCCGAAGTTCTCGCGCGCCAGCAGGATCGACGCGCCGCGGTAGCGCGGCTGGTTCAGCACGAAGTCCGGGTTCAGCGGCCGGGTGCTGCAGTCCTGCCCGGGCTCGCCATGGTCAAGGTAGCGCCATTCGTCGAACAGGTAGGGGCCGAAGCCGCTGCGCCGGATGGATTTCAGGAACTGCTTGGGCAGGATGGCATCGGTATCGACATTGGCGCGATCCAGCGGCGCGACCAGTCCATCCAGGGTGGTAAAGGCTTTCATTGCTCGGCTTCCTCCGGTGTTACAACGCGCGGACATCGACGAAGTGCCCCGCCACGGCGGCCGCGGCTGCCATCTGCGGGCTCACCAGGTGGGTACGCCCGCCCGGTCCCTGCCTGCCTTCGAAATTGCGGTTGGACGTGGATGCGCAGCGTTCGCCCGCCGCGAGGCGGTCGTCGTTCATCCCCAGGCACATCGAGCAGCCGGGCTCGCGCCATTCGAAGCCGGCCGCGATAAATACCTGGTCAAGGCCCTCGGCCTCGGCCTGGGACTTGACCAGGCCCGAGCCCGGCACCACCAGTGCCTGCCGGATGCGCGGCGAGACATGCCGGCCGCGCACGACCTCCGCCGCGGCGCGCAGGTCTTCGATGCGCGCGTTGGTGCATGACCCGATAAAGACCTTGTCGACCGCGACCGCTTCGATCGGCGTATTCGGCAGCAGGCCCATGTAGCGCAGCGCCGCCTCGATGCTCTTGCGCCGCACCGGGTCGCGCTCGTCCCGCGGATCGGGAATGCGCTCGCCGACGGGCACCACCATCTCCGGCGACGTCCCCCAGGTCACGTGCGGGCGGATGGTCGCGGCGTCGAGGTCCACCACGGCATCGAAGGTCGCGCCCGGATCGCTGTGCAGCGTGCGCCAGTATTCGACGGCCACGTCCCACATCCGGCCCTGCGGCGCCTGCGGCCGTCCTCCCAGATATTCCAGCGTGGTCTCGTCAACGGCCACCATGCCGGTGCGCGCACCGGCCTCGATCGCCATGTTGCACACGGTCATGCGCGCCTCCATGCTCAGGCCGCGGATGGTGCTGCCGGCGAACTCGATCACGTGGCCGGTCGCGCCAGCCGTGCCGATGCGCCCGATCAGCGCGAGCGCAATGTCCTTGGCGGCAACGCCCCTGCCCAGCTCGCCCTCAACGCGTACCAGCATCGACTTGGGCTTCTTCATCCACAGGCATTGCGCGGCCAGCACCTGCTCCACTTCCGAGGTACCGATGCCGAATGCGAACGCCGCGAACGCGCCGTGCGTGGAGGTATGCGAATCGCCGCAGGCAATGGTCATGCCGGGCAAGGTCGCGCCGCGCTCCGGCCCCACCACGTGCAGGATGCCCTGGCGCGGATCGTCCATGCCGAAATTGACGATGCCGTTCTCTTCGCAGTTGCGGTCGAGCGCGTCAACCTGCGCGCGGCTCACCGGATCTGCGATGCCCTGGCTGCGCGCGGTGGTGGGCACATTGTGGTCGGCAGTGGCCAGCACCGAGGCGGCACGCCACACCTTGCGCCCGTTCAGGCGCAGCCCTTCGAAGGCCTGCGGGCTGGTCACTTCGTTGACCAGGTGGCGATCGATATAGATCAGCGCGGGGCCGTCGGTCTCCTGGTGGATCACGTGGCTGGCCCAGAGCTTGTCGAGCAGGCTCGCGGGGCGGTTAGGCTCGGTCATGATGATGTCTCCTTGCTTATGCTTTGCTTCAGTGCTGGCGCGCGCCCACCCATTCCGGCACCGGATACAGTTCGGTGCGCTTGCCCGCCTTGACGACCTGCCCGGAAATATCGTGCCCGACCAGCGCCGGCAGGTCGCGCGCGGCGCCCAGCAGCCGGTCCAGGTCAACGCCGGTGTCGATGCCGGCCGACTCGAGCATGTGCACCAGGTCCTCCGTGCAGATGTTGCCGGTGGCGCCGGGCGCGAACGGGCAGCCGCCGAGCCCGCCCAGCGAGGCATCGAAGCTGTCCACGCCCGCGGCCAGCGCAGCCAGCACGTTGGCCAGGCCCATGCCGCGGGTGTTGTGGAAATGCAGTGTCAGCGGCACGCCTGGGAACCACTGGCGGAAGGTCTCGACCAGGTCGCTCACCTGGCGCGGGTCTGCCATGCCGGTGGTGTCGGCCAGCGTGATGCTGTCCATGCCCAGCTCCAGGTATCGCCCCGCGGCCCACCGCACGCGCTCTGGCGCCACCGCGCCTTCGAACGGGCAGCCCAACGCCGTCGCCACGCAGCCGCTGACGACCAGGTCACCGGAGCGGGCCAGCGCCGTCACATCGCGGAACTGCGCCAGCGACTGCTCGCACGTCATGCGCATGTTTGCCAGGTTGTGGGTCTCGCTGGCGGACATGACGAGGTTGATCTCATCCAGGTCGCACTCGAGCGCGCGCTCGCATCCGCGCACGTTCGGCACCAGGGCCGTATAGATGACCTCGGGATGGCGGCGGATCTGCCTGGCCACGGCTTCGGCATCGCGCAGGTTCGGAATCGCCTTGGGCGACACGAACGAGGTGATCTCGATCCGGGCGAGCCCGGTTTCGGATAACCGGTCGATCAACGCGATCTTCTCTTCGGTGGGGACGAATTCCGGCTCGATCTGGAAGCCGTCGCGCACGGACACTTCATTGATGCGGACTCGCCGCGGGGCATGGGGAAGCCACATGGTCGTGTTCATTTTCTGTCCTTCGGTTTGGCGCCGCGGGTTCAGACCACGCCGGCCTCGCGCAGCGCGCGGAATTCGGCGCCGGCAATGCCGATGCCCGCCAGGATCTCTTCGGTGTGCTCGCCCAGCGCCGGCCCGATCCAGTTGGTTCGCCCCGGGGTGGCGCTGAGCCTGGGCACGATGCCCGACAGCGCCAGCGGCGAGCCATCGGGAAGCTGGTGCGGCTCGATCATGCCGCGCGCACTGTAGTGGGGGTCGCTGCAGATGTCCTGCGCGGTGTAGATGCGCCCGCAAGGCACCGCCGCGGCTTCCAGCGTCGCCAGCACGGTGTCGAGGTCGTGCGCGGCGGTCCATGCGGCGATGGCGTCGTCGAGCATGGTGTTGTGCTGCACGCGGCCATCGTTGTGAGCCAGGCGCGCATCCTGGCCGAGGTCGTCGCGGCCGATCGCCGTCATGAAGCGCCGGAAGATGGCGTCGCCGTTGCCCGCGATGATCACGTACTGCCCGTCCTTGCAGGGATACGTGTTCGACGGCGAAATGCCGGGCAGGCTGGCGCCGGAACGCTCGCGCACGTGGCCGAACTTGTCGAACTCCGGCACCAGGCTCTCCATCACGGCAAAGACGGACTCGTACAGGGCCACGTCCACATACTGCCCTTCGCCGTTGTTGTTGCGCAGGTGGTGCATGGCCAGCAGCGCGCCGATCACGCCGTACAGCGACGCCAGCGTGTCGCCGATGCTCACGCCGGACCGCACCGGCGGCCGGTCGGGGTAGCCGCTGACATAGCGCAGCCCGCCCATCGATTCCGCGATCGCGGCAAACCCCGGGCGGTCCTTGTAGGGGCCGGTCTGGCCATAGCCGGAAATGCGCACCATGACCAGGGCCGGACTCACCTTGCGCAGGTCTTCCCAGCCCAGGCCCCATTTCTCCAGCGTGCCGGGGCGGAAGTTCTCGATCACGATATCGGCGCCGGCGACCAGCTTGCGCACGATGTCCTGGCCTTCCGGGCTGCGCAGGTCCAGCGTCAGCGACTTCTTGTTGCGGCTCTGGCTATACCACCACAGCGAGGTGCCCTCATACAGCTTGCGCCATTTGCGCAGCGGATCGCCTTCGCCCGGCGCTTCGATCTTCAGCACCTCGGCGCCGAACTGGGCGAGCAGGCCGCCGGCATACGGGCCGGCGATCAGCGATCCCAGCTCCAACACGCGCACGCCTTGCAGCGGCATCTTTTCCTTGTTCGCTTCGTTGACCATGACGGTTTGCTGCTCCTGTCGAAATACGGTGACTGCCATGCAAGATTGGAAGAACCGGCGCGCGTGGTAAAGCAGTGATTGGCGAGCCTGCCATCGCATAGCGCGATGGCAGGCGCGTCTGTGCTACGCGGCGTCGAGCAGGCGGTCGACCAGCAGCCGCGCCACCGCCGAGAGGCTGTCGTAGGCGCGCACGCCGATCACCAGTTGCCGCGCGGCCCAGGGCTCGTCCAGCCTGACGGTACGGATGCCGAGGGTGTCCTGGTAAGGCGCCGCGCTGGACCTCGGCAGGATGCCCAGCCCCATCCCCGCCTGCACCATCAGGCACAGCGCGTCATAGCCAGGCACGTGTATGCGCGGCTTGAACACGAGGCCGGCCTCGCTGGCGGCCCGCACCAGCTGCAGATGAATCTGGCTGCCGGCATGCATGCTGACCAGATCAAAGTCCAGCGCCTCGCGGATCGACACCGACTGCCGCGCTGCCAGCGGGTGGCCGTCTGGCACCGCCACCACCAGTTCGTCGCACCGGTAGGGAAAGGTCTCGAGTTCCGCCCCTACCGCGCACGCGGTGAAGATGCCGATATCCGCGGCGTTCTCGGCCACGGCGCGCACGATGGCGGTGGAGACGCGCTCATCAAGGCGCACGTCGACACGCGGATAGTCCGCCAGGAACGACTTGAGCTGCGCCGGCAGGAACTGCGTAATGGCGGAGACGTTGGCGAATACCCTGACCTGGCCGCGCAGGCCTCCGCCGAAGTCGCGCATGCGCGTCACGATGTCGTCAAGGTCGTGCAGCACGCCGCGCGCCAGGTGCACCAGCTCGATGCCGGCCGTGGTCGGCTCCACGCCCTTGTTGCTGCGCCGGAGCAGGGCCGTGCCCAGGCCTTGCTCCAGCTCGCTGATGCGCTTGCTGACTGCGGCGGCGGCCAGGTGCGCACGCTCGGCGGCGGCTGCGATGGAGCCCTCTTCCGCCACGCAGACAAAGAGCCGCAGCGAGGTAGGATCGAGTCTCATGTTGCTATGTCTCCCGGGCGCCGGCCATGGCGCCCTCCTTTCTGTTCCAGCCTGGGCGTTGCGGATAAAATGCGTGCATGACCTCCGCCGCCAAACCCACCGCCCCCGTCGACCAGGACGCCCCGCCCAAGCTCGAAGAAGGCCACCGCGACTACGTCGCGGCGCTGGCGCGCGGCCTGGCGGTGATCCAGGCGTTCACCGACACCACGCCGGAAATGACGCTGAGCGAAGTCGCCCAGGCCACCGGCATGACGCCCGCCACCGCGCGCCGTGCCTTGCTGACGCTGCAGGCGCTGGGCTACATCGGCGCCAACGGGCGGCGCTTCGTGCTGCTGCCCAAGGTCCTGTCGCTGGGCGCCGCATTCCTCAGCTCGATGAACCTGCGCGACATCGTCCAGCCCTTCCTGCAGGAAGTGGCCGAGCGCTTCCGCGATTCGGTCTCGCTCGCCATCCTCGACGGCGACAGTGTGGTCTACCTCGCGCATGTGCCCAGCCAGCGGCGCATCGCGTTCCGCGCCTCGGTCGGCTACCGGCTGCCGGTGCATTGCACCTCGCTCGGCCTCGCCTTGCTGGCGCATGCGACCAAGGCCCAGCAGAACAAGGTCCTGGACAAGGCACCGTTCCAGAAATTCACGCCGATGACGCTCAGCGATGCTGATGCGCTGCGCGCCGCGCTGGCACGCACGCTTGAACAGGGCTATGCGATCCAGCACGGCCAGCTCGAGCTCAACGTCCTGTCTATCGCCGTGCCCGTGCGCGACCCCCAGCAGCGCGTGATCGCCGCCATCAACTGCTCCACCGAGACCGAGCGCGCCAGCCCCGAAGAACTTGTCGCCACACGGCTGCCGGCACTGCGCGAGGCGGCCGCGATGATCGAGGCCGCCATCCGGCGGGCGCCCACGCTGGCGCATTCGATCCTGGCGGCCTCCTGAGCTGCGCGGGGCTCAGGCCGCCACTGGCGCCGCCTCGGGCTCGATCACCACATCCAGCGTCAGCAGCTGGTAGCCGTCACGCTGCGGATGTGGCCCCACCTCGACGATGTGGTCATCGATGGTCGAGAAGATGCAGTCGACCGGGTTGGCGGGGTCGCCCTTGAAATAGATCTGAGAGGTCAGCGTGCGGTATCCCGGCTGCACCACCCGGTAGTGGATATGCGGCGCGCGCTGGCGGTTGCGGCCCAGGCGCCTCATCAGCACGCCCACCTCCGTGTCCTCGCGCCCGATGATGTAGCCGCCCGGCCGCACCGTGAAGATCTGGAAGCCGCCCTCCACATCGCAGCGCAGCTTGCCGCGCAGGTTGTCTTCGGACTGGGAGTCGTCTTCGTTCTCGTAGCGGCCGAACTGGTTGGGCTGCCACACGATCAGCGTCGCGCCCGGCACCGGCTGGCCCGTGCGCGCATCCAGCACGCGGCCGCGCACTTCGAGCCGCTGCCCGGGCTCCTCCGCCGTCGCCAGGTGGCAGGGGTTGCTGCCTTCGGCCACCTGGTCCTTGGGGAACGGGCCGGTCACGTTCTGTGGCGTGGCTTGCTCGCCGGTGCGCGCCAGGTCCAGCGCGCGCATGGTCAGGCCCATCATGTCGCACAGCATGATCAGTTCATCCTGCGCGGCCACCCGGCCCAGCCAGGCGGCAATGCGATAGAGCTGCGCATCGGTCAGCTGCAGCTCGTCCAGCATGGCGTGGAAATGCCGCAGCGCCACGCCGAATTGCGCCTGCAAGGTCTCGTCCGAGCCGGGTGCGCCGGCGCACATGGCGTCCAGCGCGCGCTGGAGGGTGTAGTTGTCCTGGGTGCTCATGGTTGTCTCCTTTTGTTCTGGCTTATTGGCTGGCGGCCGACAGGTCGACCGCGCGCGCCAGCAGTGTCCGGTCAGCCTTCAGCTTGTGCTTGGCAGGCTTGTGCGTCGGTGTGTGCGGGATTGCGTCGACGGTGGCGATATAACGCGGCAGCTTGTGCACGGCCAGGCGGCCGCGCGCCCAGGCGAGCAGCTCGGCCGCATCGGCCGACTGGCCCGCGCGGAACTGCACCGCCAGCAGGATTTCTTCCTCGCCAAGTTCCGCGGGCACGCCGATGGCCGCCGCTTCTTCCACCGCCGGGTGTTCGCCGAAGATGCGATCGAGCTCGGCGCCCGACACGTTCTCGCCCTTGCGCCGGATCACATCTTTCTTGCGCGCAACAAAGACGTAGTAGCCGTCCTCGTCCTGGCGCACCAGGTCGCCGGTGGCGAACCAGCCGTCGCGGAACGCCGCCTCGGTCTGGGCCGGGTCACGGTAGTAGCCTTGCATCAGCGTAGGCGTGCGGATCAGCAGTTCGCCCTCGCCGCCCGGGGCCACGTCGCTGCCTTCGTCGTCGACGATGCGGGCCTGCGGCACCGGCACCGCCGGATCCGGGTGGGGCGAGATCAGGCCCATGGTGCCAAGCTTGTGCGGGCCGTCGAACGGGTTGGCAATCACGCCCGGGATTTCCGTCATGCCATAGCATTCGATCAGCCGCGGCACGTGGAACTCCTGCTTCATCACACGCACCATTTCCTGGGTCTGCGGCGCGATGAACATCTTGGTGATGCGGTGGCCAGGCACGAACTCCGCACGCGGGCGCCGGGCCAGGATGCTGCCGGCCGCCGCCACCAGGTTCACCTCCGTGGCACCGGTCTCGGCGGCGAACCGCCAGAACGACGACGCCGAGAACCTGCGCATCAGCACCAGGCAGCCGCCGCAAGCCAGCGACCCGCCCACCGAATACATCAGCGCATTGATATGGAACAGCGGCATCACGCACATCACACGCTCGTCCGGCTGCAGCTGGAGCCGGCCGACGAAGGCTTCGGCAGTCAGCACGTAGCCGCGGTGGCTGTGCATCGCGCCCTTGGGAAAGCCCGTGGTGCCGGACGTGTAGATGATCAGCGCGGTATCCCGGTCGCCGCCATCGTTGGCAGATTCGTTGGCAAACTCACCGGTGGCCGCCGCCATCGACTGCTCCAGCGTCGGCACACCGTGGTCGCCAGGCTCGTTGGCGCGCAGCCAGACCCCGCCGCCGAGCGCCCGTGCGATGGCCGCACCGGTTTCCAGCGTGGCCGGCGCACATACCAGCCCGCACACCTGCGCATGGTCGAACACGTACAGCGCCTCGTCCAGCCGGTATTCCGGGTTGGCCGGCACCATGGTCGCGCCGATGCGCGCCAGCGCAAACATCAGCACGACCGTGGACGGATGGTTGGGGGACAGCACGCCGACGCGGTCGCCGCGGCGCACGTGCATGGCCTGCGCCAGCCATTGCGCGGCTTGCGCGATTCGTCCCTCGAGCTCGCGATAGCTCCAGGTCTCGCCCTCGAAAAGCAACGCCGGCTTGTCCGGTTGCGCCGCCACGCGGGCCGCGAGGAAACCGGTCAGCGTGAAGTCATGCGCCGGATACTGCCTGAGCACGTCGAGCGGCGCCATCGTGCCGGTGCAGGTGGCCGGCGCGCTCATGATGCTTGCGCCGGCGCGGCGCTGTAGGCGATGGCCTGTTCGGCGGCATCGGCCAGGATGAAGCCAATCGGCTGGCGGCGTTCCTCCTGCAGGTGGGCGATCAGGCTCGCCACGCGCGCCAGCAGCGGCACCCCCTTGAGCGCGGTGGCGGGATAGCCAGCGTCGAGCAGGACGGCGGGGATTGCGCCCGAAACGTTCAGCGGCAAGGGCTTGCTGTAATGCTCGGGCACTGCGGCGGCTACTGCTTCCAGCGCGGCCACGTGGTCGCCGGCAACGCCCAGCTCCCGCGCGATGGCCAGCAGCCGGTGCGCGCGCGGATCCCCCAGCTTGTGCGTGGGATGGCCAAAGCCTGGCAGTGGCTTGCGCGCCTGCCGCACGGCCCTGACCACCGAGTTCGCGCTCTCGGCCAGCGTGCCGTGTTCCCGCCCGGCGAGCACTTCCGCCAGCAGCTGGCCCGCGGTTTCCGATGCGCCCAGGATCACCGAGCCGCAACCCAGCACGCCAGCCGCCACGGCGCCTTGCAACGCATCCGGCGCGGCGGCCAGCGTCATGCGCGCTGCCTGCACCGAGGGGACCAGGCCATGCTCCGCGATCGCCACGAGGCAGGCATCGGTGATCGCCACCAGCTTTGCGCCGGGCTCGCGGCCGGTCAGCAGGAACAGGAAGTAGGCGGTGAAGCCGGCCTTGCCGATCAAGGCCTCGCTCAGGTCTTTGCCATGCACCGACACGCCGTGGATATCCACATGCGCGATGCTGGTCTGACCGGCAGCCCGGGGGTGTTTCGCTTCCGTCACGTTGTCTCCGTTTTTGCGCTACGCGCAATCTAATGCGATATGCGAATTATTTTAGGTGGGGGTGCGAGCCTCTGCAAGAACGGTAAACCCGCACCCCGACGTCAACTTGCGGCCGGCACTGCATGTGGCGCAGGACCGGCTTGCCGTTCAGGCGCCATCCGTGAACCGGTCGGCACTCCCAATTCTCGCGAGTGCGCCGTCGGCGAACGGATCCACCTGGCGCAGTGCGCCGTCGGTGAACAGATCTACCTGCCGCAGTCCGCCGTCGGTGAACGGATCCGCCTTGCGCACGGCAATCCGGCGGAATTGCTCATCGGCCAGGCGGCCGGATTGCGAACGCTGCAGGGCCTCGGCAACATGCGCCCCGTCTGTATAGACGTCCGCGGTGCGCACCGCGGCTTGCGCCCCGGCCGCCATCACCACCATCAGGATTGCGCCAATCGATACCTTTTTCATCACTTGCTCCTTTCCTACCAGGAAGAACCTTGTGTCGACCGGGGCAATCTGCCCCGCACGTCTCACGATCCAAATATAATCAAACCGTACCGTATGGTACTAAATAAATTGAAAAACCTCACTCGAATTTTTTGAAGAAAGGGGCGACGCCTGGGCTGCCACTTGGATCACGCAAGCATTTGGTAGACTGCGCGGGGCGCCAGCGCCCCTTGTCCCCTGTTACTCCTCGCTACCGATGGCATCACCCGTGAGCGTTACCGACACTCCCCTGCACCGCCCGCCGCAGCGCATCACACGCCGTGGCGAAGAGAAGCGCGCCCTGATCCTGAGCACCGCCGCCGACATGTTCCTCGAGCACGGCTATGACGGCGTCAGCCTGGACGACATCGTCAAGGCGTGCGGGGGCTCCAAGACCAACGTCTACAGCTATTTCGGCGGCAAGGACGGTTTGTTCGTGGCGGTGGTGGAGCGGCTGTGCGACCGCTTCCTGGAAAAGACCGAGAAGGGCGTGGATGTGTCGCGCTGCGATGCGGCGCAGGGACTCGGCAAGATCGCGCACAGTTTTCTGCAGTCGCTGCTGGAGGAACGCCACCTGGCGTTCCTGCGGCTGATCTTCGCGGAATCGCGGCGCTTCCCCGCGTTGGGGAACGCCTGGTATACGCGCGGCCCGGCGGCGACCTGCGCCTATGTTGCGGCCTTCCTTGGCAGCCAGCAGGCGAGAGGCACGCGGCTCTCGGCAAGCCCTGAGGTCAGTGCCAGGCTGTTCCACGGCATGGTGCTGGCCAGCGTCCTGCACCGTGCGCTGGCTACCGGCGTCCGTCCGGACGACGCCGAGATCGATGCGCTGGTCCGCGACGCGATCGCGGTGATCGTGCCGGCCCTTGATGCCGGCACGCCCTCAGAAGCGCGTCAGAAGCGATAGCGGATGTAGCCCATGCTGAAGTTGACGCCCGGATTCGGCTCCTGAATGCCGGCGTTGGACAGGTGCTGGAAGCGGTAGCCGATGGTCAGGCGCCGCGCCTCGCCGAAGGCAACCCCGACGCCGACCATGTCTGAGAACTGGAACGCCGATCCCATGCGGTGGCCGCCGGCGATCTCGGTGTGGCTGAGCACGCGCAAACCCACTGACGCCTCGATAAACGGCGTGGCAAATTCCGCGGCATAACCCAGGCGAAAGATTGGCGAGATGCCGTACTCCATCAGCTGGCTGGACGGCCGGTTAGACAATGCGCGCCAGTTCGCGACATTGACCTCCCCATCCAGCGAGAGCGTGAAGCGGCTGGACAGCTGCCATTGCACGATGTCGTCCCAGCGCGCGGCGATTTCATACTTTTCCACGCCGTGGTCGTTATCGCCGCCATAGCCTCCCTGCATGGAGAACGCTGCCACTCAGGCCACAAGCTTCATCCGGTAGAACAACTCCATCCTTTCCACCGCATCGCTGCCATCTTCCTGGAAGCGGCGGATGTGCTCGGTCTGCGTATGGTGCGCCTCCTGCGCGGCGGGACTGTCCCAGTGCTCGACGAAGACAAAGCGCCGCGGATCATCCTGTTGCTCGAACATCTCGTAGCGCAGGTTGCCGGCATCGCGGCGGGAAGGCGCCACCACGGCCCGCAGTTTTTCCCGTAGCTCCGCCTCGCGCCCGGGCTTGGCATACAGGATCACCAGCACATAGAAATCGCCCATCGTTCGTGTCCTCCGCACATATGGTGTCAGCAAAGACTAGGCAAATACCACGGCGCAAGCAAGCAGGACACGGAGGGCGCGCGGATCGTTCTATCAGCGCGAACAGCATGTTTGGCAGATGGCTATCACGCTCGCCCCAATGCATGGCTTATGCTGCAAAGGCTCGTTGCGACGGCCGACCGCAACGCATGCGGGACGGCATCAGAACCGCATTTCCGGTTTGCAGTGTCCGGCAATGCCGGTACCGTCGCGGGGCAGTCGGGCCAGCGTCGCGCACAGTACATGCAGCGCCGGCCCGGGAACGCCGAGTAGCAGAAACCCACCCATTGTTCTGGAGATAACCATGGCGAGCGAACCCATTCGCGATCCCGCAAACGACCACCTGCTGACTCCGCAGAACGCAGCCTTCGTGATCATCGACTACCAACCGGTCCAGGTGAACTCCATCGCCTCCATGGACCGGCAGTTGCTGATCAATAACATCGTCGGCGTTTCGCGTGCCGCGGTTGCGTACAAGCTGCCGATCGTGCATTCCACGGTCAATGTGAAGACGGGCCTGAACAAGCCGCCAATCCCGCAGCTGCAGAAGGTGCTGGGCGACTTCCCCACCTACGACCGCACCTCGATCAACTCCTGGGAAGACGTGGAGTTCCGCGCGGCAGTGGAGGCGACGGGGCGCAAGAAGCTGATCATGACTGCCCTGTGGACGGAAGCGTGCCTGACCTTCCCGGCGCTGGACGCGCTCAAGGAAGGCTATGAGGTCTATGTCGTGGCCGACGCCGTAGGCGGTACTTCCGTGGCGGCGCACGAGGCCGCGCTGCGCCGCATCGAACAGGCTGGCGGCAAGATGATCAGCGTGGCTCAGCTGTTCTGCGAACTGCAGCGCGACTGGGCCCGCAGCGAGACCGTCCCGGCCTTCATGGATCTCTTCATCCAGACCGGCGGCACGGCTGGCATCCAGTTCTCCTACGACCGCACCTGAGCTGCAGGCGGGCCGGCATGCCCGCCCCCAACTCCATGTGCCACGCGCCCCGCGCCACGCGGGGCGCGATTCCTTTGTTCTCTCGCTTAACCCCGCCCCGACCGGAGCCGGCATGGCCGACTACTACCTCCTTTCCGGCCGTGTAAAGCAATCAATAGTTATCGTGCCATCGCATTCTGTGATGACAAAGCTAAAGACAAAAACACATACTCGATAACTGAACGATACCTACGCCATGCCTTGCCGCTCGACACAACGCCGTCATATCGTCGGTGATGTAGCGGGGGTGATGCCGTACCTGCGCTTCCCACTCCTCAGGGCCGTCCAGTGCCCATCGTCCCTGCCGTTAAGTGACGACTTGTGCACTACTACACTACTGAGCCCGGCGTGCTGGCGATCGTGGCAGTCGCGAGGCATAATCGTGAAACTGGTTTCATCCAACTTTATGCCGCCGCCCGTGACCCGACCGAAGTCCAACCCGAATCCCGCAGAAAAGCTCACCATCCAGGATGTAGCCGACTATGCGGGCGTTTCCAAGGCAACGGTATCGCGCTACCTGAACCGGGGTGGCCAGCAATTGTCCACGGAGGTGGAGGAGCGCGTGGCATCGGCCATCCGCACACTTGGCTATAGTCCCAGTCCCATGGCGCAGGGACTCAAACGCGGCAAGTCTCGCCTGATTGGGCTGGTGGTGGCGGACGTGTCCAATTCGTTCTCGGTAGCAGTGCTGCGTGGCGTTGAGAAGGCCTGTCGCGATGCCGGCTATATGGTGATGCTGTTCAACCTGGGCAACGACGAGCAACTGGAGCGCGAAGCCATTCGCTCGCTCTCGGCTTACCGCGTGGAGGGTTTCATTCTGCATACACTGGGCCACGACGCCGGTGCCCTGACCGATGCCGCGCAGCTGGGCAAGCCCGTCGTCCTGGTTGATCGCAAGGTCGGCGATGCGGAAGTCGATCTTGTCGCCCTGGACAACCTGACTGCCGTCCATGAAGCGGCCGGCCACCTTGTCGAAGCCGGTTATCGGCACATCCTCTTTATCAGCGAGCCGATCAAGGCCATCAGCTCGCGCAACGAGCGCGCCCGCGCATTTCGAAGCTTTATCGCCGAACACGCGGACACGGTCAGCGGATCTGCTTTTGAAGCCCACAGAGGTGACGACGACGCCCTCGATGAAGCGCTGCGCGAGCTGCGCCGGCGTGCCGGCCAGGCGCCCGTTGCCGTGCTGGCAGCCAACGCAGTGATCTCGCTGCGCGTGGCCGCGTCGGCCGCCCGACTGGGGTGGCAACTCGGTACCGACCTTGGCCTGATAGGCTTCGATGACCCCGAATGGGCCGCGTTGGTCGGCCCGGGCCTCAGCGCCATTTCCCAGCCGACCGACGATATCGGGCGCGTTGCCACCAATTGCCTGATCGAGCGCCTGCAAGGCGGCCAGCTGCCGCCGCGGCGGGTGCTGTTGCCCGGCACGCTGGTCACACGCGGTTCCACCCGCCGCGGCTGATCACTCCCCCGCCGCCGTCCGGCGTGCGCGCGCAAGCCACGCATAGAGCCGCCGCACCAGCGTAGCGGGTGCGCAAGCGCACCCATTTCCCCGTCGGAACAACCTCGGCGCGCCCGTAAGGGTTTCCACTGCTGTATCTCTGAAACCGGTTTCCTATAATCCTGAAACCGGTTTCAAATCCGGCATGCAGATCGCTGCCGCCAGCGACACCTTTCATATCCGTGCAGGAGACATCCAATGAACGCCCAACACCTGTTGCGCCGCTTTGCCACGCCCGTACTGGCTTTGCTGATCCTGGCCAGCGCCGCTGTTACCGCCCAAGCCCAGACCGTCGCCGAGATCGTCAAGAAGGGCAAGGTCACCATCGGCGTGGTGACCGGTGCTCCGCCTTTCGGCACCACGGACGCCACCGGCAAACCCGCCGGCTATGACGTCGACGTGGCCAACCTGCTCGGCAAGTACCTGGGCGTGCCGGTCGATATCGTTCCGCTCACCTCGCCCAGCCGGATTCCGGCGCTGGAAGCGGGCAAGGTCGACTTCCTGGTCGCGACGCTGGCGCCGACGCCGGAGCGGGCGCGTGCCATCATGTTCAGCTCGCCCTACAGCGCATTCGAGCTGACCATCTTTGCGCCTACCGCTGCCAAGTACGCCAAGCTGACTGAGCTCGGCAAGAAGAAGGTGGGCGTGACGCGCGGCACCACGCAGGACACCGCGCTGACCCGCCTGGCGGTGCCCGGCATGAATATCGTCCGCTTCGAGGACGATGCCACCTGCGCGCAGGCGCTGATCAGCAACCAGGTCGACGCCATTGCGCTGCCCAACACCACCGGCAACGAAATCATGAAGGCGCGCGGCGCCGGCAAGTTCGACGCCAAGTTCGCGTTCTCGGTGCAGCCGAATTCGATGGCCGTGCGCCGCGACGCCTTCGAGCTGCGCCAGTGGCTCAACACCACCATCTCCTACGTCAAGCTCAATGGCGAACTCGATGCCATTGCGCAGAAGTGGACCGGCAAGGCGCTGCCCGCGCTGCAAACGTTCTGAACCAGGCCGTCTGAGGTTGCGCGCCGGCGCCCCGCCGGCGTGCCAGGAGACCCGCATGCACTACCAATTCGAATGGACCCCGGTGCTGTCGCAGCTGGATCGCTTCGCGGAAGGCGCCGCGATGACGCTGGCACTCAGCTTCGGCTCGATCCTGCTTGGCACCCTGGTCGGCACCGCCGGCGCCATTGCCGCCGCTTTTGGCGGCCCGTGGCTGCAGCGCGTCACCAGGGCCTATGTCGAGGCGATCCGCAACACGCCCTTCCTGATCCAGCTCTTCATCATCTTCTTCGGCTTGCCGACCGTGGGCCTGCAGATCGATGCCGTCACTGCCGCGGTGATTGCGATGACCGTCAACCTCGGCGCCTACTCGACTGAAATCATCCGTGCCGGATTGCAGGCGGTACACCGCTCGCAGCTCGAAGCCGCCGCCGCGCTGGGCATGACGCGCTGGCAGCTGATCCGCCACGTCGCGCTGGTACCGGCCTTCGAAAAGGTCTATCCCGCCCTGACCAGCCAGTTCACGCTGATGATGCTGACCTCGAGCGTGGTGTCGACGATCTCGGTGGAAGAGCTGACGGCGGTCGCCAGCCAGGTCGATTCGCAGACCTTCCGCACCTTCGAGAGCTACATCCTCGTCATGTTCCTCTATATCGGGCTGGCACTACTGCTGCGCGCCATGTTCGCCCTGATCGGCAACCTGGTGTTCAAGCGGCGCCGCGTGGTGGCGCGCGCACGAAAGCTGGCCCGCACGGCGCCGGTCGTGCCGCTGGCGCGCGCCGAACTGACGGCAGCGGTTGCTGGGAGCACGAAATGATCACCGAATTTTCCTGGAATCATCTTGAAATCCTGCTGCTGGCCGCACGCTGGACGCTGTGGGTGACCTTGCTGGCCTTCGTCGGCGGCACGCTGGCCGGTTTCCTGGTCGCGCTGGCGCGTACCTCCAGAAGCCCGCTGCTGCGCCTGGCCAGCACGGTCTATATCCAGGTCGTGCAAGGCACGCCGGTGCTGATCGTGCTGTTCCTGAGCTACTACGGCCTGTCCGTGCTCGGGCTCAAGCTGTCGCCGATGGTCGCGGCCATGCTGGCGATGTCGATCTACGCCAGCGCCTATCTTGGCGAGATCTGGCGCGGCTGCATCGAGGCCGTGCCGCAAGGACAGTGGGAAGCCAGCGAGGCGCTTGCCCTCACCCGCTGGCAGCAGCTGCGCTACGTGGTGCTGCCGCAGGCGGTGCGGCTGGCCTTGCCGCCCACCGTGGGGTTCTCGGTCCAGCTGGTCAAGAACACCTCGATCACTTCCATCATCGGCGTCATCGAGCTGACCCGCGCCGGCCAACTGATCAACAACGCGACCTTCCAGCCCTTTGCGGTCTTTGTCGTCGTCGCACTTATCTACTTCGCGCTCTGCTTCCCGCTGTCCGCGGCGGCCCGGCGCATGGAAAGGAGGCTCCATGTCAATCGTTGAAGCACAAGGCGTGCACAAATCGTATGGCTGCGTCGAAGTCCTGAAAGGCGTGTCGTTTGCCATCGAGCCGGGCCAGGTAGTCGCCATCATCGGCCGCAGCGGCTCCGGCAAGAGCACCATGCTGCGCTGCCTGAACGGACTGGAGACGATCAATGCCGGCAATATCACCGTCGCCGGCCACAAGCTGGATCACGACCGCAAGCGCTTGCTCGACCTGCGCCGCGACGTGGGCATGGTGTTCCAGAGCTACAACCTGTTTCCGCACCTGACCGTGGGCCAGAACATCGCGCTGGCGCCGGCCATCGTGAAGAAGATGGCCGCAAGCCGGATCGACGGCATCGTCGCCCAGGTGCTGACCCAGGTCGGCCTGCTCGACAAGAAGGACTGCTACCCCGAGCAACTCTCGGGCGGCCAGCAGCAGCGCGTGGCCATCGCCCGTTCGCTGGCGATGGAACCCAAGGTGATGCTGTTCGACGAAGTCACCTCTGCGCTCGACCCCGAGCTGACGGCGGAAGTGCTTCGTGTCATGGAGAACCTCGCTGCCTCCGGCATGACCATGGTGCTGGTCACGCATGAGATGGAATTCGCGCGCCGCATGGCGCATACCACCATCTTCATGCACCAGGGCAAGGTCCACGAGGCGGGCCCGTCGAAGGCGCTGTTCGCGCAGCCACGGACGCCGGAACTGCAGCAATTCCTCAGCGCGGGAGCACTGAAATGAGCCAGTGGCAACCAGAAGGCGCAAATGGAGCCTCGCGCCCGCCGGTCCTTATCTCGCTGACCGCCTATGGTGCCGACCTCGCGCTGCGCGACGGCCAGGCGGCGCTGGCGCGGATTGCCGCGGCAGCGGGCGCAGATGGCGTGGAATTCCGCGGCGAACTCCAGCGCGGGCACAAGGAGGAAGTCATCGAACAGCGCGAGGTTGCTGGGGAGCATGGACTGGACGTGGTCTGGTCCAGCCCGGAAGGCCTCTGGAATGACGCAGGCAGCCTCGATGCCGCCGCGCTCGACCGTGCCTTCACGACCGCGCTGGCGCTCGGTGCGAGCCGGGTCAAGATGTCGCTTGGCGGCTATCGGGCAGGCACGGCACTGGCAGCGCTGCTTCCCTGGCTGCGGCACGACGGCATCGAACTCGTCGTGGAAAACGACCAGACCGCCCGCGCCGGCACCGTACCGCCGCTGCGCGACTTCTTCGCGCGTATCGCGGCGCTCGGCGAGACCGTGCCGATGACCTTCGACATGGGCAACTGGCACTGGACCGGCGAAGACCCGCTCGACGCCGCGCAAGTCTTCGGCGCCAACGTCGGCTACGTGCACTGCAAGGGCGTGCAGCGCACGCCCGCCAAATGGATCGCGGTACCGCTCGACCAGTCGGCGGCACCCTGGCGCGGCGTCTTGCGCCGCCTGCCCACGCAAGTTGCGCGTGCGATCGAATTCCCGCTGCAAGGCGAAGACCTGGTACAGGTCACGCGCCATCATGTCGAACTGCTGCGTTCGGTGGAGGTCCCCGCATGAGTCCCGATCTTGACGTGGTCACGCTGGGCGAGGCCATGCTGATGCTGGTCGCCGGCGAAGCCGGGCCGCTCGAAGGCGCGCAGACCTTCCACAAGCGCACCGCCGGCGCCGAGACCAACGTGGCCATCGGCCTGTCGCGCCTGGGCCTGAAGGTCGGCTGGGCCAGCCGGCTGGGCGACGACTCGATGGCCCGCTACCTGCTCGGCGAAATGCAGCGCGAAGGCGTGGATTGCAGCCAGGTGGTATGCGAGCCCGGCGAGCGCACCGGCTTCCAGTTCAAGGGCCGGGTCGACGACGGCAGCGATCCGCCCGTCGAATACCACCGCCGCGGCTCGGCGGCGAGCCGCATGAACCCGGAGCACCTGGACGACAAATGGCTGCGGCGCTCGCGGCACCTGCACGTCACCGGCGTGTTCCCCGCGCTGGCGGCAGGCACGCAGGCCGCCACGCGCCAGGCCATCGCCACCATGCGCGCCGCCGGCCGCACGATCTCGTTCGATCCCAACCTTCGGCCCACGCTGTGGGCCACGCCCGAGCTGATGCGGGAGACGCTGAACGACCTCGCGCAGCAAAGCGACTGGGTACTGCCCGGCATCGAGGAAGGCCGCTTCCTCACCGGCCACGCCGAGCCGGAACGCATTGCCGCCTTCTACCGTGCCCGCGGCGCGAAGCTGGTGGTGGTGAAGCTCGGTGCCGACGGCGCCTACTTCGATGGCGAGGCCGGCAGCGGCCATGTCGAGGCCTTCAGCGTCGAGCGCGTCGTCGATACCGTTGGCGCCGGCGACGGCTTTGCCGTGGGCGTGATCAGCGCGCTGCTGGAGGGCCGCCCGGTGGGCGAAGCCGTCCGGCGCGGTGCCTGGATCGGCGCCCGGGCGGTGCAGGTGCGCGGCGATACCGAAGGCCTGCCGACCCATGCCCAGCTGGCGGCCGCCAGCCTGTGAAGCCGCAGCAAGGACTACCCATGCGCAAGAATGTACTGGTGTTCCGGCCGATTCCTGACGACCTGCTCGCCAGGATCGAGTCGGAGCATGACGTGATCGTGGCTGACCCGCGCCAGCCGGCACAACGGCCGGCCTTCCGCGCCGCGCTGGCATCCGCCCATGGCCTGATCGGCTCCAGCGTGAAGCTGGGCGCGGCGGAGCTGGCCGAAGCCGGCCGGCTGGAAGTGATCTCGAGTATTTCGGTGGGCGTCGACAACTATGACCTCCCCTGCCTGCACCAGCGCGGCATCACGCTGTGCCATACGCCGGGCGTACTTACCGAGACCACGGCCGACACCGTCTTCGCCCTCATCATGGCCACGAGCCGCCGCCTGGTCGAGCTGGCGGCCCACGTCAGCGAAGGCCGCTGGACCGCCAATATCGGCGACAGCCTGTTCGGCTGGGACGTGCACGGCAAGACGCTGGCGATCCTGGGTTTCGGGCGTATCGGCCAGGCCGTGGCGCGGCGCGCGGCGCTCGGCTTCGGCATGGAGGTGCTCTACGTCAACGAGACTGCCATGGAGCCGCCCGACCTGGTGGGGCGCGCCACCCGGACGGAACTCGACGACGCCTTGCGCCGCGCCGATATCGTCGCCATCACGCTGCCCCTGACAGACAGCACCCGAGGCCTGATGGGCCCGCGCGAGTTCGCGCTGATGAAGCCGGGCGCCATCTTCGTCAATGGCGCGCGCGGCCAGATCGTGCAGGAAGACGCGCTGCTCGCGGCGCTGGCAAGCGGCCACCTGCGCGCGGCCGGGCTGGACGTCTTCGCCACCGAGCCGCTGCCTCAGGATTCGCCGCTGCGCCGCCATCCCAGGGTGACCGCCCTGCCCCATATCGGCTCGGCCACGCATGAGACCCGTCGTGCCATGGCCGAACTGGCCACGCGCAACCTGCTGGACGCGCTCGCCGGGCGGCAACCTGCCGCGCGCTTCGACCTGGCGGCCTTTGCCGCCCAGGCAGCCGCCTGATTTTCCTCGCAAGGACACCCCGCAATGCCCGGTTCCATTCCCACGCTGTGCGGCTCGATCATGGGCGAGCCCTTCACCTTCAATGTGCGCATCCACAATGCCGCCTATCGGGCGCTCGGGATCGACTACACCTTTGTGTGCTTCGGGGTGCAGGACGTGCCCGGCGCCGTGCAGTCGATCCGCACGCTCGGCGTGCGCGGCATGAATGTCTCGATGCCGCACAAGCAGGCCGTGATCCCCCACCTCGACCATCTCGACGAGACCGCGCGCGCCATCGGCGCGGTCAACACCATCAACAATCTCGATGGCGTGCTGACCGGCTACAACACCGACTGCATCGGCGCCGTCCGGGCGTTCCAGGAGGTGACGGATGTGGCCGGCCAGCGCATTGCGCTGCTGGGCGCGGGCGGCGCGGCGCGGGCGATGGCCTATGGCTTGCGCGAGGCCGGCGCCAGCGTGACCGTGTTCAACCGCACCGCGGCGCGCGGCGAAGAACTGGCCGGCTCGCTCGGCCTGCGCTTTGGCGGCGGGTTGACGGACTTCCGCGCGGCGGATTTCGACATGCTCGCCAACGCGACCGCGGCGGGCTTTCGCGCCCCCGATGTCAACCCGGTCGCCGGACAGCTCGCCGCGCACCTGATCGTCATGGACGCCGCCTTCATCCCGGTCAGGAGCAAGCTGATCCGCGATGCCGCAGCGCTCGGCTGCCGCACCATCGACGGCACGCGCATGATGCTGCACCAGGCGTGCGCCCAGGTCGAGTTCTACACCGGCTGCGCGCGCGCGCCGATCGAGGCGATGGAGGCGGCGCTGCTTGAGGAGATTGCCCGCCTGTCATAAGCCCCCGTCAGCATCATCGGGACCAGCGAATGCGCTGCCTCACTTCTTCAGGTTGGTCCTGGCCACCAGCGCCTTCATCACCGCGTTGTCAGCCGCGATCATCGCCTTGAAGGTCGCTGCGTCGGCATAGGCAATGCCCAGGTTCTGCCGGCTCAGCGCCGCCACAAAGACTGGATCCGCCACCGCCTTGCGGCTGGCGGCCGCAAGGGTTTCGAGCACCTCGGGTGGCGTGCCTTTGGGCGCGGCCAGCCCGCGCCATGTGCCGATCGAGAGGGCGATACCCCGCTCACGAAGCGTCGGCACATTCTCGAAACCGCTGACACGCTGGTCGGCCATCACCGCGAGCGTCTTCACCTTGCCCGCGGCCACATAGGCCGATACCTCCGCGGGACTGACAGCCACCGCGTCGATATGCCCGCCCATCAACGCCACCAACGCCGGCGCCGCGCCGGTGAACGGCACGTGATTAAACTTGACGTGCGACTTGTCCTCCAACGCCGTCGCCGCCAGGTGCCAGATCGAACCCGGACCGGAATTCCCGACCTGCACCTCACCGGGGTGCGCCTTGGCGAATGCCAGGAACGCCTCGATGGTATTCCAGCGCGAATCGGCCCTCACCGTGATCGCGGACGGATCGGCATTCAGGCGTGCGATCGGCACCAGCTGGGCGGGGTCGAACGTGGTCGGCCCGACATGCGGGACGATCACGGCTTCCGCGATGATTATGCCGAGCTTGTAGCCATCCGGCCTGGCGCGGGCCACTTCCGTCATGCCGATTGCGCCACTGGCGCCTGGCTTGTTCACCACGGTCAGCGGCTGCGGCAGGTACTTTCGCATGGCTTCGCTGAAGGCTCGCGCAACCGTATCAGTACCACCGCCCGCTGAGCTTGGCACCACCAGTTCGACAGCGTGACTCGGGTAAGTCGCCGCAGTCGTCTGGCCCATCACGGGAACTGCGGCAAGGAATCCGGCCAGTTGAGCGGCCAGCAATAAAGCTGTTTGAAGGTGCTTGCGGGGTAGTCGCATCTATGACTCACACGTTTAGCTAGCCGGCGGCATTGCAAGCATTGGGGCACTGTCAGGGACAGAACGTGAAAGACTAGCACCATTTGCCGCTTGCCGGATTTGTCGTGCTGGCGAACGGCATGGAAACCACCTTCGCCTGTCTCCAGTTTTTTTCTCTAGCGCAGTCCGCAAGGGATGGTCATGGTGAGGAACACCGCGAAAGAGGTCTATCACGTGGGGCGCTGCATTTGATCCCGAATCGCCCGGTAGAGCCATCCCGAAGTTGATGGGAACGGCCACACTGGCGGCCTTGCTACCGACCCCAGAGTCCGATTTCAGTCGATAGCCATCGATAGCCAAAAACACGAAACCCGCGCAGCGGCGCGGGTTTCCGGGAGATTTCCGATCGTCAGCGATAGACTTCGGAGGACGTCAAATCACTCCCACTCGATCGTCGCCGGCGGCTTGCCCGACACGTCATACACCACCCGATTCAGGCCGCGCACTTCGTTGATGATGCGGTTCGAGCAGCGGCCGAGCAGCGCGTACGGCAGGTGCGCCCAATGCGCCGTCATGAAGTCGGTGGTCTGCACAGCGCGCAGCGCCACGACGTAGTCGTAGGTGCGGCCGTCGCCCATCACGCCCACCGACTTGACCGGCAGGAACACGGCAAATGCCTGGCTGGTCAGGTCGTACCAGCTCTTGCCGACCTGGTTCGGCTCGCACAGGCCAGCGGCAGCGTCCTGCTCGGTGGCGATGGTCTTGCGCAGTTCTTCAATGAAGATGGCATCGGCGCGGCGCAGCAGGTCGGCATAGTCGCGCTTGACTTCGCCGAGGATGCGCACGCCCAGGCCCGGGCCCGGGAACGGATGGCGGTAGACCATTTCCGGCGGCAGGCCCAGTTCCACGCCGAGTTCGCGCACTTCGTCCTTGAACAGGTCGCGCAGCGGCTCGAGCAGCTTCAGGCCCAGCGTTTCGGGCAGGCCGCCGACGTTGTGGTGGCTCTTGATGGTGGTGGCCTTCTTGGTCTTGGTGCCGCCCGATTCCACCACGTCGGGGTAGATCGTGCCCTGCGCCAGCCACTTGGCCTTGCTCAGTTTCTTCGCCTCGGCCTGGAACACCTCGACGAACTCGCGGCCGATGATCTTGCGCTTCTGCTCGGGGTCGGTCACGCCGGACAGGTGGCCGAGGAACTGCTCGGAAGCGTCGATGTGCACGACCTTGGCGTGCAGGCGGCCGGCGAACATTTCCATCACCATCTTGCCTTCGTCGAGGCGCAGCAGGCCGTGGTCGACGAAGACGCAGGTGAGCTGGTCGCCGATGGCGCGGTGGATCAGCGCCGCGGCCACCGACGAATCGACGCCGCCCGACAGGCCCAGGATCACCTCTTCGTCGCCGACCTGTTCGCGGATCTTGGCGACGGCTTCTTCGATGTGGTCGCGCATGACCCAGTCTGCCTTGCAGCCGGCGATCCCGAGCACGAAGCGCTCGAGCATCTGCCGGCCCTTGACGGTATGCGTGACCTCGGGATGGAACTGCACGGCATAGTAGCCGCGCGCTTCGTCGGCCATGCCGGCGATCGGGCAGCTCGGGGTGGACGCCATCAGCTTGAAGCCCGGCGGCAGGCCGGTGACCTTGTCGCCGTGGCTCATCCAGACCTTGAGCATGCCGTGGCCTTCCGCAGTGCGGAAATCCTCGATGTCCTTGAGCAGCGCGGTATGGCCGTGGGCGCGCATCTCGGCGTAGCCGAACTCGCGCTGGTCGCTCCACTCGACCTTGCCGCCGAGCTGCACGGCCATGGTCTGCATGCCGTAGCAGATGCCGAGCACCGGCACGCCCAGGTCCCACACCGCCTGCGGCGCGCGCAGCTGGTGGTCTTCATAGGTGCTGGCGTGGCTGCCCGACAGGATGACGGCCTTGGGCGCGTACTCGCGCACGAAGTCGTCGGAGACGTCGTTCGGGTGGATTTCGCAGTAGACGTGCGCCTCGCGGACGCGGCGGGCGATCAGCTGCGTGACCTGCGAGCCGAAATCAAGAATGAGGATTTTGTCGTGCATGATGGGCCGATGGCGTGTCTTCCGTTGCGGGCTCGGTCACTTCCGTGCCGGGGCCATAGCCCGGCGGCGGCGTGATGACCGGCTCGCGCCGGTATTCTGGGGTATTCGTTGGGCGTGCCGCGGGGGCGACGCCGGGTTCCTTCCGGGTTTCCTGTTCCTTCAGCGCGCGTTCCATCTTCAGCTGCTGCTCGCGCACGCGCACGCGTTTCGCCGCGGGGATCTGCACCGCGGCAAAAAACAGCAGCACCACGGCCATGGTCGGCAGCCAGATCTTGCCGGCGCCTTCGAGCGGCAGCTCAAGGAACACCATCCAGGCAATGATCAGCATCGCGCTGGCGAGGTTCACATAGCCGGCCGTGCGTGCCACCGGTACCGTCAGCTGGCCGTTGAACGCGGCCTGCCACAGCAGCACCGACAGGCCGGCCAGCGCCACGCCCAGCAGTTGCCCGAACAGCGCGGGTTGTGGCTGCGGCAATTGCAGCGCCGCGTACAGCGTGGTGAATGGGGACATCAACAGCAGGACGCCCAGCAGCAGGTCCACCAGGGCATCGAAAAACAGCACGGCTCGCAGCAACACCTTCATTGGCGCTCCTCGTCTGGGCCCCGCCGGTGATGCGGCTGGCAGCAAGGCACGCCGGGACAGGCAACACCGGCGTGGCGCGCGGCCGGGGCCACGGTCGGGGCCGGATTGGAATCCGGTCGGACCAGGGCGGCGCTGCGCACCTCGCACCAAACCTCGCACGCCCTCGTCCCGCTGATCGCGGGCAGCGCACCGCCGCCACTGCGGACGGCGGGCGCGACCGCTGCGCGTCAGTCGATATGGTAGTTCGGCGCTTCCTTGGTGATCTGCACGTCGTGCACGTGCGATTCACGCATGCCGGCTGCCGTGATCTGGACGAACTGGGCACTCTCATGCCAGTCGGCGATCGACTTGCTGCCGCAGTAGCCCATCGAGGCACGCACGCCGCCCGTCAGCTGGTGGATGATGGCCATCACCGAACCCTTGTACGGCACGCGGCCTTCAATCCCCTCGGGGACCAGCTTGTCGACGTTGGCGGTGTTGTCTTCCTGGAAGTAGCGGTCAGCCGCGCCGTCCTTCATCGCGCCTACCGAACCCATGCCGCGGTAGCTCTTGAACGAGCGGCCCTGGTACAGGAACACTTCGCCCGGCGCTTCTTCGGTGCCTGAGAACATCCCGCCCATCATCACGGTGTGGGCGCCGGCCGCCAGGGCCTTGGCCACGTCACCCGAATAGCGGATGCCGCCGTCGGCGATCAGCGGCACGCCGGTGCCCTTGAGCGCCTCGGCCACGTTGGAAACGGCGGTGATCTGCGGCACGCCCACGCCAGCCACGATACGGGTGGTGCAGATCGAGCCGGGGCCGATGCCGACCTTGACGCCGTCGGCGCCATGCTCGACCAGCGCACGGGCGGCGTCGCCGGTGGCGATATTGCCGCCGATCACCTGCACTTGCGGGAAGTTCTGCTTGACCCAGCGCACGCGATCCAGCACACCCTGGCTGTGGCCATGCGCCGTATCGACCACAATCACGTCGACGCCGGCCTTGACCAGCAGCTCGACACGCTCGTCGTTGTCCGGACCCACGCCGACCGCGGCGCCTACGCGCAGCTGGCCGTGGTCATCCTTGCTCGCCAGCGGGTTCTCGACCGCCTTCTGGATGTCCTTCACCGTGATCAGGCCGCGCAGCTCGAAGGCCTGGTTGACCACCAGCACGCGCTCCAGGCGGTGGCGGTTCATCAGGCGCTTGGCTTCTTCCAGCGGCGCGCCTTCGGCCACCGTCACCAGCTTCTCGCGCGGGGTCATCTTGGCGCGCACCGGGGCGTCGAGTTCTTCCTCGAAGCGCAGGTCGCGGTTGGTGATGATGCCGACGACGATCTTGCCTTCCAGCACCGGGAAGCCCGAAATGCCATGCTGCTGCGACAGCGCGATCACATCGCGGATCTTCGCGTCCGGCGAAATGGTGATCGGATCACGCAGCACGCCCGACTCGTAGCGCTTGACGCGCGACACTTCGCGGGCCTGGTCGGCGGGCTTCAGGTTCTTGTGGACGATGCCGATGCCACCGGCTTGCGCCATGGAGATCGCCAGGCGCGCCTCCGTCACCGTGTCCATGGCAGCGGACACCAGCGGAATGTTCAGTTCGATCGAACGGGACAGGCGAGTGCGGAGGGAAACATCCCGGGGAAGGACGGCCGAATAGGCCGGGACGAGCAGCACGTCATCGAATGTGAGTGCTTTCTGGACAAGACGCATAGCAAATCCTCTAGGCGCAAAAGCGAATTATACAGGAATGCGCGGCTGGCTGATGAACGGCAACGGGTTTTCCGGCGTGTCGTCTGCTATGCTCGTCGTCCTTTTAACCGGGCGTTGAAAAGCATGGGGATCGGCGTATTGTGCGGGCTGCTGGCGGGCGCGTTCTGGGGCATGGTCTTTATCGCGCCCAAGCTGCTGCCCGTGTTCTCGCCGTGGGAGCTGGCGATCGGGCGCTACCTGGCGTATGGCCTGGTCGCGCTGGTTGCCGCCCTGCCGCTGATCAAGCGCATCGCCCGCAAGCTGACCCGCGCCGATTGCGTGGCGCTGCTGCGCCAGGCCTTTACCGGCAACCTGCTCTACTACGTGCTGCTGGCCTTCGGCGTGCAGCTGGCCGGGGTCGGGCCGACTTCGCTGATTATCGGCATCCTGCCGATCACGGTCACCATCATGGGCCGGCGCGACCACGGTGCGGTGCCGCTGTCGCGGCTGCTGTGGCCGCTGCTGGTGGTGGCCGCGGGCATCGCCTGCATCAACATCGACCTGTTCGGCGGCGGCCAGAGCGCACATGCCGCCGCGGCCGGTGACGCCGTGCGGCCGGTCTGGCAGAAGATTGCCGGCGTCTGCTGCGCCGCCGGCGCGCTGGTCTGCTGGACGCTCTATGCGGTCGACAACGCGCGCTACCTGCAGCGCAACCCGCACTACAGCGGCAATGAATGGTCGGCGCTCTATGGGCTGTCGACCGGCGCGGTATCGGCCGTGCTGGCCATAGTCGGCTGGCTGGTGGCGGGCGATGCCCTCACTTCCGGCGACAGCGGCCGCGACTGGCAGTGGTTCTGGATGGTCAACGCCGCGGTGGCGCTGGGCGCGTCGCTGATCGGCAACAACCTGTGGAACATCGCCAGCCGGCGCCTGCCGCTGACGCTGTCGGGCCAGATGATCGTGTTCGAGACGCTGTTCGCGCTGGCATATGGCTTTGTCTTCGACCACCGCTGGCCGCGGCCGCTGGAAATTGCCGCCATTGTGTTGCTGATGGTCGGCGTGGCCTGGTCGGTGCGCTTGCACGCCAGCGACAAGTCTGCGTAGACTAGCGGACGATGGCGCGGGGGTCACACGCGCCACATCAGAACTGAAGTACCAGGGTCAAACCGGCGCCATGCCCTGGCGCCAAGCCATCGCCCGCGGCAGGCCTGCCGCGGCATTGCCTCGCGCGCAGCCGGCGGCCCAGCAGTTCTCCAGCCGCATCCGTTCCTTACCAGCCACTTTGAGACGCCGCGCCATGAAACGATCGTCCGTGCTGTGCCTGCTTGCCGCTGCCGTCACCGCTGCCGCCTCGGTCCACGCCCATGCCTACTGGCAATGGCGCGATGCCAACGGCCGCATGGTCTACAGCGACGTGCCGCCCTCCGGCGCCGCCGCCAGGGTGCTGCGTGCCCCTGGCCGCAGCGCCGGCGAGTACCAGCCGGTGGAGGCCGCCAACACGGAGACCGCCAACGCCCCCGTGGCTGCACCGGCCCCTGCCAGGGCCGCGGGCAAGGCGAAGGAGGCCCCGCCGCCCACGGCCGAAGAGGCCTTCCAGAAGCGCCGCGACTCGCGCCTGAAAGCCGCCGCGGAAGAGGCGCGCAAGGAAGCCGAGGCTGCCGACCGCGAGGCCCGCTGCGCCCAGCTGCGCAACTACGCCACCGGCCTGCAGCAAGGGATGCGCGCGGCGGTAGCGGGTCAGGACGGCTCGCTGCAGCACCTGAACAGCGAGCAGCGCCAGGCCGAACTGGTCAAGACCAGCGCCAGCCTCGAAAAGAACTGCAACTGAACATAAGCAAAAACGGGGCATCACGCCCCGTTTCGCGGTCAGTGCTGCGGCCGGTGGCGCAAGCCTTGCGGCTCAGCCATTGCCACGCAGCCATTTCTGGCCTTCCCGCGCCCCGCCCTCGCGCAGCTTCTGCACGCGCTTGCGCCGCGCCTGCTTGGGGTCGGCAGTCAGCGGCCGGTACACCTCCACGCGGTCGCCCTCGCGCACCACGGTATCGGGCGTCTTGAGCTTGCCGAAGATGCCCACCCGCATGGTCGACGGATCCACTTCCGGGCACGCCTGCTGCAGCCCCGAGCCGACGATGGCCGCAGCGATCGTGGTGCCCGCGGGCACGTCGATCTCCTTCAGGAATACCGCATGGGGCCGCGCATAGCACACCGTGACATGCACGGTGCCCGCGCCTTCAACTGGCGCCATAGACCACCTCGGCGCGCTTGACGAAGGCATCGACGAAGGTATTCGCGATCATGCTGAACACCGGGCCGATGAGCTTTTCCAGCAGCAGGCTCGAAAACTCATAGTGCAGGTGGAATTCGATCTTGCAGGCGTCCACGCGCAGCGGCGTAAAGCGCCACGCGCCATTAAAGGTCTTGAAGGGCCCGTCGGCGAAGGTCATGTCGATGCGGGTCGGGCGCTCCTGCGTATTGCGGGTGTGGAAGAACTGCTGGATCCCCTTGAAATGGATATGGATCTTGGCGTCGAGCGTGGTTTCGGTCTGCTCGAACACCTCCACGCCGCCGCACCATGGCAGGAACTTGGGATAGTCCTCCACGCGCGTGACCAGGTCGTACATCTGCGCGGCGGAATAGCCGAGCAGCACGGATTTATGGACGTCTGCCATGTATTGGAAAATCTGGCTCCCGGCCATGCCTGGCGCATTGCGCCAGGACACAAGCCGGTACCGGGGCTGGTTTGCTAAAATCCCAATTTTAGCCGACGCTGGTCGCTGGCGGCACTTCGCCATGCGGCGCTGCAGCGATCCGGCCCGCTTTCACCACATTGTTCCCCTACCCGCACGCATGACCATCGCAGACAACAAGAAGGCCTTTTTCGACTACTTCATCGAAGAGCGATATGAGGCCGGGATCGTGCTGGAAGGCTGGGAAGTGAAGGCGATCCGCGCGAACCGAGTACAGATCAAGGAAGGCTACGTGGTGGTGCGCGACGCCGAGATGTTCCTGATCGGCGCCCATATCAGCCCGCTGCAGAGCGCCTCCACCCACGTCAACCCCGATCCGGTGCGCACGCGCAAGCTGCTGCTGAAGGCCGACGAGATCAAGAAGCTGATCGGCAAGGTCGAGCAGCGCGGCTACACGCTGGTGCCGCTGAACCTGCATTACACGCGTGGCAGAGTGAAATGCGAGATCGGCCTGGCCAAGGGCAAGAAGCAGTTCGACAAGCGCGAGACCGAAAAGCAGCGCGACTGGCAGCGCGAGAAGGCGCGCATCATGAAGGGCGACACCAAGGGATAATGCCGCCCGGCGGCGCCTGCGTGCTCAGGCGCCGGCCTTCTGCCCCTTCACGATCTGCAGCGCTGACGCGATCATGCTGCTCATCTCGCTCATATTCCCGGGCACGATCAGCGTATTGCCCTGCTTGGCCAGGTTGCCGAACGCAGCCACGTATTCCTCGGCCACCTTCAGGTTGACCGCGTCCATGCCGCCTTCGGTGCGGATCGCGTTGCCCACCTTCTGGATCGCCTGGGCATTGGCGTCCGCCACCGCCAGGATCGCCGCCGCCTCGCCCTGCGCCTTGTTGATGGCGGCCTGTTTCTCGCCTTCCGACTTCTGGATGGCCGCTTCCCGCGCACCCGTGGCCAAGTTGATCTGTTCCTGGCGCTTGCCCTCCGACGCGGCGATCAGCGCGCGCTTCTCGCGCTCGGCGGTGATCTGCGCCTGCATCGCATGCAGGATTTCCTTCGGCGGCGTCAGGTCCTTGATCTCGTAGCGCAGCACCTTGACGCCCCAGTTGGCGGCGGCCTCATCGAGCGCGTTCACCACGCTGTGGTTGATGAACTCGCGCTCCTCGAAGGTCTTGTCCAGCTCAAGCTTGCCGATCACCGAGCGCAGCGTGGTCTGCGACAGCTGCGTGATCGCCACCACGAAGTTGCTCGAGCCGTAGGACGCCTTCATCGGGTCGGTCACCTGGAAGTACAGCACGCCGTCCACCTGCAGCTGCGTATTGTCCTTGGTGATGCAGACCTGGCTGGGCACGTCCAGCGGGATTTCCTTGAGCACGTGCTTGTAGGCAACGCGGTCGACGAACGGCACCACGATCGACAGCCCCGGCGTCAGCGTCGCATGGTAGCGGCCCAGGCGCTCCAGCACCCAGGCGTGCTGCTGCGGCACGATCTTGATGCCCCTGGCGATCAGCACGATCACGGCAATAAGGATGATCAGCGGCAACAGGCCAAGCTGAAAAGCGAGCATGTAACAACCCTCCGGTCAGGAAACAGCGGTACGGCGCCGCCGGAACGGCGGCAGGCGGATGGTTGCGCGGCTGGCACCGGGCAACCCTTGGATGCGGCTCAGCGCGGCGAAACCACCAGCGTGCTGCCGCGCACTTCGACGATACGGTAGCGGCCCGGCGCCGCGGCGCAGTTCGGCGCAAGCTCGACGGTCCAGTCTGCGCCCCGGTACGGCACGCGCGCACGGCCGTTGGCGTCCCACGCTGCAACGTCGAGTTCCTGGCCGATGTCGAGATTGACGTTGGGATCGGCGGCGGCATTGCCGCGCCGCAGCTTGCCGAAACGGGTACGGCGCAGCCCGGCGATCAGCACCGCGGCGACCAGCGCCGCGGTCACCGTCTGCGCGGCGGGCGACAGGTCCAGCAAGGCCGCGACGCCGCCGGCGGCCAGCCCGACGGCCACCATCAGCAGGTAGAACGTGCCGGTATTCAGTTCGACGATCACCAGCGCGACCGCCGCCACGAACCAGATGTAGTACGCCATCCGAAATCCCCCCGTCCGATCGGTTCCCGGCAGCGAATGCCCGGAATCGATTCCCGAAAAACAAAAACCCCGCAGCGCCAGGGGCGCCTGCGGGGCCGATGCAACACCTGACGCAGGGGCCGGTGCCAGCCGGCTGCCGAAGGCGCGCCGGCGAATGTCGTTATTGTGACGTCAAAAGCCTCAGGAAGCCAGCTTCTGCCAGGTGTCGACCACCGAATCGGGGTTCAGCGAGATCGACTTGATGCCTTCCCTGGTCAGCCATTCGGCAAAGTCCGGGTGGTCCGAAGGACCCTGGCCGCAGATGCCGACGTACTTGTCCAGGCGGATGCACGCCGAAATGGCGCGCGACAGCATGAAGCACACCGCCGGATCGCGTTCGTCGAAGTCCTTGGCCAGCAGCTCCATGCCCGAGTCGCGGTCCAGGCCCAGCGTCAGCTGCGTCAGGTCGTTCGAGCCGATCGAGAAGCCGTCGAAGTACTGCAGGAACTCTTCGGCCAGGATCGCGTTGGACGGCACTTCGCACATCATGATGATGCGCAGGCCATTCTCGCCGCGCTTCAGGCCGTGCTTGGCCAGCAGGCCGATGACCTTCTCGGCCTGGCCCAGCGTACGCACGAACGGCACCATGATCTCGACGTTGGTCAGGCCCATTTCATCGCGCACGCGCTTCATGGCCTTGCATTCCATCTCGAACGCTTCGGCGAAGTCTTCGGCGATGTAGCGCGAGGCGCCGCGGAAGCCCAGCATCGGGTTTTCCTCGTCCGGCTCGTAGCGCGAACCGCCGATCAGCTTCTTGTACTCGTTGGACTTGAAGTCCGACAGGCGCACGATCACGGGCTTCGGGTAGAAGGCCGCGCCGATGGTGGCGATGCCCTCGGCCAGCTTGTCAACGTAGAACGCGCGCGGGCTGGCGTGGCCGCGGGCCACGCTTTCCACGGCCTTCTTCAGGTCGGCATCGACCTGCGGATAGTCGAGGATGGCCTTCGGGTGGACCCCGATGTTGTTGTTGATGATGAATTCCAGGCGGGCCAGTCCGACGCCGCAGTTCGGGATCTGCGCGAAGTCGAAGGCCAGCTGCGGGTTGCCCACGTTCATCATCAGCTTGACGTCGATTTCCGGCATGTCGCCACGCTGGACTTCGGTCACTTCCGTTTCGAGCAGGCCGTCGTAGATGCGGCCTTCGTCGCCCTCGGCGCACGACACGGTTACCAGCGTGCCATCCTTCAGGATGTCGGTGGCATCGCCGCAGCCGACCACGGCCGGCACGCCCAGTTCACGCGCGATGATGGCCGCGTGGCAGGTACGGCCGCCACGGTTGGTGACGATCGCCGAAGCGCGCTTCATCACCGGCTCCCAGTTCGGGTCGGTCATGTCGGCGACCAGCACGTCGCCGGGCTGCACGCGTTCCATCTCGGACGGATCGTTGATGACGCGGACCGGGCCGGTGCCGATCTTCTGGCCGATGGCGCGGCCGCTGGTCAGCACGGGGGCGGTGCCCTTGAGCTTGAAGCGCTGCTCGGCCTTGCCGGCCGACTGGCTCTTCACCGTTTCCGGGCGGGCCTGCAGGATGTAGATCTTGCCGTCCTTGCCGTCCTTGCCCCACTCGATGTCCATCGGGCGGCCATAGTGCTTCTCGATGATCACCGCGTACCGGGCCAGCTCGGTCACGTCTTCGTCGGTGATCGAGTAGCGGTTGCGCAGCTCGGCCGGCACATCGACGGTCTTCACGCGGCCGGCTTCGCCCGGCTTGGTGAATTCCATCTTGATCAGCTTGGAGCCGATCGAGCGGCGGATGATCGGGTACTGGCCGGCTTGCAGCGTCGGCTTGAAGACGTAGAACTCGTCCGGGTTGACCGCGCCCTGCACCACCGTTTCGCCCAGGCCGTAGCTGGAGGTGATGAAAACCACATCGGGGAAGCCGGATTCGGTGTCGATGGTGAACATCACGCCGGAAGCGGCCAGGTCCGAACGGACCATGCGCTGGATACCGGCGGACAGTGCCACCACGTCATGGGCAAAACCCTTGTGCACGCGGTAGGAGATAGCGCGGTCGTTGTACAGCGAGGCGAACACGTGCTTGATCTTGTCCAGCACGTCGTCGATGCCGCTGACGTTCAGGTAGGACTCCTGCTGGCCGGCGAACGAGGCGTCGGGCAGGTCTTCGGCCGTGGCCGACGAACGCACCGCGAACGAAGCCTCGGCGCCTTCGCGCTCGGACACGCGGGCATAGAACTCACGGATTTCCTGTTCCAGGCGCGGCTGGAACGGAGCGGTGGCGACCCAGTCGCGGATCTCGGCACCGGCCTCGGCCAGGGCCTTGACGTCGTCGACGTCGAGCGTCTTCAGGCGCTGGGAGATGCGCTCGGTCAGGTTGTTGTGGGCGAGGAAGTCGCGGAAGGCAAGCGCGGTGGTGGCAAAACCGCCGGGAACGCGCACGCCGGCCTCCGCCAGCTGGGAGATCATCTCGCCCAGCGACGAATTCTTGCCGCCGACGATTTCCACGTCAGCCATGCGCAACTGCTCGAACGGCAACACGTAGGCGCCGTTATCTGCCTGGTTAGTCATGAGAGCCTCAAAACAAAGTAGAAAACTTGTTGCGCATGCCCGGTATGTTGTTCGCGTTCTGTTCCCGGACCGATCGCTTGGCTAAGCAACCCCATGCTCATGGTGCTGCAATGTTGCGGACACGGCGCTACGGCTCTCATCGCGCAGCGCACATTGTCGACAATTCCGGGCCTGGATTGATGCAAAGCGGGCCCCTCGCGGAATTGCTTAGCGAAAAGATCGCCGCTATTCTACCGTGCTGCGCCGCACTTTTCTGCGGAAGATTGAATCTATTTATTTGCGCAACCCCATGTCCCAGCCAGAAGCGCCCGGTACAGCGGATTCCGGGACCCAGCCTGGAACGCAGCCCGCCTCCCCGTCCACCCAAGCGACCGCGACAAGACCTGCGATAACGCCCGCTGCAGCCGCCCAGACCGGCGACCGGCCGCCGGTGCGTACCGTCTTTATCGTCTCGGATGGCACCGGGATCACTGCGGAAACGTTCAGTCACTCGATCCTGGCGCAGTTCGAAATGCGCTTCCGCAAGGTGCGGATGCCCTTCGTCGATACCCCGGAAAAGGCACATATCGCGGTCGGCAAGATCAACGAGGCCTTCCACAACGAAGGCGTGCCGCCGATCGTCTTCACCACGCTGGTCAACCAGGAAGCGAACAAGGCACTGCGCCGTGCCAAGGCGATGATCCTGGACATGTTCCAGACCTTCATCGAGCCGCTCGAGAAGGAACTGGGGCTCAAGTCCACCCACGCCATCGGCCGCTTCCACCAGAATGCCGATACCGAGGCGTACAAGAACCGGATCGAGGCGATCAACTTCTCGCTGGCGCACGACGACGGCCAGTCGCACAAGAACCTCGAAGAAGCCGATGTGATCCTGGTGGGCGTGTCGCGCAGCGGCAAGACCCCGACCAGCCTCTACCTGGCGATGCAATACGGGCTGAAGGCGGCCAATTACCCGCTGATCCCGGACGATTTCGAGCGCGGCAAGCTGCCGTCGGCGCTGTACGCGTTCAAGAGCAAGATCTTCGGGCTGTCGATCGACCCGCAGCGCCTGACCGAGATCCGCAACGAGCGCCGCCCCGGCAGCAAGTACGCGGCGGTGGAGAACTGCCGCTACGAGGTCAATGAGGCCGAGGCGATGATGCGGCGCGAAGGCATCAAGTGGCTGTCGTCGACGCACAAGTCGATCGAAGAGATTGCGACCACGATCCTGCAGGAGATCAAGGTCGATCGCGACAACTACTAGGCACAAACAAAAAGCGGCCGCCCGGCCGCTTTTTTCATCGCCGCTGCCGCACCGCCTCGAACAGGCAGATCGCGGTGGCGGCCGCCACGTTCAGCGATTCCAGGCCGCCCGGCTGTGGAATGCCGACCTTGCGCTTGACGTGCTGCATCCACGCGTCGCTGACGCCGGCGCCTTCATTGCCGACCACCCAGGCCACCGGCGCGCGCAGGTCCGTATCGAACACCGCGGCGTCGGCATGCGACGACGTCGCCAGCAATGGCAGCGCCAGCCGCGGTGCCAGCGACTCCACGGTGCAGTGCTCGACGATGTTCAGGTGGAAGTTGGCGCCCATGCTGGCGCGCAGCGTCTTCACCGACCAGGCGAACGCGCATCCCGTTGCCAGGAAGGCATGGCGAATGCCCGCCGCGGCGGCGCTGCGCAGGATCGAGCCGACATTGCCGGCGTCCTGCACGCCGTCGAGGATGATGCAGTCCTCTTCGATGCGCGCCGGCAGGTGGCCAGCAGGCGTTTCGATCACCAGCATCAGGTCGATGCCGTTGACCACGCCGGAAATCTGCGTGAACAGCGTATCGGCCAGCACTACCAGCCGCTCCGCGTCGACGCGCGCCAGCAGCGGCGCAACCTCGGCATGGTCGTAGTGGCGCTCGGACACCACGCAGGTGACTGGCTGGCCCAGTGCATCCACATAGGCCTGGGCCAGGTGCACGCCGTCGAGCAGCGACTGCCCGGCCTTGCGGCGCTGGTGGGTGGAGGTGGCCAGCGCCTTCAGGTGCTTGAACAGCGCGTTGTCGCGCGAGGTGACGTGCTTCACGGTGCGTCGGTTTGCAGGGTGCCTGGGGGCGCGGCCTGGATCGGGGTGGTGAGTTCGGCGACTTCGATGCCGTCAATGCCCCCGGCAGCAACTGCCGTCACCGCGGTAAACAGCGGACGCTGTGCCAGCGCCTCGCGCACCGGCGCGAACGAGCGGCGGTGATGCGGCGTGGCGCCGAACTCGGCCAGCGCGGCCATGTGCTGCGGCGTGGCGTAGCCGACGTGCGAGTCGAAGCCGTACTGCGGGTAGGTTGCGTGCAGCTCCATCAGGGCACGGTCGCGCGCCACCTTGGCCAGGATCGACGCTGCGGAAATCGCCTTGACCAGCGCGTCGCCCTTGACGATGGCCTCGACCGGGAACGGCACCTGCGGGCAGCGGTTGCCATCGACCTGCACCAGGTCCGGCACGATTCCCTTGGCGGCCAGGCCCTGCACGGCGCGCTGCATCGCCAGCATGCTGGCGTGGAAGATATTGATGGTGTCGATTTCCTCGACCGTGGCGAAGGCGATATGCCAACCCAGCGCTCGCTCGCAGATCTTCTCGTACAGCGCCTCGCGCTTGGCGGCGGTCAGGATCTTGGAATCGGCCAGCCCGCGGATCTGGCGCTTGGGGTCCAGCACCACGGCGGCGGCATAGACCGGGCCTGCCAACGGCCCCCTGCCCGCCTCGTCCACGCCGCACAAACGTTGCACGGGGGATGCGGAAGGAGCCAGGTCCAGTCCCATCTGCAGGGATACGGCATTGCGGCGGGCCATCAGACTTTGCCCCGGCTATGCATCAAATCGACCACCACATCGGCGGCAATCTGCGCGGTGTTGCACTTGAGCGTCTCGTGCATGCGGGTGAAATGCTCGTACAGGAAGGCGGTATTGCCCTCGTCGTTGAGCTGCAGCAGCGTTTCGCGGGCCAGCGCCTCGGGCGTGGCATCGTCCTGCAGCAGCTCGGGCACGACAAAGCGCCCTGAAAGGATATTAGGCAATCCCACGTACGGCAGGTAACCCTGCCGCTTCATGATCTGCGCGGTCAGCCAGGGCACCTTGTACGAGATCACCATCGGCTTCTTGTACAGCGCCGCCTCCAGCGTCGCGGTACCGCTGGCCAGCAGCACCACGTCAGCGGCTTCCATGGCCTGGTGCGACTTGCCGTCGACAATGGTCAGGCGCAGTTCCGGATACTGCCGGTGCAGGTCTTCGACGATGGCGCGCAGCGGCGCGCTTGCCGCCGGCAGCACGAACGCCAGGTTCGGGTCCATGCGCTGCATCTGCGCCATCGCGGCAAAGAAGGTGGCGCCAAGGTTGCGCACCTCGGACTGCCGGCTGCCAGGCAGCACCGCGACCACGCGGTGGCCGGCAGGCAGCCCCAGCTCGGCGCGCGCGCCGGCCACGTCAGGCACCATCGGGATCACGTCGGCGAGCGGGTGCCCGACGTAGGTGGCGGGAATGCCGGCCTTGGCGTAGATCTCGGGCTCAAACGGGAACAGGCACAGGATGTGGTCCACCGCGCGCGCGATGGTGCGGATGCGCCCGCCGCGCCAGGCCCAGATCGACGGGCTGACGAAATGCACCACCGGGATGCCGGCGCGGCGCAGCGGCACTTCCAGGCCGAAATTGAAATCCGGGGCGTCGACCCCGATAAAGCACTGCGGCGGCTCGGCCAGCAGCCAGTCTCGCACCTCGCGCCGGGTGCGCAGGATCTCGCGCAGCGAGCCCAGCACCTCGACATAGCCGTTGACCGACAGCGTTTCCATCGGCCAGCGCGAGACGAAGCCCTGCGCCATCATGCGCTTGCCGCCGATCCCGGCGTACGCCATGGTATCGCCCAGGCGGGTCTTGAGCCCGCCCATCATCAGCGATGCCAGCAGGTCGCCGGAGGCCTCTCCGGCCACCATGGCGATGGTGCCGCGCCTGGCGGCGGCAGAACCGTTGCCCGTGGGCAGGCCACCCCGAATCGCGGCGTCGACCATGTGCAGCCCGGTCTCAGCGCACGATGCCGCGCTGGGTGGCGGCAAGGAAGTCGACGAACGACTGCAGCGGCGCCGCGGTGCCGGCATCCGACTGGGCCAGCAAGGCGGCGATCTCGTTGCGGGCCTCGTCGAAGCTGAGGTCGGACTTGTAAAGCAGCTTGTAGGCCTGGCGCAGCGCGGCGATCTGGGCCGCATCGAAGCCGCGGCGGCGCAGCCCCTCCACGTTGACGCCATGCGGCGTCGCCTTGTTGCCGCCCTTGTCGCTGGCGGCGATCACGAACGGCGGCACGTCCTGCACCAGCGCCGAGGCACCGCCCAGCATCGCGTGGGCACCGATGCGCACGAACTGGTGCACGCCGCTCATGCCGCCCAGGATGGCCCAGTCGCCCACGTCGACGTGGCCGGCGATCTGCGCGTTGCTGGAAAACACGGTGTGGTTGCCGACCGAGCAGTCATGCGCGATATGCACGTAGGCCATGATCCAGTTGTCGCTGCCGATGCTGGTCAGGCCGCGGTCCTGCACCGTGCCGGTGTGGATCGTGGTGAATTCGCGGATGGTGTTGCGGTCGCCGATCTCGAGCCGGGTCGGCTCGTTGCGGTACTTCATGTCCTGCGGCACGCCGCCGACCGAGGCATAGGGACCGATGTTGTTGCCCTCGCCGATCGTGGTATGGCCCTCGACCGTCGTATGCGAGCCGATCCGGGTGCCGCTGCCGATCCGCACATTGGGGCCGACGATGGAGAACGGCCCGACGGTCACGTCGGCTGCAAGCTCTGCCTTCGGGTCAACCAGGGCGGTGGGGTGGATTTGCGTCATACGTCCTGTCCTGTGGTGTGTCTGGTGAAGAATGGGCCCCTGCGCGCGGCAAAGGTTCCCGTCCGCGCCGCGCGCCCGTCCGGGAGCGCGGCAGCCGGCCTCACTCGGCCTGCTTCACGGTGCACATCAGTTCCGCCTCGCAGGCGACCTTGTCGTCCACGGTGGCGAACGCCTTGAATTTCCAGATGCCGCGGATATAGCGCTCGACCGTCACATTCATGTGCAGCTGGTCGCCCGGGTACACCACCTGCTTGAAGCGGGCGCCGTCGATGCCGACAAAGTAGTACAGCGCGCCTTCCTTGCGCTCCATGTCGGCGCCGAAGGTCAGCAGGCCGGCCGACTGCGCCAGCGCTTCCAGGATCATCACGCCCGGCATCACCGGCTGTTCCGGGAAATGGCCCTGGAAGTAAGGCTCGTTGATGGTGACGTTCTTCAGCGTCTTGATCCGCTTCTGCGCTTCGAACTCCAGCACGCGGTCGACCAGCAGGAACGGGTACCGGTGCGGCAGCAGCTTGAGGATCTTGCGGATATCGATTTCGGCCGCGCTCATGATGATTTCTCTTAGTCTTGTGTGGGTTGGGACCCGGCGGACTGGCCGCGCAGGCGACGTTCCAGCGCCACCACGCGTTCGCGCAGCTTGCTCAGGCCGCGCACGATGGCTGCGTTGCGTTCCCACTCGCCGTGCGGCAGGAACGGGAAGACGCTGGTGAAATGGCCCCCGGGCTTGGTAATGGATTTGGTAATCGACGTACCGCCGGACACTGTGGTCCGGTCGGCGATGGTCAGGTGGCCGGCAAAATTGGCGGCGCCCCCGATCACGCAGAAGCGGCCGATGCGCGTGCTGCCCGATACCGCGGCGCAGCCGGCAATGACCGTATGGGCGCCGACCCGTACGTTGTGCGCGATCTGGACCTGGTTGTCGATCTTGCAGCCGTCCTCGACCACGGTGTCGGCCATGGCGCCGCGATCGATCGCCGTATTGGCGCCGACCTCCACGTCATGACCCAGCACCGCGCGTCCCGTTTGCGGGATCTTCACGTATTCGACGCCGGTGGCGCTGATATCGGGAGCGAAACCGAAGCCATCGGCGCCGATCACCACGCCGCTGTGCAGGATGGCGCGCGCGCCGACCACGCAGTGGTGGTAGATCGAAACATTGGCGTACAGCAGCGAATCGTCGCCGATCTCGGCACCGGCACCGACGTAGCCGTTGGCCAGGATGCGGACGCGCTCGCCCAGCCGCGCGCCGCGCTCGATCACCACGTTCGGGCCGATGAAGCACGACGCCGGCACCACCGCGTCGGGCGACACGCTGGCACGCGGGTCGATGCCGACGCGGGGATCGTGGTTGGCTTCGCGATCGAAGCGCTGCGCCACGCGGGCAAAGCAGACGTAGGGATTGCGCGCCACCAGCCAGTTGCGGCCGTCGGCCCGGCCCTCGGCGCGGATGCGCTCGAGGTCGGCCGGCGACACGATCACGGCGCCGGCTTGCGAATCCAGCGCCTGCTGCAGGTAGAGCGGATTGGACAGGAACGAGAGCTCGCCCGCCGAAGCCTGGTCAAGGGGAGCCAGGCCAACGATCGCCAGGTCGGGATCACCCACAACCTGCGCGCCGTTCTCGGTGGCGAGCTGACCCAGTGTGGGTGTCTGCATGGCGGTACTTCCTGAAAAAAGGGACGAAACGAACAGCGGCGGCTTAGCGGGCGCCGGCGTTCAGCGCCTTCATCACGTCGTCGGTGATGTCGATACGCGGGTTCACGTACACGGCTTCCTGCACGATCAGGTCGTACTTGCGCTGCTCCGCCAGCTGGCGGATCACGCGGTTGGCGCGCTCGAGCACCTGCGCCAGCTCTTCATTACGGCGCTGGTTCAGGTCCTCGCGGAACTCGCGCTGCTTGCGCTGGAACTCGCGATCGAGGTCGGCCACCTCGCGCTGGCGGCGCTGGCGGTCGGAGTCGGCCAGCACGGCGGTGTCCTTGTCGAGCTTGTCGGCCATGCCCTTGATCTTCTGGGCCATGTCCTGCAGCTCGCGGTCGCGCTTGGAGAACTCCTGCTCGAGCTTCACCTGGGCCTGCTTGGCCGGCTGCGAATCGCGCAGGATGCGCTCGGAATTGACGGCGGCAATGCGCGCCTCCTGGGCCATGGCCGGCATCGCGGTGCACAGCGCGGCGGTGGCGAATGCGGCGGCGCCCAGGGATTTGACCAGTTTGGATATTGTCATCATGAAAACAGATCCTTTTACAGAATCAGAATGCCGTCCCGATCTGGAACTGGAAGCGCTGGACCTTGTCAGTTTCTTCCCGGTTGAGCGGGAAGCCCATGCTGATCTTCAGCGGGCCGATCGGCGACAGCCACGACATGCCGAAGCCGGTCGAGTACTTGAGGTCGCTGAACGAAATCGGCGCGCCTTCCTGGTAGACGTTACCGAAGTCGAAGAACGTGAACAGGCGCAGCGTGCGGTCGACACCCGAGCCCGGCAGCGGGAAGATGAATTCCACGTTACCGATCATCTTGGATGCACCGCCCACCGGGTTGCCGTTCTGGTCCTTAGGACCCAGCGTGCTGGTCTGGTAGCCGCGCACCGAGCCGATACCGCCGGCGTAGAAGTACTTGAACACCGGGAACGGCGTGTTGCCGTAGCCGTGGCCGTAAGCGACTTCACCGTTCAGCGCCAGCGTGAACGACTTCGAGATCGGATAGAAGTACTGCTGCTGCACGCTGGCGCGGTAGTACTGCGTATCGCCGCCCGGCAGGCCCACTTCCAGGTTGGCCTGGGTGTACGGGCCCTTGGTCGGGACCAGCGCGCTGTCGCGGCGGTCACGTGCCCAGCCGATCGTAAACGGGAAGTTGTTGATGCCGTCGCCGCTGTTCTTGCCGATCGCGTTCAGCCACGCCGTGTACTGGCTCGGCGTGTTGACCGAGGTATAGACCTGGGTGCGCTCGTAGCCGATACCGAAGAACACGGTGTCGACTTCCGAGAACGGCACGCCGAACTTGAAGCCGCCGCCGGCGGAGACGATCTTGTAGTCCTGGTCGCCGGTGTAGTACAGCGGACGCGAAGTGCGGTAGTAGATATCGGTCGAGCGGCTGATACCGTCCACCGTGAAATACGGGTCGTACTGCGTCAGCGCGATGGTACGGAACGACTTGGCGGTGTTCACGTCCAGGCCCAGGCTGGTACCGGAGCCGAACACGTTGTCCTGGCGCAGGCCGGCCTGCAGCACCAGCTTGTCGGTGGACGAGAAGCCCACGCCCAGGCTGATCTGCCCGGTCGGTTTTTCGGTCACGTTGACGTTCACATCGACCTGGTCGGGCGCGCCGGCCACGTCCTCGGTGGTGATGTTGGTGTCGGTGAAGTAGCCGGTCCGGTTGATACGCGCCTGCGACTGCTGCAGCTTCTCGCTGTCGAACCACGAGCTTTCCATTTGGCGCATCTCGCGGCGCACCACTTCGTCGCGGGTCTTGCTGTTGCCCACCACGTTGACGCGGCGCACATAGACGCGCCGTCCCGGGTCGACCATCAGCGTCAGCGCGACCTCGCGCTTTTCCTGGTCGATGTTCGGCTGCGGGTTGATCGTGGTGAAGGCGTAGCCATAGGTGCCGAGCAGGTCGGTAATGGCCTTGGTGCTGGCGGTCAGCTTTTCGGACGAGAAGATGTCGCCCTTCTTCAGCTGCAGCAGTTTTTCCATTTCCTCCTGCTTGCCCAGCAGTTCGCCGGCCAGGCGGATGTCGGACACCTTGTACTGCTCGCCTTCCTTGATGTTCAGCGTCAGGTAGATGTCCTTTTTGTCCGGCGTGATCGAGACCTGGGTCGATTCGATCGCGAACTCGAGGTAGCCGCGGTTCAGGTAGTAGGAACGCAGCGCCTCCAGGTCGGCGGTCAGCTTCTGCTTCGAGTACAGGTCATTCTTGGTGTACCACGACAGCCAGTTCGGCGTGGACAGCTGCATCTCGTCGCGCAGCGTGCTTTCCTTGAACGCCTTGTTGCCGACGATATTGATCTGGCGGATCTTGGCGACCGGGCCTTCCTCGACGTTGAACACGACCGAGACGCGGTTGCGGTCCACCGGCGTAACCGTGGTCTGCACGTCGGCGGCATAGTAGCCGCGCGCGACATACTGGCGCTTGAGCTCCTGCTCCGCCTTGTCGATCAGCGCCTTGTCATAGTAGCGCGCTTCGGCGACGCCGACCGCGCGCAGCGAGCGGCGCAGCGTGTCCTTGTCGAATTCCTTGATGCCGACGAATTCCAGTTGCGAGATCGCCGGGCGTTCTTCCACCTGCACGACCAGCACGCCGTCTTCGGCGCGGATCTGCACGTCCTTGAAGAAGCCGGTATTGTAGAGGGCACGGATCGCATCGGCGCCCTTGTCGTCGGTGAACGTTTCACCGACGCGCACGGGGAGGTAGCCAAACACCGTACCCGGCTCGACGCGCTGCAGGCCCTCAACGCGGATGTCCCTGACGACGAACGGATCGGCAGCCCAGCCCGCCGGGCTCCAGGCTGCAATAACGGCACTCGCCAGCAAGCCCAGCGAAATGCGCTTATGTCTGATCAATGTTGATCCCCTCTTTGATTCCATCCAGGATTTTCCATGCCTCGTGGGACTGCGCATGGCAATGGCGCCCCCTGGCGACGGTGTCCGACGACACGACCGCCCCCTTGCCGACAAGCGTTTCTAGCCGTTCGCCAGAAACATTCGGCTGACGTCATTGAACAAAGCGAGCGAGGTCAGGAGCAGGATGCAGGCAATGCCAACCTTCTGCAGCATTGCCTGCCAGTGGTCTGGTACGGGCCGGCCAGTCAAAAATTCCACGCAATAATACAGCAAATGCCCCCCATCCAGAACCGGAATAGGTAACAAATTCAGTACACCGAGGCTGACGCTGACCAGCGCCAGGAAGCTGACAAAAGCCTGCAGGCCGAGGTTTGCGGCACGCCCGGCGTAGTCCGCCACTGTCAGCGGTCCGCTCAGGTTCTGCAGCGACGCCTGCCCCACCAGCATCTTGCCCAGCAGCTTCAGCGACAGCGCGCTGGTGTCCCACACCTGGCCGAACGCGCGCGCCAGCGCCTCGTCCGGACGGTAGCGCACCGTCTCCATCTCCACCGCCTGGCTGAGCGCCGCGCCCAGCTTGCCTGCGGGCGGCGCCGGCGCGCCGCTGGCATCCTTCTCGCCGTCGCGCGGGGCGGCAGCGTCCAGCGTCACCGGCACGTCCAGCCGCTTGCCGTCGCGCTCGATGCCGAGCGTCACGGTCTGGCCCGGCTGGCTGCGCACCGCCTTGATCAGCGCGCTGGCCTGGGTCATCGGGGTGCCCTGCCAGGCGACGATGCGGTCGCCCTTCTTCAGCCCGGCGCGCTCGGCGGCCGAGTCCGGCAATACCTCGGTGATCGTGACCGGCCCGCCTTTCAGATTCAGGCCCAGCGTGCTGAGCGGATCCTGCTCCGGGTTGCCGCCGGTATTGGGCAGGCGCGCCAGCGTGACGTCGCGCTCGGTGCCATCGGCGGCGCGCACGCGCAGCACGGCGCGCGCATCGCCGAAGCCCCCGGCGAAGACCGCCATGCGCAGGTCGTTCCAGGAACGCACCGCTTCGGTATGGCCGTTGGCGGTCAGCGACAGCACCCGGTCGCCTTCGCGCACGCCGGCCTGCTGCGCCATGGTGCCGGCCGCCGGCGCGGCGACGATCGGCGCGGGTTCGCGCATGCCGCCGGCGAACAGCGCGAAGTACAGCACGATCGCCAGCAGGAAATTGGCCAGCGGCCCGGCCGCGACAATGATGAAGCGCTTGCCGACCGGCTGGCGGTTGAACGCGCGCGGCAGGTCGGCCGGATCGATCCGGGCGTCGCGCTCGGGGTCGAACTCGCGCTCGTCCAGCATCTTCACGTAGCCGCCCAGCGGGATGGCCGCCACCGTCCATTCGGTGCGGTCGCGGCTCTTCGAGATCCAGCGTAGCAGCGGCCGCCCGAAGCCGATCGAAAAGCGCAACACCTTCACGCCGCAGGCGCGCGCGGCGAGGTAATGCCCCATCTCGTGCACGTAGATGAGTACGCACAAGGCAACAATGAAAGCGAGTACGGTTTGCATGGCGTCGGGACGTCAGTAACAGTGGCTGGACTGGCGCGCCGGATCCGGGGGTACCGGCATGTCCGGGGCCGCCGCAACCGCTATTGTCGCAGATGCGGCGGGCCGGTCCGTCGGATCAGTGGCGCAGCGCCAGCCCGGCAACGGCCGCGCGCGCAGCCGCGCGCGCCATGCGGTCGGCATCGAGGATGGCGTCTAGCGTGTCCGCCGCGCCGGCCGGTGCCGCCTGGAGCACCTGAGCCACCAAACGCGAAATGTCCGTGAAGCGCACTTTTCCGCCCAGGAATGCTTCGACCGCCACCTCGTTGGCGGCATTGAGCACGGTCGGCGCCACGCCACCGGCGCGCAGCGCGTCGAAGGCCAGCCCCAGGCACGGGAAGCGCTGCAGGTCCGGCTTCTCGAAATGCAGCCCGCCGGCCAGCGTCAGGTCGAGCGGCGTCACGCCGGCATCGATGCGCTCGGGATAGGCGAGGCCGTAGGCGATCGGCGTGCGCATGTCCGGGTTGCCCAGCTGCGCCAGCACCGAGCCGTCGTGGTAGGCCACCATCGAATGCACGATGCTCTGCGGGTGGATCAGCACCTCGATGCGCTCGGCCGGCGCGCCGAACAGCCAGTGCGCCTCGATGACCTCGAGGCCCTTGTTCATCATGGTGGCCGAGTCGACCGAGATCTTGCGGCCCATGACCCAGTTCGGGTGGGCGCAGGCCTCGTCCGGCGAAATGTCATGCAGCGTGTCGGGATCGCGGGTGCGGAACGGCCCGCCCGACGCGGTCAGCAGCACCTTGGCCACGCCACGGCCATAGCGCGGGTCGTCGGCAGGCAGGCACTGGAAGATGGCGTTGTGCTCGCTGTCGATCGGCAGCAGCGTGGCGCCATGCTCGCGCACCGCGTCCATGAAGATGCGGCCGGACATCACCAGCGCTTCCTTGTTGGCCAGCAGCACGCGCTTGCCGGCACGCGCAGCGGCCAGCGTCGGGCGCAGGCCGGCGGCGCCGACGATCGCGGCCATCACGGCGTCCGTCTGCGCGTCGGCGGCGACCGATTCCAGCTCGGCCTCGCCGTGGCTGACTTCGGTATCGACACCGGCATCGCGCAGCAGCGCCTGCAGCTCGCCGGCCGCCTCGGCACTGCCTACCACGGCGCGGGCCGGGCGGAACGCAATGCATTGCTCGGCCAGCTTGCGCACTTGCCGATGCGCCGTCAGCGCGTGCACGGTGTAGCGGTCGGGATGGCGGCGGACGACATCGAGCGTGCTTTCGCCGATCGAGCCGGTGGCGCCAAGGATGGTAATGCGCTGCATATCAGACCGCTTCAGAGAAGGCTTCAGAGAAAAATCAGCATCAGTGCCGCCAGCGGGAACACCGGCAGCAAGGCATCGATCCGGTCCAGCACGCCGCCATGGCCCGGCAGCAGCCGGCTGCTGTCCTTCATGCCGACCTGCCGCTTGAGCAGCGACTCGAACAGATCGCCGATCACGCTCGCCGCGACCAGCAGCGTGGTCAGCGCGGCCACGTAGCCCAGGCCGCCGCGGTCGCCCAGCACCGAGAACCACGTCGGCGCGAAGGCATGGGTGGCGGCCAGCGCCAGGCCGATGACGAGCGCCAGCAGCCAGCCGCCGATGGCGCCCTCCCAGGACTTGCCCGGGCTGATGGACGGTGCCAGCTTGCGCCGGCCGATGGCCTTGCCGGTGAAATAGGCGCCGATGTCGGCCGCCCACACCAGCACGGCCGCCGTCAGCAGCACGCCGATGCCGGCGCCGCGCAGGATCATCGTGGCATGGGCAAACGCGGGCAGCATGACCAGGCCCAGTATGGCCCCCAGCACGGCAAAGCCCGGCGTGGCGGTGCGCACGCCGCGCGCCAGCAAGACCAGCGCCACGCCCCAGCACACCACCGCCGCTTCCAGCAGCCAGGTGGTGGCGTGGCGCAGCGGCATGTCATGCCAGGTGATGGTGGCGATCAGGCAGGCCAGCGCATAGACATAGGGCCAGGGCCCGCGCAGTCCGATCAGGCGTCCGAATTCCCAGCCCGCCAGCAGCACGATCACCCCGAGCAGGCCCGCCAGGCCGGCCGGCGGCGCCAGGAACAGGATCGGAAGAATCAGCAGCAACAGGCACAGGGCGGTGATGACGCGGGTGAGGAGCATGCGCTGCGGTCCCGTGGTAGTTATTGGAGTAGCCCGGATCGGCCAGGGTGTCAGGCGGTGCCCGATAGTCCCGGCGCAACCAGTTGCGCGCTGGTGCGGCCGAAACGGCGTTCGCGCTGGCGGTACGAGGCAAAGGCCTTGTCCAGCTCGGCGGCGTCGAAATCCGGCCAGTACACGTCGGTGAAATACAGTTCGGAATACGCGAGCTGCCACAACAGGAAATTGCTGATGCGCTGTTCGCCGCCGGTGCGGATGAACAGGTCGGGCTCCGGCGCATAGGCCATGGCCAGGTGCGGGGCGAGCATCGATTCGTCGATCGACTCCGGATCGAGCATCGGCGAGCGCGCCAGCATCTTGCGCATGGCCTGCAGCAGGTCCCAGCGGCCACCGTAGTTGGCGGCGATGGTCACGGTCAGGCCGGTGTTGCCTGCGGTGCGGGCCTCGGCGTCCTTGATCAGTTTCTGGATGCGCGGGCTGAAGCGGGCCAGATCGCCAACCACCCGCAGGCGGATGTTGTTGGCGTGCATCTTCACCACTTCGCGCCGCAGCGACATCATGAACAGCCGCATCAGGAACGACACCTCGTCCGCCGGCCGGCGCCAGTTCTCGGAACTGAACGCGAACAGCGTCAGGTACTGCACGCCGCGCGCGGCGCAGGCTTCCACCACCGCGCGCACAGCATCCAGCCCCCGGGAGTGCCCGGCAACGCGCGGCAGGTGCCGCTGGGTCGCCCAGCGGCCGTTGCCGTCCATGATGATGGCAACGTGACCGGGCACGTAGGAGGTATCGGGTACGGCGAGTGTTGAACTGATGTGCTGCATGATGGCAGACGGTCGCGGCAGCCCCGGCAAATGCCGGGACGGCGTCAGACCGTCATGATCTCCTTCTCTTTTTCGGCGACCATCTTGTCGATCTCGGCCACGTACTTGTCGGTCAGCTTCTGCACCTCGTCCTGGCCGCGGCGCTCGTCGTCCTCCGAGATGGCCTTGTCCTTGACCAGCTTCTTGAACTGCTCATTGGCATCGCGGCGCAGGTTGCGCACCGCAACCTTGGCGCCCTCGGCCTCGCCCTTGACGACCTTGGTCAGCTCCTTGCGGCGCTCTTCGGTCAGCGCGGGCATCGGCACGCGGATCACGTCGCCCATGGTGGCCGGGTTCAGGCCCAGGTCGCAATCGCGGATGGCCTTCTCGACCGCCCCCACCATCTTCTTTTCCCACGGCTGCACCGTGATCGTACGCGCATCGGCCAGGCCGACGCTGGCGACCTGGCTGATCGGCACCATCGAACCGTAGTAATCCACCTGAACGTGGTCGAGCAGGCCGGTGTGGGCACGGCCAGTGCGGATCTTCGCCAGATCGGCCTTGAAGGCTTCGATCGACTTCTGCATTTTCTGCTCGACGCTCTTCTTTGTGTCGGCGACGCTCATGTTAACCTCCGGAAATCAGCCAACCATGATCCCGCCGGGCGGGATCGAAAATGAATCATTCTACTCTTTGCCCGGCCAGACACCAGCGCCGTGGCGCGGCATCGGGGGGCGCCGGACTCAGACGTGGACCAGGGTACCCTCGTCTTCGCCCAGGATCACGCGCTTGAGCGCGCCCGGCTTGACGATCGAGAACACGCGGATCGGCAGCTTCTGGTCGCGGCACAGGGCGAAGGCGGTAGCGTCCATCACCTGCAGGTTCTTCGAGATCGCCTCGTCGAAGCTGATGGTGGTGTAGCGCGTGGCGCTCGGGTCCTTCTTGGGGTCGGCGGTGTAGACGCCGTCCACCTTGGTCGCCTTGAGCACAACCTCGGCACCGATTTCCGAGCCGCGCAGCGCGGCGGCGGTATCAGTGGTGAAGAACGGGTTGCCGGTGCCGGCGGCGAAGATCACCACCTTGCCCTCTTCCAGCTGGCGAATCGCGCGCGGGCGGATGTACGGCTCGACCACCTGGTCCATGCGCAGCGCGGACTGTACGCGGCCTTCGATATTGGCGTGGCGCATCGCGTCCTGCAGGGCCAGCGCGTTCATCATGGTGGCCAGCATGCCCATGTAGTCGGCCGTGGCGCGATCCATGCCGGCCGCGCCGCCCGCGACACCGCGGAAGATATTGCCGCCGCCGATGACCACCGCGACCTGGACGCCGAGCTTCACGATCTCGGCAATGTCGTTCACCATCGCCTCGATGGTGGAGCGGTTGATGCCAAAGGCATCGTCGCCCATCAGGGCTTCACCGGACAGTTTCAGAAGGACGCGCTTGTAGGCTGGCATGTTTACCCTCGGGCAGGAGCAAGTCGCTCGTTTGGGACTGAACACAAATGAGACGATTGATTTTTTGACACCGGCGGCGCGGATCGCGCGCCACCGGCGGGAGAAAGCCGGTTTTCGGGGTCGCCCCGCCCTGGCGGCAGGCGACAGGAAGACGACCGCGAAAACTGACTGCTGCAGTCAACGTGCTGCAAAGTGCAATACGCATCACTGCGCTACTTATGCAGAGGGGCACCTTGCGGCGCCCCTGCGGCATTATAGGCGCCCGGACCGTCCCATAAGGGCCGGCCGGCGCGCCCCTGACATCAGCCCTTCTGGGCAGCGGCCACCTGGGCGGCCACTTCAGCGGCGAAGTCGTCCTGCTTCTTCTCGATGCCTTCGCCCACGACGTACAGGGTGAAGCCCTTCACGGTCGTGTTGGCAGCCTTGAGCATCTGCTCGACGGTCTGCTTGTCGTTCTTCACGAACGGCTGGTTGAACAGCGACACCTCCTTCAGGTACTTCTGCACCGAGCCCTCGACCATCTTGGCGGCGATCTCGGCCGGCTTGCCCGACTCGGCAGCCTTCTGCTCGGCGATGCTGCGCTCCTTGGCGATCAGGTCGGCGGGGACCTGCTCGGCCGACAGCGACACCGGCTTCATGGCGGCCACGTGCATGGCCACGTCCTTGGCGGCGGCTTCGTCGCCGTCGAACTCGACCATCACGCCGATACGGGTGCCGTGCAGGTACGAAACCAGCTTGCCGCCGTTGGCGTAACGGACAAAGCGGCGGATCGTCATGTTCTCGCCGATCTTGCCGATCAGGGCGGCACGGGTGGCTTCCACGCTCACGCCGTCGATTTCCAGCGCCGACAGCGCAGCCACGTCGGCCGGGTTCTGCTTGGCGATCAGCTCGGCAACCTTGGCCGTGAACGCCAGGAAGTCGTCGTTCTTGGAGACAAAATCGGTCTCGCAGTTCAGTTCGACCAGGGCGCCGGTGGTGCCGTCGATGAACGAACCGACCACGCCTTCAGCGGTCACGCGCGATGCGGCCTTGCTGGCCTTGTTGCCCAGCTTGACGCGCAGCAGCTCTTCGGCCTTGTTCAGGTCGCCGTCGGCCTCGGTCAGGGCCTTCTTGCATTCCATCATCGGCGCGTCGGTCTTCGCGCGCAGTTCTGCAACCATGCTTGCGGTAATTGCCGCCATTTGTCACTCCTTGAATGGTTCGCGCCGGGCCCCGGCAGTCGCCCGCGGCACCCGGTCGGTGGGTCTACAGCGCACCCGCGGCAGATATTGCCTGCGGCGGATGACAACAATTCAAATTCGAAAAAAGGGGGCGCCAGATGTGCCCCCTTTTTTTGCCCTGCTGCCGAAGTACCCCGGCTTGCGCCCTGCGCGCTGCCCGGCATGCCGGGCGGCAAGCGATGCTTGCTGTCTTATGTTGACGTGCGCGCTATCGGGTTCCTTTCAAACAGCGGGCCGGAGGCTATCAGCCTTCCTGCACTTCGACGAATTCGTCGTCGCCGCGGGCGGCTTCAACGACTTCCTGCACCGCGTTGGCACGGCCTTCCAGGATCGCGTCAGCCACGCCGCGCACGTACAGGGCCACAGCCTTGCTCGAGTCGTCGTTGCCCGGGATCACGTAGTCGATGCCGTCCGGCGAGTGGTTGGTATCGACCACGCCGATCACGGGGATGCCCAGCTTGTTGGCTTCGGTCACGGCAATCTTGTGGTAGCCGACGTCGACCACGAAGATGGCGTCAGGCACGCCGCCCATGTCCTTGATGCCGCCGATCGACTTTTCCAGCTTGATCATCTCGCGCTCGAACATCAGCGCTTCCTTCTTGCTCATGGTTTCCAGCGCGCCGGCTTCCTTGGCGGCTTCCATGTCCTTCAGGCGCTTGATCGAGGTCTTGACCGTCTTGAAGTTGGTCAGCATGCCGCCGAGCCAGCGGGCGTCGACGTAGGGCATGCCGGCGCGGCCTGCTTCTTCAGCCAGGATTTCGCGCGACTGGCGCTTGGTGCCCACGAAAAGGATGGTGCCGCGATTGGCTGCCAGCTGACGCACGTACTTCATGGCGTCCTGGAACATCGGCAACGTCTTTTCGAGGTTGATGATGTGGATCTTGTTGCGATGGCCGAAGATGAAGGGGGCCATCTTCGGGTTCCAGAAGCGGGTCTGGTGGCCGAAGTGGCAACCGGCTTCCAGCATTTCGCGCATGGTAACGGACATGTGATTCTCCAAAGGGTTAGGTCTGAAGCCCGCCCCGACATTCCTGAAAAGGAACACCCCGGATAGGCGGGCCAGCGATTTCCAAAAACGATTTCCAAGAAACCGTGCAGCAGATGCTGCAAAATACCGGCCTGGCGGATGCAATGCTGCGCCGCAATCAAGTCAGCCCGCTATTCTAGCAAGAAAAGCATCGGGCGCTCAAGCCGCCCGGATCGCAACCGCAGCACCCGCGTTGGAGAGGCGCCGTCCAAAAGCGCCTCGGCACAGGCTGCTATCAGGCTCCGATGGTGCGATAATCCGACATTGACCTTTCGAATTCGGCGCGGCCAGTGGCCCCGCCATCACTTTTGGCGACGCAGCATGAGCATTTACCTGAACACCGCCGAAGACATCGCCCAGATGCGCGTGGCTTGCCGCCTTGCCTCCGAAGTCCTCGACTACATCACGCCCTTCGTCCAGCCGGGCGTCACCACGGGCGAGCTGGACCGCCTGTGCCACGCCTACATGCGTGACGTGCAAGGCACCGTGCCGGCGCCACTGAACTATGCGCCCCCCGGCTACCCGCCCTTCCCCGGCGCGATCTGCACCTCGGTCAACGACGTGATCTGCCATGGCATTCCCGGCGAGCGCGTGCTCAAGAGCGGCGACGCGGTCAACCTGGACATCACCGTCATCACCAAGGAAGGCTACTACGGCGACACCAGCCGCATGTTCATCGCCGGCGAGGGCTCGATCCTGGCCAAGCGCCTGGCGCAGGTGACATACGAATGCATGTGGAAGGGCATCGCCCAGGTACGCCATGGCGCGCGCCTCGGCGACATCGGCCATGCCATCCAGGTGCACGCCGAAGCCGCCGGCTACAGCGTGGTGCGCGAATACTGCGGCCACGGCATCGGCAAGAACTTCCACGAAGACCCGCAGATCCTGCACTACGGCCGAGCCGGCACCGGCGCCGAGATCAAGGCCGGCATGATCTTCACCGTGGAGCCGATGATCAACGCCGGCAAGCGCGATATCCGCACCATGCCCGACCAGTGGACGGTCAAGACCCGCGACCGCAGCCTGTCGGCGCAGTGGGAGCACACCGTGCTGGTCACCGAGACCGGGTATGAAGTGCTGACGGTCTCCGCCGGCACACCGGCGCCGCCGGCCTTCATTACGGAATCCGTCGCGGCCTGAGGTCGCACACCAGCCAGGGCGCCTGAGCGGCGCCCTTATTTTTCCAGCCGTGCCCACGAACCACCCCGCCCTCTCCATGGACACCACGCCGGAACTTCTGCTGGCCACGCGCGTGCGCGAACAGCTCAAAGCCGACAAGCAGGTCCTGTTTGCCGACTTCAATACCAGTGCCAACGTCGGCACGCTGATCACGCGGCTGCGCCGCGCCGTCGACGCCGCGCTGGTAGAGGCGTGGCGCGGGCTGCAGATGCCCGCGGGTGCGGCGCTGGTGGCGGTGGGCGGCTACGGCCGCGGCGAGCTGCTGCCCTATTCGGACGTCGACGTGCTGCTGCTGCTGCCCGCCGATCCCGACCAGGACACCACCGGGCGGCTGGAGCGCTTTATCGGCCTGTGCTGGGACCTGGGGCTGGAGATCGGCTCGTCGGTACGCACCGTGGACGATTGCATCGGCGAGTCGCGCCAGGACATCACCATCCGGACCTCGCTGCTGGAGGCGCGGCTGGTGACCGGGAGCCGCAAGCTGTTCGAGTCGATGCGCACGCGCTACCTCGCCGACCTGGACCCGGCCGCGTTCTTCCAGGCCAAACTGCTGGAAATGCGCCAGCGCCACGCCAAGTACCAGGACACGCCCTACGCGCTCGAGCCCAACTGCAAGGAAAGCCCGGGCGGCCTGCGCGACCTGCAGGTGATCCTGTGGATGACCAAGGCCGCGGGCCTGGGCGACAGCTGGAAAGAACTGTTCGAGCGCGGCCTGCTGACGCAGCGCGAAGCGCAGGAACTGGCGCGCAACGAGCGCCTGCTCAAGACCATCCGCGCGCGCCTGCACCTGGTGGCGGGCCGGCGCCAGGACGTGCTGGTGTTCGACCTGCAGACCGCGCTGGCGGAATCCTTCGGCTACCGCCAGACCACCAACAAGCGCGCCAGCGAGCAGCTGATGCGGCGCTACTACTGGGCGGCGAAGGCAGTCACGCAGCTCAACAGCGTGCTGCTGCTGAACATCGAGGCGATGCTGTTCCCGAGCGAGTCGCAGGTCACGCGCGTGCTCAACGAACGCTTTGTCGAGCGCCAGGGCATGCTGGAGATCACCAGCGACGACGTGTATGAGCGCGATCCGCACGCGATCCTGGAAACCTTCCTGCTGTACCAGCGCACGCCCGGCGTGAAGGGCCTGTCGCCGCGCACGCTGCGCGGGCTGTACAACGCCCGCACCGTGATGACCGCAAGCTGGCGCAACGACCCGGAAAACCGCCGCCTGTTCCTGGCCATCATGCAGGAGCCGCAAGGCATCACTCACGCGCTGCGGCTGATGAACCAGACCAGCGTGCTGGGGCGCTACCTGATCAACTTCCGCCGCATCGTCGGGCAGATGCAGCACGACCTGTTCCACGTCTACACCGTGGACCAGCACATCCTGATGGTAGTGCGCAACATGCGCCGCTTCGCCATCGTCGAGCACACGCACGAGTTCCCGTTCTGCAGCCAGCTGATGGCGAGCTTCGACAAGCCGTGGGTGCTGTGGGTGGCGGCGCTGTTCCATGACATCGCCAAGGGCCGCGGCGGCGACCATTCCAAGCTCGGCACGCAGGACGCGCGCCGCTTCTGCAAGCAGCATGGCATCGCGCGCGAAGATGCCGACCTGATCAGCTGGCTGGTCGAGCACCACCTGACCATGAGCCACGTGGCGCAGAAGCAGGACCTGACCGATCCGGAAGTGGTTCATGCCTTCGCGCGCGTGGTCGGCAGCGAACGCTACCTGACCGCGCTGTTCCTGCTGACGGTGGCCGATATCCGCGGCACCAGCCCCAAGGTCTGGAACGCGTGGAAGGGCAAGCTGCTGGAAGACCTGTACCGGATCACGCTGCGCGTGCTCGGCGGCGCCAGGGTCGATTCGCACTCGCTGTGGGCGCAGCGCAAGGAAGAAACCATCTCGACGCTGCGGCTCAAGGCGTTCGATCCCGAGCTCGGCAAGCGGCTGTGGGCGCAGCTCGACGTGGCCTTCTTCCTGCGCCACGATGCGCGCGATATCGCCTGGCTCACGCGGCACCTGTACGACAAGGTCGACAGCCCCGCACCCGTAGTGAAGGCACGCATCTCGCCTGCGGGCGAAGGCCTGCAGGTGGCTGTCTACGTGCAGGACCAGCCCGACCTGTTCGCGCGCATCTGCGGCTATTTCGAGCGCAAGGCGTTTTCGATCCAGGACGCCAAGATCCACACCACCCGGCACGGCTACGCGCTGGACACGTTCCAGGTCACGGACCCCGGCATGGCAGGAAATGACAACTACCGTGGCAACTACCGCGACATCATCGCGCTGGTGGAGCACGAGCTTTGCGAAAAGCTGCGCCAGCAGGACGCCCTGCCCGAGCCCACGCAGGGACGCCTGTCGCGCCAGTCGCGCAGCTTCCCGATCAAGCCGCGCGTGGACCTGCGCGCGGACGAGCGCGGCCAGTATTACCTGCTGTCGCTTTCCGCCAACGACCGCACCGGCCTGCTGTACGCCATCGCCCGCGTACTGGCACGGCATCGCGTGTCCGTGCATTCGGCACGCATCAACACCCTGGGCGAACGCGTCGAAGACGTGTTCCTGGTAGACGGCAGCCGCCTGGCCGCCGACAACCGATTGCAGATTCAGCTTGAACAGGACTTGCTCGCCGCCCTCGCAATCTGAGGCGGCGGACAGCATCAACGATATGACCGACAGCAATTCGCCGAAGCGCAAGACGCTAGGCATCAAGGCCGCAAGCGATACCGGCACGGCCGCGCGCAAGACCGGCAACCGCCCGGTGCGGGTTTCGGACCTGAACCGCAACCGCGTGCGGGCCGTGACCGAAGGCATCAAGCGTGCGCAGCAGAATGACGGCGGCAAGAGTGCCGGCCGCCGCGCGCCAGGCGAAGCGCAATCGGGCGGCGACGTGCGCAAGCCGCGTCCGCCGCGGCCCGCTGACGGCGAGCGCCAGGCACGGCCGCGCCGTGCCGAAGGCGAAGCGCGCCCGCCTCGACGTTTTGGCGACGACGACAATCGTCCGCGCCGCTACGGCGACGATCGTGGTGAGGCTCGTCCGCGCCGCTTCGAAGGCAATGAGTCGCGTCCGCCGCGGCGATTTGGCGACGACGACAAACGTCCACGCCGCTATGGCGACGATCGTGGCGAGGCGCGCCCGCGCCGCTTCGAAGGCAATGAATCGCGTCCGCCGCGGCGCTTCGGCGACGACGACAACCGTCCGCGCCGCTATGGCGACGATCGCGGCGAAGCCCGCCCGCGCCGCTTCGAAGGCAATGAATCGCGTCCGCCGCGGCGCTTCGGCGACGACGACAACCGTCCGCGCCGCTATGGCGACGATCGCGGCGAAGCCCGCCCGCGCCGCTTCGAAGGCAATGAATCGCGTCCGCCGCGGCGCTTCGGCGACGACGACAACCGTCCGCGCCGCTATGGCGACGATCGCGGCGAAGCCCGCCCGCGCCGCTTCGAAGGCAATGAATCGCGTCCGCCGCGGCGCTTCGGCGACGACGACAACCGTCCGCGCCGCTATGGCGACGACCGCGGCGAAGCCCGCCCGCGTCGCTTCGAAGGCAATGAGTCGCGTCCGCCGCGGCGCTTTGGCGATGACGACAACCGTCCGCGGCGCTACGGCGACGACGAAAACCGTCCCCGTCGCCCTGCCCCCACCGGCGAACGCCGCCACGAAGGCTCGGCGCCGGCGCGCCGCTTCAGCGATGCCGCGGACCGCATCCGCACCGCCGGCACCTCCCGGCCGCAGGCACCGGCCCCGCGCCCGCAGCAGCCCGCCCGCGCCGATGCCGCGCCCGAGGCTACCCATGACGACGGCCTGGTGCGCCTGTCCAAGCGCATGTCCGAACTCGGCTTGTGCTCGCGCCGCGAAGCCGATGAATGGATTCCGCGCGGCTGGGTGCTGGTCGACGGCAAGCCGGTGACCGAGCTGGGCAGCCGCATCCGCCCGGATGCCGAAATCGAGATCCTGCAGGAAGCGCGCTCCGAACAGGGCGAGCGCGTCACCGTGCTGCTGCACAAGCCGGTGGGATACGTCTCCGGCCAGGCCGAGGACGGCTACGAGCCCGCCGCGGTGCTGTTCACCGCCGAGAACCAGTGGGAAGGCGACCCGTCGCGCAAGCGTTTCGCGCCGTGGCAACGCAAGAGCCTGGCGCCCGCCGGCCGCCTCGATATCGACTCAACCGGCCTGCTGGTGCTGACGCAGGATGGCCGCGTCGCGCGCGCGCTGATCGGCGAGGATTCGAACGTCGAGAAGGAGTACCTGGTGCGCGTGGTCTGGCACGGCCCGCAAGGTGCGGTCGAGCGCAATGTCAGCGAGGCATTCCCCGCCGACCAGCTCGAGCTGCTGCGCCACGGCCTGTCGCTGGACGGCGTGCTGCTCAAGCCGGCCAAGGTCAGCTGGCAGAACGAAGAACAGCTGCGCTTCGTGCTGCGCGAGGGCCGCAAGCGCCAGATCCGCCGGATGTGCGAGCAGGTCGGGCTGGAAGTGGTTGGCCTGAAGCGCGTGCGCATGGGCCGCGTGGTGCTGGGCGACCTGCCGCCGGGGAAGTGGCGGTTCCTGGGGCAGTTCGAGAAGTTCTGATGTGAAAAAAGCGGCCGCGATGGCCGCTTTTTTTGACAGACTTTGGCAAATTGCCACAGCCTCATGTCTGTACCGATTGCGTGCTCCCTCTCCCGCTTGCGGGAGAGGGAGCAAACCGGCAGCAGGCGATCACTCGTCGCTATTGGCCGGCAAATCCGGAAACAGGGTCTCGGTAAACCCAAACCGCGAAAAATCCCGGATCCGCATCGGGTAAAGAATGCCCTGCAGGTGGTCGCACTCATGCTGCACCACGCGCGCATGGAAGCCCTCGGCAACCCGCTCGATCCGGTTGCCCATGAGGTCGTACCCGCTGTATTTCAGCCGCACATGCCGCGGCACCACCCCGCGCAGGCCGGGCACCGACAGGCACCCTTCCCAGCCGTCTTCCAGCTCGTCCGACAGCATCTCCAGCACAGGGTTCATCAGCACCGTCTTGGGCACCATCGGCGCATCCGGATAGCGCGGGTTGCGGTCGAAGCCGAAGATCACCACCTGCAGGTCCACGCCGATCTGCGGCGCGGCCAGCCCCGCGCCGTTGGCGTGGTCCATGGTGTCGAACATGTCTTCGATCAGCGTGCGCAGTTCGGGCGTATTGAAACGCTCGACCTTCCGCGCCACCTGCAGCAGGCGCGGATCGCCCATCTTGAGAATCTCGCGGATCATGGCTGTTTCCCCGGTCTAATCCTGCGCGGGCGCGGCGCCCGCTTCTGCCAGCAACGCGAGCATGCCGGCCTCGTCCAGCACCGGCACGCCCAGCGCCTCGGCCTTGTCCAGCTTGCTGCCGGCTTCGGCGCCAGCGACCACATAGTCGGTCTTCTTCGACACCGAGCCCGCCACCTTGGCGCCCGCGGCCTCTAGCAATTCCTTGGCGTCCTCGCGCGACATCGTCGGCAGCGTGCCGGTCAGCACGAAGGTCTTGCCCGACAGCGGCGCCGGCGTCCTGGCGGCCGGCTCGCTCTCCGGCCAGTGTACGCCTGCGGCGCGCAGTTGTTCGATGACCTCGACGTTATGCGGCTCGCCAAAGAAGTGCGCGATCGACTGCGCCACCACCGGGCCGACGTCGTTGACCTCGAGCAGCGCGGCTTCGTCGGCGGCCATCAGCCCGTCGAGCTTGCCGAAATGCCTGGCGAGATCCTTGGCGGTGGCCTCGCCCACGTGGCGGATGCCGAGCGCGAAGATAAAGCGGTTCAGCGTCGTCTCGCGCGACGCCTCGATCGCCGCGACGAGGTTGGTCGCCGACTTGTCGGCCATGCGCTCCAGCGCCGCCAGCTTGGCCACGCCAAGCTTGTACAGGTCGGCCGGCGTGCGCACGATGCCCTGGTCCACCAGCTGCTCGACCACCTTGTCGCCCAGCCCTTCGATATCCATGGCACGGCGCTGCGCAAAATGCAGCAGCGCCTGTTTGCGCTGTGCCGCGCAGATCAGGCCGCCGGTGCAGCGCGCGATCGCCTCGTCTTCCAGCCGCTCGATATGCGAACCGCACACCGGGCAGGCCGTCGGCATCACGAAGGCGCGCGCATCCGCCGGACGGCGCTCAACAACCACCGCCACCACCTCCGGGATCACGTCACCGGCGCGGCGCACGATCACGGTATCGCCGATATGGACATCCTTGCGGCGGATCTCGTCCTCGTTATGCAGCGTGGCATTGGTCACGGTCACGCCGCCGACGAACACCGGCTGCAGCCGCGCCACCGGCGTGATCGCGCCGGTACGGCCGACCTGCACCTCGATGTCCTCGACGATGGTGGTCATTTCCTGCGCCGGGAACTTGTGCGCCAGCGCAAAGCGCGGCGCGCGCGAGACAAAGCCCAGCCGGTCCTGCTCGGCCAGCGCGTTGACCTTGTAGACCACGCCGTCGATATCGTATGGCAGGTCATCACGGCGCTCGCCGATATCGCGGTAGAAACCGAGCAATCCCTGCGCCCCCTTGACCACGGCGCGTTCCTTGCACACCGGCAGGCCCAGCGCATCGAAGCCGTCGAGCATGGCGCTGTGCGTGGGCGGGCGGTCCACGCCCTGCAGCTCGCCCAGGCCATAGGCGAAGAACGACAGCGGCCGCTTCGCGGTGATGCGCGGATCGAGCTGGCGCAGGCTGCCGGCAGCGGCGTTGCGCGGATTGACGAAGGTCTTTTCGCCGGCTTCCGCCTGGCGCGCGTTGAGCTTGGCGAAATCGCGGCGATACATGAAGACCTCGCCGCGCACTTCCAGTACCGCCGGCGCCTGGCCGCGCAGCTTCAGCGGGATCGCCTTGATGGTGCGCACGTTGACGGTCACGTCCTCGCCGGTCTCGCCGTCGCCGCGGGTGGCGGCCTGCACCAGCCGGCCGTCTTCATAGCGCAGCGACATGGCCAGCCCGTCGAACTTCAGCTCGCAGGAGTACTCCACCGCGTCAGCCGCGCTGAACAGGTCGGCCTCGCCCGCCGCGGGTGCGGTGCGGCCCAGGCCCTGCGCGCAGCGGCGGTCGAAGTTGAGCACGTCGTCGTCGGCGAACCCGTTGTTCAGCGACAGCATCGGCACGCGGTGGCGCACCGTGTCGAAGGCGGCCAGCGCCTCGCCGCCGACGCGCTGCGTGGGCGAATCCGGCGACTGCAGCTCGGGATGCTCCAGCTCGAGCGCCATCAGTTCGGCGAACAGCGCGTCGTACTCGGCATCCGGGATGGTGGGCGCGTCCAGCACGTAGTACTGGTAGCTGTGGCGGTTGAGCTCGTCGTGCAGCCAGGCGACGCGCCTGGCCGCGGCTTCGGGCGGCAAGCCGCCGGCGGGCGCGGAGGCTTCAGCCTGCGCGCCGCGTGGTTTTGCGGTCATGGCAGGCTCCGGCTAGACGCTGAACAAGCGCAGCGCCACCGGCGAGCCGGCCGGCATGCCGCGCGCTTCCAGCTTCTGGTACAGCGTTTCCAGCTGGCTGAAGATGGCGATGAACGAGGCTTCGGTCAGCGGGCGCATATTGTCGTCGACCAGTTGCGCGCCCATGCGCTGGGCCAGCGTGTTGCCGTATTCGCAAACCGTCTTGAACGGCCTGGCGCCCTGGTCCGCCAGCGGCACGTCGAGCAGCAGCGTGATCTGGCGCCCGGACTTGACGGTCAGGTCGTCGCGCAGGAAGTTGGTATCGCCGAACTGCAGCGTGAACAGCGGGCGCTGCACGCCTTCGGCATTGGCCTGATAGCGGATAAAGCGCGTGCCGTCGCGCGACAGCACCAGCCCGTCCTGCGTGGCCACGTTCTGCACGTAGGCGGCCGACCACGGCGCGCCGTCGGAAATCACATTGACGCCCAGCTGCACGTCGCTGCCGGCGGCAAAGCCATCCAGTTCGCGCGCGTTGGCCACGGTCTCGCTCATGTCGGGCAGGTCGGCGGAGGCGTCGAGCGCCTCGGCCAGCGATTCCACCGCGGTGATGAACTCGGAGAACTCCAGCGCATTGAGCGGGCCGCTGCGGTTGGCCAGCTGCACGCCGACCTGCAGGTCTTCGTACTGGTGGCCGGCGGTGACCGGTTCCCAGGCATTGGCTTCGGCGCGCAGACCCTCGATATGGACCTGCTTGGTGCCGGCACGGCGCAGCCGCCCGGTCAGCGGCAGGATGCGGTCGCCGGAGGCCTTGCGCTCCAGGTGCAGCGGCACGATGCAGTCGATCAGCGGATCGACCACGGCCGGCGCGGGCTGGCCGTCGGGAACGGCGGCGAGCGGGGCCGGAACCGGGGCCGGGATCGGTGCCGGCGCTGGGGCGGGTACGGGCGCCGCAGCGGGTGCCGGCGCATCGGCCACCGCGGGGCCCGTCGCCGGGGCGGATTCGGCCTCGGCGTCGCCGGCCGCGGCGCCGGGCTCGGCCTGCACCACGCCGGCAGCCACCGCGACTTCCTCGGCCACGGCCTCGTCAGCATCGGCGGTGCTGGCCGCGGCCGCGGCCGCGGCGGCCACGTGGTTGGGCTGCGACGATGCTGCCGGCGTGCCCGGCGCCAGCGTCGGCTCGCGCCGCTGCACCGACTCGGCGTTGGCCTCGTGCAGCCGCGCCGCGGTCTCCGGGGCAGTGGCCTGGCCGACCACCGGCTCGCGCATCGGCGGCAGGTCGTCCTCGGGGCTCAGCTCGCGCGGACGGCGCGCCTTGCGGATCTGCCACTGGTTGTAGCCAAACAGCAGCACCAGGAATACCAAACCCGCGACGATCAGCGCGGTCTGCAGGTCCATGTTCAGCTTCATGCTGCAATCTCCAAAGCGCCCATGTTGGTCACAGCATTGTGGTCTCGGGGCTCCTGCTTACGGCTCATGCTGCCTCCGCCATCGAAACCGCCGCGTCCATATCCACGGCCACGATCCGCGAAACGCCTTGCTCCTGCATGGTCACGCCAATGAGTTGATGAGCCATTTCCATGGCGATCTTGTTATGTGAGATGAAAACGAATTGAGTCTTGTCCGACATGCGCGCCACCATGTTGGCGTAGCGCTCGGTGTTGGCATCGTCCAGCGGCGCGTCCACCTCGTCCAGCAGGCAGAACGGCGCCGGGTTGAGCTGGAACATCGCAAACACCAGCGCAATCGCGGTCAGCGCCTTCTCGCCGCCCGACAGCAGGTGGATGGTCGAGTTCTTCTTGCCCGGGGGCTGCGCCATCACCTGCACGCCGGCGTCGAGGATTTCCTCGCCGGTCATGATCAGGCGCGCCTGGCCGCCACCGAACAGCGACGGGAACAGCTCGCCGAAATGGTGGTTGACCTGGTCGAAGGTGCCCTGCAGCAACGCACGGGTTTCCTGGTCGATCTTGGCGATCGCGTCTTCCAGCGTGTTGATGGCGTCGTTCAGGTCGGCCGACTGCGCATCGAGGAAGGTCTTGCGCTCGCGCGCCGCCGCCAGTTCCTCGAGCGCGGCCATGTTGACCGGGCCCAGCGCGTTGATGGCGTTGTTGATGCGCGTGACTTCGCCCTGCAGGTACGACGGCTTCAGGTCGCCGGTGAGCTTGTGCGCCAGCCCGGCTTCGTCGACCTGCGCCGTGGTCAGCTGCTCGCTGAACTGCTCCTGGTTCAGGCGCGCGGCCTGCTCCTTGAGCTGCAGCTCGGTGATGCGGTCGCGCAGCGGCTGCAGGCTGCGCTCGGCGGCCAGGCGCTGCTCGTCGAACTGGCGCAGCTGCGCCGACAGCGCATCGAGTTCGGTGCGCGCGACGGTGAGCCTGGCTTCCTTCTCGGCGCGCAGTTCCAGCGCATCCTGCAGGCCGGTATGCGCGGTCTGCTCGTTGATGGTTTCAAGCTCGGCGCGGGCGTTCTCCAGCGATTCGGCGATGCGCTCGGCCTGGTCCGCCGCGACCTGGATATTGCGGCGCAGTTCGTCGATGCGGCTGGACAGGTTGCGCTCGGCAAAGAGCGCTTCCTGCGCCGCGCGCTCGAAGTCACGCAGCTGGTGGCGCGCGGCCGACAGCTTGCTGTCCAGCGCCTCGAAGGCCATCTGCTGGTCTTCGTGCGAGGCCTGCATCTCGGCCAGCGCGGCGTCGTGCTGCTCGAAGCTGGCTTCGGATTCTGCACGGATCGCGCGCTGCTCTTCGATCTGCGCGTGGATTTCTTCCAGCTCCTCGCGGATCTGGCCGCTGCGCGCGGAATAGCGCTCCATCGCCTGCGACAGCTTGAGCACGTCCATCTGCAGCGCATGCACGCGGCGCGTGGCCTGCTCGGCGCGCGTGCGGGCCTCGCCCAGCGCCTGGCTGGCCTGCGTGTACGCAGCCTCGGCACGTACTGCCTGGGTCTTGGCTTCGTCAGACAGCAGCGCCTGCGCACGCGCCTGCTTCTGCAGGTTTTCGATTTCCTGCTCGCGCGCCAGCATGCCGGCCTGTTCGGAATCGGCGGCGTAGATCTGGATCGCGTTGCGGCCCACCAGGTGGCCTTGGGCCACCACGAACGACGCGCCTTCGGGCAGCGTGCCGCGCGTGGCCAGCGCCTGCGCCATGTCGGTGGCGACGAAGATATCGGCCAGCCAGTCCTGCATCACTGCGCGGATGCCCGGCTCGGTGATCTGCACCAGCGACATCAGCGGACGCAGCCCCGCCGGCGTTTCGAGCGGACGGGCCGCGGCCGGGGGCGAGTAGAACGCGAGCTTGGCCGGCGGCGCGTCGGTCAGGAAGGCCTTGACCCAGTCCAGGTTGGAAATTTCCAGCGCGTTCAGCTTCTCGCGCAGCACGGATTCCAGCGCGTTTTCCCAGCCCGCCTCGATATGGACCTTCTTCCACAGGCGCGGCAGCTCGGCCAGCTCGTGCTTCGCCAGCCAGGGCTGCACCTTGCCGTCGGTCTGCACGTTCTCCTGCAGCTGGCGCAGCGCATGCAGGCGCGCTTCCAGCGACGCGATCGCGGCGGCTTCACTATGCACGCGCGCCTGCGCGGCGCGGCGCTCTTCATCGAGGCGCGGCACGCTTTCTTCGGCATCGGCCAGCACGGCCTGGGCTTCCTCGACCAGCGCCTCCTGCTCGGCCAGCTCGGCGCGGCCCTGTTCCAGCCGGGTTTCATCCGGACGGTCCAGGCCCTTTTCCTCGGCCGACAGGCGCTCGCGGCGCTGCTCCAGCTGCTGCAGCATCTGGTCGGCGCTGCGCTGCTGCGCGGCTTCGAGCTTGAGCGCCTGCTCGGCCTGCATGATGCCGGCGCGCTGCTCGTTGAGCAGCTGCTGGGCATCGCGCCACAGGCCTTCCAGCGTCGGCAGCTCGTCGTTTTTGTGCGCCACCGCCTCCTGCGCCTCGACCGTGCGGCCCTCGGCCACGGCCAGGTTCTCTTCGGCCTGCGCCAGTTCGTCGGTGGCCTGCTCGGCCTTGCCCTGCCACTGCTCGCGTTGCGCCGTCAGCGCGGCAATCTGGGCCTGCACGCGGTTGCGCGACTCCACCACGTAGCGGATCTCGGCCTCGAGCTTGCTGACCTCGGCATTGGCTTCGTACAGCGCGCCCTGCGCCGCATGCATGCCGTCGGATGCGGCATAGTGCGCGGCGCGCATGGTTTCCAGCTCGGCCTCGACATGGCGCAGCTGCGCGGTCTGCGCTTCCAGGTCGATCTGGGCCTGCTCGATGGCGCGCTGGTGGCGTTCCTGCTCGACCTGCGCCTCGCGCTTGCGCAGCAGCCACAGCAGGTGCTGCTTTTCTTCGCCATCGGACTGCAGCGTCTTGAAGCGCTGGGCGACTTCGGCCTGGCCTTCCAGCTTTTCCAGGTTGGTGCCGAGTTCGCGCAGGATGTCCTCGACGCGGGTCAGGTTTTCGCGCGTGTCGGACAGGCGGTTCTCGGTCTCGCGCCGGCGCTCCTTGTACTTGGACACCCCCGCGGCTTCTTCCAGGAAGATGCGCATGTCATCGGGCTTGGCCTCGATGATGCGCGAGATCATGCCCTGCCCGATGATGGCGTAGGCGCGCGGGCCCAGGCCCGTGCCCAGGAAAATGTCCTGGATGTCGCGCCGGCGCACCGGCTGGTTGTTGATGTAGTAGGACGAGGTGCCGTCGCGGGTCAGCACGCGCTTGACCGCCACTTCGGCGTACTGGCTCCACTGGCCGGCGGCGCGGCCTTCGGCGTTGTCGAACACCAGTTCGACGCTGGCCCGGCCGGCCTGCTTGCGCGCGGTGGAACCGTTGAAGATCACGTCCTGCATGGACTCGCCGCGCAGCTCCGAAGCGCGTGACTCGCCCAGCACCCAGCGCACCGCGTCGATGATGTTGGATTTGCCGCAGCCGTTGGGACCGACGATGCCGACCAGTTGGCCCGGCACCTGGAAATTGGTGGGATCGACGAATGACTTGAAGCCCGCCAGCTTGATCGAGGATAGTCGCACGGTTTCTCGTGTGGTATCGGCCGCCAGCGGTCCGTCTTGGGTACCGCGCGCAGCCTGGTATCGGGGCTATAGCAATGTTCAGAAGCCGGGCTGCGCGGGAGCCGGCGCGGCGTGCCGCCTGCGCCTCAAAATACCCCCCGGGCCCGAGAATTGGGGCTAATCATACCATCGCAGATGCCTTCGCCGGCCCGTTTGGCGGTTGCCCCGGCGCCATATTCCTACCCCGATTTCCCTTGCTTTTCCGTCCCTTACAGGGGATTCCGCAAGCACTTTGGCATTCATCGGCGGCGTGCCCGGCCGGCACGCCTGTGACGTGGCCGGGAAACTAATTAGGGTAAATGCTAGTCTCTGCACTGTCGGCGTGATCCCGGATTCGCTCCGGGAGCCGCGCACCATGAAAGCCCCCCCCCGAAGCCCTGCCCTTGCGGCAATTTCCAGGAGGACCAAGCATGCGTGAACTGTCGGCGGCCGCCCGGGCGTGGTCCATCAGCGACATCAATAACCGGCAATCGAGCTAGAGCGCGTCCGCGGTGACCGCCGCCTGTTCTACCCTGCTGGTGTCTGCCTCGTTTATCGAAAGTGGCTCCGATGGGCCTCGTAGGCCTTGAGGTGGCTGTACGCGACTTGCAGCAGCTACAGCGGGCCACGGTAGTACGCACTGTCAAGCGCACGCTGGCTGGCTGCGTCCGTCCCATCACGTGCTGCCGCACCAAATGTCCGTTGCGCTTTGCATTGGGCAGCCTGCGTACTATGCTTCAGCGACAACCCATAGCATCCTGCTGCGCCTTGCATGTCCGGGGGGAACAACAAGAGTGAGCGCACCGCATGGCGCTGAAAGGCGGGGAAACAGCATGTGTTTCTTTCTTCGCAAAGCTTGCTGCATGCAACTGGCAGTACTCAGCCTGTTCAGCGTCCCCACCTTTGCCTATGAAGTCGCCCCGGTCAGCGGGGGCGGCAAGATCGAAGGCAAGGTCACTTTCCAGGGCACCGTCCCGATCCGCAAGATCATCCCCACCAAGGACCGCGAAGTCTGCGGCGGCCCGCGCGATGAACCACAGATCCGCGTGGGCGCCGGCAAAGGCGTCCAGGATGCCGTCGTGTACCTGAAGGAAGTGCCCAAAGGGAAGGCCTGGGGTACCCCCGACAAGATCCCGGTGCTCGACCAGGAACACTGCATTTTCAAGCCTGCCGTGCAGGTGATCCGAGCCGGCAAGCTTGAAGTCACCAGCTCTGATCCGATACTGCACAATACCCACGGCTTCTACGGACAGCGCACGGCATTCAACCTTGCGCTACCCGAGAAAGGGGTCAAGATCACGCGCGAACTTCCGCGGCCCGGGCTGGTCCGGGTCGAGTGCGACGCGCACGGCTGGATGCTGGCCCACATCTATGTCGCCGATAGCCCGTACTACGCGCTGACCGGCGAAGACGGCAGCTTCCGCATCGACGACGTTCCACCAGGCAATTACACCCTGGTTGCCACGCAGTACTACACCGGCGATACCGAGACGCCAGTCACGGTAGCCGGCGGCCAGACCGCGAAACTCTCGATCGAACTGAAAAAGAAATAGCGCGTTCAGTTTCGCCGCTGCCAACTTCATCATCCCCCGGGGGGCGGAGGACCGCCAGATGAACTCATTCCAACTCGAACGACGCGAGTTGCACCGGACCCTGGCCGGTCCGGGCGATCGCCCGGAAGGCGCAGCAGTATGGACGCGCCGCACATTCCTGCACCAGGCGCTGCTCAAAGGCGTTGCGGGCGCCGCCGCATGCGGGTTCTTCCCGCTCCTGAACACTCTTGAGGTGGCCTACGGGCAAACCGGGCAGAGCTTCCGCTTTGCCTGGGTCTCCGACACGCACCTTTATCCGAGGGAGCTCAACTCCCGCTTCGTGGAAAAGACGGTGCGCGCCTTCAAGGAAGTGCAGGCGATGAATCCGCCGGCTGACTTCATGATCTTCGGCGGCGACCTGGCGCAGCTGGGCGATCCTGTCGAGCTGCAACTCGGCGCCGAACTGCTGAAGGAAGTGAAGGTCCGCAAGGTCTTCATCCCGGGCGAGCACGACTGGTACCTCGACATGGGGTCGACCTGGAACAAGACCTTCGGCAACACGCCCTGGACCTTCGACCACAAAGGCGTGCGCGTGATCGGCCTGAATACGGTCGCTGCCGCACCTGACTTCTGGACGGCACGCAAGATGACGCCGAAAGAGCGCATGGGACATATGGCCACGCTCGACGGCACTCTGGGTGGTGCCTGGTCGGCGATCGGCGAAAAGCAAATGCGCTGGCTCAACAGCACGCTGTCGAACTGGCCCAAGAGCAGCCCGGTCATCCTGTTCACGCATACGCCGCTGTACGAGTACTACCCGCCTTGGAATTTCTGGATCCGCGACTGGCGCGAGGCGCATGAAATCCTCAAGCCCTACGCCAACGTCACCAATATCCACGGTCATACGCACCAGGTGCTCTACAACGAGATCGGCAAGGTGCGCTCGATCGGCATGCTGGCCACGTCGTGGCCATGGCCCTACGCGCCGGAAGGCGTGCCGCTGCTGACCAAGCCGATGATTCGCGCCGATCCGGGCGATCACTTCGACGGCGTGGGCTGGAGCACGCTGACCATGACCCCGCAGGGACGGGTGGAGAACGAATACAAGATGTGGCGCAAGACGGTCTTCGCCGACCAGCCGGCGGATTCCGGCACTGAGGACAACCGCAACCAGGTGCTCAGCCCGCGCGTGGCCGACCGGATCTAGCCCGGCCGGCACCCCTGATCCGGCGCAGAAATGCGTGAGGAGCGAATGATGAAGAACGACAAATGGCATGCCCGGGCCCTGGCGGCTGGGGTAGCCGTGTTGCTGCTGCTCGGCTACGACAGCGACCAGCCGATGGCGCACAAGGAACCCCACACGGCAGATCAGCTGAAAGCGTTTGAAGAGGTGTTCATGGAACAGGTGAAGGTCGGCGACCAGCTGTTCCACGGCGATTCCGGTGCGCAGCAGCGGCTGAACGTCAAGCTGTCGAACACCGGTGTTGCCTGCGCCATGTGCCACCCGTATGCGTCGGACACCCATCCGCATGAGTTTCCCAAGTTCCAGGAACAGATGAACGAGTTCGCCACGCTGCGGGACATGATCAACTGGTGCATCGAGAAACCCAACGAAGGCGAGAAGATCGACCCCAACGGGCCCGCCATGAAAGCGCTCGAGGCGTACATCTACTACTCGAACCGCAACAGCAAGCTCGATCCAGGCAGGCACTGAGCGCGTGGCCGGCTGCGATAACGAAGGGAGATAAAAGCATATGACTGCCGCCCGCGCGACATCGGACCCATCCGAAGCATTTCCTGACCTGGATTCGCTGATCGACCGCGGGCTTATTCTCAAGTGGCTCTACTGGGGATTGTTCTGGCTGATGTTCACGCCCAGCATCGGCGTGACCATCTCCAGCCTGTTCAACTTCCCAGACTACCTGGGGACCTCGCAATACCTGACTTTCGGCCGCTTGCGGCCGATGCATGTCAATGGCGTGATCTTCGGCGCCTTCTCCACGCTGTTCATCGGCTTGTGCTACTACCTGCTGCCGCGCCTGTGCGGCGTGCCGGTATGGAAAGGCCGGTGGGGACACTGGCTGGTATGGGTGTGGAACCTGGGCCTGGTTGCCGGCATGGCGTCGCTGATGCTCGGCTACAACCAGGGCCTGGAGGCCGGCGAATTCCCGCTTGCGATCGACGCCATCATCTTCTTCGTGGTGACGGTCACCACCGTGCAGTTCCTGATGACGATCGCGCACCGGCGCGAGCCGCAACTCTATGTGGCAGTGTGGTACCTGATCGGCGCCTTTGTCTGGACCGTGATGAACCTGGTACTCGGCAGCTTTATCCTGCCGTACACCATCACCGGCATCAACAGCGCCGCCTTCCACGGCCTGTTCATCCACTACATCGTGGGGCTGTGGATCACGCCTGCCGGCTACGTGCTGATCTACTATTTCCTGCCGGCGAGCGTGCAGAACCCGGTCTACAGCCACAAGCTGTCGCTGGTGGGGTTCTGGTCGCTGGCGCTGTTCTATCCCTTCGTCGGCATCCACCATTACCTGTACAGCCCCATCGCCGACTGGGCCGAGACGCTGGCGATCATCACCTCGATGCTGCTGATCGTGCCGGTCTGGACGGTATTGCAGAATTTCTTCGGCACCATGATGGGCCGCTGGCACACCTTTACCCAGAACCTGACCGCCAAATTCCTGATCATGGGTTCGCTGATGTACCTCGCGGGCTGCTTCCAGGGCTCGACCGAGGCCCTGCGCGCGATCCAGCAGCCAACGCATTTCAGCGATTTCGTCATCTCGCACTCGCACCTGACGGTATTCGGCACCTTCGTGGTGTGGGCCATCGGCGGCACGGTCTACGTGATACCCAGGCTGGTGGCGCGGCCGCTATGGTCGGCGCGGCTCGGCAACTGGTCGTTCTGGCTGATCACCTTCGGCATCAGCCTGATGGGACTGGACCTGACCATGGCCGGCCTGCAGCAGGGCTACATGCTGATGGCGGGCGTGGAATGGCTGGACTCGCTGGTAGCCATCCGGCCCTACTGGCTGGTGCGCACGACTGCCGGCATCTCGATGGACATCGGCATGTCGCTGCTGGTCTACAACCTGATGCGCACCGTGATGGCGGCCGAGCCCGCCACGGCACCGAGCGCCACGGGCGCCGCACGCGGAGCGTCAACATGACCCCGCGCCGCCCCGATGGCCGCTATGGCCTGCGCTTCTATGCACTGATCGCGGGGTTCGGCTGCCTCTCGCTGGCCGCCTTCGTGCAGGGCGTGCTGCCGATGCTGGAGCCGCAGTCGCGCACCGACAAGGTCACCCAGGTGGTGCGCACCGACCTGGGCGAACTGAAATGGACGGAAGCACGCGCCACCGACTACACGCCGCTGCAGTTGCGGGGCCGCGAGGTCTATACGCGCGAAGGCTGCTGGTACTGCCACTCGCAGTTCGTGCGCCCGGTCACCGGCGAGACCCGGCGCTGGGGCCCGGTCTCCCAGGCCGGCGAATACGCGTTTGACCTGCCGCACCTGTTCTCGACGCGGCGCATCGGCCCGGATCTCTCGCGCGTCGGCCTGAAGTTCAGCGATGCCTGGCACCTGGCGCACTTCTGGGATCCGCGCATGTTGTCGCCCGACTCGATCATGCCGCGCTTCACCGCGCTGTTCTCCGAGCCGCACACCGCACGGCTGGTGACCGACCAGCAGGGGCGCCGCACCGTCGAGAACACGCCCGCGACCCGGCAGCTGTTCGATTTCGGCAGCAGCGAGACCATCACGCTGACGCCCAACCAGGCCGGCCTGCTCTATGTCCCGGAGCGGGGGAAGTACCCCGTGATCCTGACCCCCAACAAGGAATTCACAGGCGAGACCGTGATCCTGATCGCCGACACGGAAGACCTGCGCGCGCTGGTGGCCTACCTGCAAAAGCTGGGCACCAACCGCGGCAAGTGGCGCGACCGCTTCGAGCCGCAGCAGATGGAGGCCTCGCAGACGAGCATCCCGCGTTCGGAGGAGTGGATCGCGCACGGCAAGAACGTGTATGAGCGTCGCTGCCTGGGCTGCCATGGCGTCAAGGGCGATGGCAACGGACCGGCCGCCGCGTTCATGCAGAAGGACCGCCCGCGCAATTTCACGCTGGGCGTGTTCAAGTTCCGCCTCACGCCGTCGGGCTCCATGCCGGATGACGGCGACCTGCTGCGCACCATCACGCGCGGCGTGCGCGGCACCGCGATGCCGAGCTGGCACGAACTTCCGGAAAAAGACCGGCTGGCGGTGATCCAGTACATCAAGTACGTACTGGCGGCCGACCGCAGCAATCCCGACAAGCCCTACTTCTACTTCCTCGAAGAGCCGCCGCTCGCGCCGATCTTTATCGGCGTGCCGCCCAAGCCCTCGGCCGAAATGATCCAGCGCGGCAAGCAGGCCTGGGACCGCGCCAAATGCTGGGAATGCCACGGGCGCACCGGCAAGGGCGATGGCGAAAAGGCGGCCGGACTCGAGGACGATTTCGGCTTCCCGATCCCGCCGGCCAACCTGACCACCGGGCAGTTCAAGTCCGGGGCATCGGTGAAGGACATCTTCCGCACCATGAGCACGGGGCTGTCCGGCACGCCGATGCCGTCGTTCAGCGACACGGTGTCCGAAGACGATCGCTGGGCGTTGGCCTACTTTGTCCTGTCGCTGTCGGCCTACACCGATCCCCTGACCGGCCAGCCGCTGCCGATCCCGCCCGGGCAGAAAGCCGCGCTGAACGACCCCGGCCTGCGCGCCGACGAATCGCGCCACGCCTATCGCGCGCCGGCGGCGGGCCAACCGGGACAGCCCGGCCAGCCAAGCACCTATGCCGGCGAGGCGTGGGCCAGGCGGCATGGTTTCGCATTTGCCGACGAGCGCTAGCCAGAGGGAACGAGCATGGCCGAACTCACCTTGCTGCAATTCGTGGTGGCCTTCTTCATGAGCCTCGGCGCGGTCTGCGTGTTTATCTGGGCCGTGCTGTCGGGGCTGTTCGAAGACGTCGAAGCCATCAAGTACAAGGCCTACCGGGCCGAAGTCAAGGACGACGAAGCGGAGGCATCCGGCCATGAATGATGAACGCGACAGCCCGCCCGCCGTGCCGGAAGAGCCGCATCACCGGCAGACCCAAGACTACGGCGGCGGCCATATCCAGGCGCGGCATGGCCGCATCAATGTGTGGCTGCTGGTGGTCTACCTGGTGTTGTTCGTCTGGGCGTTGTACTACGGCTATGCCTACTGGGGCGGGCTCGGGCCAGGGCTGGACCTGACGCGCTAAGCCAACCGCCCGCCGACCGTCCGCCATACCATCGGAGCCGACCATGATACCGAGACTGCTGCTCGCGCTGGCCCTGCTGAACCTGGCCTTCCTGTTCGGCGAACTCGCGCTGAACGTGCTCGGCCTGCAGTTCCTATAAGCGGAGCCGGTCATGACCCTTGCCGAAGCGATCGCCTTCTGGATCTTCGTCATCATGACGGTTGGCTTCTTTGCCTGGGTGGCCTACCTGGCGTTACGCAAGTAGCGGGAGAGGCCATGAGCGACCTGTGGCTGGTCTTCCTGGCAGGCGTCGCCGGCAGCATGCACTGCGCCGGCATGTGCGGCGGCTTTGCCTGCGGCCTGGGCCCCGCGCCCGGCGGACGCGTTGCCACCTTGCTGCGGCACCTGGGCTACAACCTGGGCCGCATCGGCAGCTATGCGTTCCTTGGCACGCTGGCCGGCTATCTCGGCATGCTGCTCGTCGGGCACTCCGGTGAAAGCAGCATGGCCAGCATGGTGCAGCGCGGGCTGGCCATCCTGTCCGGGCTGCTGATGCTGCTGATCGGGCTGAACCTGGCCGGGCTCATTGGCCGAGGCGGCCATGCGCTGGGCGGTGGGGGCGCGCAGTGGCTGGCGCAATCGCTGCGCACCTTGCTGCGCCGGCCCGGACCTGGCGCGCCGCTGGCATTTGGCGTGCTGAACGGCTTTCTCCCCTGCCCGCTGGTTTACGCCTTTGCCGCGCAGGCGGCGGCCAGCGGAACCGCACTGGGCGGCCTGCAGATCATGCTCGCGTTCGGGCTCGGCACCTTGCCCACCATGCTGGCGATGGGTGGCCTCGGGCTCTGGTGGCGCGCGCGGCATCGGCCTGCGGGCATCCCGGTGCAGCCCGTCATCGCCAGCTTCCTGCCTGCGCCTGCGGCGCGCCCGGGCTGGCGCATGCAGGGTGTGCGCGCCGCCGGCGCGTTCATCGTCCTGCTCGGCCTGATCACGCTCGCGCGCGGCGTGGTGCCGATGAGCGCCCACCTGCATTAGACAGGCCGCCTATGCCCATCGAAACCTCGCACGCCTGCAGTCACTGCCAGTTGCCGGTCGGACGGCTGGGCCAGCTGCGCGAGCTGGACGGTGAAGCGCACTGGTTCTGCTGCTATGGCTGCTGCCTGGCCTATCAGGTTCACCATGGCGAGCACGAGGAACCGCAGGCCGCCGCCGCGCTGATCCGGTTCGGCGTCGGCGGGTTTCTCGCCATGAACGTCATGTTGTTCAGCTGGCTGCTCTACGCCGATGCGTTTACCGGCGATGAAGCGTGGCTGCGTGGCCCGGTTCACTGGCTGCTGTGGGCGCTGGCGACGCCGCTGGTGCTGCTGCTCGGGCGGCCATTTGCCGAAGGCGCGTGGCAGGCCATGCGGCAGGGACGGCTGTCGACCGACACCCTGGTCTGCATCGGCGTGCTCGCCGCCTACTGCTACTCAGGTTGGCAGGTATCGCGCGGTTCGAGCCTGGTCTATTTCGACACCGCCGCCATGGTGCTGCTGCTGTTTACGCTGGGCCGCCTGCTTGAGGCGCAGGTGCGCGTACGCACCGCGCGCCGCCTCGCGCCGATGCTGGCGGCTGAACGCGCCGAGGCGCGCGTGGTCGAGGGCGGCACCGAAGGCTGGCGCGCCGTCGTCGACATCCGGCCGGGCGAACTGGTGCGGATACTGCCGGGCGAACGCGTGCCCGTCGACGGCATCGTCGTCGATGGCCGCTCGGAGTGCGACGAAGCCGTCCTGACCGGGCAGAGCGAGCCGCAGTTCAAGCCACCGGGGGCGCTGGTGCACGCCGGCAGCATCAACGGCAGCCGCCCGCTGCTGGTCCGTGCCACGGTGGCCGGCTCGCAGACCCGGTGGCAGCAGATCGGCCGGCAGGTGCGTGAAGCGCTGGTGCGCAAATCGCTGGCGGGCGACACCGTCGACCGCACCATTGCCGTGTTCATCCCGGGCGTGCTGGCGCTGGCCGCGGCCAGCGCGTGGTTCTGGGGCAGCCGGGCAGGCGCTCCGGCGCAGGTGGCGGACGCCGCGATGCTGGCCGGACTGGCCGTGCTGGTGGTCGCGTGCCCGTGCTCGCTGGGACTCGCAGCCCCCCTCACGCATGCGTTGGCGATCGGACTGGCTGCACAACGCGGCATTCTCGTGCGCGGCGGCGACGTGCTGGAACGGCTGGCACGGCTCAAGGGCATTGCCTTCGACAAGACCGGCACGCTGACGGCCGACACGCTGCACCCTGTCGGCATGCAGACAGCAGGCGCCAGCCATGCGGAAGTCCTGCGCGTGGCGGCTGCGCTGGCGCAGGCTTCGGACCATCCGGCGGCCCGCGCGATTGCCGCCATGGCCCGCGCCGCGGCATCGCCGCCCGTGGCCTCCAACGAAGTCGAGGCCAATGCCGGCGAGGGCCTGTGCGGTCGATTCGATGGCATGGACTGCGCGCTGGGATCGCCCGCGTTCCTCGGCACGCTCGGTTGGCACGTGCCACCTGCCCTGCTGGCTACGGCGCCACTGGGATGCACGCTGGTACTGGTTGGCTGGGAGGGCCAGGCGCACGGACTGATCGCGCTGCGCACGCTGCCGATGCCGCATGTTGGCGACGTGATCGGCGAGATGCAGCGCCAGGGCCTGGGCACGCTGCTGCTGAGCGGCGACAATCCGCACGCGGTGGCGGCACTGGCCGGCGATTTGCATATCGATGCGTGGCGGGCCAGGCTGCTGCCGCAGGACAAGGTGCTTGCCCTGCGCGACTGGGCTGCCGGCACAGGGCTGGTCGCCATGGTCGGCGATGGCCTTAACGACAGCCCGGTGCTGGCGGCTGCCTCCGTCGGCATCGCCGTGGGCAACGCCTCCGACCTGGCGCGCGAAAGCGCGGACGTCGTGCTGCCGCGCTCGGGCCTGGCCAGCCTGCCGTGGCTGTTGCAGCAGGCGCGCCAGGTACGCCGCACGGTCCGGGCCAACCTGGCCTGGGCCTTCGGCTACAACGCGATCGCGCTGGCGCTGGCCGCCGGCGGGCTGCTGCAACCGGTGCTCGCGGCGGTGCTGATGGCCGGTTCCAGCGTGCTCGTGGCGATGCGCTCGTGGCGTGCCAGCGCAACTGCCGAAGCGAATGCAGGCACTGCCGAGCGCGCAGGCGCCACGGCACCGGGCCATCCCGCTGCATTGCGATCCGGACAGGGAGTTTCACCATGAACCGATGGCTGGCCAGGCTGGCCGCGTGCCTTTTCGCCGTCGCACTGCCGGGCCTTGCGCCGGCCACGCACAACGAGACCCAGCACACCGACCTGTCGTCGCGCGGCTGGCCGGTGGGCGATTTCAGCCTCACCGACCAGAATGGCCGCGCATTTACCCAGGCGCAGCTGCAAGGCCGCTGGACCCTCGTGCTGCTGGGCGACACCCATTGCGGAGCACCGTGCGGCGCTGCGCTGACGGCGCTGACCGGGTTGTACCAGCGCATCAGCACGACGCAGAAGCTTGCCACCACGCAGGTGCTGTTCATCTCGCTGGACCCGCAGCGCGATACCCCGGACGCCCTGCGGCGCTACCTTGCCCCGTACGACGCCCGCTTCATGGGCGCCACCGGCAGCCCGCAGACGCTGGCGCGAATGATCGACGATCTCGGCGCCAGGCCGGGCGTGCCGCCTGCCGCCAACGCAGCCTATCCCGGGTCGCTGATCCTGGTCGGGCCGGATGCCACGGTACGCGGACAGTTCCTGCCGCCGTTCGACGTGCCGCTGCTGACTGCCGCCTATCTGAAAGCACGCGTGCGCAAGTGATTCATACGCCGCAAAGGCGACGGCTTAAGCTGCCAGCCCGGCGTCAGCCACTGCCGAAGCACGCGCCGGCCGGCTGCGGTGCACCAGCCCCGACAGGGCGCCGGCAGCGATGATGCACAGCCCGCCGGCCGCTTCCTTCCAGCTCAGCACCTCGGTCGCCAGCCACCACGCCGATACCGCCGCGATCACGACCTCGAACAGCATCAGCAGCGACACCCGGTTGGCCGGCAGCCGCTGCAGGCCGTATTGCACCACCGAGTTGCTGACCACCAGCACCGCGGCCAGGCCCAGCACCAGCATGGCGACGCTGACCTGCGCGCCCGGCATGATCGCCACCGAGGTACCGTCAAGCAACAGTGCCGCCGGCACGCCGATCACGGTGCAGCCGAGGTACACCACCACGGTACGCACGCGCGCATCCATGTCGGGAAAGCGCTGGCCGGCCCGGCGCGACAGCACGTTGTTGACGGCAAAGCCAATGCCGCCGATCAGCCCCGACCATTCCGCGGCGTTGCCCGGCAGCGGCACGCCGACTTCGGGCGTCCACAGCATCAGCCCGGCGCCAAACAGGGCCAGCGCCACCAGGCCCAGCCCCGCCGGCGAGAGCCGCTCGCCCAGGAACAGCCGGGCGAACAGCGCGGTCCAGACTGGCGTCAGGTAGAACAGGAGCAGCACGCGCATGACATGGCCGTTGACGCTGCCCCAGACAAAGCCGGCGTTGGTCACGCCGGCTGCCAGCCCGACCGCGACAAAGAGCCAGTGCGGGCGCAGCCCGGCCAGCTGGCGGCGGAATGCCAGCAGCGACAGCACCGCGGCGACCGCGCTGACCAGCGCGGCGGCGTGCATGCCACCCAGCCCCCAGCCGGCCAGCACGCGGTACGGAAACCAGGCGATGCCCCAGACCGAGGCCCCCAGCAGGATGGAAAGAGACGCCTTGACCGCATGGCGGTCGGCCGGCGCAGCCTGCGCCGTAATGGGTGTAATGGTTTTCGTGCTCATGAAGGGAATTCTGTTTGATGCGAGCCGGCGCCTGCTGCCGTAATGCGGAGACGGGCGAGCAGACAAGTCCGGACGGCGCCGGCGGCATCACTGCGAAGTGATTCCCGCCATCCGCGCCCCGGCCGGCCGCGCGGGCGGCTCCGGTGCACGGTAACCCGCGCCGTTCCTCTATAATGCGTCGTTTTAACCGGCCCCGACTGCTACCGTGAATCCGCGCCTCGACCTGCTCCAGCCCTACCCGTTCGAGAAACTGCGGGTACTCTTTTCGCAGGTGACGCCTGCGGCGGACAAGCCGGCGATCAGCTTCGGCATCGGCGAACCCAAGCACCCGACGCCCGAATTCATCAAGCAAGCGCTGGCCGAGTCGCTTTCGGGGCTGGCGAATTATCCCACCACCGCTGGTTCCGATGCACTCCGACAGTGCATCGCCGGCTGGCTGGAACGCCGCTACGGGCTGCCCAAGGTCAATGCCGCCACCGAGGTGCTGCCGGTGACCGGCTCGCGCGAGGCACTGTTCGCCTTCGCCCAGACCGTGGTCGATGGCACCCGGCCGGGCGCGCTGGTGATGTGCCCGAACCCGTTCTACCAGATCTATGAAGGCGGCGCGCTGCTGGCCGGCGCCACGCCCGTGTTCGCCAACAGCGACCCGGCGCGCAACTTCGCCCCGGCGTTCGGCCGTATTAGCGACGACGTCTGGAAGAAGGTCCAGCTGCTGTTCGTCTGCACCCCGGGCAACCCGACCGGCGCCGTGCTGTCGCTGGATGACTGGCAGCAGCTGTTCGCGCTGTCGGACCGCTACGGCTTCGTGATCGCGTCGGACGAGTGCTACTCGGAGATCTATTTCGACGAAGGCCGCGCGCCGCTGGGTGCACTGGAAGCCGCGCACAGGCTTGGCCGGAGCTTCGAGCGATTGGTGATGTTCTCCAGCCTGTCCAAGCGCTCCAACGTGCCGGGGCTGCGCTCCGGCTTTGTCGCCGGCGACGCCGCGCTGCTGAAGGAATTCCTGCTATACCGTACCTACCACGGCGGCGCGATGAACCCGGCGGTGCAGAGCGCCAGCATCGCCGCCTGGAACGATGAGGGTCACGTGCGCGAGAACCGCGCGGCCTACGTGCGCAAGTTCAGCGAAGTGACGCCGATGCTGGCCGAGGTGCTGGATGTGGCGCTGCCCGACGCCGGCTTCTACCTGTGGGCCGATGTCTCGCGCACCGGCCTGAGCGATACCGAGTTCGCCGCGCGCCTGCTGGCCGGGCAGAACGTGACCGTGCTGCCCGGCAGCTACCTGGCGCGCGAAGCCGACGGCATCAACCCGGGTGCCAACCGCGTGCGCATGGCGCTGGTGGCTACGCCGGAGGAATGCCTCGAAGGCGCGCGCCGCATCGTCGAATTCTGCAAGTCGCTGGGCTGAGGCGCTGCCTCGCCCACCGCATTGGCCAGACCCACGCATCAATATTCAACCCTGAGAAAACGAACATGACGCAAGCACTGCAAGCCCTGATCGACCAGGCCTGGGAAGACCGCACCAGCCTGTCGCCCAAGTCCGCCCCCAACGATATCCGCGAAGCCGTTGCCAACGTCATCGGCCAGCTGGATGCCGGCACGCTGCGCGTGGCCGAGAAGCAAGGCAAGGACTGGATCGTCAACCAGTGGGTCAAGAAGGCCGTGCTGCTGTCGTTCCGCCTGGAAGACAACGCGCCGATGAGCGCCGGCGGCTTCGCCCAGTTCTACGACAAGGTGCCGACCAAGTTCGCCAACTGGAGCGGCGACGACTTCGCCAAGGCTGGCTTCCGCGTGGTGCCGCCCGCAGTGGCCCGCCGCGGTTCGTTCATCGCGAAGAACGCGGTGCTGATGCCGTCGTACGTCAACATCGGCGCCTATGTCGATGAGGGCACCATGGTCGACACGTGGGCCACCGTCGGTTCGTGCGCGCAGATCGGCAAGAACGTGCACCTGTCGGGCGGCGTTGGCATCGGTGGCGTGCTGGAGCCGCTGCAGGCCAACCCGGTCATCATCGAAGACAACTGCTTCATCGGCGCCCGTTCGGAAGTCGTGGAAGGCGTGATCGTCGAAGAGAACTCGGTGATCTCGATGGGCGTGTACCTGGGCCAATCGACCAAGATCTACGACCGCGAAACCGGCGAGATCCACTATGGCCGCGTGCCGGCCGGTTCGGTGGTGGTGGCGGGCAACCTGCCGTCCAAGGATGGCAAGTACAGCCTGTACTGCGCCGTGATCGTGAAGAAGGTCGACGCGCAGACCCGCGCCAAGACCAGCCTGAACGACCTGCTGCGTGACTGATCGCGTCTGATCGCGTCTGACCGCGCTGGCGCGGCCTCGCTGCGCCAGCCCGTCCCGGGGCCGGTCCCCGGGACCGCAATACCCGTGTTACCGCTGTTCCCGCTGTCACCTCCCGCCTGGCCAGGCTCAACATGCCTTCCCTCCGCAAGCGACTCATGGCCCTGGATCCCGCCACCGTCAGTACCGTGCTCTCCCTGTTGCCCACCATTCTCGAGCAGGCCAACAAGACCATCGAGAAGATCAAGAAAGGCAAGCGCAAGGACGATGCGCCGGAAGGCGCCGTGGCCGAGACGCGCGATCCCGCCGCCCGCATTGCCGAACTGGAAGCCGCCGCCGTGCAGCAGGCCGAAGCGGTCAAGCTGCTGGCCGAGCAGCACGCCATCACCATCGAAGCGCTGCGCAAGGAAGCCGCGCGGCTGGACCGCCGCCTGCGCCTGATGACCGCCGTTGCCATGGGTGGCGTGGCGCTCGGCCTGGGCAGCCTGGTGATTGCGCTGAACCTGCTGTTCCGCTGAGCCCGAATTCAACAAAGACCAAGCCATGACCGTCCTGCTCTACGGCATTCCCAACTGCGATACCGTCAAGAAAGCCCGCACCTGGCTGGACGCCAACGGCGTGGCCTACACCTTCCACGACTTCAAGAAGCAGGGCGTGGATGAAGCCATGCTGCGCGGCTGGCTCAGGCACGTGCCGCTGGCCACGCTGCTGAACCGCAAGGGCACCACGTATCGGGCGCTGTCGGATGCGGACAAGGCCCGCGCCGAGGAAGAAGCCGGCGCGATCGCGCTGATGCAGCAGAGCCCGTCGCTGATCAAGCGACCGGTGCTGGCCCATGCTGGCAAGGTGATGGTGGGTTTCTCCGCCGACCAGTACGCCAGCCAGTTCTGATTTCCCCCGATTCCCCTGCCGATTTCCCTGATTTTCGCCGCCGTCACATGACCGCCACCCTCGCCCTCACCGAAGACCTGATCCGCCGCCGCTCCGTCACGCCCGCCGACGAAGGCTGCCAGGCCATCCTGGAAACCCGCCTGAAGGCGCTTGGCTTCGACTGCGAAGCCATCGTCAGCGGTCCGGACGATTTCCGCGTGACCAACCTGTGGGCGGTCCGGCGCGGCACGCAGGGCACGGCGGGCAAGCTGCTGGTGTTCGCCGGCCATACCGACGTGGTGCCGACCGGCCCGCTGGAGCAGTGGCACTCCGACCCGTTCGAGCCGACCCATCGCGACGGCAAGCTGTACGGCCGCGGCGCGGCCGACATGAAGACCTCGATCGCCGGCTTCGTGGTGGCGGTGGAGGAATTCGTCAAGGCGCATCCCGCGCATGCCGGCTCGATCGGTTTCCTGATCACCAGCGACGAAGAGGGCCCGGCGCATGACGGCACCATCAAGGTCGTCGAAGCGCTGACCGCGCGCGGCGAGCGCCTGGACTACTGCGTGATCGGCGAGCCGACCTCGGTCAACGCGCTCGGCGACATGGTCAAGAACGGCCGCCGCGGCTCGCTGTCGGGCAAGCTGACGGTCAAGGGCATCCAGTGCCATATCGCCTACCCGCACCTGGGCCGCAACCCGATCCATGACGCCGCCCCGGCGCTGGCCGCACTCGCCGCCGAAGTCTGGGACGAAGGCAACGAGTACTTCCCGCCGACCAGCTGGCAGATGTCGAATATCCACGGCGGCACCGGCGCCACCAACGTGATCCCGGGCCACGTCACCATCGACTTCAATTTCCGCTTCTCGACCGCGAGCACGCCCGAAGGCCTGAAGGCGCGCGTGCATGCGATCCTGGATCACCACAGCCTCGAATACACGCTGGACTGGACCCTGGGCGGAGAGCCCTTCCTGACGCCGCGCGGCGACCTGTCCGACGCGCTGTCGTCCGCAATCAAGGCAGAAACCGGCTTCGACACCGAGCTGTCGACCACCGGCGGCACGTCCGACGGCCGCTTTATCGCCAAGATCTGCCCGCAGGTGATCGAGTTCGGCCCGCCCAATGCCAGCATCCACAAGATCGACGAGCACGTCGAGGTGCGCTTCATCGACCCGCTGAAGGATGTTTATCGCGGCGTGCTGGAACGCCTGATCGCCTGATTTTTTTCGCCGAAAGAGACTGACATGGCAACACCCTCTCCCTTGCGCACCGTGCGCGACCTGCTGCGCCTCGCGGTCTCGCGCTTTACCGCCGCGCGCCTGTCCTTTGGCCACGGCAGCGCCAACGCCTATGACGAGGCGGCCTACCTGGTGCTGCACACGCTGAACCTGCCGCTCGACACGCTCGACCCGTTCCTCGACGCGCGCCTGCTGCCCGAGGAAATCGACGCCGTGCTGAAGGTGATCGACCGCCGCGTCAACGAGCGCGTGCCGGCCGCGTACATCACGCACGAAGCCTATATGCATGGCCTGCGCTTCTACGTGGACTCGCGCGTGATCGTGCCGCGCAGCTTTATCGGCGAACTGCTGCAGGAAGGGCTGGAGCCGTGGGTCGGCGAGACCGGACAGATCGGCCCGGTGCTGGAGCTGTGCACCGGCTCGGGCTGCCTGCCGATCCTGGCCGCACACGTGTGGCCGAATGCGAAGATCGATACCGTCGACATCTCGCCCGATGCGCTGGCCGTGGCGCGCCGCAACGTCGCCGACTACAAGATGGACGACCGCATCCGTCTCTACGAAGGCGACCTGTACGCGCCGCTGCCGCATGGCGCGACCTACGACGTGATCCTGACCAACCCGCCGTACGTCAACGAGGCCTCGATGCAGGCACTGCCGGCGGAATACCAGGCCGAGCCGCGCATCGCGCTGGCCGGCGGTGACGATGGCATGGACGTGGTGCGGCGGATCATCGCCGGGGCCAAGGCGCGGCTGAATCCCGGTGGCGTGCTGGTGGTCGAAATCGGCAACGAGCATGCCAATGTGGAGGCCGCCTTCCCTGACCTGGAAATCGTCTGGCTGCCGGTCAGCGCGGGCGAGGAGCAGGTGTTCTTGCTGACATACGACGCGCTGCCGGGGTAAATCAGCTCACCAAATTTGTGCTCCCTCTCCCGCAAGCGGGAGAGGGAGCACACAATCGGCACGGGACACCCGCGCAATCTGGGCGAACACCGGCCACCCGTTGATCAGGCAACGCGCGCAGGCTCTACACTCGCTGCAGATATTGCGCCACTGACGCCGTGACCGCCAGCAACTCCCCCCTCCCCGGGTCCCCACCCGGTGCCAACGCCCTGCCCGCCCGGGCCGCAACCACGCACGCCGTGCGCGGCATTGCCATCCTGACCTTCGCGTTCGCGCTCAGCCAGTTTTTCCGCTCCTGCCTGGCAGTGATGGCGCCGGAGCTGCAGCACGATTTCGGCCTGTCGCCGGCGGGGTACGGCGCACTCTCTTCATCGTTCTTCCTGGCCTTCGCCGTGGCGCAGATCCCCGTGGGCATTGCGTTCGACCGCTACGGTGTCGGCCGCCCGACCGCGCTGCTGCTGGCCGTGGGCGCGCTGTCGTCGATCGTATTCGTGCTGGCGCCCAACGGCACCGCAGCCACGCTGGCGCAGGTGGGGCTGGGGCTGGCGTGCGCGCCCGTGTTCATGGGCCTGCTGCATTTCGCCTCGGAACAGCTCTCGGAGCGCGATTACACCCGCGTGGTCAGCCGCTCCAACGCCACCGGCATGATCGGCTCGCTGTGCGCGACCGCGCCGCTGGGCTGGGCCATCTCGCTGATCGGCTGGCGGCCGTCGATGGCGGTATCGGCGCTGGGCATGGTTGCGGCCTGCTATGGCGTGTGGCGCTTCGTGCGCGACCATGGCCATGCCGAGGCCCGCGGCGCCTCGTGGCCGGCGATGCTGTCGGAAAGCACGCAGCTGCTGAAACTGGCGCCGCTGTGGACGCTGATCCCGCTGTGCGTGGCCATGGCCGCCGGCACCGCCTTCCGCAATGCCTGGAGCGGGCCCTACCTGGCCGAGGTATTCGGCCTGGGCTCGGCACCGCGCGGCGTGGCGCTGACGCTGCTGAGCCTGGCCGGCTTCCTGACGGCATTCCTGCTGCCGGTGCTGGTCCGCCGCAGCACGCTCAAGACCGCCATCGCCGGCTGGTCCTGCTTTGCCATGTCGGGGGCAATCCTGCTGGCGCTGTGGCCGGACACCGGCATCGGCTACGCCGTGGCGATGATGGCGCTGCTGTCGACCATTGGCATGCTGCATCCGCTGGTAATGGCGCAGGGCCGCGGCCTGATCCCGCCATCGCAGCGCGGGCGCGGGCTGGGGCTGCTCAATACCTTCGTGTTCCTCGGCTCGGCGCTGACATCGTGGGCGTTCGGGCTGATCGCCAATGCGGGGCATGTGCGGCAATGGCCGGTGGCATCGACTTATGCGGCGATCTTTGTGTCCGCGGCGGTGCTGGTCGCGGTGTCGCTGATCCCGTATTTCTTCAGTCCGCCGCATCCGACCAACTGAGCGCCATGTCGTACGGCGTCCTTGATGCAGTCGCGCGGCGCGCGGATCACCAGGACGATCGCCCCGGGCTTCGCCTACAAAAAGCCAGACTTATCAATTTAAGAATTCCGCTGCCGCGCATCCCGCTTTACCGTTTGTGACACCGGCGTCCCAGCCCGCAACATGGGACGGCGGCTGCGCCCGCGGCCGCACAACAAGGAGACACATCGATGGCATCATCCCTGCGCCCCGTCCGGGGCCGCCGTGCATGGCTCGTGCAAGGCCTGGCCGGCATGCTGGCCGCCGGCTCGCTGGCCGTGCCGTTCACCGCCGGCGCCGAGACCTGGCCCGCGCGACCGATCCAGCTGCTGATCCCCTACCCGCCCGGCGGCAGCGCCGACCTGCTGGCGCGCCCGGTGGCCGCCAGGCTGCAGGAAAAGCTGGGCCAGCCGGTGGTGCTCGACTACCGGCCCGGCGCCGGCGGCACCATCGCCACGCAGGCGCTGGCGCGCGCCAAGCCGGACGGGTACACGCTGATCATGGTCCTGGCCGCGCATGCCATCAATGCCAGCCTCTATCCCAAGCTGCCGTACGACACCCGCAAGGACTTCGCGCCGGTGTCGCTGGTGGCCAACCTGCCGATGATCCTGGCCGGCAGCTCGTCGCTGCGCGCGAACAACGTGCAGGAGCTGATCGCGGAGGCCAGGGCCAACCCCGGCAAGCTGACCTTTGCTTCGGCCGGCAACGGCAACACCGGGCACCTGGCGGGCGAGTTGTTCGATTCCGTCGCGGGCATCAAGATGACCCATGTCCCGTACAAGGGCAGCGCCCAGGTGGTGACGGCGATGCTGTCGGGCGAGGTCCAGCTGACCTTCGACAGCATCTCCACCACGCTGCCGCACGTGAAGAGCGGCAAGCTGCGCGCGCTGGCGGTGACCGGCAGCCAGCGCGCCGCGGTCGCGCCCGACGTGCCGACGCTGGCCGAAGCCGGCGTGCCGGGCATCAGCATCACCGGCTGGTATGCGGTACTGGCGCCGGCCGGCACGCCGCAGCCGGTGGTCGACCGCCTCAGCACCGAGATCGCCACCGTGCTGCGCCAGCCCGAACTGAAGGCCTCGCTGGCAACCAATGGCTATGAACCGGTCGGCTCCACGCCGGCGGCGCTGCGCACGCATATCGATGCCGAGATCAACCGCTGGAGCAAAGTGGTAAAGGACTCCGGCGCGCAGATACAGTAACCGCTTCCCGGCGGGCGCCGCGATGCCGGCGCCCGCTCCGTTCTTGCGACATGGACTTGCCGACATGACCCAGACGCCCAACCAGCCCACGCAGCCCACGCAGCCCACCCAGCCCGCGCCGCTTGCCCGCCCCTTCACCACCATGTCCGTGCTCGTGCGCGAGCATGCCACCGAACGCCCCACGCAGCGCGCGCTGATGCATGACGGGCGCGTGCTCGAGTATGCCGGGCTGGACGCCGCCATGGACCGCATCGCCGCGGCGCTGGCGCGCGACAACGTGCGCCCGGGCGAGGCCATCGCGATCTGCGCGAACTCGTCGATCGAATACGCCGCGGTCTATCTCGGCGCGGTGCGCGCGGGCGTGGTGGTGGCACCGCTGGCGCCATCGTCCACGGCGGAGAGCCTGGCCGGCATGGTCGCGGACTCCGGCGCGCGCATCCTCTTCACCGATGCCGCGGTCGCTGCCGCGTTGCAGCCGGTACGCGCGCAACTGGCGGGCACGCCCCTCGTCACGCTCGATGGCAGCGATGGCGGCCAGCCGTATGCGGACTGGCTCGCCCCCGCCGGCACGCCGGTGCAGGAGCCCGAGATCCGCGCGGAAATGCCGCTGAACATCATCTATTCGTCCGGCACCACCGGCAAGCCCAAGGGCATCGTGCAGTCGCACGGCATGCGCTGGGCGCACGTGTCGCGCGGCGCGGCCACGGGCTACGGCACCGACGCGGTCACGCTGCTGTCGACGCCGCTGTACTCCAACACCACGCTGGCCAGCTTCTTCCCGACCATCGGCCTGGGCGGCACGGCGATCCTGATGGCCAAGTTCGATGCGGGCAAGTACCTGGCGCTGGCGCAGCAGCACCGCGTCACGCACACCATGCTGGTGCCGGTGCAGTACCAGCGCCTGCTGGCGCATCCGGACTTCGACCGCCACGACCTGTCGTCCTTCCGGCAGAAGTTCTGCACCAGCGCGCCGTTCAGCCCGGCGCTGAAGGCCGAGGTGCTGCGCCGCTGGCCCGGCGGGCTGACCGAGCTGTACGGCATGACCGAAGGCGGCGGCAGCTGCCTGCTGCACGCGCACCAGTTCCCCGACAAGCTGCACACGGTGGGCCGCCCTGCGCCGAACGCCGACATCCGCATCATCGACGACGAAGGCCGCGAGCTGCCGCCGGGCAGCACCGGCGAAGTGGTCGGCCGTTCGCCGGCGATGATGAACGGCTACCACAACCAGCCGGAAAAGACCGCCGAGACCGAATGGCACGATGCGCAGGGCAATCGCTTTATCCGCACCGGCGATATCGGCCGCTTCGATGAAGACGGCTTCCTGGTGCTGCTCGACCGCAAGAAGGACATGATCATCTCGGGCGGCTTCAATATCTATCCCAGCGATATCGAGGCGGTGGTGCGCGAGCACCCGGCGGTCGCCGAGGTGTCGGTGGTCGGCGTGCCGTCGGAGCGCTGGGGCGAGACGCCGGTGGGCTTCGTCGCGCTGCGCGCGGGCAGCGGCGCCACGGCGCAGGACGTGCTGGCCTGGGCCAACGAGCGGCTGGGCAAGACCCAGCGACTGGCCGAACTGCACGTGGTCGACAGCCTGCCGCGCAGTGCCATCGGCAAGGTGCTCAAGCGCGAATTGCGCGACCGGCTGACGCAGGCCTGAGCTCTCGATGCAAAGCATGCTGACGCGGTGCGCGCAGCACAATCGCAGAAAGTTTGCGAAGGTGCTTGCGCAATCGCGGAGGCATACCTATAATCTGCGGCTTCGCTAGGCTCGTAGCTCAGCTGGTTAGAGCACCACCTTGACATGGTGGGGGTCGTTGGTTCGAGTCCAATCGAGCCTACCAACGCACAAAGGAAACGGACGGTACGCAATCGCGCACCGTCCGTTTTTCTTTTTCCGCGCGGCAATGTCAGTCGCTGAGGGTCAGGCGCTGATGCCGAACTCCGCCAGCACCGCTTCGGTGTGCTGCCCCAGCGTGGGCGCATTGCCCTCGGGCCGCACCATGCCTGCCATCCCCGGCAGGTTGGCCCAGGGCACCTCGCCAATCCCCTCTAGCGCCAGGCGGCCGAAGACCCCTGCCTGCCGGCATTGCTCGCTCCCCAGGAAATCGCTGGCGTGGCTGACGCGGCCGAACAGCACGTCATGCTCGGTCAACTGCGCTTCCCAGTGCGCGAGCGGCTGCGCGGCCACCGCCTGCGCCACGCGCCGGTTCAGTTCCGCCGCGCGCGGCAACCGGCCGGCACTGGTGCGCAGCGCGGCATCGCCGAGCCAGTCGTCAAAGCCCAGCAGGCGTGCCAGCCGCACGAACATCGCGTCGTTGAGCATGCTGATATAGAGCATGCCGTCCGTTGCGGCGAACAATCCCGTCGGCGCATTGGCCGCGGCCATTTCCGCGTCGGGAAACATGGCATCGTCCACCAGCAGGTACGACTGAAGCGCAGCGCTGGTCTCCAGCAGCGACAGCTTCACATGGCGCCCCTTGCCATGGCGCGCGGCCCTGAACAATGCCGCGCAGGCATGCTGGGCGGCATAGAGCCCGGTGCTGAGATCGATCAGGAAGAACGGGATACGGCGCGGCTGGCCCGCGCCGTCGCGGTTCAGGTGCATCAGTCCGCTGACCGCCTGCACGGTGGTATCGACCGCGGGCAGCGCCGCCATCGGGCCGGCATGGCCGTAGCCGGTGATCGACACATAGACCAGCGCCGGGTTGCGCGCCGCCAGCGCCTCGTAGCCCACGCCCATGCGCTCGGCCACGCCGGGGCGGAAGTTCTGGATCACCACGTCGGCACGTGCGGCCAGCCGTGCGATGGCGGCGCGGCCGCTGTCGGTGCGCGCATCCAGCAGCACGCTTTGCTTGCCGGCATTGCACGCGACCGCGATCGCGGTCTGGCCGGCGCGGATGCGGCCCATATTGCGCGACCAGTCGCCGCCCGGCGGTTCCACCTTGATCACGCGCGCGCCCTGCTGGCGCAGCACCAGCCCGCAATACGGCCCGGCGATCCCCTGGCTCAGGTCGAGCACCGTCAGGCCGTCGAGCAGCGCGGCGTCTTGTTCGGATTGCATCTGGTCCTTCCTCCGCGTTTCAGATATCCAGCATGACCTTGCCGATGGCGCGGCGCGACATCGTGGTGTCGACCGCCGCCAGCCAGTCGCGCAGCGGGAAGTGCTGCAGCACCGGCGGCGCCAGCTTGCCGCTCGCCACCGCCTGCATGATCTGTTCGACCACCTGCTGCACGCGCGGCGCGAAGCGCTGGCGCTCGTCGGTCAGTCCCCAGCCGATGTAGTAGCCGTAGTTGAAGCCGATCATCGACAGGTTCTTGACCAGCAGCAGGTTCGCAGGCACTTCCGGGATGCGGCCGCTGGCATAGCCGATCGACAGCAGCCGCGCGCCCGGTGCCGCGCAGCGCAGCGAGGCATCGAACAGGTCGCCGCCGACCGGATCGAACACCACGTCGGCCCCGCCCGCCGGGCACAGCGCCTTGACCGAGGCCGCCAGCGTGGCCGCATCGGCAGGCAGCGCGTGCGCCGCGCCGTTGGCCAGTGCCGCCTCGCGCTTGGCATCGGTGCTGGCGGTGGCAATCACGCGCGCGCCCATCAGCTTGCCCACCTGCACGGCAGCCGTGCCGAGCGCGCCGCTGGCGCCGTGCACCAGCATGGTCTCGCCGGGGTGCAACGCGGCGCGCCACGCCAGCGCGGCCCACACTGTGCCGTAGGTGACCGGCAACGCCGCGGCGTGCGCCAGTTCAAGCCCGTCCGGCACCGGATAGACCGTGTCGGCAGTCGTCACCACTTCTTCGGCAAAGCCGCCCCAGTCCAGCGCCGCCGCCACGCGCTGGCCCACGCGCAGCCGCGTCACGTCCGGCGCCACCTCCAGGATCTCGCCCGCCGCCTCGGTGCCCGGCGTGAACGGCAGCGGCGGCTTGCGCTGGTACTTGCCCGACACGAACAGGCTCAGCGCAAACCCGACGCCCGCATGCCGCACGCGGATGCGCACCTGCCCCCGCCCGAGCGGCCGGCGCGGGATGCGCTGCAGTTCGAGTTCGCTCCAGTGGCACCAGCGCGAGCAGACCAGCCCCAGGTAATCGTCCTCTTGCATCGTCAGTCCTGTCATTCCAGCGTAATGCCGACATCGCGGATGATGCGGCTCCATTTGTCGCGGTCGCTCTTCAGCACCGTGGCAAAGGCTTCCGGCGTGCCGCCGACCGGCACCAGGTTCAGGTCCTGCATTTTCTTTGCGATCTCCGGCATGCGCACGATGCGCGCCACTTCGCGCGACAGCGCCTCGACCCGCGCCTTCGGCACGCCCGCCGGGAACAGCAGGCCCATCCACGCATCCGGCTCGAAGCCCTTGTAGCCCGCCTCGCGGAAGGTCGGCACCCCGGACAGCAGCGCCGAACGTTCAGCCCCGGCCATGGCCACCGGGATCAGCTTGCCGCCCTGCAGCAGCGCCATCGCCGTGCCCACCGGCACAAAGCCGATCTTCACATGCCCGGCGGCCAGGTCCGTGACCAGCGGCACACCGCCCTTGTAGGCCACGTGATCCATCTGCAGCCCGGCCTCGCGCTTGAACAGTTCGCCCAGGATATGGCCAGTGGTGCCGGCACCGTACGAGCCGTACGGGTACTTGTTGGGATTGGCCTTGACCAGCGCCACCAGCTCCGGCAGCGTGCGCGCCGGGAAATCCGGCGACACGGCGAGGATGGTCGACGAGATCGCGACCTCGCTGACCGGCGTGAAATCGGTGATCGGGTCATAGCCGATGCGCGGGTACAGCGACGGGTTCTGCACGTGCGCGGTGAAGGTCAGCAGCGCGGTATAGCCGTCCTTCGCGGCGCGCGCGACGTGCTTGGTGCCGGTGGTGGTGCCCGCGCCCGGCTTGTTGTCGACGATGACCGGCTGGCCCCAGGTCCTGGTCAGCTCCCGGCCAATCAGCCGCGCCACGGCATCGTTCACATTGCCGGCCACGGACGGCACGACGATGGTCAGCGGCCGCGACGGATAGGGATCGGCATCGGGTGCATCGGCCGCGTGCACAGAGACTGCGAACGTGGCCAGCACGATGGCGGGCATGGCGGCGCGCAGCCGCGAGCGAAGAGTCGGCATGGTCGGTGTCTCCTGTCGTGGCTCCCTTCTCTGATGCCCGCCAGCCGCTGGCGATGCGAGGGATGCCAGCGCAGTCTAGGGCACCAGCGCGGCACGATCGATTCCTGCGCGGCACAGTTCGAGTCCTGCCAGGCATGGCCCAGTGCGTCAATGCCGCGGCGCGGCCCCCTCGCCGCGCTACAATGGCCGGCACTCTCCGCACGCTGCCAGGCCGGCACCTATCCCATGCGATTCGAGGATCTAGAAGCCTTCCTGGTAGTCAGCGAACACGGCAACCTGCATCGCGCGGCCGACACGCTCGGCATGACCCAGTCCGGCCTGTCCAAGACGCTGGCGCGGCTGGAGGCCGAGGCCGGCATGCCGCTGTTCGAGCGCACTCCGCGCGGGCTGGTGCCGACCAGCGTCGGCAAGACGCTGCTGGCCCATGCGCGCAAGATTTCGCTGGCGGCGACCGACCTGCGCAACGAACTGGCCGAGCAACGCCTGGCGCGCGCCGGCACCGTGCGGCTCGGCGCCATCCCGTACCTGGTGCCGTCGCTGCTGTCGCCGCTGCTGGCGCAGTTCTTCGTCAGCCGCCCGCTGGCGGTGTTCTCGATCGAGACACACCTGAGCGCGCGCCTGATGGCGGTGCTGCAGAACGGTGACGCGGACCTGATCCTGGCCGCGCGCCCGGCCAGCGTGCCTGAGGACATCGACTGGCTGCCACTGGGGCCGCTGACCATGCAGATCGTCTGCCGCGCGGCGCATCCGCGCCGCGACAGCTTCCGTACGCTGGCCGACCTGACCGAAGAGCGCTGGGCCGTGCCGGCCAGTTCGCTGTACCTGCGCCAGTGGCTGGAAGAACGATTCACCTCGGTGGGCCTGCCGCCGCCGCGCGTCGCGGTGGAAAGCACGGCCTCGCCGGTCGCGTTCGGCGAGTTGCTGCGGCACTCGGACCTGCTCGGCATCATGCCGCCGCGCATCCTGAAGCAGGCCGAGGGACAGGGATTGCAGGCGATCGCCGGGCCGGGCATGTCGTGGCAGCATGAACTGGCGGTGCTGTGGCGCGCCGGCGGCTACCTGTCGCCGATCTGCCAGGACTTCCGCGACGCGGTGGTCAAGTGGTGCGAGGAAATGGAGATCTGAAGGCGCGGCTCAGGGCACCCACCAGTAGCGGGTGATATGGAAGAACACCGGCGCGGCGAACACCACCGAGTCGAGCCGGTCGAGCATGCCGCCGTGGCCCTGGATCATGTGGCCCCAGTCCTTGATGCCGCGGTCGCGCTTGATCGCCGACATCACCAGCCCGCCCAGGAACCCCATCAGCGCGATCGCCAGCGCGATCAGCCCGGCCTGCCACGGCGTGAACGGCGTGATCCACCACAGCGCCGCGCCCAGTGCGGTGGCGCTGGCCACGCCGCCGACAAACCCTTCCACCGTCTTTGACGGCGACAGCAGCGGCGCGATCTTGCGCTTGCCGCACAGCTTGCCCCACACGTACTGCAGCACGTCGCTGCCCTGCACCACGATCACCAGGAAGGCGATCAGCAGCAGGTTGCGGCCCTCGAAGCCCGGGATCGGCAGCGTCAGCAGCGCCGGCACGTGCGAGATGCAGAACACGCAGATCATCACCGCCCACTGCACCCCGGCGCAGCGCTCCAGGAAGCGCGTGGTCTCGGACGACAGCGCCGCCAGGATCGGCAGGAACAGGAAGGCATAGACCGGGATCAGGATCGAGAACATGCCATACCAGCCGGTGTAGACCAGCACGTACTGCAGCGGCAGGAACACGAAGAAGGCGGCGGCGATGGCGCGATGGTCGCCGCGGCGCGTGGTGGTGATGGTGACGAACTCGCGCAGCGCGAAGAACGACAGCAGGAAGAACAGCACGATCACCGCGGTGCGGCCCAGCGCGAAGGCCGCCCCCATGACGCCGATCATCCACCACCAGGCATTGACGCGCTGCGCGAGGTTGTCGATCACCGCGTGCTGCCCGCCGCCGGCCACGCGCCAGCGCAGCAGCGCGGTCACGGTGGAGGCGAGCAGCAGCACCGCAAACAGGCCGCCGAACAGCAGCCAGGTTTCATGGCTCCAATGCAACGTTGGCGTGGTCGGCATGGTCATCAGTCCAGTTCGGGGGCTAGCGCGAGCAGGCCGTCGCGGCAGCGGGACAGGAAGCTCTCCTTGTCCTCGCCGTCGGCCACCAGCAGCGGCTGGCCGAAAGTCACGGTGCACAGCAGCGGCACCGGCACCACTTCGCCCTTGGGCATCACGCGGTTGAGGTTGTCGATCCAGACCGGCACGAACTCCACCGCCGGGCACGCGCGCGCCAGGTGGTAGATGCCGCTCTTGAACGGCAGCAGCCGTGCATCGGTGGTATTGCGCGTGCCCTCGGGGAACAGGATCAGCGAATCGCCGCCTTCCAGTGCGCCGCGCATCAGTGCCACCGGATCGCTGCCGGGATCACTGTGCGTGCGGTCGATCAGCAGCGCGCGGAATACGTCGCGGCCGATAAAGCGCCGCAGCGGCGAACAGTCCCAATAGTCGGCGCCGGCCACGGGCCGCGTGCCGGCGCGCAGGTCGGGCGGCAGGCAGCCCCAGATCAGCACGAAGTCGCCATGGCTGCTGTGGTTGGCAAAGTACACGCGTTGCACCGCGGCGGGAAAGCAGCCCTGCCAGTTGGCGCGCATGCCGGTCAGCAGGCGGGCGAAAGCGATGATGGCGCGCGCGGTGGCGCGGGCGATCCACATGGTGTTGTTTACCTCAGCAGCAAGATCAGCAGGGACAGGCACAGCTGGACTGCGGCCAGTGCCACGCTGGCGCGCACCAGCCGCATCGCGCCGCGCGCGCGTTCGGGCAGCGAACGGCCAGTGCGGCCGGGTGTGATCCAGCCCAGTCCGGTCAGCGCGCCGTCGAGTCCGGCCAGGTCCGCCTGGCCCTCGCGGTCGGCCGAAGCGGCCAGCGCATCGAACAGGCGCCGGTCGATCGCCACGCGCAGCAGCAGCCAGAGTTGGGCCGGTGCCACCAGCAACGGCAGTGCAGACAGTGCGGGGCCGGCAGACAGCCAGGCAGAAGCCAGCGCGAAGGCCAGTCCGGCCACGCCGATGCAGAGCGCACCGGACAGCGCGCCGGTGACGGCGTGCGCGATCCAGGCGTCCGTGGTTCCGCGGCGGCCGGGGTTATCGGCCATCGGCAGCCTCCAGTGTCGGATACTGGTCCAGCCACGCCTGCAGCGCCTCGGCGTGCTCGCGCCCCAGCACCACCGCGGGCCGGTACGCGCGCAAAGCGGCCAGCGCCGCCGGGGCAGCGCGCAGCCCCTGCCGGCGCGCCATCCATGCAGCCGCCACCAGCGCGCTGCGCGAATAGCCCAGCGCACAGCTCACCAGTATCCGGCGCGCTTGCGCGTGCCACGCGTCGAGTTGCGCCACGGCCTGCTCCAGTTGCTGCGCGGTCGGCACGGTCAGGTCCAGCACCGGCACGCAGCGATAGGCCAGCCCCGGCTCGGTTGCGGCGCGCGGCAATTCGGCGCTCAGGTCCAGCACGGCGTCAGCGCCCAGTGCGCGCAGTTCGGCATCGGTCGGGAAGCGGCCGACCCAGACGCCGTCTGCGATGCGGCTGGCCTGCGGCGCGCGCCGCGTCCACCAGCGCGAATTCAGGAACGCGCCGAGCAGGTATGGCGCCAGCACCCAGCATGCCGCCTGCGCCATCGTGCCGTCGGCATGCTTCTGGAACCAGGCCGGCGCGGCCAGCGCGTAGATGCGGGCAACGCAGGCCAGCGCCAGCGCCGCCCACAGCAGCAGGAACGCCAGCGTCACGGAGGCTCCCACCGCCAGCACCGCGCACAGCAGTGCCATGACTGCGCCAATCCCATAGCGCCGCGAAAGCTGGCGCGTGCGCGCATCGGGCACTCCCATCGCAACGCCCGGCAGCCGCATCGGGAACAGGTAAACGCACAGCCAGCCGGCCAGCGCCCCGGTCGGCACGTCGATCACGTGGTGCTGCCACGTGGTCAGCACCGACACGCCGATCAGCGCGAACCAGCCATGGAGCAGCCAGCGCCAGCCGCCGCGCAGGTGCGCCGCGTACGCGACCCACAGGATCACCAGCAGGCTGATATGCAGCGACGGCGCCTGGTTGAACGGCAGGTCGAAGCCGCCCAGCAGCGCGAACAGCTGCCCCGGCAGCCCCTCCGCCTGCGGCCGCTCGAAGCTGAAGCGCAGCGGGAACGCGATAAAGCACGCCACCGAGACCAGCTGCGCCAGCACCAGCCGCCTGACGTGCACGACCAGCGCAGCGCGCGTGCGCCACAGGAAAAAGGAGATGCCGTACAGCAGATCGATCGACCAATACGGGATGATGGTCCACGGCAGGAACGGGATGCCGCGCTCCCAGCCGAAATAGACTGACGGCACCTGCGCGCGCTGGCTCGCAAGCCAGTTGGCAAAGCCGTAGCTGGAAAAGAAAAACGCGCCGGCCAGCGCCAGCAGCAGGCAGGCCAGCCGCCACGGACGTTCGCCGCGGGATGCCGCGGCAGCCGCCTCAGCCGCGCCAGCGGGCAGCGTGCTCATGCTGCGCGCCTGCGCGCCAGGCTGACGGTGAAGATGCCCCACGGGTCGATACGCTGGGTCACCTTGTCGAAGCCGGCGGCGCGCACCAGTTCGTCCATCTCGGCCTGCGAGCGGCGCCGCATCACCCACGCTGCGCCGCCGCGGTGGCTGGTCAGCGCGCGGGCGATGAATTCAAGCTGCGGATGCCAGGGCTGGCCGGTGTAGACCAGATAGCCGCCCGGCGGCAATGCGCGCGCCAGGCCTTCCAGCGAGCGGCGCACCATCGCGTTTTCCGGGAACAGCTCGTACAGGCCCGATACCACGGCCAGCGTCGGTGCCGGCGTCAGCGCGGCCAGGCCGTCGCCGTCGAAGGCATCGCCCTGTTCGAAGCGGGCAACTCCCTGCAGTCCCTTGGCCGCGATCAGCGCCCTGCCCTGGTCGACGTTGAGCTGGCTGTAGTCGCGCAGCAGGATCGATTCCACCGCGGCCGCACCGCCGTCCAGCGCGTCCAGCGCCTCCAGCACATAGCGACCGTGCCCGGCGGCGATGTCGACCATGCGCACCGGCATGCCGGCCGCATGCAGCCGCCGCACAGCCTGGGCGATCAGCGCTTCGGCGTGGACCTTGCGCTGGCGGATCCCGCGCCAGCCGATGGCGCCGAGGTATTGCTCGTCGGCCAGCCGGCCCAGTGGGCCGCGTCCCGACGGCGTATTGCGGTAAACGTAGTCGAGCGTCGAGCCCGAGTCGAAACCGGTCTCGTGCCCAAGCCGCACGCCGTCCGACAGCATCCCGCCGAGCTTCAGGCTGGCGCGCGCCGCGCGCCAGTACCACGCCGCCAGCCCGCCCGGCGCCGACGCCAGCCGGTCCGACTCCTCCCGGAACGGGCCGATCTGGTCGGCATCGAGCAGCGAGCGCGGCGCCGACGGCGTGTCGAACTCGCGCACGATAAATCGCCGCGCCGCGTCCACCGCCAGCTTGCGGTCGCGCTCGCCCAGCGTGTCGTGGAAGAACCCGTCCAGCACGATGCGTTCCTTGGTGCGCGCGCCCAGCCGCTCGTAGAAGCGGTCCTGCGGCCCGCGGTGCACCACCCAGTCCGCGCCGGAGATCAGCAGCTGCGTCGGCACCGTGATCGCGGCGGCATCGGCGACGATGCGCTCGGCGGTCTCGTACAGGTCGAGCAGGATATTGACCGCGATCGGCCGTGTGATCAGCGGGTCGGTGTCGTAGCTGGCGATGCGTTCGGGATCGTGCGTCAGGAACTTCGCCTTGACGTAGCTGTTGACAAAGAACCTGCCGCGCAGCCGGTGCATCAGCTTCAGCCCCGGCCGCGCGAACGGCACGTACAGCTTGACCTTGAACGCCGGCGAGGCCAGCACCAGCCCGCGGATCGGCGGCGCGTAATCGTGCACCCAGGTGGCGGCCAGCACTGCACCGACGCTTTGCGCGATGACCGCGGTGCGCTCCAGCGGGATGCCGTGCGCCTCGGCGATATGGTGGGTAAATGTCTGGATGTCGCGCACCGAGTCCGCCAGGCTGGGGCTGTAGCCACGCTCGCCTGGCGAGCGGCCGTGGCCGCGCGCGTCCCAGGCAAAGATGTCGTAGCCCGGCAGGTTCAGCTCGTCGGCCAGGTGGGCGACCCGGCCGGAATGCTCGTGGCCGCGGTGGAACAGCACCACGGCGCCGCGCGCCGGGCCCTCCACCGCCGGCCAGTGGCGGTAGAACAGCGCCTGGCCGTCATGGGTCTGGAAATGCCGCTCCTGCGGCTGGCGGATAGCGGCTCGGTCCATGGGCTCAGCCTGCGGTGCGGGCACGCGCCTCGGCAACGCCGCGGCGCACGCGATTGGTGATGGTGTACAGCGACAGCAAGGACAGCGCGAGCCACAGCCACGAAGCGGCACCGCCGAAACCCAGGCCGAGCCCCGCCCACAGCGCGATGGCCCCGACCGCGAAGGCACGGTCGCTCTTGCCGAGCGGGCCGTCGTAGCGCCGGCTGGCGCCGGCAAGCGGGCCGACCAGGCCGGCGGCCTCGACCATCACCGCCAGCAGCGCAAAGGTGCCGACCTGCGCCAGCCCGAAGTCCGGCAGCGCCGCCAGCGGCAGGATCAGCGCCAGGTCCGAGACGATGTCACCGAGTTCGTTGAGGTAGGCACCGAGCGCGCTCTGCTGGCCGTGCTCGCGCGCGAGCATGCCGTCGATGGCATTGAGCGCCATGCGCAGGAACAGCCAGAGGGGAAACAGCAGGAACAGCGCCGGGCTCTCGCTCACCAGCATGCCGATGGCGGCCAGCACGCCGACCGCGAGAGAGCCGGCGGCCGCGGCGACCGTGACCTGGTTGGCGGTGGCGCCGCGATCGGCCAGGTCCTGCACCACCGGGCGCAGCCATGCCTGGAACCTGGGCTTGAGTTCGTAGAGCGTCATCGCGCCGGCCTCCCGCCGAGCTGATGCCGGAAGCGGCGCCGCTGGCAGGCCGGGAACCCCTTCCGTCTTGTTCTTGTGGCGTTTCTTGTGGCGTTTCGTCGTGACTGCCCGGCCCGCGCTGACGCGACCCGCCAGCGGTGCCTTTGGCGGCACTCTACAGCCAAGTCCGAGACATTACCAGAAGCGGCTTACGCCCTGTAGTGAAGGATTTCGAATGCGCAGGCTGAGTGCCATCCGGCCGCGCTCTAGCCACGATCAAGCCGCGGCCAGCGTGCTGCGCACGGCGTCGGTCACCTGCGCCACCACGCCGTCGCGCCAGTCGTCGGCATCGCCGTAGAAGGCCTGCCACATCGCCCGGCGCACCAGCGCGCGCTGGTTCTCGTCCGCCTCGGGGTGCTGGTGCAGCCAGTGGTCGCCGCGCAGCGCGTCCAGCACCTCGCCCACCGGCAGCGTGCCGAACTCCAGCGCGATGCCGGCATAGTCGATCCCCGGCAGCGTCTGCGGCACCGCATGCCAGGCCAGCCCGGTCAGGTTGGCCGAGGTCGACGAGCCATCATAGATCGACGTCACCCGGCTGCCCCAGATCGCGCGCGTGCGCGTCAGCGACTCGGGCGTGTCCGGGCCCATGTGGATCGGCTCGCCGTAGCCCCACGGCCCCAGGCCGGTGTGCACGTCGATCCAGCGCAGCGCCCCGCGCCCGGCGCCGAAGCGCGCCAGGATGCGGCACAGCGTGTAGTTGCTCCAGGTCGCCTTGTTGCCGCCGAAGAACATGCCGTCCGGGTCCTGGTACTGGCCGCCGCTCAGCGCGGCCTGGTACCACGCCATGCCGCGCTCGGCGACGGTCTTCATCAGCTGCGCCTGGTCGGCGTCCGACGGCGGCCATTGCGCCGGCAGCAGCAGCGGCGCGATCTCCGCATAGGGCCCGTTGTGCGGCAGCGGCTGCGAGAAATCCATGAAGTTGCGGTTCAGGTCGACGTTGTCTTCGTTGACCCGGCGCAGGTGCGAGAAACCGTAGGGATTGATGGCATGGACCAGCAGCAGGCTGGTGCCGGCCGCGGCGCAATCGGCCAGCAGCGCGGTGTCGTTCAGCATCGCAATCTGCGCGCCGGAGCCGGCGAAGCCCTCGGCGCCATGGGTGCCGGACGTCACCATCAGGCACTGCCGCGCACCGGGCGCGCCCACCTGCGCCACGTCGATCGCCAGGTCCTCGCCGGCGCTGCCGCGGCGGGTCGGATGCGGGAACTGCGCCAGGTCGGCCCCGGCCGCGCGCGCGGCATCGAGGAATTTCTGGCGGGCTTCGGCGTAGCTGCGCGAAAAAGGGCTCATGGCGTCACCGGCGGATGGCGATGCTGGAGATTAGACGCCTTTTCCGCCGGTTCTGCCAGCCGTGGCTAGAACAGCGAGCCGTTCGGGTCGGCCGGCGCCGAGTGTGCCGGGACTGCCGGGCCGGCCGCTTCCGTCCCCGCGCCCCAGATGCCGGGCGAGGTGAAGGCCTGCGGATGCATCTCGATCCCTGCCGCGGCCAGCTGGCCGGCGGTCAGCACCAGGTGGCGCGCCAGCCAGTCGTGCAGGCCGCGCAGGAAGCGGATGTTGTCGACGCTGTTGGACGCGGCGATCAGGCGCTCCAGCTTGACGTGGGCGGTATAGACGTCGAGCAGGTTGGTGGCGCGCAGCCGCGGCGGCGTGCTGGGCGCACGCTCGATTGCCAGGATCCGGCGCACCTGCGCGGTGGCCACGTCGCCGGTGCGCAGGTATTGCTCGTAGACGGGGTCCAGCGCGGGAAAGCGCACGGTGGGCTGCACGCGAGGCACGGCGGCCACTTTTTCCATGCGCAGCACGAGGTAGCGGATGGCGGCCAGGCGCTCGGCCGCCGCGGTTTCCGCCGCGCTGCGCCGTCCGCCCCCTCCGCGCCGGGCGCCGGCGGGGACAGGATCGGGCAAGGCTGTGCGGGGCACCACGTCGCGCTCGGTGTAGTCCGGCACCTGCAGCAGCAACCCGGGATGCGCCACCGCGGCGCGGGCGCAGTCCTCGCCGAACGGGTACTCGTGCCCGGCGGCGTCGCGCAGGATATAGGCCTGCCCGTGCGGGAAACCGTGGTGCCGGCGGCTGTTGCCGCGCGCCTGGCAGCGGGTGTCCACGTCGACGAAGTCCTTGCGTACGGGGATCCAGCCCCCGTCGTGTGCCTGGGTCATGCGAATGCGTAGCGCCGGTTGGCTGGGTTGGCTGCGGACCCGCTATTGTCGCCGATCCGCGCGATCCGCACGATCCGCTGCCGAGCAGGCGCTACTTCAGCATGAACGACATCGCCGACAGGCAGTTGAGCATGCGCACGGCGGCCTGCACGGAATCGGCGTGGAAGCCCAGGGTCACGCCGTCCAGGCGCTCCAGCGTCGGCCACTGGCAAAACAGGTCGGCATGCGCCGGCGTCAGGGTCTGCAGCCGGGCACTCACCCGCGCGTCGGCCGGCGTGTCGAGCCGCAGGCATTGCGCCTGTGCCGCGGCGCGCACGCCGTCGGCCGCGGCCGCCTGGATCGCCTCGCGCGCCGCCGCCGGCGACAGCGTGGTGCCGCTGCCGAAGCCGCCGGCGCGCTTGGTCTCGGCAAAGCGCACCCACGGCATCAGCGGCCGGGTCTCGTGCACGAAGACATCGTCGCCGCTGGCCATCAGCACCGGCACGCCCAGCTCCCCGGCCATCGCGCCGTAGAGTCCCGCCTCGCCCAGTTCCATGCCGTTGAGCCAGACCCGGGCAAAGGCGCTGCTGTTGATGGTGTGCGCCAGCACGCCGCGGCTCTGCGCGCGGCCGTGGTAGCCGATCATCAGCACGCCGTCGGCGCCGTCCTCGATGCCGGCCATCATGCCGAGGTAGCGCGGCTTGCCGAGCACCAGCCGCGCGCGCGGGTCGAGCTGGTCTGACAACAGGTTGCGGAAGCCGCCATGCGAGTCGTTGACCAGCACTTCGGTGGCGCCGCCGGCAAAGGCGCCGGCGACGGCGGCATTGGCCTCGGCGGTCATCCAGGCGCGGGCGCGTTCGTACTCGCCGTTGCCGGGGCGGGTCTGCTCGGCGTGGAAGACGCCGGCGACGCCTTCGATATCGGTGGAAATCAGGATCTTCATCAGGCCGACTGGCGCAGTTCTGGCATGGCCTCCAGCAAGGCGCGGCGGGCATGGCCGTCGCGGCCCTGCACCGTCGCCGCATGCCAGAGCGCATGGACGATGGCCTGCTCGACACTGTCCGCGGCGGCGCGGAACAGCGGGTCGAGCAGCGTTTCGTGGAGCATGGCGACCGATGGCATCGCACGGTCCGCCTGGTGCGGGACGGTATAGGCGGTCGAGAAGGCCAGCGCGATATCACCCGAGCCATGCCCGAACACCGACCCCGTGCGCGCCAGCCCCGCACCCGCGCGCAGCGACAGCCGGCGCAGCTGGCGCGCGTCCAGCGGCGCGTCGGTGGCCACGACCATGATGATCGAGCCCTTTTCAGGCTGTGCCCCAGCGTCGGGCTGCGCCAGCCGCTGCACCAGCTGCGGCCCGAGCAGCTTGCCCGCCAGCGTCAGCGATTCCGGCGTGCCGAAGTTGGCCAGCACCAGCGCGCCGACGCAATAGCCCGACGCGACGCACGACACCATGCGCGAGGCCGTGCCGATGCCGCCCTTGACGCCGAACGACGACATGCCGCGCCCGGCGCCGATCGCACCCTGCGCCACCTCCTGGCCGGCAGCGGCCAGCGCCGCGTCATAGTGGCTGCCGTCCACCACCATGCGCTGGATATCGTTCAGGTAGCCGTCATTGCATTCGAACACCAGCGGATTGATGGTCGGCCACGCGCGCCCGATCTCCGGGTTGGCGGCGACGGCGGCGCGGATCTGCGCCTGCGCCACGGCGCCGACCGAGAAGGTGTTGGTCAACGCGACCGGCGTCTCCAGCACGCCCAGTTCCTCCACCTGCACCAGCCCCACGCTCTTGCCGAAGCCGTTCAGCACGGTAGCCGCAGCGGGCACCTTGTCGCGATACACATCGCCGCCATGCGGGCGGATCACGGTGACGCCCGTTTGCACTGCATCCTGCGCCAGCGTGCAGTGGCCCACGGTCACGCCCGGCACGTCGGCGATGCTGTCGCGCGGTCCCGCCGGCAGATTGCCGATGCGCGGCACGCCCTGCGTCGATGTCTGCATGGCTTTAGCGGCGGTCGATCTTGGGATCCAGCGCGTCGCGCAGGCCGTCGCCAAGCAGGTTGAACGCGAGCACGGTCAGGAAGATCGCCAGGCTCGGGAAGATCGCCACGTGCGGCGCGGTCACCATGTCCGCGCGGGCCTCGTTCAGCATCGCGCCCCACTCCGGCGTGGGCGGCTGCGCGCCCAGCCCCAGGAACGACAGGCTGGCCGCGGTGATGATCGAGGTGCCGATCCGCATCGAGAAATACACCACGATCGACGACACCGTGCCCGGCAGGATATGGCGCATCAGGATGGTCCAGTCCGACGCGCCGATGCTGCGTGCGGCCTCGACGTAAGTCAGCCGCTTCAGCATCAGCGTATTGCCGCGCACCAGCCGCGCGAACGCCGGGATGCTGAAGATCGCCACGGCAAAGATCACGTTGGTCATGCCGTTGCCGAGGATGGCGACGATGCCGATCGCCAGCAGGATGCCCGGGAAGGCGAACAGCACGTCGGAGATCCGCATCACGATGCGGTCCCACCAGCCCTCGTAGTAGCCGGCCAGCAGGCCCAGCACGGTGCCGATCACCGCGCCGATGATCACCGACAGGAAACCCGCTGCCAGCGAGATGCGCGCCCCGGCCAGGATGCGGCTGAAGATATCGCGCCCGAGCGAATCGACGCCCATCCAGTGCGCAGCCGACGGGCCGGCGTTGAGCGCGTCGTAGTCAAAGAAATTCTCCGGGTCGTATGGCACGATATGCGGCGCCAGGACGGCGACCAGCACCAGCAGCAGCACGAACACGCCGGCGCCGAGCGCCAGGTGCTGCTTGCGGAATTTGCGCCAGAACTCGGTCCAGGGCGTGCGCACGGCCTCCGGCACCGGGGCCGTTGCGGGTGCCGCTTCGCTTGCGGCGGGCGTGGAAAGCTCAGTCATGCCGGCCTCACTTGTAGCGGATGGTGGGATTGATCACGGTGTAGAGCATGTCCACCACCAGGTTGATCAGTATGAATTCGAGCGAGAACAGCAGCACCTCGGCCTGGATCACCGGGTAGTCGCGCATCTCGACGGCATCGACCAGCAGGCGGCCGAGGCCGGGCCAGTTGAACACTTTCTCGACCACGATCGAGCCGCCCAGCAGGAAGCCGAACTGCAGGCCCATCATCGTCACCACCGGGATCATCGCGTTGCGCAGGCCATGCTTGGCCACCACCGCCGTCTCGCGCACGCCCTTGGCGCGGGCGGTGCGGATAAAGTCTTCCTGCAGCACCTCGACGAACGAGGCGCGGGTAAAGCGCGCCATCACCGCCGCCACCGCGGCGCCGAGCGTGATCGACGGCAGCACGTAGTGTTTCCAGGTGTCGGCGCCGATCGACGGCAGCCAGCCCAACTGCACGGAGAACACCTCCATCAGCAGCATGCCGAGCGCAAAGGCCGGGAAGGAGATGCCCGAGACCGCCAGCGTCATGCCCAGCCGGTCCGGCCAGCGGTTACGCCATACCGCCGAGCCGATGCCGATCACCATGCCGAACACCACCGCCCACGCCATCGACGCCACCGTCAGCAGCAGCGTGGGCATGAAGCGGTCGCCGATCTCTTCGCTCACCGGGCGCTTGGTGCGCAGCGAATTGCCGAACTCGCCGCGGATCGCATTGGAGAAAAAGTTGACGAACTGCTCGGGCAGCGGCCGGTCCAGGCCCAGGTCCTTGCGCACCAGCTCGACCGTAGCCGAGTCGGCCTCGGGGCCCGCCGCCAGCCGCGCGGGATCGCCCGGCAGCAGGTGGACGAACAGGAACACCAGCACTGCCACGATCAGCAGCGTGGGGATCACGCCCAGCACTCGTTTGAGGAAGTAGTTCAGCATTGCACACCATGAAGAAAGGCCGCAGGCCGCCTGCCTGCGACCCCGCGACGCGGGCAGGCGGCCACCATCGGCTTACTGCTTTACTGCTAGGTTGGGTGGGTTGTGGCAGAGCGCGGCTTCGCGGTGCTGCAAGCGCCTGCCCTCACACCCCTCACTGCTTGATATCAATCTCATCAAAATTAAACGACCCGTCCGGCATCACATACGCCCCGGTCAGCCGCTTGCTGCGCGCGAACAGCACCTTCTCCGTCACCAGGAAGGCCCACGGCGCATCCTTCCAGATGCGTTCCTGGGCGTCCTTGTACAGGCGGGCCTTCTCGCTGCGGTCGGTGGTGCGCAGCGCGCCGGCGATATCCGCATCGACCTGGTCGTTCTTGTAGTAGGCGGTGTTCAGCAGCTTGGGCGGCATCGACTCGGAAGCCAGCAGCGGACGCAGCGCCCAGTCCGATTCACCGGTCGACGACGACCAGCCCACGTAGTAGATGCGCACGCCGGCGTCTTCCGGCTTCTGCACGCTCTCGACCTTTTCGACGCGCTGGCCCGCTTCCAGCGCCTGCACCTGCGCCTTGATGCCGACCTGCTGCAGCTGCTGCTGCACGAACTGGATCACCTTCTGCGCGGTGGTGTGGTTGTACGCCGACCACAGCGTGGTCTCGAAGCCGTTCGGGTAGCCGGCTTCCTTCAGCAGCGCGCGCGCCTTGGCCGGGTCATACGGCCACGGGCCCAGCTTCTCGGCAAAGTCCACGCCCGGGGGCACCACGCCTTCGGCCGGCACGGCATAGCCGGCGAACGCCACCTTGGCGAGTGCGTCCTTGTTGATGGCGTAGTTGATGGCCTGGCGCACCTTCGGGTCGTTGAACGGCTTGACCGTGGTATTCAGGCTCAGGTAGCGCTGGATGATCGACGGCGACGAGATCAGATCGACCTTGGCGCTGCTCTTCAGCACCGCGGCCTGCTCGAACGGGATGCTGAAGGCAAAGTCCGCCTCGCCGGTCTGCATGATGGCGGCGCGGGTGTTGTTGTCGACCACCGGCTTCCAGGTGATGGAATCGATCTTCGGGTAGCCGGTCTTCCAGTAGCCGGCGAACTTCTTGCCCTTCAGGTGATCGGGTTGCTTCCATTCGACGAACTCGAACGGGCCGGTGCCGACCGGATGGAAGGCAATTTCCTTGCCGTACTTCTGCAGCGCGGCCGGCGAGATCATCACCGCCGACGGATGCCCCAGCACGTTGATGAACGGCGAGAACGGCTCCTTCAGCGTGACCTTGACGGTATTGGCATCGACCACGTCGGTCTTGGCGACACGGTTGAACAGCGTATAGCGCTTGAGCTTGTTGGCCGGGTTGGTGACGCGGTCCAGGTTGGCCTTGACGGCGGCGGCATCGAAGGTAGTGCCGTCGTGGAACTTGATGCCCTTCTTCAGCTTGATGGTGTAGACCAGGCCATCCTTGCTGACGTCATAGCTGTCGGCCAGCACGTTGACCAGCTTCATGTCCTTGTCCATGCCGAACAGGCCCTGGTAGAAGGACTTGCTGGCTGCCTGCGACAGCGTGTCGTTGGCGTCGTACGGGTCCAGCGTGGTGAAGGTGGAATACACCGCCATCACCGCATCCTTGGCCGCGAAGGCCGGCGCGGCGGCCAGCATGCCGAGCGTGCCGGCGGCAAAGGCGCCGGCCATCCATCGGGGCGAAACCATACGTGCAGACATCGTCGATTCTCCTTGGTAGCTTCGTTATTTCCAGGACTTCAATAGGCGCCGCCGACGGCATGCCGGGCGACATAGTGGCCAAGCGCGCCGCTGCCGGCGACCTGCATCAGCGGCTGCACCACCGGCTCGTCGCCGACCGCGCGGATCGGGCTGGGAATCTCATCGTTCAGCGGCTCGCGCCGCAGGTGGCGCCGCGCCGGATCGGCGATCGGCACCGCCGACATCAGCTTGCGCGTGTACGGGTGCTGCGGGTTCTCGAAGATCGCGCGGCGCGGGCCGATCTCGACGATCTGGCCCAGGTACATCACCGCCACGCGGTGGCTGACGCGCTCGACCACCGCCATGTCGTGCGAGATAAACAGGAAGGCGATGCCCAGCTCGCGCTGCAGGTCGAGCATCAGGTTGACGATCTGCGCCTGGATCGACACGTCCAGCGCCGACACCGACTCGTCGGCCACCACCACCTTGGGGTTCAGCGCCAGCGCGCGCGCAATGCAGATGCGCTGGCGCTGGCCGCCGGAGAACTCGTGCGGATAGCGCGCCGCGTGCGACGGATCCAGCCCCACCTTGTCGAGCAGCCAGGCCACGCGCTGCTCGGCCTCCTTGCCGCTGGCCGCCTTGTGCACCAGCAGCGGCTCCATGATCGAATAGCCCACCGGCACGCGCGGATCGAGCGACGCGAACGGGTCCTGGAAGATGAACTGGATATTGCGGCGCAGCGTCTGCAGCGCCGGCCCTTCCAGCTTGCTGATGTTCTGGCCGTTGAACTCGATGGTGCCGCTCTGGCTTTCCACCAGGCGCAGCAGCGAACGCCCCGTGGTGGACTTGCCGCAGCCGGACTCGCCCACCAGTGCCAGCGTTTCGCCGGGGTAGAGATCGAAGCTGACCTTCTCCACCGCATGCACGCGGCGCGTGACACGGCCGAACAGGCCGCCGGGCACGTCGAAACGCGTGACCAGGTCCTGCACGCGCAGGATCGGCGCGATGCCGGGCTTGACCGTGTCCTGCGGCGCGGCCTGCTCCGCCCTGGCGCTGTCCAGCCGCAGCAGCGGGAACTTGGCCGGGAGGTCGGTGCCGCTCATGGCGCCCAGGCGCGGCACGGCCGACAGCAGTGCGCGCGTGTACGGATGCGCCGGCGCGCGGAACACGTCGTCGGAACTTCCCTCTTCCACCTTCTCGCCGCGGTACATCACCAGCACGCGATCGGCCACCTCGGCCACCACACCCATGTCGTGGGTGATGAAGACCACGCCCATGTGCATCTCGGCCTGCAGGCTGCGCACCAGTTGCAGGATCTCGGCCTGGATGGTCACGTCCAGCGCGGTAGTGGGCTCGTCGGCGATCAGCAGCGCCGGCTTGCATGACAGCGCCATCGCGATCATCACGCGCTGGCGCATGCCGCCGGAGAGCTGGTGCGGATAGCGCTCCAGCACGCGGCGCGCCTCGGGGATGCGCACCAGTTCCAGCATGCGCAGCGCTTCGGCGCGCGCCGCGGCGCGGCTCTTGCCCTGGTGCAGCCGGATCGATTCGGCGATCTGCTCGCCCACCGGGAACACCGGGTTGAGCGAGGTCATCGGCTCCTGGAAGATCATCGCCACGTCGGCGCCGCGCACGCTGCGCAGGGTCGCGTTATCCGCGCGCGCCAGGTCGATCACCTCGCCGCCGCGCCGGCGCAGCAGCATGCTGCCGCTGGCGATCTTGCCGCCGCCATGCTCGACCAGCCGCATCAGCGCCAGCGACGTGACCGACTTGCCCGAGCCCGACTCGCCCACGACCGCCAGCGTCTCGCCGCGGTCGACATGGAACGACAGGTTGCGCACGGCCTCGACGGTACGTTCGGACGTGGCAAAGCGCACGCTCAGGCCGTCGACCGAGACGACGCGCTCGGGCGGCAGGATGATGCCGGAGGCGGAAGCGCGCGATTGCGCAGGGGTAGTGGCCACTAGGTACTCCTTGTTTGCTGCGAGTGCTGAGACTTGCCGGTGCGGCGCGGGTCAGCCGTAGATCGAGACGCTGACGGCCTCGCCCACGCGGGCAAAGCCGCGGTACATGCCTTCGGTGTTGAACGGCAGCGTGACGTTGCCGTCGCGGTCTACCGCAATCAGGCCGCCGCGGCCTTCGATGGCGACCAGCTTTTCCATCACCACGCGCCGTGCCGATTCCTCCAGCGGCAGGCCGGCATAGCGCATCTGCGCCGAGACATCGTGAGCGGCCACGGTGCGGATAAACATCTCGCCGGTGCCGGTGGCCGACACCGCCACCACGTCGTCGGCATAGCAGCCCGCACCGATCACGGGGGTATCGCCGACGCGCCCCACCCGCTTGTTGGTCACGCCGCCGGTGGAAGTTGCCGCGGCGAGGTTGCCACGGCTGTCGCATGCCACCGCGCCGACGGTGCCGAACTTGCTGTCGGGGTCGATCGGGTCGGCCGGGTTGTTGCGTGCCGCCAGTGCGGCGGCATCATGGTCGAGCAGCGCCATGCCGGCGGTACCGCGGGCGCGCTGCCATTGCTCATGGCGTGCCTGCGTGAAGTAGTAGTCCTGCTCCACCAGCTCCAGCCCCTGGGCGGCGGCGAATTCTTCGGCGCCTGTGCCGGCAAACAGCACATGCTCGCTGTGGTCGAGCACCGCGCGCGCCGCCAGCACCGGATTGCGCAGCCGCGTGACGCAGGCGACCGCGCCGGCATCGCGGGTGGCGCCGTCCATCACGGCCGCGTCGAGTTCATAGGTGCCGGCGTGGGTCAGCACGGCGCCCTTGCCCGCGTTGAACAGCGGACATTCCTCCAGCAGGCGCACGGCTTCGGTCACCGCGTCGAGCGCGCTGCCGCCGTTGGCCAGGATGCGCTGGCCGGCCCGCAGCACGTGTTCCAGCGCTTCCGTGTATTCGCGTTCGCGCGCGGGATCCATCGCCTCGCGGGTGATGGTGCCGGCGCCGCCGTGGATGGCAATGACTGCTTGTTGCATGGGATAGCTCAGGGCTTCTTGAGGTTGGAGGCGCGGCGGCGCGTGGTGCCCGCCGCCTGCTCTTCGGTAGCCTGCGGCTCGGCTGGCCCGGCACGGCCGGCGCGGTCCGCGCCTGGCGCGCCATAGAGCCACGGCAGCAGGAATTCGGTCATTTCGGCGGCGGCCTTGACCGGCCGCTCGGCGCGATGCGCGACCGCGCCGCACAGCGCTTCGATCAGCGCCAGCACGGTCGCGTCGGAGTTGGCCGAGAGCCGGTTGGCGGCCTGCGCGTACAGCGCGATATCGGCCAGCGGCGCCAGCGGCGAGGTCGGCCCGTCGGTCAGCGCCAGCACCCGGCCGCCGTGCGCCTTGACGCGCTCCGCCAGTTCGATGCTGTCGGTCACATAGCGCGGGAAGGCAATCACGATCAGCAGGTCGCTCGGCTGCAGCTTGAACAGCTGGCGCGCCGCGTGCGAGGCGCCGCCGGCGCCGGCGACCGAGGTCACCATGCGGCAATGCATTTCCAGCCCGTGCTGCAGCAGGCCGGCCAGGAAGCCGCTGGCGCCGAAGCCCGCCACGTAGACGCGCTGCGCACCCAGGATCGCCGCGACCGCGCGCTCGCACGCCTGCGCGTCGATGCCGCGCCGGGTGGCTTCGGCATTGGCGGCCGCATCCTCGAGCGAGGCGGCGAACACTTCGGCCACGGTGGCGGGCCGCTCCAGTTCGCTGCGCAGCCGCTCGACCGGCGCCAGCGTGGCCTCAAAGCCGCGCACCAGCTCGGTACGGAATTGCGGATAGCCGTCGAAGCCCAGCGCCCGCGCGAAGCGGTTGGCGGTGGCCACCGACACGTCCACCGCCGCGGCAAACTCGTCGATGCGCATCGTGGCCGCGCGGAACAGGTTGGCCAGCACGTATTCCGCCATGCGGCGGTGCGCCGGCGTCAGCGTGGGCAGGCTGCGCGCGATGCGGTCGGAGATCGAATGGCCTTGGGTCATGTCGGGTCGGGACGGCATGCGCATGGGCGACGCTGCCGGTTACATCCTGAAAAACGAATGAAAATGAATTTACACGCAACCCACCCACAAAGAAAATAGAGTTTTCGCAGTTCGAGGGTAATCCCTAGGACCCGCCGCCATGCGGGGCACCGGGGCGGTGCGCAATGCCCTGGCATTTCTGGTGTTTCGCCATTCGCGGGCATGCCCCGCACTGGAAACGCTACAATGCCGGCCAGCGCCGCCAACCCGCCTTGGCCGGCTTTTCCGCGTAGTTGCCAGTACCCCGTTCAGAAGTTTCCCCGCACGTGATCCGAATCGACCAGCTTGTCCTCCAGCGCGGCACCAAGGTGCTGTTCGACCACACCAGCGTGACGCTCAACCCGGGCGAGCGCGTGGGCCTAGTCGGCGCCAACGGCAGCGGCAAGTCGACGCTGTTCGCGCTGCTGCGCGGCGAATTGCATCCGGACGGCGGGGATGTCAGCGTGCCGGCCCAATGGCGCGTGGCGCATGTGGCGCAGGAAACGCCGGCGGTCAGCCGCAGCGCGGTCGAGTACGTGATCGACGGCGACACCCGGCTGCGCGAGATCGAAGCCGCCATCACGGCCGCGCAGGCCAGCGGCGACGGCACCGCCGAAGGCGAAGCCCACGCCGCTTATGCCGACGCCGACGGCTACACCGCCGCCGCGCGCGCCGAGGCGCTGCTGCTCGGCCTCGGCTTTACGCTGCCCCAGGTCACGCAGCCGGTATCGTCGTTCTCCGGCGGCTGGCGCATGCGCCTGAACCTGGCGCAGGCGCTGATGTGCCCCTCCGACCTGCTGCTGCTCGACGAGCCGACCAACCACCTGGACCTGGACGCCATCGTCTGGCTGGAAGACTGGCTGGCGCGCTACCCGGGCACGCTGGTGATGATTTCGCACGACCGCGAATTCCTCGATGCGATCTGCAACGTCACCGTGCATATCGAGAACCAGCAGGTGCGCCGCTACGGCGGCAACTACACGCTGTTCGAGACCCTGCGGCTGCAGCAGATGGCGCAGCAACAGTCCGCCTATGTGCGCCAGCAGAAGGAAATCGCGCACCTGGAGTCGTTCATTACGCGTTTCAAGGCCAAGGCGACCAAGGCGCGCCAGGCGCAGAGCCGCGTCAAGGCGCTGGAGAAGATGGAGCGGCTCGCGCCGGTGCACGTCGCCGCCGGCTTTGCCTTTGAATTCCGCGAGCCCGACGCCGCGCCCAATCCGATGATGGTGCTCGACGGCGTCGATTGCGGCTACGCCGAGGCCGAGCCGCCGGTCACCATCCTGCACAACCTGGCGCTGTCGATCCAGAACGGCCAGCGCATCGGCCTGCTGGGCGCCAACGGCCAGGGCAAGTCGACGCTGGTCAAGACGCTGGCCGGCACGCAGGATCCGCTGACCGGCACGCTGCGCCTGGGCAAGGGCCTGCAGATCGGCTACTTCGCCCAGCACCAGCTCGAGACGCTGCGCGACCACGACTCGCCGCTGCAGCACCTCGCGCGGCTCGCGCCCGACGTGCGCGAGCAGGAGCTGCGCGACTTCCTCGGCAGCTTCAATTTCCGCGGCGACATGGCCACCTCGCCGATCGAGCCTTTCTCCGGCGGCGAAAAGGCGCGGCTGGCGCTGTCGCTGATCGTCTGGCAGAAGCCCAACCTGCTGCTGCTCGACGAACCGACCAACCACCTCGACCTCGATACCCGCGAGGCGTTGACCATGGCGCTGGCGCAGTTCGAAGGCACGCTGATCCTGGTCTCGCACGACCGCCACCTGCTGCGCGCCACCGCCGACCAGTTCATGCTGGTTGCCGACGGCACCATCAAGCCTTTCGACGGCGACCTGGACGACTACCGCGACTGGCTGCTGCAGCAGGCCGCCGCCAAGCGCAACGCCGCCGCGGCCGCGCACCTGGCAGAGAATGGCGGCGATGGCGCCGCCACGATCAACCGCAAGGACCAGCGCCGCGCCGAGGCCGACGAGCGCCAGCGCCTGTCGGCGCTGCGCAAGCCGCTGACGAAGGAGCTGGAGAAGGTCGAGAAGCGGATGGCAGTGCTGCAAACCGCCAAGGAGGAGATCGACCGATTCATGGCCGATGAATCGAGCTATGCCGAAGCCAGCAAGGCGAAGCTGATGGAGATGCTGAAGCGCCAGGGCGAGGTCAATGGCGAGCTGGAGACGCTGGAAGAGAAGTGGCTGGAGTTACAGGAGCAAATCGAGCAGATTGCGTGAGGAGCCCCTCAACGCCAACAGCGCCTGCATAGCCTTACACCCCTTGCGGACGCTGCCCTCTCCCGCGAAGTGGGAGAGGGCAGCAAACCCGCTGGACTTCAACCTTCCCGCAGTAAAAAAACGGCGCCTTAGCGCAGCGCCTTAGGCCGGTTTTTGTTTGCCCTTACCACTCAACGGAAATTCTTCTCCCGCCGGATCAACCCCACCGCCAGCGTCAGCGTCAGGATAAACAGCCAGATCAGCGACCACGCCGGCACCGACAGGCCCAGCACCGGCGGCAGCGGCGCCGCGCACAGGCCATCGGCGTAGAACACCTGCGGCAGCACCTTGGCGGTCGGCAGCGCGTTGACCCAGTTCTCCAGCGGATCGATGCCGCAGGTCGCCTTCGGGTTGAGCAACAGCGACACGTGATACACCGCCACGGCAATGCCGGCGATGCCGGACAGCATGCCCAGGCCCTGCCACAAAGAGCGCGTGTTCTGCGCCACCACGGCGAGCAGCGAGAAGATGCCGATGCCGATAAACGCAAAGCGCTGCATCACGCAAAGCGGACAGGGCTGGTAGCCCTTTTCAAACTGCAGGTAGAGCGCAACGCCGACCAGGCCGAAGGAAACCAGGGCGATCAGCAGGAAATAGGCGCGGGAATTGGCTTGCATAGCGGTGATAAATGGTGATCCGTGGTGATCCGGGGTGATCCGGCAAACGGGTGCCGTCAGGTGTGTTTAGTTCGGGGGCGCGGCATTGCTGCGCATTATTACCGATTTTTCCGCCCCCGCCTTGGACGCCACATCGGCTGCGCAACGCCTGCGCGAGTTTCCATAAGCAAGCCGCCGGCGCCCATGCCTCAGTCCAGGTGGCGCACCCGGTCGATTGCCTGCTCGATGCGCTCCACCGCGATCACTTCCAGGCCGTCGATCTTCTGCTTGGGCGCATTGGCCTTGGGGATCACGGCCAGCGTGAACCCCAGCTTGGCCGCTTCCTTCAGCCGTTCCTGGCCGCGCGGGCTGGGCCGGATTTCGCCGGCCAGGCCGACTTCGCCAAAGACCACCAGCCCGCGCGGCAGCGGCTTGTTGCGCATCGACGAATGGATCGACAGCAGCACCGCCAGGTCGGCGGCCGGCTCGGTGATCTTGACCCCGCCTACCGCGTTTAGGAACACATCCTGGTCGAAGCAGGCAATGCCCGCATGCCGGTGCAGCACCGCCAGCAGCAGCGCCAGCCGGTTCTGCTCCAGGCCCACCGCCAGCCGGCGCGGGTTGGGCACGTGGGCGGTGTCGACCAGCGCCTGGATCTCCACCAGCAGCGGGCGCGTGCCTTCCTGCGTCACCAGCACGCACGAGCCGGGCACGGTCTCTTCATGCTGCGACAGGAACAGCGCCGAGGGGTTGCTGATGCCACGCAGCCCGCGCTCGGTCATGGCGAACACGCCCAGCTCGTTGACCGCGCCGAAGCGGTTCTTGAAGGCGCGGATCAGCCGGTGCGAAGAATGCGTATCGCCCTCGAAGTACAGCACCGTGTCGACGATATGCTCCAGCACGCGCGGCCCGGCCAGGCTGCCTTCCTTGGTGACGTGGCCGACCAGGATGATGGTGATGCCGCTGCTCTTGGCGATGCGCGTGAGCTGCGCCGCGCACTCGCGCACCTGCGCGACCGAGCCCGGCGCCGACGTCAGCGCCTCCGAGTACAGCGTCTGGATCGAGTCGATCACCGCCACTTCCGGCTTCTCGGCTTCGAGCGTGGCCTGGATCTTCTCTAGCTGGATTTCGGCGAGCAGCCCCAGCGCCGGGCTTTCCACGCCCAGCCGCTGCGCGCGCAGGGCGATCTGCGCGCCCGATTCCTCGCCGCTGACATAGAGCACGCGGCGCTGCCCGGCCAGGTTGGCCAGCGCCTGCAGCAGCAGCGTGGACTTGCCGATACCGGGATCGCCGCCGATCAGCACCACGCCGCCCGCCACCAGTCCGCCGCCCAGCACGCGGTCGAACTCGTCGATGCCGCTGGAGAAGCGCGGCACGTCCGCGGCCTCGATCTCGGACAGCTTGCGCACCATGGCCGATGCCGCCAGCGGCTGGAAGCGCTTGGACGCGGCCGTCTCGGCCACCGTTTCCACCAGCGTGTTCCATTGCTGGCAATGCGGGCACTGGCCGGCCCAGCGCGGCGCGGTGCCGCCGCATTCGGTACAGGTGTAGACGGTCTTGGTCTTGGCCAACGGAAAATCCTTGCGGGAAAGAACAGGCCGGGCGCAGAAGTGGCCCGGCCCTCACACTAGCCGGCGGCAGGCGCTGCCGCCAGCTCTCGTTTGCAACCTCTCGTTTGCAACCTTCTACACCACGGCCGGCGCGGCGCTGTCGGATGCCGTGATGGTTGCCACCGTGGTCGGCACGCGCGGCGCCAGCGCGCACATCAGCTCGTAGCCGACCGTGCCGCTGGCCTGTGCCACCTCGTCGATCGGCAGGCCCTGGCCCCACAGCGTCACCGGGCTGCCGACCCGCGCCTTCGGGCACGGCGTCAGGTCCACGCACAGCATGTCCATCGAGACACGGCCGACCAGTTCCGTACGCACGCCGTCGACCAGCACCGGCGCGCGCTGCGCGCCCCAGCCGGAGGCATGGCGCGGGTAGCCGTCGGCATAGCCGCAGGCGACCACGCCGATGCGCATCGGGCGGTCGGCGGTAAACAAGGAGCCATAACCCACCGTCTCGCCCGGCTGCAGGTCCTGCACCGAGATCAGCTCGCTGTGCAGCGACATGGCCGGCTGCAGGCCGGTGCCGGCGATATCGGCATCGCGGCCGGTCGGCGAGGCGCCGTACAGGATAATGCCGGGACGCACCCAGGCCCGGTGCGCCTGCGGATGCCACAGCACCGCGGCCGAGTTCGACAGGCTCGCCTCGCCCGGCAGGTTGGCGGTGGCGGCGTCGAAGGCCTCGACCTGGTGGGCGATGCCTCGGGGACTATCCGCATCGGAAAAATGCGTCATATGGACGATACTGCCTACGCAGGGCATGGCGCGGGCGCGCTCCCAGGCGGCGCGATACTGGGCTGGATGGAAGCCGAGCCGGTTCATGCCGGTGTTCAGCTTGAGCTGGATCGCCAGCGGGCCCCTGGGGCGCGCGCTTTCCAGCATGCGCAGCTGTTCGTCGCAGTGGATCGCGGTGGTCAGGCGGTATTGCTCGATCAGGGCGATGTCCTGCGGCTGGAAAAAGCCCTCCAGCAGCAAAATGGGGCCCTGCCAGCCCAGGTCGCGCAGCAGCACGGCTTCATTCAGGTCCAGCAGGCCAAAGCCGTCGGCGCCGCGCAGCGCGGCAAAGACGCGGCGGATGCCGTGGCCGTAGGCATTGGCCTTGACGACGGCCCAGATGCGCGAAGCGGGGGCGCTGCGGCGGACGACGTCGAGGTTGTTGGCCAGGGCGGGTTGGTGGATGACGGCGTGGATGGGTCTTGGCATGGAGTCACATCTCGGGAATCAGGCAGTGCGGGCAGCGCGGTGGCGCATCGCTCACGTCACTGCGGGGACTGGAAGGACGGCTCTGTCTCAGCTTTAATGGCGCGAGGGTCACCTGTCAGTGGGCGACGGCACGTAGATGCGAAGTGCTTCATATTGCGGGCATGTCGCGCTAAGGTGAGCGGCCATGGGAAATTTGCGTTTGCCTGGTCACGTGGGCGTCCGGCTGCGATATTGTCTTGCCGCTGCACCAGTCAGCGGTACACCCGTCGTCTGGCCGGGATCGCAGCCGTTATTTGAACACATCCGGGAGCCGCTGCCGGGGGTCATTGGGGAATCGGCGCGGCAATTTGCAGTCAAAAAGGCACCTTGCCGGGGTTCGGGAATGTCATGTTTTCGTGATATAAAGCCGGACGCTCCGGCCATGTTCTAAAAGCGAAGCATTATGTCAATGACTGTCAGGCAAACCGCACGGCGCCGCAGCGCAGTGCAACAAAGACAATTCGACACGGCCGCGGCGCAAGGTTCCCTGCAAACCATAGCCTCCCCAGCCGGTGCCGCCCTGACCGGCGTGACGGAAGTCCGCGATGGAGACAAAGTCGAAAGCATGAAGAAGGGTTTTTACACCATCATGGCCGCGCAATTTTTTTCGTCGCTGGCCGACAATGCGTTGCTGATCGCCGCCATCGCCCTTCTCACCGAATTGCATTCACCGCAGTGGATGACCCCGCTGCTCAAGCTGTTCTTCGTTCTCTCCTACGTCATCCTCGCCGCCTTCGTCGGCGCCTTTGCCGACTCGATGCCCAAGGGGCGGGTGATGCTCATCACCAATGCCATCAAGGTGGTCGGCTGCGCGATCATGATGTTCGGCTTCCACCCGCTGCTCGCCTACGGCGTGGTGGGCTTCGGCGCGGCGGCCTATTCCCCGGCCAAGTACGGCATCCTGACCGAGCTGCTGCCGCCGGAGAAACTGGTGCTGGCCAACGGCTGGATCGAGGGGCTGACCGTGGGCTCGATCATCCTGGGCACCGTGGTGGGGGGCGCGCTGATTTCCGTGCATGTGTCGGACATCCTGATGCGGCTCGACCTGCCCTTCATCGACACCGGCATCGACACGCCGGCCGAGGCCGCGATGGTCGTGATCATGCTGTTCTACGTGATCGCGTCGGTGTTCAACCTGTTCATTCCCGATACCGGCGCCCGCTATCCGCAGCAGGAAAAGAACCCGATCAAGCTGATCGCCGAATTCGGCGACTGCTTCCTGGCGCTGTGGCGCGACAAGCTGGGCCAGATCTCGCTGGCGGTTACGACCCTGTTCTGGGGCGTGGGCGCGACGCTGCAGTTCATCGTGCTGAAGTGGGCGGAGAAGTCGCTGGGCCTGAACCTGTCGCAGGGCGCACTGCTGCAGGCGGTAGTGGCCGTCGGCGTGGCCGTGGGCGCAATCGCCGCCGCCGCGCGCATTCCGCTACGCAAGTCGCTGTCGGTGCTGCCGTTCGGTGTGGCGATGGGCGCGACCGTGATGATCATGGCTTTCTACACCAAGGACGCCATGCCCCAGGTGACGCTGAGCATCCTGGGCATGAACATGCCGCTGTACATGGCCATCGCCTACGTGTTCCTGATGCTGGTGGGCGCGATGTCGGGCTACTTCGTGGTGCCGATGAACGCGCTGCTGCAGCATCGCGGCCACGTGCTGCTGTCGGCGGGCCACTCGATCGCGGTGCAGAACTTCAATGAGAATGTATCGGTGCTGCTGATGCTGTGCCTGTACGCGCTGCTGATCAAGCTGAACGTGCCGATCGGCGTGGTCATCATCGCGCTGGGCCTGTTCATCTGCGTGACCATGATGCTGGTGATCAAGCTGCACAAGTACAACATGCGCGCCTTCAACTCGCTGGCGATGATCGGCGAGGACAAGCACCACTGACCTCCTGACCTCCCCAGGCCGGCGCCCCGTTCAGGGTCCGTCGGCCAGCGCCTGCGCGCCCTGCCGGGTCGGCTCCGCCGCCCGCGCCATGGCGCGCGCCTCCCATCCCGGCGGCACCACGAACCCGCGCGAGCATTCGCGCCACCAGCCGTGGCCGGCCAGCTCCAGCTCGCACAGCATCACCGGCGCTTCGCGGCGCCAGCCGTGGTCGTGGCGCGGGTCGGCAAAGCGCTGCGCCAGCGTGGCGTACAGGGCGTCGACCTCCTCCGTGCCGCTGGCAGGCACCAGCGCCCCCGACAACCATTCCGAACGTGGCAGCCGGCACCAGCGCAGGCCCGGCCGCGCCGCCGCGCGCGCACGCCAGCCGTCGAGCGTCGACCACCAGCCTTGCAGGTGGTCCGGCGCGATGCCCAGCTGGTCGAGTCCCGCCGGCACTTGCCCGTCCGGGTAGAACAGCCAGCCCAGCAGGTAGACTTCGCTGCGGTCGACCACATGGCCGAGCAGCGCGCGCGCTTCCGGCGTGCGCCCGAGCGGCAGCTGGCGCCCGACTACATGCCCGAGCTTGTCGCCGAGCCGGTCGACCATGTTGGGCCCGACGAAATCGAGCAGGGTCGGCGCCGCCACGGCGCCTGCCATCAGGTAGAACTTGGCGGCCATTTCCCAATGGACCACGTCGCCGGAGGCCTGCTCGCGCCAGACGAAGTCCAGCTCGCCCAGCGTGCGGATGCCATGCGCACCGGCGCGCCGTACCGGGACGTTGGCCGCCAGCAGCGTCAGCCCCTCCATCCGGCGCAGCGCGAAATGCAGCAGCCGTTCGGCATGGCGCCCCAGCCGCAGGCTGCGGCTGGCGGGATCCTGCGGCTGCAGCGCGGCGGCGGAGCCGGGAGCGGGATCGGAAGGAAAGGCGGCATGGCCGGCGGCCAGTTCGTCGATGGTGGCCGGCAGCGCCGCCGGGTCGGCGGCTTCCAGCCAGTGCCGCCACGCCGCCAGCGTACCGGCGGGCCAGCGCGCCGCAGCGGCGCCCGCTACCGCGGACAGCAGCGGCGGCGACAGCGTGGTCCAGGCCAGGTCGCGCGTGCGCGGCGACAAGGCGCGGCGCCACAGCGGCGGCTCCGGCGGCAGGTTGCCGTCGCCGCCGCGATGCAGCGAGAGGTCAGGCCCCAGCTCCCGCACGGTCATGTACCTCGCGGGCCAGGCACAGGTCTTCCCATGCGCGCGCCTTGTCGGTCAGCGTGCGCAGCAGGTAGGCCGGGTGGTAAGTCACCACCACGGGGATGCCTTCATAGGTATGCACGGTGCCGCGCAGCTTGCCGATCGGCGTGGTGGTGCGCAGCAGCGACTGCGCGGCGAAGCGGCCCAGCACCACGATCACCTTCGGGCGAACCAGCGCGATCTGCCGGCGCAGGAAGGGCTCGCACTGCGCCACCTCGGCCGGCTCGGGGTTGCGGTTGCCCGGCGGGCGGCACTTGAGCACGTTGGCGATAAAGACGTTGCGCCCGCGCGCCAGGCCGAGCGCGCCCAGCATATTGTCGAGCAGCTTGCCGGCCTGGCCGACGAAAGGCTCGCCCTGCAGGTCTTCGTTCTCGCCCGGGGCCTCGCCTACCAGCATCCATTCCGCCTGCCGGTCGCCGACGCCGAAGACGGTATTGGTGCGGGTCTGGCACAGTCCGCAAGCGGTGCAGCCGGCCACGGCGGCATCCAGCGCGGGCCATGCCATGGCGGCGATGGCAGCCTCGCGCGCGGCCTGCGCCGAGTCGGGCTCGGGGCCGGCCGGTACCAGCGAGGGCTCGGCTGGCGCACGCGAGACAGGCGCCGCCACGGGGACGGCAGGCACCACCGGGGTAGCCATTTCGAGCGCAGGCGCGGCTTCCACGAGGGGCGCAACGGCCGGCGCGGCCACCGTGACAGGCTCGGCAATGGCCTCGGCAATGGCCTCGGCAACGGGCACGGCAAGCGCAACGGCTTCGGACACCACGACCGCCTGCGGCGCGTCAGCGCGTGCCCGCGGCAGCCATTCGGCCGTGATGCCCAATGCCTCGAGGAAACGCGCGCGGCGGCTCATGCGCGGCCCTCCCCGCCTTCCCTGGACTTCCCGGCCACCTTGTCAGGCCAGCTCCGGCGCAGCACCAGCGCGTCTTCGCGGTTCCGGCCCACCGCCGGGTAATAGCCTTTGCGGCGGCCGATCTCGGCAAACCCGGCGGCCTGGTACAGCGCGATCGCGCCGGCATTGGACGGGCGCACCTCCAGCAGCATGGTATGGATGCGATGCGCGTGCGAGGTCGCCAGCACGATCGACAGCATCAGCCGCCCCAGCCCCTGGCGCTGGCGCGGCGGGTCGACGGTGATATTGAGCAGGTGCATCTCGTCGACCACCGGCATCAGCACTGCATAGGCCACCAGCGTGCCGGCGGGATCGCGCAGCGTCAGGCCGAGATGCCCGGCCTTGACCGAGTTCTCGAAATTGCCGCGCGTCCACGGATGGCTGTAGGCGCGCGCCTCGATCCCGGCCACCGCCTCCAGGTCGAGCGCGCTCATCCGGCCCAGCGCAAAGCCCGGCGGCAGCGGCGGCATGGCGGGCACGGCCGGCCAGTCGGCACGCTCTTCCAGCGGGTAGGCGGCGCTCACGATGCACTCCCGGCCGTGGCCGCGGCGCGCGCGGCGGCGGCGGCTTCGCGTTCGGCGACGGTTCGCGCGACCTTGTCGCGCAGGTAGATCGGCATGGCACGGTCGGCGTCGATGGCCTCGCCGCGCGCCAGCGCGCGCAGTGCGATGGCGACCATCGGCTGCGCATGGGGCATCGCCTCCGGCAGCACGCGCTGCGCGCGCGCCAGGCCGGCGAGGCGTTCGCCGAAGACCGTGGCGGCATTGCCCGCCAGCCAGAATTCGCCACCGGGCAGCTGCACGGTTTCCGGCGCGCTTACCAGCATCGGCGTGCGCTCCACCCACTCCTGCGCGGCGGCATCCCAGCCGAAGGCGCCGGCATAGGCCTCGTCCATGCGTGCGTCAAGCGCGACCAGCACCGAGATATCCGCGGGCAGCGCCGGCTCGGCGGCGCGCACGCGCTCGGCGCAAGCCAGCAAGGTATTGACCGGCACCACCGGCAGGCCGGCACCGAAGGCCAGTCCCTGCGCCACGCCACACGCGGTACGCAGGCCGGTAAACGAGCCGGGACCGGCGCCGAAGGCGATCGCGGCGCAATCGGCCAGTGCGATGCCGGCCTCGGCCAGCAGCTCGCCGGCGGCGGGCAGCACGCGCGCGGAGGAGCGTGCGCCGGTGTGCTCATGGCGCACCAGGCACTCAATGCCGGCGCCGGCCACGGCACGTCCGAGCGCGACCGAGCACCACTCCGTAGAAGTTTCAACAGCAAGAATCCAGGACATGGCGCGATTGTAGCCGCTGGCGCCCGGAACCGAGGGCTTCTTCGGTTTTAGACGCGCGGTCTGGCGCACCGGCGCGGCTATCATCGGCAGCACTTTCACAAACTCCCACGGAGAAACCCATGAGCGACCTGCAGGCACGCTTCGACCAGTCCCAGATCGACGTCAAGCAACTGAGCGAGCGCCCCAGCAACATGACCCTGCTGCGCCTGTACGCCCTGTTCAAGCAAGGCAGCGAAGGCGACGCGCACGGCGACAAGCCGGGCATGACCGACTTTGTCGGCCGCTACAAGTTCGAAGCCTGGGAAGCGCTGCGCGGCACCGCGCGCGAGCAGGCGATGGAGCAGTACATCGCGCTGGTGGAAGAACTGCGCAGCGGCGCGGCCAGCTAAGCCCTGCCACGCCAGCCGGCGGCCTCAGCCCGCCGGCAGCGGCCTTGGCCGGATACGCCAGGCCGCGAAGATCGCACTGGCGATCACCACCCCGACCGCCAGGAAAGTCTCATCGAAGGCGCGGATGCGCGCCGCCTGCAGCGCGGCGTCGCCCGCCTGGTCCAGCACCGCGCCGTGCTGCGTCAGCCGCCACTGCAGCCCCACGCCGGCAAGGCTCACGCCGATCGCGCCGCCCAGCTGACGGATAAAGTTGATGCAGCTCGACCCCTGCGCGATCAGCGAGAAATCCACGCCCCGCATCGATCCCAGCGTCAGCGACGGCAAGATGCAGCCGAGCCCGATCCGCCCCAGCACCGCCAGCGCGACCAGCAGCAGATACGGCGTAGAAGGCGACCCCAGCGCCATCAGCAGGAACGACAGCGCCAGCAGCGCCAGCCCGAACGATACCTGGACATGCGGCGAGATCCGGTGCGTGAAGCGGCCCGCCACGGCGATGGTCAGCGCCAGCATCACGCCCGCCGGCAGCAGCACCAGGCCCGCGCGCGAGGGCGTGTACTCCAGCGCCATCTGCATGTAGACCGGCAGCAGGTAGGTCGAGCCGAACAGGCCCGCACCGTAGATAAATGCCACCACCGCGCCCGCCGCGAACTGCCGGTAGCTGTACAGCCGCATGTTCATTAGCGGATGGGGCGCGCGCAGCTGCCACAGCACGAACGCCGCCAGCATCAGCACGCCGAAGCCGGCCAGCGCCATGCCCGCGGCCACGCTTTCGCGCATTTCGACCACGCCGTTGAGCAGGCTCACGGTCGCCACGCCGGCCAGCGCCAGGCCGCGCCAGTCCAGCGGCTCGCGCTCGCCCATCATGATCGAATCCACCGCCATGAAGCGCCGCGCCATCGCCGCGCCGAGCAGCGTCAGCGGCACCACCACGAAGAAGATCGAGCGCCAGCCGAACGCCTCGACCAGGAAGCCGCCCAGGCTCGGCCCCAGCGCCGGCGCCAGCACCACGCCGAAGCCGAACATGCTGATGGCCTTGCCCTGCTCGCGCTCCTCGAACACACGCAGGATCAGGATATTGGGCAGCGGCTGCATGATGCCGGCGGCGGCGCCTTCGGCCACGCGCATGGCGATCATCACGCCGTAGGTCGGCGAGAACCCGCCGAACAGTCCGCCCGCGCCCAGCAGCAGCAGCGACCCCAGGAAGGTGCGGCGCAGCCCGTAGCGGTTGAGCAGCCACGGCGTCAGCAGCATCGACAGCGTCATCGCGATCATGAAGCTGGCCGCGACCCATTGCGCGCGCTCCTGCCCCAGCACGAAGTGCCGGCTCAGGTCGGGGATGGCAACGTTGATGATGGTGGACGAGACGATCGACGAGACCGTGCCCAGCATCAGTGTCATCAGCACCAGCCAGCGCAGGCGGTCGCCATAGCGCTCACGCAGCGCCGCCCGGGTCGGCCCGCCCGGCTGCTTGCCGGACGTCTCCGGCGCGACGGGGCCCTCGCTCACCCCAGCCGCCCGGTGTCGGCGATCTCGCGGATCTTGCGGACGGTGTCGAGGTCGGCCTCGTGATAGGCGGACTTGACGATCTCGGCGTAGCGGTCGTCGCCGCTGGCATCGACGGCCGGCATGGTGGTGTCGTAGGTGAAGCGCAGCAGCAGCGCGCCCGGGCCGGGGGTCTCGATCACCATGGTCAGCGTGCCCCCGGCGTGCTCGGCAGTGGCTGCGGTTTCGTAGCGCACCTGGCGGCGCGGCTCGAACACGACGCGGTCATGGATGGACGCCTCGCCGAAATGCAGCACGCGGTCGATCCAGTTGTCGCCGCGCGCCACCACTTCGGCACTGTCCAGGCCCAGCACGAACAGTTCGGGAGACTCGGCGCGCAACACCAGGCCTTGCCAAAGCTGGTCGGGTGTCAGCGGATCCAGCTGGGGGTTGCCGGGATCATTGATTTCCACCAAGTGCTCGAAACGCAACTTCTCTCTCCCTGTCTTCAATAAGTCGATATTATGAAGTCTCCGCGTGTTCGGAAGACGTTTTTGTCTGCGCGGTGCAACATTGCCGAGGCAGCCCTCTCGCCGGATATCGACCGATCATCATGTTGACTGGAGTACCGCGCATGCCTGCCGCGTCGCTAGCAGACACCGATCCGCTGCAAGTCCTTGTCTATGCCGATTCACTGTCCTGGGGGATCGTCCCCGGCACGCGCCAGCGGCTGCCGTTCCCGGTGCGCTGGCCGGGCCGCCTGGAACTGGCGCTGAATGCCGACCGCGGCACGCCGGTGCGCATCATCGAAGACTGCCTGAACGGCCGCCGCACGGTCTGGGACGATCCCTTCAAGCCGGGACGCAACGGGCTGCAGGGGCTGGCGCAGCGTATCGAGATCCACTCGCCGCTGGCACTGGTGGTCTTGATGCTGGGCAACAACGATTTCCAGTCGATGCATCCGCACAATGCCTGGCACGCCTCCCAGGGCATCGGCGCCCTGGTGCAGGCCATCCGCAGCGCACCGATCGAACCGGGCATGCCGGTGCCATCCGTGCTGGTGGTGGTGCCGCCGCCGATCCGCACGCCGCGCGGGCCGCTGGCGCCCAAGTTTGCCGGTGGCGAGCATAAATGGACCGGCCTGCCGCAGGCGGTTGCCGAACTCTGCGCGCAGCTGGATTGCCCGATGTTCGATGCCGGCACGGTCATCCACAGCAGCGCCGTCGACGGCGTGCATCTTGACGCGGACGCCCACGTGGCGCTTGGCGACGCATTGCATCCTGTCGTTCGCGAACTGCTGCCGCGCTGACCCCCGCGTCTCGGCACTCCTTCAGCGGCCGGCTGAAACATCACTCCTGACAGCAGTTGTCAGGAGGGCCGGCGCACAATGCGGCCGCTTTCACACGGAACGCCGCAAGGAGGCTGTCATGGAGTTGCTGATCAATATCGATGTCGACGACCTCGCGCGCGGCATCGCCTTCTACGAGCAAGGCCTGGGGCTGAAGCTGCAGCGTCGGCTGTTCGATGGCACCGTCGCTGAAATGCTGGGCGGCAATACGCCGATTTACCTGCTCGTCAAACCCGCCGGCACCCGCCCTACCAGTCGTTCGGATACCCGGCGCGATTACCGGCGGCATTGGACGCCGGTCCATCTCGATTTTGTTGTTGCCAATCTGGAAGTCGCGATTGAACGGGCGCTGGAAGCCGGGGCCGAGATCGAGGACTGGCCGCAGGATTTTGACTGGGGCCGGCAGGCTACGTTGTCGGATCCGTTTGGGCATGGGCTTTGTTTTGTTGAGTGGAGGGGTGAGGGGTATGGGGTGGTGGCGGGCTGAATGACCGGTTTGCCGCTATCAAAGCCTGGCCTTGTCGCGGCTGGTGACATGTTGTCGGCCGTTGAACCGCCTGGTTCCGCCCTCCTGGGCGGGTCGCTTTTTGTCCGAGCGACAAAAAGTAACCAAAAAACGCGTCGCCTGAGCGGCTGGCTATCAATTTAGCTGCGTGCGTGGTTCGGGCGGTGGTGATTTCCGTTCGATGTGGATGGTGGTTCGAACCTGCTACGCCAGGTGAGTTTGGGATAGTGGCTACGTCGTCCCACTATTGGACGATCCCCATGCAGGGCGTAGGCCGCCTGCTAAATGCGTTATCGGTGGACGCCTTCGGCCGCGCTGCGCGCCGTCCCTGGTGTGACAGGACGCCGCGCCCAGCATAGCGCCATTTAATGCCGGCATTCGCCTTTAGGTAGGCTTCATAAGCATATGAAAAAGAAATAGACGCCAGATCCGTTCCTGTTGCGCGGTTTTAGCGCAATTGCGTTAATCTGTGGCCTCGCCTGCGTAGACAATCCCTGCCAAGGCGTACCTGTCTCTCTCGCCACATAATCAAAACATACAGAACTCCTATGCGCAGCACCTCCCTTATCAAGCGCCTGGCGGTTGCCGTCTCCGCAATCGGCTTTATCGCCGCCGGCAGCGCCTCGGCCCAGGAACAGACCATACGCGTCGGCACGGTCAGCGGTCCGGACGCGGAAGTCTGGCAAGTCGTACAGAAGGTCGCCAAGCGCAACGGCCTGAACGTCAAGGTCGTGGAATTCAACGACTACGTGCAGCCCAACGCCGCGCTGGATGCAGGCGACCTGGATGCCAACAGCTTCCAGCACCAGCCCTACCTGGACAGCCAGGTCAAGCAGCGTGGCTACAAGATGCAGAGCGTCGGCTACACCTATATCTCGCCGCTGGGCATCTACTCGAAGAACCTGAAGTCGCCCAAGGACCTGCCGCAGGGTGCCAAGGTGGCGGTGCCCAACGACCCGTCCAATGAAAACCGCGCGCTGCTGCTGCTGCAGTCGCAGGGCGTGATCAAGCTCAAGGCCGGTGCCGGCACCAATGGCAACAACGCCACGCCGCTGGACGTGGCCGAGAATCCCAGGAAGCTGAAGATCGTGGAACTGGACGCTGCGCAATTGGCGCGCGCCCTGCCCGATGTCGGCGCCGCGGTGATCAACACCAACTACGCGCTGGCCGCCGGCCTGCAGCCGACCAAGGATGCGATCGCACTGGAAGACATCCACAGCCCGTACGCCAACATCATCGTGGTGCGCACGCAGGACAAGGACAAGCCGTGGGTCAAGAAGCTGGTTGCCGCCTACCAGTCGGAAGACGTGCGCCAGTTCATGAAGGCCCAGTTCAAGGGCGCGATGGTGCCGTCGTTCTGACCGGACGCGCCTGGCTCTGCAACTTCGTGCTTGCAAATTCCGCCGCCTTCGGTAGAATGCGGCGCTCACCTTGCCCAGGTGGCGGAATTGGTAGACGCACTAGGTTCAGGTCCTAGCGGTGGCAACACTGTGGAGGTTCGAGTCCTCTCCTGGGCACCAGAAGGTTTCAAGCGAGAAGCCCGCACGAATGTGCGGGCTTTTTGTTTTTGCGCCGACTGATATGAATTTTGGACACGGTGCTTCCGGGCCTTGCAAATTCCGACGCGCCGTGTAGAATGCGGCGCTCACCTTGCCCAGGTGGCGGAATTGGTAGACGCACTAGGTTCAGGTCCTAGCGGTGGCAACACTGTGGAGGTTCGAGTCCTCTCCTGGGCACCAAAGGTTTCAAGCGAGAAGCCCGCACGAATGTGCGGGCTTTTTGTTTTTCCGGAACCTGTCAATCAATCCGCCGAGCAAAGCTCCGACGCCGCCAAGTCCATTGCGACTTGACCATTGCCAACAGGCAATGGATATCATGCGTCGACTCTGATCGCTCGCTCTCCTTCTCCAGCAACAACAAGATGGCGCTCAATCCGGCGCTAATTCGCTCCAGCGATTCCGCCGTCCCGGGCGGGACAATGTTGAGTACGTCTGTGGTGTGATAACTGCGCGTATGCATAGCATTCTTCCTCCGACAAGAGAAACGCCGCCGATCTGGTTCAGACAGGAGGTGGCGGGCCTGACAACGGGGGTGACAACCGGTGAACCGAGGGAAAACCGGCCAGCCATGCGGCTGCCCCGCCCGGCCCGCCGTGGAAACGGCTTGCTCGCGCGATTCTTACCAAACTCCCTTGGTTCCTTCGGGTTGTCACGCCCGCCTCACCGAACCCCTCGGTGAGGCTTCCAGTCTCCCGCCCTGCCGTCAGGGCGTACATGAGACGCTTCGCATTCATTGCCCGCATCCATCGCCTACAGTAAATCCGACAGGCGCCATAGCGCCGCCGTCGGGAGACCTGCCGTGGGCAAACTGAAAGAGCGTCGCCGTTTCCTGGGAGCCGCGCTGAGCGGCCTGCTCGCACCGGCCCTGCCCGCCTGCGGCGGCGATGACGATCCCACGCCGCCGCCGGATCCGGTTCCCGAAGCGCAGATCACCGCCGCCATCGCGCAGGTCGATACGCTGGCCGCCAACCTGATGGCCAGCTCGGGCGTGCCCGGCATGGCCATCGCGGTGGTGCGCGGCAACCGGGTCGTCTACGCCAGGGGCTTCGGCCGCCGGCTGGTCACCGATCCCGCGCCAGTCGATGCCGATACCGTGTTCCAGCTGGCGTCCGTGTCGAAGTCCATCGGCGCCACGGTGGTGGCGCGGCAGGTGGGGCGCGGCAGCATCGGCTGGGACACCCCGGTCATTCAGCACCTGCCATGGTTCGCGCTGGCCGATGCGGAAACGACAGAAGCCGTCACCATCGGCGACCTTTATGCGCATCGCTCCGGCCTGCCCGACCATGCCGGCGACCGCCTCGAGGACATGGGCTACGACCGCCGCGAAGTGCTGACGCGCCTGCGCTTCCTGCCGCTGCATCCGCTGGGCGCGGTCTACGAGTACACCAACTTCGGCATGACCGCCGCCGCCGATGCGGTGGCCAGCGCCGCGGGCATCGACTGGGCCACGCTGTCCGAGCAGGCCATCTACCAGCCGCTGGGCATGACCCGCACCAGCTCGCGCTACGCCGACTTTGCCGCGCGCGACAACCGCGCGCTCGGCCACGTCAAGGTCAACGGCACCTGGGTGCAGGGCATGGGCACCATGCCCGATGCGCAATCGCCCGCGGGCGGCGTCAGCGCCTCGGTCAACGACCTGGCGAAATGGCTGATCATGGTGCTGGCCAAGGGCGAGTTCGCCGGCCAGCGCATCGTCGATGCGGCGGCCCTTGCGCCGGCGCTGTCGCAGCAGATGCAAAGCGGCCCGCCCGTGCAAGGCCGCCCTGCGAGCTACTACGGCTACGGCTTCAATATCGGCACGACCGAACTGGGGCTGACCAACTACAACCATTCCGGGGCCTTCGCGGTCGGCGCGGCGACCAGCTTTACCGCGGTGCCGTCGCTGAACCTGGCCATCGTCACGCTGACCAACGGCTACCCCATCGGCATCCCGGAAACATTGAATGCGCAGTTCTTCGATCTGGTCCAGTACGGCACCTTCCGCCGCGACTGGGGCGCGATCTTTGCCGAGGCCTTCGCGCCCTTGCTGCTGCCCGAAGGCAGGCTGGTCGGGCAGTCGCCGCCGGCAAGCCCGTTGCCCGCGCGGGCGTTGTCAACCTATGCCGGCACCTATCGCAACGACTATTACGGCCCGCTAGTGGTCGCCGAGCAGGGCGGCGCGCTGGTGATGACGCTGGGCGCGAAACCGCTGGTCCTGCCGCTGACGCACTGGGACGGAGATGTCTTTACATTCACGCTAAATAACGAGAACGCCAATCCCGGCACCATCTCCCGGGCAGAATTCTCCAGCGACCGGGTATGGCTGGAGTATTACGACCACGAAGGGCTCGGCGTTTTCGTCCGCTAAGCCTTGCCGCAAACCCATGACTCCGCCACGGAAGGAATGACCATGATCAGATTCCGCGCAGTCGTACTCACCGCCGCCGTCGCCACACTCGCCGCCTGCGGCACGCCCACGCCGACACCGACCGCGGTTACGCAGGTACCCACCCCCACCACCGCCGCCGGCAAGACTGAAGTCCTGTGGCTCGGCCAGTCCGCGATCCGCATCACCTCGCCGGGCGGCAAGGTCATCGTCATCGATCCGTGGCTCACCACCAACCCAAAGACCCCTGCAGGATTCAAGCAGCTGACGTCGCTGGGCAAGGTCGACCTGATCCTGGTCACCCATGCGCATAGCGACCATCTTGGCGACGCCCCCGCGCTCGCGCAGCTCAACAACGCGCCGATCTACAACGCAGGCGGCATGGGGCAGGCACTGATCAACCTCGGCATGGTCCCGGCCGCGCTGGTGCAGCGCTTTGGCAAGAGCGGCACCGTGATGCCGTTCGGCCAGACCGGACCCAAGATCACCGCGGTACACGCCGAGCACTCGTCCGAACTGGTGATGAAGAACCCGGCCACCGGCAAGGACGAAACCCACTATGGCGGCGAACCGGTCGGCTACATCGTCGAGATGGAGAACGGCTTCCGCATCTGGCACATGGGCGATACCGGCCTGTTCGGCGACATGCGGCTGATCGGCGACCGCTACCGCCCCGACCTGGTGCTGATCCCGATCGGCGACCACTTCACCATGGGGCCGCAGGACGCGGCGATCGCGGTGCGCGACATGATCCGGCCTCGCTTTGCCATCCCGATCCACTATCAGACTTCACCGCAGCTGCGCGGCACGCCGGAGGAATTCACCACCGCGCTGGGCGCCGGCGCGGTCACGCGCGTGATCGTGCCGCAGCCGGGAGAAAAGGTAGATTTCTGATCCGCACGGCAAGGGTCGTTGCCGTGCACACCGCTTTACGCCATGTGCACGGCGGCGCCGCGAACCGCGGCATCTCCCTTGCCCTCACCCTCCCCTTCAATGCGAAGGCGAGGCAGGAACTGCGGATACTCGCGCTGCATGAAGTCGATCAGCCCTTCGCGCACGACGCAGCGCAAGTCCCACGCCAGGCCGGATGACGCCGCGGTGCACAGCACGCGCAGCTGCATGGTGCGCTCGGTCGCATCGGTCACCACCAGGTTGAAGAAGCGCCGGTCCCATTCGGGCGCCGCGTGGACGATGCGCTCCAGCTCCTTGCGCAGCGGTGCCAGCGGCATGCCGTAGTCCACGTGGAAGAACACCGAGCCCAGCAGCTCCGCGCTGCTGCGGGTCCAGTTCTGGAACGGCTTCTCGATGAAGTACTGCAGCGGAATGATGAGGCGGCGATCGTCCCAGATCCGCAGCACCACGTAAGTGCCGGTGATCTCCTCCACGCGGCCCCACTCGCCCTCGACGATCAGCACATCGTCCAGCCGGATCGGCTGGGTCAGCGCCAGCTGCAGGCCGGCGATCAGGTTGCTGAACACCGGCTTGGCGGCAAAGCCCGCGATCAGGCCGACCACGCCGGCCGAGGCCAGCAGGCTGGCGCCGACCTGCCGAGCGCCGGGGAAGGTCATCAGCACCATCGACGCGCCGATCACGATCACCAGCGACATGGCGATGCGCGAAAGCACCCGAGTCTGCGTGTGGATGCGCCGCGCGCCCATGTTGTCCGCCACATCGACCGGGTGCCGTTCCAGCACGCCCTGCGCAAAGCCCGCAATGACGCGCGCCGCCAGCCAGGTCATGGCGATGATCATCAGCAGGCCGTTCAGATGACGCACGTTGTCGATCCAGCGCAGGTCGTCCGGCGCCGCCTGCCAAACTGCCTGCAACGCCAGCAGCGGCAGCACCGCCTTGGCCGGCGCGCGCGACTTGATCGCGATGGCATGCAGCACCGGCGTGGCGCGCGTAATGCGCAACAGCACCAGGCCGCCAAGGCGATGCGCGATCAGCGCGACGATGACGGCGACCAGCGCGGCGGTCCACGTGCCGAACCAGGGATGATCGAGGAGGAGGTCAAGGTTCATGCGTCGTCCTGTTCATTGCGGGTTGCACGGTTATGGAGCTAACGACACCCCGGCGGCGCGAAAGTTCGGCTCGTGCCACGTCACCGGAGCGCGGGAACAGAGATGTTAGAACACGCCTGTTACCGCATCGCCCGCGACGGGTTTCATTTCTACAACGGGCGGCAAGATGTTCAGCGGGAGGCACGGAAACCCAGGGCGCAACGCCCTCCGGCACAGCTCTGCCGGAGTCTGCAGCGCCCTGCCCGCCACGGCATGGATGTTGCAACTCCATCGGTTCCGGCCAACCCACAGGAGAGCGATATGGCAACGCAGAAGGAACAGCGGAATGCGCCTGGGGCCCAGCCCAATCCGGGCGTCAGGACCGACCGCGACGCGCGCGACATCAAGAGCCGCAGCGAAGATCCGGGCCAGAGCAGCTATGGCGGCTTCAAGAACCAGGACCCAAGCAGGCAACACCAGGGCGATGCAAGCCGCAAGCCGGGTCAGCGGCAGGGCAAGTAGCCAGCGCTTGCATTGAAGACGACCACGCGTACGCGCGCTATTCCGCGTGCACGCGGTGGTCGGCCGCGCGCCATTGCCGCCGCTGCCGGCGCCAGCGATTCATCGCAGCGATGCCGAGCCGCCACAACCGGCGCGGGTGCGCATGCGGGTGCGGATGCGGATCGACCAGCAGGCTCAGTGCACGCGCGTAGTCACGCACCAGCCCCGGCGTCCACGCCATGGTCTTGCCGCGCTTGCGGATCTGTGCGGCCAGCCATAGCTCCGGCATGCACAGCGTCTGCAGCAGCAGCGTCCACGACTGCCGCTGCCCTCGCCTGCGCATCAAGGCGCCTTCCACCGCGGCTTCGAGCGCGCGCGCCACGCTGACGGCGCAATTCCGGTAGGTCAGGTTGTACGTCGTATCTGCGCACCACGCATGCCAGAAGCGCTGCAGGCGCGCGGCATCGTAGTTGCGCAGGTGCACGCGCACGGTGGAGTCGCCGCGCCGCGACGCCTCGGTCGCATAATCGGGCTCGAACACGCTGGCGGATTCCCGCCACAAGATGCGGGCGGTGCGAGATTATGGCGCGGCCGGCACATCGGAAACGGCCGGCGGAAATGGCCGGCGGAAACGAGCGACGGAAACGGGGCCCGTGCGGTGGTAAGCTACCAGACCCCATCGCCCTCGCCAATCCGCAGCGTCCCCGCCCCATGCGCCTGTCCAAGGTCTCCGCCATCTCCTTCGATCTCGACGACACCCTGTGGCCGTTCGGCCCCGCCGTGGCCCGCGCCGAGGCGACGCTGCTGGCCTGGCTGCTGCAGCACGCGCCGAAGACAGCCGGGGTGCTGACCTCGCCCGCGGTGCTGCGCGACCTGCGCGCGAGCTATGAAGGCCGCAACCCGCACCTTGCGCATGACTACCGTGCGCTGCGCCTCGGCTCGATCCTGCTGGCGCTGGAGATGGCCGGCGAGGACGCTAGCCTGGCAGAAGACGCATACGACGCCTTCTTTGCCGCGCGGCAGCAGGTCGAATTCTTCGAGGACGCGCTGCCCGCGCTGGAATGGCTCAGCGAACGCTTCCCGCTGGTGGCCGTGTCCAACGGCAACGCCGACCTGAAGGTCACCGGCGGCCATCACTTCTTCCGCGCGGCGCTCAGCGCCGGAACGTTCGGCACGGCCAAGCCGGCGGCGGCGATCTTCCATGCGGCGGCCGCGGCAGTCGACACGCCGCCGGAACAGATGCTGCATGTCGGCGACGATCCCGACCTCGACATCGTCGGCGCACTCGGCGCGGGGCTGCAGGCCGCGTGGCTGGTGCGCCCGGACGGCCCGCACACGGCGCAATGGCAACGCGGCGGCGCGCGCCCGCACCTGATCCTCAGCGACCTGCCATCGCTCTGCCGCGCGCTGGCCGGCTGAGCGCGCCAACGCAACAGGACCCACGCTGCCCGAAGGCGATATCGGGCCAACGCATACCTAATATGCGAAAATGTCGGCTCGCGACCAGGGCCGAGACCCCTGCGCTTGCCTCGCCACCGCACGATCCAGACGTTCCCCGCCATCCGCTCCGGGCCGTTCCAGTGCCCGACACCGCCGCAATCCGACAGGTTCACAGGCAGCAAGCCAGGGTCCGCCCCGCAAGATTTCGATCGAGGAGAAACAAGATGTTGAAGGCCCTCTTTGCCACCCTGCTGGTGGCATGCGGACTGACGAGCGCCCACGCGCAGACCCCGGCCAGCTTTCCGACCAAGCCGATCCGGCTGGTGATCCCGTTCCCGCCCGGCGGCGGCACCGACATCCTGTCCCGCCTGGTGGCAACGCAGGTCGGCCAGGCCACCAAGTGGAATTTCGTGCCGGACAACAAGCCGGGCGCCGGCGGCACGCTGGGCATCGCCGAGGCGGTCCGGGCAGCGCCGACCGGTTATGAGCTGGTGATGGGCCAGAAGGACAATCTGGTGGTCGCGCCGTGGCTGTACAAGTCGGTCACTTATGTGCCGAACCGCGACCTGGTCGCGATCAGCCATGTCGCCTACACCCCGATCGTGATCGTCACGTCGGCCAATTCGCGCTTCAAGACGCTGGCCGACGTGGTCACCGCCGCGCGCAGCGCACCGGGCGCAGTCAAGTATGGTTCGCCCGGCAACGGCACCACCATCCACCTGGCTGCCGAGATCTTCAGCCATGCGGCGGGGATCAAGCTGCTGCACGTGCCCTACAAGGGCTCCAACGCGGCGATGATGGACGCGCTGGCCGGCAACGTCGACCTGATGGTGGCATCGGTGCCGTCGGCGCTGGCGCAGGTCAAGGCGGGCAAGCTGCGCGCGCTGGCCGTGACCTCGGCCACGCGCAGCACGTCGCTGCCTGACGTGCCCACCGTGGCGGAAAGCGGCTACAAGCAGGTGGACGTCAGCACCTGGTACGGCCTGTTCGCCCCGGCCAGGACGCCGCCCGAGGTGGTCAACCGCATCCATGCCGAAGTGAACAAGGTCCTGGCCACGCCGGCGATGATCCAGGCGATCCAGGAGCAAGGCGCGGAAGCCAAGCTGATGACGACCAGGGAGTTCTCCGAGCTGGTGCAGTCGGACTACAAGAAGTGGAAGGACATCGTCGAGCGTTCGGGCGCGAAGCTGGAGTAAGGCCGGCGCGCCGCCACCGGGTTCGTTGCCAAGGAATGCCCGCCGCGGATCACGGCGGGCATTTTCTTTGGAATCCGAGGCCGGCAATCACGGCTGCCGCATAGCCGGCGATATAGCCATTGACGGCGCCCCGACCGCCCATCCCTACGTCAGTCCATATGCTGACCGCCGTTGATGGCGAGATTCGCACCAGTCAGGTAAGCCGCATCCTCCGAGCAAAGGAAAGCGACCAGCCCCGCCACTTCCTCGGGCTTGCCCAGGCGCCCCATCGGAATCTGCGGCAGGATCTTGCTGTCCATGATCTCCTTCGGCACGGCCGTCACCATCTTGGTGGCCAGGTAGCCCGGCGATACCGTGTTGACCGTCACGCCTTTCCTGGCGACCTCCAGGGCCAGGGCCTTGGTGAAGCCATGCATGCCGGCCTTGGCCGCGGAATAGTTGGTCTGGCCAAAGGCGCCCTTGGAAGCGTTGACTGACGAGATGTTGATGATCCGGCCCCACCCGCGCTCCACCATGCCCTCGCAGAGGGGCTTGGTGACATTGAACACGGAGTCGAGATTGGTCCTGATCACCGCATCCCAGTTTGGCTTGTCCATCTTCCTGAACGCCATGTCCCGCGTGATGCCGGCGTTGTTCACCAGGATGTCGACGCGGCCGAACTCGGCCAGGATTCGTGCCATGCCTGCCTGGCAGCTCTCGTAGTCCGCCACATCGACCTCGTACGCGCGGATCTCGCGGCCGCCGGCGGCCATGGATGCCAGCCATTCCTGGACCTTGGTGTTGCCCGGCGAATGCGTGACCACCACCGTATAGCCCGCGTCATGCAAGCGGATGGAAATGGCCTCTCCCAGGCCACCCATGCCGCCGGTAACCAATGCGATTTTCTTCGTCATGCTGATTCTCTCTTCTTGCAAAGTAAAAGACCCCTGACCTGCCGGGAATGGCAGGCCGACTTAACGGCTTACCGCAACGGCTGCAGCCCCTGCCGGCGCCATGCGGCAAGGGGGGAGCCGATCGATGGCCGAGTTTCTTCTTGGATGGATACCGGCCAGGCCGGCGCGCGCCGCTCGATCCGGCGGACTAGCGCTGCGTTGGCTGGCGATCCGGGCCCGTAGCCGCGCCGGGGGTTGCGGTAAACGTGGCGGAAGCCAGGCCGGCCAGCTGCTGGCTCAGGGCTTGCGCGGCGCGGTAGGATTGCGTGGCGTTATCTAATGTCGCCTGCAGCGTGGCGGAAATGGCTTCGGAACCGGCCGGGGCATTTTTCACGAAGGCATCGACGAAGGCCTGCACATTGCGCTGCTGCTGCTCGTATTGCTCTTCAACGGCCCTGGCCAGGTCGGCCTGGGCCTGCGATGCGATCTCGCACACGTGGCGCGCATACTCGATGGCTTTGTCCGCAGCAGATTGCGGCACATTGCCTTGAACTGACAACCCCGGATCTTGGTTGGCCGACACGGCCTGCAGGATTACCTGCCCTTCAGCCATGGCTGCCTTGGCCGCCTGCAGGTTCAGTTCCGTCAGCTTCTGGATCCCTTCGAGGGTGGAGTTCGACAGCTTGGCCAAGTTGGTCAGGTTGTTCTTATGGACTGCCGCAAACTGATCGGACGTAAAAAAGGACATGGATTGGGTATGCCTCTTGTAGTCGCCGGGTGTCGCCTGCCGCAAGGCTACAACGCACCGGTCGAGCGTGGTTTTCCAAACGGTTATGGGCCTTGGTGCACTGCACAAAGACCAACGCAAAGATTAGAGGACTTGTTCTAATTTCGTCCCTAGGGACTTACCAGAGGTGAAGTGAAGCCCACGCCTTAATGTGCATTAAACGTCATGTATATAACATTTGCTTACATAATGGCGTTGCGTTGGCAGGCGGACCCACCAAACAGGCGTGTCCTGTCGGGCATTGCATGGCTACCCCTCCCCACCCGTCTCACCGTCTGCCGCGGCGCGCCGGAGGAGACTCATCGGGCCAAGCCTCTCAACCGTGCGTCTCTGCGCTGCATCCCGGACAAACAACGAGCCGGCAAATGCGAGGGCATTGAGCGCGATGCCTTCCACGCATTCCCTGGCCCTGCGCACCAGCAGCAGCCCGGCAGGCATGACCAGCAGGTTGTATGGCGCCGACTGAAGCAATGTGCCATCGACATGCAGCGTCCGTACGCCAACCGAATCGAGCAATGCGCGGTAGCGCTCGCAGGCCGTGCACGCCAGCTCGTGCGGGGGCGCCGCAACCAGGTCCAGTGGTGCGAATGCGTGCGCAAACGGAAGGCCCGGGACGGCGCGGATGGCGCCTGGGTCGCCGCTGATCCGCGCCGGCTGCAGCAAGGCATCGATCGGCAATGGACTGCCTGCGGCCAGAGGCAGCGGCACGAGCTGCAGGTGCTTGTGGGCCTGGCTCGCACCGGCGGCCGCCCCGCCGTTGTAGAAGCCCAGGCTTGGGAACTCCGCCATGCAAGCAAGCAGTGCGGCAAAGTCCGGGAGGGTCAGTAGTGATTCCTGCGGTTCGAAGCAGCGGGTGACGATCAGCAGGTGATGTTCGATGACGTAGAACTTGTTCAGCAGGGCCACATGGCCGTCGGAGATATCCGTGACAAACAGTTCAGCGTCATAGGGCAGGAACGGATTGCCGCCGGCACTGCCCCCCTTGCGCGCCTTGTCCTTGCTCCGCAGGCTCGACACCTCGCGCACCAGGAAGCGCACGCCGCCGTCCTCGATTACCGTCTGGATGGTCTCGATCGGACATAATGCGCCGCTCTGCAGGGCGTGCGCTGTCCGTCGGACAATGGCCGGCCAAAGTGTGCCTGGCTGAAGGTGTGGATGGTGCATGTCCGCTGGCGCTCCCACTTCAGCATAGAGCCGCCGCACGGCGGCTGCGGCAATCCCTACCCCGCCGAGCGCTGCAAGCGCATCGAAACAGAAAAACTGTCGGCGGGGTGTACCGTAACCGAGACTTCGAAGGTCTCGCCGGCGGCGTCCAGGTAGCGCCGCACGATCTTCAACGCGGCCGCGCCAGGTTCCAGCCTGAGCGCTTCGGCGATGCGCCCCTCACCGAGCGCAAACGCGCGCACGTCCTGGCGGATCTCCGCGATCTGCCGGTCATAGCGCGACTCCATCAGCGTGCTGACCAGCATGTCCGGCGACGCGCGCACCAGTTCGCCAAGCTCGGCATAGGCAGGATCCACGTAGATGTCGGTCCATGCCATCGGCGTGCCGCCCTCGCCGCCATCCATCCGCAGGCTGGAAATCCGCAGCCAGCGCGCACCCGGCTCGCAGCCGATCTCGGCCGCCACCTCGGCGGTCACCGCGACCTCATCCACCGACTGCACCACGCGCAGGTGCTCGGCGGCGAACTGCATCAGGTCGTCCACCGACGCCAGCGAGGGCCGGAACACCGGCCGCGGCCGCGCCGATTCCACGCGCGTGCCCACGTTCTTGCGCCGCGACACCAGCCCCAGCTGCTGCAGTTCCTGCAACACCGCGCGGATGGTGTAGCGGCTGGCCTGGTACTGCTCGCACAGCTCGAATTCGGTGGGCAGCAGCGATCCGACCGCGTAGCGGCCGGAGGTGATGCCCTCGATAAGTTGTTTGCTGATCTCTGCCGGATTGGTTTTGCTCATGACCGCCTGCCCGCGGCCTCGTAGGACACGGGTTTACCCTCCTTTCCTAAATATGTTCGAACATATTTAATGCTGGATATGTTCGAACATATTAACGAACTACCCTCTTTTCCTCAAGGTAGCCCCATGACCCTGTTCCTTGCCCCTACGGCCAGTACTGTCGTTGACTCGATCCTGTTCCGCGATGCCTTCGGCACCGCCGGGATGCGCCAGATTTTCTCCGATGTGGCCCTGATCCAGCGCTATATCGACGTCGAGGTCGCGCTGGCCAAGGCCGAGGCCAGGGTCGGCATCATCCCCGCGGAAGCGGCCGAGGTCATCGCCCGCGAGTCGCGCCTGGAGCGCATCGACTTCGACCACATGCGCGAGGAAACCGACATTGTCGGCTATCCGATCCTGCCCCTGGTACACCAGCTGGTGGCGATGTGCGGCGACGCCGGACGCTATGTGCACTGGGGCGCCACCACGCAGGACATCATGGACACCGCGGTCGCGCTGCAGGTGCGCGACGCGCTCGACAGCATCGACGCCGATATCCGCGCGCTGCGCGGCATCCTGGCCGACCTGGCGGTCAGGCACCGCGACACGCCGATGGCCGGCCGCACCCACCTGCAGCAGGCGCTGCCGGTGACCTTCGGCTACAAGGCGGCGATCTGGCTGGCCATGTTCGACCGCCACCAGCAGCGCCTGGCCGAACTGCGTCCGCGTGTGGCCGTGGTCGAGTTCGCGGGCGCGGCCGGCACGCTGGCATCGCTCGGCCGACAAGATGGCAACAAGGGCTTCGCAGTGCAGGAAGCGCTGGCGCAGGAGCTGGGCCTCGGCGTGCCGGCCACCACCTGGCACGTGGCACGCGACGGCTTTGCCGAAGCGGTCAACCTGCTCGCGCTCATCACCGGCTCGCTGGGCAAGATCGCGCTCGACATCATGATCATGGCGTCGACCGAATTCGCCGAGGTGTACGAGCCCTTCGTCAAGGGCCGCGGTGCCAGCAGCACCATGCCGCAGAAGCGCAACCCGATTTCCAGCGAGCTGATGCTGGCCGCATCCAAGGCGGTGCGCCAGCACGCCGGGCTGATGGTCGACGCGATGGTGCAGGACTTCGAGCGCGCCACCGGACCCTGGCATGCGGAATGGATTGCCATCCCCGAGAGCTTCATCCTGACCGCCGGCGCGCTGCACCAGGCGAAGTTCGCGCTGGGCGACCTGGTCGTCGACGAAGCCCGCATGAAGCACAACCTGGGTATCACCAACGGCCTGATCGTGGCCGAGGCTGTGATGATGGGGATGGCCCCGCATATCGGCCGCCAGCAGGCCCACGACGTGGTCTACGACGCCTGCCGCACGGTCAACGAGCACGGCGGCACGCTGGCCGACGCGCTGGCCGCGCTGCCGGCCGTGACGAAGCACTTCGACCGCGCCGCCATCGACCGGATGACCGATCCGGCCAACTACCTCGGCCTCGCGCCGCAGATGGTCGACCGCGCCGTCGCGCTGTCCCGAAAGCAATCCGCGGCCTGAGGCAGCAGGCCGACCCGCATTACCAATCAATCCAAGGAGACAAAGCCATGAACCCCATCCGCAAAGTGGCCGCCTGCGCGGCACTGGCACTCGCCACGGCCGTGGCCGCAACCCCGGCACTGGCACAGGCCTGGCCCAGCAAGCCGATCACCTGGATCGTCCCGTTCGCGGCCGGCGGCCCCACCGATGCGCTGGCGCGCACCATTGCCGAGCGGGTCTCGCGCGAGGTCGGCCAGTCGATCATCATCGACAACTCGCCGGGCGCCGGCGGCACCGTCGGCACGGCCAAGGCGGCGCGCGCGCCGGCTGACGGCTACACCATGCTGGTCGGGCACATGGGCTACATGGGCGCCGCGCCGGCGTTGTACAAGAAACTGTCCTACGACCCGGTCAAGGACTTCGCGCCGGTGTTCCGCTTCCCGGATACGCCGATGGTGCTGATGGTGCGCAAGGACCATCCCGCGAAAAACGTGCGCGACCTGGTCGAGTTCGGCAAGAAGAACCCCGGCAAGCTCAACCTGAGCAATGCCGGCATGGGCTCCACCTCGCACCTGGTGGCGGCGCTGTTCGCGGCGTCGGCGGGCATGCAGGTATCGCTGGTGCCGTACAAGGGGGCCGGCCCGGCGCTGATCGACGTGATCGGCGGGCAGGTCGACGGCATGTTCGACCAGACCAATACGGCGCTGCCGCAGATCACCGAATCCAAGGTGCGGCCGCTGGCGGTCACCTCCGCGACCCGCGTGGCGCAGCTCAAGGACGTACCCACGCTGGCCGAATCGGGACTGGCCGGCTTCGAGGCCAGCACGTGGTACGGCATCTACGCGCCCAGGGGCACGCCGCAGGCCGTCATCGACAAGATGCAGCAGGCCTACCTGAAGGTCATTGCCGACAAGGCCTTCACCGGCAAGATGACCGCGCAGGCGATCCAGATGCTGCCGCCTGAGCAATACACCGCCGGCGCGCTCGGCAAGCACACCCAGGCCGAGATCACGCGCTGGAAGGCAGTGGCGGCCAGGGCCAATATCTCGCTGGACTGAGCGCTGGACTGAGCAACCATGACAGCATATCGCGTAGAACACGACGCCTTCGGTCCGCTCGACATCCCCGCCGACCGCTACTGGGGCGCCCAGACGCAGCGGGCGCTGGCGATCTTCGAGATCGGCGAAGAGCGTTTTCCCGACTGCCTGGTCCATGCCTTCGGCGTGCACAAGATGGCGGCGGCCAGGGCCAACCTGCGTTGCGGCGCGCTCGACGCCGCCATTGCCGAGGCGATCGTCGACGCCGCCGCCGAGCTGCGCTGTGGCCGCTTCGACAGCCATTTCCCGCTGACGATCTGGCAGACCGGATCGGGCACGCAGACCAACATGAATGCCAACGAGGTCATCGCCAACCGCGCCAACGAGCGGCTGGGCCAACCCCTGGGCACGCGCGCGCCGGTGCACCCGAACGACCACGTCAACGCGTCGCAGTCGTCCAACGACAGCTTTCCGACGGTCATGCACCTGAGCGCGGTGCTGGAACTGGAAGACCGGCTGCTACCTGCCCTGGTGATGCTGCGCGACACCCTGCGCGAGCGCGCCCTGGCCTTTGCCGATATGCTCAAGATTGCGCGCACGCACCTGATGGACGCCGTGCCCATGACCATGGGGCAGGCGTTCGACGGCTTTGCCGCGCAGGTAGACAACGCCATCGAACGCGTGCGCGGCGCCCTGCCGCGCCTGCTGGTGCTGCCGCAAGGCGGCACCGCGGCCGGCACCGGCCTGAACGCCCCGGCGGGTTTTGCCGAGGCCTTCTGCGAGGAAGCCAGTCAGCTCACCGGCCATTCCTTCCGCTCCAATCCCTGCAAGGTCGAGGGCATGGCCGCGCACGATGCGCTGGTCGAGCTGTCGGGCGTGCTCAACGTGATCGCCGTCTCCCTCACCAAGATCGCCAACGACCTGCGCTGGCTGGGCTCGGGCCCGCGCTGCGGGCTGGGCGAGCTGGTGCTGCCGGACGATGGCCTGACTTCGTCGATCATGCCCGGCAAGCGCAACCCGACCATCGCCGAGGTCGTGGCGCAGGCCGCCATGCAGGTGGCCGGCAACCACGTCACCGTGACCATGGCGGGCGCCTCCGGCAGCTTCGAACTGAACGTGGCCAAGCCGGTGCTGATCTACAACGTGCTGCAGTCGATCCGCGTGCTGGCCGATGGTGCGCGCGTATTCGCCCTGCGGCTGGTGCAGGGGCTGGCGGTCAACGCCGAACGGCTGGCGCGCAACCTGGACAACCCGCTGCTGGCGGTCACCGCGCTCAACCCGGTGCTGGGCTATGACCGCGCGGCGCAGATCACCAAAGTCGCGCTGGCACAAGGCGTCTCGCCGCGGGAAGCGGCGATTGCGCTGGGATTGCTGAGCGGCGAGGCATTCGACCGACTCGTGGATCCGGTGCGGTTGGCAAAGGGACACGCCACGGGGCAACAGTAGGCAGGCGACCGCGCAGCGCCGCGGTCAGACCACCGGCAGCTTCAGCACCTGCTCCGTCGTCAGCACATCGCCAAAGGTATCCTCGATGCTCGCCAGCGCCGCCTGGTGCAGGTCACGATGCCGCACCACGCCGCCGGGCCGGTCCAGGTCGCGCGTCGCGCAGGCGTCTTCCGCCACGATCACGCCATAGCCCAGCGGCACCGCGTCGCGCGCGGCGCCAGCGACGCAGGCGTGCGTCATCAACCCGGTGATGACCAGCGTCCTGATGCCGGCGGCCTTGAGGCGCTGGTCCAGGTCGGTGGTCGGAAACACGCTGACCGAAGTCTTCTGCACCACCGTATGGTGGCCTGCGGGCTGCAGGTCCTGGTGGAACGCCGCGCTGGCGCCCTGCTCCGCAAAGACGGGGCTGCCCGCCGGCGCCAGGTGCTGGACGTGGAACACGGGAATGCCGGCGGCGTCCGCATGCGCCACCAGGCGCCGCGCGTTGCCGAGCGCGGCCGCGCCATCCGGGATCGGCAGCTTGCCGTCGAAGTATTCGTTCTGGAAATCGATCACCAGCAGCGCCGTGCTGGCGGCTGCGATCGCGGTGGGGGCGCTGGCACCGGCCAGGGTGCGGATCGTCGGGTGTGTCATCGTTGTCCTCGCTGTCTTCATCGTGATGGAAGGGAGCGCGCCTGCCTGGCGGGATTGCCGCCATGGCACATCGCTGCACGCAGTTTCCAACGACCGCCGCCGCCCCGAAAGCGTCCCGATGGACAACATCCGCTAGAATCGGGCCAACTTCAGACGCCCCCCTGCCTGCGAGGAAGCGATGCACACCGTCGCCGTGATTGCCTTCGAAGGCATCAGCCCGTTTCACCTGTCCGTGCCCTGCATCGTGTTCGGCGACGATCTCGCCAATCTGGGCGTGCCGCGCTACCGACTGCTGATCTGCGGCGAGCAGACCGGCCTGATCCGGACCATGTCGGGCTTCCGCATCGAGGTCGAGCACGACCTCTGCGCGCTGGAACAGGCCGATACCGTCATCATGCCGGCCTGGCGCGACCCGGCGGAACGTCCGTCGCCGGCCCTGCTGGCGGCGCTGCAGGCCGCCAGCGCCCGCGGCGCGCGCATCGCCGGGCTGTGCCTGGGCACCTTTGTGGTCGCCGAGGCCGGCCTGCTCGACGGCCGGCCGGCGGCCACCCACTGGGTCTGGGCCGATGACTTCGCCGCGCGCTATCCCAGGGTCCGGCTCGACCGCCGTTCGCTCTATATCGACGATGGCAGCATCCTCACGTCGGCGGGCACCGCCGCCGCGCTGGACTGCTGCCTGCACCTGGTGCGCCGCGACCATGGCGCGGACGTCGCCAACCGCGTGGCCCGCCGCATGGTGGTGGCGCCGCACCGGCATGGCGGGCAGGCGCAGTACATCGAGCAGCCGCTGCCGCAGACGGCCGGCGCCGACAAGCTGAGCACCACGCTCGATTGGGCCATCGAGCACCTGGAACAGCCGCTGACGCTTGACCTGCTGGCCGACAAGGCGGGCATGAGCCGGCGCAATTTCACGCGGCGCTTCAAGGCCAAGACCGGCACCACGGTGACGCAGTGGGTGCTGAACCACCGGCTCACCGCGGCGCAGCGGCTGCTGGAGACCACCAGCAAGAGCATCGACGTGATCGCCGGCCTGGTCGGGTTCGGCTCGGCGGTTTCGTTGCGCCAGCACTTTGCCCAGACCTTTGCCATTTCACCTTCCGCCTACCGCAAGCAGTTCGGCACCACAGCGCCGTCAGGCCGTGCCGCTGCATAACCCGTCATGACCCGCTTTCTCCGCTTCCGCTTTTTCCGCTCCCGCTTTGTGCGCTGCTGCATTGCCGCCATTGCCGTTGCGCTCGCCGGCACCGCCCATGCTGCGACCGATATCGACTGCGACCCGTCGGCCGCGCCCGCGGGCCACGCGCCCTCGCAGCGGCTGATCTGCGAGTCGGCGCTGTTTTCGATGGGCTATCAGCGCATTTATGCCGACCAGCAGCGGCAGCTGAAGGCCGGCACGATCACGGAGGCCGAGGTTGCCGCGTTCCGCAAGAAGCGTGACGGCTGCGAGACGGCGGCATGCCTCGACGCCGTGTTCCGCGAATGGCGGACGTTCGCGGCGCAAGCGGGCGGCAAGCGCTGAAGGCTGCCGCGTCCGGTCAGCCCGATGCCCGGCTGACGAGCATGCACGTTGCCGTCGCGGTGGCGACCGCCCGGCCGTCCTGCAGCAGCTCCGCCGCAACGTAACAGACGTTCTTGCCGCGGCGCTCCAGCCTGGCGCGCCCGAGCAATTCGCCTGCTCTGGCCGGCCGCAGGAAGGAGAGGTTGAGGTTCAGCGTTGCACAGAATTCCTCAGCGCCCAGCGTAGCCGTCACCAGCATGGCAGTCACGTCGTCGAGCATCGCTCCCAGCATGCCGCCCTGCACCTGGCCGGCCGGGTTCAGGAAAGCCGGCGTGGCCTGATAGGCGGATTCCAGCGTTCCCGCTTGCAGGTCGACCGCGCCGATATTGCCGCCAAGCAATGCGCAGATCGGCGGTGGCGGCACCTGCCCGCGCCGCATCCTGGCAAAGTAGTTGTCCGAGGCTTTTTCCAACGATGTCGACAACGATGTCATTCCCTATCCTCTCTTCTCAGCAGCCGCGAAAGCGCGGCGCGCGCTTTTCCAGCCAGGCCTGCGCGCCTTCGCGCAGGTCTGCGGACGCATCGGCGCGCGCAATGTCGGCGGCAATCTCCGCCGGATCGAGCGTGCCGGCCGCGATCCGGTTCAGGTATCGCTTCATGCCAAGCAGGGCCAGCGGCGCCATGCCGGCCAGCTTTTCGCTCAACCCGGCGGCCTGCACCTGCAGCGCTTGCGCATCCGCCGCCACGCGGTCAAGGAAGCCGCATGCCAGCATCTGCGCCGCATCAAGCCTGTCGGCCGCCAGCAGCACGCGCTTGGCCGTGGCCAGGCCCAGCCGGGCCACGTAGCGCTCCAGCCCGCCGCGATAGAACAGCAGCCCCAGCCGCGCCGCCGGCACGAACATGTCGACGCCCTGCGCGCCCAGCCGGAAATCGCAGGCCAGCGCGAGGTCGGTAGCGCCCCCGTACAGGCCGCCCTGGATCACCGCGATGGTGACGGGCCGTGCCGCTTCGAGCGCGTTGGCGAGGGCTTCGAAGCGCTCGCCGGCGTTGCTGCCACCGACCTTTCCGATATGGAAGCCGCTGCAGAAATGCTTGCCCTGCGCCTCGATCCGCAGCACCAGCACTTCGTCGCGGGCATTGATGGCGGCGATGTGCTCGCGCATCAGGTCGAGGTCTTCCGGCTCGAGGCGGTTCGCGACCTCGGGCCGGCGCAGCGTGATGACCGCCACCGCACCGTCGATGGCAAGCGCCGGCGGCTGCCCCGGCGCGGTCGCGCTGGCCTTACCGTCAGTGGAAGCCATAGATCTGCATGGTCGATTCGCCCGCGCGCACGCGGCCGAGGATGGCGGCTTCGGCAGCTTCGCGCTGCTGCGCGCGCGCCACCACGTCGGCCGCGCTCCGCCGCGGCACGACCACCACGCCATCCGCGTCGCCCACGATCAGGTCGCCGGCTTCCACGCGGGTTTCGCCGAACAGCACCGGCTCGTTGAGCCAGCCGATGGCGCCATAGTCCTTGCCGGTGCCGCGTATGCACAGCCCGCGCGCAAAGACGGGGAGGCCGATCTCGTCGAGCAGCACGCCGTCGCGCACGCAGCCGTCGATTACCAGTCCCGCCAGGCCCTTCACCTTGGCGGCAGTGCTCATGATCTCGCCCCAATAGCCGTGCTCGTAGGCGCCGCCGACATGGACCACCAGCACATCGCCGGGCCGGGCGGCTTCGATGGCGCGATGCAGCCACAGGTTGTCGCCACCGGGCGAATGCACGGTCAGCGCCGGGCCGCACAGGCGGAAGCGGGGCGCCACCGGCTTGATCACCGGCGGCAGCACGCCGATCTTGCCGCCTGCCTCGTGCAGCGTGGCGGTTGGCAGCGTCGCCGCGGCCACGACGACCTCCGCCGGCACGCGTTCGAAATCCGCACGCGTGGTGCTGGCTGCGTCATGTTCCTTCATGCTCATGCCCCTTTCGTCTGCAACTGGTGATAGCGGAACTGGCGGCGCGCCTCGTCCAGGCGCATGCCGCCGCGCACGGCTTCGCGGATCGCGTTCTCGGCATGCTCGACGGCCTCGGCCGTGTCCAGCACCGCCGCTTCATGCTCGCGCGGGATCACCACCACCCCATCGGCATCGCCGCGCACGATATCGCCGGGCTGCACGCGCGCATCACCGATATTGACGGGGATATTGGTGGCTTCCACCTGCACGCGGTCCTTGCCGGTGCGCATCCAGTGGTCCTTGCTGAAGACCGGGTAGCCGAGCTGGCGGCACAGCGCCACGTCGCGGCACACGCCGTCGATCACGGTGCCGGCGATGCCGCGGCGGTGCGCGATCTCGGTCAGGATGTCGCCCCACACGGTGGCGTTGTCGCGCCCGCCGTTGTCGAGTACCAGCACGCTGCCCGGCGGCACGTCGTCGATGTAGTCGCCCACCGTGCCCGGCGGGTTGGAAGCCGGGCCGTACAGCAGCGTCCACGCGCGCCCCGCCATGGCAAAGCTGTCGCCGCGCGGCTTGATGCGGTAGCACTGCCCGGCGATGCCGAGCTTGTCGAGCGCGTCGCTCAGGGTGGCGGTATCGAGCCGCGCCGCGCGGCCCACGTTGATGTCCGTTGATTCGCTCATGGTCGTCAGTCCTTCAGCATGTGTTCGTAGTTGCCGCCCATCACCTGCCCGATCGGCGTGCCGGCCAGGATGGCCTTCGACATGGCGGACTCCTTGAGGACGATGGCCTCGGCGGTGTCGAGCACGCGCTCGATATCGCCCGCCGCGATGAAGATCACCGCGCTGCGGTCGGCAAGCACGTAGTCGCCGCCGGCCACGGTCACGTCCGCGATCTCGACCGGCACGTTGGTGCCCTTCTCCACCACGCGGCCGCGTGCGGTGAAGGACGTCAGGCCCCGGCTGAACACCGGGAAATCAAAGGCGATGGCCTCGTCGATATCGCGCACGGGGCCATCGGCGACCACGCCGGCCACGCCGCGCACCTTGGCGCCCAGCGACAGCAGGCCGCCCCAGCTGCCGGCTTCGACGCCGCTGCGCTGCTCGACCACGATGATGTGGTCGGGGCCGGCCGCTTCGATGGCGGTGCAGCCCAGGTGCCGCACCGGCCCCGCCGGCGGCGCGCCGGTGCCGAGCTTGACGGTGATGGCGCGGCCGGCAATGCGGCCGGCGCCGCTGCGCTGCGGCAGGCCCGTGACCACGCCGGGCAGTTGCAGCTTGTCGAGCGCGTCCGAGACGGCGCAGCAATCGAGCCGGCGCAGGCGTTGTACGTAGGAATCAGGTTGCGTCATGGTGTTGTCTTGGCTTGTCTTGTGTGGCGGGATCCGGTCAGCCCAGCGTGCGCCAGGCGGCGAAGCACAGGCCGGTGCCGGTCAGCGCGGGGGTGCGGTAGCCTGGCACGTAGCTGACCCATTCCAGGTCCAGCTCGCGCACCGCTTCCACGGCGATCAGCCAGTTGCGGATCTCGGAGCTGCCGGCCTGCAGCTGCTTCGGATCGAGCGAAGCCAGGAAGGCGGTGTCCTTGTTGCGGATGGCGGCGATGATGGCTTCGTCCAGCGTTTCGTCCACCACGAAGTGGCTCAGGCCGCCGGAGGCCAGCACGCCCACGCGCAGGTCTTCCGGGTAGCTGGCAATCAGCTCGCGCAGCGCGGTGCCGAGCTGGATGCAGCGCCGCGGCGTGGGCTGGTTGGGCGGATCGAAGGTGTTGACGATCACCGGCACGATCGGAACCACTGGCCGGTCAATGTCCTGCAGGTAGCGGCGGTGGATAAACGAGAAGGCATGGCCCTCGAACTGCCCGCGCTCCAGGCCGTCCATCGCGGTGATGTCGAAGTCGCGGTCGCACAGCGCGCGGATCAGCCAGCGCGCCAGCGGCGCATGCACGGGGTAGTCGCGGTCGGCGTCGGGCTCTTGCCGCGCCATGCGGGCCTTCTTGTACCAGCCGTCGTTCGCGCCCACGTCGCGCCTGGCGTTGCGGATGGTGTCGCCGTAGTAGATCGCGAAGGCCGGGTTGTTGGTGGTGCGGAACAACTCGGTCTGGTCGTCGCCGACCACCAGCAGCACGTCCAGCCGGGCGGCGTGGATACGCTCGCGCAGCTCGTCCATGGCGGCCTCGGCGCGGTCGTAGCGCTCGCCCATGCGACCGGGCGTAACCATGGACTCGGCCTCGGCCGGCGCCGCGGCAAGCAGCTTCTCGTAGGTGGTGGGCTCGCCCGCGCGGTCGAAGTAATACGGGTTCTTGGGATCGACCTGCGGGAAGCCGTATTGCCAGTCCTCGCGCTGGGCGGCCAGCATGATGCTGTGTGAAGAGCCGAATGCGGCAACGATTTTTGCCATGGAAATGTCCTTCGATCAGACGATGAATGCCGCGCGCAGTTCGGCGATGCGCGCCGCGCTGTAGCCAAGCTCCGCGAGAATGGTGTCGGTGTCGCCGCCCTGTTCGGGCGCCATGCGCGGCGGCGCTTCGCGCGGATAGCGCGACAGGCGCATGGGCTGGCCCACCAGCGAGACCTCGCCCAGTTCCGCATGCCGCATCGGCCATGCCATGCCCAGGTGGCGCACCTGCGCGTCGGCGAATACCTGGTCGATGCCGTGGATCGGCCCGCACGGCACGCCGGCCTTGAGCAGGCGCTCGGTCCATTCCGCGGTGGTGCGCCCGCGCAGCGCGGCGGCGACTGCCGCATTGACCTGGTCGCGGTTGCGCACGCGTTCCGGGTCCGAGCCCATGCCCGGCTCGTCGACGAGATGCGGCACGTCGAGTGCCTCGCACAGCCGCTTCCACATGGTCTGCCCGATCGCGGCGATATTGAGGTAGCCGTCCCGCGTGGCAAACACGCCGGTGGGCACGGTGAGCGGATGCTCGTTGCCGCTCTGCGCCGGCACCTTGCCGTCGATCAGCCATTGCGCGGCCTGGAAGTCCAGCATGGCGATCTGCGCTTCCAGCAGCGAGGTCTGCACCCACTGCCCCTGGCCCGACGCTTCGCGTTCGAGCAGCGCGGTCAGGATGCCCATGGCGCAGAAGTGGCCCGCGCACAGGTCGGCAATGGGAATGCCTACCCGCATCGGCCCTTCGCCCGGCTTGCCGGTCACGCTCATCAGGCCGCCCATGCCCTGCGCGATGGAGTCAAAGCCCGGCCAGCCCGCATAGGGGCCGTCCTGGCCAAAGCCGGAGATGCTGGCGTAGACCAGGCGCGGATTGATCTCGCGCAGCGCATCGGGCCCGATGCCAAGGCGATGCTTCACGTCCGGCCGGTAGTTCTCGATGAAGACATCGGCGCGCCGGACCAGGTCATGCAGGATCGCCACGCCCTGCGGCGACTTCATGTTGAGCGTCAGGCTTTCCTTGTTGCGGTGCAGGTTCTCGTAGTCGGCACGGTTGTGGTCGCGCCCGCCGATCATGTCGTCGCCGCCGGGTGCGCCGGGCGGGATCTCCAGCTTGATCACGCGCGCGCCCATGTCGGCGAACAGCCGCACCGCGGTGGGGCCGGCCCGCACGCGCGAGGCGTCGATCACGGTGAAGCGCGACAAGGGGCCGTGGCGCTTCGGCTCCGCCTGCCGGGGATTGGTTGCGTTGTCTTCCATCTTCAAGCTCTCCCAGGTCATGCGGGTGTGAACATTGGCACCGCGTGGCCGCCATCGCTCGCCCTGAACACCACCCGCACGCGCTGGCCGATGGCCAGCTCGCGCGGATCGCAGTCCACCAGGTTGCTCATCATGGTCACGCCCTCGTCGAGCTGGATGAAGGCCAGCGTGTAGGCCGCCTCGGCCCGCCCCATGGTGCTGTACGAATAGACCGTGCCGTGGCCGCTGGCCTCGCGCCATTCGGTGCGCAGGGACTGGCAGTGCGGACAGACGTCGCGCGGGTAGTGATGCGCCTCGCCGCAGTCCAGGCAGAACTTGACCAGCAGGCGGCCCTGGTCGGCGGCCTCCCAGAAAGGAAGGCTCTCTGGCAGCGTGCGCGGCGCGGGGATCCTGCGCGCGGCGGTGTTGGTAGTCGTGGTGCTCATGGTTTCAAACCCTTTCCAGGATGAGCGTGGCCGCGGTGTGGCGCGAGGCAAGCGCGCCGCCGATGCCGCTGGCCAGCGCCAGGTCGCAGTTCTTGACCTGCACGGCGGGATGCGCTTCGCCGCGCAGCTGGCGGACGGCCTCGATCACCTTGGTAACGCCGCCGCGATTGGCCGGGTGGTTGTTGCACAGCCCGCCGCCGTCGGTGTTGAAAGGCAGCCTGCCCACGCCGGAGATCAGGCCGCCGTCGGCGACGAATTTGCCACCCTCGCCCTTCTTGCAGAAGCCGAGGTCTTCCAGCTGCATCAGCACGGTGATGGTGAAGCTGTCGTAGAGCGATGCGTACTTGATGTCGGCCGGCGTCACCCCGGCTTCGGCGAATGCCGCGGGGCCGGACCACGCGGCCGCGGACCAGGTCAGGTCGATCTTGCCGCCCATGGCGTGCTTGGGTGCCTCGCCAGCGCCCTTCACCTTGACCAGCGGGCGCTTGAGCTGCCTGGCGATCTCGGGACGCGCCACGATCAGCGCGCCGCCGCCGTCGCTCATCACGCAGCAGTCGAGCCGGTGCAGCGGATCCGAGACCATGGGCGAATTCACCACGTCTTCCACCGTCACCACATTGCGCAGCATCGCGTGCGGGTTGTGCCGGGCATGGTGCGAGGCGGCAACCTTGATCCACGCCAGCTGCTCGCTGGTGGTGCCGAATTCGTGCATGTGGCGCCGGGCCACCAGGCCATACAGATTCTGCGTGGCCGGCCCGAACGGCAACTCGAAGGCCAGCTCCGGCGCGTCCGGGTCCGGCGCCTTGAGCGAGAGCGCCGCGCCCGCCGCGCGGGGGCGCCCGGCCAGCGTGATCAGCGCCACGTTGCAGCGCCCCGCGGCAATCGCCTCGGCGGCGTGGGCCACGTGCAGGATCGGCGCCGAGCCGCCGCATTCGGTGGAATCGACGTGGCGCGGGCGCAGGCCGAGGTATTCGACGATGGTGGTGGTGCCGAGCCCCGGCGCATCGCCGGCGCAGAAGTAGCCGTCGATATCGCTCGCCGAGAGGCCGGCATCGGCCAGCGCCCCGAGGGCGACGTCGGCGTGCAGGCGGGCAACGGAAAGATCGTCGGCCTTGCGGGTGGGGTGCTCGTAGGCCCCCACGATGTATGCGGATCCGTTCAGAGTCATAGCGGGATGGATGGAGGGGTCACTGTTCGGGCTTGAAGCCGCTGGCCTTGATGACGGGGCCCCAGTAGGCCAGCTCTTTGCGCTGCAGGCGGTCCAGGTCCGCGGCGTCGCGGTAGTCCGGCTGCAGCACCGCCTTTTCTTCCAGCATGCTGCGCGCGTCGGGCATGGCCAGCACCTTGCCGAGCGCCGTCTGCATGCGTTCGAGTTCGGCCTTGGGCGTCTTCGCCGGCGCCCAGACGCCGGTCCAGGCCTCGCCGGCATCTACCTTGACGCCCTGCTCGGCCACCGTGGGCACGTCGGGCAGCAACGGCGAGCGCCTGGCGCCGAACACGCCGATGATGCGCACCTTGCCGCCGCGCGTGTGCGGCAGGATGTCGCCGGCGGTCATCACCGCGGCGGCCAGCTGGCCGCCGATCAGGTCTGTCGCCAGCGGCCCGTTGCCCTTGTACGGCACCACGTTCAGCGGCACGCCGGCTGCCTTGCCGAACTGCAGCCCGGTAAAGTGCGTCTGGCCGCCAAGGCCGGCGCTGCCGAACACGGTTTCCTTGGGATGCGCCTTGAGCCAGGCCACGTATTCCCTGACGTTGGTCACGCCGGTCTGGCTGCTCACCACCAGCGCCAGCGGGTAGGAAATCACCACGGCGACGGGGCTCAGGTCGGTCAGCAGGTCGTACTTGAGCGTTGCCGGCGGATAGAGCAGCGTCGGGAAGATCGCGGTGGCATTCGGCGCGACCATATAGGTCAGCCCATCGGGCGCGCTGTGCTTGAGCATGCCGGTGGCGATGCGGCCGCCCGCGCCGGGCTTGTTGTCGACGATCACCACCTGGCCGAGCACGCCTTGCAGCTTGTCTGCCAGCACGCGGGCGACGGTATCGGTGGAGCCGCCCGGCGGAAAGCCCACCAGCAGCCGGATCGGCGGCTTTTCCTGGGCGTGGGCCGCGAGGCAGAAGCCCAGCGCCAGCGCGCAGCACACCGTCCTGAGGGTCTTGAAAATGGCCATGCCTTGTCTCCTTTTATCTTTATGGATGCGCCGTCCGGGCGGCTACGCTTGTCCGCCGAAGCGGCGCAGGTGATGCGAGGCGTCGCCGAACAGCTGGTTGATCACCATCAGCCGCTTGGCGTAGTGCCCCACGCGGCATTCGTCGGTCATGCCCATGGCACCGTGCATCTGGATGGCCCACTGCCCGAGCTGGCGGCCGGCCTGGCCGGCCAGCACCTTGGCCGCGGACACCAGCCGGCGCCGTTGTGCCGGCTCGCCTTCCTGCACCGCCATGGCGGCCGCGCAGGCCATCGACTTGCCCTGCTCCAGCGCGATCAGCATGTCGGCGATGCGGTGCTGCAGCACCTGGAACTTGGCCAGCGTGGAGCCGAACTGCTTGCGGGTCTTGAGCTGCTCGGCAGTCAGCTCGATCAGCGCTTCCAGCGCGCCCACCGCCTCCGCGCACAGCATGGCGCTGGCGCGGTCGGTGGCGGCCTCGACCAGTGGCAGCGCTGCGCCGGCCTCTCCCACCAGGGCATCGGCCGCTACGCGCACGCCACGCAGCGTCAGGTGTGCGGCGCGGCGCCCGTCGAGCGTGCTGAATTCCCTGAGCGAAAGGCCCGAAGTGCCCGCCTCGACCAGAAAGAGCGAGAGGCCCGCAGCATCGTCGGCATCGCCGGCGGTGCGCGCGACAACCAGAAACACGTCCGCGCTGCCGGCCTCCAGCACCAGGGTCTTGGTGCCGTCCAGCACCCAGCCAGCGCCATCGCGCCGCGCCAGCGTGGTGACGCGGGACAGGTCGTAGCGCGCATCGGCTTCACTGCATGCCAGCGCCATGCGCGCTTCGCCTCCGGCGAGGGCCGGCAGCCAGCGTTGTCGCTGGGCCTGGCTGCCCGCCTCGTCCAGCAGCTGGCCGGCCAGCACCACGCTGGAGAGCCAGCCCGCGCCACCCAGCGCGCGGCCGAGTTCCTGCGCCACCAGCATCATTTCCACGGGGCCCTGCGCACTGCCGCCGACATCGTCGGCCAGCGGCAGCCCGAGCAGGCCCAGATCGGCCATGCCGGCCCAGCGCGCGGCGGCCAGTTCCGCCGGCTCGGCCTCGCCGCGTTGGTGGGCGGGATACTCGCCGTCGCAGAATCGGCGCACCGCATCGCGCAGCGCCAGGTGTTCGTCGCTAAGAGAAAAATCCATGGTCGGGTACGGTGTCAGGCCGAAAGGAAGGCCTTGCTGATCAGGTTGCGCTGCACTTCATTGACGCCGCCGTAGATCGACAGCTTGCGCGCATCGAGGTAGTTGGCCGCCAGCGCGGCGAGCTCCGGCGGACTGGCTGCGTCCGCGCCATCACCGGCACCACCCAGCAGCGCGGCCTCGTCGAACGGCACCGCATGCGGGCCGGCGATTTCCACCAGCAGCTCATAGATGGCCTGGCGCAATTCGGTGCCGCGCACCTTCAGCATAGAGGCCTCGACGGCCGGCACGCGGCTTTGCTGGTTCGGGCTCAGCAGGCGCAGCGCGGTGAATTCAAGCGCCATCAGCTCGATCTCGAACTGCGCGAGCCGCGACTGCAGCACCGCGTCGTGCTCCAGTCCCTGCTGCACCGCCAGCGCACGTGCCCGCTCGAGCTGCTGCTTGCACGAGCCGATGCCGGCGATGCCGGTGCGCTCATGGCCCAGCAGGTACTTGCCGTAGGACCAGCCCTTGTGCAGCTCGCCGACCAGGTTCTCGACCGGCACGCGCACGTTGTCCAGGTAGCACTCGTTGAGGTCGGTGCCGCCTTCGAGCATGCGGATCGGGCGCACTTCCACGCCGGGCGACTTCATGTCGATCAGCAGGAAGGAGATGCCCTCCTGCGGCTTGGCGGCATCGGGATCGGTGCGGACCAGCGCGAACATCATCGAGCACCAGTGCGCGTAGGAGGTCCACACCTTGTGCCCGTTCACGACGAAATGCTTGCCGTCGGATTCCAGCACCGCCGTCGTGCGCACCGCTGCCAGGTCCGAACCGGCTCCCGGCTCTGAGAAACCCTGCGCCCACCAGGTATTGCTCTGCCGGATGTCCGGCAGGTATCTGGCCTTTTGCTCGGGCGTGCCGAAGGCAATCAGCACCGGGCCCAGCATCTGGATACCGCTGGCGATGATGCGCGGCGCGCCGCCGAGCATGGTCTCTTCGTCGAACAGGTAGCGCTGCACGTGGGTCCAGCCCGGGCCGCCGTGCTCGACCGGCCAGCCCGGCGTGAGCCAGCCGCGCGCTTCCAGGATGCGGAACCAGGTCACGTAGTCGGCGTGTTCGAGGCGCAGGCCGAGTTCGACCTTGCGCTTGATGGAGGCCGGCAGGTGCGCCTTCACGAAGGCGCGCACTTCCTGGCGAAAGGCTTCTTCTGCGGGGGAAAATGTCAGTCTCATCGTGCTTGCCTCATGCGTGCGGCTTCATGACCACCGCCTGCGGCTGCAGGACCACCAGCGCATCCAGCGCCAGCACGCGGTCCGGGTAGGCCACCAGCGGATTGATGTCGATCTCCGCAAGCCCGGGATTGGCCCGCATCTGCTCGCCGATCAGCGCGACCACTTTGGCGATGGCCGCGGTGTCGACCGCAGCCGCGCCACGGATGCCGCGCAGCAGCGATGCCGCCTTCAGCCGGCCGAGTTCCTGCAGGATGTCGGCCTCGGCCAGGTCGGCCGGCAGTAGCCGCACGTCCTTCAGCGCCTCGATCCAGATGCCGCCCAGGCCCACCAGCACCACCGGCCCCCAGTCGGCATCGCGCCGCGCGCCAACCACCAGTTCGAGCCCGCGCGGGCCCATGGCCTCGACCAGCACGCCGTCCAGGCGCAGGCCGGGACGGTGCTTGCCGATGTTGTCGTGCAGCTGCTGCCAGCCGGCACGCAAGGCCGCCTCGCCCGCCAGCCCGACGATCACGCCGCCGACGTCGCTCTTGTGCGGCAGCTCGCTGGCCTGCGCCTTGATCACCACCGGATAGCCGATGCGCGCGGCCACTGCGACGGCCTCGTCCGCGGTGGCGGCGAGGCCACCCTGCGGCACCGGCAGCCCGGCGCCGGCGAGCCAGGCCTTGCCCTGGTACTCGGCAAACACACCCGAGGGTGGCACCGGGCCGGGCAGCGGCAGCGCCCGTGGCGCGCCCTGCGTGGCACGGTGCGCACGCTGCAGCGCCTCGCCGTAGGCGGCCACGCGCGCCAGCGCGCGCAGCGCGCGGTCCGGCGAACGGAAGAACGGCACGCCGCTGGCGCGGATCGCCTCCACGAAGAACGGTTCGATCGGTCCGCTGTCGCCGGTCACCACCAGCACCGCCGGCTTGTCCGCGCGGGCCAGCGCCGGCACGATGTGCTCGGCCTTGTCGCGCTGGGCCACCTCCGGGCCGGCCGGAATGCCCAGCACGATGCTGCCGATGTTGGGATCGGCCAGCATGGTCAGCAGGATGTCGCCGATCAGGCCGGGCTGGCGCACGCCGATGGTGGTGTAGTCCAGCGGATTCTCCGCGACGGCATAGCCGGGCAGCATTTCGGTAAGGCGCTGCGTGGTCGGCGCGGTCAGCGCCGGCAGCTCCAGGCCGAGTCCGTCGCAGAAGTCGAGCGCGATGTTCTTCATCGCACCCGATCCGGTCATAAAGGCCGGCCCGCCGCTGGGCGGAACCGGAAAACGCAGCAGGATCGCCGCTGTGTCGAACAGTTCGTCGAGCGCATCGACCAGCACCACCGCCTCGCGCGCCAGCAGCACCGACGCCGTGGCGTGGTCGCCGGCCAGCGCGCCGGTATGCGACTGCGCGGCCTCGCGCGCCCGCGCACTGCGGCCCGGCATCAGCATCACCACGGGCTTGCCGGCGGCGCGGGCTGTGCGCGCCAGCTGCAGGAACAGGCCCGGCCTGCGCACCTGCTCGGCGTAGACCGCGATGACGCGCGTCTGCGGATCGGCGATGTAATACGAGAGCACGTCCTCGATGCCGACCGACGCCTCGTTGCCCGTGGACACCGTGGCGGTCATCGGCAACCCGCGGCCGATGAAGGCATCGCGCAGGTTGGCCGCCATCGCGCCGCTCTGCGCCACCACGCCGATGCCGGGACGGCCGCCGCAGGGATATGGCTGCACCGGCTCGAAGGTCACCGGCACGCCGGCCTCGAAGTTGGTGAAGCCCATGCAGTTGGGGCCCAGCAGCAGGATGCCGGCCGCACGCGCGGCGGCAGCCAGCTCCTCCTGCTTCGCACGGCCTTCGTCGCCGGTCTCGGCATAGCCCGAGGCAAACAACACCGCCGCGCTGGCACGGCGCTCGGCCAGCGCCCGCACGGCATCCAGCACGCCGGCTTCGGGAATCGCCAGCACGGCCAGGTCGATGCCTTCCGGCAGTTCATCCACGCTCTTCACGCAGGCACGGCCGTTGATCTCGGTACTGCTGCGGCTGACCAGGTGGATGGCGCCGGCATAGCCGAAGCGCTCCAGGTTATCGAGCACGAAGCCGCCAAACGACCTCGGGTCCGCCGAGGCGCCGACGATGGCGATCGAACGCGGCTTCAGGATGCGATCCACCGGCACCAGTTCGGATGCAGGGGCGGGAGTGTGACTGTTCATGGAATTGCAGCTTCCAGTTGGATGGTGCGGCCCGGGCCATGCAGGCCCCACGCAGCCATGGTTGGTTCGTGACCGGGTTGGTTGAATTCATTCTGGCATACCAGAACACCAATTTCAACACACCACATAAATTTCTTGGCATTCACCGATCGGTGTTTTCCCTAGGCGGAGATTGCGCACCCGAGCGCGGCGCGGCGCCGAAGGCACTGCTTCCCAGGCCGCTTCCGCAGCAACAGATTAGGACGCGCTTTCCGCACCAGCAAAGGCTTTGCTGCGAATTCCGAGCCGGAGCAACAGCTTGCCGAGGCGGCGACGGCATGCATCGATGGGCCCGAAACCAGCACTTTGCCAGCGGCGTATCAGCCTCAACCTAACTGGATGCCTGAAATCTCTGTTTGCATACCACAAAGCATGTGTTGTATATTTTTTCGCATACAGAGCTGGCTTCGCCCCGACAGAAAGAAACGCCGATGACTCCGCACACTCCTCACCCGCACACGCCCGCCCCGACGGCAGGCACCGGCGCTGCTGACGCCCCGGCACGTGCCGGCCTGGCCAACGACATACGGGCCACGCTCGAGGATGAGGTCGAGAAGGGTGTGCTGACGCCCGGCGCGCTGCTGGACGAGCGCGCGCTGGCAGACCGCTTCGGCGTGTCGCGCACGCCGGTGCGCGAGGCGCTGCAGCAACTGGCCGCGCGCGAGCTGGTATGCATGTCGCCGCGCCAGGGCGCCACGGTGGCGCGCATGTCGATCGCCAGGGTGCGGGCGATGCTCGAGTACGTGGGAGAACTGGAGGCGCTGAGCGCCAGGCTGGCCGCGCGGCGCATCGACGAAACCGTGCAGGCGGCGCTGGACGAGGGTCTGCGCTGCTGCCAGGCAGCCGCCGACAGCGGCGACGCCGCCGGCTACGCGGCCGCCAACGTGGTGTTCCACGAGGCCATCTATGCCGGCAGCCGCAACGACTTCCTGGCCGACCACATCCGCCACGCGCGCCGGCGCCTGCAGCGCTACCGCACGCGCGACTTCATCAGCCCGGCGCAGATCGCCAGGTCGCTGCACGACCACCAGCAGATCGCCCGCGCCATCCAGGCCGGCGACGAAACCCAGGCCGGCAAGGCGATGCTGCTGCACGTGCCGGCCGGCACCACCGGCTTTTCCGAATTCCTGGCCACCGTGCCCCGCCATTTCTTCGACGGCGACCACGGCGCCGACATCTCCTGACAGAGGACTCCATGACCCGCCCGGCTCGCTCACTCGATGTTCCCGGCCTCGCGCACAAGGCTCCGATCCCGGTCGGCGCGCGCGTGGGCAACCTGATCTGCACGTCGGCGATCGCCGGCAAGGATGCGCGCACCGGCGAGCTGCCGCCAGACGCCGCCGCGCAGGCCGCGCTCGCCTTCCACAACCTGCAGGGCGTGCTCGATGCCGGCGGTGCCTCGCTCGCCGATGTGCTCAAGCTCACCGTGTACGTGAAGGACGACAGCGTGCGCGATGCCATCAACGGCGCATGGCTGCGCTGCTTCCCGGACCCGCGCGACCGCCCCGCGCGGCACATCGTCGTGCACGACCTCCAGCACGGCATGTTGCTGCAACTCGAATGCCTGGCCGTGGTGGCCAGCGATACCCAAGGCTGAAACCCATGATCATCGATTCCCACGCCCACATCGTCATGCCCCCCGAAAGCTTCCGCTACATGGCGGAACTGGTCGGCGGCCGCGCCAACCCCTCGACCACGCCGCGCATCCCCGATGAATCGGTGCGCAAGGTCGCCGAGGAGCTGGTGCGCAGCATGGACAACGTCGGCACCGACGTGCAGTTCATCTCGCCACGCCCCTACCTGCAGATGCATTCGGTCAAGCCCGGCCGCGTCACGGAACTGTGGTCGCGCCACTGCAACGACCTGATCGCGCGCTTCGTCGAGCTGTTCCCCGACCGCTTCCGCGGCGTGGCGGGCCTGCCCCAGTACATGGACGAATCGCCGGCGCTGCGCGCGGTGCCCGAGCTGGAACGCTGCGTCAAGGAACTGGGCTTTGTCGGCTGCCTGATCAATCCGGATCCCACCGAAGGCGAAGGCCCGACCCCGCCGGGGCTGGGCGACCCGTTCTGGCATCCGCTTTACGACGCCATGACGCGACTGGACGTGCCGGGCCTGATCCACTCCGCGGGCAGCTGCAGCGCGCGCGAGTCGTACACGCTGAAGTTCATCAACGAGGAAAGCATCGCCATCGTCTCGCTGCTGGGCGCCAAGGTGTTCGACAAGTACCCGGACCTGAAGATCGTGGTGGCACACGGCGGCGGCGCGATTCCCTACCAGATGGGCCGCTTCCGCGCGTGGAACGTGCGCAAGGGCGAAGCCACCAGTTTCGACGACCAGCTCAGGCACCTGTACTTCGACACCTGCAACTACTCGCGCGAGGCGATCGAGCTGCTGCTCAAGGTGGCCGGCACCGACAACGTGCTGTTTGGCACCGAGAAGCCCGGCACGGGTAGCGCGCGCGACCCGGTCTCGGGCCGCGACTTCGACGACATGAAGCCGGTGATCGAAAGCATCGACTGGCTGACCGAGGAACAGCGCCGCAATATCTTCGAGTGCAACTGCACCCGCCTCTACTCACGCGCCTTCCGCAAGGACGAGGAGTGCTGACATGGCAATGACCCGCGAAGACAACGACCTGCTCACCCGCGTCGAGGGCGGCGCGCCGATGGGCGAGATGATCCGCCAGCACTACTGGCTGCCGGCGGTGCCGTCGGCCAAGCTGGTGGCAGACGGCGCGCCGGTGCGCGTGCGCCTGCTGGGCAGCAACTATGCGGCCTTCCGCGCCACCGACGGCAGCGTGGGCGTGGTCGACGAATTGTGCCCGCACCGCAAGACCTCGTTGCTGATGGGCCGCAACGAAGACAACGGCCTGCGCTGCATCTTCCACGGCTGGAAGCTCAACACCCGCGGCGAGGTAGTGGAGGCGCCCAACCACACCGGCGAGCAGGCGCAGTTCTGCAAGCACGTGCGCGTCAACCGCTATGCGGTGGAGGAGCGCGGCGGCATCGTCTGGGTGTGGCTGGGCAAGGGCGAGCAAGCGCCGAAGTTCCCCGACCTGCCATTTACCACCCTGCCGGAAGACCAGCGCTCGGTCACCAGCCAGGAAGTGCCGACCAACTGGGTCCAAGGCGTGGAAGCCTCGATGGATTCTTCGCATGTCGGCGTGCTGCACGAGTCCACCACGCAGATCACCGCCGGCTCCGGCAACGAGCGCCTGCACATGACGCAGGCCCTGGCGCCGCGGCTGGAATTCGAGGACCGGCCCTACGGCTACCGTTATGCGGCCATCCGCCCCCTGGCCGACGACAAGGTCTATGCCCGCGTCAACAACTTCGTGATGCCGTGGTACGGGATCATCTGCGCCCCCGACGCGAAGGGTCCCGGCACGGTGTTCTTCTCGACGCCTGTCGACGACGTCACGCACCGCGCCTGGTTCGTCCACTTCAATCCGCACCGGCCGCTGGGCATGACGGTGATGTCGGCCACGCCGGACGTGTGGGACTTCCCGCCGCTGCCGCCGGGCGGCCCCGACAACAACTGGGGACAGAACCGCGACCTGATGCGGCGCGGCCACGCCACCGGCTTCCCGCAGCACCTGGGGACCGAAGACTTCGCCATGTTCCTGGGCCAGGGCCCGATCGCCGACCGCACCACCGAACAGTTGTGCTCGGCCGACGGCGCCGTGCTGCGCGTGCGCCAGGCGCTGCTGAAGTCCGTGCGCGAGTTCATGGCCGGCAAGACCCCCACGCTGGCGGACAGCCCCGAGCTCGACTACGCGCAAGCGGTATCAGTGGGCGGCGTGCTGCCCGCCGGCACGGACTGGCGCGTGCTGACCCAGGCGGGCTGAAGCGCGCCGGCACGGAAAACAAAGACAAAGAGAAACGGAGACAAGCATGACAAGCATGTGCCGACGCCGGCTGTTGCTGGCGGCCTGTGCCGCCATCGCCGCCCCAGCCGCCCCAGCCGCCCCAGCCGCCCCAGCCGCCCCCGCGGCGGCGCATGCCGGCATGCAGGGCAAACCCGTGATCCGTATTCTGCTCGGGCTGCCGCCCGGCGGCGGCACCGACGCGATCGCCCGCTACTTCGCCGACCGGCTGCCCGCGCTGCTGGACCAGCCCGTCATCATCGAAAGCCATGTCGGCGTGGGCGGCCGCATCGCGGCCGATATGCTGATGGCGGCCAGGCCCGACGGCCTGACCTACATGATCGCCCCCAACGCGACGCCGACCTTCCAGACCCTGGTGTTCGGCAAGCAGCTCAAGTGGGACCTGTGGCGCGACTTCGCGCCGGTGGCCGGGCTGGTGTCATACCCGCTGGGCATGGCCGTGCGCCCGGATACCGGCAAGAACGCGCAGGAGTTCATCCGCTGGGCCAAAAGCCATCCAGCCGAGGCCTTCGGCACGCCCGGGCTGGGCGGGCAGAACCACTTCCTCGGCATGCAGTTCGCGCGGGCGGCCGGCATCACGCTGACTGCGGCGCCCTACAAGGGTACCCCGCCGATGATCACCGACCTGGTGGGCGGCCATGTGCCCGCGGCCGTCACGCTGCTGGACGACATGATGAAGTACCACCGCAGCGGCAAGGTCCGCGTGATCGGCATCTTCAGCCCGAAGCGATCGCCGCTGGCGCCCGAGATCCCGACCATGGCCGAGCAAGGCGTGAACATGCCGTTCGCCGAAGGCTGGACCGCGATGTGGGCGCCCGCCCGGACCCCGCCGGCCGAACTTGAGCGCATGCAGCAAGCCCTGCGCAAGATCCTGTCCGCACCCGGGACCGCGACGTTCCTGATGCAGCGCCTGTCGGTCGTGCCCGACTACCTCAACGCCGCGGACATGGCCCGCCGGCAGCGCGCCGAACTGGCGACGTGGGAACCCATCATCAGGTCGTCCGGCTTCCGCCCGGAATAACAGCGTTCCGACAGGAAGAACCGAAGGAAGCACCATGAGCAATTCCGAAACACTGCAGGTGAGGGTCAAGTCCATGGCCTGGGAGGCCGACGGCATCCTGAGCTACGAGCTGTGGCCCGAGCCGCCGCGCAAGGCGCTGCCGCCGTTCTCGGCCGGCTCCCATATCGACGTGCACCTGCCCAATGGCCTGATCCGCAACTACTCGCTGCTCAACGCGCCGCACGAGCGGCACCGCTACGTGATCGGCGTGAACAAGGACCCGAACAGCCGCGGCGGCTCGCGCTACCTGCACGAGGTGCTGCGCCCCGGCGATACGCTGGCGATCAGCGCCCCACGCAACAACTTCCCGCTCGAGGAGTCGGCCGCGCTGAGTGTGTTTATCGCGGGCGGCATCGGCATTACGCCGATCCTCGGCATGATCCGCCGCCTGCAGGCGCTCGGCCGGCACTGGCAGCTGCACTACGCAGCGCGCACGCGCCGCAATGCCGGCTTCCTCGACGCCGTGCAGGCGCTGCGCGATGACGCCAACGCCGAAGTGCAGCTGTGCTTCGACCGCGAGCCCGGCGGGCGCATGCTGGATATCGCCGGCATCGTCCGTGCGCTGCCGGCCAGCGCCCATGTCTATTGCTGCGGCCCGCTGCCGATGCTGGAAGCGTTCGAGCAGGCCACTACCGGCCTGCCGCCCGCGCAGGTCCACCGCGAGTACTTCGCGGCGCGCGAGAGCGCCGCCACCGAGGGCGGCTTCACCGTCGAGCTGGCCCGCAGCGGCCGCAGCGTCGAAGTGCAGGCGGGCCAGACCATCCTGGACTGCCTGCTCGGCCAGGGCATCGAGCCGCCGTATTCGTGCCAGGAGGGCATCTGCGGCACCTGCGAGGTGCGCGTGCTCGACGGCGTGCCGGACCATCGCGACCTGGTGCTCAGCGAGGCGGACAAGACCGCGAACCAACGCATGATGATCTGCTGCTCCGGCGCCAGGAGCCGCAAGCTGGTGCTGGACCTGTGACCGCCCCCATCCACCGATCGAATGAACGAACGAGCGATATCCGCTCCTGCCAACTGGAACTCCCATTATGAGCACTGAACTGGTTACCTATGAACTCGACGGGCCGGTCGCGCTGATCGGCCTCAACCGCCCCGACAAGCGCAACGCCATCAATGAAGACGTGGTGTGGGCGCTGCGCGATGCCGTGGTGCGCGCCGGCGAAGAAGCCAGCGTCGGCGTGCTGTTTGGCCATGGCAGCAACTTCTGCGCGGGCCTGGACCTGAAGGAAGCGCTGGCGCGCGCGGCCGGCGCCCTCGCCAACGCCCCGCGGCCACGCAAGCGCCAGCGGCATTCCTGGCACACCGTGTTCGACATCATCGCGCGCGGTCCCATTCCGTTCGTGGCCGCACTGCATGGCGCGGTGGTCGGCGGCGGGCTGGAGCTGGCCACCGCGGCGCACGTGCGCGTGGCGGATGAATCCGCCTTCTTCGGCCTGCCCGAAGGCCAGCGCGGCATCTTTGTCGGCGGCGGCGGAACGGTGCGCGTGCAGCGCGTGGTGGGCTACACCGTGATGGCCGACATGATGCTGACCGGCCGCCTGCTGTCGGCGGCCGAGGGCGAGCGCGAGCACATCGTGCGCTACGTTGTGCCGGCCGGGCAGGCGCTGGACAAGGCGCGCGAGCTGGCCGCCAGGATCGCCCGCAATACGCCCGACACCAACTGGCGCATCACCAATGTGCTGCCGCGCATCAACGACCTGTCGCATGACGACGGCCTGTTCATGGAGTACCTGAACTCGAACATGGAGCGTTCCCCCGAAACCGCCGAGCGGCTGCGCGAATTCGTCGAAGGGCGGGCCCAGCCGCTGGTCTCCCCGGCAGGCAAACAGGACTGAGGCCATGACAAACCCCACCCCTGCCCTTGCCGGCAACGCCGCGACCCAGCCGGAACGCGACGCCGCCGAGACCCACATCCGCCTGGCGCAGGCGGAAGCCTCCAGGATTCCCGACATTGCGGCGGAACTGCCGCTGCGCCCGGTAGAACACGTGGCCGTGATCGGCGCCGGCACCATGGGCGGCGGCATCGCCATGGCGCTTGCCAATGCCGGCATTCCCGTGACGGTGATCGATGCCGAGCCTGCCGCGCTGGAGCGTGGCCTGCAGCGCGTGCGCGACAACTATGCGGGCAGCGTCGCGCGCGGCCGGCTGCAGCAGGCGCAGATGGACGAGCGGCTTGCGCGGATCCGCGGCTCGGTCGAGCTCGCCGACGTGGCACGAGCCGACCTGATCGTGGAAGCCGTGTTCGAAGACATGGCGCTCAAGCAGGACATCTTCCGCAAGCTCGATGCGCTGGCCAAGCCCGGTGCGATCCTGGCCACCAATACCTCGGGGCTGGATGTGGACGCCATCGCCGCGGTCACGCAGCGGCCGCAGGATGTGGTCGGCGCGCATTTCTTCAGCCCGGCCCATGTCATGCGTTTGCTTGAGGTCGTGCGCGCGCAGCAGACTGCGCCGGACGTGATCGCGACGCTGATGGAGCTGGGACGCCGCCTGGGCAAGGTCTCGGTGCTCGCCCGCGTCTATCCGGGCTTTATCGGCAACGCGCTGTTCCGCAACTACACGCGCGAGGCGCACTTCCTGCTGGAGGAAGGCGCGCTGCCGCATGAAGTCGACCAGGCGCTGACACGCTTCGGCTATGCGATGGGGATCTTCGCCGTGCATGACATGGCCGGCAACGACGTGGGCTACCAGACCCGCAAGGCGCAGCTGGCCACCCGCCCCACCGACCGGCGCTGGAACGACCTGATCCTGAAGCTGACCGAGATGGGACGCCTGGGCCAAAAGTCCGGTGCGGGCTGGTATCGCTACGAACAAGGCAGCCGCACGCCGCAACGCGACCCGGCGGTCGAGCAGTTTATCGTCGACGAATCCGCCAGGCTGGGCATCGCGCGCCAGCCGGTTGACGAGGAAGAGATCCTTAAGCGCTGCCTGTACGGCATGATCAATGAAGGCGCGAAACTGCTCGAACAGGGCGTTGCGCTGCGCGCGAGCGATATCGACATCGTGTACGTGACCGGCTACGGCTTCCCGGCGCACCGCGGCGGACCGATGTACCTGGCGGACCAGCTGGGACTGGCCAGCGTCTGCGCGGATATCGAGCGCTTCCATGCCCGCCATGGCTACTGGTGGACCCCGTCCCCGCTGCTTCAACGCCTGGCGCGCGAAGGCCGTCGCTTCGCTGACCTCGAGCCGGGCCTCGTGCCGGCCTGAGTTTTCCACCCCTCGCCACCCCGACACCGTCCGATGCGTCCGATGGATTGCAGCCCTGCCTGGGCTGCGCCTCGGGCGCGGGTCCGTGCCGCCGGAAAACGCCGTTTCCGGCCATTTTGTTCATGCCGTTGATGCAATGGCACCCCGGTGCAGCGGCGGGATCAGCCGCGCAATCCGTTCATCCTGGAGGAGAAAAGCAATGAAAAAAAGCACCATCGGCATCGCGTGCGCCCTGGCCGGCCTGGCCGGCACGGCGCAAGCTTCGGTCACGCTGTACGGCGTGGTCGATGCCAACATCGAGTACAGCAACAACAACCTCGCGACGGGGCAGCCGGACGGCAAGTCAAAGGTAGCGCTCAGCTCAGGCGGCCTGTCGCCGAGCCGCTGGGGCCTGCGCGGGGTGGAAGACCTGGGCGGCGGCAAGCAGGCGATCTACGCGCTGGAAAGCGGCTTCAGCGTCGACACCGGCATTTCCACGCAGGGCGGCCGGCTGTTCGGGCGCCAGGCCTGGGTCGGACTCGCGGCCGGCGGGCACAAGCTGACCTTCGGCCGGCAATACTCGTCGCTGTTCCTGACCATGGCCAACTACTCGCCCACCGCGTATGCGACCCTGTACGAACCGGTGACCACCATCGCCGGCGCCGGGCTGCGCCAGGACAATATGGCGAAGTACCACGGCGACTTCGGCCCGCTGTCCACGGAACTGCACTGGAGTTTTGGCGAGCAGCCGGGCTCGATGACGGGATCCGCGGGCTACGGTGCCGGCGTGGACTACCGCATCGGATCGTTCGGCATTGCGGCGGCCTATGACAATGTGAACAGCGCGAAGGTGGCGGGCGACTACCAGCGGACGCAGAAAGCAGCACTGGGCCTGCGCTACCAGGTCACGCCGCAGTTGCTGGCCCAGGCCGCGTACCGCTACGGCAAGAACGATGTCGCGACGCCCGGCGCCATCGGGCGCGACGACCTCTGGTGGTTCGCCCTCAATTTCCAGGCCACTCCGGCGCTGCAGCTGACCGGCGCGGTCTACTACGACAACCTCAGGTCGGTCTATGGCGCCGCGGGCGATCCGGCCAACCCGTGGCAGGTCACGATGATCGCCGACTACAGCTTGTCCAAGCGCACCGACGTCTACCTCAGCGCAGCCTTCACCAAGAACGCGGCGCTCAACTTCGAGAACTTCAACGGGGCCACGGCGGCCTACCGGATCGCGCCCAGCGAGGACAGCCAGTTCGGCGTCGCCGCCGGCATACGGCACCGCTTCTGAGCGGCGGCGAGGCGCGTCAGTCAGGCCGTGCTGACGCGGCCCGGCATGCGCCGGGCGCGCGGCCTGGCTTCGCCCTCGTCTTCCGTCGCGGCGCGCCGGCCTCGCTTGCCGGCGGTCGCGGGCGCCATGCCGGCGGCCGGTCCGCTGTCGGTTTCGAGGTAGCTCATCGGCAGCGTCGACAGGAACTCCGAGAACCCGGTGGTGCCGACCGGCGCATGTTCCAGCATGGCCGCATGCGCCGCGGCCTCGTCGCCGCTCAGGATGGCATCGGCCAGGCGCTGGTGGTCCGCGAGCGCACGCTGGCGCTGGCCCTGGGTCAGGAAGATCTTCGGCCGGTAGCGCTGCATCAGCCGGCGGATGCCCTGGATCTGCTCGACCAGGTATTCGTTGTGGCTGCCGGCGTAGACCAGGTCATGAAAGCCGGCATTGGCCTCGGCGAATTTCTTGCCGTCTTCCTGGGAGAACGCCTCGGCGCACTGCTGCATGCTGGCCTTGAGCTGGAGGCGTTGCTCGTCGTCCATGCGGCGCGCGGCGAGCTTGGCGGCAACCGCTTCCAGCTCGCCAAGCAGTTCCAGCGTTTCCCGCAACTGTGTGATCGACATGCGCGAGACAAAGACCCCTACGCGCGGGGCGATGCGCACGAGATTCTGCACGGCGAGTTGCTGCAGCGCCTCCCGCACCGGCGTGCGCGATACGCCGAAGCGCTCTGCCAGGCTGCGCTCGTCCAGCGGCGTACCGGGAGGCAACGCACCGCTTTCGATCTCGGCCTCGATGGCCGCCCGGATCTCGGCGGCCATGCTTTGCTTCTGCGGTTGGGTCATGGCGGGTCGTTGGTATTTGTGGCCCGGCAAAGGGCCAGGAAGTTGCGTTGAAGTATACCAAATGGACCCGCTGGCATTCCAGTCACAGCACGGCGCTTTGGGCCGTGATGGCTTCCCCTCACGCCAGTCTCGACACCGGTGCGCGCGGCGCCGCACTCAGAAGTTCGTCTCGATCGCCATCCTGGCGCCGTCCGGCACCTGGTTCGGAATCACCCGGTGGGCAAGGATCGCGTAGTCGCGGGCAGCCGCCACCGACGTCGGACTCACCAGCCGCTTCGGGCCGCCCAGCCAGGCGAAGTGATCCTTGCCGTCGTCGCTGCTGAACCAGGCAAAGTCGCCGATGCGGTCGAGGCCGCGCTTCACCATCTTCAGCAGCGCCAGGGCTTCCTCTGAAACGCCGAGGTGCCGTCCTGTGTCATGGATGACCGTGGCCAGGTTGCGGAGCTTGTCGGTCGAGGTGCCGTCGCCGTTTGCCGGGTCAGGCACCAGTTCGACGACCAGAATCCCTTTGTGCGCGGTGATGCGTGCTTGATGCATGGCTTCTCCCAACGGATGGATGTCCCCTGTCGGCCAGATGCAATCAACAAGCAAGTTTGCTGCCAGGCCGTGCGGGATGTGCAGCGTACCTGCCTCGCATGACATTTCTGGGTGTGCGGCGCGGGCATCGACGCCGGCGGCTAGCCAAGCCACTCGCGGACGCCGGTGTGGCGGAATGGGTGTAGTGTTGGTACCGGCCCTGCACTTCCCGGAGACCGTTGGGCCGCAGGCAACTTTGCCTGCGTTGGATTGCCGACGTCGCCAGCCCAGGACAGGCACGGAACTGGTGCACGCGCTGTTCGGGGTGATGCCTTTCATCCGACCCGGTAGCGCCGGATCACCTCCGGATCGGGATCGATGCCCAGACCCGGCCCCTCTGGCACCCGAATCATCCCGTCCCGCGGCACCACCGCATCGCCGAGCACCCGGGCCTCCATGTCGAAGTAGCGCCATTCGATCATGGCACGCGCATCGCCCAGCGCCGCCGTGGCATGGATGCTGGCCAGCAGCCCGGGGCCGTCGTAGAAGGTGTGGACCATCACCTGCGTGTTGTGCGCCTCGGCCAGCGCGAACACCTTGCGCAGCGGGCTGATGCCGCCCATCTTGGCCGGGCTCGGCTGGATGACGTCGACCGCGCCGGCGCCGAGCATCTGGTGGAAGTCCATCAGCGTCGAGGCGTTCTCGCCCGCCGCCACGGCAATGCCGCATTGCCGGCGCAACGCGGCCAGGCCGGCGTAGTTCTCCGGTGGCCACAGCGGCTCCTCGAGCCAGCGCAGCGACAGCGGCGCCAGTGCGCGCGCCATGTCGATGGCCTCGGCCAGCGACCACGGACAGTTCACATCGAGCGTGATTTCGATATCGGGCCCGGCCGTCTCGCGCGCGGCCTGTACGACAGCGAGGTCGACCTCGTGCAGCTTGATGCTGCGGTAGCCGTCGGCGATCGCGCGCTGCGTGTTGGCCGCGATCGTCTCACGGTCGGCGTAGCGGATCAGGCTGGCATACGCCGGCAGTTGTTCCCGCCGCGTTCCGCCCAGCAGCCGGTACAGCGGCAGGCCGGCGGCCTTGCCACAGATGTCCCACAGCGCGATATCTAGCGCCGACAGCCCGTACATGATGGCGCCGCTGCGCCCGAAGACGTGGAACCGGCGCTGCAGGTCCAGGCTTAGCGCCTCGGGCTGCGTGGCATCCATGCCGAGGCACGCGGGCGCCAGCAGTTCGTCGAGCGCCGCCTTGACCATCGGGATGCCGATAAAGCCGAAGGTTTCGCCCCAGCCCACGATGCCGTCGTCCGTGGTCACCTTGACCAGCAGCGAATCGGCGGCCTGCAAACCCGCCCCGCCCCACACGCCGGCGGCGGAGACCCCGCCGACCGTGAATGGCACGCGCAGCACGATGGTGTCGATCGACGCAATCCGCATGGCTCGCCTCCCGTGGCCGCTGCAGCTTCCGAGGGCCGGCTGGCTGCATGGCTGCGTTCACTATAGGCAAGCGCGCGTTATCCCGCCCGCGCCGCAGCAGAGGACTCGGGCGCAATCAGCCCTGGTCGCCGCCACCGACCGGCAAGACCGTACCGGTGATGTAGGACGCTTCGTCCGATGCCAGGAACAGGATCACATGCACCTGTTCGTCGATCGTGCCATAGCGGTGCATCAGGCTGCTCTCGCGGGTCTGGTCGACGATGGCCTGGTACCAGCCCGCCTCCTGCTCGCTCGGCGCTTCGGTGTTGCGCGGAATCCTGCGCGGCGGCGCCTCGGTCCCGCCGGTGGCGATGGCGTTGACGCGGATGCCTTCGTGCGCGTGTTCGAAGGCCAGGCTGGCGGTCAGCGCATTGACGCCGCCCTTGGCCGCCGCATAAGGAACGCGGTGAATGCTGCGGGTGGCGATCGACGACACGTTGACGATCACGCCCTGCCGGCGCTCGACCATGCCCGGCAGCACCGCGCGGCAGCACCACAGCGTCGGAAACAGCGAGCGCCGGATCTCGGCTTCGACCTGGTCCTCTTCGTAGAACTGGTAGGGCTTGGCCCAGATCGTGCCGCCGACGTTGTTGACGAGGACGTCGATGCGGCCGTAGGCGGCTTCGGCGGCCTGCGCCATCTGCGTGGCGCCGGCAAACGTTTCCAGGTCGGAATGCACGGCGATGGCCTTGCCGCCGGCGGCAACGATCCCGGCGGCGACTTCATCGACCAGCGCCGAGCGGTCGGCCAGCGCGACCGACGCGCCCTCTGCGGCGGCGGCCAGCGCCACGCCGCGGCCGATGCCCTGCGCGGCGCCGGTGACGATCATTGCCTTCCCGGCGAATCGTGCGGAGCTTCTCATGTTGTTGCCCTCCTTCGTCACGCCGCGTTGCGGGTCGGTGACCAGCTTGCCGTCGTCGTCCCAGCACGGCATCCAGAACTTCACGTCCGGGTGGTAGCACTCGACCCAATCGTCCAAGGAATAAGGCGCCGTCTACAATCCATACTTTTGAGGTATCAAATCAGACGACAACGGTCTTGGACAGCTGAAAAATAGCCATCCATACTCCGATGCAACGTTCAACTGCATCAGGAAGGTATGAAAGTGGCGACACAATCCAGTTCCACGGCCATCGAGTCGATCGAGGCCATCCTGGTCGACCTGCCGACCATCCGCCCGCACCAGCTCGCCATGGCGACCATGCAGCGGCAGACCCTCGTGATCGTGCGCCTGCGCTGCGCCGACGGCGTGGAAGGCATCGGCGAGGCCACCACCATCGGCGGCCTGTCCTACGGCGATGAAAGCCCCGAGGGCATCAAGCTGACTATCGACACTTACCTGGCGCCGGCGTTGCTGGGGCAGGATGCCACCAACGTGCACGCCGCCATGGCGCGGCTGAACAAGGTGGCGCGCGGCAACCGCTTCGCCAAGTCGGCACTGGAGACCGCGCTGCTCGACGCGCAGGGCAAGCGCCTGGGCGTGCCGCTGGCGACGCTGCTGGGCGGCGCCGTGCGTGAAACGCTGCCGGTGCTGTGGACGCTGGCCAGCGGCGATACCGCGCGCGACATCGACGAGGCCGAGCGCCTGCTGGCCGAGCGCCGCCACGACACCTTCAAGCTCAAGATCGGCCGGCGCAGCGTGCGCGAGGACGTGGCCCATGTGTCGGCGATCAAGCGCGCGCTGGGCGACCGTGCCCGGGTCACCGTCGACGTCAACCAGGCCTGGAACGAAGCGGATGCCGCCACCGGCATCGCCATGCTGGAAGCCGCCGGCATCGACCTGATCGAGCAGCCCACGCCGCGCGAGCAGCGCGCCGCGCTGGCCCGGCTGGCGGCGCGCTTTATCGTGCCCATCATGGCCGACGAAGCCGTGTGCGGTCCCGAGGACGCGATGGAACTGGCCCGCCTCGGCGCCGCCGACGTGTTCGCGCTAAAGATCGCCAAGTCCGGCGGCATCTTCGGCATGCTGCGCACCGCCGCGGTCGGCGACGCGGCCGGCATCGCGCTGTATGGCGGCACCATGCTGGAAGGCAGCGTCGGCACCATCGCCGCGGCCCACGGCTTCGCCACGTTGCCGCAACTGGCGTGGGGCACCGAGCTGTTCGGCCCGCTGCTGCTGAAGGACGATATCGTGCTGGAGCGGCCGGTGTACCGCGACTTTGCGCTGCACCTGCCGCAAGGGCCCGGGCTGGGGATCGCGCTCGACGAAGACAAGCTGGCGCACTATCGTCGCGCCTGAAATCACCATCAGACTGGAACAAGGAGAACCCGATGCTGTATCTGGTACGAATGGACGTGAACCTGCCGCACGACATGCCCGCCGCGCAGGCCGACGAAATCAAGGCGCGCGAGAAGGCCTACGCGCAGGACCTGCAGCGCCAGGGCAAATGGCTGCACCTCTACCGCGTGGTCGGAGAGTATGCCAACTACAGCGTGTTCGACGTCGAGTCGAACGAGGCGCTGCACAACCTGCTGTCGGCCCTGCCGCTGTTCCCGTACATGAAAATCGCCGTCACGCCGCTGGCGCCGCATCCGTCTTCGATTCGCTGAGAGAGGCCGCCCTAATGAGCATTGCCACCCGTGACGGGCTGCGCCTGCACTACGAACTCCAGGGCCCGGCCGGCGCGCCGGCGCTGGTCATGTCCAACTCGCTCGGCACCAGCCTGTCGATGTGGGACCCGCAGATGCCGGCGCTGCTGGAGCGCTTCCGCGTGCTGCGCTACGACACGCGCGGCCACGGCGCCTCTGCCGTGCCTGACGCGCCGTTCGGCATGGCCGAACTGGGCGCCGACGTGCTGGCCGTGATGGACCATGCCGGCGTCGAACGCGCACATTTCTGCGGCCTGTCGATGGGCGGCATGACCGGCATCTGGCTGGCACGTCATCACCCCGGACGCTTCGGCCGCTTTGTGCTGGCCAACACCGCGGCGCTGATCGGCCCGGCTTCCGGCTGGAACACGCGCATCGAGCGCGTGCGGGCCGAAGGCATGGCGGCCATCGCCGAGGGCGTGCTGGCCCGCTGGTTCACCCCGGCGGCGCTCGCCGGCGATCCGGCGCGCATGGCACCGGTGCTGTCGATGCTCGCCTCGACCGATGCCGACGGCTATGTCGCCAATTGCGCCGCGGTGCGCGATGCCGACCTGCGCGGCCTGCTGCCCGGCATCGATGCGCGCGTGCTGGTGATCGCCGGCGTCCAGGATGCCGCCACCACGCCGGAACAGGGGCGCGAGCTGGCTGAAGGCATTGCCAACGCCGATTACCTCGCGCTCAATGCGGCGCATCTGTCGAACTGGGAATTGCCGGCGGAGTTTTCCGACGCGGTGATCAACTTCGTTTCAGAGGCCTGATACCGGCGCTGCTTGCGCGAGGCTGGTTCACACCACCATCTCGACCCCAGACGCTGGCCGGCGCTCGAGCAATGCCGCCAGCTTCCTCAGAGCCAGCGACAGCTGCGCGTGATTGTCGACGCCGCCCAGCGAGATGCGGATGGCATTGGGCGCATTGGGCCCGTCCCAGAACGCGTCGGAAGGCGTGACCCGCAGGTCTTCCGCCAGCGCGGCCCGGGTGAGCTGCTGCGCCGACCACTGCGCGGGAAGGCGGTGCCAGACGTGGATGGCGCTGGGCGGCAGCTGGCCGATCCCGCTCAGCCATCGGCTTGCCAGCGCGCACCGCGCCAGCGCTTCGGTGCGGATGCCGTCGAGCAGCTGCATGGCCGAGCCGTCATGGATCCATTGCGTGGCCAGCGCCGCGGTCATCGGCGCGGCCATCAGCGCGAAGGCGCGCAGCGAAGCCAGCAGGTCGTCGCCACTCCTGCCCTCCGGCAACAGGACGTACGCGGTGCGCAGGCCCGGCGTGAGCGCCTTGGACAGCGTCGCGACGTAGCAGGTGCGCTCGGGCGCAAAGGTGGCGAGCGGCGGCGGTGCCGACGGCGTCAGCAGCCAGTACGGGTCGTCCTCCAGCAAGGCGATATCGCATCGGTGCGCGGCGCTGGCGATCTCTGCCCGGCGCGAGGCCGGCATGGTGTGCGTGGTCGGATTCTGCGCGGTCGGGTTGAGGTAGGCCAGCGTGGCGCCTGCGGCGCGGGCCGCGGCGAGCGCGTCGGGCAGCATCCCGTCCGCATCGCACGGTGCGACCACCACGCGCCGGCCCAGTTGCGCTGCCGCGGCGCGGATGCCCGGATAGGCCAGCGGCTCGGTCACGATTGCCTCGCCGGGCCGGGTCCAGCTCAGGATCACGGCGGCCAGCGCAGCCTGGGCGCCGGGGCACACCACCAGCCGCGCCGTGTCGACCTGCCCGAAGATCGGCGCAAGCCAGAGCGCCCCGGCCGCCCGGTCCGACGCACTGCCGCCGCCAAGCTGGTAGGTCATCAGCAGGTGCGGGTCGCTGCGCAGCAGGACCTGGTTCAGGCCGCGCCGCAACAGGTCCGGGAAATCCACGCCCGCCGGCGGCGGCGGCACGTTCATGCTCATGTCGACCACGCGCGCGAGTTCCGCACGCGGCGCGGCAATGAAGGTGCCGAGCGCGCCCCTCGCTTCGATCAGCTGTCTTCGCCGCGCCTCGTTATAGGCGCGCGTCACTGTCGTCAGGTCCACGCCGAGAGATTGCGCCAGGCTGCGCTGCGGCGGCACGCGGTCGCCGGCCACGAGGCGGCCCTCGCCGATTGCCCGCTCGATGAAGTCGACGATCTGCAGGTACCGGACCCCACCGGACGCAGTGATCCGCAGATCCCACTGGCCGGTGATCCGGGCAGCGCTTTCGCTATCTTGTATGGATTCTGTCCCCAAAACTTTCCTCGATGTATGGGTCTTGTCTTCGACTAGCATGCCAGACATTGTCGAGGGAATCCATACAAGCCCGCAGCCGCGGGCTGACGCAGCACTTGAATCGGAGCGCGTGGCCGGATGCCTTCGGTAATCCGTAACCAAGGTGTCCGACATGCTCAAACCTACCGCCGGGCTGGCAAACAAAGATCGACAAGGCCCGTTGCCCCACCCTTCCCCCAGCCTCAGCCCATCGCCCGCCCTGCCGCCCCGCATCGGCGCGTTGCTGCTGGCCGCCGGGCTGAGCGCCCTGCTCAGCGGCTGCAACCTCGAACTGCTCAATCCCAAGGGCAGCATCGGCGCACAGGAAAAATCGCTGATCCTGATCGCGTTGTTCGTCATGCTGATGGTCGTCATCCCGGTGATCTTCCTGACGCTGTGGTTTGCCTGGCGCTACCGCGAGAGCAACACGCGCGCGACCTACGCGCCCAAGTGGTCGCACTCGACCAAAATCGAGATCGTGGTGTGGGGCATCCCGTGCGTGATCGTGGCCTGCCTGGCCGTGCTGATCTGGGATTCGACGCACAAGCTCGACCCCTATCGGCCGCTGGAGTCCGAGGTCAGGCCGCTGCAGGTCGACGTCATCGCGCTGAACTGGAAATGGCTGTTCATCTATCCCGAATACGGTGTCGCCTCGGTGAACCAGCTTGCCATCCCGGTCGGCACGCCGGTCAACTTCCGGCTGACCGCGGAATCGATGATGAATGCGTTCTTCATTCCGCAGCTTGGCAGCATGGTCTACACCATGGCCGGCATGCAGACCCGCCTGCACCTGATCGCGGACACACCGGGCGTCTATCTCGGCCAGTCCGCGGCGTACAGTGGCGCGGGCTTCTCGGACATGCATTTCAAGACCCTGGCGACCTCGCGCGAGGACTTCGACGCGTGGATCAGCAAGGCGCGGGCCTCGGCCCGGACGCTTGACGCGAACACCTACAGCACACTGGAGCAGCCCAGCACCAGGGACCCCGTCGCGCTCTACGCATCGGTGACGCCGAAGCTGTTCGACCAGGTGGTTGACAAGTACATGCTGGCCAACGGCGCGATCTGCCGCGCGAACACCCCCGAATCACTGCAGGCCTTCCAACGCGTCCCGTCGGCGCTCCCCGGCCGCATGGAGCAATGACATGCTAGGAAAACTCAATCTCGAGGCCATCCCCTACCACGAGCCGATCATCATGGGGACGCTGGCCGTGGTGCTGGTGCTGGGCGCCGCGCTGCTCGGCGCGATCACCAGGTACGGCAAGTGGAAATACCTGTGGACCGAATGGATCTGCTCGGTCGACCACAAGAAGGTCGGCGTGATGTACATCATCCTGGCCCTTGTCATGCTGCTGCGCGGCTTCGCCGACGCGATCCTGATGCGCACGCAGCAGGCAGTCGCCTACGGCGATGCCGCCGGCTACCTGCCGCCGCACCACTACGACCAGATCTTTACCGCCCACGGCGTGATCATGATCTTCTACGTGGCCACGCCGCTGGTGGTGGGGCTGATGAACGTGATCGTGCCGCTGCAGATCGGCGCGCGCGACGTGGCCTTCCCGTTCGTCAACTCGCTGAGCTTCTGGCTGTCGGCCATGGGCGCGGTGCTGGTGATGCTGTCGATGTTCGTCGGCGACTTCGCCGCGACCGGCTGGGTGGCCTATCCGCCGTTGTCCGAGCTGGGCTACAGCCCGACCGTCGGCGTGGACTACTACATCTGGTCATTGCAGATATCCGGGCTCGGCACCACGCTGACCGGCATCAACTTCATCGTCACCATCCTGCGCATGCGCGCTCCGGGCCTGACCCTGATGAAGATGCCGGTGTTCACCTGGACCGCGCTGATCACCAACATCCTGATCGTCGCCATCTTTCCGGTGCTGACCGCCACGCTGGCCCTGCTCACCGCCGACCGCTACCTCGGCATGCACTTCTTCACCAACGAGCTGGGCGGCAACGCCATGATGTACGTGAACCTGATCTGGATCTGGGGGCACCCCGAGGTCTATGTGCTGATCCTGCCCGCGTTCGGCGCGTTCTCGGAAATCATCGCCACGTTCTCGCGCAAGCCCCTGTTCGGCTACAAGTCGATGGTCTATGCCACCTCGTCGATCGGCGTGCTGTCGTTCTTCGTCTGGCTGCACCACTTCTTCACCATGGGCTCGGGCGCCAACGTCAACGCCTTCTTCGGCATCATGACGTCGATCATCTCGATCCCCACCGGCGTGAAGCTGTTCAACTGGCTGTTCACCATGTACCGCGGCCGGATCCGCTTCCATACCTCGACCATGTGGACCATCGGCTTCATGGTGACGTTCGCGGTCGGCGGCATGACCGGCGTGCTGCTGGCGGTGCCGGGCGCCGACTTCGTGCTGCACAACAGCCTGTTCCTGGTGGCCCACTTCCATAACGTGATCATCGGCGGCGTGCTGTTCGGCTGCCTGGCGGCGATCAGCTTCTGGTTCCCGAAGGTGTTCGGCTTCAAGCTGAACGAGTTCTGGGGCAAGGTGTCGTTCTGGTGCTGGCTGACCGGCTTCTTCCTGGCCTTCATGCCGCTCTACGTGCTGGGCTTCAAGGGCATGACCCGCCGGATGAACCACTACGCCAACGTCGACTGGCATCCCTACCTGGTGGTGGCGATGATCGGCGCCTTCGTCATCGGCGCCGGCATCCTGGCGATGATCGTGCAACTGGCCGTCAGCATCCGCGACCGCAAGCAGAACCAGGACCTGACCGGCGACCCGTGGGACGGCCGCAGCCTGGAATGGTCGACCGCATCGCCGGCGCCGTTCTACAACTTCGCCCTGGTGCCGCACATCACCTCCCTGGAGCAGCACTGGGACGACAAGGAAGCCGGCCGCGCCTGGCGCCAGCCGGCCCGCTACGAGGACATCCACATGCCACGCCCCACCGCGGCCGGCTTCCTCGTGTCAGTGTTCGGGCTGGTGTCCTGCTTCGCGCTGGTCTGGCACATGTGGCTGGTCGCCGTGGCCGGGCTGGTTGGCGCGATCGCGACCTTCGTGCGGCGCAGCTACGACCGCGATGTCGACTACTACGTCCCGGCCGCCGAAGTCGAGCGCATCGAGCGCGCCCGCTACGCCCAACTGCAGCAAGCTGCCTGAACCATGAACCCGACGCTATCCCCTACCCTGCACCATCCAGGTCCGCACGCCGCACATCCGGTGCCGCACGCCGCCGACCACGGCCATCACGATGCCGCCGCCCATACCACGCTGGGCTTCTGGCTCTACCTGATGAGCGACTGCCTGATCTTCGCGGTGCTGTTCGCAACCTTCGGCGTGCTGTCGGGCAACACGGCGGGCGGGCCGGGCGGGCAGCAACTGTTCGAGCTGCCGTTCGTGTTCACCGAGACCATGGTGCTGCTGCTCAGCAGCTACACCTTCGGCCTGGCCATGCTGCGGCAGGACGCGAATGCCGCGCCGCGCATGATCCGCTGGCTGGCGGCCACCTTCGTACTGGGCGCCGTGTTCGTCGCCATGGAGGTCTACGAGTTCGCCCACCTGCTGCACCAGGGCGCCGGGCCCGGCGTAAGCGCCTACCTGTCGGCGTTTTTCACGCTGGTCGGCACCCACGGCCTGCACGTCACCGCGGGCCTGTGCTGGCTGGCGGTGATGATCCACCAGGTCCGGCGTTTCGACCTCGATGACATCGTGCGCCGCCGGCTGGCGTGCCTGAGCCTGTTCTGGCACTTCCTGGACCTGGTCTGGATCTGCGTCTTTACCTTCGTCTACCTGCGGGAGTTCGCATGAAGCCGTCCCATCTTCACTCCGTCCATCCGGGTGAGCACCCCACCCACGGCAGCGTGCGCAGCTACACCATCGGCCTGCTGCTGTCGGTCGCGCTTACCGTGGCATCGTTTGCCTCGGTGATGACCGGCACGTTGCAAAGCCACGCCGCGATCGCGCTGGTTGTCGGCCTCTGCGTCGCGCAACTGCTGGTGCAGCTGGTGTACTTCCTGCACCTGGGCACCGGTCCCGGCCAGCGCGGCAATACCGCCATCTTCGCCTGTACCGGCTTCCTGATCGTCATCGTCGTCGCCGGCTCGCTGTGGGTGATGCACAACGCCGACCTCAACATGATGCCGACCGACATGTCCATCGAACGGGCACGGGCAAAAGACTAGCGCTACGCGCAAGGAGACCTTCATCATGTATGTCTATGACGAGATCGACCAGAGACTGGTCGACGAGCGGGTCGTGCAGTTCACCGACCAGACCCGCCGCTTCCTGGACGGCGAGCTCGACGAGGAAGAGTTCCGCGTGCTGCGGCTGCAGAATGGCCTGTATATCCAGCGCCATGCCCCGATGCTGCGCGTGGCCATCCCCTACGGCATGCTGGCGTCAAGGCAGCTGCGCAAGCTGGCCGGGATCGCGCGCCGCTGGGACCGCGGCTACGGGCACTTCAGCACGCGGCAGAACCTGCAGTTCAACTGGCCGCGCCTGGAAGACGCGCCTGCCATCCTGGCGGAACTCGCCACGGTGCAGATGCATGCCATCCAGACCAGCGGCAACTGCATCCGCAACACCACCACCGACCACTTTGCCGGCATCGCGCCCGACGAGCTGGTGAACCCGCTGGTGTGGTGCGAGATCGTGCGGCAATGGTCGATGCTGCACCCCGAGTTCGCCTACCTGCCGCGCAAGTTCAAGATCGCGATCAGCGGCGCCACCACCGACCGGGCCGCGGTCGGCGTCCACGATATCGGGCTGCAGGCGGTCGAGGAAGACGGCCAGGTCGGATTTCGCGTGTGGGTCGGGGGCGGCATGGGGCGCACGCCCATGGTCGGCAAGCTGATCAATCCCTTCGTGGCCTGGCAGGACCTGCTGACCTACCTGCAGGCCACGCTGCGCGTCTACAACCTGCATGGCAGGCGCGACAACAAGTACAAGGCGCGCATCAAGATCCTGGTGAAGGATCTCACGCCGGAAGTATTTCGCGAACAGGTCGCGGAGCAGTGGCAGCGCATCCGGGGTGGCCCGGATACCGTCACCGAAGACTTCGTCGCGTCGGTGGCCGCGCGCTTCACGGTGCCGCCTTATGACCCCGCCGCGGCGCAGGATGCCGATGAAAGCGCCGAACTCGCGCGGACCGACCGCGCATTCCGGCTCTGGCTGCGCAGCAACGTCCATCCGCACCGCGTACCGGGCTACGCCGCGGTGACCGCATCGCTCAAGGCAACCGGCCGCGCGCCCGGCGACATTACCGCCGACCAGATGGAGCTGATGGCCGACCTCGCCGAGCGCCACGGCTTTGGCGAGTTGCGGGTCTCGCACGAACAGAACCTGATCCTCGCCGACGTGCGGCGCAGCGGCCTGCCCGCGCTGTGGCGCGCGCTGGATGCGGCCGGCCTCGCCACGCCCAACGTCGGCAGGATCACTAATATCATCGCCTGCCCCGGCGGCGATTTCTGCTCGCTCGCCAACGCCGTGTCGATACCGCTGGCCCAGGCGATCCAGGAACGGTTCGAAGACCTCGACCACGTGCACGACATCGGCGAGCTAGACCTGAACATCTCGGGCTGCATCAACTCCTGCGGGCACCACCATGTCGGCCATATCGGCATCCTCGGTGTCGACAAGGCGGGTGAAGCCTGGTACCAGGTCACCATCGGCGGGCGGCAGAACGGCGCAGACAGCCAGGACAGCCACGGCGCCGGCGGCGGCGCGGCGATCGGCCGCATCATCGGCCCGTCGTTCGCGCAGGAGCAGGTGCCGGACGTGGTCGAGCGGCTGATCGGCACCTACCTCGCGCACCGCGACAGCGAAGCCGAGCGCTTCGTCGACGTGGTCGCGCGGATCGGCCTCGAGCCGTTCCAGGCGGCCGTGTACCCGGACGGCAGCAAGCGCGGCGCGGCGGTGCGTTAGCGATCATGGATCCACGTTGAGGATGACCGATGTTTGCCCGATCTTTGCCGTGCACCTGCGCCAGCCCCGACGACCTGTGGTCTGCCATCGCCGGCCTCTCCGCCGAGCAGCTGCATACGATCATCGATACCGCCAGTGCATCGCCTGAACCGACGATGGACCTCAATGCCTTCAGGCGCCGCATTCTTGGCATGTTCGGCAATGTCGCGGGCTTCGCACCGGCGCCGCCGCCGGAATCGGTTCTGCGCGAACTGTGGGAGAAATACCGGGCCTGAAAGAAGACCGCGCGCCACTCAGTGCCCGACCGCTTATCGCACACTGACTTCACGGAAAGCGCCCTACCGCAGCCTCTTGGCACGTACCCGCTTCGACCGCTCCGGCATAATCACCCGGCGGAATAGCCGCTGGAACCCGCCGCACAGGCGGGAGGAAAATTTGCCAAAGCAGGAGACGTAGTTGAGCATTTCGAATCGCGCGGCGCGCAGCGCACGACTGGTGACGCTCGCCATCACGAGTGTCGTTTTCGGCCATGCAGCATTGGCGGCCGATGCCTGGCCGACCAGGCCGATCAAGGTCATCGTTCCCTATACCCCCGGCGGGTCCACCGACACGGTATCCCGGGTCGTGTTCGAAAAGGTCTCGCAAAGCCTCGGGCAGCCCATCATCATCGAGAACAAGCCGGGCGCGAACAGCACGCTTGGCGTTGGCGTGGCCGCGCGCTCGGCGGCGGACGGCTATACCTTTGTCTCGGTTCTCGCGGCCTACAGCGCCAACATGTCGCTGTATTCCAAGCTGAGCTACAAGCCTTCGGACCTCGTGCCGGTGGCGGAGATGGCGGAGCTGCCGCTGTTCCTGTTCGCGAGCAAGAAGGTGCCCGCGAAGACTGTTGCCGAACTGATCGACTATGGCAAGAAGCATCCCAACACGCTGACATTCGGCTCGAGCGGCGTGGGTAGCTCGGCGCACCTGACGGGCGAGCGGCTGGCGATGGAGTCCAAGGTCAAGATGACCCACGTGCCGTACAACGGCAGCGCACCGATCCTGCCGGCGCTCGTTTCCGGCGAGGTGTCGGTCGCATTCGATCCGCTGCTGGTGCCGATGCCGCACGTGAAGTCGGGCAAGATCAATGTGCTGGCCGTCGCCTCGGCCAAGCGCTGGCCGGGCGAGCCGAATATCCCGACCATGGAAGAGTCGGGCTTCCCGGGCTTCGTGATGAGTTCCTGGACCGGCCTGCTGGCGCCTGCCGGCACGCCCGCGCCTGTGGTTGACCGCATGGCAAAGGAAATCGCCGCGGCAACGCGCAGCCCCGAAGTGGCCAAGAGGCTGACCGACCTGGGCTTCGTGCCGGTAGGCGGTTCCTCCGAGGAATTCCGCAAGGTGATCGAGCGCGACATCGCTCGCTATGGCCAGATCGTCAAGGCGGGAAAGATTACCCTCGACTGAGGCCGGCGCTGCGGCCGCGACCGGCGGGCACGCCCCGCCGCCGCAGCCGCGCCTGAAACTGCAGGTACCTTTGAAAAAGCTTGCAGGGTTCGCCTGTAGCGGCTCGGTCACCCTCCAGCCGCAACCTGGTTCGACGTTGCCGCCAACACCGCACACCGCGCGCGGGCACGAAAAAAACGAGGGCCGGGCGGATGATTTCTGGTCAGGCGTGGATATTGCTGGCCTATATTTCATCCAGAGATTCTCCTGCTGGTCCGCTTCGTTGCAGCACGACGAATGTGCGTGGCGGCGGGGAATCCGTCTGCGCTGGAGAGTCAGATGAGCGTCGTGCCCGAGCCAAGGATTGCCGGCACCACTTCGGCCCGCAAGAAACGTCCGGGCGTCCCCACGCGCCACGTGTGGACCCGTTACTGGGCCATTGCCCGCCCCTACTGGTTTTCGCGTGAGCGATGGAAGGCGTCCGGCCTGCTGCTCCTGCTGATCCTGCTGCTGCTCGGCCAGACGCAGGCCGAAGTCTGGATCAACGAACAGACCGGCGAATTCACTTCGGCCCTGGCGGCGCAAGATGCCGACCGCTTCTGGGGCTCGATCCAGAAGTGCCTCTACATCCTGCTCGGCGCCGTTCCCATCTATTCCTCCTACTACTTCCTGCGCAACAAGCTGGGCCTGCTGTGGCGACGATGGCTCACCCGTCACTACCTCGACGGGTACTTCAGGGACCGGACCTATTACAAGCTCAACGCCAACGCGGCGATCGACAATCCGGACCAGCGCATCACCGAAGACATCAACACCTTTACCAAGCAATCGCTGTATTTCCTGTCGATCGGCATCGGCGCGCTGCTGCAGCTGATCGCCTTCAGCGCCGTGCTGTGGTCGATTTCCCAGATGCTGGTCTACTTCCTGGTGGTCTACGCCATCGCCGGGAGTTTCGTCTCGATGTACTTCTTCGGGCGCGTGCTGATCGGGTTGAATTTCTTCCAGCTCAAGCGCGAGGCGGATTTCCGCTTCAGCCTGATCCGTGTGCGCGAGAACGCCGAATCGATCGCCTTCTACCGCGGCGAGGCGCTGGAATCGTCGCATGTCAGCGGCCGCTTCGAGCAGGCCTTCCGCAACTTCGACAAGCTCATCAAGTGGCAGCTCAGCCTGAACACGTTCCAGTACGGCTACGGCTTCCTGACCATCCTGCTGCCCAGCGCCATCGTCGCCTCGCATGTGCTGTCCGGTGAAATGGAGGTCGGGCGCGCGATCCAGGCTGCGGGGGCGTTCGCCGCAGTGTTGAATGCGCTGACGGTGATTGTCGACAACTTCGAAGAGCTGGCCCGCTTTGTCGCCGGGCTGGACCGGCTGGATACCTTCGCCAGCACGCTGGCCGACACGCCGGCCAAACCGGACAAACTCGCCGAGCCGGCGCACAAGATCGAGTCCGTGCAGGACTCGCGCCTGTCGCTGCTGCATGTGACGCTGCACACGCCGAACCTGGAACGCACGCTGGTGCGCGACCTGACGGTGTCGGCCGATCCCGGCGAAGGGCTGCTGATCGTCGGCGCCAGCGGCGGCGGCAAGAGCTCGCTGATGCGCGCCATCGCCGGTTTGTGGACCAGCGGCACCGGCTGCATCATGCGCCCCAGGCCGCAGGACATGCTGTTCCTGCCACAGCACCCGTACATGGTGGTCGGCAGCCTGCGCGGCCAGCTGCTCTACCCCAACCACATCGGGCAGCACATCGCCGACGACGAGCTGATCCGGCTGCTCGAGCTGGTGAATCTTGGCGGCATTGTCGACCGCTTCGGCGGCCTCGATACCGAAGTGGACTGGGGCAAGGTGCTGTCGCTGGGCGAGCAGCAGCGGCTGACGATCGGGCGCGTGCTGCTGTCGCGGCCCCGCTATGTGATGCTTGACGAGGCCACCAGCGCGCTCGATATCGCCAACGAGGAAGGCATGTACCGGTTGCTGGCCGGCATGGACGCGACGCTGGTCAGCGTCAGCCACCGCCCCTCGCTGCTCAAGTACCACCACCAGGTGCTGGAACTCGATGGCGCCGGCGGCTGGAAAGTGAATCCAAGCCGGGGCTACCGCTTCTGATCCGCTGGCGGATTGCGCAAGCTCAGCGATAGACCAGCACGGGGATCCTGCAGTGGGTCAGCACCTTCTGCGTTTCGCTCCCGACCAGCAGCCCCTCCAGCCCGCGCCGTCCGTGCGACGCCATGAAGATCACGTCGCAGCCGTGCTTGGCGGCGGCATCGATGATGCCCTTGTACGGCACCGACGTGCTCATGTCGGTCTGGCAGGTCACGCCCGCCTCGGTGGCCGCCGCGACAACCTCGGCCAGCACCGCGCTGGCCCGCTCGGCCTCATGTTCCTCATACGCCTTTCGCCGCGGATGGCCGGCATCCCCCGAGGACAGGTAGGGATATTCCTCCATGCACGTATACGCCGTCAGCTTCGCGCCGCCCGCCTTGACGAAATTGATCGCGGCCGCCATGGCGACCTTGGAAAGCTCCGAGCCATCGGTGGCCAGCAAGATGTGCTTGAACACGATTCCCTCCATAGGCTGCTGATTCTTGATTGCCGCGGCATGGCGCCGCAACAAGTCCAGTATGGACAAGAAATCGCCTGGCGGCAGATCCCGGCGTTCAGCTCCGGCAGCGTTGACCGTCTCCGGGACCGGCCTGGCAGGCTCAATTCTCGATCTTGAAGCCGATGTCCTTGATAAATTGGCCCCAGCGCGCATGATCGGTCCGGATCTGCGCGGCAAATGCTTCCGGCGTGACCGCCTGCGCCGGCAGCACGCCAACGCCGGCCAGCCGCTTCTGGTACGCGGGATCGGCCAGCACCTTGCGCACGGCCTCCGAGACGGCATCGACCGTTGCCTTGGGCATGGCCTTGGGCCCGAACAGCGCAAAATATCCGCTAAGTTGCTCCATTTCCTGGAAACCGAGCTCACGGAAGGTTGGAGCGCCGGGCGCCATGTCCGACCGCTCCGGCATGGTGGTCGCCAGCACCTTGGTCTTGCCGGCCTGGTACAGCGGCACGCCGGTGGTCAGGCCGTCGATCATCAGCGGCACCACGCCGCCCACCAGGTCCTGCGTGGCGGGCGCCGAGCCCTTGTACAGCACCGGCTCCAGGTTGGTGCCTGCCAGCCGGTTGAACAGCAGCGGGCCAAAGTGCGACGACGTGCCCGGGCCATAAGAGGCGGAATGGATCGGCTTGCCCTGGTTGGCCTTGGAATAGGCGATCAGTTCCTTCAGCGTGGAATACGGGGCGTCCTTGTTGGCGGCAAGCAGCACCGGGGCGCGGCCGAGTTCGGCCAGCGCAGTCAGGTCGGTCAGCGGATCGTAGGGCACGCGGTTGATATGCGCGCCCGAGGTGGCGGACGATCCCAGCGTCACCAGCAGTGTCTGGCCGTCGTTCCTGGCGCGGATCACGTCCTGCGTGGCGGGAACGGTGGCGCCGCCCGGCTTGTTCTCCACCACCACCGACTGGCCCGTCACGCGGCCAAGATAGTCGGCAAACAGCCGCGCCACCACGTCCGTACCGCCGCCGGGCGGATACGCCACCACCAGCCGGATAGGCCGCGCGGGCCACTGCTGCGCCATGGCGTACGGCGCCACGCCGGCGGTTGCGGCAACGGCTGCGGCAACGGCGGCGGTGCCCAGGAACTGTCGACGGTCCATATCTGAAGTCTCCGCTTTGATGTTGTGGTCCGCGCTGGCGGCGGGTACTTCATATTAGAGAGTGTTGCCGCGCGGGACATGCGGGGTTTTCCAGCATGACGCGGATCCGGATTGCGGCCGGCGGCTGGTCTGTCCCGGCGACTTCTTGCTACGCTGCTAGGTAAGCCGCCGCCCCTGCATGCCCACGCTGGTATGAACATTGCGCGCTATCTGCCCGGCACGGCCAAAGGAGTGATCATGCAAGAGCTGGCCTTCCGCACCCTGCTGTACCGCTACTTTTTCTTCAACTGGCTGTTCCGCGACGCCAGCCAGGGAAGCCGGGCCGAACGGGCCCACGCCTGGCATTTCAACAAGGCGCGTGCGCACTGGCTGCCGACGTATATGCGGCGCTGGCTGTGGTGCGGGGTCTTCTTCTATGCCGCGGGCAGCGTAGTGGAAGGCGTGCTGTGCGCGCCCGTGCTGTCGGCGCTGTTTTACGTGCCGGGCGCGCTCAGCGTGCCGGTCAATGTGGTCATCATGGTGGTCTGGATCGGGCTGAAGAGGCTGCCCGGGCCGCTGTAAAACGAAGACAAAAAAACCGCAGCCATCAGGCTGCGGTTCCTGGTCATGCCGGAGCAGTGCGCCCCGCTCAGACTTCTTCGTACAGCGGCAGCGTCAGGAACTCGGCGAAATCCTCCGATGTCGACATCTGCTCGAAGATCTCGGCAGCGCGGTCATAGGTCTTGGTGTCGCCACCGACCAGTTCCTTCACCTTGGCCAGTTCTTCCGGGATCAGCTTGCGCACCAGCTCGGCCGTGACCTTGGTGCCGTCTTCCAGCTTGCCCTTCGGCGAGCGGATCCACTGCCACACCTGCGAGCGCGAGATCTCGGCGGTGGCGGCGTCTTCCATCAGGTTGTGGATCGGCACGCAGCCGTTGCCGGCCAGCCAGGCGCCCAGGTAGTGGATGCCGACGTTGATGTTCATGCGCAGGCCGTGCTCGGTGATCGGCGTTTCCGGCTTGAAGTCGAGCAGGTCGGCGCCCTTCACCTGCACGTCCGGACGCTGCTTCTCGAACTGGTTCGGCTTGTCGCCCAGCACTGCCACGAATTCCTTCATGGCCGGCTCGACAAGGCCCGGGTGTGCCACCCAGCCGCCGTCGTAGCCGTCGGTGGCATCGCGGCGCTTGTCGCTGATGATGCCTTCCATGGCGATGGCGTTCTTCTCCGGATCGTTCTTGATCGGGATCAGCGCGCTCATGCCGCCGATGGCGGGGGCGCCGCGCGAGTGGCAGGTCTTCAGCAGCAGCAGCGCGTAGGCACGCATGAACGGCGCGGTCATGGTGACCTTGGCGCGGTCGGCCAGGCAGAAGTCCTTGTCGTTCTTGAACTTCTTGATGCACGAGAAGATGTAGTCCCAGCGGCCGGCGTTCAGGCCGGCGCTGTGCTCGCGCAGCTCATACAGGATTTCTTCCATCTCGAACGCGGCGAGGATGGTCTCGATCAGCACGGTGGCCTTGATGGTGCCTTGCGGCAGGCCGATTTCGTTCTGCGCCATCACGAAGATGTCGTTCCACAGGCGCGCTTCCCGATGGCTTTCCATCTTCGGCAGGTAGAAGAACGGGCCGGCGCCGCGCGCGATCTGTTCCTTGGCGTTGTGGAACAGGAACAGCGCGAAGTCGAAGATGCCGCCCGAGACGCGCTTGCCGTCGATGGTGACGTGCTTTTCGTCCAGGTGCCAGCCGCGCGGACGCACCTGCAGCGTGGCGATCTTGTCGTTCAGCTTGTATTGCTTGCCCTTCGATTCCAGGGTCAGCGTGCGGCGCACGGCGGCCTTCAGGTTGACCTGGCCCTGCAGCTGGTTGTGCCAGTTGGGGGTGTTGGAATCCTCGAAGTCGGTCATGTAGCTGTCAGCGCCCGAGTTGAAGGCGTTGATCACCATCTTGGCTTCGACCGGGCCGGTGATTTCCACGCGGCGGCATTCCAGCGCCTTGGGCACCGGCGCAACCTTCCAGTCGCCTTCGCGGATGCTCTTGGTTTCCGGCAGGAAATCAGGGACTTCGCCGGCGTCCAGGCGCTTGGCGCGCTCCACGCGCGCGGCCAGCAGTTCCTGACGGCGCGGCTCGAAGGCGCGGTGCAGCTTGTCTACCAGGGCCAGGGCTTCCGGCGTGAGGATATCTTCGTAGGCCGGCAGGATTTCGCCGGTAATCTTCATGCCCGCGGGCAGCGTGATAGCCATCAGTGTTCTCCTGTTAAACGATAGCGATAGCTTTGGTTGTTGGGCGCCCTGCTATGCCGCCACGCCATGGGCGCGGACGAATTCGAGCAGGTCGTTCATGTCGTGCCCGGTGCCGGAGGGGGCTACGTCGAGCCGCTCCGCCGGGTGGCCGGCACGGTTGATCCAGAAGGTGGTGTAGCCAAACCAGGTGGCGCCGCAGGCGTCCCAGCCGTTGGACGAGACGAACAGCATCTCCTGCGCGTCCAGCCCGAAGGCCAGCGGCCCCAGTGCATAGGCGGCGGGCGCGGTCTTGTACTGGCGCACCGCATCGACCGACAGCACGTGGTCGAACAGGCCATGCATGCCGGCACTCTTGACCGAGATGTCGAGCATCTCGGCATTGCCGTTGGACAGGATGCCCAGCGGCAGCCCCGCCTTGCGCAGGCGCTTGAGCGCACCCAGGTTTTCCGGGAAGGCCGACAGGCAGGCGTATTCCTTGAGCAGCTGGGCTTCCGTCGCTTCATCCAGCGCCAGACCCAGGCGCTCGGCGGCATAGCGCAGCGCGTCCACGGTGATGGCCCAGAACGGCTTGTAGTGCGCGCCGTCGTGCCCGGCCATGGTGCGGATGCGGGTGTAGTCGATCTGGCGGTCGCGCCACAGCAGCGCCAGCGCCTCGCCGCGGCCCGGGAACAGCTGTTCCGCGCGCGCGGTGACGGAATACACGTCGAACAGCGTGCCGTAGGCATCGAAGACGACTGCGCGGATCTTGTTCATGTGGGCGCTGGCAACCTGACTCTGCAAAGTGTGTCGGTGCCGGACCACAACTGCGTGGCCCTGTACACCGATGAATGCATCGCATTGTAGGGAGACGCTGCACTGCGGCAAAGGTGCCCCGGGTCACTTGATCTTTTACTTTTCGGCCACTAATCTTGGCTGACTAAAACGATACTCCGCACTAAATCCTTGCGCATTGGCCGCCGGCAGCACCCTGCAACGCATTGGGCGTGACCGGGCCGGCACAAAGCGCGCGAGTGCGTATTACTCGGGCACTACTCGGCGAACATTTGTGGACCATTTCAAACAGCTGGAGACTTTTGTATCCGTCGCCTCGCGCGGCAGCCTGTCGGCGGCAGCAGCGGCGGAAGGCGTGGCGCCGGCCATCATCGGGCGCCGCATCGATGCGCTGGAAGAGCGGCTGGGCGTCAAGTTGCTGGTACGTACCACGCGCAAGATCAGCCTGACCTTCGAAGGCTCGGCCTTCCTGGAGGACTGCCAGCGCATCCTGAACGACCTGCACAACGCCGAGGCCAGCGTTTCGGCCGGCGGCGTCAAGGCCAGCGGCCACCTGCGCGTGACAGCGCCGGCCGGCTATGGCCGCAAGCACGTGGCGCCGCTGGTGCCGCTGTTCATTGAATCGCACCCTGACGTATCGATCACGCTGGACCTGTCCGACCGCGTGGTCGACCTGGTCAATGAAGGCTTCGACTGCGCGATCCGGCTGGGCGACCTGCCCGACTCCAGCCTCGTTTCAATCCGGCTGGCCGAGACCCGGCGCGTGGTGGTGGCCTCGCCCGACTACCTGGCCCGCGCCGGCCGGCCCGGCACGCCGGACGAACTGCAGCGGCACAACTGCCTGGCCTTCGGCGCCAGCGCCAACGTGCAGCGCGGCTGGGTCTTCACCGAAGACGGGCGCTCGGTGACGGTCAAGGTGGGCGGCACCATGGAATGCACCGACGGCGCGGTGCTGCACGAGTGGTGCCTGCAGGGCAACGGCCTGGCGTGGCGGTCGTGGTGGGAAGTCGGCAACGAAATCGCCAGCGGCCGGCTGGTCACGGTGCTGGACGAGTTCCAGGCGCCGCCGATCGGCATCCATGCGGTGTTCCCGCAGCGCAAGCACCTGCCGCTGCGGGTGCGGCTGTTTATCGATCACCTGAAGAACACCTACGGCAACCCGGCTTACTGGCGACGGGCGGAGCAGGCGGCATCCATGCCGGCGGCAGCGGCGCTGGCAGGCTGACCGGCAGCGCAAGGCTCAGGCTGAGGCGCTTTTGTTGCAATTGATTTTGCACAATGCCGTACTCGGCACCCTGACTACAATGGATTCAGACAGGCGCTTTCACTGCCCCGGCATCGCCCCCCGGCGCCGGGCGGCCGCCCTGCCCCCTTCCCTATTCCCTAGTCAGAAAAGGAGCCCCGCATGTTCCAACACATCCTGCTACCCACCGACGGCTCGGAACTCTCCAAGAAAGCCATCAACGGCGGGCTGGAACTCGCCAAGGCCATCGGCGCGCGCGTCACGGCCTATGTCTGCCTGGAGGAGTATCCCTACACCCCGTTCAGCGAAATCGTGGTCGAGGCGCCGCAGGCCTTCAAGGACCGCATCGAGAACCAGGCCAAGCTCTACCTGAAGGAAGTCGAGAACCTGGCGAGCGCGGCCGGCGTCGTCTTCGACGCCGACATGTCGACTTTCGCGGTGCCCTACCTCGGCATCATTGACGCGGCCGAGCGCCATGGCTGCGACGTGATCTTCATGGCGTCGCATGGCCGGCGCGGGCTGTCCGGCCTGCTGCTCGGCAGCGAAACGCAGAAGGTGCTGACGCATACCGACATCCCGGTGATCGTGTATCGGTGACCCCCGGCCTGCTTCGGCAGAAGGCACAACGCCCGCACCGGGCTCCCCGGTGCGGGCGTTGTCATGGGTGCGGCCGGTAGCTTACGAAGCCTTGCGGATCCGCTCCTCCATATGCCTGGCGCGGTCATCCGAACCCGGGTGCGACGAGAACATGCTCGACTTGCCGCCATCGAGCCTGGCCAGCTTCTGGAACGCCGTCACCAGTCCGCGCGTGTTGGCCTTGTTTTTGGTCAGCAGGTCGAGCGAGTAGTCATCCGCCGCGCTTTCCTGCGACTGCGAGAACTGCGCGTTGACCAGCTTCTCGCCCAGTTCGCCCAGTTGCGACGACGACAGCGCGGCCACCGCGCCGTTGCCGGCCGACGCGGCCGCGCCACGCGCGGCGGTTGCCGTGTAGGCGACCTGCATGGCCTTTTTGGTGTGGCCCAGCGCGACATGGCCCAGCTCGTGGCCCAGCACGCCCCGCACTTCATCGTCGGTCATCATGTCCATCAGGCCGCTGTAGACGCGCACGCAGCCGTTGGCCATGGCCCAGGCGTTGACGTCCTTGGTCATGTACACCTTGGCGTTGACGTTGGGCACGTTGCTGCCGTTCAGGCCGCTCATGATCTTGGCCAGGCGCTTGCCGTAGGTGGTATTGGCGCCGGCGATCCTGTTGGTCTTGTCCGATTCGGCGCAGGCCTGGTCGGACAGGCTCTTGACGTCCGCGTCGCTCAGCGTCGCGGCCTTGGCCAGCGAGGAGCCGGCGGACACCATGCCGTCGATGTTGGTGGGCATGCCGCCGGAACAGCCGGCCAGCAGTGCGGCCGCGACGGCGCAGGTAGCGAGAGAGAATGATGCTTTCATGATGTTGTTCTTGGTGGAGGCTCAGAATGTGCCGACAAAGGCCCGGGCACTTTATGGCATCCACTTGCTGACGGCATCACCCAAATGCAATAAATCGTCAGATATAACAATTTATTGCATTTGGCACTGATTGCCGCCCCGGCACTCCGCGGCGCATCGACCGACCTCGGATGGAATCTTCGCCAATGTCACCTAAGCTTGTGGGAGGGCGATCAGCGAGTGGAAATTCGCACCAAGTCGCAACGCGTACATTTTCGGTCGGGGGGCAGACGGAAGGTGTGATCATGCGACTTTCACTCATAGCCTGCGTCGGCATCCTGGCGCTTTCGGCATGTGCCTCGACCTCCGATGACAGAGGCTCTTTTACGGTGATGACGCCGGCCAGCTTCGATCGCACCTTCACCGCGGCAGCGGGGGCAATGCATGACCAGGGGCTGGCGATCAGTCTCGCGGATCCGGTCAGGGGCGTGGTGGTCGGCAGCCTGGAAAGCCGGACGGTGATGGCGGGTGTGGACCAGCTGCCAGACGGCCACGTGCGGGTGACATTCGACAGCATGGGCGAAAACGATCCAGCGCTGATGGCGCGCATTTCTAGCAGCTACGATCACCGCATGGGGCGTTAAAAAAAAGCGCGCCGTCCCTGAGAGAGAACGGCGCGTCGCCTAAAAAGGAGGACGTGATGATGGCACGCCCCCCGATCCGCCGGACCCACTAGCCGGCGGAGTGACCAGGAGAGTCAGGCCACTTTCTTGTCTTCGAAGAACTGCTCGTCTTCGGTCGAACCCTTCAGCGCGGTAGTCGACGACTGGCCGCCTTCGATGGTCTGGGTCACGGCATCGAAGTAGCCGGTGCCGACTTCGCGCTGGTGCTTGACCGCGGTGAAGCCCTTCTCGGCCGCCTTGAACTCGGCTTCCTGCAGTTCCACGAATGCGCTCATCTGGTTGCGGGCGTAGCCGTAGGCCAGGTTGAACATCGAGTAGTTCAGCGAGTGGAAGCCGGCCAGCGTGATGAACTGGAACTTGTAGCCCATCGCACCCAGTTCCTTCTGGAACTTGGCGATGGTGGCGTCGTCCAGGTTCTTCTTCCAGTTGAACGACGGCGAGCAGTTGTACGCCAGCATCTTGCCCGGGAACCTGGCGTGCACGGCTTCGGCAAACTTCTTGGCGAACTCGAGGTCCGGCTTGCCGGTTTCGCACCACACCAGGTCGGCCACTTCAGCGTACGCCAGCGCGCGCGAGATCGACTGCTCCAGGCCGTTGCGGACGCGGTAGAAGCCTTCCACGGTGCGCTCGCCGGTGCAGAACGGCTTGTCGTTGTCGTCGACGTCGGAGGTCAGCAGGTCGGCGGCTTCTGCGTCGGTACGAGCGATCACCAGGGTCGGCACGCCCGAGACGTCGGCAGCCAGGCGCGCGGCGGTCAGCTTGGCGACGGCTTCGCGGGTCGGCACCAGCACCTTGCCGCCCATGTGGCCGCACTTCTTGACCGAAGCCAGCTGGTCTTCGAAGTGAACGCCGGCGGCGCCCGCTTCGATCATGGCCTTCATCAGTTCGAACGCGTTAAGCACGCCGCCAAAGCCGGCTTCGGCGTCAGCCACGATCGGGGCGAAGAAGTCGGTGTCGCCCTTGCCTTCGCTCCACTGGATCTGGTCGGCGCGCTGGAAGGTGTTGTTGATGCGCTTGACCACCTGCGGCACCGAGTTGGCCGGGTACAGCGACTGGTCGGGGTACATTTCGCCGGCCAGGTTGGCGTCGCCGGCAACCTGCCAGCCCGACAGGTAGATGGCCTTCAGGCCGGCCTTCACTTGCTGCATGGCCTGGTTGCCGGTCAGCGCGCCCAGCGAGTTGACGAACGGCTCGGTGTGCAGCAGGTTCCACAGCTTCTCGGAACCACGGCGGGCCAGGGTATGCTCGACCTGGACCGAACCACGCAGGCGCACAACGTCTTCAGCGGTGAAGTTGCGCTTGATACCTTTCCAGCGGGGATTGGTATCCCAGTCTTTTTGCAGTGCCTGGATCTGTTCTTGGCGGTTCATGGTCACTCTCCTGAAGATGCCTGGATGGCTGAGAATCTCTTGATCACCTGCCTTGGGGCGCCGCCTGTGGGGGCGTTTTTTGCGTCTCAGGTCATGTGTCTTATATAAGAGTGTAGGGAATGCTCCCGCGTTGCAACAACCCTGAACTGAAGTTGCCGCTTAGTTTTTTTCTTCAATAAATTCATATGCTTATGAAATTTATTTCACGATGCGGGACATAATCTTCCATCATGAGAAATGGAGTTGTGCTCCGCAAACCATGTATTTTTGCGGACCGCAACAGCTTTCCACATCGTGAAAAATCGCAGGAATGGCATGCATGCGCGTGATTGGTCGCAAGCGAGCCAAAAGGAAACGGCGCCTCAAGGGCGCCGTTGACCGGATGACTTTGCCTGACCGCTTTCAGGGGCTGGCAGGATCGCGCGCGCGGCGGTAGGCCACCCAGTCGCCGCTGCCAATATGCGGCAACGCGGCCACGGCGGCTTCCGCCACCGGATACAGCAGGCAGGCAACGGGCTTGCCATCCTGCTGCACCGCGCATTCCTCGCGCACGAACAGCGTAGCCTGACCCGGGTACACCTCTTCGATCTCGTCCAGGACCGGCAGCAGTGCATCGGCAATGTCGTAGATATCCCCGACAACCGGCCCGGCCGCCGCATCCAGCACCAGCCCGGGATAGGTGCCGAAGTCATAGAGCCGGCCTGACACCGTCGCCGTGCCCAGCAGCGTGGGCGCGGCAATGCCGTGCCGCCGCGCGGCCGCATTCAGGTCGTTGACCTCGCCGGCGCGCAGCGTGCCGTAGACGAAGACGCGCGGCATGCTCAGCCCTCCAGCTTGTCGTCCGAGACCAGCACGCCGTCGGCGTCGACATAGATCCAGTTGCCCGGACGCACGACCGCACCGGGCATCTGCACCGTGACTTCGCTTTCGCCGGCGTTGCGCTTCTGGCTCTTCTGCGGATGCGCCGCGAGCGCGCGGATGCCGATGTCGCACACATCCAGCTCGGCGCTGTCGCGCACGCAGCCATTGACGACGATGCCGGCCCAGCCATTCTTCTCGGCCAGCAGGCCGAGATTGCCGCCGACCAGCGCGCAGCGCAGCGAGCCGCCGCCGTCGACCACCAGGACCCGGCCCTGGCCGGGCGCTTCCAGCACGGTGCGCACGAGTGCATTGTCTTCGAACACCTTCAGCGTCGCGGCCGGGCCGGCAAAGGCACCCTGCTTGCCCCAGGCGCGGAACACCGGCGCCATCACGCGCAGGGTGCCGGCCGCGAGGCGGTCTTCATGGGCGTCACACAGGTCGGTGGTGACAGGCTTCATCAATGGTCTCCTGATGGATGGTAAGGATCCGTTGCGGCCGCGCCGGGTTCAGTGCTGCCCGCCGGCCAGCGCCTGCGCGCGGATCGCGCTGAGCGTGGTGCGCGGCGTGATCACGTCCGGATCGACGCGGATCTCGATCAGCGTCGACACCGGCGCGTCCAGCGCGGCGCGCAGCGCCGGGGCGAAGGCCTCGGTGGAGGTCACGGTCTCGCCGCGCGCACCATAGGCGCGCGCCAGCGCGGCAAAGTCCGGGTTGTGCAATTCGGTGCCCGATACATGGGTCGGGTATTCGCGTTCCTGGTGCATCCGGATGGTGCCGTACATGCCGTTATTGACGACGATAAACACCACCGGCGCCTGGTACTGCATGGCGGTAGCAAGTTCCTGGCCATTCATCAGGAAGCAGCCGTCGCCGGCCAGCGCCACTACGGTGCGCCGCGGGAAGGCAATCTTGGCGCCGACCGCGGCGGGCACGCCATAGCCCATCGCGCCGCTGGTCGGCGCCAGCTGGCCGCGGCCGCCGTTGCGGAACGGGCGATAACGGAAGTAGCGGTGCAGCCAGCCAGCGTAGTTGCCGGCTCCGTTGGTGACCACCGCATCGTCCGGCAGCATCTGGTCGAGCGTGCGGATGACCTCGGCCATGTCGACGCCCTGCCCCGCATACGCAGGCGGCTGCAGGTAGCGCTCGTAATCGGCATGGGCCGCTTCGGTCCAGGGCTGCCAGCGCGGCGCCGCGGCGGGCTCCAGCGCGGCCAGGCGCGCGGCGATGGCCGGCATCGAGGCGTGGATCATCAGGTCGGCCTGGTAGACGCTGCCCAGTTCCTCGGCACCGGCGTGCACGTGCACCAGCGTTTGCGCGGGCCGCGGCGCGGCGATCAGCGCGTAGCCGCCGGTGGTCATCTCGCCCAGGCGCGGGCCGATGGCCAGCACCAGGTCCGATTGCCGGATGCGCTCGGCCAGCGCCGGGTTGATGCCGATGCCGACATCGCCGGCATAGTTGGGATGGCGGTTGTCGAACAGGTCCTGCCCGCGGAAGGCGCAGCCTACCGGCAGCGCGAAGCGTTCGGCAAAGGCCTGCAGGTCGGCGCAGGCCTGCGGCGTCCAGCCGCTGCCGCCGGCCAGCACGAAGGGCCGCTCGGCGGCTTCAAGCATTTGCTGGAGGCGCGCCATCCCGGGATCGCCCGGCCAGCTCAGCACGCGCTCGTAGCCGCGTAGCTGCGGCACCACGGCCGTCTGCGCCAGCATGTCCTCCGGCAGCGCCAGCACCACCGGGCCGGGCCGGCCCGAGGTGGCGGTCTGGTAGGCGCGCGCGATGTATTCGGGGATGCGCTCGACCCGGTCGATCTGCGCCACCCACTTGGCCATCTCGCCGTACATGCGGCGGTAGTCGATTTCCTGGAAGGCTTCGCGATCCATGAAATCGGTACCGACCTGTCCGATGAACAGGATCATCGGCGTCGAATCCTGGAACGCGGTATGCACGCCGATGCTGGCATTGGTGGCGCCAGGACCGCGCGTGCAGAAAGCCAGCCCGGGACGGCCAGTCAGCTTGCCGTAGGCCTCGGCCATGACCGCGGCGCCGCCTTCCTGCCGGCAGACGATAAAGCGCAGCTGGTCGCGGCGGCGATGGAAGCCGTCGAGCACCGCCAGGTAGCTTTCACCCGGCACGCCGAAGGCCAGCTCGGCGCCATGCGCCAGCAGCGCGTCGACCAGGATATGGCCGCCCAGCATCGGCACCTCGCCGGCTTCGTGCGAATGGGGAGTGTCAGGGTTCGAATGGCCCGGCGTGAAAGTCATGGAAACATCCTCGAGGCAGGCTGGAACAAGGCGAGACGCGCAGAGGGCAGGCAATGGCGGCCGGCGGCGCCGGCCCGGTTCAGGCTGCCGGCGCCGCGGCACCGCGGCGCGAGCGGTTGCCGTTGCCCACCGTCACCGCGGTAAAGATCGAGATCAGCTGGAAGCCGCCGATCATGAAGAACACCCAGGCCGGCAGCCGCGCATCCATCAGCGCGCCAAAGAACAGCGGCCCGCAGGCCAGCCCGATGTCGAGGCCGGAATAGACCACGCCATAGACACGGCCGGTGGCGCCGGCGGGCGCGGCGGCACGCACCAGCAGGTCGCGCGACGGACCGGCGATGCCGGCGCCAAACCCGATCACCCCCATCAGCACCGGCACCAGCAGCGCGGGGAACAGGTTCAACCCGACCAGGATGGCGAACAGGCCGGAGACGGTAAAGCTGAGGGCGATGAGCCGGTCATGGTTGCTGGTGCGGCTGGCGGCAAAGCCGCCGACCACCATGCCGCCGGCGCTGCACAGCATGTAAATGGTGTATGAAGCCGTGGCCAGCGTGAACGGCATGCCGTACAGGTAGGTCAGCGCGGTCGGCGCAAAGCTCTGGATGCCCGCGGCGGAGAACGTGGTCAGCAGAAAGAACGCCCAGCACACCCATACCTGCGGCAGCCGCAGGAAGCCCAGCAGGCTGCCGCCGGCGGCCCTGGCGGCGGGACGGCCCACGGAGTCGCGCACCTCGCGCGGATCCAGCACATGGCGCAGCACCACCAGCACGGCCAGCACCGCGAAGGCCACGACCGAAGCCGCCGCCAGCGCCACGCGCCAGCTGGCCAGGTTGGCGATGGTGACCAGGAACAGCGGCGCCGCCGCCCAGCCCAGGTTGCCGGAAATGCCGTGGGCCGAGAACGCATGGCCCAGCCGCGGCTGCGATACGTGCTTGTTCAGCAGCGTGAAATCAGCCGGGTGGAACACGCCGTTGCCCAGCCCCGCCACCGCCGCGCCGGCCAGCAGCGCGGCATAGCCGTTGCTGGCCGATAGCAGCAGCGCCGCACTGCCCAGGAAGGCCAGCCCGGCAAACAGCACCGGACGCGCGCCGAAGCGGTCCACCACGAAACCCGAGGCGGTCTGCACTACCGCCGACACGGCGAAGAACACCGTCATCAGCAGGCCGAGCTCCGCATAGCTCAGGCCGAACTCGGCCTTGATCCACGGGAACAGCGGCGCCAGCAGCAAATGATAGAAATGCGAGACCCCATGCGCCAGCCCGACCAGCCCGATCACCTGGGCGTCATGGCGAAGCGGATTGCGGGCGGGATCGATGGCGGCGGTGGACATGGCGCGGGCGGAAGGTGCGGTTGCGGGCTGCGGAGTAGATGCGGCGAGCCAGCAAAAAATGCGGGCCGAAGCCCGCATCATAGAGGAAAACCGCGCCACGCTGCAGCCGGGTGGCGGTACCGCCGCTTGCTGCGATCCTTACATCTGCTTGAACAGGTGCGCGTACTGGCGCGCCACCGGCAGCAGCTCGGGCCGGTCGCGCAGCCGCAGCGACAGCCGCCCCAGCGACTGGTTGACCGCGCTGGCCACGCAGTCGATGTTGACCACCGTGCCGCGGTGGACCTGCCAGAAACGCTCCGGATCCAGTTGCTGGGTCAGTTCGCGCAGGCTGGTGCGGATCAGCGCCTCGCCGGCGCTGGAGACCACGTTGACGTACTTGTCGGTTGCCTCCAGGTAGATCACCTCGTCGACCGGGATGATGCGGACCTCCTGACCGACCAGCGCCTTGATAAAGCGCAGGTACTGGCGCTGCGACGCGCCGCCGGGCGTGGCGTGCTCCAGGGATTCGAGCCGCGCCAGCAGTTGCCCCAGGCGGTCGGTGTCGAGCATGGCGGCGCCCTCATCCGTCTCCTCGTCTGCGTCGTCCTCCGTGTCCGACATCGCCTGCAGGCGTTCCTTGAGGCGGCACACGGTCGCCTCCAACCGCTCGCGCTGCACCGGCTTGAGCACATAGTCGACCGCGGCGCGCTCGAAGGCCTCCAGTGCAAACTGGTCATAGGCGGTGACAAAGACCACCAGCGGCGGGATATCAAACTCGATCAGCTCGCGCGCCACGTCCATGCCGCTCATGCCCGGCATGCGGATGTCCAGGAACACCACGCGCGGCTGGTGCTCGCGCGCGGCGGCCAGCGCGGCCATGCCGTCGTGCACGACCGAGACGATACGGGCCTCGGGCCACAGCGACTTCAGTTCGGATTCCAGCACGCGCGCGAGCAGCGCTTCGTCGTCGGCGATCAGAAGGGTCGGAGTCATGGGGGCGAGGTTGGGGGCAGTGAAAAAATCTGGGCGATGCTGGGGGCGCCGCCCTACGCAGCGCCCCTCGTTGTCTTCGCACCGGCGATCGCCAGCAGCGCGTTCAGGTCCGCTGGATCGCCGGCGACACCGGCATGCTCTCCGGCAGCGTGACCGTCTGCGTCAGGGTCGGCGCCTCGACCGGGCGCACCAGCGGCAGCGTCAGCCGCACCACCACGCCGCGCGGCGTGTTTTCTTCCATCTGCATGCTGGCGGCGGCCCCGAAGATCCGTGCCAGCCGCTCGCGCACATGGGTGATGCCCAGCCCCGAGCCCTTGCCCGAGGCCTGGCCAAAGCCCACGCCGGTATCGGCAATGATGACCTGCACCGCATCGTCGCCGGCGGCGCGCGCCGACAGGCGGATATGCCCGCCGATCATGCAAGGCTCGATACCGTGCGTCACCGCGTTTTCCACCAGCGGCTGGATCAGCATCGGCGGAATTTCGACCTTGGCCAGCTCGCGCGGCAGGTCGATGTCATACGACAGCCGCTGGCCGAAGCGCATGCCCTGGATATCCAGGTAGCTGCGCAGCAGCTCGAACTCCTGCCGCAGCGTGCATTGCTCGGCGCGGGTGTGGGCCAGCGACATGCGCAGGAATCCGATCAGGCGCTGCAGCAGCTGGCGCGCGGCGGGCGGGTCGGTGGCGATCAGGCCGTCGAGGTTGGCCAGCGAGTTGAACAGGAAGTGCGGCTCGATCTGCGCCTGCAGCGCCATCAGCTGCGCGCGCACCAGTTGCTTTTCGGCTTCCTCGCGCTGCAGCGCGTCGAGCGCGGCCTGGCGCTCCAGGTAGGCGAGCTTCTCGCGCGACCAGTAAAAATAGATCATCGACGCCGATGCCAGCATGCCCACCACCAGACACATGCGCAGCATGTCGCCGGTTTCGGCCACCGACTTGGGCGGCAGGTCCAGCGCCACGCGCGTGGCCCAGCCGCCGATCACCACGCCGGTCGGCACCGCGGCGGCGGCCAGCAGCAGGAAAGGCCAGCGCCGCGGCCGGTCGTTCCACCAGATGCCGACGCGGGGGATATCGATCAGCAGCCAGATCGACAGGCCGATCAGCTGGCTGTAGACAAAGTTGTGCCAGAGCGTGCCGCCGGTCTGGAAGCCGTAGTTGAGGCTGACGGCGATGACCGTGTTCATGCACAGCACGAACAGCAGGTCGCGCCCGAGGATGGTAAGCCGCGACGGGGGCGCGGTGGCGACGGTGGAGATGCAGCGGTTCATGGCGGTATGTTAGCGTTGGCTCGTCTCGGCGCAATCCCCCGAGGTGACGCGCGTGCCACACTCACCGGTCAGCGCACGCCACCACTGCCCTGACAGCACATAGCGCGGGAAGGTGATCCATTGCTCGGCGAAGATGCGTCCGGCGATGTCCGCCGGTCCGGCAAACGGCTCCGGCGCGTTGGCCTCGAGCCGGTGCCCGCGCCCTTGCAGCGCCAGCGACATGCCCATGCACACCAGCCCCAGCGCCACCGCGGGCAGGCTCAGCCGCAGGATGCCATAGGCGCCCAGCACCGTGCCCGCCATGAACATCGGCACGGCCACGATATGCAGCAGCAGGTTGCGGGGATGCTGGTGGTTGCGGCCATAGCCGCGCCACTGCCAGCGCAGCAGCGGTTCTTCGCGCATGATCGTCTCTCTCCCTTGCCCTTTTTCTGCCCGCCTACATCGCCCGGCCAGGGGCCGAAGGGGCAGCCGCGCGCAATATCTGTTGCACTGCGGGAAAGCGCCGCGCAAGTTCAATCCGGATGCGGAAGGCCATGCGTGGCACGTGCACGGACTTTACCCTTCACCCGGCTGCGAAGAAAGCCTGTTGCGACGAACGGTGGAAACGGGGCGCGAACGGCACCGTGCGGGGGCGGACGGCGCGCGCGGAAGGCGGCGAGGTGCAGCCAACGCCATCCGGCGCCGGGCAAAGCCCGGCGCCGGGCCGAGATACGGGCGGCGCTCAGGCCGCCAGCGCCTGCCGCTCCTGCTCCGACAGCGCGCTGCTGACGGTGTCGCGCGACAGGTGCGGCGCGAACATATTGATGAAGGCGTGCGCATAGCCGCGCAGGTAGGAACCACGGCGCACGGCCACGCTGGTGGTGTTGGGCGCGAACAGGTGGTCGGCCTTGATGCGCACCAGGCCAGAATCCTTGCGCTCGTCGTACGCCATCGACGCGATGATGCCCACGCCCAGCTCCAGCTCGGCATAGGTCTTGATCACGTCGGCGTCGAGCGCGGTCAGCACGATCTCCGGCTGCAGCCCGGCTTCGGCGAAGGCGCTGTCGATCTTGCGGCGGCCGGTAAAGCCGGCGTCGTAAGTGATGAGCTGGAAACCGGCCACGTCCTCGAGCGTCGGCTCGGGCAGGCGCGTCAGCGGATGGTCGGGCGAAACCACCAGCACGTGCTGCCAGCTGTAAGCCTCGAACGAGGTCAGCCCGGCTTCGGTCGCCAGCGCTTCGGTGGCGATGCCGATATCGGCCTGCCCCGTCAGCAGCAGCTCAACGATATGCGTGGGCGACGCTTCCTGCAGCGCGAGGGTCACGTGCGGATACTCGCGGCGGAAGGCCTGCACCACGCGCGGCAGCGCGTAGCGGGCCTGCGTGTGGGTGGTGGCCACGGTCAGGCGCCCGGTATGGCGGCCGGCGAACTCGTCGCCGGCCTGGCGCAGGTTCTCGGCCTCAAGCAGCAGGCGCTCGACGATGCGCACGATCTCGCGGCCGGGCTCGGTCAGCCCGGTCAGGCGCTTGCCGTAGCGCTCGAAGATCTCCACGCCCAGCTCTTCTTCCAGTTCGCGGATCTGGCGCGACACGCCGGGCTGCGAGGTGTAGAGCGCGTTGGCGACCTCGGTCAGGTTGAACTGGCGGCGCACCGCCTCGCGGATCGATCGGAGTTGCTGGAAGTTCATCGTGCGGCCTCTTGTTTTTTGATGGGGGCAGTGCCGTTGGCCTGCGTAAAGACGCGCAGCTGGCGCGGCCGCACGGCGAGCAGCTCGCCCTCGCGGAAGCCCGCGCGGCGGAAGCGCTCGAGCGGCAGCGCCACCTCGATCACGTCCTGGTTGTCTTCACGCTCGAGTTCGAGCTGGGCCACCGGGCCGAGCGTCAGCGCGCGGCGCAGCGTCACGGCAATGCCGTCGGCGCCGGGCGAATAGCGCTCCAGGTCCAGGTCGTGCGGACGCACATACGCCACCGCATCACCTGCGGTCTCGTGCCCGCTGCCGACCACCGGCAGCACCGCTTCGCCGGTATGCAGCAGGCCGCCGCTCTCGCCCACTTCCAGCCGGCCGTGGAACAGGTTCACATTGCCGAGGAAGCCGAACACGAACGGCGTGGCCGGATGGTTGTAGACCGCCTCGGGCGAGCCATACTGCTCGACGTGGCCGCGGTTCATCAGCACCACCTGGTCGGCCACTTCCAGCGCTTCTTCCTGGTCGTGCGTGACGAACACGCTGGTCACATGCAGTTCATCGTGCAGGCGGCGCAGCCAGCGGCGCAGCTCCTTGCGCACCTTGGCGTCGAGCGCACCGAACGGTTCGTCGAGCAGCAGCACGCGCGGCTCCACCGCCAGCGCGCGCGCCAGCGCGATGCGCTGGCGCTGGCCACCCGACAGCTGCGACGGGTAGCGGTCGGCCAGCCAGTCGAGCTGCACCAGGTCGAGCAGCGAATGCACCTTCTCGCGGATCTGCGCTTCGCTGGGGCGTTCGGCGCGCGGCTTCACGCGCAGGCCGAAGGCCACGTTCTCGAACACGCTCATGTGCTTGAACAGCGCGTAGTGCTGGAATACGAAGCCCACCTGGCGCTGGCGCACATGCTGGCCCGAGGCGTCCCGCCCGGAAAGCACGATCTGGCCCGCGTCGGCGCGCTCCAGGCCGGCGATGATGCGAAGCAGGGTGGTCTTGCCGCAACCGGACGGCCCCAGCAGCGCGGTCAGCTCGCCTTCGTCGAAATCGAGCGAGACATTGTCCAGCGCGACGAAATCGCCAAAGCGCTTCTCTACGTTCTTGACCTGGATGCTCATGATGCCGTTCCTTACACGGATGCCTGCAGGGGGGTTCCTGCTGTACCAGCTGTACCAATCGGCCGCTCGATCACGGCCTCTTCCGTCTCTTTGCGCGCGCGCCATTCCACCAGCGTCTTGATGCCGAGGGTGACCAGCGCCAGCAGCGTAAGCAGCGAGGCCACCGCGAAGGCCGCCGCGAAGTTGTATTCGTTGTAGAGGATCTCTACGTGCAGCGGCATGGTGTTGGTCAGCCCGCGGATATGGCCCGACACCACCGATACCGCGCCGAACTCGCCCATCGCGCGCGCATTGCAAAGGATCACGCCGTACAGCAGGCCCCAGCGGATATTGGGCAGCGTGATATGGCGGAAGGTCTGCCAGCCCGAGGCGCCCAGCACGATCGCGGCCTCTTCCTCTTCGCTGCCCTGCGCCTGCATCAGCGGGATCAGTTCGCGCGCCACGAAGGGGAAGGTCACGAAGATCGTCGCCAGCACGATGCCGGGCACCGCGAACATGATCTTGATGTCGTGCGCTTCCAGCCACGGGCCGAACCAGCCCTGCGCGCCAAACAGCAGCACATAGACCAGGCCGGAGATCACCGGCGACACCGAGAACGGCAGGTCGATCAGCGTGATCAGCAGGTTCTTGCCGCGGAACTCGAACTTGGCGATGGCCCATGCCGCCGCCACGCCGAACACCACGTTCAGCGGCACCGCGATCGCCGCCACCGTCAGCGTGAGCTGGATCGCGGCCACGGCATCGGGTTCGACCAGCGCTTCAAAGTAGGTCTGCACGCCCTTGCGCAGCGCTTCGTAGAACACCGAAGCCAGCGGCACGAACAGGAACAGCGTGAGGAACAGCACCGCCACCGTGATCAGCGTGTAGCGCACCCATGGCGCCTCGCCGGTGGCATCGAATGCGTGGTGGGCCTTGGCCTGGCGCTGCGCGCCCAGGCGTCCCGAAACTGCGCCCGCCATGTCAGAACTCCTTGCCCGTCGCGGGCGCTTCCGGTGCCAGCGCAGCGCGCGCACCCGACTGGTGGCGGCGCGTCCAGGCCTGCAGCAGGTTGATCAACAGCAGCAGTCCGAACGAGATCACCAGCATCACCACGGCCACCGCGGTGGCGCCGGCGTAGTCGTATTGCTCCAGCTTGGAATAGATCATCAGCGGCGCGATCTCGGACACCATCGGCATGTTGCCGGAGATAAAAACCACCGAGCCGTACTCGCCGGTGGCGCGCGCGAAGGACAGCGCGAACCCGGTCAGCAGCGCCGGCAGGATCGCCGGCAGGATCACGCGCCGGAAGGTCTGCAGCCGGTTGGCTCCCAGGCTGGCGGCGGCCTCTTCCAGTTCCTGCTCCACGTCTTCCAGCACCGGCTGCACCGTGCGCACCACGAACGGCAGGCCGATAAACGTCAGCGCCACCACCACGCCCAGCGGCGTGAACGCGACCTTGATGCCGAGCGGCTCCAGGTAGCGGCCGATCCAGCCGTTGCCGGCAAACAGCGCGGTCAGCGCGATGCCGGCCACCGCGGTCGGCAGCGCAAACGGCAGGTCGACCAGCGCATCGATCAAGCGCTTGCCGAAAAAGCGGTAGCGCACCAGCACCCAGGCGACAATCAGCCCGAACACCGTATTGACAATGGCCGCCACCAGCGATGCGCCGAAGCTCAGTTGCAGCGATGCCACCACGCGCGGCGCCGTGATCGACGTCCAGAACGCGTCCCACGTCATCGTGAACGTCTTCAGGAACGTGGCCGACAGCGGAATCAGGACGATCAGCGTCAGGTAGAACAGCGTGAAGCCCAGCGACAGGCCAAAGCCGGGAAGCACCGTGAAGCGCTGCTTGGCGGGGCGGCGGGGCGCACGCGACGCCGGCGCATCGGGGGCGCCCGGCGTGGGGGCATCCGCCAGGGATAGGGATGGTGGCATGTCGGTCTCGTCTGTGGTGGCCGGCTTGTGGCGCCGGTTCTTTATGACGCCGGCGCATATTGCGCCGGCTTACGAGACAGATTCTGCAGATCCGCTCTTATAAACAGAACGAATCTTTCTGAATTTTCTTAGACGGTTTAGATATATGGAGCGCCCGGCGCCACTTCCACGCCGGCTTCCCATGGCGCAGGCGTCACTTCAATGGCTCCGGCATCACATGCGTCAGCGATACGTTGCACCAGCGTACCCAGCAACGCCAGGCCCTCGTCCCAGTCGCCCAGGCCGGAATCGGAATTGATATGCCCCAGGTTGCCGGCATCGACCAGTTCGCTGCCCCACAGCGTGCCCCAGCTGAAGGCGGTGCGCTGCGGCATCCAGGGATCGTTGCGGCTGGCGACCATGATGGTGGGGAACGGCAGGCGGTAGGTCGGCAGCAGGCTGGCGACGCCGAACTTGTCGGGATCGGCCGGCGCCACCAGCAGCGCGCCGGCGATACCGGCCGGGTCCAGCGACGCCTGCCGCAGGGCCGCCAGGCAGCCAAAGCTGTGCGCCACCAGCAGCGCCCCGCGCGAGGCCACGCGCTGCGCCCGCATCACGCCTTCCGAGACGCGCTCGGCCCACAGCGGCAGGCTCGGGCGCGACCAGTCATGCTGCTCGACGCGCTGCCAGTCCGGGAAGCGCTGCTCCCAGCGGCTTTGCCAGTGCCCCGGGCCGCTGCCATGCAGGCCCGGCACGGTCAGCACCTGCAGGTGCCGCGGGATTTCCAGGCGCGTACCGTGCGCCGCCGATGATGGCCCTGCCGATGGCCCGATCGCTTGCGTCATACCGGCTCCTTGCTAAGTTGGTGTGCCGCTGCCGATGCCGCTCCTGCGCCCTGCCGCCCGCAGTCCGGCCGCGCTGACCAGCGCGCCGGCGAAAGCGCCCTGCCCCAGGTCGATGCCCGCGGCCTGCAGCCGCTCCACGCTTTCGGCGTCCTGCAGCCGCCGCCCGATCAGCGTGACGCCGGCATTGGCGGCGCTGGCGCGCAGCCCCGACAGCTGGCGGTCGGTCCAGGTGCGGCGCATATCGAGCTTGAGCCAGTCCGGCAACGCATGCGCCATCAGCGCGCCCGCCTCGGCCGGGTCCGACGCCTGCAGGCTGACCGCGAAGCCGTTGCGGCGGTAATTGCCGACCACGTGCAGCAGCAGCGGCAGGTCGTCGTTGGCGCTGGCCGGCACCTGAATCACGAAGCGCTCCAGCGGCAACCCCAGCGACTGCAACGCGCGCCGGAACGCGGCGCCATGGTCGTCGGCAACTGCCGCGAGCAGCCGGTTGTGCACGTTCAGCACCAGCTTGTGCACGCCGTCGGCGGCAAAGTAGTTGATCGCGTGCAGCAGCCGCGACAGGCGGTCCAGCGACACCAGCGTGGTGTCGTCGGCAGCCATTGCGAACAACTTCCACGCGGCCAGGCCCACGCCATCGTCGGCGTAGGTATGGATCGAGCCTTCGTGCGCGACCACCTCGCGGTCGGCCAGGGTCACCAGCGGCTCGAAGGCGCTGGTCAGCGAGCAATTGAAGAACTGTCCCTGCACCTGCCCGCGCGCGTCGCGCCACAGTTGCCGGTCGGCCAGCGGCTGGCGCGGCAGCGATTCCAGATAGCGTTGCAGCGGATTGGCTGCGCTGGCGGGTTCATGCACGCCTGGCATGGCGATTTCCTTCGGTTGACCGGACCGCGTCGGGTCCCATGGTCGGGTTGTTGATGGCAACGGCGTGCTGCCGCAGCGCACGCCCTGCCTGCTCATGATAGGAGTTCAGCGGGCGGCAGCGAATGAAGATTCCGAGCTGTCGATGTGCGCACCGATGTCGATGCGCTGTGCACGGCGCTTCGTGCCCGCATCGAGGGGCGAAGAGGCCGCTGGCGCTTGCCGCAGCACCCGCTGCAGCACCGCGGCTTCCAGTTGCGCGAAGCCGGCGGCGCCGCGCTCGCGCGGCCGCGCCAGCGCCACGCGCTCGTCCATGGCGATGTGGCCGTCCTCGATCAGCACGATGCGGTCGGCCAGCGCCACGGCCTCGGAGACGTCATGCGTCACCAGCAGCGCCGTGAAGCCAAGCCGCCGCCACAGGCTTTCGATCAATCCCTGCATTTCGATGCGCGTCAGCGCATCCAGCGCGCCCAGCGGCTCATCGAGCAGCAGCAACTGCGGGTGATGCACCAGCGCGCGCGCCAGTGCCACGCGCTGCCGTTGCCCGCCGGACAGCCGTGCAGGCCACGCCTGCGCGCGCTCGGCCAGGCCCACCTGCGCCAGCACCTCGGCCGCCTCGCCGCGCCGCGCGCGCGGCAGGCCCAGCGCCACGTTGTCCAGCACGCGCTTCCACGGCAGCAGGCGCGCATCCTGGAACATCACGCGCACGTCGGCGCCGCGCTTGCGGCTGCCCTTGCCCTGCTCCTGCGTGTCACCGTCGATGGCGATGCTGCCGCCGTCGGCGCCTTCCAGCCCCGCCAGCAGCCGCAGCAGCGTGCTCTTGCCGCAGCCGCTGCGCCCGACGATGGCGACGAACTCGCCCGGCGCCACGTCGAGCGCCACATCGTGCAGCACCTCGCGACCGTCATAGCGCTTGACTACCTGGCGCAAGCGTAGCGCGACGCCACCATGGCGGCGGCGCGGCGCCGCTGCCTCGTGCCTGACCGCCTCGCGGCGCGCGAGGCCCGCTTCAAGTTCGGCCAGCGCGGCCTGTTCCACCGGATACATCTGCATGTCGATCTCCTTGCCGAACGTGCGGCGTTGCGTGGTTCAGGCGGCTGCGTAGCCCGGGTGCCAGCGCAGCCAGTAGCGCTCCAGCCCGCGCGACAGCAGGTCGGCCAGCTTGCCCAGCAGCGCGTATAGCAGGATGCCCACCAGCACCACGTCGGTCTGCAGGAACTCGCGCGCGTTCATGGTCATGTAGCCGATGCCGGACTGCGCGGAGATGGTTTCCGCGACGATCAGGATCACCCACATCAGCCCGAGCGAAAAACGCACGCCCACCAGGATCCCGGGCAACGCGCCTGGGAGGATCACTTCACGGTACAGCTGCCAGCCCGACAGCCCGTAGCTGCGCGCCATCTCCACCAGCCCGGTGTCGACCGAGCGGATGCCGTGGTAGGTGTTCAGATACACCGGGAAGAACACGCCCAGCGACACCAGGAACAGCTTGGCGGATTCGTCGATGCCGAACCACAGGATCACCAGCGGGATCAGCGCCAGCGGCGGGATGTTGCGCACCATCTGCAGCGTGCTGTCGAGCAGCGTGGCCGCGCTGCGGAACGTGCCCGTCAGCAGACCGAGCAGCAGGCCAAGCCCGCCGCCGATGGCAAACCCGGCCAGCGCGCGCCAGGTGCTGACACCTACGTGTTTCCACAACTCGCCCGAACGGGCCAGGTCCCAGGCAGCGTGCAGCACGGCCAGCGGGGCCGGCAGCACGCGGTTCGACAGCCAGCCGTTCTGCGAGGCCGCCTGCCACACCACGATCAGCAGCATCGGCACGATCCACGGTGCCACGGCGCGCGCCAGCGCGGCGGGATGCCGGCGCGGCGGCGGAAGATGCGGAGCGCTCATGCCGCCCTCCTTCAGCTCTGCGCGGCGCGCGGCACGATGCCGGTCGCCATGACTTCGCCGAACGGGCCCGACAGCACCTTGCCTGGCAACTTCTCGCGCACCGAACGCGGCAGCAGCGGGAACACGAGTTCGGCAAAGCGGTAGGCCTCTTCCAGGTGCGGGTAGCCGGACAGCACGAAAGTGTCGATGCCCAGCTCCGCGTACTCGCGCATGCGCTCGGCGACGGTGTGCGGATCGCCCACCAGCGCGGTGCCGGCGCCGCCGCGCACCAGGCCGACGCCGGCCCACAGGTTGGGGCTGATTTCCAGCGCCTCGCGCGTGCGGCTCGCACCTCCCGCATGGAGCGCGGCCATGCGGCGCTGCCCTTCCGAATCCATCCTGGCGAACACCGCCTGCGCGCGCGCCACGGTCTCGTCGTCGAGGCGGCTGATCAGGTCATCGGCGGCGGCCCACGCGGCGGCATCGGTCTCGCGCACGATCACGTGCAGGCGGATGCCGAACCTGACGGTGCGTCCATGCTTCGCCGCATGCCGGCGCACGTCTTCCAGCTTCTGCGCCACGTCGGCCGGCGGTTCGCCCCAGGTCAGGTAGGTATCGACCTGCTCGCCCGCCAGCGCATGCGCCGGCGCCGACGAACCGCCGAAGTACACCGGCGGATGCGGCCGCTGCAGCGGCGGATAGAGGACGCGCGCGCCCTTCACGCTCAGGTGCTTGCCCTGGTAGTCGATCTGGCCACTGTCATGGCTGGCCGCCAGTACGTCGCGCCAGATCCGCAGGAATTCGGCCGAGGCCTCGTAGCGCTCGCTGTGGTCGAGGAACAGGCCGTCGCCTTCTAGCTCGGCGGTGTCACCGCCGGTGACGAGATTGATCAGCAGCCGGCCGTTGGAAAGCCGGTCGAACGTCGCTGCCATGCGCGCGGCAAGCGTCGGCGCCATCAGGCCCGGCCGCACCGCGACCAGGAATTTCAGGCGCTGCGTCACGGCCGACAGCGCCGATGCTGCCACCCACGGGTCTTCGCAGGAACGCCCGGTGGGAATCAGCACCCCTTCGTAGCCGAGCGTATCGGCGGCCACGGCGACCTGCTTCATGTAGTCGAAGCTGACTTCGCGCGCGCCTTCGGAGGTGCCGAGGTAGCGGCTGTCGCCGTGGGTGGGGATAAACCAGAATACGTGCATGTCGTGCTCCTTGTTGTTATGCGATGCCGTCGCGACGCATCAGCGCTGTGCTTGCTGTTGCGGCCTCTGTTGCGCCTCCTCCCAGCGCGCGTCGGCCACCTTGACCGGCTTGGGAATCAGCCTGAGCGCGTGAAACGCATCGGCGATGCGCTGCTGCTCGGCCAGCACGTCGGCGCTGACCGGGCGCGCGCCGTAAGAGAAGCGCGACACCGCCAGTTCCAGCACGTCGGCAGGCAGGCCGACTTCGCCGGTCAGCACGGCGGTCGCGTCCTTCGGGTTCTTTTCGGCCCAGGTGCCCAGCGTGGCGAGTTCATCGAGGATCAGGCGCACGATTTCGGGCTTGGCCTGTGCGTAGGGACGCGACGCCAGGTAGAACTGGTGGTTGCTGACCACGTTCTTGCCGTCGGCGCCACGGCCATCGGCCAGTACGCGCGCGCCGAGCTGCTTTTCGGCGGCGGCGAGGAACGGGTCCCAGATCACCCAGGCATCGACCGAGCCGCGCTCGAAGGCAGCGCGCGCATCGGCGGGCGGCAGGTAGACCGGCTGGATATCGCTGTACTGCAGGCCAGCCTTTTCCAGCTGGCGCACCAGCAGGTAATGCACGTTCGAGCCCTTGTTGAAGGCCACACGCTTGCCGCGCAAATCGGCCACCGAGCGCAGCGTCGACAACTTCGGCACGACGACGGCCTCGGCGGTCCGCGCCGGCGGCTCGTTGCCGACATAGACCAGCTGCGCGCCGGCGGCCTGCGCGAAGATCGGCGGGGCTTCGCCCACGGTGCCGAAGTCGACCGCGCCGACATTGAGGCCTTCCAGCAGTTGCGGGCCGGCCGGGAATTCGGTCCATTTGACGGTGATGCCTTGCGGCGCCAGCCGCTTTTCCAGCGTGCCGCGCGCTTTCAGCAGCGTCAGCGTGCCGTATTTCTGGTAGCCGATGCGCAGCACCTTGGCATCGATCTTCGACTGCGCTTCGGCGCGGCCGGGCAGCAGCCCGTAGGCCAGGCCGGTGGCGGCGACCAGCGCGGCAATGAACAGGCGGCGGCGCAGCGAGCCGGCCGGCTTGATGGTGGTGGTCATGCGATTTCTCCGTGGCCGGCCAGGGCGCCGGCGAATGTTCTGAAGTCGGACTGCGTGCAAACGCGGGCAGCATCCCGCCCTGCCCGCCCGGGTTGCCGGTGGCATGGCTGGCGGCGTTGCTGCCGCGGCGCCGGACTGGCCGGCGCCAATGCATCAGGAATTCAGATCAGGCGGTACATCGCTCCGCCACCACGGCGGCAGCGGCGGCGCGCTGCACGAAGGCACCGGGCACAACGTCGAGCGCGTCGAGCGGGACCTCGATGCGGGCGTGCGCCAGTGCGTCGCGCACGCGCAGCAGGCCTTCGTCGAGGCGGGCGGACAGCGCGGCGTCGAAGCGCGCCTGGCGCACGCCGCCGCCATCGGAGGAGGCGGAGGAGGCGGAGGTGTCGATCTGCTGGTCCACGGCAAAGATGCCGGGCAAGATCTGGCGCGAGCCCAGCGCGGACAGCACCGGGCGCAGCGCGTAGTCGATCGCCAGCGCATGGGCGAGGCTGCCACCGGTGGCGATCGGCAGCACGATCTTGTCGCGCAGGCCGGTTTGCGGCAGCAGGTCCAGGAAGGCCTTGAGCAGGCCGCTGTAGGCGGCCTTGTAGACCGGCGTGGCCAGCACCACCACCTGGGCCTCGGCCACCGCGCGGGTGGCGGCGGCAATGGCGTCGTCGTCCACGCGCGCCGCCAGCAGCGGGCCCGCCGGCAGGTCGCGCAGGTCCAGGTGGCGGGTGCGTTCACCGGCAGCTTCCAGCGCGGTGCGCAGGTGCGCCAGCACAAGGCCGGAGCGGGACTGGACTGACGGGCTGCCGGAGAGCGTCAGGATGGACATCGGGGCTTCCTTCTTCTGGTGGGCCGGCTCGGTGCCGGGCCGCCCCACGCGGCCCGGCCCGCCAGCCTCATGGATTATTTCTTGCCGGGTTGATAAACCTGGTCGAACGAGCCGCCGTCGGCGAAGTGGGTCTTCTGGGCCTTCTGCCAGCCGCCGAACACCTCATCGATGGTGAACAGCTTGACCTTGGGGAAGTTGGCCGCGTACTTGGCCGCCACCTTCTGCGAGATCGGGCGGTAGTAGTTCTTCGCGGCGATCTCCTGGCCTTCGTCGGTGTACAGGAACTGCAGGTAGGCCTCGGCGGCCTTGCGCGTGCCCTTCTTGTCGACCACCTTGTCGACCACGGCCACCGGCGGCTCGGCCAGGATCGAGATCGACGGCGCGACGATCTCGAACTTGTCCGGACCCAGCTCCTTGATGGCCAGGATGGCTTCGTTCTCCCAGGCCAGCAGCACGTCGCCCAGGCCGCGCTCGACGAAGGTGGTGGTGGCGCCGCGCGCGCCAGAGTCCAGCACCGGCACATGCTTGAGCAGTTCGCCGACGAACTCGCGCGCCTTGGTCTCATTGCCGCCAGGCTGGCGCAGCGCATAGCCCCACGCGGCCAGGTAGTTCCAGCGTGCGCCGCCCGAGGTCTTCGGGTTCGGCGTGATCACCTGCACGCCGGGCTTGACCAGGTCGCCCCAGTCCTTGATGCCCTTCGGGTTGCCCTTGCGCACCAGGAACACAATGGTCGAGGTGTACGGCGCGGCGTTGTGCGGCAGGCGCTTTTGCCAGTCCGGCTTGATCAGTCCCTTCTCGGCGATGGCGTCGACGTCGTAGCCCAGCGCCAGCGTCACCACGTCAGCATCCAGCCCGTCGATCACCGAACGGGCCTGCTTGCCGGATCCGCCATGCGACTGGCGCACGGTCACGGCATCGCCGCCCTGGGCCTTCCAGGCCTTGGCGAAGGCCGCGTTGACGTCGACATACAGTTCGCGGGTCGGGTCGTAGGAAACATTGAGCAGGTTGGTCGCCGAAGCGGTCTGCGCCGCGCCCAGGGCGCCCAGGACTGCCAGGCCGATGGCCAGTTTGCGGATCATTCGTGTTGCTCCCGTCTGTCGTGAATGGGCGCCAGGCGCCTCTGGTTGCTGTGCCCGCCGCCGGGGGCGGGCTTGTGTCAGGAGCAAGACTACCGACGGGGCTATCTGAACGGAACGAATGGTTTCGCCGATCCTTTACTGTTTTTTGCATAAGATCGGACGGAAATATCGGCATGCCGTCATATGGGGACGACGGGACGCAAGGTGCGCGTGAGGTGGCGCGAGGTTGCGCAATCGGCACACCCAAAAGAAAACGCCCGCACCGGCAAACCGGTGCGGGCGAAGTTTCCATTCCGGAAACGGGTAGACAAGTCATGAAGAGCGCCCCCGCATCTCCATGACAAGTAAATGGTATCGGCTCGCCGCAGAGTCCGATTTGATCGCGGTCAAGTCCGGGACAACCCGCAGAAATTCGCCATGCAGGCTTCAGCCGCCCTGGCGCGCCAGCAGGTCCGCCATTTCGTCGGCGTGCTCCTCTTCCACCGCCAGGATCTCTTCCATCATGCGGCGCGACGTCGGGTCACGCTCGCCCAGGAACGTGATGATCTCGCGATAGCTGTCGATGGCGATGCGCTCGGCCACCAAATCTTCCTTGATCATCTCGGTCAGGCTGTTGCCCGGGACATACTCGGCGTGCGAGCGGCTGGTCAGGCCGTCCGGCGCGAAGTCGGGCTCGCCGCCCAGCTGGACGATGCGCTCGGCGATCTGGTCGGCATGGCCCTGCTCTTCATTCGAGTGGGCCAGGAATTCTTCGGCGACGCTCTTCGAGTTCGGGCCCTGGGCCATGAAATAGTGGCGGCGATAGCGCAGCACGCAGACGATCTCGGTCGCCAGCGCGTCGTTGAGCAGCTTCAGCACGGCCTCGCGGTCGGCGGTGTAACCGGAGGTCACCGCACCCTCTTCGATATGCTGGCGGGCCCGCGCGCGCAGGGTCTTGACGTCGGTGAGGAAAGGCTTGTCGGTCATGGATTGGCTCCTGTGGGGACAGGCTGCGTGGAGGCGCAGCGCTTTGCAAGGAAACTCAACCCTTTTGCAACGCGAAAAGCATGCCACTTGGAGAATCGCATGCAGCACGGCAACTGACGGAGCGAAGCGCGGGATCGCCGTGAAAAAATTGCACGGCGCGGCACTCCCTTACATGGCAGGGCGCGGCCATGCAAAAAGGCCCTTGCGGGAATCCGCAAGGGCCTGCCTGTGACACCGAAGTCTCGAAACCGGGCTTACTGCACGGCCTGCCCGAAGGTGAACTCGCCATCCACATAGTCCACCGGCACCACATCCTTTGCCGCGAACTTGCCTTCCAGGATGGCGCGCGCCACCGGGTTCTCGATCTGCTGCTGGATCGCCCGCTTGAGCGGACGCGCCCCGAACACCGGGTCGTAGCCCGCGCTGGCGATCTTCTCCAGCGCATAGTCGCTGACCTCCAGCGTCATGTCCATGCGGGCCAGGCGGGCCTGCAGGCGCTGCAGCTGGATGCGCGCGATCGACTCGATATTCTTCTGGTCGAGCGCGTGGAACACCACCACTTCATCGATCCGGTTCAGGAACTCCGGCCGGAAATGCGTGCGCACTTCCTGCCAGACCGCGCCCTTGATCGCTTCCTGCGGCTCGCCGGCCATCGACTGGATCATCTGCGAACCCAGGTTGGACGTCATCACGATCACCGTGTTCTTGAAGTCCACCGTGCGGCCCTGGCCATCGGTCAGGCGGCCGTCGTCCAGCACCTGCAGCAGCACGTTGAAGACGTCGGGGTGGGCCTTCTCCACTTCATCGAGCAGCACCACGCTGTACGGCTTGCGGCGCACGGCCTCGGTCAGGTAGCCACCTTCCTCGTAGCCCACGTATCCCGGCGGCGCGCCGATCAGGCGGCTGACGCTGTGCTTCTCCATGAATTCGCTCATGTCGATGCGGATCAGATGCTCTTCCGAATCGAACATGAACTCGGCCAGCGCCTTGCACAGCTCGGTCTTGCCGACACCGGTCGGTCCCAGGAACAGGAACGAGCCATAGGGCTTGTTCTCGTCCGCCAGCCCTGCGCGCGAACGGCGGATGGCATCGGACACCAGCCGCACGGCCTCGTCCTGGCCGACCACGCGGTTGTGCAGGCGGTCCTCCATCTTCAGCAGCTTCTCGCGCTCGCCCTGCATCATCTTCGACACCGGGATGCCGGTCGCGCGGCTCACCACTTCGGCGATTTCCTCGGCGCCCACCTGCGTGCGCAGCAGCTTGTTGGGCTGCTTCTGCTCGCTGGCTTCGGCATCGGTGGCGGCCTTGAGCTTGCCTTCCAGTCCCGGCAGCTTGCCGTACTGCAGCTCGGCCACCTTGTCGAGCTTGCCTTCGCGCTGCAGCTTCGCGATCTCGAGCTTGACCTTCTCGATCTCTTCCTTCAGCGCGGCCGTGCCCTGCGCGGCACCCTTCTCGGCCTTCCAGATCTCGTCGAGGTCCGCGTACTCCTTCTCCAGGCGCGCGATCTCCTGCTCGATCAGGTCCAGGCGCTTGAGCGAAGCCTCGTCGGTCTCTTTCTTGACCGCTTCGCGCTCGATCTTGAGCTGGATGGTGCGGCGCTCGAGCTTGTCCATCGCCTCCGGCTTGGAGTCGATTTCCATCTTGATACGCGCGGCGGCCTCGTCGATCAGGTCGATGGCCTTGTCGGGCAGGAAGCGGTCGGTGATATAGCGATGCGACAGCTCCGCCGCGGCGACGATGGCCGGATCGGTGATCTCGACGCCGTGGTGCAGCTCATACTTCTCCTGCAGGCCGCGCAGGATGGCGATGGTCGCTTCCACGGTCGGCTCGTCGACCAGCACTTTCTGGAAGCGGCGCTCCAGCGCGGCATCCTTCTCGATGTACTTGCGGTATTCGTCAAGCGTGGTCGCGCCGATGCAGTGCAGCTCGCCGCGCGCCAGCGCGGGCTTGAGCATGTTGCCCGCGTCGATCGCGCCCTCGGCCTTGCCCGCGCCCACCATGGTATGGATCTCGTCGATGAAGACGATGGTCTGGCCCTCGTCCTTGGCGACGTCGTTCAGCACGGCCTTCAGGCGTTCCTCGAACTCGCCGCGGTACTTGGCGCCGGCCAGCAGCCCGGCCATGTCGAGCACCAGCACGCGCTTGTTCTTCAGGCTCTCGGGCACTTCGCCGTTGACGATGCGCTGCGCCAGCCCTTCGACGATCGCGGTCTTGCCCACGCCCGGCTCGCCGATCAGCACCGGGTTGTTCTTGGTGCGGCGCTGCAGGATCTGGATTGCGCGGCGGATCTCGTCGTCGCGGCCGATCACGGGGTCGAGCTTGCCGATGCGGGCACGTTCGGTCAGGTCGATGGTGTACTTCTTCAGCGCCTCGCGCTGGCCCTCGGCCTCTGCGCTGTTGACCGATTCGCCGCCGCGCACGGCCTGGATGGCCGATTCGAGCGACTTGCGGTTCAGGCCGTTCTCGCGCGCAATGCGCCCGGCGTCACCCTTGTCGTCGGACACGGCCAGCAGGAACAGCTCGCTGGCGATGAACTGGTCGCCGCGCTTGAGCGCTTCTTTCTCGGTGGCATTGAGCAGGTTGACCAGGTCGCGGCCGATCTGGACCTCGTTGGTGCCCTGCACTTGCGGCAGGCGCTTGATGGCGGCGTCCAGCGCCGTCTGCAGGCCCTGCACGTTGACGCCGGCGCGTGCGAGCAGTGCGCGGGCGGCGCCGTCGTCCTGCGACAGCAGCGCGCGCAGCACGTGCTGCGGGTCGATGTATTGGTTGTCGTTGGCCAGGGCCAGGCTTTGCGCTTCAGCGAGCGCTTCCTGGAACCGGGTGGTCAGCTTGTCAAGACGCATAGGATTCCCTCTCTCGGATAGGTCGTGTCCTGATGCGGGGGGCGCTGGCCCCGGCTTCACCGCCGGGGTGCCTGGATGCCCTGCCGGACACTGGATATCCGAAAGATAAGGCTTTGTCGCGACATTTCAAGGACCCGCGGAGATAAGGCTTTGAGTGCAGCAAACGGTACGTGAAGCCGCCACAAACAGGCTATGCCGCCCGGCTCTCGCTGCCCTTGTCCGCCAGGTTGCGCACCAGCACCAGCGATTCGCCCTGCACGACCACCCGGCCATCCGCGCCGGTGACGACGCTCGCCAGGTTGACCAGGTCCTTGCCGGCGCGCAGCCGGACGATGCGCACCTGCGCGGTCAGCGGCTCGTCCAGCCGCGCTGCCGAGGCCAGCCGCAGCGATTGCTTCATCCACCCGGTGCCGCGCCCCGGCAGCCGTGTGCCGAGCAGGTCGGAAAACATGCCGGCCAGCAGCGGCAGCGGCACCACCGCCTCGCCGAAGCCGCGCGCGCGGGCGAAGGCGGCGTCAGCATGGTACGGATTGGCATCGCCGGTCAGGGCAACGTACTCGGCGATATCGGCCGCGGTGAAGGCGCGCGTGGCGCTGGCCGACTGCCCGGGACGCAGGCCGTACAGCGCGGGATCGCCCGCGGCCTCCGGCTGCGCGCCTGGCCATGCCGGCAGCCGGCCCGGTGCAGCCTCCGCCAGCCACGACGATTCACCGGCGGCCGCGACGCGCGGCGCCGCGCCGGGGATGCCCGCGCTGACCGTGGTGCCAAAACCCGCCGGCCCCGCCTGCGGCTGCGGCACCAGCGCAAACGCCACCGCATCGCCGGCGAAGGCCGGCGTCGGGAACATCAGCGTCTGCGCCACCGGCAGCGCAGGTGCGGCCAGCTCCCGCCACGTATGCGCGCACAGCAGCGAAAACAGGAACATGCCGTGCGCCACCGTGGCACCGAAGTGCGTGCCGCGGGCAAAGGCCGGATCGCAGTGGATCGGGTTGTCGTCGCGCGACAGCGCGGCGAAGCGGTCGAAATCGCGTTGCGTCAGCACGCGCGGCATGGCGTCGGTCATCAGTTGGGCACCTCCACGGTCAAGGCGTTGACGGTGATCGCATTGCCGGGTGCGGGCGTGGCGGCGATCGGCGGGACATTGGACGGCAGCAGCGTCGGCGCCGGCGTGTTGACAGTGCCGCCGCGCGGCGTGGTGCGCACCACCTGCGACGGCGGCAGCGGCTTGCCGGTCGTCAGGTTGTCGTACACGGCGTCAAGCGCGCGGTTCAGGTACACATGGAGCGGCACGTAGCGGTTGCTGTAGCCCGCCACCAGCCCGATGAAGGCATCGAAATGCTGGGCATTCTCCACCTCGATGTAAGCCAGCTTGCTGGCCAGCCCCTCCTTCTGCCGGTTCAGCCCCAGGTACGGGCGCGAGGTATGGTTCACCGGCAGCAGGCCGTCGCTGCGGCCGTGCACGATCACCGCCGGCTTGCCGCGCAGGTTGCCGTTGCGCAGCGTCAGCGCCTGGCCAGCCTGCAAGGCGCGCGCCGCGGCGTCGGTCCCGGCCAGCAGCTTGCGCAGGCAATCGGCGCCATCGTAGTTGAGATCGGTGCGGCCGTTCGATGCCGACACGGAGAACAGGTTCAGGTACGGGCCGTGCGTCGGGTCGAGGTCGTTGATCAGCTGCACCGAGGGCGGCTGCGGCGGGATGCCATTGCCGGTGGCGAACATCGACGCCAGCGCTGCCGGGGCGATCGCCGCCGGCTTCAGGTCGGTCAGCGTATTGGCGAAGCTGTATCCGCACAGCTTGTCGGTCACGCTGGCCTGCGCGTAGGCGTTGGCGTAGGTCACGGTGATCGCGGCAGCGGTGTCGAAGGCGGCCAGCGACGGGTGCAGGTCATCGGATTCGGACTCCCAGCCCGCTTCATGCAGCGCCTGCAGCGCGCTGGCGCTTTGCTCGCTGGTATTGGTGCCGGTGACCAGTCCCTTTTCCGCCAGCGTGGTGCAGCGCGCCGCGAAGAACGGCGCCATGGTCGGGTTGTCGTAGAACGGTGACTGCGTCAGCGCGGTGGTGCGCGCGGCGCAGTGCTGCAGCAGGTTGGCCGTGCTGGTGTAGTCATACAGCGTGCGGCCCGAAGACGGCACCTGCACGCCGCCGCGCCGCACCACCACGCCTGTATCCGGTGGCATGTTGAGGTTGGGCTCGCCCACGGCCACGCCATCGATCAGGCCATCGGTGTCCTGCTCGGCAGCGGCCACCGCGGCGCCGCCACCGTTCGACACGCTCGACGCGATCACCAGGATCTTGCCCTTGTCCATGCTGCGCTGGCGCGTGCCGTTGGCGGACACCGCGCCGAAGCGGTCATTGATCGCCCAGATCGCGAACTCCACCGCCTGCAATGTGAACTTGCCCCAGTCCTTCTCCGGATTGCGCTGCGAATGCGCGTGCTTGAACGCGAGCCGGTGCGGGCTGGCGGCGGTGAAATCCGCCAGCGACGTGGCGCCTGCGGGCGCGGCGAACTGCGCATTCTTGCCGGCGGCCGCGCGCGTGGCGCGGATGCCGTCGATCAGCGGCACGGTATCGGTATCCAGGTCGTGCGGCGCGGCGCCGGTGCCCTTGTCGGTGTAGGCGACCGCGCAGCCGCGCTTCAGCCCCCATTCGCCGGTCGCGATGGCGCCGTACACGCCGCGCGAGCCCGACGACGTGGCGGTGATCACACACGGCCTGGCCGTATCGAAGCCGGCCGGGATCTGCACCAGCATGGTCACGTTCTGCTGGCCCGTGCCGTCGTCCGAATACGCCAGGTATTCCACGCCGGCGATCTTGCCCTCCGAGCCGGTGACATTGCCCTGCGCGTCCACGTTGGGGCCGTACAGCGAGCCATAGCCGCCAGCCGCGGTGGTGTCGACGATGGCTCGGTAGTTGGAGTAGATCGCGTAGCGCCGCAGTTCCGCCGCGGTCGGGGCGGTGGCATTGGCCGGCAGCGGCGCGGTGGCACTGGCGAGTCCGTCCTTGCCCAGCCCCGCGGTCAGCAGGTCGTCGCTGCTGCCGTTGTAGCTGTTGATGTTGACCGCGCCGATATATGCGGGCTTGGTGTTGGGGTTGTTGCCGTTGCCATTGTTGTCATCGCCCGAGCCACAGGCAGCGGCCAGCATCGCTGCCGCGACGGCGAACACCGTACCGCGCAAGCTGCCTTGCTGCGGCGGCGGAAACTGCTTGGAATGCATGTCACCCTCCTTCTGTCGCCCGCGTCGGGGCGGTAGAGACGTACGTCAATGAGGAACAGCGGAGACTGCGGACAGCGGGACTGCGGGGACTGCGGGGACTGCAGGAAATGCAGGAAATGCAGGAAATGCAGGAAATTCGTATGGCGGGACGCGGCGCGTCAGCCGGCAAACCTGGCGCGCAGCTTGTGCTTCTCCACCTTGCCCGACGGCGTGCGCGGTAACGCGTCGACAAAGCGCACATGGCGCGGCACCTTGTAGCCGGCAAGCTGCGCCTTGCAATGGGCGATGACCTGCTCCGCATCGAGCGAGGCGCCAGCGCGCAGCACCACCAGCGCCATGCCCGTCTCGCCCCAGCGTGCGTCCGGCGCGCCGATCACGGCGGCCTCGGCCACGCCCGGCAGCTGGAACAGTACATTTTCGACTTCGGCGGGATAGACGTTCTCGCCGCCGGAGATGTACATGTCCTTGGCGCGATCGACGATGTAGTAGTCGCCGTCCTCGTCGCGCCAGGCGATGTCGCCGGAATGCAGCCAGCCGTCGCGGATCGCATTGGCAGTCGCTTCCGGCAGGTTCCAGTAGCCGGGCGTGACCCCCGGCCCCTTGATCAGCAGCTCGCCCCGCTCGCCGGGCGCGACATCATTGCCCACGGGGTCGATGATGCGCGTCAGCATCGACCCCACCGGCTTGCCGATGGTGCCGATCTTGCTGCGCGCGGTGTCTTCGTCGCAGACAAAGACCGTGGGCCCGGTTTCGGTCATGCCGAAGCCGAAGCAGATGGTCACGCCCTTGGCCAGGTAGGCTTCCAGCAGCGGCCGCGGCACCGGCGAGCCGCCCGCCGACATGTTGCGCACGCCGGAGAAGTCCGCTTGCGCAAAGCCGGCATGCTGGCTCAGGAACAGGTACACCGCCGGCACCGCGAAGAACATGGTGATGCCCTCGCCCGATTTGCGGTCGAGCCGGTCCAGCACGACCTGCGGCTCGAACTGCCGCATGATGTGCACCGTGCCGCCGGCATGCAGCACCGGGTTGGCATACAGGTTCAGGCCGCCGGTATGAAAGAACGGCAGCACGTTCAGGAACACGTCGTCGCGCGTGATCTTGTTGGCCAGCATGGCGTTGACGGCGTTGAAGAACACCATGCCATAGGTCTGGATCACGCCCTTGGGCCTGCCGGTGGTGCCGGAGGTGTACAGCAGGTGCCATACCTCGGACTCGTCGCGGCACGGCATCTCGATGATGCGCCCCGAGGCCGCGTCGAGCACGGCTTCGTACTCGGTCCAGCCACCGGGTACATCGGCCGCCTCGTCGTCGGCAAGATGCAGCACCGCGCGCAGCGGCAAGGTGCGCGCCAGTTCGGCGGCCACGGCCAGGAAGCCATCGCCGGCGACCAACACCTCGGGCGTGCAGTCCTGCAGGATCGGCAGCAATTCCGCCGCGGGCAGGCGCCAGTTCAGGCACACCATCACCATGCCGGCCTTGGCGCAGCCGTACAGCATCTCGAAATAGTCGGAGCTGTTGTGCGCCAGCACGGCGACGCGCGTGCCTGGCGCCAGCTGCAGGCCTTCGGCCAGGTATTCGGCGAAGCGGCTGGCGCGCTCGTCGAACTGGCGATAGGTCACCCGGCGGCCGCTTTCCACGTCCACCAGCGCGATCTTGTCGGGGGTGTGCTGCGCGTTCTTGTGCAGCCAGTCGATTACGTACATTGCGCGGGCCTCCGCTCAGGTTGCCACGTCCTGCACGGCCCGATTGCCGCGCAGCCGCCCCACCACGCCCTGCGGGAAGTAGTAGACGCTCAGGATAAACAGCAGGCCGAGCCACAGCAGCCAGCGGTCCGGATGCAGCAGCGACGACAGCAGCGGCAGCGCCGTGGTGGCGTCGCTCGCCAGCTTCATCACGTCCTGCAGGTAGGTCTGCGCCACCAGGAACAGCACCGTCCCGATCACCGCGCCGTAGATCGTGCCCATGCCGCCGATCACCACGATCAGCAGGATGTCGACCATGATCTCGAATGACAGCGAGGTGTCAGGACCGTTATAGCGCAGCCAAACCGCCATCAGCACCCCGGCCAGCGTGGCGAACATCGCAGACAAGACCGTCGATACCGTGCGGTAGACCACAGTGCGGTAGCCGATGGCCTCGGCACGGAAGTCATTCTCGCGGATCGCCTGCAGCACGCGGCCGAACGGCGAATTGACGACGCGCAGCAGCGCCAGGAACAGCACCAGCGCGCCGGCAAACACCAGGTAGTAGCTCAGCAGCTTGCCGGTCAGCGGCACGCCCAGCAGCTCGGCGTCGCCGAGCGAGAAGCCCGGGCGCAGCACCTCGGGCACCTTGAAGGTCAGCCCGTCCTCGCCGCCGGTCCATTCCGACAGCTGCGACACCAGCGTGGCGAAGGCGGTCGCCACCGCCAGCGTGATCATCGCGAAGAAGATCGCACGCACGCGCAGCGAGAACAGGCCGATCAGGAAAGCCAGCAGCGCCGAGACCGCCAGCGCGCCCGCGGCGCCCACGGCGAGCGCGCCCCAGCCCGGCTCCATGCGCGACATCGCGATGGCCACGCCATAGCCGCCGATGCCGAAGAACATGGTGTGCGCAAACGAGACGATGCCGGTGTAGCCCAGCAGCAGGTCATAGCTGGCCACCAGCACCACGAAGATGCAGATCTTGGCCGCCATGTTCAGTGCGCGCGCGCCGGGAAAGGCGAACGGCGCGCAGGCCAGCGCCAGCAGGATCAGCAGCAGGATCACGGTGAGCACGCGGCTGCGCGGCAGATCGCCGGAGAGAAGTCGGATCATGGTCGTGTCGCTCCGTTCAGCGCCGTGCCACCGGGAACAGTCCTTGCGGGCGCCACAGCAGGATCAGCATCATCAGCAGGATGTTGGAGAACAGCGCAACCTTCGGGTACAGGAAACCGGTGTAGTTGGCCATCAGGCCGACCAGCAGCGCGCCGACAAAGCAGCCCGTGGTCGAACCCAGCCCGCCGATGATGATGACGATGAAGATCAGCACGTTCACCTGCGCGCCGATCGCCGCGGTGATGTTCTGCTGGTACAGCCCCCACAGCACGCCGCCCAGCCCGGCGAGCCCAGCGCCGACCACGAACACGCCGATAAACAGCCGGCGGATGCGATAGCCGAGCGCCTCGACCATCTCGCGGTTCTCCACGCCCGCGCGGATCAGCAGGCCGATGCGGGTGCGGTTGAGCAGCAGCACCATCGCGATAAAGATCACCAGCCCGAGGGCCATCGCGATCAGCCGGTATTTCTCGATCGCGGCATCGCCTAGCAGCACCGCGCCGCGGAAGGTGGTGGGCACCTGCAGCGCAATGGTTTCCGGGCCCCAGATCGCCTTGATCAGCTGCTCGGCGACAATCATGCCGCCCATGGTGATCAGGATCTGCTTCAGGTGCTGGCCATAGACGGGGCGCACCACCACGCGCTCGAAGAACAGCCCGACCGCGCCGGCCGCGACCATGGCCGCGGCAATCGCCAGCGCGAAGACCGCCAGGTTCTGCACGAGGCTGTCCGCCTCCACCCAGCCTGCCATCGGCAGCAGCACCGATGCCGCCACGTAGGCGCCCAGCGCGATGAAGGCGCCGTGGCCGAAATTGAGCACGTCCATCAGGCCGAAGACCAGCGTCAGGCCGGAGGACACCACGAAGATGATCATCCCCATCGCCAGGCCGGCGATGGTCAGCGTGAGCCAGGTCGAAGGGCTGCCGACCAGCGGGAAGGCTAGCAGCATCAGCAGCGGCGCCAGGGCCAGCGGGGTCCAGTCGAGCCGGACCTTGGGCAGGGCTGCCGGCGGTGCGGTAGGTAAGGTCGTTGAAGTTGTCATGGGTCTCCATCCTGCGGCGGGCGTATCGGCCGCACGTTGTTTGCTCCCCTCTCCCGCACGCGGGAGAGGGGAGCAAACCATCAGTCCTGCACGGCGCTACTGGTGTGCCGCCAGCGACAGCCCCAGCAATTGCTGCTGCAGCCCGTCATCCCCCGCCAGCGCCGCCATCGTTCCCGCATGCACGGTGCGTCCGTCATCCATCACTGCCACCGTATCCCCCACCGACTTTGCCATGTTGAAGTTCTGCTCCACCAGCAGGATCGACACTTCGGTCTGCTTGAGCTCGCGGAAGACATGGATCATGTTCTGGATGATCGCGGGTGCCAGCCCCTTGGTGGGCTCGTCGACGATCAGCAGCTTGCGCGGCTCGATGATCGCGCGCGCCACCGACAGCATCTGCTTCTGCCCGCCCGACAGCACGCCGGCACGCTGGTGCCAGAAGGTCTTCAGTGCCGGGAACATGCGAAAGACCCAGTCCAGCCGCCGCTCGTCGATGGCCCCGCTGCGCGCGGCCAGGCGCATGTTCTCGGCCACGGTGAGGTCGGAAAACACGCTCATGTTCTCCGGCACGTAGGCAATGCCTGCCTGCGCGATCGACGGCGTGCTGTGGCGCGTGATGTCCGTGCCGTCGAAGCTCACCGTGCCGGCGCTTGCCTGCCACAAACCCATGATGGTGCGCAGCGTGGTGGTCTTGCCGGCGCCGTTGCGCCCCAGCAGCATGGTCACGCCGCCGCGCGGCACGTCGAAGCTGACGCCGTGCAGGATGTGGTACGGGCCGATATGGGTCTGCACGCCCTGCAGCCGCAGGATCGGCGTGGCGTGTTGCGCGTCAGCCATGGTTGCCGCCCTCCTTCTCTTCCTCCGCCATGCCCAGGTAAGCCTGCTGCACTACCGGCGATGCGATCACCTCGGCGGGGTCGCCGTCGGCCACCAGCGTGCCGTTGTGCAGCACGATGATGCGATCCGCCAGCGAGCGCACCACATCCATCTTGTGCTCGACCAGCAGCACCGTCTTGCTGCGGTCCTGGCGGATCTCGCGGATCAGGTCCAGGATCACCGGCACTTCGTCCACGCTCATCCCCGCGGTGGGTTCGTCGAACATGAACACGCGCGGCTGCAGCGCCAGCAGGATGCCGACTTCCAGCTTGCGCTGGTCGCCATGCGGCAGCGACGCCACCACCAGGTGCTGCTTGCCCGCCAGCGCCACCCGCTCCAGGATCGCCAGCGCCTGCGCGCGTATGTCGCGGTGACTGGTCCACATCGAGATCAGGTCGATGCCGCGCTGCTGCCGCGCCTGCACCGCCAGCCGCACGTTCTCCAGCACGGACAGCTGCGGGAACAGGCTGGTCAGCTGGAAGGCCCGGCCGATGCCGCGCCGGGTCTTCTGCGACACCGGCAGGCGCGTCACGTCCTCGCCGTCGAGCAGGATCTGCCCGGCGGAGGGCGGCAACTGCCCCGAGACCAGGTTGAAGTACGTGGTCTTGCCGGCGCCGTTCGGGCCGACGATGCAGGTCAGCTCGCCCGGCCGGAATGCGCACGACACCGCATTGACCGCGACATGGCCGCCGAAGCGGATGGTCAGGTCGCGCGTCTCGAGCAGCGGCCGGGCGCCGGCCGCCGCGGCCGTGCCGCGCTGCGCAGCGGGCGACTGCGACGCCGGCAGGCCGGCAGAGCGGGCGGAGGAGGCCGAGGGGGCGGAGGGGGCTGGCGCGTTCATCAGCGTTGGTTGCGCACGGGCACGTTCATCTCTTCGGGCTTGATCTCGCGCACGAGCTCGGGCACGCCCCAGGCAAAGGCCGGGTCCACCTTGATCTTGAAGTGGTACATCGACTGCATCGCCTGGTGGTCTTCCTTGCGGAAGGTCATCTTGCCCTTGGGGGTCTCGAAAGACATGCCTTCCATCGCCATGATCAGCTTGTCGGTGCCGGTGTCTCCGTTGGTCTTCTTCAGCGCCTCGACCAGCGCGATGCCAGCGGTCATGCCGCCGGCGGTGAAGAAATCGGGCGGTGCCTTGAACTTGCTGTAGTGGTTCGACACCAGCCACTCGTTGGCCTTGTTCTTCGGGATGCCGAAGTAGTAGTACGTGGCCCCTTCCATGCCGGGGAAGTTCTTGTAGCTGGTCATCGCCGGGAGGATATTGCCGCCGGTGGCGATCTCGATGCCGTAGCGCTTGGGATCGAGGTCCGCGATCTTGAACGGATTGCCGGCGCCGGCCCAGATGATGAAGATCACCTTGCGGCCAGGCTTGTCCTTGAGCGAATCGAACAAGCGCTGCGCACCGGCAGTGAAGTCCGTGGTGTTGGTGGGCAGGTATTCCTCATGGACGATCTTCGCGTTCTTGAGCGCGCCCTTGAACGCTTTCACGCCGTCGCGGCCGAAGGCATAGTCCTGCGCCAGCGTGGCGATGGTCACGCCCGGCTTGTCCAGCGCCACGGCATTGGAGATCGCGTCCTGCGACGAATTGCGGCCGGTGCGGAAGATATAGCGGTTCCATTTGTCGCCGGTGATCGAATCGGCGACGGCGGGCTCGACCAGCAGCACCTTCTTGTATTCCTCCGCCACCGACAGCATCGCCAGCGCGGTGCCGGACGACGTCGGGCCGACGGCGATATCGGCGCGGTCGTCGCTGTAGGCGGCGGCAAGCTGCGCCTTGGCCACGTCAGGCTTGCCCTGCGTATCCTTTTCGATCACCACCAGCTTGTTGCCGTTGACGGTCATGGTGCCGTTGGTGGCGTATTCCAGGCCCATCAGCAGGCCGGTCTGGGTCTGCTTGGCATACGCTTCCAGCGCGCCGGTCTTGTCGTAGACGTGGGCGATGCGGATATCCTTGGCCAGCGCGGCGCCGGTGGCAAGAAGGCCGGCGGCCATGACCAGGGCGCGTACGGCGAGGGGGTTGCTTTGCATGGCTGTCTCCTGTGTTCGGGTTCTTTTGCGTTAGAAGGGCGGGAACCTGCTGCAACTGCGGGAATTTCTACTGCCCGGCTACTCTCGCGTGCGCCCGGCAAGGAAGCGGCGCATGCCGTCGGCGGTCTCCGCGCTGGAGATTTGCGCGACGAAGGCGGCGCGCTCGCGTTCCAGGCCCGCTGCCAGCGCGTCGGCGTCCCAGCGCAGCAGCGCGCGGGTATGCGCCACGCTGCCGGGCAACTTGTCCGCCACGCCGCGCGCCAGCGCGATTGCATCGGCCTCTGCCGCACCGGGTGCGGACAGCGCAGAGGCCAGGCCATGCATGACGGCATCCGGCGCCGCCACGACCGTGTTGTTCAGTTGCCAGGCGCGCGCCCGTGCCGGACCGGCCAGCTGCGGCAGCATCGCCGTCCAGCCGCCGTCCGGGCTGAAGCCCACCACCGTGTAGAACGGCGCGATGCGCGCATCCTGCGCCAGTACGGCCATGTCGCAGGCCAGCGCCAGCCCGAGCGAGCCGCCGGTCAGCCAGCCTTCGACGGCCGCCACCACCGGACAACGCAGTGCCGTGAGGCGCAGGATCGAACGGTTCAGCAGCGCGAGCAACTCGCTGGCGTAGGCGGCAATGCCATCGCCTTGCGCCGCAAAGGCCGCCACGTCGCCGCCAGTCGAGAAATTGCGCCCTGCATGCGTCAGCACCACGGCACGGACCGACGTGTCGGCTTCGACCTCGTCCAGTGCGGCCAGCAAGGCTTCCAGCAACGCCGGCACGAGGCTGTTGTGCCGCTGCGGCCGGTTGAGGCGCAGCAGGGCCACGCCGTCCCGGCGTTCGAGCAAGACCAGCGGATCTGCGGCCGTGGTCATCGCGGCTGCAGGCCGTGGGCGATCAGGTCGAAGGCGGTATCGACCACCTTCTCCATGGAGGCCGGACGCTTCCAGCGCGCATAGCGCATGCCGAGGAAGTTGCTGATGCCGATCAGGCACCACGCGCGCACCTCGGCATCGCCGGGGACGATTTCGCCCTGCTCTTCGGCGCGCTCCAGCCGCCGGCTGTAGAGCTCGGCAAAGACCTGGAAATAGCTGCTGTAGATGGTTTCGTCCACCGAGTACGAGTCCAGCACAATGCGGTACAGGTTCTTGTGGCGCGAAACGAAGGAGAGAAAGGCCTTCAGGCCCAGCCGCTCGGCTTCCATCTGGCTGGCGGCGTTGGCCACGTGCTTGCGCAGGTGGGTGCGCACCAGCTCCAGCATGTGGCCGACCAGCGCTCGGAAAATATCTTCCTTGTCCTTGAAGTACAGGTAGAAGGTGCCCATGGCGACCTTGGCTTCCTGCGTGATCTCGGAGATCGACGCGGCGTAGTAGCCCTTCTCGCCGAACACCTTTTCGGCGGCGCGCAGCAACGCTGCACGGGTCTTCTGCCCGCGCGCGGTCTTGGGCGGGCACATGCCGCCGGCGTGGGCCATGTCGGTGGCTTCACCGACTTCGCCAGTCTCGGTCTGGGACATCTTGTCTCCGGTGGCGCTGCGCGCCTTGTCATGGGAATGCCAGCCGCTTCGGGTCATGCCGCAGGCACCTCCTCCTACTCCTCCTCGCCCCTGCCGCCACCCCGGAAACCGATATGCAGGCAAAACCTGATATCTGATTCATGTTTCATCGTATAAATTGACCGGCGTGGATGTCAATAGAGGCGCACCCTGCCCTCGCTTGCATCGCCCCCCCACCTACCGCCTGGAGAGACACGTCGTTGGACGCTCCCGATTCGGCTTGTGACAGCGCCGCCGCCCCGCCCTTTTCCACACATCCGGCGCATGGCGCCTTGCCGGGCTGGCGCGAAGCCGGCGCCGGCCGGCCGCTGCTGCTGCTGCATGGCTGGTCCGTCACCGGCGAAACCTTCGACGGCCAGCGCGCGCTGGCGCGGGCGGGATTCAGGGTGATTGCGCCCGACCATGCCGGCCACGGGCTGTCGCGGCACGGCACCGGCACCACCATCGCGGCGCTGGCGCGCGATGCCGCGGCGCTGGTCGGCCATCTCGGGCTGGACGATGTGGTCGTGGCGGGCTGGTCGATGGGCGCGATGGTGGCATGGACGCTGCTGCGCGACCATCCGGGTTGTCCACTGGCGGCAGTTGGCAGCATCGACATGACGCCCCGGCTGGTCACCGACCCGCAATGGCCGCACGGACTCCACGGCCATTACGACATGACCCAGGCCAGGCAGATGGCGGCGCGCATCCGCGCCGACTGGCCGCGGCTGGCGCCTTCGGTGGCATTGGGACTGTGGGCGGCAGGACGGCGCCCCGACGGCGCGGCGATGCAGCGCATTGCGCGGATGGCGCAGAGCTGCGAGGCCGCCACGCTGGCCGCGCTATGGGAAGACATGGCAAGGCAGGACTTCCTCGACACGCTGCGCACGGCGCGCCTGCCGCTGTTCCACCTGTATGGCGAGGCCAGCCGGCTGTACGCCCCGGCAGTAGGCATCGCCACCCGCGACTTGCGGCCCGACGCGGGCCTCACCGTGATCGCCGGCGCCGGCCACAGTCCGCACATGGAGCAGCCGCAGGTATTCAATGCCGCGCTGCGCGCGCTGGTGGCTCAGGCCAGCACGCGGTAAGTCCAGAGTCCCAGCGCGGTCAGCAGCAGCGAGCCGCCCAGGTGCAGCAGCAGGTGCATCGCTGCCCAGCCGTAGTCGCCGGCGAGCAGGTTGGCAAGCACCTCGCTGGAAAAGGTCGAGAACGTGGTCAGGCCGCCAAGGAAACCGGTGATGGCCAGCAGGCGCCATTCGGGCGGCAGGCCGGCATGGGTATCGAAAAAACCGACGGCAAGCCCGATCAGGTAGCCGCCCAGCAGGTTGGCGGCCAGCGTGCCGTACGGCAGCGCGGGGTTGAGCGCATTCCACAGCACCGAGAAACCCCAGCGCAGCCATGCCCCCGCCGCGGCGCCGACGCCGACGGCGACAAACCCCAACGGGCCCATCAGGGCTTGCCCTCGCTGCCCTCTCCACCCTCTCCGCTGGCGTTGAGCGACTGGATACCCCAGCGCTTCAGCGCGTCCTCATCGGTCACGCGTGCATCGACCCAGCGCGCGCCTTCCGGCGTTTCTTCCTTCTTCCAGAACGGCGCTTCGGACTTGAGGTAGTCCATGATGAATTCGCAAGCCGCGAACGCATTGCCGCGATGCTTCGATGCGACCGCGACCAGCACAATCTGGTCCAGCGGCAGCAGCGGGCCGACGCGATGGATGACGGTGACGCCCAGCAGTTCCCAGCGCGCGCACGCCGCCGCCTCGATCTGCGCCAGCGCCTTCTCGGTCATGCCCGGGTAGTGCTCCAGCTCCATCGCGCTGATGGCGCTGCCCTCGCTGACATCGCGCACTGTGCCGATAAAGCTGGCCACGGCGCCGACCTGCGGGTTGCCGGCGCGCAGTGCCGCCACCTCGGCGCCCAGGTCGAAATCCTCGCGCTGAACCCTGACGCTCATCTCAGCCTCCGGTAACGGGCGGGAAGAAGGCAACCTCGCAACCATCGGTGATCGCCGTGTCGGGGCGCGCCACCGCGTGGTCGACGGCCATGCGCAGCGCGCGGCCTTCGGCCAGGGTCTCGGCCCAGGCGCCGCCGCGCTGGCGCAGCCACTGGCGCAACTCGCCCACGGTGCGGACCTCGGCCGGCACCTCGGCGCGCTCCTCGGCCACGCCGAGTTGTTCGCGCACGCTGGCGAAGAATCGTAGTTCGATGGTCATGACTGCCTCTGTGTACATGCTGGTAATGCGGGCCGGCTATGCGAGCAGGCCGTCAAACGGAATGAACTGCACGGTATCGCCGCACGCGATGGCCTGGTTGGGAGGGTTGTCGATCAGCCCGTCGCCCCATACCGTGGACGTGAGCACGCCGGAACTCTGGTTGGGAAACAGGTCCAGCCCGCCTTCGGTATTGATGCGCGCGCGCAGGAACTCGTTGCGGCGGTCGCCCTTGTTCAGTTCGAAATCGGCGCGCAGCGGCAGGCGGCGCGGCGCCACGTCGGCAACGCCCTGCAGGCGCAGGATGAACGGCCGCACGAACAGCAGGAAGGTAACGAAGCTCGACACCGGGTTGCCCGGCAGGCCCAGGAAAAACGCCCGGTCGGGCCCTGCGCTGTTGACCTGGCCGAACGCCAGCGGCTTGCCCGGCTTGATTGCGATCTGCCACATGTCGAGGCGACCTTCCGCCTCGACCGCGGGCTTGATATGGTCTTCCTCGCCGACCGACACGCCACCCGACGTGATGATCAGGTCGTGCCCCTGCGCCGCGCGGCGCAGCGTCTCGCGCGTGGCCGCCAGCGTATCGGGCACGATGCCGAAGTCGCTGACCTCGCAGCCCAGGTTTTCCAGCAGGCCGCGCAGCGTGAAGCGATTCGAGTTGTAGATCGCGCCCGGCTTGAGCGGCTCGCCCGGCATCGCCAGTTCGTCGCCGGTGAAAAACACCGCGACGCGCACGCGGCGCACCACGTCCAGCTTAGCCTGCCCGACCGACGCGGCCAGGCCCAGCGCCTGCGGCGTCAGCCGCGTGCCCGCGGGCAGGATCACGCTGCCGGCCTCGATGTCCTCGCCTGCGCGCCGGATCCATTCACCGGATTGCGGCACGTGGTTGACGATCACGTCCTCGCCCTCCGCCGTGCATTGCTCCTGCATCACGACGGCGTCGGCGCCTGGCGGAATCAGGCCGCCGGTAAAGATGCGCGCGGCGGTGCCCGGCTGCAGTTCGGTGCCGACATGCCCCGCCGGAATCCGCTGCGACACGCGCAGCCGCGTGCCCGCTGCCGGGACATCGGCGGCGCGCATGGCGTAGCCATCCATCGAGGTGTTGTCCGCCGGCGGCACGCGCAGCGTGCTGGTCACGGGCGCGGCCAGCACGCGGCCATTGGCGTCAAGCGTGTCGACCTGCTCTACCTGCGCCAGCGGGCGCGCGGCGGACAGCAGCGCATCGAGCGCCTGGGCCATGGTCAGCATCGGGGGACGGGAAGGTGCTGCGGCTTGGGTCATGGTGCGATGTGCAGGAAGGGTTGGCCCATGCGGGTTGGCCAAAAAGAAACGGCCCGCGCATCGCCTCCGCCATGACAGCAGGAAGCAATCCGGGGGCCGGGGATCGGGCCCGCAGCCTGATTGTAGCGAGTTGGCGCGGACACGGCACGCCGCGGTGCCGCAGCGTGCCCTTGGCGCCAGCGTGCTTACAGGCCGGTGTGGCCGGCGATATAGGCCTTGACCCTGGCGGCGTCGGCCGGCATCACTTCAAAGCGCTGCGGCAGGCTCTCGATGCCCTCGAACCTGGCCGGACGCTCCGGCTCGTGGCCGAGCGCCTCGCGGATGGTGTCGGCGAACTTGGCCGGCAGCGCGGTTTCCAGCACCACCATCGGCACGCCGGCGCTGAGATGCTCGCGCGCCACCTTGACGCCATCGGCGGTGTGGGTATCGATGGTGATGCCATAGCGCGACGACAGGTCGCGGATGGTCGCCAGCCGGTCCTCGTGCGTGCTGCGGCCCGAGACAAAGCCGAATGCGCGGATGCGGTCGAATTCCGGCGTGCCCGCCAGGTCGAAGCCGCCCTTCTCATCCACGTCGCGGAACAGCGCAGCCAGCTTGCCGGCGTCCTGGCCCAGCAGGTCGAACACGAAGCGCTCGAAGTTCGAGGCCTTGGAGATATCCATGCTCGGGCTGGAGGTGTGATACGTCTCGGCCGACTTGCGCACGCGGTAGGCGCCGGTGCGGAAGAACTCGTCGAGCACGTCGTTCTCGTTGGTGGCGACCACCAGCCTGTCGATCGGCAGCCCCATCATGCGCGCGATATGGCCGGCGCAGACATTGCCGAAGTTGCCCGACGGCACGCAGAACGAGACCTTCTGGCCCGGGCCGTCGGTCGCCAGCAGCCAGCCCTTGAAGTAGTAAACCACCTGGGCCACCACGCGCGCCCAGTTGATCGAATTGACCGTGCCGATCTTCTGGCGGGCCTTGAATTCGTGGTCGTTGGAGACGGCCTTGACGATGTCCTGCGCGTCGTCGAACACGCCTTCAATGGCGATGTTGAAGATATTCGGGTCCTGCAGGCTGAACATCTGCGCGGTCTGGAACGCGCTCATCTTGCGGTGCGGGCTCAGCATGAACACACGGATGCCGCGCTTGCCGCGCATCGCGTATTCGGCGGCGCTGCCGGTGTCGCCGGAGGTCGCGCCCAGGATGTTCAGCTCCTGGCCGGCACGGGCGAGCGCGTACTCGAACAGGTTGCCGAGCAACTGCATCGCCATGTCCTTGAAGGCCAGCGTCGGGCCGTTGGACAGGCCCAGCAGTTGCAGCTTCGTACCGCCTTCTTCGCCCAGCGTGCGCAGCGGCGTGATGTCGGCGGTGTTATCGCCCTCGCGCGCGTTGCAGTACACCTCGGCGGTATAGGTCTTGCGCGTCAGCGCGCGCAGGTCCTCGGCAGGAATGTCGTCGCAGAACTTGCGCAGGACCTCGTAGGCCAGGTCGGCATACGGCAGCTTGCGCCAGGCCTCCAGCTCGTCGGCCGTGACTTGCGGATACTGCTTGGGCAGGTACAGGCCGCCATCGGGGGCCAGGCCGCCGAGCAGGATCTCGGAGAACGATTGCGGCATGTCATGGCCGCGGGTCGACTGGTATTTCATGTGGCTCTGCTGTGGCTATGCGGTGGCTGCGCTTAGTTCAGTTCTTCCATGCGCAGGCGCGTCACGTCGGACAGCACGGTCGACAGCGCCTCGATCTTGGCGATGGCGGCGTTGACGTGCTTCTCGCGCGTGATGTGCGTGAGGATGATGATGTCGGTCTGCGGCTCGCCTTCGCGCGATTCCTTCTGCAGCATGGCGTCGATCGAGATGCCGCCCTCGGCCAGGATGCGGGTGATCTCGGCCAGCACGCCGGTCTCGTCGGCCACGCGCATGCGCAGGTAGTACGAGCTGTTGATCTCTTCGATCGGCAGCACCGGCACGCTCGACAGCTCGTCGGGCTGGAACGCCAGGTGCGGCACGCGGTGGTTCGGGTCGGCGGTGTGCAGGCGGGTCACGTCGACCAGGTCGGCGATCACGGCCGAGGCGGTCGGCTCGGCGCCGGCACCCTTGCCGTAGTACAGCGTGGCGCCCACGGCGTCGCCCTGCACCAGCACGGCGTTCATCGCACCTTCCACGTTCGCGATCAGGCGCGCGGCCGGCACCAGGGTCGGATGCACGCGCAGCTCCACGCCGTCGTCGCGGCGGCGCGTGATGCCCAGCAGCTTGATGCGGTAGCCCAGTTCCTCGGCGTACTTGATGTCGGTGGCGGACAGCTTCGTGATGCCCTCCACGTGCGCGCGGTCGAACTGCACCGGCATGCCGAAGGCGATCGCGCTCATCAGCGTGACCTTGTGCGCGGCATCGACGCCCTCGATGTCGAAGGTGGGATCGGCTTCCGCGTAGCCCAGCTGCTGCGCTTCCTTCAGGACCACGTCGAAATCCAGGCCCTTGTCGCGCATCTCGGACAGGATGAAGTTGGTGGTGCCGTTGATGATGCCGGCGATCCACTGGATGCGGTTGGCGGTCAGGCCTTCGCGCAGCGCCTTGATGATGGGGATGCCACCGGCGACCGCGGCTTCGAAGGCCACGATCACGCCCTTCTTGCGCGCGGCTTCGAAGATCTCGTTGCCATGCACGGCCAGCAGCGCCTTGTTGGCGGTGACCACGTGCTTGCCGTTCTCGATGGCCTTGAGCACCAGTTCGCGCGCAATGCCGTAGCCGCCGATCAGCTCGATGACGATGTCGATGTCGGGGCGCGTCACCACCTGGTGCGCGTCGCTGACGATCTCCACTTCCCCGTTGGTCAGTTCGCGCGCGCGTTCGGTGTTGAGATCGGCCACCACGGCAATCTCGATGCCGCGGCCGGCGCGGCGACGAATTTCTTCCTGGTTGCGCTTGAGCACGTTGAACGTGCCGCTACCGACGGTACCGATGCCGAGCAGGCCAACTTTGATGGGGTTCATGGACAATCTTCTGAGTTGCTAAGGATGGGTTGCGGCGCAGCCCGCGAAATCAGGCCGCTGCCTTGCCGTGGCGTTTCCGGTACGCCTCGAGGAAGCGCGCGATACGGCCGATGGCCTCGCGCAGGTCTTCCTCATGCGGCAGGAACACGATGCGGAAATGGTCGGGCTTGGCCCAGTTGAAGCCGGAGCCCTGCACCAGCAGCACCTTGGACTCCTGCAGCAGTTCGTAGATGAACTCCTGGTCGTCCTGCACCGGGTACATCGACAGGTCCAGCTTCGGGAACAGGTACAGCGCCGCCTTGGGCTTGACGCAGGTCACGCCCGGGATCGCGGTGATCAGTTCATAGGCCAGGTCGCGCTGGCGGCGCAGGCGCCCGCCTTCCGCGACCAGGTCGTTGATGCTCTGGTAGCCGCCCAGCGCGGTCTGGATCGCCCACTGGCCCGGCACGTTGGCGCACAGGCGCATCGACGACAGCATGTTCAGGCCTTCGATGTAGTCGATGGCCGGGCGCTTGTCGCCCGACACCACCATCCAGCCCGCGCGGTAGCCGCACGAGCGGTAGTTCTTGGACAGGCCGTTGAAGGTCACCGTCAGCACGTCGGTCGACAGCGAGGCAATCGAGGTGTGGGTGACGCCGTCGTACAGGACCTTGTCGTAGATCTCGTCGGCGAAGATGATCAGGCCATGCTCGCGCGCGATGGCGACGATCTCGAGCAGCAGCTCATCCGAATACAGCGCCCCGGTGGGGTTGTTCGGGTTGATGATGACGATGGCCTTGGTATGCGGCGTGATGCGGGCGCGGATATCGGCCGGATCGGGCATCCACTCGTTGGCCTCGTCGCAGATATAGTGCACCGGCGTGCCGCCGGACAGGCTGACCGCGGCGGTCCACAGCGGGTAGTCCGGCGCCGGCACCAGCACTTCGTCGCCGGTGTTGAGCAGCGCGTTGACCGCCATCACGATCAGCTCGGAGGCGCCGTTGCCGACATAAATATCGTCCAGGCCAACGCCTTCGATATTTTTTTGCTGGGTATAGTGCATGATCGCCTTGCGTGCAGCGAAAATGCCCTTGGAATCAGAATAACCTGCCGAATTCGGCAGATTTCGCATCATGTCCTGCTGAATCTCTTCCGGCGCGTCAAAACCGAATACGGCGAGGTTGCCAATATTCAGCTTGATGATCTTGTGCCCTTCTTCCTCCATCTGCTTGGCCTTTTCCAGCACCGGACCGCGGATGTCGTAGCAAACGTTATTGAGTTTGTTGGATTTCTGGATGGGTTTCACGGCGATGTCGGGGCAAGCTGTCGGTCAGGCTGTCGGGCAGGCATAGTGTGCCGCGTCGGCGGCACCGGGCAGAAAACCTGGCTAAATCTGGAAGAACGCGGAGGCGCCGTCCGCTGCAATGCAACGCGCGCGTGGCACAGGCGTGGCAAACAGGGAGGCAAAAGCTATAATTTATCGGATTATGACAGACTTCGGCAGGGATTCTTGCATTGCAGCGTACGCCACCGGCGCGTACGGCAAGCGAACGCGGGCCATGGCCCGGCCCTGCGCCTGTCCTGCCCGTCACACCACGACCGCCCGCGCTGCCGGCCTTCCGCCCCACGGGCCGGCCATGCAATCCGCGGCGGCCGCCGCAGAGGCCTCCAAGTGAAACTCCACGCCGACCAGCCCCAGTCGCTGAATACCGTCACGGCCTATGGGCCGGACTATATCGAGATCAACCTCGTCCGCCACACCACCTCGATCCTGGTCATGCCCGAGGGCGAAATCCGGCCCTGGCCGGTGAACCGCTTCGAAGAACTCGAGCCGGCTCATTTCGAACAGCTGGCCGAACTCAATCCCGAAGTGGTGCTGCTTGGCACCGGCTCGCGCCTGCGCTTCCCGCACCCGCGCCTGACCGCATCGCTCTCGCGCCGCCATGTGGGCGTCGACGCGATGGACATGCAGGCCGCCTGCCGCACCTACAACATCCTGATGGCCGAGGGCCGCAAGGTGGCTGCGGTGCTGCTGATCGAGCCGGCCGCCGGCGCTGCCTGAGGTCGAAGCGGGATCGCGTGGTGCGCCCACGCCGAAGTTGAGCCCACGCCACGCTTGAAGTCCGGGTGCGCGCCCCAATCTGCTCCCGCTAAGGTGGCAGCACCCCCCTTCCCGAATCTCCCTGCCCCTTGCCCAGGAGCCACAAGAATGACGATCAGTCTCAACAAGGCCGTACCCGACTTCAGCGCGCCGATGACCGGCGACGCCACCTTCCGCCTTGCCGACTTCCGCGGCAAGACGGTGGTGCTGTACTTCTACCCGAAGGACAACACGCCGGGTTGCACCACGGAGGCCATGAACTTCCGCGACCAGTACGAGGATTTCACCAAGGCCGGCGTGCAGGTGTTCGGCATCTCGCGCGACAGCATCCGTTCGCACGAGAACTTCAAGGCCAAGCTCGAGCTGCCGTTCGAACTGATCTCCGATGCCGACGAAGCGGTGTGCGCACTGTTCGATGTCATCAAGATGAAAAAGCTTTATGGCAAGGAGTATCGCGGCATCGAGCGCAGCACCTTTGTCATCGACGGCAAGGGCATCCTGCGGCACGAGCTGCGCGGCATCAAGGTGCCGAACCATGTCGACGAAATTTTGGAACTGGTGCGCGCCATCTGAGGTCCTGCGTGTTTTGCGTGGCTGCGACACCGCGTACAGCCGGCGCCGCAAAGGGTTGCCAAACCCAATTGCCAAACCCGGGACCTTCGGATACATTGGCCCGTAATGAGTTCAGATTCCGGATGCCACGCTGATTCGACTTCCCGGCCCAGGCGGTTCGCGCCACAGGCCGGTCGCGGACCTGCCGTGTCGCCGGTCCGCAAAGAAGCCGCCAACCCTGTTATGCAGGCATGGCGGCTTTTTTGTTTGCGCTCACGCCTGTCCGCGCCGGGTGCCTCGCGCATGCATGCCCCGGCCCATGACCACGACGCAGTCGCGCGTCGCGGCACGGACGCCTTAGCCCCTCTCTCGTCCCCCTGAAAGGAAAGCCAAGCATGCCGCTGCCTACCATGCCCGCCAAGCCTGCCCAATTGCTGGACCCGAGCGAATTCGCTCCGGTCTCCGCGGTGCCCAAGGCCAAGTCCGCCACACAGTTGAAGAAACCTGTGCCGGCACTCGAGCGCGTGGCATTGCTGGAAACCGGCGAGGCCAGGGCGCCTGCCGTGAAGGCGCGCGCCGCCGGTGGTACCCGCGCCCGCAGCACCGAGACCCCGGCCGGGCCCGCGCCCACGGCCAGCGCGCCGCCGGTCAGCCTGGTCAAGCCCGTGGCCGGCACCTCGCGCCGCGCGCGCAAGGCCGAAGGCCCGAGCAAGCTGTTCGTGCTCGACACCAACGTGCTGATGCACGACCCGAGCTCGCTCTTCCGCTTCGAGGAACACGACATCTATCTGCCGATGATGACGCTCGAAGAACTGGACAACCACAAGAAGGGCATGAGCGAAGTCGCGCGCAACGCGCGCATGGTCAGCCGCACGCTCGATTCGCTGGTGGGCGGCACCGACGGCGTACTCGACGAGGGCCTGCCGCTGGAGAAGCTCGGCAACCGCGACGCGCAGGGCAAGCTGTTCTTCCAGACGCGGCTGAACGACATCAAGCTGCCCGAGGGCCTGCCGCAGGGCAAGGCCGACAACCAGATCCTGGGCGTGGTCAGCGCGCTGCAGCAGCAATACCCCGAGCGCCAGGTCGTGCTGGTGTCCAAAGACATCAACATGCGCATCAAGGCGCGCGCACTGGGGCTGCCGGCGGAGGACTACTACAACGACCAGGTCCTGGAAGACAAGGACCTGCTCTACGCCGGCGTCATGCAGTTGCCCGGCGACTTCTGGGCCAAGCACGGCAAGGGCGTGGAAAGCTGGCAGGATCCCAAGTCCGGCGCGATGTTCTATCGCCTGACCGGACCGCTGGTGCCTTCCTTCCTGGTCAACCAGTTCGTCTACCTGGAACCGGTCGACGGCAGCCTGCCGCTGTACGCGCAGGTCAAGGAAATCAACGGCAAGACCGCACTGCTGCAGACGCTCAAGGATTACACGCACCACAAGAACAATGTGTGGAGCGTGACCGCGCGCAATCGCGAGCAGAACTTCGCGCTCAACCTGCTGATGAATCCCGACATCGACTTCGTCACGCTGCTGGGCCAGGCCGGTACCGGCAAGACGCTGCTGGCGCTGGCGGCAGGCCTGGAGCAGGTGCTCGACCAGAAGCTCTACAACGAGATCATCGTCACCCGCGCCACCGTGCCGGTCGGCGAGGACATCGGCTTCCTGCCCGGCACCGAGGAAGAGAAGATGCAGCCGTGGATGGGCGCGTTCGACGACAACCTTGAAGTGCTGCAGAAGAGCGACGACAGCGCCGGCGACTGGGGCCGCGCCGCCACGCAGGAGCTGATCCGCTCGCGCATCAAGGTCAAGAGCATGAACTTCATGCGCGGCCGCACCTTCGTCAACAAGTTCGTCATCATCGACGAGGCACAGAACCTGACGCCCAAGCAGATGAAGACGCTGGTGACGCGCGCGGGCCCCGGCACCAAGATCATCTGCCTGGGCAATATCGCGCAGATCGACACGCCGTACCTGACCGAAGGCTCGTCCGGCCTGACCTACGTGGTGGACCGCTTCAAGGGCTGGAGCCACAGCGGGCATATCACGCTGGCGCGCGGCGAGCGCTCGCGCCTGGCCGACCACGCCGGCGACGTGCTCTGACGCGGGCGGCAGCCGGGACGCCTGCCTTGCGGGCGGTCGCCCCGGCCCGCTGTCGTGAACGGCAAGCACAATGCGGCTATGATGTCCGCACATCCGCTTGTTGTCCCGCACCCCCAACCGGAGGCGTCGATGAACCAACAGCATCTCCGCCTGGCCGCGCTGATTGGCGCTGCCATGGTCCTGGCCGGCCCGCTTCAGGCGCGCGCAGCGGCTGACGACCTGGTGATTCGCACCATGGGTCCGGTCAGCTATGTCTGCGGCGGTGTCGCCGAAGACGAGCGCGATGCGCTGGCCGCGCGCGAGAAGGATTTCAATATCGGCATCCTGTTCACGCAAGGCGCCGCGGGCGAGTTCCTGTCCGACGTCGCGGTCAAGCTGGTACGCGACGAACAGGAGGTCGCAACCTTCCGCGCCGCCGGCCCCCGCTGCCTGATACGTGCGCCGGAAGGCAGCTACAATATCGAAGCCAGTTACAAGGGCCAGGCCAAGTCGATCAAGGTCAGCACCGGTACGCGCAACGCCCAGCTACGCTGGTAGCGTCAAGGCTTCCGGTGCGCCGGCAGGCCGGCGACCGGAATCCAGCGATGCCATTGCCCCGTACCCCTAGCTCTTCCAGTCCTCCCGCACTGCCAGGCCCGCTTGCCCGGGCCGGCATGCCGCTGCTCTGCGCCGCCGCACTGCTGCTGGCAGCGTGCGCCAGTTCCCCACCCTCTCGCCATGGCAGCTTGCCGCGTACGCCCGGCAAGCCCATGGTCGATCCCAGCGCCGGACTCGAGGAGATCTCGATCCAGGCGATGTCGCTGGTCGGCACGCCCTACCGCTACGGCGGCAACACGCCGGATGCCGGCTTTGACTGCAGCGGCTTGGTACGCTATGTGGTATCCCGTGCCGCCAGCGTGGACCTGCCGCGCACCACCGAAGCCATGGGCACCCGCGGCACCACGCTCGACCGCAGCGAAGTCGCCTCCGGCGACCTGGTGTTCTTCAACACCACCGGACGCGCCAACTCGCATGTCGGCATCTACGTCGGCCAGAACCGCTTTGTCCATGCGCCATCGTCCGGCGGCACCGTGCGGCTGGAAGACATGGGCAAGCCATACTGGGCCTCGCGCTACAACGGCGCGCGGCGCGTGGTTTCCGGCGCGATCAACCTGCCGCCGCCTGCTATACCGGCCCCCGCACCAGCGCCGCCGGTACCGGAACCGGCCCCGCTGCCCGACGACGACGATCCCATCGCCGCCTTCGCCAACCGCTGAGCGCCTGGCACGCGGGCAAACAAAAAGCCAGGCAGCTGCCTGGCTTTTTGCATGACCGTCCAACCCTGCGTTACAGGATATGGCGCCCGATCCACCATGCGATCGCCGCCATGAAGGCCGATGCCGGGATCGTCAGCACCCAGGCCCACACGATATTGCCGGCCACGCCCCAGCGCACCGCGGACATCTTCTGCGCCGAACCGACGCCGACGATGGCCCCTGTGATCGTATGCGTGGTCGATACCGGCACGCCCAGCGCCGAGGCAAAGAACAGCGTCAGCGCTCCCCCGGTCTCGGCACAGAAGCCGCCCACCGGCTTGAGCTTGGTGATCTTCTGCCCCATGGTTCGCACGATGCGCCAGCCGCCGAACAGCGTGCCCATGCCGATGGCCACATAGCAGCTCACGATCACCCATGTCGGGGGTTGGCCGCCAGCCATCACGTGGCCACTGGCGATCAGCAGCATCCAGATGATGCCGATGGTCTTCTGCGCATCATTGCCGCCATGGCCCAGGCTGTACAGCGAGGCCGACACCAGCTGCAGCCGGCGGAACCAGCGGTCTACACGCGACGGCGGGGTGCGGAAGAAGGTCCAGCCCACCATCACCATCATGATCGAGCCAAGCACGAAACCCAGGAACGGCGAGATCAGGATAAAGGCCACCGTCTTCAGCAGACCGCTGCCAACCAGCGCACCGGTGCCGGCCTTGGCCACCGCCGCGCCGACCAGCCCGCCGATCAGTGCGTGCGACGACGACGACGGGATGCCGTAGTACCAGGTAATGACGTTCCAGGCGATCGCCCCGACCAGGGCGCCGAAGATGACGTAGTGGTCGACGATCCCGACATCGATGGTGCCGGTGCCGACGGTGGCCGCCACCTTCAGGTGAAAGACGAAGATGGCGACGACGTTGCACATCGCCGCCATAGCGACCGCATGGTGCGGCTTGAGCACGCCGGTGGACACCACCGTGGCGATCGAGTTGGCCGCGTCATGGAAGCCGTTCATGAAGTCGAACAGCAGCGCGAGCGCCACCAGCAGGGCAATCACCCACAGGCTCATTTGAATGGTCTGCATGCCGATTGCCGCCTCAGGCGTTTTCCAGGACGATGCCTTCGATGATGTTGGCGACGTCCTCGCACTTGTCGGTGATCGTCTCGAGCTGTTCGTAGATGGCCTTCAGCTTGATCAGGCGCTTCACGTCGGTCTCGTCGCGGAACAGCTTCGACATCGCCGAGCGCATCACGCGGTCGGCCTCGGACTCGAGCTGGTCGATCTGCTGGGCGGTCTTCAGGATGGTGCTGGCATTCCCCATGTCCTCGAGCAGGCCCACCGCGATCTTGACCTGGTCGCAGCACTGCACGCAGATTGCGGCCAGGCGCAGCGCCTCTTCGGTCAGGTTGGTCACGTCGTACAGCGAGATGGTCTCGGCCACGTCTTCCATCAGGTCCAGGATATCGTCCATGGTCGTGATGAGCTTGTGGATCTCGTCGCGGTCCAGCGGCGTGATGAAGGTCTTGTGCAGCAGGTCGATGGTGTCGTGCGTGATCCGGTCGGCCTTCTTCTCGGTGGCCTGGACGCGGCGGGCATGGGCCTCGGCGTTGGGCAGGTCGTTGACCAGGGCCTGGAGCTCGTGGGCGGCGGTCACCGCGCAGTCGGCGTGCTGGTTGAAATATTCGAAGAACTTGCCCTCGGTGGGCATGAATCGGCCGAACATGGAATGTTCCTTAAGGCGGCGCGTGTAGCGCTGCTGATGTGTTGCAGATGGATTGAACGCGAAGCACGACAGCCGCCGGGTCGGCGGCTGTCATCAAAGCGCAATATTTTACAGGGTTACGCGGACATTGCCCGCCGATTTGGCACAAACGAGACGGCCAGCGGCGCGATCTCTGCAGGCGGCTTGACTTCGTCAGGTGTCGTTGTCGAAGAACGCCGGGCCGCCGGTGAAGTTGTCGAACTTGGTGAACTGGCCCAGGAAGGTCAGCCGCACCGTGCCGATCGGGCCGTTACGCTGCTTGCCGATAATGATTTCGGCGGTGCCCTTGTCCTGCGAATCGGGGTTGTAGACCTCGTCGCGGTAGATGAACAGGATCACGTCGGCATCCTGTTCGATAGCGCCGGATTCACGCAGGTCGGACATCACCGGACGCTTGTTGGGACGCTGTTCCAGGCTTCGGTTCAGCTGCGACAGCGCGATCACCGGGCAGTTGAGTTCCTTGGCCAAGCCCTTCAGAGAACGGGAAATCTCTGAAATTTCCGTCGCGCGGTTCTCACCGCCGCCGGAGCCCGACATCAGCTGCAGGTAGTCGATGATGATCAGGCCGAGCTGCCCGCACTGGCGCGCCAGCCGGCGCGAGCGCGCGCGCAGTTCCATCGGGTTCAGCGCGGGAGTTTCGTCGATGAACAGCTGCGCATCGTTCATGCGCTGGATGGCATGCGTCAGGCGTGGCCAGTCTTCATCCAGCAGGCGGCCGGTACGCAACCGGTGCTGGTCCAGCCGCCCGACCGAGCCGAGCATACGCATGGCCAGCTGCGTGCCGGCCATTTCCATCGAGAACACTGCCACCGGCAGGCCCTGCTCCACCGCCACATGCTCGCCGATGTTCAGCGAGAACGCGGTCTTACCCATCGACGGGCGGCCGGCGACGATGATCAGGTCGCCGCCCTGCATGCCGCTGGTCATCCGGTCCAGGTCCACGAAGCCCGTGGGCACGCCGGTCACGTCGCTGGTGCTGTCGCGATGGTAAAGCTCGTCGATGCGCTCCACCACCTGCGTCAGCAGCGGCTGGATTTCCTGGAAGCCGGCCTGGCCGCGCGCGCCTTCCTCGGCGATCGCAAAGACCTTGGATTCAGCTTCGTCCAGCAGCTCGCGGACTTCCCGCCCCTTGGGCGCGAAGGCGGCCGAGGCGATATCGTCGGCCACCGTAACCAGCTTGCGCAGCACCGCACGCTCGCGCACGATTTCCGCATAGCGGCGGATATTGGCCGCGCTGGGCGTGTTCTGTGCCAGCGAATTCAGGTACGCCAGCCCGCCAACTTCCTCGGCCTTGCCCGCAACCTGCAGCATTTCATAGACCGTGATCACGTCGGCCGGCTTTGTGGCCGAGATCAACCGGGCGATGCTCTGGAAGATCATCCGGTGGTCGAAGCGGTAGAAATCCGCCTCCGAAAGGAAGTCCGCAATGCGGTCCCAGGCGGCATTGTCCAGCAGCAGGCCACCGAGCACCGACTGCTCGGCTTCGATGGAATGCGGCGGGACCTTGAGGTTGTCGAGTTGGGGGTCGGCGACGGGCGCGTTCATGGGGAGGGATTATAACGGCGGGACGCTGGCAGGAGGACGCACTACACCGGACATTTGCCGGACGTGCGTCCAACATCTGCCGGCCAGCGCCAGCGGGCAACAAAAAAGGCAGGAGCCAGGGCTCCTGCCTTTTCTGCTTGCAGTGCTTCGGGCGGCGCCGCGCAGCGGCACCGCTGCAGCGGGTCTTAGACCTGCTCGCCCAGCACCGACACGGTCACGTCGACCACGACGTCGGTGTGCAGCGCGACGCTGATCGGGTGGTCGCCCACCATCTTCAGCGGGCCGTTCGGCAGGCGAACCTGAGCCTTCTCGACCTTGAAGCCTTGGCCTTCCAGGGCCACGGCGATGTCGGCGTTGGTGACCGAGCCGAACAGACGGCCGTCCACACCCGACTTCTGGCTGACCTGGACGGTCAGGCCGTTCAGCTTCTCGCCTTCGGCTTGCGCCGCGACCAGCTTCTCGGCGGCGGCCTTTTCCAGCTCGGCGCGCTTGACTTCGAATTCGGCGATCGCGGTTTGCGTGGCGCGGCGCGCCTTCTTCGACGGGATCAGGAAGTTACGAGCGTAACCGTCCTTCACCTTGACGATGTCACCCAGGTTGCCCAGGTTGATGACTTTTTCCAGCAGAATGACTTGCATCGTGTTTTCTCCGTTACGGACCTAGGGCCTATCAGTTCTTGTGCAGGTCGGTGTACGGCAGCAGCGCGAGGAAACGCGCACGCTTGATCGCCGTATCCAGCTGACGCTGATAGTGGGCCTTGGTACCGGTCAGGCGGGCCGGCGTGATCTTGCCGTTGTCGCCGATGAAGTCCTTCAGGGTGTCCAGATCCTTGTAGTCGATCTGTTCCACGCCAGCCACGGTGAAGCGGCAGAAGCGCTTGCGCTTGAACAGCGGGTTCTGTTGCTGGAAGCGCTTCTTGTTCTTGTTGTCACGTTTGACGAATGCCATGATTCAATCCTTTACGAATGCTTTACATCCGGTGATGTGAAAGACGAGAGCCTTGCTGTTGCGGTGCTTGCGGGCGAGGAATCCTTCGCAGTCGAGCAGCGTGCCGAGCGGTAACCGCTCAAGCCGCTGACCCACCGGCCCGATCCCCATTGCCGCGATGGCAAACTCAACCTGCCGTGGCGTTTCCGCCTCGACCGTCTCGCCGCTGTACTGCAGGATGCAGTTCACGACGGGCACTCCGGCCGGGGTATAGCGCAGGGCATCGCGTTCCGCCAAAGTGGCGGCAAGCCGAAGTTGGTTCAACGCGGGGCCTCTTGCCGTTTGCCATCCGTGCCGCCAGGGCCGACATGGTCAGCCTGGGCGCGCACCGCAGTCCGCACTCAGGCGGCCTGGCCTTCGGTGGTCGTTTGCGCGGCCTTGCGGGCTTCTTCGCGCTGCACTTCCTTCATCATCGGCGAAGGAGCGGTTTCAGCCTTCTTGGTCTGCACGATCAGGTGGCGCAGAACGGCGTCGTTGAACTTGAAGGCGTGTTCCAGTTCAGCCAGCGTGTCCTTGCCGCATTCGATGTTCAGGCAAACGTAGTGAGCCTTGGCCAGCTTCTGGATCATGTAGGCCATCTGGCGACGGCCCCAGTCTTCCACGCGGTGAACGTTGCCGTTCTGCGAGGTCACGAGCTGCTTGTAGCGCTCGATCATGGCCGGCACTTGCTCGCTCTGGTCCGGGTGGACGATGAAGACGATTTCGTAATGACGCATTGACGCTCCTTTTGGGATTAGCCACCCGGGCGTCACGAGTCCGGTGTGGCAAGGTTGAATAGCCTCAAATTATAGCCCGGCGCCAACGGGGCGCGCAAGCGGCAAGGCTGGCTCAGGCTTTGGCAAAGGCGGCCTGCAGGCGCACGGGATCCCGTGCCAGCGCAGGATCCGCCGCAAGCGCCAATGCCAGCAGTACCCTCGCCTTATACGGATTCAGGTCCGAGGCGGAGACAAAAACGCCATCGGACGGGCTGGGATGCGCCGGAATCGCCACATGACCTGCCCCGGTGCGCGAACTGCGCACCACCGCCACTCCGGCGGCGGCGGCATCCACCAGGGCCTCCGCCAGCACTTCGTGTATCGAGCCATTGCCGGCGGCGGCCACCACCAGGCCCGCCACGCCAGCCTGCACCAGCGCATCGACGGCGATCCGGCCCGGCTGCGCGTAGCTCGCCACGATCTCGACCACCGGCCATGCGCCCGGCATCGGACCGATCGCCCATGCCTGCCGGGGCGTGCGGGCAAAGCCCACGTAGTCGTCCTGCACCAGCCCGAGCGGCCCGCACTGGGACACGAAGGCATCCACCGCCGAGGTATGCGCCTTGGCAACATCGCGCGCCGCATGGATCTGCTGGTTCAGCACCACCAGCACGCCCTTTCCGCGCGCATCCGGATACGCCGCCACCCGTACCGCGTCGAGCAGGTTGAGCGGCCCGTCGGCCGACAGCGAGGTGGACGGCCGCATCGCCGCCGTCATCACCACCGGGACCGGGCACGCCTGGGTCAGGTGCAGCGCCATCGCCGTTTCTTCCAGCGTATCGGTGCCGTGCGTGATCACGATGCCCGCCACATCCGCCTGCGCCGACCAGTGCTCGACGCGAGCGGCCAGCGCGACCCACAGCGCAAAGGTCATGTCCTTGCTGTCGACCTGCGCCACCTGCTCGGCTTCGATCCGTGCCACCGACTGCAGCGCCGGCACCGCCGCAAGCAACGACGACACGGGCACGGTGGCCGCCTGGTAGTGCGCGCTGCTGGCGGGGTTGCCGGAAGCGCCGGCAATGGTGCCGCCGGTAGCCAATACAACGATGCGAGGCAATTGGGTCATGGATGCTGGGGCTCAGGAAACAGACGGGAATACATGCGCCGGGCGATGGAATCGCGATTGTAACGGCGGACTTCCACCGGAATGGCCCGCGCCGAGGCCGATCGGTTCACGCGCGCCAGCAAAAATTCTGCTTGCGCTGACGCCGATACTGTATAAAATCACAGCATACTGTTTAAACATACAGTGCCCGGCCCGCCGGATGCAGGATTTCGGGGACCGCCCACCCCGTTGGGCAGCCCATCCAACCCTGCCCAGCGCGCCCGCACGGAACGGCGATCCCATGGCGACCCTGACACCCCGGCAGCAGCAGATTTTCGATCTGATCCGCAATACGATCCGCCGTACCGGCTTCCCGCCGACGCGTGCCGAGATTGCTGCCGAATTTGGCTTTTCCTCGCCAAATGCCGCGGAAGAGCACCTGCGCGCGTTGGCCCGCAAAGGCGTGATCGAGCTGACGCCTGGCGCCTCGCGCGGCATCCGCCTGAAGGTTTCGCGCAGCGACTCGGAAATGCCGGACCAGTTCTCGCTACCCATCCCCGGCGTTTTGCAGCTGACGCTGCCGTTGGTTGGCCGCGTCGCAGCCGGCAGCCCCATCCTTGCCGCCGAACATATCGACCGCCAATACCAGGTGGACGCCTCGGTCTTCGATGAACGCCCCGACTACCTGCTGCGCGTGCGCGGCCTGAGCATGCGCGACGCCGGCATTCTCGACGGCGACCTGCTCGCCGTGCGCCGGGCCAGCGAAGCGCCCAACGGCAAGATCGTGGTGGCGCGACTCGGCGACGATGTCACGGTCAAGCGCCTGCAACGGCGCGGCGGCCATATCGAGCTGATCGCGGAAAACCCGGACTTCGCCAACATCATCGTTGAACCGGGGCGCGAAGAGTTTTCGCTGGAAGGCATCGCGGTCGGCCTGATCCGATCCTCCGGCTTCTAGCCGGTCACGGCAGGCGCTTCGCCTGCGCGGACCCACCCGCTTCCATTGCTTTGCAGACGCCGCCCGGCTTGCCGGGTGTTGACCCCGCTTTTGCCTGAAAAAGAGGTGCAACCATGCCGCAAACCCACCACGTCGCCGCCCGCCGCCCGGTCAAGCCGGTGCCCTTCCGCCAGTGCAAGGGCGTGCGCGTCTATCAGGGCGCGCAGCGCCGGACCATGGTAGGCAGCATGGCCGCGATCTGCAGGATGCTTGAACTGGAAACCACTAGCAAGCTGGCCTGATCAGCTACGCGCGCACGCCTTGGTTTCCGTCTCCAGTTCTTCCGGAGTCATCTGCGGGAACCATGTATTAGTCTTGCGCAACTCGACCGCCGTGCCATCCGGCCTGGCGGTCAGCGAGATCAGGTAGGCATACGCAAATTCGCCACTGATCTTTGGCTGTCCGATCCGGATTTCCATCTGGTTCTGTGCCGGCAGGTTGACCATCGTGGCTTCGTCGCCGAGATTGTTGCGCAGGCATTTGGCAACGTCAGCCATTTTTGCCGGCGTGAACAAGCGCATCGGCGGACGCGCACGAATATCTTTCTCCGATGTGCCGGTGGCGCATCCGGCCATCATCGCGGCCACTGCCACGCCAGCCCCTATTACCGCTGCTCGAAAGAACATACGACCCCTTTGGAATGCAAGGCGCGTATGGTACAGGAGCCACATCGATTGTGGGCGTCGCTGGCACTGAAAGGAGCGTCCAAGACGATGACGCAGGGATCTCCATCCCCTCCGCGCAAGCGCGTTTAGCCAGGCCACGCCAGGAAGAGTAGGCCCAGCCCGAGCACCACCGCCGCGAGGATCAAATAGTGGCGCCAGCCGTGCCTCGGATCACCGGTACGGTATGCATGATGGGAATGAGGGATGTGAGGTCTCATGGAGCGAATTGCCGAAAGCTCTTATCCCATCGTAGCCCTTTAAGACCAAGTCGTCCCGCTCGCGCAGCGTCCGCAGCATGCCGCAGCGCCGCCGTCTATTCCGATTCTCTAAGTGCAGTTCGCCTGCATAGGAAGCTGGCCGAAACGCCGCGCGTGTAAGGCGGCAGCACTGGTAAGCGCCAACGCGCCTGAGATGGCGAGTTGGTCGGCGAAGGAATCAAAATGCTTCGGAGTGGCCGCATGAGGCTACAGCCCGGTCTTAGTGTTCTCGACGCAAGCCTTTGCGTAAGCAATTGCTTCAGCCATCGCCTCTTCCTCGCTATTGAACGTGGCTTTGATCTTGTGTCGCAAGCCTGGGACAAACTCGTTTGCGTGATCGATTCTGCGCTCGAACAATACCGATGCCTCCCAGGATCCAGATTTCGACTTCCAGACCGTGCAGTGGCAGAAATACTCCCCTTCTTCGACCAAGGCATGGCTCGACATGGCGCGCTCCCATCGTTTCAGAGGAATCCTAGCATGATGAAAGAACGCCCCATCCGCTTCAACGGCAAGCCTCATCGCCCTCGTCCATCTGCTCGGTCACCGCACTCGGTCGCATACCCGCCAGCGCAAAACGCACGAACGGAATTTCCTCCCTTCTCGGCCGTCTCTTCGCAGTAGTCCAGCGGAGAATGGCTTTTTATGGCACGGCCGATATTCCCACTTCTACTGGTCGGCTTACCGCGCCGAGCAAGCGATCGACGAGCGCCATAAAGTGACTCGCGACAATATTGTGCGCTGCATCACAATTCATAACGAAGCTCTTGTGCGATGCGGCATATGATGTGACGGGGGACCTGTAGTAAGAGCCTTGGGCCCATGCAGCCAAGGCCTCATATCTGTTTTGACGGGGGAATTTCGGTAGCCCAAACGGGCCTTGGCCTATGCAGCCAAGGCCCACTCCATTCTGTGCAAGCGGCGAGGTCAGCGAATACACCCGACGGCAGAAGGAGGGATCCGCCAATGGGTAGCAGCGCCGCTGTTCTCGCCCTGCAGGACATCGACGCGTGTCGGCCCGAGGTGAGCAAGAAATGTTTGCGAGGCAACGGAGCCCCCTCGCCTACCCACAGAGAACGCGCAAATCGGCACGCGCCTTCAGAGCGATCGGCGCCCACTGCTTGCCTGCCCGTAGCTTCGCTACATACGTTGGCTCATAGCACCGCAATTCATGCGCCGGAGTTCAGGATGCCTGGCGGCCGACCGCGATCAAGCGGGGCCTACCTTCAACATCCTCGATGCGCGGCAGGGCGCCCGAAGCAATGTTCTGCCGAACCGCAGCCTTCAATTCAGGAACATCCCAACGCCCCTGCTCGATAGCACCCAGAGCGTCGCCAGTAACTGCGAATCTCCCGCCACAGGCAGCGCAGCGGTATATTTGACTACCGCGCAGGCGATCTTGTCGGTCAAGCCAGCGTCGCGCGAGTGCAGCGCATAGTAAGCAAGGCACGGTTTTGGTTGAACTCACAGTGTGTCCCCGGCGATTGTCAAATCGGCCTTACGGCCGGCCTGCGTCTTGCAACCTGCTTGGGGTCAACATCAGGCACAGCAGGAGATTGGTGGTCCAATCCGGATGCAATGGTGCGCCTGGCAGACCCTCATCGTCACGGTAGCCTAGGCCTAAGTTTCATTTAAGAAACGTGCCCTGATCTGTTTGCGACACAACAGAGTCAACCAGTGCTGTGCCGTGCCGCACAACGAGGGATGGACAATTCCCGGCGTGGGCCATCGATCACCCCCTTGAGGTGTGGCTCGCCGTCGGTGCTTGGGCTGCGCTGGACGACACCACCATTCGTTTTTCCCTGCGCTGACGGCCCATGCCAAGCAAAGCGCTACCTCTGGATGTGCCGGCCCTCACGGACGAGGAGTCGCGCGACATCGGCCTGCGCATGCGCAATCCGGACGTAAATGACCTGCTCAACTCCTTTACTCGTATCAGATTGCCCTGCAACTGTCACAGGAAGACGCCCTGACTTTCGCGCAGGTCATGGACTGTAGCAGGCGACGACCGTGGAAGCCTTGAACCTCGCCGCAGACCTGTCAGGTACGTGCCCGACATGGTGCAACAGGATGAGCTTCGAGCGGAATTCGAGCGCCTGAAGAAAGGCGACGACTAAACCCCGAGAGCGGAGCGCCGCGCGTGTGAGAACCAGGCGTGACAGCCGGCAGAGACCGGCACGCTTACAAACGTAGCAGGAACAAACATGACCAAGTACGGAAAGCTGGATTGCCTCATCTTGCGTTCCTTTGGCGAGCAGTCGGCGCAATTTGCTTCCACATCCGCGACCTTCTGTGCGCTCCAGGCCTGTCAATCGTTGCCACGATCTCCGCCTCGACCTCTACCGCCGTCGCCCCCGCGATTTCCTCCACGGTCATCAGCGCGGTTGCCGCCGCGGCCACTGCTTCTGTCTTCGCCACGCTCGGCGCGGCGGTCCGAGCCGCGATTCTCCGCTCGCTCATCGCCGCGATTCCACCCACGCTTCTCACCGCGGTTTTCGCCTTGATTTCCACCACGATTCCAACTGCGGTTGTCACCGTCGTTCCAATCGCGGCCCCTGCTGCGTTTCTCGTCCCGGTCCCAGCCGCGATTCCAGTCACCATCCCATTTGCGATTACCGCCGTAGTACCTGGCGCCGCTCCAATCAGAGTAACCTCCGCCGTAGTATGGGCGCGAGTATCCGCCGTGGTAGTAGCCGTCATCGTAGGGAGCGACAGCACAGCCGGTGAGAAGTGCTGCCGTAGCTACGGTGAGCACGAGAGGGGGTTTCATGGTGACCTGCGTTTGCGGTTGGCGAATTTGCCGCAAGAATACCGACGGGCGACTCCCCCAGTTGTAAGAAATCGTGTCCCGTTGATGATCGTTCATGGCGTGCATCGCCACAGCCATCGGGGTTGATGGCGACGTCGAGGAGGAACTGGTCCTGGATCCCCTCTTCGCCGGACCCGATCACCGGCGCCGGCGCGCGGGACGCCCGATCCGTCGGTGTGGGTGGTGGGGTTCAGGAGGGTCGAGCGACAGACTTAAAACTCGAGTTCTTTCAGCGTCCTGGTGGCCAGGTATGTCGCAGCTTCCTTCGCCTCATCTCTAGTTGGGAAATCCTCCACGGTTTGGTGTGGCACTTCTGCATCCGGCTCTTCTTCCAAACGGCGGATATACACATACCCTCTGAACCGTCCAGGAGCGGTCTCCATAACCGCTATCCGGGCCACATGCGTGTCCGTGGCAAAAAGCTCATCTTCCATGGCAGCCTCCACTTCTAATGTCTCAGGATCGTAGCATGATCAAATCCCCCAGGAACCGCTATGAAACGACTGACCGAGACCACGCTGGACGGTGAGGGCGGATGCATCCTGTCGGATTGCGAGCAGTACCGGTACCGCCTCTGGCGCGCCTGGGACGACAACCGCCCAGCGCTCGGCTTCATCATGCTGAACCCGTCGACGGCCGACCACCACGTCAGCGACCCGACCATCACCAGGTGCCTGCAGCGCGCGCTGGCCGGCAAGTATGGCCGGCTCGAAGTCGTCAACCTGTTCCCACTGCGATCGACGGATCCGGATGGCCTGCTGAGTCATCCGGATCCGCTCGGAGATCCGCCGGGTCGCAACGACGGCGCTGTCATGGATGCAATCGATGGCTGCTCGACGGTCATCTGCGCGTGGGGATCGCACAGAGCGGCACCGGCGCGTGCGGCGGAAGTGCTGCGAATCGTCCGCATGTGCGGCCGCGGCAACCTGCTTTACCACCTCGGACTCAACCATGACGGCAGTCCAAGGCATCCGCTCTACGTCGCGGCCACAGTCCAACCGCGGCCGTACACCGCCTGACCGGACCCGCGAAATATCATCGAGACAACCCCGCAACACAGGGATGCATAAATCCGAGCGCGGTACCCTGCCCGATCTACACGCCTACCCAGCAATTACAGCGCGGGTCTACGACCGGAGCAAAATGGTCAGACGCAAGGCACTCTAGAGCCGTGCAGCGTCAAGGCGGAGCGTCTCCGATTCATAGCCCGGGAACTTAGCGTTGTGCGTGACCTTCGCACCAGGCGCCAACCGCGCTTGAATTTCCGCGACCAAGTGCTCGAGCTTCTGCCAGTCCTTCGCGCCCGCCATGTTCTCTCCTCATTGTTACGGAAAAGTAACATGAGACCGGGGCGAGATTGGAAGGCTATTCCCACCGTGGGAATATGGCGGGAACAGACCACTGTATGGATGTCCAGAAAGCAAAACAGCCGCTTTTGTAAGCGGCTGTTTTGCAAAGAATTTTTGGGGTGGCTGATGGGACTCGAACCCACGACGACAGGAATCACAATCCTGGACTCTACCAACTGAGCTACAGCCACCGTAGAGGTCATCAGCGAAGCGCTGATCGACGAAAACCAAGATTATACAAACACTTTTCCGAGATGGCTAGTATCCCGCACAAATTTTTTTCGGGGGCTTGCATCACACCTTGCGCGGCTGCCACTTGGCCTCCAGCAGCACTGCCTCCTTGATTGCAGCAATGGTCTCCGCCTCGGTGTCGAAGTGGCCCAGCAACCGGCGCGACTTTCCGTTGAGGACGGCCTCCTGCAATGCCCTGGCCGCGGCTGCCGAGGTGCCGTGGTGCCAGCAGTAGCGCGCCGTCCATTTGCCATCCTGCAGTTGTTCGGCGACCCAGACCAGCCTGAAGTCCTCAAACACTTCGCCGAATGACTCTTCGTTGTTTGCGTTCCCTTTGTCCACGCTTGCTGCCGTCCGTTCGCCCGTGGCGATGCGAAGAATCGTAGCACGCAGGCCAGGGCGCCAGACATGGGCGCGGAGCGCGGCAGCGAGAGGCCTTTGCGGTAAGTCACCAATCCACAGGCGATTTGGCGTGCACAGCCCCACCTCTGCAGGGTTCTTGCCGGTCGTGCGCACAGCGATACTCTGCTCCGAGGGATATTGCCCCCCCTCGATCTTCCCCTCAGGCGGCCCGCCCCATCGGGGGTTCGCTATTGCAATGATTCGCTGGAACCTGGCGCACTGGCAGTGGCCCAACCATCTTCAGGATGAATTGCGGGGAAGGAGCATGCCAACGATGCTTGGACGTCTGGCGGGAGTCTTGCTGCTGCTGGGGATGGTCGCGGCCCTGGGGGGCTGTGCGGCCGGCGGAGCCGATGGACAGGAGTCGGGAATTACGGCCTACGGAACGCTGGACGTGGGCATCAGCCGTACTTCGCGATAGATCCAACGCTGCCGGCATGACCGATGGAACTCTTTTTCATGCAGTCCGGTCAAACCGGCTCGACTGGCGCGATCGCAGAAGGCCGCAGAAGGCCAAAAAAAGAGTCCGCAGCGCGGACTCTTAACTTTAGCGATCTCAAATGCCCTGAAGGCCGTTGCAATGTAACTGTCATCCGGGGATTGCACCATTCGGGTAAACGAAGAGCGCCGGACGCGCCGACGAAAAAAAGCCCGCCGAAGCGGGCCGAATAATCAGTTGAAGAAAGCCCTGTATTCGAGGGCAGGCACAGTGTAAAAAAGTGCCCTGCCTCGGCGAATTAGGGGAATCCCTTTGCGGGCGCCAGTTCCGGGGCGATCGGACATTGCAAGTGTCGAGTGCGCTACGCTCCCGGGAGGCATGCACAGTTTGGCGATTCGGTGTTAGAGCAGCGATTCAAGCGCCCAAAAGCAGGCCGGTGCTCGATCGCTCAGCGCGACTCGCCCTATGCCGCCAGCGGCTGTGACGCCAGGGGACGCAGGTGTGTACGCGCCTCTGCAAACAGTGCATCCACATCGGCGCGAGTGCGCGCGGCATGCATGCGCTTTGCATCGGACAGCACGCGGCGCCAGCCTCGTCCTCCCGCAACGCCGCGGTACAGCCCCAGCATATGCCGAGTAGCGGCGCCCATGTACCCGCCGCGCTCGACCATGTCGCCGATGTAACCCTGCATCGATAGTTCTACATCCAGCCGCGATCGCACTGCCGCCTCGGCGTCGCCATAGAAGCGTACGTCCACTTCCGCCAGCAGATAGGGCTGGTGGTAGGCCTCGCGGCCAATCATCACGCCATCGACGTGCTGCAGGTGCCGAGCCATCTCGTCATAGGTGGCGATGCCGCCATTGATCAGGATCTCCAGCTGCGGAAATTCCTGTTTCAGCTGGTATGCCACTTCATAGCGCAGCGGCGGGATCTCGCGGTTTTCCTTTGGACTCAGGCCTTTCAGGATGGCATTGCGCGCATGGACGATAAATGTGTCGCAGCCCGCCTCCGCGACCATGCCGACAAAATCCCGCACGAAATCGTAGTGCTCGATGGTATCGATGCCGATGCGATGCTTTACCGTCACCGGGATGCTGACCGCATCGCGCATCGCCTTCACGCAATCGGCAACCAGTTCGGGCTCCGCCATCAGGCAGGCGCCGAAAGCGCCGCGCTGCACGCGTTCGGACGGGCAGCCGCAATTCAGGTTGATCTCCTTGTAGCCCCATTGCTCGCCCAACTTCGCCGCCGCGGCCAGGTCTGCCGGCTCGCTCCCGCCAAGTTGCAGCGCGACAGGCTGCTCGGCCGCATCGAAATCCAGGTGGCGCGGCACGTCGCCATGCAGCAGCGCACCGGTGGTCACCATCTCGGTGTACAGCCAGGTATGGCGGCTGAGCTGGCGATGGAAGGTGCGGCAATGGCGGTCAGTCCAGTCCATCATCGGCGCCACGGAGACGCGGCGCGGACTTGCCGCGGCAGGTTTACCTTGAAAATGGGTCATCTTGGAACGGATCGGCGCGACCAATCCTCATGCTACTCGCAGATATCAACAACGCCCGGTGGAGGCGATTCCCGTGCGGCGGAGGCGTCGCACAATGCAGCCGCAGCAGTATTGCGGCTTTTCGGGAGGCGCACGAGTTTACCACCCTGGCAGATCTTTCGCCTGAGACGCAGGCCGCCACGACCAGGCTGCAACGAAGGTCGCAGCCGGCGCGGCGAAATCTGAATCTACTCGACGATCCTGACCATGAACGATCAGTAATGCCCGGACGCGGCCGGGCCCAGGGGCTCATCGTGTGGCAGCAGTCTTGTCGATCCACGTGGCGAACGCGGTCAGGAACTTGTCGAGGAACCCCCGCGTGGATTCGTTGGCAATGCCGCCCTGCTCGTCGAGCAGTTTGTCGACACCGCTGATATAGGCCTCGGGCTGCTGCAGGACCGGAACATTGAGGAAAACCATCGACTGCCGCAGGTGATGATTTGCGCCAAACCCGCCGACGGCACCCGGCGAGGCACTGATGATGGCGCCGGGCTTGCCGTCCCAGACGCTGCTGCCATAGGGGCGCGAGCCCACGTCGATGGCGTTCTTCAACGGTGCGGGGACCGAGCGGTTGTACTCGGGCGTGACGAACAGCACCGCATCGGCGCGACGCACACGGTCGCGGAATGCGACCCAGGTCTGCGGCGGCTTGTCGTCCAGGTCCTGGTTGTAGAGCTGCAGGTCGCCGATCTCGACGATCTCCAGCTTGAGTTGTGCCGGCGCCTGCGCGATCAGCGCCTTGGCCAGCTTGCGGTTATACGACTCCTTGCGCAGGCTTCCCACCAGTACAACGACATCACGAGGATTGCTCATCACGGCTCCCTTGTCTGTGTGGACACTTGAAGCGGACGGTGCGGGCGCCATGGCTGGCATGGCTAGCCGCGCCGGTCCAGCCACCACTCTACCCGAGTCGCGACTGGTCCGCCGCGAAGCGAGCGGCGCGCACGGCCGCCCGGCCATGTGAACGGGCGGTCAGGCGCCCTTGCCCAGCGCGGCCAGCGGATGGTCTTCCGTACGCCACGGGCTGTCGAAGAACGACTGGATCGTCTCGCGGCCAACCTCATCCAGCCGGGCATGCTGCCAGCGCGGCTTGTGGTCCTTGTCGATCGCCAGGGCGCGGATGCCTTCGACGCCGTCGCCATTGCGGAACACGTAGTACATCATGTCAAGTTCCATGCGCAGCTCATCTTCGAGCGACATGCCGCGCGCGCGCCGGATCTGCTCCAGCGACACGCACAGCATCAGCGGCGAGCGGCTGCGCAGCATGGCAGCGGTCTGCGCGGCCCAGTCGCCCGGCGCATCGCTGACGGCCGCCAGGATGTCCTGCGCGGTATTGCCGGAGAACAATGCGTCGATCTGTGCGGACAGGCCAGCCAGCGTGCTTTGCGCAGGCAGGCAGTCTGCGCGGTGCGGTGCGGTGAAGCCATCGATATGCGCGACGACGGCCTCGCCGCTGGCAAACTGCTGCGCGCGCAGCGAAGCGACCAGCTCGGCCAGCCGGTTGCCCGGCAGGTAGGCATCGGCCAGGCCTGCGTACAGCGCATCGGCCGCGCTGATCGCGGTGCCGGTCAGCCCCAGGTATTCGCCGATATGGCCCGGCGTGCGTGCCAGGAACCAGCCGCCGCCGACATCGGGGAACAGGCCGATATTGGTCTCGGGCATGGCCATCCTGGTGCGCTCGGTGACCAGGCGCAGCCGGGCCCCTTGCGAAATACCCATGCCGCCACCCATCACCACGCCGTCCATCAGCGCGATATAAGGCTTGGCGTAGCGGTGGATCAGGAAATTGAGCGCGTATTCCTCGACAAAGAACTGGTCGAGCAGCGGATCGCCTTCATGCGCCGCCTTGTGGAAGTAGCGGATATCGCCGCCAGCGCAGAATGCCTTGCCGCCGGCACCGGCAACCACCACCGCCACCACTTCGGGCGCCGAAGCCCACGCCTGCAGCGCCTGGGTCATGGCGCGGATCATGTCCAGCGACAGTGCGTTGAGCGCCTGCGGACGATTCAGCGTCAGGTATCCGATGCCACCGTGGACTTCGGTCGTGACGAATTCAGTCATGTCTTGCTCCTCCAATGCAACTGGCGATTTTACGCCAGTCGCACCGGCAGGCGTACCCCGTGGGCGGCTTGCGGCGCATGCAAGGGCCATGCGCGTGCGCCGCCGGCGGCCGCGTTCAGGCCAGCCTGAACGTCGCCACCAGCGCCGTCAGGCGCTGCGCCTGGTCTTCCAGCGAAGCGGCCGCGGCGGCGGCCTGCTCGACCAGCGCCGCGTTCTGCTGGGTCATGCTGTCCATCTGCGACACCGCCACGTTGACCTGCTCGATGCCGTGCGACTGTTCGTCCGACGCCGCGCTGATATCGCCGATGATGCCGCTCACGCGCCGCACGGCGTGGACGATGTCCTCCATGGCGCGGCCGGCATCGTCGACCAGTCCCGTTCCTTCGCGCACGTTCGCCACCGAAGCGCCGATCAGCGTGCGGATTTCCTTCGATGCGCCGGCGCAGCGCTGCGCCAGGTCGCGCACGTCGCCCGCGACCACCGCGAAGCCGCGGCCGTGCTCGCCGGCGCGCGCCGCTTCGACGGCGGCATTGAGCGCGAGGATATTGGTCTGGAACGCGATCTTCTCGATCACGTCGATGATGTCCACGATCTTGCTCGAACTGCCGTCGATCGAACGCATGGTATCGACCACGCGCGACACCGCCTCGCTGCCCCGCTCTGCCAGCGCGCTGGCGTCGGTGGCCAGCGTGCGCGCCTCACGCGCGCTGTCGGCATTCTGGCGCACGGTACTGGTCAGCTCTTCCATGCTCGATGCGGTTTCTTCCAGCGATGCGGCCTGTTGCTCGGTACGCTGCGACAGGTCGGCGTTGCCGCTGGCGATCTGCTTGCTGGCCGAGGCAATGGCGTCGGCACCACCGCGCACTTCACCCACCATCGCCACCAGGCTGTATTGCATGCGGCCCAGCATGCCGAGCATGCGCGCGGTTTCGTTGCGCGCCGACTCATCGGCCTGCACGCCACCGCCGTCCGCTGCCTGGACACTCAGGTCGCCGCCGGCGATCCTGTCGAAGCGCGCGATGGCGACATCGAGGGGCTGCACGATCGAACCGCGCAGGCGCCACGCCACCACGGTACTGAACGCCAGCCCGAGCACCAGTGCCATGACCGACAGCGTGAACAGGTTGCGATAACGGTGCTGCGACGCTTCGTAGACCTCCCTCGCGCTGGCCAGCTGCAGCTTGTTGAGTTCGGCATTGGCCGCGGTGAAGGCGATGTCGAGCCTGGGGATTTCCTCGAGCACGTACTTCATCACGGCATCGCGATCGGCCGCGTGCAACGCGGCGATCATGGGTGCCACACCTTGCTTGAACAGTGCGTCGCGCTTGGCGGTGACATCATCGACCATTCTCTCCTCATGAGCCGGGCGCTGCAGCGCAAGGTAGGCCTTCCATGCTTTCTCGGAATCGCGCGCAAAACCCTCGGCGGTCGCGGCGCGGGCCTTGGCGTCGGCGGGGTCCGTGGCAAAGGTGGCCTGGTCGAGCAGCACCCGCACCAGCAGCTGGTTCGAGCGCGCCTCGGCAAGATGCACCGCTGCCGACAGCTGCTGCGAATAGATCTGGCGCGTGGCATCGTTGCTGCGCGACATGCCGAGCCAACCGACGGCACCGACAATCAGAAGCAACAAGTTGGTAACGATGGTCAGGAACCACAATCTGGCTCCGATGGTGGTGTTCTTGAACATTGAAGCTCCGGGGTTAGAAGGGCGAAAAATGCGGGGCGAAGGCGTTTGCGAAACCAGGGGACGTGGCATGCCGCCCCCCTGCTCATCTACGGCGCGCACAACGGTTCCTTAACCCGGATTACTTGCCTTCCAATGCGCGACACAACTGCGCATCAGTACAGCAATGCGGGGATACGCCCGATGCGGCTCACCCGCGTCATCGCGCATGTTTGGAGGAACTCCTCGTAGCAATTCCGCATGAAATGTGCACACTTGCGGGATGACCACCGAATCGCTCGATCCCGAACTCGTGCTGCTGGCGTTTGCGCCGGTCTTCCTGTTGGCCATTGCCGGCGAGGCCTGGTACTGGGCACGCCGCGACCGGTCGGTGTACAGCCTGCGCAATACCGTCTCCAATGCGACGCTCGCGCTAATGCACCAGGCCTCGGACGCCTTCTTCCTCTGGCTGATGATCCGGACGGTGTATAGCTGGTGTTACCGGCATGGATTGCATGCAGTCCCGGAGACGGCGTGGTCGTTCGCGCTGTTGCTGCTGTTGCAGGACTTCCTGTACTACTGGTTCCACCGCGCCAGCCATCGCGTGCGCTGGCTATGGGCGTCGCACGTGACGCATCACTCGTCGGAAGGCATGAATTTCTCGACGGCGTTCCGGCAGAGCCTGACATATCCGCTGTCCGGGATGTGGCTGTTCTGGATTCCGCTGGCGTATATCGGCTTCACGCCGGACTGGGTGATCCTGGCCGTGGGCCTGAATCTGGCATTCCAGTTCTTCGTCCATACGCGGCTGGGGCGGCGCCGGCCGTGGATCGAATCGGTGTTCAATACGCCTTCGGTCCATCGCGTGCATCACGCCAGGAACCCGCGGTACATCGACCGCAACTACGCCGGCGTGCTGACGGTATGGGACAGGCTCTTCGGCACCTTCGTCCCCGAGCGGGAGGCGCCGGTGTACGGCATCACGCGGCAGGTGCGCACGCACAATCCGCTGACGCTGACCTTCCACGAATGGCGCGACATGTTCGTGGATGCGTGGCGCGACCGGGATTTGCGCTACCTGTGGAAGCCGCCGGAATGGCGCAGCCCGCGTGCGTCTGCCACGGAGGTGCTTCCGGGAACGTAGGAGCCAGATGCATCTGGTGACGCGGCGGGAATAAAAAAACCGCGCTCGAAAGCGCGGTTTTTTTGACACCGAAAGCGCTTATGCGCCTTCGCGTGCGGCACGCTTGCGCTCATGCTCCTTCAGGTGGCGCTTGCGCAGGCGGATGCTCTTCGGCGTGAGCTCGACCAGTTCGTCGTCGGCGATGAATTCCACCGCGTACTCGAGCGACATCTGGATCGGCGGCACCAGGCGCACGGCTTCATCGGTACCCGAAGCGCGCACGTTGGTCAGCTGCTTGCCCTTGATCGGGTTGACCACCAGGTCGTTGTCGCGGCTGTGGATGCCGATGATCATGCCTTCGTACAGCGCATCGCCCGGCTTGACGAACATGCGGCCACGGTCCTGCAGCTTCCACAGCGCGTAGGCCACCGCATCGCCGTCGTCCTGCGAGATCAGCACGCCGTTGTGGCGCTCGCCCAGGCCGCCTTCGCGCACCGGCGCGTAGTCGTCGAAGATATGGCTGATCAGGCCGGTGCCGCGCGTCAGCGTCAGGAACTCGCCCTGGAAGCCGATCAGGCCGCGGGCCGGGATGCGGTATTCCAGGCGGGTACGGCCCTTGCCGTCCGACGCCATGTCGAGCAGTTCGCCCTTGCGGCGGCCCAGCTCTTCCATCACGCCGCCCTGGTGGCTGTCTTCGACGTCCACGGTCAGCAGTTCGTACGGCTCGTGCTTGACGCCGTCGATTTCCTTGAACACCACGCGCGGACGCGACACGGCCAGCTCGTAGCCTTCGCGGCGCATGTTTTCCAGCAGGATGGTCAGGTGCAGTTCGCCGCGGCCCGACACTTCGAAGACGGTGTCGTCGCCGGTATCGGCCACGCGCAGCGCCACGTTCGACTTCAGTTCGCGGTCAAGGCGCTCGCGCAGCTGGCGGCTGGTCACGAACTTGCCTTCACGGCCTGCCAGCGGCGAAGTGTTGACGCAGAAGTTCATGGTCAGCGTCGGCTCGTCCACCTTCAGCATCGGCAGCGCGTCCTGGGCGTCCGGCGCACACACGGTGCAGCCGATGCCCAGTTCTTCGATGCCGTTGATCAGCACGATGTCGCCGGCTTCGGCCTCGGGCACGATCTCGCGCTCCAGGCCCTGGAACTTCAGCACCTGGTTGATGCGGCCCTTGATCGGGTTGCCTTCCGGGCCGAACTTGACCACCACGTCCTGCAGCGGACGGGCGCGGCCACGCGAGATGCGGCCCACGCCGATCTTGCCGACGTAGCTGGAGTAGTCCAGCGAAATGATCTGCAGCTGCAGGGGGCCGTCCCGGTCGTCGTCACGCACCGGCACCTTGTCCAGCACGGTCTCGAACAGCGGCTTCATGTCGCCGTCGCGCACGTCTTCGGTGAGGCCGGCAAAGCCGTTCAGGCCCGATGCGTAGATCACCGGGAAGTCGAGCTGCTCATCGGTCGCACCCAGCTTGTCGAACAGGTCGAAGGTCTGGTTGATGACCCAGTCCGGGCGCGCGCCCGGACGGTCGATCTTGTTGACCACCACGATCGGCTTCAGGCCCAGCGCCAGCGCCTTGCGCGTGACGAAGCGGGTCTGGGGCATCGGGCCCTCGACCGCGTCGACCAGCAGGAGCACGCCGTCGACCATCGACAGCACGCGCTCCACTTCACCGCCGAAGTCGGCGTGGCCCGGGGTGTCGACGATGTTGATATGGGTGCCGTTGTATTCGACGGCACAGTTCTTCGCGAGAATCGTGATCCCGCGTTCCTTTTCCAGGTCGTTCGAGTCCATCACCCGCTCGGCGACTTGCTGGTTGTCGCGGAAGGTGCCTGCCTGGCGCAGGAGCTGGTCGACCAGGGTGGTCTTGCCATGATCGACGTGGGCGATGATGGCGATGTTTCGGATGGCGCGGGTCATTGCTGCGTCTCGCTAAGAGCGGCCCTCGCAAGGAGGGTCGGAGAATCTGAGGTAACCCAACATTCTAGCATGTTGCGGCGCAAGATGCGTTGACTCAACCGTCACTCCCTTAGCAAATATTATTTCACAAAACGAAATAACGAATTTCCGTTCTTGCGCATCCTTAAACATGAACATATATTTGCCTCAGCAAAGATTGCAAAGGCAAAGATGTCAAAGGACCCTACCTCCGGACCGTCGGCAGCAGATACCACACTGTTCGATCCCGCCAAGTACCAGATGTGCGACAGCGTCGGCTATCTGCTGCAACGCGCGAAGAACACGCTGGCACATAGCGTCGAGCAGGAGGTCAGCAGCCTGGACATCACGCATGCGCAGGCCAGCTGCCTGATCATGATTGCCACCGGGCGTGCCGCTACCGTCACAGACCTGGGGCGCGAACTGAACACCGACATGGGCTCGGTTACGCGTCTGCTGAGCCGCATGGAAAAACGCGGCCTGGTCGAACGCCAGCGCCGCGACGACGACCGCCGCGTTGTCGACCTGTTGCTGACCGAACAGGGCCAGGCCCTGGCAGACCTGCTGCCGACCATCTTCTGCAAAGTACTTTCCCAGCACTTCAGGGGGTTTTCCGCCGACGAACTCCAGTTGCTGAAGACCATGCTGCGCCGGGTCATCGATAACAACAGCGGCTAGCGGCATGCCGGCCGGAACCCGGCAAGGCAGACCGTCCGGCACGCCGGACCACACCGCACCACCCGTCACAAAGCATGGCTCCGCACACGGAGCGACACCATGAAACAAGCACTCTCTTCACAAGCCCCCCTGTCGGCACGCCCGCACCAGCTGGCACGCCGCGCGGGCATGCTGGCAGTGACCGCCGTGGCCGCGGCGGTGCTGGCCGGCTGCGCCGCGCTCGGCAATTCGCACAGCACGCAGACCATGGCCGAGCCGGCCGCGATGGCCAGCTCGCAAACCCTGCCCGGCGAACACGGCCAGTGGCCCACGCAGGACTGGGTAGACCAGTTCAAGGACCCGCAGCTGAGCGCGCTGGTTGATGAAGCGGTCAAGGACAACCCCAGCCTGCAGGCTGCGTTTGCGCGTGTGGAAGCTTCGCGCGCCATGGCCGATGCCACCCGCAGCGCGCTATATCCGCACGTGGAGTTCGAAGGCAGCCTGATCCGCCAGCGCTTCTCCGAGAAGGATCTGTTCGAAGGCACGCCGCTGGCCGGCTCGTGGCAGAACCAGTCGCGGCTGCAGGTCGGCCTCTCCTATGACTTCGACTTCTGGGGCAAGAACCGCGACGCGCTCGAAGCCGCGCTGTCGGACGACCGTGCCGCCGAGGCGGAAAGCCAGGCCTCGCGCCTGATCCTGGCGACCTCGATCGCGCGCAACTACGCCCGCCTGGCCGCGCTGTATGCCCAGCGCGACGTCGCCGAGCGCGCCATCGCGCAGCGCCGCGACCTGACCGAGCTGTCGCGCCAGCGGCTGGCCGCCGGCCTGGACACGCAGGTCGAGACCACGCAGGCACGCGGCACCGTGGCCGCGTCGCAGACCGACCTGCAGCGCGTCGACGAAGAGATCGCGCTGGCCCGCAACCAGCTCGCCGCGCTGCTGGGCAAGGGCCCGGACCGCGGCTTGCAGATCCAGCCGCCGGTGCTGCTGGCCCAGTCCACACCCACCCTGCCCGACGACCTGACCATCGGCCTGCTTGGCCGCCGTCCCGACCTGGTGGCGGCGCGCTGGCGCGTCGAAGCGGCATCCAAGGACATCAATGTCGCCAAGAAGGAATTCCTGCCCGACGTCAGCCTGACAGCGTTCGCCGGCCTGGCCGCGCTGGACCCGTCCAATCTGCTGATGGGCATCAGCCGCACCTTCGGCATCGGCCCGACCATCCGTCTGCCGATCTTCGAGGGCGGCAGGCTGCGCGCCAACCTGAAGGGCAAGTATGCCGGCTATGACATCGCCGTGGCCAACTACAACCAGGCGCTGGTCGATGCGCTGCGCGAAACCGCCGACACCATGACCAGCATCCGCAGCGTCGACAAGCAGATCGAGAGCCAGCGCGAAGCACTGGACCTGGCCGAGCACGCCTACGTACTGGCGACCACGCGCTACAAGGCGGGCCTGGGCACGCAGCTGACCGTGCTGAACGCGGAAAGCAACGTGCTGCAGCAGCGCCGGCTCGCGACCGACCTGCAGGCACGCCGCCTCGACTTGCAGATGGGCCTGATGAAGGCCCTCGGCGGCGGCTACCAGGAACCTGCCGAAGGCGAAGAGAGCCACGCCGGCCACAGCCAGGCCGGCACGGCGCAGCAACAGGACAAGACCCAGGCGGGCGCCCGCGGCTGATCCGCGCACCCGGTGATTGCAGACAGGATTCACCAGAGAACATCATGAGCAACAACCAGCAAGCGGCCGGCACCAGCAATCCCCAGCAAGCCCCGGCCCCCAACGGCAACGGCCAGCGCAAGCGCATGCTGCTGTCGCTGACCGCGGCGATCGTTGTCGCCGGCATCGGCTACGGCGTGTACTGGGGCATGTACGCCCGCCATTTCGAAACCACCGACGATGCCTACGTCGCCGGCAACGTGGTGCAGGTGACCCCGCTGGTCGCCGGTACGGTGGTGTCGATCGCCGCCGACGACACGCAACTCGTCACCGCCGGCCAGCCGCTGATCCAGCTGGACCGCGCCGATACCCAGGTGTCGCTGGAACAGGCCGAGGCGCAGCTGGCGCAGGCCGTGCGCGAGGTGCGCACGCTGTACGTCAACAACGGCTCGCTCGCCGCCAATGTGGCGCTGCGCGAGGCCGATGTCGCCAAGGCGCGCGAAGACCTGCGCCGCCGCCAGGCCATCGCCGGCTCGGGCGCGGTCTCCAATGAAGAAATCTCGCACGCGCAGGCGGCGGTCAAGGCCGCCGAATCGGCGCTGCTGGCAGCGCGCGAGCAGCTGGCCTCGAACAAGGTGCTGACCGACCAGACCACCGTGGAAAAGCACCCTAACGTGCAGCGCGCCGCCGCCAACCTGCGCTCGGCCTACCTGTCGTTCGCGCGCTCGACCATGCCGGCGCCGGTGACCGGCTACGTGGCCAAGCGCTCGGTGCAGGTGGGCCAGCGCGTGGCCGCGGGCGCGCCGCTGATGGCGGTGGTGCCGCTGGACCAGGTCTGGGTCGACGCCAACTTCAAGGAAGTGCAGATCACCCATATGCGCATCGGCCAGCCGGTGACGCTGGAGGCTGACGTGTACGGCTCCAAGGTCGAGTACAAGGGCAAGGTCGCGGGCTTCTCGGCCGGTACCGGTTCCGCCTTCTCGCTGCTGCCGGCACAGAACGCCACCGGCAACTGGATCAAGGTGGTGCAGCGCCTGCCGGTGCGTATCGCGCTGGATCCGCAGCAGCTCAAGGACCACCCGCTGCGCGTGGGCCTGTCGATGACGGTGAAGGTCGACGTGCGCCGCGAGGAAGGCGCCGCCATGGCCAACGCCGCGCCGGCCAGGCCGATGCAGACCGACGTCTATGACAAGGTGGCGCAGGACGCCGACCAGCTGATCGCCCAGATCATCACCGCCAACAACGGCGGCCGCGCCGTCAGCCTGCCCGCCACCAATGGGACCGACGGCGCCAGCGCGGCCAACAACGCCAACGCCAAGCCTGCCCGCACCTGATCATGGCCAACTCCATCACCGCCGCGCAGCACGGCGCCGGCTCGCCGGCGCGGCCTGCCGCGCCGCTGGCGCCGCAGCAGCCGCAGCCGCTGACCGGCGGCAAGCTGGTGATCGGCACCATCGCGCTGTCGCTGGCCACGTTCATGAACGTGCTGGACTCGTCGATCGCCAACGTGTCGATCCCGGCAATCTCGGGCGACCTCGGCGTGGCGCCCAACCAGGGCACCTGGGTCATCACCTCGTTCGCGGTGGCCAATGCGATCTCGGTGCCGCTGACCGGCTGGCTGACCACGCGCTTCGGTGCGGTGCGGCTGTTCATCACGTCGATCCTGCTGTTCGTGCTGGCGTCGTGGCTGTGCGGCGTCGCGCCCAACCTGGAAACGCTGCTGGCCGCGCGGGTCCTGCAAGGGGCGGTGGCGGGGCCGATGATCCCGCTGTCGCAGTCGCTGCTGCTGTCGAGCTATCCACCCGCGAAAAGCACCATGGCGCTGGCGCTGTGGGGCATGACCACGCTGGTGGCGCCCATCATGGGCCCGCTGCTGGGCGGCTGGATCTCCGACAACATGACGTGGCCGTGGATCTTCTACATCAACGTGCCGGTGGGGATCATCACCGCCTACGCCACCTGGGCCATCTACAAGGACCGCGAGACGCCGACCAAGGTGCTGCCGATCGACCGCATCGGCCTGGCGCTGCTGGTGATCTGGGTGGGGTCGATGCAGCTGATGCTCGACAAGGGCAAGGAGCTGGACTGGTTCCACTCCACCGAGATCGTGGTGCTGACGCTGGTCGCCATTGTCGGCTTCCTGTTCTTCCTGGCATGGGAGAGCTATGAGAAGCATCCGATCGTCGACATCAGCCTGTTCAAGGGCCGCAACTTCAGCTCGGGGGTGATCGCCATCTCGGTGGCATATGGGCTGTTCTTCGGCAACCTGGTAATCCTGCCGCTGTGGCTGCAGACCATCATCGGCTATACGGCGACGGATGCCGGCATCGTGATGGCGCCGGTGGGGATCTTCGCGATCCTGCTGTCGCCGGTGATCGGGCGCAACCTGCCGAAGATGGATGCGCGCTGGGTCGCAACGGCCGCGTTCATCACCTTCGGCATCGTCAGCCTGATGCGTTCGGGCTTCACCACGCAGGTCGATACCTGGACGCTGATGGTGCCGACGCTGATCCAGGGCGCGGCGATGGCGATGTTCTTTATCCCGCTGACGTCGATCATCCTGTCGGGACAGCCGGCCGAGAAGATTCCGGCGGCATCGGGCTTGTCGAACTTCGTGCGGATTACCTTCGGCGGCATCGGCGCCTCGATCTCGACCACGGTATGGGAAAACCGCACGGCGCTGCACCACGCGCAGCTGGTCGAGCAGGTGAACCCGTACAACCCGGCCTATCAGGGCCAGCTCAGCCACCTGACGCAGATGGGCATGAGCCAGGCGCAGGCCGTGGGGGTGATCGAGCGCAACATCAGCCAGCAGGCAGCCATGCTGGGCGCCAACGATATCTTCTGGATCTCGGGGATGCTGTTCTTCGTGCTGATCGGCTTTGTCTGGCTCACGCGGCCAGCCAAGGGCGGCGGCGGTTCGGCGGACGCGATGGCGGCACACTGACGCATACACCTGCTTAGGGACGGACGCTTGCGAGCGTCCCTTTTTTGTCTTCTCGCCGGAACCCACCGGCACCCCTTGTATTCCGGCCTCGGCCGTCCTATGATTTCCAAACCGATTTACGGAACCACGGTTCCGAAAAACGGAACCAAACGGAAAACCAAAGAGACGGAGCGACGGTGTGAGCATTCTCGAGGGCGTGGAAAGCGTGCTGGCCATGTTCGAACAAGGCCGGCACGAGGTCACGTTCAACGACGTCATTGACGAACTCGGCCTGGCCAAGAGTTCGGCTTCGCGGCTGCTGGCGCAGATGGTGCGCTACCGGCTGCTGGAGCTGCAGCCATCGACGCGGCGCTACCGCCCCGGGACACTGCTGATCCGCGCCGCCCAGGCGGCGACACAGGCGCATCCGTTCGACGAGCAATGCCGGGCGATCCTGGCCGCGCTGTCTGACTCCACCGGCTTCACCGCCTACCTGTCGATGCTCGACGGCACCGACACCGTGGTGCTGCAGCGCCTGAACGGCAGCAACCCGGTGCAAGTGCTGTCGCCGCCAGGCGCGCGCCGGCCGGCATTCACCACCGCGATGGGCCGCGTCCTGCTCTCGCGCCTGCCGGAAGCCGAATTCAGCGCACGCTATGGCACTTCCGGCGCGCGCAAATTGCCCGAGGCGCCGGCTGGCTGCCCCGCTACCGTGGCCGAACTGGCCGAGCGCGTGGCAAGCGCCAGCCGCGAGCGCAGCGCGATCGCCGTGAATGAAGGCATGCCGGGCATTGGCGCCGTGGCCACCACGCTGGCCGATCCGCTTTCCGGAGATGTGCGCGGCCTGTGCCTGTCGTTCACCGCGATGCAGGTCAGCCAGGCCCAGGCCCACGCGCTGCGTGAAACGCTGGTGCAGGCAGTGGCGCCGGTCGGGCAGCGCATCGGCGATCCGCTCTGGCTTCATCCCGGCGACACCGCCGGGCAATAGCAATCCCGGCAGCTCAATCCCATGGAACTCCTGTTACTCAGCAACTCCACCAGCGACGCGGGCTACCTCGTCCATGCCCACGACGCGCTCCGCGAACTGGCCGGCGGGCGCACCCGCGCCTGCTTCCTCCCGTTCGCCGGCGTCACGCGCGACTGGGACACCTATGAAGCGCTGGTGCGCGACGCGCTGGCCCCGGCCGGCATCGAAGCGCACTCGCCCCACCGGCTCTCCGATGCCGAATGCGTGCGGGCCGTGGAAGCGGCCGAACTGATCGTCATCGGCGGCGGCAACACCTTCCGCCTGCTGCAATGCCTGCGCGAACGCGGCCTGCTGCCCGTCATCGCGCGCCAGGTGGCTGCGGGCGCGGCGCGCTATATCGGCTGGAGCGCCGGCACCAACGTCGCTTGCCCGACCATCCGCACCACCAACGACATGCCGGTCGCCGACCCCGGCGGCCTCGATGCGCTCGCGCTGGTCCCATTCCAGATCAACCCGCACTACTTCAACCTGATGGTGCCCGGCTTCCGCGGCGAAACGCGTGACCAGCGGCTGGCCGAGTTCACGGTGCTGCAGCCGCAGGTGCCGGTGCTGGGCTTGCCCGAAGGCAACTGGGTGCGCGTATCGGGCGATCGCATGGAGATGGGCGGCGCGCATGGCGCACGCTGGTTCCTTGGCCAGGAGATCGTAGACGTCGCCCCCGGCGCATTGTCCGTGCCGGCCTGCGCCGCTGCCATCTGAGCCATCGCAATACAGGAAAGCAAGGAACCCAAGCAAGATGTCCATCAAGCAGGTGATTGAATCGATCGAGCTGCTGTCCGCAGCCAATGTCGACGGCGCAGCCGTTGCCGCTTTGCTGCGCGCGCGCGGCATCAGCGACGTAACGGTGACGCGCGTGGAAGAGAACGGCCTCTGCACCGACTTCCTCGCCTGCACCCTGCCCGGCCGCAACCCCGACGCGCCCGCGCTGGGCGTGGTCGGCCGCCTTGGCGGCGTGGGCGCACGCCCGGCCGTGACCGGCCTGGTGTCCGATGCCGACGGTGCGATCGTCGCGGTCGCCACCGCGCTGAAGCTGGCCGACATGGCCGCCGGCGGCGACGTGCTGGCCGGCCCGGTCCGCATCCACACCCACATCTGCCCGCATGCCGCCACCCGGCCGCACCAGCCGGTGCCAATGATGAAGTCGCCCTTCGCCATGCGCACGATGATGTCGCACGAGGTCCATCCGCAAATGGCGGCGATCCTGTCGGTCGACACCACGCGCGGCAACCGCTTCGTCAACCGGCGCGGCGTCGCGCTGACGCCGGTGGCCAAGGAGGGCTGGCTGCTGCGCCTGCCCGAACGCATGCTGGACCTGATCGGCTGGGTCAGCGGCGAGCTGCCGGTGGTGCTGCCGCTGACCACGCAGGACATCACGCCCTACGAGAACGGGCTGTGGCACGTCAATTCGATCATGCAGCCGGCCATCGTCACCGATGCGCCGGTGGTCGGCGTGGCGCTGACCGCGCAGACCACGGTGCCTGGCTGCGCGACCGGCGTGACCAATGCCCATGACCTGGATGTGGCCACGCGCTTCTGTATCGAGGTCGCGAAGCTGTTCGGCCAGGGCCAGTGCGCCTTCTACGACGTGGACGAGTGGGCCGAACTGCAACGGCGCTACGGCTCGCTGGCGCACCTGCAAACCGTCGGGGTGGCTGCATGACCGCCACGGCCGAACGGCTGCCGCGCGTGGCCTTCGTCACCATCGGCCAGGCGCCGCGGACCGACGTGGTCCCGCAGATGCTGGCCGACCTGGGACTGCCGGTGGCGGCGGAAGAATTCGGCATCCTCGACGACCTCGACGCGGACCAGATCGCCGCACTCGCTCCGGCCGCTGGCGAATACCGCTTTGCCAGCCGCCTGCGCGACGGCTCGCAGGCCGTGATGGGCAAGCCCGTGGCCGAGGCGATGCTGGCGCGGCTGATGGCATCGCTGGACGATGGCCGCTTCGACGCACTCGTGCCGCTATGCACGGGCACCGCGCTGCCACCGATGCGCACGCTGGTAATTGAGCCGCAGCAGGTGGTGGACCACCTGACCGTCGCGCTCGCCCAGGGATGCAAGCGGCTCGGCATCGTGCTGCCGCTCGAAGGCCAGGTCGACAGTTTTCACCTGATCGAGGCGGTGTCCTGCGAACTGCGCGTCACGCATGCCTCGCCTTATACCGATATGGGCACGGGGCGCTTCGCACAGGCAGGCGAGACGCTGCGCGGCTGCGACCTGGTGATGATGCACTGCATGGGCTACACCGAGGCGATGCGGGCCGAAGTCGCGCGCCATGCCGGCGCGCCGGTGCTGCTCTCGAACCGGATGGTGGCCAGGCTGCTCGGCCAGGTGCTGGAAGGCCGCGCCGGAAGCCGCCTGTGATGTGGCTTACGGGTAAGGGCAAGCCCGCTGACAGATTGCCCGTGACACTGCTGGAGTGGAAGTAACGATGGAAAAGGTGGCGAAGTGGATGGGGCCGCTGCTGCGCGGCATGGTGTGCATGAGCCTGGGCGCGGTAGCGGCCACGGGCGCGCATGCACAGGAGTGGAAGCCGTCGAAGCCGGTGCGGTTGCTGGTGGGCTTCGCGCCGGGCGGTTCTGCCGACCTGCTGGCGCGGCTGGTGCAGGGACCGTTGTCCGAAAGCCTCGGTGTGCCGGTGGTGGTGGAAAACGTCCCGGGCGCGGGCGGCAACATCGCTGCCGACAAGCTGGCCAAGGCGCCGGCTGATGGCTACACCATCGGCATGGGCGCGGCCGGTGCGATGGCGGTCACGCATGTGCTCAACGCGAAGGGCACGCCGTACAAGCCGGACGATTTCACGCCGATCGCCATGCTGGCGACGCAGCCCAACGTAGTGATCATCAACCCGGCATTGCCGGTCAGGTCGATGGCCGACTTCACCGCGTACGTGAAGAAGACGCCGCAGGTCACCTATGGCACGGCGGGCGTCGGCACGTCCAACCACCTGATCGCCGAGACCATGCTGCACCGCCTCGGCGTCGACATGGTCCACGCGCCGTACAAGGGCGCCACGCCGGTGATCACCGACCTGATGGGCGGCCATATCGCCATGACCGTGGACAACATCACCACGGCGGCATCGCTGGCCAAGTCCGGCAAGGTCCGCGCCATCGCCGTCACCGGCAGCAAGCGCTCGCCGCTGTTGCCCGACGTGCCGACGCTGGCCGAGAGCGGCCTGAAGGATTTCAATATGCCGACCTGGCAAGGGATCTTCGGCCCGAAGGACCTGCCCAAGCCGATCGTGGCCCGCTACAACCAGGCACTGGTGAAGGCGCTGGCGAATCCGGAAGTGAAGAAGAAGATGGCGGAGTTCGGCTCCGAGCCGGTCGGCGGCACGCCCGAGCACTTCGCCGGGTTCCTGGCGCAGGATCGCAAGATGTGGGCCGACGTGATCAAGGCAGCAAAAATCACGCTCGACTGATCCGCTCCCGGCGAGGAGCGGCGCCTACAGCTTGACCAGCCGCTCCGGCCGCAAGGCTCCCTCGCGCATGCGAGCAACGCCGAGCAGGCGCGCCGGCGCGCCGGCATAGACGCGCGCCAGCACGCCTTCCGCGATATCGGTGCCATCGGGCAGGTCCCGGTGCGCAATGCGCTGTCCCTGCAGGAAGCGCGCAGCGGCAGCTTCGTCCAGCGTCACGGGCGGACTTTTCTGCAGCAAGGCGTCGACGGGGGCCAGCATGTCCGGCCGCGCGGCATCGTCCTGTTGCTCGATCTGCTCGAGCGTCACCGCGCCGTCCAGCGTCAGGTCGCCCACGGCAATGCGGCGCAGGCCGGTCAGGTGGGCGCCGCAGCCCAGCGCCTCGCCGATATCCTCGGCCAGCGTGCGGATGTAGGTGCCCTTGCTGCAGGTCACGCGCATGGTGAACGCGGCCGTGGTGAACGCCGGGGGCAGCGCGCAACCCAGCAGTTCGATCGCATGGATGGTGACGCGGCGCGCGGCGCGCTCGACCGTCTGCCCAGCGCGCGCGTACTCGTACAGCGGGCGGCCATCCTTCTTCAGCGCCGAATGCATCGGCGGCACCTGTTCGATCTCGCCGGTAAAGCGCGCCAGCGCCTGCTCCACCGCGGCGCGGTCGCAGGTCACCTCACGGACATCGAGCAACTCGCCCTCGGCGTCGCCGGTACTGGAGCGCGCACCCAGCCGCACCACGGCGTCATAGGTCTTGTCCGCTTCCAGCAGGTCCTGCGAAAACTTGGTGGCCTCGCCAAAGCACAGTGGCAGCAGGCCGGTGGCCAGCGGATCAAGCGTGCCGGTATGCCCGGCCTTGTTGGCGCGCAACAGGCGCTTGGCGCGCACCAGCGCATCGTTGGACGACAGGCCCAGCGGCTTGTCGAGCAGCAGCACACCATGGACATCGCGGCGCGGCAGGCGCGGCGGACGGGCGGCGTTGGAATCGGTCATCGGAGGAAACAGGAGCGACGCTGATGCGGCGCGGCGTGCGACCCTGGCGGTCGCGTTGCCCATGCCTGGCGGCACGGGCACCGGCTCAGTCGTCTTTCGAACGCGTGGCGTTCGCTTCGTTGATCAGCTTGGACATCTCAATCGCGTGTTCGACCGAGGTGTCGTGCAGGAAGCGCAGCGTCGGCACGGTATGGATGTGCAGGCGCTTGTACAGCAGCGAGTGCAGGAAGCCGGCCTTCTCGTTGAGGATGGCTTCGGCCGTCGCCGGCTCGGCACCCAGCACGGTGAAGTGCACCTTGGCGTGGGCATAGTCCGGCGTCAGCGTGACCGACTGCAGCGTGACCAGGCCCAGGCGCGGGTCGCGCAGCTCGCGCTGGATCATCTCGGCCAGGTCCTTCTGGATCTGGTCGGAGATGCGGAGGTTGCGGGAGGAGATATTGCCTTTCTTGGCCATTCAATACTGTTCTGCTGAGATGACAACGGCAGGCCGAGGCCTGCCGTTGCTTGCGACGCTTACAGCGTACGCGCCACCTCGGTGATTTCGTACACTTCGAGCTGGTCGCCTTCCTGAACATCGTTGAAGTTCTTGATCGACAGACCGCACTCGAAGCCTTGCTTCACTTCCTTGACGTCGTCCTTGAAGCGCTTCAGCGAATCGAGCTCGCCGCTGAAGATGACCACGTTGTTGCGCAGCACGCGCACCAGCGAACTCCGCTTGACCACGCCGTCGGTGACCATACAGCCCGCCACCGCACCGACCTTCGGCACGCGGAAGACCTGGCGCACCTCGACCGTGCCGGTCGTGGTCTCGCGCTTCTCCGGCGCCAGCATGCCCGACATCGCCGCCTTGATCTCGTCTACCGCATCGTAAATGATGTTGTAGTAGCGGATATCGATGCCGTTGTGCTCGGCCAGCTTGCGCGCGCCAGCGTCGGCACGCACGTTGAAGCCGATGATGACCGCCTTCGAGGCCGTCGCCAGGTTGACGTCGGACTCGGAGATGCCACCCACGCCGCCGTGCACGATCTGCACGCGCACTTCGGCGGTCGACAGCTTCTGCAGCGATTGCACCAGCGCTTCCTGCGAACCCTGCACGTCGGCCTTGACGATCAGCGGCAGCGTTTGCACTTCGCCTTCCGTCATCTGCTCGAGCATGTTCTCCAGCTTGGCGGCCTGTTGCTTGGCCAGCTTCACGTCGCGGAACTTGCCCTGGCGGAACAGCGCGATTTCGCGCGCCTTGCGCTCGTCCGGCAGCACCAGCACTTCCTCGCCGGCGGCAGGCACTTCCGACAGGCCCTGGATTTCCACCGGGATCGACGGGCCGGCTTCCTTGGTCGGCTTGCCGTTCTCGTCGAGCATGGCACGCACGCGGCCGTAGGCGCTGCCAGCCAGGACCACGTCGCCACGCTTGAGCGTGCCGCTGCTGACCAGGATGGTAGCGATCGGGCCCTTGCCCTTGTCGAGCTGGGCTTCCACCACCAGGCCCTTGGCCGGGGCGTCGACCGGCGCCTTCAGTTCCAGCACTTCAGCTTGCAGCGACACCTGCTCCAGCAGGTCTTCGATACCGGTACCGGCCTTGGCGGACACCGGCACGAACGGCGAGTCGCCGCCGTACTCTTCCGGCACCACCTGCTCGGCCACCAGTTCCTGCTTGACGCGGTCCGGGTTGGCTTCGGGCTTGTCGATCTTGTTGATCGCCACCACGATGGGCACGCCGGCAGCCTTGGCGTGCGCAATCGCTTCCTTGGTCTGCGGCATCACGCCGTCGTCGGCCGCGACCACCAGGATCACGATGTCGGTCGCCTTGGCCCCGCGGGCACGCATGGCCGTAAAGGCCTCGTGACCCGGGGTGTCCAGGAAGGTGATCACGCCGCGGTCGGTTTCCACGTGGTAGGCACCGATGTGCTGCGTAATGCCGCCGGCTTCGCCCGCGGCAACCTTGGTGCGGCGGATGTAGTCCAGCAGCGAGGTCTTGCCGTGGTCGACGTGACCCATCACGGTCACCACCGGCGGACGCGGCAGCAGTTCGGCGTCGGTGTGCTCTTCACCGTCCACCACCAGCAGCGCTTCCGGATCGTCCAGCTTGGCGGCGAACGCCTTGTGGCCCATTTCTTCCACCACGATCATGGCGGTTTCCTGGTCCAGCACCTGGTTGATCGTCACCATCTGGCCGAGCTTCATCATCTGCTTGATGACCTCGGACGCCTTCACGGCCATCTTGTGGGCGAGATCCGCCACCGAGATGGTTTCCGGCACGTGCACTTCACGCACCACCGGTTCGGTCGGCGCCTGGAAGCTGCTGCGGCTGTCGTCATGCTGCTGCTGACGGCCGCCGCGGCCACGCGGGCCACCGCGCCAGCCGCCCACGCCGCCCGACGAATCGCCGCGCGTCTTCAGGCCACCGCCCTTCTTGCGGCTGCCTTCGTCCTGCCACGTGCCAGGCTTACCCACCTTGCCCTTCTTGTCGGCGGTGGTGGTGGTCGTGGCCGTGGTGGCGGGCTTCTTGTCGCCAGCCTTGGCTTCGGTCGCGGTCGCGGAAGCCGGCTTGACCGGCTTGTGCAGCGTGCCGGTCTGCTCGGCCTTCTTTTCTTCGGCCTTGCGCTCGGACGGCGCCTTCAACACGCGAGCCGGTGCATTCAGCATCTGCTGGATGGCGCGGGCTTCGGCTTCGGCAGCCTCGCGGCGCTTGCGCGCGGCAATCTCTTGTTCGGCACGAGCCTTGTCGGCGGCAGCCTTGGCCTCGTCGGCGGCCTTCTGGGCCTCGGCGCGCTCGGCGGCCACACGGGCCTTCTCGTCCTCGGCCTTCTTGCGCGAGGAGTCTTCCGCAGCCTCGGTCACGGCACGCGACGCAGCAGCCTCTTCCTCCGCCTTCTTGGCGGCGAGTTCGGCCTGGCGGCGCTGTTCCGCTTCCAGGGCTTCCTGGCGGGCACGGCGCTCGGCTTCCTCGCGCTCGGCAGCCTCGCGGGCGGCCTTGGCTTCGGCTTCCTGGCGCGCCAGCAGTTCGGCCTGGCGTCGTTCTTCCTCTTCGCGGCGTGCCTGCTCGGCCGTGTCGACAACCGGGGGCTGAGCCTCGGCCGTATCAGCGTGCGCCTCGGGGTGGGCTTCGTCGCGCTTGATCAGGACGCGCTTCTTGCGCACTTCGACCTGGACCGTGCGGGTCTTGCCGGCGCCATCCGACTGGCGGATCTCGGACGTCTCGCGCTTCGTCAGCGTGATCTTCTTCCGGGAGCTGTCGTCGGCCTGGCCGTGCGAACGCTTCAGATAGTCCAGCAGCCTGGTCTTATCCGATTCCGTGATGATGTCTTCTGGCGCAGCTTTGCCCACCCCAGCCGCCTGCAATTGTTCCAGCAGGGCAGCTGCGCTGCGACTCAGTTCTGCGGCCAGTTGGGCAACTGTTGTGCTTGCCATTCAAACCCTTTCAATGCTTGGTGTCTTCGTCGGGACAAATCGTATGCGGAAAGCGCGCCCGGGCTGGTATTGGCCAGCCCGGCCCCGTGTCCCTCAGTTGAACCAATGTTCCCGTGCTTTCATGATCAGCGCCTTGGCTTCTTCCTCGGTGACGCCGGTCATCTCGACCAGTTCGTCGACGGCCAGTTCGGCCAGGTCGTCACGCGTGTGGATATCACCTTCGGCCAGCTTGCCGATCAGTTCCGGGTTCAGGCCGTCGAGCGAGCGCAGATCCTGCGACACCTCTTCCACCTTTTCTTCCCGGGCCAGTTCCATCGTCAGGAGCGCATCACGCGCGCGGTTGCGCAGCTCGTTGACGGTGTCTTCGTCAAAGGCCTCGATCTCCATCATTTCACTGATGGGGACATAGGCCACTTCTTCCAGCGTGGAGAAGCCTTCCTCGATCAGGATGTCTGCCACTTCCTCATCCACGTCCAGCTTGGACATGAACAGCTTGCGCACGACATCGCTCTCTTCGGCCTGCTTCTGCGCCGATTCTTCCTGCGTCATGATGTTGATCTGCCAGCCGGTCAGCTCGGACGCCAGGCGTACGTTCTGACCACTGCGGCCGATGGCGACGGCGAGGTTTTCCTCGTCGACCACCACGTCCATGCTGTGCTTCTCTTCATCGACCACGATCGACTGCACTTGCGCAGGTGCCAGTGCGCCGATCACAAACTGCGCCGGGTCTTCCGACCACAGCACGATATCCACGGCCTCGCCGCCGATCTCGTTGCGCACCGCGGTCACGCGCGTACCGCGCACGCCCACGCAGGTGCCGATCGGGTCGATGCGCTTGTCATGCGCCACCACCGCGATCTTGGCACGCACGCCCGGATCACGCGCGGCGGCCTTGATTTCCAGCAGGCCCTGCTCCATTTCCGGCACTTCGTTTTCGAAGAGCTTGATCAGGAACTCGGGGGCCGTGCGCGACAACTCGATCTGCGGGCCGCGCGCGGCGCGGTCCACGTTCAGGATATAGGCACGCACGCGATCGCCGGTGCGCAGGTTTTCCTTCGGGATGATCTGGTCGCGGGCCAGCAGCGCTTCGACGCGGCCGGATTCCACGATCAGGCCCTTCTTGTCGGCGCGCTTGACCGTGCCGGTCATGATCTTCTCGCCGCGATCCAGGTAGTCGTTCAGGATCTGCTCGCGCTCGGCGTCGCGGATGCGCTGCAGGATCACCTGCTTGGCGGCCTGCGCGCCGATACGGCCGAACTCGACCGACTCGATCTGCTGCTCGATGTAGTCGCCAAGCTCAAGGCTGGGGTTCTCATCGCGGGCTTCGAACAGAAGGATTTGCTTGTCCGGCTCCTGCAGGCCCTGCTCGTCGGGAACGACCAGCCAGCGGCGGAAGGTTTCATGCTCGCCCGACTCGCGATCGATCGCGACCCGGATATCCACGTCTTCTTCGAAACGCTTCTTGGTGGCCGAGGCGAGCGCCGCCTCCAGGGCACCGAATACCACATCCTTGTCGACGTTCTTCTCACGCGCAAGCGCATCGACGAGCAACAGAACTTCGCGGCTCATTGCTTGTTCCCTTTTCTTTGATTTCCTTTGAAGTCGAATACCGGCACCAGGCGTGCCTTGTCGACATCGGATACGGCAAATTCCAGCAGTGCCGGGCCATCCTTGCCCTCGAACTCCAGGCCGACCTTCTCCGCGCCAGCCTCGCCGGCCGGTTCGCGCAGGATGCCCGTGAAGTTCTTCTGCCCGTTCACCGGCAGGCGCAGCGTCACGCGCGCCTCGGCGCCGGCAAAGCGGACGTAGTCGGCCAGCTTCTTCAGCGGCCGGTCCAGTCCGGGCGACGAGACCTCGAGGCGTTCGTAGTCGACGTTCTCGACCGTGAACACGTGGGTGAGCTGGCGGCTCACCTTTTCACAATCCTCGATGGCGATGCCGGTTTCAGGCTGATCGATATAGACACGCAGCAATCCGGCCGGGGCACGCTCGAGCTCAACCAGCTCATATCCCATGCCGTTAAGGGTGGTTTCGATCAAATCTGCCAGATGCACTGTTATCCCGAGTAATGGCCATCAACACCGTTGGCAGGCAAACCCGCCGCTGCCGTCCGGGACGACCCTGCTGCAGTGCTGCCTGTCCGCCATCCCGCACGCGCCGGGGCGCGGGACCGAATTCGGGCGAACCAAAAAAAAATGGGCGCAATGCCCATCATTCGCCCACCCTCGGCGAGGATGGCTTTTTGAATAGACTTGAATTATACGCGGATTATGTCGAAAAGGCAAAAGCCAGACATACTCGCGGATTACGCGCCGCGCCGGCGGGTCGTCACCCCGCCGTGCGCGGCATCAGGCACTCAGCGATTGCCGCCGCGATTGCCCCCGCGGCTGCCTCCGCGATTGCCACCACCGCCGCCGCCACGCTGGCCGCGATTTCCGCCTGCCTTCGCCGCCTTCGGCATGACGTTTCCGTTCGCCTCGCCGCCGCCACGACGCTGCGGCTTGCCTTGCCCGCCAAGCCCGGCGCCACCGCCACCACGCGCCTGGCGCGCGCCGGTGCCGCGGCCGCCGCCAAGGTTGGCCGCGTGCGAGGTCAGCAGCGTGGGGCCGTGGCTGATGTAGCCCATCGACGTCTTCATCGGATCCGGCTGGCCGCCGCGGCTGCCGCCCCGCGCACCGCCCTGCTCGTAGCGCGGCAGGCCGTCCATGCCGGTATGCATCGGCATGCCGGCAATCGCCGCTTCGGTACGCTGCTTGCGCCCGCCGACCTTGGTCGCGCCCTTGCCGGACTGCTCGCCCTTGCCTGGCACCTTCAGGCCGACGGCGGTCATCAGCGCCTTGACGTCATTGGGCTCGACCTCCTGCCAGCGGCCGCGCTTGAGGCCGCGCGGAAGCAGGAACTGCCCGTAGCGCGTACGGATCAGGCGCGACACGGTCAGGCCGACCGCCTCGAACATGCGCCGCACTTCGCGGTTGCGGCCTTCGGTCAGCGCCACGTGGTACCACTGGTTGACGCCCTCGCCGCCGCCGTCCGCGATGCGCAGGAAGTTGGCCTCGCCGTCGTCCAGCTTGATGCCGTGCAGCAGGCGCTGGCGGTCGGCTTCGGCCAGCTCGCCCAGCGTGCGCACCGCGTATTCACGTTCGACGCCGTAGCGCGGGTGCATGAAGCGGTTGGCGATATCGCCCGAGGTGGTGAAGATCAGCAGGCCCTCGGTATTGAAGTCCAGCCGGCCAATGGCGACCCACTTGCCGGACTTGATGCGCGGCAGGCTGTCGAACACGGTCGGACGGCCTTCCGGGTCCGACTGGCTGACGATTTCGCCGGCCGGCTTGTGGTACAGCAGCACGCGCGGCGGCTTGGTCGAGACCTTACGGTGAATCAGCTTGCCGTTGACGCGCACTTGGTCGGCCGGCAGGATGCGCTGGCCGATATGCGCCGGCAGCCCGTTGACCGAGACCCGTCCCTGCAGGATCAGCTCTTCCATTTCGCGGCGCGAGCCCAGGCCGCCTTCGGCCAGCACCTTGTGCAGCTTCGGGGCGTCGTCCTCGGCCGACAGCTCACGCACCGGCTTCGCCTTGGTGCGCGGGATGACCGTGTCTTCCTTGTCGTACTGCTCGGAAATCACGAAGCGGAACAGGTCCTCGCTGCTGGCCGCGGCCTTGTCGCCACCACCCTGGCCCTGGCCCTTGCGCTGGCCCTGCGGCTTGGCACCCTCCTTGCGGCGGCCCTGCGGCTGCCGGCCGGCAGCGCCCTGGCCCTCGGCCGGAGCGGCTGACTTGCCGCTGCGCGGGTTCGGCTTGCGCTTGCGGGGCGCCTGCTCACCCTTGTCCGCCCTCTCGGCTCTTTCGGCTTTCTCGCCGCTTTCAGCCTTGTGCGCCTTGTGCGCCTTGTCGGCCGGGGCCTGCGCCGACTGGCCGCCATCGCCCTGAGCCGGCTTGCGCTTGCCGCGGCCGCGCTGGGCACCGCGCCCGCCGGCCGCCGCTGGCGCCGGGGCCGCTTCCGCGGCGTCGCCGGGCATACCGGCCTCGGCGCCTTCGGCGCGGCCGGCATCGCGATCTTGCGTGGCCTGGCGGCGCGACGCCACCAGGTTCCTCAGCCCGCGGCGCAGCCCCTTGCGGCGGGGCGCGGCTTCGCTGCCCGATCCGGGTTCGGCGGCGCCGGAATCGGCGGGTGCGCCCGCATGGCGGGTGTCTTGCTCAACGGAATCAGACAAGATATTCACTATCGGATGTTGCATGTTGTTCAGTTCGGCACGCGTTCGTCGTGCTCGCTCGGGTGCGGCGAGGCGCCGTCTTCCGGCAGTTCAGCCCGTGCCCCGTCCGGATCGGAATCGGCAGGATTGCCCAGCTCGGTTGGTTCGCCTTCGGCACCCAGTTCCTCCGCCCCATGCTGGTGCGGCTGCAGGTCGAATCCGTTGGCGACTGCGCCGTCGGCGGACCCCTGGCCGGCGTCCGTGGCTTCGGGCTCGCCTGCGGCGGATGCCTCGGGCCGGGCCGGCTCGGCAAACGCCTCTTCATCGGCACTGCCAGGCTTGCCTGCCGCCAGCGCCTCGAAATCGATGGCCTGCTGGTCCAGCAGCGTTGCCTGCGCCTGCGCCTGGGCATCCTCGAGCGGGGGCAGCTCGTCCAGCGTGCGCAGCCCGAGGTCGTCCAGGAACGCCTTGGTGGTGGCATACAGGGCCGGGCGCCCCGGCACGTCGCGGTGCCCGATCACCTCGATCCAGCTGCGGTCTTCCAGCTTCTTGATGACTTCCGTGCTGACCGTCACGCCGCGGATTTCCTCGATATCGCCACGCGTCACCGGCTGGCGATAAGCGATGATCGCCAGCGTCTCCATCACGGCGCGCGAGTATTTCGGCGGCTTTTCCGGATTCAGGCGATCAAGGTATTCACGCATCTCGGGGCGGCTCTGGAAGCGCCAGCCGCTGGCCAGCGACACAAGCTCCACGCCGCGCGGGCGCCAGTCCTGGCGCAGTTCCTCCAGCAGCACGCGGACGGTGTCCGCGCCGACGTCGTCGGCGAACAACCGTCGCAGATCATTGACGCGCAAAGGCTCCTGCGCGCAGATCAGCGCCGTCTCGAGGACGATCTTCGCCTCTTGGGTATTCATGTTGATGGTGTGCAGCCTGTCTTTGCACCTGCTCCCGGACGGATCCGGGGCACCGGAGATTTTGGATACAGCGATGCCAATGCCATCGCCATCTCATTGCGCAGCTCACCCGGATGCCTGCTGCATCCAAGCCGTGCACTTCCCTTTCTTTGCATCGAGTTGCCGGGTCACTCCGGCAGGAGATCGTTCGCATGCCGCCATGGGCCGGTCAGCGAACCTCTTGCGTGGCGCGTCCGCACAACGGACGCCGCTGTCGGCGAACTGAACGCCTCGGACGCAAGAAAAACGGGTATCGGGAGCAAGGCCGGCATCTCCAACACCGCAGTGCCAGCCGGGCTTTTGAACCAGATCATTTGATCCGGATGGACCGTGGGACGGGCCGGGAATCGAACTACCAACACTCCCCGCCGCCCTGGGCGCACCTTCTGGCAGGAAGGCCGCTGGCGCTGCTCGCCGCTGCTTACAAAACACCGCGCGATACCGCAATGCTGGCGATTGTATGGCATTCCCGCCCTCGCCCGCAACCACCATCCGACGCGCCGAGCGCCGCATACGTCTCAAAAGACCAGGCAGAAACCCTGCTCTGCCAGCGAATGTGGCAACAACACCGCGCGCGCCAGACCAAGGGCCCCGAACACCATGACCGCCACGCCCGCGCCCACGCGCACCGCGCGCCGCCGCGACAGGCTGCGCAGGTAGCCGGACAGCCCCGACAGCACCAGCAGGTTGGGCAGCGTACCGATGCCAAACACACCCATCACCAGCGCACCGGAACCGGCATTGCCGGCGAGCAGCGCCAGCGTCAGCGCTCCATAGACCATGCCGCACGGCACCAGCCCCCACGCCAGGCCAACACCATAGCGCCTGGCAAGCCCCCCATGCGCACGCACGAAGGTGGGCATGGCGCCGCCGCCCAGCCGCCCAAGCTGCCGCGCCAGCACGCTGCCTGCCCGCACCGCCAGCCGCTCGAGCCACGCGACGGTAAAGGCATTGCCGCGCAGCACGCGCCAGCCCGACCACAGCAGCATGGCACTGCCGGCACCAAACAACCAGCGCTGCAACGGCAGGTAGTCCTGCTTCCACGCGCCGGCGCCAATCGCGCCCAACAGCGCGCCAAGCAGCACATAGGTCGAAATCCTGCCCAGGTGCATTGCCAGCAACTCGCCGGCCCAGGCAGCGCGGCTACGCACGAAGGTCAGGGCCGCGACGCCGCCACGCGGCTGTTCAACCGCCAGTGCGATGCCGCCACACATTGCCGCGCAGTGCACGCCGCCCAGCAATGCCAGCATAAAAACGCTAATTAGTACACCAAATGGCAAATCTGACTCCCTGCCTCATCACATCGCACGGTAAAATGGCGGGGTCGCGCCCTCGCATCCACTCTTGCAGGTTCCAATTGCTCACCTCCATTCCAATCACTGAGATGTCGCCCCGTTGCTCCACTTGCGCGATGGGGCAACTGTGCCTTCCGGTTGGCATGTCCCAGCAAGACCTCACCAAGATGGACACGCTGGTGCAGGAACGCATCCGGGTCCATAAGGGTGAGACCTTGTATCGCATGGGCGATCCCCTCACCGCGGTTTACGCCGTTCGCTTCGGCACGCTGAAGACCCATGTCACGACCGAAGACGGCCGTTCACAGATTACCGGTTTCCACCTGCCAGGCGAAATCGTCGGCCTCGACGGCCTCGGTGAGATGCAGCATGCCTCGGACGCCACCGCGCTGGAAGATACCGAGGTCTGTGTAGTCCGCCTTGGGGACCTGCAGACGCTGTCTGCAGACCTGCCTTCGCTGCAGCATCAGTTCCTGCGGCTGATGGGCAAGGAAATCACGCACGACCAGATGATGCTGGTGACACTCGGTTCGATGCGCGCCGAAGAACGCCTGGCCGCTTTCCTGATCAACCTGTCTGAGCGCCTGTCGGCGCGCGGCTACTCGTCGACCGAATTCGTGATGCGCATGAGCCGCGAGGAAATCGGCAGCTACCTGGGCCTGAAGCTGGAAACCGTCAGCCGCCTGTTCTCGCGTTTCGCTGAAGCCGGCCTGATCCAGATTCGCCAGCGCCACGTCAAGCTGGTGGATCTCGCCGGCATCAAGCAGCTCTACAGCCGTAGCTGCTGACCCTTCCCACCACCCGCCGCTTTGCGCCTGCGCCGCGCGGGGCGGCGCAGGCATCGGCATTCACTCCAACTCGTCGGTATCGCTGAGCCGCGTCGGCATCGTGTACAGCGTCAACCCGCTGGACAGCGCGCAGAAGATCCACGCTAGCAGGAAGCTCATCGTGTAGATCGATTCGCGCGACGCCTCGATCGGATGCCCGAAGAACTTCAGATCACCGGGGTCCACGACCGAGAACACCGTCGCGGTGGCGAAGCCCGCCATCAGGAACCCGGGCCACAAGACCCACATCAGCCAGCGCAACCTCATGGCTGCCTCGCTGCGCTCGGCTGAGGCCGCACCGCCTCGGCCTTCTCGACCACCAGTCCATGGCGCGCTGCGCCCTGCACCGGCACGTCAGGATGCGACGACGCAAGCCAGATGGTGACGCCGCACGCCACCATCGCGACCAGCGGGCCGCTCATCAACAGCCACGGCCACGGCTCTTTCCACCACGGATTGCCTTGCTGATTCATCATGCCCCCTTGAGTTCTGCACCGAGCGCCTGGCGTCACAGGTCGCGCGGCACGATAAAGCTGGTGCTCTGCCGGATCTCGGCGTTGCCCTGCTCCGATCCTTCGCTGGTCACCGTCACGCTGATCTTGTGCGTACCCTGCGCCGCGTCTTCGATCGGCACGCGTATGCGGATCGGCAACAGCCGGTTCGAGGTCGGCGCCAGCGATTCGGCCTGCTTGTCATATTCGACCGTCAGGTGCTTCAGCTCGTCGCTGTCGGCTCGCACGCTGATATACATCGGCCCCTCGGTCGTGTTGATCAGCTGCAGGCGATACACATTCTCGATCCAGCGGCCTTCGACCTCCCGGCCCAGCGCGCCGCGGTCGCGGATGATGTCCACCTTCAGCGGCGTGCGCAGCGCGATCGAAGCCACAAAGCCAGCGAGCAGCGCGACCCAGATCACGGAATAGATGATGACACGCGGACGCAGCAGGCGCTTGCGCGATGCTGCCGCGGACAGCGCCTTGCGCATGGCATTCTCCGAAGTGTATCGGATCAGCCCGCGCGGGTAGGACATCTTGTCCATGACCTGGTTGCAGGCGTCGATGCACGCGCCGCAGCCGATGCATTCATACTGCAGGCCATCGCGGATATCGATGCCGGTCGGGCACACCTGCACGCAGATGCTGCAGTTGACGCAATCGCCCAGGCCCGCCTGGCGATGGTCGGTCTTGCGCGAACGGCTGCCGCGCGGCTCGCCCCGGCCGACGTCGTAGGTCACGACGTAGGTGTCGCGGTCGACCATCACGCTCTGGAAACGCGCATACGGGCACATGTACTTGCACACCTGCTCGCGCATGAAGCCAGCGTTGCCCCAGGTGGCGAACGCATAGAACAGCATCCAGAACGTCTGCCACGGGCCCAGCGACAGGCTCGCCAGCTCGCCACCCAGCTCACGGATCGGCGCGAAGTAGCCGATGAAGGTGAAGCCGGTCCACAGCGCGATCAGTACCCACAGGAAGTGCTTGGTGGCCTTGATACGCAGTTTGCGCAGGCTCCAGGGGTCGCCGTCGAGACGGATGCGGGCGATCCGGTCGCCTTCGATCCGCCGCTCGATCCACATGAAGATCTCGGTATAGACCGTCTGTGGACAGGCGTAACCGCAGAACAGCCGCCCGGCGATCGCCGTGAACAGGAACAGCGCCAGCGCCGAAATGACCAGCAGCACGGCGAGATAGATGACATCCTGAGGCCACAACACCAGCCCGAAGATGTAGAACTTGCGTTCGCCAAGGTCGAACAGCACGGCCTGGCGTCCGTTCCACTGGAGCCAGGGCGTGCCGTAGTAGATCAGCTGCGTGAAGAGGACCAGCCAGACGCGCCAACTGGAGAAAGCGCCCGTAACGGAGCGCGGATAGATCTTGCGGCGGACCTCGTACAGCGTTTCATCCGAGGTCTCGGCAGGCGCAGCGGCCGACCGCTGGCGGTCGGCCGCCCGGGCCATTTCTTCGGTCCCGGGTGCGTTCATGGATGGTTTCTCCTGCGGGCGGCCCGCGCCCGCTCAGATGAGTCGCCTGTCATTGGCCGGCACCCCCGCCGGTATTCGACAGACCCCAGACATAGGCCGTCAGCATGCGGATCCGCTCTGGCGTCAGGATCTCTTCATGTGCCGGCATATGGTTGTTATGCCCCTTCAGGATGGCGTCGACGATGCTGCCTTCCGAACTGCCATACAGCCACACGTTATCGGACAGGTTCGGCGCGCCCAGTGCCTGGTTGCCCTTGCCGCCGGCACCGTGGCAAGCCGCGCAGGTCGACTTGAAAGTGCTCTCGCCACGCGAGGCGCGGATGGGATCCGAAGACAGCCCCGACAGCGAGCGGACATACTGCGCCACGTCGCCTGCCAGCTTGCCGTCGATGGTGGATGCGAACGGCGGCATCACGCCATTGCGGCCCTTGGCAATGGTCTGCTGGATGGTCTCGGGTTCGCCGCCATACAGCCAGTCGCCGTCCGTCAGGTTGGGAAAGCCGCGGCTGCCGCGCGCATCCGAACCATGGCATTGCGCGCAGTAGTTCAGGAACAGCCGCTGGCCAATTTCGCGCGCCTGCGGATCTCCAGCCACCTGCTTGACATCCATCTTCAGGTACTTGGCATAGATCTCGTTCTGCATCTGCTCCTGCGCGGCACGATGCGCGGCCAGTTCGCCCTGCGTCGAGAACTTCAGCACGCCTGAGTACTTGCCCAGACCCGGATACAACACGAGGTAGACCAGGCCGAAGATACAGGCCAGCAGGAACATCCACATCCACCAGCGCGGCAGCGGGTTGTTCAGTTCGCGCAGGTCGTCGTCCCAGACGTGGCCGGTGTCGTCGCCCCCGCTGGCGGTCTTGGTGATCTTGCGTTGCGAGAACAGCAGCCATACGCACCAGACGATGCCGACGAGCGCGATCGCGGCAATGTAGTAACTCCAGAAATCGGAAAAGAAATCGCTCATGGCTAGGTGTTCCGGCTCGATGTTGTCGTGGTTTCGTCAGGCAGCGCGAACGGCAGCATGGCGGATTCCCGGTTGGCGGCCTGCCGGCCGGCCGACCACGCCCACCAGCAGATGCCAAGGAAGACGACCATCGACACGACGGTCGCAATAGCGGTGATCATGGCCATGGCTTACTCCTTCGCCGGTGCAACTGCTGCAGCGGTGTCCACGCGGACATTGCGGCGGTTGGTGCCCAGAGCCTGGAGGTAAGCCACCAGCGCGTCTTCCTCGGTCTTGCCCTGGAGCTCGTCCGGCGCCTTGGCGATGTCGGCCTCGGTGTATGGCACGCCCAGCTTCGCCAGCGCCTGCATGCGCGCCTGGATATCGTTGGTCGGCAGCGCGGCCTTCTCCAGCCACGGGTAGGAAGGCATCACCGACTCGGGCACCACGTCACGCGGGTTGCGCAGGTGGATGCGTTGCCAGTCGTCCGAGTAGCGGCCGCCGACGCGTGCCAGGTCGGGACCGGTACGCTTCGAGCCCCACAGGAACGGGTGATCGTAGACGGCCTCGCCCGCGGTGGAGAAATGGCCGTAACGCTCGGTTTCGGCCTGCAGTGTCCGCACCTGCTGCGAGTGGCAGCCGACGCAGCCTTCGCGGATATAGATATCCCGGCCCATCAGCCGCAGCGGCGAATACGGCGTGATACCCGGATCCGGCTTGGTCGTGGAGTGCTGGAAGAACAGCGGCACGATCTGCACCAGACCCGCGATGCTGACCACGAGGATCGTGCAGATGATCAGCCAGCCGATGTTCTTCTCCAGCGTTTCGTGGGAAAAGAATCTTTGTTTTTCCGACATCTTTCTATCCTGGAATGATCAGTGTGCGGAGGCCGGGATGCTGGCCGGGATCGGCGCATCCACGGCACGCTTGCCGACGATGGTCTTGGCGACGTTGTAGGCCATCAGCAGCATGCCGGAGAGGAAACAGATGCCACCCAGCAGACGGATCAGGTAGAACGGGTACTTGGCCTTGACCGCTTCGACGAAGGCATAGGTCAGCGTGCCGTCAGGCTGCGTGGCGCGCCACATCAGGCCTTCCATCACGCCGGCGATCCACATCGAGGCGATATACAGCACCACGCCGATGGTCGCGATCCAGAAGTGCCATTCGATCAGGCGCACGCTGTACATCTGCTTCTCGCCGAACAGCCGCGGGATCAGGTAGTAGAGCGAACCAATCGAGATCATTGCCACCCAGCCCAGCGCGCCGGAGTGCACGTGGCCGATGGTCCAGTCCGTGTAGTGCGACAGCGCATTGACGGTCTTGATCGACATCATCGAGCCTTCGAACGTGGACATGCCATAGAACGACAGCGCCACCACCAGGAACTTCAGGATCGGGTCGGTGCGCAGCTTGTGCCAGGCGCCCGACAGGGTCATGATGCCGTTGATCATGCCGCCCCACGACGGCGCCAGCAGAATCAGCGAGAACACCATGCCGAGCGACTGCGCCCAGTCTGGCAGCGCGGTGTACTGCAGGTGGTGCGGGCCGGCCCACATGTAGGTGAAGTTCAACGCCCAGAAGTGGACGATGGACAGGCGGTATGAATAGATCGGACGCTCGGCCTGCTTGGGAATGAAGTAGTACATCATCCCGAGGAAGCTGGTGGTCAGGAAGAAGCCCACCGCGTTATGGCCATACCACCACTGGATCATTGCGTCCTGCACGCCGGCATAGGCCGAGTAGGACTTCCACAGCGACACCGGCATCTCAATGTTGTTGACGATGTGCAACAGCGCGATGGTCAGGATGTAGGCGCCGAAGAACCAGTTGGCGACATAAATATGCCGTGTCTTGCGCTTGACGATGGTGCCGAAGAACACGATCGCATAGGCCACCCAGACCGCGGTGATCAGCAGGTCGATCGGCCATTCCAGTTCGGCGTATTCCTTCGAGGAGGTAATGCCCAGCGGCAGCGTGATGGCCGCGGCGACGATAACCAGTTGCCAGCCCCAGAACGTGAACGCCGCGAGCGGGCCGCAGAACAGGCGGGCCTGGCAGGTGCGCTGGACCACGTAGTACGAGGTCGCGAACAGCGCGCTGCCGCCGAAGGCAAAGATCACCGCATTGGTATGCAGCGGCCGCAGGCGGCCGAACGACAGCCAGGGCGTGTTGAAGTTGAGTTCAGGCCAGATCAGCTGTGCTGCCAGCAGCACGCCGACGGCCATGCCGACGATCCCCCAGACTACCGTCATGACAGCGAACTGTCTTACGACGCCGTAATTGAAGGTGTCGACGCGTGAAGACGCGGCAGTGACATCCATTCAGACCCCCAAAGCTTAGAGAAGAGAAAAACCTACTGACGTTGTGACTTTAGAAAAACCCCGCCACCGGTGTGTTGATCTTTATCAAGTCGCTCAGGACCGGCAATGAACCTCGCGGCGCCGCCCCGGTCCGAGACCGATGTCATCCCAGGACATGCGCGCATCAAGGCTTGTCGTTGTCCAGCAGGATCGATTCCGCGGGCCGGTCGAGATCGTCGTACTGGCCCGCATGCAATGCCCACCACAGCGCGGCGGCGATCACGACGACGAGTACCAGGCTCATCGGCACGAGCAGGTAAAGCGTTTCCATGAGGCTCCTAGACCGACTTGCGGCCGGCGCGCAGCAGACGCCAGGCGTTGGCCACCACCAGCAGCGACGACAGTGACATGCCGATACCGGCCATCCATGCCATCACCAGCCCGGTCGCCGCCAGCGGGATCGCCACCACGTTGTAGAAAAAGGACCAGCCCAGGTTCTGCCGCACCACGCGCCGCGCCTTGCGCGACACCGCCAGCGCGGTTGCGATCTCGTCGATGCCGCCGTGTGTCAGCACGGCGTCGGCGCCGGCCTGCGCCAGCGGCGCGCCGCTGCCGATCGCGATCGAGACCTGCGCCTGCGCCAGCACCGGGGCGTCGTTGATGCCGTCGCCCACGGCCAGCACTACCGCCCCGCCCTGCTGCAGCCGCGCGACGTAGTCGCGCTTGCCCTCGGGTGTCACTTCGCCGGCGGCATGGCCGATGCCGAAGTGCTCTGCCCACCAGCGCACGGCCGCGGCGTTATCGCCGGAGACGAGGTGGCAGCGCACGCCCAGCGCACCGAGCCGCGCCAGCAGCGCGGACGTCTGCGCGCGCTCGACATCGGCCAGCACGAAGCTGGCGAGCACGCCGTCCTGTGCCGCCAGCCACACGACCGTGGCGCCGGGATGGGCCGGGCCCGCAACCGCCGGCACTGGCACGGATGAGCCGCCGCTAACGAGCCCGCGCGCGAAATCCAGCCGGCCGAGCCGCAGGCGGCGTCCGCCGACCGTGGCTTCAAGGCCCTGTCCGGGCACGTTGCGGATGCCGGTGACCGCCACGGCATGGCCCCCTCCATCGGGCACGGCCGCGAGCAGTGCGCGTGCGATGGGGTGCTCGCCGCCGCGCTCCATCGCCGCGGCCAGTGCAAGGCATTGCGCCTCGCTCAGGTCGGCCAGCGGCTGCACTGCCGCCACGGCAAAGCGTCCTTCAGTCAGCGTGCCGGTCTTGTCCAGCACCACATCGGTCACGCGCGCCAGCGTCTCCAGCGCATGGCCGCGCGTCAGCAGTACGCCGCGCCGCGACAGCGCGGCGCCCGCGGCGGCCAGCGCGGCCGGCGTGGCCAGCGACAGCGCGCACGGACAGCTGACCACCAGCACGGCGATCGTCACCAGCAGCGCGCGTGACGGATCGATCCACAGCCCCCACACCAGCCCGGTCAGCGCCGCCAGCACCAGCAGCGTCGCCACGAACCAGCCGGCGACACGGTCGGCCAGCGTGGCCAGGCGGGGCTTCTCCGCCAGTGCGCGGTCGAGCACCGCCACGATCTCGGCCAGCCGTGTGCCGGCGCCCACGCGCGACACGCGCAGCTCCAGCGGGCTGGCGGTGTTGAAGCAGCCGGCCAGCACGGTTTCACCGGCACGGCGGCGCACCGGCCGGCTTTCGCCGGTCAGCATGGACTCGTCCAGTTCGCTGGCGCCGGCGACGACGGTCCCGTCGGCGGGAACGATCTCGCCCGCCTTCACGCGGATCAGGTCGCCCTGGCGCAAACGTGCCACCGGGATGCGTTCACCCGTGGCCCCTATTCCGGCAAGCCGCTCGCAGGTGGCGGGAAGCTGGCGCGCGAGCATCTCGGCACCGCTGCGCGATGCCTGGCGCACCCGCAGTTCGAGGTAGCGCGCCAGCAGCAGGAAGGCGACGAACATCGTCACCGAATCGAAATAGACCTCGCCGATGCCGCGCACGGTGGCGAGCGCACTGGCGATAAATCCCGCGCCCACGCCGATGGCGACCGGCACGTCCATGCCCATATGGCGCTGGCGCAGGCTGCGCCAGGCGCCGCCAAAGATCGGCGATGCGGAATAGAAGACCACCGGCAACGTCAGCGCAAAGCTGGCCCAGCGCATCAGCTGCAACTGGCCGGGGTCGATGGTGGCCTCGTGCGTGTAGATCGGCCATGCGTACATCATTACCTGCATCATGCCGAGCATGGCCACGGCCATGCGCATCAGCAGGCTGCGGCGCGCGCGACGGTCCTGCTGGTCGGTGCGCGAGACCTCGAACGGCCACGCCATGTAGCCGATGCCGGCGAGCGCGGCCAGCAATCCGGCCACGGACTGCGTGCCTTCGCGCCAGCGCACCACCACGCGGCGGGTGGCGACATTGGCAACCGCGGATTCCACGCCGGGCTGGCGCGTCAGGTGCTGCTCGATCAGCCAGGCGCAGGCGGCGCAGCGGATGTTCTCCGGCGCCAGCGTGATCTCGGCGCGGCCGTTGTCGAGCGGGCGCACGAACTGGGTGCGCAATTCGGGGGTGTCATAGGCGCCCCAGATCGGCTCGGCTTCGCGCCGCGCCGCGTCGTCGATCGGACGGGCAAAGCGGGCCTCGTCACCATATAGATGGGCAAATCCGGCTGCGTGGAGGGTCTGCGCCAGGGCCTGGCAGCCGCCACAGCAGAAGACCCGGCGGGCGCCGTCCAGTTCGGCAGCCAGTGGCTCGGCCTGCGCGACGGGCAGGCCGCAATGGAAGCATGCGAGTTGCGCCCCAACAGCGGCCGTGCCAGCGTTGGCGGCAGGCGCCGCGGACGCTGCATGCAAGGCCAGCACGCTGGCGGAAGGGATGGTGGCTGGGGACGACATGGGGACCTTTTTCTACCCCCTGCAGGGTATAGGGCGGTCCCGGCATCGGCCTTGATTTAGGTCAATGCGGCCCGGCTATCGTCGCGCCGGGCCGAAATACAACGCTTGCCGACGCTCAGGTGAGCGACGTGTCCATGGTGCGGCGCTCGGATTCCAGGTACTCGCGCGACTGCATCTCGATGATGCGCGACACGGTCCGGTGGAATTCGTTGGCCATCTGCCCCTCTGTGTAGAGTTCGTCCGCCGGCACTTCTGCCGACATCAGCAGCTTGACCTTGTGGTCGTAGAAGACGTCGATCAGCCAGGTAAAGCGCCGTGCTTCCGACGACATGCGCGGCGTCATGCGCGGCACGTCGGACAGGATCACGGTATGGAACTGCGAAGCCAGCTCCAGGTAATCGTTCTGCGAGCGCGGCCCGCCGCATAGCGTGGCGAAGTCGAACCACACCACGCCATTGGCCTTGCGCAGCGAGCGCAGTTCGCGGTGCTCGATATGCAGCAGCGGCGACTCGTCGGCCACGCCGGCAATCGACGTGAAGGCATCGCGCAGCGCCGAGTTCGCGCTGGCGTCGAGCGGCGTGTGGTAAGCCTGCACCTGTTCCAGTGCGCGCTTGCGGTAGTCGATGCCGGCATCGACGTTGAGCACGTCCATCTTCTGCTGGATCAGCGCGATGGCAGGCAGCACCCGGTCGCGGTGCAGGCCGTCCGTATAGAGCAGGTCCGGCCGGTAGTTGGAAGTCATCACGAACTGCACGCCGTTGTCGAACAGCTGCTGCAGCAGGCGGTGCAGGATCATCGCGTCGGCGACGTCACTGACATGGAACTCGTCGAAACAGATCAGCCGGAACCGGCGCGCGATGCGCCTGGCCAGTTCATCCAGCGGGTCCGGGCGGCCGCGCAGCTCTTCCAGCTGGCGATGGACCTCGCGCATGAATTCGTGGAAGTGCAGCCGCGTCTTGCGCACCACCGGCACGCAGGTATAGAAGCTGTCCATCAGGAAAGACTTGCCGCGCCCCACCCCGCCCCACATGTAGACGCCCTTGGGCACGTCGGGACGGACCAGCAGCTTCTTCAGCGCGTTGTTGCGGCGGCTCTTGTAGGCCACCCATTCGTCGTAGCACTGCTGCAGCCGCGCCACGGCACGCAACTGCGCCTCGTCGGATGTGTAGCCGCGCTCCTTCAGTTCCTTTTTGTAGTACTCAGTGACGTTCATGCTGGGGGCTCACGCGGCACGCGCCGCAAGTGAAAACGGCGCGCCGCTGGTGCGGCGCGCCGGTACTCAAACAATGCGAGGCATGCGCCTTACATATTGAGTTGACGCTTGTCGACAGCCAGCGCGGCTTCACGCATGACTTCCGACATCGACGGGTGCGGATGGCAGACGCGGCCGATATCTTCGCTGGCGGCCTTGAACTCCATCGCCACCACGGCTTCGGCGATCAGGTCCGACGCGTTGGCAGCCACGATGTGCACGCCCAGGATCTCGTCGGTCTTGGCGTCGGCCAGCATCTTGACGAAGCCATCGGCGTGACCCATGCCCAGCGCACGGCCGTTGGCCATGAACGGGAACTGGCCAGCCTTGAACTCGCGGCCTTCTGCCTTGAGCTGGGCTTCGGTCTTGCCGACCCATGCGATTTCCGGGAAGGTGTAGATCACCCACGGCACGCAGTTGTAGTCGATATGCGGCTTCTGGCCGGCGATGCGCTCGGCCACGGCCACGCCTTCGTCCTCGGCCTTGTGCGCCAGCATCGGGCCGCGCACCACGTCGCCGATGGCCCACAGGCCCGGCACCTTGGTGGCGCAGTGGTCGTCCACCTCGATGAAACCGCGCTGGTCGGCGGCCAGGCCGACAGCATCCAGGCCCAGGTTGTCGGTGTTGGGCACGCGGCCGACCGACACGATCAGGCGATCGACTTCCAGGGTCTGGGCGGCGCCGTCCTTGTCGGTGTACTTGACGGTGACGCCGTTCTTGCCGGTGGTCACTTCGCTCACGTTCACGCCGAGGCTGAACTTCAGGCCTTGCTTGGTCAGCTGCTTCTGGGCTTCCTTGGCCACGCCTTCGTCGGCGGCGCCCAGGAACGCGGGCAGCGCTTCCAGCACGGTCACGTCCGAGCCCAGGCGGCGCCACACCGAACCCAGCTCCAGGCCGATCACGCCGGCGCCGATCACGCCCAGCTTCTTCGGCACTGCGGGGAACTTGAGCGCACCCTCGTTATCGCTGACCAGGTCGTTGTCGACCTTGATGCCCGGCAGGTGGCGGGCCTTCGAACCGGTGGCGATGATGACCTGCTTGGCGGTCACGACTTCACCGGCGATCTCGACCTGGAAGCCCTCGGCGGTCTTGCCGACGAACTTGCCGTAGCCCTTGAGCAGCGTCACCTTGTTCTTGCGGAACAGGAACTCGATGCCCTTGGTCATCTTGCCGACGATATCGTCCTTGCGCTTGAGCATCTTGGACACGTCGACCTTGACGTCGCCCACGGTGATGCCGTGGTCCGCCAGGTGGTGCTGGGCGTTCTCGAATTCTTCCGAGGAAGCCAGCAGTGCCTTTGACGGGATGCAGCCCACGTTCAGGCAGGTGCCGCCCAGGCGCGGCTCGTTCTTGGGATCGTCGTAGGCGTTGCCTTCGCAGCAGGCCACGTTCAGGCCGAGCTGGCCGGCGCGGATCGCGGCGATATAGCCGCCGGGGCCGGCGCCGATCACCAGCACGTCGAATTGTTTGCTCATGGGGATTCCTTTGTGGCACCGGCAGCGTGTGCCGGCGCGCGATCAACTCTGGAGATGCGCACCGCGCGCGCCGGCATGAACCAACGCGCGCAGGGGGGACCGTCGATTACAGGTCCAGCAGCAGGCGGGCCGGATCTTCCAGCGCGTCCTTCATGGCGACCAGGCCCAGCACGGCTTCGCGGCCGTCGATGATGCGGTGGTCGTAGGACATGGCCAGGTAGTTCATCGGGCGGATCACGATCTGGCCGTCTTCCACCACCGGGCGATCCTTGGTGGCGTGCACGCCCAGGATGGCCGATTGCGGCGGGTTGATGATCGGGGTCGACAGCATCGAACCGAACACGCCACCGTTGGAGATCGAGAAGGTCCCGCCGCTCAGCTCGTCCAGCGACAGCTTGCCGTCACGGGCCTTCACGCCAAACTCGGCGATCTTCTTCTCGATGTCGGCCAGGCTCATCTGGTCGGCATTGCGCAGGATGGGCACCACCAGGCCGCGCGGCGAGCCCACGGCGATACCGATGTCGAAATAGCCGTGGTAGACGATGTCGTTGCCGTCGATCGAGGCATTGATCAGCGGGAACTTCTTCAGCGCGTGCACCGCGGCCTTGACGAAGAACGACATGAAGCCCAGCTTCACGCCGTGTTCCTTCTCGAAGCGGTCCTTGTACTTGTTGCGCAGGTCCATCACCGGCTTCATATTGACTTCATTGAAGGTGGTGAGGATGGCGTTGGTGGCTTGCGACTGCAGCAGGCGCTCGGCGATACGGGCGCGCAGGCGGCTCATCGGCACGCGCTCTTCCGGGCGGTCGCCCAGTGCGGCGAAGTCGACCGGAGCCGAAACCTGCTGCAGCGCCGGCTTGGCGGCGGCCGGAGCCGGGGCGGCCTTGGCGGCCGGAGCAGCAGCAGCCAGCGCGTCACCCTTGGTGATGCGGCCGTCCTTGCCGGTGCCGGCAACCTGGCCAGCCGACAGGCCGGCTTCGGCCATCAGCTTGGCAGCAGACGGCATGGCCACGCCGCCTGCGGCGGCAGGAGCGGCAGCAGCAGCAGCCGGTGCCGGGGCAGCGGCGGCGGGCGCCGGAGCGGCAGCAGCCGGGGCGGCGGCACCAGCAGTGGCTTCGGTATCGATCTTGGCGATGATTTCATCGGCCACGACGGTATCGCCGTCGTTCTTGACGATGATCGACAGGACGCCTGCCGACGGGGCCGGCACTTCCAGCACGACCTTGTCGGTTTCGATCTCGATCAGGATCTCGTCCTGGGCAACGGCTTCGCCAGGCTTCTTCTTCCAGTTGAGCATGGTCGCTTCGGCGACCGATTCGGACAGCTGCGGAACCTTGACGTCAACAATAGCCATGGTTGTGAATTCCTCGTGTTATGCGTGTTGTCTTTATATCGGCAAGCCACGGCGCAACTGCGCGCGTCGCCGTGGCTGCCTCTGATTACTTGGTCAGAACAAAGCCCTTGAGCTTGGCGAAGGCAGCTTCCAGCAGAGCCTTCTGTTGCTCGTTGTGCTTTGCGTAGTAGCCCACCGCCGGCGAAGCCGAGGCGGGACGACCGGCATAACCGAGCTTCTGGCCATCCGTCATGTTTTCCATGATGTAGTGCTGCACGAAGAACCAGGCACCCTGGTTCTGCGGCTCGTCCTGGCACCACACGATCTCGGTGGCGTTCGGATATTTCTTCAGTTCCGCGGCAACAGCCTTGTGCGGGAACGGATACAGCTGCTCCAGGCGGATAATCGCGGTGTCGTTGGCCTCGCGTTCCTTGCGCGTGTTGACCAGGTCGTAGTAGACCTTGCCCGAGCACATGATGACGCGCTTGACCTTGCTGGCGTTCAGTTCTTCCTGGTCGGCAATCACGGTCTCGAAGTGGCCCTTGGCCAGTTCAGACAGCGACGACACGGCGTCCTTGTTACGCAGCAGCGACTTCGGCGTCATGATCACCAGCGGCTTGCGGAACAGGCGGATCATCTGGCGGCGCAGCAGGTGGAAGATCTGGGCCGGCGTGGTCGGCTGGCAGACCTGCATGTTGTGGTCCGCGCAGAGCTGCAGAAAACGTTCGATACGAGCCGAGCTGTGCTCCGGACCCTGGCCTTCGTAGCCGTGCGGCAGCATCAGGGTCAGGCCCGAGGCGCGGCCCCACTTCACTTCACCCGACGAGATGAACTGGTCGATCACCACCTGGGCGCCGTTGACGAAGTCGCCGAACTGGGCTTCCCAGATCACCAGCGCGTTCGGCTCGGCTGCGGAGTAGCCGTATTCGAAGCCGAGCACGGCTTCTTCCGACAGCACCGAGTCGATCACCGTGAACGGTGCCTGGTTTTCCGACACGTTCTGCAGCGGCACGTACGAGCCGGCATCCCAGCGCTCGCGCGCCTGGTCGTGCAGCACGGCGTGGCGGTGGGTAAAGGTGCCGCGGCCGGCGTCCTGGCCGGTGATGCGCACCGGGTAGCCCGAGGACACCAGCGAGGCGAAGGCCAGGTGCTCACCCATGCCCCAGTCCAGCGGCTGGTCGCCACGGCCCATGTTGGCGCGGTCCTTGACGACCTTCTCCACCAGCGGGTGCAGCTTCAGCGTCTCAGGCGTGGTGGTGATGCGCTCGGCCAGGCGCTTCAGTTCGGTCACCGGCACCGCGGTGTCGGCGGCGTCGGTCCACTTGCGGTTCAGGAACGGCATCCAGTCCACCGCGAACTTGTTCTTGAAGTTCGACAGGACGGGGTCGGCGGTGTGCTTGCCGGCGTCCATCGCAGCGCGGTATTCCTTGACCTTCTCGTCGCCAAACTCGGCCGGGACCAGCTTCTGCGCGGCCAGCTTCTCGGCGTACACCTTGCGCGTGCCGGGGTGCTGGCTGATCTTCTTGTACATCAGCGGCTGCGTGACCGCCGGGGTATCCTGCTCGTTGTGGCCCAGCTTGCGGAAGCAGATGATGTCGACCACGACGTCCTTGTTGAATTCCATGCGGAAATCAACCGCCAGCTGCATGGCGTACACCACGGCTTCGGGATCGTCGCCGTTCACGTGCAGCACCGGGGCCTCGATCATCTTGACCACGTCCGTGCAGTACAGCGTCGAGCGGGCGTCGCGCGGGTCGGAGGTGGTGAAGCCGATCTGGTTGTTGATGACGATGTGCATCGTGCCGCCCGTGCCGTAGCCGCGGGTCTGCGCGAGATTCAGCGTCTCCATGACCACGCCCTGGCCGGCAAAGGCGGCGTCGCCGTGCACCTGCACCGGCAGCACTTCCTTGTGGCCGACTTCGCCGCGGCGTTCCTGGCGGGCCTTGGCCGAGCCTTCCACCACCGGGTTGACGATTTCCAGGTGCGACGGGTTGAACGCCAGCGACAGGTGCACCGGGCCGCCTTCGGTCGAGACATCGCTCGAGAAGCCCTTGTGGTACTTGACGTCACCGGCCGGCAGGTCGTCGACGTGCTTGCCTTCGAATTCGGCGAACAGATCGGCCGGCATCTTGCCCAGCGTGTTGACCAGCACGTTCAGGCGGCCGCGGTGGGCCATGCCGATCACGATTTCCTGCACACCCTTGGTACCGGCGCGCTGGATCAGTTCGTCCATCGCGGCGATGAAGCTTTCGCCGCCTTCCAGCGAGAAGCGCTTCTGGCCGACGTACTTGGTGTGGAGGAAGCGCTCCAGGCCTTCGGCCGCGGTCAGGCGGTCGAGGATGTGCTTCTTCTTCTCCAGCGTGAAGACCGGCTTGGAACGCGTGGTTTCCAGGCGCTCCTGCCACCAGCGCTTCTGCGCCTGGTCGCTCACGTACATGAATTCGGCGCCGATGGTGCCGCAGTAGGTTTCGCGCAGGTTGTTCAGCAGCTCGCGCAGGCTCATCGACTCCTTGCCAAAGTACGTATTGCTGGCATTAAAGACGATGTCGAGGTCAGCTTCGGAAAAACCGTAGAACGCGGGGTCCAGATCCGGCAGGGGCGGACGCTCCTGGCGCTTGAGCGGGTCCAGGTCGGCCCAGTGCGAACCGATGTTGCGGTAGGCGGCGATCAGCTGGGTGGCAGCGACGCGCTTGCGGCCCATGTCGGAATCGGCCGAGGCAACGATGGTCTTGATGGGGCCTTGCTTGGCGCGCTCGGCGAACGAGGCAACGATGGGAGCGTGGGCGACATCCCGGCCGTTCGAGCCGTCGACGGCGGGAACGTTCTGCATGGCGTCGAAATACGAACGCCAGTTGTCGGGAACCGAGGCGGGATTCTGGAGGTAGGCTTCGTACAGTTCTTCGACATACGGGGCGTTACCGCCGAAGAGGTACGAATTGCTCTGGTACTGCTGCATCATGGGACGCTCACTATTCTCCGGGTATGCCGGAGTTCAGCGGGTTATTCAACCTTCCGCGACACGGCTTGACCGGTTAGCGGATTGCAAACAACTCTTGGGAGCCCAACTGAGGACCCTGCGCAAACGGCGCCACCGGGGTGCCGCATGTGCTGGCTTCCTCACAAGGCCCGAAAGGGCAAGTTGTGCGGGGAAGGACCTAAGTCTTCACGGCGGTAAGAATAGCATGTTTGCCTGAACGGGATGTGGACTTTTCGCGATGCGGAACTTCATCGCACGACAACTCGCATCGCCATCGGCGTTTTAGCAACAGCCACACAACAATCAGACGTGCGGCTCTATCTTGTCGACGGCATCGGTGATCAGCCCGTCCAGCCCCCAGCCCAGCAGTTGCGCGGCCTTCGCCGGGTCGTTCACGGTATAGCTGAGGACGCGGTAGCCGGCCGCGTGCGCGGACGCAATGACGCCCTCGTCCAGCTCTCGGTAATTCGCATCGAGTGCCACGCAGCCGAGCCGGCGCAACCGCTCGAGCCAGTCGGCCGGCAGCTTGTCGAGCAGCAGCGCTCGCGGCAGGTCTGGCGCCACGCGTGCTGCCGCAGTCAGTGTCTCTTCCGAGAACGACGACAGCAGCGGCGGCACCGCAGCGCCAGCCCACAGCGCCGCGGCATCTAGCGCGACCGCCGCGCCGGTGCGCGCTTCGGTGCCGGGCACCGGCTTGATCTCGATATTGGCCAGGAAGCCGTTGGCCTGCGTATAGCGGGCGATGGCGGCCAGCGTCGGCACCGGCTCTCCGGCCCAGGCCGGGCCGTGCCAGCTGCCGGCATCGAGCAGCGCCAACTCGCCAAGCGTCAGCGCATCGACCCTGCCCTTGCCGCTGGTGGTGCGGTCGAGCGTCGCGTCGTGCATCAGCACCGGCTTGCCGTCGGCAGTCAGCTTGACGTCGAACTCGAACATCCGGTACCCAAAGGCGGCGCCGTGGCGGAACGCGGCGAGCGTGTTCTCGGGCGCCAGCTTGCCCGCGCCGCGATGCGCGATATGGCGCGGGTACGGCCAGGACTGGGTGTCTGCGATGGCTGGCATGTCAGGCCTCGATGCGCTTGCCGGTATCCGGCGCGAAGAAATGGAGGTGGTCAGGCGACGAGGTCACAGGCAGGCGGTCGCCTGCGCTCACGCGCGCATGGCTCTCCAGCCGCACCACCACCGGCTGGCCGCCGAGCGAACCATAGGCGAACGAGTCGGCGCCGAGCGCCTCCACCACGCGCACATCGACCTCGGCGATGGCCTCGTGCGCGGCGCACGGCTCGATATGTTCCGGCCGCAGTCCCAGCAACGCCTGTTCGGGCAGGTGCAGTCCCATCGGCAGGTGGCCGAGCGTGGCGGGAGCGCTGTCGGCGCCCTCCTTCGCCACCACCCGCATCTGCGCGCCACCATTGCCCGCGCCGTTGCGAACCACCGGGATCAGGTTCATCGGCGGCGAACCGATAAAGCCCGCAACAAAGGTGCTGGCCGGCTTCGAATAGACTTGCAGCGGCGTGCCGATCTGCTCCACGCGGCCCGCGTTGAGCACCATCATGCGGTCGGCCAGCGTCATCGCCTCGACCTGGTCGTGGGTCACGTACAGGCTGGTGGTGCCGAGGCGGCGATGCAGGTCCTTCAGTTCCAGCCGCATCTGCACGCGCAGCTTGGCGTCGAGGTTGGACAGCGGCTCGTCGAACAGGAACACCGCCGGCTCGCGCACGATGGCACGGCCCATGGCCACGCGCTGGCGCTGCCCGCCCGACAGCTGGCGCGGCTTGCGGTCCAGCAGCGGCGACAGCTCCAGGATGCCGGCGGCATGCTCCACGCGCTGCTGGATCTCGGCCTTGGCCATGCCGCGGATCTTCAGGCCGTAGGCCATGTTGTCGTACACGCTCATGTGCGGGTAGAGCGCGTAGTTCTGGAACACCATGGCGATGTCCCGCTCGGCCGGCTCCAGGTTGTTGACGATCTTGTCGCCGATATGGATCTCGCCCCCGGTGATGGTTTCCAGCCCCGCCACCATGCGCAGCAGCGTTGACTTGCCGCAGCCCGAAGGGCCGACGATGACGATGAACTCGCCGTCGGCGATTTCCATGTCGATGCCGTGCACCACCTGGGTACCGCCGGCGTAGGTTTTCTGAACGTTGCGAAGCGACAGTTTTGCCATTGCTGTTGTCCTGCGCGCGCGCGGGTGGCGCGCCACGCCTTGTTGTTCCGCTTATTTTTCGGTTTCGACCAGGCCCTTGACGAACCACTTCTGCATCAGCACCACCACCACCGCGGGCGGGATCATCGCCAGCATCACCGTGGCCATCACCAGGTTCCAGTCGGTGGCGGCATCGCCCGAGCGCGAGATCATCTGCGTCACGCCCACCACCACCGGCGTCATCGACTTCTGCGTGGTGATCAGCAGCGGCCACAGGTACTGGTTCCAGCCGTAGATGAACTGGATCACGAACAGCGCGGCGATGCTGGTGCGCGACAGCGGCAGCACCACGTCCCAGAAAAAGCGCAGTGGCCCCGCGCCGTCGATGCGCGCGGCTTCCGCCAGTTCATCGGGAATGGTCAGGAAGAACTGGCGGAACAGGAAGGTCGCGGTCGCCGACGCGATGATCGGAATGGTCAACCCGAAGTAGCTGTCGAGCAGCCCAAGGTCCGACACGACCTTGTAGGTCGGCAGGATCCGCACCTCGACCGGCAGCATCAGCGTGATGAAGATCAGCCAGAAGAAGGTCTTGCGCAGCGGGAACTTGAAATAGACGATGGCAAAGGCCGAGATGATCGAGATCGCGATCTTGCCCAGCGCAATGCCGAGCGCCATGATCAGGCTGTTCTTCATCATGGTCGAGACCGGCGATGCGGCCTCGCCCACGCCCTGGAACAGCACGGTGCGATAGTTCTCGATCAGGTGGCTGCCCGGGATCAGCGTCATCGGCGCGTCCAGCACTTCTTCCGCAGTCAGCGTCGACGCGACGAAGGTCAGGTACACCGGGAACACCACCACCACGATGCCGAGAATCAGCACCGCGTGGGTCAGGAAATCAAGGAAAGGACGTCGTTCTACCATGGCTGCCTCCGTCAGTACTGGACCTTGCGTTCCACGTAGCGGAACTGCACCACGGTCAGCGCGATCACGATCACCATCAGCACCACCGACTGCGCGGCCGAGCCACCAATATCCATGCCGCGGAAGCCGTCATGGAAAACCTTGTACACCAGCGTGTTGGTCGAGTTGAACGGGCCGCCATGCGTGACCGCGTCGATGATGGCGAAGGTATCGAAGAAGGCGTAGACCACGTTGATCACCATCAGGAAAAAAGTGGTCGGCGACAGCAGCGGGAAGATGATCGACCAGAAGCGGCGCCACGGCCCGGCGCCGTCGATGGCCGCGGCCTCGATCAGCGAGCGCGGGATGCTCTGCAGCCCGGCCAGGAAGAACAGGAAGTTGTAGCTGATCTGCTTCCATGCCGCGGCCAGCACCACCAGCAGCAGCGCCTGGTTGCCGTTGAGCAGGAAATTCCATTCCACGCCCATCTTGCGCAGTGCGTACGAGACCACGCCCAGCGTCGGGTTGAACATGAACATCCACAGCACGCCCGCCACCGCCGGCGCGACCGCGTACGGCCAGATCAGCAAGGTCTTGTAGCCGACCGCGGCGCGGATCACGCGATCGGCAAAATAGGCCAGCGCCAGCGCGGTGGTCAGGCCCACCACGGTGACGCCGATGGCGAAGATCGCAGTGGTCTGGAATGACTCCACATACAGCGGGTCGTTCCACAGCATGCGGAAGTTATCGAGGCCAACAAACTCCAGGTTGATGCCGAAGGCATCCTGTTGCAGCATCGATTGATACAGCGCCTGCCCCGCGGGCAGGAAAAAGAAGATCAGCGTGATCGCGATCTGCGGCAAGACCAGCAGATACGGCAGCCACGGCGAGCGGAAAACAACGCGTTTTTCCATGAACGGATTCCGGCGGATGCCGCGGGTCGCGGCATCGTTCCAGGTACGGCCGGATGCGGCCGGCCACAATGCAAGCGGGCGGAGGTTTCGCCGCCGCCCGCCCTTTCCTATCAGCTTGCTGTCAGCCCGCGCTTATTCGCGCGCGGTCTTCTGGAAGCGCTCCAGCAGATCGTTGCCACGGGCCACAGCCGAGTCCAGCGCTGCCTTGGGCTCCTTCTTGCCGGCCCAGACGGCTTCCAGTTCCTCGTCCACCACGGTACGGATCTGCACCATGTTGCCCAGGCGCACGCCGCGCGACTTGTCGGTGGTCTTGACCACCATCTGCTGCACCGACACATCGGCACCCGGGTTTTTGTCGTAGTAGCCGGATTTCTTGGTCATCTCGTAGGCGGCCATCGTTACCGGCAGATAGCCGGTGGCCTGGTGCCAGTCCGACTGGATCTCCGGACGCGACAGGAAGTTGAAGAACTTGGCCACGCCCTTGTACTCGTCCGGCTTCTTGCCGCCCATCACCCACAGCGAAGCGCCGCCGATGATGGTGTTCTGCGGGGCGCCCTGCACGTCCGGGTAGTACGGCAGCTGGGCCACCGCGAACGCGAACTTGGCGTTCTTGCGGATATTGGCCAGCGAGGCCGACGAGCCGGTAAACATCGCGCACTCGCCGTTATAGAACTTGGCCTGCGATTCCGCCTTGCGGCCGCCATAGCTGAAGTAGCCCTTCTTCACCATGTCCTGCAGGTTGGTGATGTGCTTGACGTGCAGCGGGCTGTTGAAGACCAGGCGCGTGTCGGTGCCGCCGAAGCCGTTGTTCTTGGTGGCATACAGCGTGTTATGCCAGGCGGAGAAGCTTTCCAGGTGGACCCAGCCCTGCCAGTCGGTGGTGTACGCGCAGTTGGTACCCGAGGCCTTGAGCTTGGCCGAATACTGCATCACCTCCGGCCAAGTCTTGGGCGCCTTCTCCGGGTCGAGGCCGGCCTTCTTGAAGGCATCCTTGTTGTAGTAGAAGACCGTGGTCGAGCTGTTGAACGGGAACGACAGCATCTCGCCCTTGGACGAGGTGTAGTAGCCCGCCACCGCCGGGATGTAGGCCTTCTGGTCGAATTTCTCGCCGGCGTCCTTCATCACCGTCGACACCGGCTTGATCGCGCCCTTGGCACTCATCATGGTGGCGGTGCCGACCTCAAACACCTGCAGGATCGCCGGCGCGCCGCCGGCACGGAACGCGGCGATGCCAGCCGCCATGGTTTCGTCGTAGTTGCCCTTGTTGACCGGCACGATCTTGTAGTCGGACTGGCTCGCGTTGAACTTGTTGGCGATCTCGTTCACCTTGTCGTTCAGCGCGCCCTGCATGGCGTGCCACCACTGGATTTCAACGGCGGCGTGCGCGCTGCCGGCCCCGGTCAGGGCGGCCAGCGCGACGAGTTTGAGCGCGGTACGGGATACGGACATCGATGCTCTCCTTGGTCTGTCAGTTTCTGTGCGGTCGAAAACCCGACAGCATGTGATTATTTTGTGACAGCGGCATGTTACGCCGGTCGCACCCGGGCAAGCAAATCAGCAACTTCACGGATCCCGGCCGTTTTGCAGTGCAATAACCGACATAGCCAATGAAGACGGCAGGATGACGGTTACAATGGCCCGCCATGCAATCCCTGAACAAGCTCTCTAATTCCGTGCTGCGGCGCGTGCGCGGCGTGCTGACCGATATCGACGGCACGCTGACGACCGACGGGCGGCTGCCCGCTTCCACTTATCTGGCGCTGGACGGCCTGCGCCAGGCTGGCCTGCACGTCATCCCGGTAACGGGGCGCTGCATTGCGTGGGCCGAGATCCTGACCCGGCTGTGGCCGGTGGACGCGATCATCGGCGAGAACGGTGCCTTCTATTCGCACCTGCGCGATGGCCGGCTGCATACCCGCTTCCTGGACGATGCGGCCACCCGGACGCGCAACCTCGAGCGCATCGATGCGCTTGGCCAGCGCATCCTGCTTGAGGTGCCGGGCTGCGCGCTGGCGTCGGACCAGGCCTGGCACGCCGCCGACCTGGCGATCGATCATGCCGAAGACGTGCCGCCACTGCCGCAGGAAGCGGTGGCACGCATTGCCGCCTTGATGCGCGAGGCCGGCATGACTGCCACGGTCAGCTCCATCCATGTCAACGGCTGGTTCGGAGAGCATGACAAGCTCTCGATGAGCAAGCTGTGCGTGGCGGAACTGCTCGGAGAAGATCTGGATGCTTGCCGCGATGAATGGCTGTTTATCGGCGATTCAGCCAACGATGCCAGCATGTTCGCGCATTTTCCGCTGTCGGTCGGAGTGGCCAATGTGCGGGATATCCTGCCGCAGTTGCCGGTGCCGCCGGCCTTCATCACTGCGGCGGCGGGTGGCGAAGGTTTCGCCGAGATGGCGCAGCGGCTGGTGCAGGCGCGCGGCTGAGATCTGGCAAGGCAAAAAGCAAAACGGCCGGGCACATGCCCGGCCGTTTTTTTCCGCTCTGCCCGCTCAGTCGAATCCCAATTCCTGCAGCTTGCGCGTAATGGTATTTCGCCCGATGCCCAGTCGCGTCGCGGCCTCGACCCTACGCCCGCGTGTGACACCCAGCGCGGCCTCCAGCACCGCCTTCTCGAACCGGCGTGTCAGCACATCCATGACCTCCGGCTGCCCGGCCTCGAGCATGGCGCGCGCTTCGCCGGCCAGCAGGTGCTCCCAGCCGGCGGCAGTGCCGGCCGGCGCAGCGCTGACAGCCGGCGCCGGCCGCACCACGGTCGCCGTATCCGCCTCCGCCACCGGCATGGCAAAGCCGCCGTAGTCGGCCAGCTCATGACCGGCTTCGTACTCGGCGGCACGCGCCTCGACCACGCGCTCGGGCCGCGGCGCATTGATCGGCTCGCTGACGCCAGCCTCCAGCATTTCGCGCGGCAGGTCCTTGACCTCGATGGTCTGCGCCGGTGCCATCACCGTCAGCCAGTTGCACAGGTTCTCGAGCTGGCGCACGTTGCCGGGGAACGGCAGCGTGCTGACATAGGCCAGCGCCTCGTCCGACATGCGCTTGGGCTCGACGCCCAGTTCCTTGGCGCTCTTCTGCAGGAAATGGCGCGCCAGCAGCGTGATGTCCTCGGGCCGTTCGCGCAGCGGCGGCAAGCGCAGCCGGATCACGTTCAGGCGGTGGAACAAGTCCTCGCGGAACAGGCCTTCCTTGACGCGCAGCTCCAGGTTCTGGTGCGTCGCGGCGATGACCCGCACATTGGCGCGCAACGGGTTGTGGCCGCCGACGCGATAGAAGTTGCCGTCGGACAGCACGCGCAGCAGGCGGGTCTGCAAATCGAACGGCATGTCGCCGATTTCATCGAGGAACAGCGTGCCGCCCTCGGCCTGTTCGAAGCGGCCGCGGCGCATGGTCTGCGCACCGGTGAAGGCGCCGCGCTCGTGGCCGAACAGTTCGGATTCGAGCAGGTCCTTGGGAATGGCCGCGGTATTGAGCGCGATGAACGGGCCGTTGGCACGCGGGCTGTGCTTGTGAAGCGCGCGCGCAACCAGTTCCTTGCCGGTGCCCGACTCGCCGGTGATCATCACCGTGACATTCGACTGCGACAGCCGCCCGATGGCGCGGAACACATCCTGCATGGCCGGCGCCTGGCCGAGGATCTCCGGCGCATCGACCAGCCGGTCGTCCATCTCCTCTTCGCGCAGGCTTTCTTCGAGCGCACGGCGGATCAGCTCGACCGCCTTGTCGACATCGAACGGCTTGGCCAGGTATTCGAAGGCGCCGCCCTGGAACGCCGCCACGGCGCTGTCCAGGTCCGAGTAGGCGGTCATCACGATGACCGGCAGCCCCGGGTGCCGCGCCTTGATGGCCTGCAGCAGATCCAGCCCGGAGCCGCCGGGCATGCGGATATCGGAAATCAGCACCTGCGGCTGGTCTTCTTCCAGCGCGGCCAGCACGTCTCGCACATTGGTGAAGCTGCGCGAGAGCAGGCTTTCACGGGCAAGGGCCTTTTCCAGGACCCAGCGGATTGATTGATCGTCGTCGACTATCCAGATCGGCTTCATGTGCGTCGCTTGTCTGCTCGGTGTCATTTGGTCTTCCACATACCCGGCACTGCGGCGCGATCGCTCGCGGACAGCTAGTGCAACGGCAGCAGGATGCGGAAGTCGGTACAGCCCGGCCGGCTCTCGCATTCGATCAAGCCCTCGTGCTGCTGCACGAAGGTTTGAGCGAGTGTGAGACCGAGACCGCTGCCGCCATCCCTACCCGATACCAGCGGATAGAAAATGCGCTCGCGAATGTCTTCGGGGATTCCCGGGCCGTTGTCGATCACATGCAAGTCCAATGCCAGCTTGAACAGGCGCTTGGCGATGGTGACCTGGCGCGCCACGCGCGTGCGCAGCACGATCTGCGCATCGCCGCGCGCAATGCGGTCGGCCAGCGCCTGCGCGGCGTTGTGCACGATGTTGAGCACCGCCTGGATCAGCTGCTCCATGTCGCCCTGCAGCTCGGGCAGGCTGGCATCGTAGTCGCGCACGATATCGAGCCCGTTCGGGAATTCGGCCAGCACCACCGAGCGCACGCGCTCCAGCACCTCGTGGATATTCAGGCTCGATACGATATGCGGATGGCGGTGCGGCTCCAGCAGCCGGTCCACCAGCGTCTGCAGCCGGTCCGACTCCTTGATGATGACCTGCGTGTATTCGCGCAGCGAGCGCTCCGGCAGCTCGAACTCCAGCAGCTGCGCGGCGCCGCGGATGCCGCCAAGCGGGTTCTTGATCTCGTGCGCCAGGTTGCGGATCAGTTCCTTGTTGGCCGAGGTCAGGTCGAGGATGCGCTCCTCGCGGTCGCTGCGCACCTTCTGCTCGTTGGGGAGGATTTCCACCACCACGGTGTCGCCGGACGCTTCCAATGCGGCGATCACTACGTGCGCATGGATGGGTTCCTGCAGCGGCGGGTGCAGCACCAGGTCCTGCCGGCGCACGTCGAACTGGCGCGCGACCACGGTGTCGAGCATGCTGTGCAGCTCGTCCGAGTGGCCGAACAGGTCCGGCAGCGACAGCTCCACCATGCCCCGGCGCGACACGCCGAAGGTCGCCTCGGCGGCGGGGTTGGCGTAGACCACGCGCAGGCCGGGCTGGCGCACCAGCAGCACCGGGTTGGCCACCACGTCGAGGCCGGCATGGAAGGCCACCACGCCCATGGGCAACACCTGGGCGCTGCCGCCCGATTGCACGAGGTCCGGCGCGGCGGTCTCGCCACGGGCGCTGTCGGCACCACCGACCTTGCGCGACACACCTCGAATCAGGCGACGCATAAGACTTAGTCCTTCAGGTTGCCAAGCTCGCGCCGCAGCGATGCCGCGTTGGCCTCGCTGCGCGCGATGTCGTCGCGCAGCGCCGCGGTGCGATCCAGGTATTTCTGATAGTTGCGCTCATTGCCCTGGCGCTCGGGCTGGCCGTTGTTGTATTCGGCGCGCAGCGCCTGCAGCTTGGCCTCTTCGCTCTGCAGTTCCTGCGTGAGCACGGTACGGCGCTCGCTGTCGCGGCTGCGCTGCGTGGCACTGTCCACGCGCGGGAAGCTGGCGTTGCCGGCCGTGGCAGCACCGCCCTTGGCCGCCGCCGGCGCCGGCGCGCTTCGCCCGCCCGGCACGGTCACCACATCGGGCAGGCTCAGCTTCTTGCATCCCTTGCCGGCGCTGCCGTTGCGATACTCGGGTACGCCGTTGGGTCCGGTGCAAACGTAGACGTCGGAAGACGACTGCGCCTGCGACAGCCCGGCCCAGGCACCCAGTGTCAATGCCACGGCACTCACCAGAACAGGGAATCGAACACGAAATTGGTGCGGCGACGCGGCCCGGCTGGCCTTGCGCGAAGAAGCGTCCATGGACATGGCGTTAGGTGTGAACAGGGATGGATCGGGATGGGATCGGATTCCCCATTCTAGCGAGCAAAGCAAAAAGGGACAGCCGAAGCCGCCCCTTTCTGGTGCAACTGTTGCCCGGTCACAACCTGCGTCATTCCCGGGCAAGGGCCGCTTACAGCGAGTAGTACATCTCGAACTCGACCGGGTGCGTGGTCATGCGGAAACGCGTGACTTCTTCCATCTTCAGTTCGATGTACGCATCGATCATCGAGTTCGAGAACACGCCGCCGCGGGTCAGGAACTCGCGGTCGTTGTCCAGGTACTCCAGCGACTGATCCAGGCTCGAGCAGACGGTCGGGATCTTTGCATCCTCTTCCGGCGGCAGGTCGTACAGGTTCTTGTCGGCGGCTTCGCCCGGGTGGATCTTGTTCATCACGCCGTCCAGGCCGGCCATCAGCAGCGCCGAGAAGCCCAGGTACGGGTTCATCAGCGGATCCGGGAAGCGGGTCTCGATGCGGCGGCCCTTCGGGTTGGCCACATACGGGATACGGATCGAAGCCGAACGGTTGCGGGCCGAGTAGGCCAGCTTGACCGGGGCTTCGAAGCCCGGCACCAGGCGCTTGTACGAGTTCGTGCCCGGGTTGGTGATGGCGTTCAGCGCGCGGGCGTGCTTGATGATGCCGCCGATGTAGTACAGCGCGAATTCCGACAGGCCGGCGTAGCCGTTGCCGGCGAACAGGTTCTGGCCGTCCTTCCACACGGACTGGTGCACGTGCATGCCCGAGCCGTTGTCGCCGACGACCGGCTTCGGCATGAACGTGGCGGTCTTGCCGTAGGTGTGAGCGACGTTCTGGATCACGTACTTCTGCAGCTGGGTCCAGTCGGCGCGCTGCACCAGCGTGCTGAACCTGGTGCCGATTTCGTTCTGGCCCTGGCCAGCCACTTCGTGGTGGTGGACTTCAACGGGGATGCCCAGCGATTCCAGGATCAGGCACATTTCCGAACGCATGTCCTGGAACGTGTCGATCGGGGCGACCGGGAAGTAGCCGCCCTTCTTGCCCGGACGGTGGCCGGCGTTGCCGTGCTCGAACTCCTTGCCCGACGACCACGGGGCTTCTTCGGAATGGATCTTCACGAAGCAGCCTTGCATGTCGACGTTCCAGGTCACACCGTCGAAGATGAAGAACTCGGGTTCCGGACCGAAGAAGGCGGTGTCGCCCAGGCCGGTGCTCTTCAGGTAGGCTTCGGCGCGCTTGGCGATCGAACGCGGGTCGCGGTCATAGCCCTTGCCATCCGACGGCTCGATCACGTCGCACGACAGCACCAGCGTCGGCTCTTCATAGAACGGGTCGATGTGAGCCGTGTTCGAATCCGGCATCAGCAGCATGTCCGAAGCCTCGATACCCTTCCAGCCGGCGATCGACGAGCCGTCGAAAGCGTGGCCGCTTTCGAACTTGTCTTCATCGAAGTGCGACACGGGCACGGACACGTGTTGCTCCTTGCCTTTGGTATCGGTGAAACGGAAGTCGACGAACTTGACGTCGTTTTCCTTCACCAGCTTCATCACGTCTGCAACGCTGTGGGCCATGCCAATCTCCTGGGTATTCGGCAAATGTCTGTGAAAGCCAATTCTTGGGCCTGTCGCCGGCGGCGCCGCTGCATGTCGCCGCGCTTGCCGACCTCGCCACGAAAGGACGGGGGAATGTTAGCAGAAAGCATGCCAAGCAAACGCCCCACTGCTTTTCCCGGCCCGAAAAATGTGCAACTCCGGCGAACCGCGCACCGTCGCGGGGTAGGCGCGATCCGGAGGGCCGTGCCAGAAAGCGCCGGGGTGGCGCACCATCGACATGCACACTCGGGTTCCGCCCACCAATAAAACACCACAATGGTGCAATGAGCAAGTAATCGCACCGCATTAGTGCAGTGGCACCAAAATCGGTCATAGCGTGCCCGGTCGTGATGCCATACAGCCAGCGCGGTGCGTGTTACGGCCGCCGGGTTGCCGCGGCGCTATAGAATACCGGGTTACGGCCTTCGCGCCCTCAATTTCATCCATTTCATTTGTCACGCAGATGACCACCCGAGACGATCTTCTCCAGGCCGCCCAGCAGCGCCAGCAACAGAACCAGCTCCCGTACTTCGGCGCGCTGTCGCCGCAGGAAGCCTATGCCCTCCTGCAGAACGATCCCGCGGCGGTGCTGGTCGACGTGCGCACGCAGGCCGAGCTGGACTGGGTCGGCGGCGTCGATGTGCCCGACGCGCAGTTCGCCCATGTCGAATGGATGGCGTACCCGGGCGGCGCGCAGAACGCCCGCTTCATCGAGGAACTGAAGGCGCGCGTGCCGGCCGACGTGCCGGTGCTGTTCCTGTGCCGCAGCGCGGCGCGCTCCAAGCATGCCGCGCGCGTGGCGACCGAAGCCGGCTACCACTTCGCCATGGACGTGCTGGAAGGCTTCGAGGGCAATCGCGACGAGCATCACCACCGCAAGACGGTCGAAGGCTGGTGCGTGCGCGGCCTGCCGTGGCACGGCGCCTGAGCGCCGCCGCGCCGGAATGACGAAAGGGGCAGCGTAGGCTGCCCCCCCTTTTTGTTGGTCCGCTATTGCGAACGCTCAGGCCTGCGCCGATTCCCGCGCCGGCTGCTCGACGACTTCAAACCCCATCGCGCGCACCCCGTCCAGCAGCATGGCATAGGCGGGCGGCACCAGGTCGGCCGGCCCCTTGACGCCCAGGTCGATGTGCCGGCGTGCGAAGCGGTCGCCGCGCTGCACGTCGCCGACCGAAGGCAGGCTGAACACGCGGATGCCGGCAAAGGCGGCTTCTACTGTCTCCATCAGCGGGGTCAGCGTGGACTCGGGCGCCTCGAACACATAGAAGGCGCGTTCCTGGTGCTGCACCTGGTGGAACAGGTGCGCGTACTCATGGTCGAGCACCCACTCCATCATCGGCCATGCCATCACCGGGAAGCCGGGCATGAAGTGGTGATGTCCCACGGAGAAGCCCGGGATGCGGTTGTAGCTGTTGGGGATGATGCGCGCGCCTTCGGGAAACTCGCCCATCTTGAACCGGTGCTGGTTTTCCGGCTGGCTCAGGTCGGCCTTGACGGGATCGCCGCCTGCGGTCTCCGCAATGCGCAGCGCGATCTGCTCGCGCGCCTCGGGATGCAGCTGCAGCGGCACGCCCAGCGCCGCGGCAGCGCACTGGCGCGTATGGTCGTCAGGCGTTGCGCCGATGCCGCCGGTGCAGAACACCACGTCAGTGCCGGCGAAGGTGCGCTTGAGCGTGGCGGTGATGCGGCCGCGGTCGTCGCCGACATACTGCGCCCAGTCCAGCGCCAGGCCGCGCGCGCCCAGCAGTTCGATGGTGCGGCGCAGATGCTTGTCTTCGCGCCGCCCCGACAGAATCTCGTCGCCGATGATGATCAGGCCGAAACCCATGTTGCCCTCGCTTCAGGAATGTTCGATGCGCCGCACGTCGGAGGGCGCCAGGTCGATGATGTCGCCGCCCGCGGACGGACCGGTCGGCTGCTGTGCCGGCGGCGGTGCGCGATCTGCAGCACGTTCGGCGCGCAGCTGCGCCAGCGCGCGCAGGCAGAAGTGGCCGAACCACAGCGCCGAAAAGATAAAGATCAGCACGTACAGCCACAGCGTGCCCGCCAGCACGAACGGGAACAGGAAGATCACCGCCGCGGACGACACCCACAGCAGTGTCGGCGCCGAGCCCAGCAGACCCACCGCCACGCCGATCACCAGCAGCGGCGTGCGATGGCGCCGCATCAGCGTCTTGCGCTCTTCCGCGCTGGCGTGGTCGGACAGCGCGTCATAGGTCATCACCCGGTAGGTCAGCCAGCCCCACAGCACCGGCGGGATCAGCGCGAAGAACGGCGGCACCAGCCATAGCGGCAGCGTCACCAGCACCAGCAACAGGAACACGACGGTGCTGCCCAGGGACTGGAACACGCTGCCGAGCACGCTGCCGCCGTGGGCCTTGGACAAGTCCGGGTAGCTGCGCTCGAGGTGGCGCACCACGGCTGGCACCGAGAACACGCCGATAAACATCAGCATCGATGCGATCACCAGCGGCACCACCAGCGCGGCGACGAACAGCGGCGCCACCACGGCCCGCATCGATTGCAGGCTGAGCCAGTCCAGTGCGCTGTAGATCCAGCTGGTCAGCACCGAGGTTTCGAGAAAACCGCGCGTGGCGGTCATGATGGGATCCCAGCCCCACCAGAGCAGCCCGCCCCAGAAGAGCGTGGCCAGGACGAAAGGCAGCACGGTCAGCAGCAGCATGCGGGGATGCAGCTGGCTGACGAGCGCGCGGCCAAACGAGCGGAAGATATCGTTCATGCAGCGTGGGGCCGAGCGTGAATTCGGCGATTATGCAGTGGAAGGCGGAAACAGCCGACATTCGAGCCGGCATTCGAGCCGGCGCCGGGGCCGGCGGCAAACCGGAACACTAGCATACGCCACTTGCCGCGGCCACGCGGACTGCCGCGCCGGCAGTAGAGGATCGCTTCAGCGCAGCCGCAGCAGGCGCTTGATGCCGTACCACTGGTGGGCGAGGAAGCCAGCCCCGTAGTCGTGGCCCTTGCCCAGCGGCGGCGGCAGCTGGTCGCGGATACCGGTGGGGTGATAGGTCTCGGTGAAGACCGCGGTGCCGAACAGCATGTCCCACCAGGGAAAGATCACGCCGTAGTTGCAGCCGCCCAGCCGTGCCGGGGCGCCGTCGGCTTCATGGCCGATGCCCACGGCATGGTGGGTGCGGTGGAAGCGCGGCGAGATCAGCAGGCGTTCGCCGATGGCGCCGAAATGCAGCCGCACATTGGCATGCTGCAGGCTCTGCAGCAGCTGCGACAGCGCCACCAGCAGCACATACTGCGACGGCTCGACACCCACGCCCAGTGCCACCAGCGCAAACACCAGGTCGCGCAGCATGTCGTCCAGCAGGTGGTTGCGGTTGTCGCTCCACAGCGTCATCTGGCGCTGGCTGTGGTGCACCGCATGCAAATGCCACCACCAGCGGAACGTATGCGACAGGCGGTGGTACCAGTAGTCGAGCAGGTCGAACAGCAGCAGGTAGACGAAGAAGCTGACCAGCGGCACCGAGGTCACGCCCGGCCACCAGTCCTCGACATTGACCCGGTGCCAGCCCATCAGGCGCAGATGCCCTTCGAGCGAATCCGTCAGCGGCGCCAGCAGGAAGAACATGGCGAGGCGGAACAGCCCGAGGCGGTGGATCGCCGTGTACAGCATGTCGGTGCGGATCGCCGCGCGGTCGGCCACCGGCTCGACCGGACGCCATTTTTCCAGCGGGCCCAGGATCAGGAACATCGCCGCGATTTGCACCAGCCCCACCAGCAGCCACTCGGTGCCGGTGAAGGCCTCTTCGGCATAGCGGCCAAACCCGAGGTCATAGACCACCGGCAGCACCACGTCCTGGAACAGCGTGCCTTCGACCTGTCCGATCCAGCCGTTGAGCGACTCCCACATTACCGCCTGCCCTCCTGTTGACCGATGGCATGCCGGGCGATCCAGTCGCGGTAGGCCGGGTGCTCGCGCAGCGTCGCGAAGCAGAAGCCCTTGCGCTCCAGCCCGGACAGCAGCGGCTCCAGCACGCCCGGCGCCCACGGGTCCTTGCGCGACCAGATGCCCAGGTGCGCCATGGTGATGTCGCCATCGCGCAGCCTGTCGAGCGCGCGCTCGAGCAGCATGGCATTCGGGTAGCGATCCGACGCCAGCTCATCGCCCAGGAAGCCGGCCGGCGCCCAGCCGACATGGCGGAAGCCGCACTGCTCGGCCCATTGCAGCGTCTGCGGCGCGGTGCGGCCGCCCGGGGCGCGCCAGATCGGCATCATCTCGGCACCGGTCATGTCACGGAAGGCGTCGGCGCTGCGGCGCAGTTCGCGGCAGAAGCCGGCAGCATCCATCACCGTGTCCTTGCCGGCCTGCGCGCCGAACTGCGGCCGCATGGTCACCTGGCCCGCACGCACGCCGCGCAGGTAAACATGGTCGAAGGTATGCGTGCCGAAGGCATGGCCATCAGCGGCCAACGCCTTCCAGTACGGCGCCCATGACGGGTCGAGCGAGCTGTCCTGCCGCACCGTGGGTTCATTGGCCAGGAAGAAGGTCGCGCGGATCCTGTGGCGGCGCAGCGCGTCGGCGATCAGCTGGGCCTGGCTCATGCTGCCGGTATCGAAGGTCAGGTAGAGCGTGCCGGCCGGGCAGGCTTTTGCCGCGGCCCCGGTTGCATCCGCCGCATGCAGCGCAGAGGGCAAGGCGCAGGCAAGCGCGAGCCCGGCCAGCATCCTGCCGAATCGTCTGAATCGTCCCAGGCGTCCGAACCGTCCGAAACGCGAAGCCCTGGTATCGCGCATGATCCTGCCCCGCCCCGTCTAGTACAGCGGCGCGCGCGTGCGGAAGTAGATGCCGTGCGGCGAGCGGCCGACGCGCACGGTCTTGACCAGCTTGCGGCTCGGCACGTCGATCAGCCCGACCGAGCGCGCCCAGCGGAACGTCACCCACAAGGTCTTGCCGTCGGCGGTCAGCTCCATGTCGTCCGGCCCGGGTGGCAGACCCGTGATGTCGCCGATCTTGGCCAGCGTCTGCTGGTCGATGATGCTGATGCTTCCGGTCACGCGATTGCTCAGGAACAGGTGGCGCTTGTCGCCCACCGCGCGGAAGTTATGCGCGCCCTTGCCGGTCTGGATCTGCTTGACCACGGTGCGGGTGCGCCAGTCGATCACGGCAATATAGTCCGCACCGGTCATGCCGACCAGCAGGTATTTCTGGTCCGGCGTCAGCCAGATGCCGGCCGGCGCGGAGCCGGCCTCCATGCGCCACAACACGTTCTGCGTGATCAGGTCGATCGCCACGACCTCATTCGAGTCCTGCAGCGTGATAAAGGCGATGCGGCTGTCGGCGGTAAAGGCGATATGGCTTGGCGTCTTGGCCAGCGGGTATTGCTTGGCCAGCTTCAGCGCCTTGCCGTCCCAGCGGTAGACATCGACCCGGTCGAGCCGGTTGCCGGTGGCGACAAACCACTTCTGGTCGGGCGAAAAGCCGATCTGGTAGGGGTCGTCGATATTGGGAACACGCTGCTGCACCTTGCCGGTCGCCGGGTCCAGGAACACCAGGTCATTGCCGACCGCGTTGGCGACGATCAGCGACTTTTCATCGGGCGTCGCGATCAGGTGGTGCGGCTCCTTGCCGATCGGAAAGGTCTCCAGCACCTTCTGCGTATCCTTGTCGATCAGCGTGACGGTTGCATCACCCGAATTGAGGATCACCACCACTTCCGCCGATGCCGGCGCGGCCATCAGGCCCAGCGCGAGCGCGCCCACCGTGATCCTACCAGCCACCAACCGACGCAATGCAAACATAAGACCCGCTACAAGAAGAACTGAATCGGCGATTCTAACGTTTGGGCGGCTAATTCCGCTGACGTCGCGGCTGACGGCGAACAAGAATTTGGCAGATTGTTGCGCCGGCACGACCATTTGCGGCCGTACCGGCGCCCGAGCCTCAGCGCTGCATCGATTCCCAAACCTTCTGCAGCCGCTTCACCGACATTGGCACCGGCGTGCGCAGCTCCTGCGCGAACAGCGCGATGCGCAGCTCCTCCAGCATCCAGCGGAACTCTTCCAGCCGCGCGTCCTCGCCGCCACGGCCTTGCGTGCGCAGTTGCTTTTCGGCGCGCTGCCATTGCTGCAGCAGCGGCGCCATCTCCTGAATGCGCTGGGTATCGCGCGCCGGATCGCCCTTGAGCTTGTCGATGCGCATGGCGATGCCCTTCAGGTAGCGCGGGAAGTGGACCAGTTGCGTGTACGGCGTCTCATCGATAAAGCGCTTGCCCACCAGCCGGCCGAGCTGCGCTTCCATGTCGGCGTAGGCGGCGGCGAACGGCTTGGCCTGCAGCAGCTTGCGCGGCAGCCCGGCGTATTCGGCAAGGATCGCGCCGGCAAGCCGTGCGATCTCCTGCGCCAGCAGCGACAGCCGCGTGCGGCCCTCGTCCTTGCGGGCGTTGAACTCTGCCTCGTTGCGCGGCAGCGGCGACTGCATGCAGGCGCGTTCCAGCGCCAGCATCACGATCTGGTCGCGCAGCATTTCCTGCGTACCCAGCGTCATGTACTGCATCGCCATCTGCTGCAGCCCGGGGATGTTCTTCTCGATGAACTTGACCTGCTCGCGCAGTTGCAGCGCGAACAGCCGGCGCAGCCCCAGGTGGTGGATGCGCGCGGCTTCCTGCGGATCGTCGAAGACCTCGACGTCGCAGTGCGTGCCGCGGTCGACCAGCGCCGGGTAGCCGAACAGCGTCTGGCTGCCCTTGCGGATCTCCAGCAGCTCGGGCAGCTCGCCGAAGGTCCAGCCGGTCAGGTTCTCGTACTGGCCGGGCTCGGCCGCCGGCAGCTGCGCGGCCTGGTCGGGCGAGCCGGCTTGCGCGGCCGCCTGCGCTGCAACGCGCTGGAACGACTGCTGCGCCTGGCCGCCCAGCTCGGCGCGCAGTTGCGCCAGGTTGCGGCCCATGTCGAGCTGGCGGCCGTGCTCGTCGATGACCTTGAAGTTCATCGCATGGTGTGCCGGCAGCGTTTCCAGCTTGAAGTCGGCGCGCTTGACCATGGTGCCGGTCTCGCCGCGGATATCGGCGATCAGCACGTCCAGCAGCTCGCCCTCGCCGAACCGCTGGCGCGAGACAAAGCCGGCGGCAAAGTCCGGCAATGGAACGCAATGGCGGCGCAGCTTCTGCGGCAGCGACTTCAGCAGCAGGTGGACCTTTTCCTTGATCATGCCGGGGACCAGCCAGTCGGCACGCTCCTGCCGCACCTGGTTGAGCGCGTACAACGGCACGGTCAGCGTCACGCCGTCGCGGTGGCTGCCGGGCTCGAAGTGGTACGTCAGCCCCATGTCCACCCCAGCCACGTTCATGGTCTTGGGAAACAGGTCGGTGGTGATGCCGGCCGCCTCGTGCCGCATCAGCTCGTCGCGGTTGAGGTAGAGCAGCTTGCGGTCCTTGGCGCTTTCGGCCTGGTACCACTGTTCGAAGGTGGTCTGCTGGTTGATCTCCGCCGGGATGGCGCGATCGTAGAAGGCGTAGATCAGCTCGTCGTCGACCAGCACGTCCTGCCGGCGCGACTTGTGCTCCAGGTTTTCGATCTCCCGCACCAGGCGCTGGTTGTGCGCGAAGAACGGCAGGCGCGTATCGAATTCGCCCTCGACCAGCGCGCGGCGGATAAAGAGCTCGCGCGCTTCCTGCGGGTTCATCGGCCCGTAGTGGACGCGGCGGTGCTGGTAGACCACCAGGCCGTACAGCGTGGCCCGTTCCAGCGCCAACACCTGGCCGGCCTTCTTTTCCCAGTGCGGATCGCTCCAGCTCACCTTGAGCAGGTGGCCGCCGATCTGCTCCAGCCATTCCGGCTCGATCCGCGCCAGCGTGCGCGCGAACAGGCGGCTGGTCTCGACCAGCTCGGCCGCCACGATCCAGCGGCCGACCTTGCGCGCGATCAGCGAGCCCGGCCACAGGTGGAACTTGATGCCACGCGCGCCCAGGTACTCGCGGCCCTTGCCGTCGCCGTCCTCGATACGCACGCCGACGTTGCCGAGCAGGCCAGTCAGCAGCGCCTTGTGCACCTGCTCGTAGGTCGGCTCGCTTTCGTTCAGGCGCCAGCCCTGCTCGGTCACCGTGGTCAGCAGCTGCGAATGCACGTCGCGCCATTCGCGCAGGCGCAGGTGCGACAGGAAGCTGGCGCGGCACTGGTCCTGCAGCTGGCGGTTCGACTTCTTGTGCGTGACCGCCTCCTCGAACCACTTCCACAGCTTGACCCAGCCCAGGAACTCGGACCTCTCGTCCATGAACTTGCGGTGCGCCTGGTCGGCGGCTTCCTGCGCCTCCTGCGGGCGGTCGCGCGGGTCCTGCACCGACAGCGCGCTGGCGATGATCAGCACCTCGCGCAGGCACTGGTGCTCGCGCGCGGCCAGGATCATGCGGCCCACGCGCGGGTCCAGCGGCAGCTTGGCCAGCTGCCGCCCCGTCGGCGTGAGCTGGTTGCCGTCGTCGACCGCGCCCAGCTCCTGCAGCAGCTGGTAGCCGTCGGCGACCGCGCGGCCCAGCGGCGGTTCGATAAACGGGAACGACTCGATATCGGTCAGCCGCAGCGCCTTCATGCGCAGGATCACCGCCGCCAGCGACGAGCGCAGGATTTCCGGATCGGTAAAGCGCGGGCGACCGGTGAAATCCGACTCTTCGTACAGCCGGATGCACACGCCGTTGGCCACGCGGCCGCAACGGCCGGCGCGCTGGTTGGCGGCGGCCTGCGAGATCGACTCGACCTGCAGCTGTTCGACCTTGTTGCGGTACGAATAGCGCTTGACGCGCGCCATCCCGGTATCGACCACGTAGCGGATGCCCGGCACCGTCAGCGAAGTTTCGGCGACGTTGGTCGCCAGCACGATGCGGCGCGTGTTGGACGGCTTGAACACCCGCTCCTGCTCCTGCACCGACAGCCGCGCGAACAGCGGCAGGATCTCGGTATGCGGCGGATGGTGCTTGCGCAGCGCCTCGGCGGCCTCGCGGATCTCGCGCTCGCCCGGCAGGAACACCAGCACGTCGCCCGGGCCGACGCGGCACAGCTCATCGACGGCATCGACGATGCCGTCGTACAGGTCGCGCTCGCGCGCCTGCGCGCTGCGCGGCGCGGCGCCCGGCGGCGCGTCGTCGGTAACCGGGCGGTAGCGCACTTCCACGGGGTACAGCCGGCCGCTGACCTCGATCACCGGCGCGGGCTTGCCGTTGAGCGTGAAATGCTCGGCAAAGCGCTGCGCATCGATGGTGGCCGAGGTGATGATCACCTTCAGGTCAGGCCGCTTCGGCAAGATCTGGCGCAGGTAGCCGATCAGGAAGTCGATGTTCAGGCTGCGCTCGTGCGCCTCGTCGATGATGAGGGTGTCGTAGGCGCGCAGCAGCGGGTCGTTCTGCGTCTCGGCCAGCAGGATGCCGTCGGTCATCAGCTTGACCGACGCGCCCGCCGACATGGTGTCGTTGAAGCGCACCTGGTAGCCGACATGCTCGCCCACCGGCGACCCCAGCTCCTGCGCGATGCGCTTGGCGGTGGAGGTGGCGGCGATGCGGCGCGGCTGGGTGTGGCCGATCAGCCCCCCGCCCTCGCGCCCCGGCCCGCGCCCGATAGACAGGCAGATCTTGGGCAGCTGCGTGGTCTTGCCCGAGCCGGTCTCGCCCGACACGATCACGACCTGGTTGGCCAGCAGCGCCGCGGCGATCTCGTCGCGGCGGGCTGAGACCGGCAGGGCCTCGGGGAACGTGATCGGCGGCAGCGGGTTGACCGCGCGCGGTGGCTGTGGCGCACGCGGCGCGCGCTCCTGGCGCAAGCCTCGCGGCTGGCGCTGGCCGGATGCGTCGGCCGGACGGGCGGCAGCGGGGTCCGGGCGTCCGGCCGGCGGCCGGACCGGGCGCTGGGCCTGCCCTCGGGTCTGCCCCGCGGTCTGGCCCGCGGTCTGGCCCGCGGTCTGCCCTTTAGGCGGCCGGGACGGATTGGATGGCGTGGACTGGCCGGCACCGGCCGGCGTCTGCGGGGCGGCGGGTTGACCTGGCCTGGCGGGCTTTACAGCCTTGAAGGGGCGTTGTTCTGACATTGGCCGGGATTATAATCCGCGGGATGAACGCCAGAACCGATACGCCGCAGCCGGCGACCCCTTCCGACACGGCAGCCGCTATGGCGGCGGAGCCGCCCGCCACGGCCGAACTCCCCCCGCCCGCCCCGACTTCCACCACGCCCGCCACCGCACCGGCGCCGGCGGACGCCATCGAACGCGGCGGCCCCGATCACCAGCAGTTCGTCGACTGGCTGCGCATGGTGGCGCCGTATATCCATGCCTTCCGCGGCAAGACCTTCGTGATCGCATTCGCGGGCGAACTGGTCAAGTCGGGCGTGCTCAACGCGCTGGTCAACGACGTCGCGCTGCTGCACGCGATGGGCATGCAGATCGTGCTGGTGCACGGCTCGCGCCCGCAAGTGGAAGAGCAACTGGCACTGCGCCATGTCGAGTCTCAATTCGTCGACGGCGTGCGCATCACCGACAACGCCGCGCTCGAATGCGCCAAGGAAGCCGCCGGCGAACTGCGCCTTGACATCGAGGCCGCCTTCAGCCAGGGCCTGCCCAATACGCCGATGGCCGGTGCGCAGCTGTCGGTGATTTCCGGCAACTTCGTCACCGCGCGCCCGGTCGGCATCGTCAACGGCACCGACTACCAGCACACCGGGCTGGTGCGCAAGATCGACGCCGAGTCGGTGCGCATGTCGCTGTCGCACGGCAAGGTGGTGCTGCTGTCGCCGCTGGGCTTCTCGCCGACCGGCCAGGCCTTCAACCTGTCGATGGAGGACGTGGCCAGCGCCACCGCCACCGCGCTCAAGGCCGACAAGCTGATCTTTATCACCGAGGTGCCGGGCGTGCCCGACCCGGTCGGCAAGCTGATGCCGGAAATGTCGCTGCGCACGGCCGTGGAGCGCCTGCAGAACAACCACCTGCCGCACGACGTGGCCGACTACCTGCGCCACCTGGTCAAGGCGCTCAAGGGCGGCGTGCCGCGCGCGCACCTGATCCCCTACGCGCTGGACGGGTCGGTACTGCTGGAACTGTTCCTGCACGATGGCGTCGGCACCATGCTGTCCGATACCGACCTCGAAAGCCTGCGCGAAGCCACGCTGGACGACGTCGGCGGCATCCTGCAGCTGATCGCGCCGCTGGAAGCGGACGGCACCCTGGTGCCGCGCGGACGCCACCTGATCGAGCGCGATATCGCCAATTTCTCGGTGATCGAGCACGATGGCGTGCTGTTCGGCTGCGCCGCGCTCTATGACTACCCGCGCGAGAACATGGGCGAGATGGCTTGCCTGACGGTCTCCGCTGAAGCCCAGGGCACAGGCGACGGCGAGCGCCTGCTCAAGCGCATCGAGCGCCGCGCCCGCGCGCTCGGCCTGGAGCGCCTGTTCGTGCTCACCACGCGCACCGAGCACTGGTTCCTCAAGCGCGGCTTCGTCCACGCCAATGTGGACGACCTGCCAGAAGACAAGCGCAAGCTCTATAACTGGCAGCGCAAGTCGATGGTGCTGATGAAAAAACTGTGACGGCGTAGGGTCAATGGCCGCCGCGCCGCGGCCAGCCGCCCTGCTTGGCTACAATAGCGCCAGCGCCCTGAGCCCAGTCTAACGAACGTACAAGGAGTCCCCCATGGCCCGCATGGTCCATTGCATCAAGCTGAACAAGGAAGCCGAAGGCCTCGACTTCCCGCCGCTGCCCGGCGAGCTGGGCAAGAAGATCTGGCAGAGCGTGTCGAAGGAAGCGTGGGCCGGCTGGCTCAAGCACCAGACCATGCTGATCAACGAGAACCGCCTGAATATGGCCGACACGCGTGCGCGCCAGTACCTGATCAAGCAGACCGAAAAATACTTCTTCGGCGAAGGCGCCGATCAGGCCCAGGGCTACGTGCCGCCGCAGTCCTGATTCCGGACCGCATCAGACGACAAAGGGGTGCCCGAGGCGCCCCTTTGTCGTCTGGCCGCTGACGGGCCGGCCAGCCGGATCAGTAGTCCGTGCGCTGCACACCGTCGCCGGTGCCAAGCAGCAGCACGTCCGCGCCACGCAGCGCGAACAGGCCCACGGTGACCACGCCCGGCACCTGGTTGACGGTCTGCTCCAGCCCGCGCGGATCGTCGATCTTCAGGCCGGCGACGTCCAGAATCACATTGCCGTTGTCGGTCTTGTAGATGCCGCCTTCCTTGGTCATGCGCAGCTTCGGCTGGCCGCCCAGCGCCTGCAGCTTGCGCGCGACTGCCGCACGTGCCATCGGAATCACCTCGACCGGCAGCGGGAAGGCTCCCATGGTGCCGACCAGCTTGCTGCCGTCGGCGATGCAGACAAAGCGCTTCGCCACCGAGGCAACGATCTTCTCGCGCGTCAGCGCGCCGCCCCCGCCCTTGATCATGGCGCCGCTGGCATCGATCTCGTCGGCGCCGTCGACGTACACGGGGATCTCGTCGACCTCGTTCAGGTCGAGCACCTTGAACCCGTGCTGCTGCAGGCGGCGCGTGGAAGCCTCGGAGCTCGACACGGCACCCGCGAAGCGCTCCTTGAACGCCGCCACGGCATCAATGAAGAGGTTCGCGGTGGAGCCGGTGCCCACGCCCAGCACGGCACCTTCGGGAACTTCCTGCTTCACATAGTCGGCGGCGGCCTGCGCCACCAACGCCTTGAGTTCATCCTGAGTCATGACAACAGCCAGATTGCGGTGGAGGAAACGCATAGTGTAGCGGATTGAGCGGCATCCCCCGTCACCGGCGGTACAATGGATTGGCCGGGGCCGGTGCTTGCCGCCCTGCCACCGCAAACCGAATCGCCAACGATTCAGCGCCAATTCAGCGCCAATTCAGCGCCAACGACTAAGCGACATGAACCAGCTCGAACAACTCAGGCAGTTCACCACGGTAGTGGCCGACACCGGCGACTTCCAGCTGATGAAGCAATACACCCCGCAGGACGCGACCACGAACCCCTCGCTGATCCTGAAGGCCGTGCAGAAGCCCGAATACCGGCACTTGCTGGAAAAGGCGGTGCAGGATCACCATGGCAACGGCGGCGTCGATGCGGTGATGGACGAAGTGCTGATCGCCTTCGGCTGCGAGATCCTGGCGATCGTGCCGGGCCGCGTCTCGACCGAAGTCGACGCGCGCCTGTCCTTTGACACCACCGCCACCGTCAACAAGGCCCGCCACCTGATCCAGCTGTACGAGCAGCGCGGCATCGCGCGCGAGCGCGTGCTGATCAAGATCGCCTCGACCTGGGAAGGCATCCGCGCGGCCGAGATCCTGCAGCGCGACGGCATCCGCTGCAACATGACGCTGCTGTTCTCGCTGGTGCAGGCGGTGGCCTGCGCCGAGGCCGGCGCACAGCTGATCTCGCCCTTCGTCGGCCGCATCTTCGACTGGTACAAGAAGCAGGCCGGCGAGCAGTGGGACCCGGTCGCCAACGGCGGCGACAACGATCCCGGCGTGCGCTCGGTGCGCCAGATCTATGACTACTACAAGAAGTTCGGCTACCCGACCGAGGTGATGGGCGCGAGCTTCCGCAGCACCGCGCAGATCCTGTCGCTGGCCGGCTGCGACCTGCTGACCATCAGCCCGGAACTGCTGGAGCAGCTGGCCGCCGGCCAGGGTGCGCCAGAGCGCAAGCTGTCGGTCGACCAGGCCCAGGCCGCCAATATCGCCCGCATCACGGCGGACGAGCCGTCGTTCCGCTGGCAGCTGAATGAAGACGCAATGGCCACCGAGAAGCTGGCCGAAGGCATCCGCCTGTTCGCGGCGGATGCAGTCAAGCTGGAAAAGCTGATCGGCGAGATTGCCAAATAAGAAGCCGGCGGGGCCGGCTCAGTCCGGCTCCACCCCCGGTTGCGGCCACAGCAGCGGCAGCAAGGCGCCTGCCGCTGCCGGCACCACCAGGTCCGCGGTCTGGTCCAGCGCGGACGGCAGCGGGTTGATCACGATGACGGGCGCGCCGTGCTCCTTCGCCAGCCCCGGCAGCGCGGCAGCCGGATAAACCAGTCCCGACGTCCCCACCACCAGGCACAGGTCCGAAGTCTCCGCCGCATGCTCGGCGCGAAAGCGCGCCACGCGCGGCAGGTCTTCGCCGAACCACACCACGCCCGGGCGCATCAGTGCCCCGCACAAATGGCAGCGCGGCGGCATGCCGGGCACCGCGCTGGCTTCCTCGCAGCGCCCGCACCCGTCCAGCCATTTGTTGGCAAACAGGTTGCCATGCAGTTCGATCACATGCTGGCTGCCGGCACGCTGGTGCAGGCCGTCGACGTTCTGCGTCACCAGCGTGACGGTCTTCTGCGCGGCCAGCGCCACCAGCGCGTGGTGCGCCGGATTGGGATGCGCGGCCGCCACGAGCGCGCGCCGGTGCAGATACCACTCCCACACCAGTTCGGGCTGGCGCCGGTAAGCCTCTTCGCTGGCGAGCTCCTCCGGATTGAACCGTTCCCACAGGCCAGTCATCGCTTCGCGGAAGGTCGGCACGCCCGACTCGGCCGAAATGCCGGCACCGGTCAGCACGAAGATGCGGCGCGCCTGCGCGATCAGCCGACGCGCCTCTTCCATCCCCGGCCAGGGCTCAGAGGTGGAACGTAGCGGATCGGCCACCATGGCTTCAGCGCGGCAGGCGCCGCTGGCGCACCGCTTCGTACAGGCAGACGCCGCTGGCCACCGAGACGTTGAGGCTCTCGACGCCGCCGGCCATCGGGATGCCGACCAGTTCATCGCAGGTCTCGCGCGTCAGCCGGCGCATGCCCTCGCCTTCGGCGCCCATCACGATCGCGGTCGGGCCCTTGAAGTCGATGTCGTAGAGGGATTTCTCGGTACCGTCGGCGGTGCCGATCACCCAGATGCCGCGCTCCTGCAGCTCGCGCAGCGTGCGCGCGAGGTTGGTCACGGTGATATACGGCACGGTCTCGGCCGCGCCGCTGGCCACCTTGGCCACGGTTGCATTGAGTCCGACGCTGCGGTCCTTGGGCGCGATCACCGCGTGCGCGCCGGCGCCGTCGGCCACGCGCAGGCAGGCGCCAAGGTTGTGCGGGTCGGTGACGCCGTCGAGCACCAGCAGCAGAGGCGTGCCTTCGATGCCATCCAGCAGTTCGTCCAGGTTCAGTGCCAGCGCGACGTCCTCGGCGCGCGCCACCACGCCCTGGTGCCGGTCGGTGCCGGCCATGCCGCGCAGGCGCTCGGCATCGACGGGGTGCAAGCGCACGCCCAGGCTTTCGGCCAGGCGGACGAAGTCTTGCATGCGCCGGTCGCGGCGGGCGGATTCGATGTAGATATCCGACACGCCCTTGGGATCTTGCCGCAGGCGCGCGGTCACGGCGTGGAAGCCGATCAGGAGTTTTTGTTTAGCCATGGGCGCGATTGTACTCGCCCGTGCGCCGTCCCCGCGCGGGCGGGGACGGCGGTTGGCCCTGACTTGCGCCTTTAATCGTCCTGGCTCGCCTTAACGCTTGCGCGGGGTGCGCTTGGCGGCAGACTTGCCGGCCGTCTTGGCGGGACGCGACTTCGACGCCGGCTTGCGCGGCTTCTCCAGGTGCGCGGGCTTGGGCTTGGCCGCGCGCTTGGCCGGCTTGCCGCCGGTCCTGACGTGCGGCTTGAGCGGAGTGATCACCGCTTCGAACACCGGCTGCTCCTCGATCACGCGGTCGAGCGTCTCGTCGAACGACTCTTCCGGCTTGGACGAACCGCCCAGCAGCGCCGCCAGCTGGCGCCCCTTCTTGCGCGCCGGCACCGCATGGGCGGCCGGGACGCGCGGCTGGGTGTCGGCACCGGTTGCGCGCGCACGCAAGGTCTTGGCCGACGGTTCCTGCACCAGGCGGAAGTCGATCTTGCGAGCATCGAGGTCCACACGAGAGACCTGCACGCGCACGCGGTCGGTCAGGCGATAGCGGATGCCGGTGCGCTCGCCGCGCAGTTCGTTGCGCGCCTCGTCGTACTGGAAGTAATCGCTGCCCAGTTCGGTCACGTGCACCAGCCCTTCGACATACAGCTCGTCGAGCTGCACGAAGATGCCGAACGACGTCACGGCGCTGACGGTGCCGGCAAAATCGCTGCCCAGCTTGTCGCGCATGAAGTAGCACTTGAGCCAGGCCTCGACATCGCGCGAAGCCTCGTCGGCACGGCGCTCGTTGGCCGAGCAATGCAGGCCGAGCTCGTCCCAGATCGCCTCGTTGCGCTTGGCGCGCGCCGCGGCGAGCTCCGCCTTCTGCTCGGCGTCCTTGGCCTGCAGGCGGCGCGCCTTAGGCGAGATCGCGGTATTCAGCTCGGTGCCGTGGGCAAACGCCGGCTGGTACTTGGTATGCGCCAGCACCGCCTTGATCGCGCGGTGCACCAGCAGGTCGGGATAGCGGCGGATCGGGCTGGTGAAGTGCGCGTAGGCCCCGTACGCCAGGCCGAAGTGGCCGATATTGTCTGGGCTGTACACCGCCTGCTGCATCGAGCGCAGCAGCATGGTCTGCAGCATCGGCGCATCGGGGCGGGACTTGATCTTGTCCATCACCTCGGCATAGTCGGACGCCTGCGGCTTGTCGCCGCCGCCCAGCGACAGGCCGGCGGTCTTCAGGAACTCGCGCAGGTTCTTCAGCTTCTCTTCGCTGGGGCCGGCGTGGATGCGGTACAGCGCCGGGTGCTTGAAGCGCTCGAGGAAATCCGCCGCGCACACGTTGGCGGTCAGCATGCATTCCTCGATCAGCCGGTGCGCATCGTTGCGGGTGCGCGGCAGGATCTGTTCGATCTTGCCCTGCGCATTGCAGACGATATAGGTCTCGGTGGTGTCGAAGTCGATCGCGCCGCGCTCGCGCCGCGCCTTCAGCAGGACCTGGAACAGCTCGTACAGGTTCTGCAGGTGCGGCACCAGTTCGGCGCGCTTGTGCGCCTCGGGACCCTTGGTGTTGGACAGGACCGACCAGACCTCGTTGTAGGTCAGGCGCGCGGTCGAGTGCATCACCGCGGGATAGAACTGGTAGCCCTTGAGTTCGCCCTTGGCCGTGAGCACCGCATCGCAGACCATGCACAGCCGGTCGACGTTGGGATTGAGCGAGCACAGCCCGTTGGACAGCTTCTCCGGCAGCATCGGAATCACGCGGCGGGGGAAGTAGACCGAGGTGGCGCGGTCCAGCGCATCGGCATCCAGCGGCGTGCCGGGGCGCACGTAGTGCGACACATCGGCGATCGCCACGATCAGGCGCCAGCCCTTGGCACGGCCGATCTTGACCGGCTCGCAGTAGACCGCGTCGTCGAAGTCGCGCGCGTCTTCGCCGTCGATGGTCACCAGCGGAATGTCACGCAGGTCGATGCGGTGGTCCAGGTCGGCCTGGCGTACTTCGTCCGGCAACGCGGCGGCTTCCTTGGCCGCGGTCGGCGAGAAGGCATGCGGCACGCCATACTTGCGCACCGCGATCTCGATCTCCATGCCGGGATCGTCGATCTCGCCGAGGATCTCCACCACGCGGCCCACCGGCTGCACATAGCGGTCGGGATATTCGATCAGCTCGACGCTGACCACCTGCCCCACGCGGGCCTTACCCTGCGCCTTGGGCGGAATCAGGATGTCCTGGCTGATGCGCTTGTCTTCCGGTGCGACCACCAGCACGCCGCCCTCGCTGAGTAGCCGCCCGATCACGTAGCGGTTGGCGCGCTCGATGATCTCGACGATCTGGCCCTCGGGCCGGCCGCGGCGGTCGTAGCCCACCACGCGCACTTGCGCGCGGTCGTTGTGCATGGCCTTCTGCAGTTCGCGCTCGGGCAGGAAGATATCGTCCTCGCCATCGTCGCGGATCAGGAAGCCGAAGCCGTCGCGGTGGCCCTGCACGCGGCCGGTGACGAAGTTGGGCTGGTGGGCCAGTTCATAGCGGCCCTTGCGGTTCAGTTCGATCTGGCCGTCGCGTTCCATCGCTGCCAGGCGCTTCTGGAAGCCGTCATGCTCCTTGCGCGTGACCGACAGGGCCTTGGCGATATCGCCTGCCGACTGCGGAGATCCCGACGTTCTCAGCACGCCCAGGATTTCTTCCCGGCTGGGGATCGGATAGTTGTTCTGATTCAATTTTTTCTGGAAACTATTTGACAAAATTCTCGCGCTCTCTATAATGAGCGCTTCGGTTGTTTCGACACCTGCCCAGGTGGCGGAATTGGTAGACGCACTAGGTTCAGGTCCTAGCGGTGGCAACACTGTGGAGGTTCGAGTCCTCTCCTGGGCACCAGATCACCGGGAAACCCGCAGCGCTTTCGAGCCCTGCGGGTTTTTTGTTTTCGGCGCTTTGTTGGCGTACCAGATCCGGCAACTTCCACTCCTTGCTTGGCGGCAACTTGCCGCGGTGTCATACATCAGCGTACGGGTTTTCTCCCGCCCTTGGAACCGCGCACAATTGCCTTGCGCGGCAACCGAACCACATCGGTCCGGCAATGCCGAGGAGTGTAACAGCTTCAGTGGCGATTCCGGCATTCCGCGGGCACGGCCGGCTACCGACGCCACCGGTTCCCGTGCCGCGCGGCGGGCGCCGCGGGCACAGATGAAGCGGGACGACGCTCAGGCGCTCGCGTCGTCGTCGAGCAGGCTGGCGCGCTTGCCGCGCTTGAGCCAGGCGCCCAGGTTGTGGGGACGCAGCGTGTCGTACTCTTCGAACGGCTGGTGGATCCAGGGGTTCGACGGCAGGAAGGTCACGTGATAGTCCGGCTCGATCTTCGAGCAGGCCTTGTACCACAGCACCGCCGAGCGCACCTCGGTCACCGCCGGATAGCGCTCCTTCAGGTGGCGGCCCACGCGTTCCAGCGTGATGCCCGAATCGACCAGGTCGTCGACCAGCAGGATCTTGCCCGACAGCTCGCCGCGCGTCATTGTGATGTATTGCGCGATATCCAGGTCGCCCTGCTGCGTGCCAGCCGCCTCGCGATAGCTGCTGGTAGCCAGGATCGCCAGCGGCACGTCGAAGATGCGCGACATCTGGTCGCCCACGCGCAGGCCGCCGCGCGCCAGGCACAGGATCTTGTCGAACTTCCAGCCAGACTCATGCACGTTCAGCGACAGGCGTGCGATCAGGCGGTGGTATTCGTCCCACGAGACCCACAGGTTCTCTTCATCGTTGGTTGGCAGGTTCATCGTTTTGCTCTAGATATCTTCGTGGCCCGTTGGCCCGGATGGCCCGGATGGCAAATAAGGCTCGGCCCGCTTGCGCGGGCCGATGGTCTGTTGCAGGCCGCGGCGTTCGTGACGCCGCGGCACTACGTCATGCTTCTGGTTGCCGGGTCAGGCCTTGTACGGGTGACGCAGCAGGATGGTCTCGTCGCGGTCCGGGCCGGTCGAGATCATGTCGATCGGGATGCCCACCACTTCTTCCACGCGCTTCAGGTAGACGCGGGCCGCCTCCGGCAGCGCGTCCCACGACTTCACGCCGAAGGTCGATTCGTTCCAGCCCGGGAACTCTTCATAGACCGGCTCGCAGCGCGCCACGGCGTCGGAGCCGCGCGGCAGGATGTCGACAGTCGTGCCGTCGAGCTTGTAGCCGACGCACAGCTTGATGCTGTCCAGGCCATCGAGCACGTCCAGCTTGGTCAGGCACAGACCCGACACGCCGTTGATCTGCACCGAGCGCTTGAGCGCGGCCGCATCGAGCCAGCCGGTGCGGCGCGGACGGCCGGTGACCGAACCGAATTCCTTGCCGACGTTGGCCAGGCGCACGCCGACCTGGTCCTGGCGCTGCGGGTTGTCGTTGTCGTACAGCTCGCTGGGGAACGGGCCCGAGCCCACGCGCGTGCAATAGGCCTTGGTGATGCCCAGGATGTAGTTCAGGCGGCCCGGACCGACGCCGGCACCCGCGGCGGCCGCACCGGCCACGCAGTTGCTCGAGGTCACGAACGGATAGGTGCCGTGGTCGACGTCGAGCAGCGTGCCTTGCGCGCCTTCGAACATCAGGTTGCCACCGGCGGCGTTGACCGCGTACAGCTCGGCCGAGACGTCGGCCACCATCGGGGCCAGGCGCGGCGCGAAGGCCAGCGCATCGTCCAGCGTCTGCTGGAAGTCCACCGCTTCGGCGCCCAGGTACTGGGTCAGCATGAAGTTGTGGTAGTCCAGGTTCTCGCGCAGGCGCTCGGCAAACTGCTCGGGATCGAACAGGTCCTGCACACGCAGCGCGCGGCGGGCAACCTTGTCCTCATATGCCGGGCCGATGCCGCGGCCGGTGGTGCCGATCTTGGCCGCGCCGCGACGGGCTTCGCGCGCCTTGTCGATGGCAACGTGGTACGGCAAGATCAGCGTTGCCGCCTCGGAGATGCGCAGGCGGCTCTGCACCTGCAGGCCGGCGGCTTCGAGTTCTTCGATTTCACGGAACAGCGCCTCGGGCGACAGCACCACACCGTTGCCGATGTAGCAGATCGTGCCTTCGCGCATGATGCCCGACGGGATCAGGCGGAGAATGGTCTTCTTGCCGCCGATGATCAGGGTGTGGCCAGCGTTGTGGCCTCCCTGGAACCGCACCACGCCCTTTGCATGGTCGGTAAGCCAATCGACGATTTTTCCTTTGCCTTCGTCACCCCACTGGGTGCCGATCACGACGACATTGCGTCCCTGGCCTACTGCGGATGCGGACATATTGCTTTGGTCAATAGGTTAAAAACGTATTCTACTCTTGTTGCAGGGCGATTCCCGATTTTTGGGCGGGATTGCTCGCCCGGCGTCAGCGCGGCACCACGGCCCAGCCGGAATCCTGGCGCACCAGCTGGCGATCACAGTTGAATTCGTCGAGCTCGTGAGTATGGCCCGGCAACGACTGGATCACGATCTCGCCAGCGGCACGCAGCGCGGAAATCGCGGCACGCAGTGCCGGATCCGCATCCCAGGGCGCGAAAATCGCCTGGGCGCGCACTTCCACCGGTGACAGCGACGCCACTTCGCGCAGGTCGAGCGAAAAGCCCGTCGCCGGGCGGGCGCGGCCGAAGGCTTCGCCCACCTTGTCATAGCGCCCGCCGCGGGCCACGTAGTTGGGCAGGCCCGCCACATAGGCGGCGAACATCACACCGCTGTGATAGTGGTAACCGCGCAGGTCCGACAGGTCGATATTGACGCTGGCGCCACGCACCTGCACCGCCAGCGCGGCCAGTTCGTCCAGCGCGCGGCCGATCGCCGGGCTCGGCGGCAGCGTGGCGCGGGCGCGGTCCAGCACTTCGACCCCGCCGTACAGCGTCGGCAGCGCCAGCAGCGCATCGCGTTCGGTCTGCGGCATGCCCACGGTCAGCTCGCGCAGCGCGGGCACATCCTTGGTCTCGAGCGCGGCAAAGAGTGCGTCCTCGATCTTGCGGATCGACGGCAGTCCGGCCAGCAGCGCTTCCAGGATGCCGGCGTGGCACAGGTCGATGCGGATCTCCGACAGGCCCGCAGCCTGCAGCGCAGCCAGCATCAGCTCCTGGATCTCGACGTCGGCTTCGAGGCCGGCGTGGCCGTAGATTTCGGCACCGATCTGGATCGGCTCGCGCGTGGCATGGAAGCCCGCCGGCCGCGCATGCAGCACGTTGCCGGCATAGCACAGGCGCGTCACGCCTGGCCGGTTCAGCAGGTGGGCGTCGATGCGCGCCACCTGCGGCGTGATATCGGCGCGCAGGCCCATGGTGCGGCCCGACAGCTGGTCCACCAGCTTGAGCGTGCGCAGGTCCAGGTCATGCCCGGTGCCGGTCAGCAGCGACTCCAGGTATTCCAGCATCGGCGGCATGACCAGCTCGTAGCCGTAGGTGCGGAACAGGTCCAGCATGCGGCGACGCAGTTCTTCGATCTTGCGCGCTTCCGACGGCAGCACGTCGGCAATGTTTTCTGGTAGCAGCCAATGGTTGGACATGGTGAATCTCTTCTCGGTCATTCGGTTACCCCGCGGGCTCCGCGCCCGCGGTGCCGGGCCACGCCCGGGCACATTGTTGCCGCAGCCCTGCCTCTCCGCGCGCCCGGTCCATCACTCGGCAATGATGGCTCCAGCCGGACAAAACCCCGGCAAGCCGGGGTTTTGTCAATTCGCCACACGGACAAGCGGACGTTCTAGCGCTTGCCTCCGGACCCGCCGGACGCGGCCGCCGCGGCGCCGCCGCTGGAACGCATATAGCGGAAGAACTCGGAATTGGGCTCCAGCACCAGCACGTCGCGCTTGTCGCGGAAGGTGTTGCGATACGCTTCCATGCTGCGCCAGAACTGCGCGAACTGCGGGTCGCGGCCAAAGGCATCGCCGTAGATCTGCGACGCCTTGGCATCGCCGTTGCCCTTGATCACCTGGGCATCGCGATAGGCCTCGGCCAGCACCACTTCGCGCTGGCGGTCGGCGTCGGCGCGGATCTTTTCGCCCTCGGCGGCGCCGGTGGAGCGCAGCTCGTTGGCCACGCGCTTGCGCTCGGCCTCCATGCGGCGGTACACCGATTCGCTGATCGCCGGCAGCAGGTCGACGCGCTTCAGGCGCACGTCCAGAATCTCGACACCCACCGACTTGGCGTATTCGACCATGCCGCTGCGGATGGCCTGCATCACCTGCTCGCGCTCGCCCGCGACCACGTCGGCCACGGTGCGCCTGCCGAACTCCTCGCGCGCCACGGCATCGATACGCTGGGTCATGCGGTCCTGGGCGCCGCGCAGGTTGCCGCCGAAGGCGACGAAGAACTTGCGCGGATCGGTGATGCGCCACTTGACGAACCAGTCCACCACCATGCTCTTCTTCTCGGCGGTCAGGAAGCGCTCGTTGGCGGCCACGTCGATGGTCTGCAGGCGGCGGTCCATGAAGACCACGTTCTGGAACGGCGGCGGCAGCTTGAAATGCAGGCCGGGCTCGCGCACCACCTGCTTGATCTCGCCGAAGGCGAACACCACGGCGTACTGGCGCTGGTCGACCACGAACAGCATCGACGACAGCACGGCCAGCAGGATGAAAAAGCCGATCGCGAAGGAAATCAGTCGGTTCATGACGGGTCTCCTCAGCGCGAGTCGCGGTCACGGTTGCGCAGCGATTCGCGCGACCGGGTATCCGGCGAAGTCTCGGGAGCCGGCGCCGGCGTGCCGGCTCCCGGCTGGCCAGGGGTGGCCGCTCGGCCGTCGCCAGCTTGCGCCATCAGTTTGTCCAGCGGCAGGTAAAGAAGATTGTTGCCCTGGCGCGCGTCCACCAGCACCTTGGTCGAATTGGTGTAGATCTGCTGCATGGTTTCGAGATAGATCCGGTCGCGCGTCACCTGCGGCGCCTTGGCGTATTCGGCCTGCACCGAGCGGAAGCGCGAGGCATCGCCCTCGGCCTGCGCCACCACGCGCGAGCGGTAGGCTTCGGCCTCTTCCATCAGGCGCGCCGCGGTACCCTTGGCGCGGGGGATGATGTCATTGGCATAGGCCTGGCCTTCGCTGATCGCGCGCTCGCGGTCCTGGCTGGCCTTGTTGACGTCATCGAACGCGGCCTGCACCTGCTCGGGCGGCTGCACGCTCTGCACGTTGACCGACAGCACGCGGATGCCAGTCTTGTAGGCCGACAGGATGGCCTGGATCGACTTGGCCAGCCCCTGCGCGATCTGCTCGCGGTTCTCGTACAGCACCGCATCCATCTTGTTGCGGCCGACGATCTCGCGCACCGAGGTCTCGGCGGCCTGGGTCACCAGCTCCTCGTCGCCGCCGCGGTCGGTCTTGTTGAAGAACAGGAACTCGGTCGCGTCCTGGATGACGTACTGCACGGTGAAGCGCACGTCGATGATGTTCTCGTCCTGCGTCAGCATCGACGAGTCTTTCAGGTTGCTGTCCTTGATCGAGGTGGAACGGCCCACTTCGACCGAGCGCACCGCCGACAGGTTGACAACCTCGGCCGACTGGATCGGCCAGGGCAGCCGCCAGTTGATGCCGGGACCGGCCGAATACTTGAACTTGCCGAACTGCAGGATCACGGCGGTCTGGCCTTCCTGCACCATGAAGAAGCCGCTGGCCAGCCAGATGCCGACCACCGCGGCCACGATCACGCCGACGCCCACGCCCGAGCCCTTGCCCGGGGTGCGCGGGCCGCCGAATCCCTGGTTGCCGCCACCGCCGTTTTCCTTGCGGCCGAGCAGGCCGTTCAGGCGGCGGTTGAAGTCGCGCCACAGTTCGTCCAGATCCGGCGGGCCGCCATCCTGCTGCGGGCGCTGGTTCTGCTGGCGGTTGTCGTCGCGGCCGTCCTTCTTGTCGTCGTCGTCACCATTGCGACCCCAGCGCGGATCGTTCAGCGAGAAGATGGCGCGCAGGCGCTGCCAGCCCGCGCGTGGCGCGAAGCGGCTGCCTGGTGTCAGGCTCGAATCAGCATTCCGGGGAAACTGGGGCATGAAGTGCACGGGTCCGGGGAAGTTTGTAACAGGGGGATTCTAGCAGTCATCTGCGCCACATTTACCCAAATCGCGACCAATCCGTGGAAAGGCGCTCCGAATCGGGCCGCAGATGCGCCGCTGCGGCACCACTGCGGCACCTGAGCCGCGCAAGACTCCGCGCTGGCCCGGCTCAGGGCCTGGCCCCCAGCTGGTCGTCGTCGGCGCCATCGCCTGCCAGATCGCCGCTGTCGCCGTTGCCCTCATACAGATGGGCGTCGCCCAGCCTCTGGTCGTAGGGCGCGGGCTCCGGCGGGCGGCTGGCCAGCCACTGGGCCACCTCGACCACCGCTTCGCGCAGCGCATCCAGGCCGATCCCTTCGCGCGCGCTCAGGAACACCCGGGTGGGAATGCCGTCTTCATCGCGCTCGGTGCGCGGGCCCTGGTCCAGCAACTCGGGCGCCGCATCGATCTTGTTCATCACCACGATCTGCGGGATGTCGGACGCGTCGATCTCGGCCAGCACGCGGTTGACCTGTTCGATCTGCTCATGGCGCACCGGACTAGATGCATCGACCACATGGAGCAGCAGGTCGGCATGGACCGTTTCCTCGAGCGTGGCACGGAACGCCGCCACCAGCTGCGTGGGCAGGTCGCGGATAAATCCGACCGTGTCGCTCAGCACCACGTTGCCCAGCCCGTCCAGGAACAGCCGCCGCGAGGTGGTATCGAGCGTGGCGAACAGCTGGTCGGCGGCATAGGCGCGCGCCTTGGTCAGCGCGTTGAACAGCGTCGACTTGCCGGCATTGGTATAGCCCACCAGCGAAATGCTGAGCGTGTCGTTGCGCGCGCGTGCGCGCCGCTGCGTGCTGTGCTGGCGCTGCAGCCGCGAAAGGTCCGCCCTGAGCCGCTTGGCACGGTCGTCCAGCATGCGCCGGTCCAGCTCGAGCTGGCGCTCGCCGGGGCCGCCGCGCATGCCGATACCGCCCTTCTGCCGCTCCAGGTGGCTCCACGCGCGCACCAGCCGCGAGGCGCGGTACGTCACCTGCGCCAGCTCGACCTGCACCTTGCCGACGTGGCTCTGCGCGCGCTGCCCGAAGATGTCCAGGATCAGGCCGGTACGGTCGATCACGTGGCGGTTCAGGAAGCGCTCGAGGTTACGCTGCTGCGCCGGGCTGAGTGCGTGGTTGAACACGACCACGTCGGCATCGAGCGCGTCGGCGGCTTCCTTCAGTTCCTCGGCCTTGCCCGAGCCGATAAACAGCGCCGGATCCGGCCGCGAGCGGCGGCCCGTCAGCGTATGCACCGGCAGCGAGCCGGCGGTGGAGGTCAGCAAGGCGAGCTCGCTGAGGCTTTCCTCGAAATCATGCTTGCCGAAATCGACGCCGACGAGGATGGCGCGCGACGGGGCAGTGTTGGAAGTAGCTCTGGGATCCAAGGGATGGCGCGAATGCGCTGGGAATTAGCGGTAGCGAGAGGAATAGCAAGGAATAGCGGAACGCTTTCCGATGGTTTCCAGGGATGGCCGGCGGAAGTCCCGCCCTGCCCTGTCCCCGGCCGGGATGGCTGCCCGCACCGGGCGGGAAGCCACGGCGGCGAGATGCGCGGCCGGTCCGGCAGGCACCGGCCGCGCTGGCGCACCGGTACCGGGCATCGGTGCAACCCTGAAGGGCGCCAGGCCGATGCCTTGGGTCCGCGACCGCGGGTTGCCGCGGCCGTGAGGCAGATCAGTTCTCGGAGGAATCATCCACGCGGAAATTGACCGCGCGCGCCGGAACGACGGTGGAAATCGCATGCTTGTAAACCATCTGCGTCACAGTGTTACGCAGCAGCACGACGTACTGATCGAACGATTCGATATTGCCTTGCAGCTTGATGCCATTGACGAGGTAGATGGACACCGGCACGTGCTCTTTGCGCAGCGCGTTCAGGAACGGGTCTTGTAGCAGTTGCCCTTTGTTGCTCATGGCACACTCCAAATTTATAGGTTTAGTGGTGAATGATGGGGATGGAACTCCCCGGTTCAAGTCAAGCGGCGCAAAAACGCGCCAGAAAAAAGATCAAAAACGGTACCAAGTCGGCGTCAATGCACAGGGAACCCCCTGCTACCGTGAATTTAGCCGCAGTTCCAAACGAACGCAAACGAAAACTGGCCCCGCCAAGGATCCGATTCCGGACTCAATCCTTCGAGTCCGCGTACGGATTTTTGTTCGTACGGAATTCGATGCGCAGGGGGGTGCCCTTGAGCTTGAAGGCCGCACGGAAACGGTTTTCCAGATACCGCCGATAGGTCTCCGCAACCCCTGACAGCGCGTTGCCATGGATCACGATGATCGGCGGATTCGAGCCCCCCTGGTGCGCATAGCGCAGCTTGGGACGCGATGCGCCGACGCGCTTGGGCTGCTGGAATTCGACCGCTTCCTGCAGCACGCGCGTCAGCTGCGGCGTCGGCAGCTTGACCATGGCCGCGGCATAGGCGTCGTCGACGGAACGCATCAGCGCGCCGATGCCGGTGCGCTCGCGCGCCGACACAAAGTGGAAATTCGCGAAATTCAGGAATTGCAGCTTGCGCTCGAGGTCGTGCTTGATGCGGTCGCGGGTATGGCCGTCCAGCCCGTCCCATTTATTGACGCCGACCACCAGCGCGCGGCCGGATTCAACGATAAAGCCCGCGATATGCGCGTCCTGGTCGGAGATGTCCTGTTGCGCATCCAGCAGCAGGATCACGACGTTGGCATCGGCGATCGATTGCAGCGTCTTGACCACTGAAAATTTTTCAATCGCCTCGAACACCTTGCCGCGCCGGCGCAGGCCCGCCGTGTCGATCAGCGTATAAGGCTTGCCGCCGCGTTCGAACTCCACGTAGATGGCGTCGCGGGTCGTGCCTGGCATGTCGAACGCGATCACGCGCTCCTCGCCGATCAGCGTATTGACCAGCGTGGACTTCCCCACATTGGGGCGCCCGACGATGGCGATCTTGACGCCCTTGCCGTCCACGGGCTCTTCGGCGGCCAGTTCCGGGCGCTCCTGCACCGCCAGCTCGATCGCTTCGTCGACCAGCTCGCGCACGCCGTCGCCGTGGGCAGCGGAGATCGCGTACGGATCGCCCATGCCGAGCTCGTAGAAATCCGCGGCAACCGAGGTGTACTTCATGCCCTCGGCCTTGTTCACCGCCAGCATGATGCGCCGGCCGGTCTTGCGCAGGTAGTCGGCAATGGCGCGGTCCTGCGGCGCCAGGCCGAGGCGGCCGTCGACGATAAAGATCACCACGTCGGCCTCGACCACCGCCTGCTTGGTCTGCTTGGCCATCTCGGCGACGATGCCTTCCTTGACCACCGGCTCGAAGCCGCCGGTGTCGATGGCGATGAACGGACGCTCGCCGACGCGGCCCTCGCCATAGTGGCGGTCGCGCGTCAGGCCCGGCAGGTCGGCGACGAGGGCGTCGCGCGAGCGGGTCATGCGGTTGAATAGCGTCGACTTCCCCACATTGGGACGGCCGACAAGTGCGATAACTGGTTTCATGCAATAAACGGAAACGGGGGCCGGCACCTGCCGCCCCCCGGTTACTCCGGAGTCAATGGATCCAACGGCACGCGCACCCGTGGGCGCCCTTGCCGCTTGTCCTGTCGGGGCGCGGCGCCGGTCAGCAACCCGCTGCGCAATTTGCCGCACGACCAGGGATCATGCTACCGGATTCGGCGCGCACCGTACCGACAGGTGTACGGCAGCGCGCACTGCTTGCTGGTCAGCCCGGCTGGAACCCGAAGACGTCGCCGTCGCGGGTCTGGATCACCAGCGTCTGCCCCGCCACCACCGGCGCGGCGGTGATGGCGCTGCCATCGGTCTTCATGCGGGCGACGACCTGGCCGTCCTCGCGCGACAGGAAGTGGACATAGCCTTCGAAGTCGCCCATCACCACCGAGCGGCCCAGTGCCAGCGGCGCACCCAGGCGGCGGTTGCGCATCTGGTCGTTCTTCCAGCGCTCGGTGCCGTTCTGGCGGTCGAAGGCATGCACCACCGACTGCTCGTCGCTGGCATAGATGGCATTGTCATCCTGCGCGGGGCCGCTCGGCGACGAGAAATCCTTGCCCCACTGTGGCTGGCCGCTGGCCAGCTCAAGGCAGGCCACGCGTCCCTGGAAGGTGGTGGCGCAGACCTGGCGGCCGCTGATCATCGGCTGGCCGGTGACATCGTTCAGGCGCTCGATCTCGGATACGCCCTTGGGATAGGAGATCGTGCTTTCCCAACGCAGCACGCCGTTGCCCGGCGTCAGCACGCCCAGCTTGCCGCCGGGAAAGCCCATCACGATGCCGTCACCGGCAAACACCATCCCCATCGCGGCACGCAGGTTCAGCGGCGTCTGCGAGCGCTGGTAGATCCAGCGGCGCTCGCCGGTCCCGGCGTCGAGGCCGAACACGCGCGTGTCGGTGGTGCGCACCACCACCAGGCCGTTGCCGACCAGCGGCGCGGACAGCACCTCGCCGTTGACCTGCTTCTTCCAGATCTGCTTGCCGCTGGCGTCGAAGGCGTAGATCGCGCCCTTCTCGCCGGCGACCGCGGTCACCGAGCCATCGCTGCCCGGGCCGGAGGTCAGGTCCAGGTCGGTCTTGGCCTTCCACAGCACGCGCCCGGAGGCGCCTTCCAGCGCCATCACGTTGCCGTTGTTGGACGACACATAGACATTGTTGCCCGCCGCGGCGGGCTGCATCGAATACGGGCCGCTCTTGCCCACATCGGCCTTCCACGCCTGGCGCACGGTCAGCGTGGCCGAGACCGGCTTGAGTTCGGCGGGCGGGTGCTTGTTTTCCTTGCTGAACAGCGAGCAGCCGCCCAGCGCGGCCAGGCAGGCAGCCGCCACCAGCGCACGGGTCACGGCGCGGGCGCGCTGGCGGTGTACGGCACGGGAAAGCACTGACGTCATAAGGTTACGGTCCTGGTTTTGCGTGATGCTATAAAACGCGCGCGGCCGCATCAGGCCGCGCCCAGCGCATCGAGCTTGAACTGGATGATCTGGCGCGTGGCCGGCTCGGCCTCGCCCAGCTTGTCCAGCGCCTTGCGATAGGCGGCGCGCGCGTCGTCGCGCTTGTCCTGCGCGGCGAGCAGGTCGCCGCGGCGGTCGGCATACAGCGACATGAACGCTGCCGGCGGTTCGTCCTTCAGCAACGCCAGGCCTTTGTCATAAGCCTTTTCGTCGAGCAGCACGCCGGCCAGGCGCACCCGCGCCAGATGCGCGTATTCTTCGTCGCCGTGGTCGATGGCCCACTGCAGCTGGGTCTTGGCCGCGGCCAGGTCGCCCGCGTCATACAACACGCGGCCGGCGACCAGTGCGCTCATCTGGCCATAGGCGGTACGCCCGTACTTGTCCTCAAGGTCGGTTGCCGCACGCTTGATGCGTTCGACATCGCGTGCCTCGGCGGCCTTGAGCACCTGCTCGTACAGCACCGCGGCCTCGCCGGCCTGCTTGCGCTCCCAGTACTTCCAGCCGTTCCAGCCGGCAAACGCCAGCAGCGCGGCGATGACCACCCAGGTCAGCGCATTGCCGTACTGGCGCCACCAGGCCTTCAGATTCTCAAGCTGTTCCTGTTCTTCTAGATCGTAAGCCATGTCGAGGCAATCACCTGCGTTGGTTGGATACGGGCGTCTTGGATGACGGTGCGGCGGGCGCGCTTATTCGCTGGCGCCGACCATGGCGTCGATCAGGTAGTCGACCAGGCCCTCGGCCTGCACGGTGGCCTGTTGCCCACCGCCTTCGGCCTGATCGCGCTGGCGAAGTTCCTTGACCTGGACCACGCCAGCGGCCACTTCGTCGTCGCCAATGATAACGGCATAGGCCGCGCCGCTTGCGTCGGCGCGCTTCATCTGCGACTTAAAGCTGCCGCCCTTGCCGTCGGGGCTGGCGTGCAGCACCACGTCCAGGCCGGCGTCGCGCAGCCGCTCGGCCGCGACCATCGCCTGCTGCGCGGCGGCTTCGCCCTGGTGCACGAGGTAGACATCGCAACCCGCGGCGTCGGGCACCACGCCCTCTTCGCGGATCAGCTCGATGATGCGCTCGACGCCCATGGCCCAGCCGCAAGCCGGTGCCGGCTTGCCGCCCATCTGCGCGATCAGCGGGTCATAGCGGCCGCCGCCGGCGATGGTGCCCTGCGCGCCGAGCTTGTCGGTGATCCACTCGAACACCGTCAGGTTGTAGTAGTCCAGCCCGCGCACCAGGCGCGGATTGATCTTGAAGGGGATGTTGTTGGCCTTGAGCAGGCGCTGCACGCCCTCGAAGTGAGCCAGCGACTCTTCGCCAAGGAAGTCGATCAGCTTGGGCGCATTGGCGGCCATTTCCTGCAGCGCCGGATTCTTGGTATCCAGCACGCGCAGCGGGTTGGTGTACAGGCGGCGCTTGCTGTCATCGTCCAGGATGTCCTGGAAGCCCTCCAGGTACTTGATCAGCTCCTCGCGGTGGGCGGCACGCTCATTGGCCTGCCCCAGCGAATTGATCTCCAGGCGCACGCCGACCAGGCCCAGGTCGTCCCACAGGCGCTGGCACATCAGGATGATCTCGGCGTCGACGTCCGGACCGGCAAAGCCCAGCGCCTCGGCGCCCAGCTGGTGGAACTGGCGATAGCGGCCGCGCTGCGGGCGCTCGTGGCGGAACATCGGGCCGGTGTACCACAGGCGCTTGGGGCCGTCGTACAGAAGGTTGTGCTCGATGGTCGCGCGCACGGCGGCGGCGGTCCCTTCGGGACGCAACGTCAGCTGCTCGCCGTTGAGCGCATCGGTGAAGGAGTACATCTCCTTCTCGACGATGTCGGTCACCTCGCCGATGCCGCGCACGAACAGCTGCGTGTGCTCGACGATCGGCGTGCGCAGCTGCTGGTAGCCGTAGGCGCGCAACATGGCGCGGGCGGCATTCTCGAAATGCTCCCACAGCGGCGCGTCGGCCGGAAGCATGTCGTTCATGCCCTTCACGCCCTGCAGCGCCTTGGCGGGCTTCACCTTCTGCTCGGCTTTCAGTTCAGCCTTCGGTTCAGTCTTGGCAGCGCCGGCGGCGGCTGCGTTGTCGGATTGCGTCATTCTGTTCTTGTCAGCTTCTGGGGCCTGGCCGGTGCGGCTCAGGCTGCCACTTCTTTATCGGCCCGTGCAGCACCCGGGCCGTAATGCGTGCGAACGTACTCGTCGACGATCGCCTGAAATTCCTCGGCAATGCGCTCGCCGCGCAGCGTCTTTACCTTGACGCCGTCGACGAACACCGGCGCCGCGGGCGACTCGCCCGAGCCCGGCAGCGAAATGCCGATATTGGCGTGCTTGCTCTCGCCCGGGCCGTTGACGATGCAGCCCATCACGGCCACATCCATTTCCTCGACGCCCGGATAGGCGGTTTTCCAATGCGGCATCTGCTCGCGCAGGTACGTCTGGATGCTTGCCGCGAGCTCCTGGAACACCGTGCTGGTGGTGCGGCCACATCCCGGGCATGCAATCACCATCGGGGTGAAGTTGCGCAGGCCCATGGTCTGCAGGATTTCCTGCCCCACATACACTTCCTTCTCGCGCGGCGCGCCGGGTTCCGGCGTCAGCGAGATGCGGACCGTGTCGCCGATGCCTTCCTGCAGCAGCACCGACAGCGCCGCCGTGGAGGCGACGATGCCCTTGCTGCCCATGCCGGCCTCGGTCAGGCCCAGGTGCAGCGCATAGTCGCAGCGGCGCGCCAGTTCGCGGTAGACCGCGATCAGCTCCTGCACCTGCGATACCTTGCACGACAGGATGATCTGGCTGCCCGGCAGGCCGATCTCTTCAGCCTTTTTCGCCGAATCGATCGCCGAGGTGATCAGCGCCTCGATCATCACGCTCTGCGCCGGCCAAGGCTCGGCGCGCGACGCGTTCTCGTCCATGATGCGCGCCAGCAGGTCCTGGTCCAGGCTGCCCCAGTTCACGCCAATGCGCACCGGCTTGTTGTAGCGGCACGCCATCTCGATCATCTGCGCGAACTGCGTGTCGCGCTTGGCGCCCTGCCCCACGTTGCCCGGGTTGATGCGGTACTTGGACAGCGCCTCGGCGCAGGCCGGATAGTCCTGCAGCAGCTTGTGGCCGTTGTAGTGGAAGTCGCCCACCAGCGGCACGTCGACGCCCATGCGGTCGAGCTGCTCACGGATCGACGGCACCGCGGCGGCGGCCTCGGGCGTGTTCACCGTGATGCGCACGATTTCCGAACCCGCGCGCGCCAGGTCCTTCACCTGGATCGCCGTGCCGATGGCGTCGACCGTGTCCGTGTTGGTCATCGACTGCACGCGCACCGGCGCATCGCCGCCGATGGTCACCACGTTATCGCCCCACACGACGCGCGCCTGGCGCGTCTGGCGGCGCGGCAGCGAGCCGGGCAGGACCGGGAGACAGAGCTGTTGGTTCATAGCATTACCACCTTGCAAAGACGCACTGCGCCGCACCTTTCGCCGGCCCGGATCAGGGCAGCGTCAGGCGCGCCACGTTGTTGCGGTTGGCTGCCTTCAGGTCGACCGGCTCGCCGTTGCGCGTCATCGACTCGACACCCTTGACGTTGCCGATCACCACCTTGTACGGGGCCTTGCCGCCGCCGGCCACGGCCTGGCCGGCCTTGGCCGTGCCGCCCAGCACGATCTTGCCGCTGCTGTCGCGGACTTCATACCAGGTGTCGGCGGCGAAGCGGATCTGCAGTTCGCCGGCGCCCGCAGGCGCTGCGGGCACCGGCGCGGGCGTTGCTGCGGCCGGCGCAACAATGGGCGCAACAACTGGCACGGCAGCCACGGCCGATGCCGGCGCGGCAGTCGCGACCGCGGCGCTGACCGGCGTGGTTTCGGCCGAGGGCGCCGGCGAGTCGGCGGCGGCCATTACCGGCGGCAGCGCTGCGGTCACCGTGCCGGGCTCGGTCGGTTGCGCGGCGGCATGTTCTTCCGTCACGGCAGTCTCGGTCGCGCTGCTGCGGGTCTCGATCCACTGGCGGATATGGTCCAGGCCGAACCAGCCACCGGCGGCCAGCACCACCGCCACCAGCGCCAGCCAGACCCAGCGGCCGCCAGCTCCGCCGCTGCGGAAGCGCTTGCGGTCGTCGAACGCCGCATTGAGGCTGCCCTCGCGCTGGCGCGCGATTTCGTTGACCGGTGCCACCGGAGGCTGGAAGCGCGCCAGCAGCGCGTCGATATCGACATGCAGCATGCGCGCGTAGGCCCGCATCACGCCCTTGGCGAAAGTGACGTCGGGCAGCGACTGCAGGTCGCCGGCTTCGATCGCGCGCAGCTTTGGCGCCGCCACTTTCAGGCGTGCGCTGACATCTTCCACCGACAGCCGCTGCGCTTCGCGCTCGCGCGCCAGTGCCGCGCCAATCTCGCGCGCTGCGGCTTCGCGTTCTCCTTCGTGCGCGCCACCGCCGACGTATTGCGTCGGTACGGCCTGGCCTGCGGCGCGGTCGTGCTCACTCATCCCATGCTCCTTGTTCGTATGCGGTCAACTCACGCGAATCGGGGAAGCGGCTGCGCAGCTGCGCGACCAGCGCATCCTGCGTGCGGCCATCGCCCTGGCGGTGTGCAATGCGCGCTCCCAGCCAGAGGGATTGCGCACTGGCAAATTGGCTGCTGTTGACGCGCTGGGCATACTGCCGGGCCTGCGCGAAATCGCCGCGCCGGTAGTAGACCAGCGCCAGATTGGTGTTTGCCACCGGATTGTTGCGGTCGTAGCCTAGTGCGGCCTTCAGATTCTTTTCCGCCTCGGCGCTGTTGCCGCGACGCAGCTCGCACGCACCCAGGCTGATCAGCGGTTTCACCGGACCACCGGCCGACGGCGCCGACACGGCGCGCTGCAGCATCGGCACGGCCTCGCCATAGCGGCCCGACTGGCACAGGAACCAGCCATAGTTGTTGAGCAGGTCGCCGTCGTTGCCGCGCATCGATACCGCGGTGCGGAAGCTGTCGTCGGCCAGCGCCTGCTCGTTCATATTCATGTAGATCAGCGCGCGCACATGGTAGGCATCCGCGAGCGACGGATCGATGGCGATCGCCTGCTTGATCTCGTCAAGCGCGACCGCATTCTGGCCGGCTTCGAGATAGTTGGTGGCCAGCTGCAGCCGGATGCCGGCGCGGCGCCTTGCATCGGTCTGGTCGGAAGCGGTCTGGAGATCCTGAGCCGGCGAGTGCGGCAGCTGGCAGCCGGACAACATCAGCAGCCCGAACAGGGCCGCAGCGATCAGACGGATCATGCAGGGCGAGCCTCCCGAGGCTGGCCGGCGCTGTTGACCGGCACCAGTGGCGTGATCTTGCCGAACTTGCCGCGCTCGGCCAGGCGGGTACGGTCCTTCACTTCCCCGGCCAGCTGTCCGCAGGCGGCGTCGATATCGTCGCCGCGCGTCTTGCGGATGGTGGTCACGATGCCCGCGTCCATCAGCACCTGCGCGAAGCGCCGGATCTGCTCGTTGTTGGAACGCTTCAGGCCCGATTCGGGGAACGGGTTGAACGGGATCAGGTTGAACTTGCACGGCACGTCGGCGACAAGCTTCAGCAGTTCCCGCGCATGCTCGACGCCATCGTTGACGCCGTCCAGCATGCAGTATTCGAAAGTAATGAAATCGCGCGGCGCGAATTCCAGGTAGCGGCGGCATGCCGCCATCAGTTCGGCCAGCGGGTATTTCTTGTTCAGCGGCACCAGCACGTCGCGCAAGGCGTCGTTGGACGCGTGCAGCGACACGGCGAGCGCCACCGGCAGGTCCTTGGACAGCCGGTCCATCATCGGCACCACGCCGGAAGTGGACAGGGTCACGCGGCGGCGCGACAGGCCGTAGGCGTTGTCGTCCAGCATCAGCCGCATGGCCGGCACCACGGCATCGTAGTTCAGCAGCGGCTCGCCCATGCCCATCATCACCACGTTGGAGATGACGCGGTCGTCCTTGGGGCCTCGGCCCAGCTGCTCGCGCATGGCAAACTCCGCCATCCACAGCTGGCCAATGATTTCGCCCGTGGTCAGGTTGCGCGAAAAGCCCTGCTTGCCGGTCGAGCAGAAGCGGCAGTTGACCGCGCAGCCCGCCTGCGAGGAGACGCACAGCGTGCCGCGCGTTTCCTCGGGGATGTACACCGTTTCCACCGCATTGCCCTCACCGACGTCGAGCAGCCACTTGCGCGTGCCGTCGGCCGACAGGTTGTCGGTGATGGCGGCAGGCGCGCGGATCTCGGCCCGGGTCGAGAGCTTTTCGCGCAGCGACTTGGCGAGATCCGACATGGCGTCGAAACGGCTGGCACCGTAGTGGTGGATCCAGCGTTGCAGTTGCCGCGCACGGAACGGCTTCTCGCCGAGCTCGCCGCAATAGGCGGTGAGCGCGTCCGCGTCGAGGTCGAGCAGGTTGACGAGATCGTTCATGACGGCAAACTCGGCTTCAGTTCAGTCAGCAGCCAATTAGCGGCTGTAGACGTTCATGCCCGGGAAGAAGAAGGAAACTTCCACGGCAGCGGTTTCGGCGGCGTCCGAGCCGTGCACGGCGTTGGCGTCGATGCTGTCGGCGAAGTCGGCGCGGATGGTGCCCTTCTCGGCCTTCTTCGGGTCGGTGGCGCCCATCAGGTCACGGTTCTTGGCGATGGCGTTTTCGCCTTCCAGGGCCTGGATCATGACCGGGCCGGAAACCATGAAGTCGACCAGATCCTTGAAGAACGGACGCTCCTTGTGCACAGCATAGAACTGCTCGGCTTCACCGCGCGACAGGTGCACCATCTTGGCAGCAACGATCTTCAGGCCGGCGGCCTCGAAACGGGCGTAGATCTGGCCGATGACGTTCTTGGCCACGGCATCCGGCTTGATAATCGACAGGGTGCGTTCGATCGCCATGAAAAACTCCGAAAAATGAAGGGGTTACAAATGGATTAAACGTGCAATTCTAGCACGAAGACGATGACCCTTTCGAGGGTCTGGGCCGCTCTGGCGCGGGTGTCACCGGTCAAAAGCCACATCCTGGCCGCAAGTAGCACTGGCTGCACATTACATCCTCGTCATGTCTGGAACGTGGCGCCCCGGCGTCCGTCAAACGAAGGCAGCGCGGAACAGGCCGAAACAGGGGCGCGGGTGCCTGCGGGATTACCCCGCCCTTGCAATTCGGCCAACCAGATGCCACATTGACGATGGTTCCGTCCGCGGTCGATCCGAAAATTCTCTTTATTTCGGACAGGCCCGGCGCCTCACCGTTTCGAGACAGGAGTCACCATGGATAACAAGCTGAATACCTACGGTTTCGGCAACAGTGCGTCGACCGTCACTGACGTCGTCGTTCGCAACCGGGTCTTGCGCAACACTTACTGGCTGCTGGCCCTTTCGATGATCCCCACCGTGCTGGGTGCATGGGTCGGCGTGGCCACCGGCTTCAGCTTCATGGCGGGCAGCCCCGGCCTGTCGCTAATCCTGTTCCTGGCCATCGCGTTCGGGTTCTTCTTCGCCATCGAGAAAACCAAGAACAGCAGCATGGGCGTGGTGCTGTTGCTGGCATTCACGTTCTTCATGGGACTGATGCTGTCGCGCCTGATCAGCGCAACGCTGGCGTTTTCCAACGGACCGGCGCTGATCATGTACGCCTTTGGCGGCACGGCGGCAGTGTTCGGCGCGATGGCGACCATCGCCACCGTCAGCAAGCGCGATTTTTCCGGCCTGGGCAAGTTCCTGTTCGTCGGCCTGATCCTGCTGATCCTGGCCAGCGTTGCCAATATCTGGCTGCAGCTGCCGTCGCTGATGATCACGGTGTCGGTGATCGCGATCGGTATCTTCTCGGCTTACATCCTGTTCGATGTACAGCGCGTGGTGAACGGCGGCGAGACCAACTACATCACCGCCACGCTGGCGATCTACCTCGACGTGTACAACGTCTTCGCCAACCTGCTGGCGCTGCTGGGCATCTTCGGCGGCAGCCGGGAATGACGGCAAACGCCGCGGCATGAAAAAAGCCGGCCAAGGCCGGCTTTTTCTTTTGGCGCACGGCGCGGTCAGTCGCGGTCGAATACCGCAATCGACTCCACGTGCGACGTGTGGGGAAACATATTGACCACGCCGGCGCCGCTCAGGCGGTAGCCCGCCTCGTGCACCAGCAGGCCGGCATCGCGCGCCAGCGTGGCGGGACTGCACGACACGTAGACGATGCGCCGCGGCAGCACGTGGCTGCCCTGCTGCGCCAGCTCGCCGAGCGCCTTGCTCACCGCGAGCGCGCCTTCGCGCGGCGGATCGACCAGCCAGCGGTCGAAGCGGCCCAGCGCGGCGATGTCGTCGGCAGTGACTTCGAACAGGTTGCGGCACGCGAACTCGGTTTTGGCGGCCAGCCCGTTGTATTCCGCATTGGCCAGTGCGCGCGTGGTCAGCGCCTCGCTGCCCTCGATGCCCATCACCGACTTGCCCTGCGTGGCCAGCGGCAGCGTGAAATTGCCGATGCCGCAGAAAAGGTCGAGCAGGCGGTCGCCCGGCTGCGCATCGAGCAGGCGCAGCGCGCGGCCGATCAGCACGCGATTGATCTGGTGGTTCACCTGCGTGAAGTCGGTCGGCTTGAACGGCATGCGGATGCCGAATTCCGGCAGCGTATAGGCCAGCTCGACGTCGGTCGGGTAGAACGGGTAGACCGTGTCCGGCCCCTTCGGCTGCAGCCAGAACTGCACCTTGTATTCATCGGCGAAGGCGCGCAGCAGGTCCTTGTCGGCATCGGTCAGCGGCTCGAGGATGCGCAGCACCAGCGCCGTCACTTCATGCCCGACGGCCAGCTCGATCTGCGGCATGCGGTCGCGGATCGACAGGCCCGCCACCAGTTCGCGCAGCGGCACCAGCATCGCCGAGACATGCGGCGGCAGGATTTCACAACGCGTCATGTCGGCGACATAGCTGCTCTTGCGCTCATGGAAGCCCACCAGCACGCCGCCCTTCTTCACCACGTGGCGCACGGTCAGGCGCGCGCGGTAGCGGTAGCCCCAGTCCGGACCGGCGATCGGCCGGAACACCACGTCGGGCTTCACCTTGGACAGGTGCCACAAGTTGTCTTCCAGCACGCGCTGCTTGATCGCAAGCTGCGCGCGCGAATCCAGATGCTGCATCGAGCACCCGCCGCAGACACCGAAATGCTGGCAGCCCGGCTTTACGCGCATCACCGATTCTTGCAGGACTTCGCCGAGGTGCGCCTGCTCGAAGCTGGGCTTGCGCCGGTAGCTGCGATAACTGACGGTCTCGCCCGGCAATGCGCCTTCGACGAAGATCACCTTGCCAGGCGTGCCGTCCTCGTTCACCAGGCGGCCGACGCCGCGTGCCTCCATGTCGAGGCTGTCGATCGACACCACGGGGTCGACGCCCGGAGCATTGCCATTGGCATTGCCACGGCCACGGGGCTCTTTTGCGGCGGGAGCGGCACCCGGTGCAGCTGATTCGGGCGCGACGGCGGTCGTTTCTTGTGGGGAGGACACGGCTTGGGACACCAGATAAAACCTGACGTATTGTTTTACGAAAGCGCGATTGTATGCCAGACCGGCCGGGTCAACGATGGAGGCGTCGCATGGAACTGATTTCTTGGAATATCCAATGGGGCCGCGGCGCGGACGGGCGTGTGGACCTGGCGCGGCAGGTGGACACACTGCACGCGATGGCCGATGTCGATGTGATCTGCCTGCAGGAAGTCACGCGCGGATTCGGTGAACTGCGCGGCGAGCCAGGCATCGACCAGGTTGCCGAACTGACCGCCCTGCTGCCAGGCTATCACCTGCTCTTTGCGTCAGGCGTGGACCGGCGCGACCGCAACGGCACACACAAGCAATTCGGCAACCTGATCGCCACGCGGCTACCAGTACGCGAGGTATTCCGGCACGCCTTGCCGTGGCCGGCGGACCCGCAAGTGGCGTCGATGCCGCGCGTTGCGCTGGAAGTCACCGTCGAAGCCGGCACGCAGTCGCTGCGCGTGATCTGCACGCACCTTGAGTATTACTCGGCGCTCCAGCGCGCGGCGCAGGCCGAAGCCCTGCGCGACTGGCATGCCCAGGCCTGCGACCACGCGCGTCGCCCGGGCCGCAGCGAGAAGTGGCCCGGGCCGTTCACGCCGGAACCGCGCCCCGCCGAAGCCATCCTGTGCGGCGATTTCAACAGCAAACCCGACGACATTGCCTATCGGCGCATGCTGGAGCCGTTCGACGACGCCACCACGCCATGGCGCGACGCCTGGCTGCTCACACATCCCGGCCAGCCGCACGCGCCGACCTGCGCCATCCATGACAAGGAGCAATGGCCCGAGCCACCGTTCGCCTGCGACTTCATGTTCGTCACGGACAACCTGGCCGCGCGGATCCGGCGTTGCGAGATCAACGCAGATACGGCCGACTCGGACCACCAGCCGATCCTGCTATCGCTGGACCTTTAAGGCCGTGGCGCCCGCCGGCGGGTGTCCGCGGGCGCAGGCGCGATCAGTCCTCGAAGTCGTCGGCTTCGGGCGTGAGGCGCTGCAGGCGGAAGGCCTGCAGGTATTCCATCCACTGTTCGCCAGGCAGTTCCGCCAGCGATTCCTGAACGAGTTCCATCTCCATGTCGAACTCGCGCGGCGACATGCCGCCGCGCATCAGCTGGAAACGGCAGTACATCAGGTAGGTATTGACGACGTCGGTCTCGCAGTAGGCGCGGATCTCGTCGAGCTGGCCAGCCTGGTAAGCATGCCAGACCTTGCTGCCATCCATCCCCATCTTGCCCGGGAAACCGCAGAGCTTGGCGAGGTCATCCAGCGGCGCGCTGGCGCGCGGCTGGTACATCGCCAGCAGGTCCATCAAGTCCAGGTGCCGCATGTGGTAGCGGCTGATGTAGTTGTTCCACTTGAAGTCACGGCTATCTTCGTCGCGGCCCTCGCCCATCTCCCAGTAGCGCGGCGCGGTGACGCCGTTGACCAGGCCGCGGTAATGCAGCACGGGGAGATCGAATCCGCCACCGTTCCATGAAACCAGTTGCGGGCTGTAGCGGGCGATCAGTTCGTAGAACTTCTGGATCAGCGTGGCTTCGTTGTCCTCGATGGTGCCGAGCGAGCCCACATGGAACACCGCCGAGCCATCGCGGTGCGTGCGCCGCAGCACACAGGAAATCGCGGCGACACGCTGAAGGTAGTGCGGCAGGAAATCGCTGCCGGTTTTCTCGCGGCGGGCGGCGAAGGCGTGTTCGGCGACTTCGCCGTCGCTCATCGCATCGGGGTGGTCATGCAAACGGCGCAGGCCGGCGACATCGGGAATGGTCTCGATGTCGAATACCAGCACAGGGGTCATAAAACGGCGTCCTTCCTGACACCTTGCGAAGCGAAATGCCGCTTGAGCTTGACCAGCGCCTCCTGCTGGATCTGGCGTACGCGCTCGCGCGTGAGGCCCATCTCCTCGGCGAGCTCTTCCAGCGTGGCGGGCTCGATATGGTTGAGGCCGAAGCGGCGCTCCACCACATAGCGATGCTTTTCCGACAGGCGTGCCAGCCAGAGCTTCATCAGCCCTTCCAGCTCGCGGTGCGCCACCTCCTGGTCGGGGGCGGCGTTGTGCTCGTCGGAGAGGAAATCCAGGAGGCTCGAGCCGGGATCGAGGTCGAACGGCGTATCGAGCGAGGTGGTATGTTCGTTGAGTGCCAGGACGTCCTGCACTTCGTCCGGCGTCTTGCCCAGCAGGTGGGCGATGTCTTCCAGGCTGGCATCGCGCCCGTCGGTGCCGCCCTTCTCCAGATGGCGCTTGGCGCGCAGCACCTGGTTCAGTTCACGGATCACGTGCACCGGCAGGCGAACGGTGCGGGCCTGGTTCATGATGGCGCGCTCGATGCTCTGGCGGATCCACCAGGTCGCATAGGTCGAGAAGCGGAACCCGCGCGACGGATCGAATTTCTCGATCGCGTGCATCAGGCCCAGGTTGCCTTCCTCGATCAGGTCGAGCAGCGGCACGCCGCGATTGAGGTAACCCTTGGCGATGCTGACCACCAGCCGCAGGTTGCGCTCGATCATGACCTGGCGCGCGGCAAAGTCGCCGTCCTTGGCCAGCGTGGAAAAATGCAGTTCCTCCGGCGCGGACAGCAGCGGCTTGATGCTGATGCGGTTCAGGTAATGCTGGACGGTGTCGGCGGCCAGCTCGGTATGCAGCACCGTGCGGAAGTCATCGTGCTCGGCCGCTGCGCCGTCGCTGCCGTTCTCGCCTTCGCTGTCTTCCTCGTCCTCGGACTCGTCATCGTCATCATCGCGCAGATGGCGGTCGTTGTCGTCGGCGAGCAGGTCCGCTTCGCGCAGGCCCACCGAAGTGGACGTGGCGATCGGCTCGTCGGTCGCGGGAATCAGGTCGGCAGCGAGATCGGGCTCGAACGCTTGCGCGTCGGCGTGCTCGTCGGGATGTGCCACACCAGCCTTCACTTCCGGCTGCTTGGGACGGCGAGCCCTGCTGACAGTTGTTCCGGAGGAGACGGTTTTCTGGCGTGGCATGAACCCTCACTGTGGCGGCAGGTACCGCATCGGATCAACCGGTTTTCCGTTCTTGCGAACTTCGAAGTGAAGCTTCACCCGGTCGGTATCACTGTTGCCCATCTCCGCAATCTTCTGGCCCTTGCGGACCGCGGATTGCTCTGCCACGAGCACCTTTTCGTTGTGCCCGTACGCAGTAAGAAATGTCTCGTTGTGTTTGATGATGACAAGATTCCCGTAGCCGCGCAAGGGGCCAACGTGAATCACTCGGCCATCGTCGGCGGCCAGCACCGCATCGCCCTTCTTGCCCGCAATATCGATGCCTTTATTGCCCTTGTCATCGAATTTACCGACCATCTGGCCGGTTGCCGGCCAGGCCAGCTTGATCGCGCCGTCAGCGGCCGGCGCGGCGGGGGTGGCGGCCGCTGCCGCGGGCGTTGCCGGCGCCGCCGCTGCGGCGGCAGGCGGTGCTGCGGGCGTGCCCACCGGGCGCGCCTGGTCGATCGGCTGGGACTGCACCGTGGCCGGGGCGATCGGCGTGGTGGAAACCCCGGGCGCAGCGTTGACGTCGGCACCCGGAGGCACGATGCGCAACAACTGGCCAACTTCGATCTGGTTCACATTGGACAGGTTGTTCCAGGTCGCGACGTCACGGTACGACTGGCCGTTTTCCAGGGCGATTCGATAAAGCGTATCGCCTCGCTTGACCCGATAGTATCCAGGCGGTGCCGGCTCCATCGACGCGGCGGCAGCGCCCGAGGTGGAGGTGCGGTCAACGACAGGGGCCGGCATCGGCGAATTAGCGCAGGCGGCCAGCAGGGCCGTCAGCGCGGAAGCCGTAAAAAGTTGACCGGCGCGTGCGAAATATTGCGATTTCACGATGTTGTGCATAGTTCGACTCAGATGGTGCCCGATTTTAAGGGCACAAAGAAAACGGCTTCAAGCGCGGTTCGGTGAAAGCGATGGCGGTTGCGCCGCTCGATCAGCAGCAGCTGCTGCGTCACCGTCTGGCCGGGCACGCCCGCCGGCGGCACCACGGCCACCGGGGCGATCAGCCGCCCGCCTACCTCCAGCTGTTCCAGCAGCGCCTGTGGCACCTCCATGCCGGCAGCGGCCAGGATGATGGCCGAGAACGGGGCCGCCTGCGGCAGCCCGAGCATGCCGTCGCCATAGTGCAGGCGCAGGTTGGGTACGCGCAGCGGGCGCAGGTTCGCCTTGGCCTGTTCGTGCAGCGGCCGGATGCGCTCGATCGAGAAGACTTCGCGCGCCACCTGGCTCAGCACCGCGGCCTGGTAGCCGCAGCCGGTGCCGATCTCCAGCACGCGCTCCAGCGGCGTGTCGGCGGCCAGGCCGTCGCGCAGCAGTTCGATCATGCGCGCCACCACCGACGGTTTGGAAATGGTCTGCTGGTGGCCGATCGGCAGCGCGGCGTCTTCATACGCCTGCGAGGCCAGCCCCGGCTCGACGAACAGGTGGCGCGGCACCGTGGCGATGGCCGACAGCACGCGCTCGTCGCGGATGCCGCCGGCGCGCAGCCGGCCCGCCAGCGCGGCACGCGCACGCGCGGAAGCCATGCCCCCGCCGCCGGCCGTAGCCGCCGAGGCGCGCTGCTCCACGGCGCTCGCGGGTGCGGGCGCCGGCGCAGGCGCGGCTGTACGCGGCAGCCTTGGCTTGGCGGGTTTCGGGGGCGGCGCGGCTGCCGTCCCCGTGCGCCGCGCGTCGACGGCAGGCATGCCGGCGGTGCGTGCCGGTGCGGGCTTGCGTTCGACGACCGCGTCCAGCGGCAGGGGGAACTTGTTGCGTCGGGGCGTGGAACTCATCGGGGGCGCGACACTGCGGAGCGGCTGCCTATTTCAGCCACTGGTCGAGCGCGTCGAGCTGCCCGCGGTGGGTCAGGTCGAGCTGCAACGGCGTCAGCGAGACATAGCCGGCGGCAGTGGCATGGAAGTCCGTGCCTTCGCTGGCATCGCGCGCATCGCCGGCCGGGCCGATCCAGTAGTTGGTGTCGCCGCGCGGATTCACCTGCGTGATCACCGGCTGGGAAGGATGGCGCTTGCCCAGGCGCGTGGCGCGATAGCCCTTGATATGTTCGAACGGCAGGCTCGGGATATTGACGTTGAGCAGGAAGGGCTCGGCGGGCGGCTGGCTGATGATGCGCTCGACCACGGTGCGCGCGATGCGCGCGGCTGCATCGAGATGCTCCCAGCCCTTGTCGACCTGCGAGAAGGCCACCGACGGGATGCCGAGCAGATAGCCTTCGATGGCGGCGGCGACGGTGCCGGAATACAGCACGTCCTCGCCCATGTTCTGTCCCTGGTTGATGCCGGACACCACCAGGTCGGGCTTCTCATCCAGCAGCCCGGTCAGCGCGATGTGCACGCAGTCGGTCGGCGTGCCGTTGACGAAGCGGAATCCCTTCTGCACGCCTTCGCGCGCTTCGTAGATCGACAGCGGGCGCTGCAGCGTCAGGGAGTTGGAAGCGCCGCTGTGGTTCTGCTCGGGCGCAATGACCGTAATCCGGCCCAGCGGGGCGAGCGCAGCATGCAGAACGGCCAATCCCGGCGCGAGATAACCGTCATCGTTGGCAAGGAGGATATGCATGGCGCGATTGTACCTGAGCGCGCGCCGCACAAGCGCCCCGTGCGCCGCGCCGGAATCCCGTCCGGGCGCACGCCGCGAGCCGGTATGCAGGGCGCAAATAACCGCCCCCGCGGGTTCGGCATGGAACAGAACGACCGTGCTATTTGTACGCTACACTTGCCCTGCCCGCCCGCTTAAGCTTGACTGGCGCGGAAGCCATACACATCGAAACGGAGACAAGATGAAAGCCGTACTGTGCAAAGCCTGGGGCCCCCCTGATTCCCTGACCGTGGAAACCCTGCCTGACCTGGTGCCGGGCGCTGGCGAAGTGGTCATCGACGTGAAGGCGGCCGCCGTCAACTTCCCGGATGTGCTCATCATCCAGAACAAATACCAGGCCAAGCCTGCGCTGCCGTTCAGCCCCGGCTCCGAGCTGGCCGGCGTGGTCAATGCTGTGGGCGAAGGCGTCACCCACGTCAAGCCGGGCGACAAGGTCATCGCCTACCTGGGCAATGGCGCATTTGCCACGCAGGCCAAGGCGCCCGCCGCCTCGGTGGTGCCGATGCCGCCGGGCATCGACTTCGAGACCGCCGCGGCCTTCACGCTGACCTACGGCACTTCGCACCATGCGGTGATCGACCGCGGCGAGCTGAAGGCGGGCCAGACCATGCTCGTGCTGGGTGCGGCCGGCGGCGTGGGCATCGCGGCGATCGAGATCGGCAAGGCCATCGGCGCGCGCGTGATCGCCGCCGCGTCTACCGACGAAAAGCTGGCGGTGTGCAAGGAGCACGGAGCCGATGCGCTGATCAACTACAGCACCGAAGACCTCCGCGAGCGCGTCAAGGCGCTGACCGACGGCAAGGGCCCGGATGTGGTCTACGATCCGGTGGGCGGCATCTATGCCGAGCCGGCGTTCCGCTCGATCGGCTGGCGCGGCCGCTACCTGGTGGTGGGTTTTGCCAATGGCGAGATCCCGAGGCTGCCGCTGAACCTGGCGCTGCTCAAGGGCGCATCGCTGGTGGGCGTGTTCTGGGGCGACTTCGTGCGCCGCGAGCCTAAGGCCAACCAGGCCAACATGGCGCAGATGCTGGGCTGGATGAAGGAAGGCAAGATCCGTCCGCATATCTCGGCGCGCTATCCGCTGGAACAGGCGCCGCAGGCGCTCAAGGACATGGAAGCGCGCAAGGTGACCGGCAAGATCGTGATCGTGCCCTAATCGTGCCCTCGGCGTGCGCTGAAGCACGCGCCAGGCGGCGGGCGCCCTGCCCGCCGCCGATAAGAGAGGCGCAGGACATGCGGCAACGCCCTGCGCCCGCTGCTGACGGTGTCGGTCTGTTTCGGGGCCACAGGACTGTGTGCCGTCTCTCGCTTAAGGCAAAGGAAGCAAACCAGCGCGGACCCGGAGGTCAGAGCTTCTCCGTCTCCCCGCTCCTGGGCTGCCACTTCATCAGCCGCTTCTCGCCGATGCCGACCATCCAGTCCAGCATCAGCGCGAATGCCGTCAGCACCACGATGCCGGCAAACACCGTGTTGATGTCGAAGGTGCCCTCGGCCTGCAGGATCAGGTAGCCCACGCCGCGCGCCGAGCCCAGGTACTCGCCCACGACTGCACCGACGAAGGCCAGTCCCACCGAGGTATGCAGCGACGAAAACACCCAGCTGGTTGCACTCGGCAGGTACACATGGCGCAGCAGCTGATGCTGGTTTGCGCCCAGCATGCGCGCGTTGGCCAGCACCACCGGGCTCACTTCCTTCACGCCCTGGTAGACGTTGAAGAAGACGATAAAGAACACCAGCGTCACCGCCAGCGCCACCTTCGACCAGATCCCCAGGCCGAACCACACCGCGAAGATCGGCGCCAGGATCACGCGCGGCATCGAGTTCATCGCCTTGACGTAGGGATCCAGGATGGCCGAGGTCATCGGGCTCAGCGCCAGCCACAGGCCTACGCCGAGACCCGCCAGCGTGCCGATGCCGAAGGCCAGCACGGTCTCGAGCAGCGTCACGCCCAGGTGCAGGTAGATATCGCGCTCGATGAAAAACCAGTTCCAGATCCGCTGCGCGACCATCAGCGGTTCGCCAAAGAAGAAGGCGACCTGCTGCGAACGCGTGGCGATGTGCCAGATGCCCAGGATCACCACCAGCACCAGCAGCTGCCAGACGCGCAGCATGCCCTTGGAGTCGTTGCGGAATGCCATCAGGGTTCGGTTGTCGTTCGGTTGTCGTTGTGATGACGTAGCAATGGCAGGCTCAGGCCACCTTGAGCTGCTGCGCATAGCCCTTGAGCACTTCCTCGCGCAGCACGTCCCAGATCGCGGCGTGCAGTTCGACAAAGCGCGGATGATTGCGGATCTCGGCCACGTCGCGCGGGCGCGGCAGGTCGATGGCGAACTCGCCGATCGGATGCGTGGCCGGGCCTGCCGACAGCACCACCACGCGGTCGCTCATGGCGATGGCCTCGTCGAGGTCGTGGGTGATGAACAGCACCGCCTTGCGCTTCGCGGCCCACAGGTCCAGCACCTCGTTCTCCATCAGTTGTCGCGTCTGGATATCGAGCGCCGAGAACGGCTCGTCCATCAGGATGATGTCCGGGTCCAGCACCAGCGTCTGCGCCAGCGCCACGCGCTTGCGCATGCCGCCGGAGAGCTGGTGCGGATAGCGGTCGCCGAAGCCGCCCAGGCCCACGCGGCGCAGCCAGTCCTCGCCCTGCCGCACGGCCTCGGCGCGCGCCACGCCGCGGAATTCGAGCCCGGCGACGACGTTGTCGAGCGCGCTGCGCCACGGCATCAGCGCCTCGGTCTGGAACATGTAGCCGGCGCGCCGGTTGATGCCGCGCAGCGGCTCGCCGAACACGCGTACCTCGCCGCTGGAAGGCTCCAGCAGGCCCGCCCCGACGTTCAGCAACGTCGACTTGCCGCAGCCGGTCGGGCCGACCACCGAGACGAACTCGCCCGGCTGGATCGACAGCGTGACGTCCTTGACCGCGGTATAGCGCTGACTGCGGTCATCGCGCGAGACAAAGGTGCAGGTGACCTTGTCGAGGGAAAGTGCGGGAATGCTCATGGTGCACCGTGTCGTTCGCCATTCGTGCCGCTGGCGAGTGATGAGGGAATGCCTGCCGCTGCCGCAAAGCAAAGGCCCGCTGCGGGCAGCGGGCCGGTGGCGTGCGCGACGCGGTCTTACTTGTACTTGGCGTTGGCCTTCTGCACGAAGGCGTTGGTATAGGTCTCTTCCAGCTTGATCGGCTTGCCCTTCAGTTCGGCGTCGAACTGCTGCAGCGTGTTCAGCGCGGTGCGCGGACCATCGGCCGGCATGGTGCCGTCCGGCGAGATCGCTTCCTTGACCTTGTCCCACGCGGCCAGGTACAGCGCGCGGTCGCCAAGCAGGTAGCTTTCCGGCACGGTCTTGACGATGTCGGACGGGCCGGCCTTCTGCAGCCACTTCAGCGCGCGCACCATGGCATTGGTCAGCGCCTGGGTGGTGTTGGGGTTCTGCTGGATAAAGGCCTGCGATGCATACAGGCAGCCCGACGGCATGTTGCCGCCAAACACCGCCTGCGTGTCCTTGAGCGTGCGCGTGTCCGAGGCGATGCGCACCTCGTTCTTCTGCATCAGCATCGAGATCACCGGGTCGAGGTTGGCCATCGCATCGATCTGGCCCGAACGCATCGCCGCCACCGCGCCGGCGCTGGCGCCCACGCCGATGAACGACACGTCCGACGGCTTCAGGCCATGCTTGGCCAGCACAAAGTTGGCCATCATGTTGGTCGACGACCCCGGCGCGGTCACGCCGATCTTCTTGCCCTTCAGGTCGGCGATCGACTTGAAGTTAGGCATGGTCTTGTTCGACACCACCAGCACGATCTGCGGCGCACGGCCCTGCAGCACGAATTCCTGGTAGCGCTGGCCCTTGGCCTGCAGGTTGATGGTGTGCTCGTAGGCGCCCGAAACCACGTCGGCGCTGCCGCCCACCACGGCCTGCAGCGCCTTGGCGCCGCCGGCGAAGTCGACGATCTCGACGTCCAGGCCTTCGTCCTTGAAATAGCCCTGGCGCTCGGCGATGGTCAGCGGCAGGTAGTAGAACAGGTTCTTGCCGCCGACCGCGATGGTGACCTTGGTTTTCTCCGGCTTGCCCTGCGCCTGCGCATGACCGAAGGTGAACCAGCCGGCCAGGAACAGCGCCAGCGCGATCAGGAACTGCTTCCAGAATTTCTTGTTATACATGCTTGTCTCCTACCCGTTTCCTGTCCGTTTGTTGTCCATTTGGATTCGGACGGCGATGCGCGAAAGCACGGCGTGCCGCCGTGCGGCAAGTTGCGATGCTACCGGGTGGATGGAGGGTCCGCATCGGTATCTATACCTAGGCGGGCTCCTGGTGTGCTCCCCTCTCCCGCATGCGGGAGAGGGGAGACAACATCCGCGCTTCAATGCTTACTCAGCGTGAATATCCGCAGACTTGATCACCTTGCCCCAGCGCGCCAGTTCGGCCTTCTGGTACTGCGCCAGTTGCTGTGGGTTCATGTACTTCGCCTCGGCACCCAGTTCCTCCGCCTTCTTGCGGAAGGCTTCGGTGCGCATGATCTTCTCGATCTCGCCGGTCAGCTTGTCGACCACGGCCTTGGGCGTGCCGGCCGGCGCATACATTGCGAACCACGACGACACGTCGAGGTCGGGATAGCCCGCCTCGGGCGCCGACGGCACGTCCTTCAGGCTGGGCAGGCGCGTCTTGCTGGTCACCACCAGCGGGCGCAGCTTGCCGGCGGCGATATGCCCCATCAGCGGCGGCGGCGTGGTCATGGTCAGGTCGACCGTGCCGCCCAGCAGGTCGGTGATGGCCGGCCCGGTGCCCTTGTAAGGAACGTGCGCGATCTTGGTGCCGGCCATCTGGTTCAGCAGCTCGGTCGAGACGTGCTGCAGCGAACCGTTGCCCGACGACGCGTAGTTGAGCTTGTCCGGGTTGGCCTTGGCGTATGCGACCAGTTCCTTCAGCGACTTGACTGGCAGGTTCTGGCGCACCACCAGCACCTGCGGCGCCGACAGGATATTGGCCACCGGCGCGAAGTCCTTGACCGGATCCCACGACAGGTTCTTCATCAGCAGCGGCGTGATCACGTGGAAGCCCGAGTACTGCAGCATCAGCGTGTAGCCGTCCGGCTTGGCGCGCGCCACCAGCTGCGCGGCAATTCCGCCATTGCCGCCGGGCTTGTTGTCGACCACCACCGGCTGGCCAAGCGCCTTGGACAGCGGCTCGGAAATCATCCGTGCCGCGATGTCGGTGGTGCCGCCTGCCGCGGCGGATACCACCAGCGTGACCGGGCGGCTGGGATAGGCGTCCTGCGCCAGCGCGGCAGGCGCCAGCCACGCGGTACCGAGCGCGGCCAGCGTGGCAGCGACGGCCTTGCGCCGGGCGATAAGGGTGGACGTGGCCGGCTTGGCAGCGTTGCGTTGAAGGGCTTGCTTCATGAGGGTCTCCATTTGTATTGCTGTCTTGTTGTTGTCGGGGTGCGGCGCTAGGCCTGCACCGCGAAATGCTCCGCCATCCATCCCGGCGGCTGGTGCGTGCGCAGGCGCGGGCCGGCGCTGAGCAACTGGCTGTGGATGTCGCGCCCGACCAGCGCCGGCAGGCCGGCCACCGCGCCGAGCAGCGCGCCGAGGCTGACCCCGGTCTGCACGCCCATGCAGTCGAACATGTGGACCAGGTCCTCGGTGCTGACATTGCCGCTGGCCCCGGGTGCATAGGGGCAGCCGCCGAGGCCGCCGGCGGCCGCGTCGAAGCGGGTTACGCCGGTCTCCCATGCCGCCAGCGCGTTGGCCAGGCCCATGCCGCGCGTGTTGTGCAGGTGGATGGTCAGGCCGGTGCCGGGCAGCGCCGCCTGGAAGCGCTCGCACAGCGCGGCCACTTGCGTGGGATAGGCCATGCCGGTGGTGTCGCACAGCGTAATGCCCGCCGCGCCGGCTTCGGCGAAGCGCGTGGCCAGCGCCATCACCGCGCCGGCCTCGACCTCGCCCTCAAAGGGGCAGCCGAACACCGTCGACAGCGAGATATTGACCGGCACGCCGGCGGCGCTGGCGGCTTCGATCATCGCCAGCAACTGCGCCTGCGACTGCTCGCGCGTCATGCGCAGGTTGGCGCGGTTATGCGTCTCGCTGGCCGACATCACCAGGTTGACCTCGTCCGGCCGGCACGACAGCGCGCGTTCCAGCCCGCGCAGGTTGGGCACCAGCACGGTGTAGCGCACGCCGGGGAAGCGCTGGATCTGGTGCATCACCGCTTCGGCATCGGCGAGCGCGGGGATGGCGCGTGCCGACGTGAACGAGGTGGCTTCGATGCGGGCGAAGCCGCAGGCCGACAGCGCATCGACAAAGGCGACCTTGCCGTCGGTGGGCACCACCACCGGCTCGATCTGCAGGCCGTCGCGCGGCGCGACTTCATTGATTTCGACGCGGGCCGGGCCGCGCAGCTGGGCGGCGGCGCTCATGCGATCACCTTGCGCGCGCGCAGGTCGGCGATGGCGGCATCGTCGAAGCCCGCCTGCTTCAGCACCGCATCGGTATGCTCGCCCAACGTGGGCGCGCGGTCATGGATGCCGCCCGGGCTGGCCGACAGCTTGGGCACCACGCCCGGCACTTCCACGGTCAGGCCGCCGGCCGAGGTCACCGACTCGATCACGCCGCGGGCGCGGTAGTGCGGGTCTTCGGCAATATCCTTGACGGTATAGATGCGGCCCGACGGCACCTGCGCCTCGCGCAGCACCGCCAGCACCGATTCCACCGTCTGCGTGCGGGTCCAGTCGGCGATGGCGGCATCGATCTCGTCGACACGTTTCACGCGGCCGTCGTTCTGGGCCAGCGCCGGGTCATCGGCCAGGTCGGGCCGGCCGATGGCCAGCATCATGCGCTTGAAGATGGCATCGCCGTTGGCCGCCACCAGCACGTATTCGCCGCTGCTGCAGGGATAGGCGTTGGACGGGGCGATGCCCGGCAGCGCGCCGCCGGCGGGCTGGCGCACCGCGCCAAAGGCGGAGTATTCCGGCAGCAGGCTTTCACTCAGGTTGAACAGCGATTCATACAGCGCCACGTCGATCACCTGGCCCTCGCCGCCGCGCGCATCGCGCTGGTACAGCGCCAGCAGCACGCCCATGGCGCCGTGCAGCCCGGCGATGGTGTCGCCCAGCGACAATCCGGCGCGCACCGGCGCGCGGCCCGGCTCGCCGGTCAGGTGACGCAGTCCCGCCATGGCCTCGGCCACCGCGGCAAAGCCCGGCTCGTCTTTCTTGGGGCCGGTCTGGCCGTAGCCCGACACGCGCAGCATGATCAGGCGCGGGTTGTCGGCATGCAGCACGTCCCAGCCCAGGCCCCACTTTTCCATGGTGCCGGGGCGGAAGTTCTCGATCAGCACATCGGCCTCGGCGGCCAGCTTTCGCACCAGCGCCTGCCCTTCCGGCTGGCGCAGGTCGATGCAGATCGATTCCTTGTTGCGCGACTGCGCTTCCCACCACACCGACGTGCCCTCATGCAGCATGCGCCATTTGCGCAGCGGGTCGCCCTGCCCGGGCGGCTCTACCTTGATGATGTGGGCGCCGAAATCGGCCAGGGTTTTCGCGGCAAAGGGGCCGGCGATAAGTTGTCCGAGTTCGAGGACGCGGATGCCCTCGAGGATCTGTTGCGCCATGGCGTGTCTCCGTGCAATGCGGGGGATTCGTTGCGCCGCGGAAATTCGATCTGGTGATCGATACCGCCGCGTCTGTCATTGGCACGGAGTGTGCCCCAGCGAGGGGCGAGCCAGGAATCGGCAATCGGAGAAGCGGGCTTTCTCGGAACGCGAAAGGCTCCGGGGGGCACCTGGCGCCCCAGGACGTCAGAACGGCGCCTTGTCTCCGCAAAGATGGGTGATCAGCAGACGCGCCGACACCGTCAGGCCTGCAGGATCGCGCAGCCCGATCAGCAGCGAGCGGCGCGCCCACGCATCCTGCAGCGACACCAGCGACAAACCCATCGACTTGACGTGCGGCTCGGCCGCGATGCGCGGCAGCACGCCCACGCCGAGGCCGGCCATCACCATGCGGCACATGGCGTCGAAGCTGCGCACCTGGATGCGCAGCCGGAAGGGCCGGTCGAGCCGGCTGCTTTCTTCGAGCAGACGCGCCGCCAGCGAAGTTTCCTGCGGCAGGCTGACGAAGTCGAATTCGAGCGTATCGGCATACCGCACCGGGCCGCGTGCAGCCAACGGATGGTTGGGCGGCGTGATGATGACCAGTTCGTCCTGGCGGTACTCGACCGTCATCAGCCCCGCCGCTGGCGTGCGGTCGGCAAAGATGCCGACGTCGGCGCGGTTCTCCACCAGCGCGGCGACGATGTCGCGGCTGTTCTGTTCTTCCAGCTCGATGCGGATGGTGGGATGGCGCTGCATGAACGACGCCAGGTCGTCGGGCAGGAACTGCGTGATCGCCGACGTGTTGGCGCAGACGCGCACCTGCCCGCGCACGCCGGACGCATAGTCGGACATCACGCCAGCCATGCGCTCCACGTCCTGCAGGATGGTCAGCGCGTGGTGGAAGCAGGCCTGCCCGGCCTCGGTCAGCTGCACGCCGGCGGCATGGCGGAAAAACAGCGGCGCGCCCACCGCGGTCTCAAGGTCCGAGATGCGCTTGCTGGCGGCCGCCACCGCCAGGTGCGACTGGCGCGCGCCGGCCGAGATGCTGCCTTGGCGCGCCACGGCAACGAACAAGCCAAGCGTGACGAGATCGAAGCGGGCCAGGTTCATGGGACAGGCGGACGCGAAAAAGTCCGGCGCGGGCATGCCGCCCAGCGCCGCAGGGATCAGAGGTTGCGGCGGTCCATCACCGCCCGCGCGATGGTGCCGGCGTCGACGTATTCCAGCTCGCCGCCGACCGGCACTCCGCGCGCCAGGCGCGACACCTTGAGGCCGCGCGCCTTCAGCATTTCGCCGATGTAGTGCGCGGTGGCCTCGCCTTCACTGGTGAAGTTGGTGGCGACGATGACTTCGCCGACCGGCCCGCCCAGCTCCGGCTCGGTGGCGCGCGCCAGCAGCCGGTCCAGGTGGATCTCGCGCGGGCCGATGCCGTCCAGCGGCGACAGCCGGCCCATCAGCACGAAGTACTTGCCGCGGTAAGTGAGGGTCTGCTCGATCATGACCTGGTCGGCCGGCGTTTCCACCACGCACAGCAGCGCGGCGTCGCGGCGGTCATCCAGGCAGGTCTCGCAGATTTCCTGCTCGGTGAAGGTGTTGCAGCGCTGGCAGTGGCGGATATGGTCCGCCGCGCCGCGCAGCGCGTCGCCCAGCTTGCGCGCGCCCTCGCGGTCGTGCTGCAGCAGGTGGTACGCCATGCGCTGGGCCGACTTCGGCCCGACGCCCGGCAGCACCCGCAGCGCCTCGACCAGCGCCTGCAGCGAAGTCGGCGCGGAACCCTTCCCCCCCGCTTTCACGCTTGCCTTCAGAACGGCAGCTTGAAGCCCGGGGGCAGCGGCAGGCCGGAGGTCATCGAGCCCATCTTTTCCTGCGTGGTGGCCTCGGCCTTGCGCACGGCGTCGTTGAAGGCGGCGGCGACCAGGTCTTCCAGCAGGTCCTTGTCCTCGCCCTCGGCCAGCAGGCTGGGGTCGATGGTGACGCGCTTGACGTCGTTCTTGCAGGTCATGACCACCTTGACGAGACCGGCGCCGGACTGGCCCTCGACCTCGATCTGGGCCAGTTGCTCCTGCATCTTCTTCATGTTTTCCTGCATCTGCTGGGCTTGCTTCATCAGCCCGGCGAGTTGACCTTTCATCATGATGGAACGCTCCTGGATTCGGTAAAAAAATTCGGTGGTGGAAATTCGTGGCGGATGGCGCGGACTGGGGCTGTCAGGCCGCGCGCGGCTGGATCGAGCCCGGCACGATCTGGCCGCCAAAGTCGCGCAGCAGCCCTTGCACAAACGGATCGGCCTCGATCGCGGCCTCGGCTTCGCGCTGGCGCTCGGCACGGGCCTGGGCATCGGCCGCCGCGGCGGTGACCGCGACCGCGCCGACTTCGCACAGCACGCGCACGGGCTGGCCGAAGTGGTCGCACAGAACTTGCTGCAGGCGTTCGGCGACGCCGTTCTCGCCGAGGGCGGCCACCGGGATGCGCAGGTTGAAGGTCTTGCCGACCACCTGCGTCAGTTCGCTCTGGTACGCCAGCTGTTGCGCCAGGCCCTTGAGCGGCAGGCCGGCAGCCAGCACCGGCCAGTCGCCGGCGAAGACCGGCGGCGAGCCGTCTTCGGCCGGCGCGGGCGGGCGCGGGGCGACGTACTTGGCACCCTCGGCCGGTGCCGCGGGCGCAGCGGCCTCACGCACAGGTTCGGCTTCGCGTACGGGCGCGCTGGTGGCGCCGCTGCGTGGATTGACGCGGGCCGGCCGCTCGCTGAAACCGTTGTCGCTGAAGCCGTTGTCTCGCTCGTCCGCACGGAAACCGGGGTCGCTGTCATAGGGGCCGATCACCGGCAAGTCCGGCGGCAGGTCTTCCCATGGCGGCACATCGCTGCCGCCGGACATCTCCCACGGCGGCACCGATTCGGGTTCGGACTGGCGAGCGGCCGGACCTGGCCTGGCGGGCGCGGCCGATGGCTGCGGCACAGCGCGCTGTGCCGGTGCCTGCGGTGCCGGCCGCGCAGGCGCCGCGGCGGGACGGCTGACGGCAGATGCACCGGGCGCGCGCAAGGGCTGTGCCGGCGGACGCTGCGCGGGAGCCGCTGCGGCGGCGGGCGCGGCAGGCGGCGGGGCATTGCGCGCGCCACCGCGCGCGGATGCGGCACGGGCGGCCGCCAGCGCGGCACGGGCCGGCGACATGGCAGCATCCGGCGCTGGGCGCGCGGGTGCGGCGGGCGCAGCCGGTGCGGTGGTTGCAACGGGCTCGGCCACCGGTTCGGATACGGGCGCCGGCGCCGCCGGCTTTGCCGCCACGGGCATCGGCGCCGCTACAGCGGAAGGTGCAGCGGAAGGTGCAGCGGAAGGTGCAGCGGAAGGTGCAGCCGGTGCTGCCGCCACGGCGGCATGCCGGGGCGTGGCCGGATCGGCCGCCAGCGCCGCACTGCGCGGCCGCGACGGCGCGGCGCCGCCGCCCTGCCCTTGCGCCACGGTCGGGGGCGTCGGCTCCGGCGACGCCGAGGGCCGGAACGCCAGCATGCGCAGCAGCGTCATGGTGAAGCCGGCGTACTCGTCCGGCGCCAGCGCCAGCTCATTGCGGCCGAGGTTGGCAATCTGGTAGAAGAGCTGCACCTCCTGCGCGTCGAACACGCCGGCGAGGCGGCGCACATCGTCCGCCTCCGGCCATTCCTCCTGCACCGAAGCCGGCACGGCCTGCGCCAGCGCCACCTTGTGCAGCAGCGAAGCCAGGTCCTGCAGCGCGCCGGCAAACGACAGGCTGCGGTCGGCCATGGCATCGGCGATGCCCAGCATGGCGGCACCATCTTCGGCGGCGAGCGCATCGAGCAGCTGCACCAGGAAACCCTGGTCGATCGCGCCCAGCATGCCGCGCACTGCTTCCTCGGAGACCTGTCCCGCGCTGTAGGCGATGGCCTGGTCGGTCAGCGACAGCGCATCTCGCATCGAGCCGTGCGCGGCCTGCGCCAGCAGCCGCAGCGCGTTGCCGTCATGGGCAATGCCTTCCTGCGCCAGGATATGGTCCAGGTGCGAGACGATATGCCCTGGCGGCATCTGCTTGAGGTTGAACTGCAGGCAGCGCGACAGCACCGTGACCGGGATCTTCTGCGGATCGGTGGTGGCGAGGATGAACTTGACGTGCCCGGGCGGCTCTTCCAGCGTCTTCAGCATGGCGTTGAAGGCGTGGTTGGTGAGCATGTGCACTTCGTCGATCATGTAGACCTTGAAGCGCCCGGTGCCCGGCGCGTAGACCGCCTTGTCGAGCAGCTGCGCCATCTCGTCGACGCCGCGGTTGGAGGCGGCGTCCATCTCGATGTAGTCGACGAAGCGGCCGCTGTCGATCTCGGTGCAGGCCTTGCACACCCCGCATGGCTGGGCGGTGATGCCGCCGTTACCGTCAGCGCCGGTGCAATTCAGGGCCTTGGCCAGGATCCGCGAGAGCGTGGTCTTGCCGACCCCGCGCGTGCCGGTGAACAGGTAGGCGTGGTGCAGCCGCTGCTGTTCCAGCGCGTGCGTGAGCGCGCGGACCACGTGCTCCTGGCCGACCAGCGTGGTGAAATCCCTGGGGCGCCATTTGCGCGCTAGAACTTGATAACTCATGGCGGCGATTGTAGCAAATGGCGACCGCCCGCAACCCGCGGCGGGGCCGGAGTTTGCGGCCTGGAGCGCAGGCCTGCCAGCGGCGCCGCGCCGCTGGCGGGTTTCAGGCGCGGGACGGCCTCAGCCGCATTCGCCCACGTAGCCGCAATTGGCGCATTTCGCACAGCCGTCGACCTTGTGCAGGGCGTGCGCGCCACACTCCGGGCAAGGCTTGCCGGTGCCCACGCCGGGAGTGGCCACGCCGGCGCCGGCCTGGACCGCGATCCCGGCCTCCGCCCCGCCCGCCTCGCGCTGCGCCAGGCGGGCTGCCAGCGCCGCCACCGGCACCTGCCCGCCTTCCGCATCGAGGAAGCCGCGCTTGATCAGGATGCGCTGCAGCGCATAGCCGAGCGCCGCCACTTCCGAGTCATGGAAGCGCGGCACCTCGGTGCCGTCCTGCCGCACCAGCGAGCCATAGCGCACGGTACCCTTGTCCCACACCACGTTGCGCATGTCGGCCAGCGCCTTGGCGACCGAGCCGCCCGAGCGCGCCACCATCGACAGCAGCCGCATGGTCGAGGTGATCCACTGCTGGCCCTCGCTGCGCTGCCCCGCCGGCATGAAGAACTCCACCGGCCGCTCGATGGCCACGGGCCTGCCGTCGGCGACGCCCGCCACGCGCATGAAATTGACGGTCAGGTAGACGGTCTTGTGGCCTTCGTAGGTCAGGTATTCGACCTTGGAGGTCACGCCCTCCAGGTCGCCGACCGGCCGGCTGTTGAACGGGCGCACCAGCGGGTTGTCGTCGGCCACCGCAGCAGGCGCTGCCGCCGGGGCGTCGACCGACAGCACCGCGCCAAGCACCGGATTGGGGCGATAGGTCGCCAGCCCCTTCAGCCCCGCCTGCCAAGCCTCCAGGTACAGGTGGCGGAAGGCCTCGTACGGATAGTCCTCCGGCACGTTGACGGTCTTGCTGATGCTGGTGTCGATATACGGCTGCACCGCTTCCAGCATGCGCATATGGTCCAGCGCCGACATCTGCAGCGCCGTGACAAAGCTGTCCGGCAGCTGCGCCATGTCGGCGCCCATGTGACGGTAGAGGCGCCAGGCGTGGTCCGCCACCTCGAACGAGCGGTAGCTGTTGTCCGGCATCCGCTTGCGGCGGTTGTAGGTCCAGGAGAAGGCCGGCTCGATGCCGTTGGAGGCATTGTCGGCAAAGGCAAGCGTGATCGTGCCGGTCGGCGCGATCGACAGCAGGTGCGAATTGCGCAGGCCGTTGCGCGCAATGGCATCGCGCACGGCCTGCGGCAGCCGGCTGGCGAAGCCGCTCTGCAGGTAGGCGTCGACATCCAGCAGCGGGAAGGCACCCTTCTGCGCCGCCAGTTCGGTCGAGGCCAGGTAGGCCTCGTCGCGCATGCGCTCGGCAATGCGCGCCGCCAGTTGCCGCGCCGGCTCGGTGTCGTAGCGCAGGCCCAGCATCACCAGCGCGCTGCCCAGCCCCAGGAAACCCAGGCCGACGCGGCGCTTGGCGTGGGCCTCGGCCTGCTGCTCGGGCAACGGCCAGAAGGTCACGTCGAGCACGTTGTCGAGCATGCGCGTGGCCACGCGCACCACTTCGGCAAAGGCATCGAAGTCGAATTCAGCCTGCGGCGAGAACGGCTGGCGCACGAAACGCGTCAGGTTGATAGAACCCAGGCAGCAGCAGCCATACGGCGGCAGCGGCTGCTCGGCGCAGGGATTGGTGGCCTCGATGCGCTCGCAGTAATAGAGATTGTTGTCGGCATTGATGCGCGACAGGAACAGGATGCCAGGCTCGGCGTGGTCGTAGGTGGCCTGCATCACCTGATCCCACAGCTGCCGTGCCGGCAGGCGGCGGTACACCCACTGGTCGTCGTCGCGGCGATAGGCGCCGGCGGCGATCATGTCGGCGCCGGGCTCGGCTTCATGGATCAGCTCGACCTCGCCGTCGGCCTGCACCGCGCGCATGAATTCGTCGGTGACGCCGATCGAGATATTGAAGTTGGTGAGGTCGCCCTTGTCCTTGGCGTGGATGAAGCTCTCGATATCGGGATGGTCGCAGCGCAGCACGCCCATCTGCGCGCCGCGGCGCGCGCCGGCGGATTCCACCGTCGCGCACGAGGCATCGAATACCTTCATGAACGACACCGGCCCCGACGCGCGCGAATGCGTCGCACGCACCAGCGCGCCCGCCGGCCGGATCGCCGAGAAGTCATAGCCGACGCCGCCGCCGCGGCGCATGGTTTCGGCCGCCTGCGCCACCGCGGTGTAGATGCTGGGCCGGCCGTCGCGCGCTTCCGACACCGAGTCGCCCACCGGTTGCACAAAGCAGTTGATCAGCGTGGCCTGGATACCGGTGCCGGCGGCGGAATTGATGCGCCCGGCGGGCACGAAGCCGTTTTCCTGCGCCCACAGGAAGCGCGCGCTCCAGGCCTCGCGCTGGTCCTCCGGCTCGGCCTGGGCCAGCGCCAGCGCCACACGCTGCCTGACGTCGGCAATGCTGCCTTCTTCGCCTTTGGCGTATTTTTCGATCAGGACTTCGGTGGAGATTTCCTGCGGCGCCATGGCACCGTGAATGATCTGGTCGTTTGCGTTCATGTCTGGGCTCACCACGCTCCGAAGTTGGGTGAATCGGTGGATCCGGGACGCGCATCGCCGGCGCGCCGCGCCGCTGCAATGCGGCGGCCTGTCATGGTCGGGCCAGCGCGGCCTGCACTGCCTGCGCCAGATCAAGCCGGCGCCTTGCCGCATGCAATGACCCATGGCGGACAAGGCAATTCGACGCGATGCCTCGGACTAGGTTACAATGCCGCTCGGACGGGCCTCCTCGCATGGTGGCGCGGTCAACCTGGTCAGGTCGGGAACGAAGCAGCCACAGCCGTTTTCCACCAGTGCCGAGGGTCAGGCTCGTCCACCTCCCCGCTATCCCTCCTGCTTCACCCTTCCACCGCTTCACCCCACGCTTACGCGAACAGCTTTCCGCATCGTTTCCGCATCGACATGCGCACGCCGCCTGCAGCGCCGTCCCTGTCACTTTAGTACAGCATGCCATCTGGCGCGCGCCGGACCCGGCGCACCCACGGCCCATTCTGCGCCGATTTGCGGAAGCTGTCCGGCGCGATCGCCACTCAGAATAGCGAACCCTGCTGCGTCAGCATCGGCGGCGCCAGCCGCTCGGCGGGAATCCACTGGCCGTCGGCAGTGGCCACGCCGGCCTCGATGCGCTTGCCCGGGAACAGCGGCGCGACCGCCGCCACGTAGCGCCCCAGCTGCGCGCGATAGGCGGCGTGCTCCTGCGGCAGCAGCCTCAGCTTGTAGTCGACGATGACGACGCGGTCGTCGAACTCGACCAGCCGGTCGATGCGCAGCAGCCGGCCGCGCGCGTCATACAGCTCGACTTCATTGCGCGCGCTGCCGGCCTCGTCCGACGACAGCAGTGGCGCCAGCGCCGGCGCGCCCAGCATCGCGCGCACCGCCGCGAGCGCTTCATCTACCTGCTCGCGCCACGCTTGCCGTGCCTCGACGGTATGCGCGCCGGTGAGCGGGAACCAGCGCAGCACCGTGTCGATGTCCGGAATGCCGGCAAAGGCTTCCGGATAGCGCGTCAGCCGCTCCAGCAGGGCGTGCACCAGTTCGCCGTGGCGGGCTGCCGCGGCGTTGAAGACGATGCCGTCGTCTGCCGACGGACCCTCCTCGGCCCGCGCGTCGTCCTCGAACGATGGCAGCGCCCCGGCGTCGCGGTAGCGCAGGCGGAAGTCGGTGAAGCGCACCGGCTCGCTCAGGCGTGCCAGTACTGGCGCCTCGCTGTCGCCCGCTTGTTCCGGTTGCCCTGGGTACGCGGGCAACATCTCGCCCACGCCCGCGCCCTGCAGCCACACGTACCAGCTGCCGGCGATTTCCGCGTTGTTCTCGCCGGCGGCGGCGCGACTGGCGCGGCCCTTCACGCCGCTGACCAGCAGGCCCTGCTGCGCCCGCGTCATGGCGACGTAGAGCAGGTTCCAATTCTCCCGCTCGCCCAGCGCAGCCTCGGCCTCGAACATCGGCGCGCGCGCCAGTCCGCGTTCGCTGCGCTTGCCATACGCCGAGAAATGCCGCGGCACCGGCGACGACGGCGGCCAGTCGACCAGGATCCCGCCCTTGTCCGCGGCGGGATCGCTGTGGTTGGCATCGAGAAGCACCACGAACGGCGCCTCCAGGCCCTTGGCCGCATGCACGGTCAGGATGTGAACTGCGTCGAGGCCGGCAAAGGCGGCATCGTCCTCCGCCGGTTCGACGTCTTCGGCGTTGTCGCCCATGCCGCCTTCGTCGGGGCTCTCGCCCTCGTCGCCACGGCGGATCTCCTGCAGCTCGTCGATGAACTTGGGCAGGCTCGGGTAACGGCCGCCGTCCAGATCCAGCGACAGCTTCAGGAAGGCATCAAGATTGGCCAGCACCTGCTCGCGGATATCCGGCGGCGCGGCTTCGGCATAACGGCGCCGGACTTCGCCGCCGTGGAAGATCTGGTCGATCAGGTCGTGCACCGGCTGGTGCGGCGCGACGCGCAGCCACTGGCGCAGCCGCGGCACGCCTTCGCGCAATGCGTCCGAGACGTGCCCGGGCAGGCCGCTGGCTTCGATGCGCGCCCACCAGCCGCCCTCGCCTTCCAGCTGCGCCAGGGCCAGCAGGTCATCGTCGGTCGCGCCGACCAGCGGGCTCTTGAGCACATGGGCGAGATCGAGATCGGACTCCGGTGTCATCAGGAAGGCCAGCAAGGCCGACAGGTCCAGCGCTTCCAGCGTGGCCAGCAGGCCGCCGCGGCGCGGGCTCAGGCATGGGATGCCTCCCTCGCGCAGCGCGCGCTCGTAGTCGGCGAGATGGGTCTTGCGGCGCACCAGCAGGTGCATGTCGCTCCAGCGGGCGGGGCGCGTGGCGCCGTTCTCGTGGACCGGCACGGTGTCGCGCACATGGCGCAGCCACGCGGCCACACGCCGGCCTTCCTCCAGGCGCAGCGAATCGCCGGCCTGCCGGCGCGGCTGCAGCAGCGTGTCGCGGTGCATGGCGCCGTCGCCGGCCTGCGCTTCCGTCTCGCTCGCTTCGCTGTCGCCCGCCTTGCCTTCGGCTTTCTCTTCGGCCTCTACCAGCGGCAGCAGCCACACCGGACCGCCGCCTTCGGCCAGCGCCGAGGTCTGCGTCTCGTACAGCGGGTAGCGCCCTTCCGCGCGCGCCGCGTCGAACACGGCATTGACCCACTCCAGCACCTCGGCGCGATTGCGCCGGGTGCGGTTGGTGCGCAGCACCGTCGCCCCGAACGCGTCGCGCAGCATCTCGCCGGCAGCGCCGAACAGGCGCGCGTCGGCGCGGCGGAAGCGGTAGATCGACTGCTTGGGATCGCCCACAAGGAACACCGTCGGGCGCTCGCCCAGGCCTGCGTAGCCAGCCAGCCAGCCCTGCAGGATGCGCCACTGCAGCGGGTTGGTGTCCTGGAATTCGTCGAGCAGCAGGTGGCGGTAGCGCGCATCGAGCCGCACCTGCAGGTAGGTCGCGGTCTCTTCGTCGGACATCAGCTGCGCGGCCTGCCATTCGAGGTCGGCGAAGTCCATCGCGCGCTGTTCCTGCTTGTGCTGCTGGTAGCGCGTCAGCAACGCGTCGCCGATGCAGAACAGCGCCTGGTTGATGGCGAGCACCGCGGCCTCGCAGCAGCGGGCGCTGATCTCGTCGAGCATCGCGCAGATGGAAGCATGCTGGTCGAGCAGCGTATCGACCATGCCCTCGCCTCCCGCGGCCTTGACGAGGGCGTTGGTCCGGCGCAGCGAGCGCGGCTCGCCCGTGGTGGTGAAGAACGCCGCGCGCAATTGTGCGAACACGCGTTCGGCGGCCTTGCCCGGCGCCGCGCCGGCTTCGCGCCAGGCAGTAATGGCCATCAGCGCGTCGGTGATGCGCGTGGCATGGGTCTGCTCGGTCTTGCCGCCGCCGCCCAGGCGCAGTGCCAGCGTCTCGCAGGCATCGCGCCAGCCTTCGTCGGCCAGCGCCTGCAGCAGCACGTCGCCCTGGGCGTCTTCACCAAGGCAGTCGGACAGCGCCTGCAGCGGGCTGCCGCCCTCCTGCATCGCCCACCATTCGCTGCGGGCGTGGAACATGGCGTCGAGCAGCGCGCGCGCCTGGAAGTCCCCCACGGTGTCGACCAGCGTTTCCCATGCGGCGCGCAGGTCTTCGTATTGCGGCGTGGCCAGCGCGCGCCAGACCGGCGCCCACGCTTCACGCTTCATGCGCAACGCATCTTCGCGCAGCGACGCGCCGGGCACGATGCCCGACGCCAGCGGCGCGCCGCGCAGCAGCGTGCCGAACCAGCCGTGGAAGGTATCGATGGCCATGCGCCCGGGCGCGGCCAGCACCTGCGCGTGCAAGCGGCGCGCGCGCGGCAGCGCCTCACGGGCGGCCTCCGGGCTCAGGCCGCGCTGCACCAGCGCGGCGATGACGTCGTCGTCGGGATCGCGCGACAGTTGCGCCAGCACTTCCAGCAGGCGGTCGCGCATTTCTTCGGCAGCCTTGCGCGTGAAGGTGATCGCGAGGATCTCGTGCGGCGCGGCGCCGGCCAGCAGCAGGCGCACCAGGCGCGCCACCAGCAGCCAGGTCTTGCCGCTGCCGGCGCAGGCCTCGACCACGACGGAGCGCGCAGGATCGCAGGCCGCGCGGGTGAACTCGGCCTCCGACACGGGATGGCCATCGCGCTGGTAAGGCTGGACCTGGGTATTGAGCGGATCGTGGACCATCATGTTTTCAGCACCGGCACGGCGGTGGATTCCCAGAAGCCCTTGCGGCACAGGCCGCGGGCGGTGCAATACACGCAGGCCGAGGCATCGCCAAATGCTGGAAGCTTAGCCCCCTGCCGCAGCCGCATCACGTCATGGCGCATCTGCCGTTCGAGCCAGGTGACGGCGGCCTGGAAGTCGGGCAGCCCGACCTCGCGTTGCGCTGCCGCCGAGGTGTCGCGCGCGCTTTCCTTCGCGCCTTCAAGCGACACCCAGCTGCCGTCCACCGCATCGGCGCGCAACAGCCCGTAGAACGGCAGCTGGCAGTCTTCCTCGACCTCGGCCAGCTTGCGCTTGAGCCGCGTGGCACTCTGCGTCTTGTAGTCGAGCACCGCATGCGCGCCGTCCGGCCCCTGGTCGAGCCGGTCGATGCGTCCGGTCAGCCGCAAGGGCTGGCCGTCGGGCATGGGCAGGTCGATGCCGGCATCGAGCTCGCCGCCGCGCCAGAACCAGCCCTCGGCCTCGCGCGCCGACTGCCAGGCGACATACGACGACAGCACCTCGCACCAGCGCCGGTAATAGGCAATGGCATTGCCGTCCTCGGCCATCAGCGCGCCGAACACATCGTCCGAAATCTCGCGCAGCCGCGCCAGGCGCTGGTCTTGCGGCAGCGTTTCGCCGCGCTCGCGGCGCGCGTGCAGGTCCTTGTGGTAGCGCAGCAGCACGCGGTGCAGGTGCTCGCCGATCTCGCGCTTTTCCAGTTCGTCGCTGACGGTCTCGAGCCCGGCGAGGCCGAGCATGCGGCCGGCGAAGAACTGGTACGGGCAGCGGCGCAGCATGTTGTAGGCCTGCGCGCTCCAGCGCTGCGGCACCAGCTCCGGCAACGCGGACGGCGCGGGCATGCCTTGCGGTTCGGCGAAGGTTTCATGGGCCTGCGGCACGGCGTTGCCGTCGATGACGACGCCGCTGCGTGCGCAGCATGCCGCCAGCCGCTCGATCCAGCCCGACACGTGATGCGGTTCGCCGCGGCCGCCGAAGCGCTGCCAGGTCATCACCACGTCGGCGTTGTTCAGCAGCACCTCCGCCAGGTCGCGCGCCTGCTGGGCGAAGCGCGCCTCGCGGTCTTCGAGGTCCAGCTCGCGGCGCATCTGGTTGGAGAAGAACATCAGCTCGGCCGCGCTCGACGGCAATTGCGCATCGTCGCAACCTACGATCACCACGCCCTCGAAACGGCGCATGCGCGCGCCGTTCAGCGGCAGGATGGTGATGCGCGCCGGGCCGCTTGCCGAAGGCTCCTTGTATGCGACCGATTCGAGCAGCGCCGACAACATGGCGCGGAACTCGCCCTGCGACAGCGTGGCGTGGCCGCCGGTTTCATCGTGCGGCAGCTCCTGCAGCCGGGCCAGTGCGTCGAGCAGCTGGCTGCCGGCATCGTCGGCGGCCAGCGCGGCGCGCATGCCAAGGCCGTCGAGCATGCCGTCGAGCCGCTCCAGCCACGTTGCCAGCGGATGCTGCGCAAGGCCGCGCGGCCAGCGTGCCGCCTCGTCGGCCAACACGGCGACCAATGCACGTGCGGCGCGACGCGGCGCCTGGGCTGCCTCGTCCGCCTGTTCGTCCGCCTGTTCGTCCTCGTAGCTGCCAGGCTCGGGCGCGCTGGTCGGTACGCTGCCGAACAATTGCCGAAGGCGCGGCCAGCCGCCGGTGATGCCCTCGCGCCGCACCTGGCGCTCCAGCAGCGCGATGGCCGCGCCGCGCTCGGCGAAATCGGGCAGGCAGAACGGGCTTTTCAACAGGTCGAGCAGCGCCGCGGTATCGCCGTCGCGCACCAGCAGGTCGAACCAGCGCATCAGCGCGGCGGCCGCGCGTGTGGTCGACAGCTTCCAGCCGGTCTCGTCGCGCACCGGTGCGCCGGCACGCGCCAGCAGCGCCCGCGCGCGCCGCGCCACCACGCGGTCATGGGCCACCAGCGCAACCTGGCGGCGGCCTTCGTTGAGCCATTGCACCAGCTGCGCCGCTGCGGCCGCGGCTTCGTCCTCGAAGCGCGCGCTGCCGATCACGCGGATGGCCGGGCGTTGTTCGGGCAGTGCCGGCATGGCGGGCGGCGCAGTGACGTCTCCATCTTCGGCAATCCGTGCTTCGGGCCACAGCGACAGCAGCGTCTGGTACCAGTCGGCGGCGTCCGCATCGGAGTCCACATCTCCCTGCCCCGCCCAGTCGTACCCGACCTGCAGTACCGGCACCAGTTCGGCGGCATCGCGCAGGAACGCGGCTTCGAGCGGCGTAGGGGGCGTCGGCGCGATCCACACCACCGGGCCGCGCAGCTGCTGCGACAGTTCGCGCAGCGCGCGGCGCCGCGCCGGCAGCGGATCGTCGGGCCCCGACAGCGCCTGCCAGAACGCCAGCACGATGCGCGCCTCTTCGCCGAGGAAGCGTTCGGACAGGTGCGAGTAGGTGCGTTCCAGCGCGCCCTGCAGCAACGCGGCGCGGTCGTCGCCGTCAATGTCGTCGTCATCGCGGATGGCGGCGTCCTCGAGCCAGCGCGCATTCAGCTCGTCGCAAATCGCAAGCAGCGTTTGCGACAGGCCCCACGCCGCGGTCTCGTTCTGCGCGCCGAAGGCGCGGCGCAGCCATTCTTGCCCGCGCACGGCCTGTTGCACCGCCAACAGCCGCGCCGCATGGCTGCGTAACGGCGTGCCGTCGGGCGGCAGGTCCAGCAGCCAGTGGCCCAGCGTCAGCACGCGCGGCAACAGGCGCGGCCGTCCGGCCGCACGCGCGGCGGCATCGAGCGCCTCGCGCACGCCAGGAATCTGCGCGGCGGTCGGCACCACTACGTGTGCGCCGGCTTCGGGCGCGCCGCAGCGGTCCAGGAAAAACCAGGCAGCAGTGGCCGCCTGCTCGAGGAAATCAGGGCCAGGGCGAAAACTCAGCGACGTCATGGGCTCTTGAGCCGCAGCGCGGCGTGGCTGCGGTAACTGCATCGGTCGGGGAAGAAGTCAGGCGTCAGGGCGTCAGGGGGCAAAGAGAATACCGCACGCCGCCGGCCAGCACGGCCGGCGGCGATTCATGGAAGGGCCCCGGTGGGCGGAGCGGCTTGCGCGCGGGCGGGCCGCTCAGTGCGTGCCGCCCTCCAGCCTGGCGCGGATCTCGCGCGCGGTCTCGAGCAGGCCCTCGTAGCCGGAGCGCGCATGCTCGGGCAGGTCCGGGTCGCCCACCAGGGTACCCAGCGTCTCGATGATGCTGTAGACCAGGCCCTTGGCGGCGCCGCTGGCAATGCTGTTGGTCTCGACCGCGCTGCTGATATGGTCCAGCGCATCGCTCAGGTGGTCCACGTCCGGCGCCTGGCCGGACTCGGGCTGGGTAGGCTTGCGGGGATCGGTGTTCATATCGATGACCTTGTCGATGGCCGCCTTGTCGATGGCCTTCTGGGGAGAGCAGGGTTCGTGAGGATCGGCCGGCCGGCGCGCGGCCCGCTTTCTATTCTACGCGCACGCAACGCGGATCCGGCACTGCGCCGCGCCCCCATGTGCACGCCATGGCACCCACCCCGATTGGCTGAATCTCTTGGCGCCATTGAAAATAAGCATTTCTACTAATCACCCGATTGCAGCAGAATCATTACCGTTGCCGGCGGGTTTTCAGCCCCACACCGGTGCCGGTCTTGAAAATCGGCAAACTGGTAACATATCGGCAGCAACGGGCGCGGCTACGGCCGCCAGAGCCAGCCGGCAGGCGGCAATGGCGTCCCCGGCGGGTCCGCGCAATCTCGTGTAAGGTTACGGTTCTGCCCTACCCAGTTTCCCGGCCTTCAACATAAACAGAGCGAAACCAGAGGTTTTCCGCCATGAGCGAACAAATCAAGTATGTGAGCGACGCCTCCTTCGACGCCGACGTCCTCCAGTCCGACAAGCCCGTCCTGCTCGATTTCTGGGCCGAATGGTGCGGCCCCTGCAAGATGATCGCCCCGATCCTGGACGAAGTCGCCAAGGACTATGGCGACAAGCTGCAGGTCGCCAAGATCAATGTCGATGAAAACCAGCAGGTCCCGGCCAAGTTCGGCATCCGCGGCATCCCGACGCTGATCCTGTTCAAGAACGGCGCGGTCGCGGCCCAGAAGGTCGGCGCGCTGTCCAAGTCGCAACTGACTGCCTTCCTCGACGGCAACCTGTAAGCTGCGCACCGGAGCCAGACCAGCCGCTCCGGTTTTGTCACGATCCGACGTGCGTGCGCCACACCCTGGCGCACCGGTCGGATTGTGCTAAGATGCCACCAACAACTCCCCGAGCGTTCGCTCATTTTTCCCCCTTCTCTTTCAGTCTCGCCCGTCCGGGCAAATCTGTACCCCTCGTCTATGCACCTGACAGAACTCAAATCGCTTCACGTGTCTGCGCTTCTCGAAATGGCGGCAACGCTCGAGATCGACAACGCACAGCGGATGCGCAAACAGGAACTGATGTTTGCGATCCTGAAGAAGCGCGCCAAGATGGGCGAAACCATCTTCGGAGACGGCACGCTGGAAGTTCTGCCGGACGGCTTCGGCTTCCTGCGCTCGCCGGAGACTTCGTACCTGGCCAGCACGGACGATATCTACATCAGCCCGTCGCAGATCCGCCGCTTCAACCTGCATACCGGCGACTCGATCGAAGGTGAAGTGCGCACGCCCAAGGACGGCGAGCGCTACTTTGCGCTGGTGAAGGTGGACAAGGTCAACGGGCAGCCTCCCGAAGCGGTCAAGAACCGCATCATGTTCGAGAACCTGACGCCGCTGCATCCGAATCGGCCGCTCACGCTCGAACGCGACATCAAGGCGGAAGAGAACATCACCGGCCGCATCATCGACATGATCGCGCCGATCGGCCGCGGCCAGCGCGCGCTGCTGGTGGCCTCGCCCAAGTCCGGCAAGACCGTGATGCTGCAGCACATTGCACACGCGATCGCCAACAATCATCCGGAAGCCGACCTGTTCGTGCTGCTGATCGATGAGCGTCCGGAAGAAGTGACCGAGATGCAGCGTTCGGTGCGCGGCGAAGTGGTAGCGTCCACCTTCGACGAACCGGCCATCCGCCACGTGCAGGTCGCCGAAATGGTGATCGAGAAGGCCAAGCGCCTGGTCGAGCTGAAGCGCGACGTGGTGATCCTGCTGGACTCGATCACCCGCCTGGCGCGTGCCTACAACACGGTGGTGCCGGCCTCGGGCAAGGTGCTGACCGGCGGTGTCGACGCCAACGCGCTGCAGCGTCCGAAGCGCTTCTTCGGCGCCGCGCGCAACCTGGAAGAAGGCGGTTCGCTGACCATCATCGCCACCGCGCTGATCGAAACCGGCAGCCGCATGGACGACGTGATCTATGAAGAGTTCAAGGGCACCGGCAACATGGAAGTGCACCTGGAACGCCGCCTGGCCGAAAAGCGGGTCTACCCGTCGATCAACCTGAACAAGTCCGGCACGCGCCGCGAAGAACTGCTGATCAAGCCGGAAATCCTGCAGAAGATCTGGGTGCTGCGCAAGTTCATCTCCGACATGGACGAAGTGCAGGCCATGGAATTCATCATGGACAAGATGAAGGCCACGAAGAACAACGCGGAGTTTTTCGATATGATGCGCAGAGGCGGCTAAGCCTCGGTGCGGCGTACCGCTTACGGACGCGCCGCAAGATGAACAAGAAGGCGTGCCACGGCACGCCTTTTTTGTTGCCCGATGGGTTTCCTATGCTCGGCAAACTGACTGCATTCCTGCGCACCCGCTCCAAGGCCCGCAAGCTGGAGCACTACGCGATCCCCGACGACCTGTGGGAACGCACCGTCGCCGCGCTGCCGTTCGTGCAACGCTATGGAAGCGAAGATCTGGCCGCGCTGCGCGAGCTGGCCACGCTATTCATTGCGGAGAAGGAATACTCCACCGCGCACGAGCTGCCGCTGGACGACGACATGGTCGTCAGCGTCGCCGTGCAAGCGTGCGTGCCGATACTGAAGCTGGGGCTGGCGTGGTACCGCGGCTGGCATGGCATCGTGCTGTATCCCGGTGAATTCATCATCCGCCGGACCGTGCAGGACGAGATCGGCCTGGTGCACGGCGTGGTGGAGGAAGCCAGCGGCGAAGCCTGGGAGCATGGCCCCGTGATCCTGTCCTGGCCGGACGTGCATACGCCGGGCGCCGGCATCGACAGCGAACACGAGCTGCCGGCAGACACCTACAACGTGGTCATCCATGAATTTGCCCACAAGCTGGACATGCTCGACGGCGAGCCGGACGGCGTGCCGCCCTTCTCGCGCGTGCTGCATCCGGATATCGATGCGGAAGCGTGGGCGGACACTTTCCTCACCGAATACGACCGCTTTGCCGAGGCATGGGAGGCACGCAAGGAATCGGATTGGGAGCATCCCGAACGGCTGCCGCCGGCGCTGCGCGTCATCGACCCGTACGGTGGCGAGGCACCCAGCGAATTCTTTGCAGTGACCTCCGAGGCATTTTTTGTTGAGCCGGGCGGGCTGGCTCGCCATTGGCCGGTTGTCTACCAGTCGCTCGCCTCTTTTTACCGCCAGCACCCCGCTGCGATGTGAGTAAAAAGGCATATCAAGCCTTGCAGGCAGACGGCGCGCGATATACCTGTTCCCCTTCCCCAAGTTATTGTTTTTCTGCCATAATCCCGGTTTGCCCGTTACCGGCAAGTGGTTCGTTCGTCGACGCGTCGTGTTTTCAGCGGTGAATTCAGCAGTAAAGCGCGGATCGCAACGGACTGGCTACCCAACCAGAAAGGACTCATCATGAAAGAAGGCATTCACCCGAATTACCGCGAAGTCGTGTTCCAGGACATGTCCAGCGACTTCAGCTTCATCACCCGCTCGACCATCCAGACCAAGGACACGATCGTGAAGGACGGCAAGGAATACCCGCTGGCCAAGATCGAAGTCTCGTCGGAATCGCACCCGTTCTACACCGGCACCCAGAAGATCATGGACACGGCCGGCCGCGTCGAGAAGTTCCGCCAGAAGTTCGGCAGCAAGCTGGGCAAGGTCGCGAAGTAATCGCTTTCGGCGAACCCCGCTTCGCGCGGCCTGCGGACAGATGCTCCAGGCCGGCGCGAACCAGCAAAGAGGCAGCATCGGCTGCCTCTTTTCTTTTGTGCCCGCCGTTTGCGTGCCACCGGCCGAGCGGCGCCGGCACTATTGTATCCACCGGAATCCCTCACCCGCGTGAGGCTTCTACGGCATGTCACGGCCCTCGCGGCCGCCGCATGCGCGATACTGTGGCCTTCGCGCCATTGCGCCACGGCCCGACCTGAGCATCGATGCGTCAAGCCAATACCTCACCCGTCCAGTTGACCGCTGCCGCGACCGGCGCCCTGCCGCGCGCCCTGCTGCTGGCGATCTGCATCATCTACGGCCTGGTCGGCCTGTTCGGCCGCGATCCGTGGAAGAACGAGGACGCCGCCGGCTTCGGCGTGATGTGGCAATTGGCCACCGGCGGCCTGCATGACTGGCTGATGCCGAATATCGTCGGCCGGCCGTTTACGGAGGACGGCCCGCTGGTGTTCTGGATCGGCGCGCTGATGATCCGCGGCTTCGGCGGCTGGCTGGGACCCACCGACGCCGCGCGCCTTGCCACCGCCCTGTTCTTCTTCTCGACCTGCGCCTGCATCTGGTACAGCACTTACCTGCTGGGCCGGCGCGACGAGGTCCAGCCGTTCGCCTATGCGTTCGGCGGCCAGCCCAATGCGCGCGACTATGGCCGCACGCTGGCCGATGGCGCACTGCTGATCTTCCTGGCCTGCGTCGGCCTGGCCATGCGCGGGCACGAGACCACGCCGCAGGTCGGCCAGGTGGCCTTTATCGCGCTGGCGCTGTACGCGCTGGTGCGCAGCCTCGACAAGCCGCTGATGGGCAGCCTGGTCTATGGCGCCGCGCTTGGCGGCCTGGCGCTGGCCAGCGGCCCCATCCTGCCGCTGGCGCTGCTGTTCGGCACCGTCGTCTGCGCGCTGGTGTGCAAGCCCTTGCCGTGGCAGCGGCTCGCCGCCATCGGCATTCCGCTGGCGTTGCTGATCGTCGCGGCCTGGCTGGCTTCGACTTATTTCGGCGCGACGGACCGCACCGAGGCTGTCACCTTTATCCGCGAATGGGCGCGCTACGACCGGCGCAACTATGGTTCGCCGAACATGCAGACGTTCGGCTTCAACATGCGCAACCTGTTCCTGTACACGTGGCCGGTCTGGCCGATCGCGGCATGGGCATGGGTTGCCTGGGCTGGAATGCGCCGCGCCGCCCATGTGGCCATGCCGCTGGCGGTGCTGCTGCCTGTCGTGGTGCTGCTGTTTCTGCAACGCAGCGGCGGCGACGTGCAGTTCATCCTGCTGCTGCCGCCGATGGCGGTGCTGGCAGCCTTCGCACTGCCCACGCTGGCGCGCGGCGTGATCAACGCGATCGACTGGTTCGCGCTGCTGTTCTTCACCATCTTCGGCGGCACGGTCTGGTTCATGTGGATCGCAAAGACCACCGGCTGGCCGCCGCGCGTAGCGCGCAATGTGTTCCGCCAGCTGCCCGGCTACCAGCATGAGTTCACGATCACCGCGGTGCTGATCGCGCTGGCGGCCACCATTGCCTGGGTGCTGATCGTGCGCTGGCGCCTGTCGCGCGCGCCCAAGCAGATCTGGCGCCCGGTGGTGATCTCGGCCGCCGGCACCACGCTGATGTGGGTGATGGCGATGACGCTGTGGCTGCCGTCGATCAACTACGGCAAGACCTATCGTGACGTGGCCCAGGCCGCCGCGATGGCGCTGCCGCCCGCATACCGGTGCGTGCAGCCGATCCGCATGGGCGACGCGCAGCTCGCGTCGTTCGCCTACTTCGGCCATATCCGCTTTGGCGGCCCAAGCGACGGTTGCGACGTGCTGCTGCGCCACGATGCGGTGGACTATGGCGAGCCCGGCAATATCTCGCATTTCGAATGGCGGCTGATCTGGGAAGGCCGCCGCCCCGCGGACCGCGACGAGCGCTTCCGCATGTACCGGCTGGTCGATACCGCGCGCGCGGTGCACCCGCGCCCCGACCTGCCGCGCCGCCGCCTGCCGCGGCAGCCCTGACCCCACCGGCACGAGCCTCCGCAGCGCACCGCAGCGCCATCGATCCATTCCGGCCGCAGGCGGCTGCGGGCATCGTGCCCGGTCAACGCCCCTGACATTGCCCCTGAGGCCTGAATGACCCTGCTCCAAGACCTTCGCCGCATCTTCAGCCTGGCGGCCCCGGTACTGGCCGGGCAGCTGGCAGTGATCGCCTTTGGTGTCATCGACACCGTGATGGCCGGCCGCGCCTCCGCCACCGACCTCGCCGCCGTCGGCCTGGGCGGTTCGATCTACGTTACCGTCTATATCAGCCTGATGGGCGTGCTGCAGGCGCTGGCGCCCGTCGCCGGCCAGCTCTATGGCGCCGGCCGCCTTGAGGCGATTGGTTCGGAGGTGCGGCAGGCCGCGTGGCTCGGCGCCGCGCTGGCGCTCCCCGGCGTGCTGCTGCTGGCCTTCCCGGCGCCGCTGCTGGCCTTTGCCAAGGCGCCGCCCGAACTGGTCGACAAGGCCACCGCCTACCTGCATTTCGCCGCGTTCGGGCTGCCCGCGGCGCTCGGCTTCCGCATCTATTCGGCGCTCAACAATGCGATGTCGCGGCCGATCATGGTCACGGTGCTGCAGGTCGGCGGCCTGGCGCTGAAGGTTCCGCTCAACGCCTGGTTTATCCACGGCGGCCTGGGCGTGACCGCCATGGGCGGGGCCGGCTGCGGGCTGGCCTCGACGCTGATCAGCTGGGCATGGTGCATCGCCGCGCTGCTGGTCCTGCGCTATGGCGCCGCCTACCAGCCGCTGCGGATCTTTGCGACATGGAGCTGGCCGGCAACCGCGCCGTTGCGCGCGCTGCTGCGCCTGGGCGTGCCGATGGGGCTGACCTACCTGATCGAGATCACCTCGTTCACGCTGATGTCGATCTTTATCACGCGGCTGGGCACGGTCACGCTGGCGGGGCACCAGATCATCGCCAACCTGGGCGCCGTTGCCTACATGCTGCCGCTGTCGCTGGGCATCGCCACCTCGACACTGGTCGCTCAGCATATCGGCGCACGCGATCTCGCCGGCGCAAGCCGCATTGCCTGGCGCGGCATCCGCGCAGCCGTGGCACTGGCCATGCTGACCGGCGCGCTGCTGTGGCTGCTGCGCGAACCGATCCTGCACGCCTATGCGAGCGACCCCGCCGTGGTGGCGGCCGCGCTGCCGCTGGTGCTGTTCGTGGCCTTCTACCAGGCGTTCGATGCCGTGCAGGTGCTGACGGCGTTTATCCTGCGCGCCTACAAGATCGCGGTGATTCCGACGCTGATCTATGCGGGATCGCTGTGGGGCATCGGGCTGGGTGGCGGCTATGTGCTCGGGTTCGGACTGATTGAAGGCCTGCCGGCGTTCACGCACGGGGCCAGCGGGTTCTGGCTGGCCAACAGCATAAGCCTTGCCATTGCCGGCGGATTGCTGGTGCGGTATTTCGCGCGGGTAAGCAGCGCCGACGTGAAGCACTGAGCCCGGCGCTAAGCACTGCGCTTGCCGCAGGCGCGCCACTCTACCGATGTGGGTGAAAATCCTGGAGCTGAAAAGAAAAACGCCCGCTTGCGCGGGCGTTTAATTTGGCGGAGTGGACGGGACTCGAACCCGCGACCCCCGGCGTGACAGGCCGGTATTCTAACCGACTGAACTACCACTCCTTAGTCGGCTGCCACCTCGAGCAAAGCTCTTGGCGACGCGCTGGACGTTTGATTACGCCCTGCTATTTTGGCGTCCCCTAGGGGATTCGAACCCCTGTACTCACCGTGAAAGGGTGATGTCCTAGGCCTCTAGACGAAGGGGACAGAAACTTGTTTTACAACGCGTTTTCTGTCTTGCGCTGGAAAGTCCGCCATTCTAACAGACTTTTTCGCGCCTGGGAAGCATCTTTTTTGACGCCTCCCGAATCCTTGGTGGAGCTAAGCGGGATCGAACCGCTGACCTCTTGCATGCCATGCAAGCGCTCTCCCAGCTGAGCTATAGCCCCATACGGGTAACTGCCTGATACTGCTTTCGCGGCTTTCACAAACTGCTGTATTTGCAGCGAAGTCAGGATTATATATCGATTTCCGCAACGATTGCAACATTTTTTACTGTTGCCGCGGCGATTATCAACATAATCCCTCACACTAAAAGAAAAACCCGCATGGCATTAACCATGCGGGTTTAGTTTTGGCGGAGTGGACGGGACTCGAACCCGCGACCCCCGGCGTGACAGGCCGGTATTCTAACCGACTGAACTACCACTCCTTAGTCGGCTGCCACCTCGAGCAAAGCTCTTGGCGACGCGCTGGGCGTTTGATTACGCCCTGCTATTTTGGCGTCCCCTAGGGGATTCGAACCCCTGTACTCACCGTGAAAGGGTGATGTCCTAGGCCTCTAGACGAAGGGGACAGAAACTTGTCTTTCAACACGTTCCGTCTGGCGCCACCCGATACTGACTGGATGCCACCTAAATCTTGGTGGAGCTAAGCGGGATCGAACCGCTGACCTCTTGCATGCCATGCAAGCGCTCTCCCAGCTGAGCTATAGCCCCATGGTACTGCCATTTACTGCAACTTGCGTTATTTTCGCTGGATTTAACTACCGTTTCAAGCGAAGCCAAGATTATATATCAACTACTAATCTTTGCAAGCTCCCTATTTAACTTTTTCGCTTTTCTCCTTGCTTTCTAAAAAGCGTGGAGACCGCGTAGATCCTTGCGGATCCGTCAGCCCGCTTGGTCAGGGACCGCGCTGCAGGGAGAACGAGATTATGCGCAACTCCGGCCCGGAGCGCAAGCCCCAGGCGCGGATTTTTGCGAGATTTTTTACGCGGCGATACCGGCGCCCAGACGGCGCAGCACCGTGTCGCGGCCGAACAGTTCGAGCACCGCGTCAATGCTCGGCGTTTGCAGCTGGCCCGCCACCAGCAGGCGCACCGGCATGGCCAGCTTGGGCATCTTCAGGCCGAACTCGGCCAGCACTACCTTGAAGGTCGCGCTGATGGCCTCGCGCTTCCACTCAGGCAGCGCGCCCAGCTGGCTGGACAGCGCGGCCAGCGCGGGCTGGATCTCCGGCGTCAGGTGCTCGGCCTTGAGCGCGGCATCCGCCTGCGGCTCGCCGCGATAGAACAGCAGCGCGGCCTGTGCGACTTCCTTCAGCGTGTTGGCGCGGTCCTTCACCAGGGCCACCACGCCGACCAGGTCGGCGCCTTCCACCTTGCCGCCGAGCGCTTCAATGAACGGCTGCGTGAGCCCTGCCAGGCGCTGGTTGTCGCCGACCTTGATGTAGTGGTTGTTCAGCCAGGCCAGTTTTTCCGGGTTGTACTGCGCCGGCGATTTGCCCAGGTGCTCCAGGTCGAACCATTCGATGAACTGCTCGCGCGAGAAGATCTCGGCGTCGCCGTGGGCCCAGCCCAGGCGGGCCAGGTAGTTCAGCACGGCTTCGGGCAGATAGCCTTCGTCGCGGTAGCCGGTCACGGCCATGGCGCCGTGGCGCTTGCTCATCTTCTCGCCCTGCTCGTTCAGCACGGTCGGCAGGTGCGCGTAGACCGGCGCGGTGCCGCCGAGCGCGCGGATGATGTTGATCTGGCGCGGGGTATTGTTGACGTGGTCGTCGCCGCGGATCACGTGCGTGATCTTCATGTCGAGGTCGTCCACCACCACGCAGAAGTTGTACGTGGGTGTGCCGTCCGGGCGCGCGATCACCAGGTCATCGAGCTCGTCGTTGGAGATCTCTATGCGGCCCTTGACCGCGTCGTCCCACACCACGCTGCCGCCGATCGGGTTCCTGAAGCGGATCACCGGATCCACGCCGGCCGGCGGCTCGGGCAGGACCTTGCCCTCTTCCGGACGCCAGAAGCCGTTGTAGCGCGGCTTCTCGCCGCGCTCGCGCTGCGCTTCGCGCAGTGCGTCGAGTTCCGCGGTGCTCATGTAGCAGCGGTAGGCCAGGCCGGCGTCGACCATCTGCGCCACGACCTCCCGATAGCGGTCCATGCGCTGCATCTGGTAGAACGGGCCTTCGTCGATGTCCATGTCCAGCCAGGCCATGCTTTCCAGGATCACGTCGACCGCTTCCTGCGACGAACGCTCGACGTCGGTGTCTTCGATGCGCAGGATGAAGTCGCCCTTCATGCGGCGGGCGAAGGCCCAGGGATAGAGCGCGGAGCGGATATTGCCGAGGTGGATAAAGCCGGTCGGGCTCGGCGCAAAGCGGGTGCGGACGCGTTGGGTCATGGTCAGGGGCAGAAACAAGAAAGCCCGCGCGCAGCGGCGCGCGGGCTGGTGTGTGCAGGCTTTGCATTATACAAGCACGTTCCTGCCGCCCTCCGCATGGCGCCGGGCGTGCGCGGAATCATTTATGCTTGCGCCGGTCTGAGATCGTGCCGGTCGACAGGCATGCCGGCGCAAGACGCATAAAGCAGCGTTGACATCACATGCCACAGCAGTCCCGGCCACCCCCGATTTACTGATCCCGCTTCATGCAACGACGTCATTTCCTCGGCCTCTCCGCGGCCGCCCTGCTGGCGGGCTGCGCCTTCGGCCCGCGCACTGCGCCGCCGGTAGCGACCACGCCCGCCGTCCCACCCACTCCGCGTCCGGTCAAGATCGGCCTGGCGCTTGGCGGCGGCGCCGCGCGCGGCTTTGCCCATATCGGCGTGATCAAGGCGCTCGAGGCACAGGGGATCCATGCCGACCTGGTGACCGGCACCAGCGCCGGCGCGGTCGTGGCCGCGCTGTATGCGAGCGGCCTGGACGGCTTCAGGCTGAACAAGCTGGCGCTGACCATGGACGAGGCGTCGATCGCCGACTGGGCCCTGCCCTTCGGCACCCGCTTCGGCGGCTGGCTCAAGGGCGAGGCGCTGCAGAACTACGTCAACCGACAGGTGCTGAACCGGCCGATCGAGGCAATGAAGCTGCCGCTGGGCATCGTCGCCACCGACCTGAAGACCGGCGAAAAGATCCTGTTCCGCCGCGGCAATACCGGACAGGCCGTGCGTGCGTCGAGCAGCGTGCCGGGCGTATTCCAGCCGGTGTCGATCCAGGGACATGACTACGTCGACGGCGGCCTGGTCGAGCCGGTGCCGGTCGACTCGGCGCGCGCCATGGGCGCCGACTTCGTCATCGCGGTGAATATCTCCGCCGACCCGTCGGCACAGAAGAACGCCGGCCAGAGCGGCGTACTGCTGCAGACCACCGCGATCATGGGCCAGTCGATCAACAAGATGGCGCTGTCGCGCGCCGACGTGGTGATCCGCCCCGAACTGCCCGACATGAGCGGCAGCGACTTCAACGCCCGCAACCGCGCGGTGCTGGCGGGCGAACAGGCGACCGCCGCGGTGATGGCCACGCTGCGGCACAAGCTGGAGCAGGCGCGGCTACAGCCGGCCGGCACGGTGGCGGCGCAATAGCGACGCATAGCGGCGCCCGACGCGGAAAACAAAAAGGACTGCCGCGGCAGTCCCTTTCCTTTGTGGCGTTGCGTTGAAGCTCAGCCGCCGTACATGGTGGCCCGTACGGCCTTGGGATCGTAGCGCTTGAGCGTCTCGACCATGTCGCCGAGGCTTTCGCTGCGGCTGTTGCCATCGTCCTCGATACGGCGCGCGCCGTTGTAGCGCGTCACCCAGTACGCGGCGCGCATGTCGTCGACACGGATCTTGCTGCCCGTCGAGGGGGCGTGCACGAACTTGTTGTCGCCGATATAGATGCCGACGTGCGAGAAGGTCTGGCGCATGGTGTTGAAGAACACCAGGTCGCCCGGACGCAGGTCGCTGGTCGCCACGTTGGTGCCGACACGGCTGATTTCGACAGAGCGGCGCGGCAGCATGAAGCCGAAGGTGTCATGGAACACGTAGCGGACAAAGCCGCTGCAGTCGAGGCCGGATTCGGGGCTGTTGCCGCCGAAGCGGTAACGCACGCCGATCAGGCCCAGCGCGTTCATGACCAGGTCGCCAGCCTTGCTGGCAACGTTGCTGGTGGAATTCACCATCGACGACAGCAAGCCACGCTTGCCTTCCGCATGCGAGTCCGCGGCCGGGGCCGTGGCATCGATACGGGCGTCGGCGTCCTTGAACACCGTGTCCGCCAGCACTCCATTCGACACAGTCGCACCGCAGGCAATGGCAATTCCGACGGCGGCGCGCGCCAGGGAATGAAGCACCGATCGCTGCATTGGTTCTCCCGTTGAACGTTTCCAAAGCAAGCCCCGGCACAAAGTCCGGGGCTGCTGGGTATCTGTGTACAGCGTGTGCACCACGCCGGTACTACGGGGAGGACGTAACGCAACATCCGCGCCAGGCAGAGATGACGCTATTGCGTCACGACCGCGCCGAAACCGCGCCGATAAACCGCGCCGACAATCGCACCGTCAACGTGCACTGCGCGATTCAATGCGTCGGACACACCACCCCCGAAAGTAGTACTCGCCGGATGGTAAAGGGTTGTCATTCACATGTCAAAGTTCGTTACAAATTCGCCGGATTTGACTTGCGAATCAACGATATAGGCCGAATTTTGCATCTTGTTTATCGGATTGCGCATATCAAAACGCCGCCAGTCCGGCGGCGCAAAAAGCGATGCTGCGAGGCACTGCGGTCAGGCAGCACCAACCTGCGCCGCGGCCATCAGCTTGCGGGTATAGGGATGCTGCGGCGCACCGAGCACGGCCTCGGTTTCCCCGGTCTCTACCACCTCCCCCGCCTTCATCACGATGACGCGGTGCGCCATGGCCCGGATCACCGCCAGGTCGTGGCTGATAAAGAGATAGCTCAGGTTGTACTTGTGCTGCAGCTGGGACAGCAGCGCCAGCACCTGCTGCTGGATCGAGACGTCCAGCGCCGAGGTAGGCTCGTCCAGCACCAGCACCTGGGGCTTGAGGATCAGCACCCGCGCGATCGCGATGCGCTGGCGCTGGCCGCCGGAGAACTCGTGCGGATAGCGCCCCAGCGCGGTGCGGTCGAGCCCGACTTCGCGCAGGGCGTCGATCACGCGCTCGCGCGTGGCCTCGCGCGACAGGCCGGGCTGGTGCAGCGCCAGCCCTTCGCCGACGATCTGCTCGATGGTCATGCGCGGCGACAGCGAGCCGAACGGATCCTGGAACACCACCTGCATGCGCGAGCGCAGCTGGCAGCGGTCCTTGCGCGTGGCGTCGTCAAAGCTGCGGCCAAGGAAATGGATGGTGCCGGCGCCCTTGCGCTGCAGCGCCAGCACGGTATGCGCCAGTGTGGTCTTGCCCGAGCCGGATTCGCCGACGATGCCGATGGTCTCGCCTTCGCGCAACTGGAAATCGACATCCTTGACCGCCGCGAACTGGTCCTTGCCGAACCAGCCGGCCACGCCACGGCGCTTGCGCGCGTAGTTGACGCTGAGGTTGCGCGCCTCCAGCAGCACCGGCGCCAGCGGCACCAGCGGCAGCACCTCGCGCTTCGGGCGGCTGTCGATCAGCTTGCGCGTGTACGGGTGCTGGGGCGCGGCAAACACCTGGGCGGTCTCGCCGGTCTCGACCAGCACGCCCTTCTCCATCACGCCCACGCGCTGGGCAAATGAACGCACCAGGTTCAGGTCGTGGGTGATCAGCATCACCGCCATGCCGAATTCGGCCTGCAGGTCGCGCAGCAGGTCCATGATCTGCGCGCGGATGGTCACGTCCAGCGCCGTGGTGGGCTCGTCGGCCAGCAGCAGCTTGGGCCGGCACGCCAGCGCCATGGCGATCATGGCGCGCTGGCGCTGGCCGCCGGACAGCTGGTGCGGGAAGCTGTCGAAACGGTGGGCGGCGTCGGTGATGCCGGTGCGCTCCAGCAGCGCGATGGCACGCTCGCGCGCGGCGCGGCGGTCCAGGCCTTCATGCAGCGCCAGCGTTTCGACGATCTGGTTGCCGATGGTGTACAGCGGGTTCAGCGCCGTCATCGGTTCCTGGAAGATCATCGCGATCTCGGCGCCGCGGATTGCCCGCATCTCGCGGTCGGAGACGTCGAGCAGGTTCTTGCCTTCGAAGCGGATCGCGCCGTCGTAGTAGGCATCTTCAACCAGGCGCAGCATGGCCAGCGCGGTCACGGTCTTGCCCGAGCCCGATTCGCCGACCAGCGCGTAGCGCTCGCCGGCGCGCAGGTCAAAGCTGACCTCGCGCACCGCGCGGGTGGCATGTTCGCCGTGACCGAAGGTGACGGACAGCTTGTCCACGCACATCAGCGTGGAGCCAGGCGCGGGGATCTCGGCGGGGGCGAGGCCGGTGGCGGCCTGCAGCAGCGGCGACACGGCGCTCATGGCGTGACTCCCGGCGCCGGCGCCGCCGGCGCGCCGGCCGGGACCTTGGGTTCGACCCGGCCACGCAGCGCGGCCAGGCCCAGGCGGGTGTCGAAGGCATCGCGCAGCGCGTCGCCCATGAAGGTCAGCAGCATCAGCGTCACCACCAGCACGGTGAAGGTCGACAGCGAAATCCACCAGGCATCGAGGTTGCCCTTGCCCTGCGCCAGCAGCTCGCCCAAGCTGGGCGTGGTCGGCGGCACGCCAAGGCCAAGGAAATCCAGGCTGGTCAGCGCCAGGATCGCCGCGCTCATGCGGAACGGCAGGAACGTGATCACCGGCGTCAGGCTGTTGGGCAGGATATGGCGCCACATGATCTGCACGTTGGACAAGCCCAGCGCGCGCGCCGCCTTGACGTAGTCGAGCGAGCGGTTGCGGTAGAACTCGGCGCGCACGTAGTCGGACAGCCCCATCCAGCCGAACAGCGACAGCAGGATGATCAACAGCGCCAGGCTGGGCTCGAAGATCGAGGCGAAGATGATCAGCAGGTACAGCTCGGGCATCGAGCTCCAGATCTCGATGGCACGCTGCGAGAACAGGTCGAAGCGGCCGCCGAAGAAGCCCATCAGCGCCCCGGTCAGCGTGCCGATCACCACGCCGATCACGGTCAGCGCCAGGCTGAACAGCACCGATACGCGGAAGCCGTACAGCAGCCGCGCCAGGATGTCGCGGCCACGGTCGTCGGTGCCAAGCCAGTTCTCGGCCGACGGCGGCGCCGGGTTGGGCTCCTTGGCGAAGTAGTTCAGCGAGTCGTACGAATACCGGTTCAGCGGGAAGACCGCGAAATTGCCGTCGCTGGTGATGCGGTCGCGGATAAACGGATCGAGATAGTCGGCCTGCGTCGGGAAGTCGCCGCCGAAGGTCGTCTCCGGGTAGGTCTTGACGATCGGGAAGTAGTAGTCGCCGTTGTAGCGCACCACCAGCGGGCGGTTGCTGGACAACATCTCCGCGCCCAGGCTCAGCACGAAGATGGCGACGAAAATCACCAGGCTCCAGTAGCCGCGGCGGTTGCGGCGGAAGCGCTGCCAGGCGCGCTGGCGCGGCGAGGGCGAATGCGGCAGGCCGTTGGGCACCGCGTGCGAGAACGGTTTCATCGGTGCAGGCCCTCGAAATGGATGCGCGGATCGACCAGCACGTAGCAGACGTCGGAAATCAAGCGCGTGACCAGCCCGATCAGCGTGAACAGGTAGAGCGTGCCGAGCACCACCGGGTAGTCGCGCCGCAGCACGGCCTCATACGACAGCAGGCCCAGCCCGTCGAGCGAGAACAGTGTCTCGATCAGCAGCGAGCCGGTGAAGAAGGCGCCGATAAAGGCCGCCGGAAAGCCAGTCACCAGCGGGATCAGCGCGTTGCGGAACACATGCTTCCACAGTACGCGGCGCTCGCCCAGCCCCTTGGCTCGCGCGGTCAGCACGTACTGCTTGCGGATTTCCTCCAGGAAGGCGTTCTTGGTCAGCATGGTCACCACCGCGAAGCTGCCCACCACCGAGGCGGTGATCGGCAGCACCAGGTGCCACAGGTAGTCCATCACCTTGCCCATCAGCGACAGCTGTTCCCAGTTGTCGGAGGTCAGCCCGCGCAGCGGGAACCACTGCACGAAGGTGCCGCCGCCGAACAGCACCAGCAGCAGCACGCCCAGCACGAAGCCGGGAATCGCATAGCCGACCAGCACGACGATGCTGGTGACCACGTCGAAGCGGCTGCCCGCCCGGATCGCCTTGGAGATGCCGAGCGGCACCGATATCAGGTAGGTCAGGAAAAACGTCCACAAACCCAGGCTGACCGACACCGGCAGCTTGGACTTGACCAGCTCCCACACGCTGCGGTGCTGGAAATAGCTCTGGCCCAGGTCGAACTGGGCGAAGCGCTTGAGCATCAGGAAGTAGCGCTCCAGCGGCGGCTTGTCGAAGCCGTACAGGGCCTGGATCTCCTTGATCTTCTCCGGGTCGACGCCGCGGCGGCCGCGGTATTCGGCGCCGCCGCCGCTGGCTTCGCCAGCGCCGCCCCGCCCTTTCAGTTCCATCATCATCTGCTCGACCGGGCCGCCCGGCACGAACTGGATGACGACAAAGGTCAGCGTGATGACGCCGATCAGCGTCGGGATCATCAGCAGGATGCGCTTGAGCAGGTAGGCAAGCATCGGCCGGTCCTTGTTCCTTTAGCTAATCTGCACTGAAAGCGTCAGCGCGCTTGCGGCTGGACGTCCTTGCGCCACCACTGGCTCAGGATCCAGCCTTCGGCCGTATAGAAATAGGGAAGCCGCTCCGGATAAGCCAGTTCCTTGCGGTACGAGACCCGGTGTGACGCACTGTACCAGTTGGGCACGATGTAGTAGCCGTGCATCAGCACCCGGTCGAGCGCGCGCCCGGCAGTAATCAGCTCCTGGCGGGTATGGGCATGCAGCAGGTTGTCGACCAGCTTGTCGACGACCGGCGACTTCAGCCCGAACAGGTTGTCCGAGCCGGGCGTGGTCGCGGCCTCGCTGGCAAAGCGGTCGCGCAGTTCGTTGCCCGGGCTCTGCGAGTCGGGGAAGCGGATCGACACCATGTCGAAATCGAAGTCTTCCAGCCGCTTCTGGTACAGCGCAAAGTCAGTGGTGCGCTGGTGCACCTGGATGCCGAGCTTTTCCAGGTTGCGCACATAGGTGGTGATGACGCGGCTCATGGCGCCGCCATCGTCCAGGAACTCGAATACCAGCGGCTCGCCCTTGGTGTTGCGCAGCGCGCCGTCGGTGTAGGTCCAGCCGGCCTGCGCCAGCAGGCGCCGGGCCAGGCGCAGGTTGTCGCGCAGCGACCGCGGCGCCGCGGTGCTGGGCTGCACCACGTCGGGGCCGAAGACCTCGGGCGGCAGCTCGGCGCGCAGCGGCTCCAGCAGCGCCATCTCGCCGGGGCCGGGCCGGCCGTCGACGGTGGCGCTGGCGGCCAGCTCGCTGTTGGAGAACCAGCTGTCCAGCCGCTTGTACGCGCCGTAGAACAGCTGCCGGTTCAGCCATTCGAAGTCCAGCGCCAGGATCAGCGCCTGGCGCACCCGCACGTCCTGGAACACAGGCTTGCGCATGTTCATCACGAAGCCCTGCATGCCGGCGCCGTTGCGGTGCGGGAACTCGGTCTTGATCAGCTCGCCGTTGCGGAAGCGCGTGCCCTGGTAGCTCTTGGCCCAGTTCTTGGCACGGTACTCGACGATGGCATCGAACTCGCCGGCCTTGTAGGCCTCCAGCTTGGCGGTCTCGTCCTTGTACAGGCGGTAGACCACGCGCGCGAAGTTGAAGGTGCCGCGGCGCACCGCCAGATCCTTGCCCCAATAGCCGGGATCGCGCTTGAAGATGATGCCGCGGCCGGCGTCGTAGCGCTCGATCAGGTAGGGGCCACTGGTGATGGGCGGCTCGAAGGTCAGCTTCTCGAACGGCACCTTGGCGGTCCACTTCTTCGAGAACACCGGCAGTGCGCCGACGATCAGCGGCAGTTCGCGGTTGCGCTGCTTGAAGTCGTAGCGCAGCGTGCGCTCGCCGGTCACGACCACCGCCTTCACATCGGTGCACATGCTGCGGTAGCCGGGGCTCGACGCCTTGCTCATCAGCATGTCATAAGAATGCTTGACGTCAGATGCCAGCACCGGGTCGCCATTGGAGAAGCGCGCCTGCGGGCGGATGCGGAAGGTGACCGACATCTCGTCCGGCGCGACCGTGACGTCCTCGGCCAGCAGGCCGTAGGCACTGGCGGTCTCGTCGGCGCTGCTGACCAGCAGCGACTCGAACATCAGCGCATTGAGCCCGGGCGCCGACGTGCCCTTCAGCGTGAACGGGTTGAACTTGTCGAAGCTGGTGCGCCGGTCCGGATTGGCGAGCGTGAGCGTGCCGCCAGCCGGTGCGTTGGGGTTGACATAGTCGAAGTGCGGAAAATTCTCGGCGTACTTCAGGTCTCCGTGCAGCGCGAACCCATGCGCCGCCATGGCCGGGGAAGAGACCAGAGAGACCAGGGAGACCCCCGCCGCCAGCATGGTCGCCAGCCCGAACCGCAGTACCGCATCCCGCCGGAAGCACTGCCATGCCGCCTGAAGCGGCCAACGTGCTTGAATAGGCATCCCGTTGGATTCCTCCACTATGACCTCTGGGGTCCCGGCGTTCTGCGGCCGGGCCAAGTATGAGACAATTTTACATGCGTCCGGGGTGGCGCCAGCCATCCGGACATTCCCTCTGCGCGGCGCAATAAAACGGCCGCAGAACAGCCAGGGCACGCGCACGGCCGCACGGCGGACGCAGGAAGCGTGCCTGATACACCACCTTGGAGAACTTATGGGATTTCTGGCAGGTAAGCGGATCCTTATCACGGGCTTGCTCTCGAACCGCTCGATCGCCTATGGCATTGCCTCCGCGTGCAAGCGCGAAGGCGCCGAACTCGCCTTCACCTATGTCGGCGAACGGTTCAAGGACCGGATCAGCGAGTTTGCCAAGGAATTCGGTACCGACATGGTGTTCGAGTGCGACGTCGGCAGCGACGAGCAGATCGCCGCGACCTTCGCCGCGCTGGGCCAGCGCTGGGAGAAGTTCGACGGGCTGGTGCACTCGATCGGCTTTGCGCCGCGCGAAGCCATCGCCGGCGATTTCCTCGAGGGCCTGTCGCGCGAAGGCTTCCGCATCGCGCATGACATTTCCGCCTACAGCTTCCCGGCGCTGGCCAAGGCCGCGCTGCCGCTGCTGTCGGACAAGGCCTCGCTGCTGACGCTGACCTACCTGGGCGCCGAGCGCGTGGTTCCCAACTACAACACCATGGGCCTGGCCAAAGCCGCGCTGGAAGCCAGCGTGCGCTACCTGGCTTCCTCGGTCGGCCCGCGCGGCATCCGCGCCAACGGCATCTCGGCCGGCCCGATCAAGACGCTGGCCGCGTCGGGGATCAAGGACTTCGGCAAGCTGCTGGGCCACTTCGAGCAGGCCGCGCCGCTGCGCCGCAACGTGACCATCGACGAAGTCGGCAACGTGGCCGCCTTCCTGCTGTCCGACCTGGCCAGCGGAGTGACCGGTGAGATCACCTACGTCGACGGCGGCTTCAATATCGTCGGCGCGAGCGTCGCGGACGCCTGAGGGCAGCACTGCCGGCCGCAGCGCCGGAATCGACAAGGGGCGCCAGCGATGGCGCCCTTTTTTCCTGGCAGGTTGCAAGCCGGCTGTCGTAGCGCCGCGAGCAAGATCAAGCCGTGGCAGTGGCGCCGCGGCGGTCCATGTCGAGCACCGACCAGGCATAGATCGCCAGGCCGCCCAGCGCCAGCAGCAGGCCGACCCAGCCGGTCGAGGTCCAGCCATAGCCGGCTGCGATGGTCACGCCGCCCAGCCACGCGCCGAGCGCATTGGCCATGTTGAACGCTGAGTGGTTGAGCGCGGCCGCCAGTGCCTGCGCATCGCCGGCCACGTCCATCAGCCGGATCTGCAGCGCCGGGCCCAGTGCCACCACGGTGCCGACCAGCAGCACATTGGCCGCGGCCAGCCACGCATGCGGCGCGGTGAAGGTGAAGGCGCCCAGCACCAGCGCGGTCCACACCAGCACGCCGCCGATGGTCGGCATCAGCGCCTTGTCGGCCAGCCGCGCGCCGGCGAGGTTGCCCACCACCATGCCGACGCCGAACAGCGCCAGCACCACGGGGATGCCCGCGGCCGGCATGTGCGCCAGTTCGAGCATGGTCGGCTTGATGTAGCTGAACACCGAGAACATGCCCCCAAACCCGATCGCGCCGATGCCCAGCGTCAGCCACACCTGCTTGCGCCTGAGCGCCGACAACTCGCGCAGCGGGCTGGCATGCCGGTCGGCCGGCACGAACGGCACGCAGCGCCACACCAGCAGCGCGGTCAGCGCGCCGAGCGCACCCACGATCACGAAGGCCGATCGCCAGCCGAGCCAGGTGCCGACCGTGGCGGCGATCGGTACGCCGACCAGCGTCGCGCTGGTCAGCCCAAGCATCACCAGTCCTACCGCCTGCGCGCGCCGCTCGCGCGGCACCAGCCCCGCGGCGACCAGCGCCGCCACGCCAAAGTAGGTGCCGTGCGGGAAGCCGGTCAGCAGCCGCGCCACCAGCATCGACAGGTAGGCCGGCGCCATCGCGCTGGCGAGATTGCCCGCCGCGAACACCGCCATCAGCGCCACCAGCAGGTTGCGCCGCGGCCAGCGCGCGCCCAGCACCGCCAGCAGCGGCGCGCCGATGACCACGCCCAGCGCATAGGCGCTGATCAGGTGGCCGGCTTCGGGGATGGAGATGGCGAGGTCGCGCGCGGCATCGGGCAGCAGACCCATGATGACAAATTCGCCGGTACCGATGGCGAAGCTGCCGACGCCAAGCGCCAGCAGTGCGAGGCGGCCGGAACTTGCCGGCCGTCTGGCCTTTGCAGGGTGGTCGGAAAGATTCGGCGTGCTCGCATCGCGCGAGGGGCCGGAAGGCGGAACGCCGCGGACGGCGTCCGCGGCGGCGTGTGCATGTGGGGCGGCCATGTACAGGATTGCAGGGGGTTCTACGAAAATGCCGCCCGCTGCCGGGCGGGTCGATGACCCCGCCTCTGGTGATCCAGCGTGCTCCTGTGCGGCGCGCAAGGCGTTATTGTGCGGCAAAACGCGGAAACGTGCCGGCACGCCGCCGCGTTCAGCCCACGCCCGGCCCGCGCTCAGGCCTGAAGCCGGCAGCGCTCCAGCCAGTGCGCGTAAGGCGCCGGCAGTACCCACGACGGCGTCGGGCGTGGAGAGCCGACGCTGACGTTGAGCAGGTCGAGGCCGCCCTCGCGCATCGCGCGCGCCAGCTCGATCGTGCGCGCAAGGCCTTCGCGCATGCGGAGGCGGTCAAGTTGGTCGACTCTGGCCCGCCGGCGGTCGATACGCTCTGGCTGGTCCATCGTGCCGAGTGGCCGCTGTCGCCGCGCGCCGCCCGGGTGCTGGAGCACCTGCGGCCAGGAAGTCGCGCGCTGCACGGCCGCGCGGACAAGGCATCGCGCGGCATCCGGTGAAGGCCTATGCCCTAGCGGTCCTGCCGTTCGCGCCACGCCTCATACAGGTCTGGGCCTTCGTCGCGCGCCGGCAGGTAGGCCAGCTTCATCTCGCGCTGTTCGACAGGCCGCGCCAGCTCGACATAGCCGCGCTCCGCGGACAGGTCATAAGGCGCGCCGTCTTCGTTGGAATAGGCGTAGTAGACCGCCCCGACACCGGCCAGGTACATCGCCGTCAGGCACATCGGGCACGGGTAGCCGCTGGCGTAGACCGTGCAGCCGCTCAGGTCGGGCTTGCCCAGTGCACGGCTCGCGGCGCGCACTGCCTGCATTTCGGCGTGCGCGCTGGGATCGCAGGTGGCTTCCACCTCGTTGACCGCGCGCGCCAGCACCTTGCCGTCCTTGACCACCACGGCGCCGAAGGGCCAGGTGTTGCGCTCCCGCACGTTTTCCATGGCAAGGCGGATGGAATCGATCAGATAGGTTTCCGTGGTCGACACGCGTTATCTCCTGTGAGGGCTCGGCCCTGGTTGGGCCGATGAGGTGGCTGGCTGACAGACTATAGGCCAGCGTGCGTGCGCGGCGTGCGGCAAGTTGTTATACAGCGAATTTGGTTCCAGCTCGCTGCCGGTGCTGAGCCGCAACGCGGCTTGACGGCGACGCTTTCGCCGGGACCCGGTGCGGCGCGTCACCGGCGACCGGCGTACTGCTCCGTTGCCTCCCGCTGCGCGGCTGCCATTTTCTGTGGCCAGGTACTCTTGATATACGCCAGCACGGCGATGATGTCTGCATCGGACAGCAACGGTGCGAACGCCGGCATGTCGCTCTCATAGCCCTCCGGCGCGGTAATGCCCGGGACCAGGCCATTCCGGGTAATGGCAAACAGCACGGCGTCGGGATGATGCCACGTGTGGCCGGAAGCATCATGCGGAGGCGCCGGCATCCGGCCGCTTGGCAGTCGCTGGCGCCACTCGGGCTGCCCCTGCAGGCTGGCGCCATGACACGACGCGCACTGCTGCGCGTAGATCTTCCGACCCTGCGCAACCAGTACCGTATCGGAGGCATCGATGCGAAGCTGCCGCGCATCGCTTGCCTTTCCGGCAGGGATGGGCGCCTCGATATATCGCTTGGCCTGCAGCGCAACGGCGGCGGCAGCCGCCGCGCCGAGTGCGATCAGTCCAGCGATGCGCCAGCGTCGCTTGCTTGAATCTTCCATGTTGGCTCGCGTCAAGTAGCAGCCCCCCTGAGCCGCAACGCATTGGTAATGACCGAGGCAGAACTCAGGCTCATCGCCAGCGCCGCAATCATCGGCGGCCGGGACCCATCGAGGCATCCGCTTTGCCTGTTACCGTGGCGTTGCCCCTGGCTCCTTTTGGCTGCCATGGAAGAAATGCATCAGCGGGTACGGCAACACTATCGCAAAGGGCGGCCGGGAGGCAATGTGGCTCCCCCATTGGCTCCCAAACGCGGGCGCACCCGCGAATCCATCGTATGAGGCCTTCTCTCACCAGGACGTTACGCGGCCATTACATCCCGGTAAGGTGTCTGGCGAATTGGCGCTCCCATCCATGGCCGGCAGCATGCGCTTGACGTGCGACAAAGCGCCACAACCGGCATATGCTGCAAGCAGGCAAAGGCTGCTACCATTCGTGCCACACCGGCATCACAACATGCGTACTCCCCTTCATCGGCTCTTGCTTGCCGTATTCCTGCTGAGCGCTTTCCTGACAGTGCAACTGGCAGCGGCAGCGTATGCCTGCGAGGGCAGCCGGTATTCGCTTGGCTCGATGGAGGGAATGCCGGGCATGACGGAAGCCTGCCCCGACATGGCAAAGGAAGACGCCGCGCCGGGCATGCATGACGGGCTTTGCCAGGAGCACTGCCAGCTCGGCTCCAAGTCGGCCGACCATGCAACACCCCAGGTTCCCGCCTTCCATCCGGTGCTCGTCAATATTGTGGTGCCCACCCCGGTACCGGTACTGGCACATCGCGTAGCGGTTTCCCGCGACGCAATTCCGCGCGCGCCGCCACGCCCCCTCCCTATCCTCAACTGCTGCTTCCGAACGTAGCCTCCGAAGCAACGCCTGCCATCGTGCCCTGAGCCATAGGCGTCAGGGCGGTCGTTGCTTTGCGGAGGCTTTATGCATTTGCGTTTCCCCACCATGTGCGGGCGCCGGCTGGTGCTCGCCATCACGCTGCTTGCCATTGTCCATCCGGCACGGGCGGAATCCCTGGCCGCGCTCTCCCTGCAAGAAGCGGTCGCACGCGCATCGTCGCGTTCGACGGATGCCGAGACATCGCGGTCGGCGGTCCAGTCAGCCATTGAGATGGCAGTAGCCGGCAAGCAGTTGCCGGACCCGGTGCTGAAGGTCGGCGTCAACAACGTGCCGGCGAATGGCCCTGACCGGTTCTCGCTTGGCACGGATTCGATGACCATGAGGTCGATCAGCGTCATGCAGGAATTCACGCGCGCGGCGAAGCGCCAGGCCCGCGCCGAGCGCTTCGAGGCCGAAGCGTCTTCGGCCGAGGCCCAACGCACGGTGGCGCTGGCCGCCGTGCAGCGCGGCGCCGCCACGGCATGGCTCGAGCGCTGGTATGCCGAGCGCGCATACGGCGTGCTCACCGAACAGTCGCAGTCGATCAAGCTGCTGGTGGATGCGGCACAGGCCGCCTATCGCGGCAACCGCGGTTCGCGTGCCGATATCCTGGCGGCCGAGATTGAATGGCAGCGACTGCAGGATCGCGAAGACGAAGCCCGCGCCGCGTTCGCTTCGTCCCGGGCGATGCTGCGCCGGTGGGTCGGCGACGCTGCGGAACTGCCGCTGACCGAGCGCCCCGCGCTCGATGCGCCGGCCTGGCTCGATACGCTCGACGCTGCCGGCGCCACGCAACTGCCAGAGGTTGCCGCCGCGGAGGCCCAGGTCGGCGTGGCCGACGCGGAAAGCCGCTTCGCGCGCGAGAGCAAGGTTCCGGACGTCAGCGTCGAACTGATGTACAGCCAGCGCGGTCCCGCCTATTCGAACATGGTGTCGCTGAATGTTTCGCTGCCGGTGCCGTGGGACCAGAAGAATCGCCAGGATCGCGAACTGGCCTCCAGGCTCGCGCAGGCCAATGCCGCACGGGCGCAAGCCGAATCGGTACGCCGCGGCGTGATTGGACAGCTCCGCGGCAAGCAGGCCGAACTGCAACTCGGCCGCTCGCGCCTGGAGCGCTATCGAAATGCCACCTTGCCATTGGCGAAGGCGCAGACCGAGGCGGCCCTGAGCGCCTATCGCGCCGGCGCCGGCAGCCTGACAGCGGTGGCCGAGGCCAGCCGCAAGGCGCTCGACCTCTCGCTCGAGCGGCTCAAGCTGGAGGCAGCTACCGCCAGGCTCTGGGCCGAGCTCGCTTTCCTGATGCCTTTGCCGACTGCCGCACAAGCCATGTTTCCGCAAGGAGTCCAGCAATGAAAAGGACCACGATTGCACGGGCAGGAGCAACCCTCGCTGTGGTGGCGAGCGTCGCCGGTGCCTACTACCTCGGCCAGCAACAGGGACGCCAGCATACGGCCGCGTCGACGACGCCCGCGGGCGACCCTGGCGATGCGAGCCTGAAGGCCGGGGATATCGATCCCCGAAACGGCAAGCGCATCCTCTATTGGCATGACCCGATGGTGCCGGGCCAGCGCTTTGACAAGCCTGGCAAGTCGCCATTCATGGATATGGCGCTGTCGCCCGTGTACGAAGACGCCGGTGGCGGCGCGGCTGTCACCATCGATAGCCGTGTCAGCCAAAGCCTCGGCATTCGAACCGCGGAAGTCAAGCTGGGTCGCCTGGCATCCGCACTGGAAGTTCCAGGGAATGTCGCGATCGACGAACGCGGCATCGAAGTGCTGCAGGCCCGTACGACCGGGTTCGTCGAGCACACCTATGCCAGGACGACGCTGGACCCGGTCCGTAAAGGCCAGCCACTGGCGCAGATCTACTCGCCTGACTGGGTCGCCGCGCAAGAGGAGTACCTGGCCGTGGCCCGCATGAGCGGTAACCTGCAGGGCGATTTGCGCGAAGCCGCCATTGCCCGCATGCGGCAGGCCGGCATGGCCGACAGCCACATCCGCCTGGTGCAGGACACCGGCAAGCTGCAGCCGCGGCTCACCGTTGCAAGTCCCGCAGACGGCATCGTCACCGAGATCGGCGCGCGCGAGGGCATGACGGTGTCCCCCGGCACGACGCTCTTTCGCATTGCCAGCCTGGCCACGGTATGGGTGCTGGCCGAAGTGCCAGAGAGCCAGGCCGCGCAGCTACGGCCCGGACAAGCCTTGTCGGCAATCGCGGCAGCGCTGCCCGGACAAGCGCTGACTGGCAAGGTCGACGCCATCCTTCCGGACATCAACCCAGGCACCCGGACGATCAAGGTACGGATTGAGTTGCAGAACAAGGACCGTCAGTTGCTGCCTGGCATGTTCGTGACTGCCCGCTTTGGTGCCCCGCCCGGACCGGACCGGCTGCTTGTCCCGACCGAGTCGCTGATCCGCACCGGGACGCGCACGCTTGCCATAGTGGAAGCCGGCCAGGGTGGCTTCAGTCCCGTCGAGGTCAAGACAGGTGCCGAGGCCGGCGGACAGACCGAAGTGATCGAGGGCCTCAAGGCCGGACAGAAGGTCGTGGTATCCGGCCAGTTCCTGATCGACTCCGAAGCCAGCCTGCGCGGTACCGCGCAGCGCATGACGGCAGCGCCAGCCGCTTCGGCACCCGCCGCCGCGGCCGCAGGGCCGGAGCACGAAGGCGTCGGGCGTGTGGAGGCGGTGAGCGCTGAAGGCATGACGATTTCCCACGGCCCGATCCAGTCGATGCAGTGGGGCGCCATGACCATGGACTTTGCCGCACCGCCGACAGGCATGGCGAAGGGCTTCAAGCCAGGTGACCGCATCCGCTTCCGCTTCCGCGTGAACAACGAAGGCGCGGCGATCCTGTCGTCGGTGGAGCCCGCCAGCTCTGCACAGGGAGCCAGGCCATGATTGCGCGGCTCATCCTTGCTTCCATCCGGAATCGCTTCCTGGTCCTGCTGGCCACCGCCATGCTCACCGCCTGGGGCTTGTGGGCCGTGCGCAGTACGCCGCTCGACGCATTGCCGGACCTGTCCGACGTACAGGTGATCATCCGTACGCCGCTCCCCGGCCAGGCACCACAGATCGTGGAGAACCAGGTCACCTATCCGCTGACCACGACGATGCTGTCCGTGCCCGGCGCCAGGACCGTACGCGGCTATTCGTTCTTCGGCGATTCCTTCGTCTACGTGCTGTTCGAGGATGGGACGGACCTCTACTGGGCGCGCTCGCGCGTGCTGGAATACCTGAACCAGGTGCAATCCCGGCTCCCCGCCGCCGCCAGGCCGGCGCTTGGGCCCGACGCGACCGGCGTGGGCTGGATCTACGAGTACGCCCTCATCGACAAGACCGGGCAGCACGACCTCAGCCAGTTGCGCGCCATGCAGGACTGGTTCCTGCGCTTCGAGCTCAAATCGCTGCCCAATGTGGCCGAGGTCGCGTCGCTGGGCGGGATGGTCAGGCAGTACCAGATCGTGCTGATGCCAGACCGGCTGCGTGCCCATGGCCTATCGCAGGCCAGGGTGCTGGCGGCGCTCAAGGGTGCGAACCAGGAAACCGGAGGGTCCGTGCTGGAGCTGGGAGAAGCCGAGTACATGGTGCGGGCCAGTGGCTACCTGAAGACGCTCGATGACTTCCGCCAGATCCCGCTGGTAACCAGCGAGGCCGGCATCCCGGTACGGCTCGGCGACGTGGCCACCGTTCAGTTCGGCCCCGAGATGCGGCGCGGCATTGCCGAGCTCGATGGCCAGGGCGAAGTCGCGGGCGGCGTCATCGTGATGCGATCCGGCAAGAATGCACTGGAGACCATCGACGCGGTCAAGGCCAGGCTTGCCGCCCTGCAGACGAGCCTGCCAAAGGGCGTGGAGATCGTGACCACCTACGATCGCTCGGCGCTTATCCATCGCGCCGTGGATAACCTGACGGCCAAGCTCATCGAGGAATTCATCGTGGTGGCGCTGGTCTGCCTGGTGTTCCTGTTTCACCTGCGCTCGGCCCTGGTCGCCATTGTCTCGCTGCCGCTCGGCGTGCTGGCTGCGTTCCTGGTCATGCGCTATCAGGGCGTGAACGCCAACATCATGTCCCTTGGCGGCATCGCCATCGCCATTGGCGCGATGGTCGATGCGGCGGTGGTGATGATCGAGAATGCGCACAAGCACCTGGAGCACTGGCACGCCGACAACCCGGGAGGGGAACTGTCCGCACAGGAGCGATGGCGCATCGTCGGCGATTCCGCTGCGGAAGTCGGTCCGGCCCTGTTCTTCTCGCTACTGATCATCACGCTCTCGTTTATCCCGGTATTCACGCTTGAAGCGCAAGAGGGGCGGCTCTTCTCGCCGCTGGCGTTTACAAAGACCTACTCGATGGCCGCCGCCGCGGGCTTGTCGATCACGCTGGTGCCGGTGCTGATGGGTTACATGATCCGCGGCAAGATTCCACTGGAACAGGCCAATCCGCTCAACCGGTGGCTGATCCGTGGCTACCAGCCATTGCTCGCCAGGGTGCTCTCGCATCCGAAGATCACACTGGCAATCGCGGCGCTGCTGCTGGTAGCGAGCGCCTGGCCGATCATGCGCATCGGTGGCGAGTTCATGCCGCCTCTCGATGAAGGAGACCTGCTGTACATGCCTTCGGCGTTGCCCGGGCTCTCCGCCGGCAAGGCGGCGCAGCTGCTGCAACAGACCGACCGCCTGATCAAGACCGTGCCCGAGGTTGCGACCGTGTTCGGCAAGGCCGGCCGCGCCGATACCGCCACCGATCCGGCTCCCATCGAGATGTTCGAGACCACCATCCGGTTCAAGCCACGCGATCAGTGGCGTGCGGGCATGACCACCGACAAGCTGGTGGAGGAACTGGATCGCGTGGTGAAGGTGCCGGGCTTGTCGAACATCTGGGTGCCGCCGATTCGCAACCGGATCGACATGCTCGCCACGGGGATCAAGAGCCCGGTCGGCATCAAGGTGGCCGGCACGGACCTGATGGAGATCGACCGGCTGGCCACCCGCATCGAGGAAGCCGTCAAGAACGTCCCGGGCGTCACCTCCGCGCTGGCCGAACGCCTTACCGGCGGCCGCTATATCGACGTCGATATCGACCGCAGGGCCGCGGGCCGGTATGGCCTCAATATCGAGGACGTGCAAGGCATCGTGTCATCCGCGATCGGTGGCGAGAATGTCGGCGAAGTGGTCGACGGACTGGCGCGCTTTCCGATCAACGTCCGGTATCCGCGCGACTACCGCGATTCCATCGAGCAATTGCGAAGCCTCCCCATCGTGACCGACAAGGGGTTGCAGATCATGCTGTCCGACGTGGCCCGCGTTGAAGTCGTGCAGGGCCCGCCGATGCTGCGCAGCGAGAATGCGCGCCTGTCCGGCTGGATCTATGTCGACATTCGCGGACGCGACCTGCGTTCCGCCGTGCACGACATGCAGGCCGCGGTGGCAAAGGCGGTGCCGATGCCCGCGGGCTACTCGCTGAGCTGGTCGGGCCAGTTCGAGTACCTGGAGCGCGCCACCGGCAGGCTGAAGGTCGTGGTACCGTTCACGCTGCTGATCATCTTCGTGCTGCTCTACCTGGTATTCGGCCGCCTGGATGAGGCGATCCTGATCATGGGCACCCTGCCGCTCGCCCTGATCGGTGGATTCTGGCTGCTTTATCTGCTCGGCTACAACCTGTCCGTGGCCGGCATTGTCGGGTTTATCGCGCTGGCTGGCGTCGCGGCGGAGTTCGGCGTGATCATGCTGCTCTACCTGAAGCAGGCATGGGCCGAGCGCATCAAGAACGGAGAGACCGGCGTCACGGATTTGCTGGATGCGATCCAGGAAGGTGCAGTCCTGCGCGTTCGCCCCAAGGCGATGACCGTCGCCGTCATCCTGGCTGGCCTGGTTCCCATCATGTGGTCGCACGGCACCGGCTCCGAGGTCATGCAGCGTATTGCGGCCCCCATGGTCGGCGGCATGGTGACCGCCCCGCTGCTATCGATGTTCGTGGTACCGGCCGTCTACTTGTTACTGCGCCGCCGTCACGCGAAGGCGGCTTCTTCTCTTTCCCCCAATCCCTCACTTCAGGAGGACCCGAAATGAACCACGTCAAGACGTTCGCTGCCGCCCTGGCCCTTGCTGCCACGCCGGTCGCATTTGCTGCCGGCTCGATGGACAGCATGGACATGAAGACGCCTGCCGCAACCCGGCAAGCCCCACGCGCCGTTGCGGCCGAAATCAAAAAGATTGATGCGCGGGCCGGGAAGGTCACGCTCAAGCATGGGCCGATCGAGAACCTCGGGATGCAGGCCATGACCATGGCGTTCCCGGTCAAGGACCCTGCTTCGTTGAAGAACTTCAAGGAAGGCGAGTCGGTTTCCGCTATCTTCGACACGATCGAAGGGAAGCCGACAGTGATTGACCTACGGCACAAGTAAGGCAAGGCGCGGTGGCACACGGCAAATGGCCGGAACGGCATTTCCCGGGGCCACGCCGGTGACCGGAGCATGCAGGCGATCGGCCGCAAAACGTGCTTGGCGCGTCCTAGAGGATTCGAACCTCTGACCGCTCGCTTAGAAGGCGAGTGCTCTATCCAACTGAGCTAAGGACGCGAAGGCGTGCATTCTACCGCAGCGCCGGCCCGCAGTGCGGATCGGAGGCGTTCAGGAAGCCAGGCGCTCGTTCGCGCGGGTGACGTAGCGGCCCGCCGCCGACGCATGGTTGCCGGCAACCGGGTGCATCGATACGCCGTTGCGGCCTTTGAGCTTGGCGTCATACAAGGCGCGGTCGGCGCGGCGCATCAGCGCGTCGGCGCCCTCCCCGGGGTTGCGCGTGGCAAGGCCGATGCTGACGGTGTAAGCGATTGCATCCGGCTGGGAAGGACAAGGGCTCGCGCGCACGGCGGTCGCCAGCCGCATGCAGGCCAGCCGGCCATTTTCCATCACGGTATCGGGCATGACGATGGCAAACTCTTCGCCGCCGAGTCGCCCGAGCACGTCGTACGGGCCGCTGGTACGCCGCAGCAGCCCGGCGAAGTGGCGCAGCACGCTGTCGCCGGCCAGGTGGCCGTAGACATCGTTGATCGCCTTGAAGTGGTCCAGGTCCACAAAGGCCACGGTCAACGGCTTGCGCTGGCGCTCGGCCTGCAGGCAGGCTTGCTCCAGCGCTTCCCAGAAGGCGCCGCGCAGCAGCACGTCGGTCAGGTCGTCATGCCGCGCGCGCCGCTCCAGCATGCGCCGCAACCGGTCATGCGCCATCAGCGCAAAGCTGACCGAGAGGCCAACCAGCGCAAAGACGTTGAGCATGGCCAGTTCGCCGTCCCACGGCAATGGCCGCGGCCAGGCGCCGCCCTGCACCAGCGCGGCAACCGGCAAGGCCATGGTCCATGCATTGGTCGCGGCCACGGCAAGGGCAATCAGCACCAGCGAAGCAGCAGCCAGGCGCCCGACGCCGCGGGAAGTCCGCACCGATGGGCCGATGCTGCGGGTCACGTCGAGCAGCAAGCCGATATGGCATGCCGTCAGCAGCGGCGCCATCTGCAGCCCTGCCAGCGGCGCATCGGGGATGCCGGCTGCCACCAACTGCCATGCCACGCCGACAGCGGCAGCCAGGCAGGTTCCCAGTAGGAGCCCGGTCTTGCCGGAGCGACCAGCAAAATGACGCGCCCCGATCGCCATCAAGGCGAACGCAGCCAGCAACGCGAGATCGGTTGCGTCCGGCACCAGCCACGCGGGGCGCGCGTCCTGCACCGCAGCCAGCACCGAGCCGATCGCCGCGGCGGCATTGCCCAGTGCCCATGACGTCAGGCCACTGCGGCCCATGCCCGCGGATCGACGCAATACGACGCAAACCACCGCCATCTGCACGGCAAACAGCCCTGCGATGAGCACCACAATATGCGACTGAAACATCTTCATTCCCGTCCAAGGCGACCAACGGCGCCCCGCCAGGCGCCGCCTTTCCCCTTTTTATGCCGGTCCTGTGCCGGACCGTTTTCATCGATTGCCGCATATCCTGTGTCGGGCCGCCGTGGCGTTGCCAGCGGCAAAGCCAACGCGCCGAGGCGCTCGCCAGGACAGGGAGCGCCGTTCTTGTTATGGTGATCAGGCCAGTCCGGAAGGAATCTGCAAACCGGCATTCCCGACATCACGCCGGTCGGACTAAGAGCGGTGTGCGGATTATCGCAGCGCGCAAACCCAAGTCAAGCCAAAGTGTCCCCCGCCAAAAGGGGGAGCGCGCCCGCGGGACGGCTCGCGCACCGCGATGTGCCGGATACGCCAGATTGACCGGCCCTGCCGGCGCGCGCTACAATGCTCGGCTTCGGGGCGTAGCGCAGCCTGGTAGCGCATCTGATTTGGGATCAGAGGGTCGCATGTTCGAATCATGTCGCCCCGACCAGTTTTAAGTTTGGCTTCAAGGAACACGGCCTGGACAGCAATGTCCAGGCCGTTTTTCTTTTCTGCCCGCCCCCGCGCGACTGCGTCGGCCCCGCTCACCACCGCGGCATCATGTCGGGCCAGAGCAGTGCGGCCGCGATCAGCAGCAGCACCACGGCCGCCAGCACAAGGCCGCGGCTGGCACTGTCGTGTTGCTTGTCGACCTGAGGCTGCCAGCCCGGGCCGCCGTCCCGTTGTGGCGATACGGGCGCTGTCGGCGCCGCATTGGCCGGGGAGGCCGCCGCGCCGTGCACGACAGTCCGCGGCACATAGTCCGGCTGCGCCAGCAGAAAGCCCATCGGCGTGGCCTGCCCTACCGCTCCCATCTGCTGGAAGAGGAGCTTGGACAGCGCCAGGCAGTCGTCCAGCGCGATTTGCGGTCGCGGCCGGAAGATGCGCAGGTGTTCGCACAGCGTATCGAGCTTGTGGTTGGGAGCATGGAAATACTGGGACCAGCGCACCTGGCGCACCGAGCAGCGCCAATGCTTGCGCTGTACCTCGGGCAGCACCTTTTCCAGCATGCGCACATTGAATTCGGCCCCATGGGCGACCAGCACGTCAGCATCCTCGACGATGGCACGGATCGCACCGACATCGAAGCGCTGCCCGCGCAGCATTTCGGCGGTCAGGCCGTGCATGCCGGTAGCGGCCTCGCTGATCGGCACGGTGGGCTCCTGCGAACCGTAGTAGTCAGTGATTTCGCGCACGAGACTGCCCGCCCTCGGCGCTACTTCGACAAGCAGCAGGCCGATGCTGACAGGCTCGTCCACTGGCGTGAGCCCGGTTGTCTCGGTACTGACGATTGCGACCCGCATGGGCACTCCGGTGTAGCCGTCCGCAAGGCACGTTGGCGGCGGCCGCTATGGTCGTTTGCCTCTAGCGTAGTGCGGGGGTGCCAAACGTCATATCAACCAGATGGGCTAGCCGGAGGCGCCATCGGTTGGAGATAGGCCGGCGCCTCGGCACCAGGCCGGCCATCTCATGCCTGCTGCGGGCCGGTGGAATCGCCGCGGCGCCGCTCGAGATTCACGTACACATCCGCCGCGACCAGCCCGAACAGTGCGTGGGCGAACAGGCTTTCCCACCCGCGCGCCTCGTCGAACCAGTTGAAATAGCTGCCGAACACATAAAAATTGACCAGGTAGACCACCACGCCGAACACGATGCCGACCAGCGACGCCAACCCCATGCTGGAATCGAGACGGAATGAGGACAGGATCATCGCCAGCACTGCCGAAAGTATGATCGACAGCGCAAAATGAACCGTGCCGGCCGACAGCACCACGGTCCAGTTGAAGGCATCGGCGGAAAGCGCTTCGCGGCCGAGGATAATGGCCGCCACCATCTTCACCGTGCCCCAGGCGCCCTGGTACATCAGGAAGCGCGCCGTCAGCAGCTCAAGCACCATATACACTGCACCGGCGATCAGCCCGGCCACCACGGCGGCCCGCCAGTCCGGAGTGCAGCGGACGAAGCGGTGCGAGTCCAGATGGAGTTCCATGGCAGTCTCCTTGCGAGATTCCGGCCCCGCTGACTCCCGGCGGCCGTACGAGTTAGTTCTAGCTCATACGAGGCAAATACCAAGGCATGCCGGATACGCAAAGCGCTTCATACATCACCTGACATCGCATGGACCATGCACTGCACAATGCGCAGTTGTCCCACGGCTTCCCCATGTTCGCAGGGGCAATGCTGCAACTGCGTACGTGATACAATATGAGAGCAAGTAGCCCCTGGGTGTCCGTGCATCCCTGTAACCGGGCGTTCTCACCAGCGCGCTCTCGCGAGCGCTCAGCAGCAGCCGGCGCGGCCATCCGCGGCGACACCAGAACTGGCGAACCACCGGGTACACCTGCCCGCCCTGCTCCGCGTAGCGAACGGCCACCCAGGCCGTCACCGGCAGTGTCCACGCCAGGCAATCCGTGCCCGCCTGGCCGGGGCGCGACCGGCATGGATCGAGTATCTGGCGCCACGCGTGGCGCCGCGCGGCATCGTCCGCGTGCGCCTGCCCCGAACGACTTCATTGGCGCGGTTCGCCAGCCTGGCGAATGTGCGCCGGTTCGCGCCGTGCCCTCGGGCCGGACGAACCGGACCGGAATTTTTGATAACGCAACCATGCAGCCTTCGCGGGCTGCCGAAAAGGAAAGCAGATTGGCTAAGGAAGAACTCATTGAATTTGGCGGCGTGGTGTCGGAAGCCCTGCCCGACAACCGCTATCGTGTCACGCTGGAAAACGGCGTGGAAATCTGGGCATACGCTTCGGGCAAGATGCAGAAGCACCGCATCCGCATCCTGGCCGGCGACCGCGTCACCCTGGAAATGTCGCCCTACGACCTGACCAAGGGCCGCATCAACTTCCGCCACAAGTCCTGAGTCTTCGCACGGCCCGGAGCCCGCCGCTCCCGCCGTACAAGTGAATTCCGGGGCGTTGCCGACGCGCTGTCATGGAGCTGACACCGCGCCCGGACACACTTGCGGGCTGCCCGACGGGCGGCCCGACTTCGTTTACGGCAATTCGTGGCACCAGGCCATCCGCTTGCGCTGGTCGGGCAGCTTCACCATACTCGAAGCATCACCCTCGCCACACCCGACATGAACCTGATCCTCTGGCGCCACGCCGAAGCCGAAGACCTCCCCGACGCCCTCAGCCTGAGCCGCCATGCCGACATGCAGCGGCCCCTGACGCGCCGCGGCCGCAAGCAGGCGGAGGCGTCCGCCAAATGGCTGCGTGCGCACCTGCCATCGGACACGCGCGTGCTGTGCAGCCCCTCCGTACGCACCCGCGAAACCGCGGCGGCGTTGACGGGCAACGCGCAGATCGTCGAGGAGCTGGCCCCCGGCGCCGACGTCAGCGCGGTGCTGGCCGCGGTGCAATGGCCCGAACGCACCGAGCACGTGGTGGTCGTCGGGCACCAGCCATGGATCGGCCGCGTCGCCAGCCTGCTTCTGGCCGGCAACGAGATGGACTGGAGCGTGCGCAAGGCAGGCATCTGGTGGCTGACTGGACGGACCCGCGAAAGCGAGGCACAGACCGTGCTGCGCGCGGTTATCAATCCCGAATTTCTCTGACGCGGCCCAGATATTTCCGACTTCGCCATTGCAGCCGGCACGCATGAGCCGGCTGCAGCTTCTGGCATGGCCGGCATGGTCGCGCCCGGCAAAAATCCGAAATAGCTGATGGCAGCCGCATTCTCCGCTCCCTAGAGTCGCTACGGCGCAGCCCTCTGGCCGCGCCGCCCTCGCCATGCCAGGCATGGGCTTCGACCACAGGTGTCACGGAGATTTCCATGGATTGCCCGTCGGACCCCCATCTTCCCCGCCAACCCGCAGGCGCGCCGGCAGAACCATCCCCCGAAGCTGGCCGGTCGCGCAACGGCGCCACCGGCACCAGCACCAGCACCTCGCCGGACGTCACGGAAGCGTCATCGCCAGGTCACGGCAATGTCACCGCGGCTCACTACATTGCATCGCAACAGTTTCGTCACCAAAAGGACATACTGATGCGAGACCTCCCCACGCCGACCCAGCCGCTTTTTGACTCTTTGCCCAATGGCCTTGCCTGCCAGACGGCGCGGAGCCGTCTTCATCGCCAATCGGATAAGGCAAGTGAGTCGCCTGCTCTCAGCGTGGCGTGGGCGCGCCACCAGGACGAAGTAGTCGAGGCGCAGCGCCTGCGCTACAAGGTGTTCGCCGAGGAGATGGGCGCACGCCTGACGTCTTCGGTGCCGGAGCTGGACATCGACATGTTCGATGGCTACTGCGACCACCTGATCGTGCGCGACATGGCCACGCTGCGCGTGGTCGGCACCTATCGCGTGCTGCTGCCGCACCAGGCCAAGCGCCTGGGCTGCCTCTACGCGGAATCGGAATTCGACCTGGTGCGCCTGTCCCACCTGCGCCCCAAGATGCTGGAACTGGGCCGCTCCTGCGTGCACCGCGACTATCGCTCGGGCAGCGTCATCATGGCGCTGTGGGGCGGGCTGGGCGAGTACCTGCAGCGCTGGGGCATCGAGTCGATGCTGGGCTGCGCCAGCGTGCCGATGAGCGACGGCGGCCACTATGCTGCCAGCCTGCACCGGTTGTTCAGCGAGCGCTACCTGGCACCGATCGAATACCATGCCTTCCCGCGCCTGCCGCTGCCGGTCGAGGACCTGAACCAGCAGCTCGAGGTCGAGCCGCCCGCGCTGATCAAGGGCTACCTGCGCCTCGGGGCAAAGATCTGCGGCCAGCCGGCCTGGGATCCGGATTTCAACGTGGCCGACTTCCTGACGCTGCTGCGCGTGAACGACATGAACCCGCGCTACGCCCGCCACTTCCTCGGCCTGAACCAGGCCGTATGATCGGGGCCGCCCGAGCGGCGGCCCCTTCTTCCGCGCTCAGCCGTTGGTCAGTCGTAGACGACCTTGTAGCGCTTGCCGATCCGCTGCCATTCGTCGGCCTCCTGCGCGAGGCTGTATTCGATCAGTGGATTGGCCTCGATCCACATCTTGGGCAGGCGCACCTCGAAGCCCTCGTCGAGCGCCTCGGCGAGCTGGCTGACGCGGATATCGGGCGAGCCGACGTCCGAACGGCGCCGGCACAGCACGAAGGCCAGGCGCAGGCTGAACAGCATGCGCCAGTCGACGAACTTGCCGCTGCCCGACAGCTTGCCAAGCTTGCCCGCATGCCCCAGCAGCAGCGTGGCCAGCCGCGCCTGGTCGGTCTTGGAAAAGCCCGGCATGTCCGCATGCGTGGCGATATACGCCGAATGCTTGTGGTAGCCGCTGTGCGAGATCGACATGCCGATCTCATGCAGACTCGCAGCCCAGCCCAGCAGCGCCAGGTTGTCATCGCGCCGTTCGTTGGCGGGATCCGGGAACTGGGACAGCAGCGCCTGCGAGGTACCGCGCACGCGCCCCGCCTGGGCACGGTCGACGCCGTAGCGGCGCATGAACTGGTCGACCGTGACGGTGCGCATGTCCTCATGGTGGCTGCGCCCCAGCAGGTCGTAGAGCACGCCCAGGCGCAACGCGCCGTCGGTGACGTCCATGCGGTCGATGTCGAGCTCGGCGAACACGCCCAGCATGATCGACAACCCGCCCGGCAGCACCGGGATGCGGTCCGCCTTCAGCCCGGTAAGCTTGACGCGGTTGGTGTTCTCGGCCTTGATCAGCGCGCGCTTGAGCCGCTCCAGCCCTTCGCGCGTGATGCCGTGGTCAGCCGGGTTGTCGTTCATGCCGTTGAGCTCGATCAGCTCGGCCAGCGCGCGCGCCGTACCGGACGAACCGACCGCCTGCTGCCAGCCGGCGGCGCGGTACTGGCGCACCAGCACCTGGATCTCGCGGCGCGCGGCCAGCTCGGCCTGCTTCATCGCGTATTCGTCGACGTTGCCGCTGGGGAAGAACTGCCGGCTATGCGATACGCAGCCGATGTACAGGCTTTCCATCAGCTTGGACTGGTAGCCGCTACCAATGATGAATTCGGTCGAGCCGCCGCCGATGTCCACCACCAGCCGGTTGCCCTGGCAGGCCGGCGCATCGTGCGAGGCGCCCAGGTAGATCAGCCGCGCTTCTTCGCGCCCGGCGATGACTTCGATCGGGAAGCCGAGCGCGTTCTCGGCCTCGATCAGGAACTCGGATGCATTCTTGGCGACGCGCAGCGTATTGGTGGCGACCGCACGCACCTGGTCGGGCGCAAAGTCGCGCAGGCGGTCGCCGAAGCGCCGCAGCGCATCGATGCCGCGCCGGCGCGCGGGCTGGTCCAGGTACTTGTCGGGCGTCAGGCCAGCCGCCAGCCGCACAGGCTCACGCAGGGCGTCGACCTGGAAGATCTGGCTCGCGGTGCCGTTGGCCGTGGTGGTCTCGTCCACCCGCCCGATCATCAGGCGGAAACTGTTCGAGCCCATGTCGACGGCGGCGAGCAGGCGTGGAGTGTTGTTCATCGTGTGCTAGAGAGCTGGTTCGCGTTCGTGTTGCGTGGCCCGGTCCAGGCTAGGTGTCCCGCCGCCGGCGCACGCGCCCCGCAAAAATATGTCCGTGTCATGTCCGCCTCATGACAAAATCAAACTGTCATAAAAGTGACACGATTTTATGAAAAAGTCGCCACATTACCAAAAGAAGGTCATGACCATGTCGACGACGCCGTCCAGCACGCTGCTCAACCGCGAGCTGGGCATCCTGGAATTCAATGCCCGCGTGTTGGCGCAAGCCGCGGACCCCAAGGTACCGCTGCTGGAGAGGTTGAAGTTTATCTGCATCGTGTCCAGCAATCTGGACGAGTTCTTTGAAATCCGCATGGCGGGCCTGAAGGAACAGATGCGCGACAACGCTTCGGGGCTGACGCCGGACGGTTTGTCCTTCCAGCAGACTTACCAGCTTGTCACCGAGCGCACGCAGCGGCTTGTGGCTTCGCAGTATGACATGCTGCAGAACACCATTTTTCCACTACTTGAAAAAGAAGGTGTCTTTTTCCACCTGACCACGACCTGGACCGACGCGCAGCGCGAATGGGCGCGCGAGTTCTTCCAGCGCGAGCTGGCGCCGGTGCTGACGCCGATCGCGCTGGACCCCGCCCACCCCTTCCCGCGCGTGCTCAACAAGAGCCTGAACTTCGTGGTCGAGCTGTCCGGCAAGGATGCCTTCGGCCGCGAGGCCGACCTTGCCATCGTGCAGGCGCCGCGCGCGCTGCCGCGCGTGGTGAAGATGCCGGAGAAGCTGTCGGGCTACCCGTTCGGCTTCGTGATGCTGTCGTCGTTCATGCAGGGCTTTGTGCATGAGTTGTTCCCGGCGATCGCGGTGCACGGCTGCTACCAGTTCCGCGTCACGCGCAATTCCGATCTGTTCGTTTCCGAGGACGAGATCACCGACCTGCGCGAAGCGCTGCAGGGCGAACTGCCGACGCGTCATTTCGGCGACACGGTGCGGCTGGAGGTGTCCTCCGATACGCCGACGCCGCTGGCGCGCCGGCTGTTGCTGGAATCGGGCCTGAGCGAGCAGGACCTGTACCGTGTCTCCGGCCCGGTGAACCTGGCGCGGCTGATGCAGATCCCCGACATGGTCGATCGCCCCGCCCTCAAGTACCCGCCCTATGTGCCGGCGCCGGTGAAGGCGTTTGCCACGGGGGCCTCGATGTTCGACGTGATGCGCCAGCAGGACGTGCTGCTGCACCACCCGTACGAGAGCTTCAGCTCGGTGCTCGACCTGCTGCAGCTGGCCGCCGCCGATCCCAACGTGGTCGCGATCAAGCAGACCGTGTACCGCACCGGCAACGAGTCGCTGGTGATGGAAGCGCTGATGACCGCCGCGCGCAACGGCAAGGAAGTCACGGTGGTGGTGGAGCTGCTCGCGCGCTTCGACGAAGAGACCAATATCAACTGGGCCGAGCGGCTGGAATCGGCCGGCGCGCACGTGATCTATGGCGTGGTCGGCCACAAGTGCCACGCCAAGATGCTGCTGATCGTGCGCCGCGAGCCAACCGGTCCCAAGGCCAAGCAGGTCAAGCTGCGCCGCTACGCGCACCTGGGCACGGGCAACTACCATCCGCGCACCGCACGCCTCTATACCGACTTCGGGCTGCTGACCGCCGACGAGGCGATCTGCGAAGACGTGCACCACGTGTTCCAGCTGCTGACCGGCACCGCCGGCACGATCCGGCTGAACCACCTGTGGCAATCTCCGTTCACCATGCAGACCAACCTGGTCGAGCATATCCGCGCCGAGGCCCGCAACGCGCGCGCCGGCAAGCCGGCCCGGATCATCGCCAAGATGAATGCGCTGCTGGAGGCGTCGATCATCGACGAGCTGTACAAGGCCTCGCGCGCGGGCGTGAAGATCGACCTGATCGTGCGCGGCGTCTGCGCGCTAATGCCAGGCGTGCCGGGCATGTCCGAGAACATCTCGGTGCGGTCGATCGTCGGGCGGTTCCTGGAACACCATCGCGTCTATTATTTCCGCGCGGGCGGCGAAGAGGTGCTGTACCTGTCCAGCGCCGACTGGATGGATCGCAACCTGTTCCGCCGCGTCGAGGTAGCCTTCCCAGTGCTGGACAAGGCGCTGAAGGCGCGCGTGATCAAGGAAAGCCTGCAGGTGCACCTGCGCGACAATGCTTCCGCGTGGATCATGCAGCCAGACGGCAACTACGTGCGCAAGCAGACGCGTTCCAGGCATCCGCGCGTCAGCCAGAACGACATGCTGGCGATGTTCGGCGGCAATCCGTGAATGCTGCCTGAAAAGCAACAAGCCCCGTCATGGCGGCCGCCAAGCGGGGCTTGTTGCTTTGGTGGACCGGCGAGGCAGTCCGCTCAGGCGGCCCGGCGCGAAGAATCCGGCGCCTGCGGCGATGCCGGCACGGCGGCGGCCGCGTCGCTCAGGCTGCGCACGCTGCGCTCCAGCGGGAAGATGATGCGGAACACGCTGCCGCGCCCTTCCTCGCTGGTCACGCGCAGGTCGGCATGGTGGCGCGACAGCACATGCTTGACGATGGCCAGGCCCAGCCCGGTGCCGCCGGTATCGCGCGAACGGCTGCGGTCGACGCGGTAGAAGCGCTCGGTCAGCCGCGGGATATGCTCGGCGGCAATGCCAAGCCCGGTGTCGGCCACGGAGAACACGGCATGGCCCTCTTCCCAGCCCAGCCGCAACGAGATGCGCCCGCCGTCCGGCGTGTAGCGCACTGCGTTGGACACCAGGTTGCCCAGCGCCGACAACAGCTCGGTCTCCGCGCCGCGGAATCCCACCGTGGGGTCGATCTCGGCCGTAATCCTGTGCCGGCCTTGCGACAGCGCTTCGGCATCATGCATCAGGTGCGCAACCATTGCCTGCACGGCGACCATGTCGTTACCCGGCGGCTGCGCATCGCTTTCAAGTTTTGCCAGCGCCAGCAGGTCTTCGACGATGCTCTGCATGCGCATCGACTGCACCAGCATCATGTCGACATAGCGGCGGCGATCGTCGTCCGACACCGGCAGGTCGCGCACGGTTTCCAGGAAACCGGTTAGCACCGTCAGCGGCGTCTTGAGTTCATGCGAAACGTTGGCGACGAAGTCGCGGCGCATCGCCTCGGTGTTTTCCAGCTTGGTGATGTCCTGCGTGATCACCAACTTGCGGTTATCGCCGTAGGGCAGGATCTGGACCGCGATCACGCTGTGCTTGTGTGTGCCCATGTCGCGCATCACCAGCGGATCGTCGAAGCGCTGCCGCGTCAGGTAGTGGACGAATTCGGGCCGGCGGATCAGGTGCGTGATGCGCTGGCGCACGTCGCGGCGCGCGTTCAGGCCGAAGTGCTGCTCGGCCACGTCGTTGCACCATTCGATCTGGTCGGCATCGTCCAGCATCAGCACGCCGTTGGGCGAGGCCTGGATCGCCTGGATAAAGCGGGTGTGCTGCTGCTCGACCTGCAGTACCTGCGTGCGCCAGCGCTTGACCAGACGGTGCAGCCGGTAATACACCTCGCCCCACAGGCCCACGGCGCTCGGGATCTCGCCGTAGACGGGCGCGTCGAGCACTTTCCACAGGCGGTTGATCTGGTACAGGTAGAAGCAAAGCAGCCCGAACAGCACCGCACAGGCCAGTGCCAGCGCGGCGAGCGGACCGAGGGCCAGGTAAACGCCGGCGGCTACCACCACCAGGCTGATCAGGATGGCCGCGGAACGGGCCCAGATGACGTTCATGCGCAGGGTTCAGGCTAGCGGCCGGCAGCGGCCGCATGGGTTGCGACGGAGTGTGCCACGATTTCGCCGCGCCCTGCCAGCAGCGTGGGGAGTAGCACGGGGCGAACGGCGTCGCCCCGTGCCAGCCCGGCCTGTCAGGCGCCGGGGGCGCGCGCGAGGCGGTAGCCGCTGCCGCGCACGGTTTCGATCATATTGCTGTAGCCGCCCGGGGTCAGCGCTGCGCGCAGGCGCTTGATGTGCACGTCGACGGTGCGCTCTTCGACAAAGACATGGTCGCCCCAGACCTGGTCGAGCAGCTGCGAACGGCTGTGCACGCGCTCCGGATGGGTCATCAGGAAGTGCAGCAGGCGAAACTCGGTCGGGCCCAGGTCCAGCTTGATCGGGCCGCTGTCGTCCTCGCCGGTGACACGATGCGTGGCCGGGTCCAGCCGCAGGCCATTGATCGCCACCACGTCATCGGTCAGCTGCGGCGCGCGGCGGCGCAGCACGGCCTTGATGCGGGCCAGCAACTCCTTGGGCGAAAACGGCTTGGTGACGTAGTCGTCGGCACCGGCTTCCAGGCCCATCACCTTGTCCTGCTCCTCGCCGCGGGCGGTCAGCATGATGATCGGGATCTGGCGGGTACGGTCGTTGGCCCGCAACTCCTTGGCGAAGGTTGCACCCGACTTGCCCGGGAGCATCCAGTCCAGCAGCACCAGGTCGGGCAGCACGTCGCTCATCAGCGACAGCGCCTGCTCGGCGTTATAGGCCCGGATCGGATAGTGCCCCGCGTGCTGCAGGTTGACAGCGATCAGTTCTGCGATCGCCGGTTCGTCTTCGACAACGAGAATACTGCTCGGCATGTGTATCGTTCTCCGCAATCAGGCGGGTCAGCTCAGGGCTTCGCGCTCCATGTCCTCGCGCGAGACATGGCGGACGTCCGTCCCCTTGACAATGTAAATGATAAATTCCGCGATATTTTTGGCGTGGTCGCCGATGCGCTCCACCGCCTTGGCGATAAAGAGGAAATCCAGCGCGACCGAGATCGTGCGCGGGTCTTCCATCATGTACGTGATGAGCTTGCGCACGAAGCCGCGGAATTCCTCGTCGATCGCCTTGTCGTCCTTGACGATGCGCGCGGCCGCCACGGTATCCAGGCGGGCAAAGGCATCCAGCGCCTGGCGCAGCAGCGAGATCGCCATCTCGCCCGACAGCTTCACCTCGGCGTAGTTGATACTGTGCGCCGACGCGTCTTCCATGATGTGCTTGGTGCGCTTGGCGATCTTCTCCGCCTCGTCGCCGGCACGCTCCAGGTTGGTGATGGTCTTGGAAATGGCCATCACCAGGCGCAGGTCGCGCGCGGTCGGCTGGCGCCGGGCGATGATATTGCCGCAATCGGCATCGATCTCGACTTCCAGCGCGTTGAGCTGCTGCTCGCGCGCAATGACCTGGTCGGCCAGGTCGGCGTCGAAGTCGGCCAGCGCGCGCATGGCAACTTCGATCTGCGACTCGACCAGCCCGCCCATCTGCAGCAGCTTGGTATTGATCGCGTTGAGGTCGGCGTCGAACTGGGTCGAAAGGTGCTTGTCTGGCATGGGTTTCTCCTGGCCGCTGTTGGTATGCTACGCCCTGCGGTGACGATCGGCCTAATCAACCGAAGCGGCCGGTAATGTAGTCTTCCGTTTCCTTGCGGTGCGGCTTGATGAAGATCTTCTCGGTCTCGCCGAACTCGATCAGCTCGCCCAGGTACATGTACGCGGTGTAGTCGGAGCAGCGCGCGGCCTGCTGCATGTTGTGGGTGACGATCACCACCGTGTACTCGTCCTTCAGCTCGGCGATCAGCTCTTCGATGCGGCCGGTGGAGATCGGGTCCAGTGCCGAGCACGGCTCGTCGAGCAGCAGCACTTCGGGGCGGATGGCGATGCCGCGCGCGATGCACAGGCGCTGCTGCTGGCCGCCGGACAGGCCGTAGCCCGACTGGTTCAGCTTGTCCTTGGCTTCGTTCCACAGCGCGGCCTTGGTCAGCGCCCATTCCACGCGGTCATCCATCTCCGAGCGCGACAGCTTCTCGAACAGGCGCACGCCGAAGGCGATGTTGTCGTAGATCGACATCGGGAACGGCGTCGGCTTCTGGAACACCATGCCGACCTTGGCGCGCAGCAGGGCGATGTCCTGCCTGGCGGTCAGCAGGTTGTCGCCGTCCATGTTGATCTCGCCCTCGGCACGCTGCTCGGGATAAAGCGCATACATCTTGTTGAAGGTGCGCAGCAGCGTCGACTTGCCGCAGCCCGAGGGGCCGATGAAAGCCGTGACCTTGCGGTCGGGGATCGACATGTTGATGTTCTTCAGCGCATGGAACTGGCCGTAGTAGAAGTTCAGGTTGCGCACGTCGATCTTGGCGCGTACCGAATCAGGAATGTCGATGACGGTGGAGGTCATTGCGTTCTCTCGCTTGCAGTCAGCTTGCAGTCTTCAGGGCGAAACGTGGGATGGTCGTCCCGCCGCTTATTTCTTCTGGAACAGGATGCGCGCCAGGATGTTCAGGGCCAGCACGCCGATCGTAATCAGGAACACACCCGCCCAGGCCAGTTGCTGCCATTCGGTGAACGGGCTCATGGCGAAGCGGAAGATGGTCACCGGCAGGTTGGCCATCGGCTTGTTCAGGTCGGAGGTCCAGAACTGGTTGGACAGCGCGGTGAACAGCAGCGGCGCGGTTTCACCGGCAATACGAGCCACCGCCAGCAATACGCCCGTCACAATGCCGGCGTACGATGACTTCACCGTGATCGACAGCACCATCTTCCACTTGGGCGTGCCCAGGGCGAAGGCGGCCTCGCGCAGTGCGTTGGGCACCAGGTTCAGCATGTTCTCGGTGGTGCGCACCACGATCGGTACCTGCAGCAGCGCCAGCGCGCAGATGCCGGCCCAACCCGAGAAGTGGCCCATGCGGGTCACCACCAGCGCGTAGACAAAGAGGCCGATCACGATCGACGGCGCCGACAGCAGGATGTCGTTGATGAACCGGATTAAGCTGGCGAGCGGCGAGCGCTGGCCATACTCGGCCAGGTAGATGCCGGCCAGAATGCCGAGCGGCGTGCCGAACAGTGTGGCCATGCCCACCATCACGAAGCTGCCGAAGATGGCGTTGGCCAGGCCGCCGCCGGCGGTGTTGGGTGCCGGCGTCATCTGCGTGAACAGGTCCAGCGACAGGCCGCCCACGCCCAGCGTGACGGTGGTCCACAGGATCCACGCCAGCCAGAACAGCCCGAAGCCCATCGCCACCAGCGAAGCGGTCAGCGCATACAGGTTGACGCGGCGGCGGCGGGCCTGCAGGCGCGCGCGCACGGCATCGGCATCGGGACGGACGGCGGGGATCGATACGGAAGACACAGCCTGGCTCGCTTGGGTCATTTGGCTCATTTGGCGCCCTCATTCTTGGCGAGTCGCAGCAGCAGCAGCTTCGACAACGCCAGCACCACGAAGGTAATGAAGAACAGGATCAGGCCCAGCTCCATCAGCGCGGCCGTATGCAGGCCGGCGCCGGCTTCGGCGAACTCGTTGGCGAGCGCCGAGGTGATGCTGTTGCCCGGCGAGAACAGCGAGGCGCTGTCCAGCAGGTTGGTATTGCCGATCACGAAGGTGACAGCCATGGTCTCGCCCAGCGCGCGGCCCAGGCCCAGCATCACGCCGCCGATGACGCCGGCGCGGGTGTAGGGTAGCACCACGTTCCACATCACTTCCCAGGTGGTGCAGCCCACGCCGTAGGCGGATTCCTTGAGCAGCACGGGAGTGACTTCGAACACGTCGCGCATCACCGAGGCGATGTACGGGATGATCATGATCGCCAGGATCACGCCCGCGCACAGCAGGCCGATACCCAGCGGCGCGCCCTGGAACAGCTTGCCGATCACCGGCAGCTGGCCCACAGTGGCCGCCAGGGGCTTCTGGAAATACTCGCCGAAGATCGGCGCGAACACGAGCAGGCCCCACATGCCGTACACGATCGACGGCACCGCGGCGAGCAGCTCGATGGCGGTGCCGAGCGGACGGCGCAGCCAGGCGGGCGACAGCTCGGTCAGGAACAGGGCGATGCCGAAGCTAACCGGCACCGCGATGATCAGCGCGATCAGCGAGGTCACGATGGTGCCGTAGATGGGCACCAGCGCGCCGTAGACATCGGCAGGAGGATTCCACTCCGCGGACCACAGGAAGCGCGCGCCGAAGGCCTCGATCGAGGGCCAGGCGCTGATCGCCAGCGAGACGATGATGCCGCCCAGCAGCAGCAGCGTCACGATGGCGGCGCCGCGGGTCAGGCCGCCGAACAGGATGTCGCCGAGCCGGCTCGGAGGCTGGACGCCGCGGGTGTCGGAGGGGATAGTCGCCATGTCGGAGAATTCAGGGTGGATCGCCGCTCCCGCCTGGGCGGGACCGCGGTGTCGGGGCGGGAGTCAGGCTGCCCGACACCGGCCCCGCGCGAGCGCGGGGCCGGCGATACCGTCAGATCAGTACAGCGCCTTGCCCGAGGCGTCCTTCACGCTGGTCTTCCAGGTCGAGCGGATCTGGTTGACCACGCTCTCCGGCAGCGGCACGTAGTCCAGGTCGGCGGCCATGTTGGCGCCGCTCTTGTAGGCCCAGTCGAAGAACTTCAGCACTTCCGCGCCCTGCGCCGGCTTTTCCTGGTTCTTGTGCACCAGGATGAAGGTGGCGCCGGCGATCGGCCATGCATCCTTGCCCGGCTGGTTGGTCAGGATCTGGTAGTAGCTCTTGCTCCAGTCCGCGCCGGCAGCGGCGGCCTTGAAGGCATCGTCGCCAGGCTTGACCACGGCACCCGACGCGTTCTTCATGTTCACGTGGGTCATCTTGTTCTGCTTGGCGTAGGCGTACTCGACGTAGCCGATGGCGCCGTTCAGGCGCTGCACGAAAGCGGCCACGCCCTCGTTGCCCTTGCCGCCGGTGCCGCCGCCCGGCCAGTTGACCGTGGTGCCCTCGCCCACCGAGCCCTTCCAGTCAGCGCTGACCTTGGACAGGTAGTTGGTGAAGATGAAGGTGGTGCCCGAACCGTCGGCGCGGCGCACCGGCAGGATGTCCTGGCTCGGCAGCTTGGCTTGCGGGTTCAGCGCCTTGATGGCGGGGTCGTCCCACTTCTTGATCTTGCCCAGGTAGATATTGGCCAGCACCTCGCCGGTGATGGTCAGCTCGCCCGGCTTCACGCCTTGCAGGTTGATCACCGGCACCACGCCGCCGATCACCGTCGGGAACTGGACCAGGCCCTGCTTGTTCAGTTCCTCGTCCTTCAGCGGCGCGTCCGAGGCACCGAAATCGACCGTCTTGGCACCGATCTGCTTGATGCCGCCCGACGAGCCGATGGATTGATAGTTGACCTTGTTGCCCGTTGCTTTGTTGTATGCGTCGGCCCACTTGGAATACACGGGCGCCGGGAAGGAAGCGCCTGCACCGGTAATTTCCGCCGCGAACGCAGTACCCGCTACGACCATCGAAACGATGCCTGCCACGGCAGTCTTGACCAGCTTCATATGTCCTCCAGAGAACATTGGTTGGGAATGACAAATTTTTGACAAGACGAACTGTATGCTCCCCATATGACAATTCCGTGACATCTTTAAATCTTCTTGAAAGCCGCTGCCAGCTTAGGTTTCAACGCGCCCTCGATCTCTCATGGGGGTGCAATGTAACGGCGGTTAATTGCAGAATACCCAGAAAAAACGCCGGGATGAACCCGGCGTTTGCGTCACCGCTGCGGCGGATCAGGCGCTCAGCGCATCAGCCAGCGTCTTCGCGGCGCGCTCGGCCATCTCGGCCTGTTCAGCCTCTACCATCACCCGTACCACCGGCTCGGTGCCGGAGGCGCGGATCAGCACCCGGCCACGGCCTTCGAGGGCCGGCTCGACCTTGGCGCGCGCGGCTTGCAGGCCAGCGTGCGACTGCCAGTCGAATCCCTTCTGCACACGCACGTTGATCAGTGTCTGCGGGAACAGCGAGACGCCATCCAGCAGCTGCGCCAGCGTCTTGCCGCTGCGGCGCAGTGCCGCCAGAACCTGCAGCGCCGAGACGATGCCGTCGCCAGTGCTGTGGCGATCGAGGCACAGCAGGTGGCCGGAGCCCTCGCCACCCAGCGTCCACTTGCGCTTGTTCAGCTCTTCCAGCACGTAGCGGTCGCCGACCTTGGCGCGCACGAATTCCACGCCTTGGCGCTGCAGCGCCAGTTCCACCGCCATATTGGTCATCAGCGTGCCCACTGCGCCGGGCACCACCTGTCCATTGGCCTGGCGGTCGCGCACGATCAGGTACAGCAGCTCGTCGCCGTTATAAAGCCGGCCGTCGGCATCCACCACCTGCAGCCGGTCGGCGTCGCCGTCGAAGGCCAGGCCGAGGTCGGCGCCGTTGGCCTTGACCGCCTCGATCAGCCTGGCGGGCGCGGTGGCGCCATAGCCTGCGTTGATATTGCGGCCGTCCGGCTGGTTGCCGATCGAGACCACGTCGGCGCCCAGCTCGTGGAAGACGTGCGGCGCGATGTGATAGGCGGCGCCATGGGCGCAATCGACCACCAGCTTCAGGCCGTGCAGGTCCTGCTCATGGGGGAAGGTGCTCTTGCAGAACTCGATATAGCGGCCTGGGGCGTCATTGATGCGGCGGGCGCGGCCCAGGTCGTCGGAGGGCGCGCACAACATCGGCTCGTCGATGGCGGCCTCGATCTCGGCCTCGACCGCGTCGGGCAGCTTGTCCCCGTCGGCGGAGAAGAACTTGATGCCGTTGTCGTAGTACGGGTTGTGGCTGGCCGAGATCACCACGCCGGCCGACAGGCGCAGCGCGCGCGTCAGGTAGGCAATGCCCGGCGTGGGCAGCGGGCCGGTCAGCAGCACGTGCACGCCGGCCGAGGTAAAGCCGGCTTCCAGCGCAGCTTCGAGCATATAGCCGGAAATGCGGGTGTCCTTGCCGATCAGCACGGTCGGGCGGCCCTGCCCGGTCTTGGCGCCGTGCGCCAGCACCTTGCCGGCCGCATGGCCCAGGCGCATCACGAAGTCGGGGGTGATCGGCGCCTCGCCAACGCGCCCCCGGATGCCATCGGTCCCGAAATATTTGCGTGTCATTCGCTGTTCCCTTTCTGTTCTGTCCTGCGTTGCACTACCTGGCGCTCTGCGGCGCCTGCCCCGGGTGGACGGGGTGTTCAGGCTGCCGTGACGGACTCATTGCGCACGGCCCACCAGGTCTTGACCGCGTCCACGGTCTGCTCCACATCATGCACGCGTACGATAAACGCACCGCGCTCAACCGCACACACCGCGGCGGCAATGCTGGCGGCAATTCGTTGCTGTGGCGGGCGCCCGCCCAGGATCGCGCCCAGCGTGGATTTGCGCGAGATCCCCGCCAGAACCGGCAGACCCTCCAGCGCCATCCGCGGCAACTGGCCGAGCAGGCGCAGATTATGATCCGGCGTCTTGCCAAAGCCAAACCCCGGATCGAGGGATAGGCGCGCGTCGTCGATGCCGGCGGCGCGCAGCACGGCAATCCGCTCGGCCAGGAAATCCGCCACCTCGCTGACCACATCCTCGTAGTGCGGGTCTTCCTGCATGGTCTGCGGGTCGCGCTGCATGTGCATCACGCACAGCCCCGCCTGGCCCGCCTCTGGCGCCGCCAGTGCCTCCACCGCGCCCGGCATGCGGAAGCCCCAGATATCGTTGATGAGATCGGCACCGGCCGCCAGCGCGGCGCGCATGACCTCGGGCTTGTAGGTGTCGATCGACAGCGGCTTGCCGCAGTCGCGCAGCGCCTCGACCACCGGGATCACGCGCGACAGTTCATCCTCGAGCGGCAGCGCGGCCGAGCCCGGGCGGCTGGATTCGCCGCCGATGTCGATGATGTCCACGCCCTCGGCGATCATCTGCTCGGCGTGGCGCACGGCGGCGTCGCGGCCGGCGTGCTGGCCGCCGTCCGAGAAAGAGTCGGGCGTGACATTGAGGATGCCCATCACGAGCGGGCGCTGGCCAAGCGCAAAGCGGAAGCGTCCGCACTGGAAATACCGGGTCTCTGGAGTCTGCTGCAAGGTCTGAATACTCAATCAAGCGGTGCGCGAACCCGGCCGCGCAAAAGGAAAAGCCGGTGCATCAGGCACCGGCTTCAGGGTCATGCATTACACAGCCAGCATGCAGGCGTCGTCAGGTCGACGAGCTGATGCGATCAGGCCGTGGCAGGCGCGTTGGTCGGCGCCACCGGCGAGCCGCCCGGAGGCGTGCTCCCGCCACCGTTCGGGCCCGACACACCGCGCGGCGGACGCGGCGGCTTGCCGGCCATGATGTCGTTGACCTGGTCGGCGTCGATGGTTTCCCACTCCATCAGCGCGTTGGTCATGGCCTCGACCTTGTCGCGGTTATCTTCGAGCAGGCGCTTGGCCAGCGCGTATTGCTCGTCGATGATGCGGCGGATCTCGGCGTCGACCTTCTGCTGCGTGGCTTCCGACACGGTCTTCGAAGACAGCTTGCCGAACATGCCGTCCTGCTCGGTATCCACGTAGACCATGGCGCCGAGCGAATCGCTCATGCCGAAGCGGGTCACCATGTCGCGGGCGATCTTGGTGGCGCGCTCGAAGTCGTTGGACGCGCCGGTGCTCATGGCGTTGAGGAAGACCTCTTCCGCCGCGCGGCCGCCGAAGAGGATAGCGACCTCTTCCAGCATGCTGTCCTTGTACTTCGAATACTTGTCATGCTCGGGCAGCTGCCAGGTCACGCCCAGCGCCCAGCCACGCGGCATGATGGTGACCTTGTGCACCGGGTCGGCCTTGGGCAGCAGCTTGGCCACCACCGCGTGGCCCGACTCGTGGTAAGCCGTGGCCCGGCGCTCTTCCTCGCGCATGACCGTCGACTTGCGCTCCGGACCCATGTAGATCTTGTCCTTGGCGTCCTCGAAGTCCTGCATGTCGACCACGCGCTTGTTGCGGCGGGCGGCAAACAGCGCGGCCTCGTTGACCAGGTTGGCCAGGTCGGCGCCCGAGAAACCCGGGGTACCACGCGCGATCACCGAAGCGTCGACGTCGTTGCCGATCGGCACCTTGCGCATATGGACCTTCAGGATCTGCTCGCGGCCGCGGATGTCCGGCAGGCCCACGTAGACCTGGCGGTCGAAACGGCCCGGACGCAGCAGCGCCTTGTCCAGCACGTCGGCACGGTTGGTCGCGGCAATCACGATCACGCCCGAGTTGGCCTCGAAGCCGTCCATCTCGACCAGCATCTGGTTCAGGGTCTGCTCGCGCTCGTCGTTGCCGCCGCCCATGCCGGCGCCACGATGGCGGCCGACCGCGTCGATTTCATCGATGAACACGATGCAGGGGGCCTGCTTCTTGGCGTTCTCGAACATGTCGCGGACACGCGCCGCGCCCACGCCGACGAACATTTCAACGAAGTCGGAACCCGAGATGCTGAAGAACGGCACCTTGGCCTCGCCGGCGATGGCACGCGCCAGCAGCGTCTTGCCGGTACCCGGAGGGCCGACCAGCAGCACGCCGCGCGGGATACGGCCGCCCAGCTTCTGGAATTTCTGCGGATCCTTCAGGAAGTCGACCAGTTCGACCACTTCTTCCTTGGACTCGTCGCAGCCGGCCACGTCCTGGAACGTGACGGCGTTCTGGTTCTCGTCGATCAGGCGCGCACGCGACTTGCCGAATGAGAATGCGCCGCCTTTCCCGCCGCCTTGCATCTGGCGCATCATGTAGAACCAGAACACGATGATCAGCAGGGTCGGTCCGAGGTAGTACAGGGCCTGGACCAGCACGTTGGGTTCGTCATCCGCCTTGCCGGTCACCTGGACGCCGTACTTCATCAGGTCGCCGACCATCCAGATGTCGCCCGGCGAGATGATGGTGTACTTGGCGCCTTCCTTCGGCGAGACCACCAGGTTGCGGCCCTGCACGTCGACACGCGACACCTTGCCGTTCTTGGCGTCATCCATGAACTGCGAATAGGTGACGCTGTCCTGCGCACGGGGCTTGTCGAACTGCTTGAAGACGGTAAACAACACCAGCGCGATCACGAGCCAGATTGCCGCCTTTTGAAACAGGTTGTTATTCAAGGCCGAACTCCTTTGCAATTGCCTTGCCAACGGATAGCTGCATTGTAATGCAGCGCCCGCCCTCGGGGGGAAACAGCGAAACTATGACGCCGATAGCCGCGGGTGGGGCACTTTTGCCCTCTTATTTTGCCCTGGCCTGATCGGATTCAGTTAATCCACCGCCTTCAGGTAGCGCCCAAGGATAAAGGTTTCGGAAGATTTGTCGCGTGACGCCTTGGGCTTGCGCTTCGCGACCACTTTGAACTGCCGTTTGAACTTCTCCACGATCTGGCTGTAGCCGCTCCCGTGGAAACACTTTACCAGCAATGCGCCTTCCGGCTTCAAATGGGCCTGCGCAAACTCAAGGGCCAGATCGCACAAGTACTCGATCCGGGCCGAATCGGCGGAGGCCACACCTGACAAATTGGGGGCCATGTCGGAGATAACAAGGTCGATCTTGTCGCCGCCGGAGGCTTCCAGCACCAGGCTTTCGAGTTGCCGGAACACCTCTTCCTCGCGGAAATCGCCCTGGATAAAAGTGACGTCAGCGACAGGCTCCATCGGCAGGATATCGATCGCCACCACCGCGCCGTCGATCTTCCCGTCCTTGGCCCGGGTCGACGCAGCCAGCTTGTTGCGTGCGTACTGGCTCCAGCTGCCCGGGGCGGCGCCAAGGTCGACGATGACCTGCCCCGGGCGGATCAGCTTGTCCTGCTCGTCGATTTCCTTGAGCTTGTAGGCGGCGCGGGCACGGTAGCCCTCCCGTTGCGCCATCTTTACGTACGGGTCGTTGATGTGGTCGTGCAGCCACGAATGGTTGAACTTGTTCTTTGCCATGCCAGATCCAGCCTGTTGCCTGCCCCGGCACGCGGCGTGCGCCGCATGCTCAAGGTTTTTCTACTGTTTTGATGATTTTGCCGCCCGACAGTGCCGGATTGACGGATAATACGCGCCAATTCGCGCTCCGCCCGCCTGCCGAACCGGCATCTGCCGGGCCCGCCGCGCACCAAACTCCAGCGCCACCGGCGCCAACCTATGCCTGCACTACAACTGATTCCCGCCCAGCGCTCCGAACTGCGCTCCCGTGCCCATGCCCTGAACCCGGTCGTCATGGTCGGCGCCGAGGGCCTGACCCGCGCCGTACTGGCCGAAATCGACCGCAGCCTGGCTGCGCACGACCTGATCAAGATCCGCGTGTTCGGCGATGACCGCGACGCGCGCATTGCCATCTACGAAGAAATCTGTGACGCGCTGCACGCCGCGCCGATCCAGCACATCGGCAAGCTGCTGGTGGTCTGGCGCCCGGGCGAGGCACGCCTGAAGGAAAACCAGCCGGATAGCCTGGGCCGCCTTGCCCCGGCCCGCCGTGGCGGCGCCGCGCCGCGCACGGTGACGGTCAAGAAGCCCAGCGCCGCACCGAACCGTCGCCCGACCCGCAAGGAAGTGACCGTACTCGGCAACGAGCGCGTCACGGCCGGCGGCAACGTCAAGCGCGCGCGCGCGCGGCCGACCAGCCAGAAGAAGAAGGCCCTGGGCTGATCCCGCCCGCTGCTTCTATTGCGGCCACCGCCAGGTGGCCGCAGCACTCCACTCACTCCCCGGCCGAACGCGGCGCCGAAGCGCGCCACACCAGCACCAGCGCGAGCAGGCTTTGCAGCAGGTAGAAAGCACTCGACGCGCCGTGCAGCATGCCGAACTGTGCCCGGTAAGGCGATTCCGAAACCCCCAGCCCCAGCGCCTGCGCCTTTTCCTTCAGGCTCCCCATGAACGGCTGGATGCCGAAGTAGCCGACCAGTACGCAGCACAGCATGCCGAGCACCAGCCAGCGCAGGCTGCGATAGCGGTTGGCGCCGCGGCGGATCATCACGTTGCACAGCACCAGCTGCAGCACGCCGATGGTCACGCCGATGATGGCTTCGGTATGAAACAGGTGACCTGCGATCATGCCAGCCATCTCGCGGCTGGGCAGTACCGAGAACAGCGTCGGCGCCACCATGTAGCCAACCGTCCACAGGCTGCCCGCCCACACCACCGTCAGCAGCAGGAATAGCCGGTGCGGCAGCGGCGGCAGGCTGTTATAGGAAGAAGAGAACACGTGCCGGTCTTTCCGGGGGCCGGATGGCGGGCGAGCGCCATACCCGGCCCGACCGGCCTCAGATATAGCGGACGGTAATGACTTCGTACTCGCGCTCGCCGCCAGGGGCCAGCACGGTGGCGACGTCGCCTTCGAACTTGCCGATCAGCGCACGCGCGATCGGCGAGCTGACCGAGATCTTGCCGGTGTCGAGGTCGGCCTCGTCATCGCCCACGATCTGGTAGCTGACCGGCCTGCCGGACTCCAGGTCTTCCAGGTCAACGGTCGCGCCAAAGACGATGCGGCCGTCGGTATCCAGCTGGGTCGGGTCGATGACCTGCGCGGTCGACAGCTTGGACTCCACTTCCAGGATGCGGCCTTCGATAAAGGCCTGCTTTTCCTTGGCAGCGTCGTATTCGGCGTTTTCGGAAAGGTCGCCTTGAGCGCGTGCTTCGGAGATGGCATTGATCACCGCCGGACGCTCGACAGCCTTGAGGCGCTGCAGCTCTTCCTTGAGCAGTTCGGCGCCACGCTTGGTAATCGGAATGGTGCTCATGTCTTCGTTCAACAAAAAAATGAGCCGCAGCGGAGCAGGAGCCATCCTGGCAATACCTGCCAGGGCACTTCCGCTCAACCGCGGCTTTCAGACAGGACCGAAGGGCCGCACACTGCATGCACTGGTGCCAGGCCGATTCGATCGATGAATTTGACGTAGTTTAGGCCAAGAAGCCCGCCGGCATCAACACCGGCGGGCTTCCGGGCCTTGCCGTCCCTTTGACCGGACGCGAGCGCCCGGCGGGATGGCAATGTGCAGCGTGGCTTACGCCAGCGTGCCGTGCAGGCCTTGCAGGTCATAGACCTCCAGGCTCTGCATGTGCTTCAGGCCCTCCACCGCGGCGCTGGCGCCGGCGATGGTGGTGTAGTAAGGCACGCGGTTGGCCAGCGCCGAGGTACGGATCGAACGCGAGTCCGCGATCGCGCCGCGGGTCTCGTCGACGGTGGTGAACACCAGCGCCAGGTCGCCGTTCTTGATCATGTCGACGATGTGCGGACGCCCGTCCTTGACCTTGTTCACCACCTTGACCGGGATGCCGGCGGCCTCGATGGCCGACGCGGTGCCGCGGGTGGCGACGATCGGGTAGCCCAGGTCGTGCAGCATGCGGGCCACGGCAACCGCGCGCGGCTTGTCGCTGTCCTTCACGGTGATCAGCACGGTGCCCTTTTCCGGCAGGCGCGAACCCGCTGCCAGCTGGCTCTTGAACAGTGCCTCGCCGAAGGTCTTGCCCACGCCCATCACTTCACCGGTGGAGCGCATTTCAGGTCCGAGGACCGGATCGACACCCGGGAACTTGTTGAACGGGAACACGGCTTCCTTGACGCTGTAGTACGGCGGCACCACCTCGTCGGTAATGCCCTGCTCGTCCAGCGACTGGCCGGCCATGCAGCGCGCGGCGATCTTGGCCAGCTGCATGCCGGTGGCCTTGGACACGTACGGCACCGTACGCGAAGCGCGCGGGTTCACTTCGAGCACATAGACGGTGTCGACACCGTTGTTCTGCTGGATAGCGAACTGCACGTTCATCAGGCCGACCACGTTCAGCGCCTTGGCCATGGCGGCGGTCTGGCGCTTCAGTTCGGCCACGGTCTCGGCCGACAGCGAGTACGGCGGCAGCGAGCAGGCGGAGTCGCCCGAGTGCACGCCGGCCTGCTCGATGTGCTCCATCACGCCGCCGATGTACACGCGCTTGCCGTCGCTCAGGGCGTCGACATCGCACTCGATAGCGTCATTCAGGAAGCGGTCCAGCAGCACCGGGGAGTCATTCGACACCTTGACGGCCTCGCGCATGTAGCGCTCGAGGTCGCGCGGCTCGTGCACGATTTCCATCGCGCGGCCGCCCAGCACGTACGACGGGCGCACCACCAGCGGGTAGCCGATCTCTTCGGCCAGGCGCAGCGCTTCGTCCTCGGCACGCGCGGTGCGGTTGGGCGGCTGGCGCAGGCCCAGGTCCTGCAGCAGCTTCTGGAAGCGCTCGCGGTCTTCCGCGGCGTCGATCATGTCGGGGCTGGTACCGATGATGGGCACGCCGTTGGCTTCCAGGTCCAGTGCCAGCTTCAGCGGGGTCTGGCCACCGTACTGCACGATCACGCCGACCGGCTTCTCGATCGCGACGATCTCCAGCACGTCTTCCAGCGTCACCGGCTCGAAATACAGGCGGTCCGAGGTGTCATAGTCGGTCGACACGGTTTCCGGGTTGCAGTTGACCATGATGGTCTCGTACCCGTCTTCGCGCAGCGCCAGCGCGGCGTGCACGCAGCAGTAGTCGAATTCGATGCCCTGGCCGATCCGGTTCGGGCCGCCGCCCAGCACCATGATCTTCTTCTTGTCGGTCGGGTTGGCTTCGCACTCGCCATGCTCGGCCTCATAGGTCGAGTACATGTAGGCGGTGTTGGTGGCGAACTCTGCCGCGCAGGTATCCACGCGCTTGTAGACCGGGCGCACCTTGTGGGCGATGCGCGCTTCGCGCACGGCGCGGGCGTCGGTCTTCAGCAGCCTGGCCAGGCGGCGGTCGGAGAAGCCCTTCTGCTTCAGGTGGCGCAGTTCGGCGGCCGACAGGCTTTCCAGCGTGCGTGCCTTGACCAGGCCTTCGGTCTTGACGATGTCTTCGATCTGGGCCAGGAACCACGGATCGATATCGGTCTCGCTGTAGACCTCTTCCAGCGACATGCCGATGCGGAACGCATCGCCGACATACCAGATGCGGTCCGGACCCGCTTCGCCGATTTCCTCGACGATCTCGTCGCGGTCGGTCGACTTCTCGTCCAGGCCATCCACGCCCACTTCCAGGCCACGCAGCGCCTTCTGGAACGATTCCTGGAAGGTGCGGCCCATCGCCATCACCTCGCCCACCGACTTCATCTGGGTGGTCAGGTGGCTGTCCGCCTGCGGGAACTTCTCGAAGGCGAAGCGCGGCACCTTGGTGACCACGTAGTCGATCGACGGCTCGAACGACGCCGGCGTCGCGCCGCCGGTGATCTCGTTCTTCAACTCGTCCAGCGTGTAGCCGACGGCCAGCTTGGCCGCGACCTTGGCGATCGGGAAGCCGGTTGCCTTGGAGGCCAGCGCCGACGAACGCGACACGCGCGGGTTCATCTCGATGACGATCATGCGACCGTCCTTCGGGTTGATCGAGAACTGCACGTTGGAGCCGCCGGTGTCCACGCCGATCTCGCGCAGCACGGCCAGCGAGGCGTTGCGCAGGATCTGGTATTCCTTGTCGGTCAGGGTCTGGGCCGGGGCCACGGTGATCGAGTCGCCGGTGTGGATGCCCATCGGGTCCAGGTTCTCGATCGAGCAGATGATGATGCAGTTGTCCTTCTTATCGCGGACCACTTCCATCTCATACTCTTTCCAGCCCAGCAGCGATTCCTCGATCAGCAGCTCGCGCGTCGGCGACAGGTCCAGGCCGCGCTTGCAGATCTCTTCAAATTCCTCGCGGTTGTAGGCGATGCCGCCGCCCGTGCCGCCCAGCGTGAACGACGGACGGATCACGATCGGGTAGCCGGCGGTGCCGGTTTCCTGGGCGATGCGGCCCTGCACGGCCACGGCTTCGTCCATCGAGTGGGCGATGCCGGACTTGGCCGAGCCCAGGCCGATCTTGGTCATCGCGTCCTTGAACTTCTGGCGGTCTTCGGCCTTGTCGATGGCCTCGGGCGACGCGCCGATCAGCTCGACCTTGTACTTGTCCAGCACGCCGTGGCGGTGCAGGTCCAGCGCGCAGTTCAGCGCGGTCTGGCCGCCCATGGTCGGCAGGATCGCGTCGGGGCGCTCCTTCTCGATGATGCGCTCGACCACTTCCCAGGTGATCGGCTCGATGTAGGTCACGTCGGCCGTGGCCGGGTCGGTCATGATGGTCGCCGGATTCGAATTGACCAGGATGACCTTGAAGCCTTCTTCGCGCAGGGCCTTGCAGGCCTGGGCGCCGGAGTAGTCGAACTCGCACGCCTGGCCGATGATGATGGGGCCCGCGCCGATGATCAGGATGCTCTTGATGTCTGTGCGTTTTGGCATTGCACGCTCTCTTTATGGGCCGGCCCGCTTGCATGCGGGCCGTGCCGGTAATCAGGGAATCCGTCGGGATTCGAAAATGTCAGTCTGTCCGCCGCTGCGGTTAGTTCATGGTGGCCGTGGCCAGCTTGGCGCCGAAGCCGATGAACATCGCGCCCACCCCGCTCGACATGCCCGCCGACAGGCGCCGGCGGCGCCGGAACGCATCGGCCAGCGTCGCGCCCACGAAAATGATCGTGGTCAGGTAGGCGAAGCTGCATAGCTGGGCAACCACACCCAGCACGGAGAACGACAGCGCCGGATAGGCGAAGGCCGGATCGACGAACTGAATGAAGAACGAAATGAAGAACAGGATCGCCTTCGGGTTCAGCAGGCTGATCAGCAACGCCTTGCGGAACGGGTCGGACTGGTCGGCCTTGCCCACGGGCGCAGTCGCGGCCGCATCGCCGCGCGCGGCCCAGTTGCGCACCGCGCCGCGCAGCATGCTGAAGCCGATCCACGCCAGGTAGGCCGCACCGATGTACTTCACCACGTAGAACAGCGCCGGGCTGGCCTTCAGCAGCGAGGCCACGCCCGCCGCCGACAGCACCATCAGCACGAAATCGCCCAGGAACACCCCGCACGCGCCCTTGTAGCCGGCGCGCACGCCGCGCTGCGCCGCCACCGACAGCACGTACATCGAGTTCGGCCCCGGCAGCAGCACGATAAAGATCGTGCCGAGCAGGTAGGTCCAGAAATCGGTGATGCCGAAGGCGGTTTGCATGAAGGCGTTCATGGGATGTCCCTTGGTCCAGCGCTGTTCCGGTCGCGCTTACTTGCGCGCGTCGGTCATGTGCTGGATGAAGCGGTCGAACAGGTAAGCCACGTCGTTCGGGCCAGGCGAGGCTTCCGGGTGACCCTGGAAGCAGAACGCCGGCTTGTCGGTCAGCGCGAAGCCCTGCAGCGTGCCGTCGAACAGCGACACGTGGGTCACGCGCGCGTTGGCGGGCAGCGTGTCGGCATCGACCGCGAAACCGTGGTTCTGCGACGTGATCATCACGCGGCCATCCTCCAGGTCCTTGACCGGGTGGTTGGCGCCGTGGTGGCCGGCCTTCATCTTCAGCGTCTTGGCGCCGACGGCCAGGGCCATGATCTGGTGGCCCAGGCAGATGCCGAAGGTCGGGATGCCGCGCTCGATGAACTCGCGCGTGGCGGCGATGGCGTAGTCGCACGGCTCCGGGTCGCCGGGGCCGTTGGACAGGAACACGCCGTCCGGATTCAGCGCCAGCGCGTCGGCGGCGGTGGCCTGGGCCGGCAGCACCGTCACCTTGCAGCCGCGCTCGGCCAGCATGCGCAGGATGTTGAACTTGACGCCGTAGTCATAGGCAACCACGTGGAACTGCGGCTTGTCCTGCTTGCCGTAGCCTTCGCCCAGCGCCCACTCGGACTGGGTCCACTCGTACGGTTCCTTGACCGAGACCACCTTGGCCAGGTCCATGCCGGCCAGGCCGGGGAACGAGCGGGCCAGGTCGATGGCCTTCTGCACGTTGTCCTCGCCGGCCAGGATGCAGCCGTTCTGGGCGCCCTTCTCGCGCAGGATGCGGGTCAGCTTGCGGGTATCGATGCCGGCGATCGCCACCACCTTTTCCTGCTTCAGGTAGTGCGCGAGGGTGTGTTCCTTGCGGAAATTGGAGGCCAGGATCGGCAGATCCTTGATGATCAGGCCGGCGGCATGGACTTTCGTGGCTTCGACATCCTCAGGATTGACACCGTAGTTGCCGATATGCGGATACGTCAGCGTGACGATCTGCCGCGAATAGCTCGGGTCGGTGAGGATTTCCTGGTAACCGGTGATGGCGGTGTTGAACACCACTTCACCGATGGTATGGCCGGAAGCGCCAATGGAATAGCCACGAAAGACCGTGCCGTCTGCTAGCGCGAGAATGGCGGACGGAAAAGACGGTAACACGGGTAGGCTCCTGCTGGACTCACCCCGTGACCGACCAATCGACGCCTCGTGCCTCCCAGGCTGGATCCGTGACGTCGGCAGCGGCATTGCGCCGATGCGGTCGGATCCGGTTGCGGCATGCTCTTTGCATCACATCAGGTGCGAACGGCAAAGGCGGCGCGGATGGGGGCGGCGGAAGGTGGAAAGCGGTTGGCGCTAGGGTGAAGGGTTCTGAAAGCGAAACTTTCGAATTATATCCCGCGCCACCCAATTTCTCAAGTTTTCAAGGACTTGCATCACACGGGCGCCGCCGCGGGCACCCGGCCCGCCGGTGCCCGCGCCCAGGTCCGGCGGTGTGCAGACCCCGTTACGCATCCGGCGGCACGACCGCCGTCACCTCGATTTCCACCTTGGCGCGCGGCTCGACGAGGTCGGCCACCTCGACCGCCGTCATCGCCGGAAAGTGCCGGCCAATGATGGCGCGGTAGTGCTGGCCGATCGCCCCATAGGCACCGACATATTCCGCCTTGTCCTTCACATACCAGGTCATGCGCGCGATATGTTCAGGCTTCGCCCCGCCGGCGGCCAGCACGTCGACCACATTGCGCAGCGCCTGCGCCACCTGCAGGCCGAAATCGTCGGTCTCGAACTCGCACTTGCCGTTCCAGCCGATCTGGCCGCTGACAAAGAGCAGGCGGCTGCCGGCCTGGATCTCGGCCATCATGCCGTTGGCGTAGCCACGCGGGGGCGCCCAGTCGGGCGGCTGCAGGATTTTCATGGTTGATGTCCTTTTGCTTTCTGATTGATGGATCGGGAATTCGGTCGGGAATGCGGTAGCCGGCCAGTCAGGCCGTTGCCACCAGGTAGGCCGCCATGGCCTGGCGCACGGCCTCCGGCAACGGCTGCGGCGCGATCGAGCCGGTGTCGACGCAGACCAGCCGCTGCGTCACTTCCATGCGGGTATCGTCGTGCGGGCCGGCAAAGCGGATCGCCAGCGTGAAGCTGGACTGGCCGAGCTTGAGCACGCGCAGTTCGCGCGTGAGCACCTCGCCCAGCCGGCTCGGCGCCAGGAAGCGGCATTCCAGCTCCGCGGTCGGCACGCCGGCCCGGCCCTCGCCGTGCATGACGTCGAAGGGCCAGCCCAGCGCTTCGCCGAACCAGTCTTCGATGAAGTCGTTGAGCATCTCGAAGTAGCGCGGGTAGAACACGATCCCGGCCGCGTCGCAGTGCTTGAAGCGCACCAGGACGGTGCTGCGGAAGACCGGGCTCATGATTTGCTCCCACCGTGGTTGCCGCCATTGCCCTGCTCCGCCATCTGGCGCAACCGGAAGCGCTGCAGCTTGCCGGTCTCGGTGCGCGGCAGCGCCGGCACGAACTCGATGCGGCGCGGATACTTGTACGGCGCGATCTGGCGCTTGACGTAGTCCTGCAGCGCGGTGCGCGTGGCGTCGTCCGCGGGCACGCCCTCGCGCAGCACCACGTAGGCCATGACCACCTGCCCACGCCCGTCGTCGGGTGCGCCGACCACGCCGCACTCGGCCACCGATTCGTGCTGCATCAGCGTGCTCTCCACCTCGGGGCCGGCGATGTTGTAGCCGGCCGAGATGATCATGTCGTCGGAGCGCGCCTGGTAGAAGTAATAGCCGTCTGCGTCGACCGTGAAGGTATCGCCCGGCAGGTTCCAGCCCGCCTTCACGTAGTTGGCCTGGCGCGGGTCGTCCAGGTAACGGCAGCCGGTCGGGCCCTGCACCGCCAGCTTGCCCACCTGCCCCGGAGGCAGCGGCCGCATCTCGTCGTCGACGATCTGCGCCACGTAGCCGGGCACCACCTTGCCAATGGCACCCGGCCTGACCTCGGCACCGGCGCTGGAGATAAAGATATGCATCATCTCGGTGCCGCCGATGCCGTCGGTCATCTCGATGCCGGTAGCGGCCTTCCAGCCTTGGCGCGTGGCGTCCGGCAACGCCTCGCCGGCCGATACGCTATGCCTCAGGCTGGAGATATCGAAGCGCGGCGCCAGCGCCGCCATCTGCCGGTAGAACGTGGGCGCGGTGAAGACGATGGTGGCGCGGAAGTCGTGGATCAGCTCCAGCAGCGATTCCGGCGTGAGCTTCTCCGCCAGCACCGTACTGGCGCCGATGCGCAACGGAAAGCACAGCATGCCGCCCAGCCCGAACGTGAAGGCGATCGGCGGCGTGCCGCAGAAGATATCGTCCGGCACGGAGCGCAGCACATGGCGCGGGAACAGGTCGCACATGGACAGCACGTCGCGGTGGAAATGCATGGTGCCCTTGGGCTGTCCGGTGGTGCCGCTGGTGAAGGCAATCAGGCAGATATCGTCGCTGGCGGTGTCGCAGGCATCGAAGCTGTCGGGCTTGCCCGCCATCGCGGCTTCCAGCGAACCCTCGCCGGTGCCGTTGAAATACAGCGCGCGCGCCAGGGTCGGGCAATGGTATGCGCCGCCGGCGCGCTGGTTGGCGTCGAGGTCCTCGCGCAGCCGCGCATCGCACAGCGCCGCGGTGACCTGCGCCTTGTCGATGACCTGCTTCAGTTCCCTGGCGCGCAGCAGCGGCATGGTCGGCACGGCAATCAGGCCGGCCTTGATGGTGGCGAGCCAGCTTGCGGCCATCATCAGGTTGTTGGGCCCGCGCAGCAGCACACGGTTGCCGGGCACCAGCGCCATGTCCTCGACCAGCACATGGGCGATGCGGTTGACCAGCGCCGCCAGTTGCGCGTAGGTGACCGTCTCGATCTGGCCCGCCTGGCCTGCTTGACTCGCAGGGCGATGGCGAATGGCGATGCGCTCGCCGCGACCTTCGCGCACGTGGCGATCGACCAGTTCCACCGCGCAGTTCATCCGCGCCGGGTAGTCAGTGTCGGCATTGAAGCGGAACACCGGCCACTGCTCGGGCGGCGGCAGGCGGTCGCGGGCGAAGGTATCGAGGTGGGCGGTGGTCGCCATGGCTTGTCTCCTGTCTGCTCTGTCGGTACGGCAGTTCCGGTCGGATGGCTCAGGCCTTCCGGCCGGCCAGTGTTTCGCGGGCGATGATCAGCTTCTGCACCTCGGTGGCGCCTTCATAGATGCGCAGCGAGCGGATCTCGCGGTACAGGCTTTCCACGCGCGTGCCGACCTTGACGCCGAGGCCGCCGAACATCTGCACCGCGCGGTCGATGACCTGCTGCGCGTTCTCGGTCGCGACCATCTTGGCCATCGCCGCTTCGCGCGTGGTGCGCTCTTTCCTGACGTCGCGCAGCCAGGCCGCGCGATAGGTCAGCAGCGCGGCCGCGTCGATGGCCGTTGCCATGTCGCCGATGGCGGCCTGCGTCAGTTGCAGGTCGGCCAGCACGCCGCCGAACATCGGCCGCTCGCAGGCACGCGCCAGCGCATCGTCCAGCGCGGCGCGCCCGAAGCCCAATGCAGCCGCCGCCACCGAGGCGCGGAAGATGTCGAGCGTCATCATCGCCACCTTGAAGCCCTGCCCCGCCTCGCCCAGCCGGTTGCCGACCGGCACGCGGCAGTTGTCGAAGCGCAGCGTGGCAAGCGGGTGCGGCGCGATCACGTCGATGCGCTCGGCGATGGTCAGGCCCGGCGTGTCGGCATCGACCACGAAGGCCGAGATGCCGCGCGCGCCCGGCGCTTCGCCGGTGCGCACGAACACGCAATAAAAGTCCGCGATGCCGCCATTGGAGATCCAGGTCTTGGTGCCGTCGATCACATAGTGCTTGCCGTCTTCCGACAGCCGCGCGCTGCATTGCATCGCCGCGACATCGGAACCGGCCTCGGGCTCGGACAGGGCAAAGGCGGCGATCGCTTCGCCGCGCGCCACGCGCGGCAGGTATTGCGCGCGCAACGCTTCGCTGCCGGCAATCGAGATCGCGCCCGAGCCCAGCCCCTGCATCGCGAAGGCAAAGTCGGCCAGGCCGTCATGGCGCGCCAGCGTCTCGCGCAGCAGGCACAGCGAGCGTGAGTCGAGCGCGGGCAACGCGCCACCGTGCGTGGCCGGCACGCAATAGCGCAGCCAGCCCGCTTCGCCGAGCTGGCGCACCAGGGCGCGGCAGGCGGCATCGGCATCGCCGTGGTCGACATGCAGGTGCTGCGCGCACCAGGCGTCAAGCTCGCGCTCCAGCGTGCGGTGCGCGTCGTCGAACAGCGGCAGGTCGAGATAGGTCTTGTCTGACATCGCGGCTCCCTGGCTCAGTCGCCTTCGAACACCGGCTTCGATTTGGCCACGAAGGCATCGTAGGCGCGGCGGAAATCGCGCGTCTGCATGCAGATGGCCTGGGCTTCGGCTTCGGCTTCGATGGCCTCGTCCAGCCCCATGTTCCATTCCTGGTGCAGCAGCTTCTTGGTCACGCCGTGGGCGAAGGTCGGCCCGGCGGCGAGCTGCGCGGCCAGTGCCTGCGCCTGTGCCAGCACGGCCTCGGACGGATGCAGCGCATTGAAGAAGCCCCACTGCAGCCCCTCCTCCGCGTTCATGGCGCGGCCGGTATAGAGCAGCTCGCTGGCACGCCCCTGTCCGATCACGCGCGGCAGCAGCGAGCACGCGCCCATGTCGGCGCCAGCCAGCCCAACGCGCACGAACAGGAACGCGGTCCTGGCTTGCGCCGTGCCCAGCCGCATGTCCGAAGCCAGCGCCATCATCGCGCCCGCGCCGGCACAGATGCCGTCGACCGCGCTGATCACAGGCTGCGGGCACGCGCGCATCGCCTTGACCAGGTCGCCGGTCATGCGCGTGAAGTCGAGCAGTTCGGGCATGGTCATCTGCGTCAGCGGCCCGATGATCTCGTGCACGTCGCCGCCCGAGCAGAAATTGCCGCCGGCGCCGGTGACCACCACCGCCTTGATGTCGCTGGCGTAGCACAGCGCGCGGAACAGGTCGCGCAGCTCGGCATAGGAGTCGAACGTCAGCGGGTTCTTGCGCTCCGGCCGGTTCAGCGTGATGGTGCCGACCTTGCCGTCGTCGGACACCGACCACAGGAAGTGCCGCGGTTCGTAGCCGGCAAAGCTGCGCTTGTGGTGGCGCATGTCGAGTGCGATTTCAGTCATGGTTCTCTCTCAGGTCCTTGTTTTGTCAGCCCGCCATCACTTCGCCGCCGGCCACCGGGATCGCCTGCCCGGTGATCGCGCCGGCGGACGGCTGGCACAGCCATGCCACGGCGTCGGCCACCTCCTCGGGTTGCACCAGTCGCCGCTGCGGGTTGCGCGCGGCCAGTTCGGCGCGCGCCTGGTCCTCGCTGCGGCCGGTCTTGCCGACGATGTTGGCGACGGCGTCGCGCACGATATCGGTCTCGGTGTAGCCCGGGCAAACCGCGTTGACGGTCACGCCCTTGGCCGCGGTCTCCAGCGCCAGCGCGCGCGTCAGTCCGATCACGCCATGCTTGGCCGCGCAATAGGCGCTGACGTAGCCGTAGCCGATCAACCCGGCGGTGCTGGCCACGTTGACGATGCGGCCCCAGCCGGCTTCGAGCATCGCAGGCAGAGCGGCCTGCGTGCACAGGAAGGTGCCGGTCAGGTTGACGTCGAGCATGCGCTGCCACAGCGCGGCATCGGTCTTCATGAAGGGGGCGCTGTGCGCCTGCCCGGCGTTGTTGACCAGCATCGATACCGGACCAGCCTGCTCCGTGGCCGCGGCAAAGGCGCGCGCTACGCTGCCGGCATCGGCGATATCGGCCGTGACGAACGAAACGTTGGCGCCTGCCGGTGCCTGCTCGCGCAGGACTTGCACCGTCGCTTGCAGCGTGCCGGCATCGCGCCCCAGCAGCGTGACGCTGGCGCCGTCGGCCAGCAGCCGCCGCGCGATCGCTGCGCCGATGCCGCGCCCGCCGCCGGTGACCAGCGCGTGCCTGCCGGCCAGTGTCGCCATGCTGCCCGTCATGCCTGCTTCTCCTGCGCCGCGGCGCGTTCGAGATTGGTTTCCAGTTGCCGCTTGCCCGCCAGGTACTGCTTGGGCCAGTTGATGTCGCGGTAGCCGATGCGCGCGGCTTCCTGCAGCGTCCACGCCGGGTTGGCCAGGTGCGGCCGCGCGATCGCGCACAGGTCGGCGCGGCCCGCGGCGATGATCGAGTCGACATGATCGGCCTCGAAGATCGCGCCCACGGCGATGGTGGCGATGCCCGCCTCGTTGCGGATGCGATCGGCGAACGGGGTCTGGTACATGCGGCCATAGACCGGCGCCTGGTCCGGGCTGACCTGCCCCGACGAGCAATCGATCATGTCGGCGCCGGCGACCTTGAAGGCGCGGGCGATTTCGACGCCGTCGTCGGGCGTGATGCCGCCTTCGACCCAGTCGTGCGCCGAGATGCGCACCGACATCGGCTTGTCCTGCGGCCATACCGCGCGCACGGCCTCGAACACCTCCAGCGGATAGCGCAGCCGCGCCGCGAGCGAGCCGCCGTATTCGTCGTTGCGCGTATTGGTCAGCGGCGAGATAAAGCTCGACAGCAGGTAGCCGTGGGCGCAGTGCAGCTCGAGCCAGTCGAAGCCCGCTTCGGCCGCGCGCCGCGCGCTGGCCACGAAGTCGTCGCGCACGCGGTCCATGTCGTCCCGCGTCATCTCGCGCGGGGTCTGCGACTCGCCGGGCAGGTACGGCAGCGGCGAGGCCGACATCACCGGCCAGTTGCCCTGCGGCAGCGGATGGTCCATCGCTTCCCAGCCAAGTTGCGTCGACCCCTTGCGGCCCGAGTGGCCGATCTGCATGGCGATGCGCGCATCGCTGTTGGCATGGACGAAATCGACGACGCGCTTCCATGCGTCGCGCTGCTCATCGTTCCACAAGCCCGGGCAGCCCGGCGTGATGCGCGCATCGGGCGACACGCAGGTCATTTCCGCCACCACCATGCCGGCGCCGCCCAGCGCGCGCGAACCGAGGTGAACCAGGTGGAAGTCGCCCGGCATGCCGTCGGTGCAGGAGTACATCGCCATCGGCGACACCACCACGCGGTTCTTCAGCGTGACGCCGCGCAGCCGGAACGGCGTGAACATCGGCGGCAACGGCTCATGCTCGCGCAGCTTCAGGCTTTGCTGCGGCACGCCGGCCTGTTGCGCCAGCCAGTGCTCGAATTGCGCCACATAATCGGCGTCGCGCACGCGCAGGTTCTCGTGCGAGATGCGCTGCGAACGCGTCAGCAGCGAATAGGCGAACTGCTCCGGCGGCAAGCTGCCGGCGTAGCGCTCGACGTTCTCGAACCACTCGGTCGAGTTGCGCGCGGCATTCTGGATCTTCAGCACTTCCACGCCGCGCGTGGCTTCATAGCGCGCCAGCGCATCAGGCAGGCCGTCGTGGCCGCTGCCGCGGATCTCTTCGGCCAGGTCGATCGCATCTTCCAGTGCCAGCTTGGTGCCGGAACCGATCGAGAAGTGCGCCGTGTGCGCGGCATCGCCCATCAGCACTACGGGCACGCGGCGACCGTCCGGCAGCGTGTTCCAATGCACCCACTGGCGGCAGATCACGCGCGGGAAGCGGATCCAGATCGCCGAGCCGCGCAGGTGCGCCGCGTTGGTAATCAGCTTGTTGCCGTCGAGGTAACGCGCAAACAGCTTCTCGCAATACGCCACGCCCTCTTCCTGGCTCATCTCGTCGATGCCGGCGGCGCGCCAGACCGATTCCGGTGTTTCGACGATAAAGGTCGAGGTGTTGTCGTCGAAGCGGTAGGCATGCGCCTGGAACCAGCCGTGCTCGGTCTTCTCGAAGGCGAAGGTGAAGGCGTCGAACAGCTTGTGCGTGCCCAGCCAGACGAAGCGGCACTGGCGCGTATCGATGTCGGGCTGGAAGGTCTCGGCGTAGCGGGTGCGGATGCGGCTGTTCAGGCCATCCGAGGCGATTACCAGGTCAGCCTGGTATTGCATTGCCAGCGCCTGGTCGTCGGTGACATCGTTCTCGAACACCAGCCTGACGCCGAGCGCTTCGCAGCGCGCCTGCAGGATGTTGAGCAGGCGCTTGCGGCCGATGCCGATAAAGCCATGGCCGCCGGAACGGATGGTGCGCCCGCCGATATGGATGTCGATGTCGTCCCAGTGGTTGAAGGCGGCGTTGATCTCGTCGGCGCTCACCGGATCGGCTTGCTTCAGGTTGTCCATGGTGGCATCGGAGAACACCACGCCCCAGCCGAAGGTGTCGTACGGCCGGTTGCGCTCGACCACGATCACTTCGTTAGCCGGGTCCTGCAGTTTCATCAACAGGCCGAAGTACAGTCCGGCGGGGCCGCCGCCAATACAAAGCACTCGCATCGCTTCATCTCCTGCCGGCCGTGCCGTCATGTAGATCATGTCTAAATATTTTATGCTTCAAATATTAGATTGCATCACGAGATAAGGCAAGCATTCGGTGCGGAGTGCCTCGCCACGCACTCCGCACCGTCGACCGCTTCAACCCTTCATCCCTTCAGCGCCGCCTGGATCTGCTCCAGCGCACCCGGATCTTCGATGGTGGTCAGGTCGCCCGGGTCGCGGCCCTCCGCCACAGCCTGCATGGCGCGCCGCAGCAGCTTGCCCGAACGCGTCTTGGGCAGCGCATTGACAAACAATACCCGCGCCGGCCGCGCCACGGCGCCGAGTTGCTGTTCCACCGTCTTCATCAGGTCGCCTTCCAGCGCCAGCCGCTCCTGCGGCGTTGCGGTGCGGGCCGGATCGCGCGCGATGCAGAACGCCATCGCCACCTGGCCCTTGAGCGCATCCTGCACGCCCACCACCGCCACCTCGGCCACGGCGGCGTTCGAAGACAGGCTTTCCTCGATCTCGCGCGTGCCCAGCCGGTGGCCGGCGACATTGATCACATCGTCCGTGCGGCCGAGGATAAAGACATAGCCGTCCTCGTCGCGCACGCCCCAGTCAAAGGTGGAATAGCACAGCCGGTTCGGCACCGCCTCCCAGTAGGTGCGCACGAAGCGGTCATCGTCGCCCCACACCGTGCTCATGCAGCCGGGCGGCAGCGGCCCGTCGATCGCGACCACGCCCTTCTGGTTGGGCGGGCATTCCTCGCCGGTGTTCTCGTCGACGATCTTCAGGTCGTAGCCGTAGGCCGGCACGCCCGGCGAGCCCAGCTTGGGCGGCAGCGGCTCGATGCCGCGCTGGATCGCCAGGATCGGCCAGCCCGACTCGGTCTGCCAGTAGTTGTCGACCACCGGCTTGCCCAGGCCGTCCTGGATCCAGCGCGCGGTGGGCTCGTCCAGCGGCTCGCCGGCCAGGAACAGCAGGCGCAGGCTGGACAGGTCGTAGCGGGTCAGCCAGGCCGGGTCCTGCTTCTTCAGCACGCGGATCGCGGTGGGCGCGCTGAACATCAGGTTGACCCGGTATTGCTCGACCAGCCGCCACAGGATGCCGCCGTCCGGGCGGATCGGCGTGCCTTCGTACATCAGCGTGGTCATCCCGGCCAGCAGGGGCCCGTAGACGATATAGCTGTGGCCGACCACCCAGCCGATATCCGAGGCCGTGAACATGGTGTCGCCCGGCTTGCCGCAGAAGATGTATTCCATCGACGTGGCCAGCGCCACCGCGTAGCCACCGGTATCGCGCTGCACGCCCTTGGGCTTGCCGGTGGTGCCGGAGGTGTAGAGCACATACGACGGCTCGCTCGACTCCAGCCATGCGCACGGCACCTGCGCGCCGGCCACGCGGTCGCGCCAGGTGGCGTAGTCTTCATCGCGGCCTTCGGTGCGCGGCATGTCGGCCAGCTGGCGGTCGACCAGCAGCACCTTCTCCGGCTGGTGCGACGACAGCCGGATGGCCTCGTCCAGCAGCGGCTTGTACGGCACGACCTTGCCGGCGCGCGAGCCGGCGTCGGCGCTGATCACCACGCGCGGGCGGGCGTCGTCGATCCGTGCCGCCAGGCTCACCGAGGCAAAGCCGCCGAACACCACCGAATGGATCGCGCCGATGCGCGCGCACGCCAGCATCGCAAACGCAGCCTGCGGGATCATCGGCATGTAGACCAGCACGCGGTCGCCCTTCTGCACCCCGAGCCCCTGCAGGATCGCCGCCATGCGGTTGACCTCGTCGTGCAGCTCGGCATAGGAGTAGCTGCGGGACTGGTCAACTTCGGTCGAAACCCAGTGCAAGGCGGGCTGGCTGGCGCGCGCCGCCAGGTGGCGGTCTACCGCGTTGTGGCACAGGTTGGTGCGTCCGCCCACGAACCAGCGGGTGAACGGCGCGTGGCTGTTGTCGAGCACCTGATCGAAGGGAGTTTCCCAATCGATGCGTGCCGCCTGTTCGGCCCAGAACCCCTGCGGGTCGGCCAGCGAACGGGCATGCACGGCATGGCTTGCCGTCATGGCAGTCTCCTCCGCGTCTGCGGTCATTGTGATGATGACGGTAGTTTGCCACCGGCGCGGGCGTGGAGGAAACGGGATTCAGAGGGGTGCCGCCCCCGGCCGATGCACACGGCAGATGCAAAAAAGGCGTGCCGCCGGCACGCCTTTTTGCTCTCAAGCCCTGCGCTCAGCGCGCCTTGCTGCCCTTGCTGCTGGCCTTGACGCTGGACTTGGCCGATGCCTTCACCGGGGCCGCCTTGGCCTCGCGCGCCACCTTGGCCGTCGGCGCCGCCTTGGTACCGCGGCGCGGGGAGGCTTCCACAGTGATGCGCTTGCGCGGCTCGGCCTTGCCCCCCTGTGTCGAGACGCGCACGATTCTGCCCTTGCTGCCACGTTCGGCGCGCTCGGCGCGGTCTTCGCGCTCGGCCCGGTCGGCCCGTTCGGCACGCGCCGCGCGGACCGCGCCGGCACCGCGCACCGGCACCATCAGCACCAGGCTCTGCCCTGCCACCAGCTTGGTGCCGGACAGCTTGTTCCAGGACTGCACCTGGCCCGGCGACACGCCGTAGCGCCGCGCCACCGACGTCACCGTATCACGCCGGCTTGCACGCACCACCACGCGGCGCGCGTCGGGCAGGTCGGGCTCCATCGCCAGCATGGCGGTGTCGGCCAGGCTCGCGCTGATGTCCTGGTCGTGGCGGCCCGAACGCGGGATCATCACGGTCGAGCCGGCCTTCAGGCGCATGCCCTTGGGAATGCTGTTGATTTCGCGCAGCGTGTCGGCATCGACATTGAGCCGCGCCGCCAGCGACTCGACGCGCTCGCGCCCGTCCACCGTGACCGCGGTCCAGCTCGACAGCCCGCCTCGGTAGGTGTTCAGGTTGTACTGGAAGCGCTCGGCATTGTCGAACGGCAGCAGGATCTGCGGGTTGGATGCCCCCAGGATCACCGGGCGGTTGAACGACGGGTTCAGCGCCTTGAACTCTTCCAGCGTCATGTCCGCCAGCTTGGCGGCGAGGTTCACGTCGATATCGCGCGACGTGGTCACCGTGACGAAGTACGGATGGTCCGGGATCTCCGGCAGCCTGACGCCATAGATGGCCGGGTTGGCGATGATGTTCTTGACCGCCTGCAGCTTCGGCACGTAGTAGCGCGTCTCGTTGGGCATGGTCAGGCTGGCGTAGTCGGTCGGCAGCCCGCGCGCCTGGTTGCGCGCGATCGCGCGCGACACCGCGCCCTCGCCCCAGTTGTACGCGGCCAGCGCCAGGTGCCAGTCGCCGAACATGTCATAGAGCCGCTGCAGATAGTCCAGTGCGGCATCGGTCGAGGCCAGCACATCGCGGCGCTCGTCGCGGAACATGTTCTGCTTCAGGTTGTATGACTTGCCCGTACTGGGGATGAACTGCCACATGCCGGCGGCCTTGGCGCTGGACTGGGCCTGCGGGTTGAACGCGCTCTCGACGAACGGCAGCAGCGCCAGCTCGGTCGGCATCTTGCGGCGTTCCAGTTCCTCGACGATGTGGTACAGGTAGCGGCTCGACCGCCCGACCATGCGCTCCATGTATTCCGGGCGCTGCGCATACCACTGGGTGCGGTCATCGACCAGCGTGCCCTCCAGGTCCTGCATGGCAAAGCCGCGCCGGATCCGGTCCCAGATATCGTTGGACGGGCCGCGCAGCCAGTCCAGGCCGCCCTGGTCGACATTGATGGTGGAAGAGGATGACAGCGCCGACTTGTCGCTGAGCGAATTGAGCGGATCCTGGCGCCTGGCAGTCTGGGCGGTCGCGCCGTTGGCATCGGCGTCAGGCGGCGTAGGGGTGCTGGCGCAGGCTGCAAGCAGCGCCGCACACGCAACTACCGCCAGTAATCGACCAATTTTCATTAAGTTCTCGAATCGTGACGCTAAAAGGATGCGTGATGCTAAAAAAAACGGCCTATCGCGTCAATCAGATTTTTCTAGGTAGCGCCCCGAAAGCCTTGACCCGCAAGGGTTTTCGGCCGGGCCTGCCTTTAATTTAGCGGAAATTGTCCTTCCACCTGCGCAGCGCGCCAAATGCCTTGGCATCGCTGTCGGTGGCACCGCCGTGCGCCGACACCGCTGCGCGTACCGACGGCTCGCGCGAGCGCAGGAACGGGTTGACCTCGCGCTCGTGGGCGATGGTGGTCGGCAACGTAGGCGTGTCCGCGGCACGCAGCGCATCGACGCGCTGCTCCCACGCCGCCAGCGCGGCATTATCCGGCTCGACCGCCCGGGCAAAGCGCACGTTGCTGCGCGTGTACTCGTGGGCGCAGTAGACGCGGGTGTCGCCCGGCAGGCCCGCCAGCTTGTCCAGCGACGCCAGCATCTGCGCCGGCGAGCCCTCGAAGAGGCGCCCGCAGCCGCTGGCGAACAGCGTGTCGCCGCAGAACACGGCGCGGCCCGCTTCGCCCAGGTCGCCCACATAGGCGATATGGCCGGCGGTATGCCCGGGTACGTCCAGCACCCGCAACGTCACCGGGGGCTCGGCCAGTGTCACCTCGTCGCCTTCGCGCAGCGCCCGGGTGCGTCCGCCGATACGTTCGCCGGCGGGCCCGAGCACCGGCATCGGCGCGCCCGATGGCGTGCTCGGGTGTGCCGCCAGCAGGCCGGCAACGCCGCCCTGGTGATCGCCGTGGTGGTGAGTGATTACAATAGCGCCCAGAGCCAGCCCCCGCTGCGCCAGAAATTCCTCCACCGGCGCCGACTCGCCGGGATCGACCACGGCGGCATGATGCCCATCGTGAATGGCCCAGATATAGTTATCCTGGAACGCCGGGATCGGCTCAACCTTCAACATGCGCATGCTCCTATGTCCAATCGTCCCAATCGCCGGAACGGCGAGTACGGCCAGCGCGGCCTGAATGGCCCCAATGGTCCCAATGGCCCGATTGTAAGCTGGGAAGACTGGCTGGCCTCGCCGCCCGGCAAGTACATGCTGCGCTGGGAAGCGCAGCAGTACGACCGCACCGTGGCGGACATCTTCGGCTACCACGCCGTACAGCTGGGCATGCCGTACGTCGATACCCTGCGCGAGAACCGGATGCCGTTCTCGGCGCTGGCGCTGGATCCGGCCAGCGGGCCGCACGGGCCGCGCGCGGCACATCCGGACGCGCGCCAGCTGCTGTGCCGCTTCGACGAGCTGCCGTTCGACACGCAGAGCGTAGACCTGGTAACCCTGCCCCATATCCTGGAGTTTGCCGAAGACCCGCACGAAGTGCTGCGCGAAGTCTCGCGCGTGCTGATGCCCGAAGGGCGCGTGGTGGTCACCTGCTTCAACCCGATGAGCCTGTGGGGCGCGCGCCAGGGCATGAACCGGCTCGGCGCCACGCCCTTCCTGCCGACCGATGCGCAGCAGATCGGCTTCGTGCGCATCAAGGACTGGCTCAAGCTGCTCGGCTTCGATATCATCCGCGGCCGCTTCGGCTGCTACTGCCCGCCCTATCGCACCGAGCGCTGGCTGCAGCGCACCGCCTTCATGGAAAAGGCCGGCGACCGCTGGTGGCCGATCTTCGGCGCGGTCTATATGATCTCGGCGATCAAGCGCGTGCGCAACATACGACTGGTCGGCCCTGCGTGGAAAGCCAAGCCGGCGCTGGCACCGGTGGCAACGCCCGTGGCAACGCCCACCGGCACCCACGGCAAGACGCCCGGCGACGACCACTGAGCCGGAGCCACGGCGGACAACCCATGCGCCGGCCGCGCTGCGCGGCCGGCCCCCAACGGAATTCCATGCAAGAAGTCACGATCTACTCCGACGGCGCCTGCAAAGGCAATCCCGGCCGCGGCGGCTGGGGTGCGGTGCTCGTCGCCGGCACCAATGAAAAAGAACTGTTCGGCGGCGAGCCCAACACCACCAACAACCGCATGGAGATGACCGCGGTGATCGAAGCGCTGCGCGCGCTCAAGCGGCCCTGCACCGTGCGGGTCTACACCGACTCGCAATATGTCCAGAAAGGCATCAGCGAATGGCTGCCCGGCTGGAAAGCCCGCGGCTGGAAGACCGCCGACAAGAAGCCGGTGAAGAACGCCGACCTGTGGCAGGAACTCGACGCGCTGACCCAGGGACACCAGATCTCGTGGCACTGGGTGCGCGGCCACAACGGTCATCCCGGCAACGAGCGCGCCGATGCGCTGGCCAACCGCGGCGTCGAATCGATCGGCCGCTGAACCGCCGCAACGCCACAACAAGAACCGCGGGGCAATGCCGCTCCGCTAGAATGCCCGCCATGCGACAAATCGTTCTCGACACCGAAACCACCGGCCTGAATGCCGCCACCGGCGACCGCCTGATCGAAATCGGCTGCGTGGAGCTGCTTAACCGCCGCCTGACGGGGCGCCACCTGCACTTCTATGTCAACCCGGAGCGCGACATCGACGAAGGTGCGATCGCCGTCCACGGCATCACGGTCGAGTTCCTGGCGGACAAACCCCGCTTTGCCGAGGTCGTGCACGAGATCCGCGAATTCGTCGCAGATGCCGAGCTGATCATCCACAACGCGCAGTTCGACCTGGGCTTCCTCGACATGGAATTCCAGCTGCTGGGCATGCCTCCCTTCCGCGAGCATGTCGGCAACGTGATCGATACGCTACGCGAAGCGCGGCAGATGTTCCCCGGCAAGCGCAACTCCCTCGACGCCCTGTGCGACCGGCTGGGGATCAGCAACGCGCACCGCACGCTGCACGGCGCATTGCTCGATGCGGAATTGCTGGCAGAGGTCTACCTGGCAATGACCCGCGGCCAGGATTCGCTGGTAATCGACACCATGGAAAGCGGCACTGGCGCAGGCGGGGCCACCGCTACGGCCGACCTCTCTCGGCTGGTACTGCCGGTGCTGCGCGCCACCGAGGCGGAACTGGAAGCCCATTTCGATCTGCTCAAGGGCCTGGACAAGGCCAGCGGCGGCAAGACGGTATGGCAGGAAGCCACGGCCGAGGAACCCGGCACGATGGCCGCCTGAACAAAAAGTTGGGAAAAGGGCTTTACAAGATACAGGGAGCCCTGCATAATCTCATTTCTCCGCTGCACGACGGCAACGACGATGCAGAAAGGGGTGGTTAGCTCAGCGGTAGAGCACTGCCTTCACACGGCAGGGGTCACAGGTTCAATCCCTGTACCACCCACCAGAACACGGAAAGCCAGCCTCGTGCTGGCTTTTCTCATTTCTGGGGTTAGGACACACTAACCCCGCGATTTCTGGCCTCCCTCGAATCGGTCCGATTGCCACAAATTTGCCACACGCAAACTTGTGAGGACCACGAATGGCGACTATTCGGCAACGGGGCTCGAACTGGGAAGCCCAGATTCGGCGCAAAGGCTGGCCTACCCTCTCCCGCAGCTTCTCCACCAAGGCAGACGCCCGTGCATGGGCGACGGTAATCGAATCCGAGATCGAGCGCGGGGTCTTCATTGATCGCACCGAAGCTGAGAAAAACACCCTGGGCGATCTGATTCGAAGGTACCTACAAGAGGTGTCCGGCCAGAAAAAAGGGGCCGAATCCGAACGATATCGGCTCACTGCGATGCTCCGCGACCCACTCGCACAGGTAAAGGTTGCCGCCCTGTCTGGCAAGCTCATCGCCGAATGGCGCGACAAACGACTGAAGCAGGTGTCCGGCTCCACAACAAACCGCGACCTGAACCTGATTTCCCATGTAATCAATGTGGCAGGCAAAGAATGGGGAATCCACATTGACAATGCCGTGTCGATGGTTCGCCGGCCCGCCGAAAACCGCGGGCGCAATCGTCGCTTGGGACACGGGAATAGGAACGACTCCTTGCCGCGCTCGAAACGCCTCCACGCGACCCAAGAGGTCGCCTTACTGGCCCGAGTGCGTATTCCGGTGAATGTGACCGCTGATTCCGGCATCGTGACCGCGGATTCCGCTTTATCGTGACCGCTGTTTCCCAGCGGTTTCCGGTTGGTCGTGACCGGCAATTCCGGCATCGTGACCGGTGATCGGTTGAGGGTGTTGCGCGGGGACGGATTCTACTCTGCCAGGCTAGGCAGTGGGGTTGCCGCTGGCTGTGGCGCTTGTTTTTTGAGCAGTCTTTCTCATTGAGTCGCCGGCCAGCGTGATGCGGTGAATGCGGTGCATCAGTCGATCGAGAATCGCATCGGCGATGGTTGCGATCAATGCCCCGTCCGGGGCGGGCATCGAGGTCTTCGATGGCGGCCTGGGGGTACTTGAGCCGGGCTCGCTGCAAGAGTCGGGCAAGCTTGCGGTCATTGCGCCAGAGCAGCCCCAACAATGCCGAACGCGATGGCACCCGCAGGGTGAAGCGCAGCAGCGATGCGGGCCGAAAGCAGCGGGTGGATCTTGCGCAGCAGCCCGAACTCCAATATCCGGGCACCCACCTGAGCGGGGCCGATCAGCGCACCGACCATCACGGCAGTTGCGAGTGTCGCACCACCTGCCTGCAGCAATCGCGGCAGGAGCGCCGCCATGGCGGTGCTAATGAACCAGGTGGCGGCGAAGACAAAGGCGAGTGTGAACGAGGCAAGCCGCTGAGAGGGCACGCCATCCTTAGGAGCCTGGGAGGACGCAGTCTTTGCGGGTGGCGGGTCCGTGGCCGTACTGTTAGGCGTGCTGAGATTGGCTGGCAATCACACGACTCGTTGGCTCCATGGCCATCCCGTCCGTTTTTTATTCGACTTCGCCGCTATCTGTGTCGGTGACCTGCGCGTCCCGTTCATGGCTCATGGCGGCCGCGGCGAGCGCGGCGACGTTCGCAGGCGCCGCTTCCTTGCGTTCGCTATAGCGGTCCGTCAGATAGTCGCTGCGATCACGCACCAGCAGAGTGAACTTGTACAGTTCCTCCATGACGTCGACCACCCGGTCATAGTAGGAGGACGGCTTCATGCGGCCGTTCGTGTCGAACTCCTGGTATGCCTTGGCTACCGATGACTGATTGGGAATCGTCACCATGCGCATCCAGCGCCCCAGCACGCGTAGCGCGTTGACCGCGTTGAACGACTGCGAGCCGCCGCAGACCTGCATCACCGCGAGCGTGCGACCCTGAGTCGGTCGGATGGATCCGATCTCCAGGGGCAGCCAGTCGATCTGGTTCTTGAAAACCGCGGTCAGCGTGCCGTGCCGCTCGGGACTGCACCACACTTGGCCTTCCGACCACTCCGAGAGCTTGCGCAGTTCAACCACTTTGGGGTGATCGGCGGGAACACTGTCGCACACCGGAAGGTCATGCGGATCGAACACGCGCGTCTCCGCGCCGAAATGCTGCAGGATCCGCTCGGCTTCCTGCACCAGCAGCCGGCTATAAGACGTTTCGCGCAGCGAGCCATAGAGCAGCAGGATGCGCGGTGGATGCGTGCTGACGCGCACCGGTTCCAGCTTGTTCAGGTCCGGGGTATCGAGCACGGCCGGGATAACGTTAGGCAGCGCCATGGTCATTTGACCCTCCGGCCTTGCGCGTCGATGACGGCTTCGCCATCCTCCTTGGTGAAGGCACCTTGCTGTGGCGAGGGCAGGATGTCGAGCACGAGTTCCGATGGCCGGCACAGCCGCACGCCCCGCTCTGTGATGACGAACGGCCGGTTGATCAGGATCGGATGGGCCAGCATCGCTTCGAGCAACTGCTCATCGGTCAGGGCCGGGTCGGACAAGCCCAGTTCGGCGTAGGGCGTACCCTTTTCGCGGATGGCTTCACGAACTGTGAGGCCCGCAAGGCTAATCATCTGTTGCAACGTCTGTCGGTCAGGCGGCGTGCTCGGATATTCGATGACATTCGGCGCGATACCCGCATTGCGGATCATGGCCAGTGTGTTGCGCGATGTGCCGCAGGCGGGGTTGTGATAGATGGTGACGGACATGGTTTCCCGGGTTCAGTTGGTATCTGGTTGCAGGCAGTTGAAAGGACTCCAACCAAGGCGGCAAGAGTGGCGCCCCGGTTCCGGTCAGCGTCAGTCTGCCTGGTGCTCGCCGGAGGCTTCGATGACATTTGGGTGGCCGTGGGGTAACGCACGCGGCTCAAGCAGCCGATGCAGCCCCAGCCCGATGGCCGCGCCGAGACATTGCGCCAGCATGAATCCCGGCACGCTCGCCGGTGCGATGCCCGCAAAGCTGTCGCTGAACATGCGCCCGAACGCGGCTGCGGGATTGGCAAACGAGGTGGATGCGGTGAACCAGTATGCCGAGCCGATATAGGCCGCCACCATGGCAGAGGCGCGCCCGTTCGGGGCGCGCAGAATCACCAAAAGCAGGCCGGCGGTCGCAACGGTTTCAGCAATCCATTGCCCCGGACCGCTGCGGACCTTGGTGGAAAGCTGCAGGATCGTCATGTCAAACATGGCATGGGCGAGCCAAGCCCCCAGCACCGCGCCTACGAGCTGGGCGGCGATGTATGGCAGCAGCGCCGCGCCAGGCAGTTCACCTCGCGCCACCATGACCGCGCTGACGGCTGGATTGAAGTGCGCGCCGCTGATCGGGCCAAAGACTTCAATCAAGATGTACAAGCCACCGACCGTGGCCGCCGTGTTGGCCAGCAGGGCGACGGCGACATTGCCGCCGGCAAGCCGCTCTGCCATGATGCCCGAGCCGATAACGATGGCCAGCAGCAGCGCCGTTCCCAAGGCTTCGGCGCCCAGTCTGTTACGCAGATCGACCATGACGCTCAGCTTTGCGAGATACGGTTAAGGTGGTCCTGCAGTTCCGCATTGCTCAGCGTGTCCAGCGGCAGCGTCAGCAGTTGCAGCATGCGGTAGCCGATGGCCTGCCGGGTCAGCTCGAAAGCCTGCCGCTTCTTGTCGTCGCCGCCTTCCGTGTTCGACGGGTCAGGGTAGCCCCAATGCACCTTCACCGGGCTGCCCGGCCAATACGGGCACGCCTCTGCGGCGGCACTGTCGCACACGGTGATGACCACCCGCATCTCAGGGGCATTCTCGCCGACAAATTCATCCCAGCTCTTGCTGCGGAAGTCGCTGACGTCGACGCCAGCATTGCCAAGCACCTCGATGGCGAACGGATTGATGCGTCCGCTGGGCGAGCTTCCGGCGCTATAGGCGCGCACATCGCGGCCAAACTGCTTGGCCAGATGGTTCAACATTCCTTCGCTCAGCACACTGCGGGCCGAGTTGTGGGTACACAAAATCAGTACGTTGGTGGTCATGGGGCGCTACGAAATAGTCAGATGCGGAGGGAATGCGTATCACTGTTTCCCGATGTCCTTAACAGCCTTCTGAAGTGCGACGGCGTCCAGCTTCGGAAGCGGCAATGACAGGAACAATTCGATACGGCGCTTGAGCGTAATGGTTGCGTCGTTGATGGCTTGCTGCTTCTGGGCCTCGGTACCCTCACAGGCAGCCGGGTCGGGGACGCCCCAGTGCGCTGTCATCGGCTGGCCTGGCCATACCGGACAAACTTCGCCCGCTGCCTTGTCACACACCGTGAAGACAAAATCGAGTTTCGGCGCCCCGTCTTGTGAGAACTCATCCCAGCTCTTGCTGCGAAAGGTGGTCGTGTCCAGCCCGTGGCGAGCTAGTGCCGCCAGTGCGAGGGGATTGACTACGCCAGTCGGATGACTGCCGGCCGAATAGGCGCGGAAGCTCCCCTTGCCCAGATGGTTCATCAACCCTTCCGACAAGATCGAGCGTGCCGAATTGCCGGTGCAGATGAACAGCACGTTGTAGGTCTTTTCGTTCATGACGGACCCTTAGCAGCAGGAAGGCTTGGCGTTGACCGCAATGCCGATCGGCTTGCCCTTCGGAGCTCGGGGGGCGCAACAGGCCGACTCCTGGCCAGCAGCGTCGACTTTTCGGGATTCGCCGTACACCGGCACATTGCCCAAGGTATGGAAGTGCTCCCACGCGATGCCTTGGGGGTCCGTGACCCAGTACTTCTCGCTTTTCGCATAGCAGCAGGTGGTCTCACCTTCGTCGAGCAACGCCATGTCGGCTGCTTCGGCTCGCTGCTTCAGTTCGGCCAGTTCGGCCGCGTCGTCTGTCTGAAATCCGAGGTGGTCGACGCCAGTCTCCGCGCCACGGGCCGAGATGGCGAAGTTCACGCGGGGATCCTCCAGCATCCACTTCGCATAGTCCACTTTCACGACCGTTGGCTCGGCTGCGAAGAGGGCCGAGTAGTAGCGAATACTGGCAGAGAGATCGGCGACGCTGACGTGAACGTGGAAGCGCTTCATGATTTGGGCTCCAAGGCGACGGAACAGGTGGACACAGGCGAGCACGGATTGCCGCTGCAGCAGTTCTCCGTGAGGTAACCCAGCAATCCGTTCATGGTCTCGAAATGAGCCATGTAAATAATTGAACGACCGTCCTGCCTACTGGATAGCAGCTTGGCGCGGTGCAACTCCTTCAGATGAAAGGAGAGGGAGGACGCCGGCATTGCCATCAACTCGGCAATCCGGCCGGCGGGAAGTCCCGCGGGACCGGCCTGCACCAGTAGCCGGAACACGGACAGGCGTATCGAATGGGCGAGCGCGGCGAGCGCTTCAAGGGCGTGGTCGGTTTCCATTTTTCGAAAATATTCGAATTATAGAATTCTGTAAAGTGAAATTTCTGTGTCCCCTGGCGACTCTCTCTTTCAGCTCGGTTGCTACGGCGAACAAGCGCATATGGCATGGAAGTGAGGGGAATGCGGCATGCCACAATTGCGCCACATACGAAAAGCTAACTTGAACCCCACCTGCTAACGAGCGCCAACGTAAACTCTTGTTTCGCAAAGGCCTTTTTGCTAACCTGTTGTAAATTAAGGGCAATGATTCCGATTCACACGGCAGGGGTCACAGGTTCAATCCCTGTACCACCCACCAGCATTCAGGAAAAGCCAGCCTCGCGCTGGCTTTTTTCTTTTGCGCCTGCTGCGCCTCACTCCTGCGAGGCGCAAGATGCACCCTCAATCGCGCCTTTCCGCACACCTGCAACAACCCCTGATCTGTTGCAAACAGTTTCGAATTCTCCCTTGACATCTGCTAATCTTGAACGCGTGGCTCGGCAATGGGCGAGGCAGGCAAGATAAGCCCCGGACCGGGACACGGGTCAGTGCGCACAAGAAAGACGTCAATCATGCAGCACTCTTTGAAGTACCGGATGGCGTTCGCCACGGCGGGTGTGGTGACGCTGATCATCGTGCTGCGCGCCCTGTACGCCCAGTACTACGCCTACGACAGCCTCAAGCACCTGCGGCAGCAACAGCAGGACACGCTGGTCGAACTGGTGGCGGAGCAACTGGACGAAAAGGTGCAAAGCCGGGCCGCGACGTTGCGCCGTGTAGCCCGGCAGCTGTCGCCGATGCTCGCAGCCAGGCCGGCGGAGCTGCGACGTGCCGCCGAAGGCATGGTCGACATGCCGGACCAGTTCAACGGCATCTTCCTTGCCGCTCCTGACGGCCAGCTGGTGTTCAGCACCGCCGTGCCGGACAACGTGCGCCTGCGGGTGGACGACCGCGACTATTTCCGTGATGTCCTGCGCGGCCAGCCGCTGGCGGTGTCGGACCTGATCCAGGGCAAGCTGACCAACGCACCGGGCATGGTGCTGGCCGTGCCGCTGCTCGGGCCCAACGGCGAATTGCGCGGCGTGGTCGGCGGCGTGCTGAACCTGTCGGCCAGCAATTTCCTGCGCGAGCTGGCGCACAGCCGGGTCGGCGATACCGGCAGCTTCTGCCTGGTGTCGGCCGGCGCCAGTCCGCGCTACGCCATGCATCCCGACCCCAGCCGCGTGCTGACGCCGGCGCGCGCGGTCGACGAGGCCTGCGGCGCCGAACGTCCCGCCTCGATGCTGGAAGTGGTCCGGCCGACGCAGCCCATCGTGGCGCGCCACCTGCTGCAGTCCAACGGCTGGCAGGTGGTGGCCGTGCTGCCAGCGGCCGAGGCCTACGGCGTGCTGGTCGATGTGCGCCAGCGCACGATGGTCATTGCCGGGCTATCGCTGCTGTTCGCCGCCGCGCTGATGTGGCTGGTGATGCGCCGGCTGCTGGCGCCGCTGCAGCGGCTGCACCGCGCCGTGCGCCAGATTGCCACCACCCCCTCGGCGCTGGCGGATCTTCCCACCGGCCGGGCCGACGAGATCGGCGAGCTTGCCACCAGTTTTGCCGAGGTGGTGGCGCAGCTGTCCGAGCGCGAGGCCGCGCTGCAGGCCGCCAAGGACCGCGCCGCCGAGAGCGAAAAGCGCATCGAGGCCATCGCCAACCACGTGCCGGACTTCGTCTCCTTCATCGACCGGCAACAGCGCTACGCCTTCGCCAACCAGGCCTACGCGCAGCATTACGGAGTGCCGGCGCAGCAGATCGTCGGGCTGTCCTTGCGCGAGTTGTGGGGCACTCACGAATACATGGCCTGCCAGCCATACCTCGAGCAGGCCTTCGCCGGCAGCGCGGTGACATTCACGCGCGAAAGCCCGGATGGCAACGAGTGCATGGAAGTCACCTACCAGCCGGCCTGGAACGATGCCCAGGACACCGTGGTCGGGCTCCATATGTTCGCGCGCAATGTGACGCACGAGCGCCAGAAGCTGCGCAATCTGGAGGCCCAGACCGTCTCCGACCATCTGACCGGCCTGCTTAACCGCAAGGGCTTCGACCGGCGCCTGGCGGAATGCATGGCGCGCACGAGTGCCGGCGGCCGCGCGCTGGCCCTGCTGCTGGTGGACCTGGACGACTTCAAGGCGGTCAACGACAACTACGGCCATCCGGTCGGCGACCGCCTGCTGGTGGCGTTCGCGCAGCGCCTGCGCGCCTGCGTGCGCAAGGGCGACGCGGTCGCGCGCATCGGCGGCGACGAGTTTGCGGTGATCCTTGACGGTGTATCCGACTGCGGCGCGATGGATTCGGTTGCCAACGCCATCGTGCAGTCCGCGCGCATGCCGCTGGTGATCGACGGGCATTCGCTGTCGGCCACGGCCAGCGTCGGTTCGGCGCTGCATCAGGGGCGCCAGGCCATGACCGTCAGCGAGCTGTTCATGCACGCGGACATGGCGCTGTACGAGGCCAAGCGGCACGGCAAGGCGCGCTATGCTGCCCAGCGCGATTGCACCCCTGCGGACAACCCCGACTCCATGGTGGTATCGGCGCCGTCCCAGGAGCCTGCCGGCTTGCCGGCCTGACGGATAAAAAAACGGGCGCACCAGGAGCCCGTTGCTGGTGACAGCGCGCCGGGAGGCAGGCCTTGCGGCCAGCCGGCGCCGCTGGTCAGCGCACCTTGCCCTCCTTCCATGCCTGCAGCAGCTTGTCGTAGGGGATGGTCTCGCCCTTCGGCTTCTCGTTGGCCAGCTTTTTCCATGGCGCGTGGTCGCTCGACAGCCACTTGGCCGGGTCGCCCTTCGGGTTGAGCTTGGGCGCGCAATTGCTCATGCCGGCGCGCTGCAGCCGTGCCATCACCTGGTCCATCTCGTCGGCGAGCGTGTCCATGGCGGCCTGCGGGGTTTTCTCGCCGGTCACCGCGGTGGCCACGTTCTTCCACCACAGTTGCGCCAGCTTGGGATAGTCGGGCACGTTGGTACCGGTCGGCGTCCAGGCCACGCGCGCCGGGCTGCGGTAGAACTCGATCAGGCCGCCGTACTTGGCCGCGTTCTTGGTCAGGTAGTCGTGGTTGATGTCGCTGTCGCGGATAAAGGTCAGCCCGGTCAGCGACTTCTTCAGCGATACCGTCTTCGAGGTGACGAACTGTGCGTACAGCCACGCGCCGGCGAGCTTGTTGGGATCGGTGTTCTTGAAGAAGGTCCACGAGCCCACGTCCTGGTAGCCGTTCTGCATGCCCTGCTTCCAGTACGGGCCGTAAGGCGACGGCGCCATGCGCCACTTGGGCGAGCCGTCGCCATTGACCACCGGCAGGCCCTTCTTGGTCATGTCCGCGGTAAAGGCCGTGTACCAGAAGATCTGCTGCGCCACCTGCCCTTGCGCCGGCACCGGCCCGGCCTCGGAGAAGGTCATGCCCATCGCCTGCGGCGGAGCGTATTTCTTCATCCAGTCGATGTACTTGGTCAGCGCATAGACGGCCGCGGGGCTGTTGGTGGCGCCGCCGCGCGCGACCGAGGCGCCGACCGGCGTGCACTTGTCCTCGGCCACGCGGATGCCCCACTCGTCGACCGGCATGCCGTTGGGCAGGCCCTTGTCGGCGGTACCCGCCATCGACAGCCAGGCATCCGTGAAGCGCCAGCCGAGCGAGGGATCTTTCTTGCCGTAGTCCATGTGGCCGTAGACCTTCTTGCCGTCGATCTCCTTGACGTCGTTGGTGAAGAAGTTGGCGATGTCTTCATAGGCGGACCAGTTGGTCGGCACGCCCAGGTCGTAGCCGTACTTGGCCTTGAATTTGTCCTGCAGGTCCTTGCGCGCGAACCAGTCGGCGCGGAACCAGTAGAGGTTGGCGAACTGCTGGTCGGGCAGCTGGTACAGCTTGCCGTCCGGCGCGGTGGTGAACTTGGTGCCGATGAAGTCCTTCACGTCCAGGCCCGGGTTGGTCCACTCCTTGCCAGCGCCGTTCATGTAGTCGGTCAGCGGCAGGATCGAGCCATAGCGATAGTGCGTGCCGATCAGGTCCGAATCGGAAATCCAGCCGTCGTAGATCGACTTGCCGGACTGCATCGAGGTCTGCAGTTTCTCGACCACGTCGCCTTCCTGGATCAAATCATGGTTGACCTTGATCCCGGTGATTTCCTCGAAGGCCTTGGCCAGTGTCTTGGACTCGTACTCATGCGTGGTGATGGTCTCGGACACCACGCTGATCTGCGTAACACCCTTGGCCTTGAGCCTGGCGGCGGCGTCGATAAACCACTTCATTTCCGCCTGCTGCTTGTCCTTGGATAGCGACGAGGGCTGGAACTCATTGTCGATCCACTTCTTCGCTTCCGCCTCGCCCGCCAGGGCGGAGGTACCGCAAGCCAGCGCAGCCGCGCAGGCAAGGGCTGTCATCCCCAACTTCACGTGCACTTTCATCGGTGTCTCCTCATGAATTCCCCTCCCCGGCTATGGTCTGGGTGGCGGCCCCGGGGCAGGGATAAGCCGCTATACCGTTATCTCCCATCGAAGCGGAAACTGCTGGCCCCGATGGGCCCGTTCAGCCCTTGCGCAGGATCAGCGCCAGCACCAGCATCGATACGCCGAAGCTGATCCAGACAGACGGTTCCTCGGCCAGGGACAGCCACGCGGTGAGCTTCTCGCCCAGCCCGACCCATGCCAGGTTGACCCACGCCGCGCACATCAGGCCGATGAACAGCCGGTCGCCGCGGGTGGTGGCGATTGGCAGGAAGCCCTTGCGCAGCACCGAAGGCGAACGGATTTCCAGGACGGTCATGCCGATCAGCATGACTACGATGCAGGCGAAGAACACCGCGACCGGTGTCGTCCACACCATCCAGCTCAGCATTGCCATGTCTCCTTGTCTTGAGTGCGCGCGCTTTTTACCTGCGTCCTATACGCGCCCCATCGCGAAGCCCTTCGCGATGTAGTGCCGCACAAACCAGATCACGATGCCGCCTGGCACGATGGTCAGCACGCCGGCCGCGGCCAGCACGCCCCAGTCCATGCCCGATGCCGACACCGTGCGCGTCATGGTGGCCACGATCGGCTTGGCGTTGACCGAGGTCAGCGTGCGCGCCAGCAGCAGCTCCACCCAGCTGAACATGAAGCAGAAGAACGCCGCCACGCCCACGCCAGCCTTGATCAGCGGCAGGAAGATGGTCAGGAAGAAGCGCGGGAAGGAATAGCCGTCGACGTAGGCGGTCTCGTCGATTTCGCGCGGCACGCCCGACATGAAGCCCTCCAGGATCCACACCGCCAGCGGCACGTTGAAGACCAGGTGGGCCAGCGCCACGCCCAGGTGCGTGTCCATCAGGCCGATGGTGCTGTACAGCTGGAAGAACGGCAGCAGGAACACCGCGGGCGGTGTCATGCGGTTGGTCAGCAGCCAGAAGAACACATGCTTGTCGCCGATGAACTGGTAGCGCGAAAACGCGTATGCCGCCGGCAGCGCGACCACGATCGAGATCACCGTGTTCATCGCCACGTAGATCATCGAATTGAGGTAGCCGGAGTACCACGACGAATCGGTGAAGATGGTCTTGTAGTGCTCCAGCGTGAAGTCGGCCGGCCACAGCGACAGCGTGGAGACGATTTCCTCGTTGGTCTTGAACGACATGTTCACCATCCAGTAGATCGGCACGATGGCGAACAGCAGGTAGACCAGCAGGAAACCGGCGCGCCACCAAGTCGTGGTGGTGGCCTGGGTGCGGATTTCAGCCATGGGGCATGTCCTCGCTGCCGGCGGTGCCCGCGCGCTGCATCCAGTTATAGAGGATGAAGCACAGGAGCAGGATGATCAGGAAGTAGACGATGGAAAACGCCGCCGCGGGGCCAAGGTCGAACTGGCCCACGGCCTTCTGCGTCAGGTATTGCGACAGGAAGGTGGTGGCGTTGCCGGGACCGCCGCCGGTCAGCACGAAGGGCTCGGTATAGATCATGAAGCTGTCCATGAAGCGCAGCAGCACCGCGATCATCAGCACCCCGCGCAGCTTGGGCAGCTGGATGTGGCGGAACACCGCCAGCCGCGAGGCGCCATCGATCTGCGCGGCCTGGTAGTAGGCATCGGGAATCGCGCGCAGGCCCGCGTAGCAGAGCAGCGCCACCAGCGGCGTCCAGTGCCAGACATCCATCACCAGCACCGTGACCCAGGCATCGAAGGCGCTGCCGGTGTAGTTGTAGTCGAAACCCATCGCCTCGAGCGCGGCACCGAGCAGGCCGATATCGGTGCGCCCGAAGATCTGCCAGATGGTGCCGACCACATTCCACGGGATCAGCAGCGACAGCGCGATGATCACCAGCGCCGCCGACGCCTTCCAGCCTTTGGCCGGCATCGACAGCGCCAGCAGGATGCCGAGCGGGATCTCCACCAGCAGCACCGCCAGCGAGAAGCCAAGCTGGCGCAGCAGCGCGTCGTGCAGTTCGCCGTCACGCAGCACGGTGCGGAACCATTCGGTGCCGACAAACACGCGCCGCTCGGGCGAGATGATGTCCTGCACCGAGTAGTTGACGATGGTCATCAGCGGCAGGATCGCCGAGAACGCCACGCATGCCACCACCGGCAATACCAGCAGCCAGGCCTTCTGGTTGACGGGCTTCATGACACCAGCTCCTCGTTGACGTAGTAGCAGGTATGGCTGTTGAACACCGACAGCCAGGCCGTGTCGCCGGCGCGCAAGGCGGCCGCCTCGGCCCCCAGGCGGGCACGCAGCGTTGCAGCCTGCGCGCCCGCTTCCTGCACGCTGCCGGTCACCAGCCAGTAGGTGCCGATGTCCTGCGCGCGCTGCACCTGTATCGGCACTGCCTGCATAGGGCGCTCCTCGCGCTCCGGTGCCAGTTGCAGGTACTCGGGCCGCACGCCGATGCGGAAGCTGCCCGCCGCGCGCAAGGCCGCAGCCACCGATGGCGCCAGCGCCGGCGTGTAGCGCCGGCCTGCCACCTCGATGGCGTCGTCGCGCCACTGGCCCGGCAGGAAGTTCATGCCGGGCGAGCCGATGAAATGCCCGACGAAGGTGTGTGCAGGCCGCTCGAACAGCGCATCGGCAGGCCCCACCTGCACCGCCTTGCCGCGCGACATCACCACCACCTGGTCGGCAAAGGTCAGCGCCTCGGTCTGGTCGTGGGTGACGTAGATCAGCGTCAGGCCGAATTCGTGGTGGATTTCCTTGAGCTTGCGCCGCAGCTGCCATTTCAGCTGCGGGTCGATCACCGTCAGCGGCTCGTCGAACAGGATCGCCGAGACGTCGTGCCGTACCAGTCCGCGGCCCAAGGAAATCTTCTGCTTGGCGTCGGCGGCGAGGCCGCTGGCGCGGCGGTCCAGCGTGGCCGACAGCTCCAGCATCTCGGCCACGCGTCCCACGCGCTCGCGCACCTGCGCCTCCGGCACGCCGCGGTTGCGCAGCGGGAAGGCCAGGTTCTCGCCGACGGTCATGGTGTCGTAGATCACCGGGAACTGGAACACCTGTGCAATATTGCGCGCCTGCGGCGTGGCGCCCGTGACGTCGCGTCCGTCGAAGGCAATGGTGCCGTGCGAAGGCCGCAGCAGCCCGGAAATGCAGTTCAGCAGCGTGGTCTTGCCGCAGCCTGACGGGCCCAGCAGCGCATAGGCGCCGCCGTCCTCGAAGGTGAACTTCAGCGGCAGCAATGCGTAGTCGTCATCGTTGCGCGGATGCGGCAGGTAAGAGTGCGCAAGGTCCAGGTCGATGCGTGCCATCGTCAGCCCCCCGCCGCCGCCGCGGCACCGGCTGCCGCCCCGCCCGGCACATCGCCCGGCACCCCCGCGGCCAGCCCGCCGGGCCGCCGCGGCGCATGGATGCGCCGGCCGGCCGCGTCGAACAGGTAGATCTGGTCAGGCAACAGGTGCAAGGACACCGGTTCGCCCAGCCGCAGGTCGAGCACGCCGGCGAACTGCGCCACCAGGTTGCCCACCGGCGTATCGGCATGGATAAAGGTGTCCGAGCCCGACAGCTCGGCCAGCGCCACGTGCCCCGGTACCGCGACCGCGCCCGGTTCGCCTGCCAGGCGCAGCGCCGACGCGCGCACGCCCACGGTGACGGGTCCCTCACCTCCGCCGGCGCCGCCGGCGCCGGACACCGGCACCGAGATGCCGCCGGCAAGCGTGACCCAGCCGCCGTTGAGCGTGCCCGGTACCAGGTTCATCGGCGGATCGTTGAAGGCGCGCGCCACGCGCAGCGAATCGGGATAGTGGAAGACGTCGGCGGTCGGCCCATACTGCAGCAGCTCGCCGGCATCGAGCACGGCCGTATGGCCGCCCAGCAGCAGCGCCTCGCCGGGTTCGGTGGTGGCGTAGACCACGGTCGCATCGCCATGCGCGAACAGCTGCGACAGCTCTTCGCGCAGTTCCTCGCGCAGCTTGTAATCCAGGTTGACCAGCGGCTCGTCCAGCAGCATCAGCGGCGCTTCCTTGGCCAGCGCGCGCGCCAGCGCCACGCGCTGCTGCTGGCCGCCCGACAGCTCAGACGGGTAGCGGTCGAGCAGGTGGTCGATATGCAGCCGCGCCGCCAGCTCGCGCACGCGCGCGGCAATGTCGGCGCCGGCGGCGCCATCGCGACGCAGCCGCAGCCGCAAGCGCAGCGGAGAGGCAATGTTGTCGAAGACCTTGAGCGACGGGTAGTTGATGAACTGCTGGTAGACCATCGACACGTTGCGCTCGCGCACCGGCACGCCGGTGACATCGTGGCCGTCGACCAGCACGCGGCCGGCGCTGGGCCGGTCGAGCCCCGCCATCACGCGCATCAGCGAAGTCTTGCCCGCCTGGGTAGCGCCCAGCAGGATGGTCACCGCGCCGGGAACCGGCGCCAGCGTCATCGGATAGAGATACGCCTGCGAACCTGCGTGCTGCGCCACGGCCTCCAAACTCAGCTGCATCCGGTCTCCATGTTCGATATGCTTTTCGCATCACCACTTTCCGCGCGATGCAGGCGCACAGTTCTTGGCTTTCGACCGTTTTAGTAATAAAACGAACAGAAAACAAGTGTGCACCGCATCATTTGTTTTCGTTTCTGTTTGAACTAGAATCCCGGCATGACGCTCAATCCACGCCAGACCGCCCTGCTCGAAGAAGTCCGCAGCCATGGCTTTGCCTCCATCGACGAACTTGCGCGCAAGTTCGGCGTCACGCTGCAGACGGTGCGGCGAGACGTCAACCTGCTGGCCGAAAACGGCATGCTGGCGCGCTTCCACGGCGGGGTGCGGGTGGAGGGCTCCACCACCGAGAACATTGCCTACCGGCAGCGTCAGGTGCTGAATGCCGAGGGCAAGGCGCGCATTGCGCGCGCGGTGGCGGCGGCGGTGCCGGAGGGCTGCTCGCTGATCCTGAACATCGGCACCACGGTGGAAGAGATCGCGCGCGAGCTGATGCAGCACCGCGGGCTGCGCGTGATCACCAATAACCTGAACGTGGCCAATATCCTGGCGGACAACCCCGACTGCGAGGTCATCGTCGCCGGCGGCGTGCTGCGCTCGCGCGACCGCGGCATCGTCGGCGAGGCCACGGTCGAGTTCATCCGGCAGTTCAAGGTGGATATCGGCCTGATCGGCATCTCGGGCATCGAGACGGATGGCACGCTGCGCGACTACGACTTCCGCGAGGTCAAGGTGGCGCGGACCATCATCGAGCATTCACGCGAGGTCTGGCTGGCGGCGGATACCAGCAAGTTCAACCGCCAGGCCATGGTGGAGCTCGCGCATGTGTCGCAGGTCGACCGGCTGTTCACCGATGAGCCGCTGGCGGCACCGTTCGACCGGATCCTGGCCGACAGTGGGGTGAAGTGTGTGGTGGCGGAGCGGGAGTGAGCGTGCCGGATGTCCGGCTGCCGCTGCCGCGCTGGCGGGAGCGGGGCTGGCGTTGAGGGCGGGGGGCGGGACGGTGCATGCTGCGTCGGCATTGCGACGCGCCTGCCCTCCCCCCCGTTCCCTCTCCCGCACGCGGCAGAGGGGAGCAAACCCCCTGGGAAATCGAGGCTTACTTGAAGACGACGGTCTTGTGGCCGTTCAGCAGGATGCGGCGTTCGGCGTGCCACTTGACCGCCCGGGCCAGCGCCACGCACTCCACGTCGCGGCCCACGGCGGTGAGCTGGTCCGGGTCCATGCTGTGATCGACGCGCTCGATTTCCTGCTCGATGATCGGGCCCTCGTCCAGGTCGGCGGTGACGTAGTGCGCGGTCGCGCCGATCAGCTTCACGCCGCGGTCGTGCGCCTGGTAATAAGGCTTGGCGCCCTTGAAGCTGGGCAGGAACGAGTGATGGATATTGATGGCGCGGCCGGCGAGCTTGCGGCACAGGTCGTCGGACAGCACCTGCATGTAGCGCGCCAGCACCACCAGGTCGATCTTCTGCTCCTGCACCACGTCGAACACGCGCGCCTCCTGCGCGGCCTTCTGCTCGGCCGAGGCGTTCATCAGCGGCAGGTGGAAGAACGGCACGTCGTACGACGCCGCCAGTTGGTAGAAGTCGCGGTGATTGGACACAATTGCCGCGATCTCGACCGGCAGGCCGCCCACCTTGGCGCGGAACAGCAGGTCGTTCAGGCAGTGGCCGATCTTGGACACCATGATCATCACGCGCGGCTTGACAGAGGCGTCGTTCAGCTCCCACTGCATGCCGAACTGGTCGCCCACCGGCGCGAACGCTGCCTTCAGCGTGCCCAGGTCCGGGCCGCCGGCGGCCGCGCTGAAGTGCACCCGCATGAAGAAGCGGCCGGTGTACGCGTCACCGTACTGGTCCGAATCGACGATATTGCAGCCGTGCTGGAACAGCAGGCCCGAGACGGCGTGGACGATGCCCGGCTGGTCGGGGCACGAAAGGGTCAGGATGAATCCGGTGGTGCTCATGGTGTGTGGTTCTGTCGGAGGGGCGCGGTGTACGAGCCGGTGCGCGAGCCGGTGCGCGAGCCCAAGGGCCATCAAGGCCGCGAAGCCAGTGAAAGCCGTGAAAGCGCGGGCCAGGCCCGCTGCGCACGCTCAGGCGCGACGGTCTTCGGTGCCCGGCCAGCCGCGCCGGCGAAGGGCATCCAGCGTCACCAGCGTGGCGTCGACCGTCATGGCGCCGCTCGACATGATATCAAGCAATGCGGCCAGCCCCACGCGCTTGTGTTCGCTGACCTCGCCGTCCTGGTTGCTCGGGACGAATCCCGGCGGCAGCATCAGGTCATAGATGTAGACCTGTTCCCACTGCACGCCTTCGGGCAGGTCGCGCAGCACCTCGACCATGCCGTGCGGCTGCACGCGCCCGGCCAGCGCCGGCGGGATGCCGGACTCTTCCTCGCACTCGCGCACCAGCGTGGCGAGCGGGTCGCTGCCGTGCGGCATGCCGCCGGCGACCAGGTTGTCCCACATGCCGGGGTCGACCGATTTGCCGGGGCTGCGCCGCGAGATCCACAGCACGGGGCCGGCGCCGGTATCGGCCATGTCAACGATCCCGTTCATGTGCGAGGCAAAGGTCAGCAAACCCAGGAAGCGCGCCGCCGCGCGCTCGACCGCCGCCAGCGCGGGCGCGTCCAGCGCCGGGGTGACCGCGAACAGTTCATGGCGCCAGCCGCGCACGTGCCCGGCCTCGGCCAGCTGGTGCGCGAGCGCGGCCAGCGCGGCGCTCAGCACTTCGAAGCCGGAGCGTCCCGGCAGCAATGCCGCCGCGGCGGTGCCATCCGCGGCGCCCTCCTCCGGGCCGAGGATGCAACCCATGCCGCGCAGGATCGCGGCATGCGCCCGGGGCAGCCAGCCGACCTGCTGGCCGCCCACCATCAGGCGCAGCTTGCTGGCAGGATCGAAGCGGGTGCGCGCCGCCAGCGAGGCGGCGATGCGTGCCATGTGGCTGGCGTCGGCGCCATCGCCGGACGGAATTCCAGACGGAACGCCGGACGGCACCGCGGGCGGCAGGGAAAAGATGTCGGCCATGTCAGATCGGGGCGCCGGCCGGGCCGGCGCATCTTGTCATTTTCAGGATTGAACGCATGAACCAGGCAGCAACGCAAGCCCAGGCGCAGCACGCCGGCCCAGGCCGGCACGCTTCCGAGCCGCACTTTGTTCTGGCGCTCGACCAGGGCACCAGCAGCTCGCGCGCGATCCTGTTCGACCACGCCGGCAGCGTGGTGCGGCTGGCGCAGCGCGAGTTCCGCCAATACTACCCACATCCGGGCCATGTCGAGCACGATCCGTATGAAATCTGGCAGTCGCAGCTGGCGGTAGCGCACGAAGTGCTGGCCGATGCCGGCATCTCCGCCACGCAGGTGCGCGCCATCGGCATCACCAACCAGCGCGAAACCACGGTGCTGTGGGACCGCAAGACCGGCGAGCCGGTCGGGCGCGCACTGGTCTGGCAGGACCGCCGCACCGCGCCGATGTGCGAGGCGCTGCAGGACGCCGGCCATGGCGAGCTGTTCCGCGAGAAGACCGGGCTGGTCATCGATGCGTATTTCTCCGGCACCAAGCTGCGCTGGATGCTCGACAACATCGAAGGTGCCCGCGAACGCGCGCAGCGCGGCGAGCTGGCGTTCGGCACGGTCGACAGCTGGTTGATCTGGCAGCTGACCGACGGCGCGCGCCACGTCACGGACGTGTCTAACGCCTCGCGCACGATGCTGTTCAATATCCACCGCTTCGAGTGGGACGACGCGCTGCTGGCGCTGCTCGACATCCCGCACGCGCTGCTGCCCGAGGTAGTGCCGTCCAGCGGCGAGGTGGCGCGCACCGCGGCGCGGCTGTTCGGCGTCGAGATCCCGATCGCGGGCATCGCGGGCGACCAGCAGGCGGCCACCTTCGGCCAGGCCTGCCTGTCGCCCGGCATGGCCAAGAACACCTATGGCACGGGCTGCTTCCTGCTGATGAATACCGGCACCGAACCGGTGGCATCGCACAACCGGCTGCTGACCACCATCGGCTGGCAATTGGGCGGGCAAACCCAGTATTGCCTGGAGGGCGGCGTCTTCATGGGCGGCGCCACCATCCAGTGGCTGCGCGACGGCCTGAAGATCATCAACAGCGCGCCCGAAGTTGAGCCACTCGCACGCCAGTGCGACGACACCGGCGGCGTGGTGCTGGTGCCTGCTTTTGCCGGCCTTGGCGCCCCGCACTGGGACGCCTTCGCGCGCGGCACGCTGGTCGGCATGACACGCGGCACCGGCCGGCCGCAGCTGGCGCGCGCGGCGCTGGAATCGATCGCGTTGCAGAGTGTCGACGTGCTGGAAGCCATGCAGAAGGACGCCGGCATCGCGCTGGCCGAGCTGCGCGTGGACGGCGGCGCCTCGCGCAGCGACCTGCTGATGCAGATGCAGGCGGACCTGCTCGGCACCTCGGTGGTCCGTCCGCGCGTGACCGAGACCACCGCGCTGGGCGCAGCCTACCTCGCCGGCCTGGCCACCGGCTACTGGAGCGACCCCGCGCAGATCGCGCAGCAATGGCAGGTGGAGCAGCGCTTCGAGCCCAACCTGTCGGCTGACGAACGCGGTCACCGGCTGGCGCGCTGGCACCGCGCCGTCGAGCGCGCCCGCGACTGGGCGCGCGAGGACGAAGCCGGCGCCGCCGGCTGAACGCCGGCCGCCCCCAACGCTCCGCCAAGACCGTACACACCCCGAACCAAGCGCCATGCAGAAAGCCTCCACCCCGACCCAGCCCCCGACCCAGCCCCCCAGCCGGGCCGCCCTGCTTTCCACCCTGGAGCGCGAACCGCGCTGGGATGTCATCGTCATCGGCGGCGGCGCCACCGGCCTCGGCACCGCGGTCGATGCCGCCTCGCGCGGCTACCGCACGCTGCTGGTCGAAGCCGCCGATTTTGCCAAGGGCACCTCGAGCAAGGCCACCAAGCTCGTACACGGCGGCGTGCGCTACCTGGCCCAGGGCAATATCGGCCTGGTGCGCGAAGCCTTGCACGAGCGCGGCCTGCTCGCGCGCAACGCGCCGCACCTGGTGTGGCCGCTGGGCTTCGTGGTGCCGGCGTACCAGATGTTCGACCAGCCCTTCTACGGCATCGGCCTGAAGGTCTACGACCTGCTCGCCGGCAACCTCAACCTGGCCGGCAGCCGCTGGCTGAACCACCAGGAGGTGCTGGCCGCCGTCCCCAACCTGGCCGAGCACGTCAGCGGGCGCCCGCTGCGTGGCGGCAACCTGTACTTCGACGGCCAGTTCGACGATGCGCGGCTGGCGGTGGCGCTGATGCGCACCCTGTTCGACGTGGGCGGCACCGCGGTCAACTACATGCGCGTGACCGGCCTGAGCCAGCAAGGCGGCGTGATCTGCGGCATCACGGTGCAGGACGCGCTGGGCGACGCCACCTTCCGGCTGCGCGCCGATTGCGTGATCAATGCCACCGGGGTCTGGGTCGACGCGGTGCGCCAGATGGAGGACGGCCATGCCCGCACCCTGGTGGCCCCGAGCCAGGGCGTGCACCTGACGCTGCCGCGCAGCTTCCTGCCGGGCGAGAGCGCCATCCTGATTCCAAAGACCGACGACGGCCGGGTGCTGTTCGTGGTGCCGTGGAACGGCCATACCATTGTCGGCACCACGGATACGCCGCGGCGCGACCTGCCGCTCGAGCCCGATGCCGGCGCCGACGATGTCGATTTCATCCTCGAGACCGCGTCGCGCTACCTGGCCAAGGATCCCACCCGCGCAGACGTCACCAGCGTCTGGGCCGGGCTGCGGCCACTGGTCAAGGCTACCGGCGAAGCTTCCACCGCGTCGCTGTCGCGCGAGCATACGATCCTGGTCTCTAAGGCGGGGCTGATCACGGTCACCGGCGGCAAGTGGACCACCTATCGCAAGATGGCGGAGGACGTGATCGACACCGCGATCCAGCGGCAGATGGTGCGCGCCGCGCCCTGCGTGACCGGCGACCTGCCGCTGCACGGCGCCGCCGGACTGCCGGCGGAACTGCCGCTGGCGGATGCGCCCGCCCCGGACCGCTACTACGGCAACGAGCTGGCCACGCTGCGCGCCCTGCCCGGCCAGGACCGCGTGCTGGCGGCGGCATCGGGCCTGACCGAAGCGCATGTCCGTTTCGCGGCCCGGCACGAACTGGCACGGCGCGTCGAGGACGTGCTGGCGCGCCGCAACCGCGTGCTGTTCCTCGACGCGCGCGCTGCGCTGCAGGCCGCGCCGGCAGTGGCCGCGATCCTGGCCGAAGAGTTCGGGGAAAGCGAGGCCTGGCAGGCGCGCGAGCTCGACAGTTTCCGCGCGCTCGCCGCCGGCTACATGCTGGGCGGCGCTGCGCAACCCGAGGAACCGGCCGCCGCCGCCCGCGTCTGAACTGGCTGGCCAAAACCGCTAGAAAGGGCCCACCGACGTGACTCGCCCGACCTTGAACGCAATCCGCGGCGCGGTGCTGCTTGCATGGCTGGCCGCCGTTGGCAGCGCCAGTGCCGCGCGGCCCCCCGGCATCGACGGCGTGCGCTTTACCGACGTGCGTACCGTGCGCTACCAATGCGACGGCGACAAGACGCTGACCGTGCGCTACTTCAACAGCGCCGACAACCAGGCCGCCGTGTTCCGCCTGGACGGCAAGCCGGTGCTGGCGGTGACCACGGTCGCGGCGTCCGGCGCGCGCTATGTCGGCGGGCGCTACGAGTGGTGGACCAAGGGCGACACCGGCACGCTGCGCGACCTGATGCAGCAGGAAAACGCCGCGGCGGCGCTGTCGAATTGCCAGGCAAGGCCCTAGCCGCGGGCAAGCATCATTGCCGGATCCGACGCCGACGTTTGAGGCAACGGCGTTCCGGGCGATAATGCGGGGATTGAATCAGGGAGAACACCATGGACGAGATTGAAGATCTGTCCGATCTGCCGATGCCCCGCTTTATCTGGGGCTTCGCCGTTATCGCCGGCAAGAGCGGCGAGGTCATGCACGACGAGTTCGAGTATCTGACCCATACCCGCAGCCCGCGCTTTACCTGCCGCGTGGTCGAGCTGGAAGACATGCCGGCCGAGAGCGAGGAAGACGCCATCGACGGCCGCATCGTCCACCATGACGATCCGCGCCGGATGTTCTATATCACCGACGCCGGCATGGCACTGGTCAACTTCCAGTTGTTCGACAAGATGCCGGACAAGCAGAAGTTCAAGCGCGTCTGCGACGAAGCCATTGCCAACTGGATGCTGCGCCGCGAATTCCTCGACGAGGAGGAAGAGGACTGACCCACCCGCTTCCGGCCCCGCCGGATCGTTGCGGCCGCCTGCGCGGCCGCGCATTTATCAGGCCTGGTCCTGCTCCGGCGGCAGCGCGCCCGTCAGCAGTTCATTGAGCAGGCCGGTCATGCCACCGGGATGATTGACGGCCAGCGCCTGCAGGCGCCGCGCCAGCGTGCCGTCCAGCTTGCACGCGAACGGCACCAGGCCCTGCTCCTGGTCCAGCCGGCGCTGTTCACGGCGATCCGGCCGCGCCCCGGCGCCGCCAGGAATCCCGCCCCGGGCCGCCGAGGCCTGTTTCAGGCTGTTGGCGATCTTCAGGCCCTTGTTCTTTTCCAGGTCCGTTTTCTTCACGGCAATTTCCGAAAGTCTGTCGAGGCCGGCATTGTACGCGCAGGCTGCGGCCGGGCACGGCAACGACCGCGCGCTGGAACATGCGACGAGTCGCGTTACGTGTCGCTGACTTCGATCAGCTCGGCCGCCACGCGCTGGATTTCCGCGTAGACCGGGATGGCGTCCATCGGGCCGGTGCAGCCTACCGCCGTCGCCTGGCTGGCATCCGCACCCGGCGGCAGGAAGACGAAGGCCATGCCGGGCTGCCAGCCCGGATGCTTGCGCAGGCTGTCATTGAGGATGTCGAGATACTGCGCGCGCGTGAAGACGTGCCTTGCCATCGCTACCTCCAGATCCACTGCCGATGCACCCTGCGGGCGCGGGAGTCATGGCGGGGATCGTAGCATGGCAACCATGGCCGGCGTCACCTTGCGGCGCCGGCGCACGCCTCAGCATTCGCCTTTCTTGGCGTGGCCCGGCGGACAGTGGTAGTCCTTCTTGCCTCCCTTGCCATTGCCCTTGCCACCGTGGCCGCCCTGGTCCCAGCGGCCCGGCACCAGCACCCAGCCATCGCGCGACTGGATCCAGCGCGGCGACTCATAGACATAGCCCGGCCGCTCGCGTTCCCAGCGGCCCTTCTTCCACGCGTGCTTATGGTGGTGGTCGTCCCAGTCCCAGTAGCCCGGCATCCAGACATAGCCAGGGCGCGGGATGGGAATGGCCTCGTACATCGGCGCCGGCGGCGGCACGCCGATGGCAATATTGACCGACACCTGGGCGATCGACGCCGCACTGAAGGCGAGGCCGGAACCCAGCATTGCCGCCAGCAAGACAATCCGGACCGGCCGGAGCGCGAGATGTGTCATGGAATCCCTTTCTCGTGGAGGAACACGCGCACAGTCTAGCGCGCGCCCCCCGCGGCGCCATGTAAGAAAGGGTTTCGGTGGATCACAAAGATGCCGGCGCGCAACACTCGCCTGCACGCCGGCGGCATCAGTGATCCTCTGCCATCGCCTTGAGCTGAGCGTCGCCGGCATCGCGCGCGGCGTCCGCGGTGGTGAAGGTGTCATCCGAGACGATGGCGCGCCGGACCTGCCGCGCATCGAAGTCGACCAGCGCGATCACCCAGACATAGCGCCCAGCCTGGGGAGCGGTCTGCACGAAAGCTTTCAGGTTCGGCCGGGTTTCACTCGCCATGATCCATCTCCTTGAGAAACGTTCTGGAAACGTCGTTGCGGGAAGTGCCGTAACACAAAGGTGTCTGAAAACTCTAGCACACGGTCCGAGCCCTTACCCAGCTTACCCAGCTTACCCGGCTTACCCGGCCTACCCCACCGCACCCGGCCGCACCCGGCCGCACCTGACCTTACCCGGCCCCATTGCAAGTGTTGCGTGAAGCACCGCGAAGCCCGGCTGCTTGATCTTTCAGTCCGCGTCGCAGCAACCGATAATCAGTCCACTGGCGACCGCCGGCCGGCAGCCCAGCCCTCCGTCCGAACGCTTGACCGCCCGGAACCGGCGCCCGGACCATAGCCGCTTACGCTGTGAGCCGCCTCAGTCGCCGAACGGATTGGGCGCGCGGTTCTCGAGCGACTCGTTCAGGTCGAACTCGTCGCGCACCTTGTCGACCACCGCGCGGATGCTGGCCTCATAACCGGTTGCGTTGCCAAAGCCGCTCATGTCCCAGTTGCGGCCGCGGGCATCGCGCGCATGCGGCACCGGCGCGGGCACGCGGACTTTGGCGCCGTCCTCGCCGACTTCATAGATTTGCTGGATGCGCCGGCTGACCTCGTCCCGAAGGGCACGCCGGCCACGCTCGCGCTTGGCCATGACTGACTCCTCGATGCATGCGCTGGCATCCTAGCATGGTGCGCCCGCGTGGTTCAAAGTGCGGCGATCGCGGCCTGGTAGGCCGAGTAGAGCCGCGCGAAGACCGGTCCGGGCACGCCGGCGCCGACGGTGCGCCCGTCGATCGTAACCACCGGCAGCAGCTCCTTGCTTGCCGACGACAGCAACACTTCGTCCGCCCCGAACACGTCCTCCCTGGCGATCCGGCGCGCTTCCAGCGGAATCTCCAGCGCCGCGCAAACCTCTTCCATAAAGCCGTAGCGGATGCCTTCCAGGATCAGGTTGTCCTTGGGCGGCGCCAGCACGCGGCCATCGCGCACCACCCAGACGTTGGACGACGAGGCCTCGGTCAGCCAGCCGTCGCGGAACTGGATCGCCTCGATCACGCCGTGCTCGGCGGCATGCTGCGCTGCCATTACGTTGCCCAGCAGCGAGGTCGACTTGATCTGGCAGTTCAGCCAGCGCCGGTCCTCCATCGTCACGCAGGCCACGCCCTGTTCGCGCATGTGAGCGGGCGGCAGCGCCATCGGGTTGGTCATGATCAGCACCGTCGGCACGACTTCCTTGGGGAAGGCATGCGTACGCCGGGCTACGCCGCGCGTCACCTGGATATAGATCATCTGGTCCGACATCCCGTTGGCACGGACCACTTCGCCGATCAGTGCCTGCCACTGCTCGGCGCTGTGCGGGTCGGGTATCCCGATCGCCTCCAGGCTGCGGTGCAGGCGCGCGAGATGCTGTGCACCGCGGAACGGCTTGCCACCGTAGTACGGGATGACCTCATAGATGCCATCGCCAAAAATAAAGCCGCGGTCGAGGACCGGAATGCGGGCTTCGGACAGCGGGGTCAGGGAACCATTGAGGTGGACGACGGGGTCGGTCATTGTGCTTCAGGCGGTGGAGAGAATGAAACAATTCTTCCACACGCCCCACCGCGAGGTTATGCGCAATTTGCATCGGATTGCCGGCTGGCGCGGCGTCGAAGCAGTGACGCCATTCACCCATGTGGGGGTGTTCGTTGCAGCACTTCCCGGCCAGAATCAAGGTGTCGTGAGTTGACCCCTCTCGGCATTTCCCGCAGCCCGCATTCGTGCGGGCTTTTTTTCATCCCCAGAATTGGGGATGCGCGCCGTGCCGGCAACGGCGACGATAAGACCGGGCGGACTGCGACACGCCCAACGCCATTTCAAGCCCTCGCCTACCCTGGCCGAGGGCTTTTTCTTTGCCTTCACTAGGGCAAGCCCCGCCAGGGCGCGATCCGTTGACCGGGTGTCGTCGTCCAGGCACAACACCTCTATTTAGAGGGATGCGCCATCCCATGCGGCTATACGACCATCGTCATGGGCGGTTCCGCGACTCGCCCACCACTACTTCAAGCCCTCGACTACCCTGGCCGAGGGCTTTTTCTTTGGTTGGCGCAAAGAGGCTGTGGCCCATCCGCACCGCAACAAATCTTTACAACTGAGCCCGTGAATTCCGGCAGGGTTGCCCTAGCCTTCCCCCATGCTTTCCGAAGGAGACGGCCATGCCTTCGTCGCGGGACACATTCAAGCTGCGCCGCCCTGGGCGCCGGACGATGAACTGGCATGACGTTGCCTTGATTTCGGCGGCATGGATTGGATTGTGTCTGGGGCTTGGGTGGACGCTTTCCAAAGCGGCCGGGACCTTCGAATAAGGCTGCGCTGCGTCCTCGTCGAAACAGCGATGGAAATAGATCCCCACCGAATGGGGATGCAAATGTCTTTACATTTGCCGGAGAATGCTCGGGTCGTGAGTTGACCCCTCTCGGCTTTCTACCCAAAGCCCGCCGCTGTGCGGGCTCTTTTTTTCATGCAGGCCCTGTCAGGACGCTGCCGGACCTGGCGGCACCTCTGTTTAGAGGGATGCGCGCCCCGGGCGATTGCACGAACATGGTTATGGGCGTTTCCGTGACTTGCCCACTTTCTTCAAGCCCTTCATGCCCTCGCCCACCCTGGCCGAGGGCTTTTCTTTGCCGGAGTCGGCCTCTGTCCGAACACAGGCCCGGTGACCCTGCTATGGCAGTTCCGGCGCCCCGCGCGCATCCCGTGCGCATCCCGTGCGGGTCGGCGCAGAAAGCAAAAAAGCCGTCCAATTGGACGGCTTCGGCTCACTGCGGATGTTCTGGCGGAGAGAGGGGGATTCGAACCCCCGATAGGCTATTAACCTATACACGCTTTCCAGGCGTGCGACTTAAACCACTCATCCATCTCTCCGGGAAGTCCGCGATTATAGCAGAGTTGCCCGACGAATCTACAAGTTCGTGCGGCGCCCTCCTAGCCCCGACGCAAATACGTCACCAGCCTGTCGATCACCGGCGCGTTGCGCGGCGTGAGCAGGCTGACGATGATCGCTACCGCAAACCCCGCGGGCACGCCAAAGGCGCCGGAAGCGATCGGGTCGACGCCGAACCAGCGGTTGCCGAAAATGCCGGTCATGCGGGTGAAGAACGGGTAGTTGACGAAGATGTAGTAGACCGCCACGCCAAGCCCGGCGGACATGCCGGCGACAGCGCCGGCCGCAGTCGTCCGGCGCCAGAAGATGCCCAGCACCAGCACGGGGAAAAAACTCGATGCCGCCAGCGAGAAGGCAGCGCCGACCAGGAACAGGATGTTGCCTGGGCGCAGCGATGTAACGTATGAAGCGAACAAGGCAACGCCCAGCAACACGATCTTGGCCGTGGTGACGCGGCGCTGGTGGCTCGCCTGGCGATCGACCATGTGATAGAAGACGTCGTGCGACAGCGCATTGGCGATGGTGAGCAGCAGGCCGTCGGCGGTCGACAGCGCCGCCGCCAGCGCGCCGGCGGCGATCAGGCCGGAGATGACATAAGGCAGTCCGGCGATCTCCGGGGCGGCCAGCACGATCATGTCGGGCTGCAGCAAGATCTCGGCCCATTGCACGATGCCGTCGCCGTTGACGTCGCGGATGCCGAATACCGGCGGATCGACCTTGCGCCATTGCACCACCCATTGCGGCAGTTCCGCATACGACGTGCCGACCAGGTGCTCGAAGAACTCGTACTTGACCAGCGCGGCCAGCGTCGGCGCGGACACGTACAGCAGCGCAATGCAGAACACGGCCCAGGCCACCGAGTTGCGGGTCTCCTTGACGGAGGGCGTGGTGTAGAGGCGCGTCAGGATATGCGGCAGGCTGGCGGTGCCGACCATCAGGCAGAACACAAGCAGCACGAAATTGAGCCGCTTGGTCTTGCGCTCCTGCTCGGACGCCGCCGGGTATGGCTCGGTGGACGACATCGAATGCCGGCTGCGCGCAAGCGCGTCTTCGCGCTGCAGGTTCCACTGCTGCTGTGCGGCGGCGGGATCGCGCGGGAATTCCAGGCGCTCGCGTTCCAGCGCCTTGATTTCGCGCAGCGGCGCATTGCGCGCACGCAGGTCCTGCAGCCGCGCGTCCAGCGTGTCGCGCTCCTGCTGGAAGGATGCCGGCAGCCGGGCGATGCGCTCCTGCAGCAGGATGGCCTGCTGCTTGTAGTACTCGCGCACGGCCTGCTCGGCGGGCTCGCGCTCCAGTTCCTGCTCGCGCGCATCGAGCTGCGCCAGCAGCGTGCCGTAGCTGAGCTGCGGCACCGCTTCCTGGTGATGCTTCCACGCGATCATCGAGACCGTGACCAGGAAGGCGACGATCATCATGATGTACTGCGCCACCTGCGTCCACGTGACCGCGCGCATGCCGCCCAGGAACGAGCACACCAGGATGCCGGCCAGGCCGAAGAAGATGCCAACGGCGAATTCCACGCCGATGAAGCGCGTCACCACCAGCCCTACCCCCTGGATCTGCGCCACCAGGTAGACGAACGAACACAGCGACGCCGCCAGCACCGCGATCGCGCGCACCGGCAGGTTGCCGCCGGGCTTGCCGTTGCCATAGCGCGCGGCGAGAAAATCCGGAATGGTGTAGCCGCCGTACTTGCGCAGGTATGGCGCCAGCAGGAAGGCCACCAGGCAATAGCCTCCGGTCCAGCCCATGACGTAGGCGAGGCCCTCGTAGCCGGATGCGAACAGGATGCCGGCCAGCCCGATGAAGGACGCGGCGCTCATCCAGTCGGCGGCGATCGCCATGCCGTTGAACAGGGCCGGCACGCGCCGCGAGGCGACGTAATACTCGTTGAGGTCGGAGGTGCGGCAGATCAGCCCGATGCAGGCATAGATCGCGATGGTGATGAAGAGGAAGACATAGCCGAGCCACAAGGCATCGGCGTTGGAACGCTCCAGCAGCCCCATCATGCCGACGAAGCCAAACAACCCCAGCGTGAACAGGCCGTAGTACAGCAGCAGCCGGCGGCGGAAGCGCGACTGGGCATCAGGCATGGGCGGCGGTCCGTGGTCGGTGGGGCGCTATCGTAACAAACCCGCCGGCGCGCGGGAACGCGGCGGCGGGCTGGTAGGGGGCACGGCGGAAGGGTTACTGTGCCTGCTTGAGCTGGTCCAGGATCGCCGGGTTCTCCAGCGTCGAGGTGTCCTGCGTGATTGCCTCGCCCTTGGCCAGCGAGCGCAGCAGGCGGCGCATGATCTTGCCTGAGCGCGTCTTGGGCAGGTTGTCGCCAAAGCGGATGTCCTTGGGCTTGGCGATCGGGCCGATTTCCTTGCCGACCCAGTTGCGCAGCTCGGTGGCAAGCTTGATGGCCTCTTCGCCGTTCGGGCGGGCGCGCTTGAGCACGACGAACGCGCAGATCGCCTCGCCGGTCATGTCGTCGGGGCGGCCGACCACCGCGGCCTCGGCCACCAGCGGGTTGGCCACCAGCGCCGACTCGATCTCCATCGTGCCCATGCGGTGCCCCGACACGTTCAGCACGTCGTCGATGCGGCCCATGATGGTGAAGTAGCCGGTGTCCTTGTCGCGGATCGAGCCGTCGCCGGCCAGGTACAGCTTGCCGCCCAGCTCCTCGGGGAAGTAGCTCTTCCTGAAGCGCTCCGGATCGCCCCAGATGGTGCGGATCATGGCCGGCCACGGGCGCTTGACCACCAGGATGCCGCCATTGCCGTTGGGCAGGTCATGGCCGGTCTCGTCGACGATGGCGGCCATGATGCCCGGCAGCGGCAGCGTGCACGAACCCGGCACCAGCGGCGTCGCGCCCGGCAGCGGCGTGATCATGTGGCCGCCGGTCTCGGTCTGCCAGAAGGTGTCGACGATCGGGCAGCGCTCGTTGCCGATGTTCTTGTAGTACCACATCCACGCCTCGGGATTGATCGGCTCGCCCACGGTGCCGAGCAGGCGCAGGCTCGACAGGTCGTATTGCTTCGGGTGGATCTTCTCGTCGGCCTCGGCGGCCTTGATCAGCGAGCGGATCGCGGTCGGCGCGGTATAGAAGATGCTGACCTTGTGGCGCGCGATCATGTCCCAGAAGCGACCGGCGTTCGGGTAGGTCGGCACGCCTTCGAACACCACCTGGGTGGCGCCGGCGGCCAGCGGGCCGTAGGCGATGTAGGTGTGGCCGGTGACCCAGCCGATGTCGGCGGTACACCAGAACAGGTCGTCGGGCTTGATGTCGAAGGTCCACTTCATCGTCATCAGCGCCCACAGCAGGTAGCCGCCGGTGCTGTGCTGCACGCCCTTGGGCTTGCCGGTCGAGCCCGAGGTGTAGAGCACGAACAGCGGGTGCTCGGCGCCGACGGGCTCGGCTTCGCAGGTCTCGGGCTGGTTGGCGCAGACGTCGTCGAGCCAGCGGTCGCGGCCCTCGGTCCAGCCGACATTGCCGCCGGTGCGGCGGTACACGATCACGTTCTTCACGGCCTCGCAGCCGCCCAGCGCCAGCGCGTCGTCGGCGATGGCCTTCAGCGGCAGCGCCTTGCCGCCGCGCATCTGCTCGTCGGCGGTGATCAGCGCCACCGCGCCCACGTCGACCAGCCGCTCCTGCAGCGACTTGGCCGAGAAGCCGCCGAACACCACCGAGTGCGTCGCGCCCAGGCGCGCGCAGGCCTGCATCGCGGCCACGCCTTCGACCGACATCGGCATGTAGATCACGACGCGGTCGCCCTTCTTGATGCCGAGCGTCTTCAGGCCGTTGGCCAGGCGGCACACCTTCGCATGCAGTTCGCGGTAGGTGACGCGCGTCACCGTGCCGTCGTCGGCCTCGAACACGATCGCGACCTTGTCGGCATTGCCGTTTTCCAGGTTGCGGTCCAGGCAGTTGTACGAGGCATTGAGCTGGCCATCCTCGAACCACTTGTAGAACGGCGCGTTGCTCTCGTCCAGCACCTTGGTGAAGGGCTTGTTCCAGTGCAGCAGCTCGCGGGCGTGGCGTGCCCAGAAGCCTTCGTAGTCGCGTTCGGCTTCCTCGCACAGCGCGCGGTAGGCGTCCATGCTGGGAATCGCGGCCTGGCTGGCGAACGACTCGGGCGGGTTGAACACGCGGTTCTCTTGCATCACCGATTCGATGGCGGACATAGACTCGTCTCCTGATTTTGGAATGGCTTTGGCTGCCAAGTTACGCCCGACGGCTTACTTAAACCTGACGGTCGGCGGCTGCTGCCTATGGTGACTGGCCGGTGTCCGAGGTCGCCGCATGCTGCAATGCAGCGGGAAACGTCCTGCCATCGGGGGCGAAAGTGCAGCCTTCTCCATTAGGCTAGCACAGCTATAATCCCGCGAGCCCTATACCTGAACGCGGTGCTTACCCTTGCCGCGGCCTCTCCACGCTTGCACCGGCTCGCCGCGCCTCGCGCCACCCGCGATCGTGGCCGCCGGCTGACCGAGGCATCGACCGTGCCCACCAACACCTCCACTTCAGCCCCTGCCCACTCTCGGCTTTTCTCCCCGATCCACGCACTGTTCCTGGTCGGATCGATGGCGCTGGTCGGCAGCAATGTGGGGCTGGGCAAATCGATCATCGCCCATGTGCCGGTGCTGCTGTTCGCGCTGCTGCGCTTCGTCATCGCCATCGTCTGCCTGGCGCCGTGGTACCGGCCGGCGCGCATGCGCCGGGTGTCGCGCGGCGAATGGCTGAACCTGTTCCTGCAGGCGTTCTTCGGCACCTTCCTGTTCACGCTGCTGATGCTCAACGGCGTGCGGCTGACCAGCGCCATGGCCGCGGGGGTCATCACCAGCACCATTCCCGCCACGGTGGCAATCCTGTCCTGGCTGGTGCTGCGCGAACGGCTGTCGCGCCGCACCGTGGCCTCGGTGCTGCTGGCGGTGGCCGGCATCGCCGTGCTCAACATCGCCCGCAGCGATGCGCACGGCGCCGGCGAAAACAGCCAGGCCTGGCTCGGCAACCTGATGATCCTGGGCGCGGTGCTGTGCGAATCGGTCTACGTGATCCTGTCGCGCCGCCTCACGCAGACACTGGCCGCGATCGAGATCTGCGCCTATACCCACCTGATCGGCGGCCTGCTGATGCTGCCGCTGGGGCTGGTGCCGCTGCTGACCTTCGACGCCTCCACGGTGCCGGCGCAGACCTGGCTGATGCTGCTGTGGTACGCGCTGTCGGCCAGCGTGTTCTCGTTCTGGCTGTGGATGAAGGGCATCCGCCATGTGCCGGCGCAATTGGCGGGCGTGTTTACCTCGGTGCTGCCGGTGGCAGCGGCCACCTACGGCATCGCTGTGCTGGGCGAGCAGCCGGGCTGGCCGCACGGCGTGGCGCTGGCCTGCGTGCTGGCCGGAATCGTTCTTGCGAGCTGGCCGGGGCGGATTGCGCGCGGCGCGTGGCGCGGCAAGGCGGCGGGCGCCGATCCGCGCGCGGGAACCTGAACGGCGTGGCGTGGCACCGGTTACTGCTGGTAACACAGCGCTGCCATCGTCGCTTGGTACAATCCACGCCGATTTTCAACTCGCCGCAATTTTTCCACTCTTCGCCCCGCCCATGGCTTCCAATCCAATGACCAAGCCGCAGGCCCAGAGCCTGCGGCCGATCCCGAGCATCATCTTCGCGTCGCGCTGGCTGCAGCTGCCGCTATACCTGGGCCTGATCGTGGCCCAGGGCGTCTATGTCTACCATTTCCTGGTCGAAGTCTGGCATCTGCTGGCACATGTGACCGAGTTCGACGAGAACAAGATCATGCTGGTGGTGCTGGGGCTGATCGACGTGGTGATGATCTCCAACCTGCTGATCATGGTGATCGTGGGCGGCTACGAGACCTTCGTCTCGCGCCTGGGCATCGACAACCACCCGGACGAGCCGGAATGGCTGGACCATGTCAACGCAGGGGTGCTCAAGGTCAAGCTGTCGATGGCGCTGATCGGGATTTCGTCGATCCACCTGCTGAAGACGTTTATCGACGCGGAACAGCGCACTACCCACACCATCATGTGGCAGGTGGCCATCCACGTGGCGTTCCTGGCTTCTGCGGTGGCGATGGCGTATGTCGACCGGATGGTGTCGCACCCGGCCGGCGCGCATGCCAAGCGCGAATCACATTAAGCTTTCCAAAAGCCAGGACTTGCCTCCGAACCGCGGCCATGCGCCGCGGTTTTTGCATTTGGCGTTCGGTGTCCGCGCCATGAGGCGCCGGCGACACCCCAGGAGGCTGTAGACCAATGTATGCAGCCGGGCAGACAGCCCCGGGGCAGTGTATGATTTCGGCCTGTGTTTCACCGCTGCCCACCCCACAAAATGACAGTCATCAAGCAAGAAGACCTCATCCAGAGCGTCGCCGACTCCCTGCAGTACATCAGCTACTACCACCCGATGGACTACATCACCAGCCTGGGCCGCGCCTATGAGCTGGAGCAGAGCCCGGCGGCCAAGGACGCGATCGCACAGATCCTGACCAACAGCCGCATGTGCGCGGAAGGCAAGCGTCCGATCTGCCAGGACACCGGCATCGTCACGGTCTTCGTCAAGGTGGGGATGGACGTGCGCTGGGACGGCGCCACCATGGGCCTGACCGACATGATCAACGAGGGTGTGCGCCGCGGTTACACGCACCCCGACAACGTGCTGCGTGCCTCGATCGTCAGCCCGCCCGAAGGCGGCCGCAAGAACACCAAGGACAACACCCCGGCCGTGATCCACTATGAAGTGGTGCCGGGCAACACCGTCGACATCCAGGTCGCGGCCAAGGGCGGCGGCTCGGAGAACAAGTCCAAGTTCGTGATGCTGAACCCGTCGGACTCGATCGTCGACTGGGTGCTGAAGACCGTGCCGACCATGGGCGCCGGCTGGTGCCCGCCGGGCATGCTGGGCATCGGCATCGGCGGCACCGCCGAGAAGGCGATGGTGATGGCCAAGGAATCGCTGATGGAATCCATCGACATCCAGGACATCATCGCCCGCGGCCCGAAGGACTGGGTCGAGGAACTGCGCGTCGAACTGTACGAGAAGGTCAACGCGCTGGGCATCGGCGCGCAAGGCCTGGGCGGCCTGGCCACCGTGCTGGACGTCAAGATCATGGCCTGCCCGACGCACGCCGCGTCCAAGCCTGTCGCGATGATCCCGAACTGCGCCGCCACCCGCCACGTGCACTTCACGCTGGACGGCAGCGGCCCGGCCAAGCTGGAAGCGCCGGACCTGTCGCAATGGCCGGAGGTCGAGTGGGCACCCAACACCGAGACCTCCAAGCGCGTGGACCTGAACACGCTGACGCCGGAAGAAGTCGCCTCGTGGAAGCCGGGCCAGACCCTGCTGCTCAACGGCAAGATGCTGACCGGCCGAGACGCCGCGCACAAGCGCATCGCCGACATGCTGGCCAAGGGCGAGAAGCTGCCGGTGGACTTCAAGAACCGCGTGATCTACTACGTCGGCCCGGTCGATCCGGTGCGCGACGAGGCGGTCGGCCCGGCCGGCCCCACCACCGCCACGCGCATGGACAAGTTCACCGAGATGATGCTGGCCGAAACCGGCCTGATCTCGATGATCGGCAAGGCTGAGCGCGGCCCGGCGGCAATCGAGGCCATCAAGAAGCACAAGTCGGCCTACCTGATGGCCGTGGGCGGTGCCGCCTACCTGGTGGCCAAGGCGATCAAGGAAGCCAAGGTGGTCGGCTTCGAAGACCTCGGCATGGAAGCCATCTACGAGTTCGACGTCAAGGACATGCCGGTGACGGTCGCCGTGGACAGCGAAGGCACCTCGGTGCACAAGACCGGCCCCGCCGAGTGGCAGGCCAAGATCGGCAAGATTCCGGTCGCCGCGCTGTAAGCATCGCCACGCGAGCGCATCACGCCGAGGCGGTAGAATCTGCCCTAGCACTCGAAAAAGCCGGGTTCCGACCCGGCTTTTTTCTGCCCTCTTCTTTCCAGTCCTTTCCAGTCGTCCTCGCATCCCAGTGAACCCAGCACCCATCGGCATCTTCGATTCCGGCCTTGGCGGCCTGTCCGTGCTGCGCGAGATCCGCGCGCTGCTGCCGCAAGAATCGCTGCTGTACCTCGCCGACTCGAAATACGCGCCTTACGGCGAGAAGCCCGAGACGTTCGTCGAGGCGCGCACGCTGCAGGCGTGCGAATGGCTGCTCGGCCAGGGCTGCAAGGCGCTGGTGATCGCCTGCAATACGGCGACCATGCACGCGGTGCAGACCTTGCGCGAGCGGCTGCCGGTGCCGATCATCGGCGTCGAGCCCGGCCTCAAGCCGGCCGCCGCGGCGAGCCGCAGCAAGGTGGTGGGCGTGCTGGCGACCGCCAACACCCTCAAGAGCGCCAAGTTCGGCCGGCTACTGACCTCGCTCGAGCGCGAAAGCCGCTTTATCTGCGAGGCCGGCCTTGGCCTGGTATCGCTGATCGAGCAAGGCGACCTCGACGGCCCCGCCGTGCGCGAGCGCCTCGATGCCTACCTCACTCCCATGCTCGAAGCCGGCGCGGACACGCTGGTGCTGGGCTGCACGCACTACCCTTTCCTGTCCGGCACGATCCGCGAGATGGTCGGAGACCAACTGGCGCTGGTCGACACCGGCAGCGCCATTGCGCGCCAGCTCGCCCGCAAGCTGGCCGAGCACGGCCTTTGCGCGGACACCGGCGCGCTGCCGCGCGACCGCTTCGTTTCCACCAAGGACGCCGCGCACTTGCGCGCGATGGCAGCAGCGCTGCTGCGGGTGGACGCGGATGCGGAAACGGTGGTGATCGAGCCGGCGCCAGCGTTCTAGCCGGCGCCTGCCCTGCGGCAGGTTATTGCAGGAAGCCCAGCGGCCGGTGCTCCCGCACCTCCGGCTTGATGGCATGTTCCTGGCGCAGCTGCGCCAGGAATTCGTCCGGCGTCAGCGCCTCGCCCAGCAGCACGCACTGGCGCTTGACGGTGGCGAAGTCGCCTGGCGTCAGGCAATCCATCGCATCCAACTCGCGCCGCATGGCATCGGTCAGCAGCGTGGCGTCGCCGCCCAGCGCTTCGTCGACGAACATCGCCGCCCGTTGCTCCGGCCTCAGCGCCAGGAAGCGGATCTTGAACGAGAAGCGCCGCAGCGCGGCCTCGTCAATGCGGTCGAACAGGTTGGTGGTACAGATGAAGATGCCGTTGAAGCGCTCCATGCCCTGCAGCATCTCGTTGACCTCTGAGATCTCGTAGTTGCGCACCGCCTGCTGGCGGCTCTGCATGAAGCTGTCGGCCTCGTCCAGCAACAGCACCGCGCCGTCTTCCTCCGCGCGCGCGAACATGGCCGCGATCTGCTGCTCGGTCTCGCCCACGTACTTGCTCATCAGGTCAGAGGCGCGCCGGATCATCAGCGGCAGGTCCAGCTCGGCGGCGATATGCTCGGCGAGCGCGGTCTTGCCGGTGCCGGGCGGCCCATAGAAGCACAGCGTGCCGCGCTGGCGCACGCGCAGTGCATCGACGATCTTCACCACCTCGTAGCGGGTTTCCAGGTGCAGGTTTTCCAGCCGGTAATGCGTGACCACCGGGCGGGCCTCGGCCTCCGGACGCAGGCCCATGGCGCGGTCGGCATGCTCCAGCTGGCGCAGGATCAGCGCTTCGACCGGTTCCGCCACGTCGGGCCGCGCCAGCTCGACAAAACGCGCCGCCGATTGCACCTGCGCCGGCGTCAGCGTCTTGCGGGCGGCCAGGCCGCTGATGAAGGCATCGCTGACATCGAGCCCACCCAGGTGCTTGCGGATGATGTTCTCGCGCACCAGCGGGGGCGGGATCTTCAGTTCGAGGTGGAACTGGAAGCGGCGCAGGTAGGCCGGGTCGATCTGCCGGATCGAATTGGAAATCCAGATCACCGGCACCGGGTTCTGCTCGAGGGTCTGGTTGACCCACGCCTTGCCGTTGACCGACGCGCGCGTATCTTCCTGGCCGAACAGGCTCATCAGCTCGCGCGCGCTGCCGGGGAAAACGTCCTCCACCTCATCGAACAGCAGCGCGGTATGCGCGCGGCCGCGCAGGAAGGCCTGCGATACCTGCAGCGAGCGGTAGCGGTCCTTGCCCGACAGGCTGTTGCCGTCGCGGTCCAGGCAATCCACCTCGTACAGCTCGCAACCGGCCTCGCGCGCCAGCAGGCGCGCAAATTCAGTCTTGCCGGTGCCGGGCGGGCCGTAGATCAGCACGTTGACGCCGCTGGCGTGCTGGCGCGTGGCGTTGGCGAGCAGCGCGCACAGGTAGCGGGCATCGGTCTCGACATGCGGGTAGTCGGCGACGGTCAGCGTGGGCGGCGCGGCCGGGCGTGTGAACACCGCCATCATCTCGGCCTCGTTGGCGTAATTGCCCAGCAGCACGTGCAGCAGCCGGTCGGACAGGCGCATCAGGTCGCCCAGGTCGGTGACGCTGTTCTCGGGCAGCGGCTGCTCGATCAGGTTCAGCGTTTCCAGCCGCGAGCCCGGTCGCAGCGACGCGGCCACGTCGGCCGCCCCGGCACCGGTCAGGCCGGCCAGGATCTGGAAGGCTTCCTGGCTGTGCGCCACCTTGCAATCGACCATGACCGCGCGCAGGTCGCGCTTGTACTTGGCCAGCGCCGCGTACAGCAGCAGCTTGCGCTCGTGGTCGGGCAGGTCCAGCACGCGGCTGAGCATGTCGATATTGCGCACCAGCAGCACGCGCTCGCCGTCCAGCCGCTGCGCGATGGCGGCGGCCGAGGCGTCGAACACGGCGAACATGTCCTTGGCGTGGTGCTTGACGTACTCGTCGAGGTAATAGAACAGCGCGCTTTCGTCGAAGGCACTGTTCCACTGGCCGTGGCGGTCCAGGAATTCCTCGGGCGTCAGCCGCGCCGCGCCCTTCCACGCGGGCATGTCGGCGCAGCGGGCGGCCAGGAAGCGCTGCACGCGCAGCACCACCCCGTATGGCCACACCATTTCCTGCGCGCTGACGGTCAGCACATCGTTGATATTGCTGCGCAGGTTGAAGCGCGGACCCAATGCGCACACCACGCGCAGGGCAAATTGCGCGCACATCCAGTCCAGCGCGGAGCTGGACGACACCCCGGGCATGGAGCGCAGGAGCGTCGATCGGTCATCTTCAGCGGAACGTGTGAAATCCATGGACGGTTCCCCGAGTTCGCCGTGGCGGGGCCGACCGACCGGCGCACCGCCTCGTCTGCAGTTTCTTCCTATGCTAGCGCGCTTTGCTGCCCACCGCGCGGGGATAGGCAAAGCTGCCACCAGCGACTGTGGCCTGTGCCACCGAAGCTACGGATCCTTGCGGGCGCGCAAACCCGCGCAAGATAGCGCCAACCGCTCCACACGGCTGCCTGATCTGGCGGTATAACTTGCCGCGGCAGAAAATTCCAGTTGCGACGCACAAATCACAACAAATAAGAATCATTATCGTTTATACTAGCGCGCTGACACGCTGCCCCAGAGTGGCGCTCCCACGTCAACCTAGTTGAAGGAGCGTTTATCATGGAATTGCTGCTTAGCCTGCTGGTCGGTTGCGGCATCTCGCTGATCCTGTTTTACCGCAAGTGATGGCGCACGGTCGCTGCTGCTCGTGGCGCTGGTTGTACCGAGCCAGGCCCTCCTGCGCCTGCCGGCAGACTTTTGTTGTTGACACATGTTCGATCAACGCTTCTTCAAGATTACGCTCGCCGTCCTGCTGTTCCACGCCGGCCTGCTCTACCTGATCCAGAGCGGCCTGGGCCGCAAGCTGACCGAGGCGGTGGTCGCCCCCGAGATCGTCGCCCGCATCATCCCGCTTGAACCGCCCAAGCAAGAGGCCCCGCCCGAGCCGCCCAAACCCAAGCCCAAGCAGGAAACGCCGCCGAAGCAGGTCAAGGTGACCACGCCCAAGCCGGCGCCGCAGCCCAAGCCGACTCCGCAGCCGGTGGCCAACCTGCCGCCGACCCCGAGCGCGCCGGAAGCGCCGGCCGCACCGCCTGCGCCGCCCGCACCGCCTGAACCCGCTCCGGCGCCCGTTTCCGCCGCGCCGCGCGCCGTCGGCATCGGTGAAATCCAGTGCACGCCGCCCCAACCGAAGTATCCTTCTCAATCGCGCCGCATGGGCGAGACCGGCAGGACAGTGGTGCGCCTGACCACAGATGAAGGCGGCAAGGTCGTCAAGACTTCCGTGGTGTCGTCGAGCGGCTCGTCGCGCCTGGACCAGGCCGCGGTGGAAGCCGTGCAGGCCATGCGCTGCAAGCCTTACACGGACAACGGCCGTGCCATCGCCGTCACGGCGCAGCAGCCAATCGGCTTCGAACTGAACTGATCACCGATCCGCTACCCGATTTCCGATCATCCGATCTGACCTAAACCAAGCGAACTCACCAGGAACCAACCCATGCAGGACCTCGGACTCTCCCACCTCTGGACGCAAGGCGACTTCGTCATGCGTGCGACCGCCATCATTCTGCTGATCATGTCGCTCGCCTCTTGGATCGTGATCTTCACCAAGGCCTGGGATCTGGTGCGCCTGAAGAAGATGGCGCAAGGCGCGGAAAAGCGCTTCTGGCACTCGGACGACTTCGACCATGCGCTGGAAACCCTGGGCGCCAATGATGCCAACCCGTTCCGCACGCTGGCCATCGCCGGCAAGGAAGCCGCCCAGCACCACCGCGCCAGCCAGCCGCAGCTGCACGACGTGATGGATATCTCCGACTGGCTGACCCGCTCGCTTAAGAGCTCGATCGACGACGCCGTGGCGCACATGCAGTCGGGCCTGGCGGTGCTGGCTTCGGTGGGCTCGACCGCACCGTTCGTCGGCCTGTTCGGCACGGTGTGGGGCATCTACCACGCGCTGATCGGCATCGGCGCCTCGGGCGTTCCGACCATCGACAAGGTCGCCGGCCCGGTGGGCGAGGCCCTGATCATGACCGCCTTCGGCCTGGCCGTGGCAATCCCCGCGGTGCTGGGCTATAACGCACTGACGCGGGGCAACAAAGCGGTGATCTCCAAGCTCAACCGCTTCGCCCACGACCTGCACGCCTACTTCGTGACCGGCGCCCGCGTGCGCCCCACCGGTGCCCGCAGCGAAGACGGCACCGTGCGCCTGGCCGCGGCCCAGCGCTAATCCGCAAGCAAGGAAGTCATCATGGCATTCGGTACTCTCGACGGTGACGACGACGAGGTGATGAGCGAGATCAACATGACGCCGCTGGTCGACGTCATGCTGGTGCTGCTGATCATCTTCATCATCACCATCCCCGTGATCAACCACGCGGTGAAGATCGACCTGCCGCGCGCCACCAACTCCCCGAACGATCCCAAGCCGCAGAACATCAACGTCTCGATCGACGCCAGCGGCAAGGTGTTCTGGAACCAGGTGGAAGTGGACCAGGCCACGCTGGAAAGCAATATTTCGCTGGCCGCGCAGCAGCAGCCGCAGCCTGAGCTGCACCTGCGCGCCGACCGCGAGGTGCGCTACGAGCGCGTGGCCGAAGTCATGGCCGCCGCGCAGCACGGCGGCCTGGGCAAGATCGGCTTTATCACCGAACCCAAGCAATAAGGAGGCGCGCCGGCAGGCGTTGCGCACTGGAAGGGCATCCCGCGGGATGCCCTTTTTCGTTTACTGGCCGCTCGCCGCTGCAGGGCGCTGGACCGGATCGCTGTTTGTCGAATCTTCGATCCATGCTATTGTAATGATAACAATTCGCATTTATGATTCATCCATCGATTGCGCCATCGGTGGCGCACCCCTGATGCCTTTTCCCCTGCGCGCCCATGGCGCCAGGCCGACCCGGAGCCAGATGATGAGCACTCTTTCCCTGCCGCTGTCGCAACCGCGTGAAGTCACCCGCCGCCGCCTGTCGCTGCGCCGTGTCGAGGTGGCCCAGCCGCGCCGCGAGACCGCAGCCGCGAAAGCAGCCCCGTCGACGATCGCATCCATGAAATCGGCCGTAGCCGCCCTGCCCGCCCGGCTGGAAGCGTTGGTGCGCGACAGCCTGTCGTCGGCGCCCGCCGGCGAACCGGTCGCACTTGACGCGATCATGCGCGGCAACAGCACGCTGCCGATCCTGCATAACGGCGAGGTCTACACGCTGCGCGTGACGCGCTATGGCAAGCTGATCCTGACCAAATGACGCATCCTGGCGGCAAGGCCATGCGCTGAAGCCGAAGGGAACTGTTTGAGGCCCGCGTCTGCCGCGGGTGCCACGCTAGTGGCAGTACAGACTTTTGTGGGGACCACCTCGGAACGAGGTGTTGGGCAGTAGCCAGGTGCTGGCGCCGCGGCGGGAATTCCAGACCCCTCGCCATATCGGCCACACCCAGCCATGCCCTCTTTTATTCTGCCCCGCAGGCCCTGGCCTGCGGGGCTCTTTCATGCGCGGCTGGTGCCGCGCAACGGGCCCTGCTATTACAGGCCCAGAGCGGCGATGCCGGCGCGGGCAATCTGCGCGTCTTCGGTCGACTTCACGCCCGAAACGCCGACGGCACCGACCACCTGCTCGTTGGCGACGATAGGCACGCCGCCCTCCAGCATGCCCTGCAACACCGGTGCGGTCATGAACGAATAGCGGCCGTTGTTGATCATGTCTTCGTAGATCTTCGATTCACGACGGCCCAGGGCGGACGTACGGGCCTTTTCCGCGGCGATATGGGCCGAGATCGGCGCGGCGCCGTCCAGGCGCTGCATCGCCAGCATATGGCCACCGTCATCGACCACGACGATGGACACAGCCCAGTGATGGTTCTTCGCTTCGGTTTCCGCCGCGGCCATGATCTTCTTCACATCGTCTGCCGTCAGAACCGTCTTTTGCTGCATGCCACTCTCCTGATCATTCATTTGGTTGGAGACCGAAGTATACCCCGCACCCCATGCCATCGTCATCGCGCCCACGCGGCAGCGGCGGGCAAGAAAATGGCCCGCACAGGCGGGCCATTCGTCATGCAGACACGGCGGCAATCAAGCGCCGTCGGTGTACGGATCCGGCTTGCCGATGCGGGCACCGTCGGTGTAAGGGTCAGGCTTGCCGATGCGCGCGCCGTCGGTGTACGGGTCGGTCTTGCCGACGCGGGCGCCATCGGTGAACGGATCGACCTTGCCCATGCGGGCGCCGTCCAGGTACGGGTCAGGCTTGCCGGTCGCGGCGAACGAGGCGGTGGACACTGCGCACAGCGCGGCCAGCACGGAGGCGGCGGCAATTGATTGTTTGAGCTTCATGAGATTCCCCTTGCAATTCTGGTCGGTAAGGCACCGCGGCGGACGACTCCTAAAACAAAAAGAGCCGCCGTCATCGCGATGTCATGCCTCTAGTTTAGGGAAAACCCTTAAGACGATAGACGTGACGCTTTGAGCAGTCCGTTCAAATAATTTGATGGGCGTCAAACTAGGGAATCATCCAGGGAACCGGCGCCTGCGGCTCGTGTCGCGATATGCAAGCCAAAAGGAAAGGGCCCCGCAGGGCCCTGTATTCCACAGCGTTTCGGCGCCGGCCGGTCAGTCGTGACGCCAGCGGCCATGACCGCGGTAGCCCGGCGGACCATAGTAACCGTGGTGATGGCCACCATAGTAGCGCGGCGGGCCATAGTAGCGCGGGCCGTAGTAGACCGGGCGCGGACGCACCACCACGGCCGGCGGGCCGTAGTAGACCGGTGCCGGGGCCACCACCACCGGCGGCGCATAGTAGGCCGGAGCGGGCGGATAGTAGGCCGGCGCGCCAACCACGACGCCCGGCACGCCAATCGCGACGCCGACGCTCACATGGGCCATCGCGGCCCCGGATGCCAGCCCGGCTGCGACACCGAATGCTGCGAGCCACCAACGTTTCATATCCGCCTCTCAGAATTTGAGATTTCTCTTACTCGGTATTGTAGAGGGCCTGAATTTTCCAGGTGCAACCGAAGGCACGACATTGTTACTAGCCGTAACAGTGCGTCACTTTTTCCTTCCGCGACGCCATCTGCTTGGCCAAGCAAATTAAAGCCTGCGGCGCGCTTGCATCCGGATTGCGAAGCCACCACAATACCGGGCTTGCCGTGCGGCCGTGGAGAAATTGGTAGACTCAGCAGACTTAAAATCTGCCGCCTTTCCAGGCGTACGGGTTCGAGTCCCGTCGGCCGCACCAGGGCCACCGCAGCGGCAACCTTGCGCCAAATACAAAAGAGGAGGCTCTCGCCCCCCCCTTCAGATCCTTCGCGCTGGGTCGTGCTTTACGCCGCTTTACGCCATCTAGGCCATCATTTAGGCCATCACGTAGCACATCAGCGCACCGACCCCCATCAGGAACACAAACAGCACCCCGGCCAGTGCCAGCGGCTTGCGTCCGGCGCGCACCAGGTCGCCGATGCGGGTATGCAGGCCGATGGCCAGCATCGCACACGCCAGCAGCCAGTTATCCAGCGCGATCAACGGGGCCTTCCAGGCAGCGGGCACCGTGCCGGCCGAGTTGAGTGCCATTACCGCGACAAAACCCACCGCAAACCACGGCACCGACTTCAGGATCCCGGAGAAGCGGCCCTTGCCGGCAGGTGCCTGGCCTGCCTCGGCCTTGCCTTGCGGCCACAGCGCCATCACCAGCAGCAGCGGCCCCAGCGCCAGCACGCGCACCATCTTGGCCACCACTGCGGCATCGGCGGTCGGCTCGCTGATCATTTTGCCCGCGGCGATCACCTGCGCCACTTCATGCAACGTCGCGCCGGTGAAGATGCCGAACATGCGCTCGCTGACCGACCAGTGCCAATGGCCGTTGGCCAGTTCGAACAGATAGGGATAGAGCAGCATGCCGACGGTGCCGAACAGCACCACCGTGGCGACCGCCACCGCGGTCTGGCGATCGTCGGTGCGTACCACCGACGACACCGCGATGGCCGCGGCCGCGCCGCAGATGGCGCTGCCGGAACTGACCAGGATCGCTTCGCGGCGGCTCAGGCCGAAGAAGGTCGTGCCGACCCAGGTGCCGAACAGCAGCGTGGCGACCAGCATCGTCAGCGGCACCACGATACCCGGCAGGCCCAGCGCGACGATGGACGCGAATGTCAGCCGCAGGCCGTACAGTGCCACGCCAAGCCGCAGCAGGTAATGGCGCGCCACCTGCATCCCGGGTGCCAGCGGCGCCAGCCAGTGCTTCGGCAGCGTATTGGCGGCGACCATGCCGGCGCACATGGCGAGCGTTAGCGCGCTCAGGCCGTAGCGGGCAATCGCCGGATGCTCGGCCAGCGCCAGTGCCAGCCAGGCAATGCCGCCCAGCGGCACCAGCGTCAGCAGGCGCTGTGACCAGGGCGGGGAAGCCGCTGCCGGCGTGGCGACTGCGGTGCGGGGGGCGCTGCTGGAAGTGGCGGAAGACATGGCAGTTCACTTGTTATGTAGTGACTCCAGCGTACTGGCCCGCCCCTAACCCGTAAAACGGGTAATATCGTTATGCGTTATCTATTCTTTCGATATGGAATCCCGTCCAGAGCCCCGCCCCGAGCAACGCCCCCTGCGCCTCACGCTGCGCCAGCTGTCCGTCTTCGTCGCCGTGGCCCAGCACGGCAGCACCATGGCAGCCGCGCAGGCGCTGGCGATGTCGCAGTCAGCGGTCAGCGCTTCACTGGCAGAGCTCGAACGTGCGCTGGACAGCCCGCTGTTCGATCGCATCGCACGCCGGCTCAGCATCAACGAGACCGGCCGCCAGTTCTTCCCGCGCGCGCTGGCGCTGCTGGACCAGGCGCATGAGCTGGAGCGCTTTGCCACACAGACCGGGGTGCAGTTGCGCATCGCGGCCAGCAATACCATCGGCAGCTATATCCTGCCGCCGCTGCTGGCGGGATTCCGTCATTCGCGCAGCGGGCCCTGCACGCTGGACCTGCGCATCGGCAACACCCGCGAAGTGCTGCAGTCGCTGCTGCAGTTCGAAGCCGACATCGGCCTGGTGGAAGGCGCCAGCCACGAGCGCGACCTGCGCAGCATGCACTGGTGCGATGACGAGATGGTGGTGGTGGTTGGCCCGTCGCATCCGCTGGCGCTCACGCCGAACGACCTGGTGGCACTGCGCGACGCCGAATGGATCGTGCGCGAACCGGGCTCGGGCACGCGCGAGGTGATCGAGGAACGCCTGGTGCCGTTGCTGGGCGAACTGCGCTTCGCGCTGGAACTGGGCAACGCCGAAGCAATCAAGCGCGCGGTGATGAGCGGCTTCGGCGTCAGTTGCCTGTCGTTGTACGTGGTGCGCGACGAACTCGCGCAAGGCACGCTGGTGGCGATCCGCGAAGGCTTGCCGCGCATCGTGCGGCCGCTGCAACTGGTCGTGCACCAGGACAAGTTCCCGACGCAAGGCCTGCTGGCCTTCACCGAATACCTGCGCACCATGGCGCCGCGTATCGGCGCGTGACGCCTCCTGCGGGCCGCCTGAGCGCGGACAGCTATGCCGCCTGCGGCTCGCTGCGCTTGCTGCGCGCGGTGTACAGGTCGAGCAGGTGGAACAGCACCGGATTGAGCATGATCGACAGCAGCGCACCCGCCAGGATCAATGCCTGGCCGCGCTCGGGCAGGATGTTCAGGTAGACGCCCAGGCTCGCCAGGATGAAGGAGAACTCGCCGATCTGCGCCAGGCTGACGGCAATCGTCATGCCGGTCTGCCCGGAGTGCCCGAACACCCGTACGATGCCCATCGCCGCCAGCGATTTGCCGACCACGATGATAAACAGCGTCGACAGCACGCCCCATGGGTCGTTGACCAGCACCATGGGATCGAACAGCATGCCGACCGAGACGAAGAACAGCACCGAAAAGGCATCGCGCAGCGGCAACGATTCTTCGGCCGCGCGATGGCTGAATTCAGATTCGGCCAGCACCATGCCGGCAAAGAAGGCCCCCAGTGCGAAGGACACGCCAAATAGTGAATACGCGCCATAGGCAACGCCCAGCGCGGTCGCCAGCACGCCCAGGCGGAACATCTCGCGATTGCCGGTCCAGACGATGCGCTCGAGCATCCACGGAATAAAGCGGCGCCCGATCACCAGCATGACCGCGACAAAGGCGGCGACCTTGCCCAGCGTCGAGAGCACCGCCAGCAGGACGTCGCCGGTGCCCGGACTGCCTTCGGCGCCGGCGTCCGCGGCGCCGGCAAGCAGACCCGCCATCGCTGGCAACAGCACCAGCGCCAGCACCATGGCCAGGTCTTCAACGATCAGCCAGCCTACTGCGATCCGCCCCTGGGGCGATTCCACCAGGTCGCGCTCCTGCAGCGCCTTGAGCAGGACCACGGTACTGGCCACCGACAGCGCCAGGCCGTACACCAGCCCCTGCCCCCACGACCAGCCGAAACCCCACGCCACCAGCATGCCGAGGAAGGTCGCGATACCGATCTGCACGACCGCCCCGGGGATCGCGATGCGCTTCACCGCCATCAGGTCCTTGATCGAGAAATGCAGCCCGACGCCGAACATCAGCAGAATCACGCCGAGTTCGGCAAGCTCCGGCGCGAGCGCCTGGTCGGCCGTGTAGCCCGGCGTATGCGGTCCCACCACGATCCCCGCGCACAGGTAGCCGATCAGCGGCGGCAGCCGCAGCTTGCTGGCGATAGCGCCAAGGACGAAGGCCAGGACGATACCACCGACGATGGTGCTGATGAGCGGGGTGGCGTGATGCATGCGCGCGGGGTTCCTCGTGTCAGGGGCTGGACGGCGATGGCTGGATTCCACCCGCCCTCCCCGCGCGCCACGATGCCATGACCCACCATGCGGCGCGCACCAGCGGTCGGCGCAGCACGATGGCAGCCTCGTAACGGGACAAGCAGGGAAAGAACGGGAAGTGCCGCAGCGGCCCCGGACACGCTGGAGGCGCATCACGGATCGGGAATGGCGTATGACATGCTGCGCCGCGATCCATCGCGCGGCGCACCCGGAAAAGCGTACGACAGGAGTAATGTAACATGCCCGCCGCGCGCTCAAAGCGCAGAAATGCGAGGCAATTCGCGGCGCGGGGCGGGGCGGCTGCGCGAGGCTGGGCGAACGAGCGCTAAACATGCGCAAAGCAAAAACGGCGCCCAAGGGCGCCGTTTTTGCTTTGCAACTGGAGGCGGAGGTCGGAATCGAACCGGCGTACACGGCTTTGCAGGCCGCTGCATAACCACTCTGCCACCCCGCCAGGTGACGTGATGCTGGATTGTAGCCGCATTCAGCCGATGCTGCCGGCTGGCCTGCCACGGCAATTCAACCCAAACAAAAAGGGAAGCGTTGCTTCCCTTTGGGGATTGGAGCGGGAGACGAGTCTCGAACTCGCGACCTCAACCTTGGCAAGGTTGCGCTCTACCAACTGAGCTACTCCCGCGTACAACTTTTTGCTGCCGGCCCGGCCAGTGCCATGCACGTTGCCGAACCCTTCGATAACCTGGAGCGGGAGACGAGTCTCGAACTCGCGACCTCAACCTTGGCAAGGTTGCGCTCTACCAACTGAGCTACTCCCGCAGGGTACTGCTTCAAAAACTTTTAAGGCATTTTATTTCGCAATTTTGCGCTATCACACAACATCTTGCGCCAAACCTGCCTTATCTCGCTGCTTTCGTTTGCGTCGTCAGCAACGAGAATGAGATTATGCAAAAAGCTCTTCTCTGCGTCAACACCTTTTTGGAATTTCTTTTCACTTCCGGGCGCCGGCACCCGCCACGACACTGCTGCGCTCCCGGATCTGCGGCCAGGCTAGCTTCATGTAATAGATCATCGACCACAGCGTCAGCACCGCGGCCAGGTAGATCATCCACGTGCCCAGCACATAGGCGTCGAAGCCGAACAGCTGACCGCTGAACAGCAGCAGCGGGATCGCGATCATCTGCACTGTGGTCTTCAGCTTGCCGAGAAAGTTCACTGCCACGCTCTTGGACGCGCCGATCTGCGCCATCCACTCGCGCAGCGCCGAGATCGTGATCTCGCGGCCGATGATGACCAGCGCGATCAGGTCGGTGACCCGATCCAGCGCCAGCAGCGACAGCAGCGCAGCCGTCACCATCAGCTTGTCGGCGACCGGGTCCAGGAATGCGCCGAACGACGAGGTCTGGTTCCAGCGCCGCGCCAGGAAGCCGTCGAGCCAGTCCGTCACCGCGGCGATGATAAAGAACGCCGCCGCCGTCAGGTTCTTGGTGTGCATGGGAAGCCATGCGTCGGGCAGGTAGAACACGCCCACCACCAGGGGAATCATGGCGACACGAAGCCAGGTCAGCAGGATCGGAATATTGAAAGGCATGGAACTCGGGCGGCGGGGGAACGTGACCAATCCCGCGATTGTCGCCGATTTCGGGACCAATCGACCATCATTGGTCATTTTCCTGCCCGCGCCGGCAACGCCGCGGGTCAATGCAGCTGCCGGTAGATCTCCTCGGCCAGCCCGCGCGAGATGCCCTCGACGCTGGCCAGCTCGTCGATACTGGCGGCCATCACGCCGCGCAAGCCGCCGAAACGGGTCAGCAGCTTCTGCCGCCGGCGTGCGCCCACGCCTTCGATCTCTTCCAGCCGCGAGGTCGTGCGCGCCTTGGCCCGGCGCGCGCGCATGCCGGTGATGGCGAAGCGGTGGGCCTCGTCGCGGATCTGCGCCACCAGCATCAGCGCCGCGCTGCCCTGCCCCAGCTCCAGCGACGGCCGGCCGTCGGCGAACACCAGCGTCTCCAGGCCGACCTTGCGCCCTTCGCCCTTGGCCACGCCGACCAGCAAGCCGATATCCAGCCCCAGCTCCTCGAATACCTGGCGCGCCACCTCGACCTGGCCCTTGCCGCCGTCGATCAGCACGATCTGCGGCAGCAGCGCGGCGGACTCACCGCCGGCCTGCCCGCCGCCGTCTTCCTGCATCTGCTCGACCAGCTTCTGGTAGCGGCGCGTAAGCACCTGACGCATGGCGGCATAGTCGTCACCGGGGATGATGTCCTGGATGTTGTAGCGGCGGTATTCGCTGTTCTGCATGTCATGGTGGTGGTACACCACGCACGACGCCTGCGTCGCCTCGCCGGCGGTATGGCTGATATCGAAGCACTCCGCCCGCAGCAGCGCCAGGTCTTCCAGATCCAGGCCGATGGTTTCCGCCAGCGCGCGCGTACGCCCCTCCTGGCTGCCCTGCTCGGCCAGCCGGCGCGACAGCGCCAGCGCCGCGCCCTGCTGCGCCATCTCCAGCCACACCTTGCGCTGGCCCTGCGGCTGGCGCACCAGCGTCACCTTGCGGCCGGCGTGCAGCGACAGCGCCTCCAACACCGCGCCGTCGTCCGGCATATGGCTGACGACGATGATGGGGGGTGCGGATTGCTCCAGGTAGTGCTGCACCATGAAGGCGGACAACACCCGGGCGGCGATGCGCTCGACGGTGAGCGGTAGTGCAGCCTCGGCGGCGCCGGCTTCGTCCAGCGTGTCGCGCTGGTCGGCATCCTCGACGATCATCGCGGCCTCGTCGGCATGGGCCGGGAAATAGGCCTTGTCGCCGAGATGCCGCCCGCCGCGCACCATGGCCAGGTTGACGCAGGCGCGCCCGCCTTCCACCGCCACGGCCAGCACGTCGATATCGCGCGCCTGCCCGCCCACTTCCTCCACCGCCTGGCGCTTGAGCACGGTCGACAGCGCCGCGATCTGGTCCCGCACCGCGGCGGCCTGCTCGAACTCGAGCCGCTCGGCATGCTGCTCCATCTTGCCCTGCAGGCCTTCCAGCACTTCGGTCTGGCGGCCCTGCAGGAAGCGCGCCGCGTTGGCCACGTCACGCGCGTAGCTCTCTTCGCTGATGGCGTTGACGCACGGGCCCGTGCAGCGATGGATCTGGTGCAGCAGGCAAGGCCGGGTGCGGTTGTTGAAGACGGTGTCCTCGCAAGTGCGCAGCTGGAACACCTTCTGCAGGATCTGCATGCTCTCGCGCACCGCATAGGCGCTCGGGAACGGGCCGAAGTACTGGTGCTTGCGGTCGGTGGCGCCGCGGTAGTACGCCATGCGCGGGAAGCGGTGCCCGGTCAGCTTCAGGAACGGGTACGACTTGTCGTCGCGGAACAGGATGTTGTAGCGCGGCGCCAGCGCCTTGATCAGGTTGTTCTCGAGCAGCAACGCCTCGGCCTCGGTGCGCACCACCGTGGTCTCGATACGGGCGATGCGCGCGACCATCATCGCGATGCGCGGCGACAGCTGGGTCTTGGTGAAATAGCTCGAGACCCGCCTCTTCAGGTCGCGCGCCTTGCCGACATACAGCACATTGCCGGCGGCATCGAAATAGCGGTACACGCCGGGCAGGCCCGGCAGGCGCGAGATGACCGGCTTGGGGTCGAAGGGCTCCGGCGGCAATTCGCCCGGAGCGCCCGGAGCTTCGGCGGCGATCTCGGGCTGCACGTCAGCCGGAACGTCGGCCGGCGTTTCGGCCGCCACATCGGCCTCGGGTTTCGGTGAATCGGATTGCTGGTCGGACATTGGGGGACGGTGACCGCTACACGGCTCGCGCGCAACAAAGTGACGCGGCCTCTAAAATCGCAAGTTTAGAGCAATTCAGCGCGCGTCCCGCCCGCGCGCGCCTTTACCCGCCATGCCTATCCGCTCCTGGGACATCTTCTGCACCGTGATCGACAATTTCGGCGACATCGGCGTCGGCTGGCGGCTGGCCCGCCAGCTCGCGCAGGAGCACGGGCACGCGGTGCGGCTATGGGTCGATGACCTGGCGAGCTTCGCGCGGCTGGCGCCTGAACTCGATACCGGCGCCACCGTGCAGCGCCTGGCGGGCGTGGAAATTCGTCCGTGGCGGCCGGCAGGCCCGGGTGATGATAGCGACGTGGATGACACCGCCGGGGTGGCGCCACACGATGCCGTCATCGAAGCCTTCGCCTGCGAAGTGCCGCAAGCCTTCCTGGCCCGCATGGCCGCGCGCGACCCCAAGCCCGCCTGGATCAACCTGGAATACATGAGCGCCGAACAGTGGGTGCGGGAGCATCATGCGATGCCCTCGCCCCATCCGCGGCTGCCGCTGGTAAAGCACTTCTTCTTCCCCGGCTTCGAGCCCGGCACCGGCGGCCTGTTGCGGGAATCGATGCTGGGCGCGCAGCGCGCCGCCTTCCTTGGCGGAACAGCCGCCCAGGCTGCCTTGTGGCATCGGCTGAGCGTGACGCCCCGGCCCGACGCGCTGCGGGTGAGCCTGTTTGCCTACCGCAACCCGGCCCTGCCCGCGCTGCTGGAGCAATGGCGCGAAGGCGCCGAGACGGTCCATTGCCTGGTGCCCGCCGGCCTGGCTGCGGACCAGGTCGCCGAATGGCTGGGCGCGCCGCTGCGGATCGGCGACCCGGTGGAACGTGGCAGGCTGTGCGTGCAGCTGATCCCATTCGTACGCCAGGAGCACTTCGACGAACTGCTGTGGGCCTGCGACCTGAACTTCGTGCGGGGCGAGGACTCTTTCGTCCGCGCGCAGTGGGCAGCGCGGCCACTGGTCTGGCATATCTACCCGCAGGACGATGCGGCACACGAGGTCAAGCTCGATGCCTGGCTCGACCTGTTCCGCCAAAGCGGGGTGGCACCCGACGCCGCCGCTGCATTAACCGATTTCTGGCACGCGTGGAACGGCTATGGCGTTCCCGTCGACTGGCCACGCCTGCGAGCGCATCTGGAGGCACTTGCCGCAACCGCGCCGCGCTGGGAGCGGCGCTTGCAGCATCCCGGAGATCTTGCCGCCAACCTGGTGGCGTTTTGCGAAAATCAGGTAAAATAACCGGTTGATTCAAATGGCGACCGGGCCGGAGAACCGGGTCCTCTCCCATGCGTCGAACGCGGGGGCTGAAGACCTGAATGCAAGCTGAGCACGGGGTCGCGAGCGCGTGGATACCGGCTTCGGCGGCTTTCGGTGGAGCATTTGCCCGACCGCAGCGGTAATGCCGGCAGCGCGCCTTCGCCATTCCAGATTCCTACTTTCTTAATCAGGAAAACAGTTCAGATGAAAATCGCACAGGAACTCCGCGTCGGTAACGTGTTCATGATCGGCGGCGATCCGATGGTCGTGCAGAAGGCCGAGTACAACAAGTCGGGCCGCAACGCAGCCGTGGTCAAGATGAAGTACAAGAACCTGCTGACCGACGCCCCGGGCGAGTCGGTGTTCAAGGCCGACGACAAGTTCGAAGTCGTGGTGCTGGAGCGCCGCGAGTGCACCTACTCGTACTTCGCCGACCCGATGTACGTGTTCATGGACGCCGACTACAACCAGTACGAAGTCGAGCAGGACAGCATGGGTGACTCGCTGAACTACCTCGAAGACGGCATGAACGTCGAAGTCGTGTTCTACAACGACAAGGCCATCTCGGTCGAAATGCCGACCACGCTGGTCCGCGAAATCGTCTACACCGAGCCGGCCGTCAAGGGCGACACCTCGTCGGGCAAGGTGCTCAAGGGCGCCAAGATCAACACCGGTTTCGAACTGCAAGTGCCGCTGTTCTGCAACATCGGCGACAAGATCGAAATCGACACCCGTACCGGCGAATACCGCAGCCGCGCCAACTAAGGCGCGCGCAAGGTCCCGGCTCGCACAGCGGGACCGGCAAGGAAAAAGGCAGCCTCGGCTGCCTTTTCTGTTTTTGTACGCCCGCGGATCAGGCGATCAGCTCGTACTCGCGCAGCGTGCGCAGCGCAGCGCGGTATTCGCCTTCGCCCTGCAGCTTGTTCCAGTCCATCGGCTTGCGGCGCGGGAACAGCTTGCGGACGCGGCGCTGCGAGGCCTTGTCGATGCCTGTGTCGAGTTCGGTCAGCAACTGGTCGGCGCGATCCGGGTGGTTGCAGATCAGCACCATGTCGCAGCCTGCCGCCAGCGCGGCGCGCGCGGCCTCGGTCACGTTGCCGGCCACGCTGGCGCCCTCCATGCTGAGGTCGTCGCTGAAGATCACGCCTTCGAAGCCCAGTTGCGCGCGCAGCACGTCCTGCAGCCAGTAGCGCGAGAAGCCGGCCGGATTCGGGTCGACCTTGGGATAGATCACGTGCGCCGGCATCACCGACGACAGGCCCAGGCCCAGCCATTCATACGGACGCGCGTCCTGTTCGAGGATCTCGTCCAGCGTACGTTCGTCGACCGGGATCGCCACGTGCGAGTCGGCTTCGACATAGCCGTGGCCGGGAAAGTGCTTGCCGCAGTTGCTCATGCCGGCCAGCAGCAGGCCGTGGTTGAGGTGGCCGGACAGCATCGTCACCACGCGCGGGTCGGCATGAAAGGCGCGGTCGCCGATCACGGCACTGCGCCCGTAGTCGAGGTCCAGCACCGGCGTGAAGCTGAAATCGATGTCGCAGGCGCGCAGCTCGGCCGCCAGCACATAGCCGCATGCCACCGCGGCGCGCGTGGCCGCCAGCACATCGCGGTCCCACAGCTCGCCCAGCCGATGCATCGCCGGCAGGTGGGTAAAGCCGTCGGTCTTGCAACGCTGCACACGGCCGCCTTCATGGTCGATGCAGATCAGCACGTCGTCGCGCACCGCGCGGATCGCGCGCGTCAGCGCCTGCAGCTGCGCGCGCGATTCGAAATTGCGCGCGAATAGGATCACGCCGCCGGTCAGCGGATGCGCGATGCGGCGCGCATCGTCGGTATCGAGCTGCTTGCCGACGACGTCGAGGACCACCGGGCCCGGCCGCTTGCCGGAGTTCTTCTTGGACATGGAAGTGGTTGGATTCACAAGGCTTTGGTTTGGGGAGCCGCCCCGCCGGTGCGCTCGGCAATGGCGAAGGCGACCGCATAGTCATGTTCGTCACTGACACTGACCCGCACAGTGAGGCCGCGTTCCGCAAGCCATGCCGCCAGCTCGCCGTGGCATACCGGCGCAGGCTCGCCCGAAGGGAGGTTCATCAGTTCCATCGCGCGCCACGTCATCGGCCAGCGCATGCCCAGGCCGATGGCCTTGGAAAAGGCTTCCTTGGCGGCAAAACGCGTGGACAGGAAGGCGAGCCCGCGCTTCTCGGAACGCGCCTTGCGCGCGTGGTACTTGGCCAGCTCGTTGGGTCCGAGCACCTTCTCCGCGAAGCGGCCGTGGGTGCGTTCCATCACGCCCTGCACGCGGGCGATCTGGATGATGTCGGTGCCGACGCCGTAGATCACGCCGGCGTGCCTGCTACGGGATAACGCGTGCCGAGACGCGCGGCCACCATGATGGCCTTCATCTCGCGCACCGCGTTCTGCCAGCCGACGAACACCGCATGCGCGACGATGGCATGGCCGATGTTCAGCTCCTTGATGCCGGGCAGCGCCGCGATGGGCTGGACATTGGTGTAGTGCAGGCCGTGTCCGGCGTTGACCACCAGCCCATGCTTCAGGCCTGCGTCGACACCCTCGGCGATGCGGCGGAATTCCGCCGCCTGCTGGTCGGGCGACTGCGCATCGGCATAGGCGCCGGTATGCAGCTCGATCACCGGCGCGCCGCACGCGGCCGCGGCGGCGATCTGGTCGGCATCGGCATCGATGAACAGCGACACGCGGATGCCGGCGCCGGCCAGCTGCGCGCAGGCGGCCTTGACCTGCTCGAAGCGCCCGGCCACATCGAGGCCGCCTTCGGTGGTCACCTCTTCGCGGCGCTCGGGCACCAGGCACACGTCCTGCGGGCGGATCTCGCAGGCGATATCGAGCATCTCCTGCGTGATCGCGCATTCGAGGTTCATGCGCGTGGCCAGTTGCGGGCGCAGCGCGCGCACGTCGGCGTCGCGGATATGGCGACGGTCTTCGCGCAGGTGCAGCGTGATCAGGTCCGCGCCGGCTTCCTCGGCCTGCAGCGCAGCCTGGATGGGGTCGGGATACACGGTGCCGCGCGCGTTGCGCAGCGTGGCGACGTGGTCGATATTGACGCCAAGGTCGATGACGCCCGGATTTGCGTGGAAGATCATGCGAGCAGGAGAGATTCGGATTGGAATGATTCGGTCACAGATACTGCAGGTCGATCAGTATCTGGCGCGTTTTCAGCGGTTCGCCTTGCAGATAATAATGCAGCAGGAAGCGCATCAGCGCCCGGCTTTGCGCCGCGGTCTGCGCGCGGCTGTAATCGTCCTGCGCCATGTCGAGCAGCGTCTGGCCCGACACCACCGGCCAGGACGAAGGGTCGCTCGGCTGGGCGCGGCGCACGCCGCGCTCGGGCTGGTAGACATAGTCGAGCCCCGGCTGCACGCGCTCGCCGGTGCTAAGGCACTGGTCGAAGGCCACGGCGAAGCCGGTGTCCTGCAGCAGCACACGCTCGAAGCTGCGCAGCACCAGCCCGGCGGGCTCGCCATGCGCCAGCCGCGTAAGCGTGGCCAGGTAATGGCGGAACAGCACGGGGTAGGCATCTTCGCGCGGGCAGAAGCGCATCACCAGTTCGTTGAGATAGAACGCGGACAGCAGCGCATCGCCAGCCAGCGGCGGCATGCCGCCGACCCATTCGGCCTTGGTCAGCGTCTTGACCTCGCCGCGGCCGCTCCACGACACCGACACCGGATGGAAATGCTGCAGCACCGCGCGCAACGCCGAATGCGGGCGCTTGGCGCCCTTGGCCACCATCGAGATGCGGCCATGGTCGCGCGTGAAGACATCGAGGATCAGGCTGGTCTCGCGATACGGCCAGGCATGCAGCACAAAGCCCGGCTCGTCGGCGACGCGCGATTCGGGCCGTGCCGGCACGATGCGCATGGCGCGGTCCATCATGGCACGTGCCGCCGCCACATCGCCAACACCAGCCATGCCGGGCAGCGCCTTGCTGTCGAGCAGTTCGGCCGCCTCGTCCACCACCGGATCGGCGCGGCGGGCGCGGGGCGCCGGCGCGCGCGCGATGTCAGCCGTCTTGCTCAAGGGTCGCTCGCCTTTCGCTCGCAGTGCGCTCACTCGTAGCCGTAGGCCCGCAGTCCGGCTTCGTTGTCGGCCCAGCCGCTCTTCACCTTGATCCACATTTCAAGGTAGACCTTGCCGTCGAACAACTTCTCCATGTCGAGGCGCGCCTCGGTGGAGATCTGCTTGAGCTTGCTGCCCTTGTTGCCGATGATCATGGCCTTGTGTGCGTCGCGCTCGACCAGGATCGTGGCAAAGACGCGGCGCAGCCGGCCCTCGGTCTCGAACTTGTCGATGACCACGGTGCTGGTGTACGGCAGCTCGTCGCCGGTCCAGCGGAACACCTTCTCGCGGATGATTTCCGAGGCGAGGAAGCGCTCGCTGCGATCGGTCATCGCATCGGCGTCATACATCGGCTCGCCTTCCGGCAGGTAGGGCCGGATGATGTCGAACAGCCGCGCGATATGGTCGCGGGTCTTGGCCGACATCGGCACCACTTCGCGGAACGGGAACAGCTGCCCCATCTTTTCCAGGAAGGGCATCATCACTTCCGAGCGGTTCTCGCCGATGCGGTCGAGCTTGTTGGTCACCAGCAGCACCGGCGTGTTCTTCGGCAGCAGCGACAGCACCTTCTCGTCGTCGGCGCCGTAATAGCCGGCCTCGACCACGAACAGGATCAGGTCCACCGACGACAGCGTCGACGTGACCGCGCGGTTCAGCGAACGGTTCAGCGCGCTGGCGTGGCGGGTCTGGAATCCGGGCGTATCGACGAACACATACTGCGCGTCATCCGTGGTCTGGATGCCGACGATGCGGTGCCGCGTGGTCTGCGCCTTGCGCGAGGTGATGCTGATCTTCTGGCCGACCAGCGCGTTCATCAGCGTGGACTTGCCCACGTTGGGGCGGCCGACGATGGCCACGGTGCCGCAGCGGAACGCCGCGGCCGGGGTATCCGCCGCGTCTTGCTGCGGATGGTTAGATTCGGTCATTCCTTCAACCTGAGAGACAGCTGCGGGTCCTGCGGCTGGGGTTGCTTGCGGGTCTTGCCGGTGCGCTCGGCGCGGCTGCGCTTGAGCAGCTGCGGTACCAGCTTCTGGACTTCGTCCAGCGCCAGCTTGGCGGCGGCCTGCTCGGCGGCGCGCCGCGAGGCACCGGTGCCGAACACCCGGACTTCCAGTTTAGGCACCGTGCACTCGACTTCAAACTGCTGGCTGTGCGCGGCCCCGTGGGTGGCGATTACGTTATATTGCGGCAGCGCGATCTTGTGGCCCTGCAGGTATTCCTGCAGCAGGGTCTTGGCGTCCTTGCCGAGCGTACGCGGGTCCACCTGCTCCAGGATCGGGATATAGAGCTTGCGGATCAGCGCGCGCGCGGCCTCGAAGCCGGTATCGAGGAAGACCGCGCCAACAATGGCTTCGAGCGCGTCGGCGAGAATCGACGGACGGCGGAAACCGCCGCTCTTCAACTCGCCCTCGCCCAGGCGCAGCGTCTCGGACAGCTGCAGCATCTGGGCGATCTCATACAGGGCCTGCTGCTTGACCAGGTTGGCCCGCACGCGCGACAGGTCGCCTTCGTCGAGCTTGCCGAACATGCCATAGAGCATGTCCGCCACCGCGCAGTTGAGCACCGAATCGCCCAGAAACTCGAGGCGTTCGTTGTGCTGGGCGCTGTGGCTGCGGTGCGTCAGCGCCTGCTGCAGCAATTCTGGCTTGCTGAATCGGTAGCCGAGTCGTTGCTGCAAGGCGTCGAGGTTCATATCAGTGCTGCGTTCCCGAATAGGTGATCAGAAGACTCAGGGGTCCGTAGACGGGCACTTCGGTCCGGTACGAAAAATCGACCGAGCGGATGTTGCCGTTATCGTCCTCGCGGACCAGCAGGTCTTCGCCCTTGACTGCGGCAATCCGGTCGATGGCTGCCTGTTTGTCGAAATACTCGACGACTTCACGTTTGTTGACTGCGCGCTGCTTCGCGAAGCTGGCGGCGCGCTTGACTGAAAAATACTCCACCAGGCTCGGGATCGAGCGTACGGCCGGCAAGGCCACGCCAATCACGAAGACCACGACCACCAGCAGCGTCCAGACGGAAAAACCGCCCTGCCCGCGGCGCCGTGGCCCGGCCTGCCCGTACTTCCGGCCTTGTTCTTTCCCCTTACCCTTCCCGGTCTGACCCATTTGCGCTTGCCCTCTGTTGTGTTGAGTGTTCTTGCGCCGCGCGGATTGGCTTATTTAAACGAGCCCACGCGTCCGAAATTGCCCAGGTTCATCCAGATGACAAAAGCCTTGCCGACGATATTCTCGTCCGGCACGAATCCCCAGTAGCGGGAGTCGAGGCTGTTGTCCCGGTTGTCGCCCATCACGAAATAGTGACCTGCAGGTACCTTGCACGTCACACCCTGCTGATTGTAAGTGCAGTTTTCCCGGTAAGGGAAATCCGGGTCGGCGCCCGCCACGAACGCCGGCCGGTCGGCATCGTTAAGGATGCCATGGTCGACGCTGCCGGGCAGTTTTTCGCGGAAATGCTTGGAATACGCCAGGCGCTCTTCGTCCAGGAAATCCGGCAGCACCGTGTATTCGGCCGGCTTGCCATTGATGGTCAGCCGCTTGTTGAAATACTGCACCGTGTCGCCCGGCACGCCGATGACGCGCTTGATGTAATCGAGCGACTGGTCCTTCGGGTAGCGGAACACCATCACGTCGCCGCGCTGGGGCTCGCGCATGTCCATGATTTTCTTGTTCACCACCGGCAGGCGGATGCCGTATTCATACTTGTTGACCAGGATGAAGTCGCCGATCAGCAGCGTCGGGATCATCGAGCCCGACGGGATCTTGAACGGCTCGACCACGAACGAGCGCAGCACGAACACCGCCAGGATCACCGGGAAGAAGCTGGCCGAGTATTCCAGCCACCACGGCTGGCGCAGCTTTTCTTCGGCCAGGCGCTTGCGCGTGGCGTCGGCATCGGTCGCGCCAAAGCCGCCTTGCAGCGCCGCCTGGCGGGAATCGAATTCGGCCAGCGCCAGCCGCGCCGAGGCGCGGCGCTGCCGCTCGAACACGAGCTTGTCCGCGACCCACGCAACACCCGTAATCACCACCAGCACAAAAAGGATCAGTGCAAAATTCATGACGGCTTCTGGTTCTTGGAAATCCTGGTACAGCCTGTTCTGTTACGCGCACGGCGAACCGCTGCGCGTGGCATCGTGCTGCCGGTGCCTTACTTGTCGTCCACCTGCAGGATGGCCAGGAAGGCCTCCTGCGGGATCTCGACCGTACCCACCTGCTTCATGCGCTTCTTGCCGGCCTTCTGCTTTTCCAGCAGCTTCTTCTTGCGGCTGATATCGCCGCCGTAGCACTTGGCCAGCACGTTCTTGCGCAGCGCCTTTACGTTCTCGCGCGCGATGATATTCGAGCCGATCGCCGCCTGGATCGCCACGTCGTACATCTGGCGCGGAATGATCTCGCGCATCTTGGCTGCTACTTCGCGGCCGCGGTATTGCGAGTTGGAGCGGTGCACGATCACCGACAGCGCATCGACCTTGTCGCTGTTGATCAGGATATCGACCTTGACCACATCCGACGGGCGATATTCCTTGAACTCGTAGTCCATCGACGCATAGCCGCGCGAAACCGACTTCAGGCGGTCGAAAAAGTCCATCACGATTTCCGCCATCGGGATTTCGTAGGTCAGCTGCACCTGCTTGCCGTGGTAGCTCATGTTGATCTGCGTGCCGCGCTTCTGCGTGCACAGCGTGATCACCGAGCCGACATATTCCTGCGGCATGTACAGGTTGACCGTGACGATCGGTTCCAGGATCGCCTCGATCTTGCTCGGGTCCGGCATCTTCGCCGGATTTTCAACCGTGATCATGGTGCCGTCGCGCATCTCGACCTGGTACACCACCGTCGGCGCGGTCGTGATCAGGTCCATGTCGAACTCGCGCTCCAGGCGTTCCTGCACGATTTCCATGTGCAGCAGGCCCAGGAAGCCGCAGCGGAAGCCGAAGCCCAGCGCCTGCGACACTTCCGGCTCGAACATCAGCGAGGCGTCATTCAGCCGGAGCTTTTCCAGGGATTCGCGCAGCGCTTCATACTGGTTGGCTTCAACCGGATACAGGCCGGCAAACACCTGCGGCTTGACTTCCTTGAAACCCGGCAGCGGCGCCTCGGCCTTGCGCTGCACCGTGGTGATGGTGTCGCCCACCTTGGCGGCCTTCAGTTCCTTGATGCCGGCGATGACAAAGCCCACCTGGCCTGCAGTCAGCGAATCGCGCTGGATCGACTTGGGCGTGAACACGCCCACCTGCTCGACCAGGTGCTGCGCGCCGGTGGCCATCAGCAGGACCTTGTCCTTGGTGCGCAGCGTGCCGTTGACCACGCGCACCAGCATTACCACGCCGACATAGTTGTCGAACCAGGAATCGATGATCAGCGCCTGCAGCGGTGCGTCAGCATCGCCCTTGGGCGGCGGCACCTTGGCGATCAGGGCTTCGATCACGTCCTGCACGCCCTGGCCTGTCTTGGCCGAGCACGGCGTGGCATCCTGCGCGTCGATGCCGATGACGTCCTCGATCTCCTGGATCGCGTTCTCGGGGTCGGCCTGCGGCAGGTCGATCTTGTTCAGCACGGGCACCACTTCCACGCCCAGCTCGATCGCGGTGTAGCAGTTGGCCACGGTCTGCGCCTCGACGCCCTGCGAGGCGTCGACCACCAGCAGCGCGCCTTCGCAGGCGGACAGCGAGCGGCTGACTTCATAGCTGAAGTCGACGTGCCCCGGGGTATCAATCAGGTTCAGGTTGTAGACCTTGCCGTCGCGCGCCTTGTAAGACAGCGCGGCGGTCTGCGCCTTGATGGTGATGCCGCGCTCTTTCTCGATATCCATCGAGTCGAGGACCTGCGCTTCCATCTCCCGATCCGACAGCCCTCCACAGAGCTGAATGATCCGGTCGGCCAGGGTGGACTTCCCATGGTCGATGTGGGCAATGATCGAGAAATTACGGATATGGTCCATCTAGTGTTCAGGGGAGCGCCGGCAATAGGGCCCGGGCGGCAACAACGGTTCGTCGCAGTTCGAAAATGGCCCGGCGCCGCGCGCCGGCAGGCGTGCGCGGGCGTGCCGCAAAGGTCAGGGGCGCAATTTTTGCGCCAATCCGCAATTTTACCGGATTTTCAAAGGCTTCCGGGTCGCGAAATGGCCACGCTGTAAGCGTGCCAGGCGCAGTCAGCGGCTGGCGCGGGCGCCGCCGTGTGCCGCAAGCCACACCAGCACCGCGCCATCATCGAGGAAATAGTGACAAAGCTGCGCGGCACCGCTGTCGAGCGCCTCCGGTGGCCCTGGCATCAAGACCGGGACCAGTTCGCCGAAGCGGTCTTCCAGGCCGGCGTCGCTGTCGACATCCACCTCATGCAGCACGAAAGAAAAATCGCGCCGGAGCGACTCCAGCGCGACCTTCATGTCGTCGCACAGATGGCAGTATGCCCGGCCGTAGATCGTCAGAACGGGCATGCCATCGACGGGTAGCCGATCAGCGGTTGGCGGTGGCACCCGGGCGCAGCGTCAACACCTGGGTGGCGTCGCCGCGCCGCACGAACACCGCAGCGATCCGGCTCTTGTCCAGCCCGCGCACCAGCTCGTTGAACTGACGCGCGTTGGTCACGTCGGTGTCGCCCAGGCGCAGGATGATGTCGCCCGGACGAATGCCGGCGCGCAGCGCAGGACCGTCGGCCAGCTCTACCTCGACGCCCGACTTGAGCTTGAGCTCCTTCAGGCGCGTGTCGGGCAGGTCGGTGACCACCAGCCCCAGCGCGTTCGGCTTGCTGGTCTGTGCGCTGTCTTCCTTGGGCGCCGCGCTGCGGCTGGCGCGCGCCTTGCCGTCCGGCTCCAGCTCGGCGACAGTGATGGTGACCTCCCGGGTCGCGCCCTTGCGCCACAACTGCAGCGGCACGCGCGCGCCCGGCTTGGTATCGCCGACCATGCGCGGCAGGTCCGAAGCGCGCTCGATATCGCGGCCGTTGAACTTCAGGATGATGTCGCCGGCCTCGATGCCGGCCTTCTCGGCGGGGCCGCCCGGCTCGACGCTGCCGACCAGTGCGCCGCGCGCACGGCCCAGTCCCAGCGAATCGGCCACTTCCTTGGTGACGTCGCCGATCGCCACCGCGATCCGGCCGCGGGTCACGCGGCCGGCGGTCTTGAGCTGCTCCGACACGCGCATCGCCTCGTCGATCGGGATCGCGAAGGAAATGCCCATGTAGCCGCCGCTGCGGCTGTAGATCTGCGAGTTGATGCCGATCACTTCGCCGCGCAGGTTAATCAGCGGGCCGCCCGAGTTGCCGGGGTTGACCGCCACGTCGGTCTGGATAAACGGCACATAGTCGCCGGTATCGCGCCCCTTGGCCGAAACGATGCCGGCAGTCACGCTGTTATCCAGCCCGAACGGCGAGCCGATGGCCAGCACCCACTCGCCGGCGCGGACTTTCTCCGAGTCGCCCAGCGGCAGGCGCGGCAGGTTGTTGGCATCGACCTTCAGCAGCGCCACGTCGGTACGCTTGTCCGAGCCGATCAGCTTGGCCTTGAACTCGCGCTTGTCCGGCAGCGTCACGTAAATGGTCTCGGCGTCCGCCACCACATGCGCGTTGGTCATCACATAACCATCGGCGCTGATGATGAAGCCCGAGCCTACGCCGCGGCTCTGCTCTTCCTGCTGCGGCGGCTGCGGCTGCCCGCGGCGAGGCGGCGTGCCCGGGGCCGGCGCGCCCGGCATGGGCACGCCAAAGAAGCGCCGGAAGAACTCGGCCATTTCATCGTCACCGGGGGCGCCGCCGCGTTGGCGCACGCGCTCGGTGGTGCGGATATTGACCACCGCGGGGCTGGCCTTTTCCACCAGGTCGGTGAAATCAGGCAGGTTGTAGCTGTTGGCGGCAGCCTGGGCGTGGCTGACTTCGGCCACGGTCGGGCCGAGCACCAACATGGCAGCCATGACCACGGCACGCGCCAGGGCTGGAGATCTGAAAGTCATCGACAACTCCCGGGATTCAGCGAAAGAAGAAAAAACCGATACGATCCCGTGGCTGGGACCCCATGCGCAGGATTCATGGGCCGGCACCCGGAATGGGCATTCCGAGGCGCCGGCTGCACCCGCGTCAGGCTCAGTGTACCGCCTTGGGCTGCCGGTACTCTACGGCCGTCGCAAACTGGCGTACGGTGCTCGCCGGCACTTCGCCGACGACGGTAATCCAGTAATCGGCAATGCGGCGCACCACGACCTGGGTTGCGCCGAGCGCGGCCACGCCTTCGCGGCGCACGCGCTGCTCGGAAACCGGCTCGATGAACACCGACAGGCCGGTCAGCCCGTCACTGTAGACCACCTGCAGGACTTCGAAGACCTGGCCGCGGCTGTTGCCGGGCGCCGAGGCCCGCAGCTCGCCCAGCGGCCGCCGCACCTCGCGGATTTTCTGGAAACCCTTCAGCGGCACGGCGATCGTCCAGCCTTCGTCTGCAATGTTGGTCGGCTGGTAATTCACCTCGTAGTGGTTCCAGTTGCTGGCACTCTTGATGGCAGCAAGGATGCGCTGCTTTTCAGACGGCACCCCGATCTGGACTTGCGAGAACGCCACCTGCTCCAGCACCTTGCCGCCATCGCCAACGGTCTGCGCACGCATCAGCAAGCCGGAATTCTTTTCGGCCCACAGGCGCACCGCATAGCGCGCGGCATCGTGCGGCTCCAGCGCGAACACCTCGCAATCCATGCCGGCCACCCGCTCCGCGGGCATCCTGCGCATGTCGTAGAGCTCGAGCACATCGTTCTTGTTGGTGGCAAGCAGCGCCGGGAAGCGGTCCTTGGCTTCCTGCTTCTCCACCACCACGAGCTTGGCTTCCGGAATCAGGCTGTGCACCACGTCATTCTGGCGCAGCACCTCGCGCGGCTTGCCGTCCAGCGTTTCCAGGCGCTCGTACTCGTTGTTGACCAGGTCGCTGTAATGCTGGATGCGCGACGCATGCATGACGCTGCCGCGCTGGTAGATCAGCGTGCCGACATAGTTCTCGCGTTGCGCGGCTTTGTGGATCTTGTTGAGCCAGGCGGTGGCGTCGCGTCGGTTCAGCGTACTGTCCGACGGCTGCGCGGTTGCCGCTGCAGCAGTCAGACACAAGGCCAGAAAAAGGGACCTACGCAGGGCCCCAATTCTCTGTGCGCCCGCTACATAGGCGGACGACCGTCCTTTATGCATGTCCGGCATTATTCCTGCGTATTTTCCTGAGAGAAGCTGGCGCCGTTGGCAACCGTGCGCATGGTCGGCACGAATGCATCCGTTGCCACCGACGTGCGATGGGCACGCAGGTATTCGTCGAGTCGCGGGTCGCGAATCATCTGGGTTTCGGCCACGGTGACGATGCCGGCGGCCGGCGCGGCTGCGGACGGTTCCGCGCGCGCCACCACGGCTTGGGGCGTGGCCAGGCCGGTGGGTCCGCGCATCTGCGGCACCACCACCCAGCTGACCGCTGCGACGGCGGCCGCGATCGCGGTACCCGGCAAGGCGCGGCGCACCCACGACGGCCTGAACAGCAGGCGGTGGCGGGCGCTGGCTTGCGCCACGGCCGGCACCAGCACATGCGGCTCGGCCTCCAGGCGCGCGGAGAAGCGAGAGAGGAAATCGGCGGTGGAGCCAGCATGCGTCAGGTCTTCCGAGCGTAGCGCATCGCCGATCAACTGGTATGTGCTCCAGTCCACCATGCCGGCATCGCCTTTCGCGAGATCAAGCACGGCATCGACTTCGTGCGGCGCGAGTTCGCCATCCATCAGAACGGAGATCTGCTCCGCTGCTTCCACTACATGAACCGACTGCTTATGAGCCTGACCCATTTCCCACCCCAAGACATTCCATTGAACACCGATAATCCCGTCTACTGCTGTCGCTTATCGATGCAGGAATAGGCTGCAACGCTGGCCGCACGACATCGTTCTTTGCTACCGAACTACCACCACCACCGGAACCACTACCACCGCTTGCCCTCTGCCGTTCCCAGCAGCGGACGCAATCTTTCGGCAATCGCCTCGCGCGCACGGAAGATCCGCGAGCGCACCGTGCCGATCGGACATCCCATCGCCTCCGCGATTTCCTCATAGCTGAGGCCCTCGATCTCGCGCAGCGTAATGGCGGTCCGCAATTCCTCCGGCAGTGCTTCCATCGCGCGGTTCACCGTCTCGGCAACCTGGCGCGTATGGAGCATCGACTCCGGCGTATTGATATCCCTTAGTTGCTCACCGTCCGCAAAAGTTTCAGCCTCTTCCGCATCGATGTCGCTCGACGCTTCCGGGCGGCGGCCCTGGGTAGCCAGGTAGTTCTTGGCCGTATTGACGGCGATCCGGTACAGCCACGTGTAGAAGGCGGACTCCCCGCGAAACTGGGGCAAGGCGCGATATGCCTTGATAAAGGCATCCTGCGCCACATCCTCGACTTCGGCGGGGTCCCTCACCAGGCGCGAGATCAGGCGAATGATCTTCCGATGGTATTTGGTCACCAGAAGTTCAAAGGCCCGCTTGTCGCCCTGCTGGACGCGTTCAACTAGGAGCTGATCGGCTTCGCGTTCGCTCACGTATGGCTCACCTGCAGTGTATCTCTTGGTTTGGTCGTCACGACAAACGTTGTATTTTACCTACGATTCTCCGCCCGCCCCGTCGAGCAACGCGCATCCTGTGACCGTGAATTAACAATTTCGTTCCCTCGTGGCCGCATCGGGTTGCACCTGGAGTGCAACTCTGGCAGCGCGCTGCAACCGCCGCGAGAGTTCCGGCGACGCGGCTTGCCAGGGGAGGAAGACGGCACCCGGCAAGCCAGGCGCGCGGGAGGCCAGGCGCAAGACAGCGACGCCGCCCGCCTGCCAGAATCCGCTCACCACTACTTCGTGGCGGCTGGCGGATGCTTCAATACGGACTCGCAGCGGCCCTCTGCCGTCGGGTGCCGGCAGCAGCGCCGTGCAGCGCCAGCGCAAGGCACACGTCCATCGGCGCCAGCTGCGCACAATCACCACGCCGGTGGCGAAGGGCAGCGGAGCCAGCGCGCCATGCCACCACAGCATGCCGGCCGGGCTGGCGGCAACGGTGTCGGCCAGCGCGGACACGAGCAGCCCCACCGCAGCCGCTTCACCGGCGCAGAACACGAACAGGGCCCACCGCAACGGGTGGACCCTGTCCTGGCGCAGCCCGCGAAGGGCCCGCCTCAACCACGGATCAGACGCGGCGGAAGACAAGCGTGCCGTTGGTACCGCCGAAACCGAAGTTGTTCTTCACCGCAACGTCGATCTTCATCTCGCGCGCCGTGTTGGCCACGTAGTCCAGGTCGCATTCCGGATCCTGGTTGTCGATGTTGATCGTCGGCGGCGACACCTGGTTGTGCACGGCCAGCACGGTGAAGACCGATTCCAGGCCGCCGGCGCCGCCCAGCAGGTGGCCGGTCATCGACTTGGTCGAGTTCACCACCATCTTGTAGGCCTGGTCGCCGAACGCTGCCTTGATGGCATCGGATTCGTTCTTGTCGCCGAGCGGCGTCGAGGTGCCATGCGCGTTCAGGTAATGCACCTGGTCCGCGTTGATGCCTGCGTCCTTCAGCGCGTTGACCATGCAGCGGCGCGGGCCGTCCATGTTCGGCGCGGTCATGTGGAACGCATCGCCGCTCATGCCGAAGCCGATCAGCTCGGCATAGATGCGCGCGCCGCGCGCCTTGGCCGACTCGTACTCTTCCAGCATCATCACGCCGGCGCCCTCGCCCAGCACGAAGCCGTCGCGGTCCTTGTCCCACGGGCGCGAGGCTGCGGCCGGATCGTCGTTGCGGGTCGACAGCGCGCGGGCCGCGGCGAAGCCGCCGATACCCAGCGGCGACACCGTCGACTCGGCGCCGCCTGCCAGCATGGCGTCGGCGTCGCCGGCCTGGATCAGGCGCGCGGCCAGGCCGATGCTGTGCAGGCCGGTCGTGCACGCGGTCACGGCAGCCAGGTTCGGGCCCTTGATGCCGTGGATGATCGACAGGTGGCCGGCGATCATGTTGATGATCGAGCCCGGCACGAAGAACGGCGAAATGCGGCGCGGACCGCGCTCGGTCAGCACCGCCTTGGTCTCTTCGATCATCGGCAGGCCGCCGATGCCCGAGCCGACCAGTACGCCGATACGCTCGGCGTTGGCTTCGGTCACTTCCAGGCCGCTGTCCTTCAGGGCCTGCGTACCCGCGGCGATGCCGTAATGGATAAAGGTATCCATATTGCGGGCTTCCTTGGCCGGGATGTAATCCTCGGCATTGAAGCCCTTCACTTCACCGGCGAAATGCACGGAAAGCGCGGAGTGATCGAATTTGGTGATGGTGGCGATGCCGGACTTGCCGGCTACCAGGTTGGCCCAGCCTTCGGCAACCGTGTTTCCGACCGGAGACACAAGGCCAAGCCCAGTGACGACGACGCGACGACGGCTCACTATGTTTTCCTACGGGTGCGTGAAGAGGCAACGGAACGACGGATCAGCCTGCCGCCGGGCCACGGGCGCGGCGTACAGGCGCATTCCATTCTGCGTCTTCGAACAGACGAAAGCCACAGAAAACAGCAAGGCAAGGCCGCGACGGCCCGCCCACCTGCCTTCTGTGGCTCGGAATTCAGATACGACGGGCTCAGGCCTTGACGTGCGCGGTGGCGTAGTCGATAGCCTGTTGCACGGTCGTGATCTTTTCGGCTTCCTCATCGGGAATTTCCATGCCGAATTCATCTTCCAACGCCATCACGAGTTCAACCGTGTCCAGCGAGTCCGCACCGAGGTCGTTCACGAACGAGGATTCGTTCTTGATGTCTGCCTCGGCCACGCCAAGCTGTTCTGCCACGATTTTCTTGACGCGTTGTTCGATATTGTCCATGTAACCCTCCAGGGAAGTTCGACAAAAAGTGGGCGCATTTTAGCAGGTTTGGGACGACAGAAATGCCGCCTGCCAAGCTTTGCAAGAATCGCGCCCGTTTGGTTCGGAAAACTACGACTTCACTACGGCTTCAGGCAGCTTCTTCCGGCTTCTCACCGGAAAAGCGCCACCCAAAAAGCCGATTAATTCATGTACATCCCGCCATTCACATGCAGCGTGGTGCCGGTGATGTAGGCGGCTTGCGGACCGGCCAGGAAGGCCACCGCGTTGGCGATATCCTCGGGCTGCCCCAGGCGGCCCAGCGGAATCTGCTGCTTGAGCGAAGCATGCTGCTCTTCGGACAGCGCCTTGGTCATGTCGGTATCAATGAAACCCGGCGCGACGCAGTTGACGGTCACGTTGCGGCTGCCGATCTCGGCGGCCAGCGAGCGGGTCATGCCGGCCACGCCGGCCTTGGCGGCCGAGTAGTTCATCTGGCCGGGGTTGCCGACCGAGCCGACCACCGAAGTGATATTGATGATACGGCCCTGGCGCGCCTTCATCATCGGGCGCAGCACCGCGCGCGACAGGCGGAAAACCGAGGTCAGGTTGGTCTGGATGACCGCGACCCAGTCCTCGTCCTTCATCCGCATCGCCAGCTGGTCCTGCGTGATACCGGCATTGTTGACCAGCACGCCGATGCCGCCGTGGGTCTTCACGATCTCGTCGATCAGGGCATCGCAAGCGGCCGCGTCATTGACGTTCAGCACCGCGCCCTTGCCCTTCAGGCCTTCGGCGCCGAGGTATTCGGTGATGCCGGCGGCGCCGGACTCGCTGGTGGCGGTGCCGATCACGGTGGCGCCCTGGCGGGCAAGTTCCAGCGCGATGGCGCGGCCGATGCCGCGCGAGGCGCCGGTGACCAGCGCAACCTGGTTATCGAGAAGTTTGGTCATGCAGAATGTCCTTTCGTGCTCTTTTGTCCTGGACTGACTACCTGGGCTGACTTCGCTGCGCTTACTTCAGCAGGGCCAGCGTGTCCTGCAGCGAGGCCGGATCGAAGATCGCGCCGCCGGTCAGGTTGCCGTCGATGCGCTTGGTCATGCCGGCCAGCACCTTGCCCGGGCCGCATTCGATCACATGGGTGACGCCCTCGGCAGCCATCTTCTGCACGCACTCGACCCAGCGCACCGGCGCCGCGGCCTGGCGCACCAGCGCGTCCTTGATCGCTTCCGGATCATTGACGATCGCAACGTCAACGTTGTTCACCAGCGGGATCGACGGCGACGCGAACGCCAGCCCGGCCATCCGCTCGCGCAGGCGGTCCGAAGCGGGCTTGAGTAGCGACGAATGGAACGGCGCCGACACCGGCAGCGGCAGCGCGCGCTTGGCGCCCTTGGCCTTGGCGATCTCGCATGCCTTCTCGACCGCGCCCTTGTGGCCGGCGATCACGACCTGCGACGGGGCGTTGAAGTTGACGGCTTCGACCACGCCGGCGGCAGCCGCTTCGGCGCACGCGGCGCGGACGTCGTCATCGGACAGGCCCAGGATTGCGGCCATGCCGCCCTCGCCCACCGGCACGGCTTCCTGCATGGCCTGCGCGCGGAAACGCACCAGCGGCACCGCGTCGGCAAACGGGATCACGCCCGCGGCCACCAGCGCCGAGTACTCGCCCAGGCTGTGGCCGGCCACCAGGGCCGGAGCCGGGCCGCCGGCGTCCAGCCACGCGCGGTAGACCGCCACGGCGGCGGTCAGCATCACCGGCTGAGTATTGGTGGTCAGGTTCAGTTCTTCAGCGGGGCCATCGGCGATCAGGCGGCCGAGATCCTGGCCCAGCGCGGCCGAGGCTTCTTCCACGGTGGCGCGCACGACGGCGTTATCCGCAAAGGCATTGAGCATGCCGACCGACTGTGAACCCTGGCCGGGAAATACGAAAGCGAATTTCATCGGATTGGAACCCTTTATGGAACGGGAAGCCGGCGCGGCGGCGCGCGGCATTGGCGCGCACCGGGCACCGGCTGCGAATTACATGCGCAGCAGCACCGCGCCCCAGGTGAAGCCGCCGCCGACGCCTTCCATCAGCACGGTCTGGCCCGGGCGGATGCGGCCGTCGCGCACGGCGACGTCGAGCGCCAGCGGGATCGACGCGGCCGAAGTATTGCCGTGCTCGTGCACGGTGGCGACCATGCGCTCGGCGGGCAGGCCCAGCTTCTTGGCCGTGCCCTGCATGATGCGGATATTGGCCTGGTGCGGAATCAGCCAGTCGATTTGCTCAGGCTGCATGGCCGCCAGTTCCATGGCTTCGCGCGCGACCTTGTCGAGCACGTTCACGGCAAGCTTGAACACAGCCTGGCCATCCATCTGCAGGAAGGCGTTGCCGGTGATATTGCCGCCCGAGACATTGCCGGGCACGCACAGGATGTCGACGTGGCTGCCGTCCGCGTGCATGGCGCTCGACAGGATGCCAGGCTCTTCAGAAGCGGTCAGCACCACTGCGCCGGCGCCGTCGCCGAACAGCACGCAGGTGGTACGGTCGTTGAAATCCAGAATGCGCGAGAACACTTCAGTACCGATCACCAGCACGTTGCGGTGCGAGCCGCTGCGGATGAACTTGTCGGCCGTGGCCAGCGCATAGACAAAGCCCGAGCACACCGCCTGCAGGTCGAATGCCGCGCAGTGGTTAGTGATGCCCAGCTTCTCCTGCACCATGCAGGCGGCGCTGGGGAAGACGAAGTCCGGCGTAGACGTGGCGACGATGATCAGGTCGATGCTCTGCCGGTCGATGCCGGCGGCCTCGATGGCCCGCTCGGCGGCCTTGACCGCCAGGTCGCTGCTGGTCACGTCGGGCTCGGCCCAGTGGCGCGCCGAGATGCCGCTGCGCGAGACGATCCACTCGTCGCTGGTCTCGATGCCCTTTTCGGCAAGCTGCGCCGCCAGATCATGGTTGGTCACGCGCCGCGGGGGCAAGTAGCTCCCGGTACCGATGATTTTTGCGTACTTGGTCATGTAGTGTCGGATCGTATGGACCGCAGTTCCCGCCGGCTGGTGCGCAAGGCGCTCAAGCGGCGTGGGTACTGGGATGCGCGCTGGGCGCGTCTGTCTCCGGGGCGGCCAGCGCCACGCCAGCGGCGCTGGACTTATCGGCGAAAGCCCGTGCGATACGGGGAATCACGCCATTCTTGGCGGCATCATACCCGCGTTTGATTGCCCACTCAAAAGAATGGGCATCGGCCGAACCGTGGCTCTTGATCACCAGGCCGCGCAGGCCCAGCAGCGACGCACCATTGTAGCGCGCCGGGTCAAGCCGCTTGGCGAGCCGCGACAGCACCGGCATGGCCACCGCCGCGAGCAGCTTGGTGAACCACGAGCGGGTGAATTCTTCCTTGATCATGCCGCCGATCATCTTGGCGAGGCCCTCGGTGCTCTTGAGCGCCACATTGCCGACAAAGCCGTCGCAAACGACGATATCCGTCGTTCCCTTGAAGATGTCGTTGCCTTCCACGTTGCCGTAGAAATTGAGCTCGGAAGCACGCAGCAGTTCGCCGGCGCGCTTCACCACCTCGTTGCCCTTGATGACTTCCTCGCCAATGTTCAGCAGGCCGACGGTCGGGCGGTCCTTGTGGTCCACCACGGCGACCATGGCCTCGGCCATGCGGGCGAACTGCAGCAGGTGTTCGGGCTCGCAGTCCGCGTTGGCGCCGAGGTCCAGCACAGTGGTGCCCCAGCCTTCCTGGTTCGGGATGGTGGTGGCAATGGCCGGCCGCTCGATGCCCTCGAGCGTTTTCAGCACATAGCGCGACACCGCCATCAGCGCGCCGGTATTGCCGGCGGAGATGCAGGCACCGGCGTGGCCTTCCTTGACCTGGGTGACGGCCACGCGCATCGAAGAATCCTTCTTCTTGCGCAGCGCCACCTCGACCGGGTCATCCATGGTGATGACTTCGGTGGCCTCGACGATGCTCACACGCGGATGATCCAGCGCATGCAGCTTTTTCAGCTGCGCCCGGATGGCGTCCGGCAGGCCCACCAGCACCATTTCGGCATCGTCGTAGCGGGATAGAAAACTGATCGCCGCGGGCACGGTCACGGACACGCCGTGGTCGCCGCCCATGCAGTCGATAGCGATTTTGATCGTCATTGTTCCTGGTACGGATAGCGCGGCAGCGCACACCACGCCCGGCGGTTGTCCCGAGCGCCCAACAAAAAAGCGGCAACGATCTTGCCGCTTTTTTGTGTCTGACCGTCTTGTGTCCGACTTACAGGCATGCGCGAGCGAGACGCAATGTCACGCCACGAAGCTATCAGTCGTTCTTGGTCTTGATGACCTTGCGGCCACGGTAGTAGCCGTTCGGGCTGACGTGGTGACGCAGGTGGGTTTCGCCGGTGGTCGGCTCGACGGCCAGCGGGGCGACCGTCAGGTGGTCGTGCGAACGATGCATGCCGCGCTTGGACGGCGACTTCTTGTTCTGTTGAACAGCCATGATGACTCCTTCGAGAATTTTTCAATATTAACACACGCATCCCGCCCAAGGCGTAGCCGGGGCCCGGCCGGATGCTTCAACTACCACCTGCGGAACACGCCCTCGGCCCGGTTGGCCTCAGTGCTTGTTCTTCAGGCCGGCCAGCGCCGCAAAGGGCGACGGCCGCTTTTCTTCCTCTGGCTCAGCTTCGGGCTGGGCCTCGCCGTCCGTGCCGGTCACGAGGCTTTCGTGCACCGACGGGCAGGCGTCATGCTTGGGGGCCACCGGCAGCGCCAGCAGCACTTCATCTTCAATCAGTTCCAGCAGCGAAAAACGCTTGGAGCCGGCGATCACGTCGACATCGTCGTCGTCCATCGGCGCGGCATCGGCCGCCTCTTCGCTCTCCACCACCTCGAAGCGCGTAGCCGTATCGACCGGCTCGGCATAAGGCGTCAGGCAGCGCTGGCAATCCAGCCACATCCGGCCTTTGACGGTCACATCGAGAAACAGCCGCCGCACCACCGGGGCGCCCGGCTCGGCCGCCTCTTCGCGAACGAAGCCGGTGGCCGTATAGGCAAACGTCTCTTCGGGGGCCGCGGCTGGCGCTTGCGCGGCAGTCTCGGCTAAGATGCGCGGCAAATCCCGCACCGCCACGTCGCCGCTCAGGCTTTCGCTCTTGCGGCAGAACGCGAAGAGATCGAGCGCGCGCAGGTCAATTGGCTGGGTCATGTGCGTGGCTCCCGTCGTATTGCAATGACTGGCTCGCCACATCCCACGCCTGCGCTGACAGCGGCCGCACACATTGGCGGCACAGCGCCCAAGTGCGGATGCGGCAAAACGCGCGATTATACGACGTAAACCTTGTGGAGGTCAAAGGTCTTGCCACGCAAACCTTGCCTTATTCCTGTTACGCTTCAATCACTTATGCATCAAGACCCCCGCCCCAGGCTGATCCTTGGCTCCGGCTCGCCCTACCGCCGCGAGCTGCTCGAGCGGCTGCGCATCCCCTTTGAAGTGGCCATCCCGGACATCGACGAGACCCCGCTCGGCGGCGAAGCGCCGGAGGCTACCGCCCTGCGCCTGTCGCAGCGCAAGGCCGAGGCCATCGCGGCGCGCCATCCGGGTGCGCTGGTGATCGGCTCGGACCAGGTGCTGACGCTGGACGGGGCGCAGATGGGCAAGCCCGGAGTGCACGATAAGGCCGTCGCGCAGCTGCGCCGCATGCGCGGACGCACCGCCATCTTCCATTCGGCGCTGTGCCTGCTGGACGGGCGCACCGGCACCGCCCAACTGGCCGACGTACAGACGCGCGTGACCATGCGCGACCTCAGCGACGCGGAGATCGAAGCCTACCTGCAACTGGAACGTCCCTACGACGTGGCGGGCAGCGCCAAGTCCGAGGGGCTGGGCATCACGCTGCTCGCGCGCGTCGAGTCCGACGATCCCACGGCGCTGGTCGGCCTGCCGCTGATCGCGCTGACCGGCATGCTGCGCCAGGCGGGCTACCCGCTGCTCGCGGCATGACGCACCGGAGCCAACCATGAGCGGCAATCTTTTCCTGATCCCCAATACTCTCGGCAAGCGCGACGAAGCCGATCCGCTGGTCGAAGTCATTCCCGCCGGCGTGCAGCAGATCGCAGCCGGGCTCGACTACCTGGTCGCCGAAAACGCCAAGACCGCCCGCGCCTTCCTGAAGAAGCTGGGCGAAAGCACCCCGCTGGCACGCCCGATCCAGCAGATCGAGATCCGCGAGCTGAACGTCAACACCCGCGCCGACGCGTTGGCCGAGCTGCTCGCGCCGATCCAGGCCGGCCGCGACGGTGGCCTGCTGTCCGAGGCCGGCGTGCCGGCGGTGGCCGATCCTGGCGCCGAGCTGGTGCGGCTGGCGCATGCGCGCGGCATCCGGGTGCGGCCGCTGGTCGGGCCCAGCTCGATCCTGCTGGCGGTGATGGGCTCGGGCCTGAACGGCCAGAGCTTTGCCTTCAACGGCTACCTGCCGGTCGATGCCGGCGAACGCGCGCAGCGGCTGCGCGAGCTGGAACAGCGTTCGCGCAAGGCCAGCCAGACGCAGGTGTTCATCGAAACGCCGTACCGCAACGCGGCGCTGCTCGAAGCCATGCGCGAGCATTGCGCCGGCACCACGCTGCTGTCGGTGGCGGTTGACCTGACGCTGCCGACCGAAACCATCGTCACGCTGCCGCTGTCGGCGTGGAAGGCAGACCGGCTTGCGTTGCACAAGCGGCCTGCGATCTTCTCGCTGCTGGCGGCCTGAAGACGCCGGAAAATGCAGAAAGGGGCGCAACGGCGCCCCTTTCTTTCATCTGGCGACTCGCGCCGCCTCAGTGCATGCCCTGCGGGCGCGTGCTCCACAGCATGGTCTTCATCGCCGCGGTGCCGACCGCGGCGCCAAAGCGCTTGGCCACGCGCTCGGCGATGTTTTCCTTGACCGTATAGTCGACGATATCCTCGGCCTTGAGCACGTCGCGCGCGACCGAATCGGCGGTCCCCAGCGCGTCGGCCAGGCCTAGTTCGATGCTGCGCTCGCCCGACCAGAACAGGCCGGAGAACAGCTCCGGGTCATCCTTGAGCCGGTCGCCCCGGCCCTCCTTCACCACGTCGATGAACTGCTCGTGGATTTCCTTGAGCATGGTCTCGGCGTAGGCCTTCTGCCTGGGCATCTGCGGCGAGAACGGGTCGAGCATGCCCTTGTTGGCGCCCGCGGTGTACAGCCGGCGCTCTACGCCCAGCTTGTCCATCAGGCCGGTAAAGCCGAAACCATCCATCAGCACGCCGATCGAGCCCACGATGCTGGCCTTGTCGACATAGATCTTGTCGGCCGCCGCAGCCACGTAATAGCCACCCGAGGCACAGATTTCCTCGACCACGACATAGAACGGCTTGGATGGATAGAGTCCGCGCAGCCGGTGGATCTCATCGTTGATGATGCCGGCCTGCACCGGCGAGCCGCCTGGGGAGTTGATCTTGAGGATCACGCCGGCGGCATTGGTGTCGGCGAATGCCGCCTGCAGCGAGGCATTGATCGACTCGGCGCCGGCCGGCGTACCGGCCGCGATCTCGCCCTCCAGCGTGACCATCGCGGTATGGCGGCCGGACGTGTTGATGCCGTCGCCCTTGAAATCGAACAGCGCGATGAAGATCAGCGCCAACAGGCCCAGTCCGACGAAGCGGAAGAAGATGCGCCAGCGGCGTGCGGCGCGCTGCTCGCGCAGCGATGCCGTCAGCACCTTTTCCAGGACATCGCGCTCCCAGCCGGCCGCGCCCACCGGACCGCTCCCGGCCGCTCCGGCATCCCCAGCCATGCGGGCCTTGCGTTGGCGCTGCTCTCGCCGCGCCGCATCGTCGCCGGCGCGCAGTTCGCTTTCCAGCGGATAGTCGGCCTGCTTCGCGGTGACCAGGCGTTCGGACTCGGGCCGGTTCGCATCGTCCTGCCCGGGCTCAGGCGATTCGCCCGATGCTCCCGGTTGACCAATAGGCGGCTTCTGCTCTTCTGTCATGCAACTCGCTCGTGGAAGGCTTGGAAACAGAACGGGCGGCCAGGCCGCCCGCCATTAGGCGCCGTCCGCTTGCGCGGCGGCCCGGTACGGACCCTCGGGAAACCAGTAAACCTGGCCATCGCGCTCTTCGATGCGCAGCTTGGCCAGCGCCGCGCCGCGGCAGGGACCGCCGACGCACTCGCCGCTGTCCGGCGCATAAACCGCGCCATGTGTGGCGCACATCAAGTATAGGCCCGAGCTATCGAAGAACCGCCCCTCCTGCCAGTCGAGTTCCATCGGCACGTGCGCGCACTGGTTCAGGTAGCCATGCGCGGCACCGTCGAAGCGCACCACGAAGGCGCCGATTTCGCGGCTGTCCAGCACCACCGGGAAGCGCACCCCCAGGCCGCCCTCTTCCAGGTCTGCCGCGGCGCACAGCCGCACCGCCCCCTGGCCGGCCGCGCTCTCAGGCATGGGTCAGCAGCCAGTCGGTCAGCTCGGCGATCGACGTGGCGCAATGCACCGGCGCCATCGCCCGCAGCGAGTCGCCCGGATGTGCGCCATAACACACCCCAATGCCCGCAGCGCCGGCATTGACCGCCATCTGCAGGTCATGGGTGGTGTCGCCCACCATGACGGTGCGCTCCATGTCCTGTCCCAGCTCACGCGTCAGCTCTTGCAGCATGGCCGGATGCGGCTTGGAAAAGGTTTCGTCGGCACAGCGGGTGGCGTCGAAAAGCTGCGTCAGGCCGCTGGCGGCGAGCGCGCGCTGCAGGCCGACGCGGGTCTTGCCCGTGGCGACGCCGAGGAAATAGTGCTCGGCGCGCAGCGCTTCCAACATCTCGCGCACGCCGTCGAACAGCACCAGGTCGGCGTCGCGGGTCAGGAAGTGGTAGCGGTAGCGTTCCGCCAGGCGCGGGTAGTCGACCGGGTCCAGCGTCGGCACGGCATACGACAATGCATCCTTCAGCCCCAGCCCGATCACATGGCTGGCCGCGCTGTCGTCCGGCACGGGCAGGCCCAGGTCACGGCTAGCAAGCTGGATGCACTTGGCGATGGTCGGGGTCGAGTCCATCAGCGTCCCGTCCCAGTCGAAAACGATCAGGTCAAATTGTTGCCTGGCCATGGTTGTCCTTGTGGCATTGATTGCGCGGCCCTACTCCGGGGCGCGCAGCTGTCGCAATTGTTGCAGGAATCCGACGCATTCGTCCGGCAGCGGCGCCTCGACGGCCAGCGTCTGCCCCGTTGCCGGGTGGACGAACACCAGCCGGTGGGCGTGCAGGAACATGCGCCTGATGCCGGGATTGGCGGCGGAACGCGCCAGTGACTTGTTCAGGGGGAAATCGCCGTACTTCTCGTCGCCGACGATCGGGAATCCCGAATGGGCCAGGTGGACGCGGATCTGGTGCGTCCGGCCGGTCTTCAGCTCGGCTTCCAGCAAGGTAAAGCCGGGAAACGCCTCGATCCGGTTGAATACCGTGTGCGACGCCAGCCCGTCGGCCTGTACCCGCACGCGTCGCTCGCCGTCGGGCGTGGTGTACTTATATAGAGGCAGCTTCACGTGCTGGCGGTTGTTCGGGAATTCCCCGGCCACGCAGGCGAAATACCGCTTGTCCATGCTGTTGCCGCGGATCTGCTCATGCAGGTGGACCAGCGCCGAGCGCTTCTTGGCCAGCACCAGGATGCCGGAGGTCTCCCGGTCGAGCCGGTGCACCAGCTCGAGGAACTTGGCCTGCGGCCGGGCCTGGCGCAGCTGCTCGATAACGCCGAAGGCAACACCCGAGCCGCCATGGACCGCCACGCCGGCGGGCTTGTTCACCACCAGCAGCTGCGCGTCCTCGAACAGCACGGGAAACTCGCTGGCCGGCACCGGCTGCGCCCCGGATTGCGACGGAGTCGCCACACGCATCGGCGGGATCCGCACCACGTCCCCCGACTGCAGACGATAAGTGGCATCGACACGGCCCTTGTTGACGCGCACTTCGCCCGACCGCAATACCCGGTAGATATGGCTCTTGGGTACGCCCTTGGCCACCTTCAACAGGAAGTTGTCGATGCGCTGGCCTTCGGAGCCTTCGTCAATCGTGACATACGCCACCTGCGGGCTTGCCGGCGCTACATCGGCAGGCTTTTCAATTTGATGGCGTAACTCATTCATTTTCAATATAATTTCCTCGCTGTTCCGGCCGGGGGCCGGCAGCGCAAGACCTGTGTAAGCGATCAATCCCGTGATTAATCTTGGATTGACCGCATTCTACACTTGGGGTCGCCGCCAGCCCGGCACGTCTTCCGCCCTGCGCCGCTTCATTGCGTGATCCGCGCGGGCGCCAGACGGCCAAATGGCGGTAATAGCAGCACGCACGATATCGCCGGCACGCAGGAAGTCGCCCATAGGAGGCTTCGGCGCAGCAAACGATGACGTGGGAACAGAGTGTTCAGGTAAAACAGAATTTAAGAGTGGATGCCCCTGCCGGCATCCGCTTCGGTGAGAGAAGTCCCGCCTGCACCGGGAAACGGTGCCGGCCGGCAGGCCAGCCTGCCGCCTGACTGGAAATACCGGCGCCCGGTCGCAGAACTCCAAGAAGTAGTAGGTGCGCCCGCCAGGAGATGTCAGGCAGCATCGGCAGCCTTGCCGTGTCCGAAAAATTTGCTCTTTGACGCGTCTAGGCCTTCCGCGGCCCGGCCGCGATGCCGCCGGCGCCGCGCCGGTGCCGGTCATGCCGGCGAAATGCATCGCCTCCGGAACGGGAACGCGCCAGTGTCTGCCAGAGCAGCCGCCGGCGCCCTCTCCCGCCCCACGGACGTTACCCCGACGTCATCGCCTCTCTTTCACCCGCGCCCAGCCGCTCGCCTTTGCGCGAAACGGCGCTTTCCGGCAATTCTCGCGCCTTCGCTCGCTCCCTCGCGTGCTCCATGAATCGCCGCGGACACCGCCCAGACGGTGCAACCGCGGCACCGGAGTGAGGTATTGCGATGAAACGCATGCTGTTCAACGCGACGCAACAGGAGGAATTGCGCGTCGCCATCGTCGACGGTCAGAAACTGATCGACATCGACATCGAGACTGCCGGGCGCGAACAGCGCAAGGGCAATATCTACAAGGGTGTCATCACCCGCATTGAACCCTCGCTGGAAGCCTGCTTCGTCAACTACGGCGAAGAGCGCCACGGCTTCCTGCCGTTCAAGGAAGTTGCCCGCGCCTTCTTCAAGGAAGGCATCGACGTGCGCAACGCACGCATCCAGGATGCCCTGCATGAAGGCCAGGAACTGATCGTCCAGGTCGAGAAGGAAGAGCGCGGCAACAAGGGCGCGGCCCTGACCACCTTTATCTCGCTGGCCGGCCGCTACCTGGTGCTGATGCCGAACAACCCGCGCGGCGGCGGTGTGTCGCGCCGCATCGAGGGCGAAGACCGCCAGGAGCTGCGCGAGACCATGGCGCAGCTGACCGTGCCGGAAGGCATGAGCATCATCGCCCGGACCGCGGGCATCGGCCGCTCGGCCGAGGAACTGCAGTGGGACCTGAACTACCTTCTGCAGCTGTGGAAGGCCATCGATGGCGCCGCCGGCGACAACAAGGCCCCGCTGCTGATTTACCTGGAATCGAGCCTGGTCATCCGCGCCATCCGCGATTACTTCCAGCCGGATATCGGCGAGATCCTGATCGATACCGACGAGATCTACGAACAGGCCCGCGCCTTCATGAGCGTGGTGATGCCTGACAACATGAACCGCGTGAAGAAGTACCGGGACGACGTGCCCCTCTTCTCGCGTTTCCAGATCGAGCACCAGATCGAGTCGGCCTACTCGCGCATGGTCATGCTGCCGTCCGGCGGCGCCATCGTGATCGACCACACCGAGGCACTGGTGTCCGTGGACGTGAACTCGGCCCGCGCCACCAAGGGCGCCGACATCGAGGAAACCGCGCTGCGCACCAACCTCGAGGCCGCTGACGAAATCGCCCGCCAGCTGCGCCTGCGCGACCTGGGCGGCCTGATCGTGATCGACTTCATCGACATGGAATCGGGCAAGGCCCAGAAGGACGTGGAAACGCGCCTGAAGGACGCGCTGCGCCACGACCGCGCGCGCGTGCAGATGGGCAAGATCAGCCGCTTCGGCCTGATGGAGCTGTCGCGCCAGCGCCTGCGCCCGTCGCTGTCGGAGGGCTCGCACATCACTTGCCCGCGCTGCAACGGCACGGGCCACATCCGCGATACCGAATCGTCCGCCTTGCAGGTCCTGCGCATCATCCAGGAAGAGGCGATGAAGGAAAACACCGCCGCCATCCACTGCCAGGTGCCGGTGGAGGTTGCCGCCTTCCTGCTGAACGAGAAGCGCCAGGAAATCAACCTGATCGAGCTGCGCTTCAAGGTCAACGTGCTGCTGATCCCGAACAAGCACCTGGAAACGCCGCACTACAAGCTGGAGCGCCTGCGCCACGACGACCCGCGCCTGGAAGACAGCACCGCCAGCTACAAGATGGCTGAGGCTGCGGCCAAGGAGCTGGAAGCCGACACCAGCTACAGCAGCCGCCGCAAGGAAGAAGCCAAGCCGCGCCAGGAAGCGGCGGTCAAGGGGATCACGCCGGAACAGCCGGCTCCGGTTTCCGTGCCGCGTCCGGAGCGCGCCCCGCGTCCGGAAGCCGCCCCGGCAGCTCCGCCCGTCCCTGCCACCAAGCCGGTGGAAGCCGGCGGCTTCATCGCCTGGCTGAAGGGCCTGTTCGGCGCGCGCCCGGCGCCTGCGCCGGTGGTTGAGCCGGCCAAGCCGGTGGCGGCCGCCGAAAGCCGCGGTGGCGAAGGCCGCCGCGAGCGCGGCCAGCGCGGCGAAGGCCGTGGCCAGCGCGGCGAGCGGGCCGAACGTGGCGAGCGCGGTGAACGTACCGAACGTGCCGAGCGCGGCGAACGTGGCGAGCGCCAGGAACGCGGTGACCGCCAGCCTCGCGGTCAGCGTGCAGAGCGCGGTGAGCGTGCCGAGCGTGGCGAGCGCCAGCAAGGCGAGCGCGGCGAACAACGCGAAGGCCGTGGCGAGCGCCAGGGCCGCCAGCCGCGCCAGCAGGAAGGCCAGGCCACTCCGGCCGTCGCCCGCCAGGCTGAAGGCGCCCAGGGCGAACGTGCCCAGGGCGAGCGCGCCGAAGCCCGCCAGGAAGGCCGCCGCGAACGTGGCCAGGAACGCGGCCAGGAACGCCGCGAGCGTCAGCGCGATCGCCAGCGCGAGCGCAGCGACCTGCGTGAAACCGAAGCCGGCGAAGCGCCGCAGCCGGAAGCCGTAGCCGCCGCCCAGGCGCTGGGCGTGCTGCCGCAGGCCGCCGCGGACGAAGTGCCAGCCGTGCGCGCCGAACTGCCGGAAGGTGCCGAAGGATTCGCCGAAACCGCCGAGGGCGAAGAGCGCCGCCGCCGTAACCGTCGTGGCCGCAACCGCTATCGCCGCGAGCGCGACGAAGCCGGCCAGGGCACGCAAGGTGAAGGCGAAGCCGCTCAGGAAGGCGCTGCCGAGACCGCCGAAGGCATCGCTCCGGTGACCGCCGAGGCCGCCGAGGCGGCTCCGCAAGCCGCTTCCCAGGCCGCACCGCAAGCCGAGCCGGCACCGCAGGCAGCTGTTGCTGTTGCCGCGGCGGAAAGCGTCGAAGCGATCCGCATCGCCGTGCCGGAAGGCGTGACCCCTGCCCCCGCCACTGAACCGGCAGCGGCACCGGCCCCGGTAGCCGCACCCGTGGCCGAACCCGTGGCCGAACCCGCCCCGGCCGCCGTGGCCGCGCAAGCGGAAGCCGCCGCAGCCGTGACCGAGGCGATCGCCGCCGAAGCCGTGGCCGAGCCGGTCGTGGCCGCAGCCGTGGAACCCGCCCCTGCCGTGGCCGCGCCCGCCGCGGAACCGGCCGCCGCGCCGGTCGCGATGGAAAGCCTCGAGCCGATGCTCGCCGGCGCCGGCCTGCAGTGGGTCCACACCGATGCCGACAAGCTGCGCTCCGCCCAGGAAGCGGCTGCACGCATCGTGCCGGCGCCGCGCGTGCCGCGCGAGCGCAAACCGCTGCCGCCACTGCCTCAGGGTCCGATGATCCTGGTCGAAACCAGCCGTCGCGAAGTGGACATGGCGTCGCAGCAGTAAGCCTGCCCGGGTGCCGCCGCTGGCACCCGCGTTCGCTGCAGAGGGGACAGCCTTGGCTGTCCCTTTTTCATGCGCGCCAAATCCCCGAGATTCGCGGGAATGCGGCTCCCCGGGCGCCCACTCGGCTAGAATGGCAGCAAATGCATCCGGGCTTCCGAAGTCCCCCGGCCCGGCCTTGGCAGGCCACTCGCCGGAGCAGCAGCGCCCACCCACAGGCCATGACCGAATCCGTCATTCCGATCTTCGACCTGCGCGACCATCGCTACCACTCGATGACGCCGCGCATCCCCGGCAAGCTGGAACCGCCCTCCGGCCTGGTGGCCGATACCCGCGGCCGGCCGCTGCATGACCTGCGCATCTCGGTGACAGACCGCTGCAACTTCCGCTGCGTCTACTGCATGCCGAAGGAAGTGTTCGATAAGGACTACACCTTCCTGCCGCACTCAGAACTGCTCAGCTTTGAAGAGATCGAGCGCACCGCGCGCCTGTTCGTCGCGCACGGCGTCGAGAAGATCCGCCTGACCGGCGGCGAGCCACTGCTGCGCAAGAATATCGAGCACCTGGTCGAGATGCTGGCAAAGATCGAGACCGTCTCCGGCAAGCCACTCGACCTGACGCTGACCACCAATGCCTCGCTGCTGGCGCGCAAGGCGCGCTCGCTGCGCGACGCCGGCCTGACGCGCGTCAGCGTCAGCCTCGACGCGATCGACGACGCCACCTTCCGCCGCATGAACGACGTCGACTTCGCCGTCGCCGACGTGCTGCACGGCATCGAGACCGCGCAGGCCGTTGGACTGGCGCCGATCAAGGTCAATATGGTGGTCAAGCGCGGCACCAACGACCAGGAAATCGTGCCGATGGCGCGCCATTTCCGCCACAGCGGCATCATCGTCCGCTATATCGAATTCATGGATGTCGGCGCCAGCAACCACTGGCAGATGGACGAGGTGCTGCCCTCGGCCGAGGTCGTGCGCCGCATCGATGCCGAGTTCCCGCTGGAACCCGTGCAGGCCAACTACAGCGGCGAGACCGCCGAACGCTGGCGCTATCGCGACGGCAGCGGTGAAATCGGCGTGATCTCCAGCGTTACCCATGCGTTCTGCGGCGATTGCAGCCGCATCCGGCTGTCCACCGAGGGCCGGCTCTACCTGTGCCTGTTCGCCACCGAGGGCTATGACCTGCGCGCGCTGCTGCGCGGCGGCTACAGCGACCTGGAGATCTCGAACGCGATCGCGCAGGTATGGCAGGGGCGCACCGACAACTATTCCGAGCAGCGCGGCGACCCGGCGGTGCGCCAGGCACGCGCCGAGCGCAAGATCGAGATGTCCTATATCGGCGGCTGAACCCGCCGCCGCACCTTCATGATTGCACGCGACGACATCACCGGCCTGATTCTCGCAGGCGGCAGGGGCAGCCGCATGGGCGGCACCGACAAGGGGCTGCAGCCGCTGCACGGAACGCCCATGGCGATGCATACGATGATGCGCCTTGGCCCGCAGGTCGGCGGCCTGATCATCAACGCCAACCGCAACCTGGCTGCCTATGAATCGTTCGGCGTGCCGGTCTACACCGACACCGTGCCCGATTTCGCCGGGCCGCTGGCCGGCATGCTTGCGGGACTGGAACAGTGCGGCACATCCTGGATGGTGACGGCGCCATGCGACTCGCCTTTTCTCCCCACCGACCTCGTGGCGCGGCTGGCGCAGGCCATCGAGTCCGAGGGCGCGGAACTGGCGATCCCGGTGACGCTGGATGAAACCGGCAAGCGCCAGACCCAACCCGTGTTCTGCCTGATGCCGGTCAGCGCGCTGGACAGCCTGGTCGCGTATCTTTCCGGCGGCGGCCGCAAGATCGAGACCTGGGCCGCCTCGCACCGGCTGGCCGAGGTGATGTTCGACGACGCCGCGGCCTTCGCCAATATCAACACGCTGGACGAACTGCGCACGCACGAAAGCCGCTAGTCGCCGCAATCACCCGCCGCCGAGCCACCATGCCTTCCCTGCAATCCGTCATTTCCTGCCTGTCCGACTACGATCCCACCGCGCTGCCGGTGGACCAGGCCAACCGCATCATCGGCGAGGTGGTGGAGCCGGTGCGCGGCATCGAACAGCTGCCGATCCGCAGCGCGCTCGACCGCGTGCTGGCCGAGGACATCGTCTCGACCATCGACGTGCCGGCCCATGACAATTCGGCCATGGATGGCTACGCCTTCTGCAGCGAAGCGCTCGCCGCCGCGCAGACTGACATGGTCGAGCTTGAAGTGATCGGCAGCGCCTTCGCCGGCGGCGCCGGTGCGCTCGCGCCCACGGCCGTGCAGGCGGTACGTATCATGACCGGCGCGGTAATGCCGGCCGGCTGCGACACGGTGGTGCCGCAGGAATTCGTCGAAATGGTGGCCGACGGCGCCCGCATCCGCTTTGCCGCCGACTGCGTGCGCGCCGGCGACAACCGCCGCCTGCGCGGCGAAGACCTGGCCCGCGGCCAGGCCGCGCTGCCGGCCGGCCGCATCGTCCAGCCCGCCGACCTGGGCCTGCTGGCCTCGCTGGGCATTGCCGAAGTGCGCGTGCGCCGGAGGCTGCGCGTGGCCTTCTTCTCCACCGGCGATGAACTGCGCTCGATCGGCGAACCGCTGGACGCTGGCTGCGTCTACGACTCGAACCGCTATACGCTGCACGGCATGCTGCGCCGGATGAACGTCGAACTGCTCGACATGGGCGTGGTGCGCGACGACCCCGAGGCGCTGGAAACGGCTTTCCGCACTGCCTGCGAAAGCGCCGACGCGGTCATCACCTCGGGCGGCGTCTCGGTCGGCGAGGCCGACTACACCAAGCAGATCATGGCACGCCTGGGGGATGTCACCTTCTGGAAGATCGCCATGCGCCCGGGCCGGCCAATGGCGTTCGGGCGTATTGGCAGCAGCGAGGGCTGCGATTCGGCGCTGCTGTTCGGCCTTCCGGGCAACCCCGTCGCGGTGATGGTCACCTTCTACCACTTCGTGCGGTCGGCGCTGCACCGATTGATGGGTGCCAGCGTGCCGCCGCTGCCGCTGCTGCAAGTGCGCAGCGCGCAGGCGATCCGCAAGAAGCCCGGCCGCACCGAATACCAGCGCGGTATCCTGGGCCGGGCGGCTGACGGGCAGTGGGAAGTGCGCATCACCGGCCAGCAGGGCTCAGGCGTGCTGCGCTCGATGAGCGAAGCCAACTGCTTTATCGTGCTCGGCCACGAGCATGACTCGGTCAAGGCCGGCGATCCGGTCGAGGTCATGCTGTTCGACGGGCTGATCTGAGGGTTGCTCGGAGGTTGATCTGAGCATGGCAAGAAGGTCGGCCGCATCGCTGCGGCGGCAATGTGTCGTATTTGTGCTGCACATTTGCCGCCGTGACGCGTCCGGCGCTTGGCTTTCAGCCTTGCCGTGGGCAGCGGACTATGCTTGGGGTCGGGCAGTCGCTACACTTGGCGCACGCTTCAGCAACAATCAAGTTATCCCCAGTCATGAATCAGGAGATCGCTTACCTCCACCCCGTGAAGACCGCCCGCGCGCTGGTGCTGGTCTACCTGTGCTTCTCCCTGCCGATCGTCTCGCTGGGGCTGTTCGTTACCTTTATCCGCTACGGCGACCTGCCTGCGATCACGGTCTTCAGCGCGATCATCCTGAATGCGCTGATCGGCTTCGGCCTGCTGTGGCTGGCGTGCAAGGCTTACAACTGGGTGGCTGCCCGCTTTGGCGGCATCGAAGTCCACGTGCGCGAGCTGGCGCCCGAAGACGACCGCTGAACCTTCGCTGATGCACGGGCCGGCGGGCTGCCGGCCGCCTCGCCCGCGTTGCGGGCGTTCCCTGCACCGGCAGGCGCTCAACCGCCGCTGTCATCCGGCGTCTGCGCCGCCTCCACCGTCTCCACCCCGTTCAGTCCCAGCAACTGCTGCGCGGCATCGCCCGGCAGCGCTTCCACCGTCCGCAGCTTGCGCGCCATCTGGCGCGTGCGCACCTCGGCCTGCTCGATATTGCGCGCCGCGCGCTCGAGCGTGTCGCGGGTCTTGGCCAGCACGTCGCCGAACTTGCCGAACTCGGTCTTGACCGCGCCCAGCACCTCCCACACTTCGCTCGAGCGCTTCTCTAGCGCCAGCGTGCGGAAGCCCATCTGCAAGCTGTTCAGCAGCGCGGTCAGCGTGGTCGGGCCCGCCACGGTAACGCGATAGTCGCGCTGCAGCAGGTCGGTCAGGCCTGGTCGCCGCAACACTTCGGCATACAGCCCTTCGGTCGGCAGGAACAGGATTGCGAAATCGGTAGTCTGTGGCGGCGCCAGGTATTTTTCGGCAATGGTCTGCGCCTCTCGGCGCAAGGCAACTTCCAGTTCGCGGCCGAAGGCGATGACGCCGTCCGGGTCACCGCGCTCCTGCGCATCGACCAGCCGCTCGTACTGTTCCTTGGGAAACTTGGCATCGACCGGTAGCCACACCGGCGTGCCGCCGTCGCCATCGCCGCCCGCGGCCTTGCCGGGCAGACGAATGGCAAATTCCACCCGCGCGCCAGAGTTGCGCACCGTTTCGACGTTCTTGCCGTACTGGTCCGGCGTCAGCATCTGCTCCAGCAGCATCTCAAGCTGGACTTCGCCCCAGGTGCCGCGCGACTTCACGTTGGTCAGCACCTTCTTCAGGTCGCCCACGCCCTGCGCCAGCGCCTGCATTTCGCCCAGCCCGCGATGCACCTGCTCGAGGCGATCCGAGACCAGCCGGAACGACTCGCCCAGGCGCTGCTCCAGCGTCGCATGCAGTTTCTCGTCGACGGTACGGCGCATCTCCTCCAGCTTGGCCGCGTTATTGGCCTCGATGTCGCGCAGCTTCTGCTCCAGCGTGGCGCGCACCTCCGCCAGGCGGCGCTCGTTGGCTTCGGACATCTGCGCCAGCTGCTGCTGCAGGCCGTCGCCGAAGCGGCGCAGCGCTCCCGCCTGTTCGTCGCGCGCCTGCTGGCCTTGCAGCATCAGGTGCTGGCGTACGTGCTCGAGCTGCTGCGTGTTGGACCCGGTCAGCTTGGCGAGCTGCTGCGCGAAGGTGTCGATCTGGTTGTTCTGCAGCGTGGCAATGCCGGTCAGCTGCGACGACAGCGCCTGCTGGAAGCGCAGCATCTGCTGGGCCGACTCGTCGCGGTTGCCGCGCGCGGCCTCGGCTACATCGGTACGGACCTCACGCTCCACGCGCTCCATGCCGCGCGCCCCTTCGACGCGTAATTCGGCAAGCTGGCGGGCCAGTTCGGCGCCGGGCGAGGCGGCCTGCTGGCGCAACAGCACGATCACCAGCAGGACGACCGCGAGCAGCGCCACGGCCAGCGTCAGGTACGGAATCAAGGACATGCAGCAACAGGTTAAGCGACGGACAAGCGGGCGCGCCTCAGCGGCGGCCCGGCATGACTTCAGGGTTGATCACGGTGGGCGGATGGCCGGCCTGCGGGCCCTGGTCGAGCGCGGCGATCAGGTTGTCGGCGGCCAGCGTCGCCATGGCGCGGCGGGTCTTTTCCGAGGCGCTGGCGATATGCGGCGTCAGCACGACGTTGGGCACCGTCAGCAGGTCCGGATGGACACTGGGCTCGCCCTCGAACACATCCAGCCCGGCGCCGAAGATGCGCTTGTCGCGCAGCGCCTGCGCCAGCGCTGCGTCGTCGACGATGCCGCCGCGCGCGAGGTTGACCAGCGTCGCCGTCGGCTTCATCAGCGCCAGCTCGGCGGCGCCGATGGCATGGTGGCTCTGCGGGCCATAAGGCAGCACCAGCAGCAGGTGGTCGGATTGGCGCAACAGTTCCTCCTTGCTGACATAGCGGGCGTTGAGCGTGCGCTCGGTGTCCGCCGGCAGCTGGCTGCGGTTGTGGTACAGCACGCTCATGCCAAACCCGCTGGCACGGCGCGCCAGCGCCTGGCCGATGCGGCCCATGCCAAGGATGCCGAGCGTGCTGCCGTATAAATCCATGCCGACGAGCATGTCGTAGCTCCAGCGCTGCCACTTGCCGGCGCGCAGGTAGTGCTCGGACTCGGTGACGCGGCGCGCGGTGGCCATCAGCAGCGCCCAGCCGAAGTCGGCGGTGGTCTCGGTCAGCACGTCGGGCGTGTTGGTGGCGACGATGCCCGCGGCGGTCAGTGCCGGCACGTCGAGGTTGTTGTAGCCGACGGCCATGTTGCACACCGCGCGCAGCGACGGCAGCGCGGCAACCAGGTCCGCGTCGATGCGGTCGGCGGCGTTGGCCAGCACGCCGGCCTTGCCGGCCAGCCGGGCCTTCAGCGCGGCGGCATCAAGCACCGCGTCCTGCTGGTTGTCGTCGACATCGAAATACTGCGCCAGGCGGTCGATCACTTCGGGATAGATGGCGCGGGTGACAAGGACGGACGGCTTCATGGCATCACACATGGAAGAAGAGGAAGGTCATGATGACGAACAGCGGCATCAGGAAAATGCCCGAGTACAGCATGTAGCCGAAGAAGCTCGGCATGCGCACGCCGCGGTTCTCGGCAATGGCCTTGACCATCAGGTTGGGCGCGTTGCCGATATAGGTATTGGCGCCCATGAACACCGCGCCGGCGGAAATCGCGGCCAGAGTCGAGGCGTCGCGCGTCATCAGCGTGGCGGCATCGCCGCCGGCGGTGTTGAAGAACACCAGGTAGGTCGGCGCATTGTCCAGGAACGACGACAGCAGCCCGGTCGCCCAGAAATACATGCTGTCGACCGGCTGCCCGTTGCCGTCGCTGACCGCGCGAATTACGCCGGCAAAGGCGCCGTCTGTGCCGGACTTGAGCATGGCGATCACCGGGATGATGGTCAGGAAGATCCCTGCGAACAGCTTGCCGACCTCCAGGATCGGCTCCCAGTTGAACTCGTTGCCCGCGCGCGCGGTGTGCGGCGTGACCAGCAGCGACACCACCGCCACCACGATCAGCAGCGCATCGCGCACCGCCGCCTGCAGCGGCACGTCGGTGCCGAAGACGTTGAACGAGATGGCCGGCTGCCACAGCCCGCTCATCAGCACCAGGCCGATCAGGGCCAGCAGCAGCACGAAGTTGATCTTGCCGTCGATCGTGATGCCGTGGGAGTCCGGCGTGGGATCGTTCCGCTGCGGCAGTTCTTCCTCCTTGTTGCGGTAGTAATGGCGGTCGACCAGGTAGAACACCACCAGCAGCACCGCGCAGATAAACAACGTCTCCAGGTAGATGTTGCGCATGGTCCAGAAGAAGTCCACGCCCTTCAGGAAGCCAAGGAACAGCGGCGGATCGCCCAGCGGCGTCAGCGAGCCGCCGGCATTTGCCACCAGGAAGATAAAGAACACGACCACGTGCGCCACATGCCGGCGGTTGTCATTGGCGCGCAGCAACGGACGGATCAGCAGCATGGCCGCGCCGGTAGTCCCCATGAAGCTTGCCAGCAGGGTACCCAGCGCCAGGATGCCCGTATTGAGCCGCGGTGTCCCGTGCAGGTTGCCGCGCACGCAGATGCCGCCCGCGACGATATAGAGCGAAGCGATCAGCGAGATGAAGGGGATGTACTCGGCGAGCAGCGCATGCACCGCGCTGGCGGCGGCCGCATGCGTGCCGAACACCGCGGCGAACGGCAGCAGGAACAGCAGCCCCCAGCCCGCGGAGATCTTGCCATAGTGGTGGTGCCAGAACTTGGGCGCAAGCAGAGGCCACAGCGCGACTGACAGCAGGATGCCGGCAAACGGCAGGCCCCATAGCGGCGACAGTGCGGCCCCCTCTATGTCCGCGGCATGCGCGGCCACAGGGAAGACAGCAAAGACAGCTGCCAGCATGGTCAGCATCGGCAACGGTACGAAAGCACGTCGCATCAGGCAGGATCTCCTCGGGAATGCAGCGTTCATGGTGCATCGAGCCCCCGCAACGAACGGCGTGCGGGCTCGCACGGCAAGCCTGCAAGTGTAATCCAGACTCCTCGCGCGATCGTGCTGCGTCGCGCGTTTGCTGCGCGTTTACAGGCGATTCTTATGTCCGTTCTGCCCCATGGATCAAGCCTGCTCGACCACGATCACATGCACGCGATACGGGCCATGCGCGCCCAGCACGATGGTCTGTTCGATATCACCGGTGCGCGACGGGCCGCTGATGATATTGGTCGCGCGCGGCAGCTCGCCGCGTTCGCTGCGCACCAGCGCAAAGGCGTCTTCCAGACCGGCGACCACGCGCGAGCGCGGCACCACCGCGATATGCGTTTCCGGCAGCAGCGCCGCGGAGGCGAAAGTCGCCGGCCCCGATAGCAGCATCAGCGAGCCGGTCTCGGCGATCGCACAGAAGCAGCCGGTGATGCCGACCAGGTCGCCATGGTCGCGGTCGGCCTCGACCTCGCGCAGCGGCGGCCGGCATTCGACCGCGATGCCGGCGGCCTGCCATGGCAGCGTGCCCAGCGCATCCCATGCCACGGCGCGCTGCACCAGGTTCAGGCTGTCCAGATAACGTCGCGCTGCCGCCGGCACTTCGTCCATGGTGGCGACACGATCGACCGTAGACGCCATGCGCTGGGCCTGCTGCACGAAGGCTTCGACGAGATCGGCGGCCGGCATCGGGCGCGGGCCTTGCGGATGGCGCGCGAGGTAATCGGCCACCGCGGCGCGTTCGCCCTGCGTGGGCTGGCGCGGCCTGCCCTGTGCGGCACGGATGCGGGCAAAGATGCGGTCGCGGGCGTCGTTGGTTTCCATAGGGCCTGGCAGTGCGGTTGGCAAGGATGCGCCGATTATAGTTGCCGCGGCATGGCACGGCGCACCGGAATCCCGCAATGCCTACTGCGCCGAGAACACCTGCCGCAGGTAGGACAGGTAGCCGACATCGTCGCACATGGTCTTTTCCGGCGTGTCCGACAGCTTGGCCACGGGCTGGCCATTGCAGCGCACCATCTTGATCACGATCTGCAGCGGCGTGTAGCCGAGATCGTTGGTCAGGTTGGTGCCGACGCCGAAGGCCAGCCGGCAGCGGCCGTGGAAGCGCTGGAACAGCTCGATCACGCGCGGCACGTCCAGGCTGTCGCTGAAGATCAGCGTCTTGGTGCGCGGGTCGACGCGGTTGGCGGCGTAATGCGCCACCATGCGCTCGCCCCAAACGATCGGGTCGCCCGAATCATGGCGCACGCCGTCGAACAGCTTGCAGAAGTACAGGTCGAAGTCGCGCAGGAAGGCATCGAAGCCATAGGTATCTGACAGCGCGATGCCAAGGTCGCCACGGTACTCGCGCGCCCAGCGTTCGAGCGCGTACACCTGCGAATCGCGCAGGCGCGGCCCCAGCGCCTGGCAGGCCTGCAGGTATTCGTGCGCCATCGTGCCGAGCGGCACCATGTTATGCAGGCGGGCGAAATGGACGTTGCTGGTGCCGGCCAGCTGCGAACCGAGCTCGCGCCGCATGGTCAGCAGCACCTCTTCCTGCCAGTCGCGCGAGAAGCGCCGGCGCGTGCCATAGTCGGCGATGACGCAATCGGCTAATTCCGGCGGCTGCAGCAGCGCCAGCTTGTTCTCCAGCCGGCTGCGCCCGACGGCCAGGTCAGGCCGCGGCTGGGTGCGACGGAAGTAGACCTCGTTGACGATCGCCAGCACCGGCACTTCGAACAGGATGGTATGAAGCCAGGGGCCGATGATCGAGATCTCGATCTCGCCGTTGCCCTGCGGCGCCTCGCGCACCGACACGTACTTCTCGTTCAGGTGGAACAGGCCGAGGAAGTCGATGAAATCGCTCTTGATGAAGCGCAGGCCGCGCAGGTAGGCGAGTTCGTCATCGGTAAAGCGCAACTGGCACAGGTGCGCGATCTCGGCACGGATCTCGTCGATATACGGCGTCAGGTCGACGCCGGCGTTGCGGCACTTGAAGCGATATTCGACCTGCGCCTGCGGAAACTGGTGCAGGACCACCTGCATCATCGTGAACTTGTACAGGTCGGTGTCGAGCAGAGACTGGATAATCATGGCTAGCCAGAAGGCGATGTGCCGGGTCAGGCTGACATGCTAACCGAGACGGCACGCGTCCGGGGCGCTGACAGGCGTTCAAGCGCCGTCGAGGAACGGCTGCGGCGCGCGCAGGACCGGCTTGCCGGCCGTCCTGCCCTGCAGGCACCACAGCGCGCGGCCGTCGCTCCCGGGGCACGACACCAGCGTGGCGGCACTGCGCGGCACGCGTTGCGGCAGCGGCTCGGCAAAGGCGCCGTCCTCGGCAAGGATGCGCTCGGTGTAGACCGCCGCGCCCGCGCGCTCGAAGCGCAGCACCTGCATCCGGTCCCCCGGTTTCGGGTTCAACTCGGGTCCGCAAGGCATCAGGCCGGCACGGCCGCAATGGGCGATGGCATCGCCCGCGGGGGAATCGGTCACGGTGAAGTAGTCCCAGTCGAAGCCGGTCAATGCGGGCAAGGCAACCGGCGCCTCCGATCGCGCGCGCCATGCCACCAGCCGGGACACCACGCTGTCCGCCATGCCCGGCTGGACCAGGGCTTGCGCAGCGGCGGTCGGTGTCATCGCCGGAAATGCCGCCAGCATCACAAGCAGGGATAGCAAGGCGGCGCGGCGGCAATCACGAAGCTGGCGTGGCATACGAATCTCCCGGCGTGGAGGCATGTGGCACTCAGGCGGCCTCATCATGCCTGCGGTTGCGCAAGCACGCCAGCGGGCCGCCATGTCTTGGATCAAAAGTACATAAAGAAATAAGAAAACTATCTGATCCAGCTATATAGACCCGCTATCCTTGCCAGAAGGCTCGGCTACAATACCGGTTCCCGAAAGGCCACGGCCGGCGCTCGTCCCGCCATACCTGCCCGCCAAGGCAGATGGAGGCGTCCGCCGGCAAGAAGCGGCCCAACAGTTTCCCATTAAAAGCCGACCCGTTTTCCTGGAACCGAAATGACTCACGTTGTCACCGAATCCTGCATCCGTTGCCGCTATACAGACTGCGTTGACGTATGTCCGGTGGATTGTTTCCGCGAAGGCCCGAACTTCCTGGCCATCGACCCGGATGAGTGCATCGACTGCGCCGTATGCGTGGCCGAGTGCCCGGTGAACGCCATTTACGCCGAGGAAGACGTGCCGGGCGACCAGCAGCAGTTCATTGAACTGAACGCCGAACTGGCGCGCGCCTGGCCTTCCATCACCAAGACCAAGGCCCCGCTGGCCGAGGCCGAGGACTGGAAGGACACCACCGACAAGCTGCAGTACCTGGAGCGCTGAGCGCGCCAGGCTGCAAAGAAGGCCGTCCCCACGCGCTTTCCGCAATGCCGGGCACCCGCGTGCCCAACCAACGTATCAGGACGAATATGGACTTGAGCATTCCAAATCCCGTTGCCGACACGACCAAGCAGGTCGAGGGCGGCAGCCCCGCAGGCGGCCAGCCGCTCGAAATCGACGCGCTGATCGTCGGTGCCGGTCCGGTGGGCCTGTTCCAGGTGTTTGAACTGGGCCTGCTCGAAATCAAGGCCCACGTGATCGATTCCCTGAAAGTCGTTGGCGGCCAGTGCGTGGAGCTGTATCCCGACAAGCCCATCTACGACATCCCGGCCGTGCCCAGCTGCACCGGCCAGGAACTGACCGACAACCTGCTCAAGCAGATCGAGCCGTTCGAGCCCACCTTCCACCTGGGCCAGGAAGTCTCCGTGGTGGAGCGCCGTGAAGACGGCCGCTTCTTCGTCGAGACCTCGCTCGGAACCCGCTTTATCACCAAGACCATCTTCATCGCCGCCGGCGTGGGCTCGTTCCAGCCGCGTACGCTGAAGGTCGAGGGCCTCGACAAGTTCGACGGCAAGCAGCTGTTCTACCGCGTCAAGGATCCGAGCCGCTTCCACGGCCGCAACCTGGTCATCGTCGGCGGCGGCGACTCGGCGCTGGACTGGACGCTGGACCTGGTCGGCAAGGCCGAGTCGGTGGTGATGATCCACCGCCGCGACGGCTTCCGTGCCGCGCCGGCCTCGGTGGCCAAGATGAAGGAACTGTGCGAACAGATGGAGATGCAGTTCCTGGTCGGCCAGATCGGCGGCTATGAAGAGAAGGACGGCGTGCTCACCGAGATCAAGGTGACCGGTGCCGACGGCGTGACCCGCCGCCTGCCGCTGGACGACCTGCTGGTGTTCTTCGGCCTGTCGCCCAAGCTCGGCCCGATCGCCGAGTGGGGCCTGGACCTGGAGCGCAAGCAGATCAAGGTGGATACCGAGAAGTTCCAGACCAATATCCCGGGCATCTTCGCGGTGGGCGACATCAACACCTACCCCGGCAAGAAGAAGCTGATCCTGTCGGGCTTCCACGAGGCCGCGCTGGCTGCGTTCGGGGCTGCGCCGTATATCTTCCCCGAGAAGAAGATCCACATGCAGTACACCACGACTTCGCCGAAGCTGCACAAGGTCCTGGGCGTGGAATCGCCGGTGTTCGACTGAACGGCGCTGCACGGTGCCGCAGAAAAAACCGCCGCAAGGCGGTTTTTTTCTGGCACAAACGAAAAACCGTCGCTATAATGCGGCCTCGCTGTTGACCACCAACGTGGGACGCAGCCAGCCAGCCGCTCCGAAGCACCTGAAGACAAACAAAATGTTGGCAAGGTGTTGACGGCAAAAAGAGAAACTGGCTATAATTTCTTTCTCAGCTGTTCCCCGATAGCTCAGTCGGTAGAGCGACGGACTGTTAATCCGCAGGTCCCTGGTTCGAGCCCAGGTCGGGGAGCCAACCGATACGGAAGCCCGGTGCAAATGCACCGGGCTTTTTCGTTTGTAGCTCGTTGAGGCTTGCGCCCGGGGCTGCCGCAGCGCCCCTGCCCTTCGCCGCCCCTGCCCTCTTCCCTCCGTTTATCCCTGCAGCGTGTTGCCCGCGGCCTTCAGCGCCACGACGATAGCCTCCGCATTGGCTTCGACCCGATGCAGCGGCCCCGCCACCGACATCCCGTAGACGACGCCGCCGAGCGACACCGGAATCGCGATGGCCCCCAGGTCCGGGAACGACTCGCCGAAGTTCGGATACCACCCCTGCGCCTGCCATTGCTGCATCGCTGCCTCGAATACCCGCAGCGAGTCCACCGTGCGCCCGGTGCGCGACGCAAAGGAAACGCCGGCCAGCAGTTCCGCGCGGCTCTCCGCGGCCATGGTGCCAAGGATGGCGCGGCCGATGGAATTGACATGCGCGTCGCGCAGTTCGCCCGGCGCGGCGATATAGCGCACCGGGTTGGCGGACTCGCGCACCTCCAGGTAGAGCACGCGGCCGTCGTCCTGCAGCTTGCCAAAGATCACGGTTTCGCCGGTGTCATCGCGCAGCGACTCCAGCACCGGCTGCACCCGTTCGAGCAGCGGGTCGTTGCGCGCGATGCGCTGGGCGATATCGAGTAACCGCCGCGTGGGGTAATAACCCTGGCGGCGGCCGGTTTCGTACAGGTAGCCCAGCGACGCCAGCGTGCGGATCAGCCCCAGGCAGCTCGACATCGGCGCGCCCAGCAGCTTCGCCAGTTCGGTCAGCGTCAGCGAGCGCCCTTCGCGCGCATAGATCTCCATGATCTCGATCACGCGCAGCGCCGTCTTGACGCTGCCGTAGCCCGATTTTTCCGCCGCTTCGTTTTCTGCCATCGTGGGCTTCCTCGACTTCCGTGTGCTTTGGCCGGAATTGTACGCGGCGTGGGAACGGCACCCGCGGATCCCGGTGCGGCCGGATCAGGTACCGGTGCCGTCCTGCGCCTGTGGCAGACCTTCCGGCCAGCTACGGATATTGCCCGGCGTGCGCGAGAACCGTGTGGGGATGCCGACACCCCGCAGTCGCCCTTCGCTCGGATGGTCGTATTCGAACATCATGCCGGTGGCGCGCAGGTGCGGGTCATCCACCAGGGTGTCGAAATGCGGCAGCTCGCTGTGCGGGATATCGGCATCGCGCAGCAACGCCAGCCACTCCGCGGTGGTGCGCTGCGCGACGATCTCGGCCAGCGTGGCGTAGAGCGCGTCGATATTGGCGCTGCGCGCGGCTGGGGTCGCATAGCGCGGGTCGCGCGCCAGTCCGGCATGGCCTGACAGGTCGAAAAAGCGCAGCCATTGCGCGCTGGTATAGGGCAGCAGCGCGAGATGGCCGTCGCTGGTGCGGTACGGCTTGCGGTGGGCCGACATCACGCGCGGATAGCCGGCAGGGCCGAGCGGCGGCACGAAGGTCTGCCCGGCCAGCTGCTCGGTGGCGAGGAAGGACACCAGCGTTTCGAACATCGGCACCTCGATGGCCTGCCCCTGCCCCGACCGCTCGCGCTCATACAGCGCCATCGGGATCGCATAGGCGACGGTGAGGCCGGCGACCTTGTCCGCCAGGATGGTGTTCACGTACTGCGGCCCCTCGTTCGAGTTGGCGCCCTGGAACTGCGCCATCCCGCTGCGCGCCTGGATGATGTCGTCGAAGGCCGGCGCGCCGGCATACGGGCCCTCCTCCGAATAGCCATAGGCGCCGCAATAGATCAGCCGCGGATGATCCGCACGCAGCGAGGCATAGTCCAGGCCGAGCTTGCGCAACGACTGCGGCCTCACGTTGGAGACGAAGACATCGGCCGTGGCGATCAGCGACTTCAGCTCGGCCAGGTCCTCCGGCTGCTTGACGTCGAGCACGACAAACTGCTTGTTGCGGTTCAGGTTGAGGAAGCTGGCGCCCATCGCGGCGTGGCGCGCCGGCTCGGCATGGCGGAACACATCGCCGGCGGGCGCTTCGACCTTGATCACCTCGGCGCCCATGTCGCCGAGGATCTGCGTGGCGTACGGCCCCATCGCGACCGAGGTCATGTCGATCACCCGCACGCCCGCCAGTGGCCCGGTCGCGGGAGGCGCTTTGTCTTGCATCGTCACCTCCCGTTCAGTACGACTTGGGCAAACCCAGCACACGCTCGGCGATAAAGCACATGATCAGCTGCGGGCTGACCGGCGCGATGCGCGGGATATACGATTCGCGCAGCAGGCGCTCGACGCGGTATTCGCGCGAATAGCCCATGCCGCCCAGCGTCAGGATCGCGGTCTGGCAGGCGTTGTGGCCAGCCTCGGCGGCGAGGTACTTGGCGGCGTTGGCCTCGGCCCCGCAGGACTGCCCCGCGTCGTAGCGCGCGGCGGCCTTCAGCATCATCAGGTTGGCCGATTCCAGCTGCATCCACGCCTGCGCCAGCGGGTGCTGGACGCCCTGGTTCATGCCGATCGGGCGGCCGAAGACCACGCGCTCCTTGGCGTACTGCGTGGCGATTGCCAGCGCGGCGCGGCCCAGTCCGATGGCTTCGGCGGCGATCAGGATGCGCTCGGGGTTCAGGCCATGAAGGATGTATTCGAAGCCCTTGCCCTCTTCGCCGATCCGGTCTTCTTCCGGGATGTACAGGTCGTCGATGAACAGCATGTTGGTATCGACGGCGGCGCGGCCCATCTTGTCGATCTCGCGGATCTCGATGCGGCTGCGGTCCACCTTCGTGTAGAACAGCGACAGGCCTTCGGTCGATTTCTTCACCTGCTCCAGCGGCGTCGTGCGCGCCAGCAACAGCATGCGGTCGGCCACCTGCGCGGTCGAGATCCAGATCTTGCGCCCGCTCACCGAATAGCCGCCCGGCACCTTGCGCGCGAAAGTCTTGAGCTTGGTGGTGTCCAGGCCCGCATCGGGCTCGGTCACGCCAAAGCAGGCCTTTTCCTCGCCGGCGATCAGCGGCGGCAGGAAGCGGCCCTTCTGCTCTTCGGTGCCGAACACCACCACCGGGTTCAGGCCGAACACGTTCATATGCACCGCCGACGCGCCGGTCATGCCCGCGCCCGACTGCGAGATGGTCTGCATCACCAGCGCCGCTTCCAGGATGCCGAGACCGGCGCCGCCGAATGCCTCGGGCATCGCCACGCCCAGCCAGCCGCCCTCGCACAGGGTCTTGTAGAACTCGTGCGGATAGGTGCCGGACTTGTCGAGGCGGTCCCAGTACTCCATGTCGAACTGCGTGCAGACCTGCTGCACGGCTTCGACGATCGATGCCTGTTCTTCGGAGAGATCGAAATTCATGAGATTGCCTGTCAGGTTGTTTATTCCGGCTGGATGCCCGCGTCCTTCACCAGCCGCGACCACTTCTGCAGTTCGGCCACGACAAACTGGTTCAGCTCGGCGGGCGTGCTGCCGAAGGGCTCGAAGCCCAGCGCGTGGAACTGTGCGGCATGCTGCTTGCTGGTGGCGATGGCAACCAGCTCGCGGTTGAGGCGCTCCACCACGGGCGCCGGCACGCCGGCGGGTGCGAATACGCCATTCCAGGACGTGATGTCGAAACCCTTAAGCTCGGGCGCGCTGCCGACCGGCGGCAGGTCCGGCAGCAGCGCACTGCGTTGCACGGTGGTCACCGCCAGCGCGCGCAGCTTGCCGGCGCGCACATTGGCGATGCCCGCGGCAAAGTCGACGAACATCGCCTGCACCTGGCCGCCCATCACGTCGGTCATCGCCGGCGGCGTGCTCTTGTACGGCACGTGCAGCATCTTCAGGCCCGCCATCTTCGACAGCGTCGCGCCGGCGACGATGCCGGTGCTGTTGCCGCTCGCGTAGCTCATGCCAGGATGCGCCCTGGCGTAGTCGATGAATTCGCGCAGCGTCTTCACCGGCAATTGCGGGTTGACCACCAGCATGAACGGCAGGTTGCCCATGCGCGAGACCGGCGTGAAGTCCTTGACCGGGTCGTAGCGCAGCTGTTTCATCAGCGACGGGTTGGCCGAATGCGTGGTGTTGGTGGTCATGAACAGCGTATAGCCGTCGGCCGGCGCCTTGGCGACGAACTCGGCGGCGATGGTGCCGTTGGCGCCCGGCTTGTTGTCGACCACCACCGGCTGCTGCAGCGCTTCGCCCAGGTACTTGGCGGTCAGCCGGGCCACCGCATCGGTGCCGCTGCCGGCTGCGAACGGGACCACCAGGCGCAGCGGCCTGGACGGAAATTCATCGGCGGCCGGCGCCGGTGTTGCAAGCAGCGCGGCGGCAAATCCCACCACCAGGCTGGCGAAAGCGGTCTTGAAGCACTTCACGGTCTGTCTCCTGTCGTTATATGAATTCTTGCCGTGGCCGGCCGCGTCTCAGGCGGGCCGTGTCACACGCTCGGGCGATTCCTCGTACGGTGGGGAATAGATCACCAGGATCCTGGCCGGCTCTTCGCTTACCACCGTGAACACATGCATCTCGTCCGGCGGGAAGAAGCAGCAATCGCCCGGTCCCAGTTCCTTGCGCTGGCCGCCGACTTCTGCGACGGCCCGGCCTTCCAGCACGTAGCACACCTGCTCGATGCCGGGGTGCGCGTGAGGCAGCGCGCCCTTGCCTTTCTCGATGGTGCCGTGAATCACTTCCAGGTGGCGCGAACCCACGGTCTCGGGGCCGATCAGCCGGCGGTTCAGCGTGCCGACGTGGTTGGCGGGGTGGTAGCCCTCGACCTCTTCGGTCGAGATGAAATAAACCGGGGGTTGCGGCACGCTGCTCTCCTGTGTGGATCTCGCCGTACTGGGCGAGTAATTCATATCTATGAATCTTAGTTTATACATATGAATTTAATCGTCAAACAATTTCAGGCATCTTGCGGGTTTACCGGTAGGCAGCGCTTGGGCCATCACCCGCGATTCCGGGTGGGCTGGTGGACAAGCGAAAAAATGCGGATAATTCGCGGCTTGCCGGCCTTTCCTACGGCGCCGATCGAACGCCATTCTTGACAGGTGCGTCGTATACGTGCCATAGTTACGGGCGTATAGCATTCATGGAAACCGGTACTGTCAGGCTCCAAGTTATATCCGGGCCTGGCGCTATCACCCCTGACACTGGTTGCACGGACTGAAACGTCCACATCTTTCAGGTTCGCGGGGGCGCACCGGGCACAAGCCCAGCGTGCAATACCAGTCGCTCCGGCGACAGCAGTTTCCCCCCGTGTGAACCAGCCGCTACCGCGGCAATCCCCTAAAGGACTGAATTGACTAAGATCGTCTTGAAACCCGGTGAGCCCGTTGAAGTTGCAATGCGGCGTTTCCGTCGTGCCATTCTGCAGACTGGCCTGATCGTTGAACTCAAGAGCCGTACCGCTTACGAGAAGCCGACGACCGAGCGCAAGCGCAAGAAGAAGGCCGCCGAAGCACGCCTGCGCAAGCGCCTGCGCATGCAAATGCTGCCGAAGAAGATGTACTGATTCGGGCAAGCTTCGTAAAAAAACCGCCAGTTCGCTGGCGGTTTTTTTATGCCTGCACGAAACGTGCGTCCGGGTCGCGCCCCAGGCTGGCGGCCTTTGCTGCACTGCGCCACCTGAGCGTTGCGCCGATGCCCGGCATAATGGCGGATATTGCGCCCCCTTTTGGGCGCCCACCGGACCCTGCCTTGACTGCCATCCTCGAGTTGCGCAAGGTGCGCAAGCAATACGGCGATACGGTCGTCGTCGATGACCTCGATCTCCAGGTGTTTCGCGGCCAGTGCTTTGGCCTGCTCGGCCCCAACGGCGCCGGCAAGACCACCACGCTGCGCCTGCTGCTGGGCCTGACCACGCCGATGGCCGGCACGCTGATGCTATGCGGCGAGCCCATCCCCGAGCGCGCGCCGCAGGCGCGCATGCGCGTGGGCGTGGTGCCGCAGTTCGACAACCTCGACCCGGATTTCTCGGTGATCGAGAACCTGCGCATCTTCGGGCGTTACTTCGGGCTGTCATCGACCGAGATCGAGCGCCGGGTGCCGAAGCTGCTGGAATTTGCCCGGCTGGAAAACCGTGCCGACGCGCAGGTGCGCGACCTCTCCGGCGGCATGCGCCGGCGCCTGACGGTGGCGCGCGCGCTGATCAACGATCCCGACCTGCTGGTGATGGACGAGCCCACCACCGGACTGGACCCGCAGGCGCGCCACCTGATCTGGGAGCGCCTGAAGTCGCTGATGGCGAGTGGCAAGACCATCCTGCTGACTACGCACTTCATGGAAGAAGCCGAACGGCTGTGCAACTACCTGTGCGTGATCGACGGCGGGCGCAAGATCGCGGAAGGCAAGCCGCACGAGCTGATCGACAGCCAGATCGGCTGCGATGTGGTCGAGGTCTACGGCGATGAACTGGGCACGCTGCGCGGCACGCTGACACCGCTGGCGCAGCGCACCGAAATGAGCGGCGAGACGCTGTTCTGCTACGTGCGCGAGCCCGCCCCGCTGCTGGCGGCGCTGCACGGCAAGAACGGCGTGCGCTACCTGCACCGCCCGGCCAACCTGGAGGACGTGTTCCTCAAGCTGACCGGCCGCGAGATGCGGGACTGAACCAGGGACTGACATGAGCGAACAGGATCCCCGCACCGACACCTCCGACACCTCCGACACCTCCGACACGCCCGCCATCGCCACCCGGAGCGCTGGCCCGGCCGCGCGCCAGACCTATCCACAGCCGCTGCTGCCACGCAACATGCGCAACTGGATGATGGTCTGGTACCGCAACTACCTGGTGTGGAGGAAGCTGGCCATCCCGTCGATGATCGGCAACCTGGCCGATCCGATGATCTACCTGTTCGGCCTCGGCCTCGGGCTGGGGCTGATGGTGGGCCAGGTCAACGGCGTGTCGTACATCGCCTTCCTCGCCGCCGGCACCACCGCATCGAGCGTGATGATGTCGGCCAGCTTCGAGTCGATGTACTCCGCCTTCTCGCGCATGCACGTGCAGCGCACCTGGGAAGCGATCATGCACGCGCCGCTGACATTGGGCGACGTGGTGCTGGGCGAGATCTTCTGGGCGGCCAGCAAGGCGGTGCTGTCGGGCCTGGCGATCATGCTGGTGGCGGCCGCGCTGGGCTATGCGCAAATGCCGGGCGCGCTGCTGGCGCTGCCGGTGATCGTGCTGGCCGGCATTGCCTTCGCCGCGCTGGCGATGATCGTCACCGCGCTGGCGCCCAGCTACGACTTCTTTATGTTCTACCAGACGCTGGCGATGACGCCGATGCTGCTGCTGTCGGGCGTGTTCTTTCCGGTGGAGCAATTGCCCGAAGGCGTGCAGGCGGCCACCAGGCTGCTGCCGCTGGCGCACGCGGTCGATCTGATCCGGCCGCTGATGCTGGGCCGGCCCGTGGAAGGCGCCAGCCTGCATCTTGCCGTGCTCGCAGCCTATGCGGTGGCCGCGCTGGTGGTTTCGCTGGTGCTGCTGCGCCGGCGGATGTTGCGCTGAGGTTGCACGCGCGGGCTCAGGCGCTGCCCACCAGCTTGAGCCCGATTGCCCACACCACTTCGAACAGCCCTGCCAGGGCCAGCAGTGTCCATGCCATACCGAAATTTCCCGTTGCAGCGTACCGTGCGCAACGATAGCGGAGAACCCGCCACCTTGCAGCGCGTTGCCTTGGCGTTGGGGGCCGCGTTGGCTACCTTTTCGCTGGGCGGCTGCATGGTGATGGCCGTGGGCAGTGCCGCGGTTTCGACCGTGGCAACCGTCGGTTCCGCCGCGGTCAGCGTGGCCTCGACCGCAGTAGGTACTACTTACGACATCACCGCTGCCGGCGTGAAAGCGGTGGCCGGCAGCGACGATCCGCCGCCGGCGCAGGAAGCACCGTAAGCGCGGGCAGCCTCGCAGGCTGTCTTACTCGCCCAGGCCGCGCAGCAGGTCGGCCTTCAGGTCCTCGACCGATTCCAGCCCCACCGCCAGCCGGATCAGCCCTTCGCCCACGCCTGCGGCCGCCTTGGCCTCCGGGCTCACGCGTGCATGCGTGGTGGTGTACGGGTGCGTGATGGTGGTGCGGGTATCGCCCAGGTTTCCGGTGATCGAGCACAGACGCGTGTTGTCGATCACGCGCCAGGCGTTGGCGCGCTGCTGCTCGGGCGTGGCGCCCTTCAGCTCGAACGAAACGATCGCGCCGCCACCGCTCTGCTGACGCATGGCAATCTCGTGCTGCGGGTGCGACTGCAGCGCCGGGTGGAACACGCGCGCCACGGCCGGATGCGACTCCAGGAACTGCGCCAGCGCCAGCGCGCTGGACGAATGGCGCTCCATGCGGATCGCCAGCGTCTCCATGCCCTTGAGCAGTACCCACGCGTTGAACGCCGACAGCGTCGGGCCGGCGGTGCGCACAAACGGGAACACCTTGCCCATGATGAAATCGTGCGAGCCCAGCACCGCGCCGCCCAGCACGCGGCCCTGGCCATCGATATGCTTGGTGGCGGAATGCACCACGATGTCGGCGCCGAACTTCATCGGCTGCTGCAGCGCGGGCGAGCAGAAGCAGTTGTCGACCACCAGCAGCGCATTGGCGTTGTGGGCAATGTCCGCCACGGCCGCGATGTCGGCCACTTCGGTCAGCGGATTCGACGGCGTCTCCAGGAAGAACAGCTTCGTGTTCGGCCGCACCGCCGCGCGCCACGCCTCGAGGTCGGTCGGATCGACAAAGGTCGTCTCCACGCCGAACTTGCCGAAGATATTGTTGAACAGCGTCATGGTCGAACCGAAGATCGCGCGCGAGCTGACCAGGTGATCGCCCGCCTGCATCGACGACAGCACCACCGACAGGATCGCGCTCATGCCCGACGCCGTGGCCATGCAGGCCTGCGCCCCTTCCAGCGCGGCCAGCCGCGACTGGAACATCGACACGGTCGGGTTGGTGAAGCGTGAATAGGTGAAGCCCTCTTCCGAGTTGGCAAAGCGTTCGGCGGCCTCGGCGGCGCTGTTGAAGCAGAAGCTCGAGGTCAGGTAAATGGCCTCGGAATGCTCCATGAACTCGCTGCGCAGCGTGCCGGCGCGCACGCCAAGGGTATCGATGCCGAGCGATTCAGGATTGAGCGGTTCGTTCATGCTGGTGGCGCGGTCGTACCCGCGCGAATGCAATGGTTGCGGCCCGCCGCGGCAAGGCGGCCGGCCATGAAAAAAGCCCGTGCGATCGGATGGTCGGATCGACGGGCTTGCTGTTCTGCGGCGGCCTTCGGCAGGCTGTGGCGATGGGTGGACGCGTTGCGCAGCACTGTGCGCATTGGCGAATCTTGCCGGCCACCATCTCTTTAGCTGTTTCGGGCTGGACCCGCGTCCGCAAGCTGACTATCAAATCGACGCCCGGCCATGTTACGGCCGGGCGTCGCATCCGTCAACGAACGGACATGCCGCGGGACAGGCTTGCGGCTTACTCGTTGTTGCCCGAGCGCTGCAGGTGCAGCGCCGAGCGCTCGGTGTCGGCCGCGGTGCCGTCGCGGTCGGCCTGGCTGCGCGCGGTTTCCAGGCGGTCCAGGTAGGCCTCGTCGATATCGCCGGTGACGTAGCGGCCATCGAAGCACGAAGCATCGAAGTCCTTCAGCGCCGGATTGATGTCGCGCACCGCCTGCTTCATCGCTTCCACCTCCTGGTACACGAGCTTGTCCGCGCCGATGATCTTTGCGATCTCTTCGTGCGTGCGGCCGTGCGCCACCAGTTCACTGCGGGTCGGCATGTCGATGCCGTACACGTTGGGGAACTTCACCGGCGGCGCGGCCGAGGCGAAGATCACCTTGTTGGCGCCGGCGTCGCGCGCCATCTGCACGATCTCGAACGAGGTGGTGCCGCGCACGATCGAGTCATCGACGATCAGCACGTTCTTGCCCTTGAACTCGACGCCCATGGCGTTGAGCTTCTGGCGCACCGACTTCTTGCGCACTGCCTGGCCGGGCATGATGAAGGTACGGCCGACGTAGCGGTTCTTGAAGAAACCTTCGCGGTAGTTCACGCCCAGGCGGTTGGCCACCTGCATCGCGGCCGGGCGGCTGGAGTCGGGGATCGGCATCACCACGTCGATGTCGCCGGCCGACACTTCCTGGCGGATCTTCTCGGCCAGGTAGTCGCCCATGCGCAGGCGCGCGTCGTAGACCGGTACGCCATCGATGCACGAATCCGGGCGGGCCAGGTAGACGTACTCGAAAATGCAGGACGTCAGCGCCGGGTTGTCGGCGCACTGCTTGCTGTAGAGCTTGCCGTCCAGGTCGATGAAGATGGCCTCGCCCGCAGCCACGTCGCGCTCGAACTTGTAGCCGATGCCTTCCAGCGCCACCGATTCGGAGGCAACCATCCACTCCTTGCCCGACGGCGTCTCGACGCTGCCCAGGCACAGCGGGCGGATGCCGAACGGATCGCGCACCGCCAGCATGCCGTAGCCGGCGATCTGCGCCGCGATGGCGTACGAGCCGCGCACGCGGCGGTGCATGCCCGCAACGGCCTTGAAGATGGTTTCCGGGTCCAGCGCCATGCCGTTGCTGGCGCGCTGCAGCTCGTCGGCCAGCACGTTCAGCAGCACTTCGGTGTCGGAGTGGGTGTTGATATGGCGACGATCGCGGCGGAACATTTCCTCGCGCAGCTGTTGCCAGTTGGTCAGGTTGCCGTTATGCGCCAGGATGATGCCGTACGGGGCGTTGACGTAGAACGGCTGCGCCTCTTCCTCGCTCGAGGCCGAGCCGGCGGTCGGGTAGCGCACCTGGCCGATGCCCGCGGTGCCCGGCAGGCCGCGCATGTTGCGGGTACGGAAGACGTCGCGCACCAGGCCGTTGGCCTTGTACATGTGGAAAGTACTGCCGTTGGCGGTGGCGATGCCGGCAGCATCCTGTCCGCGGTGTTGCAACAACAGCAGGCTGTCGTAAATCAGTTGGTTGACAGGCGTGGCTGAAACCACACCGACGATACCGCACATGCCAAGCTCCCAGGAAAGGCTTTGAATCAGGGGGCGCAGCCTGGTCCGGCTAACCTTCCGGACCGCAAGGCCTGCGTACTACTGGCCGGGCACCATGCCCGGCTTCATGTCATGTCTTGACGTACTTCGCCAGCTCCGGCGGCAGCCATGGCTTTACCGATTCCATGGCCTGCATCACATAGGGACGGCTCACCGCATCGCGCCAGAACGGTTCTTCCGGCAATTTCGTCAGGCTGGCGAGCGTCACCATCACCATCACCAGCAGCGCGCCGCGCAGCAATCCGAACACCAGCCCGAGCCCGCGGTCCGCCGGCTTGAGGCCCGTGCTCTCCAGCAACTGCCCGACCACCATGCCGGCCAGCGACGCCCCGAGCACGGTGCCGATCAGCAGCACCACGAAACCCAGCGCGTGGCGTGCCAGCTCGCCGCCGGGCAGCGACTCGGGCATCCAGCCCGCGGCCACCGCGCCGTAGCGGAACGCGACCCAGAACGCCACCACCCAGCCGATCAGCGACAGCACCTCGCGCACCAGGCCGCGCAGCACGCCCAGCGCGCCCGAGGCCAGCAGGATGAAGACCACGGCGTAGTCGAAGAAAGTCGGCTGCATCGTTGCTCGCTGCCGCGCCCATGCGCCAGGCAGCGCTAGCCCTTACTGTTCGATTACCTTCGAGGTCAGGCCCGCCGCGCGCACGCGCTTGTCGGCGGCATCGGCGGCGTCGCGGTCGCTGAAGGGACCGGCGCGCAGCAGGATGCGCTCGCCGTCGGCCAGCACTTTCTTTTCCACATAGGCCGGCACCTTGCTCGCCTTGAGCTTGGCCAGCCAGGTCTTCGCCTTCTCTTCCGACGAGAACGCGCCGATCAGGATCAGGTACTTGCCGCTGCCCTGGGGCTTGGCCTCAGGCTTGGCTTCGGGCTTAGCGTCGGGCTTGGCCTCGGCGCGCTGGATGGGCTTGTCGGCGGGCTTGTCCGCCGTATTGACGATTTCCTCGCCGGCATCGAGCGCCGCCGCGTCGCTGCGGGCCGCCGGCGCCGGCGGCAGCGGGTCGGCCTTGCGCGGCTCGACGCGGGGCTTGCTGCTGCCCTGCCCGCCGCTCACCTTGACCGCGACATCGTCGGCCACCGGGCGCGGCTTGGTCTCGAACACGATCGGCAACACGATCACCGCGGCCACCACCAGCACCACGGCGCCGATCAGGCGGCGGCGCGCGCGCTGCTTCTGCGGGAATTCAGGGTCCAGCGTGTCGTCGGCATATTCGTCGGCGAGACGGCTCGACGAGGCGATGCCTGCACCGGGGTCGTTGCGCTGGCGGCGCGCACGCTCCGGTGCCGGGTCGTTGCCCTTGCGGGAAGAAAACAGCGAAAGCAGGCCCATAGATTGGTTCGGTGCGACAGCCCCCTCAGGCAGGGGCCGGTCGTTGCGTTTGCCGCTCAGTGCCAGGTCAGTTGGCTTGGGTGGCCCGGTAGGCCATCACGCCGGCGACGGTATAGAACGATCCGAAGACCAGAATTCTATCATTCTCGGTCGCTCTCTCCATGGCGTCGCGGAATGCCGCCTCCGGACTGGAAAAGCAGGCGGCGGTGGCGTCGGGGCCGGCGCGGAAACCGCCCCCCTCAAGTGTCGCCAGCACGTCGGCGGCGCTGGCGGCGCGCTCGGTCGGCAGGTCGCACAGGCACCAGTGGTCGACCTTGTCGGCCACATGCTGCAGCACGCCGGCAATATCCTTGTCCTGCATCGCGCCGAACACCGCATAGGTGTAGCGGAAGAAGCCCATGTTCTCCAGGTTCTGCCCCAGCGTGGCGGCCGCATGCGGATTATGCGCCACATCGAGGATCACCGCGGGCCGTCCCGGCAGCACCTGGAAGCGTCCCGGCAGCTCGACGAACGCCAGCCCGTTGCGCACTTCCTGCGCGCTCACCGGCAATTGCGGGCGCATGGCCTGCAGCGCGGCCAGCACGGCGGCGGCGTTCAGCAGCTGGTTGGCGCCGCGCAGCGCGGGGTAGCCCAGGCCATTGAGCTTGCGCCCGCCACCGCTCCAGTCCCATTGCTGGCGTTCCTGGCCCTTGGCCGCGTGGAAGTGGAAATCGCGGCCCACCAGCCACAGCTCGGCGCCGATGGCTTCGGCATGCGCCACCAGCGACTTGGGCGGCACCGGGTCGCCGCAGACCGCCGGCACGCCCGGGCGGAAGATGCCGGCCTTTTCAAAGCCGATTTCCTCGCGCGTGTTGCCCAGGTACTGGGTGTGGTCGATATCGACGCTGGTGACGATGGCGCAGTCGGTATCGATCACATTGGTCGCATCCAGGCGGCCGCCCAGCCCGACTTCGAGGATGATCGCGTCCAGGCCGGAAGCCGCGAAGAAATGGATGATCGCCAGCGTGGTGAACTCGAAGTAGGTCAGGCTGACCGGGTCGGCAAAGCTGTTGCGCGCGCGCTCGACCGCCTCGAAGTGCGGCAGCAGCTGCGCGTCGGTCGCCATCTCGCCATTGAGGCGCGCCCGCTCGTTGAACGAGATCAGGTGCGGCGAGGTATGGCAGCCCACCTTGTAGCCCGCCTCCAGCAGGATGCGCTCAAGCATGGCGCAGGTCGAACCCTTGCCGTTGGTGCCACCCACGGTGAAGACCGTGGCGTCGATGCGCAGCCCGAGGGCTTCCTTGACGCGCGTGATGCGCGTCAGGCCCATGTCGATGCCCACGGGGTGGGCGGTTTCGAGATGGGTAAGCCATTCGGGCAGCGTATGGAAGACAGGCATTTCAGGTGTGCGAGGAAAGCGTTTGCTACCAGATTCGGGCAGGCGGGCGCAAAGTCAAGTGCCGGCGCCGCTGGCGTCCAGAAAAGGCGAAAGGCGCGTCAACCACCCGCGCCTTCGGTACAGCGATATTTGCGGCGTTATGCCACCGCGTCGGCCGGCTGCTTCTGCAGCAGCGCCAGCAGCTGCGCCAGTTCGGCACGCATCTTGCGGCGATCGACGATCATGTCGACGGCGCCCTTCTGCAGCAGGAATTCCGAGCGCTGGAAGCCTTCCGGCAGCTTCTCGCGCACGGTCTGCTCGATCACGCGCGGGCCGGCAAAGCCGATCAGCGCCTTGGGCTCGGCGATCACCACGTCGCCCAGGAAGGCGAACGAGGCCGACACGCCACCCATGGTCGGGTCGGTCAGCACGCTGATGAACGGCAGCTTGCTCGCGCTCAGCTGGTTCAGCATGGCCGTGGTCTTGGCCATCTGCAGCAGCGACAGCAGGCTTTCCTGCATGCGCGCGCCGCCGGTGGCGGTAAAGCAGATGAACGGCACCTTCTGCTCGAGCGCGGCCTGCGCGCCGCGCACGAAGCGCTCGCCCACCACCGAGCCCATCGAGCCGCCCATGAACTCGAACTCGAAGCAGCTCGCCACCACCGGGATGGTGTGGATGGCACCGCCCATCACCACCATGGCGTCGGTCTCGCCGGTCTCGTCCATGGCCGCCTTGATGCGGTCCGGATACTTCTTCGAGTCCTTGAACTTGAGCGCGTCGACCGGCACGATCTCTTGGCCGATCTCATAGCGGCCTTCGGCGTCCAGCAGCGCGTCCAGGCGCGCACGCGCGTTGATGCGCATGTGGTGGTCGCACTTGGGGCAGACGTGCAGGTTGGCCTCGACGTCGGTCCGGTACAGGGTTGACTCGCACGACGGGCACTTGACCCACAACCCCTCCGGGATGCCCTTGCGGGTGCGGGGGTCGGTCTGTTGAATCTTGGGGGGCAGGAGTTTATCCAACCAGCTCATGAAAGCTCCTTTCGGATAGCTGCGCGCCGCCGGCAAACCCTGTGTCAGGGCGAACTTCGGCAGGTGGCAGGGAATCAACCCGCGAATTTACCACGGCGGGCCCGTGACCTCGAAGCGCGGCGCGCGTATTGGGCACGCCGCGTCACTTCTTGATTCCTGCCAGGCAGTGATTAGGTCACTTGGCGTCCAGCGCCTGGCGGATCTCCGCGATAAACGCCTGCAGCGTTGCCACCGCCTGCTCGCGCGGCGTGTCTTCCAGCAACTGCACCAGGCGGCTGCCGATCACCACCGCGTCGGACACGCTGCCGATCGCGCGCGCGGTCTGCGCGTCGCGGATGCCGAAGCCCACGCCCACCGGCAGGTTGGCGTGCTGCTTGATCAGCGGCAGGCGTGACGCCACGCTGTCCAGGTCGATCGATGCGGAGCCGGTCACGCCCTTGAGCGAGACATAGTAAAGATAGCCGCTGGCGACCTTGGCCACCGCCTCGATGCGCGCATCGGTGGAGGTCGGCGCTAGCAGGAAGATCGGGTCCATGCCATGGTCGCGCATCAGCGCGGCGAACGACTCGCACTCCTCGGGCGGATAGTCGACCACCAGCACGCCATCCACGCCGGCCGCGCTCGCGGCCTTGGCAAAGGCCTCTTCGCCCATGCGCTCGATCGGGTTGGCGTAGCCCATCAGCACCACCGGGGTCTCGGCATTGGCCTGGCGGAACTCGCGCACCCACTGCAGCACCTGGGTCAGCGACACGCCCTGCGCCAGCGCGCGCTCGGAGGCGCGCTGGATCACCGGGCCGTCGGCCATCGGGTCGGAGAACGGCACGCCCAGCTCGATCACGTCGGCGCCGCCCGCCACCAGCGCGTGCATCAGCGCCACGGTCAGGCCGGGCTCGGGATCGCCGGCGGTGATGAACGGAATCAGGCCCTTTTTCTGCTGCGCGGCCAGTGCCGCGAACGTCTTCTGGATACGGGACATATCAGGGAATCAGGTGAGGCCGCGGCGCCGGCGAGGCGTCGTCGTTGGCGGCGGCCGGGGTTGGGGTGACGTCAGGCTCGATCGCGGGCATGGCTTGCGCGGCCGCAGCCACGCGCCCGCACGCCACCTGCACGTACTCCGGGTTGATCTCGTAGCCGACAAAGCGGCGGCCGTGGCGCAGGCACGCCACCGCGGTGGTGCCGCTGCCCGCGAACGGGTCCAGCACCAGGCCGCCCGGCGGGCAACTCGACAGCACCATGCGCTCGACGATCTCCAGCGGCTTCTGCGTCGGGTGGTTGGCGCGTTCGGGGTCCTGCCGGTGGATGCGCGAGATGCTCCACAGGTCCTTGGGGTTGTAGCCCACCTCCAGCCACTTCTTGCCCTCGAAGCGCGGACGGCTGCGCGCCTTCTTGGTCTCGGGGTCGTACGGGATGCGGACCGGGTCGAGATCGAAGTAGTAGTCGCGCGCCTTGGCAAAGAAGCCGATGTTGTCGTGCACCGACGAGAACTTGCGCGTGGTGCCGCCCATGCTGGGCACGCGGCGGTCCCAGATGATCTCGTTGATCATCGTCAGGCGCCGCTTGAGCATCACGAACAGCTCCGGCGAGTACTGCCAGGTGCAGAACAGGTAGAGCGTGCCCTTGGGCGCGAGCTTGGGCACGACCGCGTCCATCCAGCGCTCGGACCAGTCCAGGTAGGCCTGGCCCGACAGCAGGTCGGAATCGTTGCCGTAGTCCTTGCCCAGGCCGTACGGCGGATCGGCGACGATCAGGTCGACCGAGCCGTCCGGCAGGCGGGCAATGCCCTCGAACATGTCTTCCTGGAACAAGTGCAGCGGCGGCGCGTCAATCGCGCCAGGCAAGCAGTCGGGCCCGCCGACGGCAAGGCCCTGGGGGTGGGGCAGCGCGCGCATCAGAGCTTGAGCCCCGCGCGCTCGGCCACGGTATGCATGTCCTTGTCGCCGCGTCCGGACAGGTTCACCAGCAGCAGCTTGTCCTTGGGCAGCGTGGGCGCCAGCTTGCACGCGTAGGCGATCGCATGGCTCGATTCCAGCGCCGGGATGATGCCCTCGATGCGGCAGCAGTCGTGGAAGGCCTTGAGCGCTTCCTCGTCGGTGATCGGCACGTACTGCGCGCGGCCACTGTCCTTGAGCCAGGCATGCTCGGGGCCGACGCCGGGGTAGTCCAGGCCGGCCGAGACCGAATGCGTCTCGATGATCTGGCCGTTGTCGTCCTGCAGCAGGTAGGTGCGGTTGCCGTGCAGCACGCCAGGCGTGCCGCCGGTCAGCGAAGCCGCGTGGCGGCCGGTGTCCAGGCCATCGCCGGCGGCTTCCACGCCGATCAGCTGCACGTCCTGGTGCTCGATGTACGGGTAGAAGATGCCCATGGCATTGGAGCCGCCGCCCACGCACGCGATCACGGCATCCGGCTGGCGGCCGGCCAGCTCGGGCATCTGCACCTTGGCCTCCTCGCCGATCACGCACTGGAAGTCGCGCACCATCATCGGGTACGGGTGCGGGCCGGCCACGGTGCCGATGATGTAGAAGGTGTTCTCGACGTTGGTGACCCAGTCGCGCATGGCTTCATTGAGCGCGTCCTTGAGGGTGCGCGAGCCGCTTTCCACCGGCACCACGGTCGCGCCCAGCAGTTTCATGCGGTAGACGTTGGCGGCCTGGCGCTTGACGTCCTCGGCGCCCATGTAGACCACGCATTCCATGCCGAAGCGGGCGGCGATGGTGGCCGTGGCCACGCCGTGCTGCCCTGCCCCGGTCTCGGCGATCACGCGCGGCTTGCCCATGCGCTTGGCCAGCAGCGCCTGGCCGATGACGTTGTTGATCTTGTGCGCGCCGGTGTGGTTCAGGTCTTCGCGCTTGAAGTAGATCTGCGCGCCGCCGAGGGTCTCGCTCCAGCGCTGCGCGTGGTAGATCGGCGACGGGCGGCCGACGAAGTGCTTCAGCTCGCGGCGGAATTCGGCATCGAACTCCGGATCCTTCTGGTAGTGCGCATAGGCTTCGCGCAGTTCGTCCAGCGCGTGGACCAGCGTCTCGGAAACGAAGGTGCCGCCATAGGGGCCGAAATGGCCACGGGAATCGGGCAGGTCGTACATGTCTGGGCTCTTTGAATCAGCGGCCTTGCCTTGGCTCGGCAAGGCTCGCCTGGTTGACTGGGTGTGCGATGCCCGCCCTGGAACTGCGGGGCGCGGTCTGCGGAAGGGATCGGGCTTCGGCCCGGTTCATCCTGCGCAGGCGCTGCGGACAGCGCGCACGAATTCGGCAATGCGGGCGTGGTCTTTCACGCCCTTGGCGGCCTCTACCCCGCTGCTGACGTCCACAGCGTAGGGCCGCACGCGTTCAATCGCGCCAGCGACGTTTTGCGCGTTCAACCCACCACTCAAAACGATGCGAGGAGCGCCGCTTGCGTTCGGGTTGCCGGTTGCCGGGACCGGAGGATTGGGCGGAAGCCATGCCGGAGGAATCAGGGTCCAGTCGAAGACGTGGCCGCCACCGCCGTAGCCTTCGACGAAGGCATCGAGCAGCAAGGCAGCGGCATCACGGTATTGGTCGGCAAATTCTACCAAATCGAGCCCCGGACGGACACGGGCGGCGCGCAGGAACGGCAGCCGGCAGCGCTGGGCGGCCTGGGTGCAGAACTGCGGGGTTTCGTCGCCGTGCAGCTGCAGCAGCGTCAGCGGCACGCGCTCGGCCACGTGGGCGATGTCTTCCAGTTCGGCGTTGACGAACAGTCCCGTCACCGCGACGAACGGCCCGGCGGCCTCGGCCAGCGCCGCGGCTTGCGCCACGTCGACGTAGCGGGGGCTCTTCGGGTAGAACACCAGCCCGATCGCGTCCGCGCCGGCGTCGACGGCGGCGCGCACGTCGTCTTCGCGGGTCAGGCCGCAGATCTTGATGCGGGTGCGCTGCGGCAGGTGCGCCGCACTGCCCTCAGGCTGCGTCATCGAACACTCCATGGAACAGGCTCGCGGACGGGTCGGCCGCGGGGATCGGGTAAGCATCAGGATACTTGACCCCGACCAGGTAGAGGCCATCCGGCATGAACGTGGGCGCCGCCAGCTTGCGGTCGCGCCCGGCGAGCACCTGCGCGAGCCACTGCGGCGGGTAGCGGCGCCGGCCCACCGCCACCAGGCAGCCCATCAGGTTGCGCACCATATGGTGCAGGAAGGCGCTGGCGCGAAAGCGCAGGAACACCCAGTTGCCGTCGTCGCGGATGGTGACGTCGTACATGGTCTTGACCGGCGACTTGGCCTGGCATTCGGCGGCGCGGAACGCGGAAAAGTCGTGTTCGCCGATCAGGTGCGCCGCGGCTTCGCGCATGGCGTCCACGTCGAGGCGTTGTCCGGGCGGCAGCATCTGGTAGCCGGCGCGGCCATGAACCATTGGCACCCGGTGCGGACCGGTGTAGAGCGCGTAGTAGTACATGCGCTCATAGGCCAGGAAGCGGGCATGGAAGCCTTCGTCGACCGGCAGCGCCCACTGCAGCGCGATCGACCGCGGCAGGAAGGCATTGACGCCACGCACCCAGGAGAAGGGCTCGCGTTCCAGCCCGGTATCCAGGTGGATCACCTGCCCCAGCGCGTGCACGCCGGCATCGGTGCGCCCCGCCACGGTGGTCAGCAGGCGCACGCCGGCAAAGCGCTCGATGGCGTCTTCGAGGTGATCCTGCACGGTATTGCGGTGCGGCTGCGACTGCCACCCGGAAAAGGCGGCGCCGTCGTAGTGCAGGCCAAGTGCGATGCGGTTCATGTCAGGGGAAAAAGCATGGCGGCGAGCAGGCGATGCGCGCCGGAAAAGCAAATGCGCCGGAAGGGACGCTTCCGGCGCATCGCTTCAGGCCGCGGCAGCGCGTGCCGCGGCGGACCGTCAATGATAGCTCAGGCCACTTCCAGCAGCAGCGAACGGGCCTCGGCCTGCAGCGGGTCCTGCGACTGCTCGACCACTTCCTGCAGCAGCTCGCGGGCCCCTTCCTTGTCGCCGATCTCGATATAGGCGCGTGCCAGGTCGAGCTTGATCTGCATGTCGCGCCCGCCGTCGAAGCCATCGGTCGACAGCGTGCTGGGCGAAACGCCGCGGGCCGTGTCGGGATTGGTTTCGTCCGGTACACGCGACAGGTCGATCGGCGCAGCCAGCTTGCCGTCGCGCAGCAGGGTGGTCGCTGGCAGCGGCGCGAAAGCCTCGTCCGCCGCGACCGGCGCATCACTGTTGGCCGACGGCCCACTGCCCAGGTCCAGCGAAAGGGCCGACATGTCGAACTCCAGCGGCCGCGAGCGCGTCGGCGTGTCCAGGCGCGGCACGTCGTGCGCGTGCTCGTCCGCCAGCGGGTCGCTGGCACGGGCCGGGAAGTCCAGGTCCAGTCCGCCGTCCAGGCGCACCGCCGGCTCGGTCGGGTCCGAATCCGCACCGAACATCATTGCCGCCGACGCCGGCGCCACGATCGGGTCGCCCGCCGCGGGCGCCGGGAAGGCGTCCAGCGGCAACGCCAGGTCGCCCAGCGAGGGCTCCAGGCGCGGGATCGAAGCCGGATCCTGCGACGGGTCCTGTGTGCGCCACTGGTCCGTCGCCGGCGAGGCCGTATCCTGACCCGCGGCCTCCGGCGTCACCGCCAGGTACATCGCGTTGCCCGGCTCGAGCGCGCGCCCCATTTCCGCTGCCTTCAGCCATTCCGCACCGTGCCCGCCGGTCTGGGCGAACATTTCTTCTGCTATCACGCGGAAACCTTCCACATCCTGTCTGTTGCTGTAAATCTCCAGGAGCTTGAGCCGCACCGACTGCTGCTCCGGGCTTTTCTCCAGGGCTTCGCGCAGGATTTCCTCCGCCTGCACATCGCGCCCGTAGGCGATATAGACCTCGGCCTCGGCGATCGGGTCGACCTCGTTGGCTTCCGGCGTGTTGTTGCCGATGCGGAAGTCGGCACCGAACACGCTGTGCTGCGAGGTATCGACACTCTGGCCGCCGGCGGCACCGAACAGCGAATTGGTGCCGGCCATCACCGTGCTTTCCTGCGACAGGATGCTGTCGCCGAAGCCGGTCGCCTCGCCTTCCTTCTGCTGGCGGCGGCGGCGATAGATCGCGTAGACGCCGAGCAGCGCCACCACCAGGCCGCCGCCGGGCAGCAGCAGCGGGTTGGCCAGCAGGCCGTCAAGGAACGACGGCTCCTGCACCGGTGCGGGCGGGGCCACCACGGGCGGCGCCGGCTTGGCTGCCGGGGCCGATGCCGGCGCGGCAGCCGCTGCTGCGGCCTGCGGCGCCGAAGCCCCGGCGGCTGCCACCGCCGGCGCTGCGGCAGCAGCGGCACTGGCGGCGGCATCCGGCACGGCGGCGGCAGTGGCTGCTGCCGCTGCCGCTGCCGGTTCAGCGGCATCGGCCTTTGGCGCCTGGGCAGCCACCACGTTCGGTGCGGCTGCTTCCGGCTTGGCCACCGCGGCCGCCTTTTCCTTCTCCTTTTCCTTGTCAGCCAGCGCAGCCTGGTTGGTCTGGCTCAGCTTGGCGATCTCGGCGTTCTTCAGCTCGAGCAGCTTCTGCATGTCGCCGATATTCTTTTCCAGCTGCGCCAGGCGCGCCTCGGCTTCCTTGACCTGGCGCTCGCGCGCGACGTTGGCTTCGGCCTTGGCGGCAGCATCGGCCTGCGCGCCCCGCTCGCCCTTGCTCAGCTTCAGCTCGTCGCGTGGGCCATCGGTCGGGGCGGCCTGTTCCTGCACGCGCGCCGTCACGTTGCCGGACTGCTGGCGGCCGCTGTCGGGTACGACCGACTTGGCCGCGGCGGCACTCGCCAGGCGGCTGCGATAGGCGTCGAAGCCCTGCGTGCGCGCCACCACCTCGCGGCGCGCCTCCTTCGGCGTGACGGACTGCGCCTGTTGCGGGGTCGGCACCTGCAGCACCGCGCCGCTGCGCAGCCGGTTCATGTTGCCGCCGATAAAGGCGTTGGGATTGTTGCGGTAGAGCGCGACCAGCATCTGGTCCAGCGACACCGATTCGGCGCCCTGTACGGCTTCGCCGGCAATCCCGTACAGCGTATCGCCGCGCTTGACGGTATAGCCACTGCCCGGCGCCGTGTCGGCGCTGGCGGCGGGCGCGGACGGCGCGCGCCTGGCCTGCCGTGCGGGACGCACCGGCGCTGCCGGACGGGCGGATTCTGCGGCGGGCGCGGCCCCCTGTGCGGCTCCCGGTGCGGCCGCCTGCGGCGCCGCCGCAGCCGCGGGCTGTTGCGCGGTGGCGGGCGAAGCGTCGGGCGTTGCAGCCTGCACCACCGTCGACGGCGAATAGCTCTCGTTGGAAGGCTTGACCCCGGCGGGATCAAGCAGGAATGTGTAGGCGCGCGAAACCTTGCCGCTGGCCCAGCTCATGTCGACCAGGATATCGACGAACGGCTCGCTGATCGGCTGCGTCGAACGGACCTTGGCGACATAGCTGCCGTTCGGGCGGCGCTCGATCTCCAGCCGCAGCGTGCTGACCGCGGGCTGGTAGATCAGCCCGGCCGCGGCGTACGCCCCAGGCGACGCCAGCTTGACGTTCAGCGCGGCGGCCTCATCGGGTGTGACCCCGCTGATGTCGATCTCAGCCTGCAGCGGCTGCCCCAGATTCGACTGAACCCGCAATTGCCCGAACCCCGCGGCATATGCGGCCGGCTGCGCAAGCAGCAGACCCAGTGCCGTGACGGCCAGCGTTGACCAGCGCTGACGGGCAGTAGGCGCATCTTTCCGGCGATGTTGGCTCACACTCACCTTATGCTCCGTTATGTTTTAGTAGCGATATACATCGACAAACCGACCCCATAGACAGGTCCGTCAAGCTGGCGGGGCATTCTGATTGCACCCCTTGACCAACAGGCGCCGACCCCTGCGGGCCGGGGCGCATGCCGCCGTATTGTGACGCATCGCCCGGGAAAATAGGCGTCCGGATACAACAACGCCGCGCGTGGGCGCGGCGTTGTCGGCAAAGCGGTCTTTTCTGTTGCCTCGCTGCAACGGACGCAACCAGGCACGCAGCTATCAGCCACCCATCAGGATTCGATCAGGATACGCAGCATGCGGCGCAGCGGCTCGGCCGCGCCCCACAGCAGCTGGTCGCCGACCGTGAAGGCCGACAGGTACTCGCCGCCCATCTGCATCTTGCGCAGGCGGCCGACCGGGATCGTCAGCGTGCCGGTCACGGCCGCCGGGGTCAGGTCGGTCATGCTGGCTTCACGCGTGTTTGGCACCACCTTGGCCCACTGGTTGTGGGCCGCCAGCATGCCTTCGATCTCGTCCAGCGGCACGTCGCGGCGCAGCTTGATGGTCAGCGCCTGCGAGTGGCAGCGCATCGCGCCGATGCGGACGCACAGGCCGTCGACGGCGATCGGCGTGGCGCCGGTCGCACCCAGGAAGCCCTCGCCACGGCCCAGGATCTTGTTGGTCTCGGCGCCGCCCTTCCATTCTTCCTTGGACTGGCCGTTGCCCAGGTCCTTGTCGATCCAGGGGATCAGGTTGCCGGCCAGCGGCACGCCGAACTGCTTGGTTTCCTCGGCGGACAGGCCATGCTGGGTCGCCAGGATCTGGCGGTCGATTTCCAGGATGGCCGACGCCGGGTCATCCAGCAGCGGCTTGACCGACGCGTTCAGCGTGCCGAACTGCGTCAGCAGCTCGCGCATGTGCTGGGCGCCGCCGCCCGAAGCGGCCTGGTAGGTCATCGAGGTCATCCATTCGACCATGTCGGCCTGGAACAGGCCGCCCAGGCCAATCAGCATGCAGCTGACCGTGCAGTTGCCGCCGATGAAATTCTTGACGCCCTTGGACAGCGCGTCCTTGATCACACCCTGGTTGACCGGATCCAGCACGATGATGGCATCGTCCTTCATGCGCAGCGACGAGGCCGCGTCGATCCAGTAGCCCTTCCAGCCAGCCGCGCGCAGCTTGGGGAAGACCTCGTTGGTGTAGTCGCCGCCCTGGGCGGTCAGCACCACGTCGCACTTCTTCAGTGCCTCGATGTCGTTGGCATCCTTGAGCGTGGTTTCGTTCTTGGCCATGGCGGGCGCCTTGCCGCCGGCGTTGGACGTGCTGAAGAAGACGGGCTCGATGTGGTCGAAATCACGCTCTTCCTGCATGCGCTGCATCAGGACGCTGCCGACCATACCCCGCCAACCGACGAGACCTACAATCATGATTTACCTCGGATGTGATTTTTACTTCCCCGCCATTTTCCTCGCCCGGCGTGGCTGCGCGGGGAAGACGGGCAGGCACGACGAACGGATCTAGGCGATCGCGGTTTTAATGATGGTTTTAATCGTCGTTGCGGTCTGGCCGAGCGAAATCGTGCCGACCGGGCCGCGGGTGGCGGTCAGGGCGACAACAGCAGTCAGGGTGGACTGGGAAAATCGGGCCATTCGCAGAGTCTACACGATTTTGCGGCGCCGCCGCAGCGTGCAAATTAGGGACAAATAAAACAAAGGGCACCGCGCCGGCGGTGCCCTTTTGCGTGTGACTTACAGTGCGGCCAGAACGGCCTCTCCCATCTCGCGGGTGCCGACCTGCTTGCAGCCCGGCGTCAGGATGTCGCCGGTGCGATAGCCCTGAGCCAGCACCTTCTTGACGGCGTTCTCGATGCGGTCGGCCTGCTCGGCGCGGTTCAGCGAGTACCGCAACATCATCGCCGCCGACAGGATGGTGGCCAGCGGATTGGCCACGCCCTTGCCGGCGATGTCCGGCGCCGAGCCGTGCGAAGGCTCATACAGGCCTTTGTTGTTCGCATCCAGCGACGCCGACGGCAGCATGCCGATCGAGCCGGTCAGCATGGCGGCCTCGTCCGACAGGATGTCGCCGAACATATTGCCGGTGACGATCACGTCGAAGCTCTTGGGCGCCTTGACCAGCTGCATGGCCGCGTTGTCGACATACATGTGCGACAGCTCGACTTCCGGATATTCCTTGCTGACATCGATCACGATGTCCTTCCAGAACTGGAAGGTCTCGAGCACGTTGGCCTTGTCGACGCTGCACAGCTTCTTGCCGCGCTTGGCCGCGGCCTGGAACGCCACATGCGCGATGCGGCGGATTTCCGGCTCGCTGTAGCGCATGGTGTCGAAGGCTTCGCGCGCGCCCTTGAACAGGCCGTCCGGCGCTTCGCGCAGGCCGCGCGGCTGGCCGAAGTAGATGTCGCCGTTCAGCTCACGGACGATCAGGATGTCCAGGCCGGCCACCAGCTCGGGCTTCAGGCTCGAGGCACCGGTCAGTTCCGGGTAGCAGATCGCCGGACGGAAGTTGGCGAACAGCTGCAGGTGCTTGCGCAGGCCCAGGATGGCCTGCTCGGGGCGCAGCGGGCGCTCCAGGCTGTCGTACTTCCAGTCGCCGACGGCGCCGAACAGGATGGCGTCGGCTTCCTTGGCCAGCTTCAGCGTGTTCTCCGGCAGCGGATGGCCTTCGGCCTCGTAGCCGGCGCCGCCCACGGGCGCCGTTTCGAGTTCGAACTTCTCGTCGAGCGCGTTCAGGACCTTGACGGCCTCTGCAACGATTTCGGGACCGATGCCGTCACCCGGCAGGACTGCGATCTTCATTGTTGTCTTCCTCGGTTGAGTCTTATCCGACCAGGCGGTTGTTCAGCCACGGCATCTTCGCCACGCGCTCGGCCTCGTAGGCCTTGATCTTGTCGGCATGGCGCAGGGTCAGGCCGATATCGTCGAAGCCATTCAGCATGCAGTACTTGCGGAACGGGGCGATGTCGAATTCATAGCCCTGGCCCGACGGTGTGATCACGGCCTGCTTGTCCAGGTCGATGGTCAGCTGGTAGCCGTTGAACGCGTTGGTCTCGTTGAACAGGTGGTCGACCTGCTGCTCGCTCAACACCACCGGCAGCAAGCCGTTCTTGTAGCAGTTGTTGAAGAAGATATCGGCAAAGCTGGGCGCGATCACGGCGCGGAAGCCGTATTGCGTCAGCGCCCACGGCGCGTGCTCGCGCGAACTGCCGCAGCCGAAGTTGCGGCGCGCCAGCAGGATCGATGCGCCCTGGTAGCGCTGCTGGTTCAGCACGAAATCCGGGTTCAGCGGACGCTTGCTGTTGTCCATGCCGGGCTCGCCGACATCCTTGTAGCGCCACTCGTCGAACAGGTTGGGACCAAAGCCGGTGCGCTTGATCGACTTCAGGAACTGCTTCGGGATGATGGCGTCGGTGTCGACGTTCTCGCGGTCGAGCGGAGCCACGAGGCCGCTGTGTACAGTGAACTTGTCCATGTCTCTTTCCTTACTTCTTGGCCGCGCGCTCGAGCGAGCTGCCGGCGGCCTGCGTGTCCTTGCCCAGGCCGGCCATGGTGTTGCAGCCAGCCAGCTGCAGCATGCCCAGGCATGCCAGCCATGCGATCAGGGTCCTTTTCATCTGCCGCGCTCCGCTCAGCCCAGCTTGCGGATGTCGACGAAATGGCCTTCGATGGCGGCAGCCGCTGCCATCGCCGGGCTCACCAGGTGGGTACGGCCACCGGCGCCCTGACGGCCTTCGAAGTTGCGGTTCGAGGTCGACGCGCAGCGCTCGCCCGGATCGAGGCGGTCGGCGTTCATGGCCAGGCACATCGAGCAGCCCGGCTCGCGCCATTCAAAGCCGGCGGCCTTGAAGATCTTGTCCAGGCCTTCGCGCTCGGCCTGTTCCTTGACCAGGCCCGAACCCGGCACCACCAGCGCCAGCTTGACGTTGGATGCGATCTTGCGGCCCAGCTTCTGCACCACCCACGCGGCGGCGCGCATGTCTTCGATACGGCTGTTGGTGCACGAGCCGATGAAGACCTTGTCGATACTGATGCTCTCCACCGGCACGTTGGGCTGCAGGCCCATGTATTCCAGCGCGCGCTCCATGGCGTTGCGCTTGGTCGAGTCCTTTTCCTTCTCGGGATCCGGCACGCGGTCTTCGATGCTGATGACCATTTCCGGCGAGGTGCCCCAGGTCACCTGCGGGCGGATCTCTTCGGCACGCAGCTCGACCACCTGGTCGAATTTGGCGCCCGCATCCGAATGCAGCGTGCGCCAGTAGGCCACGGCCTGCTCCCACTCCACACCCTGCGGCGCGTACGGGCGGCCCTTGACGTATTCCAGCGTGACGTCGTCCACCGCCACCAGGCCGGCGCGCGCGCCCGCTTCGATGGCCATGTTGCAGACCGTCATGCGGCCTTCCATGGTCAGGTCGCGGATGGCCGAGCCGGCAAACTCGATGGTGTAGCCGGTGCCGCCGGCGGTACCGATCTTGCCGATGATGGCGAGCACGATGTCCTTGGCGGTGCAGCCGCGCGGCAGCTTGCCTTCCACCCTGACCAGCATGTTCTTTGCCTTTTTGCCCAGCAGCGTCTGCGTGGCCAGCACGTGCTCGACTTCAGAGGTGCCGATGCCGTGCGCCAGCGCGCCGAAGGCGCCGTGCGTGCTGGTATGCGAGTCGCCGCACACCACCGTCATGCCCGGCAGCGTCGCGCCCTGCTCCGGCCCGATCACGTGCACGATGCCCTGGCGGTGGTCGGTCATCTTGAACTGGGTGATGCCGAAGCTGTCGCAGTTGGCATCCAGCGTATCGACCTGCAGCTTCGACACCGGGTCGGCGATCCCCTGGCTGCGGTCGGTGGTCGGCACGTTATGGTCCGAGACGGCCAGGTTCGCGCTGATGCGCCATACCGGACGCTCCGCCATCTTCAGGCCTTCGAACGCCTGCGGGCTGGTCACTTCATGCAGCAGGTGGCGGTCGATGTAGAGCAGCGTGGTGCCGTCTTCCTCGACGTGGACGGTGTGGTCATCCCAGAGTTTGTCGTAGAGCGTCTTGGCCATGATGCGATGGCGGACCGAATGACCGCTCCCTTGCAGGAGAGGCCGCGGTGACCGCGCAGTAGTTTGCAGGGGTTTTTGTTCGCTTCGGTCGCGGTGGCGAACACGGGCGTCGATAGCGTGATTGCGATGATCGCGCCGGAAGCCGCCTGAAGCGAGCGTTATTTCAAGCGTTGCTGCAATGCTTGACTTGGCAATCGATTATGCCACAGGGGATATGGGGATCAGCGCCCTGCCCGGCCGGGACGGCGCCTGGAATGTAATGTGATTGGCGAAAGGGGGCTTTCGCCGATCACGAAAACGAATCGGTAAAGAGCCGTCGCCCCGTTGCAGGGCGACGGCCGCCGGCATCAGCCGCCCAGGTAGGCAGCCTTGATCCGGTCATTGGCCAGCAGGTTAGCACCGGTATCGGCCAGCACCACCTTGCCGGTCTCCAGCACATAGCCCCGATCCGCGACCTGCAGCGCCTTGTTGGCGTTCTGCTCGACCAGGAACACGGTGACGCCCTCGTCACGAATGGTCCGGATGATGTCGAAGATCTGCGCGATGATCAGCGGCGCGAGGCCGAGCGTGGGCTCGTCCAGCAGCAGCAGCCGGGGCCGGCTCATCAGCGCGCGGCCGATCGCCAGCATCTGCTGCTCGCCGCCCGACATGGTGCCGGCACGCTGGCTGGCGCGCTGGTTCAGCCGCGGGAACAGCTTGAACACGTGCTCGATGCCGGCCTCGATCTCGTCGCGCCTGGCAAAGAAGCCGCCCATCTTCAGGTTTTCCAGCACGGTCAGGCTCGGGAACACGCGCCGGCCCTCGGGCGAGATCGCGAGCCCCAACCGCATGATCTCGTGCGTCGAGCGGTTGGTGATGTCCTCGCCCTCGAACAGCACGCGCCCTCTGGACGCACGCGGCGTGCCGCACACGGTCATCATCAGCGTCGTCTTGCCGGCACCGTTGCTGCCGATCAGGGTGACGATCTCCCCCTTGTTGACTTCGATCGATACGCCCGACAGCGCCTCGACGGCGCCGTAGTGGGTATGGACCTGTTCCAGCTTCAGCATCAGTCCTCTCCCAGGTAGGCCTTAATCACGCGCGGGTCATTGCGCACTTCGTCGGGCTTGCCGATCACGATAGGCTTGCCGTGCTCCATCACCAGGATGCGGTCGGACACGCCCATCACCAGGCTCATGTCGTGCTCGATCAGCAGCACGGCAATGCCGAATTCGCGGCGCAGTTGGTCGATCAGCTGCTGCAGCTCGACCTTCTCCTGCGGGTTCAGGCCTGCGGCGGGCTCGTCCAGCATCAGCAGGCGCGGCTTGGTGATCATGCAGCGTGCGATCTCCAGCCGGCGCTGGTGGCCGTACGACAGCGTGCCGGCCTCGCGGTTGGCCACCTTGGTCAGGCCCATCCGCTCCAGCCAGACCGCGGCGCGTTCCAGCGCCTCGCGCTCGGCACGGCGATAGGCCGGGGTGGCAAACAGGCCGCGCAGGATGCCGGACTGCACCTGCAGGTGTTGCGCCACCAGCAGGTTTTCCACCACCGTCAGCGACTTGAACAGGCGGATGTTCTGGAAGGTCCGCACCAGGCCCTGGCGCGCCACCTTGTGGCTGGGCAGGCCGGCGATGTCGTGGCCATCCAGCGTGACCTCGCCCGCGGTCGGCTTGTAGAAGCCGCCGACGCAGTTGAACACCGTGGTCTTGCCGGCGCCGTTGGGGCCGATGATGGCGAAGACCTCATCCTTGCGGACATCGAAATCGATGCCGTCCACGGCGAGCAGGCCGCCGAAGCGCATCTGCAGGCCGGATACTTTCAACAATTCGGCTTGTTGCAAACTAGTCATCGGCGCGTTCATCGGGGAAGCTCCACGTGCGGACGGCTCGCGGGCAGCAGGCCCTGCGGACGCCACATCATCATCAGCACCATCACCAGGCCGAAGATCAGCATGCGATATTCGGCAAAGCCGCGCGCCACTTCAGGCAGCACCGTCAACAGGATCGCCGCCAGGATCACGCCCAGCTGCGAACCCATGCCGCCCAGCACCACCACGGCAAGGATCAGCGCCGACTCGATGAAGGTGAACGATTCCGGATTGACCAGCCCCTGGCGCGCCGCGAAGAACGCGCCGCCGATGCCGGCGAACGATGCGCCCAGCGTGAACGCCGACAGCTTGATGCGGGTCGGGTTCAGGCCCAGCGAGCGGCACGCGATCTCGTCGTCGCGCAGCGCTTCCCAGGCACGGCCCATCGGCATGCGGATCAGGCGGCTGGTGACGAACAGCGTGAAGCCCACCAGCAGCAGCGCCAGCAGGTACAGGAAGATCACCATGTGCTGGCCGCTGTAGTCCAGGCCGATCAGGTCATGGAAGGTCTTCGTGCCCTCCACGCTGGCGCTGCGCCCCATTTCGATGCCGAATACGGACGGCTTGGGAATGCCCGAGACACCATCCGGGCCGCCGGTCAGGCTGGTCAGGTTGTTGGCCAGCAGGCGGATGATCTCGCCGAAGCCCAGCGTCACGATGGCGAGGTAGTCGCCGCGCAGCCGCAGCACCGGGAAGCCGAGCAGGAAGCCGAAGGTTGCCGACATCGCCGCGGCGATCGGCAGGCATTCCCAGAAGCCTAGCCCGAAGTGCTGGTTCAGCAGCGCATAGGTATAGCCGCCGATCGCATAGAAGCCGACGTAGCCCAGGTCGAGCAGGCCGGCATAGCCCACCACGATATTCAGGCCCAGCCCCAGGATCACGTAGATCAGCGCCAGCGTGGCCACGTCGACCGCGCCGCGCGAGCCGAAGAACGGCCACACCAGCCCGACCGCCAGCAGCACCCATATCGCCACGCGCTGCTGGCGCGCGCCGAGCTGCGGCACCGACGGCAGGCGCACGGCACTGCCGGCACGCGACAGCAACGGCTTGAACAGCTGGAACAGGAACACTGCCGCCACGGCAATCCATACCGGACGCCAGTGCGGCTCGAGCACCACCTTGTAGCCTTCCAGCCTGAGCTGCAGGCCCAGGATGGGAATGGTCAGGATTGCCGTCATCACGGCCGCCGTGATCGCGTTCTTGAGCGACTGGCCCGGCGTGGCGCCGCCGCGCGCTACCTGCCCGGCGGACATTGCGAAAGTTTGGTTAGTCATTGTCTCGCCCTCCCTCACACCTTCTCGACATCAGGCTTGCCCAGCAGCCCGGTCGGACGGAACAGCAGCACCAGCACCAGCAGGCTGAATGCGACCACGTCCTTGTATTCCGCCGGCATGTAGCCCGAGGCGAAGGTTTCCGCCAGGCCCAGCAGCACGCCGCCGAGCATCGCGCCCGGGATGCTGCCGATGCCGCCCAGCACCGCCGCGGTAAAGGCCTTGATGCCGGCGATAAAGCCGATAAAGGGATTGAGCTTGCCGATGCTCAGCCCGATCAGCACGCCGCCGACGGCGGCCAGCATCGCGCCCAGCACGAAGGTGAACGAGATTACCTTGTTGGTGTCGATGCCGAGCAGATTGGCCATGCGCATGTCTTCGGCGCAGGCGCGGCAGGCACGGCCCATGCGCGAGCGGCCGATGAACAGCGTCAGCGCGATCATCATCACCAGCGTTACGCCGACGATCAGCAGGCGCGAATACGGCACGGTCACGGTGAAATCGCCGCCCATCTGGAACTCGATGGCGCCCGAGATCAGCACCGGCACGGACACGTCGCGCGCGCCCTGCCCGATCTGGACATAGTTCTGCAGGAAGATCGACATGCCGATGGCGGAGATCAGCGGCACCAGCCGCGGACCGCCGCGCAGGGGCCGGTATGCCACCCGCTCGACCGCAAAGCCGTAGACGCCGGTGACCAGCACCGAGACCAGCAGGGCGGCGCCCAGCACCAGCGGCAGGGGGTAGCCTGCCTGGGCGCCGATCGCGGTGAGCGTGACCAGGCCGACGTAGGCACCGATCATGTAAATCTCGCCGTGCGCGAAATTGATCATGCCGATGATGCCGTAGACCATTGTGTAGCCGATGGCGATCAGCGCATAGATCGCACCCAGCGTCAGGCCGTTGACCAGCTGCTGGGTGAACTGTGGAAGGAATTCATTCATAGGGGAAGCCTCAGGAACTTGAAGCCCGATACCAGAACGCCCCGCCCGGAGGCCGGGCGGGGCGTGTGCGGGAAGGAGCGCCTGCTTAGTTTGCGGCGGTCTTGCTGGCGTCCTTGTGCCAGGTGTAGACCACGAACTTGAAGGACTTCAGGTCGCCCTTGTCGTCGTACTCGACCTTGCCGATCGGGGTGGTGAAGGCGTTCTTGTGCATGTACGCCGCGACCTTGGCCGGATCGGTGCTCTTGGCGCCGGCGATGGCGTCGCCGATGATCTTGACGGCGGCGTAGGACGGCATCTGGAACGGACCGTTGGCGTCACGCTTCTTGTCGGCGAATGCCTTCACCAGGCCCGCGTTGGCCGGGTCGGCCGAGAAGTCGGCCGGCAGCGTCACCAGCATGCCTTCCGACGACGGGCCGGCGATCGCGGTCACGTCCTTGTTGCCCACGCCCTCGGGGCCCATGAAGGTGGCCTTCACGCCCTGCTCGCGCGCCTGGCGCAGCAGCAGGCCCATTTCCGGGTGGTAGCCGCCGAAGTAGACGAAGTCCACGCCCTGCGACTTCAGCTTGGTGATGACGGCGGAGTAGTCCGAATCGCCGGCGTTGATGCCCTCGAACACGGCGACCGGGATCTTGGCCGCTTCCAGGTCCTTCTTCACCGAGCTGGCGATGCCCTGGCCATACGACTGCTTGTCGTGCAGCACGGCGACCTTCTTCGGCTTGACCTTGCCGATGATGTACTGGGCGGCGGCCGGGCCCTGCTGGTCGTCGCGGCCGATGGTGCGGAAGATGAACTTGCGCTTCCTGGTCTCGGTCAGCTGCGGCGCGGTGGCCGACGGCGTGACCATCACGATGCCTTCGTTCTCGTAGATGTCCGAGGCCGGGATGGTCGAGCCCGAGCACACGTGGCCGATCACGTACTTGATGTTCTGGCTGACGACCTTGTTAGCCACCGCGACGGCCTGCTTCGGTTCGCAGGCGTCGTCCATCATCACCACTTCCAACTTGTTGCCGCCGGCGCCGCCGGCTGCGTTGATCTGTTCGACGGCGGTCAGCGCACCGGCCTTGACCATGTCACCGTACTGCGCCACCGAGCCGCTCATCGGGCCGGCAATGGCGATCTTCACGGTTTCGGCGTTGGCGGCGGCGCCAAAGGTGGCCAGCATAGCAGCCAGCGAAATGGTGGTAAGACGGGACAGCGTCATCAGGAGCTCCTCGATTTATGTTTGGGTCATCCGGGCAGAAGCGGAATGACCTGCGCAATCGAACAACACCCGCGGACTACAGAGATCGGAACGGCAGAAAAGCGGCCCGAGACGCGGAAGACGGGCCTGCGGAAAAGCTCAAGAGATGCGGGGCCCGGCATGTGTCAGTCCCGCTGTGGTGTGGGACCAAGGTTCGGAAAGACAACGTTTGATGCGTTCTCTATTGCGCAAGCGATTCGCCTGCCCCGCTTGCCGCACCGCATGCCGGAGGGATGGCCCGGCTGCCGTCGGCAAAGCAGCCCGCATTATAGGGTCAAATTTCCTGCGCTACGCGACAATCGCACAATAAATGCGGAACCACATTGGGAAAACGCGACACAATTTTCCACGAATTGCGCTCCGGACCATTCGAGGTGCGATTTCCTGCCCTTTCCCGCGCTGCACCGCACAACGCGAGCCGCCCCAGAAAAGACAAACGCCCCGGCGGGCCGGGGCGTTTGCAATTGCTGCACTGCGCAGCGAATCGGATGAGCTTGCGCTCAGCGCTTGGACACGTCCGGCACGTCGCGGGTGGCGGCGCCGACAAACAGCTGGCGCGGACGGCCGATCTTGTATTCCGGATCGGTGATCATCTCTTCCCACTGCGAGATCCAGCCCGGGGTGCGGGCCAGCGCGAAGATGCAGGTGAACAGCGAGGTCGGGATGCCCAGCGCGCGCTGGACGATGCCCGAGTAGAAGTCGACGTTCGGGTACAGCTTGCGGCTGACGAAGTACTCGTCTTCCAGCGCGATCTTTTCCAGCTCCATGGCCAGCTTGAACAGCGGGTCGTTGTGCAGGCCCAGCTCGTTCAGCACCTCATGGCAGGTTTCGCGCATCAGCTTGGCGCGCGGATCGTAGTTCTTGTACACGCGGTGGCCAAAGCCCATCAGGCGCACGCCCGAGTTCTTGTCCTTGACCTGCTTGATGAACTCGGGGATGTTGTCGACGCTGCCGATCTCTTCCAGCATCTTCAGCGCGGCTTCGTTGGCGCCGCCGTGGGCCGGGCCCCACAGGCAGGCCACGCCCGCGGCGATAGCTGCAAACGGGTTGGTGCCCGACGAGCCGGCCAGGCGCACGGTCGAGGTCGACGCGTTCTGCTCGTGGTCGGCGTGCAGGATGAAGATGCGGTCCAGCGCGCGCTCCAGCACCGGGTTCACGGTGTACGGGGCGCACGGCGTGGCGAACAGCATGCGCAGGAAGTTGCCCGAGTAGGACAGGTCGTTCTGCGGATAGATGTACGGCTGGCCGATGTTGTACTTGTACGCCATGGCGACCATGGTCGGCATCTTGGCGATCAGGCGGATGGCCGAGATCTCGCGCTGGTGCGGATCATCGATGTCCATCGCGTCGTGGTAGAACGCGCTCATGGCACCCACCAGGCCGGTCAGGACTGCCATCGGGTGGGCATCGCGGCGGAAACCGCGCATGAAGAACTGCAGCTGCTCGTGGACCATCGTGTGGTTCATCACGTGGCCGACGAATTCTTCCTTCTGCTTGGCGTTGGGCAGTTCACCCTTGAGCAGCAGGTAGCTGGTCTCGAGGTGGTCGCACTTCTGCGCCAGCTGCTCGATCGGGTAGCCGCGATACAGCAGCTCGCCCTTGTCACCGTCGATATAGGTGATCTTGGAATTACACGAAGCCGTCGACATGAAACCGGGGTCGTAGGTGAACTTACCGGTTTGTCCGTACAGCTTGCGAATGTCGATCACGTCCGGGCCAACGGTGCCCGTATAAATCGGCAGCTCAACGCTGGGGGAACCATCGGAGAACGATAGCGTGGCTTTCACATCGGACGGCGTCATGTCGGATCCTTCAAATGCTGTGAATAATAATGTTGACCAAAACTCAGACCGAACGCAGCAGGTTCACTACGCGCTGCATCGGGGGCGTGTCGAGCTCACCGTCCAGTTCCTTGCGGGCAAGGAGCAGGTCCATCAACTCGTTGTCGCTGAGCTCGAACAGCTGGCTCAGCGCAGCCACATCCTCGTCGGACAGGCTCTCCTCGTAACGGTTGAAAAAACGTTCGACGATGATGTCGTTCTCCAGGAGGCCGCGGCGGGCGCGCCAGCGCAACCGTGCGCGCTTGTGCGGATCGGCCTGATGGGAGAAGGTGGTGGCAGGACTCTCGGTCATGGCTTCCTACTTTCGGTGCGCCCGCCAGATATAGCCGCTCTGGCTGACGCACCGCTTACTACTTAGACAGCCGCAGGATCACACCGCGCGGCGAACCATCAGTTCCTTGATCTTGCCGATGGCCTTGGTCGGGTTCAGACCCTTCGGGCACACGTCGACGCAGTTCATGATGCTGTGGCAGCGGAACAGGCGGTACGGGTCGTTCAGGTTGTCCAGGCGCTCATTGGTGGCCTGGTCGCGGCTGTCCGCGATGAAGCGGTAAGCCTGCAGCAGGCCGGCCGGGCCGACGAACTTGTCCGGGTTCCACCAGAACGACGGGCACGACGTCGAGCAGCTGGCGCACAGGATGCACTCGTACAGGCCATCCAGCTCGTCGCGCTCTTCCGGCGACTGCAGGCGCTCTTTCTCGGGCGGCGGCTCGTCGTTGATCAGGAACGGCTTGATCGAGTTGTACTGCTTGAAGAACTGCGTCATGTCGACGATCAGGTCGCGCACCACCGGCAGCCCGGGCAGCGGACGCAGCACGATGCGGTCCGGCAGCTCGCGCATGTTGGTCAGGCAGGCCAGGCCGTTCTTGCCGTTGATGTTCATCGCGTCCGAGCCGCACACGCCTTCGCGGCACGAACGGCGGAACGAGATGGTCTCGTCCAGCTTCTTGAGCTTGACCAGCGCGTCCAGCAGCATGCGCTCGTGGCCGTCGAGCTCGACCTCGTAGGTCTGCATGCGCGGCGCCGCATCCTTGTCCGGATCGTAGCGGTAGACTTCGAAAATACGCTTCATTTCTGTGGGTCCTGTTTTCTCTACGATGCGGTGCTCAGAAGGTACGGGCCTTCGGCGGCACGCTTTCCACCGTCAGCGGTTCCATCTTCACCGGCTTGTAGTCGAGGCGGTTGCCTTCGCTGTAGAACAGCGTGTGCTTGAGCCAGTTCTGGTCGTCGCGGTTGGGGAAGTCGCTGTGCGCGTGCGCACCGCGCGATTCCTTGCGGGCGGCCGCCGAGATCATGGTGGCCTTGGCCACTTCCACCAGGTTGGCCACTTCCAGGGCTTCCACCAGCGCGGTGTTGAAGACCTTGGACTTGTCCTTCAGGTGGATGTTGTCGGCGCGCTCGGCCACTTCCAGGATGCGGTCGACACCTTCGTCCATCAGCTTCTGGGTGCGGAACACGCCGGCATGCGACTGCATGTTCTTGCGGATGTCGTTGGCGACGTCCTGCGTGTATTCACCCGACGACGTGGCCTGCAGCTTGGCCAGGCGCGACATCGCGAGGTCAGCGGCGTCGGCCGGCAGCGGCTTGTGTTCCTTCTGCTTCAGGTTCTGCGCGATGATGTGGTTGCCGGCGGCACGGCCGAACACCACCAGGTCGAGCAGCGAGTTGGTGCCCAGGCGGTTGGCGCCGTGCACCGACACGCACGAGCATTCGCCGATCGCGTAGAAACCATTCAGCACTTCGTTCGGGCTGCCGTTCTTCGGCACCACGACCTGGCCGTGGTAGTTCGTCGGGATGCCGCCCATCTGGTAGTGGATGGTCGGGACCACCGGGATCGGTTCCTTGATCGCGTCGACGTTGGCGAACTTCATGCCGATTTCGCGGATCGACGGCAGGCGCTTCATGATGGTCTCGGCGCCGACGTGGGTCAGGTCGAGCAGCACGTAGTCGCCGTTCGGGCCGCAGCCGCGGCCTTCCTTGATTTCCTGGTCCATCGAGCGCGAGACGAAGTCGCGCGGCGCCAGGTCCTTCAGCGTCGGCGCATAGCGTTCCATGAAACGCTCGCCATCCTTGTTGCGCAGGATCCCGCCTTCGCCACGCACGCCTTCGGTGATCAGCACGCCCGCGCCGGCCACGCCGGTCGGGTGGAACTGCCAGAACTCCATGTCTTCCAGCGGCACGCCCGCGCGTGCGGCCATGCCCAGGCCGTCACCGGTGTTGATGAAGGCGTTGGTCGACGCGGCGTAGATACGGCCGGCACCGCCGGTCGCGAACAGCGTGGTCTTGGCTTCGAGGATGTAGACCTCGCCGGTTTCCATTTCCAGCGCGGTCACGCCCAGCACGTCGCCGTCCTGGTCGCGGATCAGGTCCAGCGCCATCCACTCGACGAAGAAGTGGGTCTTGGCGCGCACGTTGCGCTGGTACAGCGTATGCAGCAGCGCGTGGCCGGTACGGTCCGCCGCGGCGCAGGCGCGCTGCACCGGCTTCTCGCCGTAGTTGGCGGTATGGCCGCCGAACGGGCGCTGGTAGATGGTGCCGTCCGGATTGCGGTCGAACGGCATGCCAAAGTGCTCGAGTTCGTACACGACCTTCGGCGCTTCCCGGCACATGAACTCGATCGCGTCCTGGTCGCCCAGCCAGTCCGAGCCCTTGATGGTGTCGTAGAAGTGATAGTGCCAGTTGTCTTCGCTCATGTTGCCCAGCGAAGCACCGATGCCGCCCTGCGCCGCCACCGTGTGCGAGCGGGTCGGGAACACCTTGGACAGCACGGCCACGTTCAGGCCGGCTTCCGCGAGCTGGAGGGATGCGCGCATCCCGGCGCCGCCAGCACCGACGATGACCACGTCAAAGCGGCGACGCGGCAATCCAGTCTTGACTGCGACCATTTATTACACCCTCCAGAGAATCTGAGCAGCGTAGCCCGCGCAACCGACGAGCCACAGAATCGTAAGAACTTGCAGCACCAGGCGCACCGCCATCGGCTTGACATAGTCCATCCAGATGTCGCGCACGCCGATCCAGGCGTGATACAGCAGCGACAGGATGGTCAGGAACGTGATGATCTTCATCCACTGGTTGGCGAAGAGCCCTGCCCACGCTTCGTACGAAGCGCCGTTCGACAGCAGGAAGGCAATGGCCAGCACCACGGTGAACACCACCATGATCACGGCCGTGACGCGTTGCGCGAGCCAGTCTTTCAGGCCGTAATGGGCGCCGACGACCAGGCGCTTGGGACCGATATTGTTGTTTGCCACCGTGATTCTCCTCAGAACAGGCCGAACAGCTTCAGGCCGAAAATCAGGGTAAGCAGCAGGCTGACAACCAGCACGCTGATGGCAGACTTGGCCGAGGCGGGCTTGGAAACACCAACGTGCACATCCAGCAGCAGAAAGCGGATACCGGCGCAGAAATGATGCAGATAACCCCAGATCAGGGCCAGCACAACCAGCTTGACAAAGCCGCCGGACAACAGGGCCGAGAACTTTGCGAAGCTCAGTTCGGAGGTAATGCTCTGCTCGAACAGGTACAGGACGAAGGGAAGGAGGAGGAACATCAAGGCACCGCTCACGCGATGCAGGATGGATACCTTGCCGGCCCAGGGCAACCGGTATTTCGCGATCTGCGAGATACCGATATTCCGGAACTCCGGCCTGGCTTGTTTGACGGCTTCAGCCATGCGAGACCCCAATTAGCGGTAAACAAAGAAACGAGACTGCCATTGCCTGCATGCAACGGGATGCATTGAGGCAAATCCACGAGATTTTAGCGCCTTTGTTGCGCGCTGCACCAATAATTTTCAGCTATCGCGCCCAACAGGCGCCGCCCGACAATCGCACACCATACACATGACACGGCGATTGCCAAGCAATATTCACCGGCGCTGCGCAACAACCCGCACCACCATCACCAAACCCGCAATAATCGCAGCCGACGCAGGGACCGCGCCGGCCCCATGACTCAGCTCAGGTCGTTCTGATAATAGTGTTTCGTCGTCACATACAACCCGCGGCGCACCTCGACAGGGCGATCCCCGTAGGTATATGAAACGCGCTCGACCGACAACAGCGGCGAGCCCAGAGGCACGGACAGCAGCTCGGCCGCCGTCTCGTCGGCGGCCACGGCGCGGATCTTTTCCGAGGCGCGGATCATGCGCGTACCGAACTCGGCCTCGAACAAGGCATACATGGGCCCCTTCCACTCGGTCAGCTTTTCCGCGGTGAGGCCTTTGAAGTTGGCGCCCAGCAGCCAGATCTCGTCGAGCACGGTCGACTCGCCGGAGAAATTCAGCACGCGGCGGATCTGCACCACGCTGTCGCCGGTGCGGATATCGAGCAGCCGCGCGATTTCGGCGGGCGCGCGCAGGCGCTTGCACTCCAGCACGTGGCTGGCGCCGTAGTGGGGCTCGCCTTCGTCGGGGACGAGGCGCAGGAAACGGAACTTGACCACGTCCTCATGGTGCGTGGTCACGAAGGTGCCCTTGCCCTGCCGCCGCGCCACCAGGTTCTCGGCGGCGAGTTCGTCGATGGCCTTGCGCACTGTGCCCTGGCTTACCTTGTAGCGCGCCGCCAGCTCCATTTCGCTGGGGATCATCTCGCCCGGCTTCCACTCGCCGGACTGCAGGCTGCGCATGATGAGCGCCTTGATCTGCTGGTACAGCGGGCTGAAGGTGGGCGACGGGGCGGTCTGCGGGCCCGGCTGCTGGGCGGCGGCCTGGGGCGCAGGAGATGACGACGGCGCGGGAGAGTTCGACGGCGGGGTCGACGACGGAGTCGATGACGAGGCCGACGAAGACGGGGTCGACGAAGGCGGGGTCGACGAAGGCGCCTGCGTCCCGGCGCCAGGCGTGGCCGCGCCGGAGTCCTGCGCACCGTGGGCGGCAGCGCCGGAGAGGGACGTAGACAGGGAGGACATAGGCGGGATTTCACCATAAAAGGGCGGCGGGCGCCAGCCTGACGTTAATTGTCTTATGTCTTATATAAGACATATGAATTGACAGCCAGTGAGGCCGGGCCTACACTCGCGCTGGTCCACGCCCGCGAATGTCGTGAATGCCGTGCTCGTGCCGCCGGCGGATGCCGTCCCCGGCACCCTCTCCCGCGGCCCGGACTGGAAATCGGTCTGGAAATGGCGGCTCGCTTCGCAGTAGACTTACGCTTCGTTGCATCACCATGACCCGTTGTGGCTCATCCTCACCGGTTCCGCCCCGTGGCCCCGCCACCTGGTTCCGGCGGACGGCCGCTCCCCGCTGTGGCGACAACCAGCATCCGGCGTGCACGCCGCCTTGAGTTGGCGACTGCGTGCCGCCGACCGGTTACCCCCTTCTATCGTTTGGAGATTTACTCATGGCTAAAGCCCCAATGCGCGTCGCAGTGACCGGCGCCGCTGGCCAGATCGGCTATTCCCTGCTGTTCCGCATCGCCAACGGCGACATGCTGGGCAAAGACCAGCCGGTCATCCTCCAACTGCTCGACCTCCCGCAAGCCCAGGCCGCCGTCAAGGGCGTCGTGATGGAACTGGAAGATTGCGCGTTCCCGCTGCTGGCCGGCGTGGTCATCACCGATGACCCCAAGGTCGCCTTCAAGGATGCCGACGTGGCCCTGCTGGTTGGCGCCCGTCCGCGCAGCAAGGGCATGGAGCGCAAGGACCTGCTCGAGGCCAACGCCCAGATCTTCACGGTGCAGGGCAAGGCGCTGGACGAAGTCGCCAGCCGCAATGTCAAGGTGCTGGTGGTCGGCAACCCGGCCAACACCAATGCCTACATCGCCATGAAGTCGGCACCGAACCTGCCGCGCGAGAACTTCACCGCCATGCTGCGCCTGGACCACAACCGTGCCCTGTCGCAGATCGCCGCCAAGACCGGCAAGCCGGTGTCGTCGATCGAGAAGATGTTCGTGTGGGGCAACCACAGCCCGACCATGTACGCCGACTACCGCTACGCCACCGTCGACGGCAAGAGCGTCAAGGACATGATCAACGACCCGGTGTGGAACAACGACGTGTTCCTGCCGACCGTCGGCAAGCGCGGCGCCGCCATCATCGAGGCCCGTGGCCTGTCGTCGGCTGCCTCGGCCGCCAACGCCGCCATCGACCACGTGCATGACTGGGTGCTGGGCACCAACGGCAAGGTCGTCACCATGGGCATCCCGTCGAACGGCGAGTACGGCATCCCCGCCGACACCATGTTCGGCTATCCGGTGACCTGCGCCAACGGCAAGTACGAGATCGTCAAGGGTCTGGAGATCGACGCCTACAGCCAGGAAAAGATCAACATCACCCTGAACGAACTGGAAGAAGAAAAGGCCGGCGTGCAGCACCTGCTGGGCTGATCTTCAGCGCGTTCCAGGAAAGACCGGGGTTCCGCAACGATTCAAGAATCGGCGCGGACCCCGGTTTTTTCATATTGGGGCGCTATGATGTGCCTTCCCGTCCAACCCCAACCCACCTGAATTCCCGTGCATCCATCCGAGGTCTTGTTCCAGGGCGAAGCCATCCCGGTCCAGTTGCCGGTGTGTGACCACTATGCGGGCAGCGAAAAGCTGATGCGCAAGTCGCTTGCCCTGCAGCAAGAGCTTGGGCCGGTCTTCGACATCACCTTCGATTGCGAGGACGGCGCCGCCGTCGGCCACGAGCGCGAGCACGCCGAGCTGTGCGCGCAACTGGTCAACAGCCCGCTGAACGCGCACAACCGCGTCGGCGTGCGCATTCATGACCCTGCCCACCCGAGCTGGCGCCAGGATGTCGACGTGCTGGTGCGCACCGCCGGCGCGCGGCTGGCCTACGTCGTCGTGCCCAAGGTGACCGACGTGGTCGAGGTCGCGCGCGTGACCGACCATGTCAACCAGGTGGCGCGCAATGCCGGCATCGCCCGCCATATCCCGATCCATGTGCTGATCGAGACACACGCCGCGCTCGAACAGGCTTTCGACATCGCCGCGCTGGTGCAGGTGGAGTGCCTGAGCTTCGGCCTGATGGACTTCGTCTCGGCGCACCACGGCGCGATTCCCGGCGAGGCCATGCGCTCGCCGCAGCAGTTCGAGCACCCTCTGATCCGCCGCGCCATGCTGGAAATCTCCGCCGCCTGCCACCGCCATGGCAAGGTTCCGTCGCACAACGTCAGCACCGATGTGCAGGCACCCCAGCGGGCGGGCGATGACGCGCTGCGCGCGCGCGCCGAGTTCGGCTACCTGCGCAAGTGGAGCATCCATCCGGGCCAGATAGCGCCGATCGTCGCCGCCTTCCGCCCGGGCGCGGATGAAATCGGCGCCGCCAGCCAGATCCTGCTGGCTGCCCACGAGAACAACTGGGCACCGATCCGCCACGACGGCCAGTTGCACGACCGCGCCAGCTACCGCTATTACTGGTCGCTGCTGCAGCGCGCCCAGGCCACCGGCACGCCGCTGCCGGACAACGTGGAAGCGCTGTTCTTCGCCTGACCCGCCACAACAACAAAGCACGGACGCGACCGAAGGAGACCCGGATGTCCGCTTCGAAGACCGCAGCACCGGCCGCCGCGGCAGAGCCCGCGGCGCCGAAAGCCAAGAAATCCGTCGCGCTGTCCGGCGTTGCCGCCGGCAATACCGCGCTGTGCACCGTTGGCCGTACCGGCAACGACCTGCACTACCGCGGCTATGACATCCTCGATATCGCCGACACCTGCGAGTTCGAGGAAATCGCCCATCTGCTGGTGCACGGCAAGCTGCCGACCAGATCCGAACTGGCCGCCTACAAGGCCAGGCTGAAGTCACTGCGCGGCCTGCCGGCCAACGTCAAGCTGGCGCTGGAATGGGTCCCGGCCAGCGCGCACCCGATGGACGTGATGCGCACCGGCGTGTCGGTGCTTGGCACCGTGCTGCCGGAAAAGGACGACCACAACGGCCCGGGCGCGCGCGACATTGCCGACCGCCTGATGGCCAGCCTGGGTTCGATGCTGCTGTACTGGTACCACTACAGCCACAACGGCCGCCGCATCGAGGTGGAGACCGACGATGACTCCATCGGCGCCCACTTCCTGCACCTGCTGCACGGCGAGCAGCCGTCGGCGCTGTGGGAGCGTGCCATGCATACCTCGCTGATCCTGTACGCGGAACACGAGTTCAACGCCTCGACCTTCACCGCGCGCGTGATCGCCGGCACGGGTTCGGACATGTATTCGTCGATCGCCGGCGCGATCGGCGCGCTGCGCGGCCCCAAGCACGGCGGCGCCAACGAAGTCGCGTTCGAGATCCAGAAGCGCTACGACAACCCGGATGAGGCGCAGGCCGACATCACCCGCCGCGTCGGGAACAAGGAAGTCGTGATCGGCTTCGGCCACCCGGTGTACACCACGGGCGACCCGCGCAACCAGGTGATCAAGGAAGTGGCGAAGACGCTATCGAAGGACGCCGGTTCGACGAAGATGTTCGACATTGCCGAGCGCCTGGAAACGGTCATGTGGGACGTCAAGAAGATGTTCCCGAACCTGGACTGGTTCAGCGCGGTGAGCTACCACATGATGGGCGTGCCGACGGCAATGTTCACGCCGCTGTTCGTGCTCGCACGCACTTCCGGCTGGGCCGCGCACATCATCGAGCAACGCATCGATAACAAGATCATCCGCCCCAGCGCCAACTACGTGGGCCCCGAAAACCTCAAATTCGTGCCGATCGGCAAGCGTAAGTGAACCCGGACTAACCGGACACCCCGATTATGTAACCAAAGGCCAGCGCACTTCGCGGGCTCCGGCAAATCGTAGAGAATAGCGGCGGACTTTCCTTCCAGGCGCCGCCTGATGTGACGGCGGCGAACGACAAACAGACCAGATTTCAAAATCCGAGAGGCACTCACAAAATGAAACATCTCGTACTTGCCGCCTGCATCGGCGCGTTCAGCCTGACCACCGCCACCACCGTGATGGCGCAAGAGCCGGCCAAGCAGACCACCAAGAAGAAGTCCTCGACCAAGAAGAAGGCCGCAGCCGGCACCGCCGCCGCTGCCGGCGCCGCCGCCGCAGTCACCCCGACCGGTGAAAAGTGGCAGTGCGAACTGGGCAACAGCATCTATATCTCCGGCGACATGCTGCGTGACGAAGTGCTGACCGTGCACTGGCAAGGCCGTGACTACAAGCTGCCGCGTCAGTCCACCGTGACCGGCGCCGACCGCTACTACGACGCCCGCACCGGCCTGGACCTGGTGGTGATCCCGAGCAAGGCCATGCTGTTCAACAAGAACCTGGGCCAGCGCCTGGCCGACGACTGCCAGAGCGCCGCCATGCAGGCAGGCGCCGCGGCGCCGACGCAGGCCGGCGGCCTGCGCGCCCCGGTCAGCGCCCCGCTGCTGGCCACGCCCCCGGGCGGCCCGACGGTCCAGCCGCAGCAGGCGCAGCAGCCTGACGCGACCCAGCAAAGCGCGGCACCGAAGCAGTAAATCCGTACAGGGTGCCGGCGGCCGCCTGAATTCCGGCCGCCGGCACCCTTTTGCCTTGCGGGCGGGCCAACCCGCCGCGGGCACGCTGTCGCGCCGCGGGAAGGCATGGCCGGGGCCCGGCCGATCGAGACCGGGTGGCGGCAAGGCCGCGCGGCGGTTAGAGTATGCAGTTGCAGTGCGCTGCCGACCTCGGACCGCGGCCATACGCCGCGGCAGCGCACCGGGGTCTGAATCCAGTTTCAGAGGTCCGAGCCAAATGCCATCGCATCATCCTTCGATCGGAGTACGGCAATGCCCCATAACCTCAAGAACACGCTAAAAGAATTCAAGATCGGCGCTTCCGGCAAGGGCCAGTTCTATTCCCTGCCGCAACTCGCGCAGGAACTGGACCTCGATCTCGGGCGCCTGCCGGTATCGATCCGCGTCGTGCTGGAAGCCGTGCTGCGCAACTGCGACGGCAAGAAAGTTACCGAAGAACACGTCAGGCAACTCGCCGGCTGGAAGCCGAATGCCGAGCGTGTGGACGAGATCCCGTTCGTCGTGGCCCGCGTGGTGCTGCAGGACTTCACCGGCGTGCCGCTGCTGGCCGACCTGGCCGCAATGCGCAACGTGGCCGAGAAGATGGGCCAGGACCCCAAGAAGATCGAGCCGCTGGTGCCGGTCGACCTGGTGGTCGACCACTCGGTGCAGGTTGACCATTTCCGCGAAAAGAAGGCGCTGGACCTGAACATGCAGCTGGAATTCCAGCGCAACAACGAGCGCTACCAGTTCATGAAGTGGGGCATGCAGGCGTTCGACACCTTTGGCGTGGTGCAGCCGGGCTTCGGCATCGTGCACCAGGTCAACCTGGAATACCTGGCGCGCGGCGTTCATAAGAAGGATGGGGTCTACTACCCTGACACGCTGGTCGGCACCGATTCGCACACCACCATGATCAACGGCATCGGCGTGGTCGGCTGGGGCGTCGGCGGCATCGAGGCCGAGGCCGGCATGCTGGGCCAGCCGGTGTACTTCCTGACGCCGGACGTGGTCGGCGTGGAGCTGACCGGCCGCCTGCGCGAAGGCGTCACCGCCACAGACCTGGTGCTGACCATCACCGAGATGCTGCGCAAGGAGAAGGTGGTCGGCAAGTTCGTCGAGTTCTTCGGCGAAGGCACGGCCAGCCTGTCAGTGCCGGATCGCGCCACCATCGGCAACATGGCGCCGGAGTACGGTGCCACCATGGGCTTCTTCCCGGTCGACGAAAAGACCATCGATTACTTCCGCGGCACCGGCCGCACCGACGCGGAGATCGACGCGTTCGAAGGCTATTTCCGCGCCCAGCAGATGTTCGGCATTCCGCAGGCAGGCGACATCGACTTCAGCAAGACGCTGAAGCTGGACCTGTCCACGGTCGCGCCGTCGCTGGCCGGGCCGAAGCGCCCGCAGGACCGCATCGAGATCGGCAACGTCAAGAGCACGTTCGCGTCGCTGTTCAGCAAGCCGGTGGCCGAGAACGGCTTCAACAAGGATGCGGCCGAGCTGGATCGGCCCTACCGCACCAGCAACGGCATTGAAGTGAAGAACGGCGACGTGCTGATCGCCGCGATCACCTCGTGCACCAACACCTCCAACCCCAGCGTGCTGCTGGCGGCTGGCCTGCTGGCCAGGAAGGCGGTGGAAGCCGGACTGGAAGTGGCGCCGCACATCAAGACCTCGCTGGCGCCGGGCAGCCGCGTGGTCACCGAATACCTGAAGGCCGCCGGCCTGCTGCCGTACCTGGAGCAGCTGGGCTTCGGCGTGACCGCCTACGGCTGCACCACCTGCATCGGCAATGCCGGCGACCTGACGCCCGAGCTGAACGAGGCCATCGTCAAGAACGACCTGGTCGCGGCCGCGGTGCTGTCGGGCAACCGCAATTTCGAGGCCCGCATCCACCCGAACATCCGCGCCAACTTCCTGGCTTCGCCGCCGCTGGTGGTGGCCTATGCCATCGCCGGCAATGTCACGCGCGACCTGATGACCGAGCCGGTCGGCAAGGGCAAGGGCGGGCGTGACGTCTGGCTGGGCGATATCTGGCCGACTTCTGAGGAAATCCACGCGCTGATGAAGTTCGCGATGGACGCCAAGACCTTCAAGGGCAACTACGAGCAGGTCAAGAAGCCGAGCAAGCTGTGGGGCGCGATCCAGGGCACCAAGGGCCAGGTGTACGACTGGCCCAAGTCGACCTACATCGCCGAGCCGCCCTTCTTCCAGGACTTCAGCCTGGAGCCGTCGGGCGCCTCGGCCAGCGTGCGCGACGCGCGCGCGCTGGGCATCTTCGGCGACTCGGTGACCACCGACCATATCTCGCCGGCCGGCTCGATCAAGGACACCTCGCCCGCGGGCAAGTACCTGCAGGCGCATGGCGTGCTCAAGGCCGACTTCAACAGCTACGGCTCGCGCCGCGGCAACCATGAGGTGATGATGCGCGGCACCTTCGCCAACGTGCGCATCAAGAACCTGATGATCCCGCCCAAGCCGGACGGCGCGCGCGTGGAAGGCGGCATCACCATCCACCAGCCCACCGGCGAGCAGATGTCGATCTACGACGCGGCCATGAAGTACATCGCCGAGGGCACGCCCACGGTGGTGTTCGGCGGCGAGGAGTACGGCACCGGCTCGTCGCGCGACTGGGCGGCCAAGGGCACGCAGCTGCTGGGCGTGAAGGCCGTGGTGGCGCGCAGCTTCGAGCGCATCCACCGCTCCAACCTGGTCGGCATGGGCGTGCTGCCGCTGCAGTTCAAGGGCAGCGACAGCGCGCAGGCACTGGGTATCACCGGCAACGAGACCTTCGACATCGAAGGCACGGGCCTGGACAACCCGGGCGACCTCAAGCCGCAGCAGGACCTGGTGCTGGTGATCAAGCGCGCCAACGGCGACGTGCAGCGCGTGCCGGTGCTGCTGCGCATCGACACGCCGATCGAGGTCGACTACTACAACCACGGCGGCATCCTGCCGTTCGTGCTGCGCCAGCTGCTGGCGGCCTGACGCCCGCGGATGGTCCATGCAAGCGCCGCCTTCCCGGGCGGCGTTTGTCATGGTGCGCATGATGCGGCCCCGGCATCACTCGGCGCCTATCCCGCGCGTGTAAGTTCCACGCAAGGCAGTGCTGCCACACTGTGTCCCAAACAACATGGGCCGCAATGGCCCGGAGGCGGGGCCACCCCGCTTCAGACATACACTGGAGACAACATGGCAAAGATCATCATCGCATTCGTCGTCGTTGCCGGCGCAGCCCTCTACCTGCTGACCAAGGGCGGCAGCGACGTGTCGATTTCCGGCGAGCAGCACGGCGTCGAGACCCACGTACCGACGGCGCCGGCAGCCGGCGGACAGAAATAAAAAGAAGTCTTCGGCCTCGCCGGTGGCAAGTCGCGCCGCATCGCGCGGCCGCCTTGTCAACGCAACGAGTAGAATACCGTTTTACGCATAAACGAACGGTTTCTTTCTATGGCAGGTTTTCGCCCCAAGGCTTCCCCACGTCTTTCCCCCGACGCCGAGCGGTTGGTGGCCGATGCGCTCGCCCTCGACGCATCGGGCAGCCGCATGGAGGATGGCTACTGGGAACGGCGGCTCTCGCAGCGCCTGGGCCGCCTGTTGAAGAACGGTAGCCAGACCGCGCTGGACGCGGCGCTGGAGCACCTGTTCAAGCACAACGCCGATGCCTCCGACGTGCTGGCCGAGCAGGCCGAGACACTGGCCGAATCGGCCACCATCGAGGTCGATGGCCAGCGCTACGACGCGCTGCTGATCGCCGCGCCAATCCTGGCGCACACGCGCTACGCCATCCCCTCGGGCGCGCTCAAGCCGGAGCTGGCCCAGACGCTCGCCGTGCACTTGCAGGCACATGTACTGGCTTCCGACACCAAGGTGGCGCTGTCGCCGTACCTGTACAGCATCGACCAGTTGCCGCGCACCCACAGCGACACCTTTGCGCTGACGCACAAGCTGGCCGCGGCCGCGCTGGCCGGCTCGGTACCCAAGGTCGACCTGCGCGACCTGCCCGAGACCGCGCCGATCCTGGCCGACCCGCGCTACCTGCTGGCCGTGGTGGTAGCCCCGCACGAGCAGGCGCTGTTCCGCTGGCAAGAAGATGCCAAGGAGCACCACGCCGAGCGCTCGGTGTGCCTGGAACAATGGCGCACCCAGGTCCAGCCGTCGGTGGCGCTGCTGCTGCCCGGCTGCGAGTTCGAGCTGCTGCTCCCCGACGCCTTCTTCCTGTCGTGCCGTGAGTCCGACAAGAGCATCCGTCCTCTGACCGTGCGTGCCGCCGTCAACTACCTGGCCGGCACGCTCGATATCTCCGCCGGCCAGCTGGCCGCGGTGGTGGCCGCGTTCGGCGAGGAAGTGGTCGAGGAATACCGCGTCGGCTTCACCATGCGCGGTGAAAAGGACGTGATCTACGGCATCGTCTGGCCGGTCTACGGCCGCGAAGCCGGCGAAGTCGATGCCGACGAGAAGGGCAACCCGCTCGAACAGATCTGCGAAGAGCTGCGCAACGCCGGCGTGGAGGATATCTTCCGCCATGCGGCGCTGTTCGATCCGGAATATTGCGAGGATTGCGGCACGCCGCTGTATGCCGACCGCAATGGCGAGATCGTGCATGCGGAGCTGCCGGAAGACGCGCCCACGCAGCAGCCGCTGTTCCACTGAGTTCCCGCGCCCACGCAAGCAAACGGCCCACATCGTGGGCCGTTTTTGTTTTCCTGGCTGGCTTCAGGCACCCCGCTCGCTGACGCAGCGCCAGAGCCCATGCCCCGATGCCGCGTACTTGCGCTCGAACGGCGTCATCGCCTGCGCCGGCTGCCAGGGCTCGACCACCTGCGCCGGACGCCCAACCAGCGCCAGCGCCTGCGCGAACTCGTCGATGTAGACCTGCCAGTTGCTGCGGCATTCCAGGTAATCGCCGCACGCCGCCAGCGCCGGGAACACCGCATGGCCCTGCCAGCGCCGCCCCAGGTGGCCGATCTTTGGCCATGGGTTCGGGTACAGCACGTAGTGGCGCGCCACCGGCACCGCGTCGGCCTGCAGCATGCGCCAGACATCGACCAGGTCGGCCCGCGCCCAGCAGAAATTGGCCGGCATCGGCGCCTCGCCCCACCAGTCCTTGCCAGCGGCCAGGCGCTTTTCGGACTGGTCGACGCCGATCACATAGTGGTCCGGGAATGATGTCGCCAGGCGCAGCGTGCTTTCGCCCACGCCGCAGCCGGCATCCAGGATCAGCGGCGCGCCGCCGGCCTGCTGCCAATTGTCGAGCGCCGCGCTCAGCGCGCGGCGGCTGGCTTCGCCGATGGGCTTGCGGAACGGCTCGGCCAGGTGGCGCGCGACACGCGCGGCAAGGTGTTCGTGGACATCGGACTGCGCCGAGACGATGGTGCGGGAATTGGCAAACATGGCCCCATTTTACCGGGGCCGGACCCGGCAGCCTTGCATCGGACGCTGCAACCATGCCACTTTAGCGGCACAATGCGGGACAAACCGCCTGAGAACCCGTCCGCAAGCGCCGGACCTGTACGAGGAGCCAGTCCCATGCCATCGACAACCGCCACGCCCAGCCAGCCCGCCCGCCGCACCTTGCTCCACGCCACCGCCGCGCTGGTGCTGGGCAGTGCCGCCTGTGCCGCCCTGGCGCTGGTGCCGGCCGGCGCCGCCCATGCCGAGGACCTGCGCATCGGGCTGGCCGCCGACGTCACCTCGATGGACCCGCACTGGAACAACTCCGGCCCCAACAACGCGATCGCGCTGCATGTCTTCGAGTCGCTGGTGTTCATGGACAAGAACGCCCGCTATATCCCCGGCCTGGCGCTGTCGTGGAAGCCGGTCAATGCCATCACCTGGGAAATCAAGCTGCGCCCCAACGTGAAGTGGCACGACGGCTCGCCCTTCACCAGCGAAGACGTCAAGGCGTCGCTGGAGCGCCCGGACAAGCTGACCAACAGCCCCGGCTCGTTCACCAGCTACACCAAGCCGATCGCCCGCATCGACACGCCCGATCCGCTGACGGTGCGCCTGACCATGAGCGTGCCCAACTACGCCAACCTGGCCAACGACCTGAACAGCGTGCCGATCATGCCGAAAAAGGTCGCCGCGACGCTGACGCAGGCCGATTTCGACTCGGGCAAGGCCATGATCGGTACCGGGCCGTTCAAGTTCGTGCGCTTCGCGCGCGGGCAGGAAATCGTGATGGAGCGCAATCCCAACTACTGGGGGCCCAAGCCGGAGTGGGACCGCGCCGTGTTCCGCATCATCACCGACAACGGCGCGCGCAGCGCCGCGCTGCTGGCGGGCGATGTCGACGTGATCGAGAGCGTGCCGTCGGCCGACGTGGCCAAGCTCAGGCAGAACCCGAAGTTCAAGATCGAGCAGCAGGTTTCGTGGCGCACCATCTTCTGGCAAATGGACCACTCGCGCGACAACCCGCCCTTCGTCACCGACAAGGCCGGCAAGCCGCTGGGCAAGAACCCGTTCAAGGATGCGCGCGTGCGTGCCGCGATCAGCAAGTCGTTGAACCGCGACGCCATCGTCAACCGCATCATGGAGGGGCTGGCGGTGCCGGCATCGTCGATCGTGTCGCCGCAGATCTTCGGGCATCCGGGCACCAAACCCGACGCCTATGATCCCGAAGGCGCCAAAAAGCTGCTGGCCGAGGCGGGCTACCCGGACGGCTTCGGGCTGACGCTGCATGCCACCAACAACCGCTACCTGAACGACGCCGCGGTGGCGCAGGCCACCGCCAGCATGCTGACGCGCATCGGCATCCAGACCAGGGTCGAGACCATGCCGGTAGCGGCCTACTTCACGCGCGCGCGCCAGGGCGACTTTGCCTTCCAGATGCTGGGGTGGGGTTCGGCAGCCGCGGATGTGGCGCTGCGCTCGATCACGGGCACGCCCAACCCCAAGACCGGGTATGGCACTTGGAACTGGGGCAAGTACAGCAACCCGCAACTGGACCAGCTGATCGAAAAATCGCTGACCACCGTTTCCAGCGAGAAAGCGCGCGAGGAGAACGCGCGCACGGCGGCCAGGTTCGCGCTGGCCGACCACGCGATCATTCCGTCGCACAGCCAGCTGGCGATGTGGGCGATGAAGAAGGGACTGAAGTATGAGGCGCGGACGGACGAGTGGTCGCTGGCGCAGTTTTTCCACAAGGAGTGAGGGCGGCGGCTGGTCATCGGCTCGCGGTGTTCTCCCTCGCCCGCTTGCGGGAGAGGGAGAACACCTTGCTTGGGCTAGTTCAGGCGGCTTTGGAGCACCCAAACCTCCTCTTTGGGCGCGTTTGGATCAGATCCTCAACCGCTCTTCCTGCCGCGCGTTCGCCGCGCGCAGCTTCTGCACCCAGTCCCGCGCCGGCAGCCCCGTGGTCTTCTCGACCACGTCGGCGCGCGCTTCCAGCACTTCCCACGCCACATCGATCTCCGGGCCGTTGAACGCCAGTGCGATGATGTTGCCGTCATGGACCTCAGGGAACACCAGCACGCGGTTATCGAAGGCTTCGCAGATGCGCTCGATATTCTTCGGGAAGCTGTCGTGGTCGCCGAACAGGTTGATGGTCATCACGCCCGGCTCCTTCAGCGTGCGGCGGCAGGCGCGGTAGAACGCGGTGGTGTCGAGCACCGGGCCGCGCGCGGTGGCGTCGTACAGGTCCACCTGCAGCACGTCGATGGCATCTGCGTGGGTGCCGTCCATCACGTAGTCCCACGCGTCCTGCTCGCGCACGGTCAGGCGCGCGTCATCCTGGCGCAGGCCGAACATGCTGCGCCCGGCGATGATCACCGCCGGATTCAGCTCGACCGCGGTCACTCGCGCGCGGCTGAACTGGCGGTGGCAGAACTTGGTCAGTGCCGCCGCCCCGAGGCCGAGCTGGACCACGTGGAATTCATCCACAGAAGGCGACAGGAACAGCAGCCAGGCCATCATCTGCTGCGCGTATTCCAGCTCGATCGCATCCGGCTTGCGCAGGCGCATCGCGCCCTGCACCCACTCCGTGCCGAAATGCAGGTAGCGCACGCCGTCCAGCTCCGAGAAGGTCACCGGCGCAAAGCGCGGCGTCATGCGTTTTTCTTCGCGGGCCGCGCGCGAGTCCGGCGCCTGGCCACGGTTGCGTGTGCCACGTGCCGGACGGCGCGAGGCCACGGCTTCAATCGATTTGCGTTTCAGTAGGGTCATATTGTCGAGAAATACACGGTGGCCATGCAACGGGCCGGCACGCGCCTTACTTGCCCAGCGCCGCCTGCGCGCGCTGCAGCCACTCGCGGTTGTGCTCGCGGGCATGGCGCGGCCAGTGGCGGGCGTCGTGGACGATTTCGGCGTAGAGTTCGCGCGCGCGTTCGCGGTCGGCGGCATCGGGCTGCGCCGCCAGCCAGTCGGCGAGCAGGCAGCGCGGCGCGGCGTCGCTGGCGCTGGTCAGTGCCTGCTCGAACGCGGCGCGCGTGCCGGGCGCGCCGGTGGCAGCCAGCGCGCGAGCATACAGCAAGGCGGGGTCGGGCTGCTGGCGCGCATGCGGGCTGGCGCCGAACAGTTTTTCCAGCGTCGCCAGCGCGGCGGCCGCGTCGCCGGTGGCGAACTGCGCCTGGGCCAGGCCCTGCAGCAGCGCCGGATCGGACGCGAACGGGCCGTTGGCCGCGGCCTGGTAGTGCTGCAGCGCCTCGGACGGCTCGCCGGCTTCGAGCAGCACGGCGCCCAGGCGCATGCGGTGCGCCACGGTCGGCGCCCGGTCAAAGTCGGTGCGGGCCTCGCGCACCGCGCGGTTGGGGTCCACCAGTTGCGAGATGGCGCGCGTGGCCGCGCGCGCGCCGCGCGACTGGCGCAGCTCGGGCAGGAAGATGGCAAAGAAGTAGACCAGGCTGCCCAGCCCCGGGAACAGGAACAGGATCAGCAGCCAGTACATGTTCTGGTGCGTGCGCACCGCATGCACGGCGAAGAACAGCGCAACGATGATATGGATGCTGATACCGAAGATACGCATGGATAAGTCAACCTATGGGATCGTATGAGGTCATCAGTGGGCAAAGGGTCGGCGCCGAAGCGCTGGCCGCCGGCATTTTGACAGAAAGACGGCGGCGCGATTCCCTTGCATTCAGCCCGGAATGCCGGCGCCGGCCGGCTGCAGCCCGGCCACCGCCTGCGGCGTAAGCACCGCCTCACCCTTCACCGCGCGCGCCACCAGCGCATCGGCGGCGTCGATTGCGATGCGCTGCTCGGCATACCAGTCTTCGTCGTAGTAGGTATTGCCATAGCGGTCGCCGCTGTCGCACAGCAGCGCGACGATGGCCCCCGCCTGCCCTGCCGCCCGCATCTGCTGCGCCAGGTACAGCACGCCGACGAAGTTGGTGCCGGTCGAGCCGCCGACGCGGCGGCCGAAGCGCCTGGCCAGGTAGCGCATGGCGGCGAACGACAGCGCATCGGGCACCTTCAGCATGGCGTCGATGCAGCTGGGGATAAACGAGCGCTCCACGCGCGGCCGGCCGATACCCTCGATTCGCGAGCCGGTCGGCAGCGACAGGTCCGGTTCAGGCTTGCCCGCCAGGGCGCTGCGGAAATAATCGAAGAACACCGAGTTCTCCGGATCGGCACACAGCACGCGCGTCTTGTGGCGGCGATAGGCGACGTAGCGGCCGAGCGTGGCGATGGTGCCGCCGGTGCCGCCGCTGGACACCAGCCAGGCCGGTACCGGGTGCTCCTCCTCCGCCATCTGCTTGAAGATGGATTCGGCGATATTGTTGTTGGCGCGCCAGTCGGTGGCACGCTCGGCGTAGGTGAACTGGTCCATGAAATGGCCGCCGGTTTCCTGCGCGATGCGGTGCGACGCGGCATAGATCTCCGACGGGCTGTCGACAAGGTGGCAGCGCCCGCCATAGAACTCGATCGCCTCGACCTTGGCGCGCGACGTGCCGGCCGGGATCACCGCCACGAACGGCAGCCCTAGCAGCCTGGCGAAATACGCCTCTGAAATCGCGGTCGAGCCGCTGGACGCTTCCACCACCGTGCTGCCCTCACGCAGCCAGCCATTGCACAGCGCATACAGGAACAGCGAGCGCGCCAGCCGGTGCTTCAGGCTGCCGGTCGGGTGGCTGGATTCGTCCTTGAAGTAGACACGGATGTCGGGGTAGCCCGGCAGGTCCAGCGGGATCAGGTGGGTATCGGCGGAGCGGTTGAAGTCGGCTTCGATCTTGCGGATCGCTTCGTGGGTCCAGGCGGAAAGTGGCATGGGTGGCTTGCGGGCGCGGCGGCCGGGGCATTGGATCAGGCCCTCAGGATGCCAGAAGCGTGCTGCCCAAATCCAGTTTCCCGGATCCGGCGCGACGATCGGCAGGCACTGCAATGCGCTCTTCGCGCCACAGCCCCGGCCGCCGTGTGGATGTGACTGTCTGTGGCAGAAGCAACGATCGACGGGCTCGCCGGCCTGATCTTCCAGGGCCGCAGTTCCGCACACCTGAGCCTGGCCGCCAGCCGCTTTGCCAGCAGCATCATGCTGGCGACCGCCTCGGGCTCGGCCAACGCGCGCGACGTCATGGCCGTGATGCGGCTGCGCGTGCCGCCCGGCACGCCGCTGCGCATCCGGGCTGACGGGCCGGATATCGGCCGACCTGCGCCGCCGCGTCTGGCGCACGGGTCCGCTGCCGCGCCTGGCGGCGCGGATGCGGCGGCGCTAGCCCACGGCGCGGGCCGGCGGCCGCGCGCCTACCGGTAGACCAGCACCGGGATCTTGCTGTGGGTCAGCACCTTGAGGGTCTCGCTGCCGATCACCAACCCTTTGACCCCGCGCCGCCCGTGGGACGCCATCACGATCAGGTCGCATTCCTTGTCCTCGGCCGCCTTGATGATGGCCTCGTACGGATGGTCATTGACCGCGTAGGTCGTGTCACAGGCCACGCCCGCTGCACCGGCCTCGTCGGCCAGGCCGCGCAAGTAGCGGGTTGCGTCTTCCCAGGCCTGCTTGACGTAGGTCTCGCGGGTGTCCTCCAGCATTTCGACCTGGTAGGTCAACACATGGTAGTTCGGACAGACGCGCACCACGGTGGCACGGGCGCCCATCTCCCGCGCCAGCACAAGTGCCTTGCGGAATGCGGATTCGGACAGGTCGGAGCCATCGACCGCCAGCAGGAGATGCTTGAACATGATTGCCTCCTCGCCTGCGCATTGCGCTCACTTCCGATGCGACATCGCCTTGCGTCCGAAAGTGGGAGCCGCAAGGCGCACAACAAGGAGCGACCGATACCCTCGGTTTCGAATCATCTGTCACCCTGATCCAGTATAGGTGCGCGATGGCACACGGCAATCCGGCGGGCGTCACATTGCCTCGCCCGCATTCGAAACGCCGGCGCAGCCATGTTCCCGGGCACGCCGGCCGCGCGCAGGGCCGCGGCGCTACGCCATCAGCGCGCGCCACAGCGCCAGCTTCTGCTCGAAATTGCGCGCCGCGTGCGCCGGGCTGGACGAAGGCAGCACCACCGTCTGATACCCCTGCGCGGCAAACTGCGGCGCGAACCGTCCCGATGTGCCACCGTTGAAGCCGATGCGCTCGAGCGCCGGCGCCAGCTGGCGCAGCCGCGTGAAATCGTTGGCCTGCGGGTAGCGGATATTGCTGTCCAGGCTGCCTTCGCGCATGCACGCCCCAAGCACGTCCCAGACGCCGATGCGATGCGCCAGCAGCCGCACCAGCCGTTCGGCATACGGCAGCGCCGGCATCGGTTCGCCGGTCAGCGCGGCCATCAGCGGCCAGAACTGGTTGCGGGGATGGGCGTAATACTCGCGCGCGGCCAACGAGGCGGCGCCGGGGAAGCTGCCCAGCACCAGCACGCGGGTGTTGCGGTCGATGACAGGCGGCAGGCCCTGGTGCAGGTCGGCCTGGGGCGGGATGGGGTCTGGCATGGCAGAAACGCAGCGGCCCCGACTACCTGCTTCGGGGCCGCTGCGTCGGTCGCCGGCCGTCAGGCCAGCAGCTTGTTGACGCGCTGCACGTAGGCGGCCGGGTCTTCCAGCATGCCGCCTTCTGCCAGCAGCGCCTGGTCGAACAGCACCTGCAGGCGGTCGCTGAAGGCATCGCCCTCCGGAAGATCTCGCAGCTTCTTGACCAGCGCATGCTCCGGGTTCAGCTCCAGGATCGGCTGGGCGTCCGGCGCCTTCTGGCCGGCCTGCTTGAGCAGGCGCTGCAGGTAGCCGCTCATGCCGCCCTCGTCCGACACCAGGCACGATGCCGACTCGGTCAGGCGCAGCGTCACGCGCACGTCCTTGGCCTTGCCGGCCAGCACGGTCTTGGCGCGCTCGACCACGTCCTTCCAGTCGGCCTCGGCCTTCTCCTGCTCGGCCTTCTCGGCTTCATCGGCCAGCTTGCCCAGGTCGAGGTCGCCGCGCGCCACCGACACCAGTTCCTTGCCGTCGAATTCGCGCAGGAACGACAGCATCCATTCATCGACGCGGTCCGTCAGCAGCAGGACTTCGATGCCCTTCTTGCGGAACACTTCCAGGTGCGGGCTGTTCTTGCCGGCGGACCAGGTATCGGCCGTGACGTAGTAGATCTTGTCCTGGCCTTCCTTCATGCGGCCGACATAGGCGGCCAGCGACACGTTCTGCTCGGCGGTGTCGTTGTGGGTCGAGGCAAAGCGCAGCAGTTTCGCCACGCGCTCCTGGTTGGCCTGGTCCTCGCCGGTGCCTTCCTTCAGCGCCTGGCCGAACTGTTGCCAGAAGGTGTCGTACTTGGCGCGTTCGGCTTGGTCCTCGCTGTCGGCCAGCGCTTCGAGCATCGACAGCACGCGCTTGGTGCAGCCTTCGCGGATCGCCTTGACGTCGCGGCTTTCCTGCAGCAGTTCGCGCGATACGTTCAGCGGCAGGTCTGCGGAATCGACCACGCCCTTGACCCAGCGCAGGTAGCCCGGCAGCAGCTGCTCGGCGTCGTCCATGATGAAGACGCGCTTGACGTACAGCTTCAGGCCGGCCTTGTGGTTGCGGTCCCACAGGTCGAACGGCGCGCGCGCCGGGATGTACAGCAGCTGGGTGTATTCGCTGCGGCCTTCGACGCGGTTATGGGTCCAGGCCAGCGGCGTTTCGTTGTCGTGCGCGATGTGCTGGTAGAACGCGGTGTACTGCTCGTCGGTGATGTCGGACTTGTTGCGGGTCCACAGCGCGCTGGCCTGGTTGACGCTTTCCCACTCGTCGGTGCGCTTGTAGCTGCTGGCCTCGGCGTCCCACACTTCCTTGGGCATGCGGATCGGCAGCGAGATATGGTCCGAGTATTTCTGGATGATGCTCTTCAGGCGCCAGGCCGACAGGAAATCGTCCTCGCCCTCGCGCAGGTGCAGCGTGATGGTGGTGCCGCGCTCGGCGCGCGCGATCGCGTCGACGCTGAACTCGCCGTCGCCGGTGCTTTCCCAGCGCACGGCTTCCTCGGCACCCACGCCGGCGCGGCGGGTTTCCACCGTGACCTTGTCGGCGACGATAAAGGCCGAATAGAAGCCCACGCCGAACTGGCCGATCAGCGCGGCGTCCTTCTGCTGGTCGCCGGACAGCTGCTGGAAGAATTCCCTGGTGCCCGAACGGGCGATGGTGCCGAGGTTGCGGATGGCCTCGTCGCGGCTCATGCCGATGCCGTTGTCGGTGATCTTCAGCGTGCGTGCCTGGGCATCGGCCTCGATGCGGATGGCCAGGTCGGCGTCGTTTTCCAGCAGGGACGGATTCGCGATCGCCTCGAAGCGCAGCTTGTCAGTGGCGTCCGAAGCATTCGAGACCAGCTCGCGCAGGAAGATTTCCTTGTTGCTGTACAGCGAGTGGATCATCAGGTGCAGCAGTTGCTTCACTTCCGCCTGGAAGCTCATCGTCTCGTGCGGTGCGGTCATGGTTCTCCTTTTGAATCTCGAAAACAGGCGAATCTGGGATGGTCGGGTGGCCGTCGGGGGCCAGTGACGCCAGAAATAGGGCCGCCCGGGCCATTTTTCAAGGCCCGGGGAATGTAACGCGTGCAGGGCAACGAGGGCTCAGAGCCGTTCCAGCTGGCGCCCGAGAAAGCGCAGCATGTCCGGGTCGCCGCTGCTGGCGACATTGAAGCGCATCCACCCCGACGGCATCTGCGACGGCGAGAACAGGCTGCCGGGGGCGAACAGGTAGCCCTCTTCATGCCCCGCGGTGGCGATCGCGTTGGTATCGCGCCCGGTATCGGCCCACAGGTACATGCCGGCATGCTGGCCCGGGAACAGGCGCAGGCCCAGCCGCTCCAGCTCGCGCCGGGTTTCGTCGCGGGCGCGGTCCAGCCGGGTGCGCACCCGCTCGACATGCTTGCGGTAGTGCCCCTCGGTCAGCACCTTGTACAGCACCCTCTCGTTGATCTCGGGCGAAGCCAGGCCCGCCAGCAGCTTGCTGTCGGTCAGTGCCGATGCCATCTCCGGGTGCGCGGCGATAAAGCCCACGCGCAGGTTGGCCGCCAGCGTCTTGGAAAAGCTGCCCAGGTAGATCACCCGGCGCAGCTGGTCCAGGCTGGCCAGCCGCGTGGCGGCGTGGCCGGGCGGGCACAGGTCGCAGTAGATATCGTCCTCGACGATCAGGAAGTCGTACTGCTCGGCCAGCTTCAGCAGCTGGAAGGCCTTGGCGGCGGACAGCGAGGTGCCGGTCGGGTTGTGCAGCACCGAGTTGATCACGAACAGCTTGGGCCGCCGCGCCTGCACGATGCGCTCCAGCGCCTCCAGGTCCGGCCCCTCGGCGGTGTACGGCACGCCGATCACCTGCGCGCCCTGCGCGGCAAAGCGCGCGAACATCACGAACCACGCCGGGTCGCCGACCAGCACAGCGTCGCCGGGCTGCAGGTAGAGCCGGGCGATCAGGTCGAGCGCCTGGGTGATGCCGGAGGTCAGCACGATCTGCTCGGCGCCGGCGCGGATCTCCAGTTCCTCCAGCCGGGTGCGCAGCTGCTGGCGCAGCGGCAGGAAGCCTTGCGGCGTGCCGCTGGCCAGGAAATGGTTGCCCGGCTGGCGTCCCAGGCCGCGCAGCGCGCTGGCGATCAGCTCGCCATCGAGCCATTCGTTGGGCAGGAAGCCCAGCCCCGGCGCCTTGTGCGCCTCGGCGGTATGGAACATGCTGCGCAGCAGCCAGGTGACGTCGATATTGCGCGCCTCGGCCGCGTTGGACGACACCGGCGCCGCGGGCGCGGCCGGCGCACGCTCGCGCACGTAGAAGCCCGAGCCGCGGCGCGATTCCAGGTAGCCCAGCGCCACCAGCCGCTCATAAGCCTCCACCACAGTAAAGCGCGAGATGCCCTTTTCCTGCGCCAGCTGGCGGATCGACGGCATGCGCATGCCGGCGCGGAACACGCGTTCGTCTATGCGCATGCGGGCCCATTCGGTCAGTTGCTCGACCAGCGTCATCTGGGCCGACGGGATCGGGTCGGGCAGGCGCTCGGTGGGCGGCAGCACCAGGCGCAGCGGGCGTCCGCCGGCCTGGGCGGAGGTGCCGCGCGCGCCGCTTCCGCTATGCTGCTGGGGATTCGCGGCGGTGGTATCCGCGTCCCTGGTGTTCGCATCCATGTGCGGCTCCTGCAACTGTACTGAAGACGATACGCAGAACTGTACCGGTACTGTACCGACTACCTTGTCTACCATCAAGCCAAGATGAAGCTCGCCCTCGACCACCTCGTCATCGCCGCGCCCGACCTGGACGCCGGCACCGCCCATGTCGCCGACCTGCTGGGGATTGCTCCCCAGGGTGGCGGTGCGCATGCCGCCATGGGCACGCACAACCGCGTGCTCGGCATGTTCGGCGGCATCTACCTGGAAGTGATCGCGATCGACCCGGCCGCCGCCGCGCCAGCGCGGCCGCGCTGGTTCGGCCTCGACACCGAGGCGGTACGGCAACGGCTGGAGAACGGTCCGTTCCTGTTGCACTGGGCCGCCCGCGTCGAGCGCCCCGCCGACCTGACGCTGTGGCAGTCGCAATACCCGGCCCGGATCGCGCCGGTGATCCCGATGACGCGCGGCGACCTGCGCTGGCGCATCACGGTGCCCGAAGACGGCGCCCTGCCCGGCTGGCAAGGCGAGGCCGATGCCGCCGGCGACGGCTTGCTCCCCAGCCTGATCCAGTGGGACGTGGCCGCCTACCCTGGCATCAGCCTGCCGCGGCAGGACCTGGCGCTGCGCAAGCTGTCCGGGCGCCATCCGCGCGCCGAACTGCTGCGGCAGGGCCTGGCCTGGCTGGGCGCGGACCACCTGATCGCGATCGAACAGGGCGAGGGCCAGCCGGAACTGTCGGCCGAGATCGAAACCCCGCAGGGCATCCGCACGCTGCGCTAGCCAGACCAGACAAGCAACAAGAATCCCAAGGAGACACCGATGTCCGCGACCCGCAAGCGTTTCGACGACGATCCCTATCTCGTTCACTGCACCGCCACCGTGCTGGCGGCCAGCGCAGAAGGCATCGAACTGGACGAGACCGTCTGCTACGCGCGCAGCGGCGGCCAGGCCGGCGACACCGCCACGCTGGCGCTGCCCGACGGCCGCACCGTGACCATCGTCGACACGATCTATGCCGAAGACCGCAGCCGCATCCTGCATATGCCTGCGCCGGACGCCGCGCTGCCGCGCGTGGGCGAGCGCGTCACGGTCACCATCGACTGGGCGCGCCGCCACCGGCTGATGCGCCTGCATACCTGCCTGCATTTGCTGGGCTCGCTGATCCCGGTGCCGGTGACCGGCTGCGGCATCTCGCCGGACTCGGCGCGGATCGACTTCGACCTGCCGGAGTCGACGCTGGACAAGGCCGGCCTGACCGAGCGCCTGAACGCGCTGATCCGCGCGGAAACGCCGGTGCGGATCACGCTGATCACGCCGCAGGAGCTGGCCGCGCAGCCGGAACTGGTGCGCACCATCGGCGCGGCGCCGCCGGCGGGGACCTCGAGCATCCGCATCGTCGAGATCCCCGGCGTCGACCGCCAGCCCTGCGGCGGCACGCATGTGGGCAATACCTGCGAGATCGGCACCGTGGCGGTAACCAAAATCGAGAAGAAGAGCCGCACCAACCGCCGCGTCGTGGTGGCGTTCGCATGACGGCCGTGACCTCCGGCCTGCTCACCGGCCTGACCGCGGCGCAGTTCCTGGCCCTGCTGACGCTGCTGACGGTCGGCCTGTTCACGCCCGGCCCCAACACCGCCATTGCCGCGGTGACCGGCGCCAACTTCGGCCTGCGCGCGACGCTGCCGCACTGCGTCGGCGTAGCGTTCGGCTTTGCCAGCATCCTGGCGCTGTGCGCGGTCGGCGTGGGCGCGCTGGTCCTCGGCCAGCCGGCGCTGGCATCGGCGGTGCATCTAACCGGCGTGGCCTACCTGCTGTGGCTGGCGTGGAAGATCGCGCGCGGCACGACACTGGCCGAAAGGCAGGTGCTGCGGCCGCTGAACGTGTGGCAATCGGCGGTGCTGCAGTACGCCAACATCAAGGCGTGGATGCTGGCGCTGGCGGTGGCGGCGTCCTATATGGCCGGCGCCACCGCGCCGCTGCAGCGCCTGCTGCTGGTGTGCGGCGTATTCGCACTGCTGGGCTTCGTCAGCAACGGCGTGTACGGCGTGCTGGGTGCGGCGCTGCGGCAATGGCTGCGCGAGGGCGAGCGCGTGCGCTGGTTTAACCGTGCCATGGGCGCGGCTCTGGCGCTGACCGCGCTGTGGATCGCTGTCAGCGCCCGGCCCGGCGTGCATTGAACCGAACGACAAGAACACAAGACGCCAACCATGTCCGCTCCCTCGCAAACTCCCTCGCAAACTCCCTCGCAAACTCCCTCGCAAACTCCCTCGCCTGCTTCCATACCGGCCGCGCCCCATTCAGGCGGCATGCTGCTCGGCTTCATCGGCGTGGCCATATTCAGCCAGACCCTGCCGTTCACGCGCATGGCAGTGGCCGAGCTGGACCCGATCTTCGTCGCGCTGGCGCGCGCCGTCCTGGCCGCGCTGCTGGCGCTGGCGCTGCTGGCCATGCGCGGCGCGCTGGCCGCGGCACGCCGCCCGCGCGGCGGCCAGTGGCAACGGCTGGCGGTGACTGCGCTGGGCGTGGTGGCCGGCTTCCCGGTGTTCTCGTCGCTGGCGATGCGCGAGGTGCCGGCCAGCCACGGCGCCATCGTGGTCGGCCTGCTGCCGCTGGTCACGGCCGTGTTCGCGGCCTGGTTCGGGCGCGAGCGGCCGTCGCCGGCGTTCTGGCTGTCGGCCGTGGCCGGCAGCGCGCTGGTGGTCGGCTTTGCCGCCTGGCAAGGCGCCGGCGGCCTGCAGCACGCCGACTGGTACCTGTTTGCCGCGGTGGTGCTGGGCGCACTGGGCTATGCCGAGGGGGGCAAGCTGTCGCGCGAGCTGGGCGGGCTGGAGACGATCAGCTGGGCGCTGGTGGCGTCGCTGCCGGTGCTGGTGCCGGTGGTGGCCTGGCTGGCGCTGCGCGACCTGCCGGCGATCGCCGCGGCCTCGCCGCGTGCCTGGGCCGGCATGGCCTATGTCTCGGTGTTCTCGATGTTTGTCGGCTTCCTTTTCTGGTACGCCGGCCTCGCAAAAGGCGGCGTGGCCCGCGTCGGGCAGATACAATTGCTGCAGCCGTTCCTGACGCTGGCGGGCGGCGCGCTGATCCTGGCCGAGCCGCTTGACGCCCCCACCATCGCCTTCGCGGTGGCGGTGATCGCTGTCGTGGCCCTCGGCCGCAACGCCGCCGTGCGCCAGAGCGCACCTGCCGCCGCCCCGGAAACGTCCCCTGTCCTTCCAGGACGCATTCACTGACCAGGAGTCCAACGCATGTCCGTCTACGACACCCTTGCCCGCCTCGGCGTCGAACTGCCGACCGCCAACGCCCCTGCCGCCGCCTACGTGATGGCCGCGCAGACCGGCAATACCGTATTCCTGTCGGGCCATATCGCCCGCAAGGACGGCAAGGTATGGACCGGCAAGCTGGGCCAGGACATCGACACCGAATCGGGCAAGGCCGCCGCGCGCGCCATCGCCATCGACCTGCTAGCCACGCTGCACGCGCACGTGGGCGACCTGAACCGCGTCACCCGCATCGTCAAGGTGATGAGCCTGGTCAACTCCACCACCGAGTTCACCGAGCAGCACCTGGTCACCAACGGCGCTTCCGAGTTCCTGGCCGAAGTCTTTGGCGACAAGGGCAAGCACGCGCGCAGCGCCTTCGGCGTGGCGCAGGTCCCGCTGGGCGCCTGCGTCGAGATCGAGATGATCGTCGAGGTGCAGTAATTTCCGCCGGCCGGCGGCCCGGGCGACCGCCACCGGCCGGCCTTGCCACACAGAAACACCCTCCCAGACCACAAGAGACACATCATGAAATGGGCCATCTCCCGCCGGGCGCAGCAACTGACCAGCTCGGCCATCCGCGAAATCCTCAAGGTCACCGAGCGTCCGGAAGTCATTTCCTTCGCCGGCGGCCTGCCCTCGCCGGCATCGTTCCCGGTAGCGGCCATGGAGGCAGCGACGGCCCGCGTATTCGCCGACAACCCGCAGGCGGCGCTGCAATACGCCGCCACCGAAGGCTACCTGCCGCTGCGTGAATTCATCGCCAAGCGCCACGGCGTGGGCGTCGAGCGCGTGCTGATCGTGACCGGCTCGCAGCAGGCGCTGGACCTGATCGCCAAGGTGATGATCGACCCGGGCAGCAAGGTGATGGTGGAAACCCCCAGCTACCTCGGCGCGCTGCAGGCGTTCTCGCTGTTCGAACCCGAGTTCGTCTCGATCCCGACCGACGACAAGGGCCTGGTGCCCGAGGCGCTGACGCCCGAGCTGACCGCCGGCGCGCGCTTCCTGTACGCCCTGCCCAACTTCCAGAACCCAACCGGCCGCCGCCTGCCGCTGGAGCGCCGCCAGGCACTGGTGGCGCGCGCGCAGGAACTGGGCGTGCTGGTGGTGGAAGACGATCCGTACGGCGCGCTCAGCTATACCGGCGACCAGCTGCCGACGCTGCTGTCGATGAATCCGGACGGCGTGATCTACATGGGCTCGTTCTCGAAGATCCTGGCTCCCGGCATGCGCCTGGGCTACGTGATCGCCCCGCCCGAGCTGCATTTCAAGCTGTGCCAGGCCAAGCAGGCATCGGACCTGCATACGCCGACCTTCACGCAGCGCGTGGCCTATGAGACCGTGCGCGACGGCCTGCTCGACCGCCATATCCCGACCATCCGCGAGCTCTACAGCAAGCAGTGCCAGACCATGCTGGACGCGCTCAAGCGCCATATGCCGGAAGGCGTGACCTGGAACACGCCCGAAGGCGGCATGTTTATCTGGATGGAGCTGCCCGAAGGGCTGGACAGCATGGCTATCCTGGAAGAAGCGGTGAAGCGCAACGTGGCCTATGTGCCGGGCGCGCCGTTCTACGCCAGCAACCCGAAGCGCAATGCGCTGCGCCTGGCGTTCGTCACGGTGCCGCCCGAGCGCATCGAGCAGGGCGTGGCGATCCTGGGCGAGCTGTTCCGCGAGTCCATCGCCGCCGCTGCCGCCAGGCAAGCGCGCGCGGCCTGACGCCGCACGGGCGCGCAATCCAGGAGCCGACATGCTGCGTATCTGGGGCCGACTCTCCTCCATCAACGTGCAGAAAGTGGTCTGGTGCGCGCGCGAGCTGCACCTGGACCATGAGCGCGTCGATATCGGCGTCAACAAGGGCGACCTCGACACCGAGGCCTACGTCCGCCTGAACCCGAACCGCCAGATCCCGGTGATCGAGGATTTCCGCGGCACGGACGTGGGCGGCGAGCCCTTCGTGCTGTGGGAATCGAACGCGATCGTGCGCTACCTGTGCGCGCGCTACGGCGAGGGCACGCTGTGGCCCGAAGACGTCAAGGCGCGCGCCTCGGCCGACCGCTGGATGGACTGGCAGACCACGGCCTTCAGCCCGGCCATGGTGACGGCGTTCCTGAACCTGGTGCGCACGCCCGACGGCGAGCGCGACGAAGCCGCCATCCAGGCCTCGTGCGCCCGCACCGAGCGGCTGGCGGCGCTGCTGGACAAGGCGCTGGCGGGCCGGGAGTTCATCGGCGGCGACCGCTTCACCATGGCGGATATCTCGCTGGCTTGCGCCGCGCACCGCTGGATGGGCCTGCCGATCCAGCACCAGCCGCGGCCCGACCTGCAGCGTTGGCTGGCGGCAATGCGTGCCCGCCCTGCCGCCGGCGGCATCCTGGAACTGCCGCTGCGCTGAGCGGCGGCAGTTTTTCCTTCCTCTGCTTCTAGCTGCCTATTTCGCGGCACGCGAGCCCGAAGTCGCCGTAAAGATCCCCAGCCCGATAAACGCCGCCCCCGTCAGGTAGCGGCCGAATGCGCGTGCCCGCCCGGCGCGGCGCAGCGCCGGCATCACCGCGGCCGCGGCCATGACGTAGCAGGCGTCGGTGGTGGCGGCGATCAGCACGAAGGCCACGCCCAGCGCGAGGCTCTGCGCCAGCGCCGAGCCGGCCGGGTTCATGAACTGCGGCAGGAAGGCGGCGAAGAAGATCGCGGTCTTGGGGTTGAGCAGCGCCACCACGAAGCCGTCGCGCATCACCTGGCGCAGGCTGCGCTGCGCCACCTCCGGCGTACCGCCGCCCGCCGCCGCAGCGCCGCCACGCAGCGCGCGGATGCCGAGCCAGATCAGGTAGGCCGCACCTGCGTACTTGACCACCGAGAACGCCAGCGCCGACACCGAGAACAGCACCGCCAGCCCCAGCGACGCGCCGATGGCGTTACCCAGGTTGCCCAGCGCCACCGCGCCGATCGACGCCAGCCCGGCCTGCCGGCCCTGCGCCAGCGTGCGCGTCACGATATAGACCACGGCCGGGCCGGGGGTGATGGCCAGCGCCAGGCTGGCCAGCACGAAGGCGGTCAGCAGCGGCCACGCGGGCAGGAATTCAGTCATGGGGCAGCTCGTTCGATGTTGGCATGCGGGCAGCGCCCGCGTCATGGCGAACGCCAGTATGCGCCGCTACACCGCGCTCGCGCCAGTCCCCCGCCATGGCTGCCAGGCCAGTCATCCGGGCCACGCGCAGGCAGGCATACTTTTGCAACAGGCGCCGTTTAGAGTACTCTGGGCGGTGTGCCGGGTGCGTCCCACGTGCGCTGCCATGCCCTTCGGGGAATCCCTAGTCCCTGAATGTGGCTCATGCCATGCATGACGCAATGTACGGAAGCGAACACGGAACCCGTTCCTACAATCGCTGGTTCTTTCCCGCGCGCGGCGGATGCCGCGCGCCGGTGCAAAGCGCAAGCGGGTCGCCCCAGGGCACGCAGATCGCCCGGGCTCCCGAGCCAACCTGAGGAGGATTTCGATCGTGTGGAGTCAAGTCTATGACCCGCTGGGCAATATGGCGCTGTCGACCATTGCCGCGGGCATTCCCGTCGCCGTGCTGCTGGCAGCGCTGGCGTTCTTTCATATGCAGGCACACCTGGCCGCGGGGCTGGCGCTGCTGATCGGCATCGTGGTCGCATCCACGGTGTTCGGCATGCCGGCGGCGATGGCCGGCAAGGCGGCGGGGCTCGGCATCGTCTCCGGGCTGTTCCCGATCGGCTGGATCGTGCTGAACATCATCTTCCTGCACCGGCTCACCACCCTGAACGGATCGTTCAAGGTGCTGCAGAACTCGATCTCCGGCATCACCGAGGACCGCCGCCTGCAACTGCTGCTGGTGGCGTTCAGCTTCGGCGCCTTCTTCGAGGGTGCCGCCGGATTTGGCACGCCGGTGGCCGTGACCGGCGCCATCCTGATCGGCCTGGGCTTCTCGCCGCTGGCCGCCTCGGGGCTGGCGCTGATCGCCAATACCGCGCCGGTGGCCTACGGCGCGCTGGGCGCGCCGATCATCGGCCTGGCTTCGGTGACGGGGCTGGACCTGCTCGACCTGTCGGCCATGATCGGCCGCCAGCTGCCGTTTTTCTCGGTGATCGTGCCGTTCTGGCTGATCTGGGCCTTTGCCGGCTTCCGCGGCATGCTGGCGATCTGGCCGGCGATCCTGGTCGCGGGCGTGAGCTTTGCCATCCCGCAGTTCCTGGTGTCGAACTTCCACGGCCCGTGGCTGGTGGACGTGATCGCGGCGCTGGTGTCGATGGGCGCGCTGACGCTGTTCCTGAAGGTCTGGCATCCGAAGGAAATCTGGACTTCGACCAAGATCCTGGGCCGCCACGACGAATCCAAGGTTGACCATCCCGAAGCGCTGGAAGCCGATGCCGCCGCCAGCGCCGCCTCGGCCGGCATCTCGGTGGCCAAGGCCTGGATGCCGTGGGTGATCCTGACGGTGTTCGTGTTCGTCTGGGGCATCCCCGAGTTCAAGAAGCTGATGGATAGCGTGTGGGCCTGGAAATTCCCGATCCCGGGTCTCGACAAGGCCATCGTCAAGGTGCCGCCGGTGGTGCCCAAGGAAGTCATCGAAGGCGCCGTGTTCAACTTCAACGTGCTGTCGATGGCCGGCACCGGCATCTTTGTCTCGGCGATCGCCGGCGGCCTGCTGATGGGCTACTCGGTGCCGCGCCTGTTCAAGGAGTACTGGGAAACCATCAAGCTGGTGCGCTACTCGCTGCTGACCATCTGCGCGATGTTCGGCGTCGGCTACCTGACCCGCTACTCGGGCCTTGATGCCACGCTGGGCCTGGCCTTCGCCCACACCGGCGTGCTCTACCCGCTGTTCGGCACCATGCTGGGCTGGCTGGGCGTGGCGCTGACCGGCTCGGACACGGCCTCGAACGTGCTATTCGGCGGCCTGCAGAAGACCACCGCCGAGCAGCTGGGCCTGTCGCCGGTGCTGATGGCGTCGGCCAACAGCTCGGGCGGCGTGATGGGCAAGATGATCGACGCGCAGTCCATCGTGGTGGCCTCCACGGCGACCAAGTGGTACGGCCACGAAGGCGACATCCTGCGCTACGTGTTCTTCCACTCGATCGTACTGGCGATCCTGGTGGGCCTGTTCGTGACGCTGCAGGCCTACGTGCCGCCGTTCACGCATATGGTGATCCACCACCCCTGAGTGCCCTGCCGCCGCGGCAATTTCGGCAAGGCGTTTCGGACAAGGCCCCGCCCCTGGTGGGGCTTTTCCATTGGGCAACGCGCGTATCATGTTGCGTCTGATCCGCCGCAAGCGCCCCCCGGATCCTGCAAGGACAACACGGACGACTGGGCGCGCCGTGGCACACAACGGGAACCCTGCCATGTTGCGTCGCCTGGAAAGACTGATCGACCCCTTCCGTCCCATGCCCGACCGCGAGCCGCCAGGCCAGGTCCTGCGCTTCTACACCTGGTACCTGCGCGAAGTCTGGGGCGTGTTCGTGCTGCTGTTGCTGGTGGGCCTGGTCGGCGCGCTGATCGAGGTGGCGCTGTTCAGCTTCCTCGGCCGGCTGGTCGACATGGCGCAGACCACGCCCGGCGCGGAATTCTTCAGCCGGCATCGCAACGAGCTGGTGTGGATGCTGGTGGTGGCGGTGCTGCTGCGGCCCATCTTCTTCGGCCTGCACGACGTGCTGGTGCACCAGGTCATCAACCCCAGCCTGTCCAACCTGATCCGCTGGCAGAACCACCGCTACGTGCTCAAGCAGAGCCTGTCGTTCTTCCAGAGCGACTTTGCCGGGCGCATCGCCCAGCGCATCATGCAGACCGGCTTCTCGCTGCGCGACTCCGCCGTGCAGGCGGTCGACGCGCTGTGGCACGTGGTGATCTACGCCGTCAGTTCGCTGGTGCTGTTCGCGCAGGCGGACTGGCGGCTGATGATCCCGCTGCTGCTGTGGATCGCCTGCTACGTGGCCGCGCTGCTGTACTTCGTGCCGCGCGTGAAGGAGCGCTCGGTGATCGCCACCGAATCGCGCTCGCGGCTGATGGGGCGCATCGTCGACGGCTATACCAACATCACCACGCTCAAGCTGTTCGCCCATACCCGGCAGGAAGAGGACTACGCGCGCGACGCCATGGCCGAGCAGACCGAAAAGACCCGGCTGGCCGGACGCATGGTCAGCGGCATGGACGTCACCATCACCGCCATGAACGGCGCGCTGATCGCCGGCACCACCGGGCTGGCGGTGTGGCTGTGGAGCACCGGGCATGTCACCACTGGCGCGATCGCGCTGACCACGGGCCTGGTGATCCGCATCAACAATATGTCCGGCTGGATCATGTGGGTGGTCAACGGCATCTTCGAGAACGTCGGGCAGGTGCAGGACGGCATGAAGACCATCGCCGTGCCGCGCAAGGTCAATGACCGCGCCAATGCGCAGCCGCTGCGCGTGACGCAGGGCGAAGTCCGCTTCGAGCAGGTGGGATTCCACTACGGCAAGGGCTCGGGCGTGATCGAGGGCGTCAACCTGACGGTGCGGCCGGGCGAGAAGATCGGCCTGGTCGGCCCGTCCGGCGCGGGCAAGTCGACGCTGGTCAACCTGCTGCTGCGGCTCTATGACGTGGAAAGCGGCCGCATCCTGATCGACGGGCAGGACATCGCCGATGTCACGCAGGAAAGCCTGCGCGCGCAGATCGGCATGGTGACGCAGGACACCTCGCTGCTGCACCGCTCGATCCGCGAGAACCTGCTGTACGGCAAACCCTCCAGCACCGAGGCCGACCTGGCCAATGCGCTGCACGGCGCGCGCGCGGACGAGTTCATTCCCGGCCTGGTCGATGCCCACGGCAATACCGGACTGGAGGCGCAGGTGGGCGAACGCGGCGTGAAGCTGTCAGGCGGACAGCGCCAGCGCATCGCGATCGCGCGGGTGCTGCTGAAGAACGCGCCGATCCTGATCCTCGATGAAGCGACCTCGGCGCTGGATTCGGAAGTGGAAGCGGCGATCCAGGACAGCCTGGAAACGCTGATGCAAGGCAAGACGGTAATTGCCATCGCGCACCGGCTGTCGACGATCGCGCGCATGGACCGGCTGGTGGTGCTGGACAACGGGCATATCGTGGAGAGCGGCACGCATGCGGAATTGCTCGCGCATGGGGGGCTGTATGCGCGGTTGTGGGCGCATCAGACGGGGGGATTTGTGGGGGTGGATTGATCCTGCTGTTTGCTCCCCTCTCCCATGAATGGGAGAGGGGAGCAAACACTGGCTCCGGCGAAACTCAGTTGCCGTTGCCCGGCGCCTCCACCCGCACCGGATCGATCCTCGGCTCCTTCAGCTTCGCCTCGATCTGCTTGCCCTTGCGCGCGCGCTTGCCGACATACGGCAGCAGCGATTGCCCGGCCAGCTTCTGCGACGACGGCTTGCCGCCCCGGCCCGCGCCCGACAGCATCAGCCCCGGCGCGCCCACGGCCACCGCCTGCAGCAGCTTCTCCCTGGGCTCCAGCTCCATCAGGATCACGCCGCGGCCGCCGGCCGACAGCACCTTGACCTCATCCAGCGCCACCAGCAGCAGGCGGCCATTGCCGGACAGGCAGGCCGCATGCGTGGCCTCGTCGCCGATCGGCGCCGGCGGCAGCGGGGCATCGCCGTCGTCCAGCGTCAGGAACGACTTGCCGCCCTTCTGCCGGCCGGTCATGTCGGCCACCGTGGTCAGGAAGCCGTTGCCGCCGGCGGTGGCGATCAGCATGCGCTGGCTGGCGCTGCCGGCAAAGGTGTGTGCCACCTGGCTGCCGGACTGCAACTCGATCAGCGTGGTGATGGGCACCCCGTCGCCGCGCCCGCCCGGCAGGCTGGAGACCGGCACGGAATAGACCCGGCCATTGGTGCCGAACACCAGCAGCACGTCGACGGTGCGGCAGTCAAAGGTGTTGTAGAGCGCATCGCCCGCCTTGAAGGTGAACTGCTGCGGATCGTGGCCATGGCCCTGGCGCGTGCGCACCCAGCCCTTCTGCGACATGATCACCGTCACCGGCTCGTCGATCACGCGCACTTCGGCCGCGGCGCGGCGTTCTTCCTGGATCAGCGTGCGGCGCGGATCCTTGTCTTCCGGGCTGTACTGCCTGGCGTCGGTCTCGATCTCCTTGATGATGCGGCGGCGCATCATGGTCTCGGACTTGAGCAGCACGTCCAGGTCGGCCTGCTCTTCGCGCAGGTCCTTCAGTTCCTTCTCGATCTTGATCGCTTCCAGCCGCGCCAGCTGGCGCAGGCGGATTTCCAGGATGTCCTCGGCCTGGCGGTCGGTCAGCTCGAAGGCTTCGATCAGCGCGGGCTTGGGCTCGTCGCTCTCGCGGATGATGCGGATCACCTCGTCGATATTGAGCAGCACCAGCATCCGGCCTTCGAGAATGTGGATGCGGTCCTCGACCTTGCCCAGGCGATGGCGCGTGCGGCGCGTGACCGTGTCGAAGCGGAACGCGATCCACTCGCCCAGGATCTCGCGCAGGCCCTTCTGGCGCGGGCGGCCATCGGTGCCGATCATCACCAGGTTGATCGGCGCGCCCGACTCCAGGCTGGTATGCGCCAGCAGCGCCTGGATGAACTCTTGCTGGTCGATGTTCTTGCTCTTGGGCTCGAACACCAGCCGCACCGGCGCGTCCTTGCCGGATTCGTCGCGAACCGCGTCCAGCACCGCCAGCACGGTGGCCTTGAGCTGCTGCTGGTCCGGCGTCAGCGCCTTCTTGCCGGCCTTGATCTTGGGATTGGTGATTTCCTCGATTTCTTCCAGCACCTTCTGCGCGGAAGTATTCGGCGGCAGTTCGTTCACCACCATCTGCCACTGGCCTCGCGCCATTTCCTCGATGGTCCAGCGCGCGCGCACCTTCAGGCTGCCGCGGCCGTTCTCGTAGATCTGGGCAATGTCCGCCGCCGGCGAAATGATCTGGCCGCCGCCGGGATAGTCCGGGCCCGGCATCAGCGCCAGCAGCTCGGCCAGCGAGATATTCGGGTTGCGGATCATCGCCACGGTGGCCGCGGCGACCTCGCGCAGGTTGTGCGGCGGGATCTCGGTGGCCATGCCCACCGCGATGCCGGAGGCGCCGTTGAGCAGCACGAACGGCAGCCGCGCCGGCAGCAGCTTCGGCTCCTGCATCGAGCCGTCGTAGTTGGGGACGAAGTCGACCGTGCCCTGGTCGATCTCGTCGAGCAGCAGCCGCGAGATCGGCGTCAGGCGCGCTTCGGTGTACCGCATCGCCGCGGCGCCGTCGCCGTCGCGCGAGCCGAAGTTGCCCTGGCCGTCGATCAGCGGGTAGCGCAGCGAGAAGTCCTGCGCCAGGCGCACCAGCGCGTCATAGGCGGACTGGTCGCCGTGCGGGTGGAACTTGCCCAGCACGTCGCCGACCACGCGCGCGGACTTGACCGGCTTGGCATCGGCGCGCAGGCCCATCTCGTGCATCGCGAACAGGATGCGGCGCTGCACCGGCTTCTGGCCGTCGGCCACTTCCGGCAGCGCGCGGCCCTTGACCACGCTGACGGCGTAGTCAAGGTAGGCGCGCTCGGCGTAGCGGGCCAGCGTCAGCGAATCGGCCGGCTCTTCAGGTTGAAACGTGATGTCTTGTTGTTCCATGGATAGGCAAGAATTCGGCGCGCCATATTGCAGCAGCGCGCCGGGTTGCTTGTGGTTCGGTCATGCCGGTCAGGGCATATTGCGCCGCCCGCCGATCACCATCTTTACGCGCGGCCCGTCGGCAATGGCACTGGCGCGCATGGGCCCCGCGCCCTGGGCGGGCTGGTAGAACCGGTAGAACTGCAGGACCGTGCTGACATACTGCCGCGTCTCGGGGTACGGCGGAATCCGGTTGTTGTAACGCTGCACCGCACCTTCGCCCGCGTTATACGCCGCCAGCACCAGTTCCAGGTTGTTCGGGAACAGCTGCATCAGCCAGCGCAGGTAGCGCACGCCAGCCGTGATGTTGGTGCGCGGGTCGGCCAGCTTCTGTTCGACCGTGCGGCGCTGGTCGGCGCTGACGCCGAAGCGCGCGCCGGTGTCGGGAATCACCTGCATCAGCCCGATCGCACCCTTTGGCGAGACCGCACCCGGGTTGAAACCCGACTCGACCGCCATCACCGCCTTGACCAGCGCGGGATCGACGTCCTGCCTGCTGGCGATCTGGTGGATCAGCGGCTCGACGGTCTTGATATTGGGATGGTTGACGACGTACCGGTAGAGCTTGTGCTGTTCGAGGTCGATATCGTCAGCGCCGTCCGCGCCGGCTGGCGCCCTGCCGCGCTGGATCGCTGCCAGCCGCGCGCTGTCGAGCTTGCCGCCGTCCTTCATGAACAGCTTGTAGCGCGAGTCGAGCTTCTGGTCGGCAAAGTGCGCGATGCCGTCGGCATCGATATAGCCCCACAGCTCGGCATGGGCCGCCGGCGCGCAGGCGAGCCCGGCCAGCGCCAGCACGGCGGCTGCCGTCCTGCGCCATGGATTGCCGGGGGGTCTCGTCGTCATCGTGCGTTCCTGCTGGTCTGCGGACTGGGGGATTATCCCCCCAATCGCGGGCCGGCGCTCCAGTGGTCAGATATCGGCCTCGACCTCGTTGCCCTTCTCTTCCAGCCAGCTGCGGCGCTGCGCGGCCTCGCCCTTGCCCATGAGCATGTTCATCATCTCCACGGTCTGCGGCAGGTCGTATTCGCCCAGCGTCACGGGCAGCAAGCGGCGCGTGTCGGGGTTCATGGTGGTTTCCCACAGCTGCTCGGCGCTCATTTCGCCCAGGCCCTTGAAGCGCGAGATCTGCCAGCTGCCATCCTTGACGCCGTCCTTGACCAGCTTGTCCTGGATGGCCACCAGCTCGCCTTCATCCAGCGCGTACAGCTTCTGCGCCGGCTTCTTGCCGCGCGCGGGAGCATCGACGCGGAACAGCGGCGGGCGCGCCACATAGACGTTGCCGGCCTCGATGAGCTTGGGGAAGTGGCGGAAGAACAGCGTCAGCAGCAGCACCTGGATATGCGCGCCGTCCACGTCCGCGTCCGACAGGATGCTGATCTTGCCGTAGCGCAGGTTGGACAGGTCGGGCTCGTCGTTGGCGCCGTGCGGATCCACGCCGATCGCCACCGCGATGTCGTGCACCTCGTTGTTGGCGAACAGCCGGTCGCGCTCGGTCTCCCAGGTGTTGAGCACCTTGCCGCGCAGCGGCAGGATGGCCTGGAATTCCTTGTCGCGGCCCATCTTGGCCGAGCCGCCGGCGGAATCGCCCTCGACCAGGAACAGCTCGTTGCGGGTCACGTCGGTGGATTCGCAGTCGGTCAGCTTGCCGGGCAGCACGGCCACGCCGGAGCCCTTCTTCTTCTCGACCTTCTGCGCCGCGCGCGTGCGCGCCTGCGCCTGGCGGATCACCAGCTCGGCCAGCTTCTTGCCGTACTCGACATGGTGGTTCAGCCACAGCTCCAGCGCCGGGCGGCTGAAGGTGGAGACCAGCCGCACCGCGTCGCGGCTGTTCAGGCGTTCCTTGATCTGGCCCTGGAACTGCGGGTCGAGCACCTTGGCCGAGAGCACGAACGAGGCGCGCGCGAACACGTCTTCGCTCATCAGCTTGACGCCCTTGGGCTGCAGCGCGTGCATCTCGATAAAGCTCTTGACCGCCTGGAACAGGCCTTCGCGCAGGCCGGACTCGTGCGTGCCGCCGGCCGGCGTGGGGATCAGGTTGACGTAGGACTCGCGCACCGGCGCGCCGTCCTCGGTCCAGGCCACCACCCATGAGGCGCCTTCGCCGTCGGCAAAGCCTTCCTCGCCGGGGTTGGCGTCGGGATCGGCGAAATGCTCGCCCTCGAACATCGGTATCACCAGCTCCGAGCCGCTGCCTTGCGCCAGCGCTTCGACCAGGTAGCCCTTCAGGCCCTGGTCGTACTGCCAGGTCTGGGTTTCGCCGCTCTTCTCGAGCACCAGCGTCACCTTGACGCCCGGCAGCAGCACGGCCTTGCTGCGCAGCAGCCGCTGCAACTCGGCCTGCGGGATCGCGGCCGAATCGAAATACCTGGCGTCCGGCCACACCTGCACGCGCGTGCCGTTCTTCTTCTCGCCGCGCTCGAGCTTGCGCGAGGCCAGCGGCGAGGTCACGTCGCCGCCGGAGAACGTCAGCGTCGAGTTCATGCCGTCGCGCCAGACGGTCACGTCCAGCTGCGTCGACAGCGCGTTGGTCACCGACACGCCCACGCCGTGCAGGCCGCCCGAGAAGGCATAGGCGCCGCCCTTGCCCTTGTCGAACTTGCCGCCGGCGTGCAGCCGGGTAAAGACGATCTCGACCACCGGCACGCCTTCTTCCGGGTGGATGCCCACCGGGATGCCGCGGCCGTCGTCCTCCACGCTGACGCTGCCGTCGCGGTGCAGGGTCACCAGGATCTCGGAGCCGTGGCCGCCCAGGGCCTCGTCCGAGGCGTTGTCGATCACCTCCTGCACGATATGCAGGGGGTTGTCGGTCCGGGTGTACATGCCGGGGCGCTGCTTGACCGGCTCCAGGCCCTTCAGGACCCGGATGGAAGATTCGCTGTACTGACTGGTTTTGCTCGCCATGGAGTCGCTACGAAAGTGGATGTCCCGGCTGCCGCGGGCGTACAACTGTGCACGCGCCGGGGCACCGGGCACTGCATTGTAATGGATGCGCGGGGCGGTATTCCCGCTGAAAAACGCTTGCGGCTGCCGCCGGGGCCCGCGCCGCATTTGCCGCGGCGCCGCCACTTTCTGCCGCGCCGCCGGCATCAAGCGGGTGGCGTACGCGTTTTCCGCGTCCGGGGTAAACTCGCCACCACCCCGCCCACGGCAAGCCAGATTGCCGTCCCGGCACGGTTCACAACAAGCACAGACAATCCATGCCGGCGCCGCGCCACCGCGCGGCCAGCCGCACACCGAGCCAAGACATGCAAAACCGACAACTTTCCCTGACCACCGTGCTGGTGTGCGGGGGCCTGCTCGTCACGCTATCGATGGGCATCCGCCACGGCTTCGGCCTGTTCAACCTGCCGATCACGCAGGCGCACGGCTGGAACCGCGAGACCTTCGCCTTCGCGCTGGCACTGCAGAACCTGATGTGGGGCGCCAGCCAGCCCTTCGCCGGCGCGCTGGCCGACAAGTTCGGCGCGCTGCGCATCATGCTGGTCGGCGTGGCGCTGTATGTGGCGGGCCTGGTGGTGATGGCGCTGGCGACCAGCGGCACGGCCTTTGCCACCGGCGCCGGGGTGATGATCGGTATCGCCCAGTCCGGCACCACCTACAGCATCGTCTACGGCGTGATCGGCCGCGTGGCCAGCCCCGAGAAGCGCGTGTGGGCGATGGGCATCGCCGCCGCGGCGGGATCGTTCGGGCAGTTCCTGATGATCCCGGTGGAGCAGGGGCTGATTTCCGGCCTGGGCTGGCAGAACGCGCTCTATGTGATGGCGCTGATGGCCTGCGTGATGCTCCCGCTGGCGCTGACCCTGCGCGAACCGAGCGAGATGGCGCACGGCGCCGGCCAGCACCAGACCATCGGCCAGGCGATCCGCGAGGCCTTCGGCAACCGCAACTACCAGCTGCTGACGCTGGGCTACTTCGTGTGTGGCTTCCAGGTGGTGTTTATCGGCGTGCACCTTGCGCCGTACCTGAAGGACCAGGGCCTGACCGACCCGAAGGTGGCCGTCGTGGCGCTGGCGCTGATCGGTCTGTTCAATGTGTTCGGCACCTATACCGCCGGCGCCATGGGCCAGCGGCTGCCCAAGCGCTACCTGCTCGCGTTTATCTACCTGGCGCGCGCCGTGGTGATCGCCGGCTACCTGCTGTTGCCGCTGACGGTGGCGAGCACCTGGGTATTCGCGGCGCTGATGGGGTTCCTGTGGCTGTCGACGGTGCCGCTGACCAACGGCATCATCGCGCAGGTGTTCGGGGTGAAGTACCTGTCGATGCTGTCGGGGGTGGTGTTTTTCTCGCACCAGATCGGCAGCTTCCTTGGGGCGTGGCTGGGGGGCTATCTCTATGACCGTACCGGTGGGTACAACACGGTGTGGCTGATTTCGATCGGGCTGGGAGTGCTGGCGGCGCTGGTTAACCTGCCGATTCGCGAGCAGGCGCTGGTGCGTGGTCAGCCGGTGGCGGCGTGATGGTTGCGGGCCGCGCGCGCATGGCGAAGGCAGCCGGGCTGGCGGTGCTGGGCGGGGTGCTGGCGCTTGGCTTCGTGGGGTATCTGCGGCCTTCGTTTGTGGTTGATCTGACGAATATGGTGCTGGCTTGGTGCGGGTGAGGTTGGGCAGGCCCGTGGAATCGCCGCTTTCGCTGTTTGTGACAAGCTGTCGGCCGTTGAAGCGTTGCTGTCGCTGCTTATGACATGCTGTCGGCCGTTGAACCGCCTGGTTCCGCCCTGCTGGGCGGGTCACTTTTTGTCCGAGCGACAAAAAGTAACCAAAAAACGCGTCGCCTGAGCGGCTGGCTATCAATTTGGCGGCGTGGGTGGGTCGGGCGGTGGTGATTTCCGTTCGATGTGGCTGGTGGCTCAAACCTGCTACGCCAGGTGAGTTTGGGATAGTGGCTGCGTCGACCCACTATTGGACGATCCCCATGCCGGGCGCAGGCCGCCTGCTGCCGGCGTCAACGCGGGGACGCCTACGGCTGCGCTGCGCGCGCTCAGTATCGTAGGTCGGGGGCTTGGGCACGGAGTGCATCGCTGCGCTCGCACAGCGCGGTCGTGAAGGACGCCGGGCCCGAGGCCCGGATCAGGACGTGGGCGCAGCCCTGCCACCTTAGGGCCGGCGCGCAGCGCAGCAGCCGTAGGCGTTCCTACGTTGCGGTCGGCAGCAGGGGCCCGCCACAGCTCTGGGCTCGTTCAAACATCGCTTTAATCGCAGGCCACCTTGGCGCACCAAGGCGTCAGGCAGTCCTGCTCTGCAACGAAGCAAAGCCCCGTACGAAAGCCCAAGCCCACTACGATAAGAGTGACCGCCCGCAGGGCAGTAAACGCGCTTTTTGGTTACTTTTTGTCGCTCGGACAAAAAGTGACCCGCCCAGGAGGGCGGAACCAGGCGGCTCAACGGCCGACAGCATGTCATAAGCAGCGACAGCGGACGCATAAACAGCCGACAGCATGTCACCAACAGCGACACCGGCGCTTGAACAAGCCGAGAGCCTGTCGCTCCTTATATCCCCTCCCCCTTCACCTTCCCCTCCAACACCTCCCACCGCTCCAACGCCTCCAGCAATTCCATCTCGATCTCATCATGCCGCGTTGCGAGCTGCGCCGCCTTGGCCGCGTCGCTGACATAGAGCGAGCCATCCTCCAACTGCGCCGAAATCGTCTTCTGCTCGGTCTCCAGCGCGGCGATGCGCTCCGGCAGGCCATCCAGCTCGCGCTGCTCCTTGTATGACAGCTTGACCGAACGATTGGCGCCGCGCGCCTCGCGCGAATCCTTGCCCCTGGCCGGCTCGGCCGCCTTCTGCTCCGGCTTGCGCGCCGCCTGGATCGCCGCGGCGCGGGCCGATTGCTCGACCCAGTCGGAATAGCCGCCCACCGACTCGCGCCACACGCCTTCACCCTCGGCGGCGATGGTGGAGGTCACCACGTTGTCCAGGAACGCGCGGTCGTGAGAGACCAGGAACACCGTGCCGCTGTAGTCCTGCAGCAGTTCTTCCAGCAGCTCCAGCGTATCGATATCGAGGTCGTTGGTCGGCTCGTCCAGCACCAGCACGTTGGCCGGCCGCGCGAACAGCCGCGCCAGCAGCAAGCGGTTGCGCTCGCCGCCCGACAGCGACTTGACCGGCGAACGCGCGCGCTCCGGCGCGAACAGGAAATCGCCCAGGTAGCTCATCACGTGCTTGCGCTGCCCGTTGACCTCGACCCAGTCGCTGCCCGGGCTGATGGTGTCGGCCAGCGATTTTTCCAGGTCAAGCGCGGTGCGCATCTGGTCGAAGTACGCCACCTGCAGGTTGCTGCCGTTGCGCACCGTGCCGCTGTCCGGCGCCAGCTCGCCCAGGATCAGCCGCAGCAGCGTGGTCTTGCCGGCGCCATTGGGGCCGATCAGGCCAACCTTGTCGCCGCGCGTGATGGTGGCGGTGAAATCGCGCACCACCACCTTGTCGCCATAGGCCTTGTTCACGTCGGTCAGCTCGGACACGATCTTGCCGGAGCGGTCCGCCTGCGATACCTCCAGCTTGACGTTGCCCTGCACCTCGCGGCGCGCGGCGCGCTCGGTGCGCATCGCCACCAGGCGCTGGATGCGAGATACGCTGCGCGTGCGGCGCGCCTCCACGCCCTTGCGGATCCACACTTCTTCCTGCGCCAGCAGCTTGTCGAACTTGGCCTGCTCGACCTGCTCGGCGGCCAGCATTTCTTCCTTGCGCGCCTGGTAGGCGGCAAAGTTGCCGGGGAAGGACACCAGCCGGCCGCGGTCCAGCTCGACGATGCGAGTGGCCACGCGGTCCAGGAAGGCGCGGTCATGGGTAATCAGCAGCACGCTGCCGCGGAAGGCGAGCAGCAGGTCTTCCAGCCAGCGGATCGCCTCCACGTCGAGGTGGTTGGTCGGCTCGTCCAGCAGCAGGATGTCGGGTTCGGCGACCAGCGCCTGCGCCAGCGCCACGCGCTTTTGCAGGCCGCCGGAGAGCGCGTCGACGCGGGTGTGCGAATCGAGCCCCAGCCGGGCCAGCGTGGTTTCCACGCGGGTGCGCAGCTGCCAGGCGCCGGCGGCGTCCAGCTCGGACTGCAGCCGGTGCAGTTCGGCCAGCGCGGCTTCGTCGTCGTGGTGCTCGGCAACGCGATCGGCCGCGGCCTCGTAGCGCACCAGCAGGTCATGCGCATCGCCCATGCCCTGCGACACCGCGTCGAACACGGTGATGCCCGGCTCGAACTGCGGCTCCTGCGGCACGTAGGCACTGGTCACACCGCTCTGGCGTGCGATCAGGCCATCGTCAGGCGCCGACAGCCCGGCCACGATCTTCAGCAGCGAGGACTTGCCCGAGCCGTTGCGCCCGATCAGGCCCACGCGTTCGCCGGACTCCAGCGAAAAATCGGCGTGGTCGAGCAAAGCCACGTGCCCGAAGGCGAGCTGGGCGTCGGTAATGGAAAACAGGGCCATGGGAAAAGACGACGAATGGAAAGACGGAGCCGGATCGGACGGGGATGGTTGCCGGGCATGGCGCGGCAGCCCGCATTGTAGACGACCCCGGCCGCAGGCGGCCCCAGACACGCGGCCCCCGGGCAGGCGGCCCAAAAAAGAAGGGCCCGCGCACTGCGGGCCCAAGAGTCTCTCCTCGGTGCCCTGCTCGCAAGGCACGCAAACAGAGTATCAATGGGCCCGGTCCCGCTCCAGTCGGACAAATCCGTAAGGGAAAGTCCCGTCAACCCGGCGTTGCTCGCCGGGCACGCTTGCCGCGCCGCCAGTTGTCCGGACCCGGTGCCGCGTGGAACAATGGCTTGTCCTGCACACCCGGGGTGCCGGCACGACAGGCAAGACGACACGCAAGACGACAGGCAAGACAACGCAGAGCCGGCGCCACAGCCGGCCAGAAGACGGAACGGGTGGTTGGCCTCCGGCCGCTGCCCGCGCCGGTTCCAGTCATTTTTGTACGGGGGTTACATGTTCGATCCGGGTCCGGGGCGCCTGCCTTCCTGCGGGAAGCGCGCGCCCGTCTTGTCATGCCCTGCCCTGGCCGCGCTGGCAGTGGCGCTGCTGGCTGCGGCCATGCCGGCACCATCCGCCGCCGCCAGCGCATCCACCACTGCCACCGACCCTGCCGCCGCGGCGCCGTCCGACGTCGCGCCGGTGCTGCGCCGGATCAGGCAGACCGGCGCCATCCGCATCGCCCACCGCGAAAGCTCGGTGCCGTTCTCCTTCGTCGCCGACGGCAAGCCGGTCGGCTATGCCGTCGACCTGTGCCTGAAGGTTGCCGACGCCGTGCGCGGCGCGCTGAAGCTGCCGTCGCTGCGCGTGGACTGGGTGCCGGTCACGCCGGCCAGCCGCATCCCGGCCATCGTCGAGGGCAAGGCCGACCTGGAATGCGGCTCCACCACCAACAACCGCGAGCGGCGCGAGCAGGTCGCCTTCACCATCCCGCATTACATCGCCGGCAGCCGCATGCTGGTCAAGGCGGCGTCGGGCATCAACCGGTGGCCGGACCTGCGCGGCAAGACCGTAGTCTCGACCACCGGCACGACGCCGCTGGCCACGCTGCGCAAGATGGATGAGTCCGGCGCGCTGCAGCTGCGGCTGGTCGAGGCCAGGGACCACGCCCAGGCCTTTGCCATGGTCGAGGCCGGCAAGGCCGATGCCTTCGTGATGGATGACGTGCTGCTCTATGGCCTGCGCGCCAACGCGGCGCGCCCGGACGACTACCGCGTCACCGGCGACCTGCTCACCATCGAGCCCTACGCCATCATGCTGTCGCGCCACGACGCGGCCTTCAAGCAGCTGGTCGACAAGACGCTGGTGGCGTCGATCTATGACCAGGACACGCAGCGGCTGTACCGCAAGTGGTTCCAGGCGCCGATTCCGCCGCACGGCATCCGGCTCGATATCCCGATGAGCTACCTGCTGCGCGACTCGTTCAAGTTCCCGAGCGACAAGGTGTCGGACTGACGTAGCCAGGCCAGGGGAAGGCGCGCCGCATGGACCTTCCTGATGGCCGCGCTGGTGATGGCGGCCACCGGCATGACCGGAGGTTCGACAAGCTGAGGCGCCCGCGCGCGCCCTGAACGACCCTGAGCGTCCCCCCCCCAGGCGCCGCTACAGCATCATGAAGGCAACGTCGGCGGCGCTGACCGCATCCGGCGGCACGCCCTTGCGGCGCTGGAACAGGATGTGCTGCAGCACGCGGTCGCGGTGCGTGGCGAAGGTCTGCGGGTCCAGCCGCAACGCCATGCGGGCGTAGTGCTCGGCCATCAGCTTGTAGACCCGGTGGCGCACCAGCAGCATTTCGTTTTCTGCCTTGAACCGGCTCATCGTCCCCGTGTGGTCGTCTTCCAGCTGGCGCATACCGACCACCACCCGCGCGTGCATGCCCCGGTAGCGGTCGATTTCCGCATGGGCCTTGCGCAGTTCTTCGCGCAGCGACCGGACCTCCTGCATCAGCTTGAGGTTGTGCTGCACGCCCCGCTGGATGCGCGTGGCTTCTTCCAACGCATGGTCCGCCGCGGCGATGGTGTCCTGCCATGGCGTCGTGTCCGCCTCCAGCGCCTTCTCCCCGGACTGCGTCGTTGGCCAGACGGCCGCGTCTTCGATGCCGGTGTGATTCATACCGCTCCCCTTACCCAAAAGCCAGCCGCCGGCATCGTAAGGTTCGTGCCGGCTTGGTCAGGCCGCAATACCGCGACTGCCTGGTAATGCACGCCCGCGGGGCGTGCCTAGTTCTGTATTTTGTTTCATTGAAAACCGCAATGCCGCTTCGCACAACCACCACGACGGAGGGACGCGGCTTTGGCGCAACATGGCGGCGGCGCTAAGATGCCGGTCTGGCTGCGTTGCCGCCCCTCTTTCCAGCCCCAACCATGAACGGATACCTGCTCCTCGCCCTCGCCATCGTCGCCGAAGTCATCGCCACCAGCAGCCTGAAGGCCTCGCAAGGATTCACGCGGCTGGTGCCCAGCGTGCTGGTGGTGGGCGGCTACGTGGCGGCGTTCTGGCTGCTGATGATGGTGATGCGGACCGTGCCGGTAGGGATTGCGTATGCAATCTGGAGCGGGGCCGGGATCGTGCTGGTGACGCTGATCGCGGTGGTGCTGTACCGGCAGATCCCGGATCTGGCCGCTTGCCTGGGGATCGGCCTGATCATTGCCGGCGTCGCGGTGATTCAGCTTTTTTCCAAGTCCAGCGCGCACTGAACAACGCCATGCCCAGACTGCAGGATGCAACGCCGCTTGGCCTGCTGGCAGCCGAACGATTTACCGCACCTCGCACGGCCCGGGCGTACATGTCACGGTGGAACCCGGCGGCACGATGATGGTACGGCCGCTCGGCGGCGGATCGGAAACGGTGCGTTGCACCGAGATGCAACTGGCGAGCCCGAGAAGCGGCAACAACACTAGTGAACGTACGAGAAGTCCGACGCGTACCATGGCGATCTCCCTGTAGGGCAAGGCCGCTGCCGGCAGGTGTCGGGAACGCAACCTTTGCCTTTGCGGAAGTATAGGCAAGCAAGGCGCAATTGGCCCCCTGGTGATCGAATCGGGATGGGGGAATTTGCCTGAGGCTGTCGCCAAGAATCGAATCTGCATCTGGCCGGATTCACATTCAGACATAGCGAAAGCGGCCCCGGACACAAACGCCGCGTCATTGCCATGGCATAACAATGTATCGTCAATGCAGCTTCGGCCTGCGCGTTTGCGCACCGAAGCTCTGGCGTGCCCGCCTTGCGGTACGGCACATACTCTTTCCGCGAGAAGCCAAGCGATATGTTCGACGACCTGCGCAATACCTACGACCGCGTCTATGTGCCGTTCACCGGCAAGGAATTCCTGCAAAGCCTGGACGATGGGCGCGAAGTGTGGATCTACGGAGAGCGTGTACGCAATGTCGCCGAGCATCCGGCCTTTCGCAACATGGCGCGCATGATTGCCCGGATGTACCAGGCGCTGCACGATCCGGAACGCCACACCGAACTCTGCGTTCCGACCGAATGGGGCGGCTTTACCCAGCGCTTTTTTCGCGCCCCGCGCGATGCGGCCGAGCAGGTGGCGCAGCGCGATGCGATTGCTGGCTGGCAGAAGTGCGCATGGGGCTGGATGGGACGGTCTCCGGACTACAAGGGCTCGTTCCTGGCCACGCTGGGGGCCAACCCGGCGTTCTACAAGGGCTACGAGGAAAACGCCCGACATTGGTATCGCAAGGCTCAGGAGCGGACCTGGTACCTGGGCCACGCCATAGTCAATCCCCCGGTGGATCGCGATCTGCCGCCGTCGGCCACATCGGACGTATTTGTGCGTGTGGTCCATGAAGACGATGGCGGCATCTACGTGAGCGGGGCCAAGGTCGTTGCCACCGGCGCGGCGCTGACTCACTACACCTATGTTGCCAATGTCGACGCCACGCCAGCGCGAGGGCCCAAGTTCATCGTACCCACCAACGCCCCGGGATTGAAGCTTCTGTGCCGGGTCTCGAACGAATATCGGGCCGCGGTACTCGGCAGCCCGTTCGACTATCCCCTGTCATCGCGCCTGGACGAGAACGACGCCATTCTCGTGATGGACAATGTTTTCGTGCCGTGGGAGAACGTCTTCATGCACGGAGAGGTCCCGCAGGCGGACGCCATACAATCCGGCTCCGGATACCTGGAGCGCGCATCGCTCCACGGCTGTACGCGTGTCGCGGTCAAGCTCGACTTTATCATCGGACTATTGGCCCGCGCGCTGGAGATCACCGGCACCCGCGGCCTGTATGGCGTTCAGGTGCACCTCGGCGAGGTGATCGCATGGCGCAACGCTTTCTGGGCCTTGTCTGATGCGATGGCCAAGAGCGAAGTGCCCTGGCATGGCCACGTCCATCCCGATCCGCACTTTGCCGGCGCCTACCGCGTACTGAACCAGGAGGCATTGCCGCGCGTGCGCAATATCATCGAGCAGGTCGTAGCCAGCGGCCTGATTTACCTGAACTCACATGCGATCGACTTCAGCGTGCCCGAGATACGAGCCTATCTCGACAAGTACCTGCGCGGTTCCGGCGGCGCGCCGGCCGAGGAACGCGTCAAGGTCATGAAGCTGCTGTGGGATGCCATCGGCACCGAGTTCGGCGCACGTCATGAACTTTACGAGATCAATTACATCGGCGGCAACGACGCCACGCGGTTGACCAACCTGTCGGCGGCGCAGAACACGGGCAACCTGGACCAGATGAAGGCTTTCGCCCGTTCGGCAATGGATGACTACGACCTGACCGGCTGGACGGTTCCAGACCTGGTCAACCCCGACGATGTCAGTGCGCTTCCGCGCAACCCGCGTGCCGCGGGGCAGAAACGTGGCAATGTCATAAATGACATTGCGGCCAAAACCGCCAAGCCAAATAGAACTGCTCCACCTCGCACCACCGCTAACGGCGCAATCGCCGTACCAGGCTGTTCGGGCCCGAGACGGCGCTGACCCTGCCCTGCCAGGGCCCTGGGACTCCGGCCGCCCGCCTGCTTGTTTGGGGATGGGAAGAAAGCTGAAGCGTGGATGGTCCCGCCGACAGGATTCATAAAAATTCCATAAATCCTTTACCAGCGCGGGATGGCAGCTATTTGAGTTTTTCGGTGCCCCTTCCAATGCCCCGAAAATAGTTTGCTGGTAGTTTTGGCCCTTGGGTACACTGTATATCCATACAGTACTCACCACTGACGACCATGGACCTTATCCACGCAGCCGAAACCGCTATCCGCGAGGCCGCCCCGGCCATCGTAGCCCGTCACCGAGCCGCCGGGCACCTGACCTGGTGCCTGTTGCATCAGCTCGAAGACGAGGTTGTAGCCGCCGTTGAGGCGACCAGAAAGGTGAACCCCGGCATCCTGCGCATGATGCGCGCGTCGCCGATCATGGGGTATCCGAAGAACGACGAGCTCGCTGATTTTGGCGGAGCCGGCGCGGTGGCGGTGACCTTCAGCATCATCGTGGAGGCATGGAAGCATGTCCACTAAACTGCGCGCGACGTCTGCTGTATTCCTCGAGGCTCAGTTCTTTGCTGACGACCAGGTCGAGCATCAGCTGGAATGCGAAGGCGTTATTGAGAAGCGAGACAGGATCGTCGTCCATGGCCTCGATGTGCGCCACATCCGCGCGCTGCGCTGGACGCCGGACTACGTCTCTTTCCAGGCCGCTGGTCAGGTGCGGCGGCACGCAGTGAGTCGCTGGGCGGAGGTCGGGCCAAGCACGATAGTGTTTGCCCGGCGCCAGCACGCGACGACCGGCATCCAGTAGAGGAATCGATAGCCCATTGACCGAGAAATAGACCGGCTGGTAATTGCGGTAGAGGATTTGGGCTGTCGGACGGCGCCTGACAGCACTCCGCGTACCGAGCGAGCACACTGGTTGCATTAACCTCAGGAGCCCGCCGTGCACAACATCCATGTGGTAGCGTCGGAGTTCGGCTGGACTGTACAGCACGCCGGCGGAGGGGACGGAACTACGTTCCCGGGCCAGGAAGAAGCCGTTTGCGTCGGCACCGCGCTGGCAAAGCGCGAACACGTCGATTTGCTGATTCACGGCCTCGACGGCGAGATTAAGGAACGACGAAGCTTCGAGGACGACTCGCCGAACATCAAGGGCTGATACGATTTCAGCACGGGGTGGCATCTGTCGTCGCAGGATCGCCCGCGACCTCTTTGGAGCTATCGATGCCAGGAAAGAGTATCAGCGTTGTGCCTGCCGAACAGGGCTGGGCGCTTGACATAGACGGCACGTCCGAGCCGCGTCAGATGTTCCCTACGCTTGAAGACGCGATAAGCGCAGGCTGGGCTCGCGCTCGGCGCGACCACATCGAGCTGCACATCCAGCCGCTGGCCGGCGGCGTGCGGCTGCGCGCAGAGGAAGCCAATCCGGCGGACTTCGTTGGGTAGCGGCCATGGCCGGCCTGTAAAGCGCCCCTGGGCCGTGTCGCCGGAGCGCTTCAGGCGCTAGCGCGCCGGAGTCAGCGCGTCATAGCTTCGTTCACAGGCAAGCCCTGCGACCCTGGTGCGATCGGCGTATTCAGCCAGTTCACCCGCTCTCTTGTCAGCCCGGCCGAGCACGTCGGTAAGCACATCGAGGGGATCTCCGGCTGCCGTGCCTCCGCCGCCAGCGGCGGGATGGTTGGTGGCGCGGGCAGCCGCGGCAAGCTGGGCAACTCGCACGCGCAGCTGCTCAGCAAGAGCGCCAGCGGCGCTAGCATCAGCCAAGGCTTGGTCACGTTCCATCGCTGCAGCATTGGCAATCCCCCTCTGTTCTGCGGTCCTGCGTTGTTCTTCGGCGCGCGCCGCTTCGGACGCCGCAGCCAGGGCGCTGGCCTGCCCTTCCCGCTGCTCAGCCTGAGCGGCCCTTAGCTGCTGGATCTGCCCGACTAAGCGCCAGCCGTTGACCGCCCACCCGGCGGCGAACAGGGCGGTGGCCAGCGCAGCCGCGCCAATCATGCGCCACGGGATGTTTGCCGGGATCGAGATCATGCAGTAACCCCCAGCGCGACCTTCGCGCGCGTCCAATACTTCAGCCGGTCATCCCACCCGTTCGGCAGGCCGGTGGCCTTGTTCCGGCCGTTGATAGCGATGCTCAGCGCCTTGAAGTCGCCGGAGTCGGCGAACCGGCTCAAATTGTTGAACTGCCAGTACCAGCCGGCTGACGCCGCCGCGGCCATCGGCTGCTCGAGCAGCTCTGGCATCGTCACCAGGTCAAGGTCAAGACCGCGCCCGCAAAGAAGATAGTTTCGGCGGCCGGTAATCTGGATCAGTCCCCGGCCCATGAACCGCTTGCCGTCGCCCGGTTGCATGTTGCCGAGATCCATCCGGCCCTCATATCGCTGCTGGGCCGCTGTTGGGCCCCAGACCTCACGCACGTAGACCAGTTGACCGGATTCGTGCGCGACCTGCGCGAGAAAAGCGGCCGCGCGCGCCGGCGTGTCGATGTCGGAGCGCGCCATCGCGTCCGTCAGCGGCACCAGGAAGGTGTCGGCCCGACGGCCCGCGCCGGGCATGATCTCGCGCAGTATCTTCACGGTGATCATTGGCCCAGCCCCTTGCGGACGTCCGCGACAACGTCGTCGAGGCTCGCGTCCTTCCGCTTCTCGATGAAATTGAACAGCCACCGGACGATCGCCCAGCCCGGAAGCCCGCAGGCGAAGACAACGCCGAACAAGGCAACCAGTCCGATGTAGTCGTGCGTCCAAGCCTGCAGGTCGAACTTCTGCACAACAAACGCGCCGCCGGCGACGCTCGATACGACGGTAGAGATCAGCCCTACCGCCCATTCCCTTGGGCTTCGTGGTGTCATCATCATCATCACAACGAGTGCGGCAAGGCCCGATGCGCCAGCAGCAACTGCCGCCGGCCCACCAAAGGCTTTGAATGCAGCTGCGCCCGCCGCGCCGGCCGCGGCGCTGCCGCTAATTGGTTCAGACATGTAAGACCCCAGATGTGAAAAAGCCCGCTCGTGGGCGGGCAACGCAATGGACGCTCGGCGCCGTAGCGGCTGGTGAGCTGTCGAATTCAACCCCGCGCCCGCGAATCAAAGCCGAACATGGCGTTTTGTTATACTCGGCGCGACCTTAAAAATTCTACGAAAAGGCACCTGAATGCGCGTAAAGGACTTGGTTCGGGAGACAGTATGGCTACCAGGCTCAACTTACGATGCGAGCGTAAGACCTCGAATCTCGGTGCTGCTGCCGACGTTTCGCCGCGGCAAGAGCGGTTTGTTCAGACGCTGTGTGGATTCGATACTTTCGCAAACGCTCGAAGACCTTGAACTGATCATCATCGATGATGCGAGCACAGATGGAACAGCCGACCAAATCGCCGAGTTCCAAGAAAGGGACGGACGGGTCAGCTGCTTGCGTCATCCAAAGAATATCGGTCTGCCTGCGATCTCGGAATACGAGGGATTCTTGCGGGCCCGCGCCGATAGGATTGCGTTCGCGTTCGATGACACGTTCTTCAATGAGGACGCGCTAGAAAAACTCGCCGAGGAATCAGAGAAGACACCCCACGCGATGATCTACGGCCACATCGAGTGGTCGTATAAGGAGCCGAAGACAGGCGAGATTGTCACCATGCGCCTCGGCTCCAACCGATCACAGGGGCTGCTCCGCACGGGGAACGCAATACCTAACAACGGCGTGCTGCTGCCTCGAAAAATCATTGAGGACGTAGGTTTCTATGACCCACATGCCATCATCGCCCGCGTCTGCGACTGGGATTTGTGGTGCCGCGTGGCGGAGCGCTATGAAATTCGTTTTGTCGATGTTGCCGTAGGCCGTGAAGATGGCCCTTTGACGAACGACAGCCTCGGAAACACCTACGCGCTCGACAGCTGGGCCGTCGCTGAATGGATGCGCATCCCCCGAAACGAGCAACTGAAGCCGGCCAATTTTGGCGAATACGATGTCCTGGCTGGTGATGCGTCGTGCAGCCTAAACACCCAGGCGGTCATCGAGTCAACAGCAAGAAAGCACGCGACTATGCGCGGATGGGCATTGCCAGATCGTCATGGCAACGCCAATGAGGAAGGCTGCATTCTCGTCGTAACTCTCCATTACGACGCTTCGACCTATCTCTGCTTCGACATGCTCCCGCCGGAGGTGGCGCGACGAGTCCGGGTCATCACGTACAACAGTTGGTTCGGCGTCGAAGAGATGGCGCGTGCAACGTGCGTGATATTCATTCGACACATCAATGCCTTTAGGCCGTGGATCGATGCCGGAAAGGCGCTTGGCGTCCCGATGTATCTGTACATGGACGACAACCTTCCCCTGCTCGTCGAGCAGGGTGAAATGACGGTTCCATACGAAGACTATCGGCTGGTCAAGTTCCGCGAAGACGTCAGGCTGTTTGATGGGGTCTTGCTGACGAGCCAGGCGCTGGTCGCCTACTTCGAGGATAACCTCCTCCACCGAAATCCTTCTTACTTCCCAGTCTCGTTCGCTGACCAAAATCCAGTCAGTGTCGACCACTTTGAGCCCAAGACCAAGGGCGAGGTGACTATTGTATTCGCGGGCGGATCTCACCGCGCGCGAGGGCTATGGGAAATCGTTGTTCCGGCTCTAAAGCGGCTTGCCGAAGAGGGCGCAATGATTCATTTGGTCGCGCCGGAATCCGAAGCTCTGCTCTATGATGAGAGCCTGAAAGTTCTCCCGGACAATTTGCGAATAACCGCCCTTCCCTTCGAGACCGGCTATCTCTTCGCAATGCGCCGGTTTGCGCGCTTCCGGCCCGACTTCATGGTTCATGCGCCAAGCGATACGAAGAACAACGCATACAAGACGCTACACCCCATGGTCGCGGCGCGACTTCTTGACACTGTCGCGGTTATGCCTGACGGCCAGCCTTATGACCAGATCGCAGAATTCGGTAACGCTGTCGTCGTTACGGAGTCGCTGAAACCGATTTCTTGGTATAGGACTTTCAACGGGCTGCTCGGCGGAAAGTACAATCTCGACGAGATAAAGCGCCGAAACCAGGAGTTTTGCGCAGCAAATTTCTCGGGGGCGGAGAACGTCACGTCAATTCGCAATATGCTGAAGCAGCATGGCGGTGAGATGAGTTGGGCTGATCAGGCTCGGCGCCTGCATGGTCTAGCCGCCTGGTTCAGGCAAACTACGGGATTGCCTTCTATCGAAGAGAGCGCGGCACCAATCGACAGCCAGGCGACACAACTAGCTGAATATCGAAGGATGATGCGCTATTCATGGCGCCACAGGTTATTGCGCAAGAGCACTGATTTGTGGGAATCGGTGTCACCAAATTTCTACTTGCTGAAAAAATCAAGCGAGAAGAACGGGTGGCGCCGGTCGGGCTCATCTTTGGAACTCAGCGATTCGCTGCACGAGACCCCATATCGCGAATACGTCATCAACCCCGCCCCTGGAAAACTGGAGGCCGTCCTGTTTGCACTGTCGGTAGACGCTGTGCAGCGTGGGCAAATTGGGGTCGAGATTGTGACCCCGGGTAACGAGATTAAAGACCACCGCATCCTTGACCTGAAATCACTGAAATTGGACGAGCCAGTCCGGTTCGAGCTTTCCAATGTACACATCAAACACGGTGAGTCCTGGGCGATACGACTCTTCGTAAAATCAACTACGCCGGTGTACGTTTACGAATTCATCAACCGTAAATGGCTCGGCATGAAATTCATGCAACCAACGCCATTCATGCAACTCGCCTACGATAAATGAAGAGAGGGCGGCTGATATGCCGCCCTTTTTTATTTTCTTACTGAGAGTCAGTCGGGATAGGCAGGTACTGCTTCAGAATCTCTGGAAGGCTATTGTAATAGCAGCCCCACGCCGGATCGCTTGCGGTTACAACGCCTTGATTAGGCCAAACCTCAGGATCCTGAGGGCAAGAAAAAAAAGAAACTATTACCTGGGCCGTCTCGTCTTCAAATTGAACGTTCAACGTTTCCATATCAGATCTCGTATCCCGCAATATTCACGACGTATGTCGGCGTTCCTGCTGTATTTGTAGCCGAGTAGTAGAGAGTTTGAGCAAGTGTTATAGGCAGGCGACCCATTGGGACGGTATAAGCCTGTGCGCTATTAGTTGCAAATGAGGCCGACACCGCACCCAGCCCGATAGATGAACCGCTAACAGACAAAGCCACCGTGGAGGTGGCGCTTGAGCCGGCCTGCATTGCACCGCCCATCGCAGCCCGAGCATTGAGAGGCAAAACACCGCTCACGGAGATGGCCGTAAAACCAGCTGACGTCGTGGACGTGCTTAGAATCGTACTGGCGCCGAAATAAATCGAGCGATCTTGCTGATGGCCAATTACAAACTGGCTGCCCGCGGTGCGCCACACGGACACGAGCGCCGAGGCCGTATAACCGGCTGGCATGTTGGCACCGCTATAAACCTCTGGCTGAATTGCGCTTGTTGCATCCTTCGCAAGCAATGCGCTGGCACCAGAGGTCGGGTTATAGATGGCATACAACGCAACGTAACCGTTCGCCGGGGCCGAGCCGGTATCCATCCCGCCCGCGCCGACGGTCGTCAAGTTGACGGTCTTGCTGAAACTTGGCAGGCGATACACCAGGCCCCCCAGGGCAGTTTCCACTACCACTTCGTCAGCGGAGAACGTCGAAGTCGCAGAAGCGGCCGCTACGCTCATCCTCGCATTGCGGATAGCCCCCACGACACCGATGGACTGCGCACGCGACGCGGTCTTCAGGTTCGCCAAGATCGCCGCGGTCGAGCCATCATCCAGCACGTCCTGGCCGCTAATGTCCGCAATGAATTGGGCGAGCACGGCTGCCATGATGCTCGACTGTCGCCACACCTTGTTGAGCTGCGCAGACTGCGCGACGCCGGACTGGAATCCGCTCGAGCGCGCGGCGAGGCCCGAATAGGTAACCTGCGTAATGACGTTGGCGCCAGCGCCGCCGCCGAACACCAGAAAATCGTTCGTTGCCATTGATGGTCCTTACAGTGGTGTGCCCCAGGCTCCAGCATCGAAGCCCATGACGAATTGGTTGGCGACGTCGAAGCCGAACATCGGCACGCCGTCGACCGACGTGACGATCACGTAGTTGACCCGCACCCCCTCGGGCTTCAGCGGGATGTAGCCGCCTTCCAACAGCGCGAGGAACACCGCCGATGGCACCTTGCCGGCCACGCCGATCGTCATCGACATGTCCTGGTTGTCTTGGATGAAGACGTAGGTGCCGGAGGGGTATATCTCGCCGTAGCCGGTCCACGTGAGGGCGGCGCCGCCGAAAGGGGCCTGCGCGAAAGAAACGCCGCCAGTGGTGGTGAGGGTGTAATCAGTTTGGGTTACTTGGCCGGCAGCAGTAGGTATGTACGACGATGGGGTGCCCCCGGCTGTGATCTGGGCCTTGTCGAAATATGCCGTTAGGGTTCCTTGGTTGGTAGTATCGGGGTAGAACAGCAGGGCTATCTGGGTGTGAATGCCCGTGTTGAACTTGTAGTCCAACCTATAGGTGCCGTTGGGGGCTGCAGTAATGACTGCATTGGAGGCCGACCCCTGCGTCAAAGTGACACTGGGCACACCATTAGCATCAAACTGAATCAGCACCGCCGCGATCATGGTCACGATGGTGTGTTCATAAATGCGAACAGCTATTCGGTCTGACGTACCTTTGGCGAAGTATGCGGAAACACAGTGATCCGCCCCGGGGGTTACCACAGGGCGATATCCGGCAGCGATGTAGCCGAACGCGGTTCCCGCGGCGTTCTGGGTGAACAGGGACATACCGGTAGCGCCGTCAGGCCCCACCCTTGCGTTGGCGGTGACGGTAATCCGTGACAATGACCACCCCGGGGCCTCCCCTACGGCCTCAGAATACTGAACCAAATTGGTGCGCGGCGTCTGGTACATCAACTGGTTGCCCTGCCAGTCGTTCCGGTACAGCGCAGCACTGTCGACCTGGTAGACCGGCTGGCCGTGGTACAGCAGTTGGAACTGCGTCGTGGCCCCGTCGCCAGCCCCTAACGGCTCGGCATCCGCATGGACCGCCACCGGCCCGTCGCCAGGCGAGAAGATGCTGTTCAGGATAGCCGCCGATGATTCCAGCGTGCCGTCCCAGTGGTTCGCACCGATCTTCGCGCGCAGCACCAGTCGGTAGGTGTCGTCGTCCAGCAGCGTCAGACCGGTATCCGGGTCGAACGGCCCCTTCCAGTTGCCTTGATCGAATCCGACGCCCGCGGTGTCGAACGAGAAGTAGACGCCAGTCAGCGGCGTGGCCACGCGGCGGCCAATGCCGACCCACAGCCCGACGGCGTCGAGTTGCACGCCGACGGCCTCGTCAAGGTCGAAGGCGCCCGGCATGCCCTCGAGCAGGTTCTGCAGCGCCACCATCGGCTTGGTCAGCGCCTCGACCACCGCCATGAACTTCGGACGCTGGTTGTGCTCGGACGTGATCAGGCCGGTGTAGTCGATAAGGTCTGCCATGTCAGGTCACATTGAGGGTGATGCTTGCCGGCGTGCACGAGGCCGCCTGGTTGAATGCGAGCGCCACGTCGGGCGATCCAGCACCGCCCGGCCCGCTCAGCGTCAACCCCGTCAGCTTGAACGTCACGCCGCCACCCACGCCGTTCGCCGCGGTAATGGCGTCGGCCCACTCCACGCTGCCAGACAGCCCGCCCCCAATGGCCACCGCGTTGATGTAGTCGGCGACGGCCTGCTTGATGGCATCGCCCGTCTGCGTGCTGTAGCTGGTCAACGCCTTCACGTTCACGGTACCGGTGATTGGGGCGTTGGAGGGGCGGAAGAACCGGATCGTGATCGGCCGGCCGTAGACGTCCAGCACCACCACCGACGTCGTGCCGTACGTGCCTGACCCTGGCGTCTTCTTGGCGGCGATGGCGTTGGCAATGGCCGTTGCATCGCCCCCCTCCACCACCAGCGAAATCGAGTGCTCGGGGATGCCATTGGCATCGGTGGCCGCCGTGTCGTTTTCGTAAGCAGCCCATCGCGTCACACCAGGCAGGCTGGCCACCGCGCCGATGATGCCGTCGAGCACAGTCAGCGACGGCAATGCGGTCGAAACGGTCTGTCGCTGCCGCAGCGCTGCGTCGGTCTCGACCGGCGCGCCCTCGGCGGCAACTGAGGGGTTCGTCACCGTCTGCCAGCCCAGCGTCGGCGTTCCGATCTGCGTAATGCTCCCCGCCGGCGCCGACACTGCACCGATGGTCTGGCAAGTTGCGGTCACGGTGATCTGACCAGCAGGCGGAATGGTCACCGACGCTGGCAGCGCCCACTTCACACCGTTGGCGTCCTTGGCAATCCCGTTGGTGATCGTCGTGCCGGCCTGGCCGACCAGAAGCAGGTCCACCGTCGAGTAGGACGAGGCGTGCCGCGCGATGCCGTTGATCTTGACGTTGCTCGAAAGGGCGGCGCCTTGGGCCGTCGCGGGGCTGAACGAGTTGTAGATGGCAATGGCCACCGCGTTGGCGTCGTTGATCGACGAGGCGAACACCGCCAGCAACTGGCCATCTTGGCTGTCCGCCTCGAGGTACACGTCGGGCCCGTAGATTGCACGGTATTGGTCTTTGAGATATTCGAGCACTTCGGCGTAGGACGGTGCCGTGATGCCGTTGGCATCGATCGTCGGTGCGGTCGTGGTGATGGCCATCAGAATGTCGCCTGCACGGTGGTGGTGCCGTATATGGTGTTGATCGTCGCCATCACGCTCAGCGTGCGCGTTTCGCTGTTCAGGGTGCTCGAATAGGCGGCCAGCTCGCGTACGCCCTGCGTGCCGAGAATTCGCTGCCGGATCGCTGCGTCATAAGTGCCGGCCGTGTACTTGCCCAGCACCTGGTCCCACGGCATGCCTTCGGTGATGTCGAGGAACCATTCGCCGCGCGCGAGCCGCAGCCGCGTCAGCACGGCCTGGCCGACGGCATCCGGGCTGTCCTTGTAGAAGTCGGCCTGCTGCCCGCCGAAGACGTAGTCGCCGTCGGCGGCGAGTTTTCGATACCGCATGTCATCCGCCCTTGACGGTGCTCGTCATATGACTGCTGCCCATTGCCTGGTTCGGTGCGCTCGTTGGCGAACCGGAACCGGCGGACGTGTGGGTATGGCTGTTGAACAGCGCCTGGAACGCCGATGTCACGAAGGCCAGCAGCGACTGGCCGGCGGCGCCCAGGGTGATGCTTGGTGCAGTCACGCTTGCAGAGGCTGTCGAAGTCACGTTGACCGGCGCTGTCGTCTGGATACTGATTGCGTGGGTTGCCGCATTCACCTCGACAAAGGCCTGCCCGTCATCTGTCCGCAGCTGTGCCGCGCTGGCGCTGACGCCGGCCAGCGCTCGCGGCTTGGACCGGAAACCCAGCAGCACGAACCCGTCCGACAGGTCGTGCATGCGCAGCTCGGCCTGTTCCTGGACGCCGCCGGACTGCCACCAGCTGTCGATGCACCGGCTGGCGAAGACCACCAGGCACTCGTCGCCTGGAGCAACCGGGAACGTCAGACTACAATTCCCGCCAGATGGGAACTGCACCGGGCAGTCCACCAGCAGCGGCAGCGCGACGCTCTCGATGGTGCCGTCGAGCCGGCGCACCGGGATCTTGATGGCCGGCTGCACGGTACAGGTCGGCGGCCGGTCCGCCGCGCTCTGGAATGCCTGGATGATCCCCGGCATCGCCGTCCAGATGCCCGCGCGCAGCCCGTCGAACGCCTCCCGAAGCGCTACCTCGGGATCGTCAACCCGCTCTCGTCTATCCATGGTGTTCGCTATGAAGAAGGTTCTTGCAGCAATCCTGATCGGCGCATCCAGCTTTGCCATGGCCGCCGACGCCCTCACCGAGAAGAACCGGGCTCTTGCTGCCGAACAAGCGGTGAAGCCTCAATGGAAGGTGGCGCAGGAAGCGGAAGACGCCCGGATCAGGATGAAATCCTTCGATCCGGCCACTGCCGGTCGGGTCGCGTTCATCTTCAGCAAAGCCGTCGACGAAACCATCGCTAGGGGATCAATGGTCACGGTTCTCTATCGCGACACACCGTGCCGGCTCTCGATCGTCAACGCCAAGGACATGCGCGCGGCCGAGACTCTCCACGGCCGCGCCCTGGTGCCGGGATGCTGGGGCAACCTGGTCAGCCCGACAAAGGACCGAGTCGTCATCGTTTCCACGTACGGTGACGCGCGTCAGGACTCTCTCACCGCCTACGTCGAAGCCAAGATCCAGCGCGACGGATCGGCGCAGTACGTCAAGCCGGCCATGTCCCAGGAAGAGTTCATAAAGAACGTGCGGTCCTATCACGACTCCCTGCGCTAGCCGTACTTCTTGATCACGAAATCCGGCGGCACTGCGGCCTTGGTCTGGAAGGTGTCCGGCAGCACTGTCACGTCCGCCGCCAGACAGATCACATCCGTGTAGAAGTCGTTCCCCCGCGTGTCGCCGTAGTGCTCGGCAATCATCACGTAGTAAAAGCCATCGTCCTGCAGCTTCGCCTGCTGCTCGATCCGCTCGTTCTGGGCCTGCTGTCCTGTGTTCAGGCTGTACTCGTAGCGCTGCACGCTGGCGTTGTCGATCTTGATCAGCCGCCCAATCTTGACACTCGGGTTCAGCAGCATCTTGACCGTAATGCCATTCTGGGTCTGCTCAGGCAGCCCGACCATGCCGGTTTCCGCCGTAACGACCGGAATGTCTCCCGGCATGTAGGACGTCTCCGGCACCATGATGGCCTTGCCATCCTGGATGCTCCAGACCGTCTGGCAGGTCCTGGCCGTCCAGCGCATGAAGTCCCGGGCCATGCCGAACATCACCTTGCCGCGCGGCAGCGGATTGGACGGCAGTTCCGGTAGGTAGCCTTGCGTTACCCCGTACGGGTTCATGGCGGTACAGGCGGCCGCAACATGGTCCGCCGGCGTGGACCCCGCCGCAAGGGTGGTATTCACCACGGCAAAGTTGTAGGCGGAATCACCGTCCGCCGCGGTGATGTCCACGTAGGTGTCCGTCTGGCTCTCGCGCCCGCGTCGCACCTGTTTGATGGTGCCGTCGAAGATGATCCCGAAGTTGCCGGGGTAGCCGGCCTGCAGCACCAGGCGCGTGAACTCGCGCTGGGCCCGGCGGGCCGTGTCCGCCGACACGTTGTACACCCGCACGCGCGCCGAGTTCGGCGTCTGCAAGTCGCCTCGCCGCACGTCGAACCGGAAACGGAGCTCCGAGAGGTCCAGGGCGTCGCCACTGTCCTGGCCGATGATCAGCGAGACCTTGCGGCCGAATTGCGGCGTGCTCATGCGTCCGTCACCCAGTAGAGATGCGAGCCGATGCCCAGATCCTCGTAAGTCGGCACGTCGTCGGCATCCGCCGCGCCCTGAACCCAGAGGCGACCGGCGAAGCCGAGGTGCTGGTACTGCGCCAGCAGGTCCGCGCCGGTCACCAGGGGGATGCCGGACACCAGCGGCGCGTTGTTGGCGTCGGCGATGTCCAGCACCCAGCCGGCACCACCAGCTTTCCGGTACTGGACCGTCAGGCGATAGTCCACACCGCCCAGCGTGATCGTGAAGCGCTGCGGCAGCGGCGACAGCGGGATCTCGAAGAAGTTGGGCATCACATGCTCGTGGGTGGTACGGAACCGCCTGGCGCCGGCGTGGCTGGCGTCGCAGCCTTGACGCCGGTGTTCTGCGTCTCAGCAGTGGCAGCCGGGTCCGCCTGATTCTCGCGCGGCGGCAGCGTGGTCACCTGCGTCTCAACAATGCGCAGCTGCTTCAGCGTGGCGGTTACCGACAGCGCGGCACCCGTCTTCTGGTCCTTCAGTACGGCCAGCCCTTTAAAGAGCATGCTGTCGTACATCCGCAGCGACGTGACCACCTCAAACGGCTCGCGCAGCTCCTGCAGGGCCAGCAACTGCGAATACACCGTGCTGATGTAGTCGGCAGATGGCAAGCCCCCGCCCGAGAAGATGGCCTGCGCCAGACCCGCCAGCGCGGCGATGTCGGAATTGCTCCATCCGCACTTGATCACCACCTCGGGTTGCCGCTTGAAGGCGTGGTCGTTGATTTCCGCGCCCTTCTCCACCGGGTGCTCGGTGATCTGCAGCTCGTCCTGGTGGGCTTCCTCGATCAACACCGGGATCGTGATGCTGCCGATGCTCTTTGGCACCAGGGTGATCATGTCGAAAATCACGACACCGCTCCTTGCAGGTTGCGAATCAGGTCACCGTTCAGGCGCCCCTGCTCGCCGGCGGTCGCCCGCCCGGCCGCGACAGGATCCGACACCCCATGAATATGGATGTTGGTTTCCTGCTTCAGGTCGACGGCGGTAGAGCCGCGGCGCGCCGCCTCCATGTCGGCCCGGGCCGGCCGCTCGTAGTAGCGCGACACGATCTCGCCCGCCTGCTGGGCGTTCTGTGCCGCCCTCAGCAGCTGGCCGGCGCGCCGCTCGGCGCCCTGCGTCAGCTCGTAGTTCACGAACTGCAGCTGCTCCATCAGGGATGAATCCCGGATGTCCTTGCCAGCCCAACGCGCGAAGTTGGCCTGGCGGTCCGGATGCCACTGGGCCACGCCATACGCCTGGCCGCTGTCGCCCACGGCGCGCGGGTTGAGATCGCTCTCGTGGCGCAGGTTGGCCACGATGCCGGCGGCCTGATCGTGCGTCCAGCCCATGCGCTGGAAGAAGCCCACGGCATCGATGGCGGCCCGCGGTCCCCCAGCCGGCTGCTGCCCGGCGCCGGCCCGACCAGCCGCCTGCTCAGAACCGGACGGCTGTCCGGCCGCGGCACGCCGGCGTTCCAGCTCGGCTTCCTCGCCTTCGTTCAGGCCGCCGCTGTGCAGCAGCAGCGCTGCCGCGCCGCCGGCCTTAGCCAGCCATGGCAGGAAGCGCGACAGCCAGCCCGCGGCCGCGCCGGCGCCAGCAGCTCCTGCCGCCCCGCCAGCACCAGCCGCGCCACCGGCAGCTGCTGCAGCCGCGTTGGCCGCGCCCAGCGCGCGCACTGCGGCGACCATCTTCCAGATGCCTGCAATGATCTGGAAGCCGCCCAGCACCTTGAATACCCCGACCAGCAGCAGAAGCTGGGTGGACCAGCCGTCGGTTGCCTTGTCGAGCTCGATGAATTTGTCGACCACCCACTGCAGCGGTGGGCCCATGGCAGCCGCTGCGGCGAGGACCGCGCTGGCGATGCTCGCCACCCGGTCCGCGATGGCCGGCGAGCTCTCGTCGAACCACCGTTTGAACCGCTCCAACTGCGGGCCGATCTTGCGCAGCAGCGCACCTTGCACCCGGATGGCGAAGTTCTCGAACGTGGTGCCCAGGTCGCGCAGGGCGATCATGAGCGCGTGCGAGTCTTCCGCCGCCTTGTCCAGCCCGTTATTGCGAGCCATGACCCGATACTGCGCCATGAACCTGGCGAAGTCGCCATTGCGCATGGCCAGCAGCAGGTTCTCGTCGATGCCCAGGACGTTGCCATACTGGCTCGCCAGCCAGGTTGGCTTCTGTGCCAGCTCCTTGCCGAGGTCGGCCAGGATGTCAACGGTGTCGCGCAGCTCGCCGTTGGCGTTGCGCGTCTGCACGCCGATGGTAGCGAGGTAGCCCTCGCCCGCCGGGTTATTGCGCAGGAAGCGAGCCAGGTTCTCGACAGTGCCGAACGCCGCCTCGGACGAGACGCCCAGGTTGCGCGCGGCGTACTCCAGCGCCTTCAGGCTGGTTGCCGCGGCGCCGGTGCGCTGGGAGACGAAGTACAGACCTTCCAGCTTCGAGGCAAAGGCGGAAACGCCGGCGCCGATCGACAGCGCCGCGCCCTGGATGGTGCTCACCAGCCGCACCACGCCTTTCGTGGCCTGATCCACCCCGGTCGTGAAGTTCTTCAGCCCCTTCTCGTCGACCTTGAAGCCGAGCGCGACCAGGAACTCGCGGATGACGGTGCTATCGGCCATTCTTCTCTTCCAGCATGCGGCGGGCCGCCGCGAGGTTGTCACCGCGCACCGTGATGGCGTCGTTCATCAGGGCGATGTCTTCCAGCCCCAACGAGCCATCCAGCAGCGACTCGTACTTGCACCAGCCCTCGGCCACCGGCGCCAGTAGCCAGTCCTCGCCGCCGGGAAGGTGCCTTAGCCAGCCGGCGATGCCGCGGCCGCCGGGCTGCTCGCTTGGCTGGTAAGCAGCCCGTTGATAAAAGGGCCGAGGTTCGCCGTGATGACCTGCACCACCAGCGGCAGCGTCACGGCGAGGTCCATGTCCTCGAACATGGTCTGCGAGCCGCTCCAGACGCGCGCCCAGCCTGTCGGCTGCTGGCGCTGCACCACGGACAGGCAGGTGCCAAACACGTACTCCGCGTCCTCGTCCTTCAGCGCGGCCAGGCCGTCGGCCAGCGGCTGCAGCGCGGCAGCCAGGCCCTCCAGATCGTCGGTCAACGGCTTCCCGCTGGCGCGCACGCGCAGGAAGACCGGGATCAGCGTCGGCACGATGGGCGCGATGCGCCGCGACACATGGAACTGCTGCATCGCGTTCAGGCGCCCCAGCGAGTAGCGGTTGCCCGCCAGATCGATTTCGTGAGCCATGGTCAGTAGGTCCCCAGCATTTCCTCGATGCGGCCGGCGTCGAACACCCATTCAACCGTTCCGCCCTCGGTGGCATAGGTCAGGTCCGGCACCTTCTTAAAGGCGCACTGGATGCCGGTGGCAATGTCGCCGGCCACCGACTGGCTGACCGTGATGACGTTCTTGCCCCACAACCGGCTGTCGAGCTTCTGCGCGTTGTACAGCGCCATCAGCCGGGAATTGACCGGCGCGGTCTTCAGGTAGCGCAGCGTGATCTGGCCCGAGCCGTCGGCGCGCAGGCTGTGCATCACCTTGCCGTCCGAGCCGACGGTCATGGTGTTCTTGTCGTTGGCCGCGGCAATGGTGATGCCTTCCTCGGCCGTGGCCTCGCCGTAGCCCAGCGAGAATGCGCCGCCGGGGCCAACCAGCGAGGCCTGCACATCGATGAACGAATACGTTCCGGACATGGTTTCCCCTATCAGCGGTTGACGTTGACCAGGATGTCAACGGAATGGATGGCGCCGGCTTCCTTCGCTGCCACCTGGAAGGACACCGACTTGCGGGTCTCGCGGTCTGCCTGCGACTGCAGCGCGATCGGCGGCGCGTAGACGTAGTAGCCCTTCGCCAGCGTGTCGCCCTGCTTCAGCGCGCCAAAGCCACCTGAGTTCCAGACGCCCGGTGCCAGGTAGCCGTTGTTTACCGCGGCGTCGCACGCCGCTTCGATCGTCGCCGCGATCAGGGCATTGCCAGCGTCGGTCTGCGGGATCTTCGTCGGGCTCTGGTAAAGCAGGTTGTACACATCGGTCTGGATCCGGTTCTGGAACCAGATCGAGTTGTAGACCGAGTCGATGAAGATGCCGCTGGGCGTCACGCCGTACTGGATGATCGCCGTGTCGTTGTTGTAGCCCACAAACACGTTGCAGCGCTTGGCCTGCAGGGTGTCGGCCTGGCTGCTGGTCAGGCTCTCCGGCACGATGCCGGGCTCCTGCTTGTACATCAGCGTGATGGTGCTGTTGTTGGCGTTGAAGTCGGTCGTCAGCAGCCGGCCGAACATCGACGCCGCAGCATACGGGCTGCTGCCGGAGTACTGCACGAACGAGTACTTCAGGCCCAGTGCCTTCAGCGTCGACGCCAGGTCTGCGGTGCTGGTCGAATCCAGCGCCTGCGGCTCCTGCGAGGTCGCGCCGTAGATGTGACGCTGGTCCGCCTCGATCAGGTTAGCCACCGCTGTGTGCTGCGCGTTCGTCAGCGTCGTGTCGGCGAACATGAGGCCGAGGAATCTGTTCGCGAAGCGGTTCAGGAAGATGGCCACCGCCGCATCAGGGGTCTCGGCAACGATGCCGTCCACCGGCGCCGAGGCCAGGCCACTGGTCAGCCCCAGCATGGCCGAGATATCGGTGCCCGCGCCGGTGGGGGTGGCGTAGCTGACCTTCGACGCAGGCCCGGTGGTAGGCGACGTGATCACGAACTGGGTGCCGTTCCACACGCAAGTCGCGCCGGCCAGCGCCGTAGTGATGATGCTCGCGACGTTGTTCAGGTTCGTGGCCGTGGCGAAGTTGAGCGCCGACAGCGTCTTGACCGTGGCGTCGATCGTGACCTTGAACGAGCCGGCGGTGACTGCCTGCCACACGGCGATGTCCTTCTGTGCGGCCGTCAGAGCAGCGCCGCGCAGCGAGCCAGACGTAGCGGTCTTTGCCCAGCGACCCAGATACAGCTGCGACGGCTGGGGCGTTTGCTGGAAGTACAGCACCGCGGCCTGGTATTCCGGCGCGGCGGTACCGTAGTCGGCCGCGACAGCGTCGATCGTGCCGTACGAGCGCATCCGCTCCGCGGTGTCGATCACCGCCGACGCGCCGAGGATCAGCGCCGTATTGAGATTCGCCCCCTGCGCCGCCAGCGGCGACATGTTGATGGTGACGTCGATCAGCCGCGAAACCGGCAATCCGTTGGACATGGTCATCCTCTACTGGTCGATGTTGTTGGTGCTCGCCATCGGCGGTACCGAGTCGGTTTCCGTGCTCGCCTGAGCGGACAGAAGGTTGAGGACCGGGTAGGTCCGGGTGATCTTGCGGCGCAGAAGCAACGTCAGGTCGTAGCGCCGCACCCATTGCTGGTTGACGAAGTCCGGCGCCCCGCGGATCTCGCCGGCCGAGACGAAAGCCATGTCGTTCAGGCGGAGCTGCTCTCGGTTCTGCGGGATGGCCAGGCCATCGGCCAGCCGCTGGGCATACCCCTTCGCGGCCGGCCCGTAGAAGGTGCACAGCGCCTCGATGTCCTCGTGCCGCTGGTATTCGTCATGGCCGTCACCCGCCGGGTCGTGCAAGATGGCCGGGCCGGCGTCGTTGGTCTGGACGCTGATGCCGAGCGCGCACCAGTTCACGGACGGTTCCGGCTGCTTCGGCACGGTCGGCTGCCATCGCGGCCGCACAAGGCTACCGGGCAAGCCAGTCACGCCCGTCACCAGCTCCTGCAGCAGGTTGTCGAGCGCGTCATCCTCGGCCGGCGGCGCCGCGACGGCTGGCGCCAGGTATCCGCCGGTCGAGCTGTCGTTCATGGGTTACCCCGAGAGAGGCTTGATGTCACAGGTGGCGCAGACGAAGCCGCGCCCGAAGTGGCTGTAATCGTTGACGTTGACCACGGTGTAGGTGCGGCCCTGCCAGACGATCTCGTCGGCGTCCTGGCCGGCGCTGCCGTCCGAGAGGCGGAATGGGGTGTGAACAGTGATCGAGCCGATGATCCGGCTGCCGTCGGCGTTCCGGTGCAGCATGTCGCCCTTGTCGCTGGTCACCACCGCCGCGAACGGCGTGGCAGTAACCGTGTTGCTCGCGCGGCCGTGGCTGTCCACCGCTTGCGTCATCCGGTGGCATACCAGACCGGTGTCCATGAAATCCGGGTCCAGCAGGACGTCGGTGACATCGAGCAGCGCCATGGGTTACTTCCTCTTGCGGATCACGTAGGTGATCGAGTTGCGCAGCTGACCAGTGTCGATCAGCGGCACGGTGCCGGTGCGGCCGCGCCGCCGGCGGTCGGCCAGTGTGGATTCCTTCAGCGCCGGATCGATGCCGCTGTTGATCCGCGCGCGCACTGAGTTCTGAGCGGTCAGGCCCGCGGCGCCCATGCGGCGCTCGGCGCCTGTCAGGTCCCCGTCGAGCGCCGCCTCCACCGCTTTCTGCAGTTGCGGCGAAACCTTTCCCTCTGCCGCGGCAACGCCGGGCACCAGAAACGGTCGCGGGGGAAGGTTGTTGACCGGGGAACCGGTCTCCTGGATGTAACCGATGGTGGCATTGCCGAGCGGCTCGTCGTCCTTGCGCTCCGGTGCACTGTCGGGGATGCCGACCAGCACTTCCTTCTGCACCAGGCCGTTGATCGACTGCAGGACTTCCTTCAGCCGGTCGACTTTGATCACGCCCATGGGGATCTCCCGATGGGCGGCTGCGCTACAGCTGGATGCCGCCGGCGCCCATCATCCTGGCGAGGGTCAGGTACCGCACGCCGTAGGTGGTCAGGTTCCAGAATCCGCCGTCGTCGATGGTCGCGGCGCCGGTGTCGTAGCTGGCGCTGACCTTGTCGACGGCCTTCGAAGAGAGCGGGCCGGTCATCTGGCCCGGGATGCCGCCTACGGCAGCTGCCTGCTCGTCCCGGGCGGCCAGCACCAGGTGGTGGGCCGTACAGAGCTCGATGCCCTGGTCGGTCAGTACGCCCCATCGACACTCGTTGACGAGCGACGCCGACACCGTCAGCCAGATCTGGACTGATGCGTCGGGGTACTTGGTCTCGTCGTCGAACTCGGGAAAGTCCTGTCGGAACTGGCTGGGTGTCATAGGCGGATGGGCGATGCCCCTTGCGAGGCATCATACCCCTCATTTCGACTGCTTCGCCGCCTTGGCCGCGTCGGCAGCTGCCTTGTCGGCGGCCTGCTCGCGTTCCGCCACGGCCGCCTCGCGCTTGGCTAGGTCTGCGTCGCGCTGGTCGGCGGCCTGCTCGCGGTCGGCGATGGCCTTCTGCCGCTCGGCCAGCTGGTCCTGGAGCTGCTGAAGCTGCTCGGCCCGCCCCTCCAGCAACTGGGCGGCAGATTCCAGCGCGGCGCGCTGTTCAGCCAGCTCACCCTGCTCGGCCTCGTTGCCGGCCGCCGGTTCCTCGCCGGTGTGCGCCTTCACGAACCAGTGCGCGGCGATCGCCGCCGGCACGTCGTGGTTGCCCACGGCGAACTCGTGCTTCTCGCCCTCGTGCTGCAGCGTGAAGGACTTCTTGACGTAGATCTTCGGCATGTCGCTCTCCCCTCAGATGCCGTCGCGGTAGCCGATCAGCTCGGGATACACCACCTCGACCACGCCCAGGCGGCCAAAGTAGGTGGTGAGCTGGCGGATGTCGCGATACTCGAGCGGCGTGCGCTGCAGCGGCACCATCGGGAAGCGGACTTTGTCCTGCTCCTTGGTGTACGCCATCATGCGGTCGGCATTCGCCGTGCCGCGCTGGAACAGCCACTTCAGCGGCTGGATGTTCAGCGGCCGGCCGTTGATCGAGTTCGAGATCGTGTTCTGCTTCAGGTACTCGAGCACGCTGATGTTGCCGGCGTCGCTGACCTTGCGGCTGACGAGGATGCCGAACTTGGCGGGCGGCAGGCGCAGCTCCGCCGGGCAGTAGGCATAGGCGGACGCGGCCCAAACGCTGGTGAGCAGCTCGTTCACGTCGGCCAGGATCTGGTCAGGCGTGGCCGTATTCCAGTTGCCCGTGACGGCGTTCGACAGGTTGGTCACGGCGACGTTGTTCACCAGGCCGGTGACGCCCAGCACGGTGTCGCCGATGTAGACCTGCTCGTCGACGTCCATGTTGTGCTTCAGCTGCATACCGGCGAACTTCTGCTGGTCGACCGGGCGGCCCAGTTTCTGAGCCGATTCCAGCTCGGGGATGGTCCAGCCGATCTGCATGCCCCACAGGGTCAGCGGGTTCGCGGTCTTGCCGATGTCCAGCGCGATGCCAGCGATGGCCGAAGCGTCCTTGCCGATCCACGACTTGCCGTTGGGCGAAGCGCCGCCGGCGGCCGCGAAGCTGGAATTGGTGAACGACGAGGTCTCGTCCGCGATCGAGACGTCCTCGCGCAGGTCGATGTCGCGCGACCAGGTCACCGAGGCCAGCGGGCCGTGCAGCGTCTGGTCCAGGCGCTCGAGTTCGCCGATCAGGAAGGAGCCGGTGCTGTCGATCGTGCGGCTGTCGAACGTCAGCATGTTGTCGCGCGTGCGGGCGCGGATGATCGCCGGGGCGTTGACCATGGCGATGGCAGCCGCCGCGGCCATGCGCGGGAGGATGATTTTGCTCATTCTGGGTGACCCCTTAGATGTTGTAGGCGATTTCGACGTTGCCATTGGCGTCGCCCGCGTTCATGAACGTGGCGCCGGTGACGGCAATGGTGTTGGCGCCATCAGCCGCTGCCTCGATGCCACCGATCGGCTTGCCTGCGGCGGGCGTGGCCACCCGGACGTACACCGGGCCGCCGATGGCGGGCGTGCCGGCGTTGTTCTTGACGGTCATGTAGCCGCGGCGCAGGACGTCAGCAACGCCGGTGGTGGGCGGCGTGGCCGTGCCCAGCGGTTCCGAGCCGGCGCCGCCGGTGGTCGGATACGGCCGGACCAGCAGGCCGTAGACCGCCGCCGCGGTGTCGCCGGCGGCGATCGGCACAAACTTGCCGGCAGCGATCTTGCCGAACAGGCCATAGCCGGGGAACGGCAGGGCCGAGTTCAGGATCTGCGCTTCGACGGTCGCCTGCGACTGGCGGGAGATGTCCCCCGGGATGCCCGAGGCCATGCGATACAGAATTGCGTTGCCCATGTTCGGGACTCCTTAGTTGGCGGACCGGTCGGCCCAGTACTTGCGGTTGGCGGCGTTGATGTCGGCCACGGTGCGGGCCTTACCGAAGTCGCGCGTCGGCGCGACGCTGCGGCTGTTGCCGGCGTTGTTCTGCGCCTTCACCAGCTCGCTGGCGCCCATGAACGCGGCGTGCACCAGCGCGGCGGGCAGCTTCTCGAAGTCCGCCGTCAGGCCGCCCAGGAACGGGCCAATGGCCTTCTTGCCTGCGTCGGTCTGGTAGGCCAAGTCGAGCGCCTTGCGCTGGCACTTGCACAGTGCTGCGGCGCGGTCCTTGGTCGCCATCTTCGAGTCCAGGGTCGGCAGCTTGATGCCGGGCGCCAGGATCTCGGCGCGCGAGGGGATGCTGGCCGCGGCGTCGCCGGTGTACAGGTCGACCTCGGACTGGCTGAGCGTGCCGGCGGTCTCGGCCTCGGTCAGGTCGCCGTCGTCGCCGGTCTTCTTCTTTTCCGGGCCGTCCTCGTCCTCGTCGTCGGTTTTTTCCTTCTCCGAGTCCGTGGCGCGACGCTTGCCCAGCGCCGCGATGGCGGCATCCTGGGCGTCCATGCGCTTCAGGATCTTCTTGAGCAGCACGGATTGAGCGTCGCCGGTCTTTGCCGGCGGATCGTCATCCTCGTCCTCGTCGTCCGGCGCTTCGTCGCCGGTCTTCTTCTCTTCTTCCATCTCGGACTCGGCGTCCTTCATCAGGGCGCGCAGCTTGTCGAGGAAAGTGGGCTTCTTCTTTGCCATTTGGGGTTCCTTATCGCCAATCGCGCAGCGCGGGCCGCACCGGCCGCGCTCGACGAGGGCTACGTGGTTGACAACGATGTTCCGCTGTACCCCGCGGCCGGGTGATACCTGTTCGTAGTCAGCCTCATAGCCAAGGCTGACCTCTTCGATGCCGTCCTTCTGGATCGCCTCGATCGCGACCTGGTCAGTGACCAGCAGGTCCGCGATCAGCAGGTCATCCTCGATGCCGCTGCCGCGGCGCAGGTTGAGCATGGCGCCCTTCCCCAGCGCGGCGAAGTTGGCCGGCGTGACGAAGTCGTCGGGGTGGTCCAGCGTCACCGGCTTGCCGATGCAGCTGGCCAGCGTCTCGGGGCGGAAGACCTCGTCAGGCGTCCGGCTAATGCGGATTAGCCCGTCGGGTCCGGGCTCGACGGGCACCTCGCCCGGGCCGTACAGCATCTCCCCGGTGCGCGCCACGGGCACTTCCTCGCACAGGAGGAAGCCCTCGGGCGTCAGTGAGCGCTTCGGGCCCAGCTTCTGCACGGTGTAGAAGCGCATGTCAGTCCTCGGGAATCACAGGTTCGGGATAGCAGCGGCAGTTCGGGAACTGCCCGGCGTGCCCGGTCATGCCGTCCAGCGTCGGCGGGTCGTTCCAGGCCACGAACTGGCCGTTCATCTTGCGGTGCGAGTCGCGCACATCCGAGTCGCCGGACGTCCGCCAGAAGTAACCCGGCGAGCCGACGTGCAATGCGCGGGCCTCGGTCAGCGTCGACGCAGTGCGAGCCACCTCCGTTCGGGCGATCAGGTCGGCGCGGCTCTTCGCCACTTCGCCCGACGCCTGGATGGCTTTCGAGATCTCCGACGCCCTGGTGCTGTCTTCCAGCCCCTCGATCGTCAGGCGGTGCACTCGCTCAGCGGCCTCCAGCGGGATGGACTTGATCAGCCCGACCTGTTCGGCCATCAGCGCGCGCATCGTGGCGCCGGTGGGCGCCGTCCGGATCTCCAGCCGCAGCGCGCGCGACAGTTCCTTGGCCTGTTCCATCCAGGCCGCCTCGTCGCGGCGGTTGACCTCGGACAGCATGCGCGCCGCGGTGGCCTCGGCCCAGGGTGTCAGGGCCTCGGCGTAGCGGCGCAGCAGCTGCTCAATCGTCGGCGCCGCGGCGGGATCTCCAGGCGGAAAGCCATTGACCAACGCGCCCACCTGGTGCGCGACCTGGCGGAGCTGCGTCCTGTACTGCCTTTCCGGCCCGCTGAGCTTGACCGGGTTCTTCCGGCCCTTCTTGCGGTCGGTTGTCAGGGTCAAGGCTCAACTCCGGTTCGGGCGGCGGTGCGTTCTCCGCTTCCGTGATCTGCTCGTCGGTGATGCTGGTGAAGATGCCGGTCGCGTGGCTGGACGCCCGCAGTTCCTTCATGCCGGTGGCGGTGTCGACCAGGCCGGCGTCCAGCGCCGTCGTCACCGCCTCGGTCACCGTCTTGGCGTTGTTGGCCTTCTCGGTGTCGGACAGCTGCCACAGCGACGTGAACTGGTAGGCGAAGCCTTCCGGCGGCGCCTTGCCCAGTTCCGACCGGACCAGCACTTCGAACAGCCGCGTCAGCGGCGCGCGTAGCCGGCGCTCCTGCTGCTGCTTGATGTTGTCGTAGTATGTCCGCAGGTCAGACTCGCCAGTGGCGCTAAGGCCTGCTGGCGACTGTCCAAAGAGGCGCACCAGCGGGATCTGCAGCGCGCCCGACAGCTGCTGGCCGAACTGCATCAGCACGTTGTCCAACCCTGAGAACTGGTAGGTGTCCGTCTGCATGTCGTCGGCGGCGTCAACGAGCGTCAAGCCTTCGTTCGACTGGAACCGGCGAATCATGTCCACGTTCTTGATCAGCGCCTCGAGCGCGGGTCCGCCCATGGCGATGATCTCGCGCAGCTTCTCCACCTTGAGCGTGCGCAGGTGTGCCTTGTAGACCAGCTGCGCCGCGCCGACGGTGGTGCTGTCGAAGGCGACCAGACGGTCGATCAGCCGCTCGATGACCGATTGCCCCCACAGGTTCTCGCTGATCTTCTGCCAGTACGGCAGCTCGACGCCGTCGATCCGCAGCACGCGGCTGTAGTGGATGCGCTGGCGCCGCAGGGCAATGCTGTCGTCGACCACGTCGTAGAACCGCGGCATGCCCATGTCTGGGCCCAGTTCCGTGACCAGGTCGGTCAGCGACGGCTGCACCAGCCAACGGTCCAGAACGAACAGCCCCTTGAATTGGTCGCGGCTGACCGCATCAGGCCGCAGCGGCGTCGACGAATCCTGTCCGTCGATCAGCATCACCGCAATCGCGCCACCGTAGAGCCGGGCCCACTTGATCGTGTCGTTGATGCGGTCCCACAGCGCCATGCGCTCGAACCCCGCCGTCAGCTTGTCGCGTTCTGCCGGGTCCATGTCGGCGTCGAGATCCACGCCCGCGCGCGTCATGTCCTCGGCCACGACGTCTACCGCCTGGCCGACTACCCAGCTGGACCGATACATCGCCTCCAACTGCACGCGGTTGCGGCTGATGAAGTCGAAGCCGTAGCTGTACTGGCTGGCCTGGTTATTCGTGCCCAGGCCGACGCGCGCTTCGAAGTTCTGGAAGCTGTCGCCGCTGACCCAGCGCTTGGCGTTCGCGGACGCGGCCACGTTGGCCTTGTGCGCCCGTTGTAGCGCCTTTCGTTGGTTGCGGTTCATTGCTGTCCGAGTTTGGTCCAGATGTCCATCGAGCGGCCGCCGGCCAGCATGTCGTTGATCGCGTCGACCATCGGGTCGATCTGGTCATCGTGTGCGTGCGTGTCGTCAGGGGTGAAGGCGTCGCATTCCTGCGTGAAGTCGCTTACCCATTCGGCCGCCTCGGGGATCATCACCAGGCCAGCGTCGATGTAGCTCACCACGTCCATGACGCGTGTGAGCTTGTCGCGGTTGCGTTCGATGCCCTCGACCGGGATGCTGCCCGACGCGTGGATGTCCTGGATCAGGCCGGTGCCGCTGGCCTTGTCCTCGATCATCATGCGCACCAGCGGCGCGCCGAAGTGGAAGTCGTACGGCAGGTGCTTGTTCCAGAAGTCGATGGCCTTCTGCCGCAGCTCCGGCGCCGGCCACTTCCCCCGAATCTGGTCCAGCAGGTAGATGCGGCCGTTCTTGCCATGCCCCCAGCACTGCAGCACGCTGTAGTCGTTCCGCTCGGCGGTCTTCTGCGCGGTGTCGGCGTAGATGACGCGCTTGTACAGCTCGGGCACCACCGAGTAGCGGCCGAAGTTGGCGCTCTTGATGATGCCGCCGCCCAGCGGGCTGGGGCGCTGCATGTACTGGCCGCTGAAGACGTATCGGTCAGCCCGCTCCATCTCCAGCATGTCGTGCAGCGGCTCCTTGTACGGCCAGTAGCTGTACCGGCCGTCCTGGTCCTGCTCGCCGCGCTCGACCAGCTCGCGCACGCGCTCGGGCAGCGCCGCAACGTATGCGTCGGTGATCAGCGCCGGGATCTCGATGAACTCCCAGTCGCCAGGCACCTTCCCGGCCTTGATGAAGCCCGTCGGGTCTTCCTCGGCCAGCCGCTGCATGATCACGATGATCGGCGTGTCCGGGTTGGCCTTCCGGCTCTTCACCGTGGACAGCAGCTTGCGGTTCGCCTTGTCGCGGTTCGTCTTGCTGTAGGCGTCCTCGACCTTCAGCGGGTCATCGATGATGATGGCCCCCTGCCAGCCCGGCGCCATGTGGCCGGCCCGGAAACCGGTGATCTGGCCGCCCAGCGACACGGCGTACACGCCGCCGGCCTTCTTCCCTTCCGAGACGACGTTCCAGCGCTTCTTCGACTTGGCGTCGTCCGCGATCGTCAGCGGCCACAGTGCCTGGTATTCGTCCGACGCGACGATCTCGCGCGCCGTCTCGCTGTTCAGCAGCGCCAGGTCATCCGAGTAGGAGATGTGCAGGAACCGCGCGCGCGGGTTGCGCGCCAGCCCACGGGCGATCAGGTTGATCGCCACCAGCTCGGTTTTCGACGAGCCCGGCGGCACGTTGATGACGACGTTCTTCAGCTCGCCGGCGATAACGCGCTCGACGGTGTCCGAGATCAGGACGTGGTGCCAGTTCACCAGGAACTTGATGCCCTGGCGGTGCTTGAAGAAGTACCGGCTGAAGAACAGGTGGTCGCGCTCGCACTTCGCCTTCAGGACGGCCCGCTCGATGGCAGGGTCAATACTCGTCCTCGAGCTTGGCGACGGCGGCTGCGACCTGTTTTTCATCGACGACGGTGGTTCGTTGCTCGACCGGCCCGCCGTCCTTGCCTGTCAGCTCAATCCCTTGGGCCGGCTCTTTCCATCCCGCCCGCACCTTCATCCAGAAGATGGCCGCTGGCACAGCACCCTTGCCGGTGCCGGTGGCTTGCTTGAACAGGGCCTGCGCCACCAGGGCGTTCGTTTTGCCGACCGCGCTGTCCAGCTCGGTGCGGAAATGCGCGCGCAGCGTCTTGGCCGTCAGCGGCTTGCCGGTCTGCGGGTTGATCACCTGGCTGGCGATGTACTCATGCGGCGCGCCGAAGCCTGCGAGTGACGTGACCACGCGGCGGTCTTCGTCGGTCGGCTGGAATGGTTTGCGTCCGGCCATGGTGAAATTCTCAGTCCTCGGCTTCCGGGAACAGGTCGTCGGAAACGTCCACATCGCCGCAGGCGGCCACCGCCCGCTTCCAGTCACCCTTCACGAACACCAGCACGTTCTGGTGCGTCTTGCCAAGCTTCCGGCTGGCCGCGAACTGCTTGCCGGCCCGGATGGGCAGGCTGCCGAAGGCGGTCAGCAGGATGGCCTCGTTGTACAGCTGCGCGCCGGCGTCGAGGAATGCCTCGATGGTGTCGGCCACGAAGTTGCGGTACACGCCGGTGCCGCGCTTCTCGCGCACGTCGCCGACCACGAAGCACGCAAAGCGGTCGGGCTTGAGCTGCCCCACAGCCCCCGAGATCACCTCCCGGTAGGCCGTCAGGAAGGCCGGATAGTCCATCGTGGACAGGTCGGCCGGGTCATCCGAGTAGCGTTCCAGGTCCACGTACGGCGGGCAGGAGAACACGAAATCGGCCTCGACATCAGCGAGGCGCCGCCCTATCTGCCGACTGTCGCCCACGTGCCAGACGGGTGCCGGGTCTTCCGGCTGCAGCAGCCCGAGCTGGCCGCGGTTGGCCTCAACCTGCTCAGGCCGCAGCTCCATGCCCACGTACTGCCGCCCCAGCCGCGCCGCGACGATGCCGCGCACGCTGCCGCCGGCGAACGGGTCCAGCACCAGCCCGCCCGCCGGGCAGAACCAGCGGTAGGCCAGCTCGCACAGCACCGGGTCAAAGACGCTAGTGCGGTGCTGCGTGGCTGGCCCGCCGGCCTTCTGGTGGTCGGACGCCGAGGCGTACGCCGGCGCGTCGCGGCCCAGCTCGGACTGGATGCCCAGCGCCAGCCAGGCCTTCTTGCGGTCCTGCCACGCGGCGTCGCGCGCGTTGAGCGTGCTGAACGGCGGCACCATGAAGCGCTCGGCCAGCGACTGGCCACCACCACCGCCGGGCCCGGGTTGCGGCGGGTCCAGCAGCTCGGCAAGCTCGCCGGCGTCGAAGCCGGTCAGCGACAAGTCGAAGCCTGCGTCGCGCAGGTCCAACAGCTCGCCGGCCAGCAGGTCAACGTCCCAGCCGGCGTTCTCGGCCAGCTTGTTGTCCGCCAGGATGTAGGCGCGCCGCTCGTCCGCCGACAGGTGCGACAGGTCGACCGTAGGCACCTCGCCCGGCGTCGGGCAGTTTGCGATGGTTTCGCCTGCGGCCCACAGCTGCGTCGCCGCTTCCAGCCGGCCGTGGCCGGCCAGCAGCTCGTCGCCCGCGGTCAGCGCCGGGTTGGTCCAGCCGAACTGACGCAGCGACGCCTTGATCTGCTCGATCTGAGCAGCGCTGTGCGTCCTCGCATTCCGCTCGTACCGCACCAGGTCGCTCGCCGCGCGGTAGCGGATGGCGAGCTGGTCGGCCTTTTTCATACGCGGTAGAAATGCGGGGACGGGAATGAAAAACGCCCGGAACGGATACCGGGCAAACCACCACAGGGAGTGGGTGGAGGAGACAAGCAGTGGTGCGCCAGAAACGCAAAAGCCCGCTTGCGCGGGCTCTGGACGTAGTTCGGAGGTGTATCGAATTGAGCGGATTTTTGTGCATGAAATGCACAATGTCAAGCCACCTCTTCGATTTTCACCATCGCGGCGGCCTTCAGGCGGATGTCGATGGCGGTCCAGGCGACCGACTCAACTCCGGGCGCGGCCATCAGTCCGCGCTTCTTCTCGCCCTCGATCCAGACCTTCAGCTTGGTGTTGTGGGCGCTGACGGTGTTGCGGTGCGAGCCGCAGTCTTCCGCGATCTGCTGCAGGTCGATCCGGACGCCGAAGATCTTCTCCAGGATGGACCGCCGCACGCGATAGTGCGAGAACGAGCCGGACAGCTGCTGCATGGCGCGGTCGGTCAGCCAGACGATGGCCGCTTCCCATTCCGGGTTCGGACGCCGAGCGGCGCAGCATGGCCGGCCGCAGTCGCAGATGATGTCCCGCGGCGCGCAGCGCGCGGTGAGCACTGCCTGGTGCAGCTCTGGCAGCATGCTCAGCTCGTTGCGAATCATGCCGGCCTGCGCGGCGCCGTCGACACCAATGAGACCTTTTCCTGAGCCGATAGCCGGCGTCATCGCCTTGTTCATCGCCGAGGCCTGGTACTGCTGGCCCGAGTAGTTGAAAGCGAACACCAGCGCCGCGTGCGAACTGTCGAAGAGGCGTTCTTCCATCGTGTTTTCCCCCGTCAAATTCATTCGAAAACTTCCTGCTGCCATCCACCGCCTTCCCGCTTCAACCGAGGCCTGACGGCGATGAACCGGAACGGGTAGAGCTCGGCCGCGACTTTGATCTTGACCCGCGCGTCGTCTTGCCAGTGGCCCTTCACTTCATGCATCTCCATCGCGCCGCTCGCCAGCATCACGGCGAAGTCAGGGGAATAGAACGTGTTGTCGGCCAACCGCAGCTTGACGCCCTCGAACTTGAACCAGGCAACGGTCCCGGCCTGACGCCGAGCTTCGAGAAATGCCTCATACGCTTTCTCGGTATTGTTCATCTCGCCCGTCTTCAGGCGCCCGAGAGCCTGCATGCGACGGGTACTGGAATTCTGGAAATTCATGCTGTCACCTGGCCCGGCGTCACGCCGTACATGAAGCGGTACACCCGCTGGAACTCGTTGGGGTTCATGCGCTCGGCCTTGCTGACCTCGCGCTCGATGCGCTGCTGCTCGCCGGATTCGCGGATGACCCGCAGCCGGAACCAGAGCCAGACCTCGTCGTCCTGCTGGGGCGGGATGCCCAGCTCGGCGGCCTTGGCCTGGACGCCTTCGGTGGTTTGGTCCCAATCCGCCGCCGGCGGCCCGCCGGGCTGGCCCTCGGTCATGGCCTCGTCAACGAACGACTCGAGGAAGCCCGGGTTCACCGGCGATGGGTCGCCGTCAGCAACCCTTCGCGCGCACGCGAGGGCATGAGCCCGGAGCAACACCGGCATCGCGACGTGCCGGGCCTCAAGCCGGAGCAACGCCTCGTGCGCGCGCGAGGACAGCCGCAACGCCCTGCCCCGCTCGGACTCGAGCAGCACCAGCTGTTCCCCGATCGCGTCAGCGGAAAGCGGCGGCGAATCGGAGTTATCCACAGGGCCTACACCCTGTGAATCACCTACGCCGCCGCTATAGCTTTTGTCTTTATGTGACTGTGATTGTGACGGTCTATCGTTTTGCCATGGCTCGGACGGTGGGTCTGCCATACCATTTGCTATGCCATTTGCCATGGCATTTGCTATCGGTTTGTCATCAGATTTGCCACCCTCTTTGCCCCAGCGCTTGGCAGCGCCTTGCTTGCCGGCCTCGCGCCGCTTGTTACTGATCAGGCCTGCCTTCGAGCGCTCTTCCTCGGCGCGCTTCTGCACAAGGCGCCCGTCCTCCGAATGGAACAGCGTGCGTATCTTGGGCGCGTGCTTGCGCCATTGCGCCAGGGACAGCTTCGCGATCGTGGCCAGCTCTTCGTCGTCGTCCAGCGGCGGCCCGTTGCGCCAGTAGTCCATCAGGATCAGCAGATAGGCGCCGTGCTGCTCGGTTGTCAGCCGCGACGTGTCGGCGAGGTAGTCGCCGATGTAGAGCGGCATCCAGGTGTCGTTCTTCTTGCTCATGCTGCTACCTCGAGCGTCAGGCCGGGCTGGCGCGTGCGCTCGGCCTGGAGGGCGATGTAGGCCGGGTTCAGTTCCGCGCCCAGCCAGCGGCGGCCGAGACGCTGCGCGACGCTCGCCACCGTACCGGAGCCCATGAACGGGTCGAAGACGATGTCGCCCGGGCGGCTGCCAGCCAAGATGCACGGCTCGACCAGCGTTTCCGGGAAGGTGGCGAAGTGCGCGCCGGCGTACGGCTGGGTGGCGATGGTCCAGACGCTGCGCTTGTTGCGCATCTCCGTGATCGCTCTGAAGGCCTCCCGGCCGGCCAAGTCGTTTGTCTTGCCATTGAAATCGCCGCGCTTGACGCTCTCGCGCACCTTCTGTGCGTGCGCGTGGAGGCCTGACTTCGTTCGGTGGTATTCGTCACCAGCCTCATAGGCGGCCTGGCCCTTGGCGGGGCTCACGTTGCCCGGCACACGAATGCGGCCGCGGTCACGAAACTCGGCGTCGAAGCCGTGGCCGAACCCGACGCCTGTCGGTGTTGGCCCGTACGTTGCAGGCTCCTTAATGGCGTCCGCGTCGAAGTAGTAGCGCTCGCTTCGCGTCATCAGGAACAGGTATTCGTGCGCCTTGGTGCAGCGGTCGCGCACGCTTTCCGGCATCGGATTTGGCTTGTGCCAGACGATGTCCTGGCGCAGCCACCAGCCGGCATCCTGCAGTGCAAACGCGAGCCGCCAAGGCTGACCGACCAGGTCTTTAGGCTTCAGACCCTCGACACGCACGTCGCTGCGCGGGATCGGCGCATCGTCGCGCCGGCGGCTGGCCACCATCCCTGCGGGGATGCCCTTCGAGGCGGTGTTTCCCTTGTTGCTCGAGCTGCTGTCGCCTGCGGCTGCCCGGCTGCCGGCATAGCTGTCGCCCATGTTCAGCCACAGCGTGCCGTCGTCAGCCAGTAGTTCCCGGCACAAGTAGAACACCTCGACCATGTTTTCAAGGAAGTCGCGCAAGGTCGGCTCCTGGCCAAGCTGACCAGGGTGCCCGTAGTCGCGCAGCCCCCAGTAGGGCGGGCTGGTCACGATGCACTGCACGCGCACGCCAGCGGCGATCAGGTCGCGCATGACGGCTCGGCAGTCGCCTTGGTAGCAGTGGTCGACCTTCATGTCATGAACCCCCACGCGATCGAGCCGATCACCGACGCGAACATCAGCACCGCGGCCCCCACGGTAATCAGCTCGTCCATCACGCCACCTCCAGGCCTTTCCGGGCCAGCGTGCGCAGCGCCTGGTATTCCTCGCGCGGCAGGCAAACCATGCTGTCGTCGCCGGGCGCGACGACGTCCAGCTCGAGCACCTCGAACAGCAAGCACATCTCGGCGAACGTGAGCCGGTGGCCGCTGTTGTTCAGGAACCGGGAGAAGTTGGTCGGCTCGACGCCGATGCGCTCGGCCACCTTCTTCTGGGTAAGCGGAGCAACGCGGTTCAGCACCATGGATTCCAGGCTAGGCATGCGATGCTCCCAAGTGCTCAAAGAGGTTCATACGATTCACCCAACGAAACAGGACAGCCGGCGGCCAGGCCGGCGAGAAAAAGAAAATGGGAAATGGATGCCTCCACCGCTTGCCGCGACGGCAAGCAGCACGCCGCGCGCTGCCGCGCCGGCTTCGGCCAGATGTCGTCCTCTGCGGACTGCGCAGCATGGCTGTTCCCCCGGTTGGGCTGTCGCCCGTTATTCGTGCCCGGCGTGCCAAGCGGCGCGCCAATGGTCTTGTTGCCTGTGCCGCCTTCAGGCCGCCTCAGGATGAGATTCGTCGGCGTCAGCCTTCGGCTTTCCGCCCTTCCGCGCGCCGCGCTCAGGCGGCGCGTCGCGAGAGGAGCGCACGAAACCCCAATCGACCTTGTCGTTTAGCTCTTCGCAGGTCACCTTGCCGCCAGTGATGCGCTCGATGACCGGGCACTGTTCGGCCGAAACAGGTCGCTTGCCCGAGATCCATTGATGGATGAGCCCTTGGGAGACCCCCAGCTGCTCTGCGAAAGCCGCTTGGCTGGTCTTCGTCGATTCGAGGTAGTCGGCGAGTTTCATGCCACAAATACTAGCACAGCTAGTAAATAGATCAATAGCTATGCTCATTGCAGACTCAAATAGCATTGCTACACTCGCGCGCATGTCGCGACCAAGCAAAACCCTCGAAGCCTGGCAAGCTGAAGACGCTGCGCGTCTGAAAGCGCTCTATGGCGAGCGCAAAGGCAAGATGAGCCAGGAAGAGTTCGGCAGCCGGTTCGAAATCGGCAGCCAGGGCATGGTCTGGCAGTATCTGAACGCCCATCGGCCACTGAACATCAAGGCCGCGACGGGCTTTGCGCGTGGCCTCGGCGTCGAGGTTGATGCGTTCAGCCCTCGCCTGGCTGAAGAGATACGCCGAGCGTCCAGCACTGTCACGGACACGGTTCCAACGGTGCAGCCAGGGAGGGAAACTGGTGCGAAGCCGGCCGACCGCCTCCGCATCGTCATGGCAGAGCAGCACCTGGAAATCACCGGCGTGGCGGAGCTCTTGGGTGTGGAGACAGCGGTGGTTCGCGCGTGGCTTGAGCCCGACGGCGACAAGCTGCAGCTGCACCACGCGGTAAAGCTGCAGGAGGCCTTTGGGTACAACCCTGCCTGGTTGATCAACGGCAAGGGAAATCCTCGCCTATCGAACCTTCAAGAGGCCGAGCTGGACGAGCCCAGCCTGCCTTTCGACGTCGTCCCTATCCCAACGAACAGCTACAGGCGCATTCCAGTGGTTGGCATGGCACAGCTCGGCGACAACGGGCACTTCTCCGATATCGAATATCCGGTCGGCCACGGCGATGGCTTCCTGGTGTTCCCTACCATGGACCCGGACGCCTACGGCCTGCGATGCAACGGTGACTCCATGCGGCCCCGAGTGAAGCACAACGAGTTCGTGGTGGTCGAGCCGAACCACGCGGTTACCAACGGCGACGAAGTTCTGGTGAAGTCGCAGGACGGTCGGGTGATGGTCAAGGAGCTGGCCTACGTGCGCGACGGCGTGGTGCACCTCTCCTCAGTCAATGAGCGACACGGCATGGTGCGCATCCCGCAGGACCAGATCGAGCGACTGCAGTATGTCGCCGGAATCGTGAAGTCATCGGCCTGGCGGCCGGATTAATGCTAGACTTCGTGCCATCATGCCTCTGTACCTTGCCAACCCGCTACGACGTGACACTACCGCGTTGAACAATGCGGTGGTTCGCCATATTCCAGAAACGGATCGATACCAACTTCAAGATGATCGAGGCTGGCTGATCAAGTTTGATGGGACGACTGTTGAACTATCCAACCGTCTCGAAATCACCGGTCAAGAAAAGGGAATACCTTCGCCTGTCGGATCGGTGCTAGTCATTCCGATCACCGGATACTATGGCCGCGGCCCCAGTGACATGTGGGAATGGCTCAAAACTCGGATCGAGTCATGAACGGCACGCGCCAGCCACGTTCGTCGAAATCGTCCGTATCGCAGCTGACGGACAGCGTGGCTCCGTCGATTCCACAGACTCCGCCGCCATCCTCACAGATGGGGTACGGCTCACACGATCACAGCTTCACTCTGCAAGCCATCATGGAGCTCAAAGGCTCTATGGGAGAACTGAAAGTCGGCTTCGAAAACCTCAACACGTCTATCTCATCCGTCAAGACGAAAGTTGACGATCTTGTTGGCTGGAAGCATAAGATTATCGGCGGGGTAGTAGTACTGGGGATGCTGTTCTCTGTTGTGGGATTTGTGATTGGTAAGTTTAGCCAGTACATCACCATCAACGTCCCATCTGCGCCAGCACCAGAAAAGGCTACACCCCCGGCATCGCCACAAAATCCGAAGCAATAGGCCTCAAAAAAATCGCCCGCTGCGAGCGGGCTTTTTGTTGCCCGCGCCACACACCTGCGCCGCCCTTGAGGCGGCTTTTTTTCGCCCCCACTATCAACACTAGCTAAGCTATTAAAATTAATGATGGCATTTGACTAGCTCCGCTATTGATTCGAAGAACTAGCGTTGCTAGTATTTCTCCACGCCGCTGACGTTCGCAGCGGTTCGCTGGAGACAGAGATGCCCAACGCCCTTCCCCCTGCAGCCGCCTATCAGTGCGCATACGAAGCGCAGCAACGCGTCGGCGGCCACGCCATGCCCGTGCCTGCGCCGGCCGTGCGCGAGACAAGCCGCACGATGTACGGCAATCCGCACTTCGAATTCCGCGGCACCGACGAGGACGCGGTCTACGCCGCCGCGCTCGATCGAAAGAACCTGATCGACCCGTACCGCTCGCCAGCTGTGGTCGCCCGCTACCGGGACGGCATCGACTACGTCGTGGTGGTTCGCGCTTTCAACCTGGACTGAGGCGCGCCATGACCCCGACTCAAGCTGCAATCCGCCAGGCCGTCGCTGACAGCGCTCGTGCCGAGCTGCTGCGCGAGCTCAAAGCCGCCCACCTCATCATCCGCAATGCCCTGAACCTCATGTCGCCCTGCCAGCAGATGGTCTGGGGCGAGCGCAACGCCCGCGACTGCGTCGACGGCGAGGGGATTACCGGCGCCAACGAACGCGAGGCCGCGATCGCGAGAGCCATGGGGGCGCAATCGTGAAGCGCGACTTTTTCCTGACCGCCTTGGTCATCTGCGTGGCGCCGCCGCTGGTGGTGCTTGCTGCGACGTTCATCAGCATGGCGGTGTCGCAATGAAGCGCCGCCCCACCCTCGCGCGCGCCATTGGCCAGCTGATCTGCCTCTGGCTGGTTTCCACCGCCGCCCTGGCCGCGCTGTTCTGCGTCTACGCCGCAGCGACAGACGAGCCGGTGCTGGTCCATCCCACCTCGTTCCGGAAGACCACATGAACCCCGAAATCACCTGGGAGGCCTGGTTGCGGCTGCAGCGCGCCGCGGGCTTCCGCCCCACCGGCCGCTGGCTCGCCAGCGGTGAACCCGAGCTGATCCGCATCCACTGAGGCCGCACCATGAACATCATCACCATCCGCGCCAGCTCGCTGGCCGAACTCTTCGACTGCCCGGCGCGCTGGGAAGCGAAGAACCTTCTCGGCATGCGCATGCCGTCGGGCGCCGCCGCGCACCTGGGAACCGCAGTGCACGCCAGCACCGGCATGTTTGACCAGGCCACGCTCGACGGCGCGCCGATCACCGCCGACGACGCCGCCGGCGCGCTCGTCGACACGATCCGCGACAAGAACGCCGAGGTGGACTGGGATGAGACCAACCCTGCCGACGCCGAGCGCATTGGCCTGGCCCTGCACGCCCGCTACTGCGCCGAAATCGCGCCGCGCCAGCACTACGTGGGGGTCGAGGTCGCCTGCGAGCGCCTGGAGATTCCCGAGCTCGGGCTCGCCCTGACTGGCACCACCGACCGAGTGCGCACCACCGCAGCCGGCGCGGGGATCTCCGACCTGAAGACCGGCGGGCGCGCCGTGGGCACCGACGGCACCGCGGTGACCGCCGGCCACGGGCCGCAGCTCGGTGTGTACGAGCTGCTGGCCGAGCATGCCCTGGGTATCCCCATCACCGCGCCGGCGCAAATCGTTGGGCTGAACACCAGCAAGACGCCAGCTGCGCAGCGCGTCGGTACCGGCGAAATCGAATCGCCGCGTGCGGCGCTGCTGGGCACCGAGGAACAGCCAGGCCTGCTGCAGCACGCCTCCCGCCTCATCCATTCCGGCGCCTTCTATGGCAACGGCAAATCCGTCCTGTGCTCGGCGAAGTACTGCCCGCGGCACGCCACCTGCCCCTACAAGTCCTGAGCGAGACCACCACCATGACCGCAACCGCAACCCTCGAACAAATGCGCGCGCCCGCCGTGCGCGAAGCCTCCCAGGCGCCCGTCGTGACCATGGGCTTCGGCAGCCTGCAATCCTTCGAATTGATGCAGCGCGCCGCCAATCTGCTGGCGTCGTCGACGCTCGTGCCGGCCGCCTACCGCAAGGTGATCGAGAAGCTGGACAAGTACGGCAACGTCAAGGAATCGCGCGAGAACCCGAACGCGCTGGCCAACGCCGTCGTGGCGCTGAACATGGCGCAGCGCATGGGTGCCGACCCGCTGATGGTGATGCAGAACCTGTACATCGTCGAAGGCCGCCCGTCCTGGTCGTCGCAGTGGATCATCGCCGCGGTGAACGGCTGCGGCCGCTTCTCGCCGCTGCGCTTCGACATCAAGGTACTGGGCGAGAAGACGGTCGAGCGCGTGGACACCGTGTGGGAGAACGGCAACCGCAGCGTCGTCACGAAAAAGGTGACCATCGTTGACAAGGTCTGCACCGCCTGGGCCATCGAGAAGGAAACCGGTGAGCGCCTGGAGTCGCCGTCCGTATCGATCGAGATGGCAGTAAAGGAAGGCTGGTACACGAAGAACGGCAGCAAGTGGCAAACCATGGACGAGGTCATGCTGCGCTACCGCACCGCCAGCTTCTTCGGGAAGCTCTACGCGCCCGAGCTGCTGATGGGCCTGCAGTCCGTCGAAGAGGCGCAGGACATCATCGATCTGCACCCGGATGGCTCGTACACCGTGGCCAGCACGTCGGTCGACGAACTGCGCAGCGGCGCGCGCGCAGCTGCCGCCCAGCCCACACAGCCGGCCGAGGTCGTTGAGCGCCAGGCCGCGCCGGCGCAGACCGCCTCATCCGAAGTCGAAAAAGCGGAAGTCGGAGCTGCAGACCCGCAGGACGGCGAGCAGCAACCGGGCGCCGACGCCGGCACCTCCGAGGGTCCCACCTTCCAGGACGTGAACCGCGAGCTGCTGCAGGCCACCTCTCTCGAGGATCTGGACTATGCCCGCAGCCTCATCAAGCAGGTCCCGGACGAGAAGCAGAAGGCGACGCTCAACCAGGTTGCCGCGCGCCGCATGCGCGAGCTGGCTCCGGCGGACGAGCCCGCTGCTCAACCGCAGCGCCGCGCGCGCGCGCCGATCAACGCTGACTGAACACCTGTGAGAGAGAACTGCCAGCGCGGACGGCCGTAGCGCGGGAGGAAGAACAGCGCCGCACCGCCGAATGCTGAGGCGCGGCCCGCAAGCAAACCATCCAAGGACACCGAAATGAGCCACTCCCCCGAAATGCGCGAAACCCTGAACATGACCGCCACCACCGTCGGCAAGGATCTGCTGTCCGCGCTGGTGCTCGAGTTGAAGATGCTGCCCGACACGTGGGTGAAGCTGTCGCAGAAGAAACAGGACGACATCATCGACCGCCTGCGCAGCCGCGTCGATGCGTCGGTGAAGATGGCCACGCATCTGATCGCCGCGAACGGCCGCACCGTCGTCCAGGGCGACCTCGACAAGATCACCATCAAGGACGGCGCCCAGGCGCTCATCAAGATCGGCAAGTCGGTCTCCGCGCTGCATGAGCTGGCCGAAGCCCAAGGCCAGGCCGTGCTGCTGGTGCTGAGCGTCAACGCCGATGCGTACACCGGCGGCATGGACGAAGTGCGCGGCGAATCCGACCAGCGCGGCCTGGACCTCGGCAAGGAATACACCGACGAGGACGGCGACGGCATGCCCGACGCATCGGGCGATGACGATGGCGTGATCGACGCCGAGGCCAATGTCATTGGCATTGAGCACCAGCCGCTGCAGGAAGAGCTCGACGCGGCGTTCCAGGCGGGCTATGACGCCGCGGCCGAGGGCAAGCCGGAAAGCGACTGCCCGGTGATGGCCGGCCCGCTGTGCATCCAGTGGGTGAAGGGCTGGAAGACCTGGCACGAGAAGCACGCCGAGGGAGAAGCGGCATGAAGCTCACCCATATCCACGCCCGCAACTTCCTCGGCATCCGGGCGGCCGACATCAGCCCGGCCACGCCTGTAACCCTGATTTGCGGCCCGAACGGAGCCGGCAAGTCCAGCATCCAGGAAGCCGTGCGCATGGCGCTAGCCGGCGAAAGCGTGCGCGTCAGCCTCAAGAAGGAATACGGCCAGCTGCTGCACGACGGAACCGAATCAGGCTCGATTGTGGTCTCTGTGGGGCCGCAATCGAACAGCGTCGCCCTGCCCTCGGGCAAGGTGACCCAAGGCTTCCAGGCCGACCCGCGGCTGCCGTATGTGCTGGACGCCCAGCGCTTCGCGCACCTGGACGTCAAGGAACGCCGTTCGTTCCTGTTCGACCTGATGGGCATCAAGATCGGTACCGACCAGGTGCGCGAGCGCCTGGCGGCGCGCGGCTGCGACACGAAGAAGGCCGAAGCGGTGCTGCCGATGGTGCGTGCCGGCTTCGAGGCGGCCGCGAAGGAAGCGCAGATGAAGGCCACCGCCGCCAAGGGCGCGTGGCGGGCCATCACCAACGAGACCTACGGCAGCGTCAAGGCTGCCGACTGGGTCGCGCCGGTGCCAGCCGGCGGCCCGGCCGCCGAAGACCTGGCCGCGACCATCGCCGAATGCGAGGCCGACATTGCCGAGGCCAGCGGCGCCGCCGGCGACCTGCAGCGCCAGCTGGGCGAGATTGATGCCGCCGCGCGTCAGCGCGCGCACCGCGATCGCCAGATTGCCGACCTTGCGGCCAAGGCTGACCAGTTGCCCAAGGCGCAGGAATCCGTCGCGCGCGCGCAGGCCGAGATCGACGACTTCCTTCCGAAGGTGGAAGCGCTGCGCGCGGCCGCCGGCGGAAAGGTTGCCGGCATGCCCTGCACGTGCCCTGAGTGCGGCGCCATGCTGCTGTTCCTGGCTGGCCAGCTGGCGAAATACGAGCCGACCCAGGCCGATCCGGAAGCTGCCGCCCGCCTGCCCGAGTATGAGCGCAGCCTGAAGGTGCTGGAGAACGCCCTCAAGAGCCGCACGGCCGAGCGCGACGCGGCCGACGCCGCGGCCAAGCAGGTCCAGTTGCTGCTCAAGGATGCCGCGGCTGATGCGGCCGGCGAGGATGGCGAGCTGCGCCCCAAGATCGAGAGCGAGTTGAAGATCCTGCAGGACGCCATCGGCAAGGTCAGCGAAGAGCTCAAGGCCGCGCGCGCGGCGCGGCGCGCCATCGCCCAGGCCGCCGAGCTCACCACCAAGGCAGCCCAGCACCATGCCGACGTGGTTGCGTGGGAAGCGCTGGCCGATGCCTTCGGCCCCAGCGGCATCCCAGCCGAGCTGCTGTCCGAGGCGCTGGACCCCATCAACGAGCGCCTGGCCGCCGCGGCGGTCGAGTCGGAATGGATGCGCATCGGCATCGGCGCCGACATGGCGATCACCGGCGACGGCGGCCGGCCATATGCCCTGTTCTCCGAATCGGAGAAGTGGCGCGCCGACGCGCTGCTGGCCGAGGCAATCTCGCGCCTGACCGGCATGCGCCTGCTGGTGCTGGACCGGGCCGACGTACTGATCGGTGCCGAGCGCGACCGGCTCTTCTGGTGGCTGGATGACCTGGCTGCCGCGGGCGAGATCGACACCGCGCTGGTCTTCATGAGCCTGAAGGCGCCGCCGGGGGCCCTGCCGGATTCCATCACCGCCTACTGGATCGAGGGCCACCAGGTCGGAACCATCAGGGAGGCTGCATGAACACCGAATCGCAGCGCCGGATCATCCGGCTGCCCGAGGTCAGCCAGCGCGTCGGCCTGGGCAAGACCGCCATTTACGAACGGATCAAGGAACACACGTTCCCCGCACCCATCAAGCTGGGGCGCGCCAGCGGCTGGATCGAGGAAGAAGTCCAGAAGTGGGTGGACGAGCAAATCATCGCCACGCGCGGGGGCCACTGATGCGAACCATCGCCGAAGCTGAATCGCTGCTGGCCGTCGCTCGCGAGACCAACGTCGCCCTGGCCTCGCGTGTCGCTCAGCTCGAACGCCTGGCTCGCGAGATCAAGAACGCCGCGGCGAAGCACCCTCACCAGCCGCTGTCGCGCTGGGTGAAGTTCGGGCCGATGGCGGCCTTTCTCGCAACGATCAAGGATCAGGCATGAACCTCAAGAATACGCACGCTGCGATGCTGGCAATCATTCACCAGGAAGCTGGCCGCACCTTGTCCCGAGACGACTTCGAGCTATGCATGCGCGTGGCAAAGCGCGCTGCCGAGCATTCTGGCGCTACCACCGAAATGGTGGGCCGGAGCGCCGAGCCGGTGGCGTTCCAGGCGCGCGTTCAGCCGTGGATGATGGAATGCTTCGGCGCCGAGATCGCAGCCGACCAGCAGGACCGCAACCACCGCTTTCTGGAAGAGGCGCTGGAGCTGGTGCAGGCGTGCGGCGCAACGGCCAGCGAGGCACACCAGCTCGTGGACTACGTCTACGGTCGGCCCGTCGGCGACAAGCACCAGGAAGCCGGTGGTGTGATGGTCACGCTCGCGGCGCTGTGCCTGGCGCAAGGGCTCGACATGCACGCAGCCGGTGAGACGGAACTGGCTCGCATCTGGACAAAGGTTGAACAGATTCGCGCCAAGCAGGCCGCGAAGCCGAAGCACTCGCCGCTGCCGGGGCACGTCGTCGTCTTCGAGTCCGCCCCTTGCGCTGGGGTAGCGAAGCCAAATGGCGCCAAGGAGCAAGCATGATCGTTCGCGAGTACAAGACGTTCGGCTTCTGCTGCGGCCTGGGCGGCGGCGCCAAGGGTTTCAAGAAGGCAGCGTCCCGCGTCGGCAAGCTGGTGGCGAAATGGCGCTGCATCGGCGGCATCGACGTCGACCCGGCCGCCGCGCGCGACTTCGAGACGCTGGTGGGCGTGCCGTGCACGGTCATGGACCTGTTCACGCGCCAGCAGTACACGGCCTTCCACGGCAAGGAACCGCCGGCGGGCTGGCGCGAGGCCCTACCCGTCGACATCCGACGCGCTGCTGGCAATGAACGGCCGAACTGCGTGTTCATCTCGTCGCCGTGCAAGGGCGCCAGCGGCCTGTTATCGGAGGCGCTGAGCCGCACGCCGAAGTACCAGGCGCTGAACGAGCTCACGTTGCGATGCGTCTGGCTGATGTGCGAGGCCTGGAAGGATGACCCCGTCGAGCTGATCGTGTTCGAGAACGTGCCGCGGCTGGCCACGCGCGGCCGGCACCTGCTGGACCAGATCAACCAGATCCTGCGCCACTACGGCTACGCCGTGAACGAGACCACGCACGACTGCGGCGAGCTCGGCGGCCTGGCGCAGAGCCGTAAGCGCTTCCTCCTGGTGGCGCGCCACATGGAAAAGGTGCCCGCGTTCCTCTACGAGCCGCAGCTGAAGCGCCTGCAGGGCGTCGGTACCGTGCTGGGCCGCATGCCGCAGCCTGGCGACGCCGCCGGCGGGCCGATGCACCGCGTGCCGTCGCTGCAGTGGAAGACCTGGGTGCGGCTGGCCTTCGTTGAGGCTGGCAGTGACTGGCGCAGCCTGAACCGGCTCGAGGTGGTCGACGGCCACCTGCGCGACTACCTGATCATGCCGGAATATCGGGACGGCTACATGGGCGTGAACCGCTGGGATGAGCCGGCCGGAACCATCGCAGGGCGAAGCGGGCCGACGAATGGTGCGTTCTCCGTGGCGGACGTGCGCGCGCCGGCCAACGCCGCGCAGTACCAACAGTACGGCGTACTGCGCTGGGGCGAGGCGTCGGGGACCATCACTGCGGGCACGAACCCTGGCCAGGGCACCTTCAGCGTGGCCGACCCGCGCCACGCCGGCCCGGCCAAGCACAACAACGAGTTCAGGATCGTGCCGTGGCAGCAGGCCGCCGGCGCGGTCACCAGTGCGCACGGCACCGGCCAGTGCGTGCAAGATCCGCGCGCGTCGACGGGATTCGAGGGTGCCGGCAAGTACCGCATCACCGGCTACGACGAGCCGGCCGGCACTGTCATCGCGCGCAGCGACACCGGCCAGGGCGCCTACGCCGTGGCCGATCCTCGTCCGGGCATGCGGCGCGAGCGCGGCGACCACTACCTGACCGGCGGGCACTACGGCGTGGTGGGCTGGGATCAGCCCAGCGGCGCGGTGTCGGCAGCTGCCGGCCATGACAACGGCCGCTGGTCGGTTGCCGATCCACGCCTGCCGGCGGCGAACGACAAGCTCGTGGCCATCATCCGCGCGCTCGATGGCACCTGGCACCGACCCTTCACCACGCTGGAGCTGGCGGCCATCCAATCGCTGATCGAGCCCGAGGAATACCTCGAGCTGGACGGCCTGAGCGATCAGGCCTGGCGCGAGCGCATCGGCAACGCGGTACCGCCAGACGCGGCCCAGGCGATTGCCGAGGTGATGGGCACCACCCTACTGCTGGCCGAGTCCGGCGAGACGTTCATGCTGTCGGCCACACCAGTGTGGGTGCGGCCGGTGGCCGTGGCGCTTTCGGTGGCTCAACATGCGGAGGCCGCGTAATGCGACAAGCCGACTTGATGCTTGTTCAGCCGGCACCACGTCTCGACGTGGCCCGGTTCCAGGACTGGCCATTCCCTGGCCTCACCGCGTGCGAGACGGCTCAATCAGCGCTAGCGCAGAGCCCGGAGTACAAGGCCGCTATCGCCGCGGTGATCCTGTCAGGCCCAGCCATGTCAACGGAGAGCATGGTGCGCGCCGCGATCCCGCAAGACTGGAAGGACGCGCTTGGGCACTTCTTCCATGCATCCCTTTGCCAGAGGGAAGGTGAAGAGCACGGCATCCACGTCAAACACGTGCCGCATGACGGTGGTGGCTATCACATCGAGTACCGCGTTTTGGAGAGTCGCCGTGCGTGAACGCCCTATCCTTTTCTCCGGCGCCATGGTGCGCGCCATCCTGGACGGCAGGAAGACGCAGACTCGCCGCGTGCTGAAACAGGCGACCGGCCAGAGCCTAAGCGTGGGTTACGAGGACGGGGTTGCCGAATTGTCGTGGCTCCATGGCCCTGGCCCCGGCTACGACGTCGAGGAAACCATCAAGCATGTGGCCTGCCCCTACGGAAAGCCCGGCGACCGCCTGTGGGTGCGCGAGACTCACGGCTTTGGCGGCGATGCCTACGCACCTAACGTCTTCTACCGCGCAACGAATCCTGACGCTCCTATTCAGGGGCGCTGGTATCCGTCCATCCACATGCGGCGCGCGGATAGCCGCATCCTGCTGGAGATCACTGGCGAGCGCGTAGAGCGGTTGAACGACTGCAGCGAGGCAGACGCGATCGCCGAGGGCATTGAGCCATTCACCGATTTTCAGTCTTCAGGCCACTGGAAGCGCTATCACGACGGGGGATGCAGCAGCTACGTCGATAACCCGATCGCGTCCTACGCATCGCTCTGGACAGAAATCAACGGCGCCGGTGCGTGGGAAGAGAATCCGTGGGTGTGGGTAGTCGAATTTCGACGGGTCGCCTAAACCCACAGGAAAAAGCCTGTATTTAGTTGATACAGGGGATAGGCTGTAAGCAGTTCGTTCGGCGAAGATAGCATCCTCGGTCTGCGGGCCAGTACCTAGCCAAGAATAGAGTGGCCCGCGCTAACAGCGTGGGCCCTGAGTCGCGCGCGACTTTCCCTCTCAATCTCTTTGTATAGCGGTTCGATCTCTACTCGTACCTTTTCCCAACCTTGCGCCTGAAGCTTGTAGTCTTCGTAGGAGTGCCCGATTTTTTTTGCAACGATGGCCGAATTCATTGATGCACAAATCTGCTCATAGCGGATTTGCATCTCGGCAGGAAGAAAAATCGCATTGCAGGCGATGTAGTTTTCGAGGGCGCTGCTCGCCTGTCGCACACGAGCAAGGCGATACCAAAAAATGCGTTTGATGTACTCGTCAGTCCGGCCCTCAGCTTCCCTCACCTCCGCTCTCTCCATCGCGTTCAGATCGCACTGCTCAATAAACGCTTCGAAGCGTTCCTCGTCCATGCCATCTAAGTCGGGAAACTCTTGCGATGGGGAAACGAGCCAGGTGACGAGACCTTTTGCGGTATCGAGCAGACGCCATGCCTCAGGAAGAATGTCAAACTCGCGCTCCTGCAGCTTCAGTACGCCGCCGAGCATTGAGTCGATTTCGATCCGAAGCCGCTGCACTTCTTTCGCCTGTTCGTGCTTCAACGCGTCGAGTCGCTCTTGAAACTTATTTTCGATCCATCTTTTCCCGAGGAATTGGAATAGTAGATAAGCGATCGCGGCGCCGCCGCCGCCATAGGCCACGACACTGCCGATGAATGCCGAGATTTCTTGTGTATATGGAGGCATCGAAAATTCCGGGCTTCAGGAACTGAAAATTGGGCTTTGACGAAGCGAAATGAGATGCTCGGCCCACGCCTGCATCATCTGCCTGCGTTCGGGCAGGTACTGGGCATGGTTGTAGGCCGCGCGTACTTTATTCCGCTCCACGTGCGCGAGCTGCCGCTCAATGACGTCAGGACGAAACCCCAGCTCGTTCAGAGCGGTTGAGGCCACGCCGCGAAAGCCGTGGCCGGTCATTCGCGAGTGGTACCCCATCCGGTACAGCGCGTAGAGCATCGTGTTGTTGCTGATGTGGCCGGTCTTGCCGCGTGGGCTGTAGAAGAGGAAGTCGCGGTGCCCGGTGATCTCGCGGAGCTCTCCAAGGACGGCCAAGGCTTGGGTAGACAACGGCACGATGTGCGGGTCGCGCATCTTCATCCGTTCGGCTGGAATGCGCCATTCGGCCTTGGCCTCGTCGATCTCGCCCCAGCGCGCCTGGATCATCTCCGTGGTGCGCACGAAGGTGAGCGTCATGAACTGCAGCGCCAGGCGCGTCACTGCGTCGCCCTCGTAGCCATCGATGTCGCGCAGCAGCTGCGGCAGTTCGTACGGCGACACGCGTGCCTGGTGCTGGACCGGCTCTGACTTCAGCGCCGCGGCGCTGTCGATGTCGGCAGCCGGGTTGCGGTCGCACATGCCGTAGATGATCCCGTACTGGAACACCGCGCGCATGCGCTGCAGGATGCGCTTCGTCGTGTCGCGCACGCCGCGGGCCTCGACCTTCCTGAGAACGTCCAGGACGGCCGGCGCCTTGATGTCGGCGATAGGCGTGCCGCCCAGCACCGGGAAGACGTCGTTCTCGAGTGAGGCCAGCACCTTGCCGGCGTAGACGTCGTTCCAGCTGCTCTTTTGGGTGGCATGCCAGTCCCTGGCCACGGCCTCGAACGAGTTCCCGGCAGCGATGCGCGCGGCGCGGCGCTCTTCCTGCTTCACTGAGCCAGGGTCTCGCCCGTCGGCGACGATGGCGCGCGCGGTCTCGCGCTGCGACCGGGCCTGCGCCAGGGTCACGCCCGGGTACACACCGAAGCCGAGCCTGCTCTCGCTGCCGGACGGGCGCACGTACTTGAAGCGCCACAGCTTCCGGCCATCGGGCATTATCTCGATGTAGAGACCTCCCCCGTCGAAAACCTTGTAGGCCTTCTCGCGCGGCTTGGCGTTTCGAATTTTGGTATCGGTTAAGGGCTCGACCGTGCGGGGCATCGCGTTAGGGGCACTGAAAATAAGGGCATTCGGAGATGCCCCTAAGAATGCCCCAAAAAGTGACGGATGCCAACGGTCAAAGGCGAACTGTGGCGAACGCCGTTTCGGCTGGAAGCCTTGAATTACTTGGGAGGGGAGGACGTTGGCGAACTGCCGTGAACTATTCTGTGGTCCCGCCGACAGGAATCGAACCTGTATCTAGCGCTTAGGAGGCGCTCGTTCTATCCATTGAACTACGGCGAGGGGACCCTGAAGCAGGAGGGGAGTATATCAAAATCCTCTTGCCGGGAGTCAGCCGACACCGCTGCGGCGCAGATGCTGCATCGGTGGTCCGCGGCACATATCAGAGGACAGAGGAGGAAAATTACGGCTGCAGCGGGGTTATGCCGGGGTGCAGAACAGTGACGGGGAATTTCCGACAGCTGGTCGCGCCGGTGTCGGTGCCAGCCCAACGCATAGCGACGATCCGCTGATGGCGCGTCGCCGTGCCGCCAGCCGCCAACCCGCGCCGCACGGCGCCCTGGCGCCGACCCGGGCAACGGCCGCGAGCGCTGGCACGCGCCTTGCTGTATTCCGGTACCGCCCCGGCACCAAGCCGCCACTAACTGGAGACAGAAATATGGCCACCCTCGCTATCCACGATCTTGCCAGCTGCCGCGAACTTGCTTCCGACACCATGGCCCGCGTGCGCGGTGCCGGCGGGCAGTGGGTGTTCGGGTGGATCCGCCCGTTCGTGCCTTCATCGCCATTGCCGGCCGGCGCGGTGTTCAACTTTTACGAGATCAATTACAGCTTCTATGCTGATCAGATGAACAACCAGTTCCAGAACATCGATATCCGCAACAACGCGCCCAACTCCAATATCAGCGTCCAGGGCGACCAGGGCGCAAGGAACGACGGCCGCCTGGTCTGAGCGAGCGTCGTGGCACGCCCCGGCGCGACGGGGCAAGAATGGGGCAATAAAGGGGCGCGCGATGCGGAGCGGAGGCTAGATTTGGGTTTCGATTCGCACTTCCAGTGGACCTCGGCGGCCTGTACCGACGTCGGCCGCGTACGCGAACGCAACGAGGATGCGTGCCTGGACCTGCCCGCGCAGCAGCTGTGGGCGGTCGCCGACGGCATGGGAGGTCACGCCGTCGGCGACTTCGCCAGCCAGGCCGTGGTCAAGGCGCTGGCCGCGCTGCCGCCGCAGCCGCTGCTGGAAGACCGGATGGAAGCCACGCGCGCGGCGATGCAGGGGGTCAACCTGGCGCTGGTCGACGAAGCCGCGCGGCTGGGGGTGCGCTGCATCGGCAGCACGGTGGTGGTGCTGCTGGCCGGCGACCGGCGCTGCGGCTGCCTGTGGGCGGGCGACAGCCGGCTGTACCGGCTGCGCGGCGGCGAGCTGGTGCGGCTGACGCGCGACCACAACCAGGTCGAGCGCCTGCTGGCGCGCGGACTGATCACGCCCGAGCAGGCGCGCCACCATCCCGCGCAGAACACCATCACGCGCGCCGTCGGCGCCGCGGCGACGCTGGCGCCGGAGCAGCTGCTGACCGAAGTTGCCGATGGCGACGTCTTCCTGCTGTGCAGCGACGGCCTGAGCAATGAGGTCGACGACCCCGACATCGCCGCGGTGCTGGCGCAACAGGATCCGCCGCAAGCCGCGCAGACGCTGCTGCAGATGGCGCTCGATGCCGGCGGGCGCGACAACATCTCGGTGGTGGTGATCCGCGCTGCCGATCCGTACGGCTCGGACAAGACGCTGGTCAATCCCGAGCTGGACACCTGAGCAGCGCCCCTACTCCTTACTACCCCTTGCTACCCCTTGCTGCCGTCAGCCTGCCGGCTGGCGCGGAAATCCTTGGAATGGATGCCGTGCTTCTTCAGCAGCATCTGCACGTGCGAGCGGTTCATGTCGAAGCGCCGCGCCAGCTCGGCGACGGTGCCGCCGACTTCCTGCAGCCCGCGCTCCAGGAAGGCGCGCTCGGCTTCGTCGCTGGCCGCGCGCTTGGCCTCGCTGAGCGAGGTGGGCATGGCGATGTCGGCCCCCGCTCCCCCTGCTGTTGCCGTCCCCACCACCGCCAGCGCCGCCGGCCTGGGCCGGATGTCCTGCGGCAGCTGCGCCAGGTCGGCGGTGTCGCCAGCCAGGCAGGAAAGCCGGTACATCAGGTTGCGCAGCTCGCGGATATTGCCCGGGTAGTCATAGTGCAGCAGGAAGTCGCGTAGCCGCGGCGTCAGCCTGACCGGCGCGCGCTTGAGCATGCTGGCGGCCTCGTCGCTGAAGTAGGACACCAGCAGCGGGATCTCGTCGTGCCGCTCGCGCAGCGCGGGCAGGCTGACATGGATCACGCTCAGGCGGTAGAACAGGTCTTCGCGGAAGGTGCCGGCCTCGCTCATCTTGCGCAGGTCCTTGTTGGTGGCGGCGACGATGCGCGCATCGACCGAGATGATCTCGTCCGAGCCCACGCGCTGGATCTCGTGCGCTTCCAGCACGCGCAGCAGCTTGACCTGCCCCGTCAGCGGCAGCTCGCCAATCTCGTCGAGGAAGATGGTGCCCGTATGCGCGCTTTCGAACTTGCCGCGCCGGTCGTTGCTGGCGCCGGTGAACGCGCCCTTCTTGTGGCCGAACAGCTCGGACTCGAGCAGGCTGTCGGGGATCGCGCCGCAGTTGACCGAGATGAACGGCTTGTCGGTGCGCGAACCGTTGGCGTGGATCACCTTGGCCATCAGTTCCTTGCCGGTGCCGCTCTCGCCGTCGATCAGCACCGGCAGGTCGGTCGGCGCGGCTTTCTCGGCGATTTCCAGCGCTTCGAGCAGCTTGGGGTTGTCGCCGAAGGTCCCCTCGAAGATAAAGCTTCGCTCCATCAGCGCTTGGCGCCGCTCGCGCGGCATGCGTTCGACCTCCTGCTGCGGCGGCGCGTTCTTGGCCGCGCTGTCGGCCCCGGTTTCGGCAGAAGACGCTGCCTGCACGAAGCGTTCCTTGTGCGACAGCCCCATGACCTCGTCGCGCAGCGTGGTGGCCTGCTTGAGCAGCTTCTCGATCTCGGGCCGGTCGAGGCGCGACGCCCAGCGCAGCGTCGAGCGCAGGATCTCGATCTTCTCGATCAGGCCGGCGAACGAAACCGGCGAGGTGACCGAGGCGGGGGTGGCACCCTGGTTGTATAGCTTCATGCTGCGCTCAGTTGCTTCTGCACCAGTTGGTAATACATGCCCTTGCGTTCCAGCAGCTCTTCATGCCGGCCCTGCTCGACGATCGCGCCTTCATACAGCACCAGGATCTTGTCGGCCTGCATGATGGTGCTGAGGCGGTGCGCGATGATGACCGCGGTGCGCCCGCGCAGGATCTCCTGCATGTTCGCCAGGATGTTGCTCTCGGACTGCGTGTCGAGCGCCGAGGTCGCTTCATCGAACACCAGCAGCCGCGGGTCGTGGTACAGCGCGCGCGCGATGCACAGCCGCTGGATCTGCCCGCCCGACAACCCCATGCCGCGCTCGCCCACCACCTGCTCGTAGCCGAGCGGCAGCTTGCTGATAAAGGCGTGGGCATCGGCCATGCGCGCCACTTCCTCGATGCGGCGCCGGTCCGGGCTGTCGTCGCCGCAGGCGATGTTCTCGGCGATGGTGCCCGAGAACAGCAGGTTGGACTGCATCACATAGCCGACCTGCGCGCGGTAGAACGCCGCGTCGATCACGTTGAGGTCGTAGCCGTCCACCGACATCGAGCCCTCGGTCGGCTTGTAGAAGCCCACCAGCAGCTTGGCCAGCGTGGTCTTGCCCGAGCCGCTGCGCCCGACGATGGCGACCATCTCGCCCGGCCGGATGGTAAAGCTGATGTTCTCCAGCACGTAGGGCGTGTCCTCGCCGCCATAGCGGAAGTACAGATCCTTCATCACGATCTCGCCCTGCAGGTCGGGCAGCATCACGCGCGACAGCACGTCCTGCGGCTTCTGCTCCGGCTCCAGGTCGAGCACGTCGCCGAGCCGCTCCATCGCCACGCCGGCATCGTTGAGCTGGCCCCACAGCGCCACCAGTCCCATCAGCGGCGCCAGCACGCTGCCCATGAAGGCGTTGAAGGCGATCAGCTGGCCGATGGTCAGCTCGCGCTCGAGCACCAGCGTCGCCCCCACCCACAGCACCGCGATGGTGGTCGCGGCATTGAGCAGCTGGCTCGCCAGCCCCACCAGGATATGGAAAGCCTGCGCCTTGTATTGCGCTTCCAGCGCCTTGGTGTACTTGCGTTCCCAGCGCAGCCGCACCGGCCGTTCGATGCCCATGCCCTTGACGGTCTCCGCGCCGCCCAGCGTTTCCATCAGGTAGGCCTTGGCATCGGTCGACGCGGCAAAGACCTCGCGCGCATAGGTCTTGACCCTGGGCGTCACCACCACCGTCAGCGCCGCGATCGGGATCACGAAGGCGATCAGCAGCAGCGTCAGCTTGACGTTGTAGAGGAACATGATGGTGAAGTAGATAAACACCATCAGCAGGTTCAGCGCCGTGGTCACCGTCGACTCGGTCAGGAAGGCGCGGATGGTCTGGTTCTCCTGGAAGCGCGCGAAGATGTCGCCGGTCTTGCGCTTGGCGAAGAACGACAGCGGCAGCGACAGCGTGTGCTTGAAGAAGTGCGACATCATGGCGAAGTCCATGTTGCGCACCATGAAGTTGGCCAGGTACGCGCGGATCGTCGACATCAGCTGCGAGAACACGTTGGAGATGATCAGCCCCACGATCAGCAGGTGCAGCAGCCCCACGTTCTGGTGCACCACCACGCCGTCGAGGATGTTCTGGATGATCAGCGGCGGCACCACGCCCAGCATCTGGATCACGAAGGTCGCCAGGAACAGGTGCGCCAGGATCTTCTTGTACGGCGCCAGGTAGCCGATGAAGCGCAGCCACGGCGAGCGCTGCACCGACAGCTGCGTCATGCTCTCGCCCGGCGAGAACAGCAGGCAGGTGCCGCTCCAGCCGCGCTCGAACTCCTCCGCGCTCATCTTGCGGAAGCCGATGGCGGGATCGGCCACCCACACCCAGCGCGACGAGATGCCGTACACCACCACGTAGTGGTAGCCCTCCCAGTGCACGATGAACGGCAGCTCGAAGCCCATCAGCGAGTCGCGCGTGCATTGCACGCCGCGCGTGGTGAAGCCGAGCGATTCACCGGCGCGCGCCAGGCTGTCGAGCGTGGCGCCCTGCGTGGTCACGTTGGCCAGTTCGCGCAGCTTGCCCAGCGTCATCGGGATGCCGTAGTGCCGGCAGATCATTGCCAGGCAGGCCGCGCCGCAGTCCATTTCCTCGGCCTGCTCGACCAGGCCGAAGCGGCGGATCAGCTTCTCGCCCAGTTCGGGCCTGGAATGCAGGTCCAGCAGCACGGGACGCTTGCGCCGCTCGGCCAGCTTCTTCTGCCGATGCAGCTCGCGGTCGAGCGCGCGGATGCGCTCCTCCAGCACCTCGCGCAGGCGCGGGTTGCGCTCCAGGATCAGCTGCACGGTCTTCTCGGGAATGACCAGCAGGCGCACGTCGGTCTCGGCGACGGCCGCTGCCAGCTGCTCCTGCCGCATCACGCAGGCGCGCTCGCCGAAGATGTCGCCCTGCCCAAGTGTCGCCAGGGGGAACTCGCTGCCTTCTTCGCTGCGCACCACGCGCACGGTGCCCTGGCGCACCACGTACAGGCGCCGGTCCTCGCGCCCGTCCTGCTTCAGGATTTCCTTGCCGGCGCTGACGCGCTTGACGCCCACGCTGCGCACGGCGTCGGCCAGTTCCTGCTTGTCGAGCTTGCCGCGCAGGTCGAACAGCCGCGCGACAAAGCCGCCGGCGGAACTGATCGCGACATAGCTGGTGACAAAGGCCAGCGCGGCCGGGTTGCCCGCGACCACCGGCTCGGCCACGCTGCGCGGGATCATCAGCAGCTCGGTCTTTCCCGAGGCGCGCACCGACGACTCGTGCCGGTACTCGCGCAGCAGCGCGATATCGGCAAAGACCTCGCCAACCTTGCGCACGCCCATGCTGATTTCCTTGCCGTGTTCCTCGTTGAACACGCGCACGGATCCCGACTTGACGATAAACAGGCCGGGCGCCGCATCGCCGGCATTGCAGACGGTATCGCCAAAGCCGAAGGTCAGCACCTGCGCGGCCTCGGCCAGGCGCGACACTTCCTCCGGCGTCAGCACCGACAGGATTTCGACGCCGGCCAGGAACGTGGCCAGCGCGGATCCGCCCTCGGGCCGTTCCGGTGCTGTCGGCGCTGTCGGTGCGGCCGGCGCAGCGGCAGCGGCGGCGCCTTCGCCAGACTCGCTAGCGGGCTTCGATGACATGTTCCTGCGCCCTGCCCATCAGCCAGTCTTCGCGCAGCAGGCGCCGCACTTCCACCGCAACCTCGGTGTCGAGCGTGGCGGGATGCTTGGCGCGCACCAGGAAGACTTCGAAGAAAGAGCGGTCCGGCGCTGGGAACGGCCCCAGCAGGTCGCCCGGCTCCGCGTTGAATACCTTGGCCTCGATATCGGTCTTGAGCGAGCCGCGCAGCACCTTGCCGATCGCGCCGCCGTGCTCGCGCGTGTCGGCGATCGAATGCTCGCGCGCCATGTCGGCGAACGCGTCCGGATCGTCCTGCAGGTAAGAGATCAGCTCCTTGGCCTTGCCTTCGCTGTCGACCACGATATGGCTGACCTCGATGCTGTCGAAGCGCGGCGAGTTCAGCGCAAAGTACTCCTGCACCGCGGCGTCGCTGCAGACCTGCTCCATCATCCGCTCCTGGTACAGGTTGTCGGTGATGAACGCCTCGAACTCGTCGAGGCTGACATTGAGCGCATCGAGGTAGTGGTTCATGTCGGCGGCGCGGTGCAGCCCCTGCACGCGGCGGAACTGGTCGGCGCGCTCCTGGATTTCTTCGGGCGTGACCACCATGCCCTGACGCTTCGCGGCGTGCACCGTCAGCTTGTCGCGCACCATCTGCTCGACCAGACCTTCGAACTGCCCGGTCAGCTTGAGCAGCCGAACGAATTCCTCGACGCCGAGCACCTCGTCGTCGATACGGACAATGCCAGTCATGTCTAGGCTCCTTTTGACGGCCCTATGCGTTAGCACGGGCATCCGGATTGGCTGTTCCTGTATTCCCCCGGCTGCTGCCGGTGCTGCCGGCGGTTACCCCGCCACCTCGCGGAAGGGGTCGAGCCCCAGGTCGATCAGGCGGCGCTCGCGCACCACGATCTCCGCCGTGGCGGTCATGCCATAGCGCAACGGATACTTGTTGTCGGCCACGGTGTAGTAGTCGCGCGCCAGGCGCACCCTGCCCTCGTAGACCGGCTGCTTGTCGGGGCCCGGCTTGGTCGCGGGCGAAATGAATTCCAGCGTGCCTTCGATGATCCCGTAGCGCTGGTACGGGAAGGCGCTGAACTTGAGCTTGACCAGCAGCCCCTCGCGCAGGAAGGCGCGGTCGCGCTCGGCAATGACGATCTTGACCACCGGGCGCGCATCCTTGGGCGCGATCCCGCCCAGCGGCGTGTTGGCCTGCACCTTGTCGCCGCGCTGGGTGGAGGTGACATCGGTGATCACGCCCGACACCGGCGCCAGGATCAGCAGGAAATTGTCCTTGTCGATATTCTCGAAGCGGATGCGCGCGGCGGCGTCCGCCACCAGCCGCGCGGTCTGTACCTGCAGCCGCAGCTTGTCTTCGGTGCTGGCGATCTCGCGCAGCGCCGCGTCGTACTGCACGCGCAGCCCGGCCAGGTCCTGCCCGCTGCTTTCGAGCAGCGCGCTGGCCTGGGTCATCTCGCGGGACAGCCGGGCATCAAGCTCGCTCAGCCGCGACTGCGCCACGCGCAGGTTGTTCTCGGCGTCCTGCGCCGCGGCGCGCTTGGCATCGAGCTGCGACTGCGACACGCCGCCGCCGCCGGGCAGCGCCAGCAGGCGCGCATAGCGGTCCTGCTCCTGGCGCGCAAACTCGCGCGCGCGCCGGGCGTTTTCCAGGTTGCTGCGCGCCTCCTGCAGCTGCGCGCGCTGTTCCTCGGCCAGCCGCGTGGTGCCCTGGGCAAGGCGGTTCTCGTGCTGGCGCGTGGCCACGTCGATCTGCTGCTTGAGCGCGTTGGCGCGGCGTTCCATCAGCGCCTTTTTCTCCGGGAACTGCTTCCATTCGCGCTCGGAATCCTCCAGCTTGAGCTGCGCTTCCAGCGCATTGGCGGCGGCCTCGATCGCGCCGCGCGCGTTCAGCCGCGCCAGCACGTCATCCTTGGACACCGGCTGGCCTTCGGCGACGTACAGGTCGGCCAGCTCGCCGTCGACAGGGGCATAGAAGCGCCGCACTTCCGATTCGGGTGCCAGCGTGCCTTGCGCGGTGACGATGACATCGGCATGGCCGACGAAGGACCACACCAGCCCGCATACCACCAGCGCAAACGTGGTGACGATGGTCAGCATGCCCAGCCGCGACGGTTCGGCGGTAAGCAGGCCGATACCCTCGGCGCTGTGGTCTTCGAGCGCTTCGGACAGCGGCTTCAGGCCGGCCTGGCGGGAATCGTCTTTCATGGCTGCCTCGCTGGCTGCTGCGGCGCGGGGTTCGCCGCGTTGGCCGCGTTGGCCGCGTCACTCGGGGCGGCATCCGCGGGCACCTTGCCGCTGTCTTCGCCGCCGATCAGCTCGAGCTTGGTCTTGAGGACGGCGGGATCGAGCACGGTGCGCAATTCACGCAGCGCATGGCGCTGCTGGTCGGCCTCGGCGCGGATCTCTTCCTCGACCTTGGCCAGCTGCGCCAGGTCCGCACTTTCGCCGGCGCGCAGCTGCGTAAAGATGCGCATGCCCTGGCGCGCATCGTCCTGCGCCTGCGACAGCAGCCGGGCCTGCGCGCGGAACCTGGGCGAGATGCCGGGTTCGAGCCGCTGCTCGCTGCCGATCACGCCGTTGCTGCGGTATTGCTTCCACGCGGCCACGGCGCTGCCCATCAGTTCGCGCGCGCGCCGCAGCGCGCTGTCGCGCACGCCGTTGACATCGGCTTCCACCGCGCTGGCGAAGAACTTGTCTTCGTCGGCGTCGAGCATGGCGTAGAAGCCGAGCAGGCGGTCTTCATAGCCCTTGCTGCCGCGCGCGGCCTGCAGCTCGGCAAACTGCGCCGCCACCTTCTGCTTGTGCGCGAGGTCGCGCGCGAGATCGTCGCTCCATGCGCCGCCCTGGATGCGCCTGAATCCCGCTAGCGCGGTGTTGCTGTCGCCCTGCTGCCACGCGCTGGCCGCACTGGCGTACTGCGTTGCCATCTCCGGCGGCGGCAGCCGCGGCGACAGTTGCGCGAACTGCGCCTGGAACGGCGGCGTGGCGAAGCGGCTGTCCGCCAGCCGCGCCACCAGCGTGCCGGGGCGGCGCGCGCGCAAGGCCTGCAGCAGCGCGGTGTAGCGGTCCAGGTCCGCCTGCACCTGGTCCAGGCCCGCCAGCCGCGGGTATTTCTCGCGATAGTCGGCGATCACCGGCTGCAGCGCTTCCGGCCGATCGCGGCCGAGTTCGGTGGCGATGCTGGTGTCGAGCCGCCCGATCGCCGCCAGGTAGACAGACGCATCGTTCTGCAGCCGGCGCACGTCGCTGAGCGCATCGGCATAGAGGTCGCGGAATGCCGGCACGTCGGCGGCAATGCGGCCCAGCGCGCGCTGGTGCGCGATGGTGTCCTGGTTCCAGTGCGCCAGCAGCTCGCGGATCGGCGCCTCATCGGCGTAGAGGCGGATCGGCGCATCGGCACCCCGCTGCGCGGCATAGCGTTCGAGCCGGCCGATCCATTCGAGTTCGGCCACCAGCGGCCGGGCGTCGGCGTTATTCGCGCCGAGCTGCCGCATCTGCGCGAGCGCGGCATCGGCACCGCCGAAGTCGCCGGCCTTGAGCTTCGCGACCCAGCCGGGCACGTAGGCGCGCAGCAGCGCTTCGGTGCCGAGCGCCTGCACCTCTGCATCGCCGGGATGGCGTGCGAGATAGCGGTCGGCCGCCTTCGCCGCGCCGGCGTAGTCGCCCGCCGCATGCAGGGTCTGCACCGCGCGCTCGTCGGCGCCGCGCCAGTAAAGCGCCGCGCCGGCCAGCACGGCCAGCAGCAACAGCGCGCCGCCCCAGCGCGCGGCGCGCCGCAGGCGTGCGCCGTCGTCGAGGCCGAAGCTGCGCGCCGCCTCCGCCAGCAGCAGCGCAATGCGTCCGCGCTTGCGCGGCGGATGCGCGCGGTCTGGCGCGGCGGTCGCGGCAGCGGCCTGGGCTTCGGCGTCGGCGTTGACTTCGTCTTCCTGGTGCGAGGCGTAGTCGACGCAGAAGATGTCCAGGAAGGAATCGGCGGCGCCGACAAAGGTGGTGCGGTCATCTTCGTCGTGTGCGGCGTCGTGTGCGGCCGGTTCAGCCGGCACCTGCGCCGGTACGGCGGGCTCCAGCGTGGTCCGCGTCGCGGTGGCATCGTCGTCGCCGGCGCGGCGGACCTCGGCCTTGTAGACGAAATGGCTGCCGCCGAACGCAATGCGGTCGCCGTTGTCCAGCGGCACGCCGTGGTCCGCCAGGCGCCTGCCGTTGACGAAGGTGCCGTTGGTGCTGCCCAGGTCTTCCAGGAACGGCACGCCGCCCTTCAGGTACACGTGCGCGTGCCGGCGCGACAGGTAGTTGACCTGCTGCGGATAGTTGTCGCGATAGCGCGCAAAGGCATCGTCGGCCTTGCTGATCAGGTACGGGAAGCCGTCGACATGAATCGGCTGCAGCCCGACATCGTCGCGTTCCGGCAGCAGCGTCAGCGCGACCCGCGGCGGCTCCGGCTGCGGTGCCCGCGGCGACAGCCGCACGCGGAACGACAGCGCCGGGCCGAATGCCAGCTCGTCGCCATCGCGCAGTTGCGCCGGCTGCCGCGCCACCGCCGCGCCGTTCACGCGCGTGCCGTTCTTGCTGCCCAGGTCGGCAACATAGACCGCGCCTTGCTCGGCAAAGATGCGCGCATGGCGCCGCGACAGCGGCGCCGCGAGGTCTTCGGGATAGGCGGCGAATGGCAGCTCGGTGCGGCCGACCGGGAACAGGTCTTCGTCGATGCGGATCTCGCCCAGGTCCGGCCGCGAGACCGGCGTCAGGAACACATCGAATTCCCTTGCCAGTTCCTGGCTCGACTCCCGAGCGATCCCCTGGGCCATTTTCACCGGCATTTCCATGATCAGTGCTTCGTCAGGAGCCATGTTTCCAGGGAGCCAACAGCGCGGCTGCCGCGGCGGCCGGCCAAGGGGGGTGAAGCGACTAAGAACATAGTAGGCGACGGCTTAGGCTAGTCAATCGGCTGCGGCACGCGTGCAGGCGCGTGTTTTCACTGAGTCGGGCAGGGAAAGAGGCAAGGGCTGCACGCGTGGCGCAAGGCATTGCGCAACGCGTTGCGTACGCATGCGTCACGCCGCGCGTGAAGGTCGTGGCAGGTACCGCAGGCACCGGCCCGCGCCGCGCGGCAGCGAGCGCACTATTGCGGCTGGCTGGCCGCCGTGTTGCGCACTTCGGTGTCGGGCCAGCCGCCGCCAAGCGCCTTGTACAGCGTGACAGTGTCGGCCAGAATCTGTTGGTGGACCGCCAACAATTGCAGCTGTGCGTTCAGCAGCGAGCGCTCGGTCTCGAACACTTCGAGCTGCGAAACCACGCCTTCCCTGAGCTGCGCCTCGATCTGCGCCGACACCACGCGCAGCTGCTCCACCTGCTGCTGCAGCTCTACGCGCTGCTTCTTGTGCGCATCGACGTTGACCAGTGCACTCTCCACCTCTTCGAACGCCGTCATCACGGCGCGGCCATATTCGTTTTCCGCCACGCCCACCTGCGCTTCGGTGGTCTTCACGCGCGCACGCACGCTGGGATCGAGCATGGGCAGGTTGATGCTCGGCATAAAGCCGAAGGTGAAGGACTTGAGCAGGTCGCTCAGCGCAAAGCTGGCGGTGCCGCCGCGCGCGGTCAGGCTGATGCTGGGCAGCTGCGCCAGCCGCGCCTGGCCGACGATGTTGTAGGCCGCCAGCACGCGATATTCGGCCGCGACGATGTCGGGCCGGCGCGCCAGCAACTGCGACGGCAGGCCGGCCGGCACGCTGGGCGGCTGCACGCGGTCCTGCAGGCGTCCCGCCGGTACCTTGAGGTTGCCCGCGGGCACGCCCACCAGCGTGGCCAGCGCGTTTTCCGCCACATCGCGCGAACGGCGCAGCTCCAGCAAATCCTTGTTGAGCCGGTTGATTTCAGCCTGCTGCTGCATGACGCGGATCTTGGGCGCCAGGCCATTCTGGTACATGGCCTGGTAAGTGGTGAGGATCTGCCCGTTCTTGGCGACGGTGCGCGTCTGCTGCTCGATCTGCTCGTCGAACTGCAGGATCGTGAAGTAAGTGGTCGATACATTGGACACCAGCGTCAGGTAGCCGGCGCGCCAGTCGGCCTCGGTGGCGCGGAACTCGGCGGTCTGCGCCTGCACGCCCTTCTCGACCTTGCCCCAGATATCGATATCCCAGTTCAGCTGCGCGCCCGCGTTGTAGGTCCAGGTGGATTTCTGCCCGGTGCTTTTCTCGAAGCTCGCACCGGCGCCGATATCGATCACCGGCAGCCCGCCGGCACGTGCTTCGCCGATCTGCGCATTCGCCACGCGGATGCGCGCGGCCAGCACCTTGATGTCGTAGTTGCCGGCCAGCGCCTGGTCGATCAGGCCGTCGAGGTACGGGTCGTTAAAGTTGTGCCACCAGTTGGGCTGCACCGCGTCCTTTGGCGACACCGTGATCGAATCCTGGCGCGACCATTCGGCCTTGGCCGGCGTTTCCGGACGCTGGTACACCGGCGGCCGGAAATCGGCGCAGCCGGCCAGCAGCGCGGCGCATGCGGCGGAAGCGAGCCAGGCCAGGCGGCGCGAGGCTTGGGTCGGCATGACCCGGGGAGCGGCAGTAAGGGATACGGGCACGGTGCGATCCTGCGTGCGTGCGCGGCGGGGAACGCACTGGCGTGCCGTGGCCGCGGAGGTCTGTCTGTATTGTGGTGCGCGCGGGCGCGCGCTCCAACCCCGATCTGCATCAGGCGAAATCCGATGCAGTCGGCCATGGATGGGCACATGAAGCGCGCCGCGAGGACACCCTCGCGGCGCGGCTCCATCTCAACAAGCTTCTCAACGATAGATATTGTTGCTGGCGTTCTGGTTGGTATCCACATGCGAACGGACATGGTCAAGGAAGGCCGAGCCGTTGCCATTCAGGTTGGTGACGGTCTGCATCTGCGCGATTTCCTGCGTGGCGGTGATGCTGCTGTCTAGCTTGAACTTGATCGGGGCGTAGACCGCCGCGAAGGGCATGTAGGCGAGACCGCCGCGCACGGCTTGCATGCGCTTGCTGTCGAGGGTTTCGGTGGCGGCCAGGTCTTTGATGGTCAGCATGATCGTTCTCCGGGTATCGATGTGTGCGTGGGTGCGTGGGCAGCTATGGCGCGGGGCTCAGCCGTAGATGTTGTTGGTGGCGTTCTGGTTGGTGTGCACGTTCGACTTGACGTGGTCCAGGAACGCCGAACCGTTGCCGTTCATGTTGGTGACGTTCTGCAGTTGCGCGATTTCCTGCGTGGCGGTGATGCTCTTGTCGATCGACAGCTTCAGCGGCATGTAGGCGGCGACGAACGGGACATAGGCGAAGCCGCCGCGGACGGCGTGCATGCGCTTCTGGTCCAGGGTGTCGATGGTGGTCAGGTCGTTGATGGTCAGCGTGGTCATGATGGGCTCCTGGTGAGGATGGTGTTGCCTGGGTTGGGGTTCGAGCATCGGGTTGGTGTCGCGCTCGGTTGGGATATCGCAGGGAGCGTGCCAGGAGGGTGCGGCTGGGGGTTGGCGTTTTGTAAACGCCTGAAAATAAGGGATTTTTTATTCGACCTTGCCCTTCAGGCTCAGGTTGCCGCTGCTTTTGAAGGGCACTGGCTGGTGGGTTCGACCCAACACGTTGAGGGTGTGTGTTGGGTGTGCTGTGACAGCAGGGCCGGTACCCTGCTGCTGACGGCAACGCAGGAACGCCTTCGGCTGCGCTGCGCGCCGGTCACATGGGGGGCGTTTTACTTTACGTAGATTGTGATTCGCTTTGAATACACGGGCGGATTTGTGGGGATGTGCTTGTCATCCCCCATGATCAGCTGCAGCGTATGCTTGCCGGGCGGCAGTTCCAGCATGGTTTCAGTCTCTCCCGCGCCGAAATGCAGGTGGTTCCGGTCGTTCGGGATTTCCTTGTCCATTGGCGGCAGCTCGACGTCGATCAGCAAGTGGTGGTGCCCGGTGTTGGCATACTTCACATCCTTTGGCGCCACCCCCATGTTGCGCAATCCAAACCATACCTTGAACGGCTTGCCGGCAGGCATCACCTGCCCGTCATTGGGCCAGCCGATATAGAGATAGGCATTCGGCGGCGCCGGCGTGGATCCGCCCTGGGCTGCGAACGACACCAGCACGCTGGCAGCGAGCGCAGCGGCAGCAAGTAGTCTGGATCTGGACATAACCCTCTCCCGTGGTGGCCGTGCGATGCCACGCCGCACGCAACGCTAGCGCACGGTGATCGTGATCTTCTTCGAATAGATCGGCGGCTCGAACGGTATGTGCTTGGCGTCGCCCATCAGCAGTTGCAAAGTGTGCTTGCCCGGCGGCAGTTCGATGCGCGCATCGGTCTCGCCCGCGCCGAAGTGCAGGTGGTTCCGGTCGTTCGGGATCTCCTTATCCAGCGGCGGCAGCTCGACGTCGATCAACAGGTGGTGGTGGCCGCAGCGTGGCAGCTCGATGCCTTTGGGGCACACACCCATGTTGCGCAGCCCCATGCGCACCCAGAACTTGCCGCCGGTGATCACCGTGCCGTCGTGCGGCCAGATGATGTAGGCCTCGGCGTTGGGTGGCGCGGCTGTCGACAGCGACAGCGATGGCGCGGCCGCGAACACGGCGGCCGCCGCCAGGCGGAACAGGAATCGTCTGGACATACGCCCTCCCCGGAGATCTGCCCGAAACCCGATCACGTTGTCCCGTCAGCCCATTCTTGTTGCTTGTTGGCCAGCGCTCGGCGATTCGTCATTCAGGTTAGGACGCAAGCCCGGAAAATGCGACCCCGGCGAAGCGGGGCGGCTTTGCAATGCTTGGCCCGGGACACAGGCGCTGTGCTATCTTGAAGCAAGCCGGTCTAGGTCTCGGCAACACCACAAAGCGTCCGCAACGCATGTGCCGGCATGCAATCGGGTTCGCTGCCGTCCGACGAGGTGTGAAGATGTGGCGCAATCTACCAGTCGTGCATCTGGCCGCGATGGCCGGGATTCTCGCCTCCACCGCACTTTCCATGGGTGCGGCGTCCGCTGCGTCCACGGACACGCTGCTGCTGGCCGGCATCCTGCCCAAGAACACCGACGAGCAGTATGAGCTCAGCTTCTGGGAATCGATCAAGAACAGCAACTATGCCGCCGACTACGAGGCGTACCTGAAGCAATATCCCAACGGGCGCTTCGCGGTGCTGGCCAAGTCACGGCTCGAGCGGCTGCGTGCTTCGGCATCGGCGCCGGCACCTGCGCCCGCGCCTAAGGCACAGAAGCAGGCCGCGCCGCCGCCCCGGTCCGGCACTTCCTCGGGCGGGCAGGTTTCGCGAGCGCCGGCCGCGTCGGCACCTGCCGCTGCCCGTTCCGAGCCGGCCCCTGCTCCGCCCTCAGCGGCAGCACCCAAGGCCGGCGCCGCGGCCGGTGGCTCGATCAGCGTTGCGCCACCGCCAGCCCGCGCCGGCGAAATTCGCGATTGCCCGACATGCCCGGTGCTGATCCCGCTGCCCGCGGGCAGCTTCACCATGGGCAGCAGTGCCAGCGACCCGGCGGAGAAGCCGCCGCATCACGTCACCATCGGCCAGCCGTTCGCGATCGGCCGCTTCGAAGTCACGGTCGAGCAGTGGAATGCCTGCGTCGACGCCGGCGGCTGCCAGCGCGTGCCGACCATTGCTGAAAGCGCGAAGAACTCACCGGTCCGCGATGTCAGCTGGGACGATGCGCAACAGTACGTGGAGTGGCTGAGCAAGACCACCGGCAAGGCCTACCGCCTGCCGACGGAAGCGGAATGGGAATACGCGGCGCGCGGCGGCACCGCCAGCGCGTTCTGGTGGGGCGACCAGATGCGCAAGGGCAACGCCAACTGCAAGGACTGCGGCGATCCGTGGAGCAACGATGCGCCGGCGCCGGTGGGCTCGTTCGCCGCCAACCCGTGGGGCCTGCATGACGTCAACGGCAGCGTGTGGGAATGGGTGGCCGACTGCTGGCACAGCTCGTACAAGGGCGCTCCCGCGGACGGGCGCGCCTGGAACGAGAACGCGTGCGGCTCGCGCGTGATCCGCGGCGGCTCGTGGCGCGAAGGGGCCGGCTACATGGTGTCTTCCACGCGCTTCAAGTACAGCCCGAGCGTGCGGCAGTCGCAGAACGGCTTCCGCGTGGCGCGCGACATGAAATAGCGTGCGCGCACGAAGCCCGTCGGTGAAGCGCAAGCCAACGCGTGCGCCCGTCAGCGCGCACGCGTCGAGATCTGCACTACGTCCGCGCTGATGCGGTCGTTGCCATAAGTGCGCGCCATCTGCGCCAGCGGCTTTTCCAGCGCGCGCAGGTAATCCTGCTGCCCTTCCACCTCCGTGCGGCGCCCTTCGAACAGCGGCACCGGCGTCGTCAGCAGCACCACCAGCTCGGTGCCGAAGGGGGCCGACACAACCCAGGCGCCACCTTCGCCGATCGTCGCCTGGTGCCCTGCCGGAGCCTGGTGGGCGGACACCCGCGAGCTGGGCACCATGTGCGCGACCTTGCCGTCGGCCGCGAAGTAATCGACGTAGACATAGGACTCCTGCGCCGGCGTACGCAGCTCCAGCACCAGCGGCGAGCCATCGGTCAGCTGCGAGCTCTTGCCACGCAACCGCAACGACGAGGCGGTGCCGCCTTCGCGATTGCCTGACCAGTACGGCGCGACCAGTTTCGCCACCTCGCACTTATCATCCGCAAGCGGCTGCGTCTCGACGGTCACGCCCTTCACGCCGGGCAACTTCGCCAACTGCTCGCGCAGGCGCGCCGGCCCCACGCTTTCGGCCAGGAAGCCGCGCACGCGCAGCGTATGGGCCTTTTCGCTGGCGTTGAGCAGCGAACACGGCACGGCGGCGAGCGCCTTGGTAACCTCGGCCATGGAAAACACCGCTGGGCGCGCCGGCGCTGGCGCTTCTGGCGGCGCGGGAGGTGTGACAGGCTGCGTGGGGGGCGCCTCCGCACGCGTCTCGGCCGGCGCCGTGGCGGGCTGCCGCTGCGCATGCCAGGCGTAGTAGCCGATCGCCGACACCCCGGCGAGCACGGCGGCGACACCGCCGATCATCATCGGCGAACGCTGCGACGGCGTGGTCATCGGCACCGCGCTCATGCCATGCAGGAAACGCGCGACGGTTGGCGTGCGCGTGGCGCGATTCAGCGACAGTGCCTCGCGCATCGTTTTCCACTGCGTGCGGCTGAGCTGCGGGGGCTGCGGCGGCTTGACGCCCGCCTCGCGCGCCTGGTTGGCCGACATGCGCTGGTACGGGTGCTTGCCTGTGATCAGTTCGTAGGTCACGCAGGCCAGCGCGTAGATATCGTCGCGCGGGTCTGGCTCGCGGTGCTCGAACATCTCCGGGCTCGCATACGCCGGCGTCATGCCGCCCAGCGAGCCGGGATCGAACACGGTGCGGTCGGACTCGTCAGCCGGCGGCAGGAAGCCGCGCGCGATGCCGAAGTCGATCACCTTGACCTCGCCGCTGTCGGTCAGAAACACGTTGGCAGGCTTGAAGTCGCAGTGCACGAAGCCGCGCTCGTGCGCATAGGCCAGTGCATTGCCCATGCCGTTGATGATGGGCATGGCGCGCGCCATCGGCATGCCGCTGAAGCCGGGCGCCTTCAGCACGTGGTTGAGCGAATTGCCCGACAGGTATTCCATGGTCAGGAAGACCACCGGCCCGTCGCGGTCGAAGTCGTAAACGGTAACGATATTCCGGTGCGCCAGCGTCTGCGCCTTGCGCGCCTCGCGCTGCAGCGCGATCAGCGACTTGGGATGGCCGCTGAACTGCAGGTTCAGCACCTTGATGGCGATATAGGGCTTGCGGTCGGACGCCTCCAGCTTGCGCAGGTCGAGCGCCTTGTACACCGTGCCCATGCCGCCCACGCCCAGGCACTCTTCCAGCACGAAGCGGCCGTTCAGCGTATCGCCCACGCCCTTGGCATGTGCCGCCGGCGGCAAGGTGCCGGCCTCGGGTGAGGTCGCGTAGAGCGAACCTGTCTGCGGCCCGGTGGCCATGCGCGTGGCTTCGGTAACGCCCTCGTACTGGGTCGCACTGCGGCGCTCGATGCGCCGCATCACTTCGGCATAGACCGCGGGCGGGAACGGGAATCGGGTGTTTTCCTCGATGACCACGCGCGCCGCCTGGCTGGGCGAAGTGGGGTCCTGGGCCAGCGCAGTCTCGAACGACGCAACGAATTCGTCGTCGGACAGTCCGCCGCTCTGGAACTTTCGGATCAGGTCTTTAAGACTGGCCACGGCTCGCCCTGACATGGTTTTCGGGCAGGGTTGCCCGCGCTGTGTGCAGTGCGAAATTGCCCTGTCTTCGATGGATACTAGTGCGCACCCATGGCATGCGCAATCCGTGCGCTTGCGCTGCGCTGCCGGCACGCAACGCCGTGCGCGTGCGGCGCCGGCATTCGTCGGCCGCGATCGGCGCCGACTGTCACTGCGGGGCCAACACCGGCGCCACACATGTTGGCCGGGCACCGCCATCCAGTGGCCCGCAATGGCGCACACGACCGGTGCCGGAAAGCCGACATGCCCGTCAAAAACCCCTTGTTTTCAGGCATTTGCGCGCGGCGCGCGCAGCCGGCTGCGGCGCTGGCACGCTCCCTGCGATATCCCAACCGAGCGCGACACCAACCCGATGCTCGAATCCAAACCCAAACGCAATACCTTCCGCCACTGGAGACCATCATGACCACGCTGACCATCAAGGACCTGTCCTCCGCCGAAACCCTGGACCGCAAGGGCATGCAAGCCGTGCGCGGCGGCATGACCTACATGCCGTTCGCCGCGGTGTACATGCCGCTGAAGCTGTCGATCGACAAGAGCATCACCGCCACGCAGGAAATCGCGCAAATGCAGTCTGTCACCAACCTGAACGGCAACGGCTCCGCGTTCCTGGACCACGTCAAGTCGAACGTGCACACCAACCAGAACGCCACCAACAACATCTACGGCTGAGCCCCGCGCCATAGCTGCCCACTCACACATACCGAGACCCGGAGACCATCATGACCACGCTGACCATCAAAGACCTGTCCGCCGCCGAAACCCTCGACAGCAAGCGCATGCACGCCGTGCGCGGCGGCCTCGCCTACCTGCCCTTCGCCGCCGTCTACGCGCCGATCAAGCTGGCGTTCGACGGCAGCATCGACGCCAAGCAGTCGATCGCACAGATGCAGACCGTTACCAACCTGAACGGCAACGGCTCGGCCTTCCTGGATCACGTCAAGTCGAACGTGCACACCAACCAGAACGCCACCAACAACATCTACGGCTGATCCAGCCACGGCCGCGGCGCGCGGTGGCCATATGCAAGCCCCGCGCCAGCCGCTCCGGAACCCTCATCGAATCACCTGAAGGAGCGCCATCATGTCATCCATCATCGTTCGCGACCTCGCCGTCAGCAAAGACCTCGACCGTGCCTCGCTGCGCGCCGTGCGCGGCGGCAATTCCTGGCTCACCCGCGGTGTCGGCAACGTCGGCCCGCTGGCCAACGTGACCGTCAACGTCAACCAGAACATCGCCCAGCTGCAGAGCATCAATGTCAACACGCTCAACAACAGCTTCGTCGGCCACGGCGCAGGCCCTGTGAGCGTCGATGTCAACCCGTCGCAATGGGCCGGCAACTTCGCCGCGGTCTGAGCGCCTGGGTAATACGGGGAGCGGCGGCCGGCCCGCGAGTGCACCGCGGGCCGCCGCCTATACTGAAGCGGTCCCGCGGCCGCATGGCCGTGGCGCCGCATTACCGGAGACAGCCATGGCAGTAATCGTCATCAAGGATTTGTCCGACAGCGTGGATCTCGACCGGCAGGCCATGACCGCCATCCTGGGCGGCGGGCGCACCGCCGGCGGCCAGGGATGGCATGGGCTGCGGCGCAGCGGACCGGCGCGCATCGTCGATTACCCGGGCGGCCTGCCCGGCAATCGCCACGTGATGCCGCGGGAAGTCCCGCTGGGCCGGTTGCCCCGAAAACCTGCAGACAAGGGGACGGGCGGCTAAGCGCGGGCGGCAACGGGTAGAGAGAAGCGGTCGATCAAATGAAAAGCCCGCCAGTCACTGGCGGGCTTGGTTGCGGACGGGCCCGGACCTTCTCGGTCACGCGGTCAACAGTTCGGTCATTCTTTGCCAGGCAGGCTTCCCATGATTCCGCCCATGAAGCGGACGCCCATCCGGACCACCCGGAGAGTCGCAGGAAGACTGGCGCTTGGGGCAATGACCGCAATGCTTGCCGCTAGCAGTGGCGCAATGCCGCTGGAGGAGGTCAAAGCGGGAACGTTTTTCGTCCGCCCCGTGCGGGCATCCTGTGTGCTCGCGCCTCCAGTATAGGCAGGGGCCGCGGCCTTTCAACCCGGCCGGCGCCTGCGGCGCGCCAGGGTGTCGCCAGCGGCGCATGCAGGTGACGCCAGGCTGACATATCTGGTTACGTTTTCGCAGTGCAACAAAATTTTCTCACTCTGCTATAATCCGCGCCGTGAGTTTCGCAACTGTGAGATCCGCCAACCGCCCGGCACCGGCTTCACCTCAATGCCGCGGCGAATCCGCTGCCCTCCCAAGCTCTGTTTCCTCGCTGCCGGACGCCTAGTTGTTGTTTGCGCCAGCCGCCCAGCAGAACGCACCGCTCACCTGACGTCGCCTCGTCTCCGATCCTGTTGAACAGCCTGAAACCTGAGCTGTTTGCCTGCCAGGGACATGGCCGGACCGCCCAGCGGAACCAGCCAACGCCCTGCCTGCCGCCGTACTGCCAGCTGTGTCTGTCGTAACGGCCTCACCGATTGGCGCCGAAGCCTTTTTAAGACTTTGCACTGCGCCCACCCCATTCTGCGTTCGGGGTGCCATGCATTTATTTGATCATTACGACATGACCCAGCACGACATTCGTGCGGAGCAAGCTATTGCCTCCGCGACCGACGCTTCGATCACTTCCGACGCTGCCCAGATTATCGAGAGCCCGCTCGACAAGCTCGACGCCATGCTCAACGGCAGCCCGGCAGCCGAAGCCCAGGCCGCCACTGAAACCGCTGCGACCGAAAGCGGCTTTGCCAAGCTTGGCCTCGACGCGGCCATCCTGCGCGCGCTTTCCGAACTGAACTACAACACGCCGACTCCGGTGCAGGCCCAGGCCATTCCCGCCTTCCTGGCCGGCCGCGACCTGCTGGTGTCGAGCCAGACCGGCTCGGGCAAGACCGCCGCATTCATGCTGCCGGCGATCCAGCGCATCAGTGAAATGCCGGCGCCGCAGCGCTCGACTGAACCCGCCAAGCGCATGAAGGGCAAGCGCCCCCGTCCGTCGCCGGCCCAGCCCGCGCTGCTGGTGCTGACCCCGACGCGCGAACTGGCGCTGCAGGTGACCGAAGCCGCCGCCAAGTACGGCCGCAACCTGCGCCGCATCGTCTGCGCCAGCATCCTGGGCGGCATGCCCTACCCCAAGCAGCTGGCCGCGCTGTCCAAGATGCCTGACATCCTGGTGGCGACGCCGGGCCGCCTGCTCGACCATATCGACGCCGGCCGCATCGACCTGTCGGCACTGCAGATGCTGGTGTTCGACGAGGCCGACCGCATGCTCGACATGGGCTTTGCCGACGACATCGACGCCATCGTCAACGCCACGCCGGCTTCTCGCCAGACGCTGATGTTCTCGGCCACGCTGGATGCGCGCATCGCCCAGCTCGCCTCGCGCCAGCTGAAGGATCCGCAACGCATCGAGATCGCCGCGGCCCGCGCCGACCAGAGCCATATCGAGCAGCGCCTGCACTACACCGACGACATGTCGCACAAGGAGCGCCTGCTTGACCACCTGCTGCGCGATGTCGGCCTGAAGCAGGCCATCGTCTTCACCGCGACCAAGCGCGATGCCGACTCGCTGGCCGAGCGCCTGTCCGACACCGGCTTTGCCGCCGGCGCGCTGCACGGCGACATGACCCAGGGCGCGCGCAACCGCACGCTGACGGCCCTGCGCCGCGGCAACCTGCGCATCCTGGTGGCCACCGACGTGGCCGCACGCGGCATCGACGTGCCCGACATCACCCACGTGGTGAACTTCGACCTGCCCAAGCAGGCCGAGGACTACGTGCACCGCATCGGCCGCACCGGCCGCGCGGGCCGCTCGGGCATCGCCATCAACCTGGTCAACCACGGCGACGTGTTCCAGTGGCGCCGCATCGAGCGCTTTACCAACCAGCGCGTCGACGCTTCGGTGATCGAAGGCCTGGAGCCGCGCCGCCAGCCCAAGCCGCGCTCGAACTTCGGCGGCAAGCCGGGCGGCCGTGGTGATTTCCGTGGCAATGGCGGCGGCTACCGTGGCGGCGAACGCAGCTTCGGTGACCGCAAGTTCGGCGGCAACGGCGGCGAGCGCAGCTTTGGCGACCGCAAGTTCGGCGGCGAAAGCCGCGGCTTCGGCAACCGCACGGAAGGCGCGCGCCCGTTCGGCGACGACAACCGCGGCGGCTTCGGCAACCGTGAAGGCGGCTACCGTGGCCAGGGCGGCAATGGTGGCTACCGCGGCGGCAACGACGGCGCCCGTGGCTTCGGCAACCGCGAAGGCGGCCGCAGCTTCGGCGATGACAACCGCGGCGGCTTCGGCAACCGCGATGGCGCCCGCAGCTTCGGCGACGACAACCGCAACGGCGGCGGCTACCGCGGCAACGGCGAAGGCCGCAGCTTCGGCAACCGTGACGGCAACCGCGGCTTTGGCGGCGGTTATGGTGGCAACGGTGGCAATGGCGGCAACCGCAACAGCCGCTCGCGCTACGAGCGTTGATGGGCCGGTGCGCTGAGCGCACCTTGCCACCGGCAGCAAAAAGGGCACCCGAGGGTGCCCTTTTTGCATGCGCGCGAAAGACGCTACAGCGCGCAGGTCCGGAAGCCGACGAACGCCAGGTCATCCTCCGGCAGCAGCGCCCAGCGCGCCCGCGCATGGCGCAGCCGCGACGGGCTGGCGAACGATACGCCGCGCACCGCCTGGTGCGTGCTGAAGCGGCCGACAAACTCGCCGTCCGACGGCGCCGCGTTGAAGCCCGCGTAAGGCTCGTACGGCGTCGCCGTCCACTCGCGCAACGCGCCCCATTGCAGCCCGCGGTTCTGCGTGGCTGCCAGCTCCCATTCCGATTCCGCCGGCAGGCGCCGGCCGGCCCACACACACCACGCCTGTGCTTCGAACAGCGTCACGTGGCGCACCGCTTCGTCGGGATTGAGCGTGCGCAGCGTGCCGAAGCGCTCCACCATCCATTGGCGCGAGTCCGGATGGCGTGACCAGTAGCGCGGGGACGAGCGCTCCTGCGTCATCAGCCACTGGCGGCCCGACGCCGACCACCACGCGGGCCGCTCGTAGCCGCCGTCTTCGATGAATTCCAGGAACTGCGCGTTGCTGACCGGCGCGACATCCATCTCGAAGGCCGGCACATAGGTCGGTTGCGGCGGCAGTTCGTCGGGCCACGCAAAGCCGTCCGCCTCGCTCCAGCCCAGCGTGAAGCGCCCGCCCGGGAACTGCAGCGTGCCGCCCTGCCCGGCTGGCCGGGCAAGGCCCGTGGCGGGCGCCGATTCCGCGGGCGCCATGCCCAGCGCCTGCAGCAGCGCGGCCAGCCCCTCGCCCTGCCCATCTTCATGGAACAGCGCGCGGCGGTACGGGTACAGGGTCAGGTCGCTGTCGCCGGGCAGCAATGCCACCCGGCGCAGCAAGCCGTCGAGCACATCGGCGGCATAGCGCTTGACCACGGCCACGTCGGGCAGCGTGACTTCCCAGCGCTCGTCCGGGCCGATACGGTCGGGATCGAACCATTCGTCGGCGCCGTCGAGCAGCGAGGGCTCGGACGCCACCGGCACCGGCACGCCGCCGCGGTCTACCTGGCGCACGCCGCGCAGGCACCACCACTCCGCATGCCAGGCAACATGGCCCAGTGTCCATAGCGGCGGGTCGGCGTCATACTGGCGCGGCACGTCCCAGGCGCGGCGGGTCTGGCCGAACGGTGCCAGCCATGCCAGCGTGCGGTTGCGCGTCTCGACCAGCGCCTGCGCCAGGCCTTCGCGCGGCAGCCGGCGCGGGTCGGACCAGGCCGCCTTGCCGCCGGTGAAATAGAGATCGGGAAGCATGGGAAAGCCGCTCATCGACAATTCCGCGCAGTTCGCAGTTAGATGGAGTGGGGAGGCAATGGCCGCACCGGCGTGCAGCCTGCAGCGCACGCCGGTGCGGCCATTATGACACCACCTGCCGGCCCTGCCCGGAGCAGCCCGGCGGCAACCCGGGGCAGGGCCGGCAGGCTCAGCCGCGCGCGTGGAACACCGCGAACCAGCCGCGCGGATCGGTCCAGCAGACCGGGTCCTCAAACCCGGCCGCTTCGAGCAGCAGCGCGAAATCGTCAGGCTTGTACTTGTACGAATCCTCGGTGTGGATGCGCTCGCCCGCGCCGAACTCGCGCGCGCCGCCCTCCCACTGCACGCGCACGTCGCGGCATGCCGCCAGGTGCATCTGGATGCGCGACGCCTCGCGGTCGAAGCTGGCCACGTGGCGCCAGTCTGCCAGCACGAAGTCGGTGCCGACGATCCGGTTCACGTTGCGCAGCATATTGCGGTTGAAGGCAGCGGTGACGCCCAGCGCATCGTCGTAGGCGGACACCAGCGCCGCCTCATCCTTGTGCAGGTCGACGCCGATGAGCACGCCATCGCCGCGCCCTGCCGCGCCGCGCAGCCGCTGCAATAGCGCCAGCGCTTCCATCGGGGAGAAATTGCCGATGCTCGAGCCCGGGTAGAAAAACAGCCGCCTGCCGCGCCTGACATTGCGCGGCAGGTCGAACGGCGAGCACAGGTCGGCGCCCAGCCCCAGCATCGGGATGGCGGGATGTTGCTGCTGCAGCGCCGACAGCGTCGTGCGCAGGAAATCGACCGAGATATCGAGGGCCACGTACTGTGCCGGCCGCAGGCTGCCGAACAGGCGCGCGGCCTTCTCGCAATTGCCGGCGCCCAGGTCCACCAGCACGCAGCCGCTGCCGGCGCGTGCCGCGATGGCGGGGGCGGCGCTGGCAAAGATCGCTGCCTCGGTGCGTGTCGGATAGTACTCGGGCAGGTCGGTGATCGCCTCGAACAGGCGCGAGCCCAGCACGTCGTAGAAGAACTTGGGACTGATCGCGGCCGGCTCGGCGCACAGCCCGGCCAGCACTTGCCGGCGCAGGGCGCCGCTGTCCTCGCAATACTGCTGCACGAACTCGGGCTGTGGCGGCGGGCGGTGGGCGTGGCCGTCGGCCAGGGCGACCAGCGCGGGCTGGGCGCCGGGCGCCGGCGAGACGGCATGGCCGTTGTGGTGGTTGCGGGGAGTGGTCTGCTGGGTGTGCTGGGAAGGGGCGTTCGGCGGGTTCGGGACAGCCGGCATGACGTTTCCTTGTGTGGTCGCGAATGGTCACTGCTTCACTGCGTATTCCCCAAGGTCGCGCTGTGCATGTCGTGCGCGCCGGTCTCCGCAACCCGCTCCTGTGCTGTCCGGCGCGCATCGGGCGGAACCGAGCTTCAAGGATAGGTGCATCCGGCGGATTGCGCACCGTTGCATGCCGGGAGGGGCACGATGCAGCACCCACCGCAACTTGAGTCGGTATCTCCCCTAATGCGCCACACCGGCAACAGTTCGTTTATAATGCCGCCCAGCGCGGCCTCCGTGGCCCGCGACCCTCAAAGGGGAGTAGCTCCGGGGCTGATGCCCTTAGCACAATCGTCATTCCGGGACTTCGTCTCCGGTTGTGCTGACCACCGGTGCGCATACCGCGCTTGTGGTCGAGCAAGACCTTTGCAACCTGGACTTCATGGTTTGCAAAGGCGCCCCCATGCCCCGTGCTCCGCGAATCCAGGCGAACCAACGTTAAGCGTGCGCGTTTGCGCTGTTTTGTACCCTGAGGAGAGTTCATGGAGTGGTTTACCGATCTGTTCACGATGCAGTTCCTGACGGCGCTGCTGTCGATTGTCGTCATTGACCTGGTGCTGGCCGGCGACAATGCCATCGTGATCGCACTGGCGGCACGCAACCTGCCCCCGCACCTGCAAAAGAAGGCCATCATCTGGGGCACCATCGGTGCCGTGGTGGTGCGTTCGGCCATGACGATCGGCGTGGTCTGGCTGCTGAAGATCCCCGGGCTGCTGCTGGTCGGTGGCCTGGCGCTGGTGTGGATCGCCTACAAGCTGCTCTCCGACGAAGGCGGTGAAGAAGGGCACGGCTCGGGCGCCGCGACCCTGTGGGGCGCGATGAAGACCATCATCATCGCCGATGCGGTGATGGGCGTGGACAACGTGCTGGCCGTGGCCGGCGCCGCGCACGGCAGCTTCCTGCTGGTGGTGCTGGGCCTGCTGATCAGCATCCCCATCGTGGTGTGGGGCTCGAGCCTGGTGCTCAAGCTGATGTCGCGCTTCCCGGCCATCATCTACGTGGGCGCGGGCGTGCTGGCGTTCACGGCGGTCAAGATGATCGTGCACGAGCCGCTGGTCAAGGCCTTCTTCGAGGCCAACCCGGTAGTCAACTGGGGCCTGTACGTGCTGATCATCGGCGGCGTGCTGGGTGCCGGCTACCTGGTGCAGAAGCGCCGCGACCAGCAGGAACCGGCTGGCAGCCACTAAGGCTTGCCGCCGTGCCGGGGCAGCCGCCCCGGCCCGCTGACGGAAGGGCCGCCCGGAAGGGTGGCCCTTCTTGCTTTAAAATGCCTGCTTTGCGGGTCCAGCGCCCGCGTCACATCCCCTGCCCCGCGCCGATGAAACAGTATCTCGACTTCATGCGCCATGTGTACGAGCATGGCACCGACAAGGCCGACCGCACCGGCACCGGCACGCGCTCGGTGTTCGGCTACCAGATGCGCTTCGACCTGCGCGAAGGCTTCCCGGTGGTGACCACCAAGAAGCTGCACCTGAAGTCCATCATCCTGGAACTGCTGTGGTTCCTGCAGGGCTCGACCAACGTGCGCTGGCTGCAGGAAAACGGCGTCAGCATCTGGGACGAATGGGCCGACGAGAACGGCGAACTGGGCCCGGTGTACGGCTCGCAGTGGCGCTCGTGGCCGGCGCCGGATGGCCGCCATATCGACCAGATCACCGACCTGATGGCGCAGATCCGCGCCAACCCGGACTCGCGCCGGCTGATCGTGTCGGCCTGGAACGTGGCCGATATCCCGCGCATGAAGCTGCCGCCCTGCCACGCGTTCTTCCAGTTCTACGTGGCCGACGGCAAGCTGTCGTGCCAGCTGTACCAGCGCAGCGCCGATATTTTCCTGGGCGTGCCCTTCAATATCGCAAGCTATGCGCTGCTGACGCACATGATCGCGCAGCAGGCCGGGCTGGAAGTGGGCGACTTTATCTGGACCGGCGGCGACTGCCACATCTACAACAACCACTTCGAGCAGGTGCAGACCCAGCTGGCGCGTGAGCCACTGCCGCTGCCGCGACTGAAGATCGTGCGCAAGCCCGACAGCATCTTCGACTACCGCTACGAAGACTTCGAACTGGACGGCTACCAGTCGCATGCCGCCATCAAGGCACCGGTGGCCGTATGACGATCCTGACGCTGGTAGTCGCCAAGGCCCGCAACGGCACCATCGGCCGCGACAACACGCTGCCGTGGCGCCTGCCCGAAGACCTGGCGCATTTCAAGCGCACCACCATGGGCGCGCCCGTGATCATGGGCCGCAAGACCTGGGACTCGATCGGCCGCCCGCTGCCGGGCCGGCGCAATATCGTGGTCAGCCGCAACCCGGACCTGCGCATCGAAGGCGCCGAGGTGGCAACGTCGCTGGAAGACGCGCAGCGCCTGTGCGTGGGCGTCGACCAGATTTTCCTGATCGGCGGCGCGCAGCTGTATGCCGAAGCGATGCCTTGCGCCGACCGGCTGGTCGTGACCGAGATCGATGCCGACGTGGAAGGCGACGCCTTCTTCCCGCCGATCGACCGCACGCAATGGCTGGAAACCGCGCGCGAGACGCATCATTCCGAGGCCAACGGCTTCGACTATGCGTTCGTCACCTACGATCGGCCGCCTTCGGAAGAGTCCTGAGCCGATGCCGGCGGCATTGACAAATCCCGCCGCATCGCCCAAAGTCTGCCCCATGGACCGCCGTCACCTCCCCATCGCGCGAATTATTCGCACCATTCTCCGAATGGTGGGTTAGCGCGCGTCCAGAACCAGATTTCCGCAAACACCCGCCCTGCAGGCGGGTGTTTTGTTTTCCGGCTCCAGGGCAATCGACAACGAATCCCGGAGCCACTCCATGCAAGCCACTGCCGAAGCGACCACCGAAGTCGCCACCGAAGTCGCCACCTCCGCCGCATCCGACCATCACGCCTACCTGAAGCGCATCCTGACCGCGCGCGTCTACGATGTGGCGCGCGAGACGGAGCTGGACTTTGCCAGGCACCTGTCCGCGCGGCTGCACAACCAGGTCTACCTCAAGCGCGAAGACACCCAGCCGGTGTTCTCGTTCAAGCTGCGCGGCGCCTACAACAAGATGGCGCACCTCAGCCCGGAAGCGCTGCGGCGCGGCGTCATCACCGCCTCGGCCGGCAACCATGCGCAAGGCGTGGCGCTGTCCGCGGCGCGGCTCGGCGTGCGCGCGCTGATCGTAGTGCCGACCACGGCGCCGCAGGTCAAGGTCGACGCAGCGCGCGCGCACGGCGGGCCCACCGTCGAGGTGGTGCAGGCCGGCGACTCCTATACCGACGCCTACCGTCATGCGATGCAGCTGCAGGCCGAGCACGGACTGACTTTCATCCCGGCATTCGATGACCCCGATGTCATCGCCGGCCAGGGAACCGTCGCGGCGGAAATCCTCAACGCGCACCGCGGCCCGATCCACGCGATCTTCGTGCCGATCGGCGGCGGCAGCCTCGCCGCGGGCGTGGCCACCTACGTCAAGGCGGTGCGGCCGGAGATCAGGGTCATCGGCGTGCAGACGGACGACTCGTGCGCGATGGCGCAATCGGTGCGCGCAGGGCGGCGCGTCGAGCTGGAGGAAGTGGGACTGTTCTCGGACGGCACCGCGGTCAAGCTGGTCGGCGAAGAGACCTTCAGGCTGTGCCGGCGCTATCTGGACGAGATCGTCACCGTCGACACCGACGCGCTGTGCGCGGCGATCAAGGATGTGTTCGAGGACACCCGCAGCGTGCTGGAACCCGCCGGCGCGCTGGCGGTGGCAGCGGCCAAGCAGTATGCGATGCGCGAGGGCCTGCGCAACCAGACGCTGGTGGCGGTGACCTCCGGGGCCAATATCAACTTCGAGCGCATGCGTTTCGTCGCGGATCGCGCCGAACTGGGCAATGCGCGCGAAGCCATGTTCGGCGTGACGCTGCCCGAAACCTGCGGCGCGTTCCGGCGCCTGTGCGCCCGCGTGGGCCACAGGCAGATCAGCGAGTTCACCTACCGGATTGCCGATGCGCAGACCGCGCACGTCTTTGTCGGCATGCAACTGCGCACGGCCGGCGAGGCGACGGAGATCCTCGACACGCTGCACGCCGACGGCTTCCCGGCGATCGACCTGACCGCCGACGAGGTGGCCAAGGAGCACGTGCGGCATATGATCGGCGGCCGCTCGCCGCTGGCGCGCGGCGAGCGCCTGTTCCGCTTTGAATTCCCCGAGAAGCCGGGGGCATTGATGGCCTTCCTGTCGGCGCTGGCGCCGGACTGGAACATCAGCCTGTTCCACTACCGCAACCAGGGCGGCGATACGGGATCGGTGCTGGCCGGCATTCAGGTGACCGACGAGGTGACCGACGGCCAGGTGCAGGCTTTCCGCGAGCGGCTGGCCACGCTGGGCTATCCGTGGCAGGAAGTCAGCGACAACCCGGCGTACCGCATGTTCCTCGCGTAAACGCAAGCGAGCCGCCCGCAGGCGGCTCGCCAGTCGGTCAGTGCCGATCAGTTGCCGGCGATGGTCATCTGCTCGATCAGGATCGAGCCGGTTTCCTTGGTGCCGCGGATCAGCGAATCGGCGCCGATCGCAACGATCTGCTGGAACATCTCGGCCATATTGCCGGCAATGGTGATTTCTTCCACCGGGTACTGGATCACGCCGTTCTCGACCCAGTAGCCCGACGCGCCGCGCGAATAATCGCCGGTGACGTAGTTGACGCCCTGCCCCATCAGTTCGGTCACCAGCAGGCCGGTGCCGAGCTTGCGCAGCATCGCCGGGAAGTCGTCGCCAGGCTCGGTCAGGTTGCTGTGCAGCGTCAGGTTGTGCGAGCCGCCGGCGTTGCCGGTGGTCTTCATGCCGAGCTTGCGCGCAGAATAGGTCGACAGGAAGTAGCCCTGCACCACGCCGTCGCGCACCACGTCGCGCTCGCGCGTGCGCACGCCTTCCTCATCGAACGGGGCGCTGCCCATCGCGCCCGGGGTGTGCGGCTGCTCGTGGATCTGCACGTGCGGCGCGAACACGGCCTTGCCCAGCGTATCGCACAGGAAGGTGGACTTGCGGTACAGCGCCCCGCCCGACACCGCCTGCACGAAGGCGCCCAGCAGGCCGGCGGCCAGCGGCGCCTCGAACAGCACCGGGCAGCGGCGCGTGGACAGCTTGCGCGCCTGCAGCCGCGCCAGCGCGCGCTCGGCGGCGTAGCGGCCGATGTCCTCGGGGTTGGCCAGTGCCAGCGGCGCGCGCTTGGACGAGTACCAGTCATCGCGCTGCATGCCGCTGCCGCTGCCGGCGATCGGCGCGCACGAGATGAAATGGCGCGAATACGGATAGCCGCCCGAGAAACCGCGCGTGGTCGCCAGCACGAACTGCGAATGCTGCGCCGACACGCTGGCGCCGTCGCTGTTGCGGATACGCGGCGACACCGCGAAGGCGGCGGCCTCGGCGCGGGTGGCGATGTCGATGGCGGCCTCGGCATCGATGGTCCACGGATGGAACAGGTCCAGGTCCTGCGGCGAGCGCTCCAGCAGCTCTTCCTCGGCCAGGCCCGCACACTCGTCTTCCGCGGTGAAGCGGGCGATGTTGTAGGCTGCCTCGGCAGTGGCGCGCAGCGCGGCCGGCGAGAAGTCCGAGGTGCTGGCATTGCCGCGGCGCTTGCCGATCATGACCGTGACGCCGACCACCTTGTCGCGGTTCTGCTCGATCGTTTCCACCTGCCCCTTGCGCACCGATACGGACAGGCCGCTGCCTTCGGAGATCTCCGTGGCGGCGTCCGTTGCGCCCAGCTCGCGTGCCACACGCAGCACATCGGCGGCCATCTCGCTAAGCTGGGCCTGGGTGTAGGTGAAATGCGCGGTCTGTTCTGCGATCTGGTCCATGGGGGATCCGTGCCTGGGGGTCATCAAAAGTCCAAGCGGGAATCATAGCAAGATAAAATGCCGGTCATGACGCGAAATTCCCGTAATTCCCAAGGCTCGCGCTTCCCCGGCGCGTTTTCGCCGGAGCCCGAAGACGACGAACCGAAAAGCAAGTCGCAGCGCAAGCGCGACATGACCGCCCTGCAGGACCTTGGCGCCGAGCTGGAAGCGCTGCCCAAGGACCGGCTGGCGCGCGTGCCCATGCCCGAGTCGCTGGCCGACGCCATCCACGAGGCCCGCCGCATCACCAGCCATGAAGGCAAGCGCCGCCAGATGCAGTTCGTGGGCAAGGTCATGCGCGGCCTGGACGACGACGAGGTCGATGCGATCCGCGCCGCGCTGGAAGGCTTCAAGGGCACCAGCAAGGCCGAGACCGCCCGCATGCACCTGATCGAGCGCTGGCGCGAGCTGCTGCTGGCCGACGACGCGGCGCTGACGCGCTTCCTCGGCGAGCACCCGGTCGCCGACGTGCAGTCGCTGCGCAACATCATCCGCAACGCACGCAAGGAGAAGGAGCAGGCCAAGCCGCCGCGCTACTTCCGCGAACTGTTCCAGGCCATCAAGGCAGCGCTCGACGCCAAGGACGGCGCTGCCTCCACCGACGCAGCCCCTTCACCGGAGCCCGAGGCATGACCCAGACCACGCAGTCGACGCAGCCGGTATCCCGCAACCATCCCGACGAACTCGTCGTCGGCTTTGTCTCGGTCTCGGACCGCGCCTCGGCCGGCACCTACCAGGATGAAGGCATCCCGGCGCTGCGCGAGTGGTTCGGCCGCACGATGACCTCGCCGTGGCAGGCGGTGGAGCGGCTGATTCCGGACGAGCAGGCGCAGATCTCGCGCACGCTGATCGAGCTGGTGGATGTGGCCGGCTGCGACCTGGTGCTGACCACCGGCGGCACCGGCCCGGCGCGGCGCGATGTCACGCCGGAGGCCACGCTGGCCGTGGCGACCAAGGAAATGCCGGGCTTCGGCGAGCAGATGCGGCAAGTAAGCCTGCACTTCGTGCCGACCGCGATCCTGTCGCGCCAGGTGGCGGTGATCCGCGAGACCGCCAGCCGCGCCGCGCTGATCATCAACCTGCCCGGCCAGCCGCGCGCCATCCGCGAGACGCTGGAAGGCCTGCGCGATGCCGACGGCAAGCCGGTGGTGCAAGGCATCTTTGCCGCGGTGCCGTATTGCATCGACCTGATCGGCGGGCCTTACATGGAAACCGACGAGGCCGTGGTCAAGGCCTGGCGGCCGAAGAACGCGGTGCGCGCCAAGCCTGCTGCGTAAGTCACACCCCAACCGCGCCGCCGGCGCCTGCCGGCGGCAGCCATCCCGCGCCTCAGCGCAATCCCAGGTACAACCCCAGCGGCACGAACACCACCGCGGCAATATTGCCGAGCAGCACGATCGACGCGACCTGGTCGGGCTCCTGCCGGAAATGGTCGGCGATCAGGAAGTTCAGCACCGCCGGCGGCAGCGCCGCGAAAACGAACAGCAGCCCGCGCTGCAGTTCCGTCAGCGGCACCCACTGCGCCAGCAGCAGCGCCACCGCGACGCCGGTCAGCGGGCACGCCACCGCGCCCACCACGCCCATGCCCCAGTTGCGCAGGCTCACGTCCTTCATGCGCACGCCCAGCGCGAACAGCATCAGCGGCACAGTGGCATCGCCCAGCAGCTTGACCGACTGGTAGACCGGGTCCGGCATGGTGAACCAGGGCCGCGCCAGCGACAGCCCGACACCGGCCACCGTGGCCAGCACCATCGGGTTGCGCGCGATCTGTGCCATCGACGCATGCCGGTTGACGATCTTCAGGCCGAGGGTGAAGTGCATCAGGTTCGACGCCGCGAACAGCGCCACCGCCGGAGCCAGCCCGGCGTGGCCGAAGGCAAAGACCGACAGCGGCAAGCCCATGTTGCCGCAGTTGTTGAACATCATCGGCGGCACGAAGGTACGCGGATCGACCTTGAGCAGCCGCGCCACCGCCCACGCCAGCACGCCCGAACCGAGCACCACCGCCACCGCACAGACCAGCAGCGCCAGCTGGTCTGCCAGCACGAAGTCCTTGCTGACAAAAGCCGACACCACCAGCAGCGGCGCGATCACATCGAGGGTGGCGCGATTGATCCCGGCCATGTCCGGGTGGGCCTTGCGCCCGTACAGCCACCCGACCAGGATGATCAGGATGACCGGCGTGATGATGGATACGATGCGCTCGAACATGGCAGGCTCGACGGGAGGTGCCCGGGAGGGCAGCGCGCGCCCCGTCGGTGGTGGTTGGTTGTTGTTGTCGGAGGCCGCGAAGCCGGCTTATTAGCGCCGGCTTATTAGCGTCGGCTTATTGCGCCGGGGTGTCGGCAGCCGGAGTATCAGCAGCCGGAGTAGCGGCGGCCGGTGCGCCCGGCGGCGTGTGACGGATAAAGTGCGTGCGGTAGTAGCGCAGCTCTTCCACCGATTCCAGGATGTCGGCCAGCGCCGTGTGCAGCTGGCGCTTGACGAAGCCCTTGTGGATGACCGGCTCCCAGCGCTTGCACAGCTCCTTGAGCGTGGACACGTCCAGGTTGCGGTAGTGGAAGAACGCCTCCAGCTTGGGCATGTAGCGCGCCATGAAGCGGCGGTCCTGGCAGATCGAGTTGCCGCACATCGGCGACTTGCCGGCCGGCACCCAGCGCTTGAGGAAGGCCAGCAGCTCGGCCTCGGCCTGCTCCTCGGTCAGCGTGGACGCCTTGACCTTGTCAATCAGGCCGGAGCGGCCGTGGGTGCCCTTGTTCCAGTTGTCCATGCCGTCGAGCACGGCGTCGCTCTGGTGGATCACCAGCACCGGGCCTTCGGCCAGGATATTGAGCTCGGAGTCGGTAATGACGATCGCCACTTCGATAATGCGGTCGGTATCCGGCTGCAAGCCGGTCATTTCCATATCGAGCCAGATCAGGTTGTGTTCGCTCTTGACGGATTTGGCGGTGGCGTGGGTGGTCATCGGGACTGCTGAGAAAGGGATTTGGGGAAGCGTCGGCGGCGGAGGCGGACGCGAACAACTTATAATTCTCGCATATCCGTTCCAAGGCTCTTGCCGATGTTCACCTTTGTCTTCCTCGCCGCGCTGGTGCTGATGGTGCTGACCAAGCTCTGGCTGGCCGCGCGCCAGGTGCGCCATGTGGCACAGCACCGCAACGCGGTGCCGGCGCGGTTTGCCGACACCATCTCGCTCGCCTCGCACCAGAAGGCGGCCGACTACACCGTCGCCCGCACCCGGCTGTCGATGCTTGAAGTGCTGGCAGGCGCCGCGGTGCTGATCGGCTTCACCATGCTGGGCGGGCTGCAGTGGCTCAACCAGTTCTGGCTGGAGACCTTCGGCCCGGGCTATGCGTATGGCGTGGCGCTGGTCGCCAGCGTGGCGGTGATCGGGGGGCTGGTCGACCTGCCCTTCGCGCTCTATGGCCAGTTCGGCATCGAGGAGCGCTTTGGCTTCAACAAGATGACCTTCGGCCTGTGGCTGGCCGACATGGTCAAGATGCTGGCGGTCGCCAGCGTGCTGGGCCTGCCGCTGCTGCTGGCGGTGCTGTGGCTGATGGAACGCGCCGGCTCGCTGTGGTGGCTGTGGACGTGGCTGGTATGGATGGGCTTCAACCTGTTCCTGCTGGTGGTGTTCCCGACCTTTATCGCGCCGCTGTTCAACAAGTTCGAGCCGCTGGCCGACGAATCGCTGCGCCAGCGCATCGAGGGCCTGATGCAGCGCTGCGGCTTTGCCAGCAAGGGCCTGTTCGTGATGGACGGCAGCAAGCGCAGCGCGCACGGCAACGCCTACTTCACCGGCTTCGGCGCGGCCAAGCGCATCGTCTTCTTCGACACGCTGCTGGCGCGCCTGTCGGGCGACGAGATCGAGGCGGTGCTGGCGCACGAACTCGGCCACTTCAAGCGCCGCCACGTGGCCAAGCGCATCGCCGTCACCTTTGCGCTGAGCCTGGTATTCCTGGCGCTGTTGGGCTGGCTGGCAACGCGCACGTGGTTCTACACGGGCCTCGGCGTGGCGCCCAACCTGGGCGTATCCAACCATGCGCTGGCACTGGTGCTGTTCTTCCTGACGCTGCCGGTGTTCACCTTCCTGCTGGGGCCGCTGTCGAGCCAGTCGTCGCGCCGCCATGAATTCGAGGCCGACGCCTTCGCCGCCGACCAGACCAACGCCGGCCACCTGGTGTCGGCACTGGTGAAGCTGTACAAGGACAACGCTTCGACCCTCACGCCCGATCCGCTCTACAGCGCCTTCTACTACTCGCATCCGCCCGCCGCGCAGCGGATCGACCGGTTGCTGGCGCACGCATGAGCCGTACCTCCCGACACCGCGGCGCCGGCGGCGCCAATAATGCCGGCGCGAATGCACGCGCAAATGCAGGCACAAATGCAGGCACAAGCGCCGAGCCCGCACTGATCATCGCCGCGCACGGCCGGCACTACGTCGTCGAGCTGGCCGACGGCACGCGCATGCATGCCTTCCCGCGCGGCAAGAAGAGCGACAGCGCCGTGGGCGACCATGTCAGCGTCGAGCGCGCCGCGGCGGACCAGTGCGTGATCACCAGGGTCCAGGCGCGCAAGAACCTGCTGCACCGTTCCGACCAGTTCAAGTCCAAGCTGCTGGCGGCCAATATCGACCAGGTCATCATCGTGCTGGCGACCGAGCCGGGCTTTTCCGAAGACTTGCTGGGACGTGCGCTGGTATCGGCCGAGGCGCTGGAGATCCGGCCCCTGATCGTGCTCAACAAGACCGACCTGCCCGAGCGGCTGGACGAGGCGCGCCGGCGCCTGGCGCTGTACCGCGAGCTGGGCTATGAGACGCTGGAACTGTCGGTGCGCGCCAACCCGGAACAGGCGCTGGCGGCGCTGCAACCGCGGCTGGCGGGGCTGTCCAGCATCCTGATCGGCCAGTCGGGCATGGGCAAGTCGTCGCTGCTGAACCTGCTGATTCCCGGGGTGGATGCGCAGACGCGCGAGATCTCGGCCAAGCTTGATTCCGGCAAGCACACCACCACCTTCACGCGGCTGTATCACCTGCCGGCGGACTGGGGCATGATCGACGGGCGCCATGGTGCGCTGATCGACTCGCCCGGTTTCCAGGAATTCGGCCTGTACCACCTGAGCGAAGGCATGCTGGAACGCGCCTTCCCCGAGTTCCGTCCGCTGCTGACGGAGTGCCGCTTCTACAACTGCCACCACACCAACGAACCCGGCTGCGGCGTGCTGGCGGCAGTGGCGTCGGGAGCGATCGCCGAGCGCCGCCACCAGCTCTACGCGCAGCTGCTGCACGAGTCCAGCCAGCAGAAGCCGTGGTAAGGTGAATGCGCCTGGGTAACCGGTGAGTCGCCATGAAACTGCTGCTGTACGCCACCTCGCTGGTTCACGCCGCCCATTGCCAGAATGTGCTGCGGGCCGCCGGCATCCGGGCGGAACTACGCAACACCTGGCTGGGTGGCGCCACCGGCGAGATCCCATTCCGGGAAAGTGCGCCGCAGGTCTGGCTGCTCGATGACGACATGGAAGCGCAGGCGTGGGCAGCCCTCAATGCCGCCGCGAACCCGGTGCCAGGGCCAAGCTGGCAATGCCGCCACTGCCACGAATGGCATGAGGCGCAATTTGGCGCCTGCTGGCGCTGCGGCGCGGCGCGCGACTAGCGCCGGGCGGCCCTTTCATATACGACGCCGGTATCAGCCCACCCACAGCGCCAGCGACACCATGGCGAGCAGCAGCATCCACAGCACCACCGCACGCCATACCAGCCCGACAGCCGACTGCAGCGTGCGCACGCCTGGCTCGGCGCCGAACTCCGGCGCCGACGGCTCAGGACCGTTGTCCTCTTCCATGCCCGGCGCATAGTCCACCGCCGGGCCGACCGCGCTGGTACGCAGCACCACGGTGGAATCGTCCTCGGCCAGCGGCGTGCCCAGGCGCACGCCCAGCGCCCCGCCGCCGCTGGCGAGCAGGATGCCGTTGACCGCATCGTTCCACTTGCGCGCATGGTTGCGCCACGCATACACCGCATCCTCGAAATTGCCCACGATGGCAAAGCCGATTGCGGTCAGGCGCGAGGGGATCCAGTCGAGCAAGTAGAACGCGCGCGCGGCAAAGCGGCCCAGCGCGGGGCTGCGTTCGGTCGACGGCTCGTTCCAGTGGCGGCCGAGGTATTCCGCGACGCGGTACAGCACCACGCCGCCGGGTCCGATCGGCACCAGGAACCAGAAGAACACGCCGAACACATGCCGGTGCACGGCGATGATCGCCGCTTCCAGCGTGTGCCGCACGATCTCGGTGACAGGCATATCGACTGTGTCGATGCCGGTCCACTCATGCAGCAGCGTGCGCGCGGTATGGACGTCGTCGCGGTTCAGCGCCTCATGGATATCGGTGAAGTAGTGGCTGAACTGGCGGAAGCCCAGCGTCATGTAGAGCACCAGCACGTTCCAGGCGAGCGTCAGCGCCACGCTGATCGATGCGAGCAGGTAGTGCACCACGACCACTGCCAGCGTCAGCGGCAGCACCACGGTGAACCACGCCAGCGCCGCATCGCGGGGGCGGCCGGTATCGAAGGCATGCTCGGCGCGGTCGCCCAGCGCGCGCACGATCTCGTGGATCGGGTTGTTGCGGCCCAGGGCGCGGAACTGCTCGGCGATCAGCGCCAGGAGAATAGAAACAAAGGTCATCTTGGTACGGGTGTTCCAAGGGGGGCGCCCCGCCCGATGTGCCGGCGCAAGCGCAATGCATAGCGAGAAGATAGCACAGCGGTACCTGACCCTACCCGTTGCGACACAAAAAGCAAAAGCCCGCCGGTTGGCGGGCAGGATTTTCAAGCGAATCTACGCGTGATGGTCAGGGCAGGTCGAACACCAGCACCTCGGCGTCATCGCCACCAGACAGCGCGACCTCGCCGACCGACTCCAGCTTGGCCGCATCGCCCGCTTCCAGCGCCTTGCCGTTGACCAGCACGCGGCCACGCGCGACATGGACATAGGCGCGGCGACCCGGCGCGAGGGCCAGCGTGGCGGCCTCCTCGCCATCGAGCAGCCCGGCGTACAGGCGCACGTCCTGGTGCACCACCACCGAGCCGTCGGCGCCGTCCTGGCTGGCCACCAGGCGCAGCTTGCCGCGCTTGTCGGCCGCCTCGAAGTGCTTTTCCTCGTAGCCCGGCTCGATGCCATTCTGCGCAGGCATGATCCAGATCTGCAGGAAGTGGGTCGTATCGTGCGCGGCGTGGTTGTACTCCGAGTGCCGCACACCGGTGCCGGCGCTCATGCGCTGCACGTCGCCCGGACGGATCACGCTGCCGTTGCCCATGCTGTCCTTGTGCGCCAGTTCGCCTTCGAGCACGTAGCTGATGATCTCCATGTCGCGGTGGCCGTGCGTGCCGAAGCCCATGCCCGGCGCGACGCGGTCCTCGTTGATCACGCGCAGCGGCCCGAACTGCACATGCTGCGGATCGTAGTAGTCGGCAAACGAGAACGAATGATAGGACTTCAGCCAGCCGTGATCCGCATAACCGCGCTCTGCAGACTTTCTGATTTCAATCATTTTGATGGCCCTCCTTGGCCTGTATCCGTGTCGCCACCGGCATCCGAACTGCCTGGGACCGCTGGATGGCATGTATTGCGTTGTTGATGCTAGGAAGTTTAGGCCCCGACGCGTATATTTACGGGGACCGCCTTAGAAGCACTCATTCAGTTTTTCTGAATATGCCACTCTCACTCGAATCCCTCGAAGTCCTGGACGCCATCGAGCGCAAGGGCAGCTTCGCCGCCGCCGCCCACGAGATGGGCAAGGTGCCCTCCGCGCTGACCTATGTGGTGCGCAAGCTGGAAGAAGACCTGGACGTGCTGCTGTTCGACCGGCGCCGGCACCGCGCCGAGCTGACCCCGGCCGGACGCGCACTGCTCGACGAAGGCCGCCACCTGCTGCACGCCGCCGACGACCTGGCGCGCCGCGTCAAGCGGCTGGCCACCGGCTGGGAAGCCACGCTGACCATCGTGGTGGACGACCTGATCAATTTCCGCGCGCTGCTGCCGGTGGTCCACGACTTCTATGCAGAGAACACTGCCACGCGGCTGCGCTTTGCCAAGGAAGTGCTGGGCGGCGCCTGGGACGCGCTGGTCAGCAACCGTGCCGACCTGGTGATCGGCGGCGCCTACGACGCGCCCAGCACGCAGGGCTTCCAGATCCGCCCGCTGGGTACGATGCCGTTCGTGTTCGCGGTGGCGGCGCACCATCCGCTGGCCACCGAGGAAGGCCCGCTCACCACCATCCAGATCGCCAGGCACCGCATCGTCGCGGTGGGCGATACCTCGCGCAACCTGCCCGCGCGCACCCATGGCGTGCTGGCCGGCCAGGACGTGCTGGTGGTGCCGACCATGCGCGACAAGCTGGAAGCGCAGATCCGGGGCCTGGGCTGCGGCTGGCTGCCGGCGCCGATGGCGCAGCCGCATATCGAGAGCGGCGTGCTGCAGGCGCGCGAGACCGTCGAGGTGCGCGCCCCGGGCAACTTCAAGGTGGCGTGGCGCACCAGCAACCGCGGCAAGGCACTGCAGTGGTGGGCCGGCAAGCTGGAAGACCCGCGCTTGGCGCAGGCACTGCTGTTGCAACCCGAACTCGCCGGCTGAGGGTGTCCGCATGGCAGTGACGGCTGCAATGTTTGCCTCGGCGGCCGGCTACCGCGGCCGCTTTGCCCCCTCGCCGACCGGCCCGCTGCATATGGGCTCGCTGGTCACCGCGCTGGCCAGCTGGCTGGATGCGCGCGCGCACGGCGGCCAGTGGCTGGTGCGTATCGAGGACATCGACATGCCGCGCTGCGTGCGCGGCGCCGACCAGGACATCCTGCAGACGCTGGCGCGCCTGGGCATGACGCCGGACGAGCCGCCCGTGTGGCAGAGCCGGCGCGAGGCGCACTACGCCGAGGCGCTGCGCCGGCTCGATGCCGCCGGGCAGCTCTACCCCTGCGGCTGCTCACGCAAGGAAATCGCCGATTCGCTGGTGCACGTGCGCGAGCGGCACCAGACGCTGGGCTACCCCGGCACTTGCCGTCATGGCCTGAACGGCAAGCTGCCGCGCGCGTGGCGCGTGCGCGTGCCGGACGGCCCGGCCGCCACGATCTGCTTTGACGACCGCTGGCAGGGGCGCCAGTGCCAGGACCTCGAGACCGAGCTGGGGGACTTCGTGCTGCGCCGTGCCGACGGGCTGTGGGCCTACCAGCTGGCGGTGGTGGTGGATGATGGCCTGCAGGGCATCACGCATATCGTGCGTGGCGCCGACCTGCTTGACTCGACGCCGCGGCAGATCCACCTGCAGCACCTGCTGGACCTGCCCACGCCGAGCTACCTGCACGTGCCGGTGGTGGTCAACGAGATCGGGGAAAAGCTGAGCAAGCAGAGCGGCGCGCAGGCGATCGACACCGGCGCTCCTCTGGAGGCGCTGCGCCAGGCCGGCATGAACCTGGGACTGGCGAACCACGAAGGCAATGTGCGGGACTGGCTGGCGCGCGCCACGGAGGACTGGCGCCAGCGAATGGCGGCGGCCTGACCCGCAGGCCGCCTCGGGCGGGTCGCCCAATCAGGACTTAGGACCTAAAACTTAGGATTCAGGACTTGCGCGGCACGCCGCCCAGCAGCGCCGCGACCGGGCGCTTGGGCGCCTGGCGGCCACGGCTCAGCGCGGCGGCGATTTCCTCCGACGGCTTGACCTGCGAGCTGCTTGCGCTGGGCTCGTACGGGCGCGAGAAGAACGGATCGTCGGAAGGGCGGAACACCTGGCGGCTGCCGCTGTGCTCGTGGCGGCGCGGCCGCTCCTCGTCGCCGCTGCCGCGCGCACGGCGCAGGTCGCTGCGCTGGCGGCGGCGCTCTGCCTCGTCCTGGCGCGACTTCTCGCCGGTCGGGTCAAAGCCCTCCAGCTTGCCGCGCGGAATGCTGCGCTTGATCAGCTTCTCGATATCGGACAACAGGCGCTCATCGTTGCCCGGCACGTAGATCGACAGCGCATCGCCGCTGGCGCCGGCACGGCCGGTGCGGCCGATACGGTGCACGTAGTCCTCGGCGCTGAACGGCAGGTCGAAGTTGATCACGCATGGCATGTCGGGGATATCGAGCCCGCGCGCCGCCACGTCGGTGGCGACCAGCGCATCGATGGTGCCGCTCTTGAAGCCGTCCAGCGTCTGCATGCGCTCGGTCTGGGTCTTGTCACCATGGATCGCGGCGGCGTTGATGCCCTCGCGCTCCAGGTGCCGCGCCAGCCGCGAGCAGCCGATCTTGCTGTTGACGAAGACGATGCACTGGCGCGACTGCGACTGCTCGGCGCGCTGCTTGAGCAGGTGCACCACCGCGGCCTGCTTGTGGCCGTCCTCGACCTGGTACACCGCCTGGCGCACGTTCTCGTTGGTCGAGTTGCTGCGCGCCACTTCGATGGTGACCGGCTGCTTCAGGTAGCTGGCGGCCAGCCGCTTGATTTCCGGCGAGAACGTGGCCGAGAACAGCAGCGTCTGGCGCTGTGCCGGCAGCAGGTTGATGATGCGCTGCAGGTCCGGCAGGAAGCCCATGTCGAGCATGCGGTCGGCTTCGTCCAGCACCAGCATCTGCACCTGCGACAGGTTGACCGACTTCTGCTGCACGTGGTCGAGCAGGCGGCCCGGCGTGGCCACCAGGATCTCGACGCCGCGGCGCAGGGCGTCGGTCTGCGGATTCATGTCAACGCCGCCGAACACCACCGTGCTACGCAGGTCGGTGTGCTTGGCGTAGCGGGCGACGTTGTCGTAGACCTGGTCGGCCAGTTCGCGCGTGGGCGTCAGCATCAGCGCGCGCACCGGATGGCGCGCCGGCGAGGCGCTGGCATTGGCCAGCGGCAACAGGCGCTGGATGATCGGCAGCGCGAAGCCGGCGGTCTTGCCGGTGCCGGTCTGCGCGGCGCCCATCACGTCCTTGCCGAGCAGCACGACGGGAATGGCCTGTGCCTGGATCGGCGTGGGCGTGGTGTAGCCCTGGTCGGACAAGGCACGCAGGATGCGCGCGTCCAGGCCAAAGCTTTCGAAGGTCTGCACCGCGGTCTGCCCGGCGGTGGTGGGTTCTGGTGCGGTCGTAGTGGTCATGGGTATCGGTGTCTGGCGGGAGGCGAACCCGGCACAAACGGATACGCGTCTGGAACTCATCTCGCCCTGGCTCTCGGCTGACACCGGGGAGGCGCCGGCGCGGCCATGCCGCTTGCACAGGGCTTGCAGCTTTTGGCCAAGAGAATCAAAGACTTAAATTTTAGCATTTCTGCCGCTAGAGTGACCAGCATGGGGCGGGTGTGCAGGCGCGCCGCGACACTGCGCGGCCCCCGCCGGGGCGATTTCAAGAAACTGTCACATCGGCAATGGATGATGCCGGCGGCACCGTTGACAAGGCGAGCCAGAACCGGCCGCGCGGACGCCACCTTCCGACCACCGAGACCAATATGGACTTCGAGCAATTCCGCCAGACCTGCCAGCAGTTCCTGCGCACTTCGAGCCAGTTCCTAGGCCTGGCCACCGTCCTGCCCTTGCCGGCGCGGCCGGCGAGTCAGCCGGCCCAGCCTGCACAGCAGGCGGCCTGACAGGGAGATCCGTCCACCACCGGCGCGGCGTCCAGGTGACTCGGTCGCCGCGGATGCCGTTGTCCTGGATCATCTTGCCCCACTTCGTGTAGCCGCCGCACATGAGGCCTGCCACGGGCCCAGCTGGCCGCCTGGCAAGGAAAAAGCCCCGGTGCCGGGGAGGGCAGCGGGGCTCAAGTGGTAGCGGGGCAACCTTCCGATTACCCACGCGGTGATCTTGTCCGATCGCGCCAAGGCCCACATCACCCAAATGCGGGTCGTACGGCCGACAACAGAGCGCCGGGCGGCGCGCGCCTGGCGTCACCTGTAAAGCCTGTCAATCATCACTCGCACTCGCCCAGCCAGGAATCGGGGTTTTCTCCGAGCGGGTTTCCGCCAGCTTCCGGTCGCGCCGCGCATGGGGTCTACTGGTATCACATTGATATGGCACAGCCAAGGCGGCACATCGCCGCAGTCAATGGAGCACCAAGACGATTCCAATGACCGGGAGACAGACCATGGTGACGAAAAAAGAAGACGCATTCGTACTGAAGAACCTTCTCGCCCTCGCAGCAGTGGAAACCCTGGGCGGCGCGATCGCCCTGGGCATGGTCTTCCACCTGATCTGAACCGGCATGCCTGGCGCCGGCGCTGCCACGCCGGCGCGGTGCTCGTTACGACGGCGCCCTGCGACCTTACTCGTCGACAATCACCTCGAAGCCGCCGTAGATCATCCGCTGACCGTCGAACGGCATCGGGTCCATCCCTTCCTTCAGGCGCGGGTCTTCCATCGCCGCCTTCATGCCGGTGTCGCGCTTCTCCTTTGACGGCCACACGATCCAGGAGAACACCACCGCTTCATCGTCCTTGCGCTTGACCGCCATGGTGAAGGACGTCACCTTTCCCTCCGGCACGTCATCGCCCCAGCATTCCACCACCTTCAGCGCGCCGTGCTCCTTGAACACCGCTGCGGCCTTCTGCGCCACCTGGCGGTAGGTTTCGCGATTGGCCTGCGGCACGGCCAGCAAGAATCCGTCGATATAGGACATGGATTTGACTCCTCTTCGGGTTGAACGGGTGCGAACGGGTTGCATCCGACTACCTTAGTCCATCGCTACACGGGCAGAGGTTCCTCCAGGGATCGCGCCCTGCACCTCAACGTGTGGTGTGCTGGCCATTGGAAGCGGCGTTGCCACATGCGGGCTTCTGGAAGTCACTGGCGACAAAGCAAAGAAGGGGTTACGGCATTCACCGTAACCCCTTCTTTCACAGCATTGGTGGGCCTCCCGTGAGTCGAACACGGCACCAACGGATTATGAGTCCGCTGCTCTAACCAGGCATGAGCTAGAGGCCCTTGGAAGCGTTTAGTTGCCTTCCAGGAAACTCTTCAGCTTGTCGGAGCGGCTCGGGTGGCGCAGCTTGCGCAGGGCCTTGGCCTCGATCTGGCGGATCCGTTCGCGCGTGACGTCGAACTGCTTGCCGACCTCTTCCAGCGTGTGGTCGCTGCTCATTTCGATGCCGAAGCGCATGCGCAGCACCTTGGCTTCGCGCGGCGTCAGCGAGTCCAGCACGTCCTTGACGACGTCGCGCATGGAGCCGTGCAGCGCCGCTTCGGCCGGGGCCAGCGTGTTGGTGTCCTCGATGAAGTCCCCCAGATGGGAGTCGTCGTCGTCACCGATCGGCGTTTCCATGGAGATCGGTTCCTTGGCGATCTTCATGATCTTGCGGATCTTGTCTTCCGGCATCTCCATCTTCTCGGCCAGCGTTGCCGGATCCGGTTCATTGCCGGTTTCCTGCAGGATCTGGCGCGAGATGCGGTTCATCTTGTTGATCGTCTCGATCATGTGCACCGGAATACGAATGGTGCGCGCCTGGTCGGCGATCGAGCGCGTGATGGCCTGGCGGATCCACCACGTGGCATACGTCGAGAACTTGTAGCCGCGGCGGTATTCGAACTTGTCCACCGCCTTCATCAGGCCGATGTTGCCTTCCTGGATCAGGTCGAGGAACTGCAGGCCGCGATTGGTGTACTTCTTGGCGATCGAGATCACCAGGCGCAGGTTGGCCTCGGTCATCTCGCGCTTGGCTTCGCGGGCACGACGCTCGCCCTCGGCCATCTTGCGGTTGACGCCCTTCAGTTCCTTCAGCGGCAGCACCACGCGCGACTGCAGGTCGATCAGCTTCTGCTGCAGCTCATGCACTGCCGGCACGTTGCGCTCGACGATGGCGCTGTAGCCCTTGCCGTCGGCCACCACGGTGTTGATCCACTCGAGGTTGGTCTCGTTGCCCGGGAAACGGGCGACGAATTCCGAGCGCGGCATGCCGCACTTGTCGACCACGATATTCAGGATCGAGCGCTCGAGCTTGCGCACTTCGTCCACCTGGCCGCGCAGCGTGTCGCACAGGCGCTCGACATTGCGGGCGGTGAAGCGGATGCCCATCAGTTCGGCCTGGATGGCTTCCTGGGCCTTGACGTAAGGCTTGGACTTGTAGCCCTCCTTCTCGAAGGCACGGCGCATCTTGTCGAACTGCTCGGCGATCACGCGGAATTTTTCCAGCGCGTTCTGCTTCAGCTCTTCCAGCTGGCGCGCGGAGGCACCGGCGCCGGCGCCGCCTTCGTCGTCGTCTTCCTCGTCGCCTTCCTCGTCGTCGTTCTCGTCGCCTTCCTCCTCGTCTTCGGACGCCGCCGCCGGGGCCGAGGGGGCTTCCGGGGCTTCATCGGCGTTCGGGTCGATCAGGCCGTCGACGAACTCGTCGATCTTGATCTCGTCGTTGGCCACGCGCTCGGCGTGGGCCAGGATCTCGGAGATGGTGACCGGGCATGCCGAGATCGCCATCACCATGTCCTTCAGGCCGGCTTCGATGCGCTTGGCGATTTCGATTTCGCCCTCGCGGGTCAGCAGCTCGACCGTGCCCATTTCACGCATGTACATGCGCACCGGGTCGGTGGTGCGGCCGAACTCGGAGTCAACCGTGGACAGGGCCGCCTCGGCCTCTTCCTCGGCTTCTTCCTCGCTGGTGGCGGACGGCGCGTTGTCATTGAGCAGCAGCGTCTCGGCATCCGGCGCCTGTTCGTAGACGGCGATGCCGATGTCGTTCAGCGTTGCGACCAGCGTGTCGATCGTTTCCGAATCGACCATGTCGTCCGGCAGGTGATCGTTGATCTCCGCGTAGGTCAGGTAGCCGCGCGACTTGCCCAGCTTGATCAGCGCCTTGAGCTTCTGGCGACGCAGCTCGAGCTCCTCTTCCGTCCCCTGCTGGGTCGAGGCGAACTCCTTGAGCAGCGCCTTTTCCTTGGCCTTGCGGTCCTTGGCCTTCTGCTTTTCGGTCTTCGGCGCGGCTGCGGGCGTCGCGGCGCGCACGTCGTTCTCGTAAAACTCTTCAGTCACGTCGTCTGTTGTGCTGTCGTCGTGCTGCATCTCGGCCTTGGGCTTGCGGCCGCGCTTTTTCGGCTCCGGCTTGATTGCCGGGGCAGCGGGACGCTCGGATGCAACGGATGCAGGGGTCGCGGTGCGCGCCTTGGATGCCGTCGCGGTGCTGTCCGCCTTGGCGGCCCCGCTCTTGGCGCCGGCTGCTGCCGCTCGCTTGCTCTCGACTTCGGTATTCTGCTGTTTCGCCACGGTGATACTCTTGCCTTTCACTGGTGCAGACACGGCAACCTTGCCGCTCGTACTGGCGCCCTCGCGTGCCGAAGTCGAGGCCTGTGTTTCCTTGGATGTGCGAGTCCTGGCAGGAGTGGTCACGGCGGGCGCTTGCGCGCTACGCACGGACTTGGATGGCGCAGACCGGGCTGGTGTCCTGACTGGCGCGGTCGATGTCTTCGCCGCCGTCGTTTTCGCAGACGCCTTGCCGCTCCCTGATTGGGGAGCCTTCGTTGTAACCTTTTCGGTTGCTTTGGCCTTTGCCATTGGCACGCTCACTTTCACCAGAACTGGGAAGAAAGATTTCGCAATCCAAACCGGCTATTGTAGCACGCCACGGATAGCCAGCTTCCTGTCAGGTGAGGTTTTCACCTGAAAAATCAAGGCTTAAGCTCGGCGGTGCCGGCCTAGTCCCTCATCCAACGCCTGAACCTGCCTCCCGGTTGATAGCCGTCGCGCCGCCGCGCTTCAGCCAAGTTGACGCCGCCGGTGGATCTCGCCCACCAGCCAGCGCATGCGTTGCTTGGCCGCCTCATCGGCGGTCCCTGCCACGACTTCGGCCTGCAGCATGTCGAGTTCGCGCCGCAACGGCTCTGCCAGCAGCTTGGTGATGGCGGCATCGAACTCCTGCGTCGCAGGCGCCTCTTCGATCTCTTCCTTCAGCACGGCGGTGCGCGCAGCCGCGTACAGTTCGGCATATGGCGACTGGGCCAGCCGCTCGCTGAATGCCGCAAAATTCACCTCGCCCTGCAGGCCATCGCATGTCGACACCAGGTGCGTCAGCACTTCGCTCTCTCCGCCTGTGCCGCCCTCGCCATCCAGCAGCAAGGCGCGCGCGTCTTCGTCGAGCCGGGCGGACAGTGCCGGATAGCACATCAGCAACTGGATCACGCGCTGCTCCAGGCCGGTCGGCGCCTGCCGCCTTGCCCGCGGGCGCGGCTTCTCGAAACGGCCCACGCGGGCCGGATCGCTGCGCAAGCCGCAGATGGCCTCGATCTCGGCAGGTGTCGTACCAGTGGCATCGGCAAGTTCGCGCACAATCTGTAGCCGCAGGCCGCCGGCGGGCATCGCCTGTAGCAGCGGCTTGGCCTCGTACTGGGCGCGGGCCCGGCCCTCGGGCTGGCGCAGGTCAAGCTCCTCGGTCACCGACTGCAGCAGGAAGCGCGACAGCGGCATGGCATTGCGCACCTGCGTGGCAAAGGCTTCGGTGCCCTCTTCGCGCACATAGCTGTCGGGATCGTGCTCGGCCGGCAGGAACAGGAAGCGGATGGTCTTGTTGTCGGCCACATGCGGCAGGCAGGCTTCGAGTGCCCTTCGCGCCGCACGGCGGCCGGCGGCATCGCCGTCGAACGAGAACACCACCGCGTCGGTCTGGCGCAGCAACTTCTGCACGTGCACGGGGGTGCACGCCGTGCCGAGGGTAGCGACGGCATTGGCAAAACCGAGCTGGGCCAGTGCCACGACGTCCATATACCCTTCGACCACCAATACGTATCCGGTTTCCCGGATGGCATGGCGCGCCTCGAACAGGCCGTATAGTTCGGTCCCCTTGCTGAACAGCGGGGTTTCCGGCGAGTTCAGGTACTTGGGCTCGCCCTGGCCCATTACGCGGCCGCCGAAGCCGATCACGGCTCCCTTGGTGTTGCGGATGGGGAACATGATCCGGTCGCGAAAGCGGTCATAGCGCCGCGGCTTGCCGTCGGGGTCGCGCTTGTCGCTTTCGATCAGCAGGCCCGATTCGGCCAGCGGCGCGGCGATATTGTCGTCGCGATAGCTGCCGAACACCGCTTCCAGCCCCTGCCAGTCGTCCGGCGCATAGCCCAGGCCGAACTGCGCGGCGATCTCGCCGGTCAGCCCGCGCCCCTTCAGGTACTGGATCGCCTGCGGCGCGGTGCGCAGCTGGCGGCGGTAGAAGTCGGTCGCGCGGGTCATGGCGTCGGACAGCGCCACCGAGCGGGCCTGCTGTTCGGCGCGTTGCCCCGGCGGCAGCCGGTCGCGCTCTTCCGGCACGGTCATGCCGACCGACTGCGCCAGCTCGCGCACCGCCTCCGGGTAGGACTGGCCGGAGTACTCCATCAGGAAACCGATGGCCGAGCCATGGGCGCCGCAGCCGAAGCAGTGGTAGAACTGCTTGGTCGGCGAAACCGTGAACGACGGCGATTTCTCGTTATGGAAGGGGCACAGCCCCATGAAATTCGCGCCGCCCTTCTTCAGCTGCACATACTTGCCCACCACATCGACAATGTCGACACGGTTGAGCAGGTCCTGAATAAAGGCTTGCGGAATCACCCGACTGACCGTCCTGAGGCTTGGCCGTCCCGCGACGGGAGGCAATTTCTAGGAATGCGTGACCGGTGCGGCGCCCGGTTGCTATCGGAATATTGTAGTGCAGCGCGCTCAGGCCGCCCGCAATGTTTATCAACTCCGTGCATTTACGCCGAATCCCGACGATCCGGCGTGCATCACGCCTATATCTGATTAAATCAGCACTTACTTCGGAGCCAGCGCTGCCTTGACCAGCGCCGACACGGCCGTCATGTCGGCACGGCCGGCGAGCTTGCCCTTGAGTACGCCCATGACCTTGCCCATGTCCTGCGGGCCGGCAGCCCCGGTGGCGGCGACCGCTTGCTGGACTTCGGCGGCGACTTCGGCCTCGGACAGCGCGGCGGGCATGTAGACCTTCAGCACCTCGACTTCGGCAAGTTCCTTGTCGGCCAGGTCGTTGCGGCCGGCCTGCTGGAACTGGGAGATTGAATCCTTGCGCTGCTTGATCAGCTTCTCGACCACGGCCAGCACGGCGGTATCGTCAAGTTCCGTGCGCTCGTCGACCTCGCGCTGCTTGATCGCGGCCAGAAGCAGGCGGATGGTGCCGAGGCGCTCGGTTTCGCGGGCGCGCATGGCGGTCTTCATATCTTCGCTGATACGGGCTTTGAGGGACATCGTGATCTTCCAGAAAGTGTGCGGACACTCACAGGTGGCGGCGAGAGCCGCCCACTGCAAGGCCCATAACGCAAAAACCCGCCGAAGCGTGGCGCCACAGCGGGTTGGTGCAAGCGCGAGGCCCGGTTCAGAACAGCTTCGATTTTCGGGATAGCGGCTTTACGAAGTTCTGGATTGTAGCACCAAGCCCCGAGCACGGAAGTGGCGCGCAACGGGCACGGAAAAAGCGGGCCCTGAGCACAAACAGGATCGGCGGTCAGGCCACTGACTGTCCCGCGGCAGCGCTGCGGCTGGCCTCCGCCACCGCCTTGCCTGCCGCGACGGCGGACGCCCAGGCCCATTGGAAGTTGTAGCCGCCCAGCCAGCCCGTCACATCGACCACCTCGCCAATGAAGTAGAGCCCCGGCACCTCGCGCGCCATCATCGTGGCCGAGGACAGCGCGCGCGTATCGACGCCGCCGATCGTCACCTCAGCCTTGCGATAGCCTTCGGTGCCCGACGGCACAATGCGCCAGCCGTTGAGCGATGCGCCAAGCTTGCGCAGTCCCTTGTCCGTGACATCGTGCAGCGGCATGGCGGCATCTACGCCAGCGGCGGCGCACCATGCGTCGGCCAGCCGCGCCGGCAGCCGCTGCGCCAGCAGGTTGCCGAGGTGCTTGCGGCTGCCGCCCTTCTGCTCCAGCAGCCAGGCCGCGGCGTCTTCTCCGTCGAACAGGTCGATGGCAATCGGCGTGCCCGGCTTCCAGTAGCTCGAGATCTGCAGCACCGCCGGCCCGGACAACCCGCGGTGCGTCCACAGCAGGTCTTCGCGGAACGCGCCCGCCGTCTTGCCGTTGCCGGTGGCGACATCCACCTCCAGAGACACGCCGGCCAGCGGCGCGAACGGGGTCCAGTCCTTGCCGTCGAAAGTCAGCGGCACCAGCGCCGGCCGGGTTTCGACGATGCCCAGCCCGAACTGGCGCGCGATGCGGTAGCCGAAGTCGGTGGCGCCGATCTTGGGGATCGACAGCCCGCCGGTTGCCACCACCAGGGCGCCGGCGCGGATCGTGCCGGCGGAGGTCAGCAACACGAAGTCATCGCCCTCGCGGCGGACTTCCGCTACCGCACAGCCGGTCTGCCAGCGTACGCGGCCGGTGTCGCATTCCGCGCGCAGCATGGCGATCACGTCCTCGGCGCTGTCATTGCAGAACAGCTGGCCGCGATGTTTCTCATGCCAGGCGATGCCGTGGCGGCGCATCAGGTCGAGGAAGTCCTGCGGGGTATAGCGCGCCAGCGCGGAGCGGCAGAAGTGCGGATTGGACGACAGGTAGTTGGCCGGCCCCGCCTGCAGGTTGGTGAAATTGCAGCGGCCGCCGCCGGAGATGCGGATCTTCTCGGCCAGTTTGGTCGCGTGATCGACCAGCACCACGCTGGCGCCGTTCTGGCCGGCGACGGCGGCGCACATCATGCCGGCCGCGCCCGCGCCCAGCACGGCCACGTCATACCGGCCCGTCCGGGTTCCCGTCGCCCCGCTCATTGCTCGCCTCGCCAATCCATCTGTTGCCACCGCTCAAGAAAGGGCAGATTGTAGCGAAAAGCACGCTGCCCGCCGCTGTGCTACCCTGCGCGCTTCCTGCAACCTGTTGTTTCGACGGCCGTTTCGCCTTTCGCTGCGGCCTTTGGCTTCTTCCTCATGCTTGTCCTCGGCATCGAATCTTCCTGCGACGAAACCGGGCTGGCCCTCTACGACACCGAGGCCGGCCTGCTGGCGCATGCACTGCATTCGCAGATCGCCATGCACCGCGACTATGGTGGCGTGGTCCCCGAACTTGCCTCGCGCGACCATATCCGCCGTGTGCTGCCGCTGCTCGAACAGGTGCTGGCCCATGCCGGCCGCACCCGCCGGGACATCGACGCCATCGCCTTTACCCAGGGGCCGGGTCTTGCCGGCGCGCTGCTGGTCGGCGCCTCGGTCGCCAATGCGCTGGGCTTTGCGCTGAACGTGCCGATGGTCGGCGTGCACCATCTCGAAGGCCACCTGCTGTCGCCGCTGCTGACGCGCGAGCCGCCGCCGTTCCCGTTCGTGGCGCTGCTGGTGTCCGGCGGGCATACCCAGCTGATGGACGTGCGCGGCGTCGGCGATTACACGCTGCTGGGCGAGACGCTGGACGATGCCGCCGGCGAGGCCTTCGACAAGACCGCCAAGCTGCTCGGCCTGGGCTACCCCGGCGGGCCGGAAGTATCACGAATGGCCGAGTTCGGCACGCCCGGCGCGTTCGCGCTGCCCCGGCCGATGCTGCATTCGGGCAATCTCGATTTTTCCTTCGCGGGGCTGAAGACCGCGGTGCTGACGCAAACCCGCAAGCTGTCCAATACCTGCGAGCAGGACCGCGCCAACCTGGCGCGCGCCTTTGTCGATGCGATCGTCGATGTGCTGGCGGCGAAGTCGTTCGCGGCGCTGAAGCAGACCGGCCACAAGCGGCTGGTGGTGGCCGGCGGCGTCGGCGCCAACCGGCAGCTGCGCGAGCGGCTGGACCTGCTCGGCAGGCAGCGCAAGGTCGACGTGTATTACCCGGACCTGGCGTTCTGCACCGATAACGGCGCGATGATTGCATTTGCCGGCGCGATGCGCCTGCAGGCGGCGCCGGAACTGGCGCGGCGCGAGTACGGCTATGGCGTGACGCCGAGGTGGGACCTGGCGGATATCCGGCTGCCGTCCGCGGCCTGACGGTTCCCTCGCCAAAGGAAGAAGCCACCGCGTGCGGTGGCTTCTTCGTTTCAGCAACTTGGGGGATCAGTTCACCCGCTTGTCCCGCTCGATCACCGCATACGCGCTGTGGTTGTGGATCGACTCGAAGTTCTCCGCTTCCAGCACATAGGCCACGATGCGCTCATCCGCATTCAGCCGCATCGCGATATCGCGCACCAGGTCTTCGACGAACTTGGGGTTCTCGTACGCGCGCTCGGTGACGAACTTCTCGTCCGGGCGTTTGAGCAGCCCCCACAGTTCGCACGACGCCTCTTCCTCGGCCATCCGCACCAGCGCTTCCACCGGCAGTTCCGCAGCCAGTTCCACGTCCATCGTGATATGCGAGCGCTGGTTATGCGCGCCGTACTGCGAGATCTTCTTCGAGCACGGGCACAGGCTGGTCACCGGCACCATCGCCTTCAGGAACACGCGCGTCTGGCCGTTGCGCACTTCGCCGGTCAGCGTGACCTCATAGTCCAGCAGCGACTCCACGCCCGACACCGGCGCGATCTTGCTGATGAAGTACGGGAATGTGACCTCGATGCGGCCCGCCTCGGCTTCCAGCTTTTCCAGCATCTTGCCGAGCAGCAGGCGGAAGCTGGCCAGCTCCAGCGGCGCGCGCTCTTCTTCCAGCAGCGCGACGAAGCGCGACATATGCGTGCCCTTCTGGTCCGCCGGCAGGTGCACGTCGAGGTTGAAGGTACCCACGCTCGGCATGATGCCGGCCGGGGTCTTCAGGGTCACTGGATATCGCACGCCCTTGACACCGACGCGCTGGATGGGGATCTGGCGGGTGTCGAGGCTCGACTGGACGTCGGGCATCACGAAGGCGGGATTGATGTCATTCATCTACGGTTTCCTCCAGGGCTGCACCAGCGTTTGAGCGTTTGAGCATTTGAGCGCTTGGCACAGGTCCTTACGGTCGCGGCATTTTCGCAGTCCATCCATGCCGCGCAACGAGTGTGAAACCACGGGACCCGGCACAGGGCGCGCCGACCCGCAGCTGCGAACACAAAAAGGGGGAGTTTAAGGGAATTTGGACGCACTCGTTGCCGAGGGCCAAATCCCCCTGGCCGGCACAGGTAATCCCGGCCAGCCGCCGGGGATCACTCCGGCAGCGGTCAGGCCACGCGCGAAGCGACCGAGACCTTGGGCTGGTCCAGGCCGAAGCGCTGCCGCACCGAGCGCTCGATGCCGGCCGCGTCGAGCCCGCACTGCTGCAGCAGGTAGGCCGGGTCGCCATGGTCGACGAAGCGGTCGGGCAGGCCCAGCACCAGCACCGGGATATCGATGCCGGCTTCGGCCAGCGCCTCAAGCACGGCGCTGCCCGCACCGCCCATCACGCTGCCCTCTTCCACCGTGACCAGGAAGTCGTTCCCGGCGGCCAGGCGCTTGACCAGTTCCACGTCGAGCGGCTTGACGAAGCGCATGTCGGCAACGGTCGCATCCAGCGCCTCGGCGGCGCCCAGGGCCGGATGCAGCATCGAGCCGAAGGCCAGGAAGCCGACGCGCTGGCCGGCGCGCGCAGCGCCTTCGCGGCGCACCACGCCCTTGCCGACCGGTACGCCGGCGAGTTCGGCGGCAATTGCCGCGCCCGGGCCGGTGCCGCGCGGATAGCGCACCGCGGTCGGGCAATCCTGGTGGAACGCCGTGGTCAGCAGCTGGCGGCACTCGTTTTCGTCCGACGGCGTCATCACCATCATGTTGGGGATGCAGCGCAGGTAGGCGATATCGTAGGCACCCGCATGGGTGGCGCCGTCTGCGCCGACCAGACCGGCGCGGTCCAGCGCGAACACCACCGGCAGGCCTTGCAGCGCCACGTCGTGGATCAGTTGGTCATAGCCGCGCTGCAGGAAGGTGGAGTAGATCGCCACCACTGGCTTCAGGCCCTCGCAGGCCAGGCCGCCGGCGAAGGTCACCGCGTGCTGCTCGGCGATGCCGACGTCGTAGTAGCGGTCCGGGAAGCGCCTCTCGAACTCGACCATGCCCGAGCCTTCGCGCATCGCCGGGGTGATGCCGACCAGCCGCTTGTCGGCGGCGGCCATGTCGCACAGCCAGTCGCCGAACACCTGCGTATACGTCTTGCGCGCCGGCTTGGCGGCCGGGCGGATGCCCTCCGCGGGGTTGAACTTGCCCGGGCCGTGGTACAGGATCGGGTCGGCCTCGGCCAGCTTGTAGCCCTGGCCCTTCTTGGTCACGACGTGCAGGAACTGCGGGCCCGCGCCTTCCAGCGCGCGCTCGCGGATGTTCTGCAGCGTCGGCACCAGCGAGTTCAGGTCGTGGCCGTCGATCGGGCCGATGTAGTTGAAGCCGAATTCCTCGAACAGCGTCGCCGGCACCATCATGCCCTTGGCGTGTTCCTCGAAGCGCTTGGCGAATTCCAGCACCGGCGGCGCCACCGACAGCACCTTCTCGATGCCCTTCTTGGTGGCGGCATAGAACTGGCCGCTCAGCAGCCGGGCCAGGTGCCGGTTGAGTGCGCCCACCGGCGGCGAGATCGACATGTCGTTGTCGTTGAGCACCACCACCAGCGGCAGGTCCTTGTACACGCCGGCGTTGTTCAGCGCCTCGAAGGCCATGCCCGCGGTCATGGCGCCGTCGCCTATCACCGCCACCGAGACGCGCTTTTCGCCCAGCGTGCGCGCGCCCAGCGCCATGCCCAGCGCTGCCGAGATCGACGTCGACGAATGCGCGGTGCCGAAGGTGTCGTACTCGCTCTCGCTGCGGCGCGGGAAGCCCGAGATGCCGCCCCACTGGCGCAGCGTGCCCATGCGCTCGCGGCGCCCGGTCAGGATCTTGTGCGGGTAGCTCTGGTGGCCCACGTCCCACACCAGCCGGTCATCGGGGGTGTTGAAGACGTAGTGCAGCGCGATGGTCAGCTCGACCGTGCCGAGGTTCGAAGACAGGTGGCCGCCGGTCTGCGAGACCGACTCCAGCACGTAGGCGCGCAGTTCATCCGCAAGCGTCTGGAGTTCGCGGCGGTCGAGCTTGCGCAGGTCTGCGGGGGCGTCAATCTTCTTGAGGAGTGCGTAGGTCATGATTTCCGTTCGGCCACCGGTTTCTTTCGTCCGGCTCGTCATTTCAGTGTGTGCGCAGCACGATCAGGTCCGCCAGGTCGGCCAGGCGGGCTGCGCGGCTGCCGAAGCCGGCCAGCGCTGCATGCGCCTCGGTGCGCAACGCCCCGGCCAGGTCGCGCGCCGCTGCCAGCCCCATCAGCGACACGTAGGTCGGCTTGTCGTGCGCGGCGTCCTTGCCGGCGGTCTTGCCCAGCGTGGCGGTATCCGCGGTGACGTCCAGAATATCGTCAACCACCTGGAACGCCAATCCCACCGCCGCCGCATACTTGTCCAGCTCGGCCAGCCCGCCGGCGTCGATTTCGCCACACAACGCGCCCATGCGCACGCTGGCGCGCAGCAGCGCACCGGTCTTCATCCGGTGCATGGCCTCGAGCGCGTCGCGCGTCATCGCGCGGCCCACGTTCTGCAGGTCGATCGCCTGGCCGCCGGCCATGCCGGTCGAGCCCGACGCCTGCGCCAGCTCCGCCACCAGCTTCAGCCGTGCCGCGGGTGTCAGAACCTCGGCGCCGGCCAGCACGATGAAGGCCTGGGTCTGCAGCGCGTCGCCCACCAGCAGCGCAGTGGCCTCGTCGTAGGCCTTGTGCACGGTAGGCCGGCCACGGCGCAGGTCATCGTCGTCCATGCACGGCATGTCGTCGTGGACCAGCGAGTAGGCGTGGATCATCTCCAGCGCGCAGGCCGCGGCATCGCAGGCGGCGGGGTCGGCCCCGCTGACCTCGCCGGCAGCGTGCACTAACAGCGGCCGCACGCGCTTGCCGCCGCTCAGTGCAGCATAGCGCATCGCTTCGTGCAGCGTATGCGGCACGGTGTTGGCATCTGGCAACGCTGCTTGCAGTGCGGCTTCGGTACGGGCGCTTTGCCCCTGCATCCACTGGGCGAAATCGGTCATGCCTCGTCCGCCCCCTGCGCGCCATTGATCCCGTTGCCGCCGTTGCCTTCGCCGGCGAGCGGCTTCAGTACCTCGCCCTCCAGCACCCTGACCTGCTGCTCGACGCGCTCCAGCTTCTGCTGGCAGTAGCGCACCAGCTCGGCGCCGCGGCGGTAGGCCGCCAGCGAGGCCTCGAGCGGCAGTTCGCCGCTCTCCATGCTGGCCACCAGGGTCTCGAGTTCGGCCATCGCCGCTTCATAGGAAGCGGGCGGCACGGAGGCCGTGGTGGTGTCTTCGGTCTGGACCGCAGCGGTCGTCGTCTTTGGCATGTAGGGCCCTGAGAATATGGCGCCGGGGGCAAAACCCGGATGATGAAGCCCGGATTTTACGCCAAAGCCGGCGCTTGCCCCATCCTTGAGCATGCGGGAGTGGACGCCAACCGCGTGCCGACGGAGTGCAGCCGGGGCGTATGTGACTTGTGCGCTTGGGTCGTCTTTCCGAATGCGGCCGGTACGGCACCCCGATGACGACCCGGGTCGACTTTTTCGCTAAAAAGGCAAAAAAATCAGTCCCTTAACTTTTTGGCTCGGGTACAATCCCCCGTTCGCCGCGAGGGTCTGACGCATCCTCGCCAACCCGCGGCTGTCTTTCCCAAATCGATTCAATTTTCGATGGTTGGGTTGTTCACTGCTTTCACCTGTTCATCTGGGAGTGGGGATAATGTCCAATCTCAGCACCGCGCTTAAGCTGGCGCCGGCTGATACGCAACTGCCCGTCGGCGTCTACTTCGACGAAACGCTGCACCAACAAGAACTGGAACTGCTGTTCAGGCAAGGTCCCGGCTACGTCGGCCACGAACTGATGGTTCCCGAGGTCGGCGACTACCACACGCTCAAGGCCGAGGACGAGGGCCGCATGCTGGTGCGCAATGCCGCCGGCGTGGAACTGATGTCCAACGTGTGCCGCCACCGCCAGGCCATCATGCTCAATGGCCGCGGCAACAAGCAGAACATCGTCTGCCCCCTGCACCGCTGGACCTACGACCTCAAGGGCGAACTGCTCGGCGCGCCGCATTTCGACCAGCAGCCATGCCTGCACCTGAAGCGCTCGCCGCTGAAGAACTGGAACGGTCTGCTGTTCGACGGCAAGCGCGACGTGCGCGCCGACCTGGCCAGGCTGGGCGTGGCGCAGGACCTGAAATTCGACGGCTACATGCTCGACCACGTCGAAGTGCATGACTGTGACTACAACTGGAAGACCTTTATCGAGGTCTACCTGGAGGATTACCACGTCGTGCCGTTCCACCCGGGGCTCGGCAGCTTTGTCTCGTGCGACGACCTGAAGTGGGAGTTCGGCGAATGGCACAGCGTGCAGACCGTGGGCCTGCACGCGGGCCTGAAGCGCCCCGGCAGCCCGACGTACCAGAAATGGCACGACGCGGTGCTGCGCTTCAACAACGGCGTGCTGCCCAAGCACGGCGCGATCTGGCTGACCTACTACCCCAACATCATGGTGGAGTGGTACCCGAACGTGCTGGTGATCTCGACGCTGCACCCGCTGGGCCCGCGCAAGACCCGCAATGTGGTGGAGTTCTACTATCCCGAGGAAATCGCGCTGTTCGAGCGCGAGTTTGTCGAGGCCGAGCGCGCCGCCTATATGGAAACCTGCGTCGAGGACGACGAGATCGCCGAGCGCATGGATGCCGGCCGGCTGGCGCTGCTGAAGCGCGGCACCAGCGAGGTCGGGCCGTACCAGTCGCCGATGGAAGACGGCATGCAGCACTTCCACGAGTGGTATCGCCGCGCCATGTCATACCAGGGCTAGTGCGATAACCGCACGGCTTGCGCCATCACGGACCGCCACGGCGGTCCGTTTTGCTTTAGGGCGCGATGTGCGCTGATAGAATCATTGCTCCGCAATGCCGGCGGCGTCGCCGCCCGCGCCTTTCGCAAGTCCCCCGCAACACCACGCCACTCCACGCTCCGCCCCCGCCATGCAATCGCTCTGGATGCTGTTCGCCGCCTTCTCGTTCTCGTTGATGGGGGTGGGCGTCAAGCTGGCATCCGACCTTTACACCACCGGCGAGATCGTGTTCTACCGCGGGCTGATCAGCGTGGTCATCATGTGGGTGCTGCTGTCGTCGCGCGGCGTGCCGGTGCGCACGCCCTACATGCTGTCGCATATCAAGCGCAGCGTGTTCGGCGTGACCGCGCTGATGCTGTGGTTCACCTCGATCACGCTGCTGCCGCTGGCGACGGCGATGACGCTGAACTACATGTCGCCGGTGTGGATCGCGCTGATCCTCGGCGCCAGCGCCGCCCTGGCCGGCACCGCCGGCAATGCCGACCGGCGCCTGGTGCTGGCGATCCTGCTGTCCTTCGCCGGCGTGATCTGCCTGCTGCAGCCCTCGGTCGGCAAGGACCAGCTCACCGGCGGCCTGGTCGGCCTGATCTCCGGGGTCTTCACCGCGCTGGCCTACGTCGAGGTACGCCAACTCGGCCAGCTGGGCGAGCCCGAGGGCCGCATCGTGTTCTATTTCTCGCTGGTCGGCATGATCGCCGGCCTGGCCTGGATGCTGATTTCCGGCGTCAGCCCGCATACCTGGTATGGCGTTGGCCTGCTGCTGGCCATCGGCATCCTGGCGACGCTGGGCCAGACCGCGATGACGCGCGCCTACAAGCGCGGCAACACCCTTCTGACCGCCAACCTGCAATATGCCGGCATCGTCTTTTCCAGTGTGTGGGGCATGCTGATCTGGTCCGACAAGCTCAACTGGCTGTCGTGGCTGGGCATGGGGCTGATCATTGCCAGCGGCATTGCCACCACGCTGATGCGCGCGCGCCAGGGCACCGACGCCAAGCCGACACCGGCCACGCCGGTCAAGTCGCCCGAGGCGGAAGTGCATCCCGAGGTGTAGCATCCGTTAAGCTTTCGTTCCCTTCGCTCGCTACAGGATTCCCATGCAGAAACCGCTGATTTCCGTCACCGCACTGCAGGCGCTGCTGGCCGGCAACGGCCGCTGCGTCGTGATCGACTGCAGCTTCGACCTGGCCAACCCCGCCGCCGGGCGCGAGGCGTACCACGTCGGCCACCTGCCGGGCGCGTTCTACCTGCACCTGGACAACGAACTGTCGGGCCGCAAGACCGGCAGCAACGGCCGGCACCCCCTGCCCGATGCCGACGACTTCGTCGCGCGGCTGCAGGCGCTGGGCGTGGAAGACGACACCCCGGTAGTGGCTTACGACGCGCAGGGCGGCATGTTCGCCGCGCGGCTGTGGTGGCTGCTGCGCTGGATCGGCCATGACGAGGTCGCGGTGCTGGATGGCGGCAAGGATGCCTGGATCAAGGCAGGCATGCCGCTGGAGCATGAGGCCACCCCGGAGCCGGAGTTTCCCGGCAAGATTTCGCGCCGCGAGTCGCTGGTGCCGACGGTGGACGCCGCCGACCTGCTCGACAACCTCGGCCGCGCCGCGCTGCTGGTGGTCGACGCACGCGCGCCCGACCGCTTCCGCGGCGAGAACGAAACGCTGGATCCGGTCGGCGGCCGTATCCCCGGGGCGGTCAACCGCTTCTTCAAGGACAACCTCGACGCCCAAGGTCGCTTCAAGTCCCCGGAAACGCTGCGCGCCGAGTTTGGCGCGGTGCTGGGCCAGCGCGCGCCCGCTCAGGCGGTGATGCAGTGCGGCTCCGGCGTGACGGCCTGCCACAACCTGCTGGCGCTGGAAGCAGCCGGCCTGGGCGGCGCGGCGCTCTACCCGGGCTCGTGGAGCGAATGGTGCGCTGATCCGGCGCGCCCGGTGGCGACCGGCGCCGCCTGACGCGAGCGGCAGCTCAGTGCGAAGTGGCCACCGGCGCGGCGCTGCCGTGCGCGTGGCCGTGCCGCTCGTGCACGCCGTTGGTGATAAAGACGATCGCCGAAATCCCCGCCGCCACCAGCACTACCTGGATCGCCGACTCGCGCCAGCGCGGCTTGCGCTGCATCTGCGGCATCAGGTCGCTGACGGCGATATAGAGGAAGCTGCTGGCGGCGATCACCAGCACGTAGGGGATCCAGCCGCTCATCTCGTCGAGCAGGAAGTACCCGACCAGGCCGCCGGCGATGGCCGCCACGCTCGACAGCAGGTTGAAGGCGAAGGCGCGCGCCTTGGAGAACCCCGCGTTGAGCAGCACGATGAAGTCGCCCACTTCCTGCGGGATTTCGTGCGCGGCAATGGCCAGCGCGGTGACCACGCCGATATGCGGGTCAGCCAGGAAGGCCGCCGCGATCACGATGCCGTCGGCAAAGTTGTGGAAGGTATCGCCCACCAGGATGGTCAGGCCGCTGCGCCCCGCCTCTTCGCGGTCATGGCCGTGATGGTGGTGGTGCCCGTCGCCCTCGTGGTGGTGCGAGTGGCGCAGCAGCGAGATCTTCTCCAGCAGGAAGAAGCCCAGCAGCCCCGCCAGCAGCGTGCCGAACAGCGCGCGCGGGTCGGCGCCGGACTCGAACGCCTCCGGCAGCGAATGCAGCAGCGCCGTGGCGAGCAGTACGCCCACCGAGAAGCTCACCATGCGCTCGACCACGCGGGACGCCACCGTCAGCGACAGCAGCGCCGCCCCGAAGATGCTGCCCACGCCCGAGATCGTGGCGGCGAGCAGGATATACAAAAGCGTCGAATGGATGATGGGCTCCCAGGTGGCGACGCTGGCGGCCTTTCAGCCATCCAGCAAGCAGCTCCGCCGTTCCGCCCGCATTGCGCCGGGCGGCTAACGCAACAATGTTGCAATAACTCAAAGGCCGCATTGTACGTATCCGCCGGGACTTTGCAATCCTGCTCTCGACCGAGTCACCCCGAACGGATCACGCTACGCCGTGCTGCTTGAACCAGGCCAGCGCCTTCTGCCAGCCGTCCCTGGCGTCCGCTTCGCGGTAACTGGGCCGGTAGTCGGCATGGAAAGCATGGCCGGACTCGGGATAGACCACGAAGCGCGAGCCTTTGGCGTCCCGGTCGGATGAAGCCGCCAGCGCCGCCTTCATCTTCTCCACATGCTCCAGCGGGATGCCGGTGTCCTTGCCGCCGTACAGGCCGAGCACCGGCGCATGCAGCTGGCCGACAAGGTCGATCGGGTTCTTGGGCTTCAGCGGCGCGGGCTCTGGCGACAGCTGGCCGTACCAGGCCACGGCGGCCTTGAGCTGCCGGCTGTGCGCCGCGAACAGCCAGGTGATGCGGCCGCCCCAGCAGAAGCCGGTGATGCCGAGCCGCGACCGGTCGCCGCCATTGGCGCCCGCCCAGGCCACCGCGGCGTCGAGGTCGCCCATGACCTGGGCGTCCGAGACCTTGGCGATCACCTCGCGCTGCAGTTCCTGGATGGAACCGAAGCTCTGCGGGTCGCCCTGGCGCGCGAACAGTTCGGGCGCGATCGCCAGGTAGCCGAGCTTGGCGAAGCGCCGGCAGATATCGGCGACGTATTCGTGCACGCCGAAGATCTCGCTGACGACCAGCACCACCGGCAGGTTTTTCTTGCCTTCCGGCTGGGCCCGGTAGGCGGGCATGCTGAAGCCGCCGGACGGGATCGTGACCTCGCCCGCGGTCAGGCCGGCGAAATCGGTCTTGATGGCTTGCTGGGCCATCACCGGCAAGGCAGCCGCGGCAAAGGCGGAACCGAGCGCGGTCTTGACGAAGCCGCGGCGGTCGAAGGTCTGGCCGGGGACGAGGCTTTCCACTTCGGGTTTGAGCATGCGTGTCTCCAGGAACATGGGTGGCTGGCGCGCCAAAAATCGCCAGCCACCGATTCTAAACAGACATGACGCTTCGTGCTCATGCCTGCACGATGTTCCCAGTGCTGCCTCAGTGCAGCTTCACCCGCGGGCTGGTCTTGCTGCGCAGCCAGTGCGACACGGTGTCCAGCGCCATGCCGACCGCGCCGTGCAGCGCCATCACGTGCATCCGGTACAGCGAGGTGTACATGACGCGCGCCATCAGTCCTTCGATAAACATCGAGCCGCCGATCAGCCCGCCCATCAGGCTGCCCACCGCGCTGAAGTGCCCCAGCGACACCAGCGAGCCAAAATCCTTGAAAGCGAACGACGGCAGCGGCTTGCCTTCGAGCCGCGCGCACAGCGCCTGGTAGAGGAAGGTCGCCTGCTGGTGCGCCGCCTGCGCGCGCGGCGGCACCGAGGTCTGCTTCTCCGGCCACGGGCAGCTGGCGCAGTCGCCGAAGGCAAAGATGTCGGGATCGCCCTCGCTCTGCAGCGTCGGGCCGACCACGATCTGCCCCTGGCGGCTGGTCGGCAGGCCCAGCGTGGCCAGCACCTGCGGCGCGGTAATGCCCGCGGCCCACACCGTCAGGTCGGCATCGATGGTCTTGCCGCTGGCGGTCAGCACGGCCTGCGGCGTGACCTCGGTCACGCGCTCGCTGGTAAAGACATCGACATCGAGCTTCTTCAGCAGCTTGGCGGTCTCGGCCGAGACGCGCTCCGACAGCGCCGGCAGGATGCGCGGGCCGGCCTCGACCACGTGGATGCGCACGTCGCGGCGCGGGTCGAGGCGGTGCAGGCCATAGGCGCTGAGCACGTGCGCGGTGTTGCGCAGCTCCGCCGACAGTTCGACGCCGGTGGCGCCGGCCCCGATGATGGCCACGTCAACGCGCGGACGGCCGTCCTCGCCGATGCGCCCGCGCCCGTTCTGCGCACGCACGCAGGCGGCGATCAGGCGCTTGCGGAAGCGTTCGGCCTGCGCCACGGTATCGAGCGCGATGGCGTTCTCGGCGGCGCCCGGCACGCCGAAGAAATGCGTGACGCAGCCGATCGCCAGCACCAGCGTGTCATACGGCAACTCGCGCGCGGGCAGCAGCTCGGCGCCGTCCTGGTCATTGCAGGCAGATACGGCGATGGTCTTGCGCGCGCGGTCGATGCCGGTCAGCTCGCCCTGCTGGAACTCGAAATGGTGCCAGCGCGCCTGCGCCGCGTATTCGAGCTGGTGCGTGTTGGGATCCATGCTGCCGGCGGCAACTTCATGCAGCAGCGGTTTCCAGATGTGGGTAGGCAAGCGGTCCACCAGGACCACCTGCGCCGTTCCCTTCCTGCCAAGCTTGTCGCCGAGCCTGGTTACCAGTTCCAGCCCTCCTGCCCCGCCGCCGACGACAACGATGCGGTGCGCCTTTGCTTCTGTCATGGTCTACCCGTGCGTATTGTGAAATCCGTGCCTGAGGCATGGCCACAGTCTGCTGCATTGCAGCATGCATGGCAAGCCGCATAACACGACTCAGCAGTCGCTTCAATCGATACCGCCATGCAAACGCGGGGGAGGGTTGTCAGCTCAACTTCATTGCGCTTTCAGTGCGCTTCTTCCCAGTTGGCGCCGCTGCCCACCTCGGCCACCAGCGGCACGCGCAACTGCGCCACCGTGCACATCAGCTCTGGCAGGCGCGCCTTCACCAGTTCCAGCTCATGCTCGGGCACTTCCAGCACCAGTTCATCGTGCACCTGCATGATCTGGCGCGTCTGCAGCCCGTCGCGCTCCAGCCAGCCCTGTACCGCGATCATCGACAGCTTGATCAGGTCGGCGGCCGTGCCCTGCATCGGCGCATTGATGGCGGCGCGCTCGGCGGCCTGGCGGCGCGGGCCACTGCCGCCGTTGATATCGGGCAGCCACAGCCGGCGGCCGAACACGGTCTCGACATAGCCCTGCTCGCGCGCGGTCTGCCGGGTTTCTTCCATGTAGTGCGCCACGCCGGGGTAGCGCATGAAGTAGCGGTCGATATAGTGCTTGGCCGCGTCGCGTTCGATGCCCAGGTTGCTGGCCAGCCCGAACGCGCTCATGCCATAGATCAGGCCAAAGTTGATGACCTTGGCATAGCGGCGCTGCTCGCTGCCGACCGCGTCGCGCTCCACGCCGAAGATCTCGGCGGCGGTGGCACGATGGATGTCCTCGCCGTTAGCGAAGGCGCGCAGCAGGTTCTCGTCGCCGGAGATATGGGCCATGATGCGCAGCTCGATCTGCGAATAGTCGGCCGACACGATCACGCTGCCCGGCTCGGCGATAAAGGCTTCGCGGATGCGGCGGCCTTCCTCGGTGCGCACCGGGATGTTCTGCAGGTTGGGCTCGGTCGATGCCAGCCGGCCCGTCACCGCGGTGGCCTGCCCGTAGCTGGTGTGCACGCGGCCGGTGCGCGCATTGACCATCCTGGGCAGCTTGTCGGTGTAGGTGGACTTGAGCTTGGCCAGGCCGCGGTAGTCGAGCAGCAGCTTGGGCAGGGGGTAGTCCTCGGCCAGCTTCTGCAGCACCTCTTCGTCGGTCGACGGCGCGCCGCTGGCGGTCTTCTTCACCACCGGCAGCTTCATCTGGTTGAACAGGATCTCGCCGATCTGCTTGGGCGAGCCCAGGTTGAACGGCTGGCCCGCGGCCTCGTACGCGGACTGCTCCAGCGCCAGCATGCGCTGGCCCAGCTCGGCGCTCTGCGCGGCCAGGCGTTCGGCGTCGATCAGCACGCCGTTGCGCTCGATCTTCTGCAGCACCACCGAGACCGGCATCTCGATCTCTTCATACACGCGGCGCAACCCTGCGGCCGCTTCCACCTGCGGAAACATCTTGCGATGCAGGCGCAGCGTCACGTCGGCGTCTTCGGCGGCGTACTCGGTGGCGCGCGCCAGGTCGATCTGGTCGAAGCCGATCTGGCCGGCGCCCTTGCCACACACCTCTTCGTAGGTGATGGTCTTCAGGTTGAGCAGCCGCTCGGCCAGGCTGTCCATGCCGTGGTTGCGGTGCGAGGCCAGCACGTAGCTCTGCAGCATGGTGTCGTGCGCCACGCCGCGCAGCGTCACGCCGTGGTTGGCGAAGACGTGGATGTCGTATTTCAGGTTCTGGCCGAGCTTGGGGCGGCTGGCGTCCTCGAGCCAGGCGCGCATGCGCTCCAGCACGAATTCACGCGAGAGCTGCCCGTGCTCGGGCAGGCCGGCCACGTCCGGGCCGCGGTGCGCCACGGGGATGTAGCAGGCTTCGCCCGGCGTCGCCGACAACGAGATGCCCACCAGCTGCGCCTGCATGGGATCGAGCGAATCGGTCTCGGTATCGATCGCCACCAGCGGCGCGGCCTCGATGCGCCGCATCCAGTCTTCCAGCATGCCCTGCGTGGTGACCGTCTCGTGGCGGATCTCGGTGGGCGCGCTCTCTTCCGTTGCCTGGACCACATTGCCGGTGGCCGCCGCCGGCGCATCGAACAGGCCGCCCTGCGCCGGCGCCGGCGCCGCGGCCGCGCGGGCGCGGGCCTGCGCGCGCGCGTCAGGTAAGCGTTCTCCCGTGGCTTCGCGCAGCCAGGTCTTGAAACCGTAGCGCTGGAAGAATTCGACCAGCTTGTCCTTGTCCTCGCCGGTCTCGCGCAGCGCGTGGAAATCCGCCACCGCCTTGCTCAGGTCGCAGTCGGTCTTGACCGTGACCAGCTTGCGCGCCATTGGCAGCCAGTCGAGCGTATTGCGCAGGTTTTCGCCGACCACGCCCTTCATGCCCGGCGCGGCGGCCATCACGCCGTCGAGCGAGCCATGCTCGGACAGCCATTTGACCGCGGTCTTGGGGCCGACCTTGGGCACGCCGGGGACGTTGTCGACCGCATCGCCGATCAGCGACAGGTAGTCGATGATGCGCTCCGGCGGCACGCCGAACTTGGCCGCCACGCCCGGGGGATCGAGCACTTCGCCGCTCATGGTGTTGACCAGCGTGACCTGGTCGTTGACCAGCTGCGCCAGGTCCTTGTCGCCGGTGGATACAACCGTACGCACGCCCTGCTCGGTGGCCTGGCGCGACAGCGTGCCGATCACGTCGTCGGCCTCGACGCCGTCGACCACCACGATCGGCCAGCCCAGCGCGCGCACGGCCTCGTGGATCGGCTCGATCTGGCGGGCCAGGTCTTCCGGCATGGACGGGCGGTGTTCCTTGTAGGCCGGATACATGTCGTCGCGGAAGGTCTTGCCCTTTGCGTCGAACACGCAGGCGCTATACTCTGCCGGGTAATCGTTGCGCAGCTTGCGCAGCATGTTGATCATGCCGTAGATTGCCCCTGTGGGCAGGCCCTCTCCATTCCTCAGGTCCGGCAGAGCGTGATAAGCGCGATACAGATAGCTCGATCCGTCGACGAGCAAGAGTGTTTTTGGACTATCCGACATTCCCATGGACTCAAAATTGACTGGTGCCGCTGCGGGCGGTGCTTCGACCGCCCCCCTTGCTGATCCGGATGTATCCGATATCTCCGGCGATACCGTACAACCCCCGCCGGAGGCAGCGTCCGAACACGCCGCAGCCGTAGCCGCCGCGGCCGATGCCGCCGCCGCTGGCCATCCGCCTGAAGTGGCCGCAGAAAAAGCCGCCGCCGCCGCGGCGCGTGCCAATCCGCGCAAGATGATCCCCAGCCTGCGTGCGCTGGCCGACGAAGACCGCGCGACCGCGAAGAAGGCGCGCGCATCGTGGCAAATGTTCACGATTATGGCAGAGTTCATCGAGGCGACCGAGTACCTCTCGGAGATCCGCCCGGCCGTGTCGATCTACGGCAGCGCGCGCCTGCGCGAGGATTCGCCCTACTACCAGCGCACCATCGAGATCGCGCGGCTGTTCTCCGATGCCGGCTTCGCCGTCATCTCGGGCGGCGGCCCCGGCATCATGGAAGCGGCCAACAAGGGCGCGCACGCCGGCAAGTCTGCCAGCGTGGGCCTGAACATCGAACTGCCGCACGAGCAGCAGGGCAATCCGTACCAGGACATTGCCATGCGCTTCCGCCACTTCTTCACGCGCAAGGTCACCTTCGTCAAGAACTCCGACGCCTTTATCGTGATGCCGGGCGGCTTCGGCACGCTGGACGAGCTGGCCGAGGTGCTGACGCTGGTGCAGACCGGCAAGTCGCGCTCGGTGCCGGTGGTCATGTTCGGCAGCCGCTTCTGGAAGGGCCTGCTCGACTGGTTCCGCTTCACGCTGCTGCCGATGGGCCTGATCGCCGAGCACGACCTCGACCTGATGAAGATCGTCGACGAGCCGCATGAAGTACTCGAAGCGGTCTACGACTACTACGAGCGCCGTGGCGGCGACAAGCCGATCCCGCCCAAGGAAGAGATGTTCTACCTGTAAGCGCGCCGCCGGGCCTGGGCCCGGCCGGCTTGCGCCGCAAGCCACGCGTCAGGCACTCCTGCCGTTGCGCGGGTGCGCCGCGGGGCACGGCCCGGCCTCCGGGCACGGCAGAATTGCTAGAATGGAACCTGTCCGTTCTGCCAAGCCCGGCGCCGCCGGGTTGCAGCCAACCGCCGCATGCCGCGGCGTCGCCCGCCGCCCCTTATTGCCCTTGGGGCGCCGCGACGCCGCACAGGAGCCCCTGATGACCTCCCGTTCCACCCGGTCGTGCCGTTCTGCCCGGTCCGACGACCCCCTGCCCGCGGGCCTGCGCCTGCTGGCCGCGGCTGCCGCCACATTTGCGCTGGCGGCGCCCGTGCTGGCCCAGGGCAACCAGGAAAGCAGCGCACTGTCGCAGCAGGAACTGAACCAGATCAACAACCAGCCGATCGCGCCGGCAGCCAAGACGCAGCTGAACCAGCCGCGCCAGCCGAGCTTCCAGCTCAACGAGCGCGACGGCACGCAGGTGCGCGAGTACCGCGACAAGGGCCGCGCCACCGATATCCAGGTCAAGTCCGGCTTCGGCACCAAGTACGAGATGAGCAAGCCGGAAGACAGCTCGCCGCGCATCCGCGAGCACGATGTCAACCGCGTACCATCGGTCAACCTGAAATTCTGACCACGCAAGCGCCCTGCCGCAGCGGCGGCGGGACGCTGACCCACGGCCCGGCGTAAGCGGGCCGCGCCGGCCCTCCGGCAGTCATGCCGCGGCGGCGGCCCTGGTTTTGCCGCCGCTTTCCGATTCGCTTCACACAACGAGTATGGCCGTATTCACCACGGTCTCGCAGGACGAGATCGCCAGCTGGCTGCTTGATTTCGACCTTGGCGAAGTGCGCGAACTGCGCGGCATCGCCTCGGGCATCGAGAACAGCAATTTCTTCCTTACCATGGAGCAGGATGGCCAGGCACGCCAGTACGTGCTGACCATCTTCGAGCGCCTGTCGTTCGCGCAGCTGCCCTATTACCTGCACCTGATGGCGCACCTGGCCGAGCGCGGCATCCGCGTGCCGGCGCCGATCCCGGCGCGCGACGGCGAGATCCTGCGCCCGCTCAAGGGCAAGCCCGCCACCATCGTCACGCGCCTGCCCGGCGCCTCGCAGCTGGCGCCGGACGCGCAGCACTGCGCCGAAGTCGGCGACATGCTGGCGCGCATGCACCTGGCCGGCCAGGACTACCCGCGCCGCCAGCCCAACCTGCGCAGCCTGGCCTGGTGGCAGCAGACCGAGCCCGAGATCCTGCCTTTCCTCGACGCCGGCCAGCGTACCCTGCTGCAACAGGAAATCGCGCACCAGGCGGCGTTCTTCGCCAGCGCCGACTACGCCAGCCTGGGCGAAGGCCCGTGCCATTGCGACCTGTTCCGCGACAACGTGCTGTTCGAGGAAGACGGCAGCGGACGCCACCGTCTGGGCGGCTTCTTCGACTTCTATTTCGCCGGCAACGACAAGTGGCTGTTCGACCTGGCGGTCACCGTCAACGACTGGTGCATCGACCTGGCCAGCGGCGAACTCGACCACGCGCGGGCGCAGGCAATGCTGCGCGCTTATCATGCGGTCAGGCCGCTGAGCGACACCGAGGCCGCGCACTGGCAGGACATGCTGCGCGCGGGCGCGCTGCGCTTCTGGGTGTCGCGGCTGTGGGACTTCTACCTGCCGCGCGAGGCCGACATGCTGCAGCCGCACGATCCCACTCATTTCGAACGCATCCTGCGCCGGCGCCTGGACACCAGTCCCGCGCGCCCGCTCCCCTGGATCTGATCCGTCATGCAACTACTGGAAGTTCCTGCCAAGGAAGGCTACGTCTGGTTCCGCCAGGGTATCTGGCTGTTCCGCAAGAATCCGCTGACTTTCCTGATGCTGCTGTTCGTCTACCTGATCGCCGCGCAGCTGGCCATCGTGGTGCCGCTGATCGGCATCATCGCGCTGCTGGTGGTCACGCCGGGCCTGTCGGTCGGCGTAATGACCGCGTGCCGCGACGTGATCCAGAACAAGCGCGTGCTGCCCACCGTGCTGCTGGCGGGCTTTCGCGCCAACGGCAAGGAAGCCACGCGCAACCTGCTGGTTCTGGGCGGCATCTACGCCGGGCTGGTGTTCATGCTGGGGCTGATCGCCGGCGCGGTGGTCGACATGAGCGCGCTGGTGCCGATCGTGCTGAAGGAAGAAGCGCCCTCGGCCGAAGCGGTGCGGCAGCTCTACTACGCAATGATGATCGGCGCGCTGCTGTACACGCCGATCGCGATGATGTTCTGGTTCGCGCCGCTGCTGGCGGCCTGGCACGGGGTACCACCGGTCAAGGCGCTGTTCTTCAGCTGGACCGCGTGCTGGCGCAATCGCGGGGCGTTCTTCACCTATATCGTGCTGTTCGCGATGCTGCTGGTGGCGATCCCGTTTATCCTGGAGGCGGTATTCAGCGCGTTCGGGGCGGAGACGGTGCTGTCGTTCCTGGTGACGCCGTATTCGCTGCTGATGCTGGCGATCTTGTATTGCTCGTTCTATGCGACGTACCGCGGTTGCTTCAACGTGACGCCGCCGGGCGTCGAGCCGACGGCGCCGGCGGTTTGAAACCCAAGCAAGAGCGAGCGGTTTTGGGTGCTCCCAAGCAGCCCGAGCAAGCCTGAGCAAGGTGTTCTCCCTCTCCCGCAAGCGTGAGAGGGGAGCAAACCACCGCAGCGCGGTCTACTCCCCAAACGTCTTCACCATCGCGTCCGCCGCCATGCGCAGGTCGGGCACGAATCCCATCAGCCGGTCCATCGTCATCCGCGCCAGCGGCGCCTGCACCGCGATCGCCGCGCAGGCGCGGCTGCGGTTGCGCATCACCGGCACCGCCACCGCAATCATCCCCTCTAGGTTTTCCTGGTTGTTGATGCCCAGGCGCCGCCGCCGCGTCTCGGCCAGCTCCGCGTGCAGTGCCGCGGCGTCGGTGATGGTACGCGCCGAATGCGCGCGCAGCGGCAGGTTGGCCACCAGGCGTTCGCGCTGCGCGCTCGGCAGAAAGGCCAGCAGCAGCTTCCCGCTGGCGGTGCAATGCAGCGGCACACGCGAGCCCGGCTGCAGGTGCATGCGCAGCGGCCATTGCGTTTCGACCCGGTCCAGATAAACCACGTCGTCGCCCGACAGCATGGTCAGGTTGCAGGTCTCGCCGACCTTGTCGACCAGTTGCTGCAGGATCGCGTGCCGCGCCGCGGCCGGCCCCGCCTGCATCAGCACATTGACCGCGAGCTGGCGCACGCGTGACGAACATTCATAGCCGGGGCTGCCCGCCGTGCGCGACACCAGCCAGGTGCTTTCCAGCTGCTTGAGGATGCGGTGCACGGTCTGCTTGGGCAGTCCGATTTCCTCAACGATGGCGCACAGCGGCATGGGCCCGTCGGCGGCGGACAGGATCTCCAGGATGCGGAAGGCGCGCACCGCGGCGGCGTTCGAGTGATTACTCATGGATGCAATTTAGCGGATTCCGGGACGCGTTGGCGTCCCGAAATCTGCACTACCGGATGCAACCCGCAGCCGTGCTCGCGAAAGCGCACAAATTGGGACGGCATGCCGGTTTGGGTTCACTAGATTCGACTCGGGGCCGCCGCGGCGGACCTACCTGACCCAACCCCGGAGCCGATCCATGAGTGTGCAGATACTGCAGCGCCAGCAGTCCCATTCCACCGATGTGCCCGTGCCGGAAGACCAGGTCGATGCGATCGTGGCGCGCGCCCGGCAGGCGCAGCGCGCGTTCGCGCGTGCCGGCCAGGCCATCGTCGACACCGCCGCGGCCGCCGCCGCGTGGGCCATCATGGAGCCCGCGCGCAACCGCCAACTGGCCGAGCGGGCCGTGGCCGACACCGGCCTTGGCAACGTCGACGACAAGATCCGCAAGAACCATCGCAAGACGCTGGGCCTGCTGCGCGACCTGCACGGACGCAAGACCGTCGGCGTGATCGCGCGTGACGCCGCCACCGGCATCACCGAGATCGCGCGGCCGGTCGGCGTGGTCGCCGCGATCACGCCGTCGACCAACCCCGGGGCAACGCCGGCCAACAAGATTATCAACGCGCTCAAGTGCGGCAACAGCGTGGTGGTCGCGCCCTCTCCCAAGGGACAGGGCACATGCGAGCTGCTGCTGTCGTTCATCCACGCCGAGTTCGCGCGCGCCGGCCTGCCCGCCGACCTGGTGCAGATGCTGCCCGCGCCGGTGTCGAAGGCCTCGACCGCCGAACTGATGCGCCAGGCCGACCTGGTGGTGGCCACCGGCTCGCAGGCGAACGTGCGCATGGCCTACACCTGCGGCACGCCGGCGTTCGGCGTCGGCGCGGGCAACGTGGCCGCCATCGTCGATGCCAGCGCGGCGTTGGGCGATGCGGCCGCAAAGATCGTCCGCTCCAAGACCTTCGACAACGCCACCAGCTGCTCGTCGGAGAACAGCCTGGTGATCCTCGACGCGGTCTACCAGCCCATGCTCGAAGCGCTTGCCGCCGTCGGCGGCGTGCTGCTCAGCGCCGAGGAAAAGGCGCGGCTGCAGGCGCTGATGTGGCGGCACGGCAAGCTCGCCGGCGACATGACCGGCCAGAGCGCGCCGCGCATTGCCGAGCTGGCGGGCCTGGCGCGCGTGCGTGCGCTGCAGCCGACCATGCTGCTGGTGCCTGAGACCGGCGTCGGCAGCGACTATCCCTTCTCCGGCGAAAAGCTCTCGCCGGTGCTCACGCTCTATCGCGCCGCCGATTACAACGCCGCCGTGGCGCGCGTGGCGAGCCTCTACGACTACATGGGCGCGGGCCACTCGGTCGGGCTGCATACGGCCGATCCGCGGCAGGCGCTGCAACTCGGGCAGGAACTGCCGGTGGCGCGCGTGATCGTGAACCAGGCGCACTGTTTCGCCACCGGCGGCAATTTCGACAACGGCCTGCCGTTCTCGCTGTCGATGGGCTGCGGCACCTGGGGCGGCAACAACTTTTCGGACAACCTCGGCTGGCGGCAATACCTCAACATCACCCGCATCGCCGAACCGATCGCCGAATGCGTGCCCGACGAGCGCGAGCTGCTGGGCGACTACTTCGCGAGGGTCGGCCAATGAACGCGCGCATCCGCCCCGAAGTGCTCGACACCGTGGCCACGCTGCTGGCCGCCCGTGCCGCGCAAGCTTCCGACAAGGCCTACCTGCTGTCTCCCGACAGCGGCCGCGCGCTCAGCTTCGGCGACCTGGCCGCCGACGCGGATGCGCTCGGCCGCCGCTACGCCGAGGCCGGCCTCGGCAGCGGCCAGACGGTGTCGGTGTACCTGCCCAACGGCGAGCAGACCGCGCGGCTGCTGCTCGGCACCATGGCCTGCGGGCTGGTGGCCAATCCGATCAACCTGCTGTGCCAGCCCGCGCAGCTGCGCTACATCCTCGGGCACGCGGACACGCGGCTGGTCTTCACTTCCTCCGAAGGCGAAGCCGCGATCCGCACGGCGCTGGCCGAAGCCGGCGTGGAAGTGCCAGTGGTGGTCACCGCGCCCGACGACACCGCCCTGCCCGCGCTGCCGGTAGTGCAGCCCGGTGCCGCTCCGCTTCCGCCACCGCAGCCGCATCACCCGGCGCTGCTGATGTACACGTCCGGCACCACGGGCACACCCAAGGGCGTGTTGCTGACCCACCGCAACCTCGCCGCCAACGGCGCCAGCGTCAGCCGCGAGCATGCGCTCGGCGCGGGCGATCGCGTGCTGGCCACGCTGCCGCTGTATCACATCAATGGGCTGGTGGTGACCGCGATCGCGCCGCTGGCACATGGCGGCTCAGTGGTGATGCCGATGCGCTTCTCGGCCAGTGCGTTCTGGCACGACATTGCCCGCCACGGCTGCACCTGGCTCAACGTGGTTCCGACCATCATCGCCTACCTGCTCAACGATCCCGATGGCCGTGCGCCGGCCGGCGTGCGCTTCTGCCGCTCCGCTTCCGCCGCGTTGCCGCCGGAGCACCACCGCGCGTTCGAGCAGCGCTTCGGCATCGGCGTGATCGAGACCATGGGCATGACCGAGACCGCGGCGCCGGCGTTCAGCAATCCGCTCGATCCGCAGCAGCGGCGCATCGGCAGCATCGGCCGGCCCTCCGGCACGCAGGCTCGCGTGCTGGGGCACGACGGGCGACCGCTGCCCGACGGCGAGATCGGCGAGATCGTGCTGCAAGGCGAGAGCGTGATGGCGGGCTACTACAAGGCGCCCGAGGTCACGCGCGAAGCCTTCACGCCCGACGGTTGGCTGCGCACCGGCGACCTCGGCTACCGCGATGCGGAGGGCTACTTCTACATCACCGGCCGCGCCAAGGAACTGATCATCAAGGGCGGCGAGAACATCGCCCCGCGCGAGATCGACGAAGCGCTGCTGCGCCATCCGGGCGTGCTGGAAGCGGCGGCGGTGGGCGTGCCCGACCCGGCCTACGGGCAGGAGATCGTCGCCTTCATCGTCAGGCGCGAAGCCGTGGCCTGCGACGACGCGGCGCTGCGCGCGCACTGCCTGCGCGAGCTGGGCCGCTACAAGACGCCCCGGGAATTCCGCTTCATCGCGGAATTGCCGCGCGGGCCCTCCGGCAAGGTGCAGCGGCTGAAGCTGCTGGACCCTGCATGAGCTGACACCCCATCCCTTCCCCCAACTTTCGCCAAGGAGCCCGCTCACCCCGCTACCACGACATCCGGAGACACGCACAGAGACACACAGCTGTTTGCTCAAGGACGGGGCAGCGCAGCCAGGACTTATCGCTGGCGCGCTCCGGCGAGCCGCAAGCGCATGGCAATGGACCACGCGCCGGCCGCCGCCCCGTCAACGCCACGCGCGCCCGCCGCGCATAGGAGGTGGTTATGCAGCAACGCATCAAGACCCGGCACATGATCCTCGGCGTCATGTGTTTGATGTACTTCATCGCCTATATCGACCGCGTCAACATCTCGGTTGCCGCCCCGCTGATCCGCGAGGAGATGGGGCTGACGTCCTCGCAGCTGGGGCTGGTGTTCTCGGCCTTTGCCTATCCCTATGCCGCCATGCAGATCCTGGGCGGCTGGATGTCCGACAAGTTCGGGCCCAAAAAGGTGCTGATCGTGCTGTCGCTGATCTGGGGCGTGGCCACGGTGCTGACCGGCTTTGCCGGCAGCGTGATGATGCTGGTGGCGCTGCGCTTCGTGCTGGGCATCGGCGAAGGCGGCGCGTTTCCGACCGCCACGCGCGCTTTCACCTACTGGATGCCGGTGGCCGAACGCGGCTTCGCGCAAGGCATTACGCACAGCTTCGCGCGGCTGGGCGGTGCGATCACGCCGCCGATCGTGCTGGCCATCGTCGCCGCGGCGGGATGGCGCGAGGCCTTCGTCGTGCTGGGTGCGGTGAGCCTGGGCTGGACCGTGCTGTACGCGCTGACGTTCAAGGACTCGCCCGACAAGCACAAGCGGGTCACGCCGGAAGAACTGCAGGAGATCGGCTACCGGCGCGGCGATTCGCAGCAGGCGGCCAAGGCACCCACGCCGTGGCGCCGGCTGTTCCGCCGCATGTGGCTGGTGACCTTCGTCGACTTCTGCTACGGCTGGTCGCTGTGGGTCTACCTGACCTGGCTGCCGTCGTACCTGAAGGAAGCGCGCGGCTTCGACCTGAAGCAGCTGGCGCTGTTCACCGCGCTGCCGCTGATGGCGGGGGTGGTCGGCGACACCCTCGGCGGCGTGCTGTCGGACCGCATCTACCGGCGCACCGGCAACCTGCGCCTGGCGCGCGGCGCGATCCTGTTCGTCGGGCTGGCCGGCTCGCTGATGTTCATCGCGCCGATGACCTTCACGGCCGATGCCGTCAACGCGGTGATCCTGCTGTCGCTGTCGTTCTTCTTCCTGGAGCTGACCAATGCCGTGCTGTGGAGCCTGCCGCTGGACATTGCCGGCAAGTACGCCGGCACCGCCGGCGGCATGATGAACACCGGCTTCGGGCTGGCCGGCATGGTGTCGCCGGTGGTGTTCGGCTACCTGATCGAGCGGACCGGCAGCTATGACCTGCCGTTCATGATCTCGGGGGCGTTGCTGGGCGTTGGCGCGGTGGCGTCGCTGTTCATCAATCCGTTGCTGACCGTGGACACTCCCGACCCGAAGGCCGGCGAAGTGCGGCACGCCCTGTCCTGAGCCCGGTGAGCGGCGGCGGGAAGGCCGGCGCCGCTCAGTCGATCGCGTCCAGCTTCGCCACCGACAGCGCCAGCCACTTGGCGCCGTGGCGCTTGAACTTGATATTGGCGCGGGCGTCGTTGCCTTCGCCCTCCAGCGCGGTGATCACGCCTTCGCCAAACTTGTTGTGGAACACCGACTGGCCCACGCGCAAGCCGGTGCCCGCCTCGCGCTTGGCGTCGGCATAGCCGTTGCCCTTGTCCATGCCGCCGGTCGGGCGCGTGCCGGTGTAGGGAACATCCTCCGGCTTGCGGAACCAGTCGCGGCCCCAGGCATTGTCGCGTTCCTGGCGGCGTACGCCGCCGTAGCCCTGCACCGCGGGCGTCAGCCACTTGAGCGCTTCCTCGGGCAGTTCCTCGAAGAAGCGCGAGCGCACGTGGTACTTGGTCTGGCCATGCAGCACGCGGCTCTGCGCGAACGACAGGAACAGGCGCTCGCGCGCGCGCGTGATCGCCACGTACATCAGGCGGCGTTCTTCTTCCAGCCCGTCGGGGTCCATCATGCTGTTCTCGTGCGGGAACAGCCCTTCTTCCAGCCCGGTGATGAAGACCACATCGAACTCCAGCCCCTTGGCCGCGTGCACCGTCATCATCTGCACCGCGTCCTGGCCGGCCTGGGCCTGGTTGTCGCCGGCCTCCAGCGAGGCATGCGTCAGGAACGCGACCAGCGGTGTCATCACCACCGGCAGCGCCTCGGGGTCGAGCACCTGCTGGGACTGGTCGCCGTCGGCCAGCACCGGCATGGCGGGCGCACGATCCGCGGGAATCACCGCAGCGAGCGCATCCAGCCCGTAGCCCTCTTCCACCACGAAGGCCTGCGCGGCAGTCACCAGTTCCTGCAAGTTCTCGATGCGGTCCTGGCCTTCCTTCTCGCCCTGGTAGTGGGTAATCAGGCCGCTGGTGTTGATCATGTACTCGACGGTCTCGGCCAGCGTCATGCGGCGGGTGTCGTCGCGCATTTTGTCGATCAGGCGCGTGAACGCGGCAAGCTTGCTGCCGGCCGCGCCGGGCACGTAGGCCACGGCCTCGGACAGCGCGCAATCGTACTGCCGCGCCATGTCCTGCAGCACCTCGAGCGAACGCGCGCCGATGCCGCGCGCCGGGAAGTTGACCACGCGGCCGAAGGCGGCATCGTTGCGCGGATTTTCCAGCAGCTGCATATACGCCAGCGCGTGCTTGATTTCGGCGCGCTCGAAGAAGCGCAGGCCGCCATAGACGCGGTACGGGATGCCGGCGGAGAACAGCGCGTGTTCGATCACGCGCGACTGGGCGTTGCTGCGGTACAGGATGGCAATCTCGGCGCGGCTGGCGCCCTGCGCGATCTGGTCGCGGATTTCCTCGATGATCCAGCCCGCTTCCTGGCCGTCGGTGCCGGCCTGGTACACGCGCACCGGCTCGCCATGGCCGGCGTCGGTGCGCAGGTTCTTGCCCAGGCGGCGCGCGTTGTGCGAGATCAGGTGGTTGGCAGAATCCAGGATATGCCCGTGCGAGCGGTAGTTCTGCTCCAGCTTGATCAGCCGGCGCACGCGGAACTCATGCTCGAAGTCGCGCATATTGCCGACGTTGGCACCGCGGAAGGCGTAGATGCTCTGGTCGTCGTCGCCCACGGCAAAGACCGCGGCCGGGTTCTGCGTGCCGTGGCCGGCCAGCAGCTTGAGCCACTGGTACTGCAGCACGTTGGTGTCCTGGAACTCGTCGATCAGCACATGGCGGAAGCGGTGCTGGTAGTGCTGGCGGATCGCGTCGTTATAGCGCAGCAGTTCGTAGCAGCGCAGCAGCAGCTCGGCAAAGTCGACCACGCCCTCGCGCTGGCACTGCATGTCGTAGGCGGCGTAGAGGTCGACGAAGCGCTTGTTGAAGTCGTCGTTGGCCTCGACGTCGGCCGGGCGCAGGCCCTGCTCCTTGGCGTTGTTGATGAAGTACTGCAGGTTCTTGGCCGGGTACTTCTCGTCGTCGACGTTGAGCGACTTAAGCAGCCGCTTGAGCGCCGAAAGCTGGTCCTGGCTGTCCAGGATGGCAAAGGTCTGCGGCAAGCCGGCGTCGCGGAAATGCGCGCGCAGCATGCGGTTGCACAGGCCGTGGAAGGTGCCGATCCACATGCCGCGGGTGTTGATCGGCAGCATCGACTGCAGCCGCGTCTGCATTTCCTTCGAGGCCTTGTTGGTGAAGGTCACCGCCAGGATGCCCGCCGGCGAGACCCGGCCGTTCTGCAGCAGCCAGGCGATGCGCGTGGTCAGCACGCGGGTCTTGCCGCTGCCCGCGCCCGCCAGGATCAGCGCCGGCTCGTCAGGCAGTGTGACGGCGGCAAGTTGTTCGGCATTGAGGTTGGCGAGCAGGTCGGACATCGGAGGGGCCTTGTGGAATGGCGCCAATTATACCGGTCGGCCCTGTCCGATCCGTCACATCCGAGCGGCGAAAACTGCCCTGCATGCAGGCGCGCACCTGCCTTAGCCAGCCTTTCCCGCCCGGGGCCGCTGTCCGCAAAATAGGCAGCGACCGGCCCGCCCCCGTATAATTTGGGGTTTCACTGGCGCAAGGCCGCCAGGCGCAGGCCGCCGCACCCCGCTACAGCCCTGCGACGCATCCAGACGCCAACCTCGACATCCCAGCATGACCGCCCAAGACCAATCGCTTGCCAAGAGCTTCGAACCCGCCGCCATCGAGGCGAAATGGGCCCCCGAGTGGGAGAGCCGCGGCATCGCCAAGCCGACCTTCGACCCTGCCCGCCCGGACTTCGCGATCCAACTGCCGCCGCCGAATGTGACCGGCACGCTGCACATGGGCCATGCCTTCAACCAGACCATCATGGACGGCCTGGCGCGCCACGCGCGCATGCTGGGCGCCAACACGCTGTGGGTGCCGGGCACCGACCACGCCGGCATTGCCACCCAGATCGTGGTGGAACGCCAGCTCGAGGGCGAGGGCGTGTCGCGCCATGACCTCGGCCGCGAGAAGTTCACCGAGAAGGTGTGGGCCTGGAAGGAAGAGTCGGGCTCGACCATCACCCGCCAGGTGCGCCGCATGGGTGCGTCGATCGACTGGAGCCGCGAGTACTTCACCATGTCGCCGGAGATGTCGAAGGCGGTGACCGAAGCGTTCGTGCGCCTGTACGAGCAGGGCCTGATCTACCGCGGCAAGCGCCTGGTCAACTGGGATCCGGTGCTGGGCACCGCCGTGTCGGACCTGGAAGTCGACAGCGTCGAGGAAGAAGGCTCGCTGTGGCATATCCGCTATCCGCTGGTCGAGGCTGACGCCAAGCGCGGCCTGACCCACCTGACCGTGGCCACCACGCGTCCGGAAACCATGCTGGGCGACGTGGCCGTGATGGTCCACCCGGAAGACGAGCGCTACGCGCACCTGATCGGCAAATCGGTGCACCTGCCGCTGACCGGCCGCCAGATTCCGGTGATCGCCGACGAATACGTCGACCGCGAGTTCGGCACCGGCGTGGTCAAGGTGACCCCGGGCCACGACTTCAATGACTATGCCGTCGGCCAGCGCCACAACCTGCCGCAGCTGTCGATCCTGACGCTGGAAGCAAAGGTCGTTGCCGACGCGCCGGCCGCCTACGCCGGCCTGGACCGCTTCGACGCGCGCAAGGCTATCGTCGAGGACCTCGACAAGCGAGGCCTGCTGGAAGAGGTCAAGAAGCACAAGCTGATGACCCCGCGCAGCGAGCGCACCGGCAGCGCGATCGAGCCGATGCTGACCGACCAGTGGTTCGTCGCCATGAGCAAGCCGGCGCCGGAAGGCACCTTCAACCCGGGCCGCTCGATCGCCGAGGTGGCGCTCGAAGCCGTACAGAGCGGCGAGATCAAGCTGGTGCCGGAAAACTGGATCAGCACCTACAACCAGTGGCTGGGCAACATCCAGGACTGGTGCATTTCGCGCCAGCTGTGGTGGGGCCACCAGATCCCGGCGTGGTACGACGATGCCGGCAACTGCTTCGTCGGCCGCACCGAAGAGGAAGCGCTCGCCAAGGCCCGCGCCGCCGGCAGCACCGGCGCGCTGCGCCGCGAGGAAGACGTGCTCGACACCTGGTTCTCGTCGGCGCTGGTGCCCTTCTCCTCGCTGGGCTGGCCGGCGGAAACCCCGGAGATGAAGCACTTCCTGCCGTCGTCGGTGCTGGTCACCGGCTACGACATCATCTTCTTCTGGGTGGCGCGCATGGTCATGATGACCAAGCACTTCGTCGGCAAGGTGCCCTTCCATACCGTCTACGTGCACGGCCTGGTGCGCGATTCGGAAGGCAAGAAGATGAGCAAGTCCGAGGGCAACACGCTCGACCCGGTGGACCTGATCGACGGCATCGACCTCGACACGCTGCTGAAGAAGCGCACCACCGGCCTGCGCCGCCCCAAGGACGCGCCCAAGATCGAGAAGAAGACGAAGAAGGAATTCCCCGAGGGCATTCCCGCCTTCGGCGCCGATGCGCTGCGCTTTACCTTCGCCTCGCTGGCGACGCTGGGCCGCAACATCAATTTCGACACCGGCCGCTGCGAGGGCTACCGCAACTTCTGCAACAAGCTGTGGAACGCGACCCGCTTCGTGCTGATGAACACCGAAGGCCATGACTGCGGCATGGGCCCGTGCAACAATGACTGCGGCCCGGACGGCTACCTGCACTTCTCGCAGGCCGACCGCTGGATCGTGTCGCTGCTGCAGCGCGTGGAAGCCGAGGTCGAGAAGGGCTTTGCCGAGTACCGCTTCGACAATATCGCCAACGCGATCTACAAGTTCGTCTGGGACGAGTACTGCGACTGGTACCTGGAATTGGCCAAGGTGCAGATCCAGACCGGCACCGAAGCCCAGCAGCGCGCCACCCGCCGCACGCTGCTGCGCGTGCTCGAGACCGTGCTGCGCCTGGCGCACCCCATCATTCCCTTCATCACCGAAGAGCTGTGGCAGAAGGTGGCCCCGCTTGCCGGCCGCGCCAAGGGCGACGGCAGCGAGACCATCTCGCTGCAGTCCTACCCGCTGCCGGCTGTCGCCAAGATCGACGAGGACGCCGAGCAATGGGTGGCGCGCCTGAAGGAAGTGGTCGATGCCTGCCGCAACCTGCGTGGCGAAATGAGCATCTCGCCGGCGCAGCGCATCCCGCTCTATGCCGAAGGCGACAGCGAATTCCTGAAGGCGGCCAGCGCACATATTCAGGCGCTGGCGAAACTTTCCGAGGTGCGCGTCTTCGAAGACGAGAGCACCCTGCAGGCCGAAGGCGCAGGTGCGCCGGTAGCCATTGCCGGCGGCAACCACCTGCTGCTGAAGATCGAAATCGACGTCGCCGCCGAGCGCGCGCGCCTGTCGAAAGAGGTCGAACGCATCGCTGCAGAGATCGGCAAGTGCCGCGGCAAGCTCTCCAATGAAAGCTTTGTCGCCAAGGCGCCGCCCGCCGTGGTGGCGCAAGAGACGCAACGACTCGCTGATTTCGAGCAAACGCTGGCCAAGCTGCAGGGTCAGCTGCAACGGCTGCCGGCCTGACCGGCAGCCGATGACGCCCCTGCCAGTCTGGTTTCCGTCCAGCGGCGTCGGACGGAACCGGACAGACGGCGCCGGTAATGGCTGGCAGGGTTATGAACCAGCATCTGAGAGGTACACCTGATATGGAAAATCGCGTCACCAAGGCCGTCTTCCCGGTCGCAGGCCTGGGCACCCGCTTCCTGCCAGCCACCAAGGCCAGCCCGAAGGAAATGCTTCCGGTAGTGGACAAGCCGCTGATCCAGTACGCCGTGGAAGAAGCCATGGCCGCCGGCATTACCGAGATGATTTTCGTCACCGGCCGCTCCAAGCGCGCCATCGAGGACCATTTCGACAAGGCCTTCGAGCTGGAAGTCGAGCTGGAAGCCAAGAACAAGCAGGCGCTGCTGGACGTGGTGCGCTCGATCAAGCCCGCCAACGTGGAGTGCTACTACGTGCGCCAGCCCGAGGCGCTGGGCCTGGGCCACGCGGTGCTGTGCGCCGCCAAGCTGGTCGGCGACACCCCGTTCGCGATCATGCTGGCCGACGACCTGATCGACGGCAACCCGCCGGTGATGAAGCAGATGGTGGATACCTTCAACCACTACAACTGCTCGGTGCTGGGCGTCGAGGAAATCTCGCCGGAGCAGAGCCGCTCCTACGGCGTGATCGATGGCCGCGAGTGGGATGAAGGCGTGATCAAGGTATCGGGCATCGTGGAAAAGCCTGCCCCGGAAGACGCCCCGTCGAACCTGGGCGTGGTCGGCCGCTACATCCTGACGCCGCGCATCTTCGACCACCTGCGCGAGCTGAAGCCTGGCGCCGGCGGCGAGTTCCAGCTGACCGACGCGATCCAGTCGCTGCTGGGCCAGGAGCAGGTGCTGGCCTACCGATACCAGGGGCGCCGCTATGACTGCGGCAGCAAGCTGGGCTACCTGAAGGCGACGGTCGAGTTTGCGCTGAAGCACCCGGAAGTCGGCGCCGAATTCAGCGCCTATCTGGAATCGCGCGAGCACCTGACGCGGCCGAACAGCTGAACGTTCGCCTCGTTCACCAAATGAAAAAGCCGCTTGAAGCGGCTTTTTCTTTGTCTCTCTTCGAGATCGATCAGCGGCGGCGCATGTAGAACACGAACACCTTGTCGACTTCCGAATGCGACAGCAGCTCGTTGCCGGTCTGCTTGGCGAAGGCCTGGAAATCGCGCGTCGCGCCGGGATCGGTCGCCAGCACTTTCAGCACTTCGCCGCTGGCCATGTCGGCCAGCGCCTTCTTGGTGCGCAGGATCGGCAGCGGGCAGTTCAGGCCGCGCGCATCCACTTCTTTCTGGAACTCCATTCGTCTCTTCCTTCGGGTTCTGAGGCTATTCGGGGGACTCTCACCAGCGATATTGTAGCGAAGCCCCGACCTGGCTGAAGTCATGCGGGCGGCGCGGGTCCGGAATATCCGCGCCGGTCTGCCGGTCGAAGAAGCGCACCGGGTAACCGCGCGCGGCCAGCCAGTCGGCCACGGCGAAGCCGGTACCTGCCGACCACACGCGCACGTCCTCGGGCGCCACCAGCTTGTATTCGGCCAGTTCCTCGGACAGCTGGACGGTGCCGGTCGCCTTGACGTGGTAGGCGATGATCAGCTCGTTCTTGCGCATGAACTCGTAGACGCCGATCAGCGAGACCGACTCGGTATCGAGGTTGGTCTCTTCCTTCAGCTCGCGCGCCACGCCCAGCTCGGGCGGCTCGTCGCGCTCCAGGAACCCCGTCACCAGCGCAAACATCTTCTCCGGCCAGGCGGCGTTGCGCGCCAGCAGCAGCTTGTCCTGGTACTCCACCACCGCCGCCAGCACCGGCAGCGGGTTGTTCCAGTGCACGAAGCCGCATTCATGCTGCACGCAGGCATGGCGTTCGCGCCCGGACAGCGGCAGCACCTCGAGCGGCGCGCCGCACTGCGGGCAGAATCGGTATTGCATTGGGGGGCTCCTGTAGGTGTCTCGTTATCAGAATGATCGCGCCGCCTCGTTCAAGCACCTGCTCAGGCACCCCTTGAGGCGCCACATGCCGCGCGCATGTCGGCGGCGAGCGCCTCCACCGTCTGCGGCTGCAGGTCCCACGAACACATGAAGCGGCAGCCGCCGGCGCCGATGAAGGTATAGAAGCGCCAGCCCCTGGCGCGCAGCGCCTCGATCGCCGGCAGCGGCAGCTCGGCGAAGACGGCGTTGGACTGCGTCGGGAACATGATGCGCACGCCGGGGATGTCGGCAATGCGCTGCTGCAGCAGTTGCGCCATGGCGTTGGCATGGCGCGCGTTGGCCAGCCACACATCGTTCTCGAGCAGCCCCAGCCATGGCGCCGAGATAAACCGCATCTTCGACGCCAGCTGCCCGGCCTGCTTGACGCGATAGGCAAAATCCTCGGCCAGGCGGCGGTCGAAGAATACCACCGCCTCGCCCACCGGCAAGCCGTTCTTGGTGCCGCCGAAGCACAGCACGTCGACGCCGGCGCGCCAGGTGATCTCGGACGGATGCACGCCCAGCGACGCCACCGCATTGGCAAAGCGCGCGCCGTCCATATGCACGCGCAGCTGCCGGCGCTTGGCGATGGCCGCGATCGCGCGCACCTCTTCCACGCTGTACACCGTGCCGACCTCGGTCGACTGCGTCAGCGACACCACCTTGGGCTTGGGGTAGTGGATGTCCGAGCGGCGCGTGACCAGCGCCTCGATCGCATCGGGCGTGAGCTTGCCGTCCTCGCCCGGCGCGGTCAGCAGCTTGGAGCCGTTGGAGAAAAACTCCGGGCCGCCGCACTCATCGGTCTCGATATGCGCCAGTTCGTGGCAGATCACCGAGTGGTACGACTGGCACAGCGCCGACAGCGCCAGCGAGTTGGCCGCCGTGCCGTTGAACACGAAGAACACTTCGCAATCGGTCTGGAACAGGTCGCGGATGCGGTCGCAGACCTTCTGCGTCCAGGTGTCGTCGCCATAGGCCTGCTCGTGGCCGCTGGCATTGGCTTCCAGGAAATACTTGAGCGATTCCGGGCAGAAGCCGGCGTAGTTGTCGGAGGCGAAGTGCTGCATGGTGTCCAGGCCGTTCAGTGCCTTACTTCTTGTCGGCCCACAGCTCGCCGCCGGTGGCCCAGTTCTCGCGCTTGACGTCGGTGATGATGATGTCGACGGCCGAGGCCGAGCAGCCCAGCGTCTCGCAGGTGACGCGCGTCACTTCCTCGACGAACTTGCGCTTCTGATCGATGGTACGGCCTTCAAACATTTCGACGTGGAAAGTCGGCATGCAATGCTCCTTGTGATGATTGGTGTTCTAGGTAGTCGCCACGGGACGTGGCAATCAGTCCCGGTAGGAAGGATCGATTCTATCGAGTTTGCGCAGCAGCGCGGGCCACTCCATCACGCCCTCGATGGCGCCGTTGTCGAACAGTTGCCCGGAGGTCTTGTGGGCGACGCCGTGATCCGGCTGCACCAGCGCGCCGCCCGCCTGCGCAGCGATCTGGATCTCGCAGGCCTTGATCAGCGTCGCCATCAGCACATAGGCCTCGGCCACGGTGCGGCCCACGGTCAGCGTGCCGTGGTTGCGCAGCAGCATGGCGGGGTGCTCGCCCAACGAAGCGGTCAGCCGCCCGCCTTCGGCCGGGCTGAAGGCCAGCCCTTCGTAGTCGTGATAAGCGATGCGGCCGTAAAAGCGCATCGCGTGCTGCGACAGCGGCAGCAGGCCGGCTGCCTGCGCCGACACCGCGATGCCGGCGGTGTTATGCAGGTGCATCACGCACATCGCGTCGGGCCGGGCCGCGTGCACGGCGGCGTGCAGCGCGAAGCCGGTGACGTTGACCGGGTGGACAGTCTCGCCGACGACCTCGCCGCGGCCATTGATCTTGACCAGGTCGCTGGCGCGGATCTCGTCGAAGGCAAAGCCGAACGGGTTGATCAGGAAATGGTCCGGCTCGCCGGGCACGGTGGCCGAGATATGGGTGTAGATCAGGTCATCCCAGCCCTCGCGCGCGGCCAGCCGGTAGGCGGCGGCAAGGTCGAGGCGCACGCGCTGCTCTTCGGCGGAGACAGGCTGCGGGGAGGCGCCCGCGGCACGCGCGGGCTGCAAGGCAAAAGACATGGGGCTCGCTCCTGCGCCGCCCGGTCTCGCGTGCCGGGGTCGGCCCCGGCCTTGTGCTGCGGCGCAGGCGCGGCAGCCGCGATGCGTGGCGCGTCAGGCGGCAAAGGCGATACTGTAGCGCACCTTCACGATCCGCTCCGTGCGGGCGCCAGCGGCCAGGCGCGGCGCATCCAGGCGAACACCAGCGCACCCACCAGCAGCGACGCCGCCGCGCAGGCCAGCGAGCTGGCGAAGCCGCCAGTGCGCGCCACCAGCGCGGTTGCCAGTGGCGGTCCGGCGATCTGGCCGAGGCCGTACGACGCGGTCATCAACCCCATCAGCCGCGGCGCGTGCGGGCCCCACAGGCGCCGGGCCTCGCGCATGGCGAAGGCGACCAGCGCGGTGAACGGCAGGCCGGCCAGCAGGCTGCTCAGCGCAAACCCCGCCACCGTCGGCCACAGCACCGCAATCGCGACGCCCAGCGCCTGCATGCCGTAGGAAATCGTCAGCAGCTTGCGGCTGTCGTGCGCCATGCTCACCCGCGTCGCCAGCACGGCGCCGACCGCTACGCCGGCGCCGAAGATCGGCCAGAACAGGTCGGCCCAGACCGTGCCCGGCAGCGCCTCGCGCGCGATCACAGGCAGGAAGGTGGCGGTGATGATGTAGCCGAAGCCGGCCAGGCCGTAGGCCAGCGTCAGGGTCCAGGTCTGGGCGTCGAGCCGCGCGGCGGCGCCGGCCGGCTGCGCGGCGCCAGTGGCGCGCGCCTGGCCGGCGTCCGCGGCGATCGGCGGCGCCACGAAAATGCGCCACACCAGAGCCACAAGCACCGCGGCCAAGACGGTGAAGGCCAGCCAGCCATGGTCGGCATGCCAGCCCGCGCCGACCATGCCGGAGGCGCCCAGGCCCGTGGCGACGATGCCAAGCCCCGGCCCACAGAAGATCAGCCCGCCCAGTTGCGGCTTGCCCAGTTCGGCCAGCCGCTGCAGGCACCAGCCGGCGGTATAGACCAGCACCACCGCGCTGGCCACGCCGGCGGCGAAGCGCCACAGCGACCACGCCGGCATGCCCCCCGGCAGCGCCATGCCCAGCGTCAGCAGCACCGTCGCCACCAGGCCCCAGCGCACCATGCGCAGGGCGTCGGGGCGGATAAACATGCACAGCGCGGCACCGAGGAAATAACCGATGTAGTTGACCGTCGCCAGCCAGCCGCCCTGATGCAGGTCGACGATGCGGTCGTGCAGCATCATCGGCAGCAAGGGCGTAAAGGCGAAACGGCCGATTCCCATCACCACCGCCAGCGACACCAGGCCGGCCATCGCCACCGCCACCGGACCGGCGTGACGCAACGGCGCGGCCGGTATCGAAGTGGTGGGGCTGGCGGCGGCGACCTGGTCGGGATCGAGGCTGTGGAGCTTGGACATGGCTCTGGCTGTGGGCGCAGCGGTTGCATTGCAGTCCCTGTATGCTACGCTGTGAATGCCATCCCGAAAAATGAATTATCCAGATGTAATGCATCATTAGTCGAGATGGATTTCGGATTCCCGTTCCGGAGACCATGGCCATGGACCTTGCCGAGCTTGAAATCTTCCGTGCCGTCGTCGAAGCCGGCGGCATCACCCGTGCGGCCGAGCGGCTGCACCGGGTGCAATCCAACGTGACCACTCGCATCCGCCAGCTGGAGCAGTCGCTCGGGGTCGAGCTGTTCGTGCGCGATGGCCGGCGCATGGTGCTGACGCCGGCGGGACAGACCCTGTTCGACTACGCCTGCCGCATCCTGCAGCTGACCGAGGAAGCGCGCCAGGCGGTGCTGCCGGCACGTCCCAGCGGCCGCCTGCGCATCGCCTCGATGGAAAGCACCGCGGCCAGCCGCTTGCCCAATGTGCTGGCGGCGTACCACCAGGCGTGGCCCGAGGTCCAGCTGGAACTGGTGACGCTGGCGACGCGGCAGGCGCTTGATGCGCTGGCGCGCTTCGAGGTCGATTGCGCCTTTGTCGCCGAGCCGCTTTCCGAGCCGGGGCTGGCGGCCGTTCCCGCCTTCGAGGAGGAGCTGGTGGTAATCGCGCGTGCCGGGCATCGCCCGATCCGCTCCTCCGCCGACCTGGAAGTGCCGACGCTGCTGGCGTTCGAGTCCGGGTGCAACTACCGCGCGCGCGTCGAGGCCTGGTATGCCGGCGGCGACTCGGCCCCGCCGCCACGCGTACTGGAGCTGGGCTCCTACCATGCCATCGTCGCCTGCGCGGCGGCCGGCATCGGCGCCGCGATCGTGCCGCGATCGGTGCTGGCCCTGTACCGGGACCTGCCCGCCATCAGCCAGCACGGCCTGGGGCCTGCGGGCCGCGTGCGCACCATGCTGGCCTGGCATCCGGCCATGGCGGGCGCCGCGCTGCATGCGCTGGTCGATATGCTGCGCAAGCACGCACCCGGACCGCAAGGCGAGGCCGAGCTCGTCGCAGCCTGAGCGCCCTCGCGGCGACCGGCTGTCGGCACATTGCCGCCATGCAAGATGTGCCCGGTGGCCTACACTGAAAGTGGCGCCACCCCGGCACCCTGCGTGCCCCGCCCTTGCGATGAAACCTGCCACCGCGTTTATGCGGGCGATTCGGCTGCTGGCCGGCCTGGTGCTGGCATGCAGCGCTGCACTGGCCGTCAGCTTCGCCAACCTGCATGCGCGCGCCGCACCCGCCTCCGCGCCTGCCGCCACGGCCACCCCGCCGGTCTACGTGATCCCGCTCAAAGGCGCGGTCAGCCCGGCGAGCGCCAGCTTTATCCTGCGCGGCATTGCGCGCGCCCGCGAAGGCGGTGCGCAGCTGGTGGTGCTGGAAATGGACACGCCGGGCGGGCTCGATGCCTCGATGCGCGAGATCATCCAGGCAATCCTGGCGTCACCGGTGCCGGTGGCCAGCTATGTCTATCCGGGCGGCGCACGCGCGGCCAGCGCGGGCACCTACATCCTCTACGCCAGCCATGTCGCGGCCATGGCGCCGGGCACCAACCTGGGCGCGGCCAGCCCGGTGCAGATCGGCATCGGCGGGCCGCAGAAGCCGGACGCCCTGCCGGGCTCAACGCCGGCCTCGGCGCCGTCAAGCGAACCTGCCGCGGCAGACACCATGGCGCGCAAGCAGATGCACGATGCCTCGGCCTATATCCGCGGCCTGGCCCAGCTGCGCGGGCGCAATGTCGAATGGGCCGAGCGCGCCGTGCGCGAAGCCGTCAGCCTGTCGGCCGACGAAGCCCTGGCGCAGAAGGTGATCGACGTGGTCGCGCCCGACCTGCCCGCACTGCTGCGCCAGGTCGAAGGCCGCAAGCTGGTCACCGCGGGCGGCAAAACCAGCGAACTGCGCACGCGCGATGCCCCGGTGGTGACGCTGGAACCTGACTGGCGCAACCGCTTCCTGGCCGTCATCACCGAGCCCAGCGTGGCGCTGATGCTGATGATGATCGGCATCTACGCGCTGATTTTCGAGTTCTCCACGCCAGGCATGGTGGTGCCCGGCATCGTTGGCGCGATCTGCCTGCTGCTGGCGCTGTTCGCGCTGCATATGCTGCCGGTCAACTATGCCGGGCTGGCGCTGGTGGTGCTCGGCATCGGCTGCATGGTCGCCGAGCTGTTCCTGCCGACCTTCGGCGCGCTGGGCGTGGGCGGCATCATTGCCTTTGCCTTCGGCGCGGTGATGCTGATCGACACCGACGTGCCGGGTTTCGGCGTGCCGCTGCCGATGGTGGCGGCGCTGTCGGCGATGTCGGCGTTCTTTGTATTCGGCATGTCGGCGCTGCTGCTGCGCTCGCGCAGGCGGCCGGTGGTCAGCGGCGCCGACACGCTGGTCGGCAGCCGCGGCGAACTGCTCGACGACGTGCCTGACGCACCCGGCCAGGAAGGCTGGGCCTCGGTGCGCGGCGAACGCTGGCGCGTGCGCAGCGCGAGTCCGCTGGCGCGCGGCACGCCGGTGGTGGTGACCGCGCGGCACGGGCTGGTGCTCGAAGTGGTCGCCGCGCCCTCTGCTGCTCAACCGACTCCAAAAAAGGGAGCGTGAACATGGCATTCGGATTCAGCTTCGGCGGATTGATCTTCCTGGTGGCGCTGCTCATCATCACGTCGTTCCGCGTGCTGCGCGAGTACGAGCGCGGCGTGGTCTTCATGCTTGGGCGCTTCTGGAAGGTGAAGGGTCCGGGCCTGGTGCTGATCATTCCCGCCGTGCAGCAGATGGTGCGGGTGGACCTGCGCACGGTGGTGATGGACGTGCCGCCGCAGGACGTGATCTCGCACGACAACGTGTCGGTCAAGGTGAACGCGGTTGTGTATTTCCGCGTGGTCGATCCTGAGCTGGCGATTATCCAGGTAGCGAACTTCCTCGAGGCCACCAGCCAGCTCGCGCAGACCACGCTGCGAGCGGTGCTCGGCAAGCATGAACTGGACGAGATGCTGGCCGAACGGGAAAAGCTCAACCTCGATATCCAGAAGGTGCTGGACGCGCAGACCGATGCGTGGGGGATCAAGGTCTCGAACGTCGAGATCAAGCACGTCGACCTGAACGAGTCGATGGTGCGCGCGATTGCGCGGCAGGCCGAGGCCGAGCGCGAGCGGCGCGCCAAGGTGATCCACGCCGAGGGCGAGCTGCAGGCATCCGAGAAGCTGCTGGAAGCGGCGCAGATGCTGGCGCGGCAGCCGCAGGCGATGCAGCTGCGCTATATGCAGACGCTGACGCAGATCGCCGGGGACAAGAGTTCGACGATCGTGTTTCCGTTGCCGATGGATTTATTGACGACGCTGCGGAGTGCCATGGGCAACACCGAGAAGTAGGAAAGCAGAAGGGGCGCCACTGGCGCCCCTTCTTCATCTGCTTGCGAATCGGCTTGCGGAATGGTCAGGCCATCAGACCTTGGCCGCCACCCACTCGCTGACACCCGCCAGCGCCTGCGGCAGCTTGGCCGGCTCGGTGCCACCAGCCTGCGCCATGTCCGGACGGCCGCCGCCCTTGCCACCCACCTGCTGGGCGACAAAGTTGACCAGCTCGCCGGCCTTGACCTTGCCGGTGGCATCGGCGGTGACGCCGGCGATCAGGCTGACCTTGCCGTCGGCCACGGCCGCCAGCACGATCGCCGCGCTCTGCAGCTTGTCCTTGAGCTTGTCCATGGTCTCGCGCAGCGTCTTCACGTCGGCGCCGTCGAGCTGGGCAGCCAGCACCTTCAGGCCCTTCACGTCGATGGCCTGCGCCGCCAGCTCGTCGCCCTGCGAAGCCGCCAGCTTGCTCTTCAGGCGCTCCAGCTCCTTCTCCAGCGCGCGCACCTGGTCCTGCACCTGGCCAATGCGCGGCACGAGTTCCGACGGCTGCGCCTTCAGCACGGCAGCGGCTTCGTTGAGCCTGGCATCCAGGTTCTGCAGGTAGTGCAGCGCGTTGTCGCCGGTGATCGCTTCCACGCGGCGGATGCCGGCAGCGACGCCGCCTTCCACCACGATCTTGAACAGGCCGATATCGCCGGTGCGATGCACGTGGGTGCCGCCGCACAGTTCCTTCGAGGTGCCGATCGACAGCACGCGCACGTCGTCGGCGTACTTCTCGCCGAACAGCGCCATCGCGCCGCTCTTGACGGCATCGTCGAACGGCATGATCTCGGCGTGCGTATCGTCGTTGCGCAGGATCTCGGCGTTGACGATCTCTTCCACCTTGCGGATCTGCTCTTCGGTCAGCGCGGCGTTGTGCGAGAAGTCGAAGCGGGTCTTGTCCGCATCCACCAGCGAGCCCTTCTGCTGCACGTGCGTGCCCAGCACTTCGCGCAGGGCCTTGTGCATCAGGTGGGTGGCCGAGTGGTTGCGCACGGTGCGCGCGCGGCGCAGCGCGTCGACCTGCGCCGAGACGGCGTCGCCCACCTTCAGCGCGCCGCCTGCCAGCGTGCCCTGGTGGCCGAACACGTCGGCCTGGACCTTGGTGGTGTCGGCGACAGCAAATACAGCGTTGCCAGCCTTCAGCACGCCCTGGTCGCCGGCCTGGCCGCCGGACTCGGCGTAGAACGGGGTGTTATCGAGCACCACCACGCCGGTCTGGCCCGGCTGCATGGTGTCGACCGAGGCGCCATCCACATACAGCGCGGTGACCAACGCCCGCGGCAGTTCCAGCTTTTCGTAGCCATGGAACACGGTCTTGTCGCCCGTGTACTCCAGGCCGGCAGCCATCTTGAACTTGCCGGCGGCGCGCGCCTGCTCGCGCTGGCGGCTCATCGCGGCATCGAACGCGGCCTCGTCCACGGCGATTTCCTGCTCGCGGCACACGTCCTGCGTCAGGTCCAGCGGAAAGCCGAAGGTGTCGTGCAGCTTGAAGGCCAGTTCGCCGTCCAGCGTCTTGCCGCCCTTGAGCTTCAGCTCGGCCAGCGCGGCGTCCAGGATCGACATGCCGTTCTCGATGGTCTCGAAGAAGCGCTCTTCCTCGGCCTTCAGCACTTCGGTCACGCGCGACTGGGCTTCGGCCAGTTCCGGATAGGCCTCGCCCATCTGCGCGACCAGGTCCGGCACCAGCTTGTGGAAGAACGGGGTCTTCTGGCCCAGCTTGTAGCCGTGGCGGATGGCGCGGCGCACGATGCGGCGCAGCACGTAGCCGCGGCCTTCGTTGCCCGGGATCACGCCGTCGACGATCAGGAACGAGCACGCGCGGATATGGTCGGCGATGACCTTCAGCGAGTTCTGGTTCAGGTTGTCGATATGGGTCTCGCGCGCGGCGGCCTTGATCAGTGCCTGGAACAGGTCGATCTCATAGTTGCTGTGCACGTGCTGCAGCACCGCGGCGATGCGCTCCAGGCCCATGCCGGTATCCACGCACGGCTTGGGCAGCGGCGTCATGTTGCCCTGCTCGTCGCGGTTGAACTGCATGAACACCAGGTTCCAGATCTCGATGTAGCGGTCGCCGTCTTCCTCCGGCGATCCCGGCGGGCCGCCCCACACCTCCGGGCCGTGGTCGTAGAAGATTTCCGAGCACGGGCCGCACGGGCCGGTGTCGGCCATCTGCCAGAAGTTGTCCGAGGCGTAGCGCGCGCCCTTGTTGTCGCCGATGCGCACGATGCGCTCGGTCGGCACGCCCACTTCCTTGGCCCAGATGTCGTATGCCTCGTCGTCTTCCGCGTAGACTGTCACCCACAGCTTTTCGGCCGGCAGCTGGTAGGTCCTGGTCAGCAGTTCCCACGCGTACAGGATGGCATCGCGCTTGAAGTAGTCGCCAAACGAGAAGTTGCCCAGCATCTCGAAGAACGTATGGTGGCGGGCGGTGTAGCCCACGTTCTCCAGGTCGTTGTGCTTGCCGCCGGCGCGCACCGAACGCTGCGACGAGGTCGCGCGGGTGTACGGCCGCTTGTCGGTGCCCAGGAACACGTCCTTGAACTGCACCATGCCGGAGTTGGTGAACAGCAGCGTCGGGTCGTTCGCCGGCACCAGGCTGGACGAGCGGACCACGGTATGGCCCTTCGATTCGAAGAACTGCAGGAACTTGCTGCGAATGTCTGAGACTTTCATGGGATGGCGGACGCTGCTGCGGCTGGGCCGGGCGCGACGAGTCAGTTTTGGATTTGCAAACCGTTGATTATACGGGCAAGCCAGCCCCAAAAGGGCATGGCGGGGGCATGGCGGGGGCATGGCAGGCAGACCAGGCACCGCGCCCCGGGACCGGCCGGCTATCGCCCAAATCAAATACCACGGAGAGCCGATTGCATCACTTTATGGCTTGCCTCGCCGGGCCCGGGTGATACAGTGCAGGCACCCCGCGCCGGCCATTGCGCGCCGCGGCGCCGGCAGCCGGTTTTCCGATCCTTCCCCGCATCACCTCAGAATTTCTTCTACCGCCATGGGAGCCTTAAGCCATCTCCGCGTCCTCGACCTGACCCGCGTCCTCGCCGGTCCCTGGTGCGCCCAGAACCTTGCCGACTTCGGCGCCGATGTGATCAAGATCGAGCGCCCCGGCGCCGGCGACGACACCCGCACCTGGGGCCCGCCCTGGCTCAAGGACGAAGACGGCCGCGACACCGCCGAGGCCGCCTACTACCTGGCCGCCAACCGCAACAAGCGCTCGGTCACCTGCGACATCAGCACGCCCGAGGGCCAGCAGATCGTGCGCGACCTCGCCGCGCAGAGCGACGTGGTGCTGGAGAACTACAAGGTCGGCCAGTTGAAGAAATATGGCCTGGACTACGACTCCCTGAAGCAGGTCAAGCCCGACCTGATCTACTGCTCTGTCACCGGCTTCGGCCAGACCGGCCCGTACGCCGCGCGCCCCGGCTATGACTTCATCATCCAGGGCATGGGCGGCTTCATGAGCCTGACCGGCGAGCGCGACGACCTGCCCGGCGGCGGCCCGCAGAAGGCCGGCGTGGCGATTTCCGACCTGATGACGGGCCAGTACGCCACCATCGCGGTGCTGGCGGCACTCGCCCACCGCGACCGCACCGGCGAGGGCCAGTACATCGACATGGCGCTGCTCGACGTGCAGGTGGCCATGCTCGCCAACATGAACACCAACTACCTGGCCAGCGGCGAGGCGCCGCGCCGCTGGGGCAATGCGCACCCCAACATCGTCCCCTACCAGACCTTCCAGGCCGCCGACGGCTGGATCATCGTCGCGGTGGGCAACGACGGGCAGTTCCGCAAGTTCGTCACCGACGGCGGCCGGCCAGAGCTGGCCGACGACCCGCGCTTTGCCAAAAACCCGCAGCGCGTGGCCAACCGCGACGTGCTGGTGCCGATCCTGGCCGAGATGGTGCGCCCGCGCACCCGCGCGCAGTGGATCCGCGACCTGGAAGCCGCGGGCGTGCCGTGCGGCCCGATCAACACGCTCGACGACGTGTTCGAGGACGACCAGGTCAAGGCGCGCGGCCTGCGCGTGGACCTGCCCCACCCCAGCGCGGGCGAGGTCAAGCTGGTCGGCAGCCCGATCAAGATGAGCGTGACGCCACCGCAGGCGCTGCGCCACCCGCCGCTGCTGGGCGAGCACACCGACACGGTGCTGGGCGAGACCCTGGGCTACAGCGCCGGGCAGATCGCCGCACTTCGCGCAAAAGGTGTGCTGTAAGATTCTCCTCCTGACCGCGGCAGGCCAGGCCTGCCCTGCCGCAGGTGCTTTCCGGAAGTTCAGTTCCCACTGAAGTACTTTCCACGGGCCCGCGCCCCCCGCGCGGGCCTGCGCAAAGCAAAGGAGAACCCATGCTGACCGACGCCATCCTGGCCTTCCTGCATTTCCTTGCGATCTTTGTCCTGATCACGCTGATGGCCGCCGAGGCCGTGGCACTGCGCCCGGACCTGACCCCGGCCACCGTGCGGCGCCTGTCGCTGTATGACCTGTTCTATTTCCTGTCGGCGATGCTGGCGCTGGGGACCGGCCTGCTGCGCCTGTTCTACGGCGCCAAGGGCGTCGACTTCTACCTGCACAATCCGTGGTTCCACGCCAAGATGGGCGTGTTCGTGCTGATCGCGCTGTGCTCGCTGCCGCCGACCTTTGCCATCGCGCGCTGGCGCAAGCAGGCGCGCAGGCTGCCCGATTACGTGCCGCCGCCGTCCGAGATCAAGGCGGCGCGGCGCTGGGTCATGATCGAATCGCACCTGGTGATCCTGCTGCCGCTGTGCGCCGTGATGATGGCGCGCGGCATCGGGGCCCGCTAAGAATCCCAATCCCTCTGTCATCCGCAACATGCTGAAGAAACTGTTTGCCGCCGCGCTGACCGCGGCGCTGATGCCCGCCGCCGCCGCCGCGGCCACCACCGCCTACCCCGCCAAGCCCGTCCGCTTCGTGGTGCCCTATCCCGCCGGCGGCCCGCTCGACACCGTGGCGCGCGCCATCGGCGACAAGCTGCGCGACAGCCTGGGCCAGCCCGTGGTGGTGGAGAACAAGCCGGGCGCCGGCGGCAACCTGGGCGCGGACTACGTCGCCAAGCAGCCGGCCGACGGCTACACCATCGTCATGGGCGCGGTGGCCACGCATGCCATCAACCCGACGCTGTTCAGCAAGATGCCGTACGACCCGGTCAAGGACTTCGCGCCGATCACGCTGGTCGCCGACGTGCCCAACGTGCTGGTGATGCACCCCGGCAAGGCCGCCGACCTGCACATCAACAACGTGCGCGACCTGGTCGCCTACGCGCGCAAGAACCCGGGCAAGCTGGACTACGCCTCGGGTGGCAACGGCAGCGCCGGGCACCTGTCGGGCGAGCTGTTCAAGAGCATGGCGAAGATCAGCATGGTCCATATCCCCTACAACGGCGCGTCGCCCGCGCAGCTGTCGGTGCTGTCGGGCCAGACCGACCTGATCTTCGACAACCTGGCTTCGGCATCGGCCAATATCAAGGCGGGCAAGCTCAAGGCCTTCGCCGTGACCACCGCCAGCCGCGCGGCGGCGTTCCCCGAACTGCCGACCATTGCCGAGGCCGGCAAGGGGCTGGGGCTGGAAGGCTTCGATATCTCGACGTGGTTCGGCGTGTTCGCTCCGGCCAATACGCCGCGAGAAATCGTGGACAAGCTGAACCACGAGATCGTAGCGATCCTGAAGACGGACGACATGAAGGCGCGCCTGGCCCGGATCGGCGCACAGCCGGCGCCGACCACGCCCGAGCAGTTTGGGGCGTTGGTGCAGAAGGAACTGAAGAAGTATGCGCAGATCGTCAAGGTGTCGGGGGCGAAGGTGGACTGAAGTCCAAACCATCGCAGGACCAACGGCTTTGGGTGCTCCCAAGCCGCGCGAGCTAGCCCAAGCAAGGTGTTCTCCCTCTCCCGCAGGCGGGAGGGGGGAGCAAACCAACGCAAATCAAGCGCGCTCGCGGCCCGCTTCCTCCCTGCGCCGCCTCACCCACAGCTTCCCGCCGGAATCCCCCTCCAGCCGCGGCAGCAGCAATCCCACCTGCAGGATCTTCGCCCCCTCCATCCGCGTCACCGTCAGTGGCACCCCCGCGATCTCGACGCTGTCGCCCTCCACCGGCGGCGAGGTGAACACCCGCAGCATCGCCGCTTCCAGCGATAACGCTTCTTCCTCCGGCGTCAGCGCGCGCGTGCCGTAAATGGCCGCCACGTCGCCCAACGGCGCATCGCCGGACAGCAGGAAATCGTGCGAGACCTCCTCCCAGGTGGGCGCGCGCCCAGGGCTCTGGAACAACAGCGAGAGCCTCGGCAGCGTTGTCGCCGGTGCCAGCACGCTAACCGCATCGCCAGCGCGCAGTACGGTCTGATTCGGTTCGGCCAGCGCGTCGTCGCGCGCCACCGTCAGCAGGCGGCTGCGCGGCGGCAGTTCGAGCTGGTCGGCGCGCACGTTTTCCACCGGCGCGTTGGGCCCCACGCAGAACTGCATCACCTCCAGGATCGGCGCGCGCGTGCCGCGCAGCCGCGAACGCGCCACCGGCTCCGGATAGCCGGGCCGGCGCACGCGCGCCAGCCGCGCCGCGACCGATACGGTGGTGCCCTGGAACAGCAGGCTGGCCAGCACCACGGCAAAGGCGATGCGGAACAGCAAGCCGGCCTCGGGCGCCTGGCGCAGCAGCGGGAACAGCGCCAGCACGATCGGCACCGCGCCGCGCAGGCCCATCCACGCGATAAAGCCCTTCTCGCGCGCATTGAAGCGGAACGGCAGCAGCGCCACCCACACCGCCACCGGGCGCGCCACCAGCATCAGGAACGCGGCGACCGCCACCGCGGGCCCGGCCACTTCCAGGATCCGATGCGGCGCCACCAGCAGGCCCAGCAGCAGGAACATTGCCGACTGCGCCAGCCAGGCCATGCCGTCCATCGCGCGCATGACGTCGGCGGTGACCGCGCGCTCGCGGTTGCCGATCAGCATGCCGGTCAGGTACACCGCCAGGAAGCCGCTGCCGCCGGCGGTCTGCACCAGCGCGAACACCATGGCCCCGCCTGCGCACAGCAGGATCGCCTGCAGGCCTTCGGCCACGTGGATGCGCTCCAGCACACGGGCCAGGCAGTATCCCAGCGCCAGCCCAAGCACACCGCCCACGCCGAACTGCACCAGCAGGCTCATCACCAACCCCAGCGGCGTCAGCCCGCCGGGTGCGGTGACCCATTCGATCAGCGTCAGGGTCAGGAAAATCGCCATCGGGTCGTTGATGCCCGACTCGATCTCCAGCACGCTCGCGACCCGGTCCTTGAGGCGGATGCCGCTGCTGTGAAGCATCGAGAAAACCGCCGCCGCATCGGTCGAGCCGACGATGGCGCCGAGCAGCAGCCCGAGCCGCCAGTCGATACCGAGCAGCCACGCCGCGAACACGCCCACCAGCCCGGCTGTCACCAGCACGCCCACGGTCGCCAGCGACAGCGACGGCTTGAGCGCAACCCGGAAGGTGGCGAAGCGCGTGCGCAGGCCGCCGTCGAGCAGGATCACCGCCAGCGCCAGGTTGCCGACCAGGAAGCTGAGCCAGGTGTCGTTGAAGCGGATGCCGCCGGGTCCGTCCACGCCGGCCAGCATGCCGACTGCCAGGAACACCAGCAGGAACGGCACGCCGAAGCGTGCCGAGAACGCTCCCAGCACGATGCCCAGCGACATCACGATGCCACCGATCAGGATGACGTGGTCGATGCTCTCCAAGCTGCTCCTTGCGTCACGTATGGGTCCTTGCCGGAACCTTTCAAACCTTACAGGGCTTTCAGGCCGGCGCCCCCGGAGACTGCAGTACAGATGCCCGGGATGATAGCGCAGCGCCTCTCGCCGCCCCACCCGCCAGCCCGCGTCCAGACTGGCTTTGCGGACCGGCCAGGCGCCTTTTAAGCGCCATCTCACTAGGGGATACCCGAACCATGACCCTGTTTGCAGACATCTGAAAGGTAGCTGAAAGGTCGCCCCCTTAACTTCCACCCTGCCCGCAGGAGGGCCCTTCGTTGCAGACCGCATTGATGCAGGGCAACAAAGGGTCAACCGCAGATTTCAAGCGTCTTTTCGAGGAGATTCACTTTGCGCATACGTAGCCAAAAGGACTTCGCCTCCGGCCTGATGTTCATCCTGGTCGGATTCGGCTTTTCCTGGGTCGCACGCGGCTATTCCATGGGAACCGCCGCAAAAATGGGACCCGGATACTTCCCGTTCTGGCTCGGCATCGTGCTTGCCCTGCTGGGCGTGCTGGTGCTGTGGGGCTCGCTGTCTTCCAAGGCTGAGGAAGACCAGCTGGCCCGCTGGGATATCAAGACGCTGCTGTGGATTCTGGGCTCGGTGGTGCTGTTCGGCCTGCTGCTCAAGCCGCTGGGCATGGTGCTGTCGGTGCTGGTGCTGGTGCTGGTGTCGTCGATGGCCAGCCACGAATTCAGCTGGAAGGGTGCCATCCTGAACGCCATCATCCTGGTGCTGATCAGCCTGGGCGCGTTCGTGTACGGCATCAACCTGCAGATGCCGGTGTGGCCGGCTTTCCTGGCAAGCTAAGGAGGCCGCCAACATGGAACTACTCACTAACCTGGGCCTGGGCTTCTCCACCGCCCTGACCTTCCAGAACCTGGCGTACGCCTTCCTGGGCTGCGTGCTGGGCACCCTGATCGGCGTGCTGCCGGGCCTGGGGCCGCTGGCCACCATCGCCATGCTGCTGCCGGTGACCTACACGCTGCCGCCGGTGGCCGCGCTGATCATGCTGGCCGGCATCTACTACGGCGCCCAGTACGGCGGCTCGACCACGGCCATCCTGGTGAACCTGCCGGGTGAATCGTCCTCGGTGGTGACAACCATCGACGGCTACCAGATGGCAAGACGAGGGCGAGCGGGGGTGGCGCTTGCCACCGCCGGCCTGGGCTCGTTCTTCGCCGGCTGCGTGGCCACCATGATCCTGGCCGCGTTCGCCGCGCCGCTGTCGGAACTGGCCTTCAAGTTCGGCCCCGCCGAGTACTTCTCGCTGATGGTGCTGGGCCTGATCGGCGCCGTGGTGCTGGCCTCGGGCTCGCTGGTCAAGGCGATCGCCATGATCGTTCTGGGCCTGCTGCTGGGCCTGGTGGGTACCGACGTGAACTCGGGCGCAGCGCGCTTCTCGTTCGACGTGCCGGAACTGACCGACGGCCTGAACTTCGTCTCGGTGGCAATGGGTATCTTCGGCTTTGCTGAAATCATCGCCAACCTGGAGCAGAAGGAGCAGCGCGAGACCTTCACCGACCACATCACCAACCTGTTCCCGACCAAGGAAGACTTCAAGCGCATGATTCCGGCCGTGCTGCGCGGCACGGCGCTGGGCTCAGCGCTGGGCATCCTGCCGGGCGGCGGTGCCTCGCTGGCTTCGTTCGCGGCGTACTCGCTGGAGAAGAAGACCTCCAAGTACCCGCAGGAATTCGGCAAGGGCGCGATCGAAGGCGTGGCCGGTCCGGAATCGGCCAACAACGCGGCTTCGCAGACCTCCTTCATCCCGCTGCTGACGCTGGGCATTCCGCCCAACGCAGTGATGGCACTGATGGTGGGTGCGATGACCATCCACAACATCCAGCCCGGCCCGCAGGTGATGACCAGCAACCCGGCGCTGTTCTGGGGCCTGATCGCCTCGATGTGGATCGGCAACCTGATGCTGATCGTGCTGAACCTGCCGCTGATCGGCATCTGGGTGAAGCTGCTGAAGGTGCCTTACCGCTACCTGTACCCGGCCATCCTGACGTTCTGCTGCATCGGCGTGTACTCGGTCCAGAACACCACGTTCGATGTGTTCCAGACCGCGGCTTTCGGCGTGATCGGCTACCTGTTCATCAAGCTGCGCTGCGAACCCGCTCCGCTGCTGCTCGGCTTCGTGCTGGGGCCGATGATGGAAGAAAACTTCCGCCGCTCGCTGCTGCTGTCGCGTGGTGACTTCAGCGTGTTCGTGACGCGTCCGCTGTCGATGGGCCTGCTGATCGCCGCGGCGGTGCTGGTGGTGATCGTGGCGCTGCCGTCGATCAAGGCCAAGCGCGAAGAAGCGTTCCAGGAAGAATAAGCAGGACTTGCCGCCGGCCTGCGGGCCGGCTCGCAATGCAACACTGGGGGCACCGCGAGGTGCCTTTTTTTGTTGCCGGGAATTGACGCGGTGACACGCCTCCACCAGGCCCGCAGCGACCTATAGTATTAGCACCCGGACAACTGTCGCGATGAGCGCGTCGGAGGTTTGAGATCATGACCATGGCTAATACGCTGGCGAAATGCCTGAGCACCAAGCACAGCCAGTTCGACACCGTTCGGCACCCCTACAGCCTGAGCAGCATGGCCACTGCACACGCTGCACACATTCCCGGAGACCGCCTGGCCAAGACCGTCCTGCTGGAAGACGACAGCGGCTATGTCGCCGCGGTGATTCCTTCCACGCACCATTTGAAACTTGCCGAGATCCGCGAGCAGACCGGACGCAACCTGTCGCTGGCGCACGAGGATGGCGTGCGCGAAGTCTTCAGGGACTGCGACCACGGCGCGATCCCGCCGGTCGGCATGGCGTATGGCACGCAGACCTGGCTGGACGACAGCCTGCTGACGCACGCCGACGTCTATTTCGAAGCGGGCGACCACCAGGAACTGGTGCACATGAGCACCGACCAGTTCATGGAACTGATGGCCGATGCAAAGCGCGGGCACTTCGCGCACAGGATGATGTAGGGCAAAGCCATACGTCAGCAATCTGGCGGCCGGCGCGTGCCGGCCGTTTTTTTGCGCGCCGCTGTTGGTGACGACGCGCATGCCCGGCCCCCGGCACGGCATGACACCGTGACGGGGGCCGAGCTGCCGCTCAAACGGCAGGCGTCAATCCAGCAGGTCGAAGCGGTCGAGGTTCATCACCTTGGCCCAGGCCGCGACGAAATCCCTGACGAATTTTTCCTGCGCATCCTCGCTGGCATAGACCTCGCTGAGCGCGCGCAACTGCGAGTTCGAGCCGAACACCAGGTCGACACGCGTGCCGGTCCACTTCTTGTCGCCGGTCTTGCGGTCGCGCCCTTCGAACAACTCGCGCTCGTCCGACAGCGGCTTCCATTCCAGACGCATGTCGAGCAGGTTGCGGAAGAAGTCGTTGGTCAGCGTTTCCGGGCGGTCAGTCAGGACGCCATGCGCATCGGATCCGGTATGCACGTTCAGCACGCGCAGGCCGCCGATCAGCACCGTCATCTCGGGCACGGTCAGCGTCAGCAGCTGCGCCTTGTCGACCAGCAGGTGCTCCGGCGGGATGCTGTATTTCGCCTTGACGAAGTTGCGGAACCCGTCCGCCTTCGGCTCGAGCGCGGCCATTACATCCACGTCGGTCTGTTCCTGCGACGCATCGGTGCGGCCCGGCGAGAACGGCACGGTGACCTTGTGCCCCGCCTTCTGCGCCGCCTGCTCGATGGCCGCGCCGCCGGCCAGCACGATCAGGTCGGCCAGCGAGATCTTCTTGCCGCCGGATTGCGCGCCATTGAATTCGGCCTGGATCCCTTCGAGGACCTTGAGCACCTTGCCCAGTTGTCCGGGCTCATTCACGGCCCAGTCCTTCTGCGGCGCCAGCCGGATGCGCGCACCATTGGCGCCGCCCCGCTTGTCCGAACCGCGGAAGCTCGATGCCGACGCCCACGCGGTCTGCACCAGTTGCGACAGCGGCAGGCCCGAAGCCAGCACCTTCTGCTTGAGCGCGGCGACATCCTGGTCGTTGACCAGCGGATGGTCAACCTTCGGCACCGGGTCCTGCCAGAGCAGATCTTCCTGCGGGACTTCCGGGCCCAGGTAACGCGCGCGCGGACCCATGTCGCGATGGGTCAGCTTGAACCACGCGCGGGCGAAGGCGTCGGCAAGCTGGTCGGGATGCTCCAGGAAGCGCCGCGAGATCTTCTCGTACTCGGGGTCGAAGCGCAGCGACAGGTCGGTGGTCAGCATCGTCGGCCGCAGCTTCTTGGACGGATCGTACGCATGCGGGATGGTCTCGCCGCCATTCTTGGCCACCCACTGGTTGGCGCCGGCAGGGCTCTTGGTCAGTTCCCAGTCATGGCCGAACAGGTTTTCCAGGTAGCTGTTGCCCCATTGCGTCGGCGTCTTGCTCCAGGTCACCTCCAGCCCGCTGGTGATGGTATCGGCGCCCCTGCCGGTGCGGAAGCTGCTCGACCAGCCCAGGCCCTGGAGCTCGAGATCCGCGCCTTCCGGTTCAGCGCCGACGTTGTCCGCCGGTCCGGCACCGTGCGTCTTGCCGAAGGCATGCCCGCCGGCGATCAGCGCAACGGTTTCCTCGTCGTTCATGGCCATGCGCGCGAAAGTCTCGCGGATATCGTGCGCCGCGGCAAGCGGGTCCGGGTTGCCTTCCGGCCCTTCCGGGTTCACGTAGATCAGGCCCATCTGCACGGCTGCCAGCGGGTTTTCCAGGTGGCGGCCGTGGTCGGTGCGGCTGGCCTCGGCGCCATGCATGTCCTCGTCGGCAACCAGCACGCCGGCGTCGTCGTACTTACCCGCGGCACCCTTGCCGTAGCGGAGGTCGCCGCCGAGCCAGGTCTTTTCGTCGCCCCAGTACACGTCGCCGTCAGGCTCCCAGGTATCTTCGCGGCCACCGCCGAAACCGAAGGTCTTGAAGCCCATGGTCTCCAGCGCGACGTTGCCGGTCAGCACCAGCAGGTCGGCCCACGAGATGTTCTGGCCGTACTTCTGCTTGATCGGCCATAGCAGCCGGCGCGCCTTGTCCAGGCTGACGTTGTCCGGCCAGCTGTTGAGCGGCGCGAAACGCTGCTGGCCGCGCCCTGCGCCGCCCCGGCCGTCGCCGATGCGATAGGTGCCGGCGGCGTGCCAGGCCATGCGGATGAACAGCGGGCCATAGTGGCCGAAGTCCGCCGGCCACCAGTCCTGCGAGTCGGTCATCAGCGCCGCCAGGTCCTTCTTCACCGCGGCCAGGTCCAGGTCCTTGAACGCTTTACGGTAGTTGAAGTCCGGGCCCAGCGGGTTGGACTTGCCGGAATGCTGGCTGAGCAGGTCCAGCCGCAATTGCTTTGGCCACCACTCGCGATTGGTCGTACCGCCGCCGGCGGTATGCGTGAAGGGACACTTTGCTTCGTTAGACATACGTTCTCTCCTTAGGGGGACGTACTGCATACGCCTGCCGCGATGGCGTCAGCGGTCGCTCGATTGCTGTTATTGCCCGAATAGCTGTCTGACTTCGAAGATTCCCGCTCCGGCACGACTCGCCGGACGTTCTTGCAACGCAAGCCGGCTGGTTGCCGCCGGTGCGCGGACGCGCGCGGGCGCGCACCGGCGTGACGATCGGGGCGCGCGCAGGGCGAAGCCGCGCTGTCTGACTTCCGCAGCGGCTGTCCGCAACCAAAATATATGCACAGCTCGGCCCGAGGAGAATGCGATTCTGTCTATCTGGCCGATAGACCGCGCTTATGGCGCCATGGCGACCGGCTTCTGGTGCCACTCAGGCGCCAAACAGTTCGCTGCATGCCGCCCGCACCGCCGCCGTTACCTGCCCGCGCCCGTGGTCGCGCCGCTCGAGCATGCCGATGTGGCGCATGACCGGCTCGCCGTTGACCAGCAGAGGCAGGATGCGCAGCGCCTCGTCGTCGTGCCAGCGCGCGCGCCGCAGCAGCGGCACTACGGTCACGCCCACCTCCTGGCGCACCAGCTCGACCAGCGCCTCGATGGCGTTCAGCTCGAGGAACTCGTTGACCTTCAGGTGCGCGCGGCGCAGCGCGCGCTCGACCAGCACGCCGGTGCGCTGGCTGCGGTCGAAGCGCAGGTAAGGATTCCCGGCAAGCGCCTCGCGCGCATCGCGGCCGGGGCTGCCGCGTGCGGCGATCGCCACCAGCGGCTCCTGGTACAGCGGCGTCCAGCGCAGCGTGCCGGGAATCCGCGTGGCGCCTTCCACCAGGATCGCCGCGTCGAGCTCGCCGGCCTCGACCTGTGCCGCCAGCTCGATCGACTTGGCGCCGACCAGGCGCACGTCGAGCGCCGGGTAGGTGCGCTTCATGCGGGCCACCGCGTGCGACAGGCCGCCCATCACCGACACCACCGCGCCCACGGCCACGGCACCGGCCATGGCCTGGTCCGATGCCAGCGGCAGCCGCATCTCTTCGTACAGGGCGAGCAGGCGCCGCGCCTGCGGCAACAGCGCGCGGCCATCGGCATTGAGCACCGCGACGCGGCCGTTGCGGTCGAACAATTCACGCCGCAGTTCGCTTTCGAGCGCGCGCATCTGCAGGCTGACAGCGGCCTGGGTCAGGGCCACCTGGCCGGCGGCTGCGGCAAAGGAGCCCTGGTCGGCTACGGAAACGAAGGTACGAAGGAATCGGATAGTGCTCATCGGTGCCCGTGCGCGATGCTGCAAAGCTGCGTCGATACTTAAATTTTCCTTGTGACATTGGAAAGAAATATTAGCTTTCTTTGTGACCGGCGGCACGGAATAATTAAGCGGGCTCATCAATCCTTGCCCGCTGTATGCCCGCCCCAAGCCTGACTCCGGAGACAAGCATGAAATCCTGGCTGCGCCTCGCCGGCATCGCCGCTGCCTGTGGCATGTGCCTGGCCACGACGCCCGCACTGGCCGACAACTATCCCGGCAAGCCGATCCGCCTGATCGTGCCCTTCCCGGCAAGCGGCGCGACCGACCTGCTGGCGCGCGCCATCGCCCAGAAGGTAGGCACCGACATCGGCCAGCAGATCGTGGTGGACAACCGCCCGGGCGCCGGCGGCGCGATCGGTTCCGACATGGCGGCCAAGGCCGCGCCGGACGGCTACACGCTGCTGATCGCGACCACCAGCACGCACTCGATCGGCCCGTACATCAACACCCGCCTGCCGTACAACACCGAGACCGACTTCACCCCCATCGGCCAGGTGGCGATCGCCACCAACGTGCTGGTGGTGCCGAACAGCCTGCCGGTGAAGAACGTGCGCGAACTGGTCGACTACGCCAAGAAGCATCCCGGCGAACTCAACTACGCCTCCAGCGGCAATGGCACCGTGGTGCACCTGACCGCCGAGGCGTTCAAGGCGCAGGCCGGCGTGTTCATCACCCATATCCCCTACCGCGGCACCGCGCTGGCCGTGCCCGACCTGATCTCGGGCAAAGTGCAGGTGCTGTTCGACAGCATCGTCTCGGGGCTGCCGCATGTGAAGGACGGCAAGCTCAAGGCGCTGGCGGTGACCAGCGCCAGGCGCTCGCCGCTGGCACCGGAGATCCCCACGGCCAGCGAGTCGGGGCTGCCCGGCTTTGAGTCGGATACGTGGTTCGGCATCTACGGGCCCAAGGGGATGCCGGCGGACATCGTCAATCGCCTGAATGCCGAGTTCAACAACGCCATCCAGTCGCCCGAGGTCAGGGAACGACTGGGCAAGCTGGGCGCCGAGCCGGTCGGCGGCACGCCGGCGCAGTTTGCCGCCATGGTGAAGAAGGACAGCGCCCGCTGGGGCAAGCTGATCAGGGATCGCAAGATCACGGCAGAATAACGGCACCGCGAGTGCCAACGCTGCCGGCGCCCACCACGGCCCGGCCGCTTCCTGAAACGACAGACAAAGCCATGCAGAACTTCAACTGGACCAACCCCTACCCCTCCGTGCGCATCCCGCTGTTTGCGCGCAACGTGGTGTCCACCTCGCACCCGCTGGCTGCGCAGGCCGGCCTGCGCATGCTGCTCAAGGGCGGCAATGCCGTCGATGCGGCCATCGCCGCGGCGGCCGCGATCACCATCGTCGAGCCGGTATCGTGCGGCCTGGGCAGCGATGCCTTCGCCATCCTGTGGGACGGCAAGGAGCTGCATGGCCTGAACTCCTCCGGCGTGGCCCCGGCCGCCTGGAACCCGGAGTACTTCAGGAACAAGTACGGCACCGACGCCAACGGCCTGGCCAACCGCCCGATCCGCGGCTGGGACTCGGTCACCGTGCCCGGCGTGATCGCCGGCTGGGCGGCGATGCACGAGCGCTTCGGCAAGCTGCCGTTCGCCGACCTGATGGAGCCGGCGATCGAGATCGCCGAGCGTGGCTACGCCGTGCCGCCCGTGGTGGCGCACAAGTGGGCCGCCGCTGTGCCCGAGCTGAAGGACCAGCCGGGCTACGCCGAGACCTTCATGCCCAATGGCCGCGCGCCGCTGGTCGGCGAGAAGTTCACCATGAAGGCTGCCGCCGAGACGCTGCGCAAGATTGGCGAGACCCGCGGCCGCGCCTACTACGAAGGCGAGATCGCCGAGAAGATCGCCGCCTTCAGCAAGCAGTGCGGCGGCGCGATGACGCTTGACGACCTGCGCAACTATCGCCCCGACTGGGTCAAGCCGATCAGCAAGGCCTACCGCGGCTACGAACTGCACGAGATCCCGCCCAACGGCCAGGGCATTGCCGCGCTGGTGGCGCTGGGCATCCTCAGCCAGTTCGACATGGCCTCGATCCCGGTCGACTCCGTCGATTCGCAGCACCTGCAGATCGAAGCGATGAAGCTGGCCTTCGCCGACCTGTACCGCTACGTGGCCGACCCGCGCAGCATGGAAGTCACGCCGGAACAGATGCTGGATGACGCGTACCTGAAATCGCGCGCCAGGCTGATCGACATGCAGCGCGCCACGCATTTCAACTTCGGCATGCCCAAGGTGGGCGGCACCATCTACCTGACCGCCGCCGACGAGAGCGGCATGATGGTCTCGTTCATCCAGTCGAACTACATGGGCTTCGGCTCTGGCGTGGTGGTGCCGGGCACCGGCATCAGCCTGCAGAACCGCGGCGTGGGCTTCTCGATGGATCCCAGGTCCGCCAACGCCGTGGCCGGCGGCAAGCGCCCGTTCCACACCATCATCCCGGCCTTCCTGACGAAAAACGGCCATCCGGTGATGAGCTTCGGCGTGATGGGCGGCGACATGCAGCCGCAGGGCCACCTGCAGACGGTGGTGCGCATGCTGGACTACAACCAGCAGCCGCAGGCCGCATGCTGCGCGCCCCGCTGGAAGGTCAACCGCGATTTCACGCTGGACGTGGAAGGCACCATGGACCCGGCCACGGTCGCAGGGCTGAAGGCGCGCGGGCACCAGTTGAAGTCGGTGGAAGACCCGTACATGGACTTTGGCTCGGGCCAGTTTATCTGGCGCCTGTCGGACGATCCGGAGCAAGGGTACGTGGCCGCCAGCGACAGCCGGCGCGACGGGCAGGCGGTGGGGTTCTGAGCCACCAACGAAGCCAACGGTTTTGGGTGCACCCAAGCCGCCCGAGCTAGCCTAAGCAAGGTGTTCTCCCTCTCCCGCACGCGGGAGAGGGGAGCAAACCCCGCAACTGGCCCGCCCACAACCCCGCCAACTGTGCATGGCGCACCGACTCCGCCTCCGTACACTGCTCGGATGCTTCCGGAGCCCGCACCATGCCCACCTACGCCTTCCGCCTGCTCAACGTCTTCGCCGAATCTACCTTCGGCGGCAATCCCCTGTGCGTGTTCGAAGACGCGCGCGGCCTGGACGAGGCCACCATGCAGGCGCTTGCGCTGCAGTTCAACCTGTCGGAAACCACCTTTATTCTGCCGTCGGACAATGCCAGCGCGCGTGTGCGCATCTTCACGCCCGGCCATGAGATGCGTTTCGCCGGTCACCCCACGCTGGGCACCGCGCACGTGGTGCGCGAATTGGCCGGCACCGGCGACACGCTGACGCTCGAGTTCCTCGCCGGCGTGGTCCCGGTGACGGCGCAGGGCGATGTGTGGACTTTCACCGCACCGCACAGCGGCATGCCGAAGACCGCCCCGGCCGGCCTGCCCGATGCCGGGATGGCAAGCCTGCTCGGCCTGCAGGAGAGCGACCTGCTGGTGTCGCCGATGTGGGTCGACACCGGCGCCGACCAGTTGCTGGTGGCCGTGAACAGCACCGATGCCGTGGGACGCGCCAATCCCGACAGCGCGCGGCTCGACATCTGGCCGCAGAGCAGCCTGGGCCGCAAGACCGCGTACGTGTTCGCCTTCGATCCCGAACAGCCTGGCCGCGTGCTGTCGCGCTATTTCTTCGCCAAGCAGGGCGGCGGCGTGGCCGAGGATCCGGGCACGGGCTCGGCCTGCGCCAACCTCGGTGGCTGGCTGCTCGCCACCAGCCGCGCGCTGCCGGCGGAATACATCATCGACCAGGGCGAGGCCGTCGGCCGCCCGTGCCGGCTGCGCTTGTCGGTCGGCACGGACGGCGCGATCCGCGTGGGCGGCCGCGTGCTGGAGATTGGCCGCGGCACCGTGACACTCTGACCGCCCTGCGCAGCGCCGCCGGCTGCGCTACATTGTCGCTTGCCCCGCCAACCGCCCCGCCATGACCTCGCACGCCATCACCTCCCTGGCCGAACTGGAAGCGCTCTACGCCCAGCCCGCGGCACCTTCGCTGTCCAAGGAAGTTGACTACCTGCACCCGCATACCGCGCCTTTATCGAGGCCGCACCGTTCTGCCTGCTGTCGACCGTCGCCGACGACTGGGCCGAATGCTCGCCGCGCGGCGACATGCCCGGTTTCGTGCAGGTGCTGGACGAGCGCACGCTGCTGCTGCCCGACCGGCGCGGCAACAACCGCATCGACAGCCTGCGCAATATCGTGGCCGATCCGCGCGTCGGCCTGCTGTTCGTAATCCCCGGCGTCAACGAGACCATCCGTGTCAACGGCACCGCGCAGATCAGCGTCGACCCGGCGTTGATCGCGCGCTGCGTGGTCGACGGCAAGGCACCGACCACGGTGCTCGTGATCACGGTGCAGTCGGTGTTCTTCCAGTGCGCCCGCGCGCTGATCCGCTCGCGCCTGTGGTCCGCGGACGCGCAGGTCGCACGGCAGACGCTGCCGAGCAACGGCAAGATCCTGGCCACGCTGAGCGAGAACGCCATCGACGGCGCCGCCTATGACCGCGAGCTGCCCGAACGGCAGCGTAATACTCTGTACTAGCGCGGCAGCCACTCCGGCGCGTGCGTGCCGAGCGGCTCGGACGGCAGCGTCCAGCGCGCCGGCGTCCCGGACAGCAGCGCCGCGTGGCGCACCACGGTCAGCATGCCGAAGCCGGACGGCACCGCTTCGAGCAGGTCGGCGACATCGTCGATCTTCTGCTCGGGCGCCTTCAGCCCCTGCGGCACCCGCCCCAGCCCGCGCAGCCACTGCCCCACCTGGGCCAGCGACACGCGCACGTGCCAGCTGCCGCCTTCCAGCGCGCGCCGGTGCAGCGCGGCCATCGCGCCGAATGCCAGCAGGTAGCCCGCGGCATGATCCAGCACCTGCGCCGGCAATGGCCGCGGCGTGTCGCTGCCGGCCGCTTCGGCCTCGGCGTGGTTGAAGCCGGTGGCGGTCTGCACCAGCGAATCGAAGCCGCGCTTGTGCGCCCACGGCCCCACGTGGCCATACGCGCTCAGCGACACGTAGACGATGCCCGGCCGCGCCCGCGCCGCGGCTTCCGCGCCCACGCCCAGCTCGGCCAGGCCGCCGGGCCGGTAGCCCTGCACCATCACGTCGGCACCGTGGAGCAGCTTGTGCAGCGTGCGCTTGTCATCAGGGTCGCGCAGGTCGAGCTGGCAGCTGCGCTTGCCGCGGCCGGTGTCGATCACCAGCGGCGCGATCGACGGCAGGTGCGCGGAGGTTACCAGCAGCACGTCCGCGCCATGCGCGGCCAGCGTGCGCCCGGCGACCGGGCCGGCGATGATGCGGGTGAAGTCGAGCACGCGCACCCCCGACAGCGGCCGCGCATCGGCAGACGTTGGCGCCGGCCATGGCTGTGGCGGCGCATCGCCGATGCGCTCGAGCGTCACCGGCGGCAGGCCGCGCAGCGCCGCGGCCTGCGGATGGCGGTCCCATTCGTCGAAGCTGCGCAGCGCAGCGACCACCAGGCCGGCGTCGGACGCGGCGGTTTCGAACGTTTCGGCTTCCCACTTTTCCAGCGCCGCCTGCACCGCCGCCTTGTCATAGGCGCAGCCCAGCAGGCGCAGCACGCCATCGCGGTGATGCGGGAAATTGGTGTGCAGCCGGACCCAGCGGCCGTCGCCGCAGCGGTAGGTGCCGGCAATCTTGTCCCACAGCTCCGGCGCGGGACCGCCGTCGACGCGCAGGTAGCGCTCGCTGCGGAACTCGGTGATCGCGTGGCGCATGTCGACGCTGACGTCCTGCCAGCGGCCGCTGCGGCCCTGCCACAGCGTGGCGGCGGCCAGCGCCGACGCGGCCAGGCTGGCCTGCGCCGCGGTCCCCACGGCAAAGCTTGAAGGCAGCACCGGCTCGGCGCCGTCCAGGCGCAGATGGGCCAGCGCCTCCGCGGGCAGGCCGGCATCGCGCCACAGCGCGGCAACGACATCGTGGGGCATGGGCGGCACTTGTGCCGCATCGGTGTGGGCGTTCATGGGCGTTCCTGCTGCGGTGAAGGACTGGCGGCCGTGGCCGGCCGGCACGGGTCTCCATGCTACTCCGACGCGTCACTTTCGGTGCGGCCAACCGGCGCCGGCAACCGACAAACCATAAATGAGCCGATGCTCACCGCGTGCGGCGCCGCCGGCACGGTAAAATCCCGGTATTGGCATTCCGCCACGCAATCTGACGACCCGACCGGCCACCGTATCGATCCAACCCGTCGATCCATCCGGCCGGCCAACCGGCGCCACCATGAGCCACGACAACAAGCCTACCGACAGCACCCCAGCCGCCTCCAACTTCCTGCGGAGCATCATCGACCAGGACCTCGCCGCCGGCACCTATGCCGGCCGCCAGGACAAGCAAGGCGAGCCGCTGCCGACCGTCATCACCCGCTTTCCGCCGGAGCCCAACGGCTATCTGCATATCGGCCATGCCAAGAGCATCTGCCTGAACTTCGGGCTGGCGCGCGACTATGGCGGCCGCTGCCACCTGCGCTTCGACGACACCAACCCGGTCAAGGAAGACACCGAATACGTCGATTCGATCATCGACGCCGTGCACTGGCTCGGCTTCTCCTGGGACAGCGAAGGCAAGGACGGCCAGAAGCAGCCGCACCTGTACTACGCCAGCGACTACTTCGACCAGCTCTACGCCTTTGCCGAGACGCTGATCGAGCGCGGCGCCGCCTACGTGGACAGCCAGTCGGCCGAACAGATCGCCGCCAGCCGCGGCAACTTCTCCGAGCCGGGCAAGCCCTCGCCCTACCGCGACCGCACCGTCGAGGAAAACCTGCAGCTGTTCCGCGACATGCGCGCCGACAAGTACGGCGACGGCGAGCACGTGCTGCGCGCCAAGATCGACATGACCGCGCCCAACATCGTGATGCGCGACCCGGTGCTCTACCGCATCCGCCACGCGCATCACCACCGCACGGGCGACAAGTGGTGCATCTATCCGATGTACGACTTCACCCACTGCATCTCGGACGCGCTGGAGAATATCTCGCACTCGCTGTGCACGCTGGAGTTCGAGAACAACCGCCCGCTGTATGACTGGGTGCTGGAGCACCTGCGTGACGCCGGCGTGTTCCGCGACCCGCTGCCGCACCAGTATGAGTTCGCGCGCCTGAACCTGACCTACGCCATCACCAGCAAGCGCAGGCTCAAGCAGCTGGTCGACGAGAACCGTGTCGACGGCTGGGACGACCCGCGCATGCCCACGCTGGTCGGCGTGCGCCGCCGCGGCTATACGCCGGAATCGATCCAGCTGTTCTGCGACCGCGTCGGCGTGGCCAAGGCCGACAGCTGGATCGACATGAGCACGCTCGAAGGCGCGGTGCGCGACGACCTGGACGGCCGGGCCGCGCGCGGCGTGGCCGTGCTGGACCCGCTCAAGCTGGTCATCGACAACTACCCCGAAGGCCAGAGCGAGGAATGCTCGGCCCCGGTCCATCCGAAGAAGCCGGAACTGGGCAAGCGCGTGTTCCCGCTGTCGCGCGAACTGTGGATCGAGCGCGAGGACTTCAACGAGACCCCGCCCAAGGGCTATTTCCGCCTGTTCCCGGGCAACAAGGTGCGCCTGAAATACGGTTACGTGGTCGAGTGCACCGGCGTGGACAAGGACGCCGACGGCAACGTCGTCGCCGTGCATGCCAACTACCTGCCCGATACCAAGAGCGGCACGCCGGGCGCCGACAGCGTCAAGGTCAAGGGCGTGATCCACTGGGTCAGCGCCGCGCACGGCTACGAGGCCGAGGTGCGCCTGTATGACCGCCTGTTCAACGACCCCAACCCGGACGCCGGCGGCAAGAACTTCCTGGACGCGCTCAATCCCGATTCCAAGAAGGTGGTCACAGCCTACCTGGAGCCGGGCCTGCGCGAGGCGCAGCCGGAAGACCGGTTCCAGTTCGAGCGCCACGGCTACTTCGTTGCCGACCGCAATGATTCTCAGCCGGGCAAGCCGGTCTTCAACCGCATCGTCGGGTTGAAGGACAGCTGGGGCAAGTGATGGGCAAGGCAACTCCGGTGCAGACCATCACCTTCCCGCTCGAGGGCGAGTTCATCGCCCTTAACGACCTGCTCAAGCTGGCTGGCGTGTGCGACAGCGGCGGCGCCGGCAAGGCGCTGGTCGCCTCCGGCGAAGTCTCGGTGGACGGCGCGCCCGAATCGCGCAAGACTGCGAAGATTCGCGCCGGGCAGGTGGTGGGCCTGGCGGGCATCGAGATCCGCGTGGTCGCCGCCTGACCGCGCTACCGGCCGCAGCGGCCGCCCCGGCTGCTGCGGCTGCGGCCCTGCAACGGAAAGGACCGAAACCATGCCGATCGCGTTCTGGTGCGTTTTGCTGGCCGGCGTGCTGCCGCTCGCCACGGTAGCCATCGCCAAGGCCAGCGCGCCCGGCTTCGACAACCATGACCCGCGCGGCTGGCTCGACAAGCAGACCGGGCGCGCGCGGCGCGCCGACCTGGCGCACCGCAACCATTTCGAGGCCTTCCCCTTCTTTGCCGCGGCGGTGCTCACCGCCAGCTTCCTGCAAGCGCCGCAGGCGCGCATCGACGAACTGTCGATGGTCTTCATCCTCACCCGCATCCTCTACACCGTGTGCTACCTGACCGACCGGGCCACGCTGCGCACGCTATGCTGGACCATCGGGTACCTGTCGGTGGTGGGGATTTTCCTGCTGCCGGTGTTCGTGCACTAGCCATGTCGGCAGCCGTTCGCCTGCTGGCAGCCGTTGCGATCGCCATGCTGTGCAGCGCCGGCGCCGGCGCTGCACCGGTGGAATACACGCTCGACCCGGTCCACACCACCGTCTATTTCGGCGCCAGCCATTTCGAGCGCAGCTCGGTGCGCGGGCGCTTCGGCAAGATCGACGGCCGCATCGTCTATGATGCCGACAGCGGTGCAGGCGCGGTCGACGTGACCGTCGACCTGGCCTCGGTCGACACCGGCAACCGCACGCTCGACGGCGTGCTGCGCTCGGCACAGTTCTTCGATATCGCGCAGTTTCCCGTGGCGCGGCTGCGTGCCGATCGCTTTATCAGCGACGGCGGCCGGCTTGTGGCGGTCGAGGGCGAGTTGAGCCTGCACGGCGTCACCCACCCGGTGCGGCTGCAGGCCGAGCGCTTCCGCTGCGGCGAGGTCACGATGTTCGGCGTGGCGCGGCAGGTGTGCGGCGGCGACTTCCGCGCCGAAGTCCCGCGCAGTGCCTTCGGCATGACCCGCTTCCTGCCCGATGCGGGCGACATCGTGACGCTTCAGGTGGCGATAGAGGCATCGCCGGCGGCCAGCCCCGCGCGCTAGCCCAACGCGTCACCTCCGGCGCAGTTTTCTCTTGTAGAATCAGCGCTTTGCTCAATCCCTGCCACGCCGCCGCGTGTGCGGCAACGCGAGACAGAGACCATGTTCGAGATCCATTCCGGCGACATCGTCGCAGCCGCCCTGGCCGCCGCTGGCGCCTGCCTGCTGTGCAGCATTCCGGGCGAATTCCTGCGCCGCTTCCCGCTGTGGGCGGTGCGCACCTACGGCCGCGGCGCCCTGCTGATGCCGTTCCTGGCGATGATGGTCGGCACCTGGCTGTTCCGCCTCGGTGTGGCCGGCCAGCTCGATACCGATGCCGGCCAGGCGCTGGTGGTGGCAGCCGGCTTCCTGGCCACGCTGCTGCTGTCGGCGCTGCTGCGCTTCTACCTGAAGGAATACCGCAAGCGCTGAGGTCGTTCCCCAGCCGCGTCCCTGGCCGGCCATTTGTGCCGGCTGGCCCACCTTGCCCTGCCCACGCGCATACGGCGGCGCCGCCGAATCGCGTATGATGCGGCCTTTCGCGTACCGCGCCACCGCGCCCGGACGCAGCCGCACACCTCACTTCATGGCGCTCAAGTCCACCATCTTCAAAGCCGAGCTGGCCGTCTCCGACATGGACCGGCCCTACTACGGCAGCCACAGCCTCACCATCGCCCAGCATCCGTCCGAGAATGACGCGCGCATGATGGTGCGCGTGCTCGCCTTCGCCTGCGAAGCCACCGAGTCGCTGGCCTTCACCCGCGGCCTGGATGAGCCCGACGAGCCCGACCTGTGGGACAAGCGCCTGACCGGCGATATCGCCCACTGGGTCGAGCTGGGCCAGCCCGACGAAGCGCGCCTGAAGCGCGCCGCCGCCCGCGCCGAGCGCGTGACCGTGTACACCTACAGCGGCGCCAGCGCGCGCGAGTGGTGGAAGGGCATGGCGGGCAAGGCCGGCAAGCTGCGCAACGTCACCGTCTACAATGTCCCGACAGAAGCGGTCGACGCGCTCGCCGCGCTGGCGCAGCGCGCGATGCGCCTGTCGGTGACGATCCAGGACGGCGATATCTGGGTCGCCGACGACGACCGCAACGTGCAACTGCGACTGGACGTGCTGCAGCGCGCCCAGGATTGAACGAGGCGGCCACCGCCGCGCTCCCGATTCACCTCGACTGGTCCCTGCCAGTTTTCATCGGAAGGAAATCACCATGCAAACCACGCCCTCTGGCCTGCAATACGAAGACACCACCGTCGGCTCTGGCGCCGAAGCCACCGCCGGCAAGCACGTCACCGTGCACTACACCGGCTGGCTGTACGAGAACGGCCAGGCCGGCCGCAAGTTCGATTCGAGCAAGGACCGCAATGACCCGTTCGTGTTCCCGCTGGGCGCCGGCCACGTGATCCGCGGCTGGGACGAAGGCGTGCAGGGCATGAAGGTCGGCGGCGTGCGCCGCCTGGTGATCCCGGCCGACCTCGGCTACGGTGCGCGCGGCGCTGGCGGCGTGATTCCGCCGAACGCGACGCTGCTGTTTGAAGTGGAACTGCTGGCGGTCTGATCGCCGCCACGTCGCTCCCGCGCGGGCGGGAGCGACAAAACGGGCGCGCGCCGCGCGCCTCGTTAGCGGACTCAGCGGACTCAGAAACCGATGGCGGCATTGCCGACATCGACGCGGACCTTGTCGCGGTCCAGCAGACGCGCCGCATGGCGCGCATAGTCCTGCGCCCAGGCAGGATCGCCGGAGAAGCGCGCTTCTCCGGAAAACTTGGCGACGTTCAGGATCTTGTCGATCACCAGCACCTTGCCGACCGGGCTCGACGCCTGGCAATCGAGTTCGGTGTACTCCCGGTCGAACCAGCGCCACGCCGCATCCTCGCCGACCGCGGCCAGCTCGTCCGCGCCGATCGTGAAGTCATACTCCTTGCCGCTGCCGAACACCACCGTAAGCGTACGCGCCATCGCAGGTTCCTCCTGGTCGGATTGAGGCTCCCATTGTAAAGACTGCCCGCCACCGCGGGCCAGCAAAACGCTCCGGGCTGACGGCGGACAAGCGTGCGCGTGCATGCATCGATCCGGCATCACGCCGGGTAGCAAGGCCGCCACGCGGCCGCGACCGTTGTCCAGCGCCCACAACGCTGCCGCCGGCTCAGGCATTTCCGGGAAAAACTGGCAGTTATGTCATTTTCCCCACCTGCCCGGGACGCAGCTTTGATTTATGCTTGCAGCATGGCCATTACGCGACAGGACCTCGAATCCGACCGGCTGCGCACCTCGCTGTGCAGTACCCCGGTCGCGTCCTCGCTGTTGCCCGAGCACGTGCTGGAGCAGTCCCTCTGCGACGCGCTGGCATGCAAGCCCGAAGACCCCGCGCTCGGCGGCGATGTCTGGGTGTTCGGCTATGGCTCCCTGATCTGGAACCCGATGGTGGTGCACACCGAGCGCCGGCGCGCGACCGTGCATGGCTACCACCGCGGCTTCTACCTCTACTCCCGCATCAACCGCGGCACCTGGGACAATCCGGGGCTGGTACTGGGCCTGGATCGCGGTGGCTGCTGCCACGGCATGGTGTTCCGCATCCCCAGCCACGTGGTCGAGCAGGAATTCCGCGTGCTGTGGCGCCGCGAGATGCTGACCGGCGCGTACCACCCGCGCTGGCTGCGCATCCGCACCGGCGCCGATGGCGATCAGGGCCCCGGGCAACGCGCCCTGGCCTTCGTCATGAACCGCACGCACGAGTCCTACGCCGGCCGGCTGCCGGACACCAGCGTGGTCGAGCGGCTTCGCCACGCCGCCGGACTGTACGGCCCGGCGCGCGAATACCTGCAGCAAACCCTGCTGGGGCTGGCCACCAACGGCGTCGATGACCCCTATCTGGGGCGGCTGTGGCGCCAGCTCCAGGCGGACGATGCGGCCGATGCCGAAAGCGCCGCCGCCCAGGCTGGCGCGGCCGGCACCCGCACGGACGACGTCCCGCCCTTGCCGGACCGGCCTCGCGAAACCGTCTGAGCCGAGGAGTTCCCGCCATGACGCGCCCCGCCGCCCGCAGCCGCAGACAGGTACTCAACGAGATGCTGGGCCTGATGGGCTTGCTGGTGGGGGGCAGCCTGCTGGCGGCGCAGGGCGGCCAGACCCTGGCGGCACGGCCCGGGGCCGGCGGCGCCAGCCAGCCCGGCGCCGCGCAGCCGCGCGGCACGGCGCGCGCACCGCTGCGCAGCGACGGCCTGAGCGCACTCGACCGCAATTTGATCACCGCCGCCAGCATCGGCGACCAGGACATGGTGGCGCGCCTGCTGGCCGCGGGCGCCACCGCGCGCGCTGCCGACGAACGCGGGCGCAGCGCGCTGCTGGCCGCCGTGCAGAGCCGCCACGTCGAAGTCGCGCGGATGCTGATGCTGGCCGGCGCGGACGTGAACCACAAGGACGCCGACGCCAACAGCCCGTTCCTGCTGGCCGCCACCAGTGGCCAGGCCGAGATCGTCCGGCTGGCGCTGGCGCATGGCGCGGACCTGGCCAGCACCGACCGCTACGACGGCACCGCACTGATCGGCGCGAGCCAGCAGGGCCATGTGGAAGTGGTGAAGCTGCTGCTGAAAGCGGGCATTGCCGTCGACCACGTCAACAACCTGGGCTGGACGGCTCTGCTTGAAGCGGTGGTGCTGGGCGATGGCAGCACGCGCTACGAGGAAACAGTGCAGTTGCTGCTGGATGCCGGCGCCGACGCCAACCTGGCCGACCGCGAAGGCGTGACGCCGACCCGCCATGCCCGCGAGCGGGGATACAAGACGATGGTGAAGATGCTGATGCGAGTGCGGGGGCATTGAGCCTCGCCCCGTGGCGGTTCGCCAGCAATGGGAACCCGCCCCGGGCATAGGCTGGCGGCGCAGATCAGGCCGCCGCGGGCTTCTGCTCTGCCACGGCTCGCGCGTTCTCGCTCTCCTGCAGTTGCCGCCACATCACCTTGCCGGTCCCCGACTTGGGCAGCGCGTCCACGAACTCCACCACCCGCGGATACTTGTACGCGGCCATGTTCTCCTTGGCCCAATCGATGATCTCGTCCGGCGTGGTCTTGCCCTTGGCATGGGCGCGCAGCACCACCACCGCCTTGACGGTCTCGCCGCGGTACGGGTCGCGGGTGCCGATGATGCAGGCCTCCTGCACGTCGGGATGCTTGTACAGCAGGTTCTCCACCTCGGCCGGCCATACCTTGAAGCCCGACGCGTTGATCATGCGCTTGAGGCGGTCGGTGATGAAGTAGTAGCCCTCCTCGTCCATGCGCCCGAGGTCGCCGGTGCGGAAGAAGGTCTTGCCCTCGAACTCGATGAAGGACTCGCGCGTGGCGTCTTCCTTGCCCCAGTAGCCCTTGAACACCTGCGGGCCGCTGACGATGATCTCGCCGATCTCGTTGGGCGGCAGTTCCCTGAGCGTGACCGGGTCGATCACGCGGGCGTCGGTGTTGAAGGTCGGCACGCCCAGGCACTGCAGCTTGGGCCGGTCCGACGGGTTGCTGTGCGTCGGCGCCATGGTCTCGGACAGGCCGTAGCCTTCCAGGTAGTGCAGCCCGAACTGCTCGCGCAGGCGCTCGGCCACGGCCTGCGGCATGGCCGCGCCGCCGCCGCCGATATAGCGCAGGCTCGACAGGTCGAACTGCGCCAGGTTGGGGCTGGCCAGGAAGTCGATCACCATGGTCGGGATATTGGTCCAGTGCGTGACCTGGTAGCGCGAGATCAGGCGGCCGGCCACCTCGCGGTCCCAGCGCGGCAGCATCACCACGGTGGCGCCGCTGTAGATCGGGCCGTTCATGCCGTACTGCATGCCGGTGACGTGGAACAGCGGCAGCACCGACAGGATCACCGACTCGGCGCCCGAACCCGACCAGGTCGCGCCGCCGACAATGTTGTGCATGACCGAGCGGTGCGTATGGATGCAGCCCTTGGGAAAGCCGGTGGTGCCGGAGGTGTACGGCATCACCGCCATGTCGTCGGGCCCGGCAGTATGCGGCCCCGGCTGCAGGCCTGCGGCCAGCGCCTCGGCCCATGCGGTCGCGCCGGCGGGCAGCGCGTGCGGCGTGGTCAGCCACGCGGGCGGCGCGTCTTCGGGGTGCTCGTGCGTGGGCGGCAGCGCGTCGGCGTACTGCGTCACCAGCAGGTGCTGCAGGCGCTCGGCCGGCGCCAGTTCCGCCACGGCCTGGTCCACGCCGGCGGCCAGGTCGGCGGTGCAGATCGCCACGCGCGCCTGCGCATCGGTGACGTAGTGCTTGAACTCCTCGGCGCGGTTCATCGGGTTGACCGGCACCACCACGGCGTCAGCGCGCAGGATCGCGTAGTAGCTGATGATGAACTGCGGGCAGTTCTGCATGTACAGCAGCACCCGCTCGCCCTTCTTCACACCCGCCTTCTGCTGCAGCCATCCGGCCAGCGCGGTGGCCTGCGCTTCCAGTTCGCGGAAGGTGATGGCGTTGCCGAAATAGCGGATCGCCGCCTTGTCGGCATAGCGCAGCGCGGACACTTCCAGGTTGTACCAGAGCGACGTCTCGGGCAGCACGATGGCGGTCGGCAGGCGCCTTGGCCAGAACTGGAAATGCGGGCGAGCTGGGTTCTGCATGAAACGTCTCCTGTGCGTCGGTCTTCGGACCGGGTCTGTCGGTATGGTCAAGGACTATAACTGAACGATCGTTCTATTTTCAACCGGTGACTTTCCCGGACGCCGGCGAGCGGCTACGGCCGAACACAACGGGCAGCCGTTGTATTTGGCGCCTTCGCCCTCACAATAGAGGGATCTCCGCCTCTTTCCAGGATTGTTCATGAGCGACGTCAACCTGCAGAATTTCGAGACCGAAGTGATCGACGCCTCGCACCAGGCGCCGGTGCTGGTCGATTTCTGGGCGCCCTGGTGCGGCCCCTGCCGCACGCTGGGCCCGATGCTGGAACGGCTGGAGGCAGAAGCCGAAGGCAGCTGGAAACTGGTCAAGGTCAATGTCGACGAGAACCAGGAGCTGGCCGCGCATTTCGGCGTGCGCAGCATCCCCCATGTGGTGGCGATCGCCGACGGCCAGGCCGTGGACCAGTTCACCGGCGTGCTGCCGGAATCGGGGCTGCGCGAGTTCCTGGGCCGGCTGGCGCCGGGCCAGGCCAGGTCGCCGCTGGCCGAGGCGCAGGAACTGGCCGCCGCCGGCAACCGCGACGGCGCCGAGACCCTGTTCGCCGACGCGATTGCCGCGGACCCGGAATCCGACGCCCCGCGGCTGGCCTATATCGGCTTCCTGCTGGACGGCAACGCCGTCGACCGGGCCAGGGCGGAATTCGCGGCGCTCTCGCCGCGCGCCGAGCATGAAGATGGCTACGGCGCCCTGCGCACGCGCATCGAAGCCATGGAAAACGCCGCCGGCCTGCCCGATGAGGCCACCCTCACCGGCCGCATCGCCGCCGATCCGCGCGACCTGGCGGCCCGGCTGGACCTGGCGCGGCTGATGATCGCGCGCCAGCAATACGAGCCGGCGCTGGAGCAGCTGCTGGCGATCGTGCGCACCGACCGCGGCTTCGAGGACGATATCGGCCGCAAGACCATGCTGTCGGTATTCGAGATGCTGGCCGACCGGCCCGAAGTGGTGTCGCGCTGGCGCCGCCAGCTGAGCACGTCGCTGAACTGAGCGGGAGCCAGGCGCCATGTCCACGCCCCGCCTGATCGATTTCAGGACCGAACCCGCCCCGACCCACGACCGCCCGCGGCCCGACCGCCTGGTGTCGGGCAACCCCGACCGCACCACCTGGACGCACTACAGCGCCGAACACGGCGATTTCGATTGCGGTATCTGGGCCTGCGAGCCCGGCGCGTGGCGCATCGCCTTCCCGGCGGGCAAGGAAGAGTTCTTCCATGTGATCAGCGGCCGCATCCGCATCAGCGACGAGTCCGGCCAGGCCAGCGAGTTCGGCCCGGGCGACGCCTGTGTGATCCCGGCGGGCTTCACCGGCCTGTTCCAGGTGCTGGAGCCGGTGCGCAAGTATTTCGTGGTGATCGACCGCGACGCGGCGCGGCCTGCCTGACCTGGCTTCGGCCGGCTTCGGGGGATTCAGGCCGCCTCAGCCGGCCCTTCCACCAGCGTGAAGCCGTTCTCGCGCATATGCTCGACCATCATCGTGTCCATCGACTTGACGTGATGGTCGAACCAGCCTGACAGCTCGGACACCAGCCGGCGGCCCAGCCCGAATTCGCCGTCGGTCCGGACCTTGTCGCGCACGGCGACGGCCACGGCCAGCACCTGCTTGTGCTCGCCCGCGTGGCAATGGCGCGGGCCGAAACCCATCGCCTCCATCCACTGTTCTTCCTGCGCGAAATGGTGGCGCGTATGGTCGATCCACTCGTCCATCGCGGCCAGGAAGCCGGCATCGTCGGCACTGGCCACCGCGGCCAGCAATTGCACGAACTCGGCGTGGGTGGCATCGGTGACCGGTTCGCCGAGATGGAGGTCTTCGGGCAGGCCGGCGGAGGAAAGCTGGTCTTTGGCGTCCATGGGGAGCGGCGGCAATCGTGGGGAAATCGTGTGGGAAACGGCAAGGATACCGAATCGCCGCGGCCCGCATCTGATCTTGCGCAAGCCGGGCGGGTATGCTGTGGGGTATGCGCCCCGCCCGCCACCTTTATCGCACATGCCACGACTGATCTTCTTCTGCGGCCATGCCGGCACCGGCAAGACCAGCCTTGCCCACCGCCTGATCGGCCCGCTGATGCAGGCCACCGGCGAGCCCTTCTGCCTGCTCGACAAGGACACGCTGTACGGCCGCTACAGCGCCGCTGCCATGGCCGCGATCACCGGCGACCCCAACGACCGCGACAGCCCGGCCTACCTCGACAACCTGCGCGACCCCGAATACCAGGGCCTGCTCGATACCGCGCGGGAAAACCTGGCGCTGGGCATCAGCGTACTGGTGATCGGCCCGCTGTCGCGCGAGATTCGCGCCCACCTGCTGAACGATCCGGAATGGCTGCAGGTGCCGCAAGGAACCACCGTCCGCATCGTCTGGGTGCACCTGCCGGAAGACGAAGCGCACGCGCGCATCATCCGGCGCGGCAACCCTAACGACGCCTACAAGCTGCAGCACTGGGACGCGTACCGCACGCGGCGCTTCATGCCGGCCGCGGACGAATATCCCGAACTGATCTTCTTCGACAACCTGGCGCCGGGCGAGGCCGAGGTCGACGGCCTGCTGCGCGCGTTGAGCGCCTGAACGTTGTGCGGCGGCTGACGCTGTGCGGCCTTAGCCGCGCACGATCGCGCCGATCGCCGCCGACGCCGCCACGAAGCCGAACACGGCCGTCACCGCCACCGACGAGCCGAAGCCCGCGCAGGCCAGCCCCTGCGGCCCGCTCGCAACCGGATGGCCGGCGTGCCCATCGTGCGGCGGCGCCTCGTCGATCTCGCAGGCCTGCTGCTCAGGCTCCGGATACTGCAGCGGCTCGTCGGAATAGACCGCGGCAATGCCGAACTTCTTCTTGGGGTCGCGCGTGAAACCCCACTGCTTGCGCAGCCCCGCGCGCACCTTGGACAGCAGCGGGTCCTGGATCGTGCGCGCCAGGTCGTCGATGCGCACGCGCGTGGGATCGAGCTGGCCGCCGGCGCCGCCGCAGGTGATCACCGGCACGCCCTGGCGCCGCGCCCAGCCGAGCATTTCAGTCTTGACGCGCACGGCGTCGATGGCGTCGATCACGTAGTCATAGCCGGCGCCGAGCAGCACGGGCACGTTGTCGGTGGTGACGAAGTCGTCGACCTGCGTCACCCGGCAGCGCGGGTTGATGGCGACGATGCGCTCGGCCATGGCCTCGACCTTGGCGCGCCCGTAGGCATCGCCCAGCGCGTGGACCTGCCGGTTGGTGTTGGACAGCGCGATATGGTCGAGGTCGATCAGCGTGATGCGGCCGACCGCGTTGCGCGCCAGCGCCTCGGCGGCCCAGCTGCCCACGCCGCCGATGCCGACCACGCACACATGGGCCGCCTCAAGCCGTGCCAGCCCGGCAGCGCCATACAGCCGCGCGACGCCGCCGAAGCGGCGGTGGTAGTCGTCGTCGGCCGGGCTTTCGTGGGTCAGCGGCTCGGGCAGGCCAGGCAGATGACCGGGGAGGTCTCCGGAAAGCTCGCCAGGCAAGGGGTGTGCGGCATCGTTCATGCTGAGGGCTCGGAGTGGGGACGAGGCGGCCGCGGCCGGGGCCGCGCCGGCAGAAAAAACCGGCATTATCCGGCGGCGATGTCAGCCAATCCCCGACAAAGACGGAAAGCGCGCAACTATACAATAGACCTGCAGTGGTCCGTTCGCCGCCCTACGCAAGGCCCGGCAAGCCCCCACCAGGCCTTTCGGGCCGGCCGGTACCAGCGGACCTGCCCCGCCATAGAGGAGCCCCCCTCATGCCCATGCGCCGCAAGGTCGTCCTGTGGAGTGTGCTGACACCGATCGCGCTGATCGCGCTGCTGGTCATCCTGTTCCTGACCTTCGACTGGAACCGCGTCAAACCCTGGCTCAACGACAAGGTTTCCGAGGCCATCGGCCGTCCCTTTGCCATCAACGGCGACCTTACCGTGACCTGGCGCCGCGGCGAGGGCGAGACCGGCTGGCATACGCTGGTGCCGTGGCCGCGGTTGTCGGCTCGAGACATCACCATCGCCAATACCGACTGGGCCAGCCAGCCCCACCTCGCCACCGTGCGCGAACTGATCTTCGTACTGCGCCCGATCCCGCTGCTGGCGCACCAGATCGCCGTGCCCACCATCGTCGTCGACAGCCCCGCGGTCTGGCTGGAGCGGCTGGCCGATTCGCGCAACAACTGGACGCTCGAGTTCGGCCCCAAGAAAGGCCCGTCAAAATGGGAGCTGGATATTGGCGAAGTAGTGCTGGCGCGCGGCAACCTGGCGCTGGCCGACCAGTTCAAGAAGATCGAGTTGCAGGCCCAGCTCGACACCATCGGCGACAACCCGCTCTATGACAAGGCGCGCGACGGCGCGCTGGTCGGGCCGCAGGCTTCCGCCGTGCCGCCCGGGCCGCCCGCCAGCGGTGCGGCGGCATCCGCGCCGTCGGCAACGTCCCCGCCGTCCGCCTCGGCGCCGTCTGCATCGGGTCCGCCCGCCTCGGCCACCGCCGGCAACGACCGCTACGGCTTGCGCTGGAAAGCCACCGGCCGCTACAACGATGCCACCATCAATGCCAGCGGCAAGGCAGGCACCGTGCTGAGCCTGCGCAATACCGATGTGCCGTTCCCGTTCCTGGCCGATGTGCGCGTGGGCACCACGCGCGCGCTCATCGAAGGCACCGTGACCAATCCCGCCCACCTGGCCGCGGTCGACGTCCACCTGACGCTGGCCGGCGACAGCATGGCCAAGCTATATGCGCTCACCGGCGTGGTGCTGCCGTCGACCCCACCCTATGAAACCCGCGGCCGGCTGATGGCCACGCTGCGCAAGGAAGGCTCGATCTACGAGTACCAGAAGTTCACCGGCCGTGTCGGCGGCAGCGACCTGTCCGGCACGCTGACCTTCACCAAGCGCGAGCCGCGCCCGCTGCTGGCCGGCACCCTGCAGTCGAACCAGCTGCGCTTCGTCGACCTGGCGCCGCTGATCGGCGCCGACGCCAAGCCCGGGCAACCGGCCAAGGACAGCCCGGTGCGGCAGCCGCCCGACAAGGCCCTGCCGGTGGCGCCGTTCCGTACCGAGCGCTGGGACAAGATCGATGCCGACGTGCACTTCACTGGCAAGCGCATCATCCGCGACGCGGACCTGCCCATCACCAACCTGGTCACTCACCTGAAGCTGCAGGATGGCGTGCTGCTGCTCGATCCGCTCAACTTCGGCGTGGCCGGCGGCAACCTCGTGTCGAACGTGCGCCTGGACGGCAAGCGCGAGCCAATGGGCGCGATGGTCGACATGACCGCGCGCCACATGAAGCTCAAGCAGCTGTTTCCCACCATCGACCTGATGCGCGCCAGCATCGGCGAACTCAATGGCAGCGCCAGGCTGTCCGCCACCGGCAATTCGGTCGGGACACTGCTGGGAACATCCAACGGCGAGGCCAAGCTGCTGGTAGAGAACGGCACCGTCAGCAAGTTCATCCTGGAAGCGATCGGCCTGAACGTGGGCAGCCTGGTGATCAACAAGCTGTTCGGCGACCGGCCGGTGCAGATCAACTGCGGCGTCAGTGACTTTGCCTTTACCAATGGCATCGCACGCGCGCGCACCTTCGTGCTCGATACCGACGATGCCGTCATCGTGACCACCGGCGGCATCGACCTGCGCAGCGAGCGGCTGGCGCTGACGATCCATCCGGACTCCAAGGGCCTGCGCATCTTTTCCCTGCGCTCGCCGCTGTACGTGGGCGGAACCATGAAGAAGCCGACCGTCAGCCCCGACATCGGCGTGCTGGCGCTGCGCGCCGGCGGGGCGCTGTCGCTCGCCCTGGTGGCGCCGGTCGCCACCGCGGTACTGCCGCTGGTGGACCTGTCGCCCGGCGGCGACAGCAGCAAGTGCGCCACACTGCTGGCCGACCTGCGCAAGCGCCCGCTCGCGCCGCCTCCCGGCAAGACCTATAAGGATCCAAAGGCCGGCGGTACCGCGGGCATGACCGCAGGCAAGCCGATCCCGCCGGAAACGCCCGGCACCGCCGCACAGGCCGAGGCGCAGGCCGGCCGCCCTGCACACCGGTCGCCCCCGCCAGAGCGCGAAGCGCGCAAGCCATTGCGCCCGGACAACGACGCGGCGCTATACAAGGGCGGCTGAGCCAATGGACACCCCGGCGCCTTGCCGGGAATGTCGCCGCGTGGCGACATGTCTGCAGTTGTCTGAAGCGAAACAGCAACACTTCCGCCGGCTGCGACATCCCGTCGCAGATTGCCGTTGTAACTCGCCCACATGCGGCGCATAATTAAACGGCCATTTACAAGAAGTTTAAGCATGGCAAGCATCGGATGCGAGGCGGGTTCGCCCGTTCGCATTCTTCGGAAGGCGCGGCTGCGGCCGCCCTTTGTTTCCGCTTGTTTTCGTTTTTTGTTGTCCGCCTCGGCACGGCCGCCGGCCGCCCACGAGCGCGGCCCCACGACGCCACTCGCCCGCCCCCATGTCGCTGCCGCACACCGCCGTCCCGCCGATCACCTGGCTGATCGCGCTGACGGTGTGCAACCACGTGGCATTCAACGCCAGCCGCGTGGTGGTGTCGCTCTTCGCGATTTCCCTCAAGGCTTCCACAGTCACGCTCGGCGTGCTGATGTCGCTGTATGCGCTGCTGCCGATGCTGCTCGCGATCCGCGCCGGCAAGCGCATCGACGAGATCGGTCCACGCAAGCCGATGACCGCCGGCTCGCTGATGCTAGTGGCCGGCACGCTGCTGCCGGCGCTGTGGCATGAACTGGATGCGCTGTACCTGTCGTGCGCGCTGATCGGCGTGGGCTTCATGCTGGTCCAGGTGGCAATGCAGTTGCTGATCGGCCAGGTCTCGACCAACGAGACGCGGCTGCGCAATTACACCTGGCACGCGCTCGGGCTGTCGGTGTCGGGCACGCTGGGGCCGGTGGTGATGGGCTACGTCATCGAGCATGCCGGATTCCGCCCCGCTTTTGCCGTGCTGGTCGGGGTGGCGCTGGTCGGCCAGGCCGGCCTGCAGTGGGTGCGCCCGCGGCTGCCGGCGCAGGGCGGCAATGCCGGCCGCATCGCCATCGAGGACGGCAGCCGCCGCTCCACGCTGGACCTGCTGCAGTATCCCGAGCTGCGCGCCGTCTTTGTCGCCAGCGCGGTGCTGTCGGCGGCCTGGGACCTGCATGCCTTCCTGATCCCGATCCAGGGCTCGCGCATCGGGCTGTCGCCGTCGTCGATCGGCTGGGTGCTGGGCGCCTTCGCCATTGCCACGCTGATTATCCGCGTGGCGATGCCGGTGGTGTCGCGCCGCCTGTCGGAGTGGAAGATCATCCGCACCGCGCTGCTGGTGGGCGCTCTGGCCTACCTGGCCTACCCGTTCGTCACGCATTTCTGGCTGATGTGCGGGCTGGCCTTCGTGCTCGGGCTGGCGCTGGGCAGCGCGCAGCCCAATGTCATGAACATCCTGCACACGGTGTCGCCGCACGGGCGCGCGGGCGAGGCGCTGGGCCTGCGCTCCGCGGTGCTCAATACCAGCCAGGTAGTGTGGCCGCTGACCTTCGGCGTGGTCGGCACGGCGCTTGGCATGCTGCCAATCTTCCTGTCGATGGCCGGAGCCATGGGCGTGGCCGGTTACTACTCGCGGCGCCAGGGACGCCGGGCGCTGCCGCCGGCTTGAGCCCCGGCGCGCGCCCTGTCCGCTGTGACGCCGCCCGCACGCCTTGCCGGCGCGCAAATGCGGCCCGCGAAGCATTCGCTATACTCGAATCAGCCGGACCTGCGCCCTCGCCCCCGGGGCCCGCCGCGCATCCCGACCGATTCTCCGATGATTGCGACATGACTCAACTCGCCGACCTCCGCCGTACCTATGTCCTGGGCTCGCTGTCCGAAACCGACGTGGCCCCCGACCCGATGAGCCAGTTCAAGCGCTGGTTCGACGAGGCGGTCACGGCCAAGCTGCCCGAACCCAATGCCATGACGCTGGCCACTGTCGGCGCCGATGGCCAGCCTTCCGCGCGCATCGTGCTGCTCAAGGGCATCGACGACCGTGGCTTCACCTTCTTCACCAACTACGAGAGCCGCAAGGGGCTGGACCTGGCGGCAAACCCGCGCGCCGCGCTGCTGTTCCACTGGGTACAGCTGGAGCGCCAGGTGCGCGTGGAAGGCATCGTCGAAAAAGTTGCCGACGACGAGAGCGACGCCTATTTCGCCTCGCGCCCCCTCGGCTCGCGCGTGGGCGCGTGGGCTTCCGAACAAAGCCGCGAAGTGCCCGGCCGCGACGTGCTTGAGCAGCGCGAGCTGGAATACCGCAGCAAGTTCGGCGACAACCCGCCGCGCCCGCCGCACTGGGGCGGCTACAGGCTGGTGCCGACCGCGATGGAATTCTGGCAGGGGCGCCCTTCGCGCCTGCATGACCGCATCGCCTATCGCGTCCAGCCGGGCGGTGCCTGGCAGATCGTGCGCCTTTCGCCCTGACGCGCTGGCCACGGAGGTCCGGACGGGTCTGTCCCGGGGGCTTCCCGAGGGTGCGCTGCACTGCCCGCGGAATTCGACTAAAGTGGGACTGGCGTCGCTTGGTGATTTTTACGCAAGCGCTCGCGACGGACTCGGGTCAAGGCTCGGGGCAGTACCTGCCTTGTCCGGAGGACCGGTCGAGCGCGTGCCGCAACCATCGGGAGGTAAAGCGCATGTTTTTCAAGCAAGCCCTGGAAAAGCAACTCGACAACTGGATCGCCGACCTGCGTGACAATGCCAACCTGCCGGTCTGCTTGCGCCTGTGGAATGGCACCGAATATGCCCTGGGCCATTTCGACAAGCCGCAGGTCACGCTGACCGTGCGCGAGGCCGCGGCACTGCCGCTGCTGCTGACGCCAAGCCTGGACAACCTGGGCGAGGCCTACGTGCAGGGCAAGATCGACTTTGACGGCCGGCTGGCCGACATCATCAAGGTCGGCTATGGCATGTCGGCGGCTGCCACGCGGCGCGCCGGCGGCGCGCTGGCCCGGGTGGCGCAGCATTTCTCGCACACCAGGCAGGAAGACCGGGAATCGATCCAGTACCACTACGACGTTTCCAACGACTTCTACAAGCTCTGGCTCGATCCCAACATGGTGTATTCGTGCGCCTATTTCGAGAACGGCGACGAGGACCTTGCCACCGCGCAGCTGAAGAAGATCGACCATATCCTGACCAAGATCCGGCTGCAGCCCGGGCAGACGCTGCTGGACATCGGCTGCGGCTGGGGTGCGCTGGTGCTGCGCGCCGCGCAGAAGTACGGGGCGCGCTGCGTGGGCATCACGCTGTCGCAGAACCAGTTTGACCTGGCCGCCGAGCGCGTCAGGGCGGCAGGACTGTCCGACCGCATCGAGATCCGGCTGCAGGATTACCGCGACACCACCGGCACCTTCGACCGTATCACCAGCGTCGGCATGTTCGAGCACGTGGGCAAGGACAACCTGCCTGGATATTTCCGCCGCATGCGCGAACTGCTGGCCGATGACGGCTACGCGATGAACCACGGCATCACCTCGCCCGATCCCGACAACGGCCAGACGCCGATGGACGGCGCCGAGTTCATGGACCGCTACGTGTTCCCGCAAGGAGAACTGCCGCACATCGGGCTGGTGCTGAAGACGCTGGAGCAAGGCGGCCTGGAGGCGATCGACGTGGAACTGCTGCGCCGCCACTACGCGCAGACTTTGCGCCACTGGGCCGATAATTTCGAGGCAAAGGGCGAAACCATCCGCGATATGGTCGGCGAGAAGAAGTACCGCATCTGGCGCGTGTACCTGGCCGGCTGCTCGCATGCCTTCGAGACCGACAAGATGTCGATCTACCAGGTGGTCTGCCACAAGGCCGGGATGTCGTCGGGCACGGTGCCTTGGTCGCGCCGCTATATTTATGAGCAGCCCATCGGGCGCAACGACTGAACGATACCGAACCCGAAACCGAAGCGATTGACTGAAGACCTCTTTGGCGGGCTGCCCGTGCCCGCCCCGCAACAAGCTCCCGCCCCTCCCGCAAAGTCCGTCCGTGCCCAGGGCGTGCAACCCGCGCCGATGGACGAGGCACTGCGCGCGCTGTCGGCGCGCCTGCCCGCCAGCCTTTACTTCGGCACCTCGTCGTGGGCATACCCCGGCTGGAACCAGCTGGTCTACGACGGCGAGTACGGCGACAGCATGCTGTCGCGCAAGGGACTGGCCGCATACTCGCGCCATCCGCTGCTGCGCGCGGCGGGGATCGATCGCGGCTTCTACGGGCCGATCCCGCTGGCCGACTACCTTTCCTACGCGGCGCAAGTGCCGGACGGCTTCCGCTTCGTGGTCAAGGCGCCAGCCAGCGTCTGCGACGCCTGGCTGCGCGGCTCGGACGGCGCCGGCCGGCTCGCCAACGCGGCGTTCCTGGACGCGGAGATCGCGGTGCGCGACTTCATCGCCCCGGCGAGCGCCGGCCTCGGCGGCAAATGCGGGCCGCTGCTGTTCCAGCTGTCGCCGATGGGCAGCCTGGCGGACAGCGGCGTATTCCTGGAGCGGCTCGACGCGTTCCTGGGCGCGCTGCCGCCGCTGGACCCGTCCATCACGCCGCATGCCTGCTATGCCGTCGAGCTGCGCGACCCGGCGCTGCTGACGCCGCGCTATATCAAGCTGCTGCGCCGCCACGGCGCGCGCTTCTGCCTGTCGGCGCGCGACCGCCTGCCGGCGGTGCCGCGCCAGGCCGCAGCGCAGGCCTTGATGGATGAAGCCGGCCCCGGGCCGCTGCTGCTGCGCTGGATGCTGCATGCGGGCAGGCCCTACGCGTATGCCGAGAAGCTGTACGCGCCCTTCGACCGCATCGTCGACGACGATCCCGGCACGCGCGATGCCATCGCCGACGTCGTGGCGGGCACCCTGCGCGCCGGCCAGCTCGCCATCGTCATCGTCAGCAACAATGCCGAAGGCTGCGCGCCGCTGAGCATCGTGCGGCTGGCCGAGGCCATCGCCGCACGGCTGTAAGCGTCCGCTACACCCGCAGCTTGGCGGCGAACTGCTTGCGGAACTTGGCCAGCTTGGGCGAGATCACGAAGGCGCAGTAGCCCTGGCTCGGGTGGTCCTGGAAGTAGTTCTGGTGGCCCTCTTCCGCGCGCCAGTACGGCTGCTCGGGCTCGACCTGGGTGACGATCGGGGCATCGAAGACCTTGGCCGTGGCCAGTTCACGCATTACGTACTCGGCGACGGCGCGCTGCGCTTCCGAGTGCGTGAAAATGACCGAGCGGTATTGCGGCCCGACGTCGTTGCCCTGCCGGTCCGGCGTGGTCGGGTCGTGGATGGCAAAGAAGATCTCGACGATCTCGCGGAAAGTGATCACGGACGGGTCGAAAGTGACGCGCACCACTTCGGCGTGGCCGGTATCGCCCTCGCACACCTGCTGGTAGGTCGGATGATCCACATGGCCGCCGGTATAGCCCGACTCCACCGCGACTACCCCCTTGACCTGCTGGTAGACCGCCTCCAGGCACCAGAAGCACCCGCCCCCCAGCGTGGCCGTATCAAATCGTTGTTCCATGTGCGCCGCTCCCTTGGCTGGTCTATGTCTATGGTTGTCCGGTGTCACGGACCTCAAGCATAAGCGCAGACGGGCGTGCGCGCATCGGCCATGCGGCTGGACTGCCGTGTCAGCCGGCGTGGTCGCCTTGGCGTTGCGATTCCAGCAGCGCCCGCAACTGGGGCTTCATCACCTTGCCCAGCGCGCTGCGCGGCAGGTCGTCTAGCAGCACCACCTCGCGCGGCAGCTTGAAGCGGGCGATACGGGCGGCCAGCGCCTCGCGCACCGGCGCCGGGGCCAGCGGCGCGCGGTCGGCGCCCGGCGCCGGCACGATCACCGCCACCGGCACCTCGCCCCAGCGCGCGTCGGCCACCCCCACCACTGCGCACTCCTGCACGCCGGGCAGGCCGAGCAGCACATTCTCGATCTCGGCCGGATAGATGTTCTCGCCGCCGGAAATGATCATGTCCTTGCTGCGGCCGACCACCTCGATGCAGCCGTCGGCATCGCGGTGGGCCAGGTCGCCGGAGCGGAACCAGCCGCCGGGCAGGCCATCGGCGGGCTGGTTCCAGTATCCGGCCATGACGTTGGCGCCGCGCACCCACAATTCGCCGACTTCGCCCTGCGCTACCTCGGCGCCGCAGGGACCATCCGCGCCAGCCAGCCGCACCGTCACCTCCGGCACCGGCCAGCCGGCATAGCCGGGCCGCGCCATCGCGTCTTCCAGCTTCAGCACCACCGACACCGGTCCGGTCTCGGTCGCGCCATAGACCTGGCCGAGCGGCACGCCGCGCGCGTGGAACGCGTCGATATACGACCGTGGGATGGTCGAGGAGCCGGCCATCACCCCGCGCAGCGGCGACAGGTCGGCGCCGTCCCAGCCGGGATGCTCCAGCACCGCGCGCAGCGTGGCCGGCACCATCAGCGCCAGGCTCGGGCGCGCTTGCGCGACCGACGCCAGCCACGCGCCGGGCGCGAAACGGTCATGCAGCGTCACCTGCGCACCGGCCAGCAGCGCCGGCAGCGTCTGGATGCACAGGCCGCCGACATGGAAGGCCGGCAGTACCGACAGCACGTGATCGTCCGGCGTCATGCCGTGCGCCCACCAGCTGGCGCGCGCATTGGCCAGCAGCCCGGCCTGCGTATGCACCGCGCCCTTGGGCTTGCCGGTAGTGCCCGAGGTGTAGGCCAGCAGCAGCGGCGCGTCGCCGGCAACGTGCGGGAAGCTGGCGACGGCCGGCGCCGGGTGATCGATGATGCGTTCCAGATGCGCCAGCCGGCACTGGCTGGCGCCGGCCTCCGGCGCCAGCGCGGCATGCGCGTCATCGTGGAACAGCAGCGCCAGCTGCGCATGGCCGGCGATGGCATGCAGCTCGGCCGCGGCGAGCCGGTAGTTCAGCGGCACGAACATCGCTCCGACCCGCGCGCAGGCGAACAGCAGCACCAGCTGCAATTCATGGTTCAGGCACAGCGTGCCGACCCGGTCGCCGGGGCGGATGGCCCATGTCGCCGCCAGGTGGGCGCTGGCGCGCTCCACGCGGCGCCACAGCTCGCCGTAGCTGAAGGTGCGGCCGAGGTAATGCAGTGCGGGCCGCTGCGGCGCCGCCTCGGCATGCGCCCACAGCATGGCCGGCAGCGCGCCGAGTCCGGCGGCACCGGGACGGGAGGGGCCAGGGCCAGGGCGGGCGCCGCTCATTCGTCGCGCTCGCCGGATTCGTACAGCGTTTCGCGGCCCATGCGGTCCAGGATCAGTTCGGCGGTCCAGGGCAGCATCAGCGCGCCGCAGCGCGAATCGCGGTACAGGCGCTCCAGCGGCAGGTCCTTGAGCATCGACTGCCCGCCGCAGGTTCGGATCGCCAGCCGTGCGATATCGTTGGCGCCTTCCATCACGGTGTAGTGCGCGGCGTAGAGGCGCAGGCGCTCGTCCTTGGAAGGGTTCGGCTTCGCTTCATGGATCACGCGCCAGAAGATCGAGCGCATGCTCTCCAGCTGGATGCGCATCTGCGCCACCGCGATCTGCTTGGTCGGGTACATGCGGCGCTTGACCGGCGGCTGGCCCGGCACCTCGCCACGCAGGTACTGCACGGTGAAGTCGTAGGCGGCCTGCGCCACGCCGAGGTAGGTCGGCGACAGCGTGAAGAACATGGCCGGCCAGGTCTGCGCGGCGCGGTAGTAGACCCCGCGCGGCATCAGCTGCTCCTGGTCTGGCACGAACACGTCCTTGAGCAGCAGCGTGCGCGAGACCGTGCCGCGCATGCCCATCGGATCCCATTCGCCGGTGACGGTGAGGCCGTCGGCCTTGCCCGGCACGGCGATATAGAGGGTATCGCGCATGTCGGGATGCTGGTCGCCGCGGTCCTCGGTGCAGAGAATGCCGTAGTAGTCGGCCGCGCCCGACAGCGAGGCGAAGATCTTGCGGCCATTCAGCACCCAGCCGCCTTCGACCTTGCGCGCGGTGGTGCCGAACGGCGCCTTGCCGGCGGCCGCCGCCGAGCCTTCGGAGAACGGCTGCGCGTAGACCGCGCCGTCGCGCACCACGCGTGCGAAATGCAGCGCGCGGCGGGCCTCGTGCTCGGCGCGCTGTCCGGGCGTCATCTCGATGCCATCGGACAGCGTGCCGGTCCACATGGTCGAGCAGATATGCATGTTGTACGTCAGCGCCGTGGCGCCGCAGAAGCGGCCGATCTCGGCGCCCACCATGCAATAGGTGGCAAAGTCCGCGCCCTCGCCGCCGAAGGCTTCCGGCACGCACAGGGCCAGCAGCCCGGCTTCGCGCAGGTCGTCGTAGTTGGCGAACGGAAAGCTGGCCTCGCGGTCCCAGGTGCCAGCGCGCGCGGCAAAGCGTTCGCGGCCCAGGCGGTTGGCCAGCGCCAGCAGGCGCGCCTGGCGCGGGGTGAAATCCGCCGTACCAACGGCAGGAATGAAGTCGAGCTGGCCGGAAGGCATGTCGCGGTCTCCTTGGCGCGGGCCGATATGGACCTGCGCCGTTGATCTGGTTTTCAGGGACTTCGGGACCGGCGCGCGTTTCAGCGCACCGGGAAATGCCGCTGGAGGAAAGCGAGTACGGGCGCGTTGAAGGCCGCCGGCCGCTCCATGCAGGCCAGGTGGCCGACATCGGGCAGGCAGAGGTACTCGGCACCGGGGATGCGCTGCGCCATGCGCTGCATCACCTCGGGCGAGGCATTGGTGTCGTGCTGGCCGGCCAGCGCCAGCACCGGCACGGCGATGTGCGGCAGCGCGTCGCGCTGGTTGAAGCGCACCAGCGCCCCCAGCGCGGCGCGGTAGGCGGGTGCGGGCACGGCGGCCATCACGCTCGTGGCGAAGGCCACCGCGGGCGCGTCGGCGTCCGGCGCCACCATCGTGCGCACCAGCCCCGCCGCCATCTCGGCCATGCTCTTGCCGGCGTCCAGCGGCGCGGTGCGCGCGGCGATGAACTCGCGCTGCCACGGCCCGTCGCCCTTGCCGAATGCGGGCGACGTGCCGGACAGCACCATGCCGTCGACCAGCGCCGGCGTGGCGGCATACGCCTGCTGCGCCACCATGCCGCCCATGCTGTGGCCGAGCAGCACCACGCGCCGGCCGGCATCGCGCTCGGCCTGCAGCAGCGGCGCCAGCGCGCCGGCCAGGCCGTCGAAATCGTAGGGGTCGATCATGGCGCTGTCGCCATAGCCGGGCATGTCCCACGCCAGCGCGCGGTAGCCCGCCTGCGCCAGCGCCTCGCCCTGCGCCGGCCACGCGGCCTTGCCGCCGCCGATCCCGTGCAGCATCACGACAGCGACCGGGCCCTCGCCGTCACCCCATTCCAGCGTGGCGATGCCGTTGGCGTGCCTGCGGAGGTTGGGAGCGCTCATGCCTGCATCTCCACGAGCTGGCCTGCCTCCACCTCATTGCGGCCGTCGAGCGAGACCGTGCAGTTGCGCAGCGGCAGGTCGAAATGGCCCAGCGTATGGCGGCCCGCCACCTCGTTGGCGCCCGTGGAGAACAGGAAGTTGCCGCCGAACGCGCGCAGTTCGGTGCCGTTACAGTCGCGCTTGTCGTAGAAGGCCAGCGCATCCCAGCGCGCCGTCCGGTTCAGGCCCCAGCCGACGTGCGAGACCGCGTACGCGTCGCGCGTGCCTTCGCGGTCGGCCCATGCCTGGTAATAGCCGCGCATCATGTCGGCGTCGACGCCCTGCCCTTCGACGGCGACGATGTAGTCGTCCTCGATATGGCAGACCACGGTGTCGCGCAGGTAGGTCTTGAAGGTCAGGTTGACATCGCCCGGCGCCAGCACCAGCGTGCCGTTGACCTGGCGGCTGGCCGGAAACGCCAGGCACAGGCCGCCCGGCCAGTGCGAGACCTGCCCCGGCTTGTTGCAAAAGCCCCAGACGCCGCCCACGCGAGCGTCGGCCAGGCCGATGCGCAGCTCGGTGCCGGCGGCCGAATGCACGCGCATTTCTTTCGCGCCGCGCAGGCGCTTCATCGCGGCGCGCACCGTGCCTTCCAGCGCCGGGTCAGGCTGGCAGCGCTCCAGGATCTCGGGATGTTCGTTGCTGACCATCAGCATGCGCGGCACCACGCCGTCGGCGCCGCGCAGGATCAGCGGCAACTCGGGGGCATGCAACAGGCCTTCGACGGTGCAGTCGAGCACCAGGTGGCAGCGGGACAGTGCGGCCACGACCGGGGCGAGGTGTTGCAGGGCATCGCTGGCGCCGGTCGAGCGTACCGGCGCCGGCGCACTGAGCGCCGGTGTCGGCACCTGGATCCGGACGGGCGTGGCGCCCAGCGACTGCACCGCCAGCTCGGCCAAGGCCACGTTGACAGGGCGGGATTGCGACTCCGTTACAATTCCAACAACTTCCGCGCCCTGCAGGGCACAGAGTTCCAGGGTGCGCCGGAATGCCGCCAGCCATCGGTGTTCGATCTGCTCGATGAGCATGTCTTGTCTCCTGCGTGTTTTCTTGGCGGCATGCGCCGCGCTGTTTTTTGTATCCTGGCCGGCACCCGCTGCAGGGCGGCGTGTCGGCGGACTTGGTTGAAGTCCCTGGCGCGAATAATATATATGAAATTTCATGAACTCCAGTGGAGCCCCAATGGGCGTGCCTGAGGCCCAGCCACGGATCGCCAACGTCGCCGCCGCACCGGACTTCGATGCGCAGCATTTCCGCCGCACGCTGTCGCAGTTCGCGACCGGCGTGACGGTGATCACCACCCGCGCCAGCGCCGAATCGGTCGCGGCCGGCGCGCCGCCGTTCATCGGCATCACCGCCAGTTCGTTCAACTCGGTGTCGCTGGATCCGCCGCTGGTGCTGTGGAGCATGGCCACGCGCGCCAACAGCCTGCCGATGTTCCGCGACGGCACCCACTACATCATCAATGTGCTGTCAGCGTCGCAACTGGACTTGTGCCAGCGCTTCGCCACGCTGAAGGGCGACCGTTTCGCGGGCGTCGACTACCGGCTGTCGGCCACCGGCCTGCCGATCCTGGCCAATGCGCTGGCGTGGTTCGAATGCCATAACCGCAGCCGCTACGACGAGGGCGACCATGTGATCTTCGTCGGCGAGGTCGAGCGCTGCGGCGTGCTCGAAGGCCCCGATGGCCCGCTGGTGTTCCAGGGCGGCCAGTTCTCCACCACCAGTCCGCTCGAACCCTGAGCGCCTGCGGCTCCATCATGGCGGACCAGCCTTTCGTCGACGGCTACCTGGCCTACCTGCTGGCCCGCGCCAGCCATCTGATTTCCGGCGAATTCCACCGCGAGGTCGAAGCCCGCGGCCTGTCTGTGCCGGAATGGCGCGTGCTGGCGACGCTGGCCGACCGCGCCGACTGCACCATCGGCGCGCTGGCCGAAATCACGCTGACCAAGCAGCCCACGCTGACCAAGCTGGTCGACCGCATGGCCGCCGAGGGGCTGGTCAAGCGCACCGCCGGCACCACCGACCGCCGCCATGCGCTGATCTCGATCACGCCGCGCGGGCTGGCGCTGGCCAGGCCGCTGCTGGAACGCGCCGCCCAGCATGAGCACGCGGTGCTGAACGATTTCGGCCCCGAGCAAGGGGCGCAGCTCAAGGAAACGCTGCGCCAGCTGATCGCGCTGCACACGCAGCGCTAGGCGTCTTCCCCTGCCGCCTTCAGGATCGCCAGCGGCGAGCTGTCGGTCTTGATCCGCTGCAGCACGATGTTCGAGCGGATATCCATCACGCCCTTGGTGCGGTACAGCCGGTTCACGATGAAATCCGAGTAGTGCTTCAGGTTGCGCGCCTGCACGCGCAGGATGTAGTTGCTGTCGCCGGTGATGATGTACGCCGACAGCACTTCGGGCCAGGACTGGACCGCGGCGATAAAGGTGTCGTGCCAGCCCTCCACGTCATGGCGCATCGACACCTGCACGATGGCCTCCAGCTCCAGCCCGAGCTGCTCGGCATCGAACCAGGCGCGGTAGCCGCCGATCACTCCTGACTCTTCCAGCAACCGTACGCGACGCAGGCATGCCGAAGGCGACAGCGCCACCCGGTCGGCCAGGTCCTGGTTGCTGATGCGGCCGTTCTCCTGCAGGCACGCGAGAATGCGCAGATCGATGGGATCGAGGGTCATTCGAATTTCCTGCGATGAATATGTAGATATTCGAATTTTATGCGAAAGATGACGTGCCGGACCGCTCATTTCGCAAGCCTCTTCCCGGGGAATTTGTCTAATATGCCGACATCGAGGCAGACAAAGACGGCATCGCCGCCCCATTCCATGACCGCCCCCAGACAAGACCCACGCCGGCTGTGGGACATCAGCCCGCCGCTGTCCCCGGCCACCCCGGTGTGGCCCGGCGACACACCGTTCCAGCAAGCGCCCGCGTGGCAGATGGACGAACACTGCCCGGTGAATGTCGGCCGCATCACGCTGTCGCCACACACCGGGGCCCACGCCGACGCGCCGCTGCACTATGCGGCCGACGGCGCGCCGATCGGCGACGTGCCGCTGACGCCGTACCTCGGCACCTGCCGGGTGATCCACTGCATCGGCGCATCGCCGGTGGTGGAACCGCGCCATGTCGAGCACGCGCTGCGGGACCTGCCGCCGCGCGTGCTGCTGCGCACCTACCGGCAGGCGCCACTGGCGCAATGGGACCCCGCTTTCTGCGCTGTCGCCGCCGAGACCATCGCGCTGCTCGCATCGCATGGCGTGCAGCTGGTCGGCATCGACACGCCTTCGCTCGACCCGCAGGAATCCAAGACCATGGACGCGCACAACGCCGTGCGCCGGCATGGACTGGCAATCCTGGAAGGCATCGTGCTGGATGACGTCGACGAAGGCGACTACGAGCTGATCGCGCTGCCGCTGCGCTTTGCCGGGCTCGATGCCAGCCCGGTGCGCGCCGTGCTGCGCAGCCTGGATTGAACACATCAAAACTTCACGCATACCCACCATCAAGACATGACGACCATTGACCGCGAGCACTGTCTACGGCTCGACCAGCAAGACCCGCTGCGCCCCTTGCGCGACCAGTTCGCCCTGCCCGAGGGCGTGATCTACCTCGACGGCAACTCGCTCGGTGCCCGCCCGCGCGCCGCCGCCGCGCGCGCCGCCCAGGTGGTGGCCGAGGAATGGGGCGATGGCCTGATCCGCAGCTGGAACACCGCCGGCTGGTTCGAACTGCCGCAGCGGCTGGGCAACAAGCTCGCCCCGCTGGTCGGCGCCGGCGAGGACGAAGTGGTGGTGACCGACACTACCTCGATCAACCTGTTCAAGGTGCTGGCCGCCGCGCTGCGCGTGCAGCAGACGCGCGATCCGGCGCGCAAGGTGATCGTCTCGGAATCCAGCAACTTCCCGACCGACCTCTATATCGCCCAGGGCCTGGCCGACCTGCTCCAGCAGGGTTACTCGCTGCGCCTGGTCGACTCGCCGGCCGAGATCGACGCCGCCGTCGGCGCCGACACCGCGGTACTGATGCTGACGCACGTCAACTACAAGAGCGGCGAGATGCTCGACATGGCCGCGCTGACCGAACTGGCCCATGCCCGCGGCGCGCTGACCGTCTGGGACCTGTGCCACTCCGCCGGCGCCGTGCCGGTCAACCTGAAGGCGTCCGGCGCCGACTACGCCATCGGCTGCACCTACAAGTACCTGAACGGCGGCCCGGGCTCGCCCGCGTTCGTGTGGGTCGCGCCGGCGCTGCGCGATGCGTTCTGGCAACCGCTGTCGGGCTGGTGGGGCCATGCCGCGCCGTTCGCGATGGAACCGCAATATCGCCCGGTGGACGGCGTGCGCCGTTTCCTGTGCGGCACGCAGCCGGTCACGTCCCTGGCGATGGTCGAGTGCGGGCTGGACATCTATGCCCAGACCAGCATGCAAGTGCTGCGCGCCAAGTCGCTGCTCCTGACCGATCTCTTTATCGAGCTCGTGGAAGCACGCTGCGGCCAGCATCCGCTGACGCTGGTCACGCCGCGCGAGCATGCGCGCCGCGGCAGCCAGGTGAGCTGGGAACATCCGGAAGGCTATGCCGTGGTCCAGGCGCTCATCGAGCGCGGCGTCATCGGCGACTACCGAGAGCCGCGCATCGCCCGCTTCGGCTTTACGCCGCTGTACACCAGCTTCACCGAAGTCTGGGATGCAGTGGAAATCCTGCGCGATGTGCTGGATAGCGGCACGTATCGCGATGCGCGCTTTCAGGTGCGCGGCCAGGTGACCTGATCGGGAGTTACATCATGAGTGAAATCAAGGGATGCCCGTTCTCGGGCGCGGCGAGCGCATCGCAAACGGCATCGCAGCGCGACGGCTGGCATGGCGCGCAGATGGATTTCGCCAAGGACATGAGCTATGGCGATTATCTGGGCCTGGACCAGATCCTGAGCGCGCAGCACCCGCTGTCGCCGGACCACAACGAAATGCTGTTTATCGTGCAGCACCAGACCACCGAGCTGTGGATGAAGCTGATGCTGCATGAGCTGCGCGCGGCGCGGGAATCGGTCAAGGCCGACAGCCTGCCGCCGGCATTCAAGATGCTGACGCGCGTGTCGCGCATCATGGACCAGCTGGTGCAGGCTTGGAACGTGCTGGCGACGATGACGCCGCCGGAGTATTCGGCGATGCGGCCTTACCTGGGGATGTCCTCCGGATTCCAGTCGTACCAGTATCGGGAAATCGAATTCATCCTCGGCAACAAGAATGCGGCCATGCTGAAGCCGCATGCGCATCGGGCCGAGCATCTGGCGCTGGTTGAGACCGCGTTGAAGACGCCCTCTCTTTATGACGAAGCCATCCGCCTGATGGCGCGGCGCGGGTTTGCGATCGATGCGGAATGCGTCGAGCGCGACTGGACGCAGCCCGCTGGCTACAACGCTTCGGTCGAGGCGGCCTGGCTTGAGGTTTATCGCAATCCTTCCGCGCACTGGGAGCTGTATGAACTTGGCGAAAAGTTCGTCGACCTGGAGGATTCGTTCCGGCAATGGCGGTTCCGGCATGTGACGACGGTTGAACGCGTAATCGGGTTCAAGCGTGGCACGGGCGGCACCGAGGGCGTCAGCTATTTGCGGAAGATGCTGGATGTGGTGTTGTTTCCGGAACTGTGGAGGTTGAGGACGGATCTTTGAAGCCCCTCCCTGCTCGCCCGTTTGCTCCCCTCTCCCGCTTTCGGGAGGGGGGCCGAGGGTGAGGGCCGGCGCCACCATGAAGTAGAGCCAGTCGTTCGACCGCCCTCAAACCCCATCTGACAACCTCCCAGCCAGCGCCACCAGCGCCGGCGCCAGCGTCCGGTGGAAAACCTCTTCCTCCACGGCCCCATAAGAAGCGCTGCAACTCAGCATGTGCAGATCCTTCTCCCCAACGGGCCGAAACGCCACCGCGCAGGCATGAATCGCCGGATGCCAATCCCGGAATGACGACGCATACCCGCGCTGCTGCGCATCAGCCAACGCCACCCGCGTCGCCGCCTCCTGCTGCTTCCACTGCTCTGGAAACGCCTGGCTGAACTCAGCCAGCACCCGATCCCGCCGCGCCGCAGGCAGCGCCGCCAGATATGCCCGTCCCATCGAACTGGACACCAGCGACAGCCGCGACCCCACCCCAAGCCCCAGCATCACGCCGGCGTCGTTACGGATCGACTCGAGGTAGATCACCTCCATCCGCTCACGCTTTCCGAGCGACACCGACACGCCGTACGACTGCGCGAACGCCAGCATATGCGGCCGCGCCAGCGCCACCACGTCTGATGCCGACAAGTACGCGTACCCCAGCGCCAGCACCCCGGCATCGAGCGCGTACTTGCCCAGGCTGTCGTCATAGCGCAGGTAACCCAACTGCACCAGGGTGCCGGCCAGGCGGCTGACCGTGGCCTTGGGAAACCCGGTGCGGCGTACGAAATCCTGGTTGCCAAGCATCGCTTCGCCAGTACGGAAGCAGCGCAGCAGCTCCAGCCCGCGCGCCAACGCGGTGACGAAATTGGGATCGCTCTCACGCACCGGCGTGTCCGGCGTCGGTGCGTCGTTCGAAAGTGACGGACTGTTCAAGATGTGCTCCTCTCTGTTCGGCGGTTGTCCGCTCATCGCACAAGGGATCGGTGGCTTGGGGTTTTGCCGGTTGCACGGCAAACCCATTGCGATATACTAATTCAACGGAACACAGTTCCGCAATGCGGAACCAAAAATCCTCCGCACGAACCCCACCGAACCCGATACTCCGGAAGCACCGCGCCAGTCGCCCCGCTTCCACCGCGCCACCGAAGGAGACCTGCATGGCTGCCAACGCCGAATTCCACTGGGCCGATCCCCTGCTGCTCGACCAGCAACTGACCGCCGACGAACGCGCCGTGCGTGACGCCTCCGCGGCGTACTGCCAGGACAAGCTGATGCCGCGCGTGCTGCAGTCGTTCCGCAACGAGAAGACCGACGTCGAGATCTTCCGCGAGATGGGCGAACTGGGCCTGCTCGGCCCGACCATCCCCGAGCAATACGGTGGCCCCGGCCTGAACTACGTCAGCTACGGCCTGATCGCCCGTGAAGTCGAGCGCGTCGATTCGGGCTACCGCTCGATGATGAGCGTGCAGTCGTCGCTGGTGATGGTGCCGATCTATGAATTCGGCACCGAAGCGCAGAAGCAGAAGTACCTGCCCAAGCTGGCCACCGGCGAGTGGATCGGCTGCTTTGGCCTGACCGAGCCGAACCACGGCTCCGACCCGGGCTCGATGGTCACCCGCGCCAAGAAGGTCGACGGCGGCTATGAGCTGACCGGCGCCAAGATGTGGATCACCAACTCGCCGATCGCCGACGTATTTGTGGTCTGGGCCAAGCTGCAAGGCGAAGACGGCAAGGAAGACATCCGCGGCTTTATCCTGGAGAAGGGCTGGAAGGGCCTGTCGGCACCGGCCATCCATGGCAAGGTCGGCCTGCGCACCTCGATCACCGGCGAAATCGTGCTGGACCAGGTGTTCGTGCCGGAAGAGAACATCATGCCGGGCGTAAAGGGCCTGAAGGGTCCGTTCACCTGCCTGAACTCGGCCCGCTACGGCATCGCCTGGGGCGCGCTGGGCGCCGCCGAATTCTGCTGGCATACCGCCCGCCAGTACACGCTGGACCGCAAGCAGTTCGGCCGTCCGCTGGCCCAGACGCAACTGGTCCAGAAGAAGCTGGCCGACATGCAGACCGAGATCACGCTGGGCCTGCAAGGCTGCCTGCGCCTGGGCCGCATGAAGGACGAAGGCACCGCCGCGGTGGAAATCACCTCGATCATGAAGCGCAACTCGTGCGGCAAGTCGCTGGACATCGCCCGCGTGGCGCGCGACATGCTGGGCGGCAACGGCATCTCGGACGAGTTCGGCGTGATCCGCCACGTGGTGAACCTGGAAGTGGTCAACACCTATGAAGGCACGCACGACATCCACGCGCTGATCCTGGGCCGCGCCCAGACCGGCCTCCAGGCGTTCTTCTGAAGCCGGAACCAGGCCCTTACGGACAGGATCTCCCGGAATGAAAAAGGCCCGGCTGCAAAGCCGGGCCAAGCACACTACCAAGGAGACGACGAGGCTGCCCCCGTCGATAAAACACCTGTCCTGGACGCCGGCCCCGCAACATGCGGGGCCGCGTTCATTGGATCGTCATGCCTTGCCGGGTTGCGGCGTCAGCCGCAGGTATGGCCGCACGGCCGTATAGCCCTTCGGGAATTTCTCGCGGATCACGGCCTCGTCCTTCAGCGAGGGCACGATCACCACATCGTCGCCGTCCTGCCAGTTGCCGGGCGTGGCCACGCTATGGTTGTCGGTCAGCTGCAGCGAATCGATGACGCGCAGGATCTCGTTGAAGTTGCGCCCCGTGCTGGCCGGGTAGGTGATGATCAGGCGCACCTTCTTCTTCGGATCGATGATGAACAGCGAACGCACCGTCAGGGTCTCATTGGCGTTCGGATGGATCATGTCGTACAGCTGCGAAACCTTGCGGTCGCCGTCGGCCAGGATCGGGAAATTGACCGTGGTCGACTGGGTCTCGTTGATGTCGCGGATCCAGCCGTGGTGCGATTCCACGCCATCGACCGACAGCGCGATCGCCTTGACGCCGCGGCGCGCAAATTCGTCCTTCAGCTTTGCCGTCAGGCCCAGTTCGGTGGTGCACACCGGCGTGTAGTCGGCCGGGTGCGAGAACAGCACGCCCCAGCCGTCGCCGAGCCACTCATGGAAGCGGATGCGGCCTTCGCTCGAATCCTGCTCGAAGTCCGGGGCGATATCGCCGAGACGCAATGCCATGTTCAGATCTCCTGATTTCGAAGTGGAACCAGAGTATCCCGATTGATATCCAACCCAAACGAATATAAAGTCACTACAAAATCACTCGTAGTCATATAGACATTTTCTGACAGTCTTTTCGCGCGCTTTCGGGCATGCTGGCAATGGCCCCGCCGATACCGGCGTCGAGGCACGTGGCCTTGAAACCACCGCCGCCCGCCACATATGCTAAGTATCAGACAGACAATGCCGTTAGCCTCGGAGCGTAGAAAATGTCAGAATCCGCACAAACCGAACCAACCGCCCGCAAACAGGAGAAACTGATGAGCGATGTCAAGACCGTACTGTCCGACGCCGAGGAGCTGCTGAAGCAAGCCGCTTCGACCACCGGCGAAAAAGCCGCCGAACTGCGCGAGCGCGGCATGGGTCTGCTCAAGCAAGCCAAAGAAAAGGCCCAGGACCTGCAGGATGCCGTCGTGACCAAGAGCAAGGCAGCCGCTCGCGCCACCGACGACTACGTGCACGACCACCCGTGGCGCGCCGTGGGCGTGGCGGCCGGCGTGGGCCTGCTGATCGGTCTGCTGCTGAACCGCAAGTAAGCGGCTGAAGTCCCGGTGCGGCCCCAGGCGCCGCACCAGAGCGGCAACCCGCGCGAGGCACGGGTTGCCAGTGGCCCGGGGGCCCGCACAGCGGCGCCCGGCCCCGTCCGCAGAAAGGCACGCCCGGCCAGGCCGGCGTGCCGCTTTCACGCCGGAGCCGCCGAGCGAATCCATGAGCGAACCCACCCCCTCTCCCAAACTGCTGGAATCCGTGCGCAATCTCCTCAACTCGGTGGTTGCGATGGTCCAGACCCGCCTGGAGCTTGCCAGCGTCGAATTCGCCGAGGAACGCACGCGCCTGATGAAGGTCGCACTGCTGGCCTGCTTCGGGCTGGTGTTCTTCGGCATCGCGCTGGTCACCTTTACCGCGCTCGTCGCCATCCTGTTCTGGAACAGCTACGGCTGGCAGGCGCTGGGCGTGCTGGTGGTCGTCTACCTGCTGCTGTGCGCCGGCTGCCTGGCGTACGCGCGCAACCTGGTGCGCAACGCCCCGCCGATGTTCGAGGCCACGCTCGCCGAAATCGACAAAGACCGGGAGATCCTGCGCCGATGACCACCCTGGAACCCGACGAAGGCGCGACCGAGCGCAACCGCCGCGAGCACGCGCGGCCCGTCCGCTTCACGCAGGAAGTCCGTTTGCCGCTCGACGTGCGCAAGGAGTTGCTGCTCACGCGCGCGGCGCTGGAACGCCACGACTGCTTGCAGGCACTGCACCAGGTACGCGGCGGCGCGCGCCGGCTGGGCAGCATTGCCAGCTGGCTGCCGCGTATCGCGCGGCCCGGCTCGTGGATGAAGGTTGCGGGCATCACCAAGGAATATCCGCTGCTGAGCACCGCCGTCACGCTGGCGCTGCCGCTGCTGCGGCGCACGCCGGTGCTGCGCTGGACCTGGAAGCTGTCCAAGGTCGGCCTGGCGGCCGGCGCGGCGTACTGGGCCTACAACACCTGGCGTGAGGCCAAGCAGCAGGCCATCCCTCCTGCCACCGCACCTACCCCCGCACCTGCCTCCGTGCCGGACACCGGCGCGGCCGCCACGCCGGGCGCGCCTCCCACCGACACCGGCTTCCGCGACCCGCTCGTTCCCTGAACCTCGCGTTTGCGCTCAGGCCGTCCGCGCCGCCGCGGACGGCTCCATCGCGGCCAGGCCGGATGGGGCGAACGGCTGCGGCGGGCCGATATGGAATCCCTGCACCAGGTCAACGCCGAGCTCGCGCAACCGCCCCAGCATGGCCTCGCTCTCGACGAATTCGGCGATGGTCTTCTTGCCCATGGCATGGCCGATGCGCTGGATCACCTCCACCATCACCAGGTTGACCGGGTCGGCCAGCATCTCGCGCACGAAGCTGCCGTCGATCTTCAGGTACGCCGCCGGCAAGTGTTTGAGGTACGCGAACGACGACATGCCTGCGCCGAAATCGTCCAATGCGAAACTGCAGCCGAGCTGCTGCAACTGCTGGATGAATGATCCCGCCTGCGCGAGGTTGGCGATCGCCGCCGTTTCCGTGATCTCGAAGCAGATGGCCAGCGTATCGCTGCGGCGCAGCTGGCTGCCCATGACCTCGGCCATCTGGCGGATCAGCTCGTCGCCGGCCGCGTGGCCGCAGGTGTCGTTGACCACCTTGAACTGGTCGAGGTCCAGGTACATCAGCGTATGGGAGACGCCTTGCGCATGCGCGACTGCACGCGGCCCCATACGTCGGTGGTCACCACCGCGTCGCCGATTGCCTGCAGCGTGACCTGGGCCCGCTCCTTTTCCGCAAACAACTGCGCCTCGTAGCGCTTGTTGTCCGAGATATCCGTCAGCGAGCCTGCCATGCGCGCGCGCCGCCGCGCGGCGGGGCGCACCAGCCGGCCGCGTGCGAGCACCCACAGGTAGTCGCCGTCGCGCTTGCGCAGCCGGAACTCGGCGTCATACGGCTCGCCGCTGCGCAGGTGCCGCGCAAGCTTGGCTTCGAAGGCTTCCAGGTCCGACGGATGCAGCAGGCCGAGCACGGTCTCGCGCGCATGCGGCAGCTCGCTGGCGCCGTAGCCCAGCATCTGCGCGCATCGCGCGGAAAAATACAGCTCGCCGCTGCCGAGATGCCAGTCCCACAGGCCGTCGTTGCTGCCCTCCACCGCCAGTTGCAGCTGCTCCTCGCGCTGGGACAGCGCCTCGCGCAGCCGCCGCTCGCGCCGCAGCGGCCCGTGCGACCGCAGGATCGCCGACATCAGCAGCAAGGTCGCCACCACCGCGCTGCCGGTGGTCAGCAGCCGCGTCACCCGGCGCGACGCCTGCCCAAGGTGTTCCGAAAAGGCCCGTTCCAGCGGGGTCAGCCGCGAATCGATCTGGGCGATCCGGCGCAGCACGGGCGCCACGCAATCGTCGTCGCAGCCCGGCCGTTCGACCAGCCGGCGCAGTGCCAGCGCCTGCTCGTGCAACGCGGCGATCTCCTCGTCGCCGGCGGCCCACACGCGAATCGCGGCATCAACCTCGTGGATATGGCGGAAATTGCGGTACAGCCGGACCCTCCGCGGGATATCGTCCGGGTGGTTGCCGCCGGCGAGCAGTCCTTCGCGCACGCGCTCGAGATCCGGCTTGCCGCGGTCGAGTTCCAGCCGGGCGCGCTGGTCCCCCAGCGGGATGGCAATGGCAGCGAGATAGAAAGCGAAATCTTCGGGGTTGCGGTCCTCGCCATAGCGCAGCAGATGCGAACGGCCAGATGATGCGCAGCACGTGTGCGCTGGCCGGTAACGACTCACCCGCTTGCCGCATATCGAATCCTGCCGGGTGCTGGCCCGGCTTGGTTCATCCTGTGTCCCCGCCGCTCATTGTCGTGTGGATAAGACAACAAGTCTCTAACTCGATCTGGTTAAACCAATGGTGTCGCCGGGTTTTTGCGCTGGGCTCTGCGCACCGACGGCTGCGGCGGCATGGCGAGCTGGAGGATGCGTTTTGCGCCCCGAAAACGACAAAGGCCTACGCAATGCGCAGGCCTTTGTGGTCATCGAATGCTGGTGGGTCGTGCGTGACTCGAACACGCGACCAACGGATTAAAAGTCCGCTGCTCTACCGACTGAGCTAACGACCCGAAAAAACAGAACCGCGATTATAGTGAGGCAGATTACAAACTGTCAAGCGTTCGCGATTCAAACCATGCGTTCCAGCCGCCACATCTGGTAGCGGAACGCCAGCACCGCACCCAGAAGGATCCCGGCCAGCGCGATAAAAGACCCGATTGCCAGCGTCGACACCCCCGACAGCCCCTGCCCCACCGTGCAGCCCAGCGCAGTCACGCCGCCCGCGCCCATCAGAATGCCGCCGACCATATGGTTGGCCACGTCTTCGGCATCGCCGAAGCCTTCCCAGCGGAACGTGCGCGTGGCCAGTGCATAGACCGCCGCGCCGGCGATCACGCCGAACACGCTGACGATGCCGATGGTCAGCACCTTGCTCTTGTCGCTGAACATCATCAGCCAGTCGAGCGTATAGGCGTAAGGCGCGACGAAGCTCAGGCTTTCCATGCGGCCAGAGTTGGTCGACACAAACAGTTCTTCGAGCGTATTCGCATCCTCGGCGACGTAGCCCAGTTGGCCGGACACGTACCACATTGCCACGATGATCAGGCCGACGCCGATGCCGCCGAGCAGGTTGTCAAACGAGCGGAAGCCGCGGCCCGCCAGCGCCCACACCACCAGCACGCCGCCCAGCAGCAGCCCGAGCCCAAGCTGCAGCGCGCCGCGCGCCACGCCTGTGCCCTGCGCCAGCACCGACGGCAGGTCCTGCGTGGTCGGCAGCGTGAGCGCCACCGCGTCGACGGTATTGACGCGCACCACGCCGAACAGGCCGCGCAGCGTCATGTACGCCGACAGCCCAAGGAACACGAACACCACCAGCGACTTGAGGTTGCCCGCGCCGATGCGCACCAGCGTCTTGCTGCCGCAGCCCGATGCCAGCACCATGCCGAAGCCGAACATCAGCCCGCCCGCCAGCGCCGACAGCCAGCCCAGCTTGCTGGCGGCATAGATGGTCTTGGTCGGATCGACCGCGCCGGTCCAGGCCAGCACGCCCGTGCCGATCATGGCCACGCCGATCGCCAGGCCCCACATGCGCGCGCGGGTCCAGTCGCCCATGTTGACCACGTCGGAGACCGCGCCCATGGTGCAGAAGTGCGTGCGCTGCAGCACCGCGCCGAACAGGAAGGTCAGGACGAACGTGCTCAGCAGCACGGTGCGCGAGAGCGCGGCAAGGTCGATTTCAGGCATGTCGTTGGGAGGGGACGGCTTCTGGCGGCGTTCGGGTCGGAATGTTCAGGTGGCGCCCTGGTAGCGGGTCGGGTCGGGCACGCCGGCGGCCTCGAAGCCGGCGCGGCGAATGCGGCACGAGTCGCACACGCCGCAGGCCCGGCCGTCGTCGTCGGCCTGGTAGCACGACACCGTCAGGCTGTAGTCGACGCCCAGGCCGATGCCGGCGCGGATGATCTCGGCCTTGGTCATGTCGATGATGGGTGCGTGCACGCGGAAGCGGTCGCCCTCGACGCCCGCCTTGGTGGCAAGGTTGGCCAGGGTTTCGTAGGCGGCGACGTACTCGGGCCGGCAATCGGGATAGCCGGAGTAGTCCACCGCATTGGCGCCGAAGAACAGGTCGCGCCCGCCCACGGCCTCGGCCCAGCCGAGCGCCAGCGACAGCATGATGGTATTGCGCGCCGGCACATAGGTGACGGGGATGCCGCCGGTGGCGCCGTCGGTCGGCACTTCCAGCGCGTCGTCGGTCAGCGCCGAACCGCCGAAGCGGCGCAGGTCGAGGTCGACGATTTCGTGGCGGGTAGCGCCCAGCGCCGCGGCCACGCGCTTCGCGGCCTCCAGCTCGGAAGAATGGCGCTGGCCATAGCGCATCGACAGCGCATAGGTCTCGAAACCCTGGGCGCGGGCCATGGCAAGTACGGTGGCGGAGTCGAGTCCGCCGGAAAGCAGGACGATGGCGCGTTTGGTCATGGTGCGGGGGCGCACCGGGGGCGGCGCGCAAGAACATTCAGGCGAATCGCATATTCTAGCGCGACAAACGAAAAAGGCCCGCCAGAGCGAACCTTGGCGAGCCTTGCAGCAGCGGTCGGCGCGCCGCCGACGACGCTTACTTGAGCGTCTTCAGCCGGTTGTTCGCCGCCTGCGCGCCTTCGGTGCCCGGGTACTTTGCCACCACCTGCTCCAGCGTCTTGCGCGCGGCCGCCTTCTGGCCGGACTCGAGCTGGTTGTTGGCAATGGCGATCATCGCGTCCGGCACCTTGGGGTGCGTCGGGTTGGCGTTGACCATGTTCTGCAGCACGAAGGTGGACCCCTTGTAGTCGCGCTGCGCATACAGCGAGTTACCGAGCCAGTACTGCGCCAGCGGCAGGTACGGGCTCTGCGGGTACTTCTTCACGAACGCCGAGAACGAATTCCCGGCGCTCTTGAAGTCGCCCGCCTGGAACTGCTTGAGCGCGGCATCGTATTCGGGCTTTTCGCCCGGCTGCGACACGCCTTCGCGGCCCTCGACCGTGACCTGTTGCGGCTCGAATTTCTTCAGGCGCGCATCGAGGTCGGCGTAGTAGTCCTTCTGCTGCTTCTGCAGCGTGTCCACCGTGTTCTGCAGCACTTCATTCTGGCCGCGCAGCCGCGCCACTTCCTGGCGCATGCCCTCGAGCTGGTTCTGCATCTCGAGCGTGGTGCGGCTGTTCTGCTCGATGCGCTGCGTGGCGGTCGCCTGGAAACCGTTGAACTGGTCGCGCAGGCCGATGACCGCCTTGCGTGCCTCGTCATCGTCGAACACACCGGCATGCGCCTGCGTGAGCGGCAGCATGCCGCCGCCGGCGACGGCGGCAAGCCACAACAGGGTGGAAACGCGTGCTTTCATGGAGGGTCAGTCCGCAGATCAGTAGTTGATGTCCGCGCGGCGGTTTTCCGCCCACGAGGCTTCATCGTGGCCGGTGGCCTTGGGCTTTTCCTTGCCCAGGCTCACGGCTTCCATCTGGCCGTCGGGTACGCCCATCGAGGCCAGCGAACGGCGCACGGCTTCCGCGCGCTTCTGGCCCAGCGCCAGGTTGTACTCGCTGGTGCCACGCTCGTCGGTGTTGCCCTGGATCAGGATCTTGCGGCCCTTGTTGCTGCCCAGGTACTTGGCGTGCTCGGTCAGCATGCCCTGGTAGTCGGACTTGACCGTGTAGCTGTCGAAGTCGAAGTACACGCTGCGCTTGGCCAGCGGGCTGTTCGGGTCGTTCAGCGGATCGGCGGCGGTCACCGGCGTGACGGCGCGCGGGTCCGCCCCCGTGCCGGCCTTGCCGGCGCCGTTGGCGGTGTCGTCCAGCTTGACGCCGGAGCTGCAGGCGCCCAGGGCCAGCAGTGCAGCGACGGCAAGGGTTTTGGTCATCAGTTGAGGCATGGTGAATGACTCCTGTTATTGCATGAAAGGACCCCAGGACGGCTCGCGAACATCGCCGGACTGGAGGGACAGAACCTGCCGGGTACGCCCGTCAGTGGACACGGCCGCCAGCACCGCGCGACCGCCCACACGGGTGGCATAGAGAATGTACTTGCCGTTGGCGGCGAAGCTCGGGGCCTCATCGTTGGCCGTATCCGTCAGCGACGTCACGTCGCCGTTGCTCAGGTCCTGCAGTTGCAGCTTGAAGCCGCCCGCGCGCGAGATGTACGCCAGGTACTTGCCGTCCGGCGAGATGCGCGGGCTTACGTTGTAGCTGCCCTTGAAGGTGACACGCTGCGCCGCGCCGGCCTCTTCGCCGCCGGCGGGCATGCGATAGACCTGCGGCGCACCGCCGCGGTCGCTGGTGAAGTAGATGCTGCGGCCGTCGGGCGAGTACTGCGGCTCGGTGTCGATGGCGCTGCTGCGCGACAGGCGGCGGATGCCTGAACCGTCGGCGTTCACCTGGTAGATCTGGGTATTGCCGTCGCGCGACAGCGCCAGTGCCAGGCGCTGGCCGTCAGGCGACCACGACGGCGCGCTGTTGTTGCCCTTCTGGTTCGATACCAGCGTGCGCTTGCCGCTGGCCAGGTCGTGCACGTACACCACCGGCTTCTTGGCTTCGAACGAGACATAGGCCACGCGGCGGCCGTCCGGCGACCACGACGGCGAGATGATCGGCTCGTTGCTGGTCAGCGCCACCTGCGAGTTCTGGCCGTCCGAGTCCGAGATCAGCAGCTGGTACTTGCCGCCCACCTTGGACACGTACGACAGGCGCGTGGCAAACACGCCGCGCTCGCCCAGCAGCTTCTCGTAGATGTAGTCGGCGATCTTGTGAGCGGTCACGCGCAGCTGGCCCTGGTTGACCGTGAAGGCCAGCCCGCCCAGGCTCTGGCCCTTGACCGTGTCGTACAGGCGGAAACGCACCTCGTACTGGCCACCCGCGGCGGGGGTCACGCTGCCGGCCACGAAGGCGTCGGCGCCGCGCGACTTCCAGCTGCCCAGGTCGACATTGGCGGATTCCGCGACCGTGGCGCCGCCGGGGTCGACATTGCGCAGGCGGCCGCTGCGCGCCAGGTCGGCGCGGATGATCGCGGTCAGGTTCTGCGGGGCCTGGGCCTCGCCCTGGAAATTGGCGGTGGCAACCGGGATCTGGCTCGAGCCAACCCCGGAGATCTCAACGTTAAGCTGCGCGTGCGCGGCGCCGGCGGCCACGGTCAGTGCCGCGGCCAGCCACGCCATCAGCGCGCGGCGTCCCGCCCGGCGGGCGGCTCGTTGGTTTGCATGGTGCCGCCTCTCGGACAGCCAGTTGGGGGCCCAAAGCTTTCGCATGCTGCTCCTCAGTCGATTTCAAGATTCGTCGGGCACGGCAGGAATCAGGCAGACGGCAACACGGGCAGGACCGCGCATGGCGCATCCCCGTTGTGCGTGCGGTCTGCACACTGCCGGCTGCGTCAGGCAACCTGCCATCGTAGCGATGGGACTGAAAGCCGGCGATGAAGGTTGCATTATGTTGCAAATCATGGCGCGCCGGTCACTCAGTCCTTCGGCCGGAAGGTGATGGTGAAGCTGGACGGCGCCTTGCCGTCCTCGTCGCGCGGCAGCGGATCGGAACGTTCGACCGCGCGCAGCACGGCATTGTCCCACGACGAATTGCCGCTGGACTTGGACAGCCGCGCCGACATCAGCGAGCCATCCGGCGCCAGCCGCACCGATACCACCGCGCTGGGGTTGCCCGGTACGTCTTCGGTGAACACGATGTTGGGCTTCACCCGGCGGCGCACGCGGTCGGCATAGCCCGGCGAGGCCTTGCCGCCGCCGCCGGCGCCCGCGCCGGTCGTGCTGCCAACGCCACCACCGCCGGCGCCGCCGCCGGCCAGCGCCTGCAGGCGCGCCAGTTCGCTCTTGCGCTGTGCATTGGCGGCCGCCTCGGACTGTGCCTTGGCCTTGGCATCGGCCTGTGCCTTGGCCTTCGCCTCGGCCTGGGCTTTCGCCTTGGCGTCCGCCTGGGCCCTGGCCTTGGCGTCGGCGGCTTCCTTGCGCTCGCGCTCGGCCTGTTCCTTGCGATCCTGCTCCTGCTGCGCGGCCTTTTTCTTCGCGTCTTCCTTGCGCTGCGCTTCCTTGCGCTCAGCCTCCTTGCGCTCGGCTTCCTTGCGCGCCGCGTCCTTCCGCGCTTCTTCCTTCCGCGCTTCTTCCTTCCGGGCTTCTTCCTTGCGCGCCGCTTCCTTGCGTTCGGCCTCCTTGCGGGCCGTTTCCTTGCGCTCGGCTTCCTCGCGCGCTGCGGCCTCGGCCTGCCGCTTCTTCTTCTCGAGCGCGATGTCGGCGTCTTCCTCGACCTTGCTCTTCACCTGCGGCGCCGGCGGTGCCGGCACCGGGCGCTGCTGCACCACCGGCTCGGGCTCAGGTTCGCGCGGCGGCGGTGGCGGCGCGGTGGCGGCGGGAACCTCTTCCCACAGCTCGGCCTCGGCGCCGACCGGCGTGCTGCTCTGCCAGTGCACGCCGTAATACAGCACGATGCCCAGCAGCAGGTGCATGACGAGCGCGAGCACGAAGGAACGCATGGTTCCCCGCTCTTTCACCGGCTGGTAGGGATAGGCGGCGACGGTATTCATCGGGCGCAACGGCAATCGCAATGGCTGTCAGTCGGGCGCATCAATGCGGCTTCAATACGGGTTCAACGCGGGTTCAACGCGGGTTCAACGCGTCAGGAAGTCTTGGACTTGACCATCAGGCCCACGCGCTTGATGCCGTCGGCCTTCAGGACCGACATGACATCGAGCACGGCTTCGTACTTCACCGAACGGTCGGCGGCGATCACCACCGGCTGGTCCGGGTTCTCGTTCTGGCGCTGGTGCACGAAATCGAGCAGGCCCTGCTTGTCGAGCTTGCGCTCGAAGGCATTGCCGGCGTTGTCCTTGCCGCGCGCGGTCAGGTCGCCGTTCTCGTGCACGGTGACGACGATCGGCGGCGCCTTCTGCTGCGGCGTGGCGTTGGCCACGGTGGGCAGGTCCACGGTGGCGGGGCTCACGATCGGCGCTGCCACCATGAAGATGACCAGCAGCACGAGCATGACGTCGATATAGGGCACGACGTTGATGTCGGCGCTTGCCCGGCGGCGCGAACCGCCGCGGCGCTGAATGGCTGCCATTGCAGGACTCCTGGAAACGACGGGAGCCCGGGCCGCTCACCCGGACTCCCCGTCTTGGATTCGGTTAGCGCGCCTGCCGTTGCAGGATGTTCAGGAACTCTTCCATGAAGCTTTCGAAACGGATCGCCAGGCGGTCGATTTCGGTGGCATAGCGGTTATACGCGATCACCGCCGGGATCGCCGCGAACAGGCCGATCGCGGTGGCCACCAGCGCTTCGGCAATGCCGGGGGCCACCGATGCCAGCGTGGCCTGCTGCACATTCGACAGGCCGCGGAATGCGTTCATGATCCCCCACACGGTGCCGAACAGGCCGATATACGGGCTGACCGAGCCCACCGAGGCCAGGAACGGCAGGTGCGACTCGAGCACGTCCATCTCGCGCTGGTAGGCGGCACGCATGGCGCGGCGGGCCGCGTCGAGCAGCGCGCCGGAATCGTTGCCGCGCTCGCGCGCCTTCAGGAACTCGCCCATGCCGGATTCAAAGATCCGCTCGAGCGCGCCGGTGTTGTGGCGGTTGTTGACGGCACTGTTATAGAGCGCCTGCAGGTCGCCGCCGGCCCAGAAGTCGCGCTCGAACCCTTCGGTCTGGGTGCGCGCCGAGCGCAATGCCAGGTGCTTGCGGAAGATATAGGTCCACGAAAACAGCGACATGACGAGCAACAGCGCCATGACGGCCTGTGCCAGCAGGCTGGCGTGGAGCACCAGCGTTACGATCGACATGTCTTGCGTGACGGTCACGGGATTCATCGGGCGGACTTGATGGTAGCTAGGACGGGGGCCGGAATCGGGGCGGGACGAAAAGTGCTTCGATCAACACATCCGACGCGGATGGCGCCGGATGCAAGCATCAGCTCGTCACGCCAGGCTTCCTGCGTGAACTGGACCGAGGCCGGGCCGACCCGGTCGATGCGCGTGCGGATCTCGAGCTGGTCATCGAGGCGGGCGGGCGCATTGTAGTCCACCGCCGTGCTACGGACGATGAAGACCACGCCGGCCTCGTCGGCCAGCGCCTGCTGCTCGATACCGAGCGAACGCAGCCACTCGGTGCGGGCCCGTTCGAAGAACTTGAGGTAGTTGGCGTAGAACACTACGCCGCCCGCGTCGGTGTCTTCCCAGTACACCCGCAGGGTCCAGACAAAGTTTGTCATGGCCGCGATTGTAACGGAGAGCGAACGCGGTTTCGTGTAAACCCGCAGTACGAGTTTGCAACAGCAAGTTGCTGGCCAGCCCTTGACCAGCCTTGGCTGGCGGGTTGACGGCTTGCGGCGGGCGCACTCTACGCGCTACACTGCGCGCAACCATTCCATCTTGCGCGACTGGCGAAGTCAGTGGGCACTACCACGAGGAAGCGCAAGTTCTCTGGCGTGTTGTTTCACACGCCTGCCGCTCGCCTGGGCAGCGAATGGGAAGCAGGGTGCGCCCTGCGCCGACGGCTGCAAAGTGCCGCCGGCGCCGGTCGCCGCTAGCCTTCCCCGCGCGCCCTAACCGATGCCCCCGATGCTTGAATCGGATTCCCTTTTTTCAGACGAGTCTCGCCATGTTCGAACGCAGCCGTTTCACGATCGACCAGATCGACCCTGAGGTCTTTGCCGCCATCCAGAAGGAAAACCAGCGCCAGGAAGACCACATCGAGCTGATCGCCTCCGAAAACTACACCTCGCCGGCCGTGATGGCCGCGCAGGGTTCGCAACTGACCAACAAGTATGCCGAGGGCTATCCCGGCAAGCGCTACTACGGTGGCTGCGAGTTTGTCGACATGGTCGAGCAGCTGGCCATCGACCGCGTCAAGCAGCTGTTCGGCGCCGAGGCCGCCAACGTGCAGCCCAACTCGGGCTCGCAGGCCAACCAGGGCGTGTACTTCGCCATGCTCAAGCCGGGCGACACCATCATGGGCATGAGCCTGGCCGAAGGCGGCCACCTCACCCACGGCATGGCGCTCAACATGAGCGGCAAGTGGTTCAACGTGGTCAGCTACGGCCTGAACGCCCAGGAAGACATCGACTACGACGCGCTGGAAAAGCTCGCGCAAGAGAAGAAGCCCAAGCTGATCATCGCCGGCGCCTCGGCCTTCGCGCTGCGCATCGACTTCGAGCGCATCAGCAAGGTCGCCAAGTCGATCGGTGCCTACTTCATGGTCGACATGGCCCACTACGCTGGCCTGATCGCCGCGGGCGTCTACCCGAACCCGGTGCCGCACGCCGACTTCGTCACCACCACCACGCACAAGAGCCTGCGCGGCCCGCGCGGCGGCGTGATCCTGATGAAGGCCGAGCATGAGAAGGCCATCAACTCGGCGATCTTCCCCGGCATCCAGGGCGGCCCGCTGATGCACGTGATCGCCGGCAAGGCGGTGGCGTTCAAGGAAGCACTGACCCCCGAGTTCAAGGAATACCAGCAGCAAGTGGTGAAGAACGCCGCCGTGCTGGCCGAGACCCTGATCGCGCGCGGCCTGCGCATCGTCTCTGGCCGTACCGAAAGCCACGTGATGCTGGTCGACCTGCGCGCCAAGCACATCACCGGCAAGGACGCCGAACGCATCCTGGGCGAGGCGCACATCACCGTCAACAAGAACGCCATCCCGAACGATCCGGAAAAGCCGTTCGTGACCTCGGGCGTGCGCCTGGGCTCGCCGGCCATGACCACGCGCGGCTTCAAGGAAGAAGAAGCCCGCATCGTCGGCAACCTGATCGCCGACGTGCTGGAGAACCCGCACGACGCCGCCAACATCGCCAGCGTGCGCGAGCAGGTGGCTGCCCTGACCAAGCGTTTCCCGGTCTACGGCTGATGCTTCCAGGCCACCCGCGAGGGTGGCCGGCAGCCCCGCAAGCCGCGCCCTGCCACACGCAGGCGGTCCGGCTTGCGGGCCTCGCCAACCCGCCCGCCTGCGCAGGACATCCATGCGGAACAGGCGACGGAATTCAACTGAAGGTGGTCCGGCATGAAATGCCCCTTTTGCGGTCATTCCAATACCCAGGTGCTCGACACGCGCATGTCGGAAGACGGCGATGCCGTGCGCCGGCGCCGGCGCTGCGAGTCCTGCGACCGCCGCTTCACCACCTATGAGCGGATCGAGCTGTTCTTTCCCGCCATCGTCAAGAAAAACGGTTCGCGCGTCGACTACGCGCGCGCCAAGCTGAAGGATTCGATGCGCCTGGCGCTGCGCAAGCGCCCGGTCTCGGCCGAGGCCATCGATGAAGCCATCACCCGCATCGAGGAAAGACTGCTGTCGCTGGGCGAGAAGGAAATCCCCAGCAGCCAGGTCGGCGAGCTGGTGATGCGCGAGCTGCGCAAGCTCGACAAGATCGCGTATATCCGGTTTGCGTCGGTGTACCGGAGTTTCGAGGATGTTTCCGAATTCTCCGATGTGCTCGCCGAAGTGACCGCGGGCAACAGCAAGCGCTGAGCGCCCTGCTCCACCGTCAACGTTCCCAGCAGTCTTGCAGATACGCGGCGGGATTCGCGCCGACCGCGTTCAGCCGCGTGCCCGCCTGGTCCGGCAAGGAGGTGCCGCAGGCATCCGCCGCATTGACTGGCACGGCCTGCACACATAGCCGTTCGCCGTCAGCGAACTGGCCACCAGCGAGATGTTGTAGCGCACCCGGTTGCTGTCGCGCGGCGAGGTGCGCAACGCTGCCGGCAAGGCAAACGCCGCCCCGGCCGTATCCTGGTCATCGCGCCCGTTGACCGAGCGGAAGCGCTCCAGCTGCTGCGCCGCCTCGGTCATCATGCCGCGCGCATCGGTGCGGTAGCGACGCCGCACATGCTCGGTGCAGTTGGGGATGGCGATCGCGGCGAGGATGCCGAGGATCGATACCGCGACCATCAGCCCGATCAGCGTCATGCCGCCCATGGTCCGGACGCGGCGGCTACGGAACCCAGATATTGCCCTTTTCCATCACGCTGATGACATCGCCCGTGGTCGCGCTGGCGACCGGTTCATCGCGGTCTTACCAAATTTTGCGCATTCATATCAGGCGTCTACAAAGCGCACGGCAGCGGCGGGATACGGTGGAGGTCCCGAAATGCCCTGACGCCGCGCGCCATGCACCATCTCTTCGCCCTGCCCTGCCGCCTGCTTCGTTGCCTGCTTCGTTGTCTTCCTCGTTGCCTGCCTCCACGTGGCGCCATCCGCGGATACATCCTGTTCGAATCGCTCTGCGGGCTGGCGATCTTCACCGCCGGCCTGGCATCGCTCGCAATCCTGGGGCCGACGGGACTCGGCTGGCAGCGAGCGCTGGATCAGGCTAGCCATGACACGCGCAGGACGGCAGAGTCGGCCGAACTGGCGCCATGGCCGGCCGGACTGCCTCTGAACCGTGCCGGCGCGGGGCTGCCATGAGAGCGCTTCCGATACGAACGCTTCCGATGCGCCGCCATGGCCAGGGCTTTTCGCTGACCGAAGCCATGGTCGGCCTGGCGCTCGGGCTCATTGTCGCCGCCGTCGCCACGGCGGCGTGGCAGGTGGCACTGTCCGCCTACCGCAGCGCGGCGGAGCGCGTACTGCTGGAAGAACGCGGCCAGCGCGCGCTCGCCATCCTGAGCGCGCTGCTGCGCCAGGCCGGCTGGCATGCCGGCACACTCGACGCGTCGGCGCCGCCCGCCGTCAGCGGCGCCGACGACTGCGGGCAGCCGGGCATCGCCGAAGTGCCGACGTGCACCCGCCACGGCGTCGCGAACAGCGATGTGCTGCTGGTGCGGTTCAGCGGCCAGGGCCAGCCCGGCGATCCGAGCCAGCCTGACGAGACGATGATCGATTGCAGCGGGTATCCGCTGGCGGCACGGATGGCGGGGGCCGAAGGCGCCACGGGTTTTGTCGCGGCGAACATGCTCTATATAGCCGCCGCCACGGACGGCGAGCCGCAACTGCTGTGCCGCTATCCGTCCCGCCGCAATGGCCAGGTCGACGGACAGGGCTGGACTTCGGGGGCACTGGTCCGTGGCGTCGCCTCGCTGCAACTGCGCTTCGGGGTGGACATGGATGGCGACCGTCAGCCAGATGCGTTCCTGCCAGCGGCACGGGTCCAGGCCATGGGGGCGCACGCATGGCAGCGCGTACTGGCGGTGCAGATCGCGCTTGCGCTGCAGGGCGAGCAGCGCGGCGCTGCCCGTGACGCTGCCGTGAGCGCGCGCGCTGACGATGCCCTGGCCGACCTGCAGGCAGCGCCGGTCGACACGCACCGCGCCAACCGGCGCGTGTTCGCCACGACGGTCCGCCTGCGCAACGCCCTGCGCTGCGAGGAGACACTATGCTGAGGCCGCACGCGATGACGCAGGCCGGCGGCATCACGCTGCTGTTCGCGGCGACGATGCTGCTGCTGGTCGCCGCCACCGCGGCGGCCATGCTGCAAATGCTTTTGGCAGGCCGGCAACTGGCGGCCGCCGGCCGCGATCGCGAGATCGCGTTCCGGGCAGCAGAAGCCGCCCTGCTCGAGGCGGAGGCGGAACTGCTCGCCGCCGCCGGTGGCAGTGACGACCGCTTCGGCCAGTGGCCCGCCGCGGGCGAATGCGGTCGCGGCGCGCAGGCGGCGCTGTGCAACACTGCGCACGCGCGCACGCCGGTATGGCAGCCGTGGCTGCATGGCCTGGCTACGGACCTGGCGATTGGCGTGCCGGCAAGCGGCGTTGCCATCGTGCCGGAAGCCTTTGCAGGTTCTTTTACGGCGCCGCGTTACGTTGCCGAGCTGCTCGACTACGGCCCCATGCCTGACGAAGGCCGGCCGGCCTTGCCGCGGCTGCGCATCACCGCCGTCGGCTTCGGCCGCTCGCCCGCGGTACGGGCCGTCGTGCAGAGCATCGTGCAGCCATGAACCTACGCGCCGCCCTTATGCTTGCCTGCGTGCTCCCGCTGCTGCCTGTCCTGGCGGTTGCGGCCGGCAATGACAGCACTGCCGGCCAGCTCCCGCTCGCTTACCAGATCGAACCCGGCGCAAAATCCTGGACTGGCCGGTTGCGCGCAGTCGGCTGGCAAGCGTCGCTCGTCGGCACCGACGATCGCCAGCCACTGTCGGGCCTGTGGGAAGCGGGTGCCTTGCTGGATGCCAGGCAACTCCCATCGCGCAGGATCTACACCTCGCTGCCGGCGTCCATGCTCCAGCCGGAGCGGCTGGTGGCGCTCCAATGGCCCGACCTGGACGATGCCACGCGCGAGCGACTCGACGTCCAGCAACTGGCCTGGCTGCGCGGCGACAATGCCAATCCCGCGCTGCGCCCGCGCGAGACGCGGCTGGCCAGCGCGCGCGGCGCGCGCGTGCTGGTGGTCGCGCCGCCGGCGTGGCAGCCGGGACAGCCTGGCCATGCTCCCTTCCGCGTGCGCCATGCACAGCGGCCACACATGGCATGGCTCGGCACCGTCGATGGCCAGCTGCACGGCTTCGATGCCGTCAACGGCGAGGAGCGTGCCGTCTACCTGCCCCGCACGTTGCTGCCGCTGGCCGCCGCCATGGCCGAGTCCAGGGCCCCGGTCGCGCCCAATCCCTGCCCCCGCCCCGAAAGCACCGACGCCGTCGTCGGCGGTGCCTGGCGCACGCTGCTGCTGTGCGCGTTCCGCGGCGGGCCGGAGGACATTGCCGGGGTGTTTGCACTAGACATCACCGAACCAGACGCCGCGCTGCCATTGCGGTTGCTGTGGGAACAGGCGGCCACGCCGGCCTTGCCGCTTGCCGGCATCGGGCCGGTTCGCGTGGCCGCGCTAAGCGACAGCCAGGCGCCGCGCTGGCATGCCATCGCACTGCTGGCACCACCGGCGGAGCCCGGGCTTGCGCTGCTGCCGCTCGACACGCCAGCGGCGCCATGGCGCATGCTGCGCGTGGCCGGGCAAGGCTGCGACGGCACGCCATCGGCGGCCGCGCTGCGCGCCGTGACCGTGGCAAAGGCGTTCGACGGCACTGCGCTGGCTGCGTACGCCACCGATGCTGACGGCCAGCTGTGGCGTTTTGCGCTGGGCGATGTCCTGCGGCAGCAGCCTGCGCCGCCGGCCACCTGCCTGTATCGCCTGCGCGGCGGGGTCGGCCTTGCCGAGCCGGCCCCGCCGGTGGTGCTGGGCACGCCGGCGCAACCGCTGGTGGTCTATGCGGCCGGCAACGAACTGGCCGCCGTAGCCGATGGCACCCATGCCGCCAGCCAGCCCGCCAGCATCGAAGTGCGAGCACAAGGCGCCGGCTTTGTCCTCCAGGCCGCACCGGGCCAGAGGCCGTCGGCGCAAACGGTTGGCTGGCACCTTGTCCTGCCCGATGCCGACGAACAGATCGAGCGCGTCAGCTTGGCCTCGCCGGGCTACCTCGTCGTCGTGACACGGCTGCCGGACGGCAGGCAGCGGAGCTACCTCGTGCTGGGTGCCACTGGCGAGTCAGTCGGCCGCAAGACGGACGGCGCGCCGGTGCTTCCCTTTGTCACCGGGCAAGTCAGCGAAGGCCCGCCGATCTTCACCCGTGAAACCCTGCCGGGGATGACACCCCAGGCCGGCAGTGCCGGCCGCGAGGTCCACGCGCTGGCGCTATGGGCAGTGGAGAACGGCGTGGCAACGCGCCTTGCACACGTGGTGGCAAGCCGTCGCACCGGCCGGCTGGCATGGCGCGAACTGGCGGGTCCGGCCAAGGAGACGGCACCATGAGTCCGCGCGGCTTTTCCCTGATCGAGCTCATGGCCGTGGTGGTGATCGCCGCGCTGCTGGCTTCGCTTGCCGTGCCCGCCTGGCACGAGCATCTCCGGCGCGGCTGGCGCGCCCAGGCACGCGCCGAACTGGCCTCTGCCTTGCTGGAGCTGGAACGGCACGCCGCGGGAGCCATGAGCTTCGCCACGCAGCCCGGAGGCGACACCGTGGCCGGCGACTGGCCGCGCCCGGTGCCGGCAACCGGCCTGGCACGGCATGTCATTTCGGCAGCGCCCTGCCCGGCGGCGAGCCTGGACACCTGCGTCGAACTGCGCGCCACGCCGCGCCAGCCCGACCAGCAGTGCGGCGTCCTGATCCTGCGCAGCACCGGCCAGTGGCTGTCCTGGCCGGAGAACGCGGACCGGCCGGGCCCGTTGCCGGCAGAGTGCTGAGATGCCACGCGTTCCTCGCTGCGCCGGCGTGAGCCTGGCCGAGCTGCTGGCCTGCCTCGCCATCCTGGCGGTGCTGGCCGCCACGGCCTGGCCATCCTTCAGCGCACTGCTGGCGCGCCAGGCGGTGGACCAGGCCGCCGACCGGCTTGCCGCGTCGCTGGCGCTGGCGCGCTCCACTGCGATGGCGCGCCGCATCGAAGTGACGCTACAGCCTCTGGACGGACAGCCCGGCCTCGACCGCGGCTGGCAACTGCTGGCCGGACCCGGCCCGGCTACGACGCCGCTGGCGGTGGTCGAGCCCGCCGCGTCCTGCCTGCGCGTGGCGCTGCGGCAGACCGGCCGCGACAGCCATACGGTGCGATTCACAGCTGTGGGATACTCTCGGTCTGAACAAGGCGGCTTCCAGGCCGCCACCTTCGCGCTCAGCTGCCGCGGCGCGCAGCGCCAGGTGCGCCTTGGCGCCCAGGGCCGCATCCGGCTCTGCACGCCGGGCCGCGACAGCGATTGCGATGCAGCGGACGGGCCCGAGCCGCTGTAACCCTGGAACCCCGGACAGACTCTCCTCCCATCCACAGCAAACCGGCCACGAGCTACAGGCGCCATGTTTTCCGATACCGACCACGCCGCCATGCAACAGGCCCTCGCGCTCGCCGCGCGGGGCATGTTCACCACCACGCCCAATCCGCGCGTCGGCTGCGTGCTGGTCAAGGACGGCCAGGTCATCGGCCAGGGTTACACCCAGCCGGCCGGACAGGACCATGCCGAAATCCAGGCGATAAAAGACGCGCTGTCGCGCGGGCTGGATCCGGACGGCGCCACCGCCTACGTCACGCTCGAGCCGTGCAGCCACTTCGGCCGCACGCCGCCATGCGCCGATGCGCTGGTGCGCGCCGGCGTGGCGCGGGTGGTAGCGGCAATGGAAGACCCCAACCCCTCGGTCTCCGGACGCGGCCTGCAGCGCCTGCGCGATGCCGGCATCGACGTCCGCTGCGGCCTGCTGGAAAAGGAAGCGCGCGATCTCAACATCGGTTTCGTGTCGCGCATGACGCGCGGGCTGCCGTGGGTGCGGGTCAAGGTGGCGGCGTCGATGGACGGCGGCACCGCGCTGCATGACGGCACCAGCCAGTGGATCACCGGCCAGGCGGCGCGCGACGACGGCCATGCCTGGCGCGCGCGCGCCTGCGCGATCCTGACCGGCATCGGCACGGTCCGCGACGACGACCCGGCGCTGACCGTGCGCGCGCTCGCCACCCCACGCCAGCCGCAGCGGGTTTTGGTCGACTCGCGGCTGGAAGTGCCGCTCGACGCAAAGATCCTGGCGCCGGACGCCGGCGAGTTCGCCAAGCCGGTGCTGGTGTTCTGCGCGGTGGAAGACCGCGAACGCCAGCGGGCGCTGGAAGCGCGCGGCGCCGAAGTGGTGGTCCTGCCCAACCCGCACGGAAAGGTCGAGCTGCCCCGGATGCTGCAGGAGCTGGGCCGGCGCGGCATCAACGAATTGCACGTCGAAGCGGGCTTCAAGCTCAATGGCTCGCTGGTGCGCGAACACTGCGCCGACGAGCTGCTGATCTACCTGGCGCCCAAGCTGCTTGGCGACGCGCAGGGCATGTTCAACCTGCCGCCGCTGGCGCGGCTGCAGGATGCCGCGCAGTTCCGCTGGCATGAAATCCGGCAGATCGGCGACGACCTGCGGCTGATCGCGCGCCGCAACGACGCCTGATCGCATGATCGCCTAATCGCCTAATCGCCTAATCGCCCAATCCCAGATTGACCAAGACAGAAGACACCACCATGTTCACAGGCATTGTCGCGGCCGTCGGCCGCATCGAAACCGTAACCCCGCTGGGTGCCGCCGATGCCGGCGTGCGCCTGCATGTCGCCGCCGGCGGCCTGGACCTGTCCGATGTGATCGTCGGCGACAGCATCGCGATCCAGGGCGCCTGCATGACGGTGATCGCCATGGGCGAGGACAGCTTCGACGTCGAGGTCTCGCGCGAGTCGCTCGACAAGACCGTCGGCCTGGAGAGCGCCGGCCGCGTCAACCTGGAGAAGGCGCTGCGGCTGGCCGATCGCCTCGGCGGCCACCTGGTCTCCGGGCACGTCGACGGACTGGGCGAAGTGGTGCATTTCGCGCCCGTCGGCGAATCGCATGAACTGCGCATCCGCGCGCCGCGCGAGCTGGCCCGCTACCTGGCCTACAAGGGCTCGGTGGTGGTCAATGGCGTCTCGCTGACGGTCAACCGCGTCAGCGACGAAGCCGACGGCTGCGTGTTCTCGATCAACCTGATCCCGCACACGGTCGAGGTGACCACGCTGCAGGAGCTCAAGCCCGGCGCCCGCGTGAACCTGGAAATCGACCTGATCGCGCGCTACGTGGAGCGGATGCTGTCGGCCACTGACACCGGCAAGTAGGCCCGTGCCGCCGCCGCACTTTCCCGCGGCGCGGCCGCCCGCGCCGCCTGCCTTGGCGTACAATACCCGGCTTGACTGGGCATCCTGCCGGGCGTATATGCCCTGGCGGGCCAGGCCCGACGCCCCGCCTCAGTCCGGCCGCCTCCCGACGCGGCCACCGTTCCCGTCCGCCTTATTCGCGGCATTTCGCTCGTTTCGCCTCAATTTGCCGTCCTGCACGCCATGACAATCGCCCGTACCGAAGACATCATTGCCGACATCCGTGCCGGCCGCATGGTCATCCTTGTTGACGAGGAAGACCGCGAGAATGAAGGCGACCTGGTGCTGGCTGCCGACTTCGTCACTCCCGAGGCGATCAACTTCATGGCCAAGCACGGCCGCGGCCTGATCTGCCTGACGCTGACCGCCGAGCGCTGCCGCCAGCTGGACCTGCACCCGATGGTCACCCGCAACGGCACCCAGCACGGCACCAACTTCACGGTGTCGATCGAGGCCGCCGAAGGCGTGACCACCGGCATCTCGGCCGCCGACCGTGCCCGCACCGTGCAGGCCGCGGTGGCCCGCGACGCCAGGCCGGCCGACCTGGTCCAGCCCGGCCATATCTTCCCGCTGACGGCCCAGCCCGGCGGCGTGCTGATCCGCGCCGGCCATACCGAGGCCGGTTGCGACCTGGGCGCCCTGGCCGGCCTGACGCCCGCCGCCGTGATCTGCGAGATCATGAAGGACGACGGCACCATGGCGCGCCTGCCCGACCTGATCGAATTCGCCCGGGAACACGACCTGAAGATCGGCACCATTGCCGACCTGATCCACTACCGCAGCCGCACCGAGAGCATCATCGAGCGCGTCGGCGAACGCGACATGCAGACGCCGTACGGCACCTTCCGCAGCATCGCCTACCGCGACAAGCCGACCGGCCAGGCACACCTGGCACTGGTGCGCGGCGCGCCGACGCCGGACAAGGAAACGCTGGTGCGCGTGCACGAGCCCTTCTCCGTGCTGGACTTGCTGGAAGTGAAGTCGACCACGCATTCGTGGAGCATCCCGGCGGCGATGCAGGCCATCGACCAGGCCGACAGCGGCGTGATCGTGCTGCTGAACTGCGGCGACACCGTCGAGCAGCTGTTCACGCAGTTCACCGCACTCGACGCACCGCAGACCCGCCCCCGCCGCAAGCCGGACCTGCGCACCTACGGCATGGGCGCGCAGATCCTGAAGGATGTCGGCGTCGGCAAGATGCGCGTGCTGGCTGCCCGGCAGCGCATGCCCAGCATGACCGGCTTCGACCTGGAAGTGACCGGCTACCAGCCCATGAACGGCCAGGCCGACTGAGCCTTCCCGGACTAAGCTTCCCCTGAGCCTCCCCCAATACACCCCGGCCGCGGCGCCAAGCCGCCGCGGCCGCCCCGAAAAACTGGAGAACTTGAACAATGGATCACGGCTTCTACCCCAGCAACCTCGACGGTGAAGGCCTGCGTATCGGCATCGTGCAGGCGCGCTTCAACGAGCCGGTCTGCGCCGAGCTGCTCGAAGCCTGCGTGGCCGAGCTGGAAAAGCTCGGCGTCGAAGGCGAGGACACCCTGGTGGTGACCGTCCCCGGCGCGCTGGAAGTGCCGCTGGCACTGCAGAAGATGGCCGAGAGCGGCCAGTTCGACGCGCTGGTCGCGCTCGGCGCCGTGGTGCGCGGCGAGACCTACCACTTCGAGCTGGTCTCGAACGAATCCGGCGCCGGCATCACCCGCGTCGGCCTGGATTTCAACGTGCCGGTCGCCAACGGCATCCTGACCGTCGACACTGACGAGCAGGCCCATGCCCGCACCCGCGAAAAGGGCCGCGACTGCGCCCGCGCCGCGGTGGAGATGGCCAACCTGGTCGATGCGCTGGACTCGCTGCGCGGCCAGGAAGACGATGAGGACGATGATGAGTAATACGTCCAACGCCCCCGAGAACGCGGGCGGCAATGACGCCGGCAAGCCCGCCGGCAACAAGCCCGCGGCCCGCACCGAAGCCAAGGCACCGCCCAAGAGCGCGCGCCGCCGCTCGCGCGAGCTGGCGCTGCAGGGCCTGTACCAATGGCTGCTGAACCGCAACGACATCGGCGCGATCCAGGCCCACCTGCATGACGCCCAGGGCTTCAACAAGGCCGACCGCGAGCACTTCGACGCGCTGCTCAACGGCACCGTGCGTGAAGAGGCCCGCCTGACCGCCGCGTTCGAGCCGTTCCTGGACCGCACCGTGGACGAGCTGTCGCCGGTGGAGCGCGCCGCGCTGCTGGTCGGCAGCTACGAGCTGGTGCACTGCCTCGACATCCCATACAAGGTCGTGATCAACGAAGCGGTTGAGCTGACCAAGACCTTTGGCGGCGTCGAAGGCTACAAGTACGTCAACGGCGTGCTGGACAAGCTCGCCGCCCAGGTGCGCGCGGCCGAGGTCGCGGCGCGCCGTTGAGCGGTCATCCGGCTGGCGCTTGCGCCGGCACCAGGACCTGACGAAACACCCGCCGCGGCGGGTGTTTTCGTTTATACGTATTCTTTTTGCTGAACGGGCTCCGCCCGCCTCTCTCCCCATCGCCATGGACATGCAACGTCTTGCCACCGCCGCCCGCGTCGCCAACATCAATGCCTTCCACGTCATGGAACTGGCCAAGCAGGCCGCCGAACTCGAGCGCGCCGGCCGCCATATCGTGCACATGGGCATCGGCGAGCCGGACTTCACCGCCGCCGAGCCGGTGGTGCGCGCGGCCGAGGCGGCGATGCGCCGCGGCGTCACGCAATACACCGGTGCGCTTGGCATCCATCCGCTGCGCGAGGCCATCGCCGGCTACTACAAGACGGCCTACGGCCTGGACATCCCGGCACGCCGCGTGATCGTCACGGCGGGCGCTTCCGGCGCGCTGCTGCTGGCGTGCGCGGTGCTGGTCGAGATTGGCGCCGAAGTGCTGATGCCCGATCCCAGCTACCCGTGCAACCGCCACTTCGTCGCCGCCTTCGACGGCGCGGCGCGCATGATCCCGAGCGGCCCGGCGGAGCGCTTCCAGCTCACCGCAGCACAGGTCGAGGCCAACTGGCGCGAGCAGACCTGCGGCGTGCTGCTGGCCACGCCATCCAACCCGACCGGCACCTCGATCCTGCCCGACGAGCTCGGCCGCATCCTGCAGGCGGTGCGTGCCCGCAACGGCTTCGCCATCGTCGACGAGATCTACCAGGGCCTGTCGTACGACGCCGCGCCGGTCTCGGCGCTGAGCCTGGACGACAACGTGGTCACTGTGAACAGCTTCTCCAAGTACTTCAACATGACCGGCTGGCGGCTGGGCTGGCTGGTGGTGCCGGATGCGCTGGTCGAGGCCTTCGAAAAGGTCGCCCAGAACCTCTTTATCTGCGCCTCCGCAGTGGCGCAATATGCGGCGCTCGCCTGCTTCACCCCCGAGGCGCTGGCAATCTACGACGAACGCAAGGCCGAGTTCCGCCGCCGCCGCGACCTGGTCGTGCCGGCGCTGGAGGCGCTGGGCCTGCGCGTGCCGGTGCGCCCGGACGGCGCCTTCTACGTCTATGCCGACTGCCGCGGCGTCAACCACCCGGCGGCCGGCGATGCCGACCGGCTGACGCAGGCGATGCTGCACGATGCGGGCGTGGTGATGGTGCCGGGGCAGGATTTCGGGCCGCATACCGCAAGCGACTACATCCGCATCTCGTATGCGACCTCGCGCGAGAACATCGAAGAGGCAATGGCACGGCTGGCGAAGCTGTTCCGCGGCTGAGCCGACAGCACAGCGCAGCGGCCCCGGAAACAGAAAAAGCACCCCGCGGGGTGCTTTTTCTGTTAGGAGAGCCGGCGCAAAAGCCTCAGGCGTTGTTCGAGCCGTTGCTGGCTTCCAGCTTCTCGGTCGGCGCGGCATGCTCGGCTGGTGCCTTGCCGCTTCCACCCGCCTTGCCGTTGTCAGCCGGCGCCGCGCGCACGCCAATCAGCTGGCGCAGGCGGGCACGCTCGGCCAGCACCTTGGCGCCGTAGCCGCCATCGGTCGCCGTGGTGGCGCCGACGTAGTACTTCAGGCCGCCTTCGATCGAGCCGGCGCGGGCGATGCAGTCCTTCAGCACCAGCGCACCGATCTTGATATTGGCGTACGGGTTCAGCGCCGCGGCGACGCCGCCCACGGCCTCGTACTTGTCCTGGTGGACCTTGGTCATGACCTGCATCAGGCCCTGCGCGCCCACGCCGCTCTCGGCGTACGGGTTGAAGCTGGACTCGATCGCGATCACGCCCAGGATCAGCAGCGGGTCGATGCCGACCTCGCGGCCGGTCAGGTAGGCTGCCTTGACCAGTTGCGCGGTGGCCTGCGCCGCCACGCGGTACTTGCGGGCGATGTAGTCGGCCACGGCCGCCTGCTCGCGCGCGGTGCCGAGCGTGGCGGTATTGCGGGCGTCCGCCGCCACGCGCGTGACCGGGATCCGCTCGGCCAGGTGCGCGACCGACGGCACCTTGGCGTTCGCCGCCAGGCCCCATTCGTCCACGCCCGAAACCGTCGGCAGGCCGCCCTTGCCGCGTGCCAGACGGGCGGCAGCGGCGTCGGCCGACAGGGCCGGCACGGCTGCGCTGGCCACGGCCGGCGCCACTTCCGCCGTCGGCATGGCGGCGGCGACCAGCACCGCCGGTGCCTCATCGCCAGCCAGCAGCGCCGCCAGCGTGGTGCGCCATTCCTGGCTCAGCCACAGCGACACGGCCGAGACGACCGCAACCACGCCAAGGCTGTTCAGCGCGTACTTCAGCGTTGTGCGGCCACCGCGCAAGGCGCGGCCCGCGACCGGATGCGCGAGACGGACCTGCAATGCCCGACTCACTCCGGGTACCGGCTGTCGGAGGCGAACCTGCAAGGCGCGTCCGATGCCGGGAAGATGAAGGGTTTTCCAACCGCTCATGCTTACCTCCATCCGTTGCCCGCTTCGCATGCCAGACTGCGGCATACGCCCGATCTCAACGTACTCAAGTAAGGATGCCGCGCCGTCTAGCAGTGACAGCCAAGCATCTGTTGGCAGGCGCTCCCCATGCGCCCAACTGGAAACAGGGTCGACTCTGGGGGAGCCCACCCTGCCACGACTTATCTCGACAACCGTAAAACGCTCCGGCTCCCTGCCGGAGGCAACCGCCTCGGCCCGCTATTGCATCGGGCCGGTAACCTCGGTCTGTTCGATCTGACTGGAGCGAATCGTGCGATCCCCCCGCACTTTTTCTATGTGCACCCCTTGACACAAGGGTGAAATTTATGTTGCAACGCAACACTCCATCAGCAAGACCGGATTGTAGGAACGGTGTTATACCTCGTCAAGCATAAGAATAACGATTCACACTACTTTTGGTTATTTGTAACAAGCCTTATCTTGTCGCGCCCGCATCACTCTTGGACCCGCAAACATAGTCCTGGCCTAGCCTCGCAGACCTTGACGCCACGGCTGCGACGACAAAAAACTTACAATTTCCCCCACCCCGATTTGCTGATTTTTTTGCCGGGGCGCCGGTGTATGTGTATCGTCACCGACTTGGATGCCGCCTTGCGCCGGCCGCACACGGCCCGCGCCAAACCGAATTCACTATGCAATACAAAGACTTGCGCGACTTTATCGGCCAACTCGAGCAGATGGGCGAACTTCGCCGCATCTCCCGCCCGGTCTCGCCCAACCTGGAAATGACCGAGGTCTGCGACCGGCTGCTGCGTGCCGGCGGCCCCGCCGTGCTGTTCGAACGGCCCGCCGGCGCGGCGGCCGGTGACGGTATCTATAGCGTCCCGGTACTGGCCAATCTGTTCGGTACGACACACAGGGTCGCACTCGGCATGGGTGCCGAATCGATGGAAGACCTGCGCGACATCGGCCGCGTGCTGTCAGCCCTGAAGGAACCCGAGCCGCCGCGCGGACTGCGCGAAGCGGGCAAGCTGTTTACACTCGCCAAATCTGTGTGGGATATGGCACCAAAGCGCGTCAGCAGCCCGGCCTGCCAGGAGGTGGTCTGGGAAGGCAATGACGTCGACCTGGCGCGCCTGCCGATCCAGACCTGCTGGCCCGGCGACGCCGCGCCGCTGATCACCTGGGGCCTGGTCGTCACCAAGGGACCGCACAAGAAGCGCCAGAACCTGGGCATCTACCGCCAGCAGGTGATCGGCCGCAACCAGGTCATCATGCGCTGGCTGGCACACCGCGGCGGCGCGCTCGACTTCCGCGAGCATGCGTTGGCCAACCCCGGCAAGCCGTTCCCGATCGCGGTGGCGCTGGGCGCCGACCCCGCCACCATCCTGGGCGCGGTGACGCCGGTGCCCGATACGCTGTCCGAGTACCAGTTCGCCGGCCTGCTGCGCGGCAGCCGCACCGCGCTGGCCGGCTGCGTGACGCCGACCCTGTCCGAACTAAGCGTGCCGGCGTCGGCCGAGATCGTGCTGGAAGGCCATATCCAGCCGGACCCGAACCACCCGTCCGGCTACCAGCATGCGCTGGAAGGCCCGTTCGGCGACCACACCGGCTACTACAACGAGCAGGACTGGTTCCCGGTGTTCACCATCGACCGCATCACCATGCGGCGCGACCCGATCTACCACTCCACCTACACCGGCAAGCCGCCCGACGAGCCCGCCGTGCTGGGCGTGGCGCTGAACGAGGTGTTCGTGCCGCTGCTGCAAAAGCAGTTCCCGGAAATCACCGACTTCTACCTGCCGCCGGAAGGCTGCAGCTACCGCATGGCGCTGGTGCGCATGAAGAAGCAGTACGCCGGCCATGCCAAGCGCGTGATGTTCGGGGTATGGAGCTTCCTGCGCCAGTTCATGTATACGAAATTCATCGTCGTGGTCGACGACGATGTCGACGTGCGCGACTGGAAGGAAGTGATCTGGGCCATCACCACGCGCGTCGACCCCAGCCGCGACACGGTGCTGGTCGACAACACGCCGATCGACTACCTGGACTTCGCCTCCCCGGTGTCGGGCCTGGGTTCCAAGATGGGCATCGACGCCACCGACAAGTGGCCCGGCGAGACCACGCGCGAATGGGGTACGCCGATCTCCATGGAGGCGGCGGTCAAGGCCAGGGTCGACACCATGTGGGAAAGCCTGTTCGACCGGCCGGCGGGCACCTGACCGGCAACCGTCTCCATCCCCGGCTATCATGTCACGCTGATGCCCGGGTGCCGCCACAGGCGCCCGGGATCCCCATCACCCACCATCCGATACCCGCGACAGACGGGCCCAAGGAGGAGACATGAGCAGCACTGCCCCTTTGACCGAAGGGAACCTGATGTGGACGCCGTCCGGGGCGTTCCGCGACAGCAGCCAGATCGCCGCCTTCATGCGCTGGCTGCGCGCCGAGCGCGGTCTCGCCTTTGACGACTACGACAGCCTGTGGCAGTGGTCCGTCACCGAGCTGGAAGCCTTCTGGGACGCGGTGCGCGCCTACTTCGACGTCCATTTCGACACGCCCGCGGCGCAGGTGCTGGACCGGCGCACCATGCCGGGCGCGCGCTGGTTCGAGGGCGCCACGCTGAACTATGTGCAGCAGGTGTTCCGCCACGCAGGCACAGGCGCTGCCCGCGAGCGCACCGCCATCCGCTATGCCGGCGAAGCGCAGCCACTGACGGATATCAGCTGGGCTACCCTCGAAGCCCAGGTCGCCTCGCTGGCGCATTCGCTGCGCCAGATGGGCGTGCAGCGCGGCGACCGCATTGCCGGCTACCTGCCCAATATCCCCGCCACCATCGTCGCCTTCCTGGCCACCGCCAGCCTGGGCGCGGTCTGGTCCGGCTGCGCGCCCGACATGGGCCAGGTGGCGGTGATCGACCGCTTCCGCCAGATAGGGCCGAAGGTGCTGATCGCCGTCGACGGCTACCGCTATGGCGGCAAGCTCTACGAGCGCGGGCCGGTGCTGGCGGAACTGGTAGCCGCCCTGCCCTCGCTGACCGACCTGGTGCTGGTGCCGCAAGTCGGCGCGAGCGTACCCGCGCCGTCCGGCATACGCACCCATGCGTGGCCGGACGTGCTCGCGCACGACGTGCCGCTGACTATCGAGCCGGTGCCCTTCGACCATCCGCTGTGGATCGTCTACTCCTCCGGCACCACCGGCATGCCCAAGCCGATCGTGCATGGCCACGGCGGCATCGTCATCGAGCAGCTCAAGCTGATGGCGTTCCACAACAACCTCGGCCCGGACGACGTCTTTCACTGGTACAGCAGCAGCGGCTGGATCATGTGGAACGCGCAGGTCGCCGGCCTGCTGCTCGGCACCACCATCGCACTCTATGACGGCAACCCGGCCTGGCCCGACGCCGGCGTGCTGTGGCGCTTTGTCGACGATGCCGGCGTGACCATGTTCGGGGCCGGCGCGGCGTTCTTCACCAGCTGCATGAAGGCGGGCATCGAGCCGGCGCGCATCGCCGACCTGTCGCGGCTGCACGGCCTGGGCTCGACCGGCTCGCCGCTGCCGGTCGAGGCCTACGACTGGATCTACCGCCACGTGCGCGAAGACATCTGGCTGGTGCCGATGTCGGGCGGCACCGACTTTGCCGGCTCGTTCGTGGCGGGCTGCCCGCTGCTGCCGGTCTATTCGGGCGAGATGCAGTGCCGCTGCCTGGGCGCCAAGGTGCAGGCGTTCGACGACAACGGGCAGGCGCTGACTGACCAGGTCGGCGAGCTGGTCTGCACCGAGCCGATGCCGTCGATGCCGCTGTTCCTGTGGGGCGATGCCGACGGCAAGCGCTACCGCGACAGCTATTTCGACACCTATCCCGGCGCCTGGCGGCATGGCGACTGGATCAGGATCACGCCGCGCGGCGGCGCGGTGATCTACGGGCGTTCGGACGCCACCATCAACCGCCACGGCATCCGCATGGGCACCAGCGAGCTGTACCGCGTGGTGGAAGACCTGCCGGAAGTGCTCGACAGCATGGTGGTCGACCTGGAATACCTGGGCCGCGAGTCCTACATGCCGCTGTTCGTGGTACTGCGCGAAGGGCTGATGCTCGACGACGCACTGCGCGACACCCTGCGCGCGCGCATCCGCGAGGCACTTTCGTCGCGCCACGTGCCCAACGAGATCGTGCAGGTGCCGGGCGTGCCGCGCACGCTGTCGGGCAAGAAGATGGAAGTGCCGATCAAGAAGCTGCTGCTCGGCCACGCGCCGGCCAGCATCGCCAACCGCGATGCCATGGCCAACCCGGATACGCTCGACTGGTACTTCGACTACGCCGCGCGTTTCCTGCAGGCGCGGCAAGCCGAGTCCGCCACGGCGTAGGCAGCGGCGGCGGCTAGAACTCGACGTCCAGCTCGCTGATCTCGTCGGGTTCCGCGCGCGCCGCCGCAATCCACTCCTGCAGCTCCGGCATCGCCAGGATCTGCTTGCAGTAGGAAACCGGCTCCGGGTCGAGCATCACGCCGTAGGTCACAAAGCGCGTCACCACCGGCGCGTACATGGCATCGGCCATGGTGCGCGAGCCAAACAGGTAAGGCCCGCCATAGCGCGTCAGGCACTCGGTCCAGATGGCCGTGATGCGGTCGATGTCCGCCTGCGCGCGCGACCACACCTTCATCCCCGGGAAATTCCCCTTCAGGTTCATCGGCAGCGCCGAGCGCATCGCCGCAAACCCGGAGTGCATCTCGCCGCAGATGGCGCGGCAGTGCGCGCGCGCGGCGCGGTCCTCGGGCAGCAGGCCGGCCTTGGGACGGATCTCGTTCAGGTATTCGGCGATGGCGAGCGTGTCCCAGACCGTCACACCCTGGTGGCGCAGGCAGGGCACCAGGATCGACGGCGACAGCAGCAGGATTTCGGCGCGGGCGGCGGCATCGTCCGGCGGGACCAGCACTTCCTCGAACTCCAGGCCGGCAAAGCGGGCCAGCAGCCAGCCGCGCAGCGACCACGACGAATAGGTCTTGCTGCTGATAGTGAGTGTGGTCTTGCTCATCACGCCTCCTTAGCGGCGCACTTGGACGGTGCACTGGTGCGGCACCGTTCGTACCGTTCGTACCATTGGGCACCAGTCTGATGCCTGCGCCCCCGGCAACCATCATGAAACGATGCTTGGCCGCTGCGGCGGGCGCAGCTTGCACAACTTTGCGCAGGCATCGCTGCCTTGCGCGTGGCACCGCGCAAAGCGCATGCCAAGCGCGCGCAAATGGCATATATATTGCGGGTTGGGGACACCAGAACCACGGGGGCCCAGTCATGCTGTATTACGCGTACCAGACCTACGCGGACATCATACTGCCGGCATGCACGCTGGCGGAACTGGCCGCGGCAACGCTGGCCGCCCAACCCAGGACGAGCGGCTTCGATACCGTACGCACGCTGCGCGCCGCCTGCGAGATCATCGCGCTCGGGCGCCTGACCCACCATCGCCCGGCCTTCGGCATCGACAGCGCGATGGTCGCCGGCCGGCCGGTGCCGGTCACCGAGGAAGTGGTGCTGCGCACGCCGTTCTGCTCCCTGCTGCACTTCCGCCGCCAGGGCATCGGCGGCCAGCCGCGCGTGCTGCTGGTGGCGCCGATGTCCGGCCACTTTGCCACCTTGTTGCGCGGCACCGCGCAGACCATGCTGGCCGACCACGACGTCTATATCACCGACTGGCACAATCCGCGCGATATCCCGCTGGTGGCCGGGCGCTTCGGCTTCGATGAATTCGTGCAGCACCTGATCCACTTCCTGCAGGCGCTCGGCGGCGGCACGCACGTCGTGGCGGTGTGCCAGCCTACCGTGGCCGCACTGGCGGCGGCGGCCATCATGGCCGAGGACGGCGATCCCGCCCAGCCGCCCAGCCTGACGCTGATGGCCGGCCCGATCGACGCGCGCGTCAACCCGACCAAGGTCAACGAACTGGCCATCAGCCAGCCGCTCGACTGGTTCGAGCGCACGCTGATCGGCATGGTGCCGCTACGCTTCGCCGGCGGCATGCGGCGCGTCTACCCTGGCCATGTGCAGCTGCTGGCGTTCATGAGCATGAACCTGGAGCGTCATGAGCAGGCGTTGCGCGACCTCTACGCCTATCGCGAGCGCGGCGAGCACGACAAGGCCGACGCCATCCGCGACTTCTATGTCGAATACTTCGCCACCATGGACCTGACGGCGGAGTTCTACCTGGAGACCGTCAGCCTGGTATTCCAGCGCTTCCTGCTGGCGCAGGGGCTGCTCGACGTCGCCGGACGCCGCGTGTGCACGCGCGCCATCCGCCGCACCGCGCTGCTCACGGTCGAGGGCGAGCGCGACGACATCTGCGCCATCGGCCAGACCATGGCGGCGCAGGACCTCTGCCCGAGCCTGCGGCCTTACATGCGGATGCATCACGTGCAAACCGGGGTCGGCCACTATGGCGTGTTCAACGGCAAGCGCTGGGAAACGCAGGTGTACCCGCTGGTGCGCAATACCATCTACACGAGTGGCTGAGCCTTGCCCCTGCTCACGGCCTGGCATCGCGCTGGCTTATCATGGCGGCTGCTCGCGCCGCCACGGCGCCCAGGAACACCATGCCATTGCTCCAGACACAAGACTTCCAGGGCCAGACGCTGGTCCGGGTCGGCGATGCCGACAACTTCCTGCTGCTCGCCCCGCAATACGGCGGGCGCCTGGTGCGCTGGGTGCACCGCGGCGAGGACATTCTCTACTGGCCCGACAACGCCGACTGGAGCCGCCCGGCCAAGGTGCGCGGGGGCAATCCGCTGCTGTTCCCGTTTATCGGCCGGCACTTCGTGGACGGCGTCGCCGGGCAGTGGCGCGACCGGCAAGGCACCGTGCACGCGCTGGCGCAGCATGGCTTTGCGCGCGACCTGCCATTCGAAGCCGGCGCCACCGATGCAGCCGGGTCGATCACCATGACGCTGCGCGACAGCGCGCAGACGCGGCAAGGCTACCCCTATGCCTTCGTGTTCGACGCGGTGTACGCGCTGCTGCCCGACGGGCTGGAGGTGACGCTGCGCACCACCAACACCGGGGACCAGCCGCTGCCCTGCTATCCCGGCCACCACTTCTACTTTGCGCTGCCGCATGCGCAGCGTGCCGCGTCGAAGCTGGCCTTGCCGCCCGCCGATCGCGTGCGCCAGTTGCCCGACGGCGCGCCGGGCCCGGCCGACGCGGGCGAGCCGGCCTACCGGCTCGACGACCCGCGCCTGCAGGACACCTACCACGTCTTCCGCGGCGCTGCCGGCGCCATGCTGTCGATGCCGGCGCGCACCATCGCCTTCGAACTCGAGGTTGCTGGCAGCGTGCGCTGGCACGCCGTTACGACGTGGTCCGAAAGCGAACAGTCTGACTTTTATTGCGTGGAACCGTGGGCGGGATTGCCCGATGCGATCCACCACGGCCAGGGGCTGCGCTGGCTGGCACCGGGCCAGTCTGAAAGCGCCGTGTGCCGCCTGCGCGTGACTGGCTGAGCCGTAACGCCGTAACGCCCGGGCGGCAGCTCAGCGCTCGAAATCCAGCCCGCCGATCAGGATGGCCGGATCCGTCTGCGACAGCGAGCCAAAATCGATGCCGCGCGGCTCCTGCCATGCGCGCAGCTTGCCCGGCAGCGCCGCCAGGTAGCCGGCAAAGCGCGCCTCGCCTCCGGCGCCAAACAGCCGCTGCACCTCCAGCCCATCCCACGCCAGCGTGACGTCGAGCGGATGCGCATGGCGCCGCAATTCAGCCGGCCCGTCGCCCGTCATGCGCAGACGCGGCGGGCGGTTCGGGGCCTCGGCGGGCAAGGCATGCAGCTGCACGCGCCGGTGCTGCTTGCCGATGGCATCGACGATGCGGGGCAGGCATTCCGCTTCAAAGCGGCCGTAAAAGTCCGTGGTCAAGGTGGGGGCGTCCTGACGTTGCGAGTGGTAGTCATCGAAGGCCGTATGGCGGCAGGCCAGCGTGCCAGCCACTATACGCCGCCGCGGGCGCCACGCACCGCCCAAAGCGGGAGTGGCACAAAAGACACCTTGATTCCAGCCCGGCATGCCGCCGACTTGCGCTCCCTTGCTGATCCCGCATAGAATCACGGCTCCGCGGGCGTCGTATAATGGCCATTACCTTAGCTTCCCAAGCTAAAGACGTGGGTTCGATTCCCATCGCCCGCTCCACCTCAAGTCGAGACAAGCCGCCATTGCCACCGTTAACACTGTTACGGTGATCTGCCCGGCGGCTTTTTTGTTGCCATGCTTCCCCAAGATCCCAGCACCGGACCGACGCCGGCCGATGACGCCACGCCGGTGGACAACGCCCAGCAGCCGTCCGCCCCTTCCCCTGCCGACCCCGAAGGCGTTGCGCATCCGCGCCGCATCCGCTCGTTCGTGCGCCGTGCCGGGCGGACGTCGACCGGTCAGCAGCGCGCCATCGACGAGGTCGGGCCGCGCATGCTGGTGCCGTACGCGCCGCAGCCGCTGGACTGGGAAGCCACGTTCGGCCGCAAGGCGCCGTCGATCCTGGAGATCGGCTTCGGCATGGGCGAGACCACCGCGCATATCGCCGGGTTGCGCCCGCAGGACAATTTCCTGGGCTGCGAGGTGCATGAGCCCGGCGTGGGCGCCCTGCTCAAGCTGATCGACGAGCGCGAGCTGGAGAACATCCGCATCCTGCAGCACGACGCGGTCGAGGTCATCGCCCATATGCTGACCGACGACAGCCTGGACGGCGTGCATATCTATTTCCCGGACCCGTGGCACAAGAAGCGCCACAACAAGCGCCGGCTGGTGCAGCCGCCGCTGGTGAAGCTGCTGGCGGCGCGGCTGAAGCCCGGTGGCTATATCCACTGCGCGACCGACTGGGAAGAGTACGCGCACCAGATGGTCGAGGTGCTGGCGGGTGAACCGCTGCTGGAGAACACCTCCAGCGCGGCGGATGGCTTTTCCGAGCGGCCGGACTACCGTCCGGTGACCAAGTTCGAGCGCCGCGGCGTGCGGCTCGGGCACGGGGTGTGGGACGTGGTGTTCCGCAAGCGGGCCTAAGCGGGCCTAAGCGGGCCTGAGCGGGCCTGAGCGCAGCCGCAAGGCACAAACAAAAAGCGTGGCAAGTGCCACGCTTTTTTGTTGTCCGGATGTTCGCCCCGCTTACGCGTGCCAGGACACCAGGCCGGAGTAGGCGGTGAACAGCACCACGATGCCGAACGCAATGCGATACCACGCAAACGGCTTGAAATCGTGCGTGGCGACAAAACGCAGCAGCCAGCGCACGCACAGGAACGCAGACAGGAAGGCGAAGACAAAGCCGACCGCGAAGACGCCGAGGTCGTCCGCGTCCAGCAGCGCACGCGCCTTGTACAGCTCATAGACCGTCGCGCCAAAGATCACCGGGATCGCGAGGAAGAACGAAAACTCCGTCGCCACCTGCCGCGACAGCCCGAACAGCATGCCACCGATGATGGTGGCACCCGAGCGCGAGGTGCCCGGCACCAGCGCGAAGCACTGCGCCAGGCCCACCTTGAGGGCATCGCCCCAGTTCAGGTCGTCGACCGATTCGATGCGCGGCGCGCCCGCCTTGGCCGCCTCCAGCAGCGCATTGCCCTGCGGATGCGAGACCGTGCCGCGGCGCGCGTCGCGCCATTCGGCCAGCAGGATCACCACGCCGCCGACGATAAAGGCCAGCGCCACCGAGATCGGGTTGAACAGGTGGGCCTTGATCCATTTGCCGAAGATAAAGGCCAGGATGATCGCCGGCGCGGTCGCGATCACCACGTTGATGGCAAAGCGCTGCGCCTTCGGCTCCGAGCCCAGCCCGCGCACCACGCTGCCGATGCGGGCACGGAATTCCCAGCAGACTGCCAGGATGGCGCCGAACTGGATCACGATCTCGAAGATCTTGCCCTTTTCGTCGTTGAAGTCGAGCAATTGGCCCGCCAGGATCAGGTGGCCGGTACTCGAGATGGGAAGGAACTCGGTCAGTCCTTCGACAATGCCGAGGATCACGGCTTTCAGGGCAAGTGCGATTTCCATGCGGAACGGAGAAACGTTGTCATCGGCGTTGCCCGGCATGCGCCGGACCGCCTGGTTTGTTGTTCGAGCGCCCGGCTACCCGAGGGCGATCAGGGGCGGTTGACCTTGACGTTGATGCCGTCAGGCAAAACGGTGATTGTACCGGGCTCGACCTGCGTGCCGGCAACGCGCAGCTGGTCTTCCCGGAACGTATAGAGCGGATAGTCCTGCAGCAGCTGCTCGGCCAGGATGCCACCCAGCGCATTGAGCTGGCGCGAGAACTGCGCCGGCATGCCCTGCACGTCGAAACGCCGCACTTCAGGGTCCTGCAGTACCACCGAGCGCGTCGGCGCGTCATAGCGCAGCCCGCTGTCCAGCGCGAAGCGCCCCGTCAGCGCCTGGCGGAAGAACAGCTTGTTGTCGATGACGGCGTCGAATTGCACGTTGACGCGGTTGCGCACCGGGTCCAGCGTCAGTTGCGGATTGGTGAGCTGGATGTCGAACAGCTCCATATAGCGCTTGTTAAACGGGAACTTGCGCTCCAGCGCGGCCTGCAGCTGGCTTTGCGAGAACGTGTACTCGTTGCGGAACGCGCCGCAGGCGGCGAGGCCGGCGGCCAGCGCGGTGGCGCCAGCGACGGCCAGCCAGCGCCGTCGGGAAGTCCGGATCATGTTGCCTCCGAGTTCAGGAGTTGGGCGGGCGTGCCGGCACTATGGCAGGCGTCACCCGCGCGAGCCGGGCCGTGCAGGCGTGGCCTGTGGCGCGGTCAGGATTTCGAGTCGGGTCAGCCAGCGCAGCGCGGCTTCGCGCGAGTCGCCGCACATTTCCGCCGCGGGCTTCAGGCCGGCGCAGAACGCCGGCCGGTCAGGGCGGCCGAACACCGCGCAGCGCATGTCGGGCAGCAACTGCGCGCACGGCACGCCCGCTGGCTTGCCCTCGGGCATGCCCGGCAGGGCCGAGGCAATCGACGGGGCAATGCAACAGGCGCCGCAGCCAGCGCGGCAGGAAAGGTGTGACCGGCAACTCATCGCAATGGTTCAGGGAGGCCGCGGCAGGGCATGGCAAGCCAGGCGGCTGACATCAAGGCGCCATTGTGCCCGAAGCGCCGCCATCCTCCTGTAAGAAAAGGAAAACGCCATGTGCGCGATCGAACCGGCTGGCCCCGTAAGGGCCGCCATGCGCGCCCCCGGCATCACATGTCTCGGATTCGCCTCGGTGCGTACCCTAGGCCCGCCCCGGCCGCGCTTGACCCTCACATGGCGCTACTCTACATTACTGACCCACAAGTTATTAACATCCCACCCCGCCCCACCGTGCCCCGCAGTCCTCGCAAGACACCCGTGAAAACACCCGTCGAACCGCACAAGGATGCCGATGCGCCGCGCTGGAGCCGGCGCAAGGCCGCGCGCCCGCAGGAGCTGGTCGCGGCGGCGCTCGACCTGTTCGTGGAGCGCGGCTACGCGGCCACGCGCCTGGAAGACGTGGCGGCGGCCGCCGGGGTGTCCAAGGGCACGGTCTACCTGTACTTCGCCAACAAGGAAGAACTGTTCAAGTCCGTGGTGCGTGAGAACCTGGTCCCGGCCCTGTCGCGCGGTACCGAGCTGGTCGACCGCTACGAGGGCAGCACCCCGGAACTGCTGCGCGAGCTGCTGCGCGGCTGGTGGGGCCTGATCGGCGCCACGCGGGTGGCCGGGATCACGAAGCTGATCATGGCCGAGTCGGCCAACTTCCCCGACATCGCCCGCTTCTATAACAAAGAGGTGATGATGCCGGGCGACGAGCTGTTCGCCAGGGTGCTGGCGCGCGGCGTGGCGCGCGGCGAGTTCCGCCCGGTGCCGGCCAACCCCACCACCACGCTGATCTGCGCCCCGCTGGTGTTCCTGATGCTGTGGCAGCGCGCGCTGCGCGCCACCTCTGAAAAGGACATCGACCCCGAGGTCTTCCTCGACCATCTGCTCGACACGCTGCTGTTCGGCTTGACCACCGGCGAGGCGCGCGAGCGCCCGCTGCCGCCGCAGCAAGGCCCCTACGTGTGGGAGCGCATCCGCGACGAGATGCTGGCGCAAAGCGGCGGGGATACGGACGGCGGTGCTGACGGTGCTGACGGCAGTGCGGACGGCGATGCCGCCAACGACCCGGGCACGCGCCCGCGAAAGCCGACATGAAACGAAAGACCCTGCTCATCGCTGTAGCCTGCGTCATCGTGGTGCTGAGCGCCGTGGCCGCCGTGCGCAAGGCCGGCAGCGCGCGCCAGCCGCAAGCGCCAGTACAAGCCGCCGCGAACGTGGTGGAGTTCCTGCAGGCCGACCTCTTCAACGTGGGCCGCCAGAACCTGCAGGTGTCGCTGCCGCTGTCGGGCAGCCTGCGCGCGCTGAACCAGGCATCGGTCAAGGCCAAGGTCTCGGGCGAGGTGCAGCAGGTGCTGGTGCGCGAAGGCGAGCCGGTGCGCGCCGGACAGGTGATCGCGCGCATCGACCCGACCGAGTACGAGGCCAGGGTGGCGCAGGCGCGCGGGCAGATGCTGGCCATGCAAGGGCAGTTCCAGAACTCGCGCCAGACCTGGGAGCGCAACCGCGAACTGGTCGGCAAGGGCTTTATCTCGAAGACCGCGTTCGACAAGTTCCAGTCCGACCTCGACGTGGCCCGCGCTAATCTCGATGCCGCCCAGGGCGGCCTGGCGGTGGCGCAGAAGGCGCTGGCCGACACCGTGGTCAAGGCCCCGCTCGACGGCATGGTCGCCGCGCGCGCGGTGCAGCCGGGCGAGAAGGTGTCGCCGGATACGCGCCTGGTCGATGTGGTCGACCTGCGCGTGCTGGAACTGGAGGCGCCGGTGCCGATGGCCGACGTGGCGCGCGCCAGCGCCGGCCAGGCGGTCGAACTCGACGTGGAAGGCGCCGGGCGCTTTACCGGCAAGCTAGTGCGGATCAACCCGGCCGTCATGCAGGGCACCCGCAGCATCATGGTCTACGTGCGCGTGGAGAATGCCAACGCGAAGCTGCGCGCCGGCATGTTCGCGCGCGGCGCGCTGGTGCTGGGGCAGCGGTCCGGCGTGGTGGCGGTGCCGGCCTCGGCCCTGCGCATGGAAGGCGAGCGTGCCTTCGTCTATGCCATCGACAAGGACGTGCTGGCCGAGCGCCCGGTGCAGCTGGGCGTGCGCGACGAAGGCAGCGGGATGGTGGAGATCGTCTCCGGTCTCGACGCCGGCACCGAGATCGTGCGCACCAACCTCGGCACGCTGCGCAGCGGCAGCCAGGTGCGGCGCGTGAATGACGTGAAAGCGTGAAGGCCTGACGCTTAGCCACGAACCGGAACGCGCCCCATGTGGTTCACTCGCCTGTCCATCCGCAACCCGGTGCTGGCCACCATGATGATGATGGCCTTCATCGTGGTCGGGCTGTTCTCCTACCAGCGCCTGCCGGTCGACCAGTTCCCCGATATCACCTTCCCGGTGGTGGTGGTACAGACCGAATACCCGGGCGCCGCGCCGGAATCGGTGGAATCCGACGTCACCCGCAAGGTCGAGGAGATCGTCAACACCATCTCCGGCATCGACGAGATCTTCTCGCACTCGTACCAGGGCACCTCGGTCGTCGTCATCAAGTTCGACCTCAGCGTCGATGTCGGCCAGGCCGCGCAGGACGTGCGCGACAAGATCGCGCTGATCCGGCCGCAGTTCCGCGACGAGGTCAAGGACCCGCGCGTGCTGCGCTACGACCCGTCCGACGCGCCGATCTTCTACCTGTCGGTGTCCAATGCCCCGGGCGCCAACCGCAGCCAGCGCGAGCTGACCACCATCGCAGACCAGATCGTGCGCAAGCGGCTGGAAACGGTGCGCGGCGTGGGTGCGATCAATCTCGTCGGCGGCACCAAGCGCGAGGTCGAGATCCGCATCCGTCCCGCGCAGCTGGAAGCGCTGGGTATCGGCGTCGACCAGGTAATGAACGCGATCCGCAACGAGAACCAGGAGCTGCCCGCGGGCGAGTTGCGGTCCTCGTCCACCGAGACCGTGGTGCAGATCAAGGGCCGCGTGCCCACGCCCGACGCCTTCCGCAAGATCATCGTGGCGCGCCGCGCCGGCCAGCCGGTCACGCTGGGCGAGATCGCCGACGTGCGCGACGGGCAGGAAGAACAGGAAAGCCTGGCGCTGCTCGATGGCAAGCGCGCCCTCTTCCTGTCGGTGGTGAAGGCGCAGGGCCAGAACACCGTCGATACCGTCGACGGCCTGGTGCGCATGACCGATGAGGTGCGCAAGCTGGTGCCTGCCGACGTGCAGCTCAACGTGGTCAACGACACCGCGCGCGGCATCCGCAGCAGCGTGAAGGAGGTGCGCTCCACGCTGCTGGAAGGCGCGTTCCTGACGGTGGCGATCGTGTTCCTGTTCCTCGGCTCTTGGCGCAGCACGGTCATCACCGGCCTGACGCTGCCGATCGCGCTGATCGGCACTTTCGGCGTGATGTACATGTGCGGCTTCACGCTCAATGTGATCACGCTGATGGCGCTGTCGCTGTGCGTGGGCCTGCTGATCGACGATGCCATCGTGGTGCGCGAGAACATCGTGCGCCACAACCTGATGGGCAAGGACCACCGCAGCGCGGCGCTGGACGGCACCAACGAGATCGGGCTGGCGGTGCTGGCCACCACCTTCTCGATCGTGGCGGTGTTCCTGCCGGTGGGCTTCATGGGCGGGATCATCGGGCGCTTCTTCCACCAGTTCGGCATTACGGTGGTGGCTGCCGTGCTGATCTCGATGTTCGTCTCGTTCACGCTGGACCCGATGCTGTCGTCGGTCTGGCACGATCCCGACCTGCACGGCACCGGCAACAAGAAGAGCTGGTACGGACGCACCATCGGCCGGATGCTGGACTGGTTCTCGGCGCGCATGGACCGGCTTGGCGACGGCTATGCCGCGATGCTGGGCTGGGCGCTGAAGCACCGGATGGCGACCGCGATCATCGCGGCGGTGACGTTCTTCGGCAGCTTTGCGCTGGTGCCGCTGATCGGCACGGAATTCGTGCCCAACGCGGACCTGGGCGAGACGCAGGTCGGGTTCACCACGCCGGTGGGCACGTCAATCGAAATCACCGAGGCCAAGGTGCGGCAGGTGGAAACCGCGCTGAAATCCTTCCCGGAAGTCGCCTACACCTACGCCACCATCAACTCGGGCAACGCCTCGGGCCGCAACAACGCGCTGGTCTCGGTGCGCCTGACCGAGCGGCGCGCACGCAAGCTCTCGACCGCGCAGCTCAACCCGCTGATCCGCGAGCGGCTGGCCGGCATCGCGGGCATCACGCTGACCATGGTCGGCATGCCCGACGGCGCGGGCGGCCAGAAGGCGATCCAGGTTTCGATCCAGGGCGACGACCTCAACGAACTGCGCCGGCTGTCGCAGGAAGCCGGCAAGCGCATGCGGGCGATCCCCGGCCTGGCCGACCTGGATTCGAGCATGAAGGACGACCGCCCCACCATCGAGGTCCGCATCCGCCGCGAACTGGCCTCGGACCTCGGCGTAGGCGTGGCGCAGATCGGCAACGCCCTGCGCCCGCTGCTGGCGGGCGATGCCATCAGCTCGTGGCGCGCCCCCGATGACGAGAACTACGACGTGCGCGTGCGCCTGCCCCGGGACGCCCGCACCGGCATGGCCGACCTGAGCGCGCTGATGATCGCCAGCAGCCAGGCCAACGCCGACGGCTCGCCGAGGATGGTGCCGCTGCGCCAGATCGCCGAGCTGGTGCCGACCACCGGCGCCAACCAGATCAGCCGGCGCGACCTGAACCGCGAGGTCGAGCTGACCGCCAACGTCGCCGGCCGCTCGGCCGGCGAGGTGGCGCGCGACGTCAAGGCCACGCTGGACGGCATGAACTGGCCGGCGGGCTACAAGTACCGTTTCGGCGGCTCGACCAAGTCGATGAACGAGTCCTTCGGCTACGCCGTGTCGGCGCTGGCGCTGGCGGTGATCTTCATCTACATGATCCTGGCGTCGCAGTTCGCCAGCTTCTTCCAGCCGATCGCGATCATGACCTCGCTGCCGCTCACGCTGGTCGGCGTGTTCGCGGCACTGCTGCTGTTCCGCTCGACGCTGAATATGTTCTCGATCATCGGCTTCATCATGCTGATGGGGCTGGTGACCAAGAATGCGATCTTGCTGGTGGACTTTGCCAACCAGGCGCGGCAGGGTCACGTCGATGGACCTGACGGCAGCGAGGGCCGCCAGCCGTTGTCGCGCGAGGCCGCGCTGGTGGAAGCGGCGCGCGTGCGCCTGCGCCCGATCCTGATGACCACGCTGGCGATGATCTTCGGCATGGTGCCGCTGGCCTTCAGCCTGGGCGAAGGCGCCGAGCAGCGCGCGCCGATGGGCCAGACGGTGATCGGCGGGATCATTACCTCGTCGATCCTGACGCTGGTGGTGGTGCCTGTGATCTATACGTATCTTGATGATTTCGGGGCGTGGTTGCGCCGGCTGTGGCAACGCAAGGCGGCCGCGCCGTCACCAAGCCACGCCGCGGCCGCGCCCGCCCGTCCGGCCACGCAGGAATTGCCGGGGCCCACGGAGGCCAGCGCGGAATGAACCCGACGGCGCCCGCAAGGTTAAAATAGCGGGTTAGACAAGACTGTCCGGCCGTGGGCACCGCGCGGCCGGCGCACAGAACGACAGCGGTTGGCCTTGGTAAGGAATGGCAAGATGGATCTCGAAAAAGCCCGATTCAACATGATCGAACAGCAAATCCGCCCGTGGGACGTGCTGGACCAGGAAATCCTGGACCTGCTGGCGGTGGTCAAGCGGGAGCAGTTCGTCCCGGCCGCGTACGCCTCGCTGGCGTTCGTCGACATGGAGATCCCGCTGCCCGCCGGGCAGAATATGCTGCCGCCGCGGGTCGAAGCCCGCATCCTGCAGGACCTGGCCGTGCGCAAGCATGAAAACGTGCTGGAAATCGGCGCCGGCTCCGGCTACATGGCCGCCCTGCTGGCCAACCGCGCACGCCACGTGCTGACCGTGGACATCGTGCCCGAGCTGGTCGAGCTGGCCCGCACCAACCTGGCCAACGCCGGCATCACCAATGTCGACGTCGCCGAAGGCAATGCCGCCGACGGCTGGGCCGCCGCGGCGCCGTACGATGTGATCTGCATCTCCGGCTCGCTGCCGGCGCTGCCGCAGTCGATCCTGTCGCAGGTCAAGGTGGGCGGCCGCATCGCCGCCATCGTGGGCGAACTGCCGGTGATGGAAGCGCGCCTGATCACGCGCGTGTCCGAAACCGAGTACCAGGTCGTCAACCTGTTCGAGACCGCGGTCAAGCCCCTGCAGGGCGCGGCCCGTCCGTCGCAGTTCCAGTTCTGAGGACAGTCCAATCATGCAGGTGATCAAGCCGACCGAACTGGCCCAGTGGCTGGCCGATGCCAGCCGCGCCAGGCCGGTCCTGCTGGATGTGCGCGAAGGCTGGGAGGTGCAGACCTGCGCCATGCCCGGCATCACCCATATCCCGATGCGCGACATCCCGGCGCGCGCCGCCGAACTGGATGAGGACGCAGACATCGTCTGCATCTGCCACCACGGCATGCGCAGCATGCAGGTGGCGGCGTTCCTGGAGCGCCAGGGCTACGCCAGGGTCTACAACCTGACCGGCGGCGTCGACGCCTGGGCCAGCGAAGTGGACCCGGCCATGCCGAAGTACTGAAGCGAGGCACGGCCTGGCCGCGCGGGCCGGCCGCTTTCGTTCGCGCCGCAAGCAGCATTCCGAAGAAGAAACAACCACAGGCCGCGGCCCCGCGCCCGGCAAACTGGAGCTGTCATGAAGTTTGCGCCCAACGCCCTGCCCGGAGCGATCCGGACACGCCTGGCGATCGCGGCTACCCTGCTCGCCCCGCTGCTTGCCATGCTGCCCGCGGCACCGGCAGGCGCGGCCGACCTGCTGCAGGTCTATCGCGATGCGCAATCCAATGACGCCCAGTTCGCCAGCGCCCGCTCGCAACTGCTCGCCACGCGCGAGCGGCTGCCGCAAGGCCGCGCCGGACTGCTGCCGCAGGTCGTCGGCACCGCCGGCGCCAACCGCACCAAGCTCGACCAGACTGCCTCGCTGCCGATCGGCGGCTCGCCCAGCGCCTCGGGCACGCGTTTCTTCAACAACAACAACTGGCAGTTGCAGCTGAGCCAGCCGCTGTTCCGCTGGGACCGCTGGGAAACCTACAAGCAGGGCGAACTGGCCGCGCTGGCCGGTGAAGTCACCTTCCACCAGGCCGAGCTCGACCTGATCACGCGCAGCGCGCAGGCCTACTTCGACGTGCTCGCCGCGCAGGACAACCTGTACCTGGCGCGCGCGCAGAAAAAGGCCATCGGCGAGCAGCTGGAACAGGCCAAGCGCAACTTCGAGGTCGGCACCGCCACCATCGTCGACGCCAACGACGCGCAGGCGCGCTTCGACCTGGCCACCTCGACCGAGATCGCCTCGCAAAACGACCTGGAAATCCGGCGCGCCACCTTGCAGCAGATCACCGGCAAGCCGGTCGACGAACTGATGGGCCTGCGCTCCGAGGCGTTGATTCCCGGACCGCAACCGCCGGACGTGAACGCCTGGGCAGCGCAGGCCGAAACCAGCAACCCGCAGGTCAACCTGGCCGGCTACAACCTGGAAACCGCGCAGCGCGAGACCAACAAGGCCAAGGCCGGGCACCTGCCCTCGGTCGACCTGGTGGCGTCGTACGGCTTCAACAACCAGACCGGCAGCGCCACGCAGGTCATCTCGACCCACTACAACGCGTCGCAGATCGGCGTGCAGCTGACCATGCCGATCTTCTCCGGCGGCCAGATCCAGTCGCGCGTGCGCGAGACCATCGCGCTGGCGGACAAGGCCGCGAGCGACCTCGAATTCGCGCGCCGCACGGCGGCGCAGACGGCGCGGCAGACCTACTCCGGCGTCTCCAACGGGCTGGCGCAGGTCAAGGCGCTGGAGGCTGCGGAGCGTTCGGCGCAGAGCGCGGTGGAATCGAACCAGCTCGGCTATGAGGTCGGCGTGCGCATCAATATCGATGTGCTGAACGCCGAGGCGCAGCTGTTCTCCACGCGGCGCGACCTGGCCAAGGCGCGCTATGACACCATCATGAACGGCTTGCGGCTGAAGGCGTCGACCGGCGTGCTGCAGGAAGAGGATGTGGTGCAGATCAATACGCTGCTGACTTCGGTGCCGGGGTCGATGTACAAGCTGCCGGTGCCGGGGCAGGCTGGCGGCAAGGCGGCGGCAAAGGCTGCCACCGCGGATCGCCGCGGTGTGCGGCGCGATGGCGGGACGCCGCGCTCCTGATCCCACTGACACGATGCAAACGGGCCGCAACTGCGGCCCTTTTTTCCTTGGTGATGCCGGAGATGCGCTGGTTTGCTCCCCTCTCCCGCACGCGGTAGAGGGGAGCAAACCAGCAGCTATTGCGCCCGCGTCCGCGACTCCACCTTCAGCAACTCCCACCGTATCGACGACGCATCGGCCGGCGGGTTCGGCACCTGGTATTCGCGCACGCGCAGCTTGTACGCCACCCCCTGCTCGAAATCCAGCCCTTCGATCGGCCCGTACCAGAGCTGCCACGGCGCGTCCGGCGACTCGCGCCAGCGATAGCACATCATCTTGCCGACGCCCGAACATTCCACGCGCTGCGAATCGATATAAACGATCTTCTCCACGCCACCCGCCGCGGCACTCGCGCCGCGCCTGCCCACGCCTTCGCGCTCGGCAAACTGCAGCAGGTCGCCGCTGGCGGTTTTCCAGACAATCTGCCGCCCGGTGCTGGCCGCCGACGGCTGCGTGCCGACGGTGGTGAACGATGCCTGCATCGCCTTGAGCAACGCCGACTCCAGTTCCATGCGCGGTGGCGGGCAAGCCATGCGCGTGCCAGCCACGCGGTCAAAGCGCACCCCGGTGTCGGTCTTGCCATAGCTGCCAGTAAAGCGGTTGCAGCCGCTGGTGCCGCTGACCGTGCCCTGCGCGGCATCGATGCCATCGCTGAACTCGAAGATGATGGGCTCGCCGTTGTCGCCATGCGGGATGTCGCGCAGCGTGCCGTCGGCCAGCTGCCAGCGCACCAGTTCCCAACGGCTGGGACCGGACGGCTGCGCCTGGTTGAGATTGGCGCCGGCGCTGGGCAGCCCTGGTGCCGGCGCGGTGGTGCAGGCGGCGAGTGTGGCGGCTGCGGTGGCAAGCGCAATGGCCGCGCTGCGCAGGCCGATGCTCCGGCAGGTGCCGCGAAGGGGTGTCTGCATCTCAGTAAGCTCCTGTAACTTGGGCGGGAACGCCGCTGTGCAAGCGATTGACGATCGCATGGCAGCGTCCGCGCTTCATGCTGGCTTAGAGCGTGGCGGATTCATGCAAGTTTCAGCATTGCCGGCTGCACAATGCTGCCGTCTAGTGTAACGTGCGCCCCATGTCTCGCCGCGGCCGGATGCCGGTCGCGGCCTTTCGTGTCTCCGGGTGCCTTAGAACACCTCGGATCGCCCAGAACGCCTTGCCCACCACCACGCATCCCTCGCCTTCCGGCCGCAACATCTGCTTCCTGACCGGCACGCTGAACGCCATGGCCGGCGCCGAGCGCATGACGGCGACAGTCGCCAATGCGCTGGCCGCGCTCGGCCATAACGTGACCATTCTGAGCCTGTGGGACCCGGCCAGCCAGTTCGCGCTGGATCCGCGTATCCGGCATGAAGCGCTGTTTGCGCAGCGGCCTTCGTTCAAGCGGGCTTACCTGGCCACCGTGGCCGGCATCCACCGCCATTGCCGTGCGCACCGGACCGACGTGCTGGTGCAGGTCGACACCATGCTCGCGCTGTTCGTGCTGCCCGCCACCGCCGGTCTGGGCCTGCACCATATCGCCTGGGAGCATTGCCACTTCGACGAGGACCTCGGCAAGCCGGCGCGCAAGCTGGCGCGGCGCCTGGATGCACGCTTCTGCCGGCAGGTCGTGGTCCTGACGGAGCGCGACCGCCAGCGCTGGCGCGAAGCGCTGCGGCCACGCAGCGATATCGTCTGCCTGCCAAACCCCCTGCCGTTCCCGATGCCACCCGAACCTGCGCCGCGCGCGCAGAAGACGGTGCTCGCCATGGGCCGTCTGGTTGCGGCCAAGGGCTTCGATGTGCTGCTGCATGCCTGGCAGCAAGTCGCCGCGCAGGCGCCGGGATGGCATTTGCTGATTCACGGCGAGGGCGAGGAGCGCCCGGCGCTGACCGCGCTGACCGTTGAACTGGGCTTGCAGGACAGCGTCAGCCTGCCGGGCATCTGCCACGATCCGGAGCAAGCGTACGGGCGCGCGTCGGTGTTCTGCCTGAGTTCGCGATACGAAGGCTTCGGGCTGGTGCTGATCGAAGCCATGGCGTTTGGCCTGCCCATCGTCTCGACCGATTGCGAGACCGGCCCACGCGAACTGCTGACGCCCGGGCAAGACGCGCTGGTGGTCGCGACAGGCAATGCGGATGCGCTGGCGCAAGCGCTGCTGACCGTGATCGGCGAACCGGCGACCGCCACCCGGCTCGCAGACGCCGGGCGTCGCAAGGCAGCCGGCTTTGCGCTCGAACGGATCGCGCTGCAGTGGGATGCACTGGTCAAGGCTCCTGCGGAGCCCTGACCTGCCGCTTAGTGTTCCAGGGCTGGCGCCAGCGCCGCCAGCGTACGTACGGTAGCGCCGCGATGCAGCCCGGCAAAAGTCTGTGCATGCGCCCGCATATCCGCCAGCCGCGCGCGGTCCGCCAGCACGCTGCCGGCGGTGCGCACCAGCTCATCCGCATTGTCCACGCGCAGGCACGCGCCCGCGGCAATGGCGTCTTCGGTCGCCTGCGCAAAGTTGAAGGTGTGCGGGCCGATCAGCACCGGCGTGCCGACCGCGCACGCCTCGATCAGGTTCTGCCCGCCCAGCGGCAACAGGCTGCCGCCGATAAAGGCGAGGTCCGATGCGGCGAAGTACATCGCCATCTCGCCCATCGAATCGCCCAGCAGGATATCCGCGTCCACGGGCGCCGTCTCGGCATCGAGATCCAGCGCACTGCGGCGCGCCACCGAGAATCCCGTGCGCGCCGCCAGCGCCGCCACTTCATCGAAGCGCTGCGGATGCCGCGGGATCAGCAGCAGCAACGGGCGCGGCACGTCGCCGGCCAGCGCCTGCCAGCGCGAGAAAGCATCGAGCAACAGCGGCTCCTCGCCTTCGCGGGTGCTGGCGGCGGCCAGCACCTGGCGGCCGCTGAAGGTTTTGCGCAGCCGCTCGCCCAGCGCCATGCCCGCCGGCGCCGGCTGCATGTCGAACTTGAGGTTGCCCGTGATTTGCACGGCCGGCACGCCCAGCTGGCGAAAGCGCTCAGCATCGCCGGCGGTCTGCGCCAGCACGCCCGCGAAGTCGCGGTACATCGCCGAAGCCGCGCGCCCGAAGCGCGCCGTGCGCCGGAAGCTGCGGGGCGACAGGCGCGCATTGACCAGGTACAACGGCACGCCCGCCTTGCGCGCGCCGTGCACCACATTCGGCCACACCTCGGTTTCCATCAGCATCCCCGCCTCGGGCCGGAAATGCCGCAAGAACCGCCGCACCAGCCATGGCAAGTCGTATGGCAGGTAGCACTGCAGGATGCGCGGCTCGTTGCCGAACAGCTGCGCGCCGGTCTGGCGGCCGGTCGGCGTCATATGCGTCAGCAGCAGCCGATGGCGCGGATAGGCGCCGAGCAAGGACTCGATCAGCGGCTGCGCGGCACGGGTCTCGCCCACGGACACGGCGTGGACCCACAGCCACGGCCCCTGGTTCGGCAGGCTGCCATAGATACCCAGCCGCTCGCCGACATGGTGCAGGTAGCCGGGCTCCTTGCGCGCGCGCCATGCCAGCCGCAACAGCGCCAGCGGCAGCACCGCCACCCACAACAAGCTATAGATCAGGCGCAGCATCAGGCAGCGACCCCGCGCACGCGGCAGGCGGCCTCGTAGACTTCATCGACCGATGGCACCACGCCGTCGTCGCCGACGTTGGCGATGCGGTCGGACCAATACCCTTCCGTCTTCCAGCGCCATGTCGCGGTATAGATTTCCACCGTCGGCCGGCACAGCGCCGCCGCGATATGGACCAGGCCCGTATCGACTCCGATCACCACTTCGGCACGGTTGATCAGGCCAAAGCCCTGCATAACCGAGAACTTCGGCAGCACGCGTGCCTGCGGCACGCCCGCGGCAATCTCTTCGGCGGCCTGGCGCTCCTTGTCGTTGCCCCACGGCAGCAGCATGGTCAGGCCTTCGGCGGCCAGGCGGTTGCCCAGCGCGTGCCAGTTCTGCACCGCCCATTTCTTGCGCGCTCCCGCCGTCGCGTGGAAGCAGACGGCATAGCGCGCCGGCAAGTCCGCCCATAGCGGGTCGTCGACATGCAATGACTGCGCCGCCAGCCCGAAAAACCGTGGCGGCTCCACTGGCGCGATCCCCGTCAGCGCCGCGCCCAGAAGGCGCGAGCGCTGCACCGAATGGGTCTGGCGCGGCACGCGCACCGAGTCCGTGTACAACAGGCGCGCCGCAGGCTCATAGCCCGAACCCTGCGTCGCATTGCCCAGCCCGATGATCGGCGCACCCTGCGCACGCGTCGCCACACGCGCCACCACCGCGGTCTTGAGCAGACCCTGGCTTTCGATCACGGCGTCGTAGCGCTCCCGGCGCAAGGCATTGCGCACGGCACCGATCTCCTGCCAGGTCGCGCCCTGCAGGATGCGCTTGCGCCAGCGCCGCAGCGCGAACGGAATCACCCGCCGCACCTCAGGCAACAGGCGCACCAGCTCCACATAGCCCTCTTCCACCACCCAGTCGATCTCGGCACCGGGCCAGCGCGCGCGCAGGTCGTGCACCAGCGGCATGTTGTGCACCACGTCGCCGAGCGACGACACCTTGACCAGCAGGATGCGCGGCCGCTCTGGCAGCGTGAACGGCACTGCGGCCGGCATGGGCTGCACCACGCCGGCCGCGCCGACTGCATCGGGCGAAGGTGGCGATGCCGGCGGCACCGCCGTGCGCTCAGAACGGGAGTTGAGCATCCGGTTTCTCGGCCAGGATCACACGCTTGAACTCGGCCTGGATGCGCGCCAGCGCGGCGTCGTTATCCGCTTCGAAACGCATCACCACCACCGGCGTGGTGTTCGACGGACGCGCCAGGCCGAAGCCATCGGCGTATTCCACGCGCACGCCATCGATCTTGTTCACCTCGCGCGCGCCCTCGAACGTGGCGTTCGCCTTGATCTTGTCGAGCAGCGTGAAGGGCTCGCCTTCCGCGCACTTGAGCTGCAGCTCCGGCGTATTGTTGGCGTTCGGCAGCGCGTTCAGCACCGCGCTCGGGTCGGCGTGGCGCGACAGGATCTCCAGCAGGCGCGCGCCGGTGTACAGGCCGTCGTCAAAGCCATACCAGCGGTCCTTGAAAAACACGTGGCCACTCATCTCGCCGGCGATCGGCGCGCCGGTCTCCTTCAGCTTGGCCTTGACCAGCGAATGGCCGGTCTTCCACATCAGCGGCTCGCCACCGTGCTCGCGGATCCACGGGGCCAGCTTGCCGGTGCACTTCACGTCGTAGATCACCTGCGCACCCGGATTGCGCGACAGGATTTCCTCGGCAAACAGCATCAGCTGGCGGTCCGGGAAGATGACCTGGCCATCCTTGGTCACCACGCCCAGCCGGTCGCCGTCGCCGTCGAAGGCCAGGCCCAGCTCGCAATCGGTCTCGCGCAGGGTCTTCATCAGGTCCTGCAGGTTCTCGATATGCGCCGGATCGGGGTGGTGGTTGGGGAAATTGCCGTCGACGTCGCAGAACAGCTCGGTCACTTCGCAGCCCAGGCCGCGGAACAGGTCGCCGACGAACGCGCCGGCCACGCCATTGCCGGCATCGAGCGCGATCTTCATCGGGCGGGCGAGCTTGACGTCGCTGATGATGCGGTCGAGGTACTTCTGGCGCACATCGACCTTCTGGTAGATGCCTGCACCGCTGGTGAAGTCGCCCGCCTCGATGCGCAGGCGCAGGCCCTGGATCTGCTCGCCATAGATGGCCTGGCCGGCGAGGACCATCTTGAAGCCGTTGTAGTCAGGGGGGTTGTGGCTGCCGGTGACCATGATGCCGGAGGTGGCACGGACGCCATTGAGCTCGATGTTGGTACCGAAGTAGACCATGGGGGTGGCGACCATGCCGAGGTCGATCACGTCCAGGCCGGCGGCGCGCAGGCCTTCTACCAGTCCACCGATCAGGTCAGGTCCCGAAAGCCGCCCGTCGCGGCCGACCACGATCGACTTCTCACCCAGCTCTACGGCCGCCGAGCCGAACGACAGTCCGATCTGGCGCGCAACCTCGCGAGTGAGCGTTTTGCCCACGATGCCGCGGATGTCATAGGCTTTGAAGATAGAGGGATCGATTTGCATGTGGCTTCCTGTCAGTCTTGTCGGGCACGCCGCACACCACAACGGTGTGCCGGCGATACCGGATAGGGCTCTTGGAAAGAACCAAAGGGGGGTATTTTGCCGGATTGCGCGGCTGGCGGGCGGTATAATCGCGGCAATATACCGGACAAGCGCAATTTTCAGCATCTGTCCTACACCTGAGGCTACACATTGCCGCCCGCCCGGCCGCGCCTTGCGCCCTCCGGGCCCATCGGCCACGGAAGCGATCGCCCGACCACTCTGAATTTGCCATAAGTCATCGGCATATTTGGGTCCTGTGGCGGTTGCGGCATGACAAATTTCGTAAGCAAACTTGACGACCGCCGCACAGTCCTCGCCGCGCCTGCGCATTGCCTATCTGATCACCAACTCGGAGATCGGCGGAGCGCAGTCGCATGTTGCCGACCTGGTGCAGGCGGCGCCGGCCGATGCCGACCTCATCCTGCTGGCTGGCGGCGATGGACCGCTGTTTGACATCGCCAGGCGCGCCGGCGCGCAAGTCATCCGGCTGGCGCGGCTGGACAACGCGCTCTCGCCCTTACGCGCGGTGGGTGCATTGCGGGAACTGCTGCAGGCCCTGAAGGAGGCGCGCCCGGACCTCATCCATGCGCATAGCGCCAAGGCGGGTGCGCTGGGGCGGATTGCGGGGGCGCTCCTTGGCATTCCGGTGGTGTACACCGTGCATGGATTTGCCTTCAAGCCACAGGCTCCTACACGTCAGCGACTGGCGGCGCGCGTTGCGGAATGGGTGCTCGCACCGCTGACCAGCCGGCTGATCTGCGTGGCCGAAGCCGAGAGGCGGCTGGCGCAGGCACTCCCGATTCCTGCCCGCCGTATCGCCGTCATTCCCAACGGGATTGCCGACACCGCAGCTCGCGCCTCGCCTGCCGACCCGATGCGCCGCATCGTCATGGTCGCCCGCTTCGCGGCGCCCAAGCGGCCAGACATCCTGATCCGCGCCTTCGCACACGCGAACCTCCCCGGCTGCGAGCTAGTGCTTGCCGGGGACGGACCGCAACGCGCCACCATGGAGGCACTCGCCGCGCAACTCGCGCCCGGACGCGTGGCATTTCCAGGCAATGTCGCGGACATCGCGGGCTTGCTGGCATCGGCACAGGTGTTCGTGCTGGTTTCGGACCACGAAGGCTTTCCGTTGTCGGTGCTAGAGGCGATGCGGGCCGGGCTGCCGGTGATCGCGTCGGACCTGCCTGGCATCCGGGAGCAGATCCAGGGCCCACGACATGGCCTGCTGGTCGCCGGCAACGACGCCGACGCGTTTTCCGCTGCGCTGGCGCGTATTGCGGGCGACGGCGCACTGCGGGCCGAACTCGGCGTCGCCGCGCGCCGCCGGTGGGAACAATGCTATGGGTTGGAACGCATGACCGAGGCAACGTGGCAAGTCTATCGCGATGCCTTGGCCAGACTCCCCGCCACCGCGCGGGTGCCGACATGATGAACGCCAAGACCGACAACCTGCGCCGCCACGCCTTGCGTGGCCGCATCGGCGGCTCCGAGACCATGCGCCGGGTCAGCCGGATGCTGGCCTGGGCTGTGCTCGGGCTATCGCTGTTCGCGCTCAGCGCGGTCTTTGCCGAAGCCGCGCACCGCGCCGGCCTGGTTACCTATGTCTTCACCCGCACGCTGTTGTGGTCCGTGGCGCCGTACCTGGCGGCGTTCATGCTGCTCCACCGCTCGCTGCACCTCCCGGCGATGGAGGGCAACAGCCTGGTCGGGCTGGCCGTGACGCTGCCTTTTGCTGGTTTGCTGTTTGGCTTTGCGGCCTTCCATATTGAGTATTCGCGGGGCGCCCTGCTGCTGTCGTATCTCATTACGCTCGGGTGGATCTGGGCGGGGTATCGCCGCTATGTGCATAACTACGTGCCGTTGTTCGGATACACCGACCCGCATACCCTGGCCCAGCTCGAAGGCATTCTCGCCATGCCAGGCGCCGCGCCGGCGGCGCGCATGCGGTTGGAACCGGTTGGATCGCTGGAAGATGCCAGGCATTTTGATGGGCTGATGGTGGATCGAAGCGTGACTGGCGATCCTGAGCGCACCCGGATGCTTGCCCATTACAAGATGAGTCATGTGCGGATGTATTCGGTCGAGCGGGTTGGGGAGATGCTGACCGGGCGGGTGGGGTTAGCGCATATTGATGAGAATTTTTTGGACGACTATGCCGCCCACTATCTGTATGGCTATCTGAAACGTGTGGTCGATATCGTGGCAGTACTGTGCCTGGCACCGATTGCCGTGCCCGTGGGTCTTGCCCTGGCGCTAGCCATCCGCTTGGAAACGCCCGGCGGCGCCATCTTCCGGCAGGAACGCGTCGGCCTCTTCGGCAAGCCGTTCATCATGCTCAAATTCCGCAGCATGGGCGTCGACTCCAGCGCGCCGGCCCAGTTCGCCGTGCGACGAGATCCGCGCGTTACGCGTGTCGGGCGCGTTATCCGCAAATACCGCCTTGATGAAATTCCGCAACTCTGGAATGTGTTGGTCGGCCACATGAGCCTGATTGGCCCGCGGCCAGAACAGGCGCCAATGGTCGACCAATTCTCGGCATCGATCCCGTACTACCCTTACCGGCACCTAGTGCGGCCCGGCCTGTCCGGGTGGGCGCAGGTCCAACAGGGCTATGCCGGCAGCCATGCAGAGACCGTGACCAAGCTCAGCTATGACCTGTATTACGTTAAGCATTGCTCGCTGGCGCTGGATTTGCTGATTGGGGTGAAGACGTTGCGGACGTTGGTAACCGGATACGGGGCGCGGTGATGTCTGCCGTTGGCAGACGCTCCGAACAGCAGCCCTTGCGTATCCTGCTCATTACCACGGGGCTCAAACTCGGCGGCGCCGAGCAGCAAGTCGCGGCGCTTGCCCGCGCCTTCATCGAGCTTGGCAACGAGGTTGCCATTCTGAGCCTGACCGCGGGCCGGGAAATCGAACTGCCGCCCGATATCGCCGTCACCGAACTTGGAATGCGCAAGACGCCGCTGTCGATGCTTGCGGCACTGCGCAGGGCCAGACAGATTGTGCTTGGATGGCAGCCCGACGTCATCCATGCGCACATGGTCCACAGCAACCTGTTTGCCCGGGCGCTGACTCGGCTGGGCCGCACTCCGCCATTGATATGCTCAGCGCACAGCGCAAGGGAAGGCGGCAGGCTGCGAGCAATGGCCTATCGCGTGACTGACCAGTGGTGCACGCTGACCACGCATGTCAGCGCTGCGGGCAGGGACGCCATGATCGCCAGCGGTGCGGTGTCTGCCCGACGCGTCACGGTGATCCCCAACGGCATTGATACGGGCCGCTTCCGGCCAGACGACGCCTCGCGCGAGCGCGCACGCCGCGAACTCGGCCTGAGCCCTGGGCATGTGCTCCTGCTGAACGTCGGCAGGCTGGTCCCCGATAAAGACCAGGCCATGTTGATCGAGGCATTCCGCGAAGTGGCCGCGCTGATTCCTTGCACAAGGCTGATGATTGCCGGTGATGGACCGCTGCGGTCAGACCTGGCTGCCAGGATCGCGCAGCACGGGCTGAACGACTCCGTCCTGCTGGCTGGCGCAAGAAGCGACATCCCCGAGCTGTTGCGGGCGGCCGACGTCTTCGTGCTGTCGTCGCGAATCGAAGGCATGCCACTTGCGGTGGGCGAAGCGCTGGCCAGTGGCCTGCCTGTGGTCTCCACGGCTGCAGCGGGCGTATCGGAACTTGCGGGCGGCACCGCCACGCTGACGCCGGTCGGGGACGCGCATGCGCTGGGGCGCGCCCTGCGCGAAGCGATCGCCCGGCTGCCAGGCACGCAGGCTGAACGAGACCGCCGCCGGCAGCAGATCGTCAGCCGCTTCGATGTGGCAGCCGTGGCCCGGCAATGGCTGGCGCGGTACCAGGAACTGAAGGAAAAACACTGATGCGCCGCAGAGTCGCAGGCAATCTGCTCTGGATGCTGGCCGACCGGGGCCTACAGGTGGCCGTGGGGATCGGCGTCGTCGCCATGCTGGCACGCGCCCTTGGCGCCGAGGGCTTCGGGCACTTTCAATACGCGCAGTCGCTGGTGTTCATCGCGGCGTCGGTACCGCTGCTATGCTCGGCGGAGGTGGTGGTGCCCCGGCTGGTGGCAATGGCCACGACGGAGGCCAGGCATGTTCTGGTCGCACACGCCTTCGCGATCCGGGTGACCGCCGGTATAGCCGGCTACACGCTGATGTGCCTGTGGCTGGCGATCACGCAGCAGCCCGCCGACACCTGGATTCCTGCCGCCATCCTCGGTACTGCCGTCATGATGCGCGAACCTTTCGGCGTCGTCATCGCGTGGATGCAGGCGCGCACCCACAACCGGCCCAACGTCGTGTTCAACCTGGTCGCCCTCGCGGCAAAGGCTGGATTGATCGCAACGCTGTTCTTTGCCGGTGTGGAACTGGTACCTGCCTATGCCACCGCATTCGCCATCGAGCCACTGATCGCGGCTGTGCTGCTCGCCTGGTACTACTTGTCCCGCGCCCCCCGGGTCGTCCCCTCGCACGAACCGACGCTCACCCGCGAGCTGGTGCGCGACGGCTCGCTGTTCTGGATCAGCTTTATGCTGATGGTCGCCGCGCGCCGCGCCGACCAGTTGATCCTGAAGCCGGCCGTGCCACTGGCCGAACTTGGAACTTATGCGGCCACCATGCAGGTGCTCGACAACTTCACCACCATCGCCACCATCCTGGCCGCGGGCGTGGCGCCGATGTATGTGTTCGCGCAGCAATCCGCCGCCGCTGCGCGTCGCAACGTACTGCGCGTGGCAACGGGCATGTCGATCATCGGCGTAACCGGTGCCGTCATTCTTGCGCTCTGCGCCGGGCCCGTGGTGCGGCTGCTCTACGGCCAGGCTTTCGGGGAAACCGTGGTGCTGTTGCGACTGGCGGCGCTGGCGTCCACACTGATCTTTGCCGACGTTGGCCTGAGTTTGCTGCCCGTCTACCTGCGCAAACCACGCTGGGTGGCAATCAAGTGGGGGCTTGTCCTGGCGACCACGGTCGTCGTCGACATGGTCGCGGTCCCGCGTCTTGGCGCCCGTGGCGCGGTCCTCGGCTACGCCGTTGCCAACGCCGTCGCCGTCATCTTTGGCCTGGTCCTGTTGCTGCGTACCAGCCGCACCACCGCCGCCGCGACGGTCTCGGCTTGAACCCGGCCGGAATCCGCGGCATGGGTCTTACTCAGTGTTGTCCGGAACGCTGGGCCCACGCTTGCCGCGCAGGACAATGCGACGACCGACCCGGAGGCAACGCCATGCGTTGCGCATCAGCAGCAAGTGAAGTGCGGTGACGCCCAGGAACGCAAGGAACAGCACCTGCTCCGAGATCCCCTGCTTCCAGCCGTATACGCCGATAAAGCCCAGCAACCCATTGCTGACAAGAATGACCCACACGATCGCGTCGGGACTCAGGCCGAGGCGAAGCAGCACATGGTGCAAGTGTGTCCGGTCTGCGGACAAGGGATTGCGACGCTTCATTGCCCGGCGGATGACCACTACCAGCAGGTCGATCAGTACGAATCCGAGCACCCAGAGCATCACGACAGGGGGTACACGCAGACCATTGTTATATGGCTTCTGGGACAGTTCCACCGCGAACCAGACGATGCCATATCCGAGCATCAGGCTGCCGGCGTCACCAAGAAACACGCGTAGGCTCCCCCTGAAAGGATTGCGCATATTGAAGATCAGAAAGCCGAGAATTGCGCCGCAGAAAATCACGCACACACGCTGGGCGGCCAGGTTCTCGAGCTCACCGGCAAGGTAACTGAACCAGCCAAAGACAATGAGGGACAGGCCGCCAGCCAGGCCATCGAGCCCGTCGCTCATGTTCATGGCGTTGATCACGGCGACCACGGCAAATAGCGTGAGCGGGATGGCCCAGTTTGCCAGTTCGACTTCACGCCTGCCAAAAATATCGCCCAGCGACGTCAGGTAGACGCCGCCCCATGACGTCATCAAGATGCCTGCAAACAGCTGTGCGGCAAGCTTGGCCACCGGCGACATGCCTTGCATGTCATCGATCAGCCCGACGAAGGCGAGCAACGTCAGACCACCCAGCAATGCCACGTAATAGCCCTGGTTGCGCATGAACAGCAGGCAACCCGCCCATATAGCCAGCGTTACGGCAATGCCGCCGACCAGCGGCACTGCGCCATGGTGACGCTTGCGGTTGTCGGGGCGGTCCAGCAGCCCGCCAACCATTGCCACCGGGCGCAGGAGCAGGACACCCAGCGCCGAGACCAGAAAGGCAAAGGACGGGACCCAGAAAAAGTCGAACATGGATTCGTTCTAATAATTGTTCATTTGCCGGGCGGCGACATTGCCGAAGCGGAATCGCCAGTATGCGCTGGATGTGAACAGCCTCAGCATGCTGGCCAAATGCCATCGCAGGTAGCGGAACCTGCGATGACTGTCGCGGCGCGCATCATGCATCACTATTGCCTCGTTCGCCCAAGAGACGGTTCCGCCATTCAGCCAAGTTCGAAGGCACACGTCCACATCCTCACAATAGAGATGATATCGGTCGTCGAAGCCACCCAGTCGCTTGAATACCTGCGCATCGAACAGAAGAAACATGCCTGCAGCCCAGTCCACCGGAATCGTCCCTTCACTTGTGTAGTCCGGAGGCAAGCGCCTTTTCATCAGTCTGGCAAGCGCACGCTGAAGGAGGATGGAAGGCCGCGGCACTTTCCGCGCGCTGTCTTCGAGGGTTCCATCCTCCGCCACGACGCGCGGCGCTACAACGCCAGGCCTTGCCCGCACTTGCGCCAGGAGTGCAGGAAAGGGATTTTTGATCAGCCGGACGTCGGGATTGACGACACAGAAATATGGCGTGTTGCAGTAAGCGAACGCGGCATTGTGATTGGCGCCAAAGCCCTTTGGTTCGGTGTTCTGGATATACCTGACATCCAGGCCAGCGAGCCCGTCATCGGCGCCGCGTTGCTCGCGCAGATTCTCGGTGACTATCACCTGAAGCGGCAGTTCCCCGGCAATAGCGGACAATTGCCCGATCAGCGGGCGCATCAGTTCCCACTGCCCATGGCTGACCAGGGAAATCGTCAGCAATTTAGCGGTCGGTTCCACGGCCTTGCCTCGCTTCCACCAGTGCGCCGCCACGGCCTTTTACGCCGTCGATGATGCCTTTGGTCATCAATCGGATCCGCCTGAAGCGCGGCGACATGCCGAGACCGAAAAACACCGCAAACTGCGACAGGCGGTACAGATGCGTGATCCTCCAAGCAATGCTCATCGGCGTCGTCAGCAGCATGCGCACCGTATTCCGGAACATGTAGTAGTCGCGCACCGGCGAGTGCACCGGCACCTCGCGCCAGCGGCCCAGCCAGACGCGCACGACATGGTCGCCCAGCGCATGCTCGAGCCGCGCGCCCGGCACCGCAAAGAGCCGCATGCCCCGCGCCTTCACGCGCAGGCACCATTCCGTGTCGACGTGATCAATAAAGTAGCCCTCGTTCATCATGCCGTGTCGCTCCAGCACCGAGATGGCAATCAAGGTGCCGGAGGCGATCAGGAAATCGGCCTCGATATAAGGCTCTGAGGTCAGGCTGGCGAGCCGCTGCACCCGGCCGCGCACCATGCGCACCACCTTGGATGTCGTGCCGGTGCGGCGGTCGTGTGCCACCGCGCCCACCGCGCCAACCTCGACACCGGCGTCGCGCAGCTGCCGGTCCGCTTGCCGCAGCGCGGCGACCATGTTGTCGGCCGGCACACTGTCGTGGTCCAGCAAGAGAACGTATTCGGCACCGGCGGCTTTTGCGGCTTCGATACCGCGGTTTTGAGCCGCCGCGATGCCGAGGTTGATCCCTAGGGGAACGTAACGAATACGTCCAGCCCCCGCATCTTCAGAGAAGCAGATAGCGGCGACGTCGATTCGCGCCGATCCGTTGTCGACGACCACAACAGTCCCGACCTGCTGCAGGGTGGCCTGCAACAGCCGCCGGAAAACAGGCTCGTCGGGATTGAATGTAACGACGACGGCAGCGGTGCTACAGGCTTCAACGGACGCAGCGCCGTTTGGCATGGCAAGTTGAGCTTCGCTCATGCCACCCTCTTCATCCGACTGTGAACAGTGCGGACCATGTGGGCAAGCATGGACCTAGCGCGAACATAGCGCAAATGTACCCTCAGTTTCTGCCGCGCCAGCCAGCCAGCCCCGCGTATCCAGCATGTATCGGCGCCTATTGCCGCACGACTCAAGCGTGGCATCCGTACGGAGCGCTGGAATTCCTCCAGCAAGCTCCGCCAGTGCATGGCCACCACATCCTGTGCATAGTGCCGTCGAACATCCTCGTACGCGGCCGCTGCCATTGCTGCACGCTGCTGCGGGTTGTCCACCAACTCGACGATTGCCCGATACCACGCCTCGGCATCTTGCCGCACGAGCAGGCCAGTCACACCGTTCGCCACGGAGTCACGGTAAGGCGGACTGTCAGCATATACGCCGGCGATGCGCAGGGCGCCGTACTCACGGTACTTGTTGTTGGTCTTGTATCGGTTTGACTCCGTATCCGCCATTGGAGCTAGCCCAATATCCAGGGCGCTGGCATGCTTGAACCTGATGAAGTCCTCGTAACTTCCTATGTGGGCGTGATAGACGACACGGTCCTTGCCGTGTAGCGACGGGGGACAATAACCAAAGAAATGCATCGTCACCTGCGGCCTTTCAGCCAACACTCGCTCCAGCGCAGGAAGAATAGCGATGAAGTCCTTTTCACGCGTCGCGCTACCCGCAAATCCGATCCGGACCTCATGCTCGTGCGCAGGCGGCGGCTCCAGCCCTGACAAGAGGCTGAAGTCGAATGGCGCAGGCAAGACGATGACCGACGCCCCAAAACGATCCCGCAAGTATTTCTCAAGATGGGGCGAGTTGACGATAACCGTATGGGCGTTGCGAACCACAAGTTCTAGGGTCTCGCGCACTTCCTTAGCCTGATAATAGTCAATCAGCGGCCCTTCGCCCTGCAGCTCCCAAAAGTTATCATCGATGTAGTACAGATATGAGATCTTGCGACGCAGCATCCATTTCACCATCGGCGCGGCGGAGGGATCGCCAACGCGGATAAGCAATGGAATAGCGTTACTCTGCATCCGACCAGGCAGGAAGTTGGATACGAGTAACTTGCAGACCCCCGCCGCATTACCGGCCGCCTCGCTAATAAGTCGGCCGATAATATGAGTAGTCGGAATCTCGCCCTCAATAACAAGACGGGCCTGTAGCATTGGCGCCGCTCCGGCAGCACCATGGGCCGGGTCAAGGCTACCGTTATCGCTCATACAGACCTTGCCCGACATTGGCATAAAGAGTCGCGCCCGCATACGCCGATTCAGCATTCATCAGACAACTCAAGGCCGATAGCTGGCACTATACGGCGGCGGATGCCGCTAAGGCGAGCGGCTCCAGCCAGCGAAATATGGCTAGTCGCACCACGCGTAAAGATGCGTATTTCGACATTGTCGGTGCCCTCGACCTCGATGCGCTTCCCAAAGCTGAGTCGGAGGAACGATCTATTTTTAACGTGATTGAGCGGAATAACGGATTGTGCCGCAATCTCATTATTAACAACGATCTCCGCACCGATCACGCCATCGCCATCTGCGAAATCCATCATGGGAATGGTCGACACACCTGCCACCATACCCGCCAAGCCACTGAACGCAGCAGCCACAAAATCCTTCCCATTCAGGTCCAGGCTCGAGCGAAGGTTGAGCGGCGTTGGAACACTCCACACCGTCTTCTGGCTCATGGAGCGGATATCTGCACGCGCCCGCCGGTCATCCACAAGCTGGTAGATCAATCCCTTCTTGTTTATGCAATGGTCCTCGAACGAGAAGCTGCGCGCAATGTCCTCATAGGCAGCAGACACGATCCGCGTCGCAAGATCTTCCTTGTAGAGAAGCGTCCGGATAGCGCGATACCAGCCTTCCTCATCGTTGGGAGCCAGGCAACCAGTCACCTCATGCTTGACATAGTTGCGATAGGTCTCAACATCCGAGTAAACGCCCGGAAATCCCGCCGCCGCGTATTCCCGATATTTATTATTCGTCTTACTACGATTGAACTCGGTATCCGCGAGCGGTGCCAGTGCCACGGCCCACTGCCTAGAGCGGAAAAACGAGATGAACTGATCATAGTCCGGATTAAATGGATGCGACACCACGCGCTCATTTCGCTCGAATTCCGCCGGCACGAAGCCAAAGAACTCGAGCGAGACATTGGTATCTTCTGCCAAGATCCTCTGCAGTGCAGGGATCACAAACTCGAAATCCACGTCCTTCTTCAGACTGCCCATGAAGCCGATTACCGAGGTCGCCTTGTACCTGGGCTTTTCCGCCGGTAGCAGCTGATAGGGCCGGAAGACCTCCACACGATCGCTGTGCTCCACGGCGGCATCTCGCATCGCCGCCGAGTACACTGCCGTCCGATCGGCCAGAGAGATCAGGTCAGCGAGATCCTGGTTCTCAAACTGGCCATGACTTGGTTCGCCGTTGTGAAACTGAAGCGCGAAATAATTGTCATCGGTCTCGAAAGCCACGGGGATACCGAGAGCTTTGGCACCGCGAACAATCTCGATGACCGGAGCGGTGTAGATGCGCAACACGTACACCAACTCAACCTCTTCGAGCTTGATCTTATGAAGCTCGGAAAGGTCATATACAGTGTATTCAAAGCCTTTGTCCTCGCGCCTCAACTGGTCGAACGGCTTTTCCACCAGCAACGCAAAAGACGTCTGCGAACGGTCAGGGACAATAACCGCAACCCTTACCCGCTCGCGACGGGACGGCACACGGAAGAAGACCTCCCTCATCCACCGATCGTCCGGTTGTTGGCTTTGCGTGGCCGCCCGCTCCAAAACCTTCTCGAATTCATCCACATATACTCGACTGGAAAAGCGCGCTTCAATGTTGGCTCTAGCGCGCTTACCCATTTCTGCAAGTTTGGGGGCGTCCGACATCAACTCGCAGAGCTTCGCCGCCATTTCGCTGGCACTCGATACGAGACATCCATCTTCCCCATCGCGGATGATCTCTCGCGCACCGATGGTCGGCGTTGCCACCACCGGGAGGCCACAAGCCTGTGCCTCAAGCAGCGAGACCGGAAAGGTCTCCGTTGTCGAGGTGTTCACATAAATGTCTGACGAGCCAAGACAATCCAGCGGATCATCCACCTGCTTGCGCAAATCAAAATACTTCGCAAGATCGTTCCGCATGATTTTCTCATGCAGAGCATCATAATACTGAGGTTCGCTGGGTCCGACCAAAGCGAACTGAAAGCCTGCACAACCCCGACGTAGCATGTCCATAGCCACATCTGGCAGCATCATTTGATTCTTGTTGTCGTTGAAATGCCCCAATTGTAAGATGCGGAACATTCCGTCCGCACCACGACGGGCAACCGACGGCGAGAACCGCTTGATATCAACGCCATTATGGACCACCGATATGCTGCCACCCAAACCCAGCTCACTCAGTGATTCACGTAATGACTGCGCGGGAACGACAATGTGACCACCACCGCTCGCAAGCAAGCGATAGATCGATTCCTTGAACTCGCCGGACATCGCGGTATAGATGTTGTCGACGAACAAGGCATGAATATGAGCAACGTGGGGACGACCCGTAATTCGCGCCGCAAAGTAACCATCCAGAAACACGCTGGTGTTACTCACAATCACGTCAGGGTTGGTACGCCTGATCAACCGCACCAGAAAATCGATACTCTCGCGCGAGCGATCCAGACAGTAACTAATATTGTCGTCCGAAAACCCTGGATTAAACCACCATCTCAAATAACTTGAGCGGGTAACCTGTACGCCACCAAAATTAAGCTGCGGGGCAATTTTTGCCTCGGGCGGCAGCACCGCTACCAGGTGATGTCCCTTTTCCGCGAGACCAAGGCAAAGCGCCCGAAACGTCTGATCGATACCCGCCAAGCCGGCTGTCGGGCTGATTGCCAAAACACGCATCTTAATTTCCGCTTATATCAAATCTCAGTTGAAGACTACTGCCCGCCACGCCGTGTATATTCAGCAAGAACTTCAGCGGTAGGTCCATCCATTGCTACCTCTCCCTTGCGCAACCAGATCACCCGTTCACAGAAGTCCTCAACCAGAGGCAGGCTATGGCTTGAAAAAACCAGAATCTTGCCTTGGTCCATGAACTCGTACATCCGGCGCTTTGCCTTGTCAGCGAACACCAAATCTCCCGCCCCCATGACTTCATCCAGCAATAAGATTTCCGGATTAATGGCAGTCGATACAGAGAATGCAAGCCGGATGAACATGCCCGCTGAGTATGTCTTTACCGGATAATCCAGAAAATGACCCAACTCAGAAAATTCTGCGATGCTGTGAATGCGTGCCTCGACTTCATCCGGAGCAAGCCCCAACAGCATTGCCCGGATTCGGATGTTATCCCAGCCGGTTTGAGTCATCTCAAAACCCGTCGCCAATTCGAACATCGGCGAAACATGCCCGACGATCTCTGTCTCACCCGAAGTCGGCGGGTAAATGCCAGCCATCACCTTGAGGATGGTACTTTTGCCGGCACCATTCAGACCAACCAGCCCCACTCTCTCCCCGTGAGCAATCTCAAGGTTAATCCCCTTCAATGCATCCACGTATTCGACACGTTCCTTGGCCTTGGGACGGAAAGCATTGAGCAATGCACCCTTCAGGCTGTCCTGGCGCATGGATACATCAAAGCGAACGCGTACATCGCGCAAACTGATCTTCAACTCGGGGATCATAGAACGTAGACGATGCGATGAGACATGCGCTTCATTACTGCAAACGCGACAACGCCGATCAGAATGGCGTAGCCGATGGCGACCATCCATACCTCATCGGGGGGCGAAGCGTTATTGAGCAGCGGATACCTGACGATTTCGATCAGGTAATAAAGCGGATTGTATTGATAGATAAAACCGAGCCCGCGATCCTTCAGCATGGTGACGGTGTACATCACAGGCGTCACGTAGAAACCGATCTGGATCAATCCACTCAACAGGTGCGGTAAATCGCGGTACCTGGCACCAAGATGCGAAACGATAACCAAGTGAAAGAAATTGATGACGATAAACAGCAGGAAGCCGGGGAAAAACCACAGCGCACCGACTTCGAACTTCCGGCCATAGGCAAGGGCTACCGCCAGGAACACCAGCATGCCGACACCGAACACCACGATGTAGGGCACCATGGCCCTATACAGGTAGGTGACCTTTGGGAAGGAAAATTGCTTGATATAACCCTCGGCATTGACAAAAGCGGAGCCACCCTCTGTCAATGCTGATGTCATGAAACCCCAAATAGCGAGCCCCAACGTCAGAAAGGGCAGGAACTCATCCATCGGCTGATGAAACAGCTTGCCGAAGATAATCCCGACCGCCGCCATAGTGGCCGAAAGATTAATAAGAATCCAAAGCGGCCCCAAAATTGAATTGCGAAACCGCCCCTTGACGTCCTGCACTCCCATATGGAGCCACACACGCCACAGTTTGGCCGCAGCAGCATACTCCGTCAGCGGATGCTTGCGGCTGCTGTTATAGACTGTCATCTAGTACACGCTCCATTGCGACCCGCCCTTCCTGGCGGCCTGTTTCCACGAAGCCCAGGTTCTCGTAAATGCGAGCAGCATGGAGGTTCGTTTCCAGTACTTCAAGGTAAGCCTTAGACAAACCAAGCCTGTCGCGCGCGAACACCAGCAACGCCTCGATCGCACGGCGCATCTTCCCTTGCCCGGCGGCCTCCGGCGACACGACAAAGCGGCCAATCTCGGCGCGGCCGGTCGAGTTGTTTACGTCGTAGATCGCAACCTGCCCAACCAGCACGCCGGTCTCCGGGTCCTGCACTACGAACACGAAATCGTCGGACTTCTCGGAATACTTTTGAAACCAGCCCTCGTGGCTTTCCAGAGTCAGAATGTCGGAGAAAATGAACTGTTGCCTGACGCCCTCGCGGTTGCGCCAGGCCAGCGTCAACGGAAGGTGTTCCGTCGCAAGGGGGCGTAGACGCACTCCCTTGGCTTCGAATGGCTCGAAGATCGGCTTCATGCAGCGTACTTGCGAACCAGTTCGCAGACGAATTCAACGTCCTTGCGGCTGATACCCATGTGCATGGGTAGCGACAGCACTTCATTGCTGGCTGCATGCGCGCGCGGGCACTTGCCCTTGCCGCTGGCGTACATGCGGTATTCGGTATTGTCGCGATAATGAACGCCCGGATAAACCTCGTGCTCGTGCAGGGCGAGCATCAGTTCGTCGCGATTCTTCACGCGAATCTGGAACAGGTGGCGCGACGAATCGCAGCCTTCGGTGATGGTCGTCAGCCGGATATTGTCGTGGTCCGACAACAGTTCCTCATACCAGTTTGCCAGCTGGCGACGGTACGCATTGTCATTGTCCAGGTACTTGAGCTGAACCAGACCGATGGCCGCCATGATCGAGTTTCCATGGTACTTGTAGCCGACCTCTTCCACGTCGTACATCCACTTGTAGGCGCCCTGCGTGGTGGTGCGGGCAAACGTGTCCTTGTTGATGCCCAGCCACGTCATCTTGCGAACACGCTCGTCGTCTTCGGCTTCCTGGAAGCAGATCATGCCCGAGTCGGCGGTCGGCAGGTTCTTCACGGCCTGGAAGCTGAACACGGTCACGTCGGCATCGTGGCCCACGTGGCGGCCCTTGTAGCGCGTGCCGGACATATGGGCGGCGTCGAGCACCAGCTTGATGCCCTTCTCCTTGCACAGCGCAACCACCTTGTCGTACTGGCCGACGTTGCCACCCAGGCCCACGAAGATCACGGCGCGGGTGCGGTCGGTGATGCGATCGGCGATGCTGTCCGGGTCCAGGCACAGGGAATCGTCGACATCAGCGAAGACGGGCGTCAGGCCAGAATACAGAATGGCGTGGTTCGTGGAAACGAAAGTCAGGGGCGTGGTGATGACCTCATCGCCATCGGCCCAGCCGTACTTGGTCTTGAACAGTTCAAAGGCGAGATGCAGGCCAACGGTATTGGAGCCCAGGAAGTGCGCGTGGGGCAGCCCGGTGTAAGACTTCCAGGCCTCTTCCATAGCGTTGGTCTTGAAGCCGAGACCGGTCCAGCCCTTCTCCAGGCACTCCTGGATTTCTTTCAGGCATTCTTGAACACGGAAATTCGGTACGAACAATTGGATTGCCATTTTTCTCTCCCAGGGAATTCGGATATCTAATTAATCACTCAAACAATTCTGCAACCGCCAAAGCTGGTGCGTCTTCGTCCTTCTTCGAGAGAACGGGCGCTACTTCGATCGGCCAGTTGATGCCCAGTACCGGATCGTCCCATCGCAGCGATCGCTCGAACTGGGGGGCATAGTAGTCCGTGGTTTTGTAGAGAAACTCAGCGCTATCGGACAAGACCACGAAGCCATGCGCAAAACCTTCCGGCACCCAGAGCTGGCGCTTGTTTTCCGCCGACAGCTCCACACCAACCCACTTACCGAAGTTCGGCGAGCTGCGGCGAATATCCACTGCAACATCGAATACCGTACCGGACACCACCCGTACCAGCTTTCCTTGCGGTTGCTGAATCTGGTAGTGCAGACCACGCAGGACATTCCTGGCCGAGCGCGAGTGATTGTCCTGCACGAAATTTCGTTTCAGGCCCGTGGCATCCTCGAACTGGCGCGCATTGAAGCTTTCAAAGAAGAAGCCGCGGTCATCGCCAAAGACCTTGGGCTCCATGATCAGCACCTCGGGCAAGGCCGTTTTGACAATATTCATGCTCATGCAATCGACTCCTTCAAAACCTGTTGCAGGTATTGGCCATAACCGTTCTTGGACAGCTCCGAGGCCACTCTCTGCATCGTTTCAGCTGAAATCCAGTGATTGCGGAACGCAATCTCTTCCGGGCACGCCACCATCAAGCCCTGACGCTTCTGCAACGTCGCGATGAATGTGGCGGCCTCCTGCAGCGAATCATGGGTGCCGGTATCCAGCCAGGCGTAGCCCCGCCCCATGATCTCGACCTCAAGCTGGGTGGCTTCGAGGTAGCGCTTGTTCACATCGGTAATTTCGAGTTCGCCCCGGGCCGAAGGCCGGATATCCGCGGCGATATCGCAGACCTGGTTGTCATAGAAATACAGGCCGGTCACCGCATAGTTGGAACGAGGCACCTTTGGCTTTTCTTCCAGCGACAAGGCGCGGAAATTTTCGTCGAACTCGACCACACCATAGCGCTCCGGATCGTGTACATGGTACGCGAACACGGTGGCCCCATTCTCCCGCGAAGCGGCGCGCTGCAATTGCTTGGCCAGGTCGTGGCCATGAAAAATGTTGTCGCCGAGAATCAGTGCGGAGGGGTCGTTGCCGACGAAGGACTTGCCGATGATAAAGGCCTGTGCGAGCCCATCCGGGGACGGCTGTACGGCATATTGGAGATTCAGGCCCCACTGGCTGCCATCGCCGAGCATCTCGGTGAAGCGCGGGGTGTCCTGTGGCGTTGAAATTACAAGGATGTCACGAATACCCGCCAGCATCAGCGTACTAAGCGGGTAATAGATCATCGGCTTGTCGTAAACAGGAAGAAGCTGCTTCGAGACCGAGCGCGTGATGGGGTACAGGCGGGTGCCAGAGCCACCGGCCAGAATGATGCCTTTGCGTTTCATTTTCTATCTTCAGAAGTCCTGTTGGCGTCTGTCACTAGCGCGAACTCGGCGATATCAATGAATTCGCGCAGCGTCCTTTCCACATCCCGATGCCATTGGGAAATAGCAATACCGAAGGCATTCCTCAGCTTAGACGTGTCGAGGCGCGAGTTTGCCGGCCTTGGCGCCGGGCTGCCATATTCCTTCGCCGTGATGGCGTGTATATTGGCTGGGCCAAGCGCCAGCGGCACGCCATTGTCGGCTAGATAGCGGACGATCAGCCTTGCGTACTCGCACCAGTTGGTGCCCCCCAGTGCGGTGAGGTGATAAATACCTGGCACGAACTGCTGTTCCGCGCGGTTCAGGTACCGGGCGATGGCGAAAGCCGTGATGTCTGCAACCAGCGATGCGGGAGTCGGCGCGCCCCACTGGTCCGAAACGACGTTCAGCGATTGCCGCACCTTAGCGGCGCGAACGATGCTTTTCAGGAAGTTGCCACCGTGCAGACCGTAGACCCAGCTCGTACGGAATATCAGGTGGTTTGCGGTCGCAGCCTCCACCAGGCGCTCGCCGCCAAGCTTCGACTTTCCATATGCGGACAGCGGATTGGGGATGTCGCTTTCGACGTAGGCCCCGGCTTTTTCGCCATCGAATACGTAGTCAGTCGAATAGTGGACGATCAGCGCCCCAAGAGCAGCCGCCTCTTCCGCCAATATCCCGGGGGCGACCACATTGACGGCGTTTGCAAGGTCGATCTCCTTTTCGGCAAGATCGACCGCGGTGTAGGCGCCCGCGTTGACGATGATGTCCGGCCGCGTGGTCCGGACCACGCGCTTCACGCTCTCTGCATCGGACAAGTCGCATTGGCGACGGTCCATCGCAACAACGTTTCCATGCAGGGACAGGCTGCGTGTCAGCTCAAATCCAAGCTGGCCATTGCAACCCGTGAGGAGGATGGTGGGAAACATGCCGTACTCAAGCGGCATACTGCTTCGCCACCCAGTTCCGATACTCTCCGGACATCACGTCCTGCACCCATGCCTGGTTTTCCAGGTACCACTGCACAGTCTTGCGCAGGCCGGACTCAAACGTCTCCGCCGGCTTCCAGCCAAGCTCGCGCTCCAGCTTGCGGGCATCGATCGCGTAACGGCGATCGTGGCCAGGACGGTCCTTCACGAAGGTGATCTGGTCGCGGTACGAGCCGGTTGCCTTGGGAGACAGTTCGTCTAGCAAGTCGCACAGGGTGTGCACCACGTCGAGGTTGGTCTTCTCGTTCCAGCCGCCGACGTTGTAGGTTTCACCCAGGCGGCCGCGTGCCAGCACTTCACGGATGGCGGAGCAATGGTCCCGCACGTACAACCAGTCGCGCACGTTCTGCCCGTCGCCATAGATCGGCAGCGGCTTGCCGCCGAGCGCATTGGCGATGATCAACGGGATCAGCTTTTCCGGGAAGTGGTACGGGCCGTAGTTGTTTGAACAGTTTGTCGTCAGGACCGGCAGGCCGTAGGTGTGGTGGTAGGCGCGGACGAGGTGGTCCGAGGCTGCCTTGGACGCGGAATATGGGCTGTTGGGCGCGTATGGCGTCGTCTCGGAGAACTGGGGATCGGTTTCGCTCAGCGAGCCGAACACCTCGTCAGTGGAGACGTGGAGGAAGCGGAATCCGGACTTGGCCGGTTCTTCCAGGCTACCCCAATAGGCGCGCGCAGCTTCCAGCAGCGTAAAGGTACCGACGATATTCGTCTGGATAAATTCGCCCGGGCCGTGAATGGAGCGGTCGACATGGCTCTCCGCCGCAAAGTGCACTACCGCGCGCGGCTTGTAGGTAGCGAAAAGCTCGTCCAGGGCGGAGCGGTCGCAGATATCCGTTTGCGAGAACACGTGGCGGGGATCATCCTCAACCGACGCCAGCGTCTTCCGATTGCCTGCATAGGTGAGCTTGTCGACGTTGATGACCCCGTCCGCCGACTTGTCGCCCAGCCATGCCAGAACGAAATTGGCGCCAATGAACCCGGCGCCGCCTGTGACCAAAATATGGGACAAAACTTGCTCCTTGCGTCGATATGTTTCGATGACCCGACAAAAGCCGAGCGCCCACCTTGTCCTCTTCCAGGACGGCGGGGCGTTAAGTGCCTGCAGAAGTGGCGGTATTCTATCTGACTGAATGCCCTAACTTACGCCCCTACCCCCTCTTTTTGTAGCCTCATGTAACCAAGCCACGGTATATCGGTCACAAAACTACAAATAGAAGCGAAATAGTTGCTCAGATCCTTGATGACCAAACCCAACGTATCCTTTACACCACATTTCGCCGTGGGCGACCTCCAAGGCTGCGCGCCATCCTTGTCCGCCCTGCTTCCAAGGCTCGGAGAGCAGCCCACCCTCCGCTTCGTCGGCGACATCGTCAACCGCGGCCCCGCCTCCCTCCAGACCCTTCGCACCATCCATGCCATGGCTCCCCGCGCCGAGATCGTCCTCGGCAACCACGACATCCACCTCCTTGCCGTAGCCGCCGGCGTCCGCAAGAAAGGCAAATCCGACACCCTCGACGATATCCTTGCCGCCTCCGATTGTGATGACTTGCTCACCTGGCTCCGCCACCGCCCCTTGGCCCTGCTGGAAAACAACTTCCTCCTAGTCCACGCCGGCGTCCTCCCCCAATGGACCGCCCCCCAGGTCATCGACCTCGCCCACGAAGTCGAAGCCCAACTCCAGGGCCCCAATTGGCAAGACTTCCTAGCCGACATCTTCGGCAATACCCCAGACCGCTGGCACGACGGCCTGCGCGGCATCGAACGACATCGCGTGGTGGTCAATGCACTTACCCGACTGCGCTATTGCACCGTCGATGGCGTGATGGACTTCAAGACCAAGGAAGGGCTCGGCAAGGCGCCGGACGGCTTTATGCCGTGGTTCGATGTGCCGGGACGGCGCACCGGGGATGTGACCGTGGTTTGCGGGCACTGGTCGACGCTGGGCCTGGTGATGCGGCCGGACCTGATGGCGCTGGATACCGGCTGCGTCTGGGGCGGCAAGCTGACGGCGGCGCGCATGGCGGCGGATCCGGCCGAGCGGACCGTGGTCCAGGTCGATTGCCCGCAATATTGTGATCCGCTGGCCTGAGGCGCAATCCCGCCTTGGCGGGGAGGGCAATCGCGCTAGCTGATGGCAGCGGAGGCTGCGACGGGCTCGGCGGCAGGCTGGGTCGGCTGGTTCAGGCGCTCGGCCGTTGCCACTGCCTCGTCACCGGCCCCTTGCGCGAGATGCTGCACGACCTCGCGGGCGGCGCCTGCCAGCTCGCGGCGGTCGGCGGACGCCGGTGCCAGCGGCGGGCCAATGACCACCCGCGCCTTGATGCGCGGGGCGCGCAGGACGGCGTTCAGCGACTGCAGCAGCGTGGTGTCGTCGATGTAGGCAGCCGCCAGCGTCGGCTGGCCGGTGGCCGCGTCCAGGTAGTTCAGTCCGACCGGCTGCACCGGCAGGCCCCCGGAGATCGGGGCTTGCATCAGGTTGGCGTGAAACGGCAGCACCCCGGTACCGTCGGTGGTGGTCCCTTCGGGGAACACGCCGACGAGGTCGCCCTGCAGCATGACGTCGGTGATGTCGTGCAGGACCCGGTGGGCGTCGCGCTTGCGCGCGCGTTCGATGAAGATGGTGCCGGTCTTGTCACACAGCCAGCCGATCAGTGGCCAGCTCCGGATCTCGGACTTGGCAACGAACCGTACCGGTTGCCAGCTATGGATCACATAGATGTCCAGCCACGAGATATGGTTGGACACCACCAGCGCACCCTGGCGCGCGGCGCCATGCGGGGCCGCGCCGCGGACATCGACGACTTCGACCTCTACCCCGCAGATGCGCAGCAAGCGCCGCGACCAGCGCCGGATGTGCCAGGCGCGCGAACGCGCGCCCAGCCACGGGAACAGCACCGCGCAGGTCAGCAGCCCGCGCAGCAGGTGCAGCACCAGCGCGGTCTTGCGCAGCCAGATCATGCGTTGGCGTGGTTGCCGTTACCGTTGCCGCCGCCGTTGCCGTAGACGATCTGGCCGCCGACCAGCGTCATCCGCACCTTGCCTTCCATCTCGTAGCCGAGCCACGGCGTGTTCTTGCCCTGGCTCTTGAGCGAGCGGCGATCGACCTTCCAGACCTGCTTCGGATCGAACACGCAGACATCGGCGGGGGCGCCGGCGGCCAGCGTGCCGGCCTTCAGGCCGCTCAGGCGCGCGGGCTCGGAGGTGATGCGGGCCAGCGCCTGTGCCAGCGGCACCTTGTGTTCGGCGGCCCAGCGCAGGGTCAGCGGCAGCAGCAGTTCCAGGCCGGTGGCGCCGGGAGTGGCTTCGGCGAAGGGCAGCAGTTTCTCGTCGTCGTCCACCGGGGTGTGGTCGGAGCACAGGGCGTCGATGGTGCCGTCGGCCAGCGCGGCGACGATGGCGTCGCGGTCGCGGGTGCTGCGCAGCGGCGGCGAGAAGCGCATTTGCGAATTGAAGTAGCCGATATCCATGTCGGTCAGCGAGACGTGGTGGATATTGACGTCGCAGCTGACCGGCAGGCCTTCGCGCTTGGCCTGGCGCACCAGCTCCAGCCCGGCGGCGGAGGACAGGCGGCACAGGTGCACGCGGGCGCCGGTGGAGCGCATCAGTTCGAAGATAGTGTGCAGCCGCACGGTCTCGGCGATCACGGATACGCCGGACAGGCCGAGGCGCGACGCCACCGGGCCGCTGGCGGCGACGCCGCCGCCCAGGAACGGGTCTTCCGGGCGCAGCCAGACGGTGAAGCCGAAGGTCTGCGCATATTGCAGCGCGCGCAGCAGCACCTGGGTGTTGCGCACCGGCTGCTCGGCCTGGCTGAAGCCGACGCAGCCGGCCTCGGTCAGCTGGTTCATTTCGGTCAGGACTTCGCCTTTCAGCCCCAGTGTCAGCGCGCCCAGCGGGTAGACGTGGGTCTGGTTGAGCGTGCGGGCGCGGAACTTGAGCATCTCGACCAGGCCCGGCTCGTCCAGCACGGGGTCGGTATCGGGCGGACAGATCAGGCTGGTGACGCCGCCGGCGGCGGCCGCGGCGACTTCGGATTCGAGGGTGGCCTTGTATTCGTAGCCGGGCTCGCGCAGGCGCGCGGACAGGTCGACCAGGCCGGGGCACACGATCAGGCCCTTGGCGTCGATCACCTTGTTGGCGGTGAAGTCCGCCGGGGCGTTGCCGACGCCGACGATCTTGCCGGCGGCGAGGTAGAGGTCCTGCACGGCATCGGTGTTGCTGGCCGGGTCGATCAGGCGGCCGCCCTGGATGTGAATCTTCATAGCTTGGCTTGTCGTATCGGTCGTGTCGCTTGGCGTGTTCGGTAGGTCTTGGCTATACCGCATCGTCATCAGTCGTTGTTCCCTGCCACGATGCCCATTACGGCCATGCGCACGGCGATGCCGAAGGTCACCTGGTTCAGGATCACCGATTGCGGGCCGTCGGCCACGGCGGAGTCGATCTCCACGCCGCGGTTCATCGGGCCCGGGTGCATCACGATGGCATCGGGCTTGGCCAGCGCCAGGCGTTCCGGTGTCAGGCCGTACGCCTTGAAGTATTCCTGCGCGGACGGCAGCAGCGCGCCGCTCATGCGTTCGTTCTGCAGCCGCAGCATGATGACCACGTCGACGCCCTTGAGCCCCTCTTCCATGTTGTGGAAGACGCGCACGCCCATCTGCTCCAGGGCAGACGGCAGCAGCGTGCGCGGGCCGATGGCGCGCACTTCGGGCACGCCCAGCGTGGTCAGCGCGTGGATATCCGAACGCGCCACGCGCGAGTGCAGGATGTCGCCGACGATGGCAACGGTCAGGTTGGTGAAGTCCTTCTTGAAGTGCCGGATCGTGAACATATCCAGCAGACCCTGCGTCGGGTGCGCATGGCGGCCGTCGCCGGCGTTGATCACGTGCACATGCGGCGCGACGTGCTCGGCGATCAGGTAGGGCGCGCCGGAACTGGCATGGCGCACCACGAACATGTCTGCGGACATGGCCGACAGGTTGTTGATGGTGTCGAGCAGCGACTCGCCCTTGCTGGTCGACGACGCATTGATGTTCAGGTTGAGTACGTCCGCCGACAGCCGCTTGGCCGCGATTTCGAAGGTGGTGCGGGTGCGGGTGGAGTTCTCGAAGAACAGGTTGAACACGCTCTTGCCGCGCAGCAGCGGCACCTTCTTGACATCGCGGTCTGAGTCGGACAGCGATACGAACTGGCTGGCGGTATCGAGGATGTGCGTGATCATGTCACGCGACAACCCCTCGATCGACAGCAAATGCTTCAGTTCGCCGTTCTTGGTGAGCTGCGGGTTGCGGAACGTCTTGGTCATGGCAGGTCGGGCGCGGGCAAAAAACGGGGTGGTCTGGTCTCGTGGCAGGCGCCAGGCGCGCTACAGTGCAATGCAGCGCCTGGCAGGCAAACGCCGGCTCAGCCGGCGGCAGTGTCGGTAGGTTCGGTGGCGAAGGCAAAGCGCGCGTCGGCGCCCTCGCCCTGGCGCGACAGCACCAGCGTCTTGCCGCGCGGCAGTTCGATCTCGGCGGCCACCAGGTCGGCGGCGATCGGCAGCTGGCGCCCGCCGCGGTCGGCCAGCACGCCCAGCGCAACGCGCGCCGGACGGCCGTAGTCGAACAGTTCGTTGACGGCGGCGCGGATGGTGCGGCCGGTGGCCAGCACGTCGTCGATCAGCAGGATGTTGCGGTCTTCCACGGCAAACGGCAGCGTGGTCGGCTGGGCCTGGCTGTGCAGGCCCTTCTTGGCGTAGTCGTCGCGATGGAAGGCGACGTTGATCACGCCATGCTCGGGCAGGTTCAGGTCGCTGGCCAGGCGCGCGGCGATCCATGCGCCGCCGGAATGGATGCCTGCCACCGACCAGCGTTCACGCTCGGCGTCGGGGATCAGGGCGCGGGCCTGGTCCAGCAGCTTGCGGTACAGCGCCTCGGCGTCGGGTGCGGAAATCTGCGTCATAGCGGGAATTGGTCGAAATACTGTTGCAGGATGATGCGCGCGGCTTCGGCGTCGAGTTCGCCGCGGCGCGCGCCGGCCATCGAGGCGGCGCGCGAGGAATAGCGCTCGTCCACCCATTCCACCGGCAGGTTGAAGCGCCCGTTGAGCTGGTTGCCGAAGCGCCGCGCCAACCGCATCATCGGCTGCTCTTCGCCGTCCGGGTTGACCGGCATGCCGACGATCAGCTGCACCGGGCTCCATTCCTGGATCAGCGCGCCCACGGCCTCGAAGCGGCCTTCAACGGTGATATTGGGCAGGATGGTCAGCGCACGCGCCTCGCGCGTGATGAAGTTGCCCAGCGCGACGCCGATCTTTTTCTCGCCGTAGTCGAATGCCAGGACCGTGCCGTCGCGGGGCAGTTCGCGCCCCACGGCGTCAGGCATGCCCGGCCTCGCCCGACAGCATGTTGACGTCGACGCCCAGCAGGCCGATGGCCGCGGCAAAGCGCCCTTCGGGCGGCACGCTGAAGATGATCTCGGGATCGGCCTGGACGGTCAGCCAGCCGTTGCGGCTGAGTTCTTCTTCCAGCTGGCCGGCACCCCAGCCGGAATAGCCCAGCGTCAGCAGGAAGCGGTGCGGGCCGCTGCCGTTCGCCACGGCTTCCAGCACATCCTTGGAGGTGGTCATTTCCAGCCCGCCCGGCACCGCCAGCGACGAGACATAGACGCCGACCGGGTCGTGCAGCACGAAGCCGCGCTCGGTCTGCACCGGGCCGCCGAAATAGACCGGCTGGTGCGCCACTGGCTGGATTTCAAGCTTGAGGTCGATCTTGTCGAACAGCGTGGCCATGTCGATGTCGATGGGCCGGTTGATCACCAGCCCGAGCGCGCCACGCTCGTTGTGTTCGCAGATATAGACGACGGAACCCGAAAAGGTCGGATCGGCCATGCCAGGCATGGCAATCAGGAACTGATTGGTCAGATTGATGGGTGCTTCGGGCTTCGCCATGCCTTGCATTTTATCAAATCGCCGGGGGTCTTCCGGAAAAGATTGGCGGGCGTTGCAGTGCAGCAATGGGCGCCCGCGCAGGGCCGCTTGCCGGGAATTGCGGACCGATGATACGGCCCTTTGGTCATGCCTTGCGGGTCAGCGCCGCGAGTTCGTCCGCCGTCAGCCAGCGCCATTCCCCTTGCGCCAGTTCCGGATCCAGTTGCAGGCTGCCGAGCGCGCTGCGATGCAGGGCGCTGACGTGGTTGCCCGCGGCGGCCACCATGCGTTTGACCTGATGGTACTTGCCCTGCAGGAGGGTCAGGCGCAGGCTGCGTTCGCCGGTGATCTCGCAGGCTTCTGCGGCGATCGGCGCGGGTTCGTCCAGCAGCTGCACGCCTGTGACCAGTGCCTGGGCCTGTTCCGGCGTGACCGGCTCAGCAGTCGTCACTTCATAGACCTTGGGCACCTTGCGCTTGGGCGAGGTCTGGGCGTGGATGAACTGGCCGTCATCGGTCAGCAGCAGCAGGCCGGTGGTGTCGTGGTCGAGCCGCCCCACGGCCTGGACCTCGCGCTGGCGCAGCGGCACCGGCAGCAGGTTGTACACGCTGGGATGGTGGCGCGGTCGCTGCGAGCACTCATAGCCGGCGGGCTTGTTCAGCATCAGGTAGGCCTTGGTGCAGGCGATCCACTCCTCGCCATCGACGGTCAGGCGCAGGCCGTCCACCTCGAACTGGGCGCGCGGATCCTCGCACAGCGCGCCGTTGACTTCGACCAGCCCGGCGGCGACCAGGTCGCCGCAGTAGCGGCGGGTGCCGAAGCCCTGGGATTGGAGAATACGGTCGAGTGTCATGTGCTTTGTTGCTGTAATCGTTGTTTGGGTGGCAGATCGGTGCCGAACCGCTATGTTAGGGTATTGGCGCGACGCATCTCCGCGACAAGCCATTTGCCGGCATCATTGCGCGCATTCCTTCGACTCCGTCAGGCAGCGCGCATGCAGCCAGCAGACCCTCCGGCATCGGGCCGCAGACATTACCGTATCGGCCAGGATTTCGAGCGCGGGCTGGTCTGGTTCCGGCGCGACCTGCGCGCCAGCGACCACGCGGCGCTGCATTATGCCCTCAGGCATTGTGCCCGGGTGTGGTGCGTCTTCGTATTCGACCGCGACATCCTCGACCCGCTTCTGGCGCGCGGCCTGCAGGCCGACCGGCGCATCGAATTCATCCTCGAGTCATTGCGGGAACTGGCCGAGACGCTGACAGCGGCTGGCGGCGGGCTGATCGTGCTGGACGATCGCGCCGTCGACGCCGTTCCCGCGCTGGCGCAAGCATTGGACGTCCAGGCGGTCTTTGCCAACCACGACTACGAGCCTGCCGCCATGGCACGCGATGACAGCGTGCGCCAGGCGCTGGCGGCGCAGGCGCGCGCGCTGTTCACGTTCAAGGACCAGGCCATCTTCGAGCGCGACGAGATCCTGAACGGGCAGCGCAAGCCCTTCTCGGTGTTCACGCCCTACAAGAATGCCTGGCTGCGGACCGTGCAGCCGTTTGACCTGCGCCCGTATCCGATCGACCCGTACCTGCATGCGCTGGCGCCCGCGCCGGCAGCATATCGCCAGCCGTTGCCGACGCTCGAACAGCTTGGCTTCCGCACCAGCAACCTCGCCGGGATCGCCATGCCGACCGGCGCCGCCGGTGCGCAAGCGCTGTTCGAGGAATTCACCGGGCGCATCGGCGACTACGGCCGCCGCCGCGACTACCCTGCCCTGCGCGGTCCCAGCTACCTGTCGGTGCACCTGCGCTTCGGCACCATCTCGATCCGCACGCTGGCGCGTACCGCGCATGAAGCGGTGCTGCGCGGCGGCGCGGACAGCGCGGGCGCGACGGCGTGGCTGTCCGAGCTGATCTGGCGCGATTTTTACTTCATGATCCTGCACCATCATCCGCGCGTGGCCGGCGGCGCGGCCTTCCACCCGGCCTACGACCAAATCCGCTGGCAGGACGGCGAAACCGGCGAGCGCTATTTCCACGCCTGGTGCGATGCCGCCACCGGCTATCCGCTGGTCGATGCCGCCATGCTGCAAATCCGGCAGAGCGGCTATATGCACAACCGGCTGCGCATGGTCACGGCCAGCTTCCTGGTCAAGGACCTGGGCGTGGACTGGCACCGCGGGGAGCAGTACTTTGCCGACCTGCTCAATGATTTCGACTTGTCCGCCAACAACGGCGGCTGGCAATGGGCGGCGTCGACCGGCTGCGACGCGCAGCCGTGGTTCCGCATCTTCAACCCGGTGACTCAGTCGGAGAAGTTTGACCCGCAGGGGCGCTTTATCCGCAAGTACCTGCCACAGCTGGCGGCGTTGCCCGACAAGTACCTGCATGCGCCGTGGACCGCCCCCGACCATGTGCTGGCGAATGCCGGCGTGCGACTGGGCGAGGACTACCCGCGCCCGCTGGTGCAGCATGACGTGGCGCGCAAGGAAACGCTGGCGCGGTATGGGGTGGTGAAGGAAGGCGGCAAGCGCAGCGCCGCCGGCATGGAACAGGACGACCCGGACGAGTGAACGCCGGAGGCGACCGCTCAGGCCGCCAGCATCGCGCTTTCGCGATAGTGCCGCTGCGCGTCCTCGAAACGCTCGGTTTCCTCGAACAGCCGCGCCAGCGCCAGGTGCGTGCGCACGCGCAGCCGGCGCTGCTGGTCGATATCGGCATACTTCAGCGCTCGCTCGAAGCTGGACTGGGCCTTGCCCCACAGCTTCTCGCCCAGGCACAGCACGCCCAGCGTGTAGTAGAGGTCGGCATCGGCGGGATGCCCGGCCAGCCATTTCTCGGCCTGCTGGATCTGCGGCAGCGCATGGCCGGGCACCGCGCAGTCGGCGTAGCGCAGCACCAGGCGGCTGTCCCAGTTGAACTTGAGCGCGTCCTCGATGATGCGGCGGGCTTCGTTCTGACGGCCCAGCGCGGCAAAGTAGCGCGCGGCGGGTTCGGCGATGCGCGTGGCGCGGCGCTCGTCGGCGGACAGCGATCGCCAGAATTCGCCGAGGGCGTCGGCATCGTGGCGGCGCTCGTCGAGCATGGCCTCGACCGCCATCTGCTTGAGCCGCAGCGCCAGCACCGGGTGCAGCGCGTTGCGCTTCTCCAGCGAGCGCGCCAGGCGCAGTACTTCGGACCAGTTCTTCAGGTGCTGGTGCGCGCGCAGCGCGATGCGCTGCACATGGATCTGGCGCGCGCCCTGGGCCTGCAGCTGGGCGATGGTTTCCAGCGCGCCGTCGGCGTCGCGGGCATCGACCAGCAGTTCGGCCATCGACACCAGGCGTGCCTGCTCGCGCTCGGGATCGGTAACCTGCGACATCCAGGCATCGCGCCGCTCGGTCTCCTGCATGCGGTGCGCGGCGCGCGCGCCGATCAGCGCGGCGGTCTGGGCCTGGTCTTCCCAGGACTGGGCCTCGCGCGCGCAGCGCTCGGCGCGGGCGAAGCGGCCGGCGAACAGGTTCTCGATCGACTCGCGCAGCGCCGCCTGCGCCTTGTTCATGCGGCTGCGCTCGCGGTAGGCGGCGGCGCGGCGCGGCATTTCGGACAGATGTCGGATGGTGGACATCACCGTCCAGACCACGAAGAACAGCAGCAGCAGCAAGGCCAGCGCCAGGTTCAGCGACAGCTCGACGCGGTACGGCGGATAGAACAGCACCACATTGCTGTGGTTGAACTGCGTGAAGAGCGCCAGCCCGACGGCGCCGCCGAACAGGACCGCAACCCAGAACAGAAGGCGCATTGGGCTTACTCCTTCTTCAGGGCGTTCAACGCGCCCAGGCTCTCGGACATGGTCGGCAACTGCACCGTCACCGCGCCTGCCTGGGCCTGCCTGAGCAGGGTCAGCACGCCCTGCACGCGGCGCGACTTGGTGTCGAAATAGCGCCCGATCATCGCCTGCGCCGCAGCCAGGTCGTTGCGGAACACCGGCTCGTTGCGCGACAGCAGTGCCAGCCGCGCATTGAGCAGGCGCAGCTTGACGTTCTCGCGCAGGAACCAGCCCTGGTCGCCGGACAGCAGCAGCGCTTCCGCATCGTCGACCTTGCGGATGCGGACTACCTGCGCCATTTCGTCGCGCAGGTAGGTCCACAGGCGGGAGAACCAGCCGTTGGTGGCAGCCGCCGCCGGGGCGCTGGCGCCGCCCTTGCCGGCCGCGCCCTCCTTGCGGGCATCGGCCTCGGTGCGTTCGAGCATGCGTTCGCTGGACAGCAGCGGCAGCGCGTCGACCTGGTTGATGGCTTCGTCCAGCTTGATCGCGGCGCCGGTCAGGTCGGTGTCGGGCACGGCCTTCATGCGCGCGATGTCGCGGGCAATGGCTCGGCGCAGCAGGTTGTACTGCGGCTTGTCGGTGCGCGCCAGGCGCGCGTCGGCGCTTTGCAGCGCGGCCAGCGCAACCTGCACGTTACCGGTCAGCTGCAACTGCTGGCCGGCGTTGGTCAGCAGTTGCTGGATCTCGGCGATTTCCCAGTCGTCGCGGTTGCGCATCAGATCCTGGTAGACCTGCTCCAGCGCCACCTGCTTGTCGCGGGTCTCGCCGACCTGGTTTTCGAGCGCGCCGACCTTGGCCTGCAGCTCCTTGACAGTGTCCTGCGCATTGCGCGTCAGCACGCGCGACTCCTGCACCAGCGCGTCGTTGCTTTGCTGGCGCCGGGCCAGTTCGCCGGTCAGGTGGTCCACGCGCTGCTGCAGCCACCAGAAGCCGCCGGCGGTGGCAACCACCAGCACGGCCACCAGGGCCCACAGCGCCGCGGGCTTGCGCGCGGCAGCGTGCTGGCCGGCGGAGGAAGCGGGGGCGCCGGGGCCCGGAGCGGGCGCGGAGGCCGCCGAGGCCGCAGCGGGCGGCGGTGTAGCGGAGGAGGACGTGGTTTCTTGCGTCACGCGTTCGACCTTCGTTGACGTTGCGGGGACTGCGACAGCCGGCGCTGGCGCCGGTGCCCCGGCGCGCACCGGGCTGGTGTCTGTTATCGCGCCAGCGCGGCCGGATGCACCCGATACACCGGCAGCTTCCGGCGCAGCCGCCACCGGCACCGGACCGGCGTGGGCATCGGCCCATTGCAGGCACGCCGCGAGCAGGCCAGCATCGCCCGGCGCGGCACGCAGGATATGGCTGAAGCCCAGTGCCAGCGCTTGTTCGGCGATTCTCGCATGCGGCGCGATGCACTGCACCTGCCGCAGGCCGGCATTTTCCTGCGGCGAAAGGTGTTGACGCGCGAGCGTGTCGAGGTTACGCACGGCCTCTGAGCTGGTCAGCAGCCATACATGGGGCGGCGCGCCGGCCTGCACGCTGTCGCGCACGGCCTGCCATTGCATCGCGCCGGGCTCCGGCAGCGTGCGCCGGTAGGCCTCGACGGCCTCGACCTGGGCACCGGCTTCGCGCAGGCGGTCGCCGAGCCAGTCGCGGCCGCCGTTGCCGCGGACGATCAGGACGGGCTTGCCGGCGAGCGTGGCGGGATCGAGCTGGGCCCACAGCGCCTCGGAATCGAAGCGCGGGCCTTCGGCGTCGTGGTTCGGGTCGTGGTTGTGATGGCTGCTTTCGCTGGCGTCATCGGCGCCCTGCCCGTTCCCTGCGGCGCCGGCCGGCGCGATCACCCGGCAGGTGGGCGGCGCGATGCCACGCTCGGCCAATGCGGCCACGCTGGCCGGACCAACCACGGCGGCCGGCACCTGCGCCGGCCATTGCGCCGTGGCGGCACCCTGCACGCCGGCCAGCGCATCCAGCGCATGGGCAATGGCGTTGGGACTGACAAAGACCACCAGCGCAAACTGATCGAGCCGCGCCAGGGCCGCGCGCAGCGGCGCGTCGTCGGCGGCCGGGCCGATCGCCAGCAGCGGAAAGCTGAGCACGTCCAGACCCGCGGCCTGCAGCGCCTCGGTCAGTTGCCGGGACTGCCCGGCGGGTCGTGTGACAACGACGGTCGGGCGGGGCATCGGTCAGCCTCAGGCGGGAGGTTGCGTGCCGGGCGTGCCGGGCGAGGCGGCGGCGGGATCGGCGAGCGCGGCGAGGATCGCTTCGGCGCCCTGCGCCAGCAGGTCGCGCGCGCAGGCCTGGCCAAGGGCTTCCGCGGCGCCCAGGTCGGTGGCCGGGCCGGCAACGGCGGCGCGCAGGCCGCGCGTGCCGTCGGGCATGCCGACAAAGGCGTCGAGCCTGAGCTGGTCGCCGTCCCAGTATGCGTGGGCCGCCAGCGGTACCTGGCACGAACCGTTCAGCATGCGCGCCACGGCGCGCTCAGCGGCCACGGCCAGCAGCGTCGGCTGGTGGTTGAGCGGAGCCAGCCAGGCGGCCAGCTCGGGGCGGTTGGACGGGATCTCGATGCCAAGCGCGCCCTGCCCGGCCGCGGGCAGCGACGACTCAACGGGGATCACCGCGCGGATGCGGTCATTCAGGCCCAGGCGCTTGAGCCCCGCGGCGGCCAGAATGATGGCGCCATATTCGCCCCGGTCAAGCTTGCCGAGCCGCGTGTCGAGGTTGCCGCGCAGCGGCTTGACCACCAGGTGCGGATAGCGGGTGCGCAGCAAGGCCTCGCGGCGCAGGCTGGAGGTGCCGACCACGGTGCCGGGCGGCATCTCGTCGAGCGAGGCAAAGCTGTTCGAAACCAGTGCGTCGCGCGGGTCCTCGCGCTCCATCACCGCGGTCAGCGCGAAGCCGGGAGGCAGTTCCATCGGCACATCCTTGAGCGAATGCACCGCCAGGTCCGCGCGGCCTTCGTCCATCGCGAACTCCAGTTCTTTGACAAACAGACCCTTGCCGCCGACTTTCGACAGCGTACGGTCTAGAATCTGGTCTCCGCGCGTGGTCATGCCAAGAATGGACACGTCACACGCGGGATAGTATTGTTGCAATGCAGCACGCACATGTTCAGCCTGCCACATGGCCAGACGGCTCTCGCGGGAGGCAATGACGAGCTTTTGCGGAAGGTTGCTAGACACGACAGCGGTAGAGGAAGACGGGATGGCGGATGCTTGCATCCGTGAATGTTAGCACGCGACCCAATAGCCGCTCCGCACCAATATAGATAAGCAGACGAGGAGATTGCATGACGCAGCACGCTGCGCGCCCCACTGGCCGCAAGACCGCCGCTTCGGGCGCTTCGGGCACATCCGCCGGCGCTTCGGCCGCGAAGGATCCGGCCGCCGGCTTGGGTGAAGCAAACGGCGCATCCGCCACCAAACCGACCCGCGCGGCCCGCCGCAGCGGCACCGAAGGCAGCAGCGGCGCCACCTCGCGCACCGCGAAGCGCGTCTCCAAACCCCAGCTTTCCATCGTGTCGAGCAACGGAACCACCATCGCCGCCGCCCCCGGCCGCCGCACCGCTGACAAAGACCTGCCGCTGCGCGAGGACATCCGCTTCCTGGGCCGCCTGCTGGGCGATTGCCTGCGCGAACAGGAGGGCGACGCCGCCTTCGAGGTGGTCGAAACCATCCGCCAGACCGCGGTGCGCTTCCGCCGCGAGAACGACCGTGCCGCCGGCGCCGAGCTGGACCGCCTGCTCAAGCGCCTGTCGCGCGACCAGACCAACCAGGTGGTGCGCGCGTTCAGCTATTTCTCGCACCTGGCCAACATCGCCGAGGACCAGCACCACAACCGTCGCCGCCGCGTGCATGCGCTGGCCGGCTCGCCGCCGCAGGCCGGCAGCCTGCAGCACGCGCTGGAAAAGATCGACGCCGCCGGCGTCACCGGCAAGCAGCTGCGCAAGTTCCTGGACGAGGCGCTGATCGTGCCGGTGCTGACCGCGCACCCGACCGAAGTCCAGCGCAAGAGCATCCTGGACGCCGAGCGCGAGATCGCCCGCCTGCTGGCCGAGCGCGACCTGCCGACGACCGCGCGCGAGCGCGAGCACAACACCGCCCAGCTGCGCGCCAAGGTCACCACGCTGTGGCAGACCCGCATGCTGCGCGACGCGCGCCTGACGGTGGGCGACGAGATCGACAACGCGCTGTCTTACTACCGCACCTGCTTCCTGCGCGGCATCCCGCAGCTGATGACGGAGCTGGAAGAAGACATCGCCGCAGTGTTCCCGACCACGCGCAAGCGCAAGGGCACCCCGGGCACGCAGCCCACGCCGCTGGCGCCGTTCCTGCAGATGGGCTCGTGGATCGGTGGCGACCGCGACGGCAATCCCAACGTGACCGCCGAGACCCTGGAACACGCCTCCAGCCAGCAGGCCCAGATGATCCTGGACTGGTACCTGGATGAAGTCCATGCGCTGGGCGCCGAGCTGTCGATGTCGACGCTGATGGTCGATGCCAGCCCCGAACTGCTGGCGCTGGCCGAGCGCTCGCCCGATATTTCCGAGCATCGCGCCGATGAACCGTATCGCCGCGCGCTGATCGGCATCTACGCGCGCCTGGCCGCCACCTGCAAGACGCTGACCGGCCACGCCGCGCCGCGCCGCCCGGTGGCGCCGGCCGAGCCCTATGACAGCGCCGAAGCCTTCGCCGCCGACGTGCAGGTGGTGATCGACTCGCTGCGCGAGAACCACGGCCAGGCGCTCGCAGGTGCGCGCATCGACGCGCTGGCGCGTGCCATCGGCGTGTTCGGCTTCCACCTGGCGTCAGTCGACATGCGCCAGGTGTCGGACGTGCACGAAGCCGTCATCGCCGAGCTGTTCGCCGCCGCCGGCATCGCCCCCGACTACGCCGCGCTGCCCGAGCAGCGCAAGCTGGAGCTGCTGCTGGCCGAGCTGCGCCAGCCGCGCCTGCTGACGCTGCCTTGGCACGAGTACTCCGAGCAGACCCGCAAGGAACTGGCGATCTTTGCCGCCGCGCGCGAGCTGCGCAAGCGCTACGGCAAGCGCATCGCGCGCAACTACATCATCTCGCACACCGAGACGCTGTCCGACCTGGTCGAGGTCATGCTGCTGCAGAAGGAATCCGGCATGCTGCAAGGCACGCTGGGCAGCAAGACCGATCCGGCGCGCATGGAACTGATGGTGATCCCGCTGTTCGAGACCATCGAGGACTTGCGCAACGCCGCCGGCATCATGCAGTCGCTGCTGGACCTGCCCGGCTTCGATTCGGTGATTGCGCACCATGGCGTCGAGCAGGAAGTGATGCTCGGCTACTCGGACTCCAACAAGGACGGCGGCTTCCTGACCTCCAACTGGGAGCTGTACAAGGCCGAGCTGGCGCTGGTGCAGCTCTTTGAAGAGCGCCAGGTCAAGCTGCGCCTGTTCCACGGCCGCGGCGGCACCGTCGGCCGCGGCGGCGGCCCGACCTACGACGCCATCCTGTCGCAGCCGCCGGGCACGGTCAACGGCCAGATCCGCCTGACCGAGCAGGGCGAGATCATCAACAGCAAGTTCGCCAACGCCGAGATCGGCCGGCGCAACCTGGAGACGGTGGTCGCGGCCACGCTGGAAGCATCGCTGCTGCCGCAGCAGAACGCGCCCAGGGACCTCGACATGTTCGAGGCGGTGATGCAGCAGCTGTCCGACCGCGCCTTCACGGCCTACCGCGACCTGGTCTACGAGACCCCGGGCTTCAAGGACTACTTCTTCGCCACCACGCCGATCACCGAGATCGCCGACCTGAACCTGGGTTCGCGCCCGGCGTCGCGCAAGCTGATGGACAAGAAGCACCGCCGCATCGAAGACCTGCGCGCGATCCCGTGGGGCTTCTCGTGGGGCCAGTGCCGGCTGCTGCTGCCGGGCTGGTACGGCTTTGGCAGCGCGGTGAAGTCGCTGCTGGACCGCGCGCCGGACGACAAGGCCCGCAAGTCCGCCGTCACCACGCTGCGCCGCATGGTCAAGACCTGGCCGTTCTTCTCCACGCTGCTGTCCAACATGGACATGGTGCTGGCCAAGACCGACCTGGCGGTGGCTTCGCGCTACGCGCAGCTGTGCGACGACGCGGCGCTGCGCCGCAATGTGTTCAACCGCATCAGCAAGGAATGGCACCTGACCAGCGAGATGCTGGCGCTGATCACCGGGCACCAGGAGAGGCTGGCGGACAACCCGCTGCTGGCACGGTCGATCAAGAACCGCTTTGCCTACCTGGATCCGCTGAACCACTTGCAGGTGGAACTGCTCAAGCGCTACCGGGCCGGCAAGGACGGGGATGATATCCGCGTACGACGGGGGATTCACCTGACTATCAACGGGGTAGCGGCGGGGTTGCGCAATACGGGCTGACGCCAATCGTGGGACCGCCGGTTTGCTCCCCTCTCCCATTTGGGAGAGGGGAGCAAACAATCGGCAAGTCCTTGTCGCTTCAGCCGACAAACGCCCCCGGCACCGGATCCTCACCCAGCGCATGCAGCAGCACCGCCCAGTGCATTGCCTCGTCCCCGAGGATGCTGCCAGCGGCCCTGGTCAGCTCGCGGTTGTGGAAGTTCGGCAGCACGCCCAGGTAGGCGGCGGTCGCGCCCTTCTCCAGCCCCGCTGCAAAGCGCAGCACATCGGCCTGGTTCTTCAGGCTCTCGGTCGGGAACTTGTATTCCGACGCCTTCTTCGCCATCACCGGCGTGCCACCCAGCTTCGACACCGTCCCGGTCAGCACCTGCGCATGGGCCTTGTGGTGGTCCTGGAACTTGACCGCGGTGGCGAGCACCGGCTTCTGCAGCAGCCCGCTCTCGGCGCCGACCTGGTAGGCGGCAATCGCCTGGTACTCCAGCCCCAGAGCGGTATTCAGGATATTGATGTCGTCCTTGGTGCTGCCCGACTGCGTCTGCGCCCACGCCGGCATCGACTCGCCGAGCGTGATGACGGCCAGCGAGCCGAGCGCGAACAGGCCGGGCGCCTTGAGCAAGCCCCGCCGGCGCGCATCCGGCAGCGTGACGATGGTCCCGGCCTCGCGCGCGGGTTTCTGTGACATGCGGTCCATGGTGTTCTCCTGTGACGGATGACAACGTGGCGCCCCGTTGGCCGGGGTGCCTGGCTTGCGCCTGTCACTTCTACGCACGCGCCGCGCGTTTGGATGCGGCGCTACCTATAATCCGGCAAAGCTCCCTTGCAAGGACCCGTCCCGGTGCCGTCCTCCCCCCAGCCGTCTTATGCCGCGCCCGCCGGTCCCGACCGGCTGGAGGCGCTGCTGCAGGCCGTGGCCGTGGGCGACCGCCAGGCACTGCGCGGCCTCTATGACCTCACCGCAACGAAACTGTTTGGCCTCGCGCTGCGTATCACTGGCAGGCGCGATTGGGCGGAGGATGTCGTGCAGGAAAGCTTTGTCAGCATCTGGCACCACGCCGGCGACTATCGGCCGCATCTGGCCGCGCCGATGACCTGGATGACAGCGATCGTGCGCAACCGGGCGCTCGACAGCCTGCGCCGCGCCGCCGCCGCGCGCGTTGCGCAGACCGTCGAGCTGGAAGAAGACCTGGGCGAGTGGCTGGCCGATGACGCCGCCGGCCCCGCCGAGCTGGCCGATGCCAGCCAGCAGGCGCGCGCGCTGAACCGCTGCCTGCAACGGCTGGAGCAGGCGCAGCGGCAGGCGATCGTGCTCGCGTACCTGCACGATCTGAGCCATGCCGAGCTGGCGGCACGGCTGCGCGTGCCGCTGGGCACAGTCAAGTCCTGGGTGCGCCGCGGCCTGGAGCGGCTGCGCCACTGCCTGGAGGCGGCGACATGAAACTGGCCGCCCATCCCGAGCTGCTCGATCGCCTTGCCGCCCAGTACGCGCTTGGCGTGCTGCGCGGTGGCGCGCGCCGGCGCATGGAACACCTCGCGCGTGAAGAGCCGGCGGTGCACGCCGCCATCCTGCGCTGGCAGGACCGGCTGGCCGGCGTGTCCGAGTTGCAGGCCACAGCGGAACCGGTCGACAAGGTCTGGTGCGGCATCGAAGCCCGGCTGGGCTGGAAGCCGCCCGTTGAGGCCCTCAAGCCTGCCAGGCCCGCTGAAGTCGCGGCGGCCGGCTGGTGGCAGCGGCTGTGGTCGGCTCCGGTGTTCTGGCGCGGCGCCGCGGCGGCAATGGCCGTGGTGACAGTGCTGTCGATCGGGATCGGCATGCAGGTGGCGCAACAGCGCGAGGCCCCGCCGGCCGCGGTCATCGCCGTGCTCAACGACGACCAGGCCCAGCCCGCCATGCTGGTGTCCTGGGATGCGGGCGCGCGCAGCCTGATCGTGAGGCGCCTGGATCACGTAAAGCTGAGCGAGCAACAGGTGCTGCAATTGTGGGCCCTGCCCGCCGGCGGCAAGCCGCGCTCGCTCGGCGTGATCGGCCGGGCGCCGCAGGTCCGCCTGGCGATGGCAGCCCCCCCCGCCGCAGTGCCGGCCCTGGCGGTCAGCATCGAGCCGACTGGCGGCTCGCCCAATGCCGACGGGCCGAGCGGCCCGGTGGTGTTCAAGGGGCCTGTGCTCCACAGCCCGCTGTAACCGGCGGCCGGCCGGCGCCGCCATGCCCCTGGCGGACGATATAATCCCGTTTTTCCCAAATTCTCCAACTGCCTCGCGCCCCGGCGCCCGCCAGCCGCGAGCCAAATGCAGCCGACGTCCATGTCCACCTCCCAACTTGCCAAGAAAGGCGAAGCCTGGTCCGCCCGCTTCTCCGAACCGATGTCCGACCTGGTGAAGCGCTACACCGCCTCGGTGTTCTTCGACAAGCGCCTGGCCCTGTTCGACATCCAGGGTTCGCTGGCCCACGCGGCCATGCTGGCCAAGCAGGGCATCATCGCCGAGGCCGACCGCGCCGAGATCGAGCGCGGCATGGCCCAGATCAAGGGCGAGATCGAGGCCGGCAGCTTCGAATGGAAGCTGGACCTGGAAGACGTCCACCTGAATATCGAGGCGCGCCTGACCGCGCTGGTCGGCGATGCCGGCAAGCGCCTGCACACCGGCCGCTCGCGCAATGACCAGGTCGCGACCGACATCCGCCTGTGGCTGCGCAGCGAGATCGACAACATCATCGCGCTGCTCGGCGCGCTGCGCGTGTCGCTGCTGGACCTGGCAGACAAGAACGCCGACACCATCCTGCCGGGCTTCACCCACCTGCAGGTGGCGCAGCCGGTCACCTTCGGCCACCACCTGCTGGCCTACGTGGAAATGTTCACCCGCGATGCCGAGCGCATGGCCGACTGCCGCAAGCGCGTCAACCGCCTGCCGCTGGGCGCCGCCGCGCTGGCCGGCACCAGCTACCCGATCGACCGCGAGTTCGTGGCGCAGCAGCTGGGCTTTGACGGCGTCTGCCGCAATTCGCTGGACGCCGTGTCGGACCGCGACTTCGCCATCGAATTCTGCGCCGCCGCCGCGCTGGTGATGACGCACGTGTCGCGCTTCTCGGAAGAACTGGTGCTGTGGATGAGCCCGCGCGTGGGCTTTATCGACATCGCCGACCGCTTCTGCACCGGCAGCTCGATCATGCCGCAGAAGAAGAACCCCGACGTGCCCGAGCTGGCGCGCGGCAAGACCGGCCGCGTCAATGGCCACCTGATCGGCCTGCTGACGCTGATGAAGGGCCAGCCGCTGGCTTACAACAAGGACAACCAGGAAGACAAGGAGCCGCTGTTCGACACGGTCGACACCGTGGTGGACACGCTGCGCATCTTCGCCGACATGGTGCCGGGCATCACCGTCAAGCCGGAAGCGATGCGCGCCGCCGCGCTGCAGGGCTACGCCACCGCCACCGACCTGGCCGACTACCTGGTCAAGAAGGGCCTGCCCTTCCGCGACGCCCACGAAGCCGTGGCCCACGCCGTGCGTGCCTGCGACAGCCGCCAGTGCGACCTGGCCGACCTGACCGTGGCCGAGCTGCGCGACGTGTCGGGCCTGGGCGACAAGGCCGCGCTGATCGGCGACGATGTGCATGCCGTGCTGACGCTCGAGGGCTCGGTCGCCGCGCGCAACCATGTCGGCGGCACCGCGCCGGACCAAGTGCGCGCTGCCATTGCCGACGCACGTACGGCGCTGAACGGCTGACCCCACAGACCCCACTTCGGCGGGGACACCGGCAAGCCGAGACGGGAGCACAGGCTCCCGTTTTTCGTTTGCGTGCACCAACGCACCGACTTCTGTTGTTTATTGCGCAAAGCCGCGGAAAACAGGCGACGTTCGATAAGTGCCGCAAAGAGCGAATTCGGCCCATTTTTGCACATTATTGGTGCAAAAACATCGAAAAATGTGATCCACTGGGGATTCACCCTAAAGATGTAGGGCGGGTAGCGCCGTAGACTATCGCGCCACCCCTGTATCCCAAAAATCCCTAGGACGATCACATGTCTTTCCTTATGAGGATCTCGCGGCTTATCGACGCCGTGAACGAATTCTTCGGGCATTGGGCGAAATGGCTGATCCTGCTTGCCGTACTGGTCTGTGCAGGCAACGCCATCATTCGCTACACCTTCAGCGTCAGCTCCAATGCATGGCTTGAACTGCAGTGGTACATGTTCGCGGGGGTGTTCCTGCTGGGTGCCCCTTACACGCTGATGCGCGACGAGCATGTGCGCATCGACGTCATCGCCGGTCGCTTCTCCGAACGCACTCAGGTCTGGATCGACATTTTCGGCTTCCTGCTGTTCCTGCTGCCGATCTCACTGATCATCCTGTGGCTGTCGATCCCTTACTTCTGGCTGTCGTATGCCGGGCATGAGATGTCCGGCAACGCCGGCGGGCTGATCCGCTGGCCCGCCAAGTTCCTCATCGTAGCGGGCTTTTTCCTGCTGATCCTGCAGGGTCTGTCCGAGCTGATCAAGCGCTTTGCCTACCTGAAGGGCGAACTGCCGTTCTCCGCCTTCCGCAAGCACGCGGTCGATCCGGCGCTGGAGATCGCCGCAATCGCGCAAGCCAACCAGACCGGCCCGTCTGAAAAACAATAAGAGGCGCGCACGATGACGCAATTCCTGATCGCGAACATGGCCCCGATCATGTTCGCCTCCCTGGTCGTATTCCTGCTGTCGGGCTTCCCGATCGCGTTCGCGCTTGCCGCCAATGGCCTGCTCTTCGCCTTCATCGGCATCGAGCTGGGCATGCTGCCTCCCGAACTGCTGCAGGCGCTGCCCAGTCGACTGTTCGGCATCATCGAGAACGATACGCTGCTGGCGATCCCGTTCTTCACCTTCATGGGCCTGATCCTGGAACGCTCAGGCATGGCCGAGGACCTGCTCGACACCATCGGCCAGCTGTTCGGCCCGATCCGCGGCGGTCTCGCCTATGCGGTGATCTTCGTCGGTGCGCTGCTGGCGGCAACCACCGGCGTGGTGGCTGCTTCGGTGATCTCGATGGGCCTGATCTCGCTGCCGCTGATGCTCAAGTACAAATACGACAAGCGGCTGGCCTCGGGCGTGATCGCCGCGTCGGGCACGCTGGCGCAGATCATCCCGCCGTCGCTGGTGCTGATCGTGCTGGCCGACCAGCTGGGCCGCTCGGTCGGCGACATGTACAAGGGCGCCTTCGTACCGGGACTGGTGCTGACCGGCCTGTACATGGGCTATGTGCTGCTGATCTCGCTGATCAAGCCGGCCGCAGTGCCCGCGCTGCCGATCGAGGCCCGCACCTTCCGCGAGCCCAGCGGCAAGAGCGGCGCGGCTTCGGTACTGGTGCTGACCGCACTGTCCGTCGCGGTGGGCGTGGCCGTTGACATGCTGTACAAGCCCGAGGCACCGCTGGACGAGCGCCTGGTGATCTCGGTGGGCGCTGCGATCCTGTTCGCCTTCGTGCTCGCGGTCATCAACAAGGCGCTCAAGCTGAACCTGCTGTCACAGATGGCGGAAAAGGTCACCTTCGTGCTGATTCCGCCGCTGGCGCTGATCTTCCTGGTGCTCGGCACGATCTTCATCGGCGTCGCTACGCCGACCGAAGGCGGCGGCATGGGCGCACTGGGTGCGCTGATCCTCGCCCTGCTCAAGCGCCGCCTGGACCTCGGGCTGACACGACAGGCAATGGAGGCGACGCTGAAACTGTCGGCCTTCGTGATCTTTATCCTGATCGGTGCGCGGGTGTTCTCGCTGACCTTCTACGGCGTGGACGGCCATGTCTGGGTGGAGCACCTGCTGACCGCCTTGCCCGGCGGCCAGGCCGGCTTCCTGGTTGCGGTGAACGTACTGTTCTTCCTGCTGGCGTTCTTCCTCGACTTCTTCGAACTGGCTTTTATCCTCGTGCCCCTGGTTGGCCCTGTGGCGGACAAGCTTGGCATCGACCTGATCTGGTTCGGCGTGCTGCTGGCGGTGAACATGCAGACTTCGTTCATGCACCCGCCGTTCGGCTTTTCGCTGTTCTACCTGCGGTCGGTGGCGCCGCGCGAGGTAAAGACCGCCGATATCTACTGGGGCGCGGTGCCGTTCGTGGTCATCCAGTTGATCATGGTGGCGTTGATCATCGTCTTCCCGGGCCTGGTCACCACCGGCGGCCACAAGGCCCAGGACCGCAGCGTGACGCGTGACCTTTCCATCGACCTGGACAGCGCCAGCCCCAGGCCATCGGCGCCGAGCCTGTCGGTGCCGGCCCCGGCCGGGCAAGCGGGCGGCGGCGAAGGTCTGGAGTTGCCGGCCCAGCCAGCTACGGAGAGCGAGCCGTCGGCGCCCCAGTTCGAGTTCGAGAAAAAGAAGAACTAGAGCCGGCATCGTTCGGATCCGCAAGGCCCAAAAGCCCCGCAAGCGCTGCGGGGCTTTTTTCTTTCGCGCATTGCGAATCGGCTTATCGACCAGCATGCCGGCACGGCGCAGACTGCTCTCACCTCCACCCACCTGCAAGGGAGCCGTGCCCATGGACACCATTGCCTTGCCGCACCCCGCCGCCAGCCGGCGACGCCTTCAATCGTTCCTTATCGAGCGGCACGACGCTATCAATGCTAGCATCAGCGCATCCCGTGATAAGGAGCGCAAGATGGCAACCCTGATCGTTCGTGGCATCGATGAATCCCTGGTCCAGCGCCTGCGCGAGCAGGCCGCCGCCAATGGCCGCAGCGCCGAGGCCGAGCACCGGGCCATCCTGGCGCTGGCACTGGGCGGCACGCGCCGGCGCAGCTTTGCCGATGTGCTGGCCAGCATACCGGACGTCGGCGAGGATGCCGATTTCCAACGCGCTCAGGATTCTGGCGAGGCGCCGCGTGTATTTGATTGATACCAATGTCGTCAGCGAGGCACGCAAGCGCGAACGCGCCAATCCCGGCGTGCGCGCGTTCTTCCGGCAGGCGGCGCGCGATGGTTCGACGCTCTACCTGTCCGCGCTGACCGTGGGGGAGTTGCGGCGCGGCATTGCGCTGATCCGCCATCGCGGCGACACGGCGCAGGCCGAGGCGCTGGAGCAATGGCTGACGGCCGTGCTGCAGGATTTCGGCCGGCATGTGTTGCCGGTCGATGCCGATGTCGCCCAGATATGGGGGCGGCTACGCGTGCCGCGCCCGGAGCATGCGCTGGACAAGTTCATTGCCGCGACGGCGCTGATCCATGACCTGACGATCGTCACGCGGAATGTGGGGGATTTCAGCGGGACGGGGGTGGAGTTGCTGAATCCGTTCAGCTAGAAAGAAAACGCCCCGCATGCGCGGGGCTCATTCCTGTGCCGGACTCGCTTGCTTCAGGCCACCTGCTTCACGCAGTCGACGAAGTAAGCCTTCTTGCCGTCCACCTCGTCCTCCACCAGACCGTGGATATCGGTTTCGAACCCCGGGAACAGCTTGTTGAACTCGCGTGCGAACTTCAGGTACTGCACGATGGTGCGGTTGAAGCGCTCGCCCGGGATCAGCAGCGGGATGCCCGGCGGGTACGGCGTCAGCAGGATCGCGGTGACGCGGCCTTCGAGGTCATCGACCGGCACGCGCTCGATCTCGCGGTGCGCCATCATGGCCCACGCATCCGACGGCTTCATCGCCGGTTCCATGTCCGACAGGTACATCTCGGTGGTCACGCGCGCCACGTCGTTGGCCTTGTACACGCTGTGGATCGCATCGCACAGGTCACGCAGGCCCATGCGCTCGTACTGCGGATACTTGCCGACGAACTCCGGCAGCACGCGCCACAGCGGCTGGTTCTGGTCGTAGTCGTCCTTGAACTGCTGCAGCTCGGTCACCAGCGAGTTCCAGCGGCCCTTGGTGATGCCGATGGTGAACATGATGAAGAACGAGTACAGGCCCGTCTTCTCGATGATGATGCCGTGCTCGGCCAGGTACTTGGTGACGATGGCCGCCGGGATGCCGCGCTCGCTGAACTCGCCATCAACGTCCAGGCCCGGGGTGATGATGGTGGCCTTGATCGGGTCGAGCAGGTTGAAGCCATCGGCCAGGTCGCCGAAGCCGTGCCAGCGCTCGTTGGCCTTGAGCATCCACTCTTCGCGGTCGCCGATGCCGTCTTCGATCAGGGCCTCCGGGCCCCACACCTTGAACCACCAGTCGCCGTTGTTGCCGGCATCGTAGTCGCCCTCGACCTTGCGCATGGCGCGGCGGAAGTCCATCGCCTCCTGGATGCTCTCTTCCACCAGCGCGGTGCCGCCCGGTGCTTCCATCATCGCCGCCGCCACGTCGCACGAGGCGATGATCGAGTACTGCGGGCTGGTCGAGGTGTGCATCAGGTACGCCTCGTTGAAGCGGTAGCGGTCCAGCTTGCGCGTCTCGGAGTCTTGCACGAGGATCTGCGAAGCCTGCGACAGGCCCGCCAGCAGCTTGTGCGTGGACTGCGTGGCGAACACCAGGGCGTCCTTGCTGCGCGGGCGATCGCGACCGATCGCGTGCATGTTGTGATAGAAGTCGTGGAACGCCGCGTGCGGCAGCCAGGCTTCGTCGAAATGCAGCGTGTCGATCTCGGCCGCCAGCATATCCTTGATCTGCTCGGCGTTGTACAGCACGCCGTCGTAGGTGCCCTGCGTGATCGTCAGGATGCGCGGCTTCTGGTTCTTGGCCTTGCTGGCGAAGGGGTGCGCGGCGATCTTGCGCCGGATCGTTTCCGGATCGAACTCGCTTTTCGGGATCGGGCCGATGATGCCGTAGTGGTTGCGCGTCGGCATCAGGAACACGGGGATCGCGCCCGTCATCATGATCGCGTGCAGGATCGACTTGTGGCAGTTGCGGTCCACCACCACGATGTCGCCCGGCGCCACGTTGGCGTGCCACACCATCTTGTTCGACGTCGAGGTGCCGTTGGTGACGAAGAACATGTGGTCCGAGTTGAAGATACGCGCGGCATTGCGCTCGGACGCGGCCACCGGACCGGTGTGGTCGAGCAGCTGGCCGAGTTCGTCCACCGCATTGCAGACGTCGGCGCGCAGCATGTTCTCGCCGAAGAACTGGTGGAACACCTGGCCCACCGGGCTTTTCAGGAACGCCACGCCGCCCGAGTGGCCGGGGCAGTGCCACGAATACGAGCTGTCCTGCGCGTAGTCGATCAGCGCCTTGAAGAACGGCGGCGCCAGCGTATCGAGGTACACCTTGGCTTCGCGGATGATGTGGCGCGCCACGAACTCGGGGGTGTCCTCGAACATGTGGATGAAGCCGTGCAGCTCGCGCAGGATATCGTTGGGGATATGGCGCGAGGTGCGGGTTTCGCCGTACAGGAAGATCGGCAGGTCCGAGTTGCGGCGGCGCACTTCGGCAACGAAGGCGCGCAGCTTTTCGATCGCGGCAGCTTCCGGCTGATCGTCGCTGCTCACGAACTCATCGTCGTCGATCGACACGATAAAGGTCGAGGCGCGGCTGGACTGCTGCGCGAACGACGTCAGGTCGCCGTAGCTGGTCAGCCCCATGACCTCCATGCCCTCTTTCTCGATCGCCTCGGCCAGCGCGCGGATGCCCGAGCCGGAGATGTTCTCGGAGCGGAAGTCTTCGTCAATGATGATGACGGGGAAGCGGAATTTCATCGGGCATCCTTGATGGAAAGCAGGACATAAAGGACTTGAGCCACATGGCCGGCAGGGGTTCCCCTGCGACGGCGACATGTGGCTCTCACGTCAGGTCTTGGCACCCCGCGCGGCTATCGCGGAGCGGCCGTTCCGGCAAACGCCGGCATTGTAATGCGATCAGGTCTTCGGCAGTGTGACACCATGCTGGCCCTGGTACTTGCCGCCCCGGTCGGCGTACGAGGTTTCGCAGACTTCGTCGCTCTCGAAGAACAGCACCTGGGCGCAGCCTTCGCCGGCGTAGATCTTGGCGGGCAGCGGCGTGGTGTTGGAGAACTCCAGCGTCACATAGCCTTCCCATTCCGGCTCGAACGGGGTCACATTGACGATAATGCCGCAGCGCGCGTAGGTGCTCTTGCCCAGGCAGATGGTCAGCACGCTGCGCGGGATGCGGAAATATTCCATCGTCCGCGCCAGCGCGAAGGAATTCGGCGGAATGATGCAGACATCACCCTTGAAGTCCACGAAGGACTTCTCGTCGAAGTTCTTCGGGTCGACGATGGTGCTGTTGATATTGGTGAATATCTTGAATTCATCGGCGCAGCGGATGTCGTAGCCGTAGCTCGAGGTACCGTACGACACGATCTTGCGCCCGTCGGCCTCCCGGACCTGGCCTGGCTCGAACGGCTCGATCATGCCGTGCTGCTCCGCCATGCGGCGGATCCATTTGTCGGATTTGATGCTCATAGAGGTTGGGAGGTAGACACACTGGCTCGGAGTGCGCCGCATTGTACAACCATTCCGCCCGCGTTCCGTTGAGACAACGCCGCATCCGTCGACAGGCGATGAAGTGGCCCTTGAGCCACAATCAAGCTACGGCGTCCTCGGGAATCCGATGACGGAACCGTTCGCGCCCGGTGTAGAGCAGAAAATGCTTGCCGGTGCAGCGCGCGAACAGGGTCAGGTTGACCCGTGTGGCCATCTGGTATCCCATCTGCGTCACGCCCGAGCGCGACAGCAGGAACGGGATGCCCATCTGCGCGCCCTTGATGACCATTTCCGAGGTCAGGCGGCCGGTGGTGTAGAAGATCTTGTCGGCGCCGCTCATGTCTTCCAGCCACATGCGGCCGGCAATGGCATCGACCGCGTTGTGGCGGCCGACGTCCTCGACAAACATCAACAGCTCGGTCCCCTTGAACAGCGCGCAGCCATGGACCGAGCCGGCCTGCTTGTACACCGACTGCTGCAGCCGGATAGTGTCGATGATGCCGTACAGGGTGTCCTGGTCGAGGATCGTATCGACCGGCAGGCGGATGCTGTCGACCTCGTCCAGCAGCGAGCCGAACACCGTCCCCTGCCCGCAGCCGGTGGTCACCACGCGGCGCGCGGTGCGCTCCTCGATGCGGTCGACGCCGGTGCGGGTGGTGACGGCGGCGGATTCGGTTTCCCAGTCGACCTGTACCGCGGCGATGTCCTCGATCGATTCGACCAGCCGCTGGTTGCGCAGGTAGCCCAGCACGAGGTGCTCGGGCGCGCCGCCCAGCGTCATCAGCGTGACCAGTTCGCGCTTGTCCAGGTAGACCGTCAGCGGGCGCTCGCCCGGCAGGTAGGCCGCGCGCACGCGGCCCTGCTCGTCGACGACTTCGACCTCTTCGATCAGCGGAACGGCTGCCTGGGTAAGCTCGGGACGCAGGGTCATGACAGGAAGGCTCAGGGCTGCTGGAAGGTGCCCCGTGCCGTCCAGGCGAGCATCGGGGCTGCGGTTATGGTGCCTTTGCGGGAGATTGTACTGCGCCGGGCGCAACCGGTTTGGCGTCGGCACCGGTGCTTGCGACCGCGGGCGCCGGCACCGCTGGGGGCGACGCCGCCACGGGCGCAACGAACGGTCCCGGATCGGTACACGGCGGGGTCTGCACCGCCGCGCGCGCGTCCTTGCCCTGTGCCTGGCGTTCGGCGTAGTAGCGTGTCGCGATCTTGTCCTGCGCACGGCACAGCTGGAAGGCAGCGACCTTGTCCGACCACGCGGCGCGGGCCTTGGTCTCCGCGGCCTTGGCCTGCTGGGCTTCGCTGGGTGGCGGCAGCTTGGCCAGCGCGCCGGCACTCAAAGTGGCCCCGGCGGCCAGGGCGATCAGCGTCAGGGTGCGTGTCATGGTCGATGCTTCCCGAAGTATTGGTGTCCTGCGTGATCAAGCTTCGCCGGGGGTATGCCGCGCGGCCCGCCCGGCCGCCGCATCCGGACTGGCGGGACCGGTCGAACGCTGCGCGGGAATCTTGCCGGACTGGATGTCGTCGTACCAAAGCTCGTGATGCTCCTTGGCCCAGGCTTCGTCGACCCAGCCGTCGCGCATGGCGCGGTACGCGCCTTCCATGCCGACCGTGCCCATGTAGATATGGCCGCACGCCATCGCGATCATCAGCACGGCGGAAATGCCGTGGATCACGTTGGCGATCTGCATGGTCGCGCGGTAGTAGTCCATGCCCGGCACGATCATGTCGAGCACCCAGCCCGAGGCCGACAGCACGATGCCGAAGATAAACACGCCGACCCAGAACCACATCTTCTCGCCGGCGTTGAAGCGCCCGCTCGGCACGTGCTTGCCGGATGCCAGTCCGCCCAGGCTGGTGACCCAGCGCACGTCGTCGCGGCCCGGCAGGTTATCGCGCACGAACACCACGAAGGCGACGATCACCGACAGCGTGAAGATGGGCCCGACCACGTTGTGCAGGTTCTTCAGGATGTAGCTGAGCCAGCCGAACAGCATGTGCCCCATCAGCGGCAGCAGGAAATGCTTGCCCAGCAGCATGATGATGCCCGACACCGCCAGCACCACGAACGAGATCGCCATGGTCCAGTGGACGATGCGCTCCAGCGGCGTGAAGCGTTCGATCATGCGGCCGGTGCGCGGCTCGCGCAGCGGGATGGTGCCGCGCCACAGGTAGAAGCCCAGGATGGCCAGCGGCACCACCAGCAGCAGCCAGCCGCCCCAGACGGTGATCACGCCGTTGCGGAACAGGCGCCATTGCTGGCCGGTGCGCTGGATCAGCACGCCGGCTTCCTTGTCGGGCAGGCTGCTGTAGTGACGCTGGTCGGAGTTGACCTCGCGCCAGACCGGCGCGTTGTTGCCGGGCTGCGTGACGGTGCGTTGCTGCTGCGACTGGGCCTCGGCGGCGATGTCGTGGCGCGGCACGTTGAAGATGTTTTCCGATGCGATGCCGGCCAGTGGCTGGGCCGGATGCGTGGCCGGGTTGTTGGCATCGGCGCTGCCCGAGGCGGTGGCCGGGCCGGTCGACGGCCCCGGTGCGGGAGCCTGGGCCGCGGCGCTTCCGGCCACGGCCATCAGTGCCAGCGCGCCGGCCGCCAGCCAGCGGCGCCACCCGGCGCCCTGCCCGCTGCGGCATGCATTGTGCGACGGCGTCATACGCCCTCCTTCAGGTCATCGGGAGCATGCGCGCGGATCGCGGCGCCTGCCCACTGCGGCGCATTCATTGCACGCGGTTGTACTCGTTCTGGTACTGGTTGCGCTGGCGGATCTGGTTATGCCAGCTGGTCTTGTCGCCCGCGGTCCAGCCCTTGGCCACGAAGGGGTCGTCGGGCGCGCCCTGGTACGCCTGGGCGTCGGCCTTGCGGTGCGACTGGTTGATGGTCTGCGGCTTTTCGCCGCACGCGGCCAGCAGCGCGCCGCACAGTGTCAGCAGGACGATGGCGCAGGCGCGGCTCATGATGTCTGCCCTCCCTGAACGCCGGTTGCGGCGGGGGTAGCCGGTGCAGCCGGTGCGGCTGGCGTGGAGCGGGCCCCGGGCGCATCCGGCGCGGCGGGACCAGCCGGCGCTGCCGGCGCCCCTGGCGCGGCCTTGGGCACGCCATAGGCGGTGCCCCAGCCGAACACGTCGCCGCCGGTACCGCGCTTGATCACGCGGTTGCGCAGGATGTCGGCAATCACATCGCCATCGCCGCCCAGCAGCGCCTTGGTCGAGCACATCTCCGCGCACAAGGGCAGCTTGCCTTCGGCCAGCCGGTTGCGTCCGTACTTCTCGAATTCGGCCTCGCTGCCATTCTTCTCCGGGCCGCCGGCGCAGAACGTGCACTTGTCCATCTTGCCGCGCACGCCGAAGGTGCCGGTCGACGGGAACTGCGGCGCACCGAACGGGCAGGCATACGAGCAGTAGCCGCAGCCGATGCAGACGTCCTTGTCGTGCAGCACCACGCCGTCGTCGGTGCGGTAGAAGCAGTCGACCGGGCACACCGCCATGCACGGTGCGTCGGAGCAATGCATGCAGGCCACCGAGATCGACTTCTCGGCGCCGACCACGCCGTCGTTGACGGTCACCACGCGGCGCCGGTTCACACCCCAGGGCACCTCGTGCTCGTTCTTGCAGGCCGTGACGCAGCTGTTGCACTCGATGCAGCGCTCGGCGTCACAGATGAATTTCATGCGTGCCATGATGTTCCTCTGCTCTGTCCTGTGGCTTATGCAAACCGCTCGATCTGGCAAACGGTGGTCTTGGTCTCCTGCATCATCGTCACCGAGTCATAGCCATACGTGGTGGCGGTGTTGACGGCTTCGCCCCGCACCACCGGCATCGCGCCTTCCGGGTAGTAGTCCTTCAGGTCCTTGCCCTGCCACCAGCCCGAGAAGTGGAACGGGATGAAGGCGGTATCCGGCCCGACCCGCTCGGTCACCAGCGCACGCACCTTCAGCGCGGCGCCGGTCGGCGTCCTGACCCAGCAGAAGTCGCCATTGCGGATGCCGCGATCGGAAGCCGCGCGCGGGTTGATCTCGACAAAGTTCTCCTGCTGCAGCTCGGCCAGCCACGGGTTGGAGCGGGTTTCCTCGCCGCCGCCCTCGTACTCGACCAGCCGCCCGGAGGTCAGGATGATCGGGAACTTCTCGTAGACCTTGTTCTCGATATTGCGCTGCTGCACCGACTTGTACAGCGTCGGCAGCCGCCAGAACGCCATCTTGTCGTCGTGGGTCGGGTACTTGGCGACCATGTCGGGCCGCGTGGAGTACAGCGGCTCGCGGTGCTGCGGGATCGGGTCCGGGAAGTTCCACACCACTGCCCGCGCCTTGGCATTGCCGAATGGGTGGCAGCCATGGTTCTTCAGCACCACGCGCTGGATGCCGCCAGACAGGTCGGTCTTCCAGTTCTTGCCCTCGGCCTTGGCCTTCTCGGCATCGGTCAGCTCGTCCCACCAGCCCAGCTTCTTCAGCAGCACGTGGTCGAACTCGGGATAGCCGGTGGTGATCTCCGCGCCCAGCGAGTACGAACCGTCCTCGGCCAGCAGGTTGACGCCGTCGCGCTCCACGCCGAAGTTGGCGCGGAAGTTGCCGCCGCCGTCCATCACGTGCTTGCTGGTGTCATACAGGTTGGGCGAACCCGGGTGCTTCAGCTCCGGCGTGCCGTAGCACGGCCACGGCAGGCCAAAGTAGTCGCCGGTCAGGTCGTAGCCCGTGACGGGGTCCTTCCCTTGCTTGCAGCGCAGCGTCTTGACGTCGAACATCTGCATATTGCGCATATGCGCTTTCAGCCGTTCGGGCGACTGGCCGGTGTAGCCGATGGTCCAGTTGCTGGCGTTGATTTCGCGCAGGATCGATTCCGGCTCCGGCTCCATCCAGGTGCGGCCGGCGCGCTTGACCTCGATCAGCTTCATGTTCTTCGACAGCTCCTTGCCAAAGCCAAGCTTGTCGGCGAACGCCTGCATGATGGTTTGGTCGGGCATCGATTCGAACAGCGGCTCGATCACCTTCTCGCGCCATTGCAGCGAGCGGTTGGAGGCCGTGCACGTGCCCGAGGTCTCGAACTGCGTGGCCGCCGGCAGCAGGTACACGGCGCGGTTCGGGTTGACCTTGTCGCCCTCGGCCGGCGGCATGTTTGCCATGGCCGCGGTCGCTGACGGATACGGGTCGATCACCACCAGCAGGTCGAGCTTGTCCAGCGCCTTCTTCATCTCCAGGCCGCGCGTCTGCGAGTTCGGGGCATGGCCCCAGAAGAACACGCCGCGCACGTTGTTGTCCTGGTCGATCAGCTCGTTCTTCTCGGTGACGATATCGATCCAGCGCGACACCGTGGTGCCGGACTTCTCCATCATCGTCTGCGAGGCGAACTGCTTCTTGATCCATTCATAGTCCACGCCCCACACCGCCGCGTAGTGCTTCCATGCCCCGGTGGCCAGGCCGTAGTAGCCAGGCAGCGAGTCGGGGTTGGGCCCGACGTCGGTGGCGCCCTGCACATTGTCATGGCCGCGGAAGATGTTGGCGCCGCCGCCCGCCACGCCGATATTGCCCAGCGCCAGCTGCACCAGGCACGACGCGCGCACGATCGCGTTGCCGATGGTGTGCTGGGTCTGGCCCATGCACCACACCAGCGTGCTGGGGCGGTTCTTGGCCATGGTCTCGGCAACCAGGTAGACCTGCGCCTCGGGCACGCCGGTCACTTCCTCGACCTTGTCGGGCGTCCACTTGGCCAGCACCTCTTCCTTGACCTTGTCCATGCCGTAGACGCGGTCGTGCAGGTACTTCTGGTCTTCCCAGCCGTTCTTGAAGATGTGGTACAGCATGCCGAACAGGAAGGCGATGTCGGTACCCGAGCGAATGCGCACATAGTGATGCGCCTTGGCCGCGGTGCGCGTGTAGCGCGGGTCGACCACGATCACCTTGCAGCCGTTTTCCTTGGCGTGCAGCAGGTGCAGCATCGACACGGGATGCGCCTCGGCCGCGTTCGAACCGATATACAGCGCTGCCTTCGAGTTCTGCATATCGTTGTACGAGTTCGTCATCGCACCGTAGCCCCAGGTATTGGCGACGCCCGCCACCGTGGTGGAGTGGCAGATGCGCGCCTGGTGGTCGGTGTTGTTGGTGCCGAAGAACGAAACCCACTTGCGCAGCAGGTACGCCTGCTCGTTGCTGTGCTTGGACGAGCCGACGAAGAACAGCGAGTCCGGGCCAGTCTGCTGGCGGATCTCCTTCATCTTCGCGGTGATCTCGTCGAGCGCCTGGTCCCAACTGATACGCTGGTACTTGCCGTTGACCAGCTTCATCGGGTACTTCAGCCGGTATTCCCCGTGGCCGTGCTCGCGCAGCGCAGCGCCCTTGGCGCAGTGCGCGCCCAGGTTGATGGGCGAATCGAACACCGGTTCCTGGCGAATCCACACGCCGTTCTGCACCACCGCGTCGACCGCGCAGCCGACCGAGCAGTGGCCGCATACGGTGCGGCGCACGACGATGCCGCTCTTGCCATCGGCGGCGCCCTTCTTGTCGTCGGCGGCATCGGCCTTGCGCAGCAGCGTCAGTTGCGACGCCGCCAGGCCGGCACCGACGCCGATGCCCGAGCGCTTGAGGAAGCTGCGGCGGTCCATGGTCGGCATGGCGCCGGCCAGGCTTGCGGCGAGCCGCTGTGAGAGGCGTCCGGTTCCGGCTTGCGCGCCGGCAGGATCGTGCCGGTTGGCGAGGCCGTCAGCGAGGCGGGCGGATGCGCCCTGCGCCGCGCGTTTGCGGGTCAAGATCATGTCTCACCTCAGATGCGGACGAGAGCCGTCCGTTTGCTGGCGGCGCGGCGAACCACGCCGCCCTGGCACTTACACCAGTGTGGTCCGGTAGTACTTGCGAATGTGTTCTGAGACCCGGTAGCCCTTGCTGTCCGACGGGGTGTCGGCGGGTTCCGGCAGAGCGGCGGCCTGGTCCGGTAGTGCCGGCCCACGCGCTGTCAGCGCTGCCGCACCCGTTGCGGCAGCCACAACTCCAGCGCCCGCGAGAAATGAGCGGCGCGCGACCCGGGTTGGCTTCTCTCTCATGTGGGGGGGCTCCTCGGCTGTCAAAGCCCGATGGTTTTCGCCGTTATGCGTTGTTATGCATATTCTAGAAGCATCTTGCAGGAAAGACCATGATATGCAAGGGTTTTTCCTGACCTGCGGTCCTTAGTTCATCTCCAGCGCCAGCGCCTCGACACTGGCGAACGCGGCCAGCAACCCGGCGGCGCCGCGATAGAAACGCGCCTGCGGGTGCGCGATCACCGCATCGCACAATTTCTCGACCCAGGGCTGCAGGTGCTGCGCGTAGAAGCGCTGCTGCTCGCCGAGGTTGGACACCGACAGGTCCTCGCCAGCCACCAGGAAGCGCATCACCTCGCACAACGTGGCGATGTGGTCCTCGGTCTCGCTGACGCCGTCGTGGCGCTCCAGGCCATAGCGGGCCAGGTCTTCGCGCAGCGCCACCAGCGGACGCTCGTTGAGAAAGCCGGTCAGGTAGAACGAGCCATACAGGAACACATCCTGCCGGCCCACGCCGACGAATAGCTGCCGGTATTCCTCTTCAACCTCCGCCGCCGTGGTCTCGGCTGCTGCAGCGCACAACGCATTCCACGCCTTGCCCAGTACCGTATCGGCATCTTCGCCGACGGCGCGGTTGGCCGCGATGTGGTGCAGCAGCGCGGCATCGGGCGCACGATAGAACAGCGTGGCCAGCAGGCCGTACAGGTCGGCGCGGGCGGTGTCCTCGGCATCGTCGGCGTGCGGTGCCGCGGTGAGCTGGATCGGCTGGAAATCTGTCATGTCGTGATGAATTGTGTCGATGGAGGCTCAGCGCAGCGTGGTGCCGCTCACAGTGCCGCTCACAGTGCCGCTCATGGTCCCGCTCATGGTCCCGCTCTCGTGCTCCATCATGTCGATCACGCGGCAATCCGGGCACATCTTCAGCCGCTCGGCGGCGGCGCCGGAAAATGCCGGGTGGCCGGCCAGCCGGACCAGCATCGATTCCACCATCTGCGCCGTGCCGAACGGCTTGGCGCAGCGCACGCAATGGAACGGCTGGGACTCGTTGAGCGTGACCGGGCGGCGCGCGGCTTCGCCGGCCAGCAGGCGCGGCACCAGCGTAATCGCATCTTCCGGGCAGGTCTTTTCGCACAGGCCGCACTGCACGCAATTGCGTTCGATCAGGCTCAGCACGGGGCGCTCGGGGTTGTCGCGCAGTGCCTGCGACGGGCAGGCGCCGACGCACGCCATGCACAAGGTGCACTTGCCGGTATCGACAGCAATCGCGCCAATCGGCGCGGCCGCCGGCAGCGGCACGATGTCGGCGGGCACCGGCGCGTGGCGCACCAGGTGGTCGAACACGAAGTCCAGCATCTCACGCTTGGCCGCAACGGCGCCGAACGGCGCCGGCGGCAGCGCATTGCGGCCCGGACGCAACGCGGACAGGCCGGCATCCAGCGTGGGCGTATTTGCCGCCTCGACCAGGGACAGCACGTCGGCGTCATAACCCAGTCCCGCCAGCAATGCGCGGGCGACTTCCATCTGCTCGCGCAGCGCGGTGCGGTACTGCGGCGCCTCATCGCCGGTGAGCAGCACCGCCACGCGGCTGGCACCCCAGCACAGCGCAGCCAGCCACAGCTCCAGCCCGGCCGCGGCCGGGTGGAACAGCGACAGCGGCATCACATTGGCGGGCACGCCGGCGGCACGGCCCGCGCGCGCGGCGCGGCCCAGCGCCAGCAAGGCGGGCGTGCCATATTCCTCGCCGTGCAGCAGCACGACCGGGTCGCGCGCGCCGGCCTGCCGGTAGGCGGCCAGCAGCGTACGCAGGCGAGTGCCGGTCGCCTCCGGGCCGGGATAGCCGTAGCTGATGGCACCGCTGGGGCACACCGTGGTGCACGCCCCGCAGCCCATGCACAGGTTGGGCGTGACCTCGATGCGGCCCTTGCCGTCATGCCAGCGCGACTGGATCGCCCGGGTCGAGCAAATGTCGATACAAGCCGTGCAGCCGGTGGTCTGGTTGCGGCCATGCGCGCACAGGCTGTCCTTGTAGCGGAAGAATTTCGGCTTCTCGAACTCGCCTACCAGGCCCGCCAGCGTCAGCGCCAGCGCCTGCTGCCGCGCCGGGTCGGCGCCGGCATGCAGGTAGCCTTGCGGGGGCTGGTGCATGGTGAAGGCGGGTTGGTCGCACAGGTCGAAGACCAGGTCGAAGCGGCCTTCCATGGTGCCTTGCGGCCGGTCGAAGTCGATGGCCGCGGCAGCGCCGCAGGCGCGCACGCAGTCGCGGTGCGAGCGGCAGCGCGACAGGTCGATCTGATAGCTGAAATCGATCGCGTCTTCCGGGCAGGCATCGATGCAGGCATTGCAGCGGGTGCACAGGTCCAGGTCGATCGGGTTGCTGCGTCCCGCGCCGGTTTCCCAGCTGGCCTCGAAGGCGCCGAGCCAGCCGGCAAGCGCGGACAGCCGTCCACTATGTACCGGATAGGTACGTCCGAAAGGCTGTGCGGCAGCGCCCTCGCCCGGCGCGCTGCCCGTCAGCAGCACCGTGACCTCGAGCTGCATGGCCGCGAGCCGTTCCGCCCAGGGCAGCGCGCGCTGCCCTGGGCCCAGCACCAGCACCGAGCCGTCGGAGCGGTAGTCGACCACGGGCACCGGCTCCGGCTCGGGCAACGCGGCCACCGCCAGCAGCGCGCCGATCTTGGCATTGGCGGTCCGGGGATCGCGCCGCGCGCCCTGCGACCAGCCGCCGGTCTCGCGGATATTGACGAAGCGGACCGGGGCGGTCACCATCGGGCGGCCATCCTGGCCCTGGGCGGTCTGCGCGGCAACTTCGGTAAACAGCGCGCGCTCCTGCGTGCAGGCCACGATGACATCGTCGGTGCCGTCCAGTGCGGCGGTGAAGGCGCCGATTTCGCGCCGGCACAGCAGGTGGTGGACCTTGAGCGGACCTTGTTGCTTGTCTTGTTGCTGGCCTTGCTGCGGGCCCTGGCTGGCTTCCGACAGCGCCGCCCCGTCAAGCGGCATGGTGTCGTTGCAATTGCAGATCAGCGTCGGCATGGCGAATGCGTGCTGACCGGACCGGACGTCCTTCTTGCGAGGGTCTGCGGCCCGGCGGATTGTGGGGAAGCCTATTGTAGGCTGCGCTGCCCGGTGGGGCTACGCGCACTTATCCGGATCTTGCGGACCTTGCGGGCCTTGCGGGCCCTGTTTTGCGCTTTGACTGGCCACCGGCGGCGGCGTTTCGGAGGATGCGGGTATGTCCGTAGCGCCAGCCGGGTCGCTGGCCACTGCGGGCGCCGCCGGCGGTACATCGTCCGGTTGTGCGGCGACTTGTGCGTCCGGTTGTGCGGCGACTTGTGCGTCCGGCTGTGCGGCGGCTGCGGCCGCCTGGGCCGCAGCGCGCTCCTCGTCGGTCGGCTCGAACAGCCCCAGCGACTCGGCCTGGCGCAGCTGGCGCAGGATCCCCGGCGGGACCGGGTCGGGCTTGCCGTAGTCGTCGATGTAGGTGTCGAGGCCGTCCATCACATTGAAATGCGGATCGGCAAACAGCGTCTTGAGCGCGGCGCGCTTGACCGATTCATCGACGCCGCGCGCGACGAAGCGGGCGATATTGTCGCCGGGACGCAGCGCCGCCACGTCGGCCAGGGTCGGCAGGGGGACTTCCGGGCCGGCCTCCGGCACCCCGGTCGCAGCCTGCGGTGGCACGGGCAACGGTGATGCCTCGGCAGGCGGCAGCGGCTCCGCCGGCACGGCCACGCCCTCCCGCACCGCGGCCTTGCGGCGCGACCAGCGTGACAGGAAGGACGAATCGCTCATCGGCGTATGCGAAACAGCAAGGTCAGTAGCGCGCGCGGTCCTGCGGCGCCTTGAAGGATTCGGGCCGGCGCCGCTGCTTCGGCTCGGGCCGGTAATGCTCGTTGACGTAGGCCTGCAGCCAGTCGCGCTGCTCCGGTGCCAGCGGCACGTTCTCGACGATCTCGCCGGCGTCGAGCCAGCGGCCGGCTTCGTTGTACGACAGCGTGACCGTCATCGGCACGGGGTGGGCGTCTTCACCGGTGCCGCCGCCGTCCTCGTCCTCGGGCATGCGCCACAGCACGAACCAGCATGGCGTGGTCGAGGTCAGGTTCAGGTAATAGCCCTCGCCCTGGTCGCGGAACAGCTCGACCTCGAAGCCGGGATACAGCCAGCGCGCGCCGTGTTCGTCGTGTTCCAGGCAGACCGCGTGCGTGCCGAACTCGCCCAGGTCCGGCAGCACCGCGTCGAGCTGCCATTTCCATGGCTGCCAGCGGTTGGCCAGCGCCACCTTGCGCATCACCACCGCCATGGTGACGGCGGGACGGGCGCCGGGTGGCGGCGACTGTGGCAAGGGCGTGGTTTCGGCTTCCATGGCTGCTGGCGCGGCAAGCCGCGCGCTCAGGTGTTCTGCACGACGATGCTCGGGAACTTGCTGGTCATGTCGCGCGCCTTGTCGGCGACCTTGATCGCCACCTTGCGCGCGATGCCGCGGTACAGCTCGGCCACGGGGCTGTCCGGTTCGGCCACCACGGTGGGACGGCCCGAATCGGCCTGCTCGCGGATCTGCAGGTTCAGCGGCAGGCTGCCCAGCAGCTCCACGCCATAGTCGGCGCACATCTTCTCGCCGCCGCCCTGGCCGAAGATATGCTCGACGTGGCCGCAGTTCGGGCAGCAGTACACCGCCATGTTCTCGACGATGCCGAGGATGGGGATGCCCACCTTCTCGAACATCTTCAGGCCCTTCTTGGCGTCGAGCAGCGCGATGTCCTGCGGCGTGGTGACGATCACCGCGCCGGTGACCGGCACCTTCTGCGACAGCGTCAGCTGGATATCGCCGGTGCCCGGCGGCATGTCGACGATCAGGTAGTCGAGGTCGTGCCAGTTGGTCTGGCGCAGCAACTGCTCCAGCGCCGAGGTGACCATCGGCCCGCGCCACACCATCGGGTTGTCCTGCTCGATCAGGAAGCCGATCGAGTTGGCCTGCACGCCATGGCCCTCCAGTGGCTCCATGGTCTGGCCGTCGGCGGATTCGGGGCGGCCGTCGATGCCGAGCATCATCGGCAGGCTGGGGCCGTAGATATCGGCATCGAGCATGCCCACGCGCGCGCCCTCGGCGGCCAGCGCCAGCGCCAGGTTGACCGCGGTGGTGGACTTGCCCACCCCGCCCTTGCCCGAGGCGACGGCAATCACGTTCTTCACGCCCGGCAGCAGCTTGACGCCGCGTTGCACCGCGTGAGCGACGATCTTCATGGTCACGGCCACGCTGACGTTGGTGACGCCCGGCACTTGCCGCACCGCGGCAACCACCAGCTTGCGGATCGGGTCCAGCTGGCTCTTGGCGGGATAGCCGAGTTCGACTTCCAGCGAAACCTCGCCGCCGTCGACCCGGATGTTCCGGGCCGAGCGCGTGGACACCAGGTCCTTGCCCGTGTTGGGGTCGATGACGGTGCGCAGGGCTTCGGTGACCTGCTCAGTGCTGACGCTCAAGACAAACTCCGCTTGGTTTTTCTGACTGTGGGGGATGGCCCGTACGGCCGGCGCCATCTGCTGGACTGGCACCTAATGTATCAAAGTTTGACGTCTTCCCCTGCCTAAGGAAGGGGATTCCCACACCTGGCGATGCACGTCCGCATCGGAGAATGTTCAGCGCAGCATTGGTATCACGGTCATGCACGACACCACAGCGACTACAGGTCCACTCTCTTATTCGCAGTCCTGCGATACCTTTCGGCCGCGTCGTGCTGTCATTCGAACCGCACGCCGAACAGGACTGGGTAGAACCGCTTTCGTTCACTTCCTCAAAGGTGGCCCCGTGCGCAATCGCTTTGTAGCGGAGCTTGTCCCGGAAGGACGACCAGGATGCGTCGTAGACGCTTTTCGCCATCTTGGTCCTGGCGAGTTTCACAGCCGACACGTTGCCAACTGCGATGTAATCGAAGCGGCGGACGAGGTCGAGCGCAAGCTTGTGCTGGAAGTCGGCGCGGGAATTCGCCACCTTGACATGCAGCTTGGCGATATGCCGCTTGTGCTTTCGCGCACGCTGCGCCTTGGCCAGTCGTTCGGCAGCATGCCGGCCAAACCGGTCATTGAAAAACTTCTCGCCGGTCGAGAGCGTCGCGAAGTCCTTCAAGCCAAGGTCGATGCCGACGCCAGCTTGAATCGGGCGTGCCGGCACATCCGGAATCTCGATCACAATGTTGAGAAACCAGTTCCCGCGCGAATCCCGCGCAAAGTTTGTGCCGTCCTTGATCTTGCCTTCGGGCAACGGGCGGCTGTTGAACACGCGAAAGGTATTGCCGGCAAAGCGAAACGCCTCGCCTTCTCGTTTCAGATCGCGGCCCTTCAGGGGCACCCAGCCCAGGCACTTCCTGCCGCGGTATCGCAGATAAGTACGGCGATGCTGGCTGCGCGATTTAGCGTACTGCTCGCACGTCGCATTGACGGTGCCGGAATGGATACAGAGTTCCTTGCTGCTGCCAGTGGTCAGCACATTCAGATCGAACCCGCTCGGCCACTTCTTACCCCATTTGAGCGCGTGCTTCTGCGTGTCATTGCAGAAGTTCCAGACGAAGTTCACCGCTCGGCTCTGCCTGTTGAGCAGGCCGTTGAGCGACTTGACCCGGTAGCGGTAGACGAGAATCATGCCGCTCATTCTAACGTTGGAATGCCACCTGGCGACGCCGCTCCTTTCACTTCCCGCCATGAAAGGCTGGGAGTGAAAGTAGCGAATCTGAGGCAATGGTCAATGGGAGTCCGAGAAGAGCGGCCAACTCCCCTGTGCCAGGTGTGGGATTACAGACATTTACAAATCTCACAACCTTGCACTTGTGCGCGCGCCGCCATATCCATATTGTAGTGCGGTTGGGCGGACAGGCACCCGGGCATTGGCCATCGCGCCGGCCGCGCCGCCGCCAACGCGCACAAAGGGTTATCTGCGGTATCGCCTTGCGGTTACCATCCGCATGCGGTACCAGGAACATTACGGGAATATCAGAAGGAGAAAGCATGAAGATCAAGCTCGTCACTGTCTCGCTCGCCGCTGCCACCCTGCTGGCCGCGGGTTGCGCCACCGAACAGCAGACCCATACGGCCGTCGGTACCGGCGTAGGCGCCGCGGTGGGCGCGGGGCTTGGCAACCTGATCGGCGGCAATACCACCGGCACGCTGGTCGGCGCGGCCGTGGGCGGAGCCGTCGGCGGTGCGACCGGCTACAACTGGAATGCCATCCGCGGCAAGCTGAACAAGGACACCGCCGGCACCGGCACCCAGATCACCGAGCAGCCGGACGGCTCGCTGAAGGTGAACATCCCCAGCCAGGTGACCTTCGATACCGACAGCGCCAGCATCAAGCCGTCGTTCCGCTCCGTGCTCGACCAGGTCGCCCAGACGCTGGGCCAGCACCAGGATGTCAGTGCCAATGTCGTGGGCCATACCGACAGCACCGGCAATCCCAGCTACAACATGCAGCTGTCGCAGCGCCGGGCCCAGAGCGTGGCGAGCTACCTGGGTGACCGCGGCGTCGCACGGAACCGCCTGACGGCCGAGGGCCGGGGCCAGGCCCAGCCCGTTGCGGACAATGCCACCGAGGCTGGCCGGCAACAAAATCGCCGTGTCGAAATTTTTTTGAAACCAATTCAAGGGTGACCCAGTCATAGAAACAGGTACCGCTTGCCACCGTTGCTGGCTCGCGATGGGTGGCTGACCTCCCGGGCGGTACCTGATTTCTCCTCCTTTTCCGTTGTGGAAAGCTGCGCCGGCACTGACCGGCGCTTTTTTTTGGCCGTTTGCAGGGAATGGCCTGTGCCATTTCAGCGGATTCCGCCATGCGGAACCGGCGCATCCGCGGCACTACGTTGCTAAAATAGCCCCTCCCCGGCACGCGTCCGCCTCGCGCGCAGCGCCGTCGCCACTGATATTCCCCGCCCCTGACCGGCTCTTCGTCTATGACCGCACGTCGCATCCTCGTCACATCCGCCCTGCCTTATGCCAACGGCCAGATCCATATCGGCCACCTGGTGGAATACATCCAGACCGATATCTGGGTGCGTTTCCAGCGCATGATGGGCAACGAGGTCTACTACGTCGGCGCCGACGACACGCACGGCACCCCGGTGATGCTGCGCGCCGAGAAGGAAGGCATCACCCCCAAGCAGCTGATCGACCGCGTCTGGACCGAGCACAAGCGCGATTTCGACAGCTTCCTGGTGTCATTCGACAACTACTACAGCACCGACGCGGATGAAAACCGCGAGCTGTGCGAGAAGATTTACCTGGCCCTGAAGGCCGAGGACCTGATCGCCGAGCGCGATGTCGAGCAGTTCTTCGACCCCGTCAAGAACATGTTCCTGCCGGACCGCTTCATCAAGGGCGAATGCCCCAAGTGCGGGGCCAAGGACCAGTACGGCGACTCGTGTGAGGTTTGCGGCACTACCTATGTGCCGACCGACCTGAAGAACCCTTACTCGGTGGTCTCGGGCGCCACGCCGGTGCGCAAGTCGTCGACGCACTTCTTCTTCAAGCTGTCCGATCCGCGCTGCGAGACCTTCCTGCGCGAATGGGTGGCCGACCTGGCGCAGCCCGAGGCCGCCAACAAGATGCAGGAATGGCTGGGCGGCGAAGGCGAGGCCTCGACCCTGTCGGACTGGGACATCTCGCGCGATGCGCCCTACTTCGGCTTCGAGATCCCCGGCGCTCCCGGCAAGTATTTCTATGTGTGGCTGGACGCGCCGATCGGTTACTACGCCAGCTTCAGGAACCTGGCGCAGCAGCGCGGCATCGACTTCGACGCCTGGGTCGGCCCGCACTCCACCGCCGAGCAGTACCACTTCATCGGCAAGGACATCCTGTACTTTCACACGCTGTTCTGGCCGGCAATGCTGCGCTTCTCGGGCTACCGCACGCCGACCAATGTGTTCGCACACGGCTTCCTGACGGTGGACGGCGCCAAGATGAGCAAGTCGCGCGGCACCTTCATCACCGCGCAGAGCTACATCGACACCGGCATGAACCCGGAATGGCTGCGCTACTACTTCGCCGCCAAGCTCAATGCGAGCATGGAAGACCTGGACCTGAACCTGGACGACTTCATCGCCCGGGTCAACAGCGACCTGATCGGCAAGTACGTGAATATCGCCAGCCGCGCGGCTGGCTTCCTGGTCAAGCGCTTCGAAGGCAAGGTCGACGAGGCCGCGCTGGCGCACCCGCTGCTGGAGCAGCTGCGCCAGGCCGCGCCGCAGATCGCGCAGCTGTATGAAGCACGCGAGTACAGCAAGGCGCTGCGCCAGGTGATGGAACTGACCGACACGGTCAACGCCTTCGTCGACACCGAGAAGCCGTGGGAACTGGCCAAGGACGAAAGCAAGCGCGCCGCGCTGCACGCCGCCTGCTCGGTGTCGCTGGAAGCCTTCCGCCTGCTGACGGTGTACCTGAAGCCGGTGGTGCCGAACGTGGCCGCCGGCGTCGAACGCTTCCTGAACGTCGAGCCGCTTGACTGGCGCGCCATCGACAAGCAGCTGTCCGCGGCCAACCCGGTGCAGGCCTACCAGCACCTGATGACGCGCGTCGATGCCAAGCAGGTCGACGCACTGCTGGCGGCCAACCGCGAATCGCTGCAGGCCACGGCGGCGCCCGCTGCCGCGGCAGCGTCGATCGAGCCGGTGGCCGAGACCATCACCATCGACGATTTCGCCAAGGTGGACCTGCGCGTGGCCAGGATTGTGGAATGCCAGAAGGTCGAAGGCTCGAACAAGCTGCTGCAGCTGACGCTGGACCTGGGCGAAGGCAAGACCCGCAACGTGTTCTCGGGCATCCAGTCGGCCTACGCGCCCGAGCAGCTGGTCGGCAAGCTGACCGTGGTGGTGGCCAACCTGGCACCGCGCAAGATGAAGTTCGGGATGTCCGAGGGCATGGTGCTGGCGGCATCGGCGGCTGATGAGAAGGCCGCGCCGGGCCTGTACATCCTGGAGCCGCACAGCGGAGCGGTGCCGGGCATGCGGATTCGCTGAAGCGGATCGCGCGCAGGAAGCGGCGGCGGCCTTCGGGCGGCCGCTTTTTTTTTTGCACCGAGGTGGTGTCAGCCGCCCTGCATCTTCGACGGATCGTCGCTGCGCGAAGTCGTCGTCACGGTGCCATCGCTGTTGAAATGCACATTGAAGAAGGCCTTGTCGGTCGAGGTCTCCATCCAGCGGTAGCCCCACACTTCTTCCTTCTTCAGCGCGAAGGCCTCGACCTTGGTCGGCTTGCCCAGCAGGCGGCGGATATCGTCCTTGCTCATGCCGGCGCGCACGCGCGCGAAATTCTCCGGCGTCAGCACCTGCTCGATGCGCGCGACCTTGCCGTCCGCGCCGATGGTGACCATCCACGTGGTGGTGCCCTCGGGGCCGCGCGGGTATTCCAGCCGGCGGCCGCCGTCTGCCTCTTCCCAGACGATCTCGGGCTTGCCGGCCTGGCGCCGCAGCTCTTCCTCGGTGGACTGGCCGGGCACGATGCCCTTGAACAGCTGGCTGTCGGGCTTGATCGCGTTCCAGGTGTTGCGCGCGGTTTCGCCCGCCTTGTTCATCGCTTCATCGACCTTGCGCTGGTCGCAGCCGAACAGCGCAAGCACAGAGGCAATCAGTCCCATGGCGGCAAGGCGTCGCGGCGACGCGTAGTTGGCGGGGCGTAGGTGGGTGGCGCTTGCTTCAGCGGCGCACGGGCTCGGCAATGACTGCCGAAGCGGCCGCGGCCGCGCTTTCCGGATCGAGTATCTGGCCGTCATCCTGGCTCCTGCTGGTGCCGCGGCGGTTCGAGGCGCCCGAGAACAGGATCGCCCAGCTGTCGAAGCGGCGGTTGAACAAGACCGACAATCCGTTGATGGAGCCGCCCTTGGCAATCAGCGACCAGCGCCGCGAGAACTGCCAGGTCAGCTTCACCACGTTCGAGGCCGAGGTCAGGCTCTGTTCGTAGCCCACCGCGATCTGGTCGGTAATGGCCTTGCCCATGCTGACCACCTGCTGGTCGTTCAGGCCCGCGGTGCTGGGCCCGATCGAGAATTCGTCGATGCCGAAATGCGAGACGATGCCCTTGCCCGCCTTGCCGCCTATCATGCCAAGCGCCGCCCCACCCAGCGCGGCGCCGCCAAGCGCCCGCTGCTGGCCCGCGCCGGCGCTTTCGGCGCCGTAGCCGAACATCAGCCACGACAGCTTGTCTTCGTCGGGCACGTTGGGCTCCGACACCAGCCGCACGCGCGGCAGCCGCACCGTGCCGGTCACCTCGACGCCCGCCTCCACTTCCTGGTTGCGGCGCATGGCGCGGATGTTCATGTTCGGGTTGTCGATCGGGCCGTTGAAGTTGATGATACCGCGCTCGATGTCCAGCTTGCGGCCGAAGGCCTCGTAGGTGCCATCCGTCACGCGCACCGTGCCGATGGCCTTCAGCGGCACCAGCGGTTCGCTCTTGACCCCGAGCTGGCCGGCCAGCAGCAGGTCGGCGCCCGCGCCGCGGAAGCGGAAGTCGTTGCCCAGGTCGACGGTCAGGTCGATCACCGGGCTGAACTTGCTCGCCGGCTTGGTCTCGGGCACCACCGGCGTCGCGGCGGTCTTGACCGCGCGCTGGTCCTTGCGGCGGATCACCACCACGTCGTCGCCCAGCACCGGCGCGCCGGCCTTGGGCAGGTCGAACAGGCCGCGGTCGACGCGGAACTTGCCGCGGATCACGACCTGCTTGTTTTCGTTGGCGATGCTGGCATCGCCCGACACCACCAGCGTGCGTTCCGGGCTGGCGAACAGCTGCAGCTTGTCGGCGACGATCTTGCCGGTCAGGTTGGGATCGGCCTCCCCCAGCTTGACGTTGCCGGTGGCGGTGATCTTGCCGTCGCCGCCGTGGAACTCGACGTGCTTCAGTTCCACCGTGTTCTGGTCCAGCGCCACGCGCACGGTGCCGTCGGTCAGGCGCAGGCCGATGTCATACAGCGTGACGGCGAGATTGTCGCCATCGATGGTGCCGGCCAGCAGCGGCGCGCCGACCGTGCCGCCCAGCCGCAGCGCCGCGGCCAGGCGCCCGTCGAAGGCATACTGCGGCCCGGTCAGCGCCTCGAGCGACTTCAGGCGCGGCACATCGACCGTGACGGTGCCCGCCAGCGTCGATGCCGGCCCCACCGTCTGCAGGCCCTGTTCCTGCACCAGCCCGGCCGAGGCATCGACCACCACCTTGCCGATGCGCCCCGACACCATGCCGCCGCGCAGCGCGATGCGGTTGCCGCCCGCCTCGGCGCGCAGGCTGGTTTCGCCCAGGCCCATGGTGGTAAAGCCGCGGCCGGCATTGACCGACAGGTCGCCGCTGCGCCGGCGTACTTCGGCAAACCCGCTCGCGGTCTCGGCCAGCGCCAGGTTCCAGCGGCCGTCGATGACCAGGTCGGAGCGCACCGGCGGTTTCTCGCCGGTGATGGTTTCCATCAGTTCGAGCACGTGGCCGACCTGCAGGCCGTTCAGCGTGCCCTGGCTGCGGATGCGGCCATGGTCCCAGTCGAAGCTGTCGATGGCGAGCGTGGCGTTGTCCATCAGCAGCCGCGTGGCGCCCAGGCGCACGCGCTGGTCGGCGACCAGCAGCTGTGTCGGCGCGGCCAGCCGCAGGTTGACGGTGCTGCGCTCTTCCAGCGTGCGGATGGTGCCGTTCCAGCCCTCCTTGCCTTTCCATGCGCCCTGCCCCGCCAGCGCCAGCTGCAGCGGCCGGCGGTTCAGGGTGCCGGCGGCCTTGACGTCGAAGGCGTGGTTTGCCTGGGTGCCGTTGAGGGTCGCGTCGAGCGTGCTGAGGCTGGCCTGCGGCCCGCGGTAGTCGCGCGCGGCCAGCTGCACCGACAGCGGTCCGTCCAGCCCGCCACGCACCTCGGCGCGGCCGCTGGCGCTGGCCACCTTGTGCGGTCCCACTTCCAGTGCCTGCGCGTTGTAGTCGGCCACCACCTCGGGCTTCTTCAGCGTGCCGGTGATGGTGGCATCGAGCTTGAGCTTGCCGGCCACGCCGAACTTGAGCCGCGCCAGCTGCGGCGCGTCGACCGCCAGCCTGAGCTGGTCGCCGCGCGCGCCGAAGCTGCCGCGCAGGTTGGCCTGGTTGCCGGCCATATTGAGCGCCGCTTCGCTTGGCAGCAGCCGCTCGCCGGCGAGCCGCACCTTGCCGCCGCCGGTCATCGGCAGGCCGGCGTATTCGCTCTCGTGCACGGCAAAATCCAGCGCCACGCCAAGCACCGGGGCAATCTCGCCGCTGGCGCTGAAGTCAGCGTTGATGCGGCCCGCGGCCACCTTGGCCAGCCGCGACGGATCGAACGACGCCAGCTTGCCCTTGAAGCTGAACGGCTGCCTGTCCTTCAGGCCGAGCTTGCCTTCCGCGCTCAGCACGCCGGGGCCGACGGTCGCGCGCAGCGCGCCCAGCGTGACGGTGTCGGCGTCCATGCTGGCGTCGGCGAACAGCTTGAGCGCAGCGCCGGACAGGTCCAGCGCCACGCTCTGCCGGCCGGGCTCCATGCGCAGCACCACCGGGCCGGACAGGCTGGCGCTGGTGAGCGAGCCATGCAGCGCCGCGGGGTCGAGCCGGTGCACGTCAAGGTCGAAGCCGCCGCGCCCATCGCGCAGCGAGCCGCCGCCGGTGATTTCGGCCTTGCCGGTCAGCGCCACGCGCAGGTTGCTGATGGCCTGCGCCATTTCGCTCAGTTCGACGTGGGCGCGCACCGAATGCACGGGCAGGCGCTCCTTGTCGAGCAGGCCGGCTTCAAGGTTGCGGATCTCGATGTCGCCTGCGACGGCAAGCGGCGCGGGCGGCGGCACCGCGGCGGGTGCGGATGCGGAGGGTGCGGATGCGGCAGGCGGCGCCGGGGTCGCCGCCGCGCCATCCACCGGCCGCAGCTCGGCATGCACCGTCAGGTCGGCCTGCGGCGCGGTGGGGCTGAACAGCCGCGGGTTGATGCGCTCGCCATCGACCAGCAGGTTTGTAAACGGCACCTTGCCGAACGGCGTCAGGTCGGCGCCGGCGCGCGCATGGATGCGGTCGCCGTTGGCCTGCAGCTCGGCGCGCAAGGCTTCGAGCGTGCCCCTGGCGGTGGCGTTGACGGCAAAGGACTCCTTCTGCCAGCTCGCCTCCAGCAGCGCCTCGGCGCTGAGCGGGAATGGCGCGCGTGCGCCGATCTGGGCGTTGGTTGCAAGCTTGCCGTACGGCGTCTCCAGCTTGTCCACGCTGACGCGGTGGTGCTGGCCGTCGCTGTGCAGCGCGCCGGACAGGTTGGCGAACACCATCGGCTCGGCGGCGGGTGACGTGCCCTGCAGCAGCGCCAGCCGCTCCAGGGTCAGCGCGTCGACGTCGATCGCCAGCGGCAGTTCCAGCGACTTCGGCATCTGCGCCGGCTCGGTGCTCGGCTCTGACGGGCCCAGCCGGACCTCGGCCTTGCCGATGCGCAGGTAGTCCAAGTGCAGGCGGCGCGGCTGCCAGGTCATGGCCCAGCTGCCATCGACGCGGTCCACCGTCACGCGGGTCTGGCCGCTGGCAAAGACCACGTCGCGCAGCCGCAGGCCATGCGCCACCGTGCCGCCTTCGAGCCGGCCGCTGAGCATGCCGGCCGACAGCCGAGTCGCCAGCGTCCACAGGTGGCGCGTGCCGGCCTCGGTGCCCAGTGCCGCCACGCCCGCGCCGACCAGCGCCACCACCAGCAACACCAGCACGCCGACCAGCCAGGCGAGCGCGCGCCATACGCGCCGGCGCTTGCGCGGTGCGGGCGGGTTCGGCTCAGTGGGCGTGCCCTCGCCGGGCACGTCGGGCAGGTCGTGGGCGCTCATGCCGGCATCCCAGGCGCGCGGGCGGCCATCAGAACGCCACCCCCAGCGAGATATGCGGCCGGAACTGCTGTTCCTGGATGCCGTAGCCGACGTCCAGCTGCAGCGGGCCCACCGGCGTGCGCCAGCGCACGCCGACGCCCACGCCGTTGTAGATCGTCACGCCGCGCAGGTTGTCGGCGGCCGTGCCCAGGTCCCAGAACACCGCCACGCCCCAGTCCGGCTTGAACCAGTACTGGTACTCCAGGCTACCGGTGCCGAGATACTTGGCCGGCAGGATGCTGGAGCCGCTGGGGGTGCCGATCGACTGGTAGGTGTAGCCGCGGATCGAATCGGTGCCGCCGGCGCGGAAGCGCAGCGTTGCCGGGATCTGGCTCGAACTGTCGCCGGTCAGGTCGGCGCCCAGTTCCAGCCGCGCCACCACCAGGTCGCGCTTGCCCACCGGGATGTACTGGCGGATACGGCCATACAGGCGCAGGAAGGTGGCATCGCTGAGGAAACCCCGCGCGGCCACGCCGACCTGGGTGCTGATCACGTTGCCGCGGCGCGGGAACACCGGGTTGTCGACATCGCGCCGGGTCCAGGCGAAGGCCGGCACCAGCGCCTTGCTGATCTGGGCCGCCTGGCCCTCGGGCAGCAGCTTGTCATAGTAGAAGTCGAGCGACGTGGTGACGTCGTACTTCTCGCGCGAGCGCGAGCGCTTCAGGCCCGCGCGCAGGCTGGTGGTATCGGTGTTCTCGAGATCGATGGTGCGCTCGTAGCTGCTGTACACGCTGTTGCGGTAGGCGCCGCGGGACGGCGGCATCGCCGCCTCGGCGAACAGGTAGGACCGCTTCTGTTCGATCCGCGCTTGCGAGTCGAAGGTCCAGGCGCGGTTGAACAGGTTGTAGTAGGAATAGCGCCCTTCCACCTGTGCGCCGGTATCGGTGGTAAAGCCGACGCCGCTGTTGAGCCGGTGCACCGGGTATTCGCGCACGCGCACCGACACCGGCGCGGTGACCACGCCGTCGGGCGCCTTGTCGGCATCCGGCGGCGGCTCCAGGTCGACCTGGACGTTGGAGAAATACGGCTGGTTCTGGATCGCGCGCTGCAGCTCGAGCAGCCGCTCGACGCGGTACGGCTCGCCCTCGCTGAGCGGGTTGACGTTGTAGACGATCTCTTCCGGGTAACGGCGGTTGCCGCGGACCTTGAGCGGCCCCAGCAGGTAGGCCGGCCCGCTGGCGTAGTGCGCGGACAGGTCGGCGCGCAGCTCGTCGGGCTCCACCCGCGCCTGCGACGCTGCCAGCCGCGCACCGTAGTAGTTGTGGCTCTGCAGCGTCATCAGCGCGTCTTCCTTGGCCTTGTCCCAGTCGGCCTGGCGGAACGGGTCGCCCGCCGGCAGGCCCCACTTGGCCTGCATCTCGGCCACCTGCTCGGGCGAGCGCGTCGCCGCCGGGCCGGTCACCTGGACATCGACATTGCGGATCAGCGTGCGCGCGCCAGGGTCGACCGTGACGTGGACCACGCGCTTGTCGCCCTCGCCCTCCACGCGGGTGGTGGTGGTCGGATCGAAATAGCCTTCGGTCGAGGTGAACTGGCGCACCTGCTCGCCCACGGTCTCGACCATGTAGTCGAACTGGTCCTGCGACAGGTCGGTGCGGTCCTTGTAGCGCGACAGGTCCAGGTGCTCTTCGAGCATCTCCTTGATCGGCTTGGGGGCTTCGACCTCGACCTTGTAGGCGCCGAGCGCGGCACCGGCCGGCAGCAGCATCATCAGCAGCGCGGCGAGCGCGAACGCGGCCGCGCGCGCCCGCCAGGGCAGCGGCGCGGGATGTGCCGTATCCGTCCCCCCGGTGCGGTCGATCGTCATCCGTTGAAGTCGCCGGGCGCCCCGGACGCGGTGTCAGCAGGTTTAGCGGTGATAGCGGTGTCTCGCGGCATCGCCGTTTGTCCACACATACGAAGTCGGTATTTGACCACACACCGCGCTGCGTCCGGAATCTTCCTACCCCCGGAAAGCAGGCCGGGGGCCAAATGCGACCCCGCGCCGGGCCGATACTGTAAAATCCTGCCCCACTGCATCCATTACACGCCCCAAGCGGCGCATACGGTTTCACCATGGCCATGTACGAATCCGAGATCACCCAGTTCCTGAAGCAGCTCAAGCAAGAGCGCCCGACGCTCGAAGCCGAGCAGCGCGACGGCCGCGCCCTGCTGTGGGACAAGGCGCCGATCGACCTGGAAGAGCGCGCCCGCGCCCAGGCGTCGCGCGTGGCCCAGAAGCCATACGTCTACTCCCAGGACAACTGATCCCCGCCAGCGCGCCCTGCCACCGGCGATGAGCACAGCCGACCAGGACAAGCTGCCGCTGCCCGCCGCGGTCGCCGGCGCTGCCGACAACCTTGCCGGGCCCGCGGGTCCCGCCGACATGGTCGACGGGATGGCGTTCGCGCGCCTGTACGGCGAGCCGCTGTTCAAGCTGCCGCAGGACCTATACATCCCGCCCGATGCGCTCGAAATCTTCCTGGAAGCGTTCGAAGGCCCGCTGGACCTGCTGCTGTACCTGATCCGCAAGCAGAACTTCAACGTCCTCGACATCCCGATGTCGCAGGTCACGCGACAGTACCTGTCGTATATCGAGCAGATCCGCAAGACCAACCTGGAGCTGGCGGCGGAATACCTGCTGATGGCGGCCATGCTGATCGAGATCAAGTCGCGCATGCTGCTGCCGGTCAAGAAGGCCGACAGCGACGAAGACGCCGAGGACCCGCGCGCCGAACTGGTGCGCCGCCTGCTGGAGTACGAGCAGATGAAGCTGGCCGCGCAGCGCCTGGACACGGTGCCGCAGCTTGGCCGCGACTTCCTGCGCTCGCAGGTCTATATCGAGCAGAGCCTGGCGCCGCGCTTCCCCGAAGTCGAGACCATCGACCTGCAGGCCGCCTGGGCCGACGTGCTCAAGCGCGCCAAGCTGAACCAGCACCACAAGATCTCGCGCGAGGAGCTATCGGTGCGCGAGCACATGAGCCAGATCCTGCGCCGGCTGCAGCATGCGCGCTTCATGGAGTTCTCGGAACTGTTCGAGGACGCGATCCGCTCGGGCAAGGGCGTGCCGGTGGTGGTGGTCAACTTTATCGCCATGCTGGAGCTGTCGCGCGAGTCGCTGGTCGAGATCACCCAGGCCGAGCCGTTCGCGCCAATTTATGTGCGATTGGCGTACAGCCCTTCCTGACCCACCCTTGCGGCAGGGTCCGCCCCCGTCCCACTTGATCTACAATCCGCCGACAGCCGGCACAATAGGCCCAAAAAGCGCCAGGAAGGCAAAACGCCCCGAAGGCCCGGCATGTCACGGCGCCGCCCCCCGGAGACCGGCGCCACGGGTCACACCCTCACGACAGCACACCTAGCCAGATGAAAGTCATTTCCTCCATCCAAGAGCTGCGGGACCAGCTGCGCGGCCAGAACCGCGCTGCCTTCGTCCCCACCATGGGCAACCTGCACGAAGGCCACCTGTCGCTGATGCGCCTGGCGCGGCAGCACGGCGACCCGGTGGTGGCGTCGATTTTCGTGAACCGCCTGCAGTTCGGCCCCAACGAGGATTTCGACAAGTATCCGCGCACGCTGCAGGACGATATCGAGAAGCTGCAGAAGGAAGGCGTCTATGTGCTGTTTGCGCCCTCCGAGCGCGATATGTACCCGGTGCCGCAGGAATACCGCGTCGAGCCGCCGCACGACCTGGGCGACATCCTGGAAGGCGAGTTCCGCCCCGGCTTCTTCAAGGGCGTATGCACGGTGGTGATGAAGCTGTTCTCGTGCGCGCAGCCGCGCGTGGCGGTGTTCGGCAAGAAGGATTACCAGCAGCTGATGATCGTGCGCCGCATGGTGCAGCAATTCGCGCTGCCGATCGACATCATCCCGGCCGAGACCATTCGCGACGAAGACGGCCTGGCGCTGTCGTCGCGCAACCGCTACCTGAGCCCGGACGAGCGCGCCGAGGCGCCGGTGCTGTACCGCACGCTGCATGAGGTGCGCGACACGGTGCTGGGCAGCGACCGCGCCGGCGCCGACCTGCTGGCGGTGGAGGCCAATGCCGTGGCAGCGCTGGCCAAGCGCGGCTGGAAGCCGGACTACGTGTCGATCCGCAAGCGCAGCAACCTGCAGGCGCCGACGCACGAGGAATTTGTTGCCGGCGAGCCGCTCGTGGTACTGACCGCAGCCAAGCTGGGCGCGACCCGCCTGATCGACAACCTGGAAATCTGAGCGCGGGCGCGGGTTAGCGGGTTTCGCAAAAAAAGCAGGCCGCCGGCCTAGGCCGCCGGCCTGCTTTTTTCATGCCCGGCGCATGGCTGAGCGCTGCGCCGTCTTCACGACATGGCGGCGGTGCCCGCGCCGCCGCTTCCACCAGATCAGCACGCCGGTCAGGGCAAAGGCCAGTGGCGCCAGCCCGAACAGCGTGATGAAGATCCGCCCCGGCAGGCCGAACGCCTCGCCGGTATGCAGCGGGAACAGCCAGTTCAGCAGCGTGTCGCCGGCGGGCGCGTCGTGCGGGTCCTTCGCGCCCAGCCGCGTCCCGGTCCAGGCGTCGAGCCAGAGCCGGGTCGCGCCGCTGTCCTTGCGCACCTCGTCCGGCTGGCGCAGCCGCACTTCGAAGGCGTCGCCCGGCTTGCGCGGGAAGCTGATGCGGGTGATGCGCGCGTCGGGATACTGGGACTGCGCCGCCGCCATGATCTGGCCTGCGTCGAGCGGGCGGGCATCGGGCGCATGCGGGGCCGAGACATGCTTGGCCGGCGGTGTCACCGTCATCACCCCCGCCACGATCGGCGTCACCCATTTCGGCAGGTTCAGGTACCAGCCCGAAAAGGCAAGGATGGCCAGCACCGGCGCCGCCAGGATGCCGCCGGCCCGGTGCAGCGAATAGTTGAAGCGCGGCCACGAGCCGCCATGGCTGATCCGGAACGCCTGCGCCCATGCGCGCAGTTTCGTCTTGGGCCACCACACCGCCACGCCCACCAGCGTGGTCAGCAGCAACAGCATGCCCGCCACGCCGGTGATGGTCTTGCCGGTCTCGCCGCTGAGCAGGTAACGGTGCAGGTGGAACAGCGTGGGCAGCAGCAGCCGGCGCGAGACGCCGGGCTCGCCCCACACGCGCTCGCCCTTCACCGCCAGCGTCACCGGATCGACCATCACCTGCCGCGAGCGGCCCGGTACCACGCCCTCCGGCCCCTTGACCGGATACCAGGCGATGAAGACGCCTTCGTCGTGGGTCGGCAGCATCAGCAGGTTGGGCCGGCCATACGGCGGCGCGGCCAGGCGCTCGGTCACGGCCTGGACGGTAGCCGGCGTAACGATTCCACTGGCGGGCGCCGACGCAACCAGCAGGTCCGGGTTGAGCCAGGCATCGAGCTCATCGCGCCACGCGATGGCCATGCCGGTCAGGCCCAACACGACAAAAAGCAGGCCGAGGCTCAGCCCGATATAGAGATGCAGCTTGACGAGGACGACGCGCAGGCGGCCGGTGACCATGGCTTGTGTTGTGTATTTGAGACGCTGCAGCGTGCTCGATATGACCCGAAAGCCATATCGCGACGGAATGCAAATGCGAAAGATTCGCGATTCTAACAGGGAGAAGTTGCGCGGAGACGGCACGATCCGCGCAATGGCGGATCCGCAACGACTGCTCAGCGTTGCAGCGGCGCGAACATTGCCCCCAGGTCGAGGTGCGCCGCCAGGGTGTCGGCAAGCCGCTCGATCGACCCTTCGCGCAGCGCATCGAGGTCCACTGCCTGCGCGCCATCCAGTCCTGCCCAGTGCAGCAGCGCCTGGCAGCCGGCCGGATCGTCGAACAGGCCGTGGACATAAGTCGCCATGACCTGGCCATCGGCCGAGCAGGCGCCGTCGGGGCGCATGGTGCCGTCGCCGCGGTCGAGCCACAGCGCGGGCCGCTCCAGCCCGGCGCCGGTGGTAACGCCCAGATGGATCTCGTAGCCCCGCACTGGCGCGTCCGCATCCGCCAGCCGCCCGCTGACCTGGCGCAGCTGCTTCTCGGCGGCGAGCGTGGTCTCGTAGTCGAGCCAGCCCAGGCCCGCGCTGCTGCCGGCAGGGCCTTCGCGGCCGTCGGGGTCATGCACTTGCCGGCCCAGCATCTGCATGCCGCCGCAGATGCCGACCAGCTTGCCGCCGTAGCGCAGGTGCCGCTGCAGCGCCGCCTCCCAGCCGTTGGCGCGCAGGAACGCCAGGTCGGCACGCACGCTCTTGCTGCCGGGTAGCACCACCAGGTCGGCAGGCGGGACCGGCATGCCGGGCCCGATGAACTGCAGGTCTACCTGCGGATGGGCGCGCAGCGCGTCGAAGTCGGTATGGTTGGCGATGCGCGGCAGCACCGGCACGATCACGCGCAGCCGCTGCGCCCCGGACCTGGTGGCCTGGGTGCCGATGATGGCGTCCTCCGCATCCAGGTGCAGGCCGTGCAGGTACGGCAGCACGCCGAACACTGGCTTGCCGGTGCGTGCGGTGAGCCAGTCGAGACCCGGCTCGAGCAGGCTGATATCGCCGCGGAAGCGGTTGATGAGGAAGCCGGTCACGCGCGCGCGTTCGCTGTCAGACAGGCAATCGAGCGTGCCGACCAGGTGCGCGAACACGCCGCCGCGATCGATATCGGCGACCAGCACCACCGGGCAATCGACCCGCTCGGCGAAGCCCATGTTGGCGATATCGCGCTCGCGCAGGTTGATCTCGGCGGGGCTGCCGGCGCCTTCCACCAGCACCACGTCATAGGCCTGTTCCAGCCGCGCGTGCGAGGCGAGCACCGCCTTCATCGCCTCGGGCTTGTAGGCGTGGTAGGCGCGGGCATCGAGGTCGAGCCGCGCGCGGCCATGGATGATCACCTGCGCGCCGGTGTCGCTGCTGGGCTTGAGCAGCACCGGGTTCATGTCGGTATGGGGCGCCAGCCGCGCGGCCTGCGCCTGCAGCGCCTGCGCGCGGCCGATTTCGCCGCCGTCCGCGGTCACCGCGCTGTTCAGCGCCATGTTCTGCGGCTTGAACGGCGCCACGCGCGTGCCGGCGCGCGCCAGCACGCGGCACAGCCCCGCGACCACGGTGCTCTTGCCGGCATCGGAGGTGGTGCCCTGGACCATCAGCGTGCCGCGCAGGGCACCCGGCGGCAAGGAAAGCGGGGAATCGGTATACATCGGCGGATTATCGCATCGGCCTTCATGCGATGGCGGGATGCGAGGGTCGGATGCGGCGGCTACAATACGCGGATGGAAACCCCGGCCATCGCCCCTGAACCCGCTACCGCCAGTGCGGAGAAGCCGCTTGCGGCCGGCACATCCGGCGCGCGGCAGCTGACGCTGGTGCTGGGCGGCGCGCGCTCCGGCAAGAGCCACTACGCCGAACAGCTGGCGAGCGACCACGCCGGCATCACCGGCGGGCCGGTCACGTATATCGCCACCGCGCGCCAGGATCCCGCACGGGCCGACCAGGAACTCGAAGTCCGCATCGCGCTGCACCGCGCCCGCCGTCCCGTCGACTGGCGCCTGGTGGAAGAGCCGGTGCGGCTGGCCGATGCGCTCTATGCCAATGCGCGCCACGACGGCTGCATCCTGGTGGACTGCATGACGCTGTGGATGAACAACCTGCTCTTCCCCGACGGCCGCAGCTATCCCGATCATGGCGTGATCACGCCGCCCGATGCCTTCACCGAAGAGATCGAGTCGCTGCTGACCGCGCTGCCCACGCTGCCCGGCCACGTGATACTGGTCTCCAACGAGATCGGCTTCGGCGTGGTGCCGATGGGCGCGATCACCCGCTTCTACGTCGATGAACTGGGACGCCTGAACCAGAAGCTGGCCGCCGCCGCGGACCGCGTGCGGCTGCTGGTGGCGGGCATCCCGGTCCCGGTCAAGGGCGCCGATCCCGCATGCTGATGCAGGCCTGGCCGGCTTGCGTGGCCGCGGCGCTGGCCGGCGTTCTGCTTGACCGGTGGCTGGGCGAGCCGCGCCGCTTCCATCCGCTGGTCGGCTTTGGCCGCCTCGCTTCAGCCCTCGAACGACGCTGCAACGATCCCCAACGCCGCGGCGCGCCATGGCGGCAGCGCCTGGCGGGCCTTGCCGGCTGGTGCGTGCTGGTGCTGGCGCCGGCTGCGCTCGCATGGTGGCTGGTCGATGCGGCGGCACGCTGGCATTCGCTCGCGGCACTGGTGCTGCATGCCATCGCGCTGTACGCCGCGCTCGGCGCGCGCAGCCTGCACCAGCATATCGCCCCGATTGCCGGCGCCCTCGCTGCGTCCGACCTGCCAGCCGCACGGACGCTCACCGCACGCATCGTCTCGCGCGATACCGCCGATGCCGATGCCGAAGCGCTGGCGCGCGCCGCCTGCGAATCGGCGCTGGAGAACGGCAACGACGCGGTCTTCGGCGCGCTGTTCTGGTTCCTGCTTGGCGGCGCGCCCGCGGTGATCGTGTTCCGGCTGGCCAATACCCTCGATGCGATGTGGGGCTACCGCACGCCGCGGCTGCAATATTTCGGCTGGGCGGCGGCGCGCCTCGACGATGCGCTCAACCTGCTTCCCGCGCGGCTGACCGCGCTGTCGTACGCGCTGCTGGGCGCCACCACACAGGCGCTGCGCTGCTGGCGCACGCAGGCGCCGGCATGGTCCAGCCCCAATGCCGGACCGGTGATGGCGGCGGGCGCCGGCGCGGTCGGCGTGCAGCTTGGCGGACCGGCGCGCTATCACGGCGAGCTGGAACAACGTCCGCCGCTGGGTGCCGGCAGCGCACCGCAGGCCGAGCACGTGATGGCGTGCCTGCGGCTGGTGCAACGTACCTTGTGGCTGTGGCTGGCGCTTGCGGGCGCCAGCGCGCTGGCCGTTCTTGCCGTGTCCGCACCGACGTGAGCCCTGCCCTTCCCCCGATCCGCCATGGCGGCAACCTGCTGGCCGCGGTACGCCGCTACGGCCGTGCCGAAGCCGACTGGCTCGACTTGTCCACCGGCATCCATCCCGACGGCTACCCCGTGCCGGCGCTGCCCGCTTCCGCGTGGCAGCGGCTGCCGCAGGACGGGGATGGGCTTGCCGAGCTGGCCGCACACGCCTTCGGCGCGCCGCAGGCGTTGCCGGTGGCCGGCTCGCAGGCCGCGATCCGCACGCTGCCAGGCCTGCTGCGGCCGGGGCGCGTCGGCATTGCCGCGCTCGGCTACAGCGAGTACGCGCCCGCGTTCGCCGCAGCCGGACATACAGTGGTGCTGCTGGACGAAGCGGACTTCACTCGCGCGGACCTTGCCGATACGCTCGACCATCTGGTCGTCGTCAATCCCAACAACCCCACCGCCCGGCTGCTGCCGGCGGCAATGCTGCTCCATTGGCATGCCGCGCTGGCACGTCGCGGCGGCACGCTGCTGGTCGATGAAGCCTTCATCGATTGCCTGCCCGCGGCATCGGTCGCCGCCCACAGCGGCACTGAAGGATTGGTAGTGCTGCGCTCGGTCGGCAAGTTCTACGGTCTCGCCGGTATCCGCTGCGGCTTCGTGCTGGCGCGCCGGCCGTTGCTCGATGCGCTTCATGAGCGGCTGGGCCACTGGACCGTCTCGGGGCCGGCGCGCGCCGTCGCCCGGCATGCGCTGGCGGACCGCCAGTGGCAGGAAGCCAACCGTGCGCAACTGGGCCTGTCCGGCGCGCGGCTCGGCACGCTGCTGGCGCGCCACGGACTGACCGCTGTCGTGCACCCGTTGTTTTGCTGGGTACCGCATGCCGAGGCGCTGGCGCTGCACGAAGCGCTGGCGCGCCATGGCGTCTGGACCCGATATTTCGACGCCGCAGGCGGCTGCCTGCCGAGCCTGCGCCTGGGCCTGCCGCCCGACCGGCCGGCCTGCTGGCAGCGGCTCGATGCCGCGCTGGCCGCGGTGACCGCCTGAAACCTCGCCATGTACGCATTGAAATTCGCCATTGCCCCGATGCTGGCCGCCACCGCCCTGCTTGCCGCACCCGCGGCGCAGGCCGCCGTATCGGTGGTCGACGATGCCGGCCAGACCATCACGCTGGCGCAGCCGGCACGCCGCGTGATCTCGCTGGCGCCGCACGTGACCGAGATGATCTTTGCCGCCGGCGGCGGCGACCGCATCGTCGGCACGGTCCACTACAGCGACTACCCGCCACAGGCGCGCGACATCCCGCGCGTGGGCGACAACAAGGCGCTGGACCTGGAGCGCATCGCCGCGCTCAAGCCGGACCTGATCGTGGTCTGGCGCCATGGCAATGCTCAGAAGCAGACCGACCGCCTGCGCGCCCTGGGCCTGCCGCTGTTCTACAGCGAGCCGCGCAAGCTGGCATCGATCCCGGAAAACGTGGAGAAGCTGGGCACCCTGCTGGGCACGGAAGCCACCGCGCGGCGCGCCGCCGACAGCTTCCGCCAGCAGGTGGAGACGCTGCGCAAGACCTACGCGGCACGGCCGCCGGTGACCGTGTTCTACCAGGTCTGGCAGCAGCCGCTGATGACGCTCAACGGCCAGCACCTGGTCAGCGACATGCTGGCGCTGTGCGGCGGTCGCAACCTGTTCGGGGCCGAGACGCCACTGGTGCCGACGGTATCGGTCGAGGCGGTGGTGGCGGGCAATCCGGAAGCAATGCTGACCGCGGGCATGGGCGCCACGCGCTCGGACCAGCCGCTGCCCGACTACGCGATGTGGCAGCGCTGGAAGCAAATCACCGCGGTGGCGCGCAACAACCTGTTCGTGATCGACGGCGACCTGGTCAACCGCGCCGGTCCGCGCGTGGTGCAAGGCATCGAGCAGATCTGCAAGGACCTCGACGTGGCGCGCAGCCGGCGCCCGGCGCGCTGATCAGCCACCGCGGTTTTAAGTCCGGTTCCACCATTCGAGCCGCGCCCCATCCGCACCCAGCCGGAAGCGGCAGCTCGCGCCGAAGCCCAGCGCCCAGTTGACCGTCACCGCCAGCGGCACGCCGAGCCAGTGCGCGGCCAGCATGCGCATCGGCCCGGCATGGCCGACCACCCATACGCAGCAATCGTCCCGCACATCGAGCGCGTCGGCCCAGCCGGCCACGCGCGCCATCGCCTGCGCCGGCGACTCGCCGCCATGCGGGCGCGCATGCAGCAGGTCCGCGGCCCACTGGTCGAGCGCGGCGCGGTCGATCTCGTCCCACGGTACGCCTTCCCAGCTGCCGAAGTCCAGCTCGCGCAACAGCGGTTCGGTGGCAATAGCCGGAATAGCCGGCACGCCGGCCGGCAAGGTCTGCACCAGCGCCTGCGCGGTCCCGAGCGCACGCGCCAGCGGGCTGCTGACGATGCGCGCGGGCGCCGGCAGGCCCGCCACGATCTGCGCGGCAACCGGCATCAGTGGCGACACCAGCGGCAGGTCGAGGCAGCCGTAGCAGGTGCCCGCAGCCACCGCGGGCTGCGCATGGCGGATCAGGACCAGGTCCATGCCGATGCCACCAGGTAGATCAGGGTCTCCGCGCACTGCTGGGCCATGCCGAGGCAATCGCCGGTATAGCCGCCGATGCGGCGCACGAAGTAGCGGCCGAGCAGCACGCGCAACACTAGCAGCGCAGCCACGGCGCCCGCAAAGAACGATGGCGATACCAGCCACAGCGGTACCACCCCGCACAACAGCGCGAACCCCAGCCCCGCGCCGGCGAGCCGCTGCGCCACAGGCTTGGCCTTGCCTTCCGGGCGCACGTACTGCAGCGTGGCGAGATAGCTGACCGCCATCGCGCGGCTGGCGGCGTGCGCTGCCACCAGCACCGCCAGCAATACCGCCGCACCGTGCTGCGTGCCGATCGCCACCAGCAGTTGCCACTTGAGCAGCAGCGCCACCACCAGCGCGATGGCGCCGAACGCACCGATGCGCGAGTCATGCATGATGCGCAGTACGTCTTCGCGCTGCCATGCGCCGCCGAAGGCATCGACGCAGTCCGCCAGGCCGTCCTCATGGAAGGCGCCGGTCAGCAGCAGCGTGGCCGCCATTCCCAGCAGCACCGCCACGCCGACCGGCCACCACTGCAGCGCGCCCCATGTAACCAGCGCACCGGCGCCGCCGACCAGCAGGCCCACCAGCGGGAAATAACGCGCCGCGGCATGCAGGTAATGCGGCTCGAATCCGACCCATCGCGCCAGCCAGCCAGGCAGCGGCACACGCGTGAAATAGCCCAGCGCGGTAAAGAAATAGCGCAGCTCGCCGCCGAAGCCGGCCGGCGCGGGCGCGGGGTCGGACGGCACACTCATGCCGAGGCCGTGCTGACGCCGGCGCCGCTGAAGGTCGCCATCTCGTTGAGGAACGCGACCGCGGACGCGAGCAGCGGCCACGCCAGCGCCGCGCCGGTGCCCTCGCCCAGGCGCAGGTCCAGCGCCAGCAGCGGTTCGGCGCCAAAGTGGTCCAGCAGCGCGCGGTGGCCGCGCTCGTGCGAGCAATGCGTGAACACGCAGTACTGCAGCACGTTGGGGTCGATGCGCTGCGCCACCAGCAGCGCGGCCGTGGCGATAAAGCCATCGACCAGGATCACCATGCGGCTGGCCGCGGCGGCGAGAAAGGCGCCAGCCATCATCGCGATCTCGAAGCCGCCGAACGTCGCCAGCACATCGAGCGGCGCCTGCGCATCAGGGTGCAGCGCGAGGGCGCCTTCCAGCACCTCGCGCTTGCGCGCCAGCCCGGCATCGTCCAGCCCGGTGCCGCGGCCGATGCAGTCCGCCAGCGGCAGCCCGGTCAGCCGCTGCATCAGGCACGCGGCGGCCGAGGTATTGGCAATGCCCATCTCGCCGAAGCCGATCACATTGCAGCCCTGCTGGGCATGTCGCAGCACGCGCGCCATGCCGGCGGTCATCGCCGCCGCGGCCTGTTCCGGCGTCATCGCCGGTTCCTGCGCGAAGTTGCGGGTGCCGTCGGCGATGCGGCAGTTGACCAGCCCGGGTGCCGCCGGCAGCGGCACGCGCACGCCGGCGTCGACGATTTCCAGCGCAATACCGTGCTGGCGCGAGAACACATTGATCGCCGCGCCGCCGGCCAGGAAATTCCTGACCATCTGCGCGGTGACCTCGGCCGGATAGGCGCTGACGCCCGCGTCGGCCACGCCGTGATCCGCGGCAAAGACGATCACCGTCGGCCGCTGCAGCACGGGGCGCTGCGTGCCGAGGATCAGCCCCAGCTGCAGCGCCAGCGACTCGAGCCGGCCGAGCGCGCCGAGCGGCTTGGTCTTGTCGTCGATGGCGGCCTGCAGCACGGGACGCAGTGTGTTGTCGAGGGGAGCGATTTCGGGAAACTGCATGATGCTGTGGTTCTTGAGGTCTGGATCGTGGGAAACACTCGGGGCTACATTTCCACGCCGCGCTGCGCCTTGATGCCCTGCTGGAAGGCGTGCTTGACCGGCGTCATGTCGGTGACGGTATCGGCCGCCTCCACCAGCGCCGGCGGCGCGCCGCGGCCGGTGATGACCACGTGCTGCATCGGCGGGCGTGCGCGCAGGTCGGCAATGACCCGATCCACATCAAGATAGTGCAGCTTGAGCGCGATGTTGAGTTCATCGAGCAGCACCAGCCCGACGGCCGGGTCGCGCAGCATGCCGCGGGCCACTTCCCACGCGGCTTCGGCCTTGGCCACGTCGCGCGCGCGGTCCTGGGTGTCCCAGGTATAGCCCTCGCCCATCACGTGAAAAGCACATTCCTCGGGGAAGCGGCGCAGGAACATCTCTTCGCCGGTCGGCTGCGCGCCCTTGATGAACTGGACCACGCCGGTGCGCATGCCGTGTCCGAGCGCGCGCACCACCATGCCGAAGCCGGAGCTGGATTTGCCCTTGCCGTTGCCGGTCGTGATCACGATCACGCCGCGCTCGTCCTGCGCGGCGGCGATCTTGGCGTCGATCACTTCTTTCTTGCGCACCATGCGCGCCTTGTGGCGTGCGTCGCGCTCCGGGTCGTCGGTGGCGGGATTGTGAGAATCGGTCATTTACTCGGGCCTTGCGTAAAGAATCGCGGCGCCGTGGCGCCATCGGGAATCAGTGCAGTATGCACGCCGTCGCTGACGCTGACGATGCGGGTGCGCAGCGCGCGTGAGCAATGTTCGGGAGTCAGTACCTGTGCCGCCGGGCCATGCAGCGCGGTGCCGTCTTCGGCCATCAGCAACGCGTGGGTGGCGTAGCGCAGCGCCAGCGTCAGGTCGTGCAGGATCACCACGATGGCGTGGCGACCGGCGCGGGCCAGCGCGGCAAGCTGCTCCAGCACCAGGATCTGGTGGCGCAGGTCGAGGTGCGAGACCGGCTCGTCGAGCAGCAGCAGCGGCGCCTGCTGCGCCAGCGCCGCGGCGAGCGAGGCGCGCTGCCGCTCGCCGCCGGACAGCGTCAGCACGTCGCGGGCCGCCAGTGCCTCGATATCCATGGCGCGGATGGTGTCGTGCACCACACGGTCGTCCTCGCGCCCGGTCCAGCCCCAGCCGGACAGGTGCGGGTGGCGGCCTACGCGCACCGCATCGAGCACCGACATGGAGAACGTATCGTGCACCGCCTGCGGCAGGTAGGCACGCTGGCGTGCCAGCGCCGACGGCGCCACCTGCACGGCAGGCTTGCCGTCGATCTCGACAGTGCCGCCGTCCACGTGGCGCAGGCCCGCCAACGCGGTCATCAGCGTGGACTTGCCGGCGCCGTTGGGCCCGGCGATGCACCACAGCTGGCCGGGGCCGATGTCCAGCGTCAGGTCATCGACCAGCACGCGCTGGCCGGTGCGCAGCCGCACGTCGCGCAGCGCCAGCACCGGGCAGGCGGCTAGCGGCAGCGACCAGTCGGCGCTCGCGTTCATCGCGGCCTCCGCAGCAGCAGGTAGAGAAAGGTCGGCACACCCAGCAGTGCCGTGATCACGCCCACCGGCAGCTGCGCCGGTGCGATCACGGTGCGGGCGACCAGGTCGGCCGCCATCAGCAGCGCACCGCCCAGCAACACCGCCGCCGGCAGCAGCAGGCGCTGGTCGTTGCCCCATGCCAGCCGCACCAGGTGCGGCACGACCAGGCCGATAAAGCCGATCGATCCGGCCGTGGTAATGGCCACGGCAATGCACACGGAAGCCAGCAGGAAGGTCAGCAGCCGCACCCGGCCCACGCGCACGCCCAGCGACTGCGCCACGGTCTCGCCCAGCAGCATCACGTTGAGCGCGCGCGCCATCGGCATGGCCAGCAGCAGCGCGACGATCATCGTCGCCAGCGCGCCGCCGTAGCTGGCGGTGCCGCCCAGGTCGCCGGTCAGCCAGAACAGCATGCCGCGCAGCCGCGATTCCGGCGCGACGGCAAGGATCAGCGTGATCACCGCGCCCCACCCCGCGGCCATGATCACGCCAGTCAGCAGCAGGCGCGCGCCGGCCTCGCGATGGCCGCCCTGCACCTGCGGGTGCAGCAGGTCGCGCCGTGCCAGCGTTGCCACCAGCAGCATCGAGCCCAGCGCGCCGACGGCGGCGGCCGTCTGCACGCCCCACCACGGCGACAGCACCAGCATCGCCAGCAAGGCGCCGACCGACGCGCCGCCGGAGACGCCCAGCACATAGGGCTCGGCCAGCGGGTTGCGCAGCAGCACCTGCATCAGCGCGCCGGACAGCGCCAGCAGGCCGCCGCAGGCAAAGGCCGCGGCCGCGCGCGGCAGGCGCAGCTCGCGCACGATGGCGCCCGCGGTACCAGTGTCGGCACCGCTGAGCGCCTGCCACAGCTCGCGCGCATCGAGCGATACGCTGCCCAGCGCGAGCGAGGCCGCGAAGACTGCGGCTGACGCAACGGCAAGCGCCAGCCACACCGCCAGGGCGCGCCGGAACTCAGACATGGCGCGCCCGAGCGCTCATCGCTGGCGCCAGCCCAGCGTGATGAAGCCCGCGCGCCCCTGCGTGTTGTAGGGGTAAGCGAGCTGGTAGTCCTTGTCGAACAGGTTTTCGACGCGGGCGGCAACGAACCATTGCTTGTCGATGTTGTAGCGGGCGTTGAGGTTGACGATACCGTATCCGCCCAGGCGGCGCGAACCGGCGTCCATGCGCGACGACGATACCAGCCATTCGCCGCCGAAGCGCCAGTTGCCGAAGTTGCGGCCCACGTCCAGCGCGGCGTGGCGGCGCGCGCGGCGCAGCAGCTGGGTGTCGTTCTGCTCGTCGACCGGGTTCTGGAAGGTCACGCTGGCGCCAACGTCGGTGCCGTACACGGTGGCGCGCCACGACGCCTCGATGCCCTGCACCTTGGCCTTGTTGACGTTCTCTGCCAGGAACATGCCGTTGGGCTGCAGCGCCGACACGATCAGGTCGTCGTAACGGGTCTCGAACGCGGTCACGCGCAGCAGGCCCGCCGTGGCGGTGGTGTATTGCACGCCCGCCTCGACCGACTTGGCGCGCTCCGGCTGCAGGTTGGGCTGGCCGAAGTTGGGGAAGTACAGCTCGTTGAAGGTCGGCGCGCGGAAGGCGTTGCTGACGCTGGCGATCAGCTTGAACGCATCGGTCACGTTATAGCCGTAGCCGGCGAAGAAGCTGCCCTGGTTGCCGAAGTCGGAATAATGGTCGTTGCGCGCGTTGAGCTGCAGCTGGTGCTTGCCGATGCGCCCGTCGTAGCCGCCGAACACCGAGAACACGTTGCGCGTGGGCGCGCCGTAGGCGCTCGAGACCAGTTCCTGCTGCAGGTAGTCGGTGCCGAACAGCAGCGTGTGGTTGGCGGCGACCGCGTACTCGTTCTGCCAGTTGAACTGGCGGTTGCGGGTGTTGAAGGTGCCGTTGGGACGCCCGTTCAGGAAGGTGTCGCTGTTGTCCGCGCTCTGCGACAGCTTGAAGTGCGTGGTCCAGTCGGCGCCGACCTTGCCGTTGACGAAGGCCGACAGCGTGTACAGCTCGCTGTTGGTGCGGTTGTCGTCGGTCGGGCGGCCGAAGGCGCTGTCGAACGACAGCTTGCTCTTCGAGTAGTAGCCGCTGAAGCCCGCATCCCAGTCGGGCGTGAAGCGGTGCTTCACCTGGCCCGACACGCTCTGGTTCTCGTAGGGGTTGTCGTTGGGGTTGGCGCGCGGCGCCTGTTGCGTATTGATCGACGAGAAGCCATCGGTCTTGAACGCCGATCCGGTCAGGTTGAACGAGGTATCGCCCACCTGCCCGCCGTAGCCGACCGTGCCCTGGCGCGTGTTGTTGCTGCCGTACTCCACCGACGCATTGGCCGCCGGGGCCTGGCCCGCACCGCTCTTGGTAAAGATCTGCACCACGCCGCCGATCGCGTCCGAGCCGTACAGCGCCGACACGTTGCCGCGTACCACCTCGATCCGGTCGATCTGGTCGGGCAGGATATTGGCCAGCTGCGCGGTGCCGCTGCTGGCCGACGACACGCGCACGCCATCGATCAGGATCAGCGTCTGGTTGGAGTTGGCGCCGCGCATGAACAGCGAGGTGTTGGTGCCCATGCCGCCATTGGCGGTGAGCTCCACGCCGGCCTGGTTGCGCAGCAGCGTGCGCAGGTCGGGCGCCTGCGAGTTGACGATATCTTGCTGCGTCACCACCGTCGTGTGCGGCAGTGCCTCGGTAATGGATTGCGCGGTGCGGGTGGAGGTCACCACCACCGGGGCCAGTTGCTGGGCGGTGCCGCTGTCGGCGGCTTGCGCGAACGAGGTGGCCGGGACCAGGGTGAACGAGGCAATGGCTGCCGCAATCGCAGACGAGGTTGCGGGCACGAGCGGACGCACCGCCGGGGCTGCTGCCGGGCGGGTCGACCTGTGGAGCGATGAACGCATGATGCAGGACTAGGTAGGAACGGCCGGGCCCGTTCCCCCGCGGACCATATGGCGATGAGGCGTGCCGCGCACGGGCGGCAGCCCGCGTTCAGGCCGGTATCCGGGCTGGCGACTCGGAACCGGCGCCTTCCCGAACCCGAGGTTCAGTGGCGTGCGGCCGGTCCTGCGTGGACATGTGGCCGGGATCGGATCCCGGTCGTTGCCGGCGGCCCTTCCGGCAGCTGGCTGCGGAAGTGGCTGGCGCTGGCGGATGCGCACGCGGTCGCTTACCGTTGCGGGGGCAGCACAGGTTGGCCCGTCCGGCGCGCGGCCGGCAAGGCTCCCTGTTTCCCGTTGAACTGCCCTTTCGCCAGGGACGAAAAGGGCGAGCACCTGGAACGTGCGCGAGTGTAGGGAGTTTCGCTACCCGAGTCAACGCGGCGCCCGTAGTGTTTTGTCACAACTCTGCCGTGGTTTTGGGTGCAGAAGGCTGCAACTTCCATGCAGGTACCCGGTCACAAACGCTTTCCTTCGCATTGTGCGCGGCGGCGCATCGGCTAGAATCGCGTTACCTGACCTTTATCCCATCATGACAGGCCCTATGCTCAACGAACTCGAACAACTGGCCGCGAAGATCGGGCGCGTGCTGCACCATGCGGACACCCTGGCGGCGGAAAACCAGCGGCTGCGCGACGAGATCGCCCGGCTGGAGGGTGAAGCCGCGCAGTTGCGCAGCGAGCGCGAGGCCATGGCAGCCGACCGCGAGTTGCTCAACATCAAGATCGAGGAAGCGCAGCTGCGCATCCAGTCCATCCTTGACAAGCTGCCGACCGCCAGCGACACGCGCCAGCTCGACCTGCTGGGCGAGGGCGCCGCGGCAGAGCCGCACAAGGCCTCCGGAGAACACGCATGAGCAACAAGCAAGTCGAAGTCAATATCGCCGGCCAGCCGTACCGCTTTGCCATCGCGCCCGAGAACGAGGCCGCGCTGCTCGAGGCCGTGGCACTGGTCGACACGCAGATGAACAAGCTGCGCAACGGCATTGCCGCCAAGGGCGTCGAGCGCGTGGCGGTGATGGCCGCGATTTCGATCGCGTCCGATCTGCTGGCCCTGCAGCGCAAGCAGCAGGCCGAAGGCACGATCCCGGTCGAGGCCATCCACGCGCGCATCCGCGAACTGAACGAACGCGCCGACGAAGCGTTGCGGCAATACGCGCACGTGGGTACCGGCACGCGGGGCTGAACGGGCCGGTTGAAACCCAGCCGGGCAGCCTTATATACCGTGAAAATGGAGGGATGTGCAGCGGATGCCGCGCTGTCGCGCAAAATGTAACGATACGCGCGTGTGGACTTGGTAAGGCCTGCGACGCGGTGTATAGTGTAGCCAGACTGCACGAGGCACCACAAAAGTGCAGCTGACTGGCCAGGTTATCGCGCCCGGCCGCCGTTTTCATCCCATCCTAGTTAGAAACGGCAAACGTCTGACATCCCGCAGGCAGGTCACCTACCCGGCCGGTCGAAGCGGTTGTAGCGTCAGACGTTTGACAGTTTCCCTGCCTGGTTCGTGAGGGTCATAAACTCCTTGAACCGATATGCATTGCATGGTGCGGGATCATGTCGCGTGGGCGAGCGCGTCGTCGCATTCATAGTCCGGGCCTGGCTTGGACTCCCTGAGTGGATGATGTACCCGAAATGCGACTTCCGCAGCCACTCTGAACCTCACTTGGGTTCAGGATGCCGACCCAGCGGCCGAGGCGGGGACCCCCTAAAAAGGCGGTGGTTTTCTGAACCATCGCCTTTTTTCTTTGCGCACGCGCGCGGGCCTCGCCCGCGCACTCCGACTCCTTCATCCTCGAACCGCGCCGTGAGCCCGACCCCGAACAAACGCGCCCGCCAGTATTGGCTGATGAAATCGGAACCGGACGAGGCCAGCATCGACGACCTCGCCCGCGAGGGGACGCTGCCGTGGACCGGCGTGCGCAACTACCAGGCGCGCAACTTCATGCGCGACACCATGCAGATCGGCGACGGCGTGCTGTTCTACCACTCGTCGTGTCCCGAGCCCGGCATTGCCGGCCTGGCCGAGGTCTGCTCCACGCCCTACCCCGACCCGACCCAGTTCGATGCCAAGAGCCCGTACTACGACGCCGCGTCGACGCCCGATACGCCGCGCTGGCTGCTGGTCGACGTGCGCTTCGAGCGCAAGAGCGAGCTGATTTCGCTGGCCGCGCTGCGCGAGCATGAAGAACTGGCCGACATGGTGGTGCTGCGCCGTGGCAACCGGCTCTCGATCACGCCGGTCACGCCGGCGGAATGGCGCTTCATTACCGGCAAGCTGATGCGCTGACACCGGCGCGCTGACCCATGCAGCTTGCTACCCTGCCGGTGCTGGTCCCTGCGCTGCTGGCCCTTGGCGCCTTTACCGGCTTCTGCGCCGGGCTGCTCGGCGTCGGCGGCGGCATGATGATGGTGCCGTTCCTGACGCTGCTGTTCAGCGCGCTGGGCTTTCCCACGGAAGCCATTGTCCATATGGCGATCGCCACCTCGATGGGCACCATCCTGTTCACGTCGCTGTCGTCGGTGCGCGCGCACCACAAGCGCGGCGCGGTGCGCTGGCCGGTGGTGCTGGCGCTGGCACCGGGCATCGTGCTCGGCGGCATGATCGGGGGCGGCAAGGTCTTTGCCGCGCTCAAGACCAGCTGGCTGTCGCTTGCCTTTGCCGTGTTTGTCGGGTTTTCCGCGCTGCAGATGCTGCGCAGCCGCCGACCCGCCCCGAGCCGGCAACTGCCGGGCGCGGCGGGCATGCTGGGCACGGGCGGCGTGATCGGGTTCCTGTCGAGCCTGGTCGGCGCGGGCGGCGCCTTTGTCTCGGTACCGTTCATGACCTGGTGCAACGTGCCGATCCACAACGCGGTGGCGACGTCGGCCGCACTGGGCTTCCCGATCGCTGCCGCCAGCGTGGCGGGCTATGTCTGGAGCGGCTGGCAGATGCCGGGACTGCCGCCGGGATCGATCGGCTACATCTACCTGCCGGCGATGCTCGTCATTGTCGCGGCCAGCATGCTGACCGCGCCGCTGGGGGCGCGCACCGCGCACCAGATGGATGTCGGGCAGCTGCGCAAGGCCTTTGCGGTGCTGCTGCTGTGCCTGGCGTCCTACATGCTGTGGAAGGCCTGGCAGGCGTTCTGAGGGCACCGGGTCCGCAACATTCGTTTGCAATCTCGCGGAACGTTTCAGGCGCCGGTTCCGTCTGACAGCCACTACGTTTTTTCGGGAGAACAAGATGAAACAATGGCTTGCCGCCACCCTGCTGGGCACCACCGCCATCGTCGCTTCGGCGCATGGCGGGCCGGCCGAGACGCCGTCCGGCGTGCTGTCGCTGTCAGCACAGGCAATGAGCGAAGTGCCGACCGACATCGTGCAACTGACGCTGGCCGCCGAACAGGAAGGCGCGGAGCCCACGGCGATCTCGACGGCGCTGTCCACGCGCACCCAGGCCGTGCTGGCACAGGCAAAGCGCACGCAGGGCGTGACCGCGGAATCGGGCGGCTTCACCATCCACCCGAGCACCGACCGCAACGGCCGCATCAGCACGTGGCGCGGGCGCTCCGAGGTCATCCTGAAGTCGCGCGATTTCCCGGCGGTATCGAAGCTGGCAGGCGAGCTGGCCAGCCAGATGCAGGTGCAGAACATCGCCTTCTCGCTGTCGCGCGAAGCGCGCGAAGCGGCCGAGGCCAGGCTGGCCGAACAGGCGGCGGCAACGTTCCGCAACAAGGCGCAGTCGAGCACCAAGCTGTTCGGCTACAACAGCTACACCATCCGGGAGGTCAACGTGAGCGAAAGCGGCGTGGTGCCGCCGATGCCGCGCATGTATGGCGCAGCCAAGGCGATGATGGCCGATGCCGCGGTGCCGGTGCCGGTGGAAGGCGGCAAGACGCAGGTGACGGTATCGGTGAACGGGTCGGTGCAGATGCTGAAGTAAGCCGGTGAGCCACCGCTTGCATGCTGCCTCTCCCGCAAGCGGGAGAGGCAGCATGCCCTGGAACGTCAGAGCGTTGCAAACTGCTGCCGCAACACGTTCTTCTGCACCTTCCCCATCGTATTGCGCGGCAGTTCGTCCACCACGTGCACGCGCTTGGGCACCTTGAAATTGGCGATGCGTCCCTTCAGCGTGCCGATCATCGCCGACTCATCGATCTCCGCGCCCGGCTTCGTCACCACCACCGCCACCACTGCCTCGCCGAAGTCCGAGTGCGGCACGCCGATCACCGCGCTCTCGGCCACGCCCGGCATCTCGTCGATAAAGCTTTCGATTTCCTTCGGGTAGACGTTGTAGCCGCCCGAGATGATCAGGTCCTTGCTGCGGCCGACAATGGTCAGGTAGCTGTCCGGCACCTGGCGCTCGCCAGCCTGGCTGACAATGGCGCCGCCAAAGCGGCCGACGTCGCCGGTCTTGAACCAGCCGTCCCCGGTGAACTCTTCCCTGGTCTTCTCCGGCATGCGCCAGTAGCCATGGAATACGTTCGGGCCCTTGACCTCGACATTGCCGATCTCGCCCGGCGCGCAAGGGTTGCCATCGCCATCGACCACGCGCACCGACACGCCCGGCAGCGGCATCCCGACGGTGCCGCCGATGCGTTCGCCCAGCGCGGAGTCATACGGGTTGGACACCAGCATCACCGTCTCGCTCATGCCGTAGCGCTCCAGGATGGTATGGCCGGTGCGCTCGCGGAAGGCGTCGAAGGTTTCCAGCAGCAGCGGCGCCGAGCCCGACACGAACAGCCGCATGCGGCGGCAGGTGTCGTCGTCGAAGCGCGGCTCCTGCAGCATGCGCACGTAGTAGGTCGGCACGCCCATCATCACGGTCGAGCGCGGCAGGAATTTCAGCACCTGCGCCATGTCGAGCCGGGGCGCCCAGATCATCTTGGCGCCGGCCAGCAGCGCGCCGTGCGAGGCCACGAACAGGCCGTGCACGTGGAAGATCGGCAGCATGTGCAGCAGCACGTCGTCGCTGCGCCAGCCCCAGTATTCGTGCAGCGTCTGCGCGTTGGAGGCGAGGTTGCGGTGCGTCAGCATCGCGCCCTTGCTGCGGCCGGTGGTGCCCGAGGTGTAGAGGATGGCGGCGAGGTCGTCGTCCGCGCGCGCGACGGTGGCAAAGGTGTCGTCCTTGCCGGCCGCACGTGCCAGCAGCGAGCCGCTGCGGTCATCGTCCAGCGTAAAGACGTGGTTGACGCCGTGGCGGAAAGCCACCTTGGACACCCAGGCGAAATTCTTGCTGCTGCACACCACCACCGACGGCTCGGCGTTGCCGACGAAATAGTCGATCTCCGCCTCCTGGTAAGCGGTATTCAGCGGCAGGTAGACGTAGCCCGCGCGCAGCGTGGCCAGATACAGGAACAGCGCCTCGGGCGACTTCTCGACCTGCACGGCCACGCGCGCGCCTTCGGGCAGGTTCAGCGAGCCCAGCAGGTTGGCCAGCTTGGCGGTGGCGCGGTCGAGGTCGTCCCAGCTGTAGTACAGGCCGTCGTGGGTCTCGATGCAGCAGGCGGTGCGGTCCGCGGGAAAGCGGGTTTCGAACAGGGCGAACAGGTTGGCGTTCATGGTGTGGATCGAACGAAAGGCTTGGAACGGTATGGGTCACGCAGGGGCATGGCCCCCGATGCCAGATGGTGCGGGCATGGCAATCCCGCATTCTGGCAGATTTGCCGGACTACTCTCCCCGGAACTGCGGCGGCCGGCGCGCCAGGAAGGCGGCCACGCCCTCGGCATGGTCGGCGCCTTCCGCATAGGCGAAGTGCGCGTCGAGCTCGGCCGGCGACAGCGGCGCCGGCATCGGCGCCAGGCGGTGGATGGTGGCCTTGTTGATGCGCGCCGCGGCGGGTGCGCCGGCGGCAATGCGGCGCACCGCGGCATCGACTTCGGCGGCCAGCGCGCCTGGCTCCACCACGCGCGTCAACAGGCCCTTGGCATGCGCCTCGGCGGCGTCGAAGACACGGCCTTCCAGCAGGATCTCGAGCGTTGCGGCGCGCCCCGCCAGCGCCAGCAGGCCTTGCAGCTCGCCCGGCGCCATCGGGAAGCCGAGCCGGTTGATCGGCACCCCGAAGCGGCTGTCCGAGGCGGCGATGCGCAGGTCGCAATGGCATGCGATCTCCAGGCCGCCGCCTACGCATACGCCCTCGATCTTCGCCACGGTCGGGTGCGGGCATTGCGCCACGGCGGCCAGCGCCGGCGCGATGGTGGCCATGTGGTAGTGCCGCACCGCAGCCTCGTCGCCGCGTTCGGCGGGAAACTCGGCGATGTCGGCGCCGGCGGCAAAGTTGCCGTCGGCGCCGCGCACCACCACGCAGCGCAGCGCGGAGTCGGCCGCCAGGCGGGTGAAGCCTGCCGCCAGCTCGCGCCACATCTGCGCGGAGATGGCGTTGAGCTTGCCGGCGTGCGACAGCGTGACGGTGGCAGTGGTGCCCTGGGAGGCAAAGACGACGGTACCGCTCATCGCCCCGCTCCGTTGCATGGATCGGACTTCGACATGATGACGCGTCAATCCATCTTGGCGCCGGACTGCTGCACCACCTGCGCCCAGCGGCGGATCTCGGCACGCTGGAACTGCGCGAACTGCTCCTGCGTGAAGACCGGTGTCTCGGAGCCGTTGTTGAGCCAGACCTGCTTCATTTCCGGCGTGTTCAGCGCCTTCTCGGTCTCGGCGTACAGGCGGTCGACGATGTCCTTGGGCGTACCCTTGGGCACCCACATCGCATACCAGGTCGAGACCTCGTAGTTAGGCACCCCGGCCTCGGCCGCGGTCGGCACATTGGGGAAGGCCGCCGAGCGCTTGCTCGATGCCACCGCCAGCGCCTTGATGCGGCCGGCACGGATATGCTGCGCCGACGAGCCCAGGCCGTCGAACATCAGGTCGACCTGGCCCGCGATCAGGTCGGACAATGCGGGGCCGGCGCCCTTGTACGGGATATGGGTGATGAAGGTCTTGGTCTGGATCTTGAACAGCTCGCCCGCCAGGTGGTGGGCCGAACCGTTGCCGGCCGAGCCGTAGTTGAGCTTGCCGGGATTGGCCTTGGCGTAGGCAATCAGCTCCTGCAGCGTATTGGCCTTGACGCGGTTGGGATTGACCACTATCACCTGCGGCGGCTGGGCGATCACCGTCACCGGGATGAAATCCTTCTCGATGTCGTAGTCCAGCTTCTTGTAGAACGACGGCGCGATCGCATGGTGCGCACCGCCGATGAACACGGTGTAGCCGTCCGGCGCGGCCTTGGCCGCGATGCTGGCCCCGACCGTGCCGCCCGCGCCGCCGCGGTTGTCGATCACGAACTGCTTGCCCAGCTGCTTGGACAGCTGCGCGGTCAGCGGGCGCGCAAAGGCATCGGTGCCGCCGCCGGCCGGGAACGGCACGATCACGGTGACGGGCTTGGACGGCCAGGCATCGGCATGGGCGGCGGGTGCCGCGAACAGCGTGGCGGCGCCGATGCCGGCCACGCCAAGTGCCATGCCCGCTGCGCGCGCGCAGGCGGCCAGGCTGAACTGACGACGATTCATGTTGCTGTCTCCTCTCTCTCTTTTCTGCGGAAAGTCGATCTGAATTGCCACGCGCAGGCGCTGTGGCACGGCTCTACTGCAAGGTCCCGACAAGGAAACGCGGCGCACGGCGCCGCGCTGTGCTGGGCCATCCCCGTGACCGGACCAGGGTCACAGCAGCTTCCCGACGCTACGGCCGATGCGCGGGTTGCCTGCACCCAGGCGTGCCAGATTGTCATCCAGCGCCTCGGGCACGTAAAGGTAATTCACCATCATGCCGCAGCTCTGGCTTCGGCCTTTGCGCGACAGGTCGGCGGCCCAGTTGAGCCGCTCGACACAGGCGCCGTTGCCGAGATGGAAGCGTGCCACCGGGTCCGCCGGCAGCGCCTGGTGGCGCTCGCGCACCAGGTAATGCGCGGCCAGCGCCATCGCGGTATCGCGCGTCAACGGGTCGGCATCGGCGGGCGCTTCGGGCGACAGCGCCGCCAGCCACCCTGCCCCGTCGGCCGGCGCCTCGCCGTGGCGCTCGCGCCAGCGCGCCAGGCGCTTGTCGCCGAGCGCGCGAGAGACCGCCTCGGCGTCCTGCTTGCGCAGCCAGTCGGCAAACCCGGGAATCGGCGACAGCGTGGCGAACTGCTTGACCTTGGGAAATTCGCGCTGCAGTTCCTCGATCACGCGCTTGAGCAGGAAATTGCCGAAGCTGACGCCGCGCAGGCCGGCCTGCGTGTTGCTGATCGAGTAGAAGATGGCCCACTTTACGCGGCGCAGGTCTTCCAGCGGGGCGGCCTCGTCGAGCAATGTCTGGACATTGGCGGCCATCTCGGGGACGAACGCGACCTCGACGAAGATCAGCGGCTCGCGCGGGATGCGCGGATGGAAGAAGGCGTAGCAGCGGCGATCGGAGTCGAGCCGGTTGCGCAGGTCGGTCCACGAGGCGATCTCGTGTACGGCCTCATAACGGATCAGCTTTTCCAGCAGCGAGGCGGGCGAGTCCCAGGTGATCGGCTGCAGTTCCAGCAGGCCCACGTCGAACCAGTTGGAGAACAGCGCCTCGAGGTCGTCGTCGAGCACGCGCAGCCCCGGCACCCGGCGCTGCCAGCGCAGCATGTCGGCGCGCAGCTGGATCAGGAAGTGCAGCCCGCAGGCGCTGCTGCCGCGCTGGCCGTGGAGCGCGGCCAAACGCTTGAAGAAGCGGATGCGGGCGCTGGACAGGGCGTGGGTCAGTCCGGAATGGCCTGCCTTGCCGTCGGGCTTTGTGTCACCCCTGGCTTCACCCTTTGTGTCACCCTTGCCCTCGCCCTTGGCGTCGGCGGCCTTTTCGCCGCTGCTGCCGGCGACCTCCGCAAGCAACTCCAGCATGGCGCGCCGGGTGGCCTCGCCCGCGGCCTCGTACTCGGCCTGCCACGCCTGCGCAGCGGCATTGGCGGCACCGTCGGTCAGGCGGGCATCGAAGCACAGCCGCAACTGCTCACGCTGTCGCCGCGCCACGCGCGTTGGCAACGGCACCTCGCCGTCGGCGTGCGCCACGCCGTTGGCTGCCTTGGTCGCGGCCTCGGCCTCGCCCTTGCGGCCCCACCAGCGGCCCAGCCGCGACAGGAAATTACTGCCGGCCGGCTCGCTCTCGCCCAGCGGCGCGCTGATTTTCCGGTCACCCGTGTCGAAGGAGTTCATGCGGTACCTGCCTTGTGCATCGATCGGAACGTAAAGGACTTGCCATGCTGCGGCGTAAAGCGTGGGGCGCGGGCCGCTAGTCGTCGCCGCCGGCCACGCGCAGTGGCGGCGGCGCCCGGGTCGGCTGGGCCGCGCCGGCGGCATGGTCGAGCGCCTGCAGGGCCGCGCGCTGGCGCAGCAGATGGGTCTTCATCATCGCCTCGGCGCCTTCAGGGTCGCGCGCCTTGAGCGCGGCGAACACCGACAGATGCTCGGCGCAGGACTCGTGGATGCGGCCGGGCAACTTCAGGCTCTTGTGGCGCGACAACCGCAGCACCTTGCGCAGGTCGCTGATCAGCCCCGACAGCCAGCGGTTGCCGGCCAGGCGCTGGATCGCCTCATGGATCTGCGCGTTGGTTTCGTAATAGGCATCGATATCGCCAGCCTGCGCATAGCGGGCCAGGTCGGCGTGCAGGCCGTCCAGCGCGTCCAGGTCGGCCCGCGTGGCGTTGCGCGCGGCCTCGTAGGCGCAGCGGCCTTCGAGCAGCGCCATCAGCGGGAAGATCTCGTCCAGGTCCTGCTCGGACAATTTATTGACAAAGCAGCCGCGGCGCGGCTCGAGCCGGACCAGCCCTTCGGCAGCCAGCACCTTCAGCGCTTCGCGCAGCGGCGTGCGCGAGATGCCGAGCGACTCGGCCATCGCGCTTTCATCGATCCAGGCGCCGGGGGTCAGCGTATGGGCATCGATCATTGCGCGCAGCCGGTCTGCGACTTCGAGGTACAGCGCCTGCTGGACGATGCGCATTGCCACCCCCGGTTGAGGAATCCGTGGCCGGAACCATGCGTCCCGGTTGCCATAATTCATAATTATGGATTAGGGCGGCAACGATACAAGCGGTTTCGATGTTGCACTGCAGAATACGGGATCAATACGGAATCAGGCGTCGGAGAAAGCGTGCGAGGAAGCGCGCGAGAAAGCGCGTGAATGGCGCCGGCGTGGCGAGAAGGAGGTGCGGCGGGCGTTTCCATGCCTCCCTGCAAAGAAACGCCCGCGCCTGAAAGGACTACTGAACTGCTTGCATCGCCTGCGAATAGGTTCGTATCCGCTGCGTGGGTCATCATTCAAACCTGGCGCTGGCCCGGCGCCCCCCTCGAAACGCGCTTGCGCGCGGATTTTCCCGTTGCCCTGTTCTGTGGCGTGAAGCATCCGCCCCCAGTGGTCCGTGTGGACCCTCCCTGAACGCTTCCGTGGCGACTGTGGCTTGCCGCTCATCTTGTAACAGCATCGTTAGCGATTACCGTGCCAGTGGATCTAAGTCCTTGAATTTATTGATGGCACGCATCCGAAACTTGTTACAGATTACAATCAGTGTAACAGGATGTTTCTCGATTGTTACGAGGGTTTTCCCATGGCGCCAACCAGGCAAACCCGACTGTCGGCAATTGCATATGCAAAATGTGCCGCGGTCTTAATTTATCGATGCGAGAATGTGCCGCGCGCATCGCAATGGCCTGATTTCAAATGGTTGCATATCTGATACAAGCGCGCAGGGTCTTTTGCCGCGTTCCATTGGCCAATCCGCATTTCCATTTTCCCGGGAGCTTCCCTCATGCACGCCGGCAGCAGCGATTTCACGTTCTCTTCGTCCGCGGCCTTTGACACGGAGCCGGCGTCACCGCAACCTCTGCGCCTGTCTTTCACCGGGTCCGGATCGGAATATTTCCGTATCTGGATTGTTAATGTACTGCTGACCATCGTCACCTTCGGCATCTATTCCGCATGGGCCAAGGTGCGCACGCTGCAGTACTTCTATCGCAATACCCGGCTCGACGGGGCCAGCTTCGATTACCACGGCAAGCCCTCGGCGATCCTGAAGGGCCGCGCCATCGTGTTCGGCCTCGCCCTTGCGTTCCAGCTGGCCTCGAACGTATCGCCCTTCCTCGCGCTGGCGATGCTGGTGGCGCTGCTGGCGGTGTTCCCGCTGCTGCTGGTGCGCTCGCTGCGCTTCCGCATGGCCAATTCCAGCTACCGCGGCCTGCGCTTTGCCTTTACCGGCGGGGATGCCGAGGCCTACAAGGTATTCGTGCTGTGGCCGCTGGCGGCGGTGTTCACGCTGGGGCTGCTCGGGCCGCTGGCGCACCAGCGTTTCAAGCAGTACCAGCACCGCAACACGCGCTTCGGCACGGCGCCATTCGGCTTTGCCGCCGGCGCCGGCGAGTTCTACGGCGTCTACCTGCGGGCGTTCGGCGTGGTGCTGGCAACGGCTGTCGCCGGCATCGTGCTCAGCTTTGTCCTGGGCGCGGTGGTGGCACCGGGGACCAAGGGCCTCGCCGCCGCGGCGATCCTCGGCTTCGCGATTGCCGGTTTCTACCTGGGCCTGCTGGCGGTCAGCCCCTACCTGATGGCGCGCCTGCAGAACGTCGTATGGAGCCACACCACGCTCGCCCAGCACGCGTTCCGCTGCCAGGTCGGCGCGGGCCGCATGATCTTTATCTTCGTCACCAACCTGATCGCCATCGCGCTCACGCTGGGCCTGTACCTGCCTTTCGCGCGGGTGCGCGCTACGCGTTACCGGGTCGAAAGCGTGACCATGCTGGCCGCCGGCCCGCTCGACAGCTTTGTCGCCGGCGAGGTGCAGCAGGTCGGTGCGCTCGGCGATGCAGCAGTAGACTGGTACGACATCGACATCGCGCTCTGACTGCAGCGCCCGGTAGCGTCAGCACCATGATCCCAGTCACCTTCTTCGATGGCCGCACCTCGCGTGCGCATCCGGCAACCCTGGCCGTGGAAGCGCAGCAGGCGGTGCTGCGCGACGACAGCGGCGCCGAACTGCGCCGCGCGGCGCTGTCCGATGTGCGCGTATCCGAACGCGTACGGCGCGCGCCGCGGCTGGTCACGTTCGCCGACGGCGCCTTCTGCGAAATCAACGACCACGCCGCCTTCGACCACATGCTGGCCGCCACCGGCCATCGCGAAGGGCTGGTGTCTCGCGCGCAGAACAGCTGGCGCCTGGCGGGGATGGCGGTGGCGGCGCTGGTGGCGGTGCTGGTGCTGGGCTACTACGTGCTGCTGCCGTGGGGCGCGGGCGTGATGGCGCGCACGGTGCCGGCGGAAGTGGAGGCCCATCTGGGCAGGCTGACGCTGGCGAGCCTGGACAACGGCGTGGTCAAGCCGACGCAGCTGCCGCAGGCCGAGCAGGAACGCATCCGCCAGGGCTTTGCCGCGCTCAGGCGGCCGCCCGACGCGGGGCACGACTACCAGATCCTGTTCCGCCAGGGCGGTGAAATCGGCGCCAATGCCCTGGCGCTGCCCGGCGGCACCATCGTAGTCACCGACGAACTGGTCGGCCTGGCCGGCACCGGCGCCGGAATGATGGGGGTGCTGGCGCACGAAGCCGGCCACGTGGCGCGCCGCCACGGCCTGCAGCAGGTCATCCAGGCCTCGGCGCTGGGTGCGCTGTCGGCCTACCTGTTCGGCGATATCTCGACCGTACTGGCGGGCGTGCCGGCCGCCATGCTGACGCTGCGCTACTCGCGCGACCACGAGCGCGAGGCCGACGACTTTGCCATCGAGGTCATGCAGCGCAATGGCCTGCCGCCCGCGGCGCTAGCCGATGTGCTGGTCAAGCTGGAACATCGTGCGGGCGCCGGCGCGCCATCGTCGGCATCGTCGGCACCGGAGACCGCACCGGAGCGCGGCCAGGACTTCCTGTCGACGCACCCGCATACGCAGGCGCGCATCGACGCACTGCGCCGCGCCGGAAAGTAACCGCCCGCGGCGCCTTGGCTCAGGCCGCCGGCTGCGGCGCGCCCGCGCCCGGCTGGCGCCGGTAGGCCCAGATCACCATCGCGATGCCGGCCAGGATCATCGGCAGGCTCAGCCACTGCCCCATCGACATCTTCAGCGCCAGCAGGCCCAGGAAGCTGTCCGGCTCGCGCGCGAATTCGGCGGCAAAGCGGAACGCGCCATAGCCGATCAGGAACACGCCCGAGACCGCGCCCATCGGCCGCGGCTTGCGCGCGAACAGCCACAGGATGATGAACAGCGCCACGCCTTCGCCGGCGAACTGGTACAGCTGCGACGGATGGCGCGGGATGTTGTCGCCCGCCTGCGGGAAGATCATGCCCCAGGGCAGGTCGGTCGCGCGGCCCCACAGCTCGCCGTTGATGAAATTGCCGATGCGGCCGGCGGCCAGCCCGCACGGGATCATCGGTGCGATGAAGTCGGTCACCTCCATCCAGTGGCGGCGGCGCAGCCTGCCGAACAGCCACATGGCCACGATCACGCCGAGAAAGCCGCCGTGGAAGGCCATGCCGCCCTCCCACACCTTGAAGATTTCCATCGGGTGCGACAGGTAGTACGTCGGCTTGTAGAACAGCACATAGCCCAGCCGCCCGCCCAGGATCACGCCCAGCACGCCGAAGAACAGCATGTCGTCGAGGTCGCGCGTGGTCCAGCCCTTGGCCGCCATGTGCGGCTGGCGGATGCGCAGGCGGCCGAACCACAGGAACATGATGAACCCGGCCAGGTACATCAGCCCGTACCAGCGGATGGCAAGCGGGCCCAGGTGGATGGCAACCGGGTCGAACTGGGGATGGATCAGCATGTTGGCGTGAATGAAGTTATCGGTATGGGCCGGCCGCGCGCTCAGCGCGGCGCCGCGGCGGCTAAGGTGGCCTCGGTGGCCAGTGCGCCGGCAATCTCGATGAACGACCGCAGCACCGGCGCGACGCCGGTGCGCCGGAGGTTGCACAGCGATGCCGGCACCAGCGCCACGCCCATGCCAGCCGACACCAGGCTGACAATGGTCTGCATCTGGATGGCTTCCTGCGCGATCGCCGGCACCAGGCCCTCGCGCGCATAGTAGCCCGTAATGATGTCATAAAACGCCGGCGCGCTTCGGCGCGGGAAGATGATCAGCGGTTCGGATGCTGCCTCGCGCAGCGATACCTTGCCGTCCTGCGCGAGCCCGCCTGCCGGCCGCCAGCCGTCGGCGACTGCCAGCACCAGCGGTTCGCTGACCAGCGGCAGGTAGGCCAGTCCGGGCGGCATCGCAGGCAGCTGTGGCCGGATCACCAGGCCCGCGTCGATCGCGCCTTCCAGCAGCGCTTCGAGCTGGACGTCGCTGGTGGCCTCGCGCAACTGCAGTTGCACCTCCGGATGACGCGCCCGGAACCGCCGCAGCAGGTCAGGCAGGATGCCATAGTCGGCGGTGCTGACGAAGGCCAGCGACAGCGAACCCAGCTCGCCCCGCGCCAGCCGCTGCGCCAGCCCGGGCAGGGCCGCGGCATCGGCCAACACCCGCCGCACCTCGGGCAGCCACTGCGCGCCGGCCGGTGTCAGCGCCACGGAGCGCCGCGTGCGCACGAACAGCGGCACGCCAAGTTCCTCCTCCAGCGCCTGGATCTGCTGCGACAGCGGCGGCTGTGTCATCGATAGCCGTTGCGCGGCCCGGCCGAAATGCAGCTCTTCCGCCACGGTGACGAAGTAACGCAGCTGACGCAGGTCCAAGACGCCTCCTGATATTTTTTTCGACTCAATAGAGGGAAAATAATATATTTGACACTCCAAAATGCAAGGGGCATGCTTTCCGGCACAACATCGGCTGCCCGCGTGACAGCGCACAACTCCGCGGCGCCGGACATCCCCCGGAGACCCACCATGGCATTCAACAAACGCTCGCAGAACATCACCCAAGGCGTGGCGCGTTCCCCCAACCGCTCGATGTACTACGCCCTCGGCTACAAGAAGGAAGACTTCGACAAGCCGATGGTGGGCATCGCCAACGGTCACTCGACGATCACGCCGTGCAATGCCGGCCTGCAGCGCCTGGCCGACGCGGCGATCGACGCGGTCAAGGCGTCCGGCGCCAACCCGCAGGTGTTCGGCACGCCGACCATCTCGGACGGCATGTCGATGGGCACCGAGGGGATGAAGTACTCCCTGATCTCGCGCGAGGTCATCGCCGACTGCATCGAGACCGCGGCGCAGGGCCAGTGGATGGACGGCGTGGTCGTGATCGGCGGCTGCGACAAGAACATGCCCGGCGGCATGATCGCGCTGGCACGCACCAACGTGCCGGGCATCTATGTCTATGGCGGCACCATCAAGCCGGGCAACTGGAAGGGCAAGGACCTGACCATCGTGTCGTCGTTCGAAGCCGTAGGCGAATTCACCGCCGGCCGCATGAGCCAGGAAGACTTCGAGGGCGTCGAACAGCACGCCTGCCCGTCTACCGGCTCGTGCGGCGGCATGTACACCGCAAACACGATGAGTTCGTCGTTCGAGGCGCTGGGCATGTCGCTGCTGTACTCGTCGACCATGGCCAACCCGGACCAGGAGAAGGTCGACAGCGCGGCGGAATCTGCGCGCGTGCTGGTAGAGGCGATCAAGAAGGACATCAAGCCGCGTGACATCATCACGCGCCAGTCGATCGAGAATGCCGTGGCGCTGATCATGGCCACCGGCGGCTCGACCAACGCGGTGCTGCACTACCTCGCCATCGCGCATTCGGCGGAAGTCGAATGGACCATCGAGGACTTCGAGCGCATCCGCCGCAAGGTGCCGGTGATCTGCAACCTGAAGCCTTCGGGGCAATACGTGGCCACCGACCTGCACAAGGCGGGCGGCATCCCGCAGGTCATGAAGATCCTGCTCAAGGCCGGCCTGCTGCATGGCGACTGCCTGACCATTACCGGCCGCACGCTGGCCGAAGAACTCGAACACGTGCCAGACACCCCGCGTGCCGACCAGGATGTGATCCTGCCGATCGAAAAAGCGCTCTACAAGGAAGGCCACCTTGCCATCCTGAAGGGCAACCTGGCCGAGGAAGGCGCCGTCGCCAAGATCACCGGGCTCAAGAACCCGGTCATCACCGGCCCGGCGCGCGTGTTCGAGGACGAGCAGAGCGCGATGGAAGCCATCCTGGCCGACAAGATCAACGCCGGCGACGTGCTGGTGCTGCGCTACCTCGGCCCCAAGGGCGGCCCGGGCATGCCGGAAATGCTGGCGCCGACCTCGGCCATCATCGGCAAGGGACTGGGCGAGTCGGTCGGGTTTATCACCGATGGCCGCTTTTCGGGTGGTACCTGGGGCATGGTGGTCGGCCACGTCGCGCCTGAGGCGGCGGTGGGCGGCACGATCGCGCTGGTGCAGGAAGGGGACTCGATCACCATCGACGCGCACAAGCTGCTGCTGCAGCTGAACGTGCCGGAGGAAGAGCTGGCGAAGCGGCGTGCCGACTGGAAGGCGCCGGGGCCGCGCTATACGCGTGGGGTGCTGGCGAAGTTTTCGAAGCTGGCGTCGACGGCCAGCAAGGGTGCAGTGACGGATTGAGGCGCACTTGCCGGATGAGAAAACCCCGCCGAGGCGGTAATGCCGTTCAGTTAAGGTCCTTTCTGAGGAACCGGACGGTGTAGCGCTTAGGCAGGGCTTTGACTTCACGGGGGCACTTACGCCCCCGTCGCTTTTGGACGATCGCCAACTGAAGTTTGGCGCGCATGCGCTGCAGGTGGGCCGGCAGCTTGCCTGGGGCCATGCCGGCTGCCCAGATCAACTCGCCCTGTATCAGGCGCAAGGCCAGCACAAAGCTCAAGTCGGTGGGCTCGGCGCGGGCCTCGAGCGCAGCCTTGGCCATCTCCAGACGCACCAGGTTGTACGCAATCAGTGCCCCCCAGATTTCCTGATGCACGCCCTCAGGCTGGCGGCTGCGCAAGGTCAGTTCGGCCCCGAGCATCGTCTGCTTCAGTTCTCGATAGCTGGTTTCGATTTCCCAACGGCGCTTGTAGCACCCAATGATGTCGGCTGCCTTGAAGCGCCGACGGTCTGTCAACGAGGTCAACAGGACGCGGTCTGAGTCCTCGTCCCGGATCGCGCGAGCTGTCCAAGTCTCTGGCAAGGCAGGATTCTTGCGGCGAGCCTGAGGCGAGACCTTCATCTGGACGATGCCATCGCCCTCGTTGCCTGAGAGCAACTCCCACTGCAGATTCTTCTTAGCGGGGATCAGGAAGTGGCGCTCGCTGCCGCCCATGCGCAAGCCCCACAGGATCTCTGCGGCCAGAAAGCCCTTGTCAAAGATCGTCAACGAATGATCCGGGATCCGCTCAATGAGCTCCTTGGCATAGAGCATCTCGTTGCGCCCGTAACAGCCAAAGGCGATATCGGCAACAAGATGGGTGGGAACAGCCGTGACCGAGACCCCGCGGACTTGTGGATAGCTGGCGACCTTGCCGCTGGCGTAGCTCTGCGCGCCAAAGTGGAGGCGATTCTCAGGGCTATCGGCAGTGCGGAAGGTGGTCCCATCCATGGCGTAAAGCGCCAAGCCCTTCCATTTGTAGTGCGCAGCATCCTGAGCCACCCACGCCCGTGCGGTCTGCTCGAACAGCCACAACAGAGGCTTGTCTCCAAGCCGCTCGCGGGCTTGGGCGATCCCGCTCTTGCTGACACAGGCGTTGGCATCGTTGGGCAGTGCCAGGTCCAGCGTCTCCAGCACATCGGGAATCGATTGGTGCCGATAGAGCGCCAGCGCGATGACCAGCCAGACCACCTGCTCTGCTGGCAGTCGGCGCCGGCGAACGGACGCTGTCCCCGAGGCTGCCAGCGCTTGCTCAATCCAAGCCATCGGCAGGTGCTCGCTGAGCCGGGCAAAACTGGCCGGCTCACTAAGCTCAAGGGTGGCGTGGACTTGTTCCGATAGCATCGGAACGGCAAGTTAACAGCTCGACACCTTGTTTACAACCCCTGCAAAGAAAAATGCCGTTCAGACTTAACTGAACGGCATTACCGCAATCCCGCGGGCTTTTTTGTTGGCTGAGGCGTCTTGCATGCCGGCCGCGCCAAGGGGGGCGACGGCTCGCTTCAATCCCCGCCCGGCGTCCGCTCGATCTCCTCCAGCGTGGCGTCCAGCCACTCCACCAGCCGGGCCTCCAGCGACTGCGTCAGCTCGCTGGCGAGCTGCGCCGTCAGCGGCGCCAGCCGCGCCTGCAGCGTGGCTTCGGTATGGGCCTCGACCACCTGCGGCCACTCGGTGCGAAAGCGCAGCATCACGCGCGACAGCAGCTCGCTGCGCATGGCGCGCAGGTCGTCCTCGCCGGGATCGGTCGCCCCTGCCGGGGCTTGCGGCGCCGCTGCTTCGGCCTGCGGCTCCGCGCTATCGCCAGTATCGCCCACATGCATGACCATGCCGGATTCGGCCATGCCGAAGGTATCGATGACGCCCTCCTGCGTAGCGGCCTGCGGCTGCGCCGCCGATTCCGCATCCGGCAGTTCGACCACCTCCGTCAGCAGCGGAATGCTGTCGTTGGGCCCCGGCCGCGGAATCACCCGCGATGTGGTGCGTTCGCTCATGCTGCGTCTCCCTTGGGCTGGCCGATATCGTGATGAGTCAGCGGATAGCCGCGTTCGCGGTAGAAGCGGTAGCGCTGGCGGCCGGCTTCGCGGGCGGCGTCGCCGGACCCCACCACTTCAATCAGGCGTTCGAAACTGGCGAATTGCGCCGGCGGCTGGTCGGACACGTTGATCAGCAGCTGGTGGTGCGGCACGCCTTCGGTGGTGGCGGCCAGCAGGATCGGCGTGACCGCCGCATTGGGGTGTTCAAGCCCGCAATGCGGCAGGAAATCCAGCGCCGAAAAGGTCCACAGGCGCGCATCCAGGTCCGCCAGCTGCGCCGGCGTGCCGTGGATCACTACCTTCTGGCCGGCGCCGTAGGCCTTGCGGACCAGCCGGCAGACATAGCCGAGCAGGTCCGGCACGTTGCTGTGGAAGTCGATGCGCGTCATGGGCGTTTGCTGCTTGCGTTGCCGGGGTGGCTGACTGCTGCCGTCAGGCCGCGCGGTCCATCAGGAACTGCGTCAGCAGCGGCACCGGGCGGCCAGTGGCGCCCTTGGCCGCACCGCTCTTCCAGGCGGTGCCGGCGATGTCCAGGTGGGCCCAGTCGTACTTCTCGGTAAAGCGCGACAGGAAGCAGGCCGCGGTCACGCTGCCCGCCGGGCGCCCGCCGATATTGGCCATGTCGGCGAAGTTGGACTTGAGCTGGTCCTGGTACTCGTCATCGAGCGGCATGCGCCAGGCGGTATCCATGGCATGGCGGCCGGCCTGCAGCAGCTGGTCGGCCAGCATGTCGGAGCGCGAGTACAGGCCGCTGTTCTGGTGGCCCAGCGCGATGATGCAGGCGCCGGTCAGCGTGGCCACGTCGATCACCGCGGCCGGCTTGAAGCGCTCGACGTAGGTCAGCGCGTCGCAGAGGATCAGGCGGCCCTCGGCGTCGGTGTTCAGGATCTCGATGGTCTGGCCCGACATGCTGGTGACGACATCGCCCGGCTTGGTGGCGACGCCGCTGGGCATGTTCTCGCAGGTCGGCACCACGGCCACGACGTTGAGCTTCAGGCCCATCTCGGCCACGGCCTGGATGGTGCCCAGCACCGAGGCGGCGCCGCACATGTCGTACTTCATCTCGTCCATGCCCTCGCCCGGCTTGAGCGAGATGCCGCCGGTGTCGAAGGTGATGCCCTTGCCCACCAGCACCACCGGCGCCTGCTTGGCACCGGCGCCGTCATAGCGCAGCACGATGAACTGCGGCGGCTCCTCGCTGCCCTTGGTCACGGCCAGGAAGGCGCCCATGTTGAGCGCCTCGATCTGCTTGCGGCCCAGCACTTCGGCCTTGAGCTTGTGGCGCTTGGCGATGCTGCGCGCGGCATTGGCCAGGTAGGTCGGGGTGCAGATATTGGACGGCAGGTTGCCCAGGTCACGCGTCACTTCCATGCCGTTGGCGATGGCGGTGCCGCGCACAGCGGCCTGGGTGGCGGCGCGGGCGTCGCTGCTGTCGACCGCGATCACGACCTTGCGCAGCGACGACTTGTCGGCGCCGTTGGGCTTGCCGTTGGCATTGGCGCGCTTCAGGCCGGGGTGGCGCTCGAGCAACCGGTAGCCGGCGTCGCGCACCAGCGTGATGGTGCTGATGATGGCCCACGAAACGTCGCGCTGCTGCGGCGCCTGCTGCGCCAGGCACCACAGCGCGGTGGTGGCGCGCGTGGACGACAAGGCACGCACCGCGGTGCGCACGGCGTCGGCAAAGGCCTTGTCCGAGAACTCGGCTTCCTTGCCCAGGCCCACCAGCAGCACGCGCGCGGCGCCGACGCCGGCCACTTCGTGCAGCATCAGGTGGGTGCCGCGCTTGCCTTCGAAGTCGCCCTGCTTGACCAGCCGCGCCACCAAGCCCTTGGTGGCCGTATCCAGCGCCTTGGCCACGCCGGCCAGGTTCTGGCCCTCGAACAGGCCGACCACGAGGCAGTCGGTCTTGGTCGCCAGGAAACCATTTTGGCCGGCTTTGCTCAAATCAAGGGCTTTTGTGCTAAATTCCATCGCGCTTCCTTCCAGGGGCTCGTTAGACACGAAAGCCTCCATTATCCGCGATTTTTACCCCGCGACCTGCCGCCGCTGATACGCCCCGGCCACGCTGACAGCCAGTTGTGCTGCCAGCCCGCTGTTCTGCCAGGCACCTCGCACGGCACATCGCCCGCTCCGGCCGGCAGCCCGGAACCGAACCCGCATGATCCTTCAACAAGCCCTGCGACGCGAGCTCGCCTACACCGCCGGGGCGGTGTTCCTGGTGATGCTGACCTTCATGCTCACGTCGCTCGTGATCCGCATCCTGGGATTGGCCGCCAACGGCAAGGCCAGTCCCAACGACGTGCTGATGCTGATCGGCCTGGCCACCATCGGCTACCTGTCCATCCTGCTGTCGGCCACCCTGTTTATCTCGACCCTGATCGTGCTCACGCGCTGGTACAAGGATTCGGAGATGGTGGTGTGGTTCTCGGCCGGCATCTCGCTGCGCGACCTGGTCAAGCCGGTGCTGCAGTTCGCCGCGCCGTTCATCGTGCTGGCGCTGCTGCTGGGCATGTTCGCGTGGCCGTGGGCCAACCAGCAGAGCGCGCTGTTCCGCGACCGCTTCGAGCAGCGCGGGGTGATGTCGATGATCGCCGCCGGCCGCTTCATCGAGCCGGCCAAGGCCAACTACGTGCTGTTCATCGAGGGCATGGACCCCGGCATGAAGTTCGCGCGCAATGTCTTCGTCGCCAATGCCGAGGCCGACAAGATCGGCGTGGCGCTGGCGCACCAGGGCAAGTTCGAGACCATGCCCAATGGCGACCGCCTGGTTGTGATGGAGAACGGCCGCCGCTATTCCGGCACGCCCGGCCAGATCGACTACCGCATCGTCGAGTTCGAACGCTACGCGGTCAAGGTGGACAGCAAGCCGCCCGAGTCCGAGGCCAAGTTGCCGCCCAAGAGCCGCGACACCATCGAGCTGATCCGCAACCCCACGCGCGAGAACCTGGGCGAGCTGATCTGGCGTATCTCGCTGCCGATCCTGGCGTTTAACTTCGTGATGATCGCGATCCCCCTGGCCTATGTGAACCCGCGCCTGGGCCGCTATACCCCGCTGGTGTTCGCGGTGCTGATCTACCTGACCTACAGCAACCTGGTCAACCTGACGCAGTCCTGGGTGCGCAACGGCTCGGTGCCGTTCTGGCTGGCCTGGTGGCCGATCCACCTGACGGTGTTCCTGGGGGCGCTGATGCTGTTCCGCTACCGGCAGAACCGCAGCCTGGGCGGCTGGCGCGCCGTGTTCGGCCTGAAACGGCGCAATGCCGCCACCAGCGGGAGCCAGGCATGAGGATCCTGCGCGTCTATGAACGCTACTTCGGGCGGCTGGTCTATAGCGTGTTCGCCTTCATCCTGTTCGCGGTGCTGTCGCTGTTCGTGTTCTTCGACATGCTCAACGAGCTGGAGAACGTCAACGCCCAGTACACCTCGCTGGTGGCGCTGTTCCACGTGCTGCTGCAGGCCCCTACCCGGGTCTACGAGGTGCTGCCGATCGCGGTGCTGATCAGTGCGATCTACGTGTTCTCGCAGCTGGCCAGCCAGTCCGAGTTCACCATCTTCCGTGTCGCCGGCCTGAATACGCGGCAGGCGCTGTTCTCGCTGTTCAAGCTGGCGGTGCCGCTGGCGATCGTGACCTTTCTCTTCGGCGAGTTCATCGGCCCGCGCGCGGAGCAGTATGCGCAGAAGCTCAAGCTCGAGGCGATCGGCGCGACGGTATCGGCGGGCTTCCGTTCCGGCGTCTGGGTCAAGGACCGCGACCAGGATCCGGCCGGCGGCGGCGAGATCACCCGCTTCGTCAACGTGGCGGGGCTGCGCCCGGACCAGACCATCACCGGCATCACCATCTACGAATTCGACCCGCAATACCGCCTGCGCGTGATCCGCGTGGCCAACGAAGGCCGCTACCAGGGCGGCCAGGCGTGGGAACTGCAAGGGGTCAGCGAGACGCGCTTTACCGAGCTGATGCCGCAGGCCGATCCGGCCAAGCCCGCGCCGCCGCGTGATGCACTGGCGCCGGATTTCCGCGCCGAGCAGCTCAAATTCCCGCGCGTGGCGATGCACTCGGAGCTGACACCGCAGATCCTGTCGGTGCTGCTGGTGACGCCGGAGCGGATGTCGACGCTGGACCTGTTCCGCTATATCCGCCACCTGCGCGACAACAAGCAGGACACGCAGCGCTACGAGATCGCGTTCTGGAAAAAGGTGATCTACCCGCTGACGCTGTTCGTGATGGTGGCGCTGGCCCTGCCCTTTGCCTACCTGCACGCGCGTGCCGGGGCGGTGGGCGTGAAGGTGTTCGGCGGCATCATGCTGGGGCTGTCGTTCCACCTGTCGAATACGCTGTTCTCGCACGTCGGCCTGCTGCATACCTGGCCGCCGATCATCTCCGCGCTGGTGCCAGGCACGCTTTACCTGACGGTGGCGCTGCTGGCGCTGCGCTGGGTCGACCGGCACTGAGGACGGCCATGGCAGCTTCCGGTCGTGCCCTGGTCCTGTTCGCACACGGCGCGCGCGATGCGCGCTGGCGCGAGCCGTTCGAGCGGCTGCAGCAGAAGCTGGTTGCCGCCCTGCCCGGCTGCGAAGTGCGGCTGTCGTTCCTGGAACTGATGTCGCCCCTGCTGCCGGATACGCTGGCGGAACTTGCCGCGGGCGGCGTGGCCGAGGTCACCGTGGTGCCGGTGTTCTTTGGCCAGGGCGGCCATATCCGGCGCGACCTGCCTGCCCTTCTCGACCAGTGCCGGCAGGCCCATCCTGGCCTGCAGCTTCACTGCGCGGCCGCGGTCGGCGAGTCCGATGCGGTGCTGGATGCGATCGCGGCTTACTGCATGGCGTCGCTGCCGGGCGCGGATCGCGCACAGCCCTGAGCGGCACCTTGCCTCGAAACAATGAAAAAAGCCCCGTGCCGGCATACCGGCACGGGGCTTTGTCATTCTGGCGTGCGCTTGTGGCTCAGGCAGCGCGCGGCGTGCGCACTTCAGTCACGCCCACGTCCTCCCGCGGCGCCTCCGTCGCGCGCGCGGCCAGCGCGGCGCCGATCATCAGCAAGCTGGGTTGCACCGGGTCAATCCATGCCGCCGCTTCCCCGGCCGCCATCTGGCCGAGCGTGAACTCGCGGCTGCGCTGGCGCGGCGTGGTGGCGGCTTCCACCACCCATGCCGGCGTCGATGCGGGCTTGCCGTGCGCGATCAGTTGCGCGGCGATCGAGGCGGCCTGGTCGCGGCCCATGTAGTAGACCAGCGTGTCGGCCCTGACCGCGGCTTCGATATCGGGCGAACCCTCGCCGTCCGCCGCCTTGGCCTGCGTGGCAAACGCCACGCTGCGCGACACGCCGCGCCTGGTCAGCGGCTTGCCGATGGCCGACGCGGCCGCCAGCGCCGCGGTGATGCCGGGCACCACCTCATATTCGATGCCGGCCGCTTCCAGCGCCTGCAGTTCCTCGTCGGCGCGGCCGAACAGCATCGGGTCGCCGCCCTTCAGGCGCACCACGCGCTCGTACTTGCCGGCCAGGTCGACGATCTGCCGGTTGATGAACAGCTGCGCGGTGGAGCGCTGGCCGCAGCGCTTGCCGACTTCGACCAGTTCCGCCTGCGGACACCAGGCCAGCATCTCCGGTGACACCAGTGCATCGTGCAGCACCACCTGGGCTTCGCCCAAAAGCCGTGCACCACGCACCGTAATGAGGTCTGCCGCACCGGGGCCTGCCCCGATGAGGTACACCTTGCCGTAAGTCTTCCGTGCCTGCTTGCCCATCTCCAGCCCCTCGTCCGCCGTGTTCCTGTTGATTACCGATCAGGAGAACGCACGGATCATGCCTGCGGCCACCGTGTGGTTGGTCGCCTCGTCGATCAGCACGAAGGCGCCCGTTGCCGGATTATCGCCGTAGGCATCGCACACGATCGGCTTCTGCAGCGAGATCTGCACCGAACCGATATCGTTCAGGCGGATGTCGTGGCGGCCGGTCTCGTGCGACAGCGTGTGCACGTCCAGCACGCGGTCCACCGCCGACACGCGCGCGAACACGCTGGCCGTGGTGTGCTTGAGCACGTACTTGCGCGACGGGTTCAGCGACTCGTCGTCGAACCAGCACAGGTCGGCCTGCAGCTTCTTGGCCGACGCCGCGGTCGCGTCGGCGGCAACGAACATGTCACCGCGTGATACATCGACGTCCTCGGCCAGGCGCACGGTGACGGTGTCGCCGACGTTGGCCGATTCAGCGGCGCCATTCGGTGTCAGCACTTCGGCCACCACCGCTTCGCGGTTGGCGGGCAGCACGCGCAGCCTCTGGCCGACGCGCACGGTGCCGGCTTCCACGCGGCCGGCATAGCCGCGGAAATCGTCCGATTGCGAACCGTCCTGGCGGATCACCAGCTGCACCGGGAAGCGCAGCGCGGCGTCATCCTCGGGCGCGGCTTCTTCCACCGGCAGCTCTTCCAGCAGCGGCAGCAGCGGCTCGCCCTGGTACCACGGCATGGCGTCGCTCTCGTGCACGATGTTGTCGCCGCGCAGCGCGGAGACCGGCACATAGCGCACGTCCTTCAGGCCCAGTTGCTCGGCCAGTTCGGTATAGGCGGTGCGGATCTCGTTGAAGCGCTGCTCGCTGTAATCAACCAGGTCCATCTTGTTGACGGCGACGATCACGTGCTGGATTTCCAGCAGCTTCAGGATCGCCGAGTGGCGCTTGGTCTGCGCCAGCAGTTCGGCGCGGCCGTCATTGACGGTGACGCGCGTGGCATCGACCAGCACGATGGCCGCATGCGCGGTGGAGGCGCCGGTGACCATGTTGCGGGTGTACTGCTCGTGGCCCGGCGTATCCGCGATGATGAACTTGCGGCGCGCGGTCGAGAAGTAGCGGTAGGCCACGTCGATGGTGATGCCCTGCTCGCGCTCGGCTTCCAGGCCGTCGGTCAGCAGCGAGAAGTCGATCTGCTCGCCCGCGGTGCGCTTGTTCTTGGCGTTGGCCAGCGCGGTCAGCTGGTCGGACAGCACAGCCTTGCTGTCGTACAGCAGGCGGCCGATCAGCGTGCTCTTGCCGTCGTCGACGGAGCCGGCGGTGATGAAGCGCAGCAGGCCTTGATGAGTTGCTTGGTGAGTCATGTCTGAATCCTTTGCTGCGGCTTAGAAGTAGCCTTCCTTCTTGCGGCGCTCCATCGAGGCTTCGCTCGTCTGGTCGTCCATGCGGGTGGCGCCGCGCTCGGTGATCTCGGTCACCGCGGTCTCGGCGATGATCGCTTCCGGCGAATCGGCAACGCTGGCCACCGGGCAGGTGCAGCTGATGTCGCCGACGGTGCGGAAGCGCACCGACAGCACTTCGCTGACGTCGCCGTCCTGCTTGGGCGTGATCGGCGTGACCGGCACCAGCAGGCCGTTCTTGCGCACCACTTCGCGCTGGTGCGCGTAGTAGATCGGCGGCAGCGCCAGGTTTTCGCGGGCGATGTACTGCCACACGTCCAGCTCGGTCCAGTTCGAGATCGGGAACACGCGCATCTGCTCGCCCTGCGCCATGCGGGCGTTGTACAGGCTCCACAGCTCGGGGCGCTGGGCCTTCGGGTCCCACTGGCCGAACTCGTCGCGGAACGAGAAGATGCGTTCCTTGGCGCGGGCCTTCTCTTCGTCGCGGCGGGCGCCGCCCATCAGCGCGTCGAACTTGTGCGCCTCGATGGTTTCCAGCAGCGTCACGGCCTGCGCCGCGTTGCGCGAATCGGTTTCCTTGCGCAGGCGCACGGTGCCACGCTTGATCGAGTCTTCCACATGGCCCACCACCAGGCGCGCACCCAGTTCGGCCACGCGCTGGTCGCGGAACTCGATCACTTCCGGGTAGTTGTGGCCGGTGTCGATATGCACCAGCGGGAACGGCAGCTCGATCTTGCGGTCGCCCAGGCGGAAGGCCTTCAGCGCCAGGTGCAGCATCACGATCGAGTCCTTGCCGCCGGAGAACAGCAGCGCCGGGTTGCGGCACTCGGCCACCACCTCGCGGATGATGTAGATCGATTCCGCTTCGAGGCGGTCGAGATGGTCGTTCTGTACCTGCAACAGGTGCGCCACACTGGAGGTGGCTTCTGCGATGTCGTTCATGATGCCCATTTTTGTACCGGCCTCAATGCTTGATGTTCTGTTCGTGGAGCCCGCACTCTTTCGAGTCCTTGCTCTCCCACCACCAGCGTCCCGCGCGCACATCCTCGCCCGCGCGTACCGCACGCGTACAGGGTTCGCAGCCGATGCTGGGATAGCCCTTGGCGTGCAGGTCGTTGACCGGCACGTCGTGGCGCTTCAGGTAGGCCCACACCTCGGCCTCGCTCCAGTCCGCCAGCGGATTGAACTTGGGGATGCCGCGGGCGTCGTCCATTTCCTCGAACGGCAGCTCGGCGCGCGTCACGGCCTGCTCGCGGCGCTGGCCGGTCAGCCAGGCGTCGGCGTGCGACAGCGCGCGGTTGAGCGGCTCGACCTTGCGGATGCCGCAGCATTCCTTGCGCAGGTCGATGCTGTCGTAGAAGGCGTTCAGGCCGTGCTTCTTCAGGTAGTTCTCGACCGCCTCGGCGTCCGGCGTGTATTGCTCGATGCTGTAGCCGTAGTGCGACTGCACCTTGTCGAGCACCGCCAGCGTCTCGGCGTGCAGGCGCCCGGTCTGCAGCGTGAAGACGCGGATGCCGGCTCGCACGGCGGGGGTGCCGCGCAGGATGGCATCGGTCAGCACCATGTCTTCGGCAGCCAGGCTGGAGGCAAAGCGCGCGCGGTAGAAACGCGCGGCGATGCCGGCCAGGCGCTCGCCCAGCTCGCGCTCCTTCTGTTCCAGCGCTTCGATGCTGCCGGTGTATTCCGGCGCCACCCACAGCGCGGGCGGCCGCAGTCCCGACACCGCACTGGCATCGACCACCGCGATATCGCTCAGCACCGTGCTCATGCCGTCGCCTTCGGCTGCACGGCGCCGCCTTCGGTGCGGGCACGGCGGAACAGCGGCAGCGGCTCGTCGACCGAAGCCTGGTAGGTCACGGTGAACTCGGTGAAGCCCTTGATGGCGTCGTCGATGTTCTTGTCGGCGCGGACCGCGAAGGCATCGAAGCCGCAGCGCTTCATGAAGTTGAGCTGGTCGCGCAGCACGTCGCCGACGGCGCGCAGCTGGCCTTCCCACTTGTAGCGGGTGCGCAGCAGGTAGGCCGTGGAGAAGCCGCGGCCGTCGCGGAACACCGGGAAGTCCACCGCTACCAGCGACACGCGGTCGAAGTACGCGGCGGCATCGCCCGGCTCGTCTTCCGGCGCCAGCCACACGCCGGTGCGGGCCGCGTCGCGGCCGGCCAGCAGCGCTTCATTGGCCTTCCACACCGACAGCGGGAACAGCACGGCGTCCTGGCTTTGCACTGCGGCGGCGATGCGCTCTTCGGTCAGCGGTTGCTCTTCAGTGGCGCGTAGCACGGTCCAGTTGTCTTCGACGATCACCGGGGTGACGTTCGCACTGCCCGTTGCATCCTGGCGTTGCAGTTGAATGATCTTTGCCATGTTCAGTCTCTCCGGTCCTCAGGCTTCGGCGCGCTCGCGCGGCTGCTTGTCGGCATAGACGCGCTCCTTGAACGGGGCGATGCCGATGCGGGACAGGGTTTCGATAAAGCGTTCGTCTTCGATGCGGTTGGCCACGAAGGTGTCGATGATGCGGGTCACGACCTCGGGCATTTCCTCGGCGCTGAACGACGGGCCGATCACCTTGCCCAGCGCGGTCTGGTTGCCCTGCGCGCCGCCCAGCGTGACTTGGTACCACTCCGAACCATCCTTGTCGACGCCCAGCACGCCGATATTGCCGACGTGGTGGTGGCCGCAGGCGTTGATGCAGCCCGAGATGTTCAGCGAGATCTCGCCCAGGTCGTAGACGTAGTCGAGGTCATCGAAACGGTCCTGGATCGCCTGCGCGATGGGGATCGACTTGGCGTTGGCCAGCGAGCAGAAGTCGCCGCCCGGGCAGGCAATGATGTCGGTCAGCAGGCCGATGTTCGGCGTGGCCAGGCCAGCCTTCTTCGCCAGTTGCCACAGTGCGTACAGGTCCTGCTTCTTCACGTCCGGCAGCACCAGGTTCTGCTCGTGCGCCACGCGCAGCTCGCCGAAGCCGAACTGGTCGGCGAAGTCCGCCACGGCTTCCATCTGCGCGTCGGTGGCATCTCCCGGGGGCGAGGCCAGGCCCGGCTTGGTCGACAGCGTCACCGCGGCGTAGCCCGGCACCTTGTGGCCGTGCACGCTGCGGCTGACCCAGCGCGCGAACGCCTTGTCTTCCAGCAGGTGGTTTTCGTACGAGGCGTCGGTGTCGGCCAGCTTTTCATACGCGGGCGGCGTGAAGTACTGGGCCACGCGGTCGAACTCGACCTGCGTCAGCGTGGCGGGGCCGTCCTTGCTGTGCTGCCATTCTTCCTCGACTTCCTGCGCGAACTTCTCCACGCCGATGGCCTTCACCAGGATCTTGATGCGGGCCTTGTACTTGTTGTCGCGGCGGCCATAGCGGTTGTACACGCGGATGGCCGACTCGACGTAGGTCAGCATGTGCTGCCACGGCAGGTCTTCCTTGATCACCGAGCCCAGGATCGGGGTGCGGCCCAGGCCGCCACCGGCCAGGATGCGCAGGCGCGTTTCGCCGTCGGCATTCTTGTAGGCGTAGATGCCGATGTCATGCATCTGCACCACGGCGCGGTCATCCTTCGAGGCCGAGATCGCGATCTTGAACTTGCGCGGCAGGAAGGCGAATTCCGGCTGGAACGTGCTCCACTGGCGCAGCAGTTCGGCCAGCACGCGCGGGTCCACCGACTCGTCCGGCGCAACGCCGGCGAAGTGGTCGGTAGTGATGTTGCGCACGCAGTTGCCCGAGGTCTGGATGCCGTGCATCTCGACGCTGGCCAGCTCGGCCAGCACGTCGGGCACGCGCTCCAGCTCCATCCAGTTGTACTGGATGTTCTGGCGGGTGGAGAAGTGGCCATAGCCGCGGTCGTATTCGCGCGCGATGTGAGCCAGCTTGCGCAGCTGCGTCGACGACAGCAGGCCGTACGGGATCGCCACGCGCAGCATGTAGGCATGGCGCTGCATGTACAGGCCGTTCTGCAGGCGCAGCGGCAGGAATTCTTCCTCGGTCAGCTCGTCCGACAGGCGGCGGCGCACCTGGTCACGGAACTGGGCGACGCGCTCGTTGACGATGCGCTGGTCGTATTGGTCGTACTGATACATGGCGGGGTCCGTTCAGTATTCGTTGAATTCAGGAAACGAGCTTGATGGCGACCAGCGTCAGCGTGGTCGCCAGGGCGGCACGCACCAGCCGTTCGGGCAGCGCCCGCGACAGTTGCGCGCCCAGCCAGATGCCGGGGATCGAACCCACCAGCAGCGCCAGCAGCAAATTCCAGTTGACGGTGCCGAGCCACACGTGGCCCAGCCCGGCCAGCGCCGTCAGCGGGACGGCGTAGGCGATATCAGTGCCGGCGACTTCGGCCGGCTTCATATGGGGATACAGCAGCAGGATCAGCGTGGCGCCAACCGCGCCGGCGCCGATCGACGACACCGTCACAAGCACGCCGATGACCGCGCCGACCACGATGGTGGCGATGACCTGGGTGCGGCCGTGCAGCTGGAAGCGCGGGTTGCGCTCGAGCCAGGCCAGCATCTGCTTGCGGAACAGCAGCGACAATACGGTCAGCAGCACCGACACGCCGATGGTCACGCGGATCGCGTGCAGCCACTGGGCGTTGAGCTCGCCGGCGCTCTTGAGCACCAGGATCGCCACGACCGCCGCCGGCAGGCTGCCGATGCACAGGCGCCGCACTACCTGCCACTGCACATGGCCGTGGGCACGGTGCGCGATAGTGCCGAAACCCTTGGTGATGGCCGCGAAGGCCAGGTCGGTGCCGACAGCGGTCGCCGGCGAAAAGCCGAACAGCAGCGTCAGCAGCGGCGTCATCAACGAGCCCCCACCCACGCCGGTCAGACCGACGAGGACGCCTACAAACAGACCGGAAACGGTATAGGCCAGCGACATGAGGGACTCGGTGGGCCCTGGCCCGTGAGGCTCGCATCACAATCCGGGGGCTGCGAGCGGACGCACTGAGGGCAGGACGTTCATTAACAAAGTTCGAGAATCGTAATAAACTGGCCTCATACCTCAAACTAATAAGAAGTTGTTTGTTTATACGACCCGAGTTATATGAACCTGCACCAGTTTCGCTTCGTGCGCGAGGCCGTCCGGCAGAACTACAACCTGACCGAAGCCGCTAAAGCGCTCTATACGTCACAACCCGGCGTGTCCAAGGCCATCATCGAGCTGGAAGAAGAGCTGGGTGTCGATATCTTCACGCGCCATGGCAAGCGCATCCGCAGCCTGACCGAGCCCGGGCGGCGGATCCTGACCTCGGTCGAGAAGATCCTGCAGGAGGTCGAGAGCCTGAAGCGGGTCGGCATGGACTATGCTGCGCAGGACCAGGGCAACTTCACCATTGCCACCACCCATACCCAGGCGCGCTACGCGCTGCCGCGGGTGATCGGCGAGTTCACCAAGCGCTACCCCAAGGTGCGGCTGTCGATCCAGCAGGGCAACCCGGCGCAGATCGCCGACATGCTGCTGCATGACCAGGCCGATATCGGGATCGCCACGGAAGGCATCACCGACGACAAGAACCTGGTGTCGCTGCCGGGTTACCAGTGGACACATATGGTGATTACGCCACCCGATCATCCGCTGCTGGACAAGAAGCACCTGGCGCTGGAAGACCTGATGGGCTACCCGCTGATCACCTACGATCCCAACTTTGCCGGCCGGCCCAAGATCGACAAGGCCTTCGAGCTGCGCCACCTGAAGCCGGACATCGTGCTCGAGGCGATCGACGCCGACGTGATCAAGACCTACGTGGAGATCGGCCTGGGCGTGGGCATCGTCGCCGGCGTGGCCTATGATGCCGAGCGCGACCGAAACCTGCGCGGGATTTCGGCCGGGCACCTGTTCGGCAGCAATGTGACGCACCTGGCGGTCAAGCAGGGGGCCTACCTGCGCAGCTTTGTCTACACCTTTATCGAGCTGTTCTCGCCGACGCTGAACCGCAAGCTGGTCGAACAGGCCATGTCGGGCGAGCACGAAGCCTACGAACTCTGAGCGCGGCAGCCCGCCGCCTCTCTCTATATAAGAAGCAGAACCCAATATGCATTCCCAATCCGTCACGCCGCGCCGGCCGGAGGCGCTGTGAGCAAACCCATGAGCGAACCCATGAGCGAAGCCACCAGCGAACTGCCCCGCATCCACTGGACCGAGGACGGCACCGAGCGCAGCGCCGCCTGGCGCTCCGAGGCCGGCAACCCGCCGCCGCGCCGCGTGGTGGTCGCCGACGACACCACCAGCGCCGACACCGCCTACCGGCTAGCCTGCGAGGGCACTGCCCTGCTGTGGCGCGGCGACTTCCAGAACGCGCGCCAGCTGCTCAACGCCATGGCGCGGCGCACCGAGCGCAAGCCCAAGAAGGCCAGCCGGCCAGGCCAGAAGGCCAAGGGCGCGCCCGGCTCCGCCACCGAGGCGTTCCACCTGCACCGGCTGGCGCAGTCGCAGCGCGCCCGCACGCTGGGCATGCTGCTGCTGCCGTTCGAGGCCGACCACAGCGTGCCGCTGCGCCGCGCGCCCGATGTCCGCGAAGCTTGCGAGCAGGTCTACGGTCCGGCGGGCGAGCCCTATGTGGCGTCGCTGCGAGAGCTGCTGGGCATGATCGGCGCCTATGAATGGCGCAGGAAAGGCGTGGAAATCCCGGCGCTGGAAGACCGCATCCATCCCTGGTACGGCGTGTTCTCGCCGGTGCGAGGCGAGTATGTCGACCTGGTCGCCGCCGAGCCGCTGCCGTCGAAAACGCTGGCCTTCGACATCGGCACCGGCACCGGCGTGCTGGCCGCGGTGCTGGCCCGGCGCGGCGTGCAGCGCGTCGTCGCCACCGACCAGGACCCGCGTGCGCTGGCCTGCGCACGCGAGAACATCGGCCAGCTCGGCTATGCCGGCGCCGTCGAGATCGTGCAGGCCGACCTGTTCCCGGAAGGCCGTGCGCCGCTGGTGGTGTGCAACCCGCCGTGGGTGCCGGCCCGGCCCAGCTCGCCGGTCGAGCGCGCCGTCTACGATCCGGACAGCGCCATGCTGCACGGCTTCCTCGATGGGCTGGCCGCCCACCTGGAACCCGGCGGCGAAGGCTGGCTCTTGCTATCCGACCTGGCGGAGCACCTGGGCCTGCGCCCGCGCGAGCAGCTCGAAGGCTGGATCGAGGCCGCCGGGCTGAAGGTGCTGGGCCGCTCCGATATCCACCCGCGTCATCCGCGCGCCGCGGACCCCAGCGATCCGCTGCATGCGGCGCGCTCGGCCGAGGTGACTTCGCTGTGGCGCCTGGGCGTGCGCTGACGCGCGTGCCCTTGCAGGCGGAGTTCGGCTATCCTTCCCGTCACAAATAAGACTGGAGGAGACAAATGCCGAAGTTGCCCCGCCTGCTGCCCGCCATCGTACTTTCCACCCTGCTTGGCGCCAGCGCCGCCGCGCTGGCCGATATCCGCGTCGGCATCGACGTGTCCACCACCGGACCGGCGGCCTCGATCGGCATCCCCTCCAAGAACACCGTGCTGATGTGGCCGCAGACGCTGGGCGGCCTGAAGGCGCACTACGTGATCCTGGACGACGGCTCCGACCCGGCCGCGGCGGTGCGCAATGTGCGCAAGCTGATTTCCGAGGAAAAGGTCGACGTGATCGTCGGCCCCAATATCACGCCGACTGCGCTGGCCGCGCTCGACGCCGTGTCCGAGGGCGAGACGCCGATGGTGGCGCTGGCCGCGTCGGCGTCGATCGTCGAGCCGCAGACCGACGCCAAGCGCCGCTGGGCCTTCAAGATGCCGCAGAACGACTCGCACATGGCGACCGTGCTGACGGAGTACATGAGCAACCACGGCATCAGGACGGTCGGCTTCATCGGCTTTGCCGATGCCTATGGCGAAAGCTGGTGGCGCGAGTTCTCCAGGCTGGCCGAAGTGCGCAAGATCAAGGTCGTCGCCAACGAGCGCTTCTCGCGCAACGATACTTCGGTGACCGGCCAGGTGCTCAAGCTGATGGCGGCAAACCCCGACGCCGTGCTGATCGCCGGCGCCGGCACGCCCTCGGTACTGCCGCAGAAGACGCTGGGCGAGCGCGGCTACAAGGGCAAGGTCTACCAGACCCACGGCATCGCCACCTGGGAATTCCTGCGCATGGGCGGCAAGGACGTGGAAGGCACGCTGTTCCCGACCGGCCCGGTCGTGGTCGCGCGCCAGCTGCCCGAGAACCACCCCGTGCGCAAGGTCGCGCTGGACTTCGTCAACCGCTACGAGGGCAAGTACGGCGCCGACAGCGTGACGCAGTTTGCCGGCGACGCCTGGGGCGCGTGGCTGCTGCTGGACGATGCCGCGCGCCGCGCGCTCAGGACCGGCGCCCAGCCCGGCACGCGCGAATTCCGCGCCGCCATGCGCGACGCGCTCGAATCCACCACCAATCTCACCATCCCCAACGGCGTGCTGAACCTGAACGCGAAGGACCACCAGGGCTTCGACCAGCGTTCGCGCGTGATGGGGGTGATCCGCAACGGCAAGTTCGCCTATGCGGGCGACAAGTAGCCCAGCGCCCGCCGAACCCGGCCTTCTGAAAGGAAGCATCGCATCATGACCACCACTTCCACTCCTTCCGCCACCGTTGCCTTCATCGGCCTGGGCGCCATGGGCTCGCACATGGTCCGCCACCTGCTGGCCGCCGGCCACACCGTGCGCGCCTTCGTGCGCCGCGCCGAGGCCGCCGAAGCGGCGCGCGCCATGGGTGCGGAGCCGTTCTTCACGCCCGCCGAGGCCGCGCGCGGCGCCAGCGTCGTCTTCACCAACGTGACCTCGTCCGAAGACGTGCGCGAAGTGCTGCTGGGCGAGCAAGGCGTGATCCACGGCGCGGCCCCCGGCACGGTATGCGTCGACCACAGCACCATCTCGCCGGTGGTCACGCGCGAGATCGCCGCGGCACTGGCCGAGCGCGGCCTCGAGGCGCTCGACTGCCCGGTCTCCGGCGGCACCATGGCCGCCGCGTCCGGCAAGCTGACCATCATGGTCGGCGGCAAGCTCGACGTTCTGGAACGCGTGCTGCCGCTGCTGGAGCTGCTGGGCACGACCATCACGCATATCGGCGACAACGGCGCCGGCCAGGTCGCCAAGCTGTGCAACCAGATCGCGCAGGTGGTCAATATCGAAGGCATCGCCGAAGCCATGCGCTTTGCCTCGGCGCAGAACGTCGATACCGGCCGCGTGCTGCAGGCCATGTCGACGGGCATGGCGGGCAGCCGCATGCTCGACCTGATGGGGCCCAAGATGGTGTCGCGCAATTTCGCCGCCGGCATCGAGGCGCGGCTGCACGACAAGGACTTCGGGCTGGCGCGCGCTATCGCCGAGGAAATCGGCCTGGACCTGCCGGCGATGCAGGCCACCTCGGCGCAGCTGCGCACGCTGATGGCCAACGGCTGGGGCAAGGACGATACCTCGTCGCTGCTGCGCGTGCTGGAGGGCTGAGGGCCGCTCAGGTGCCCGCTCAGGTGCCTGTCAGGCGCAGGACGGCGCGTACCAGCGCGCTGTCGGCATCATTGAAGCCGTCGAGCACATTGAAGTGATGGCAGCCCGGCAGCACGAGATCGCTCGCTGCCGGACTGCCGACATTGGCGGGCCACGCCGCCCGCATCAGCGCATGCTGGCGGTGGTATTCGGCCGCTTCCAGCTCGCCCACGGCGAGCGCCAGCGGCGCGGCGGTGGCTGGCGCCATGTACGCCGGCGACAACCGCGTCACATCGTCTTCCGATAGCCGCAGGTCGCATTGCAGGAACGCGGCGCGGCGCAGCGGCTCCATGTCGTACAGCCCGCTGACCGAGAGCCCGCCCCGGACCAGGTCCGCGGGCAGGTCTGGCGCCAATTGCGGCCAGCGTGCCGCCATCAGCATCGCCACCAGGTGGCCGCCGACGGAATGCCCGGCGGCGAACAGCCGTTGCGGGTCATGTCCCAGCACGCCGGATTGCCGGTACAGCCACGCCACGCTGCGCAGCACCTGCCGCACGATGTCGGGCACCGTCACCGACGGCACCAGCGAATAATTGACCACGGCCACCGACACGCCGAGCGCCGGCAGCACGCTGGCGACGAAACTGTGGTCGCGCTTGTCGAGCGCGCGGTAGTAGCCGCCGTGGACGAACACCAGCAGCGGCGGCGCCGCGCCGTCATCCGCTGGCGCCGTCGCCGGGAAATAGTCCAGCGTCTGATCCTGCGGATGCCGCGAGCCTGCATCGGCATAGCCCAGGTCCGCGATAAAGCCACCGCGCTCGCGCACCCGCGCCGACCATTCACCCCAGCGCGCCATATGCGCCGGGTTGTCCGGCACATTGGCTCGGTTGTTGTATTCGCGGTCGTAGAAGACGGGGTCCTGCGAGGGCAGGCTGGCGAGGCTCGCCAGCGAGGCTTGGTCGGTCATGGCGGTCGGTGGGTGCGGGGTCGGGACTGGTTTGGCGCGGCGTCGGTGATGCACGCGGTGACGGCGATGCTAACCGCAATCGCGATGCACAAGTTATCGGGGCCATTACCATCGCCACGGCGGCCGGTTGTCGGCCGGGGGGAATTGCGGCATAATCGCCGGCTCAGCCCGGCATCGGTTCCGATGCCGTCACACCTGCCCGGGTGGTGAAACAGGTAGACGCAGGGGACTCAAAATCCCCCGCCGCAAGGCGTGTCGGTTCGAGTCCGACCCCGGGCACCACATTTCCCTCCAAAGCAATCAGTCGTCCACATGATGGGCGGCCCGGGGCTCATGCTCAAACCTCGATTTCGTCGAGCTTGTGCGTTTTCAGCCAATCGCGAACCAATACGTTGAGCCGTGTTTGCCAACGTGGCCCGCTCGCCTTCAGGGCTTCCAGGACATCGTCATCGAGTCGCACCGTGGTGGCTGTCTTCGTGGTACCGCGCGGACGGCCGCGCCCTCGCTTGACGAGCTTGTCAGACAACAGTGTTTTTGTACGTACGAAATTAGCTCTGCATCACCAGCCAATCACGTCACTTATACCCGCGACTCCTTTCGGCTAAAGCCTTGAAAGGTGTCGGACAGCGCCCACTGGTGCCCCTGCGCCTGGCTTCCTATCCTATGGCATTGCCATCCCGTCAACAGGAGCCACCATGAACCGACCGACCCTACCCGCCCTCGCCTGCGCCGCCCTGCTCGCCGGCTGCGCCGGCGCAAATGTGGAAAACCTGACCCAGGCAGGCGGCAGCCTGTTCACCGCCGCCACGCTGTCGGACACCAACGTCAAGACGCTGTCCGACCAGTCGTGCGCGGAAATGGACCAGAAGAACACCATTGCCCCGCCCGACAGCACCTACGCCAGGCGGCTCGCGAATGTGATGAACGGGCTTGGCAATACCGGGCTGCCGCTCAATGCCAAGGTCTACGTGACCAAGGACATCAACGCATGGGCCATGGCCAATGGATGCGTGCGCGTGTACAGCGGGCTGATGGACTTCCTCAGCGACGACGAGGTGCGCGGCGTGGTCGGACACGAGATCGGCCATGTGGCGCTGGGCCATACCAAGGCGGCGATGCAGGTGGCCTACTCCACCGCCGCTGCGCGCGGCCTGCTGGGATCTACCGGCATTGCTTCGCTGACCGCGCTGTCGTCCTCACAGATCGGGGATCTGGCGGAGACGTTCGTCAATGCACAGTTCTCGCAGCGCCAGGAAACCGCTGCGGACGACTACTCCTTCAACTTGCTGACCAAGAACGGCGCCAACCGGCAGGCGCTGGCGTCGGCGTTCCGCAAGATGTCGCAGCTTGACGGCGGGAAGTCGAGCATGCTCGGCACGCACCCCGGCTCGCTGGAGCGCGCCAAGCATATCGAAGATCGCCTGGCTGGCGGGCGCTGAGCGCGCTGCCTGACGCGCCCCGCCTGGCGCCTTACCGCGATTCGACGAACGCGAGCACCGTGGCCAGCATGCCTTGCAGCGCCGGCTGCAGCGCCGCCGACCGCGCCTCATCGTAGGCGAACGGGTATGTCTCGCTCATATACGCACACTGCGACAGCTCGAGCTGCACCGCGTGCACGCCATCCTGCGGCTTGCCGTACTGGCGCGTGATATAGCCGCCCTTGAAGCGGCCGTTGAGCACCGCGGTATGGCCGGGCACCGCGCTCGCCAGCTCGAGCAGCTGGTTCGCGAGCCCCGCGTCGCAGCTCTCGCCATTGGCCGTGCCGAGGTTGAAATCCGGCAGCTTGCCTTCGAAGAAGCGCGGCAGCAACGAGCGGATCGAATGCGCGTCCCACAGGGCGACGGTGCCGTGCTCGGCCTTCAGGCGCGCCAGTTCCGCAGCCAGCGCTTCATGGTATGGGCGCCAGATCGCGTCGCGGCGTGCGGCGATTTCCGCGTCGTCGGGGCCGTTGCTGCCATCGGCATAAAGCGCCGTCTTGTCGAAGGTGTCGACCGGGCACAGGCCGGTGGTGTCCTGGCCGGGATACAAGTTGGCATTGTCGGGCGGGCGGTTCAGGTCGACCACATAGCGCGAATGCGTGGCGACCAGCACCGAGGCGCCCAGCTCGCGGGCAAAGCCGTAGAGCCGTTCCAGGTGCCAGTCGGTATCGGGCACGGTGCGCGCCTCGGCGGTAAGGCGCTGAGAGACCGAAGCCGGCAGGTGCGTGCCGACGTGCGGCATCGATACCAGCAGCGGGCGCGTGCCGCGATGCAGGGTGAAGGCGGGGGTATCGGTGGAGAAGGACATGTTCTTTGCAATGCGTTGGGCGGTGCCCGTATTTGTCGCGTACTTGTCGCGTATCAGTCGGCCAGCAGGCTGGCGCGGGCGGCGATGAACTGCCGGGCCGCTTCGGACTGCAGCGCATGCGCGCCATGCTGCACGCGGCTGCGGCCGGCGGTGCGAACCTCCGCTAGTGTCTCATGACCGTGGTTCGCAAACACGTGGGTGGCCAGCGCCTGGGCGCCGTCGAGGCCGGTCAGCGTCGGGTGCGCACCGTCCAGCACCACGAAGTCCGCCTGCTGGCCAGGCGCCAGCCCGGCCACGCCGCGGCCACTGGCGCGTGCGCCGCCCGCCACGGCTTCCAGATAGAGGCGGTCGGCCACCTGCAGGTGGGTATCCGAGGCCAGCACGTTGCGCTGCTGCAGGCCCAGCCGCTGGCCGTATTCGAACAGGCGCAGTTCCTCGGCCACGCTGACGCTGGCATGGCTGTCCGAGCCGATACCCCACGCGCCGTGCTGCGCGAGGTAAGGCGCCGCCTCGAACACGCCATCGCCGAGGTTCGCTTCGGTGGTCGCGCAGATGCCGGCCACGGCGCCGCTATGCGCGAGGCGCCGGCGCTCGTCCCAGTCCATGTGCGTGGCGTGCACCAGGCACCAGCGCGCGTCGACGTCGACATGATCGAACAGCCATGTCACCGGGCGCGTGCCGGACCACGCGATGCAGTCGTCGACTTCGCGCTGCTGCTCGGCGATATGGATATGGACCGGCGCCTGCGCGTCGATCGCCTTCAGCCCCGCCAGCGCATGCAGCAGGCTGTCTTCGGGCACAGCGCGCAGCGAATGCGGCGCCAGGCCGAGACGCGCGCCGGCCTGCGCGCACACGGGCGACAGCCGCTCCAGCAGGCGCAGCATGGCGTCGGTGTTGTGCAGGAAGCGGCGCTGTTCGGCGAGCGGCGGCTTGCCGCCGAAGCCGGCGGTCTGGTACAGCACCGGCAGCAGCGTCATGCCGATGCCGGTGCGCTGCGCCGCGCGCAGCAGCCGCAGCGACATCTCGGCGGCATCGGCGTAGGGCTTGCCGTCGGCGTCGTGGTGGACGTAGTGGAACTCGCACACGCTGGTATAGCCTGCGCGCAGCATCTCGATGTAGAGCTGGGTGGCGATGGCTTCCAGCGTGTCGGGCGAGATCCGCTGCGCGAAGCGGTACATCAGCGTGCGCCAGCTCCAGAACGAATCGGCGCCGGCGGGATTGTCGCCCTGCGGGCGGCTGCGGTATTCGGTCAGGCCGGCAAAGCCACGCTGGAATGCGTGCGAATGCAGGTTGGGCATGCCCGGCAGCACCGGGCCCGCGGCGCGCGGCACGCCGGCATTTGCGGCGGCACCGGCCTGCACGGTGGTCAGGCGGCCCTGCTCGTCCCAGGCGAGCAGCACATCGCGCGCCCAGCCTTCGGGCAGCAGGGCCCAGTCTGCGAACAGCTGCGATGCGCTCATGGCTGTGCCCCCGCTTGCGCCGGATATACGCGCCCTTGCCGCACGACCGCGGCAGCAGGATTGCGGCCGAACCAGTACGCCAGCTCCGCCGGCGAATCGACGCGCCATAGCACGAAGTCGGCCTCTCGCCCCGCTTCCAGCTTGCCATGGCGATCCGATGCGCCCAGCGCGCGCGCCGCATGCAGCGTCACGCCGGCCAACGCTTCGGGCACCGTCAGGCGGAACAGCGTGCAGGCCATATTCATCATCAGCAGCAGCGACGTCACCGGCGACGTGCCGGGATTGTGGTCGGTAGAGATCGCCATCGGCACGCCGTACTGGCGCAGCAGCGTGATCGGCGGCAGGTTGGTGTCGCGCAGGAAATAGTAGGCGCCGGGCAGCAGCACCGCGACCGTGCCCGCATCTGCCATCGCGGCGACGCCGGCCTCGTCGAGATGCTCGAGGTGGTCCGCCGACAGCGCGCGATGGCGTGCGGCCAGCGCCGCGCCGCCGAGATTGCTGAGCTGCTCGGCGTGCAGCTTGACGCGCAGGCCGTGGCGCGCAGCGGCATCGAAAACGCGTTCGGTCTGCGCGATCGAGAAGCCGATCGATTCGCAGAAGGCATCGACGGCGTCGACCAGCCCTTCTTCGGCCAGCGCCGGCAGCATGCTGCCGCACACCAGGTCGATGTAGTCGTCGGCGCGCCCCGCGTACTCGGGCGGCAGCGCGTGCGCGCCGAGGAAGGTGGTACGCACCGCGACGCCGAACTGCTCGCCCAGGCGACGCGCCACGCGCAGCTGCTTGCGCTCGGCTTCCAGGCTGAGGCCATAGCCGGACTTGATCTCGATGGCGGTCACGCCTTCGGCGAGCAGCGGTTGCAGGCGCGCGGCGGCCTGCGCGAACAGCGTGTCTTCGTCGGCGTCGCGGGTGGCGCGCACGGTCGAGACGATGCCGCCGCCGGCGCGCGCGATTTCTTCATAGCCGGCACCGGCGAGCCGCATCGCGAACTCGTCGGCGCGCTGGCCGCCGTAGACCAGGTGCGTGTGGCAATCGACCAGTCCCGGCGTGATCCACGCGCCGTTGGCGTCGTGGCGCGGCAGGTCGCGGTAGGACTGCGGCAATTCTGCCGCGGCGCCAAGCCAGGCAATGCGGCCTTGCTCGACCACGAGCGCGGCATCGCGGATGGCGCGCGCCGGGTCGGCGTCGGGCAACAGGTGGCAGTTGTGCCAGACACCGTCGGCGCTGGCAGCATTGGCTGCACTGGCGGTGCCAGGTACGGAAGGCAGCGTCATTGATCGGACTCCATTTCCAGCGTGACACACAGGCACAGCGCGTCGCCGGCGCCTGGCGCGAAGGCTTGCCGGCCAGCGGGTTCGCCGGCGGGATACAGCACGCCCTGCCCCGCGTCCAGCGCTACGGCCGGCTGCGCGTCCTGCGCCAGCCAGGTGCCGGACACGGCAAGCAGGCAAACGGTATCGGCGCCGGTGCTGATGGCAAACCCCTGGCGAAAGGCGTCGACGCGCGCGCGGCAGCGGCCACGCCGCGTCATCACGTTGAAGTCGCGCGTGGCGCCATCGAGCAGCGCAGCCTGCAGGCCGGTGTCGCCCGAGAATGCAAAGGGCGCGCCCGGCTGGACCATCCGATGGTTAAAGCTGCCATCGTCGGCGCGCAGCATCACGCCGGCGCCGTCGAGCAGCACGATCTGCCGATCGATGCCGGGAAAGGCGGAGAACGGGCCGTCGGCTTCGATATCGGCCACGCTCAGGCGCCAAACGAAGTCATCCATGCCGGCACCCGGCGGCCACACCGCGATCTCGCGCGTGTTGCCGCCGCCATTCTTCCAGCGCGTCGGGTCGATGGCCGCGAGCGTGAACGTCCTCATACGCCCTTCACCATCGGCAGGTTCAGGCCCTTTTCCTGCGCGCATGCGATGGCGATGTCGTATCCCGCATCGGCATGGCGCATCACGCCGGTGGCCGGGTCGTTCCACAGCACGCGCTCGATGCGTTTGGCTGCTGCATCGGTGCCATCGCAGACGATCACCACGCCGGAGTGTTGCGAGAAACCCATGCCCACGCCACCTCCATGGTGCAGGCTGACCCAGGTGGCGCCGCCGGCGGTATTGAGCAGCGCGTTCAGCAGCGGCCAGTCGGACACGGCGTCGGAACCGTCGCGCATCGCTTCGGTCTCGCGGTTGGGCGACGCCACCGAGCCGCAGTCCAGATGGTCGCGGCCGATCACCACCGGCGCCTTCAGCTCGCCGGACTTCACCATCTCGTTGAAGGCCAGGCCGGCGCGGTGGCGCTCGTCCAGGCCAACCCAGCAGATACGCGCCGGCAGGCCCTGGAAGGCGATGCGGTCGTGCGCCATGTCGAGCCAGCGGTGCAGGTGCTTGTCCTCGGGGAACAGCTCCTTCATCTTGGCGTCGGTCTTGTAGATATCCTCGGGATCGCCCGACAGCGCGACCCAGCGGAACGGGCCCTTGCCGCGGCAGAACAGCGGGCGGATATAGGCCGGCACGAAGCCCGGGAAATCGAAGGCATTGTGCACGCCCTCATCGAACGCCACCTGGCGGATGTTGTTGCCGTAGTCGACCGTCGGCACGCCCATCTTCTGGAAGTCGAGCATGGCCTGCACGTGCTTGACAATCGACGGGCGCGCGGCGGCTTCCACCGACTTGGGATCGCGCTTGCGTGCGTCTTCCCACTGCTCTACCGTCCAGCCTTGCGGCAGGTAGCCGTTGACCAGGTCGTGCGCCGAGGTCTGGTCGGTAACGATATGCGGACGCATGCCGCCGGCCTGCGCCCGTTTGGCCAGTTCCGGCACGATGTCGGCGGCGTTGCCGAGCAGGCCGACCGAGATGGCTTCTTTCTTTGCCGTGGCCTCGGCGATCATCGCCAGCGCCTCGTCCAGCGTGGTGGCCTTCTTGTCGAGGTAGCGCGTGCGGATGCGGAAGTCGATGCGCGATTCCTGGCACTCGATCGCCAGCACGCAGGCACCCGCCAGCACGCCGGCCAGCGGCTGCGCGCCGCCCATGCCGCCCAGGCCCGCGGTCAGGATCCACTTGCCCGACAGGTCGCCGTCGTAGTGCTGGCGGCCGGCTTCGACAAAGGTCTCATACGTGCCCTGCACGATGCCCTGCGTGCCGATGTAGATCCACGAGCCCGCGGTCATCTGGCCATACATCATCAGGCCGGCGCGGTCCAGTTCATTGAACTTGTCCCAGGTGGCCCAGTGCGGCACCAGGTTGGAGTTGGCGATCAGCACGCGCGGCGCGTCGGGGTGCGTGCGGAACACGCCGACCGGCTTGCCCGACTGCACCAGCAGCGATTCGTCCTCGCCCAGGCGGCGCAGGCTGTCGAGGATGGCGTCAAAGCATTCCCAGTTGCGCGCGGCCTTGCCGATGCCGCCGTACACCACCAGGTCCTGCGGGCGCTCGGCCACGTCGGGGTCCAGGTTGTTCTGGATCATGCGGTAGGCAGCTTCGATCAGCCAGTTCTTGCAGTGCAGCTGGGTGCCATGCGGGGCGCGGATTTCGCGCTGGCCGCGCTGGATGAATTGGCTTTCGTTGGCGTTCATGTGCTTGTTCTCCTTCGTTGGCGCTTGTGACGCGCTCCAATCAACCAGCGTTGGTCGGCAAGATTTCCCGAACCGCCTGCGGCCACCCCGCCCCCGCATCCCCCTGCACCACCCACTGCTTCATCGCTTCGATATCCGGCGCCAGGTAGCGGTCGCCTTCCACAAAATCCACCCGCGCACGGATACGTGCCAGTTCCTGCTCCACCAGCGGCGATGACTTCAACGGGCGGTGGAACTCGATACCCTGCGCCGCTGCCATCGCCTCGATGCCGACCACTACCGCGGTGTTGGCCGCCATGTCGCCCAGCCGGCGCGCGCCGTAGGTGGCCATCGACACATGGTCCTCCTGGTTGGCCGAGGTCGGCAGGCTGTCCACGCTGGACGGATGCGCCAGCGACTTGTTCTCCGAGGCCAGCGCGGCCGCGGTCACCTGCGCGATCATGAAGCCCGAGTTCAGGCCGCCGTCGCGCACCAGGAACGGCGGCAGGCCCGACAGGCCGGTATCGAGCAGCAGCGCCAGCCGGCGCTCGGAAATCGCACCGATCTCGGCGATCGCCAGCGCAATGATGTCGGCGGCAAAGGCCACCGGCTCGGCGTGGAAGTTGCCGCCGGAGACCACGTCGCCCTGCTCGGAAAACACCAGCGGGTTGTCCGACGCGGCATTGGCCTCGATCTGCAGGATGCGCGCGGCGTGCTGCAGGTTGTCCAGGCAAGCGCCCATCACCTGCGGCTGGCAACGGATCGAATACGGGTCCTGCACGCGGCCGCAGGTTTTGTGCGAATCGACGATCTCGCTGCCATCCAGCATCGCGCGCACGGCGCCGGCCACGGCGATCTGGCCGGCCTGGCCGCGGGCTTCATGGATGCGGGCGTCGAACGGCTTGACCGAGCCCTTGATCGCTTCCAGCGACAGGGCGCCCGCCACCAGGCCGGCGGCAAAGGTGTCTTCGGCGGCAAACAAGCCGGCCAGTGCCAGCGCGGTCGACACCTGCGTGCCGTTGAGCAGCGCCAGGCCTTCCTTCGGGCCCAGCTCGAACGCCTTCAGGCCGGCACGGGCCAGGCCCTCGGCTGCCGGCACGCGCTTGCCGTCGACCAGCACGTCGCCCACGCCGATCAGCGTGCACGACATATGCGCCAGCGGCGCCAGGTCGCCCGAGGCACCGACCGAACCCTTGGCCGGGATGCACGGCGTCACGCCGTGGTTGACCAGCGCCAGCAATGCCTCGATCAATTCCGGACGCACGCCGGAATGGCCGCGCGCCAGGCTGACCGCCTTGGTGGCCAGGATCAGGCGCACCGTATCCTCGGCCAGGTCCGGGCCGGTGCCGACGCTGTGCGACAGCACCAGGTTGCGCTGCAGCTGCGCCAGTTTGTCGTTGGGGATACGGGTCTGCGCCAGCTTGCCGAAGCCGGTATTGATGCCGTAGACCACGGCGTCGGCGTCGATGATGTCCTGCACGGTGGCCTGCGCGGCGCGCACGCCGGGCCAGGCGGAATCGGCCATGGCCACGCGCACTTCGCCGCGGTAGATGCGGCGCAGGTCGGCCAGGGTGACTTGGCCCGGCTGCAAGGTCAGCAGCGGGCGGGAGGCTTGGTCGTGTTGGCTCGCAGTCATTTGTATGTTCCTGTCTATACAGCTTAGGATAAAAATTGAAGCAATGGCTGACCCTCGCGCGGATCAGCCGAAAGCGGGATTGCCGTCGGCGCGGAATCGGCTGCCGAGGCGGTAACGGTTGCCCGGGTGCAGGCAACGAACGAATGTCACTGGCACGCCATTGGTCCAGGTGCGGCGGGTCAGCATCAGGCAAGGTTGCGTTGGCGGCATTTCCAGTTGCGCGGCCTGCTCCGGCGTGGCGGCAATGGCATCGACCACGTGCTCTACCTGATCGTAGGGCACGTGGCGCAACAGGTATTCGCCGGGCTGGGTCGCGCTGAAGTCCTGGCCGATGAAGTCCGGCGCCACGCGCGGGTTCACGTAGCGGTCTTCCAGCTGCACCGGCACGCCATCTTCGCGATGCACGCAGACCGAATGGAACACGGACTCTCCGGTGTGCAGCTCCAGCGCGGCCGCCACCTCGATCGACGCCGACACCCGCTCGACCAGGATCACGTCGCAGGCATAGTCATGCCCGCGCATGCGGATCTCGTCCTGCAGGTTGACCACCGACAGCAGCGTGGACTGCGGCTTGTGCTCGGCGACGAAGGTGCCGACGCCGGCGACGCGCACCACCCGCCCCTGCTCCGACAGCTCGCGCAGGGCCCGGTTGACGGTCATGCGCGAGACGCCGAAGCGGTTCACCAGTTCCTGCTCCGACGGCACCCGGTCGCCCGGCTGCCACGCGCCACTCTGGATCTGGCGGGCGATGTACTCCTTCACCTGCTGGTAGAGCGCGGTGGGAGAGGAAGCTGGGGTGGCGGAGCCGACGGCGTGGTTCATGGCGTTTCAGTGCTCGGCCGCGGCAATGGCCTCGGCGCGGATTTCCTCGGTCAGCCGCGCCTTGAGCGCGGAAAACTCCGGAGAGGTCTTGATCGTGTAATGGCGCGGATGCGGAAAATCGACCGCGATATCGCTCTTGATCCGGCCCGGCCTGGCGGAAAACACCGCCACCCGGTTGGCCATGAAAATGGCCTCGTCGATATCATGGGTCACGAATAATACCGTCTTGCGCGACGCTTCCCATATGCCGAGCAATAACTCCTGCATCAGCACGCGGGTCTGGTTGTCGAGCGCGCCGAACGGTTCGTCGAGCAGCAGGATCTTGGGATCGTTGGCCAGCGCCCGCGCGATCGCGGTGCGCTGCTGCATGCCCCCCGACAGCTGCTTCGGGTAATGGTGCTCGAATCCGCGCAGCCCCACGCGCTGGATAAAGAAGTCGCTGCGCTCCTTCTGCTCCGCCGCGCTCATGCCGCGCTCGCGCAGGCCGAAGCGCACGTTCTGCTCGATCGTCAGCCACGGGAACAGCGTGTACGACTGGAACACCATGCCGCGGTCGGCGCCCGGGTCGGAGACCGGCTGGCCGTCGAGCAGCACGCGGCCGGTGGAAGGCGTGTCCAGCCCGGCCACGATGCGCAGCAGCGTGGACTTGCCGCAGCCCGACGGGCCCAGGATGGTGACGAAGTCGTTATCGCGCACTTCGAAATCGACCGGCTGCAGCGCCAGCGTCTTCCCGCCGCGCGGGTTGGAGAAGGTACGCGAGACCTGCTGGATGGACAGTGCGCTCATTGGATCGAACTCCACGGGAACAGGCGCTGGTTGGCGCGCTTGAAGACAAGGTCGGAGACCAGGCCGATGCAGCCGATCACGATGATGCCGAAGATGATCTGCCCGGTATTGAGCAGCGCCTGGCTGTCGGTGATCATGTGCCCGATGCCCGACGACGAGCCGATCAGCTCGGCCACGATCACGTAGGTCCAGGCCCAGCCCAGCACCAGCCGCAGGATCTCGGCGATTTCCGGCGCGGCGCCCGGGATCAGCACGCGGCGCACGATGCCGGCGCTGTTGGCGCCGAGCGTGTAGGCGGCCTCGACCAGGTCCTTGCGCGCGCCGCCGACCGCCACCGCCACCATCAGCACGATCTGGAAGAACGAGCCGATAAAGATCACCAGCAGCTTCTGGGTCTCGCCGATGCCGGCCCACAGGATCAGCAGCGGGATGAAGGCCGACGCCGGCAGGTAGCGGCAGAACGAAACAAAGGGCTCGAAGAACGCCTCGGCCGCCTTGTACGCGCCCATGAAGATGCCCAGCGGCACCGCCAGCACCGCCGCCAGCACGAAGCCGCCTACAACGCGCCACACCGTCATGCCGATGTCGCCGATGAAGTTGTGCTCGGTGAACAGGATCAGACCCTCTTTGGCCATCGTCAGCGGATCGGCCAGGAACGTGCGCGGCACGAAGCCGCCCAGCGTCACCACGGCCCACACGCCGAAGAACAGCACGAAGAAAGACAGGCCCAGCATCCAGCGGGTATTGGGCTGCACCGGCACCAGCGGTGCCAGCCAGGGATGGCGCCGGCGCGCCGGTGCCGCCGGGGGGGCGGACACCGCTGCGGGCGCGTGGGAACCGATTCGGGCTTGCGTCATGACGTTCACGCCTCCTTGCGACTGCTCTGCTTACTTGAGGAAACGCGCGTCATACAACGCCGTCACGTCGGGCACCTGGCGGATCACGCCGATTTCCATCAGCACGCCCGCCGCTTCCTTGCTGAAGCTGGCGAGTTCGCCGGAGAAGAACTTCTTGTTGGCCTCGCGATCCTGCCAGCGCAGGTAGGCGGCCGACTTGGCGAACTGCTCGCCGGTCTGCTTGACTGCGGCACCCATGATTTCGTTAGCCTTCGCCGGCTCCTTCTGGATCATCTCGAGCGCCTCGAAGTAGCTGTCGACCAGCGCCTGCGCCGCCTTGGGGTTCTCCTTGAGCCACTTGGGCGCGCAGCCCAGCGTGTCGGTCACCATCGGGTAATCCAGCGTGGTCGCCAGGATCTTGCCCTTGTCCGGGTTCTGGCGGACGGTGGACAGGTAGGGCTCGTAGGTCATGGCGCCGTCGTTCTGGCCGGCCACGAACGCCTGCGCCGCCGCCTGCGGCGACAGCGTCGTGGTCTTGACGTCCTTCAGCGACATGCCGTTCTTCTTCAGCATCCAGGCCAGGCCGAAGTACGGCGCGGTGCCCGGCGCATCGACGCCAATGGTCTTGCCCTTCAGGTCGGCAAAGGTCTTGACGTCGCCGCGCACGGCCAGGCCGTCGGCGCCGTAGGACTTGTCGAGCTGCACGATCTGGGTGATCGGTACGCCGTTGGCGTTCCAGGCCACATGGGTCTCGACCGTGGTCGCCGCGCACTGGATCGCACCGGCGGCCAGCGCCAGGTGGCGGTCCTTCTGCGGGATCATCTTGATGTCGACCTCGACACCGTTCTTCTTGAAGATGCCTGCCTTGTCGGCCAGCGTCAGCGGCGCGAAGCCGGTCCAGCCGCTCATGCCGAGCGTGACCTTGGTGGTCTGCGCGTGGCCGGCGCCTGCCATGGTGACTGCCGCGGCAAACAGCGCGGCCTGCATTGCCTTGCGGCCACGAATCCTGCCTTGAATCCTGCCCTGCATGCGGCTTTCCATCCTCATCGAAACGCTCCTTTGGTGTGTCCGTCGACGGCAGGCCATGCTTGTGGCGCGCTCGTTTTCGGGCATTAAACAATGCCTGTATATACAAGTCAATGTAGGGCTTCCCCCGAGGGGTTAGACGTCACATCACCGCGGAAATCGGCTGGACGGCGCGGAGGCATCAACCACCACAACGGTGCTGCGGCTTGCCGTAGGTGCGGAAAGCACCACGTTGGCACGCCAGAAGTGTTGCTGTATAGACAGGATTGAAGTGACGCCAGGATGAGCAAACCCCGTGCCAGGGGCACGGGGCGCGACCGCGGGCGCGCTCAGGCGTCGAAGAAGGAAGCGACCGTGGGAAAGCGCAGCCGCAGCCGCAACTCGCGCTTCAGGCGGCGGTTGTCGAGCCGGCGCGACTCGCTCATGAAGCTCAGCAGCGTCGGCTCAATCACTTCACGCGCCTGGCCGCGCGTAATACGCGGGGGCCGCGGCAGGCCGCGCCGATCGGCAACGAGGTCGAAGTAGTCGGCCATACGCAGCTCGGTATCGTCGCTGGCATGGACCACCCGCTGCGGCCGGCCGCGGACCAGCGCGGCAACCATGATGCGAGCCAGGTCGTCGGCATGGATATGGCTGGTGTAGACGTCGTCCTGCGGCACCAGCGCGGGCGTGCCCCGCTTGAGCCGGGCCACCGGCAGCCGCTCGGCGGCATAGATGCCCGGGATGCGCACGATGCTGGTGCGCCAGCCGGCATCGCGGCCAAAGGCGCGCACCGCCCCCTCGGCGGCCACGCGGCGGCGCGCGCGCGCCGTCTGCGGCCGCACGGCATGAAATTCCGACACCCGCGCGCCCTGCCGGTCGCCGTAGACGCCCGAGGTGCTGGCGTAGACAAAGGCACGGCGGCGAAGGCCCCGGTCGGGTAGAATGGCGGGCTCGCCGCCAGGCGTGCCGCCCTGCCGCCAGGCCTTGCGGCGCAAGGCGGCGAGCAAGGCACGCGTACGCGGATCGCCCTCGCCCTGACCGGGCGGCGGCGCCAGGTCCAGCACCTGCGTGGCCAGCCCGCGCAGCCGCGCCAGCGTCACCGGCCGGTCCAGGTCCGCCACCAGCGGCACCGCACCGGCGGCGCGCAGTTCGGCGCGGCGCGCCGGCTGCGACGTGACGGCAAACACGCGCATGCGCGACGACAGGATTCGCAGGCAGCGCGTCCCCACATCCCCGCACCCGACGATCAACAGGCGCGGACGACCCAGCCGGCGGCTGGGGACCGGCAAAACTGGTAAAGCCGGCAGGAGCGGGAGGCGCGAGGGCTGCAGCATCGACTGAATTTGGCTCATAGACCGATTATGGCTTATCAAGTAACCGTCATGCCCAGTGGCCACAAGTTCGAAGTGGCCGCGGACGAAACCATCCTCGGCGCGGCCCTGCGCCACAGCATCGGCCTGCCCTACGGCTGCAAGAACGGCGCCTGCGGCTCGTGCAAGGGCCGCGTGCTGGAAGGCACCATCGTGCAGGGCGACCACGCCCCGGCCGCGCTGACCGCGCAGGAAAAGACCGAGGGCCGCGCGCTGTTCTGCTGCGCCAACGCGTCGTCCGACATTACCATCGAATGCCGCGAAGTCCACGGCGCCGGCGACATCCCGATCAAGAAGGTGCCGTGCCGCGTGACCTCGCTGGAGCGGCTGGCCGATGACGTGATCGCCATCAAGCTGCAGCTGCCCGCGACCGAGCGCATGCAGTACCTGGCCGGCCAGTACGTGGAATTTCTGCTGCGCGACGGCAAGCGCCGCAGCTATTCGATCGCCACGCCGCCGCACGAGGACGGTCCGATCGAACTGCATATCCGCCATATGCCGGGCGGCGCCTTCACCGACTATGTCTTCGGCGCCAAGGAAGGTGCCCCGGCGATGAAGGAACGCGACATCCTGCGCTTCGAAGGCCCGCTGGGCAGCTTCTTCCTGCGCGAGGAATCGACCGCCCCGATCATCCTGCTGGCTTCCGGCACCGGCTTCGCCCCGATCAAGGCCATCGTCGAGCATGCCGCCTACACCGGCATCACGCGCCCGATGACGCTGTACTGGGGCGGCCGCCGGCCCAAGGACCTGTACATGCACGCGCTGGCCGAGCAATGGGCGCGCGACCTGCCCAACTTCAGGTACGTGCCGGTGGTATCCGACGCGCTGCCCGAAGACAATTGGCAGGGCCGCACGGGCTTCGTCCACCAGGCGGTGATCGCCGACCATCCCGACATGTCGGGCCACGAGGTCTACGCCTGCGGCGCGCCGGTGATGATCAACGCCGCGCGCGGCGACTTCACCCGCCAGTGCAAGCTGCACGAAGACGCGTTCTTCGCCGACTCGTTCACCTCCGAGGCCGACATGCACCCGGCCACGCCGGCAGCACCCGCTGCCTGACCCGCCCGGGCCGGCACGCCGTTCCGCCAGCGCAACAATGCCCGGGTCCGCCAAAATTGGTTTTGACACCCGGGCCCATGCGCCTTATATTTGCCCGCATGCATACGACCTTCAACCGACGCCGCAGCTTCCGTACGTCGCTCCCCGCTGGGGTGCCACGCGGCTGACCGTCGACTGCGTCTGTTCAGGTCAACGAGCCACGGGCAACCCCCGTGGCTTTTTGTTTTTCCGCGCTTTTCCGCTTTTTTCCTGCTTGTCCGTCCATCGTTTAAAGCCGACCCCTGGAGTCCGCCATGGCATTTGCTGAGTTTCCCGTCCAATCCCTGATGTACATCACCAACCGGCCCGAGCTCGTCTTCACCGAAGGCAAGGGCTCCTGGCTGACGGACCACAACGGCAAGCGATACCTGGACTTTGTGCAGGGCTGGGCGGTCAACTGCCTGGGCCACTCCAACCAGGGCATGATCGACGCGCTGGTCGAGCAGTCGAAGAAGATCATCAACCCGAGCCCGGCCTTCTACAACGAGCCGATGCTGCGCCTGGCCAAACAGCTGACCGATAACAGCTGCTTCGACAAAGTCTTCTTCGCCAACAGCGGCGCCGAAGCCAACGAAGGTGCGATCAAGCTGGCGCGCAAATGGGGCCGCAAGCACAAGAACGGCGCCTACGAGATCATCACCATGGACCACAGCTTCCATGGCCGCACGCTCGCCACCATGAGCGCGTCGGGCAAGGCCGGCTGGGACACCATCTTCGCGCCGCAGGTGCCGGGCTTCCCCAAGGCCGAGCTGAACGACCTGGCCTCGGTCGAGAAGCTGATCACCGACAAGACCGTCGGCATCATGCTGGAACCGGTGCAGGGCGAAGGCGGCGTGATCCCCGCCACGCGCGAGTTCATGCAGGGCCTGCGCGCACTGGCCGACAAGCACAGGCTGCTGTTCATCGTCGATGAAGTGCAGGCCGGCTGCGGCCGCTGCGGCACGCTGTTCGCGTACGAGCTGTCGGGCGTCGAGCCGGACATCATGACGCTGGGCAAGGGCATCGGCGGCGGCGTGCCGCTGTCTGCGCTGCTGTGCAAGGCCGAAGTCGCCAGCTTCGAGGCCGGCGACCAGGGCGGCACCTACAACGGCAACCCGCTGATGACCGCGGTGGGCAGCGCAGTGATCGAGCAGCTGACCGCGCCGGGTTTCCTGGATGACGTCAAGGCCAAGGGCGAATACCTGAAGGAGCAGCTGCTGGCGCTGTCGGCCGAGTTCGGCCTGGGCGGCGAGCGTGGCGAAGGCCTGCTGCGCGCCCTGCTGCTGGACAAGGACATCGGCCCGCAACTGGTGGAAGAAGCCCGCGACATGGATCCGCAAGGCCTGCTGCTGAACGCGCCGCGCGCCAACCTGCTGCGCTTCATGCCGGCGCTGAACGTCACGCGCGAAGAGATCGACCAGATGATCGGCATGCTGCGCACGCTGCTGAAGAAGCTGGCCTGACAAAAAAGCCTCGCGTAAGCGAGGCGTGAGGGCTGCTGCAAACCTTGCACACTGGCAGGTTTGCTCCCCTCTCCCGCTTGCGGGAGAGGGGCCGGGGGTGAGGGCAGGAGCGTCAAAAGCTGATGCTCGCGGGTTTAGAACCGTTGGCTTCGCTCGGCGTGGTGCCTTGCTAGCCCGCCCCTCACCCCAACCCTCTCCCCATGAGGGGGAACACCTTGTTTAGGCCAGTTCGAGCGGCTTGGGAGCACCCAAAACCACTCGACCTTGCCGACGCCTTTACTCGCCCAGGTAGGCGGCCCGCACCTTGGGATCGTCCAGCATCTGCTTGGCGTCACCGCTCATGGTGATCAGCCCGGACTCCATCACGTAGCCGCGGTGCGCTGCCTGCAGCGCCAGGCGCGCGTTCTGCTCGACCAGCAGCACGGTCACGCCCTGCGCCGAGATATCGCGCACGACCTCGAAGATCTTGTCGACCATGATCGGCGACAAGCCCATCGACGGCTCGTCCAGCAGCAGCACCTTGGGCTGGCTCATCAGCGCGCGCGCCATCGCCAGCATCTGCTGCTCACCGCCGGACATGGTGCCCGCCAACTGGTTGGCGCGTTCCTTCAGGCGCGGGAAGATGCCGAACATGCGGTCGACGTCGGCCTTGATGCCGGCCTCGTCGTTGCGCGTGTAGGCGCCCATCTGCAGGTTCTCGGTGATGGTCATGCGCGCGAACACGCCGCGGCCTTCCGGCACCATCGCCAGCCCCTGCTTGAGCAGCGTGTAGCTGGGCACGCCCTTGATCGACTTGCCCATGTACTCCACGTCGCCGCCGGCCCAGCCCTGCAGGCCGGTGATGGCCTTCATGGTGGTGGTCTTGCCGGCGCCGTTGGCGCCGATCAGCGTGACCAGTTCGCCGTCCTGGATTTCCAGGTCGATGCCCTTGACGGCCTGGATGCCGCCGTACGCGACCTTCAGGCCGGAGATCTTCAGTACTGTCTGTTTCATTGCTGGCTGTGTCATTGCTTTCCCTCCCGCCATCAGTGCGCCGAGGTGCCGAGGTATGCCTCGATCACCGCGGGGTTGTTCTGCACCTCGTGCGGCAGGCCCTGGGCAATCACCTTGCCATAGTCCAGCACGGTCAGGCGGTTGCACAGGCCCATCACCAGCTTCACGTCGTGCTCGATCAGCAGGATGGTCTTGCCGTCGTTCTTGATCTTGTCGAGCAGGCCACGCAGCTCTACCTTCTCGGTCGCGTTCATGCCCGCGGCCGGCTCGTCCAGCGCCAGCAGCTTGGGCTCGGTCGCCAGCGCGCGGGCGATCTCCAGCCGGCGCTGGTGGCCGTACGACAGGTTGCGCGCGGTGAAGTTGGCGTACTTGCCGATGCCAACGTAGTCGAGCAGGTCATGCGCCATGTCCTCGATGCCCTCTTCCTCGCGGCGCACCGAAGGCGGCCGGAAGATCGCACCGAACAGCCCGGCCTTGGAGCGCACGTGCCGCCCCACCATCACGTTTTCCAGCGCGGTCATCTCGCCGAACAGGCGGATGTTCTGGAACGTGCGCGCGATGCCGGCCTTGGCCACCTCATGCACGGCGGTCGGCTGGTAGGGCTTGCCGCCCAGCACGAACTCGCCCGAATCCGGCGTGTACAGCCCGGTAATCACGTTGAAGAAGGTGGTCTTGCCGGCGCCGTTGGGGCCGATCAGGCCATAGATCTCGCCCGGCTTGATCTGCAGGCCCACCTCGGACAGTGCCTGCAGGCCGCCGAATCGCTTGTTGACCCCCTGTACCGACAGGAGGAAATCGTTGTTGCTCATGTTGTCCTCCTGGTCAGAAACGGCCCACGCTGCCCGCACGGCGCACCACCGGGCGGTCTTCCTTGCGCGGCGACGGCCAGATGCCTGCCGGGCGGTACAGCATGACGCCAACCAGGGCCAGGCCGAACAGCAGCTGGCGCAGGACTTCGGCATCCACAATCACATGGCCGAACAAGCCGGTCTGCATCGGCTCCGCCACCACGCGCAGCAGCTCCTGGAAGCCCACCAGCAGGACGCCGCCCAGGATCACGCCCGGGATATGGCCCATGCCGCCGAGCACCACGATGGCCAGCACGTAGATCGATTCCCACAGCGTGAACGATTCCGGCGACACGAAGCCCTGGAACGCGCCGAACACCGCGCCAGAGGCGCCGCCGAACGACGCGCCCATGGCAAAGGCCAGCAGCTTGATATTGCGGGTGTTGATGCCCATTGCCTTGGCGGCGATCTCGTCCTCGCGGATAGCGACGAAGGCCCGGCCGATGCGCGAGGTCTGCAAACGCAGGCACACGAACACGATCACGATGACCAGGAACACCAGCAGGTAGTAGTACATGAACACCGGCGTGAACTTCAGCCCGAAGATCTCGTGCGACTTGGAGAAGTCGAAGCCGAAGATATGGACCGGGTCCACCGCGGTGATGCCCTTGGGCCCGTTGGTGATGTTCACCGGACGGTCCAGGTTGTTCATGAAGATGCGGATGATTTCGCCGAAGCCCAGCGTCACGATGGCGAGGTAGTCGCCGCGCAGTTTCAGCGTCGGCGCCCCCAGCAGCACGCCGAACGTGGCGGCCACCAGGATCGCGATCGGCAACACGAACCACATCGACAAATGGATGCCGGTAGGGAACAGCTGGTGGATCCACTCGAACTGGTTCGCCAGGTGCGGCGAGCCGAGCAAAGCCATCAGGTAGGCGCCGACCGCGTAGAACGCGATATAGCCCAGGTCAAGCAGGCCGGCAAAGCCCACCACGATGTTCAGGCCCAGCGCCAGCATGATGTACAGCAGCGCAAAGTCCAGCACGCGGACCCAGTAGTTGCCGCCCAGGGTCTGGACGATGAACGGTGCGCACAGCGCGACCACCAGGAAGCCGATCAGCGCGGCCAGGGTCTTGGCCGGCACCTTCGTCGGAGCCGCGACGGCGGCCGTGGATGGAATCGGGGTATTCATGGATTCGCTCTCCTCAGGCGCGGTCCGCCACGCGTTCGCCCATGATGCCGGACGGACGGAAGACGAGCACAGTGATCAGTACGATGAAGGCGAAGACGTCCTGGTAGTTCGAGCCGAACACACCACCGGTCAGGTCGCCGATATAGCCGGCACCCAGCGCCTCGATCAGGCCCAGCAGCATGCCGCCGACCATCGCGCCGGCAAGGTTGCCGATGCCGCCCAGCACCGCGGCGGTGAACGCCTTCAGGCCCGGGATGAAGCCCATGTAGAAGTGGGCGTTGCCGTAGTTGGTGGCCATCATCACGCCGGCCAGCGCCGCCAGCGTGGCGCCGATCATGAAGGTGGCGGAGATGACAAAATTGGGGTTCACGCCCATCAGGCCGGCCACCTTCTGGTTCTCGGCGGTGGCGCGCATGGCGCGGCCGAGCTTGGTGCGGTTCACCAGTGCCAGCAGGCCCGACATCACCATCACGGCCAGGCCGATGATGACCATTTCCTTTCCGGTGATGGTGGCGCCGGTTCCACCGATATCAATCGGCTCCGACGGCAGCAGTTGCGGGAAGGTCAGCGGGTTGCGCGACCAGATCAGCATGCCCATCGTCTGCAGGATGATGGACACGCCGATCGCGGTAATCAGCGGGGCCAGCCGTGGCGCATTGCGCAAGGGCCGGTAAGCGATTCGCTCGATCGAGTAAGACAGTATTGCGCAGACCGGCATCGCGACCAGGGTCGCAATGACCAGCGTCAGCCATTCGGGCAAGCCGGGGGCGAACTTCTGCAGGCCAAGAATCGCTGACAGGGCGGTCAGCGCGCCGATCATCAGGACATCGCCGTGGGCGAAGTTGATGATCCCCAGAATGCCGTAGACCATGGTGTAGCCCAGTGCGATCAGCGCATAGATGCTGCCGAGCACCAGACCGTTCACGATCTGCTGGATAAGGATATCCATGAAAACTCCTGCTTCAGTCCCTTACCTGACGGCATGGTGTGGATGCCGGGGGAGGGACATTGATGTGGTGATGGGTAAGGTTGCCGAGGTTGCGTTGCTGGTAAGCGGCCCGCCATGCTCCATCCAGGGTAAGGATGCTTCTACATTAGGCGAGGCTAAAAAGAACGGCACCGCAAAATACTCACGGTGCCGTTCGGATGGGCCGGTAAGCCCTGATTACATCTTCACGACATCAAGGACGGACTTCTTCTTGTCCTTGTACTCGTACAGCGTGATGGTGCCTTCCTTCATGTCGCCCTTCTCGTCGAAGGCGATGTTGCCGATCACGCCCTTGTAGTTGGTCTTGGGCATTTCGGCCAGGATGGCAGCCGGTTCGGTCGAGTTGGCGCGCTTCATGGCGTCGACGATGACCATCACCGCGTCATAGGTGAACGGCGCGTAGATCTGCACCGGCGCGTTGAAGCGTGCCTGGTAGCGCTTGGAGAAGTCCGCGCCCTGCTCCATCTTCGACAGGGCCAGGCCGGCCTCGGAGCAGATGATGTTGGTCACGGCATCGCCGGCCAGCTCGGCCACCTTGTCGGTACAGACGCCGTCGCCGCCGACGATCTTGGCGCCGATGCCCAGTTCCTTGGCTTGCTTGGCGAACGGGCCGCCGGTGGCGTCCATGCCGCCGTACATGATCACGTCAGGCTTCTTGCCCTTGATCTTGGTGAGAATGGCCTTGAAGTCGGTAGCCTTGTCGTTGGTGGCCTCGCGTGCCACCACGTTCACGCCGGCCGCCTTGGCGGTCTTCTCGAACTCGTCGGCCAGGCCCTTGCCGTAGGCGGTGGCGTCGTCGACGATCGCCACGCTCTTGGCATGGAGGGTCTTGCTGGCATAGTTGGCCAGTGCCGGGCCCTGCTGTGCGTCGGTGGCCACCACGCGATAGGTGGTCTTGAAGCCCTGCTTGGTGTAGTCCGGGTTGGTGGACGACGGCGAGATCTGCACGATGCCGGCATCGCTATAGATCTTGGAGGCCGGGATCGACGTGCCCGAGTTCAGGTGGCCGACCACGGCCACGACCTTGGCGTCGACCAGCTTCTGTGCCACCGAGGTGCCAGTCTTCGGATCGGCGGCATCGTCTTCGCCGACCAGTTCCAGCTTGATCTTCTTGCCACCGACCTCGAGGCCGGCCTTGTTGACTTCTTCCACGGCCAGGCGGGCGCCGTTTTCGTTGTCCTTGCCAAGGTGCGCGATACCGCCGGTCAGCGGGGCCGCGTGGCCGATCTTGACGACGGTCTCGCCACCGCCCGCGGCAGGGGCTGCTGCGGCCGGCGCCGAAGAGGCCGCATCCGCCGGCTTCTCTTCCTTCTTGCCGCAAGCTGCTACCAGCGCCACTGCGGCCGCGATCGGCAGAATCTTGGCAAACGTGATTTGCATGAGTGATCTCCTAGGATTCACAAAAACAGGGATTTGCAACGCCTCCCGGACGTTTCCCTGGACCGCCTTTGTTTAGTTTCAATTTGAAACGCGCGCATTGTATCCCCTTTCTTTGCAGATGCAATACGCGACGCAACAAGTCGACCGATTTACCCTGCAAATGAGCTAGGGAATTTCCCCAATGCACAAATTGGGGCAATTCCCACTCACATGGCGGGGCCGTCCCACATACTTACAAGAATCGTGCCTGCACCGCCTGGCGGGCGGCATTAGGCGCGGGCTGCGCCACTATAATAGGCCTTAATTAATTAGGCATTTCATTTCAAATGCGGCGCACCAATCTCTAATGTGCAGAATGTAGCGCCGCACCATAATAGGGAAAACCCCAGTTACGGGGATTACCCCTATTTGTCTGTTCGCCAAACACGCGGGTTATACATGCACCGATCGCATTGCACCGATAATGTGCATTGCGCGTCATAAGCCCATGAATCGCGACCGCGCAGGCAAGCGCAAAAAAAAAAGCGCCGCATTGCGCGGCGCTTTTGTCATCGGCGTATCGAGATGCGGGCCGGCCCGCTGCCGTTCAGGCGGCGACGCTGGCCGGCATCAAGCCGCGCGGCAGCGGGAACGCCATGTTTTCCTCGATGCCCTCCAGTGCCCGCACCTGGCGCGCACCGAGCGCGCGCAGGCGATCGACGATCGACTGCGCCAGCGCCTCGGGCGCCGAGGCCCCGGCGGTCAGGCCGATGCGGCGCTTGCCGGCGATCCATTCCGGGCGCACCTGCTCCGGCGCATCGACCATATAGGCCGGCACGCCCAGGCGCTGCGCCAGTTCGCGCAGGCGGTTGGAGTTGGAGCTGTTGGGGCTGCCGACCACGATCACCACCTCGACCTGCGGCGCCATGAACTTGACCGCGTCCTGGCGGTTCTGCGTGGCATAGCAGATATCCTGCTTCTTCGGCTCTCGGATCTGCGGATAGCGCGCCTTCAGCGCGGCGACGATCTCGCGGGTCTCGTCCACCGACAGCGTGGTCTGGGTCACGAAGGCAAGCCGCGCCGGGTCCGCGATCTGCAGCCTGGCGACGTCGTCGGCCGTCTCGACCAGCACCATGCCGCTGTTGGCCTGGCCCATGGTGCCTTCGACCTCCGGGTGGCCGCGATGGCCGATCATTACGATCTCGCAGCCTTCCGCGCGCATCTTGCTGACTTCGACATGCACCTTGGTCACCAGCGGGCAGGTTGCGTCGAACACGTGCAGGCCGCGCTTGGCGGCGTCCTCGCGCACTTCGCGCGACACGCCGTGCGCACTGAAGATGACGGTGGCGCCGGCGGGCACCTCGTCCAGCTCGCGCACGAACACCGCGCCCTTGCTGCGCAGGTCCGCCACCACGTAGGCGTTGTGCACGATTTCATGGCGCACGTAGATCGGCGCGCCGAAGCGCGCGAGCGCGCGCTCGACGATCTCGATGGCACGATCCACGCCTGCGCAGAAGCCGCGCGGCTGGGCCATCAGGATCTCGGCGTCGGGTGCGGTGGTCAGGTCAGGCATGCTGCGTATCTGGACAGGAGTCGGCACGTTGGCGCAATCAGAGGATGCCGATCAGCTGCACGTCGAACAGGATGGTCTGCCCGGCCAGCGGATGGTTGAAGTCGAACAGCGCCGCGGTCTCGCCGATTTCCTTCAGCACGCCCGCGTACTTGCCGCCGCCGGGCGCGTTGAACTCGACCAGGTCGCCCGGGCTGTAGTCTTCCTCGAACGAGCTGTTCTCGCGCAGCGTGGCCAGCGACACCCACTGCAGCAGTTCGGGATTGCGCGGCCCGAACGCGTGCTCCGGAGCGAGACGGTAAGTCATGCGCTCGCCTTCCGGCATGCCCAGCAGCGCCTGCTCCAGCGTGGGCGCGAGCTGGCCCTGGCCGAGCAGCAGCGTGGCGGGCTTGTCGTCGAAGGTGCTGACGACCTCGGTGCCGTTCTCTAGCGAGATGCTGTAGTGCAGGGTCAGGAAAGAGTCGGCCAGGACAGTCTTGCGGCCAGCCGTGCCGCCGTCGGCTTCCGACGCGAAAGTTTGCAAATTCATGGGTGATCAACCGAGGGAGGGTAGGAGCAAGCCATTGCTGGCCCACTCCCCCCTAAGAACCGTACGTGCGGGTTTCCCCGCATACGGCTCAAGCCTTCACAAAATACCATCAAATCGATGGCACCGGCTTTACAACAGAAAGCCCGTGTTTATGCACTTGGACGTGACAGCTCGGATGCAGCAGCACGCGGTTCCTCAGACCATCGGAGCCACCGCGTACGCGGTACTCGATGTGGTGGTCATGCCACCCAGTGTCCTTGGTCATCTTGCACTGACACAGAGCACACAAGCCCCGCTGGGACATGTACAGCTTGATCCACTGCTTTCGGTGCGCCATGCTGTCAAGCAGCCGCTCCTGTCGCAATGTTTCACCATACACCTCCTGCGCCGGATCAAAAGGGTTGTAATCCCCTCTGACCTTCTTGTGCCTTTGGATGGGCGTGCTCGCGAGCGAGTACAACTCAACCCATACCTCACTATCGACATCTTTCACTACTGTGGTGCCAAACACCCAGCTGCGCTGACCGACTAAGCCGAAGTACTTCTTCCGCACCCAATCCGCCTTCTTGCCTGGATGTCGCCGCTTGGCCCACCGCCATAGGGCACGAAAGATGTCGTGCCCCAAACGGTTGAAAGCCGCCTTCGCCACTACGGCGCGGTGGTACTGCGCCCAACCTCTTAGCATCGGGTTCAGCAGTCGAATCAGCTCTGACTGCTTCACCGTCTTGTTGGCACTGATGACATCCTTCACCTTGCGATAGAACGTCTGCACGTTCTTCCTGCTCGGCTTGATGAGCAGTGTTCCGGAGTACTTCCGGAAGTTCCACCCAAGAAAGTCAAAGCCGTCGGCTATGTTGACGATCCGCGTTTTCTCCGTTGATAGCGTCAGCCCTCGTACCGCTAGGAACTGCTCCACCCACGGCTTCACCTCGTTTTGTAGGATCTCAGGCGTAGTGCCTGTGATCACGAAGTCGTCCGCATAGCGCACAACATTCACCTTCAGCTTCCGCGTTTTGGCGACCCCCAGATTCTTCTCGAAGGAAGCAACCAGTTGTCGTTCCAACCCGTTCAGCGCCACGTTTGCCAGAGTCGGGGAGATGATTCCTCCCTGCGGTGTTCCGGCTTCGGTCGCCTGAAACTGGCCCTGAAATACCACGCCAGCCTTCAGCCACTTGCGGAGGATGACTCTGTCCATCGGGACATTGCGCTCCAGCCAGTCGTGACTGATATGGTCAAAGCAACCTTTGATATCCGCCTCCAGTATCCATTGGGCTGAGTGCCCTCTGGACAGGTTGACGAACAGCTGTGACATGGCATCCGCCGTGGAACGATTGATCCGGAACCCATAAGAATTCGGATCGCTCGTCCCTTCGGACACCGGCTCCAGCGCCAGCAGGTGCAAGGCCTGCATGGCTCGATCCAACATGGTCGGAATGCCTAGTGGGCGCTCCTTCCCGTTGGCCTTAGGAATAAAGACCCGCCGCAATGGCAATGGCCTGTACCCTCGGCGCTTTAACCGTCCGATGGCTTCCCACCGGACTTCAGGCGAGTCCCACAGTTCGCGATCGACGCCTGCCGTTCGCTTACCTTGGTTCTCCGTCACTCGCTTTACCGCCAATGCCTTGGCGGAAAACGAGCGGGTCAGAGACCGTTGCAAGGCTTTCACCCTGCGCCAGTCCCCTTCCTGTGTTGCCTTCGCAATTCGAATCTGCATTGCCCGGACGTTCCGTTCCACTTGGCGCCAATTGATGGCATCCCAGCGTTGCGGTGCGCCGGAGAGCGCAGATTTATCCTCACGGATAAATGCTTCCATGCTGCTCTCCTATCTTGAGGTCTTCCCCCAAAACGCAGAGACAACATGCCCCCTGAGGGGCATATTGCCCCTCAGGGGAAGAAATTTCGGTTTCAAGCGGGTTAGCCAGTCGTCCTGCGACGAAAGACCAGTTGGAAGTCTGCCCGCTTTCGCGTGAGGTGATGTTTCAACCCCTATCCGAATCATTACAACCCGGCGTTCGCTTTCTCCAACCTCCCATACCCGCACAGCCAACAGCGTTCCTTACGGTCCGCCTGCCTGAGCCACACTGCGCTCGGGCAGCCATACGGGCTTACCACGTTCCCTGCACGCTACAAGACCGGGTTAGGGTCTGCCTCTTCGCCGATGGTCTAGTGACGACGTGCTCCGAATGTCCAGCGGAGCAACCGACCAAATACCGTTTTGGTTAGTGCCTGTCAGCAGCTTTGGCACCGCAATACTCACGACGTTTATCAGCAGTTCACTTCCGTTACCCATACCAGTCAGCCTAGCTCCTCGACCCCATGGCTGCTCGGAGTCTCTACCAGAAGACCTCACGGTCCTCTGGCACCCTTACGGGGGCTACATTGTCAGGAGAGCTTCATACCCCACCGTTACCAGTGACGCATGTCTCCCTAGGCTACTGCTAGTCGCATAGCAGGTTCTCTATCAAAGCGCCCTCACGGACGTGTCTGACCGAACCATAGCGTGCAGAGCTTTCGCTCCGCCTGAACCCTACCTGCCGGTCCGACTGGACCGGAAATGCAAATGCTCCGCCTTGTGGGCAGATGACATTCGCCCACTTGGCGTTTGGTGGCCAACGTGGCCACGTTCAAACTTGATGCCAAACTTCGGCATGTAAAGCCATTGTCCCCTCTTGGAGAGTGGACAACGCCACACCCGAGGGCGTGGTTCGCGCCTTTGGGCGGGCACTGGCTGGCAAGCCAGTACTGCAAGCAACGCTTCTCAGATAACTCTGAAAAGTGAGCAGGCGCTAGCGGCGTAAGCTATGGTGGGCTTCGTTTCACTAGCATGTGGGAGTACTCTCCCAGGGTCGATGCGTCTAACGCGACGCGGACGGACACGAGTGTGCGTGTCGCACGAACAACCCGTATTGTATTCGACTGGCCCATCGCTCGCCGTGCCGAAGCGTATACCCCTTCTACCCTTCCAGTCTCCGGCCGGCGGTCCAAACCCTGAACGCCCATGACCATAGCCAATTGGCCCGCCTGCGAGCGGCCGCGCGAAAAACTGCTGGAATGCGGCGCCGCCGCCCTGTCAGACGCCGAACTGCTGGCGGTGTTCCTGCGCATCGGCGCGGCTGGCAAAAGTGCCGTCGACCTCGCCCGCGAGCTGTTGCACCGCTTCGGCTCGCTGACCGCCCTGTTCGCGTCCGAACCCGGCGCGCTGGCTGGCATCAAGGGCATGGGCGTTGCCAAATACGCACAGCTGCAGGCCATCCCCGAACTGGCGCGCCGCGCGCTGGCCGAATCCCTAAGGCTGCCGACCGGCTTCGACTCGCGCGCGGCGGTGCACAACTACCTGCGCCTGACGCTGGCATCGCTGCCGCACGAAGTCTTCCTGTGCCTGTTCCTCGATCCGCGCAACCGCATGATTGCCTGCGAAGAACTGTTCCGGGGCACCCTGACGCGCACTGCGGTGTATCCGCGCGAGGTCGCGCGCCAGGCGCTGGTGCATAATGCGGCGGGCGTGATCGTGGCGCACAACCATCCTTCCGGCACCACCGCGCCCAGCCAGAGCGACGTGCACCTGACTCGCGAGCTGGCAAGGACGCTCGAACTCATCGACGTGCATCTGCTCGACCATTTCATCGTGGCCGGCCAGGAAATCCGTTCGCTGGCTGACGGTTGCGAATGCCTGCCGGGACTGTGACGCCTGCGGCACAGTGCTGGACGAGACACAACACATGCTGCCGTCATCGTACGGCAGGCATTGATTCGCCGGAGGATTCCGGTCTATAATTTACGTTTCACTGAAGTCCCAACCGCTGCAGTCCGGGCCCGCGCGCCTTTTGTTGATCTGTTGCGAACATTGTCCACGAATAAGATTTAGGAGTGCTTCATGGCACGCGTCTGTCAAGTGACCGGGAAAGCGCCGATGGTCGGCAACAACGTTTCCCACGCAAACAACAAGACCAAGCGCCGTTTTCTGCCCAACCTGCAGAATCGTCGTTTCTTCGTTGAATCCGAAAACCGCTGGGTGAGCCTGCGCGTCTCGAACGCCGGCCTGCGCCTGATCGACAAGAAAGGCATCGACTCCGTGCTCGCAGACCTGCGCGCACGCGGCGAAGTCTAATTAGGAGCACATCATGGCAAGCAAGGGCGGCCGCGACAAGATCAAGCTGGAATCGACCGCAGGCACGGGTCACTTCTACACCACGACCAAGAACAAGCGCACCATGCCGGAGAAGATGGAGATCATGAAGTTCGATCCCGTCGCTCGCAAGCACGTCGCTTACAAGGAAACCAAGATCAAGTAATTGATCCGGTATCCCGACAAGAAGCCCCGCCCGGTTGCGGGGCTTTTTGTTGCCCACTCGTTCTGCTTACGGCGCTCCACGCGCGACGTTGGCGCCCGCAGAAGGCAGGAAGCGCGCCGTTCGGCACACCGCGGCCGGTGCCGCGCCCTTCCGGCGCGATCACCGCCCAATCCCGCCCGGTGCACTGATGCACGGTATGGCGCGCACGGTGTAGACTTTGCCGTTTCCCCCATCCGCCTGGCGCCCTGCGGCGCTCTCTCCGCACCATGAATTTTGATGTCGCCATCGTCGGCAGCGGTCTGGCCGGCCTTACGGTCGCGCTGCAACTGGCCGACACCCACCGGGTTGTCATTCTCAGCAAGCGCGCCATGACACAGGGCGCCAGCGACTGGGCACAAGGCGGCATCGCCGCCGTGCTGGATTCCGGCGACAGCCATGACGAGCACACGCAGGACACGCTCGTTGCCGGCGCAGGACTGTGCGACGAAGAGGCAACCCGCTTTATCGTGGAGCACGGGCGCGAGGCGATCCAGTGGCTGATCGACCGCGGCGTGCCATTCACGCGCGACGAGCAGGCCGAACTGGGCTTCCACCTGACCCGCGAAGGCGGCCACAGCCGCCGGCGCATCATCCATGCGGCCGATGCCACCGGACACGCGGTGGTCAGCACGCTGCTGCAGCAGGCCACGCAGCATCCGAACATCACCATCCTGGAAGACCATTTCGCGATCGACCTGATCACGTCACGCAAGCTGGGACTCCCGGGCAACCGGTGCTATGGCCTTTACGTGCTCGACGACAATACCGGCGCGGTACACACCCTCACCGCCACGCATACGGTGCTGGCCGCGGGCGGCGCGGGCAAGGTCTACCTGTACACCACCAACCCCGACACCGCCACCGGCGATGGCATCGCCATGGCGTGGCGCGCGGGCTGCCGGGTGTCGAACATGGAATTCATCCAGTTCCACCCGACCTGCCTGTACCACCCCTATGCCAAGTCGTTCCTGATTTCCGAGGCGGTGCGCGGCGAAGGCGGGCTGCTCAAGCTGCCCGACGGCACCCGCTTCATGCCCGAGCACGATGAGCGTGCCGAGCTGGCGCCGCGCGACGTGGTCGCGCGCGCCATTGACTTCGAGATGAAGAAGCGCGGCCTGGACTGCGTCTACCTGGACATCAGCCACCAGCCCGAAGCCTTCCTGAAGGAACACTTCCCGACGATCTACGCGCGCTGCCTGGAACTGGGCATCGACATCACGCGCGAGCCGATCCCGGTGGTGCCGGCCGCGCACTACACCTGCGGCGGCGTTGTCACCGATACCGCGGGCCGCACCGATATCGGCAACCTGTATGCAGTGGGCGAGTCTGCCTGCACCGGCCTGCACGGCGCCAACCGGCTGGCCTCCAACTCGCTGCTCGAATGCATGGTGATCGGCCGCGCCGCGGCGGAAGACATCGCCTCGAAGGACAAGGCCGGCGCACCCAATATCACGCTGCCGGCGTGGGACGAAAGCCGCGTGTCCGATGCCGACGAGGAAGTCGTGGTGTCCCACAACTGGGATGAACTGCGCCGCATGATGTGGAACTACGTCGGCATCGTGCGCACCAGCAAGCGGCTGGAACGCGCGCAGCACCGCATCGGCCTGCTGCGCGAGGAAATCGCCGAGTACTACGCGAATTTCCGCGTCACGCGCGACCTGCTGGAGCTGCGCAACCTGGTGGAGGTGGCCTCGCTGATCGTTGACAGCGCGTACTCGCGGCATGAAAGCCGCGGACTGCATTTCAGCCGGGACTATCCGGATTCGCTGCCGAAGGCCCTGCCTACGGTGATGCAACCGCCTGCCGTGCGCAAGCGCTGAGCGCCGCGCAGCAATAAAAAACGGGGTGCGAGCCTGATGGCTCCACCCCGTTTTGGCTTCGGGCTGGCGATGCGTCAGCCGATGATACGCAGCGAGTAATCCGTCGCGCGCACGTCCTTGGTCAATGCGCCCACCGAGATCCGGTCCACGCCGGTCTCGGCGAAAGTGCGGATGGTCTCGGCATTGACGCCGCCCGACACCTCAAGTAGCGCCCTGCCCTGGTTGATCTTCACCGCGTCCTGCATCATCGGCACGGTGAAGTTATCGATCAGCACCGACTTCGCGCCTGCTGCCAGGGCTTCTTCCAGCTCCGCCAGCGACTCGACCTCGACCTGCACCGACGCATCGGTATCGAGCGCCTGCGCCGCCTGCAGCGCGGCGGTGATGCTGCCTGCCGCGGCGATATGGTTTTCCTTGATCAGGATGCCGTCGTACAGCGCCAGCCGCTGGTTCTCGCCACCGCCGATGCGGACCGCGTACTTCTGCGCCAGGCGCAGGCCCGGCAGCGTCTTGCGGGTATCCAGCACGCGCGCGCGGGTGCCGGCGATCAGGTCGGCATAGCGGCGCGTCACGGTGGCCACGCCGGACAGCAGTTGCAGGAAGTTCAGCGACGGGCGTTCGGCAGTCAGCAGCGAGCGCGCCGGGCCGGTGATCTCGCACACCACGGAATCCGCCGCCATCCGCGCGCCCTCTTCCTGCAGCCAGCGCACTTCCAGCGCCGGGTCGACCGCGCGCATGCAGGCATCGAACCACGGCTGTCCGCACAGCACCGCCGCTTCGCGCACGATCACGCGCGCGTGCGCGGGCTTGCCAGCGGGCACCAGCAGGCCGGTCAGGTCGCCGCTGCCGACATCCTCGGCGATGGCGGCCTGCACATTGGCTTGCAGCGCTGCGTGCAGCGCTGCGCCGTAGCTGTCGAAAATCGGATTCACGCTCATGCCGGGCCGATCCCCTGGAACAGCGCCTGTTCCTTCGCCAGGTCGGACGACGGACGCACATTGCGCTTCTGCGCCGCGGCGAAATCGAGCATGCGGTTGATGCAGGTCACCGCCTTGACGCCGATGGCCGGGTCGACGTGGATCTCGTTGCGCCCGGTCTCCAGCACCTCGGCCAGGTTGGTCAGCGCATTCATCGCCATCCACGGGCAGTGCGCGCAGCTTTTGCAGGTCGCGCTGTTGCCGGCCGTCGGCGCCTCGATGAAGTGCTTGCCAGGCGCGGCCATGCGCATCTTGTGCAGGATGCCGTTGTCGGTGGCAACGATAAACTCGGTCGCGTCCAGCTTCTGCGCCGCTTCGATCAGCTGCGAGGTGGAGCCGACCACATCGGCCTGCGCCACCACGTTTTCGGGCGATTCCGGGTGCACCAGGATCTTGGCGTTGGGGAATTCGCGGCGCAGCAGGTCCAGCTCGATGCCCTTGAACTCGTCGTGCACCAGGCACGAGCCCTGCCACAGCAGCATGTCGGCGCCGGTCTGCTTCTGGATATAGCTGCCCAGGTGCTTGTCGGGTGCCCACAGGATCTTCTTGCCCTGCGCGTGCAGGTGCTCGACGATCTTCAGCCCGATGCTCGACGTGACCATCCAGTCCGCGCGCGCCTTCACCGCCGCGCTGGTATTGGCGTACACCACCACGGTGCGGTCCGGGTGCGCATCGCAGAAGGCGGCGAATTCGTCGGCCGGGCAACCCAGGTCGAGCGAGCAGGTCGCATCCAGGTCCGGCATCAGCACGGTCTTCTCGGGGCTGAGGATCTTGGCGGTCTCGCCCATGAAGCGCACGCCGGCCACCACCAGGGTCTTGGCTTCGTGGTCGCGGCCGAAGCGGGCCATTTCGAGGGAGTCGGAGACGCAGCCGCCGGTTTCTTCGGCGAGGTCCTGCAGGTCGGCGTCGACGTAGTAGTGCGCCACCAGCACCGCATTACGTTCCTTCAGCAAGCGGCGGATACGCGCCTTCAGCGACTGCCGCTCATCGGGCGACAGCACCGGCGGCACCTTGGCCCAGGCATGGGCCACGCAGCTGCCGCCAGTGGCGTTTTCGGCATCCGCCAGGTTCGGCTTCTCGAACTCGACGGTCTTGATCGATTGTGGGGTCATCTCCGGGTACTCCTCTAGACCTCCGCCAACAGGGTGCGGCCGGCCAGAACATGGGGGAGTTTATCTAAAACAAAAGCCCCGCCATGGGCGGGGCTTTGTCAAACCATACGGCGCGGCCGAATTGTATCAGGCGTAGCGGCGCAGGCGCAGCGAGAAATCGTGCAACGCCTGGATGCCGCTGGCCTCGGCACGGTGGCACCAGGCCTGCAGCTGCTGCAGCAGCTGCTCGCGCGTCAGGTTGGAACGGCCCCAGATGGCGGCCAGTTCACGGCGCATTTCGACGAAGGTCTGCAGCGCCTTGTTCTGCTCGACGATGCTCGCCAGCTGCTCGCGCTGCTGTGCGGCCAGCTTGGTTTCCTCGCGGTGGAACCACTTGCTGGCGGGCTTGAAGCTGCGGTACTCGGCCACGCCGCCTTCCTTGAGCTTGTCCAGTTCCTGGCGGAACGCACCCTTGACGGCCTTGGCGTAGCGCGCCATCACGTCATAGCGGTTGGCGATGATGGCTTCCAGCGTGTTGTGATCGACCGGACGGGCTTCCACCAGGCGCGCCTTGGGCGGGGTCTTCTTGACCTTGGCCAGGCCGACCGCCTGCATCGCGCGGATATAGCCCCAGCCCACGTCGAACTCATACCACTTGATCGAAAACTTGGCCGAGGTCGGGTAGGTGTGGTGGTTGTTGTGCAGTTCCTCACCGCCAATGATCAGGCCCCACGGCGACACATTGGTTGACGCGTCTTCGCAATCGTAATTGCGGTAGCCCCACCAGTGGCCCAGGCCATTGATGATGCCGGCGGCATGGATCGGGATCCACAGCATCTGCACTGCCCACACCGACATGCCGATCACGCCGAACAGCGCCAGGTCGATGATCAGCATCAGGCCAACGCCCTGCCAGGTGAAGCGCGAGTACAGGTTGCGCTCGATCCAGTCATTCGGGCAGCCATGGCTGAACTTGGCGATGGTTTCCTTGTTCTTGGCCTCGGCGCGATAGAGTTCAGCCCCTTCCAGCAGCACCTTGCGGATGCCGCGGGTCTGCGGGCTGTGCGGATCGTCCTCGGTCTCGCACTTGGCGTGGTGCTTGCGATGGATCGCGGTCCACTCCCTGGTGACCATGCCGGTGGTCAGCCACAGCCAGAAGCGGAAGAAATGCTGGGCGATCGGGTGCAGGTCCAGCGACCGGTGCGCCATGCAGCGGTGCAGGAAGATGGTGACGCCAGCGATGGTGATATGCGTCATCACCAGGGTGTAGATGACGATCTCCCACCAGGCCCAATTGGCAAGGCCGTTGGCGGCCCAGTCAAGAATAGTGTCGAACAAACTGTTCTCCGTCGGTTAAACAGGACTTTCCCGTGCAGGCCGGCTGGCCGGTGCACACAACGCGCAGAAAAAATAGCTGCGAATCTATTGATTGCGATAGCTGTCTGGCGCTTGCCTCGGGACCCGAAGTCGCTCCGGGCTCCCTGGCACGCGAGTCTGGCGCCGGCCGTGGCAGGCGGGACAAGGTACGAGCCGCTGCAATCTGGCGGCTGTCTGATGTGGGAGCGGGATGTCTCAACCCGCGACAACCCGGCATTCTACCGGATTGGCGAGGGCGCAAGCATACGCTATTTCCCGGATTTGGACGGGGTGCAACGGTTTTCGTTCCGTGGGGTGCCGAACTCGCCGCCTGGCTGGCATCTGCACGGTCCTGTGACGCTCAGGTGACAGTCTAGGTGGCGTTGGCGGCTTCCGGCAAGGTACTTGCCTTGGGGGCGCCTGGTCCGGGCATCGGCGTCTCGTGCATCACACGCAGCTCACGCTGGGGATAGGGAATCGAAATGCCGTGCTCGCGCAGCGTGCGCCAGATGGCGCGGTTCATCGCGGATTGCACCCCTAGCTTTCCGTTCTGTGGATCGGCAATGTAGGCCGCGACTTCGTACTCGATGCCGCTGTCCGCAAACAGCACCAGGAAGGCCGCCGGCTCCGGGTCTTTCAGCACGCGCGGCAGTTCGCGCACGCATTCGGTCAGCAGTGCGATCACGGTCTCCGGGTCAGCGCTGTAGTCGGCCTGGACACGCGTCGCCACGCGCACATTGGTGTTCGAGAATGAATGGTTCTGCACCGACTGCGCCACCAATTGCTCGTTCGGCACCAGCGTCTCGCCGTCGCCGTTGCGCACCACGGTGTAGCGGGTGCGGATCTGCGACACGATGCCGGTGTACTTGTCCACCGTGATCTGGTCGCCCAGCTTGACCGAGCGGTCCAGCAGGATAATGAAGCCCGAGATGTAGTTGCTCGCGATCTTCTGCAAGCCCAGGCCCAGGCCCACGCCCAGCGCACCGCCGAACACCGACAGCACGGTCAGGTCGATCCCGACCAGCGACAGGCTCAGCAGCAGCGACACCAGCAGCAGCAAGGCCTTGGAGATGCGGGTCAGCACCACCTTCAGGTTGACGTCGAGGTTGGCCGAGCGCATCAGCCGCTCCTCCAGCCAGGACCCGAACCACATCGCCACCAGCACCGTCAGCAGGATCCAGACCCCCGCCATCAGCGTGTCGGCGAGGCTGATCTTCTGCTTGCCGCCGATCGAGAAGCGCACGTCCTGCATCCACGCGACCACCTCCGACAGCACGCCAAGCACATAAAGCGCCATGCCGATCCACACCAGCGTGGTCAGCACCTTCTCCACCAGCAGCAGCATGCCGTGCAACTGCCCGCTGCCGGACATGACCCGCCGCAGGATATAGAAGACGACATTGAGCGAGGTGATACCGAACAGCGGCACCAGCGCCAGCCGCAGCACGCTGATCGGGATCAATGGCTCCAGCGCGAAGCGCGCGACCATCACCAGCACCCAACCTGCCAGCGGGAACATGGCCCGCTCCAGGCTGGCGGCTGCAAAGCGCAGCGAGAAGCTGGAACTGGCGTAGCGCGCCTCGAGCCGGTGCACCACATAGCGCCCCAGCGGCCACGCCACCGCGAGGCAGCCGGCCAGCACCAGCAGCTGCCAGAAGAACCCCGGGCCGCCGGCATCGCGGATCAGGTCGTCCAGCATCTTGCCGAACATCGAATGGGAGGCCGTCAGCTCGCCGCCGAGGCCGGACAGGGTTTCACCGTTCATCGGGGAGACTCAGGTTGAGGGCCGCCGTCCGCTGCAGACGGGCGGCGGCCACAGGCGTCAGCTGGTGCGTTCCAGCACCGCGGCAAAGAAGCCGTCGGTCTGGTGCAGATGCGGATACAGCGCGAACATGCCGCTATCCTGAGGCAACGCGGGCACTTCGATCTTCTGGTCGGCCAGCACCTCGCTGGCCGGAACCAGGCGGAAGTTGGGGTGCGCGGCGAGGAAATCGCGCACGATGGCCTCGTTTTCGGCTTCGAGCACGGAGCACGTGGCGTAGACCACGCGGCCGCCGCCCTTGACCAGGCGCGCCGCCGACTCAAGGATAGCGCTCTGCTTGGCAGTCAGCTCCAGCACCGATTCCGGCGTCTGGCGCCACTTCAGGTCGGGGTTGCGCCGCAGCGTTCCCAGCCCGCTGCACGGCGCGTCCACCAGCACCCGGTCGACCTTGCCGGCCAGGCGCTTGATCTTGGCGTCGCGTTCGGAGTCGATCAGGACCGGATGGACGTTGGACAGGCCGCTGCGCGCCAGGCGGGGCTTCAGGTTGGCCAGGCGCTTTTCCGACACGTCGAAGGCGTACAACCGGCCGGTGGAGCGCATCGCGGCGCCCAGCGCCAAGGTCTTGCCACCCGCGCCGGCACAGAAGTCGACCACCATCTCGCCACGCTTTGGCGCCACCAGGTTGCACAGCAGCTGGCTGCCTTCGTCCTGCACCTCGACCAGGCCGTTGACAAAGATTGGCAGCTGGTTCAGCGCGGGCTTGCCGGTCATGCGGATGCCGGCGGGCGCCATCGGCGTCGGCTCGGCGCCCAGGCCGGCGGATTGCAGCTCGGCCAGCGCCGCATCGCGGCTGGTCTTGCCCAGGTTGACGCGCAGGTCAAGCGGCGCCGGGCGCAGCCAGGCATCGCCCAGTGCCGCGGTAAATTCTTCGCCATGGCGGCGCACCAGCTCGTCGTACAGCCATTCGGGCAGATTGGTGCGCACGCGCGGGGCCAGGCTGGAACGCTCGATCGTGGTCAGGCGGTCCAGCCATTCGGCCTCTTCGGGGTGCAGGAACGGCGTCAGCACGTCGCGTCCGAGCGTGGCCGCCAGGCCCAGCAGCGCCAGGCGGCGCGAGCTGGCGCCGGTGCCGCTTTCCGCAAACTGCGCGAACTCCACGCGCCGGCGCAGCACCGCATAGATGGCCTCGGCGATGATGCCGCGCTCGCGATGGCCCAGCTTGCTGTTCTCGCGGAAGTAATAGCTCACCACGGCATCGGCCGGGCGGGCGAACAGCATGACCTTGCCAAGCAGGCGGTCGATATGCTGGATATGCGAGGCGTGCAGCCCGCCGTGCATGCGCGGCGCGCCGTCGCGGACGGCATTGCCGTTGGCGGGCTTGCGGATGGGGCTGCCCTTGCCCTTGCCCTTGCTCTTGCCGCGCGGCGGCGCGTGGCCCTCGCTACGGGTGGGACGGGTTCCTGCCTGGTTGCGGCTCATGCCTCGACTCCTGCCGCCCGGGTATGGGCGGAGATGGCCATCAGCAGTTGCGGCTCGGCCGGGTTGATAACGTTGACCACGCCGTCCTGCAGTCGCAGGCGGTCCTCGACGAACCAGCGGACGGCGCGGGGATAGATCTGGTGCTCGCAGTCGAGCAGGCGCTCGGCCAGGCTTTCGGGCGTGTCGGTGGGCAGCACATCAAGTGCGGCCTGGATCACGATCGGACCGTGGTCGAGTTCCGGGGTAACGAAGTGCACGGTGGCGCCGTGCAGCTTGACGCCGGCGTCCAGCGCTTGCTTGTGGGTGTTCAGCCCCGGGAAGCACGGCAGCAGCGACGGGTGGATATTCAGCAGCCGGCCCGCATAGCGGTCGACAAAACCCGGCGTCAGGATGCGCATGAAGCCGGCCAGCACCACCAGGTCGGGGGCGTGGGCATCGATGGCCTCGGCCATCGCGGCATCAAACGAGGCGCGGTCGGGGAACTGGCGATGGTCGACCACGCCGGTGGCAATGCCTTGCTGCTGCGCGAACTGCAGCCCGGCGGCATCGGGCCGGTTCGACAGCACCGCTGCCACGCGCGCCGGCCAACCGCCGCCCGCGCAGGCACGGACGATGGCTTCCATGTTGGAGCCACGCCCGGAAATCAAGATGACAATTTTTTTCATCGCGCAATTCTACCAAGGCGAGGCACTAAACTCCGGTAAAGCGAACCCATTAGGTACTTAATTCAGCAGATCCGGACAAGTGCAATGCCCCTAACATGTGACGATGGCGCCGCATACCCCCGATTGATGGATTGTGACGCTTCGCCCCCTCTGCTAGAGTGGGCGCTACGTCCACGCGCCAATCCTGTGCAGGTTTTTCACGACACAGTGCTCCAAGCGAGCGGGTGACAACAAGGACAAAACGGGAAATTAGACGGGAACTCGCATGTCGAACGCTGCACCGACGTTGTTGGTGGTCGATGATCATCCTATGGCCTTGTCAGGCACCACGGCCTTCCTTGCCGAAGTCATGCCGGATGTCGCGGTACACGCCGCCGGCAGTGCCCGAGAAGCCCTGGCGAGCCTGCAGCAGGGGCTGCGCCCGGATATTGTGCTGCTCGATATCTGGCTGAACGACGGCACCGGCTTCGATGCCATGCAGTCGTTCAAGACCGTGATCCCCGGGGCGCGCTTTATCTTCATGTCCGCAGAAGCCACGCCCGAAATCGTCGGCCGCGCCCGTGCGCTGTCGGCATGCGGCTTCGTCGGCAAGCATCTCGATGCCAATGCCTTCACCGCCGCGGTGCGCAAGGTGCTGGCGGGTGACACCTCCTTCCCTACCGATGAAGCCCTGAACGGGCGGGCCCAGTCGTTTGGCCCCGCGCACGGCATCCCGGTTACGCCGGCCGAGCTGGGCCTGACGCCGCGCCAGGGGTCCGTGCTGGCCCTGGTGCTCGAAGGCCTGCCGAACAAGGTGATCGCGCGCCGGCTCGGGCTGACCGAGAACACGGTCAAGGAGCACGTGTCGGCGATCCTGCAACGCCTGGGCGTGCGTACCCGGATGCAGGTGATGTCGCGGATGGAACGGTTCCGCCTGCGCCAGTAAGGCGCCGCACTTGCCCTCCCCAGCCTAAGCCGGGCGCAGCCATCGCCGCAGCAGCATCCGCAGCGACGCCGGGTCCACCGGCTTGGGCAGCACGAAATACCCCGCCTCTTCCGCCGCCGCCAGCGCGGCCGATTTCAGGTCGCCGGTCAGCAGCGCGCTGCGCGCCTGCGGTTGCGTGTTCTGCCAGCGCTCCAGCAGGTCCAGGCCGTTCTCACTGCCCGGCAGCCGCAGGTCGCAGAAGATGATGTCCGGGCGCAGGCCCTTGGCAAACAGCTTGTCGGCCTCGGCGCCGTGCGCGGCGCAGGCCACGTGGATGCCCCACGCCTCCATCAGCGCGATCCACGCCTTGCGGATCTGGCTGTCGTCGTCGACCACCAGCACCGTGCCCTGCAGCCGGTCGGGCTTGGCTTCCTGGGCCTGCGCCATGGCACGCATCTCGCGCACGCTGGCGACGGTCTCGGCCGGCACCGGGGCCAGGGCGAACCAGAACACCGAGCCCTTGCCCGGCACCGAGCGCACGCCATAGGTGCCGCGCATCAGCCGCACGCACTCCTTGAAGATCGCCAGGCCGAGGCCGAGGCCCTGAGACGGGTCGCGCTGCGGGTTGTTGACCTGGTAGTACGGCGAGAAGATATCGGGCAGGTGCTCGGGCGTGACGCCGGCGCCGGTGTCCCACACCTCCAGCCGCACGTGCTTGCGGCGCTGGCGCGCGGTCACCAGCACGCCGCCGCGCTGGGTATAGCGCAACGCGTTCTGCACCAGGTTGAACAGCGCGCGGCGCAGCAGCACCGGCTCGGCCATCGCGTACAGTTCGTCGGGCACGCGCGGCGTCAGCATCAGGCCGCTTTCGCGGGCGTCGGCGGCAAACTGGCTCATCACGTCGCGGATCAGCGCGCCCAGCTCGCACGGCTCCAGCGTCGGCAGGACCTTGCGCCCTTCCAGCTTGGACAGGTCCAGCAGCGAGCGGAACAGCAGGTCGATGGTCTGCGTGCCCGCCGCCACCTGCTCCACCAGCGGATGCAGCGACGACGACTGGTTGCGCGCGCGCAGCGCTTCAACCAGCATCACCAGCGCATGCACCGGCTGGCGCAGGTCATGGCTGGCGGCGGCGAGGAAGCGCGATTTTTCTTCGCTGGCATGCAGCGCGCGCTCCTTTTCTTCCTGGAACTGCTTGGCCAGCCGGCGGCTGTCACCCTCGAGCTGGATCGCGCGGACCAGCGTGAGCTGCAGGTTGAAGGCATGGCGCGACAGCATCAGCGCGTAGATCACCAGCAGGCCCTGTACATAAGCGCCATGGCCGGGGAAGGCGAACTCCGCCATCAGGATGCTGGGCACCAGGATCGGCACGCCGGCGTACACCAGGTTGGACGGCACCGGGGCCTGCGATACCGCGCCGCCGGCCAGCACGCCCAGCGTCAGCAGGTACAGCACGCTGGAGAAGACCACCGAGTCCGTATACAAATGCAGCAGTGCCGAGCTGCCCCAGGTTACCCCGGTCAGCAGCGCCAGCACGCGCATGTTGTTCCACCACCTGCGCGTATGCGCGGAACGGCTCATCGAGGCCCCGTCGCGCTGGTAGCCGACATGGAACCACAGGCCGCCCGCGGTCAGCAGCAGCATGATCGCGCACCAACCCAGCAGTGCGGCGTGGCTGACTTCGCCCCAGAATCCCAGCGTGGTCAGCGCCGGCAGCAGCACGGAAGCGACGATGGCGGTCGGCGCATTCTTGTGCACGATGGCCATCAGCTTGGCGCGGGTCTCGACGTCAAGCTCACCGCTCGATTGCGGCAGTATATGGGGCCGAAGCCGGGGGAGAAGCCGGGACAGGAACCGGTTGGGCAGCGCGTTCAAATGTGGCTGGCTTGAGATGGCAGGCGCAAGGCGAGAAAAAGCGGCAAGAAATGTCGTGTCGCGCGCGTTTTGGCTGCATGTGACGTCGGCGTGACACACAAGTGGTGCATATCATGCCGCCTTTTGCCGTATCGCGCCATGCCGGGGTAGGCGGATGCAGCACAAAAACAGCAGCTTAGCGCACATGGGGGCGCAGGCAGCGGCAAGCCGACCCATTCGCCTTATAATGCCCGCTTTACCCGAAACATTTCCCGCCGTCCCCGTGAAAGTCTTCCGCGGCCTGCCCAACGCCGAGAGCCGGGCGCCCTGCGCGCTCACCATCGGCAATTTCGACGGTGTGCATCGCGGCCACCAGTCGCTGCTTGCGCGCGCGCGCGCGGCGGCGGACGCGCGCGGCCTGCCGCTGTGCGTGATGACGTTCGAGCCGCATCCGCGCGAGTTCTTCACCCCGGACAAGGCGCCCACCCGCATCGCGCTGCTGCGCGACAAGCTGGAAAGCCTGCGCCGCAACGGCGTGGACCGCGTCGTGGTCGAGCACTTCAACGCCCACTTTGCCAGCCAGTCCCCGCAGGAATTCGTTGAAAACGTGCTGTGGCACGGCCTGCACACGCGCTGGCTGCTGGTCGGCGACGACTTCCGCTTCGGCGCCAGGCGCGCGGGCGACTTCGCCTACCTGCAGGACGCCGGGCACCGGTTCGGCTTCGACGTCGAGCAGATGGGCTCGGTCTCCGAGGGCGGCATCCGCATTTCCAGCTCGGCGGTGCGCCAGGCCCTGGCCGATGGCGACCTCGAGCACGCGCGGCGCCTGCTGGGCCACGGCTATGCCATCAGCGGCCACGTGATCCACGGCCGCAAGCTGGGCCGCGACCTGGGCTTCCCGACGCTGAACCTGCGCATCTCGCACAAGCGCCCGGCGGTCAACGGCATCTTCGTGGTGCAGGTGCATGGCATTGCCGACCACCCGCTGCCCGGCGTGGCCAGCATCGGCGTGCGCCCGACCATCGAGGACGCCGGCCGCGTGCTGCTGGAAGTCCACCTCTTTGACTTCAATGAAAGCCTGTACGGCAAGCTGGTACGGGTCGAATTCATGAAGAAGCTGCGCGACGAGGCGCGCTTCGACAACCTGGAAGACCTGACCGCCGCGATCGCCAAGGACAGCGCCGACGCGCGCGGGTTCTTCGGCCTGACCGCGCCCGGCGCTGCCGAGGGCACCGGCGGCCGCGACTTCGCTACCTCCGCCACCGACCGAATTAGCTAGCGGCCGGCGCCCGCCAGTGTGCGCGGGCCCGGTTCGCATGCCCCGCCCAGTCTTCCCGCGCGCGCCCCGGCCTGCTGCCGGCCGCGCGCCAAACGAATTGCTCCGAGAATCGAAATGTCCGACGACAAACGCGCCAAGTCCGATCAGAACCAGAAAAACAAGTATCCCGTCAACCTGCTCGACACGCCCTTCCCCATGCGTGGCGACCTGCCCAAGCGCGAGCCGCAGTGGGTCAAGCAGTGGCAGGAGAAGCAGCTCTACAAGAAGATCCGCGCGGCGCGCAAGGGCGCGAAGAAGTTCGTGCTGCATGACGGCCCGCCGTATGCCAACGGCGATATCCACATCGGCCACGCCGTGAACAAGGTGCTCAAGGACATGATCATCAAGGCGCGCGGCCTGAGCGGGCTCGACGCCGTCTACGTGCCGGGCTGGGACTGCCATGGCATGCCGATCGAGATCCAGATCGAGAAGAAATTCGGCAAGGGCCTGCCGGTGCAGGAAGTCCAGGCCAAGGCGCGCGCGTACGCCACCGAGCAGATCAAGCGCCAGATGGTGGACTTCGAGCGCCTGGGCGTGCTGGGCGACTGGGACCACCCCTACCTGACCATGAACTACAGCAACGAGGCGGACGAATTGCGCGCGCTCGGCAAGATCATGGAAAAGGGCTACGTGTTCCGCGGCCTGAAGCCGGTGAACTGGTGCTTCGACTGCGGCTCGGCGCTGGCCGAGGCCGAAGTCGAGTACAAGGACAAGGTCGACCTGTCGATCGACGTGGGCTTCCCGTTTGCCGAGGCCGACAAGCTGGCGCACGCCTTCAAGGTGCCGTTCGACCAGATCAACGCCAAGCCCGGCTGGATCGTGATCTGGACCACCACGCCGTGGACCATCCCGAGCAACCAGGCGCTGAACGTGCACCCCGAAGTGGAATACGCGCTGGTCGACACGCCGCGCGGCTACCTGATCCTGGCCACCGAGCGCGTCGAGGAGCAGCTGAAGGTCTACGCGCTGGAAGGCAAGGTCATCGCCACCGCAACCGGCGCCGCGCTGTCGGAAATCCGCTTCCACCACCCGCTGGCCAAGATGGACGCGGGATATGACCGCCTGTCGCCGGTCTACCTGGGCGACTACGTCACCACCGACACCGGCTCGGGCATCGTCCACTCGGCGCCCGCCTATGGCGTGGAAGACTTCCAGTCGTGCAAGGCGCACGGGATGCCCGACAGCGACATCATCAGCCCGGTGATGGGCAACGGCGTCTACGCCGGCACGCTGCCGCTGTTCGGCGGGCTGTCGATCTGGGATGCCAACCCCAAGATCGTCGACGCGTTGCAGGAATCGGGCAACCTGTTCAACTCGCACAAGTACACCCACAGCTACATGCACTGCTGGCGTCACAAGACGCCGATCATCTACCGCGCCACCTCGCAGTGGTTTGCGGGCATGGACGTGGATCCGACCGAGGAGAACGGCAAGCCCGTGCCGACCCTGCGCGAGACCGCGCTGGCCGGCATCGATGCCACCGAGTTCTACCCGGCGTGGGGCAAGCAGCGCCTGCACAACATGATCGCCAACCGGCCGGACTGGACGCTGTCGCGCCAGCGCCAGTGGGGCGTGCCGATGGCCTTCTTCGTGCACAAGGAAACCGGCGCGCTGCATCCGCGCACGCCTGAACTGCTGGAAGCCATCGCCAAACGCGTCGAGCAGCAAGGCATCGAAGCCTGGCAGACGCTGGATCCGGCCGAACTGCTGGGCGACGAAGCCAGCCAGTACGAAAAGAACCGCGACACGCTCGACGTCTGGTTCGACTCCGGCACCACGCACTGGACCGTGGTCCGCGGCTCGCACCGCGACGACCTGTACGACCCGGCCGCCGACACAGCCGAAGGCCGCCTTGCCGACCTCTACCTGGAAGGCTCCGACCAGCACCGCGGCTGGTTCCATTCGTCGCTGCTGACCGCGTCGATGCTGTACGGCAAGCCGCCGTACAAGGCGCTGCTGACGCACGGCTTCACCGTCGACGGCGAGGGCCGCAAGATGTCCAAGTCGGTCGGCAACACCGTGTCGCCGCAGGACATCTCCAACAAGATGGGCGCCGAGATCATCCGGCTGTGGGTGGCCTCGACCGACTACTCGGGCGAGCTGTCAATCTCGGACGAGATCCTCAAGCGCGTGGTGGAAAGCTATCGCCGCATCCGCAACACGCTGCGCTTCCTGCTGTCGAACCTGTCCGACTACGACCACGGCAAGCACGCGCTGCCGGCGTCGGAATGGCTGGAGATCGACCGCTACGCCGTCGCGCTGACCGACCGGCTGCAGAAGGAAGTGCTGTCGCACTACGAGGCCTACGAATTCCACCCGGTGGTGGCCAAGCTGCAGACCTTCTGCTCGGAAGACCTGGGCGGCTTCTACCTTGACGTGCTGAAGGACCGCCTCTACACCACGGCGGCGGACTCCAAGGCCCGCCGCGCGGCGCAGAACGCGCTGTACCACATCACCCAGGCGATGCTGCACTGGATGGCGCCGTTCCTGTCGTTCACCGCCGAGGAAGCGTGGCAGGTCTTTGTCCACGGCACCGAGCACACCGACACCATCTTCACCAGCACCTACTACCCGGTGCCGGAAATGGACGACGCCGACGACCTGCTGCAGAAATGGCATACGCTGCGCGAAGTGCGCGCCGAAGTCACCAAGCAACTGGAAGCGGTGCGCGTCGAAGGCGAGATCGGCTCGTCGCTGCAGGCGGAGCTGACCATCCAGGCCGGCGGCCCGGTGCTGCAGGCGCTGCAGAGCCTGGGCGACGACCTGCGCTTCGTGCTGCTGACATCGTCGGCCAAGGTCACCGCCGCGCCCGAAGCCGGCGACCTGCTGGTGACGGTAACGCCGTCGGCACATGCCAAGTGCGAGCGCTGCTGGCACTACCGCGCCGATGTCGGCCACAACCCGGACCACCCCACCCTCTGCGGCCGCTGCGACAGCAACCTGTTCGGCGCCGGTGAACACAGGAGCCACGCCTGATGGCATCGACCACGTCCCGATCCGCCCGGCCGGCGCGCCGCGGCAGCAAGGCCGCGGGCAACACCACGCCGCTGCTGTGGCTGGCGTTCGCACTGCTGGTGGTGCTGCTTGACCAGTTCTTCAAGATCGTCATCGTGCGCAGCTTCACTTACGGTGAGTCGCGCCCGGTCACGAGCTTCTTCAACCTGGTGCTGGTCTACAACAAGGGCGCGGCATTCAGCTTCCTGGCCGACGCCGGCGGCTGGCAGCGCTGGTTCTTTACCGGACTGGGCCTCGTGGTCGGGGCGTTCATCGTGTGGCTGCTGTATCGGCATACCGGGCAGCGGTTGTTCTGCTTCGCCGTGTCGCTGATCCTGGGCGGCGCGGTCGGCAACGTGATCGATCGCGTGGTCTACGGGCACGTGGTCGACTTCCTGGATTTCTACGCGGGCCGGTATCACTGGCCGGCCTTCAATGTCGCGGACTGCGCGATCACGGTCGGCGCGGTGCTGCTGATCGTGGATGAGTTGCGGCGGGTGCGGAAGCACTGAACTGCCGGATTGTGTTCCCCTCTCCCGCCGGGCGGGAGAGGGGAGCAAACCATCTTGGGAAGCAAACCTCCAGCCGGCTTCCCCGGTATCATTTCCCTTTCCCCCCAGCCAGGTTCCCCACCATGGATTTGCGCGGCAAGCACATCGTTCTCGGCCTGACCGGCGGCATCGCCTGCTACAAGTCGGCCGAGCTGGTCCGCCTGCTGACCAAGGCCGGCGCCACCGTGCAGGTGGCCATGACCGAGGCGGCGACCCACTTCATTACCCCGGTGACTATGCAGGCGCTGTCCGGCCGCCCGGTGTTCCTGTCGCAGTGGGACGCCCGCATCGACAACAACATGGCGCATATCGACCTCTCGCGCGAGGCCGACGCCATTGTCATCGCACCCGCTTCCACCGACTTCATGGCGCGCCTGGCCAACGGCCTGTGCGACGACCTGCTGAGCACGCTGTGCATCGCGCGCGACTGCCCGCTGCTGGTGGCGCCGGCGATGAACCGCCAGATGTGGGCAGCGCCGGCAACCCAGCGCAATGCCGCGCAGCTGCGCGCCGACGGCGTGACCATCCTGGGGCCGGGCAGCGGCGACCAGGCCTGCGGCGAGGTCGGCGACGGCCGCATGCTCGAGCCCGAAGAACTGCTCGACGACATCATCGCCTTCTTCCAGCCCAAGCCGCTGCAAGGCAAGCGCGTGCTGATCACCGCCGGGCCGACCTTCGAGGCAATCGACCCGGTGCGCGGCATCACCAACCTGTCGTCGGGCAAGATGGGCTTCTCGATCGCGCGCGCGGCGCGCGAGGCCGGCGCCGAAGTGCTGCTGGTGGCCGGGCCGACCAGCCTGCCGACGCCGCGCGGCGTGGTGCGCACCGATGTGCGCAGCGCGCAGCAGATGCATGATGCAGTGCTGGCACAGCTGCCCGGCGCTGACGTCTTCGTCGCGGTGGCCGCGGTGGCCGACTGGCGCCCCGCCGAAGTGGCCCGGCAGAAGCTGAAGAAGGCCAACGACACCGACACGCCCACGCTGCAGTTCGTGCAGAACCCGGACATCCTCGCCACCGTGGCGGCGCGCACGGATGCGCCCTACTGCGTCGGTTTCGCGGCCGAAAGCGAAAACCTGGAGCAGTACGGCGAACAGAAGCGCCAGCGCAAGGGCGTGCCGCTGCTGGTCGGCAATATCGGCCACCATACCTTTGGCCTGGACGACAACGAGATCGTGCTGTTCGATGCCGCCGGCATGACGCGGCTGCCGCGCGCCGACAAGCTGTCGCTGGCGCGCCAGCTCGTTGCCGCCATCGGCCAACGCCTGCCCGGGCGGCCGCGTCCCTGATTGTTGAAACGAATTTCCCCGAGATTGTCTATGACCCAGCCTCTGAACCCCACCGTCGAAATCAAGGTGCTCGATGCCCGCCTGAACGAATGGGGCCTGCCTGCCTACCAGAGCGAAATGGCCGCCGCCATCGACCTGCATGCCTGCGTCGACACGCCGGTGTCGATCGCCCCGGGCACGCCCGCGCAATTAGTGCCGGCCGGCATCGCCGTGCACATGGGCAACCCCTACATGGCCGCGACCATCGTGCCGCGCTCGGGCCTCGGCCACAAGAAAGGCCTGGTGCTGGGCAACTCGATCGGCGTGATCGATGCCGACTACCAGGGCCAGATCATGGTCAGCGTGTGGAACCGCAACGCGCCGGGCACCGAGCCGATCGTGATCCAGCCGGGCGAGCGCATCGCGCAGATGATGTTCGTGCCAGTGCTGCGGCCGGTCTTCACGACGGTGGACGAGTTCAGCGAAGACAGCGAGCGCGGCGCCGGTGGCTTCGGCTCGACCGGGGTGCATCACGCCAAGGCCTGACGCTCATTCACGCTGGCAAAGGAAGACTGGCGCCCTGTGGCGCCAGTTTGCATTTCAGCTGCGCTGTTCGAACAGCAACGCCACGCCGCCGGCCGCCTCGGCCGGCACCAGCGTTTCGCGCGGGCCGAGGTCGAGGGTCGGCACACCGGCGTTGCGCCAGAGCGCGCGCGCCGCGGCCAGGTCGCCGGTACGCAGGCGCATCGCGGCGTATCCCGGCACCTCCCTGTGCACATGCGCCGTGCCGGTCGCCGAGGCCAGCGCCTGCGGCGTGCTGACCACCAGCGCGGCGTCATCCAGCGCCAGGCTGCTGACGTGCTCGCTCAGCTGCGTCAGCTCGCCGCCGGTCAGTTCCGCATAGGCCCGCGCCGCGGCATCGACCAGCGCGGGCGCCACCACCAGGAACATGGTCGCGATGCTGTCGGCGCCGTTGGCGTGTGACATCCATTCCGGCCGCCACAGCAGCTCGGGCGTGCGGTGCTCGCAGACGAAATAGCGCGCGCCCGGGGCATCGTCGAGCGCGGTCACGCGGAAGGTGGCGGAATGTTCGCTGCCGTCGTCCAGCCGCACCGGGCGCGAGAACTCGATCGGATCCGAGGTGTACCAGCCCGACGCACGCAGCCGTGCGGCGGCGCCGAAGGCGTCGTCGCTCTTGCACGACATTGCCGCGCAGCCGCCGCCGCGCGCCTGCGCGTCCCAGTAGTACTGGCGGCTGGGGGTGGGCGCTGTGACGTGCAGCAGCTCGACGTAGTCGTGCCCCAACATGATGCAATGGTTCTGCGAACCCAGCGTGTGGTAGCCGCGCGGCGTCAGCGTAAAGCCGAGCCGTTGCCAGGCCTGCGCCCCCGCATCGAGGTCGGGACACACCACCACCGCATGGTCAAACATTTCCGCTTGGCTTGCCATTGACATCACCTCGGTCTGTGCGGCGGGCGCGCCTGCGCCGGCCGCCGTCATTCGAACTGGATATTGGCCTTGCGCGCCACGGCCTGCCACTTGTCGTGCTCCTGGCGCACCAGCTTGCCGAGGTCGGCCGGGCTGCCGCCGACGATCTCGAAGCCCTGCGCGGCCAGCGCATCGACCACCCGCGGCTGGCGCAGCGACTCGACCAGCGCCTGGTGGATCCGCGTGACCGTTGCCGCGGCCAGGTTGGCGGGCCCGAACACGCCGATCCAGGAATAAGCTTCAAAACCCTTGAGCCCCTGCTCGGCCACGGTCGGCACCTGCGGCAACTGGCGCAGGCGGCTGGTGCCGGTCACGCCCAGCACCTTGATGGTGCGCGCGGCCACGTGCGCCTGTACCGCGGCATAGCTGCTGAAAAAGATATCGACCTCATTGGCCAGCACCGCCTGCACGGCCGGGCCGCCGCCCTTGTAGGGCACGTGGAGCATGTGCATGCCGGCTTCGGTCGCCAGCGCCTCGGCTGCAAGCTGGTTCAGGCTGCCGATGCCGGACGAGGCATAGCGCACGCTGTCGGGCTTGGCCTTGGCCAATGCCACCAGTTCGCGCACATTGGCGGCCGGCAGCGAGGGATTGGCGGCGATGACCAGCGGAAAGCGCACCAGCTGCGAGATCGGCGTGAAATCGTGGAAGGTGTCGTAGGGCAGCTGCTTGTAGGCAAACGGGTTGATGGCGTGCGTATCGAAGGCCATCAGCAACGTGCTGCCGTCAGGCCTGGCGCGCGCCACGGTGCTGGACGCGATCAGGCCGCCGGCGCCCGGCTTGTTGTCGACCACCACGGTCTGCCCCAGCGCCGCCTTCAGCCCCGGCTGCAGCTGGCGCGCGACGATATCGACACTGCCGCCGGGCGGGAACGGCAGCACCAGCGCGAGCGGACGGTTGCCGGCCGGCGCCTCGGCGGCGGCGTGCATCATCGGGACAGGCATGGCGCCCAGCGGCAGGATCTTGAGCAGCAGGCGGCGGCGCCGCGTGCGTTCGGCAGAGGACATCGGGTATTCGGGCGTTGGCGACCGCAATGCCGGCGGCCGCCGGGACAAAAAAGAAGGGGCGGCATCACTGCCGCCCCCTGTATTTTGCCCGATGATCGGCCGCGTTGCAGGCGACCCCCGCCGAACCGCGCCCGGATCGCCACGATCCGGTGCGATTTTCGGCCGTCTCCGGCCCTTTCAGGCCGGAGCGACGGTCGCCGCTCAGGCCTCGGCGCGCTGCTCTTCCGGCGCTTCGGGCGGTTCCGGCTCGATCTCGGAGAAATCGAGCTTGATCTGGTCCTGGTCGTCCAGGTCGACCACGACCTTGCCGCCGGATACCAGCCTGCCGAACAGCAGCTCGTCGGCCAGCGCCTTGCGGATCATGTCCTGGATCAGGCGTTGCATCGGACGCGCGCCCATCAGCGGGTCGAAGCCCTTGTGCGCCAGGAACTTGCGCAGCTTCTCGCTGAAGCTGGCTTCCACCTTCTTCTCGTGCAGCTGCTCTTCCAGCTGCATCAGGAACTTGTCGACCACGCGCAGGATGATTTCCTCGTCCAGCGAGCGGAAGCTGATGGTGGCATCCAGCCTGTTGCGGAACTCCGGCGTGAACATGCGCTTGATGTCGGCCATCTCGTCGCCCTGCTCGCGCGTGCTGGTGAAGCCGATGGTGGCGCGGTTCATGGTCTCCGCTCCCGCGTTGGTGGTCATGATGATGATCACGTTGCGGAAGTCGGCGCGCCGGCCGTTGTTGTCGGTCAGCGAGCCATGGTCCATCACCTGCAGCAGGATATTGAAGATATCCGGATGCGCTTTCTCGATTTCATCCAGCAGCAGCACGCAGTGCGGCTTCTTGGTGACGGCCTCGGTCAGCAGGCCGCCCTGGTCGAAGCCGACGTATCCCGGCGGCGCGCCGATCAGTCGGCTCACCGCGTGGCGCTCCATGTATTCGGACATGTCGAAGCGCAGCAGCTCGATGCCCATGATGAAGGCCAGCTGCTTGGCGACCTCGGTCTTGCCCACGCCGGTGGGACCCGAGAACAGGAACGAGCCGATCGGCTTGTCGGTCTTGCCCAGGCCGGCGCGCGACATCTTGATCGCCGAGGCCAGCGCCTCGATCGCGGGATCCTGGCCGAACACCACCGACTTCAGGTCGCGTTCCAGCGTCTGCAGCTTGCTGCGGTCGTCCTGGTTCACGCTCTGCGGCGGGATGCGCGCGATGCGCGAGACGATGTCCTCGATCTCGCCCTTGCCGATGGTCTTCTTCTGCTTGGACTTCGGCAGGATGCGCTGCGCCGCGCCGGCTTCGTCGATCACGTCGATCGCCTTGTCCGGCAGGTGCCGGTCGGTGATGAAGCGGGCCGACAGCTCGGCCGCGGCGGTCAGCGCCGAAGCCGCGTACTTGACGCCATGGTGCTCCTCGAAGCGCGACTTCAGGCCGCGCAGGATCTGCACGGTCTGGTCGACCGACGGCTCGACCACGTCGATCTTCTGGAAGCGCCGCGACAGCGCCGCGTCCTTCTCGAAGATGCCGCGGTATTCCGTGAAGGTGGTCGCGCCGATGCACTTGAGCTGGCCCGATGACAGCGCCGGCTTGAGCAGGTTGCTGGCGTCCAGTGTCCCGCCCGATGCGGCGCCCGCGCCGATCAGCGTGTGGATCTCGTCGATGAACAGGATCGCGTTCGGGTTGTCCTTGAGCGACTTCAGCACGCCCTTCAGGCGCTGCTCGAAGTCGCCGCGGTACTTGGTGCCGGCCAGCAGCGCGCCCATGTCGAGCGAGTAGACGGTGGCCTTTTCCAGGATGTCCGGGACTTCGTTCTTGGTGATGCGCCAGGCCAGCCCCTCCGCAATGGCGGTCTTGCCGACGCCGGCCTCGCCCACCAGCAGCGGGTTGTTCTTGCGCCGGCGGCACAGCACCTGCACCACGCGCTCGACTTCGCTTTCGCGGCCGATCAGCGGATCGATCTTGCCGGCCTTGGCCAGCGCGTTCAGGTTCTGGGTGTATTGCTCGAGCGGGCTTTCCTTGCCGTCGCCGCCCTCGCCTTCGCCGGCATTGTCGCCATGCTTGGCGGGCTCGGACTGGTCCTTGCGGATGCCGTGGCTGATGAAATTGACCACGTCAAGGCGCGTCACGCCCTGCTGCTGCAGGTAGTAGACCGCGTGCGAATCCTTCTCGCCAAAGATGGCGACCAGCACGTTGGCACCGGTCACTTCCTTCTTGCCATTGGAAGTGGACTGTACGTGCATGATCGCGCGCTGGATCACGCGCTGGAAGCCGAGCGTGGGCTGGGTATCGACCTCGTCGGTCCCCGGCACCACCGGCGTGTTATCCGCGATGAAGTTCTTAAGGCTGGTGCGCAGGTCCTCGATATTGGCCGCGCAGGCGCGCAAGACTTCAGCTGCCGTGGGATTGTCGAGCAATGCCAGCAGCAGATGCTCCACGGTAATGAACTCGTGGCGTGCCTGCCGGGCTTCGACAAAAGCCATATGCAGGCTCACTTCCAATTCTTGCGCAATCATGCTTCCTCCATCACGCACTGCAAGGGGTGCCCCGCCTGCCGCGCGTGCGTTGACACCAGCTCGACTTTTGTCGCCGCGATATCTCTGGTGTAGATACCGCAGACGCCCTTTCCTTCCCGGTGCACGGTCAGCATGATCTGCGTCGCCGTTTCCCGGTCCCTGCTGAAATACTGCTGCAGGATCATCACGACAAACTCCATCGGAGTGTAGTCGTCGTTAAGCAGCACCACCTTGAACATGGCAGGCGGTTTTAGCGCCTGCTCTTTACGCTCCAGGATGGTGCCCGCTTCGCGTTGTGGGACATTCGCAAGCCGTGTAGCCATGGCTTTATTCTAACCCTTACTCGCAACTCTGCAATTTGGGGAAAAGGCGCCGGATTCAAGGGCCGGGCTACCTGCTTCCGGTTATGAAAAAGCGCGGAACCGCACGCCAGAGGCATTGCAATGCACGTGACGGGAGACCGCAGGACTGATCCGGACAATACCCGATGCTTGCCGCCAAGGTACCATCCCGCGCCGTCCGTTTCCCGCCACACCCTGCCCGCAGTGGGGATTCCGCCAGCTTGACAGTATGTATGTTTGACAGAAGAATCGTTCGCACACCCGCCTGAAGCCGCGAGCCAAAGCAAAAGGCCAATGAGCGGGTGATCCGTGAGCAGGGAGGCCCACGGCCTGGCGGCGGCGAGTCAGCATCCAGACTGGCCGCCACGCGATTGCACCTCGCCGCGCGTCATCGCCGGCCGCACCTCGGGACGCGGCCGGTCATGGCGTCGCAGTGCGTGCGCTGCAGTCCGAGCCATCCGGCCGGCATCGGCTTCCCCGCTTTGAAATCTGCTATTTCGTTGGGGGAGTATATGGCAAGCGGTATCGTCAAATGGTTCAATGACGCCAAGGGCTTCGGGTTTATCAAGCCGGACGAGGGCGAAGAAGAACTGTTTGCGCACTTTTCGGCTATCCAGATGTCGGGCTTCAAGACGCTGAAGGAAGGTCAACGCGTCTCGTTCGAGGTGGTCCAGGGCCCCAAGGGCAAGCAAGCCACCAATATCCAGGACGCCAGCTAAGCTGCGCCGCGACCGTATCCCGGCCGGCAGAGCCGTGGAGCGGTCTACGAGGGTGCGGGGGGAGCTCCCCCGGGACGGGATCGGCGCCAGTGCCGGCCACGCTGTCTCAGGCAGCCGGGCAGGTTGTGGCGCATATCAGCTGCACGCACCGCATCCGACGGAAAGCCCGGCCTCGTGCCGGGCTTTCTGCTTTGCGCGGGCCGGCCATGGGGGCTGGCCAGCTCAGGCCCAGCCGTCGATCTTCAACCCGCTGGCCTGCTCGGCCTCTTCCTTTGTGACCTGCCGCACAGTCTGGCCGAAGGTCCAGACATGACCTTCCGGGTCCCTGGCAGTGTAGGAGCGGTCGCCATAGAACTCGTCCTGCGGCTCGCGCACGATCACCGCGCCCGCGGCACGGGCCCGCTCGCAGTGCTGGTCGATCCCATCCCGCAGGTGCACATGCACCGTCTGCGTATTCTTGCCGCCGATCGACGCCGGGCTGGCTGTAAAGTCAGCCCACTCGCTGCCGACCATCAGGTAGCTATCGCCGAAGCGCATTTCCGAGTGCACCAGCTGGTCCTGCTGGTCCCGGATCACCATCACCCGCTGGAAGCCGAAGGCGCGTTCGAGCCAGTCCAGCGCGGCCAGCGGGTCCTTGTAAAAGACGGCCGCGCCGAAGGCGGTGCGGCGGAAAGGATCGTCCATGGCAGTCTCCCCGGGCCAGCCCGCCCGTCCGTTGCAATCCCTGAAGTTCTAGGCAACGGCGCTGGCCGGCGCAAGAAAAAACCCCGCAGCCGGGGCACGGCAGCGGGGTTCTTCCAAGGCAGGTCGCCCGCTACAGCGGGAGTCCGTGCTTACATATTTTCGATCATCACCTGGCCAAAGCCCGAGCACGAAACCTGGGTCGCGCCTTCCAGCAGGCGGGCGAAATCGTACGTGACCTTTTTGGACAGGATCGACTTTTCCATCGACGCGATGATCAGGTCCGCGGCCTCGGTCCAGCCCATGTGGCGCAGCATCATTTCCGCCGACAGGATTTCCGAGCCCGGGTTGACATAGTCCTTGCCGGCGTACTTGGGCGCGGTGCCATGGGTGGCCTCGAACATGGCGACGGAGTCGGACATGTTGGCGCCCGGGGCAATGCCGATGCCACCGACCTGCGCGGCCAGGGCGTCCGAAACGTAGTCGCCGTTCAGGTTCAGCGTGGCGATCACCGAGTATTCGGCCGGACGCAGCAGGATCTGCTGCAGGAAGGCGTCGGCAATCGCGTCCTTGACAACGATGTCCTTGCCGGTCTTCGGGTTCTTGAACTTGCACCACGGGCCGCCATCAACCAGCTCGGCGCCGAATTCCTTCTGCGCCAACTCGTAGCCCCAGTCACGGAAGCCACCCTCGGTGAACTTCATGATGTTGCCCTTGTGCACCAGCGTCACCGACGGCTTGTCGTTGTCGATGGCGTACTGGATCGCCTTGCGCACCAGGCGCTCGGTGCCTTCGCGCGAAACCGGCTTGACGCCGATGCCCGAGGTGGCCGGGAAGCGGATCTTCTTCACGCCCATCTCGTCCTGCAGGAACTTGATGAGTTTCTTCGCCTGCTCGCTTTCCGCGGCCCATTCGATGCCGGCGTAGATGTCCTCCGAGTTCTCGCGGAAGATCACCATGTCGGTCTTTTCCGGCTCGCGCACCGGCGAAGGCACGCCCTTGAAGTATCGCACCGGGCGCAGGCAGACATACAGGTCCAGCTGCTGGCGCAGCGCCACGTTCAGCGAGCGGATGCCGCCGCCCACGGGCGTGGTCAGCGGGCCCTTGATCGAGACCACGTATTCCTTGAGCACATCCAGGGTTTCGTCCGGCAGCCACACGTCCGGGCCGTAGACCTTGGTCGACTTCTCGCCGGCGTAGATCTCCATCCAGGAGATCTTGCGCTTGCCGCCGTAGGCCTTGGCCACGGCCGCGTCGACCACCTTGATCATCACCGGCGTGATATCGACGCCCGTACCGTCGCCTTCGATATAAGGAATGATGGGGTTGTCCGGGACATTCAGCGAAAAATCCTGGTTGACCGTGATCTTTTCGCCGGCCGGAACCTTGATGTGTTGATACATGACGTCTCCAGTACGGAACGGTTTAGACGGCCGCCGGGGCTTGGCCGACGGCGAGATTCGCGAGGTGGCGCTGGCATTGTAGCGGGCATCGCGGCCCGCCCAGCACTGCATTGCACCACCTTGGCGTACATTCAGGCAAGTCTTAGTCTTATATAAGACACAAGACTGATTTCGTATTATGCAGCAATCTTTCATCATCCGCCAACCGCGGCGCGCGGCTGGGGCATACTTGCGCCCCATGACCCTGATCGCCCTGAACAAGCCGTACGGCACCATGAGCCAGTTCTCGGAACATCCCACGCGCCCCACGCTGGCCGCTTGCGTGGACGTGCCGGGCGTGTACCCGGCCGGCCGGCTCGATGCGGACAGTGAAGGTTTGCTGCTGCTGACCGACGACGGCGCGCTCCAGGCGCGCATTGCCGACCCGCGCCACAAGCTGGAAAAGACTTACCTCGCCCAGGTCGAGGGCATTCCCGATGCGGCCGCGCTGGCGCGGCTGCGCGCCGGAGTCGACCTTGGCGACTTCGTCACGCAGCCGGCGCGGGCGCGTGCGATCGGTGAGCCCGACTGGCTCTGGCCGCGCCATCCGCCGGTGCGTTATCGCGCCGCGATCCCGACGTCATGGCTGGAGCTGAAGATTCGCGAAGGCAAGAACCGGCAGGTGCGGCGCATGACCGCTGCCGTCGGCTTCCCCACGCTGCGGCTGGTCCGCGTGGGCATCGGGCCGCTCGACCTGCGCACGCTCGGTCTCGCCCCTGGGGAATCGTGCGAGGTCGAGCCCGATGTACTGGGCTTGACGGCGACACGCGCGCCGGCCACCCATGTCTCAAAGACCAGACAGGCGAACGACGCCAAGCGGCGTTCTCGTTACAAAAGCTAACAAATGGCGCGTCAACGCGCCGTCCGGACGCCTCGTTCTTGTCGGTGACACGTCCAATCACGCGTCACAACTTCCGACTGTTCTTATCCTTCGAGGTAATCGCCATGAAAAAACTGATCGCTGCTCTGGTTGTCGGCCTGTTCGCCACCGGCGCCTTCGCCCAGGCTTCGGCCCCTGCCGACGCTGCAGCGCCCGCGGCCACCAAGGAAGCCCCGAAGCCCGCAAAGAAGAAGACCAGCCACAAGAAGACCACCCACAAGAAGGCCGCCACGGCTTCGGCCCCGGCCGCGCAGTAAGCCGCCGTGCCGGCCACGCGCCGGCGAAGAAAGAGGCAGGCTGCCACCAGGCGCCTGCCTTTTTCGTTTTGGCCGCCGCCATCCATCGGCGCGGCACCTGCGCTATGCTTGCGGCTGCCGTCCGCGCCCTTCCAGACCGAACACCATGTCCTTCCTGCTCAAGACGCCGTTGTCACGCTGCTTCCAGATTGCCGCGGCGCTCGCCGTGCTCGCCGCCGGCCAGGCCCAGGCGCAAGCCGCGCTGCCGGTAGTGCCGTTGACCGCGGGCATGTACGCGATCCACGCCGAGGTTGCCGCCACGCCGGCGGCGCGCGAACAGGGGCTGATGTACCGCAAGAGCATGCCGGTCAACAGCGGCATGCTGTTCGTGTTCGAGCAAAAGGCCGGTCATTGCTTCTGGATGCGCAATACCGAGCTGCCGCTGTCGATCGCTTTTCTTGCCGACGACGGGACCATCGTCAATATCGAGGACATGGCACCGCGTACCGAGAGCAACCACTGCCCGAAGACGGCGATCCGCTATGCGCTGGAAATGAACCAGGGCTGGTTCACGCAGAAGGGCATTCGCGCCGGCGCGAAGATCGGCGGGCTGCCGCAGGCGCGCTGACGCGCCGCGGCGGCATGCGGTGCCGGCATGGTCGCCGGCACCGGGAGAATCCGGCTTAGTCGCGGAAGTTGTTGAAGTCCAGCGGCGCTTCCGAGACGTCCTTGCGCAGCATGGCGATCACGTTCTGCAGGTCGTCGCGCTTGGTTCCCGAGACGCGCACCGCATCGCCCTGGATGCTGGCCTGCACCTTGATCTTGCTGTCCTTGATCATGCGCACGATCTTCTTGGCCAGGTCGCCCGTCACCCCCTTCTTGATGGTGATGACCTGCTTGACCTTGTCGCCGCTGATCTTGTCGGTCTTGCCGTAGTCCAGGAAGCGCACGTCGACATTGCGCTTGGCCATCTTGTTGATCAGCACGTCCTTCACCTGGTCCAGCTTGAAATCGTCGTCGGCAAAGGCGGTCAGTTCGTTTTCCTTCTGCTCGACCCGGGCGTCCGAGCCCTTGAAATCGAAGCGGGTCGAGATTTCCTTGTTGGATTGCTCGACGGCGTTCTTCACCTCGACCATGTTCGCTTCGCACACTACGTCAAACGACGGCATTGCATTCTCCTTGTGATCCATATGCCCGGAAGGCGGCCGTTGGCGACGCCTTCCGTATAATTCAGGCCTACCTCGCAGCCAGGGGCCGCAACGCTTACCACCAGCGGCGGCCGCGTCACCTATCCCCTTGCATGGCAGATTTCCACGAATTTTATCCCCTGCGCCGCCACAATACATTCGGATTCGATGCGCGCGCGCGCTTCGCCGTGCATGTGCGCAGCGAAGCCGACCTGACCGAGGCACTCGCGGACCCGCGCGCCAATGGCCTGCCGCTGGTAGTGCTGGGCGGCGGCAGCAACGTGGTGCTGACGCGCGACCTCGACGCGCTGGTGCTGCTGATGGAGATCCCGGGCTACCAGGTCGAGGATGCCGATGACGCCTGGCTGGTCACCGCGGGCGCGGGCGAGAACTGGAATGCGCTGGTCGACCGCACCATTGCCGACGGCAAGCCGGGCCTCGAGAACCTGGCGCTGATTCCCGGCACTGCGGGCGCCGCGCCGATCCAGAATATCGGCGCCTATGGGGTGGAACTGCGTGACCGCTTCGAAGGCGTGCGCGCCTATGACCGCCATGCCGACTTGTTCGTCTGGCTTGATTTACGCGCATGCGGGTTCGGCTACCGCGACAGCCTGTTCAAGCAGGCCGGCGCGGGCCGCTACATCATTACCGCGGTGACGCTGCGCTTGCCCAAGGCATGGCAACCGGTCCTGTCTTACGGCGAACTGGCGCGCGAGCTGTCCGGCAATCTCGCGCCGGACGCCGCCACGGTCCGCGACGCGGTGGTGGCGATCCGCACGCGCAAGCTGCCCGACCCCGCGCAGATCGGCAACGCCGGCAGCTTTTTCAAGAACCCGCTGGTCAGCGCCGCGCAGCGCGATACGCTGCTGCAGGCCAATCCCGACCTGGTGAGCTATCCCCAGCCGGACGGCAGCTACAAGCTCGCCGCGGGCTGGCTGATCGACCGCTGCGGGTTCAAGGGCGTCAGCGACGGCCCGGTGGGTGTCTATGGCAAGCAGGCACTGGTGCTGGTGCACCGCGGCGGCGGAACCGGCGCGATGCTCCTGGCGCTGGCCAACCGCATCGCGGATACCGTCGAAGCGCGCTTCGGCGTGCGGATCGAGCCCGAGCCGGTAGTGCTGTAGCGCCTGTAGCGCCTGCTGGCCCGGCGATCACCCGAAGTGGCAGACGTAGTCCAGCGTCTCCAGCACCTCGATGTCGAAGCTGCTGTTGCCCGGCACGTCGAACTGCTGGCCAGCGCCGTAGGTCTGCCAGTCTTCCGCGCCGGCCAGGCGCACGCGGCAGCTGCCGCCGTTGATTTCCATGATTTCCGGCGCGCCGGTGTTGAACGTCAGCGAAGCCGGGAAAATCACGCCCAGCGTCTTGCGGGTACCGTCCGGGAACAGCACGGTGTGGCTCACGCACTTGCCGTCGAAATACAGGTTGGCTTTCTTGACGACCGATACGTTGTCGAACTGGCTCACTTCCATCTCCTTCACTGTCTTGAATCAGACGTAAAAAGAGGGGCCATCGCGGCCCCTCCCCTGTTCACTCCGCGCGCGCTCAGTAGCGGCCGCAGAGCAGGTATTCCATCAGCGCCTTCTGCACGTGCAGGCGGTTTTCCGCCTCGTCCCAGACCACGCTCTTGGGACCGTCGATCACGGCGGCCTCGACTTCCTCGCCGCGGTGCGCCGGCAGGCAGTGCATGAACAGCGCGTCGGGCTCGGCGCGGTCCATCATCGCGGTGGTGACCATCCAGTCCTTGAAGGCGCGCTTGCGGGCTTCGTTCTCGGCCTCGAAGCCCATGCTGGTCCAAACGTCGGTGGTGACCAAACTGGCGCCCTGGCAGGCGGCGAGGGGATCCTCGAAGACCTTGACCAGGCTGGCGGCGGTCGCCGGCACCATGGCGGGATCGAGCTGGTATCCCGGCGGCGCCGAGAAATGGAAATTGAAGCCCAGCCGCTCGGCAGCCTGGATCCAGGTATAGGCCATGTTGTTGGCATCGCCGATCCACGCCACCGTCTTGCCGCGGATGCTGCCGCGCTGCTCGATGTAGGTGAAGATATCGGCCAGCACCTGGCACGGGTGGTATTCGTTGGTCAGCCCGTTGATCACCGGCACGCGCGAGTGCGCGGCAAAGCGGTCGATGATGTCCTGGCCGAAGGTGCGGATCATGATGATGTCGACCATGCGCGAGATCACCTGCGCCGCATCCTCGATCGGCTCGCCGCGGCCCAGCTGCGAATCGCGGGTGTTCAGGAACACCGCATGGCCGCCCAGCTGGTGGATGCCGGCTTCGAACGACAGGCGCGTACGCGTGGAATTCTTCTCGAAGATCATGGCCAGCGTGCGGTCGTGCAGCGGGTGCCAGGTCTCGTAGTTCTTGAACTTGGCCTTCAGGATCCGCGCGCGGTCCAGCAGGTACTCGTACTCGTCGGGAGTGAAGTCGCTGAACTGGAGGTAATGCTTGATCGGGGTTGGGCTCATAAAACAAAGAAGGCGGCTCGGTGGGGACGCGCCGTCATGAAGTGCCATGACCTGAGCGCGCCGCGGAGCCGCCTTTCGCGTCGCATACGCAATTTAACTGCAGGAATCATAAGGGATTATTTCTGCTTTGCCCAGCCCGGGACAACCCGTGACGGGCGCCGCGCCGAGCGCGTTGACAGGTTCCCGACAGGATTCCGCCCTTATGCGCAAGTCTTATATAAGATATAATACTGGCTGATTCACGCGGGGCCCCGGCATACCCTTGCCGCTGCGCGCCGCCGGCATCAAAAGTGCCCCCGCAGACACCGACGCCCCGCCTTCCCGGCCGGAAAAAGCGCGAACCAAACGCGCACCAGCCGCGTCAAACGGGCGCACGTTTCCGCGGGCTTAACCGTCGAGTCGTCGCCTCACCCGCAGTGTCCAGCCTCATGAACCCCAACGTTCGCGAATACTTTATCCAAGGCATTACCAAGGAAGGCAAGACCTTCCGCCCGAGCGACTGGGCCGAGCGGCTGTGCGGCGTGATGGCGCAGTTCCGCCCCGAAGGCGACACCGGCGATCCCCGGCTGACCTATTCCCCCTACGTGCGCCCCATCTTCGCCGGCAACGTCAAATGCGTGGTGGTGGATGTGCGGCTGCGCGATATCGAACCGAAGGCGCTGGATTTCGTGCTGAACTTTGCGCGCGACAACAACCTGCAACTGGTCGAGGCCTGCTCGCTGGAATGACATCGCGGTAGGTCGCCAAACTACAGGCGCCGCAAAAGCAAAAAGCTCGTCGGATGACGAGCTTTTTTGTCTGGCGGAACCGAAGTTCCGCCGCTGCCGGGCCGCCGGGGCGACCCACACAACAATCAGGCAGCAGCCATGGCCTTGATGGCGGCCGACAGGCGCGACTTGTGACGTGCAGCCTTGTTCTTGTGCACGATCTTCTTGTCGGCAATGCTGTCGATCACAGCTTGCGAGTTCTTGAACACTTCAGCGGCAGCAGCCTTGTCGCCGGCGTCGATGGCCTTGCGGACGGCCTTGACGGCGGTGCGCAGACGCGAGCGCAGGCTGGAGTTGTGAGCGTTCTGGGCGACGGCCTGGCGGGCGCGCTTGCGAGCTTGTGCGGAATTTGCCATTTCGAAAATATCCTGAATTCAGATGCGTGCCGCGGGGGACACAACAATTAAGTCATATCGAGCGACCCGGGATGCACTGACACACGAATCCGGAACGCAACTGTCCTTGTGAATCGGCAATTATACACAGATGCCGACACACGGCGCAAGACTGCTGGGACTTTGCCGACGCGTGCGGGGCCTGTCACAGGCGATCCGTATAATATGCGCCACATCGCGCCGGTGCGCGTGGCGAGCCGGCAACTTTACCGCGTTGCCCACGTCTGAAAGGCGTCCCGGGCGCCACGTCCGGCACACGCCGCCCCGCGGCCCGCGCCCGCACCGATCCACCGTCCCGCTCCGATCCACACCTTGAACCTGCTCAAAGCGCTCGCCACCATCAGCAGCCTGACGATGCTGTCGCGCATCACCGGCCTCGTGCGCGAGATCCTGATCGCCCGCGCGTTCGGCGCGTCGGAGATGACCGATGCGTTCAACGTCGCCTTCCGCATCCCCAACCTGCTGCGCCGCATCTTCGGCGAGGGCGCGTTCTCGCAGGCGTTTGTGCCCATCCTCGGCGAATACCACAGCAAGCGTGGCGAGGAGCAGACCAAGGCGCTGATCGACGCCGTCGCCACGGTAATGACCTGGGTGCTGATGGGCGTGTCGCTGCTGGGCGTGATCGGCGCGCCGCTGGTGATGACGGCGGTGGCGACCGGCTTCCGCGGGCAGAGCGAGACTTATACCGCCGCTGTCTTCATGACGCGGGTGATGTTCCCGTACATCGGCCTGATCTCGCTGGTGGCGCTGGCCTCGGGCATCCTGAACACATGGCGCAAGTTTGCCGTGCCGGCGTTTACGCCGGTACTGCTGAACCTGTGCCTGATCGTGGCCGCCCTGTTCGTCGGCCCGCACATGGACCAGCCGATCTATGCGCAGGCGTGGGGCGTGCTGGTCGGCGGCGTGCTGCAGCTGGCGATCCAGGTGCCGGCGCTGCGCCGCCTGGGCGTGATGCCGCGCCTGGGCTTCAATGTGCGCACTGCCTGGTCCGATCCCGGCGTGCGCCGCATCCTGCGCCAGATGGGGCCGGCGCTGCTGGCGGTGTCGGTGGCGCAAATCAGCCTGATCATCAATACCAACATCGCCTCGCACCTGGCCGCGGGCAGCGTCTCGTACCTGACCTATGCCGACCGGCTGATGGAATTTCCGACCGCGCTGCTGGGCGTGGCGCTCGGCACGATCCTGCTGCCGAGCCTGTCGAAGGCGAGCGCCAAGGAAGACCATGCGGAGTACTCCGGCCTGCTCGACTGGGGCCTGCGGCTGACCTTCCTGCTGGCGGTGCCCTGCGCGGTGGGGCTGTTCGTGTTCGGCGCACCGCTGACCGCGGTGCTGTTCCACTACGGCAAGTTCGACGCCCACGCCGTCGAGATGACGCGCCAGGCGCTGGTGTCGTACGGCACCGGCCTGCTGGGGCTGATCGCCATCAAGATCCTGGCCCCCGGCTTCTATGCGCGCCAGGACATCCGCACGCCGGTCAAGATCGCGCTGCTGGTGCTGGTGATCACGCAGGCATGCAACGTCGTGTTCGTGCCGTGGCTCGGGCATGCGGGCCTGGCGCTGTCGATCAGTGCCGGCGCCACCATCAATGCGCTGCTGCTGTTCTTCGGCCTGCGCCGGCGCGGCCTGTACAAGCCGGCGCCGGGCTGGTGGCTGTTCCTGGCGCGGCTGGGCACCTCGGTGCTGCTGTTGTCGGGCATGCTGCTCTGGTTCGCGCGCAATTTCGACTGGATCGGCCTGGGCGCCACGCCGCTGCTGCGCATCGCGCTGCTCGCGTCGTGCCTGGTACTTGCAGCGGTGGTCTACTTCGGTACACTGTGGCTCATGGGACTGCGCTATTCCGCCTTCAAGCGGCGCGCCGCCTAGGCGTGGTGACCCACGCTGCGCGCGGCGCCCCTGGCGGCACCGGGAATCCGATATGACATCCACCAAAGTCCTGGATTACTTCGCCAGCCTCGTGGCTGACGAAAACGGCATCCCGCTGACCGAGACCGCACTGTCCATCGCGCAGGATGCCTATCCGGACCTGGACCTGCAGGCCGAGCTGGCCGCACTGGACGTGCTGGCGCTGCGCCTGAAGCGCCGGATCGCCGAAGGCACGCCGGCAATCCAGCGGCTGCGGCTGCTGAATCATTTCTTCTATCGCGACCTTGGCTTTGGCCCGAACGCCAACGACTACTACGATCCGGACAACTCGTACCTGAACGTGGTGGTGCGGCAGCGGCGCGGCATCCCCATCTCGCTGGCGGTGCTGTTCATGGAACTGGGCCAACAGATCGGCCTGCCCCTCAAGGGGGTGTCGTTCCCCAACCATTTCCTGTTGCGCATGACCATCCCGGCGGGCGAGGTGATCCTGGACCCGCTGACCGGCGAAACGCTCTCGAAGGAGCAGTTGCAGGAAATGCTGGATCCGTACCTGGAGCGCGAAGGCATCACCGATTCCGGGCAGGTGCCGCTGGGCCTGTTCCTGCGCGCGGCCAGCCATCGCGAGATCGTCGCGCGCATGCTGCGCAACCTGAAGGCGATCTACCTGCAGGAGTCACGCTGGCAGCGGCTGCTGGCGGTGCAGAACCGCCTGGTGATCCTGCTGCCGGGTTCGATCGAGGAAGTGCGCGACCGCGGGCTGGCGTATGCCAACCTGGAGTGCTTCCGACCGGCGCTGGCCGACCTGGAAGCCTATGTGCAGGCACGCCCCGATGCCGCCGATATCGGCCAGATCCGCGAGCGCATGCCGGCACTGCGCATGATGAGCCGCAGCCTCAACTGACGGGGCTGCGTCAGATATTACAGGCGCTTCAGCGCTCCACGCGCGAGGGCCGGCGGCGATTGCCGCGCACCAGCTTCCACAGTCCGCCCAGCACCAGCGGCACCACCGCCGCGCCGATCCCCGCCAGCACGATCAGGTTCAGGTACTGCTTGATGAACGGCAGGTTGCCGAAGAAGTAACCGGCAAAGACCAGCCCGACCACCCAGGCAAGCGCGCCCAGCACGTTGAACATCTGGAAGCGCGCGAAGGTCATCTGCGACACGCCGGCGACGAACGGCGCAAAGGTGCGCACGATCGGCACGAAACGCGCCATCACCAGGGTCTTGCCGCCATGCCGCTCGTAGAAATCATGGGTGCGGCGCAGCGCATCCTGGTCCAGGAAGCGCCACTGGTGGTCGAACACCTTGGGCCCGATCCAGCTGCCCACCCAGTAGTTGACGGTATTGCCAGTGACGGCCGCCACCAGCAGCAGGCCCACCAGCGCCCATTCGTTCATGGCGCCGGTAGCGCAGAAGGCGCCGGCGATAAACAGTAGCGAGTCGCCCGGCAGGAACGGCAGGACCACCAGCCCGGTTTCGGCGAACACGATCAGGAACAGGATGGCATAGACCCAGTGGCCATACTGGTCGATGACGGTGCCGAGGTATTTGTCGACATGGACCAGCATGTCGATGAGCTGCAAAGCGAATTCCAAGTCGTTCCCCGATATGGTTTGGTTGACTGCACAAGTCCACGCGGCGCGTGCCGCCCTGGCATGAATCATACAAGAGCCGGCGTGCCCTTCCGCCACTTGTCGCGGGCCGGTGGCGCCGACTCTGCGTGGACGGCCACGTATAATCGCCGGATGCCCGATTCCGCCAGCCAGAGCCCCGTTCGCACCACCCTTCGCGCCACCCTTCGCACCTCCCAGCTGCCGCGTCCGATCCGTCCGCTGCCGGACCAGCTCATCAGCCAGATCGCCGCCGGCGAAGTGGTGGAGCGCCCGGCGTCGGTGGTCAAGGAGCTGCTGGAAAACGCGCTGGACGCCGGTGCCACGCAGCTGGGCATCCGGCTGGAAGAAGGCGGCGTGCGGCGCATCGTCATCTCCGACAACGGCTGCGGCATCCCCGCCGCCGAGCTGCCGGTGGCGCTGATGCGCCACGCCACCAGCAAGATTGCGTCGCTCGACGAACTGGAATCGGTGCTGACGCTGGGCTTCCGCGGCGAGGCGCTGGCCTCGATCGCTTCCGTCTCCCAGCTTGCGCTGACCAGCCGCACCGCTGCCGACGCCCATGCCACGCAGGTCAGTGCCGATACCGGCACCGTGCAGCCGGCGTCTGGCGGAGTCGGCACCACGGTCGACGTGCAGCATCTCTACTTCAACACGCCGGCGCGCCGAAAGTTCCTGAAATCGGAGCAGACCGAACTCGGGCATTGCCTGGAGATGGTGCGCCGGGTGGCGCTGGCACGGCCGGACGTGGCCATCTCGGTCCACCACAACGGCAAGCCGCTGGAGCACTGGAACGCCGGCGACGTCGCCAACCGCACCGCGCAGGTGCTGGGCGCCGACTTCGCGCGGGCGCGGTTGCCGCTGGACGAACAGGCCGACACGCTGCACGTGTACGGCTTTGCCGGCCTGCCCACCGCGTCGCGGGGGCGGCCCGACCAGCAGTACTTCTTCGTCAACGGCCGCTTCGTGCGCGACAAGCTGCTCAACCACGCGGTGCGCAGCGCCTACCAGGACGTGCTGCACGGCGACCGTTTCCCGTCGTACGTGCTGTGCCTGGACCTGCCGCCGGAGATGGTCGACGTCAACGTGCACCCTTCCAAGATCGAAGTGCGCTTCCGCGAATCGCGCGCGGTGCACCAGTTCATCTATCACGCGGTGCAGCGCAGCCTGGCACGCCAGGCCGGCGAGAACGGCGACAGCCTGCATACCGATGAGGACGGCGAGATCCGGCTGCCGGCTGCGGCGCCTGCGGGCGCCCGACCGTCATTTGGCGGCGGCAGCGGCGGTGGTGGCAGCCAGTGGGTCAACTACTCCGCGGCGCGGCAGACCGAGCTCGGCATTGCGCAGCCGCGCCAGGCCTACCTCGGCATGGTGCGCGACGCGACCGCGCCGACGCCGCGCCCGTATGGCGCTCCAGGTGGCAATTTTCCCGGCGCTTCGGCGCAGCCGCCCGCCTGGCTGGCCGATGCGCAGGCCGCGCGCGCCGACGAGCCGCCGGGCCTGCTCGACCGCCTGCCGCCGGCCTCCGCCGACGCGGCAGACACCACCGACGACCACCCCCTCGGCTATGCCATCGCCCAGCTGCACGGCATCTATGTGCTGGCGCAGAATGCGCGCGGGCTGGTGCTGGTGGACATGCACGCCGCGCACGAACGCATCCTCTACGAGCAGATCAAGGCCGGCCTGGACGCGCGCGACCTGGCCGTGCAGCCGCTGCTGATCCCGGTCACGCTGCCCGCCAGCCCGGTGGAAATCGGCTCGGCAGAGGAGCACCAGGAAACGCTGGCGCTGCTCGGCTTCGACATCACGCCGGTATCGCCGACCACGCTGGCGGTGCGCGCGGTGCCCGCGCTGCTGCAACAGGCCGACGCCGAAGCGCTGGCGCGCGACGTGCTGCGCGACCTGCACGCCTACGGCGGCTCGCGCGTGCTGGCCGAGCGCCGCAACGAGCTGCTGGCCACGCTGGCCTGCCACAGCGCGGTGCGCGCCAACCGCAAGCTCACCGTCGAGGAAATGAACGCGCTGCTGCGCCAGATGGAGCAGACCGAGCGCGCCGACCAGTGCAACCACGGCCGCCCGACCTGGGTGCAACTGACCGTGACCGAGCTGGACCGCCTGTTCCTGCGCGGCCAGTAAGCGCCACCGCCTCTTTACGACTCTGCCGACGATGTCCGCCGTACCTGACGATTCCGCCACGCCTGCACCCGTGGTCTGCCTGCTCGGGCCCACCGCCTCGGGCAAGACCGCCGCCGCGCTGGCGCTGGCGGCCGATGCGCCGGTGGAGATCATCAGCCTGGACTCAGCGCTGGTGTACCGCGAAATGGACATCGGCACGGCCAAACCCACGCCCGCAGAACTGGCCGCGGCGCCGCACCACCTGATCGACATCATCGATCCGGTCGAGAGCTATTCCGCGGCGCAGTTCGTCACCGATGCCGGGCGGCTGATCGGCGAGATCCGCGCGCGCGGCAACGTACCGCTGATCGTGGGCGGCACCATGCTCTACTACAAGGCGCTGACGCAGGGGCTGAACGACTTGCCGCAGGCCGACCCCGCGGTGCGCGCCGAGCTGGACCAGCTCGCCGCCGAGCGCGGCTGGCCGGCGCTGCATGCGATGCTGGCGCAGGTCGACCCCGTCACCGCGGCGCGCCTGGCGCCCAACGATGCGCAGCGCATCCAGCGCGCGCTCGAAATCCACCGGCTTTCGGGCCAGCCGATGTCGGCGCTGCTGGCCCGCCAGGCCGAGGGCCGCACCTTTGCCGGTGCCGCAGACCAGCGCTACCGCGTGATCGCGCTCGAGCCCTCGGACCGGCTGGCGCTGCATGCGCGCATCGCGCAGCGCTACGACGCCATGCTGGCCAACGGCTTTATTGACGAAGTCCGCCGCCTGCGCACACGCGAGGACCTGCATCCGGGGCTGCCGTCGATCCGCTGCGTCGGCTACCGGCAGGTGTGGGAATACCTCGACGGCGAGTGCGATTTCGACACCATGCGCGAGCGCGGCATCGCTGCCACGCGCCAGCTGTGCAAGCGCCAGCTGACCTGGCTGCGCAGCACGCCGGAGCGGCTGGTGGTGGACTGCCTGGCGCCGGGCTATGTTGACGAGGTGCGCAAGCTGGCGGACTTTGGCCACTGACGGCAATGTGATGCACAGGCGATAATCGCGGATCCTGTTCTTGCCTACTCACGGACATGTCCAGATCCGCCTTCACCCTGCGCCCCGCCACCGCTGCCGACAGCGAAACCCTGTTCAACCTGATCCTGGCGCTGGCCGAATACGAAAAGCTGACGCATATCGTCGAAGCCACGCCGCAAAAGATCGAGGAAGCGCTGTTCGGCGCCACGCCGCACGCCGAAGCGGTGCTGGTTGAAGTTGACGCCAATGGCGCGCCCAAGGCGGTCGGCTTCGCCCTGTTCTTCCACAACTTCTCCACCTTCCTCGCCAAACCCGGCCTGTACCTGGAAGACCTTTACGTCGACCCGGCCTGGCGTGGCCACGGCCTGGGCAAGGCGTTGCTGCAGCACCTCGCCGCGCTGGCGGTCGAGCGTGGCTGCGGCCGCTTCGAGTGGTCGGTGCTGGACTGGAACCAGCCGTCGATCGACTTCTACCAGGCCATGGGCGCCGAAGTGCTGCCCGACTGGCGCATTTGCCGCGTCACCGGCGACGCGCTGGCCAGGCTGGGCAAGGCGAAGTAAATCCGCCGGCGCTGGCAACCGGTCCACCGCCGGTGTTATACACTTGATGGCAAGCCGCCATACAATGACGGCACCGAATGTCTTTTTCGGACCACCCGCGCCGACCCGCCATGCCACGAACCAGAACCGACCAGCCCGCGCCTGCCCTGGGCAATGCCAACGAAAACGATGCGGACAACGCGCGCGGTGCGTCGGTGGAGGAAATCGCCGACCGTATCCTGACCGCGATCTGGGAACACCGGCTGCCGCCCGGCACCAAGCTGGTCGAGGAAAAACTGGGCAGCGTATTCGGCGTCAGCCGCACCAAGGTGCGGCTCGCCTTCGGCAAGCTGGCCCATGAAGGCGTGCTGACGGTGCACCCGAACCGCGGCACCTTCGTGTCGAGCCCGAGCGTGGCCGAAGCCAGGCAGGTGCTGCATTCGCGCCGCCTGCTCGAACCGGCGCTGGTGCGCGACCTTGCCGGCGCGATCGATGCGGCCGGGCTGAAAGCGCTGCGCGCGACCACGCGCGAGGAAGCGCAGGCGCGCGACAGCAACGACCGGCGCGCCATCATCCGGCTGTCAGGCGAATTCCACTGCAGGCTGGCCGAGCTGACCGGCAACCAGTACCTGGGCAAGTACATGCGCGAGCTGTGCTCGCTGACATGCCTGATCATCGCGCTGTACGACGCGCCGGGCGTGCCGTCGTGCCCGCATCACGAGCATGACGATATCGTCGATGCGCTGGAAGCCGGCGATGGCGAGCGCGTGGCGCAGCTGATGGACGAGCACCTCGAGCATGTCGAGAGCACACTGCGGCTGGAATTGCCGGCTGAAGAGAAAGTGGACCTGGAAGCGGTGTTCGCCGCGGTGTAAGGCCGGCGTCATTCCCGCTGCGCGCGGAAATGACGCGGTGTTGGACAGACAGTGTTCAGCGGTGCTCGATGCGCGCCGCCAGCGCCTGCGCCAGGCCGATCGTCGGTTTGGCATCCGGACGCCGGAACGTGCCCGCGCTGGCCTTGCGCGGCTGCAACGCGACCAGCGCCTCGGCCTGCTTGACCGCGGCAGCCATCTGGTCGACCACCGGCACCGGGATGCGATCGCGCACGCGCGCGGCCAGGCCCGCCAGCGGCGCGCCGGCCAGGATCACCACGTCGGCCTCGTCTTCCACCACGGCGCGGTTGGCCAGTTCCACCAGCACCGCTTCCTTTTCTTCCTGCACGTCCGAGACCGAGGCAAAGCTGCCGTCGAGCATGCGGATGCCGGCCAGCCGGCCGCGCAGGCCGTGCATGTCCACGCATTCCTCGTACCAGGGGCCGAGGGCGCGCGCGAAAGTGACGATCGAAAAGCGCCGGCCCAGCATGCAGGCCGACAGCATGGCCGCCTCGGCCATGCCTACCACCGGCAGGTCGAACAGCTCGCGCGCGCCCATCAGGCCGGGATCGCCAAAGGCGGCGATGATCGCGGCGTCGAATTCCGTGTGGCGTTCCGCCAGCATCTCCAGCGCAATGGCGCCGCCGATCTGCGCCTCGGCGCGCGTGGCGATATACGGCACGCCACGGCTGGCGGTCAGCGGCACCAGCTCGGTGCCGGGCGATGCCACCGGCGTGGCCGCGGCCATCAGCCGCGCGGTGATGCCTTCGCTGGTATTGGGATTGAGGACAAGAATTCGCATATCTTTGTTATCCGTAGTTATCCGTTAGCGCCGGGCCGCGCCGCGAGCACGCGTTCGGCAAGCCTGGCCGCGGCCAGCACGGTGCGGTCGGCGCCGCGCGGGCCGGCGATCTGCAGGCCCACCGGCAGGCCGTCGCGGCCGCTGCCGCAAGGCACCGAGATCGCCGGTGCCAGCGCATGGTTGAAGAAAGGGGTGAAGACCGCATGGGCGCGCGGCTCGACGGCAACGCCGCCGATCCGTTCGGGCCCGAGCCGGTCGTTACGCCACGCCACGCACGGCGTGGTCGGGCACAGCAGCAAGTCGTAGCGGGTAAAGAACTCCGCCATGGCCAGCGCGATCTGGTGGCTGGCTTCGCGCGCACGCGCCACGTCGGCGCCGGTCCACGCCAGCCCGCGCTCGATCTGGCGCGCGACATCCGGATCGAATACATCGGGATCGCGGCGCCAGGCGTCGCCGTAGAGATTGGCCAGCCCCACGTGCTGCAGCGGCATCAGTGCTGCCTCGTCGGCGCCCCGGGGCCAGGCCGGGTCGGCCATCTCGATGCTCAGGCCTGCCGCCTGCAGCCGCGCCACTGCCTGCGCGCAGGCTTCGGCGACGTCATCGTCGACCGGCGTATCGAAGCCCAGCCGCGGGCTCAGCGCGATCCTGAGCGTATGCAGCGGGCGCTCTGCCGCCAGGCTGAAGCCCAGCGTATCCGGATCGCGTGCATCGGCGCCGGCCAGCGCCTCGAACATCAGCGCCGCATCGGACACGGTGCGCGTGATCGGCGCGATCACCTGGATGCCGTTGAAGGCGTGGGCAAAGCCGATCGAATCGGGAATCGCGCCATAGGACGGCTTGAAGCCGACCACGCCGGCATGTGCGGGCGGGCGCCGGCTGGAGCCGCCGCCGTCGGTGCCCAGCGCCAGCGGCGCCATGCCGGCAGCCACCGCCACCGCGCAGCCGCCGGACGACCCGCCGGCGGTCAGCGTGGCGTCGAGCGGATGGCGCGTCAGGCCGTAGACCTTGTTGGTGGTCAGGCCCTTGCAGGCGAACTCCGAGGTATTGCCCATGCCGAGCACGATCGCGCCGGCGCGGCGCAGGCGCTCGACCGCGATCGCATCGGCCGGCGCGATAAAGTCGCGGTACAGCTGCGAGCCCTGCGTGACGCGGCGGCCCTGGCTCCAGATCACGTCCTTGACGATCACCGGCACGCCCGCCAGCAGCGGGCGCTCGCCCTGCGCCAGCCGTGCGCGCAGCTGCGCCAGGTCGGCGTCGACCAGCTCCTGGCGTTGTTCGAAGACGGCGTTGAGCTGGTCGTTGCGCGCCGCGATGCGGGCCTGGAACGCGGCCACCACCTCGGCGGGATCGAGGCGGCCGGCGGCCACGCGCCCGGCGATGGTGGCGGCGTCCAGGCTGTTGGTCAGTTCCATATCGGCAGTGTCGGTCAGATCATCGAAAAAACCACCGCATTCACAGGCTGCCGCCCGAGGTGCGGTAGCGCGGCCGCGCCATCTCCGGCAGCGCGCACGGCAGGAACTCGCCATGGCCGGCCTCGGCGCGCACTTCGCCTTCATGCGCGATGACCTTGCCGCGCACCAGCGTGGTCACCGGCCAGCCGGTCACGCGCTGTCCTTCATACGGCGTGTAGTCGACGGCGTGGTGCAGGTCGGCATTGCGGATCTGCACTTCGCGCTTCGGATCCCACAGCACCAGGTCGGCGTCGGCGCCGATGGCGATGGTGCCCTTGCGCGGGTGCAGGCCGTACAGCTTGGCGGGATTGGTCGAGGTCAGCGCCACGAACTGGTTCACCGAGATGCGGCCGCCGTTGACGCCCGCCGAGAACAGCAGCGGCAGGCGCGTCTCGAGGCCCGGGATACCGTTGGGGATGTACTGGAACGGCACTTCCTTCCCGCCGGGCTTCTTGCCCTCGGGATCGTCGTAGCGGAACGGCGCGTGGTCGGACGAGAAGATGGTGAACAGGCCGTCGGCAAGCCCGTCCCAGATCACCTCCTGGTTGCCGCGGTCGCGCGGCGGCGGGCTGCAGACGCACTTGGCGCCGTGGTAGTCGGGCTGGTCCAGGTCGTCGGCGGTCAGGAACAGGTACTGCGGGCAGGTCTCGGCAAAGATCTTCATGCCGCGGTTGCGCGCCCAGCGGATCTGCTCCACCGCTTCCTTGCCGGAGACGTGGACGATCAGGATCGGCACATCGACCAGCTCGGAGAAGGTGATGGCGCGGTGCGTGGCCTCGCGCTCGATCGCCATCGGCCGGGCCAGCGCATGGAAGCGCGGCGCGGTGTTGCCAGCGGCCTCGAGCTTGTCGGTCAGCCACGCGATGCAGTCGGAATTCTCGGCATGCACCATCACCAGCGCGCCTTCCTGGCGCGCCACCGACAGCACCTCGAGGATCTCGCGGTCGTTAAGCTTGAGGTCGTCGTAGGTCATGTAGATCTTGAACGACGAATAGCCCTCGCGGATCAGCCCCGGCAGTTCGTCCTGCAACACGGCATGGGTCGGGTCGGCAACGATCAGGTGGAAGGCATAGTCGACCACCGACTTGCCGCCGGCGCGGCGATGGTAGTCGTCCACCGCCGCGCGCAGCGAATGGCCCTTCTCCTGCGCGGCGAAAGGGATCACGGTGGTAGTGCCGCCGCACGCGGCCGAGACCGAGCCGGTGCGGAAGTCGTCGGCCATCCTGAGGCCGTCCGGCATGGGCTGGTCCAGGTGGCAGTGCGCATCGACGCCGCCCGGCAGCACCAGCTTGCCGCTGGCGTCGATGACCTCCGTGGCTTCGCCCAGGTCAAGGCCGAGCTGCACGATCCGGCCGTCCCTGACGGCGATGTCGCATTGCATGGTGTCGCTGGCAGTCACCACGGTGCCGTTGCGGATGATCAGGTCAAACTGTTTCACGATGTTCGTCACGTAAGGAAAAGAAGGGGCGCGCCGGGCGCCCCCGAGGTTGTCTTCAACGGTCTGCGTCGGACAGGTGCATCCGCGCGGTTTCGCGTGCGGCGGCCGCGGCGACCGCGATCAGCGCGCACACCACCGCCAGGTAGATCGCCACCGGCGCGGTGCTGCCGAAGCGGTCGAGCAGGCCGATCGCGATCAGCGGGGCCAGCGCGCCGCCGAACACGCCGGCGAACTGGAAGCCAAGCGAGGCACCGGTGACGCGCACCCGGGTGGCGAACAGCTCGGGCAGGAACGAGGCCAGCGGCGAGAACATGAACGACACCAGCACCATGCCGACGAACGAGGCCAGCATAATCAGCGCAGGGCTGCCGGTCTTGACCATGGCAAAGAAGACAAAGGCCCACACCGCGCCGCCGATACCGCCGATCATCAGCACCGGGCGGCGCCCGATGCGGTCAGCCAGCAGCCCAGCGATCGGGATGAACAGGATCTGCGCCACCGCGCCCAGCAGCACGGCGTTAAGCGCGATGCTCTTGGGCAGGCCCAGCTTGGTCGGCACGAAGTACAGCAGGAACAGCGTGAACACATAGAAGGCGATGTCGCCGCCCAGCCGCGCGCCGAAGGCGATCAACAGCTGCTTCTTGTAGTTGCGCAGCACTTCCATGATGGGCGCGCGCGCTTCGGCATGCGATTCCTCCAGCTTCTCGAACATGCCGGATTCCCGCACGTTGGAGCGGATATAGAGCCCGACCCCGACCAGCAGCGCCGACAGCAGGAACGGCACGCGCCAGCCCCAGCTGAGGAAGGCTTCTTCGGACACCTGCCACGTCACCAGCGCAAAGATGCCGTTGGCCAGCAGCAAGCCGATCGGCGCCGCCAGCTGCACCAGGCTGCCGAGGATGCCGCGCCGCTTACCTTCGGGATCAAGCTCGTTGATCATGATCGCGGCCCCGCCCCACTCGCCGCCCAGCGCCAGGCCCTGCACCACGCGCAGCAGCACCAGCAGCAGCGGCGCCAGCGCGCCAGCCGCGGCATAGGTCGGCAGCAGGCCGATGCCGAAGGTGGCCAGGCCCATCATCAGCAGCGTGATGATCAGGATCGACTTGCGGCCCATCTTGTCGCCGAAGTGGCCGAAGATGGCCGCGCCCAGCGGCCGCGCCACGAATGCCACGCCATAGCTGGCGAAGGACAGCAGCGTCGCGGTCAGCGGATCGCTCTGCGGGAAGAACAGCTTGGGGAAGACCAGCGCCGCGGCCGATCCGTAGATGAAGTGGTCGTAGAACTCCAGCGTAGTGCCGGCCAGGCTGGCCCCGGCGACGCGCGCGACTGACTGTTTCTTGGCCGACGCGCCTTTTCCCGCGGCGTCGATGCTGACTGCTTGCATGGTGTTCCTCCAATGGTCCCTGGCCTGCCCGCTGCGCATCGGTCGCCGGTTGCGCGCGGGGTTGTCTCCGACGGGGCATGCATGCGCCTCGCCTTTGCTCAGTACATTAGGACATAAACCGCCATACAATCAAGCAAAATATTGTTTGTCAGATATGGTGCATATGCATGCTGGAATTTGGTGCAATGCACTAAAGCGATATCTGCCACAAATGGTGGCAGCGGGTTCGGGTAAACACCTAACCACCATATCCGCCAGGGCACGGACGAAAAAAAACGGCGCATGCCCGAAGGCAAGCGCCGTTTTCTGTATGTGTGAAACGCTGGGGTCGCGTCAGATCACGATGGTCTGGGCCTCGCCCTCGGCACGTTCGCGGATCTCACCAATCTCCCACACGGCTTCGCCGGCGGCCTGCAGGTGGCGGATGGCGCGTTCGGCGTCTTCCTTGGCCACGATCACCACCATGCCGATGCCGCAGTTGAAGACGCGGTGCATTTCGTCGTCGGCCACGCGGCCCTGCGCCTGCAGCCACTGGAACAGCGGCGGCAGGGCCCAGGCATCACGATGCAGCACGGCAGTCACGTTCTGCGCCAGCACGCGCGGCACGTTCTCGGTCAGGCCGCCGCCGGTGATGTGGGCCATGCCCTTGACCGGAAGGGTCTCGATCAGAGACAGCAGCGGCTTCACGTAGATGCGCGTCGGCGCCATGATGGCGTCCTGCAGGCGCTGGCCGTGGAAGTCGGCATTCAGGTCCGGCTTGGCCACCTCGATGATCTTGCGCACCAGCGAATAGCCGTTGGAATGCGCGCCCGACGACGCCAGGCCCAGCACCACGTCGCCCGGGGTGATGGTGCTGCCGTCGATGATCTTCTTCTTCTCGACCGCGCCGACGGCAAAGCCGGCCAGGTCGTATTCGCCGTCCGGGTACATGCTCGGCATTTCAGCGGTCTCGCCGCCGATCAGCGCGCAGCCGGCCAGTTCGCAGCCGCGGGCGATGCCCTGGATCACGGTGGCGGCGGTGTCGACGTCCAGCTTGCCGCAGGCGAAGTAGTCCAGGAAGAACAGCGGCTCGGCGCCCTGCACCAGGATGTCGTTGACGCTCATCGCGACCAGGTCCTGGCCGACGGTGTCGTGGCGGTTCAGCTGGAACGCCAGCTTGAGCTTGGTGCCCACGCCGTCGGTGCCCGACACCAGCACGGGCTCCTGGAATTTCTTCGACAGCTCGAACAGCGCACCGAACCCGCCGATGCCGGCCATCACGCCTTCGCGCATGGTGCGCTTGGCAAACGGCTTGATGCGGTCGACCAGCGCGTCGCCGGCATCGATGTCAACACCGGCGTCGCGGTAGGAAAGGCCGGCCTGGCCGTCGGTCGGGGATGCGCTCATGGGAACCTGCTTGTCCTGGAGGAATAAAGGGAGGAACTAAAGTGACAAATCCGGCGCTCGCGCAGTCGGGGCTTCCGTTGCAGCTTCCGCCGCTTGGCATCGGAAGGCGGGCGCGAGTCCAGTAGAATCGCAATTTTAACGGATAGAGGCCCCCGGCTTCCAGTTTCCGGCCAACTATGCCGAAAACCCGCCCTGCCGCCTCTTGCCCAGATTATTTGATGAACGCCCCGCTGCTGAACCACGAGACCAAACGCATCCTGCTCTGGATCGCAGTGGCCGCCGCGCTGTTCGCCGCGATCATCGCGCTGGCGCCGGTGCTGACGCCGTTCCTGTTCGCGTTCATCTTCGCCTATATCCTGAACCCGGGTGTGGACTGGCTGCAACGGCGCCGGGTGCCGCGCGCCATCGGCGTGACGCTGATGATCCTGCTGCTGACGGTGATCTGCGTGATGCTGGTGCTGCTGCTGATCGCGGTGCTCCAGCGCGAGATCCCGCAGGTGCGCGAGCAGTTGCCGATCCTGCTGAAAAAGCTCAATTCCGTGGTGGCGCCGCGGCTGGCGGAGTTCGGCGTGCGCGTGCGCTTTGACTTCCCGGGGCTGCGCAGCATGCTGTCGGACCGCTTCTCGGCCAGCCCGGAAGACCTGCTGGTGGTGTTGCTGAACTACGTCAAGATGTCGGGTTCGGCACTGATCGAGGTGGCGGGCATCATCTTTATCGTGCCCATCGTCATGTTCTACCTGATGATGGACTGGCACATGGTGATGCGCCGCATCGAGGGCGTGGTGCCGCGCCGCTGGGTGCCCAAGGTGCGCGAGCTGACCAACGAGACCGATGCCCTGCTGTCGCAATACCTGCGCGGCCAGATCCTGGTGATGGTGATCCTGGCGGCGATCTACTCGATCGGGCTGACCATTGCCGGCTTCGATATCGGCGTGCCGGTCGGGGTCTTCACCGGGCTGGCGGTCTTTATCCCGTATATCGGCTTCGGTGTCGGGCTGGTCATGGCGATCCTGGCGGCGATGCTGCAGTTCGGCAACTGGTATGGGCTGGGTGCGGTGGCGGTGGTGTACGGCTTCGGCCAGTTCATCGAGAGCTTCTACCTGACGCCGCGCCTGGTGGGCGAGCGCATCGGGCTGCACCCGCTGGTGGTGATCTTCGCGCTGCTTGCCTTCGGCCAGCTGTTCGGCTTCTTTGGCGTGCTGCTGGCGCTGCCGACGTGCGCCGTGCTGCTGGTCGGCGCGCGGCAGCTGCGCCGGGTTTACGTGGCCAGCGACCTGTACCGAAAATAACGGCTGCCACTATCCCGACCCCATCCCCCAGACGCCACCCCGCAAGTTAGCCATACGTCATGTCCCCGCGTCCCAACAAGCAACTGTCGCTCGAACTGGGCAGTCCGCCGCCTTCGACCTTCGAGAATTTCGTGGTGGCGGCCAACCGCGAGCCGGTGCAGCGCCTGCAGGAGCTGCCCGCCGCGGTCGCGCAGGAGCGCGCCACCGACCGGCTGGTCTACCTGTGGGGCGAGGTCGGCTGCGGCCGCACCCACCTGCTGCACGCGGTCTGCGAGGCAGCGCCACAGCATGGCATCCGCTCGCGCTACCTGAGCCCGCACCACCCGTTGTCCGACTTCCTGTTCGACCCGTGGTGCCAGCTCTACACCGTCGACGATGTCGAGCTGCTGGACGAAGCGCGCCAGATCGCGGTGTTTTCGCTGTACAACGAGGTGCGCGCCCACGTGCGCACCGCGCTGGTGGTCGCCGGCGGCCTGGCCCCGCGCGCCATGCCAGTGCGGGAAGACCTGCGCACCCGGCTGGGCTGGGGCCTGGTGTACCAGGTCGCGCCGCTGTCCGACGACGACAAGAAGGCCGCGGTGCTGCAAGCGGCACGCGAGCGCGGCCTGCAGCTGTCGCCCGAGATCACGCACTGGCTGGTCACGCGCCACTACCGCGACATGCCCAGCCTGATGGCGCTGCTCGACGCGCTCGATACCTACTCGCTCGAACGCAAGCGGCCGGTCACGCTGCCGCTGCTGCGCGAGATGTTCGCTGAATTCCGGGACTAGGCGACGGCCCCGCCCCGCCCGCTCCCTTACCCCATCCTGCCTTAAGGTAAAATCGCGCCCCATGAATCTGGCACTCTTTGACCTCGACCACACCCTGATCCCGACCGACAGCGACCACGAATGGGGCCGCTTCCTGGTCCGCCTGGGCATCGTCGACGAGGAAATTTACCGGCAGAAGAACGACGAGTTCTACAACCACTACAAGGCGGGCACGCTGGACATCCAGGCGTTCCTGCGCTTTGCGCTGGGGCCGCTGGCGGCCAACCCGCGCGACAAGCTCGACGCCATGCGCGCGCAGTTCATGCACGAGGTGATCGACCCGGTGATCACGCCGCAGGCGCGCGCGCTGGTCTACAAGCACATCGAGGCCGGCGACCTGTGCGCGGTGGTGACCGCCACCAACAGCTTCGTCACGGCGCCGATCGCCGCCGCCTTCGGCATCAAGCACCTGATCGCGACCGAGCCCGCCACCGTCGACGGCAAGCCGGAAAGCCAGTTCACCGGCGATGTCTTCGGCGTGCCGAGTTTCCGCGAAGGCAAGATCACCCGCGTCGAAGCCTGGCTCAAGGCCCAGGGCGCGACCTGGGACAACTTCGAGACCACCACCTTCTACAGCGACTCGGCCAACGACCTGCCCCTGCTGGAAAAAGTCTCCGAGCCGATCGCCACCAATCCGGACGATCGCCTGCGCCACCACGCCGCCGCGGCCGGCTGGCGCATCATGGATCTGTTCTGACGTGATCAAGAAGCTCATTACCAGGCTGCTGGGCAAGCCCGGCCCCAAGCAGCGCCGCACCGGCCGCGCCCATACGCCGCGCATCGTCAACGTGGACGAGCACCAGATCGACCCCACGCTGTTGTCGCGCAATGCCGTCAAGGTCACTTCGACGCTGCAGCAGGCCGGCTACCAGGCCTATATCGTCGGCGGCGCCGTGCGCGACCTGCTGCTCGGCATCAAGCCCAAGGATTTCGACGTCGCCACCAATGCCACGCCCGAGCAGGTGCAGTCGCTGTTCCGCCGCTCGCGCATCATCGGCCGCCGCTTCCAGATCGTGCACGTGACCTTCTACGGCGGGCGCGAGCAGGAAATCATCGAGGTCTCGACCTTCCGTGCGCTGGTCGACGCCATCGCCAGCGAGACCCTGCCCGAAGGCCGCCGCCTGAAGCGCGCCGAGCTCGACAGCAAGACCCATGCGATCGACGCCTCGGGCCGCGTGCTGCGCGACAACGTGTGGGGCTCGCAGGCCGAAGACGCGGAACGCCGCGACTTCACCATCAACGCGATGTACTACGACCCGGCCGCGCAGACCGTGCATGACTACCATCACGGCATGGAAGACATCCGCGCCCGCACGCTGCGCATGATCGGCGACCCGGCCACGCGCTACCGCGAAGACCCGGTGCGGATGCTGCGCGTGGTGCGCTTTGCTGCCAAGACCGGCTTCGATATCGACGAGGCCACGCGCCATCCGGTCGCCAGCCTGGCCGAGCTGATCCACAACGTGCCCAGCGCACGCGTGTTCGACGAGATGCTCAAGCTGCTGATGTCCGGCCACGCCTGGGCCTCGCTGCAGGAGCTGCGCAAGGCGGGCCTGCACAAGGGCCTGCTGCCGCTGCTGGACGTGGCGCTGGAGCAGCCCATGGGCCAGCGCTTCGTGCAGCTGGCGCTGGATAACACCGACCGCCGCGTGCAGGCCGGCAAGCCGGTGTCGCCGGGCTTCCTGTTTGCCGCGCTGCTGTGGCACCACGTGCTGCAGCGCTGGAACCAGTTGCGCGACGAAGGCGAGCACGCCATCGCCGCGCTCAACAGCGCCATGGATTCGGTGCTCGAAAAGCAGACCGGCCAGCTGGCGATCCAGCGCCGTTTCGTCACCGACATGCGCGATATCTGGGGCATGCAGCCGCGCTTCGAGAAGCGCGTCGGCCGCATGCCGTTCCGCCTGCTGGAGTCGCCGCGCTTCCGTGCCGGCTACGATTTCCTGCAGCTGCGCTGCCAGTCCGGCGAGCTGCCGGAAGAGCTGGCCGCCTGGTGGCAGGACTTCCAGAACGCCGAGCCACATGAGCGCGAAGACCTGATCGACGCCGTGCGCGGCGCGCGGGGCCAGGGTGGCGGCCAGGGCGGAGCCCAGGGTGCGGAAGGCGAAGGCCCGGCGCGCAAGAAGCGCCGCCGACGCAGTCCGCGGAAATCGGATAAAGTTTCTTCCCGGAGCGACTCGGACGCGGGCCAGGCAGCACATGCCGGCCCCGGCCAGCCGGAGGAAACGTAAATGACTCTCGCCTTCATCGGCATCGGCGCAAATCTGGGCGATGCCCGCCAGGCCATCAAGGACGCCATCGTGTGCCTGGCCCAGCAGGTCGGCATCACGGTGCTGGCGCGTTCCTCGCTCTATCGCACCGCGCCAGTCGATGCCGGCGGCGACGACTACTACAACGCGGTGGTCAAGGTGCAGACCTCGTTCACCGCGTCGCAGCTCCTGCGCATCTGCCACCACATCGAGGACCAGTTCGGGCGCGAGCGCCCGTTCCGCAACGCGCCGCGCACGCTCGACCTGGATCTCCTTGTGTTCGGCAACGAACAATACGACGACGAGCACCTGACCGTGCCGCATCCGCGCGTGACCGAGCGCGCCTTCACGCTGGTGCCGCTGGTGGAGCTGGACGCCGAACTGTCGATCCCCGGGCGCGGCCGCGCCGCCGACTTCCTGGCCGGCGTGACGTCCCAGCGCATCGAGAAAGTCTCCACCTGCAAGTGCCTGCGCCTGCAGGCCGAAGGCAGGGCCGGCAGCAACGGCTGAGGCTCCCGGGTCATCCGCGCAAAGCGCCATGCTCGACCACCTGCGCCGCATCGTCGTCGAAGGCCCCGTCGGATCGGGCAAGACCTCGCTGGCCCAGCGCCTGGCGCACACGCTGCAGGCGCACGAGCTGCCTGACTGCGCGCGCCGCAGCCCCTTCCTGGAACCGTTCTACCGCGATCCCGCGCGCCACGCGCTGGCAATGCAGCTGTGGTGCCTGACGCAGCGCGCCGCGCAGCTGCAGCAATGGCAGGCCGCGCTGCTGGCCGGCCAGCGCATGGTCAGCAATTTCCTGATGGCCAGGGACCGCCTGCACGCGGCCCTGACGCTGGCGCCTGACGAACTGGCGCTGTACGACGCCATTGCCGCGCGTTTCAGCCTGCCGCCGCAGCGGGTCGACCTGGTCATCGTGCTGCAGGCCACGCCGTCGCTGCTGCGCGAGCGCATCGTGCGCCGCGGCGAGCCGGGCGAGGCCGGCATCGACGAACACTATCTGCAGCGGCTGGCCGACGCCTACGGCGAACTGTTCCACCGCTACGACGAGGCCCCGGTACTGGTCGTCGATACCGCCCACTTCAATCCGGTGGACAACGATGACGATTTCCGTACACTACTGTCGCGCATTGAAATCATGCGCGGCCGCAAGGCCTTTCTCAATCTCGCTGCGCCCTGACAGGCCCCGCCTGCCAGCCACAACACAATAACGACGGCAGCCGTTGCCCTGCGTGGTATCGCGGGTGGTTTAGCGGCACAACCCGCCGTCACCTTCGGGCACTGCCATGAGTTACCTCCTCGACCCCTCCCGCAAGACCATCACGATCCCCAAATTGCAGGCGATGCGCGACGCCGGCGAGAAAATCGCCATGCTGACCGCGTACGACTCCAGCTTCGCGGCGCTGCTCGACTACTGCGGCGTCGAGATGATCCTGGTCGGCGATTCGCTGGGCAACGTGATGCAGGGCCAGCAGACCACGCTGCCGGTGACGCTGGAACACATGGCCTACCACACCGAATGCGTGGTGCGCGGCAACCAGACCGCCATGCTGGTGACCGACCTGCCATTCGGCACCTACCCAACGCCGGAAACCGCGTTTGCCAGCGCCGTCACGCTGATGAAGGCCGGCGCGCAGATGGTCAAGCTCGAAGGCGGCGACTGGCTCGCGCCTATCGTCAAATTCCTGGTCGAGCGCAGCATCCCGGTGTGCGCGCATATTGGCCTGACGCCGCAGTCGGTGCATGCGCTGGGCGGCTTCAAGGTGCAGGGCAAGACCGACGCGGGCGCCGCGCAGCTCAAGCGCGACGCGCTGGCGCTGCAGGAAGCGGGCGCGCAGGTGGTGCTGATGGAAGCGGTGCCGGCCAAGCTCGCCGGCGAGATCACGCAGCTGCTGAAGGTGCCGACCATCGGCATCGGCGCCGGCGCCGACTGCACCGGCCAGGTGCTGGTGCTGCAGGACATGATCAACGTCTACCCCGGCCGCAAGGCAAAGTTCGTGCGCAACTTCATGGAAGGCCAGACCTCGATCGAAGGCGCCGTGCGTGCCTACGTGGCCGCGGTCAAGGACGGCAGCTTCCCCGCTCCCGAGCACACCTTCTCCGCCTGACCCGGTGGAGATCGCTGCCGCCACCGCCGCCGCATTCCGCCTGCTCGGCAGCGGCGACGCGGGGCTGTGGTTCATCGTCTGGACCTCGCTGGCCATCGCGGTGCTGGGACTGGCGCTCGCCACCGTGCCCGCCATCGCCGCCGCCTGGCTGATCGCCACGCGGCAGTTCCCGGGGCGGCGCGCGGTGGTGGTGGTGGTGCAGGCTTTTCTCTCGTTTCCGACCGTGCTGGTCGGGCTGATCCTTTATCTCTTGCTGACGCGCCAGGGGCCGCTGGGCAGCCTGCACCTGCTGTTCACGCCGTCGGGCATGGTGCTGGGGCAGGCGGTGATCGGCTTCCCGGTGGTGCTGGCGTTTGCGCTGTCGACGCTGCAGGGTGCCGATGTACGCCTGCGCGAAACCGCGTGGGTGCTGGGCGCCGGGCGCTGGCGCACCTTCTTTACCGTGCTGCGCGAGCTGCGCTTCGGGCTGATGGCGGCGGTGGTGGCGGGCTTCGGGCGCGTGATCGCCGAGGTCGGTTCGGCGCTGATGATCGGCGGCAATATCGAAGGCTCGACCCGCACCATCACCACCGCGATCGCGCTGGAAACCAGCAAGGGCGAATTCGCGCAGGGCATCGCGCTGGGCATCGTGCTGGTGGCGCTGGCGCTGCTGGTCAATATCGGCATGGCGTGGCTGCAGGGCGCAGGAGGGTTCCGGCGATGACAGCGGCATCCCAACCACCGGCCTCCCCGTTGCTGACCGTGCGCGGGCTGGCCCGCACCATCGGCCTGCGCCGCCTGTTTGCCATCGACACGCTGTTGATCCCGCGCGCCACCGCGATCGTGCTGACCGGCATGAATGGCGCCGGCAAGACCACGCTGCTGCGCATGCTGGCCGGGCTGGAACGCGCGCCCGGCGCCACCGTGCAATGGACCGATGCCAACGGCCAGACCCATGGCGCGCCGCTCGATCCGCTGCCGCTGGCGGTGCGCCAGCGCATTGCCTATCTGCACCAGCACCCCTACCTGTTCCGCACTTCGGTGCGCGCGAACATCGCCTACGGCCTGCATGCGCGCCGCCTGCCGCACGACGAGATCGCGCGGCGCGTGGGCGAGGCGCTGGGCTGGGCCGGCGTGTCGCACCTGCAGGATACCGCGCCCGAATACCTGTCGGGCGGCGAGATCCAGCGTGTGGCGCTGGCGCGCGCCAAGGTGCTGGAGCCGGAGCTGTTGTTGCTCGACGAACCGACCTCGAGTCTCGACGGCCATGCACGCGAACAGGTGATTGCGTTGGTGCGCGACCTCGCCACCGAAGGCCGCACCGTGATCATGGTGTGCCACGACCGCGAGCTGATCAACCTGCCGGGCGTGGTGCGCTGGAAGCTGGGCGACGGCGTGCTGGACACGCATCACCCGTAGCGCCTAGATGAGCGTTGCCGGCATTGCGCCGCGCAGTGCACTGACTACCACGACGGCGTCGGCACGCGCCAGCATGGCACGAGTGATGACGCCCTCCTCTACCGTTTCACCGGGCGCGCCAAGTGCCGCGCCGCCTTGCTCCAGCACGACCGCGCGCATCACCCCGGGCAGGATGTCGGCCGACAGCGGCGGCGTCAGCCAGCGGCCATCGATGCGGACGAAAACCGAACTGCGCCCGCCTTCCAGCAACTCGCCACGGGTATTGAAGAACAGGCGGTCGAAGCCGCCGGCGCGCTCCGCGGCTTGCCAGCCGGCGTCGTAGACGGCGCGGGCGCTGGTCTTGTGGCGGCGCAACGGATCGACGTCGGGCAATGTTTCGGGCGCCAGGTCGACCGAGACGGGCACCGGCAACGGCACAACCGCGCCGCTGGAGATGGACAGCGTGCCCGCCTTGTCCAGCGCCATGCGCAGGCGCCAGGTACCGGCGCCAAGTTGCCCGGCCTGCGTCACCGCCGCTGCCCGTGCAGCGTCGGCATCGAAGGCAAACCCGAACGCACGCGCCGAATTTCCGAGGCGCGTAAGGTGGCGGTCCGCGTGCAGGCATTCACCGTCCTGCACACGCATGGTCTCGAACAGCGTGAAGCCGGGATCGAGCCGCGTCAGGAAGCGCGCCTTCCAGCCGCATTCCGCGAATTCCTCGGCGGCCACGCTGTCGTGGACGATGCCGCCGCCGACGCCCATCTCGCCGGAACGCAGCCCGCTGGCCGCTGGCGGCGCCAGCACCAGGGTGCGGATTGCCACGGACAGCGCAAACGGGCCCATGGCGGCACCGGCTTGCGGGGCATCGATCCAGCCGATCGCGCCGGTGTAGAGGCCGCGCGGCGTGCCTTCCAGCGCGGCGATGATCTCCATGGTGCGGCGCTTGGGCGCGCCGGTGATCGAGCCACATGGGAACAGCGCCGCCATCAGCGCGCCGAAGCCGGTCCCTGGACGCGCCGTGGCGGTGACCGTCGAGGTCATCTGCAGTACCGCGCCGAACGGCTGCACGGCAAAGCGCTCGGGCACCGCCACGCTGCCCGGCTGCGCGATGCGGCCCAGGTCGTTGCGCAGCAGGTCGACGATCATCACGTTCTCGGCGCGGTTCTTGGCATCGGCGGCGAGCGCGGCCGCGGCCTGCGCGTCGCGCTGCGCATCGCCCGAACGCGGCGCGGTGCCCTTCATCGGGCGCGTCAGCAGGTGGCCGCCGCTGTCGTGGCGCACGAACAGCTCCGGCGACAGCGACAGCACCCAGGCGTCGCCCGGCAGCCGTGCCAGCGTGCCGTAGGGCACCGGCTGCGCGGCGCGCAGCGCGGCGTACAGCGCCAGCGGATCGCCGAAGGCATGGAAGCGCAGGCGCTGGGTGTAGTTGACCTGGTAGGTGTCGCCGGCCTCGATCCACTGGTGGATGCGGGCGATGGCGTCGTCGAAGGCTTCGCGCGGAGTATCGGAGGCGACGTCCATCAGGCCGGCAGGCGCAGGTGTGGCGTTACCCTGGAGCCATTCAGTCACGGCCGCGCCGTCGAGGTGGCGCAGCTCGCGGAACCAGAGCAGGCGCAGCGCACCGTCATGGCACGGCATCGTCCCGCCGGTGTGGACCGGGGCGTCGACCAGCGCGCCGCCGAACTCGTAAGGGGCGAACAGCGTGGCGTGCCAGCCTTGTCGCCAACCTTCGGCGAGCATCGCGTCGAGCCGGGCGGTATCGCTGCCAGCGGGCAGTACGTCTTCGTGGAGGAAGCTGGTGTAGAGACGCGATGCGGCCTGTGGCACCGGGGCAGTGGCGTCATCGAGAAGGACGAAGACCTCTCCTTGGGCTGAGGGCGTGCTCCCCTCTCCCGCTTGCGGGAGAGGGGCCAGGGGTAAGAGCGGGGGCTGGATGCTGGCTACCACGGGAAATCGTCAGGGAAAACTGGACTGCCGGCACGGCCGGCATGATGTACTAGGATGCATTATCGCGCGCGACGGGGTGGTGGGCGATGGAGGCGCCTGCCCTCTCCCCCGGCCCCTCTCCCGCAGGCGGGAGAGGGGAGAAAACCGGCGGCTTTTTGAGGGACAGCGCCGCACCAAAAACAAAACCGGCCACGCTCTCACGTGGCCGGTCTCATACCGCCAGGCCGGATCAGCTGAAGAAACTCTTCACCTTATCCAGCCATGATTGCTCCTGCGGGCTATGCCGCGAACCGCCCTCGTGCACCGAGCGGTCAAACTGGCGCAGCAGTTCCTTCTGCGACTCGGTCAGCTTGACCGGCGTCTCCACGTTCACATGCACGTAGAGATCGCCCGGATAGCCCGAGCGCACGCCCTTGATGCCCTTGCCGCGCAGGCGGAAGGTCTTGCCCGATTGCGTCGCCTCGGGCACCGGGAAGGTGGCCTTGCCGTTCAGCGTCGGCACTTCCAGGTCGCCGCCCAGCGCCGCGGTGGCAAAGGAGATCGGCATCTGGCAATGCAGGTCGTCGCCGTCGCGCTCGAACACCGCGTGCTGCTTGATGTGGACTTCCACGTACAGGTCGCCCGGCGGCCCGCCGTTGATGCCCGGCTCGCCGTTGCCCGACGAGCGGATGCGCATGCCTTCGTCGATGCCCGCCGGGATCTTCACTTCCAGCGTCTTCTGCGACTTCAGCTTGCCCTGGCCGTGGCACTTGGTGCACGGCTTGGGAATGAATTTGCCGCTGCCGTGGCACTTCGGGCAGGTCTGCTGCATGGTGAAGAAGCCCTGCGACACGCGCACCTGGCCGGCGCCGTGGCAGGTCGGGCAGGTCTCGACGCTGGAGCCCGGCTCCGCGCCCTTGCCGTGGCAGTGGTCGCAGTCGTCCCAGTGCGGCACGCGGATCTGCGCCTCGTGGCCGTGCGCGGCCTGCTCCAGGCTGATCTCCATGCTGTAGCGCAGGTCGGCGCCGCGATAGGCCTGCGGGCCGCCGCCGCCGCGGCGACCACCCTGCTGCTGGCCGAAGATATCGCCGAAGATGTCGCCGAAGGCTTCGGCGAAACCGCCGTAGCCCTGCGCGCCGCCGAAGCCGCCGGCCATGTTGGGGTCGACGCCGGCGTGGCCGTACTGGTCATAGGCCGCTTTCTTCTCCGAGTCGGAAAGCATCTCGTAGGCCTCTTTGACCTCCTTGAATTTTTCCTCGGCGACCTTGCCGTCCTTGCCCTCCGGATTGCGGTCCGGGTGGTACTTCATCGCGAGCTTGCGATAAGCCTTCTTGATTTCGTCGTCGCTCGCGTTCTTGCCTACCCCGAGCACTTCGTAATAGTCACGTTTTGCCATGGTGGCTCAAACCTTTTTGGCCGGCACGCGCATGCGGCGCTCCACCGGCGAATAGCAAAAAAGCCGAGCGAGGCATCCGACGGCGGTTTCCCGCTGGGTCCGATGGCCGCGCCCGGCGTCGGGGCGGGAGCGGTGCCGGCCAGTGCCTGCACCGCCGCCCGCGTGTCCCGATTACTTCTTGTCGTTGACTTCCTTGAATTCGGCGTCCACAACGTTGTCGTCCTGCGGCTGGGCCTGCTGCTGCGCGCCGGCACCTGCCGCACCCGCTGCGCCCTGCTCGCCGGCCTTGGCCTGCATGTCGGCGTAGACCTTCTCGCCCAGCTTCTGGCTGACTTCCGACAGCGCGTTGACCTTGGCATCGATCTCGGCCTTGTCGCCGCCGCGGGCGGCGTCTTCCAGTTCCTTGATCGCGGCTTCGATCTTTTCCTTCTCGCCGGCTTCCAGCTTGTCGCCGTATTCGGTGACGGCCTTCCTGGTCGAGTGGATCAGCGCGTCGGCCTGGTTGCGGGCATCAGCCAGCTCGCGGGCCTTCTTGTCTTCCTCGGCGTTGGCCTCGGCGTCCTTGACCATGCGCTGGATCTCGTCTTCCGACAGGCCCGAGTTCGCCTTGATGGTGATCCGGTTTTCCTTGCCGGTGGCCTTGTCCTTGGCGCCCACGTGCAGAATGCCGTTGGCGTCGATGTCGAACGAGACTTCGATCTGCGGCGTGCCGCGCGCTGCGGGCGGAATGCCTTCCAGGTTGAACTCGCCCAGCAGCTTGTTGCCCGAGGCCATTTCACGCTCGCCCTGGAACACCTTGATGGTCACGGCCGGCTGGTTGTCGTCGGCGGTCGAGAACACCTGCGCATGCTTGGTCGGGATGGTGGTGTTCTTGGTGATCATCTTGGTCATCACGCCACCCAGGGTCTCGATCCCCAGCGACAGCGGCGTCACGTCCAGCAGCAGCACGTCCTTGCGGTCGCCCGACAGCACCGAGCCCTGGATCGCGGCACCGACGGCCACGGCTTCATCCGGGTTCACGTCCTTGCGCGCTTCCTTGCCGAAGAACTCCTTGACCTGCTCCTGCACCTTGGGCATGCGGGTCATGCCGCCGACCAGGATCACGTCGTCGATGTCGCTGACCTTGACGCCGGCGTCCTTGATCGCGGTGCGGCACGGCTCGATGGTGCGGGTGATCAGCTCTTCGACCAGCGACTCCAGCTTGGCGCGGGTGATCTTCAGGTTCAGGTGCTTCGGACCCGAGGCATCGGCCGTGATGTACGGCAGGTTGATCTCGGTCTGCTGCGAGCTCGACAGTTCGATCTTGGCCTTTTCCGCGGCTTCCTTCAGCCGCTGCAGCGCGAGCACGTCCTTGGACAGGTCGACGCCCTGGTCCTTCTTGAACTCGGCGATGATGTAGTCGATGATGCGCTGGTCGAAGTCTTCGCCGCCCAGGAAGGTGTCGCCGTTGGTCGACAGCACTTCGAACTGCTTCTCGCCGTCAACGTCCGCGATCTCGATGATCGAGATGTCGAAGGTACCGCCGCCGAGGTCATACACGGCGATCTTGCGGTCGCCCTTCTCGTTCTTGTCCAGGCCGAAAGCCAGCGCGGCCGCGGTCGGCTCGTTGATGATGCGCTTGACGTCCAGGCCGGCGATGCGGCCGGCGTCCTTGGTCGCCTGGCGCTGCGAGTCGTTGAAGTACGCCGGCACCGTGATCACGGCTTCGGTCACCGGCTCGCCGAGGTAGTCCTCGGCCGTCTTCTTCATCTTGCGCAGGACTTCGGCCGACACCTGCGGCGGCGCCAGCTTCTGGTCGCGCACCGACACCCATGCGTCGCCGTTGTCGGCCTTGACGATGGAGTACGGCATCAGGCCGATGTCCTTCTGGACTTCCTTCTCTTCGAACTTGCGGCCGATCAGGCGCTTGACCGCGTACAGCGTGTTACGCGGGTTGGTCACGGCCTGCCGCTTGGCGGGCGCGCCGACCAGGATCTCGCCGTCTTCCATGTAGGCGATGATCGACGGGGTGGTGCGGGCACCTTCCGAGTTTTCGATGACCTTGGGGGTATTGCCCTCCATGATCGCCACACAGCTATTGGTGGTACCGAGGTCGATACCGATGATCTTACCCATTATTCTCTCCTCTTGAGCCATCGCCATCCGCGCGGCTGCAATTCAACCTGAGGCCGAAATGTGGCCGCCCGGGGTCTTTTCAAGGGCAGAAACGGCAAATCCGAGTAAATTTCTCGGATTTTGCGTTTCCTCAACGGCATTTGCGGCCGGGGCTTGAGCCCAAGCCCTCGGCCGGCGACAAAAAAATGCCGCCGACTTAACTTGCCGCCCCGCTTCCTGCCTGGCTTGCTGCGTAACTGGCCGCGACTCAGCCTCCCTGCCGGTCGCGCTGCCACAGAACGTCGGAGCCGCCGCCGGCCCGGTTCAGCACCCGCGCCAGCACGAACATCAGGTCAGACAGCCGGTTCAGGTATTGGCGCGGCGCCTCGTTCAGCGGCTCGGCCGCGCCCAGCGCCACCAGCGCGCGCTCGGCGCGCCGGCACACGGTGCGGCACACGTGGGCCTGGGCCGCGGCGCGGCTGCCGCCGGGCAGGATGAATTCGGCCAGCCGCGGCAGGTTGGCGTTGTAGTCCGCCAGCCAGGTGTCGAGCTGCGCCACCTGCTCGGGCTTGAGCAGGGTGTAGCCGGGGATGGAAAGCTCGCCGCCCAGGTCGAACAGGTCATGCTGGATATGCAGCAGCGCGGCGCGCACGTCGTCGGGAAGCGTCTCGGTCAGCAGCACGCCGACGTGGCAGTTCAGTTCGTCGACGTCGCCGATGGCGGCGATGCGCAGGCTGTCCTTGCCGGTGCGGGTGCCGTCGCCCAGGCCGGTGGTGCCGGCATCGCCGGTGCGGGTGGCAATCTTGGACAGGCGGTTGCCCATGCCGGTCTCCTCTTGGCTGGTAAGCGTGTGGGGGGAAATGGGGCATTATCGCGCCGGAGCGCAGGGATGCGCCATGCGCGCGAGGGGCTGCCCCCGCTTCCGCCCGCTTGTGCGGCTATCGGCCAGCCCGGCGCCGGCCAAGGGTGCATGAGCCGCCGCGCGGCGTAGAATGCCGTTATTCGTCCATTCGCCAACCGGGTCGCGCCCCGCCTGCCTTTCCGGACCACAAAACCGGAACGCCACCGCCGGCAACCTCGCCGCGCCGACCCGCCGGAGACCCGCATGAACCACCCCACGCCGCCCGCCGCGCTCGAACGCCGCCCCCTGCCGCCCGCCTTCAGCGAAGCCCTCGCGGCGCGCTTCGGCGAGCGCTTCACCACCTCGGCCGGCGTGCGCGAGCACCATGGGCGCGATGAATCGCCGTTCCCGCCGGCCGCGCCGGATGCGGTCGTGTTCGCCCACAGCACCGACGAAGTCGCCGAGGTGGCGCGCCTGTGCAACCACCACGGCGTACCGCTCATTCCCTACGGCGCCGGCTCGTCGCTGGAAGGGCACCTGCTGGCCGTCGCCGGCGGCGTCAGCCTCGACCTGTCGCAGATGAACCGCGTGCTGGCGGTGCAGCCCGAGGACCTGACCGTGACCGTGCAGCCCGGTGTCACGCGCAAGCAGCTGAACCAGGAAATCAAGGACACCGGCCTGTTCTTCCCGATCGACCCGGGCGCGGACGCGTCGCTGGGCGGCATGTGCGCGACGCGCGCCTCCGGGACCAACGCGGTGCGCTACGGCACCATGCGCGAGAACGTGCTGGCGCTGACCGTGGTAACCGCCGATGGCCGCGTGATCCGCACCGGCACGCACGCGCGCAAGTCGTCGGCCGGCTATGACCTGACCCGCCTCTTCATCGGCAGCGAAGGCACGCTCGGCATCATCACGGAGGTCACGGTGCGGCTCTACCCGCAGCCGGAGGCGATCTCGGCCGCGGTGTGCGCCTTCCCCAGCATGGGCAGCGCGGTGCAGGCCGTGATCCAGACCATTCAGCTTGGCGTGCCGGTGGCGCGTGTTGAATTCGTCGATGCGCTGGCGATCCGCGCCATCAACCGCCACGACAACCTGACGCTGCCGGAGACGCCGCACCTGTTCTTCGAATTCCACGGCACCGAGGCCGGCGTGCGCGAGCAGGCCGAGACCGTGCAGCAGATCACCGCCGAGCACGGCGGCCAGGGCTTCGAGTGGGCCACGCGCCCCGAGGACCGCAGCCGGCTGTGGAACGCGCGCCATACCGCGTACTTTGCGATGCTGCAGCTCAAGCCCGGCTGCAAGTCGGTCACCACCGACGTGTGCGTGCCGATCTCGCGCCTGGCCGAGTGCGTGACTGAAACCGAAAAGGACCTCAACGCCTCCGCCCTGCCCTGCCCGATCGTCGGCCACGTCGGCGACGGCAATTTCCACGTGGCGATCCTGGTCGACCCGGACAAGCCGGAGGAAATGGCCGAGGCCGAGGCCATCAACCAGCGCATCGTCGAACGCGCGCTGGCGATGGGCGGCACCTGCACCGGCGAGCACGGCGTGGGGCTGCACAAGCAGCGCTTCCTGGTGAAGGAGCACGGCGAGGATGCGCTCGACCTGATGCGCGTGATCAAGGACGCGCTCGATCCCAACCATATCCTCAACCCGGGCAAGATCTTCAGTGCCACGCGCGGCGGCGCGCACTGAACCGGCCGGCATGGCTTCCATGTTCAACCGCGTCCCGCCGCTGCACCTGCTGATCGCCTTCGAGGCCGCCGCGCGGCTGGGCAGCTTCGCGCGCGCGGCCGAGGAGCTGTCGGTCACGCCCAGCGCCGTATCGCACCGCATCAAGAACCTCGAGGAGCTGTGGGGCGACGACCTGTTCGTGCGCGCCAACGCCGCGCTGCGGCTGACCGCGGCCGGCACGCGCTACCTGCGTAACGTGCAGGACGCGCTCAAGTCGCTGAACGAGCTGGCGCGGCCCGAGTACAACAAGCTGCGCACGCGGCTGCGCGTGGCGATCCCGCCGACGTTCGGGCGCCAGCACCTGGTGCCGCGGCTGCCCGAGTTCGGCGCGCTGTACCCGCACATCGACCTGGAACTGCACCTGGCGATCCCGTTCCTCGACGTCAAGGCCGAGGACACCGACGTCGAGATCCGCTACGGCACCGGCCGCTACCCCGACCTGAAGACCACGAAATTGCTGGTCGAACCGGTGTTCCCGGCATGCGGGCGCGAATACTACGAGCGCGTCAACGGCCGCGCCATCACCAAGCCCGAGCACCTGCACGGCCTGGTGCTGCTGCGCAGCCCGCTGGAGCCGTGGAAGCCGTGGTTCGAGACCGCCGGACTGGACTGGCCCGAGCCGCAGACCGGGCCGCAGTTCAACGACATCGGCCTGATGCTGGAAGCGATCGCATCCAACCAGGGCGTGGCGCTGGTGCGCCAGCGCATGGCGCGGCACTGGCTGTCGCTGGGGCAGATGGTGCGGCTGCTCGATATCGAGTCGGTATCGCCGCACGGCTATTACATCGTCGAGCGCGAGCAGGCGCCGCTGAAGCCCGAGGCACGCTATTTCGTCGACTGGCTGCTAAGCCTGGACTGGTAGGAGACCGCCCGTATGCAGAACCTGGAGATCCGGCTGCTGACCCCCGCCGATGCCGAAGCCTTCCATGCGCTGCGCCTGCAGGGCCTGGCCGAGGCGCCGGAAGCCTTTGCCGCCAGCCTGGAAGAAGAACGGGACCTGTCGCCGGAAGTGGTGGCGCAGCGCCTCGCGCCGAGCGCCGACAAGGCCGTATACGGCGCCTTCGACGGCACCGCACTGGCCGGCGTGGTCGGCATCATGCGCGAGCCGCGCCGCAAGCACTGGCACAAGGCATCGATCTTCGGCATGTATGTGGCGCCGGGCTGGCGCGACAGGAAGCTCGGGCGCGCGCTGATGGAGCGCGTGCTGGAGCAGGCCGCCGCCATGGAAGGCGTGCGCCAGGTGATCCTGTGCGTCAATGCCGGCAGCGCCGGTGCGGTGCGGCTGTACGAATCGCTTGGCTTCGAGCGTTTCGGCCTGGAGCCCGACGCGCTGTATGTCGCGCCGCACTTCTACGACAAGCTCGACATGGTGCTGCGGCTGCCGGCCCCGGCACGCTGAGGCGGGGGCGCCGCATTTCCTGCACTCGCCGGCCGGTGCTACGCTGAAACCGGGGCCGGTGCCTGCCTGGCCATGATGAGCATTTTTGATCGGCTTGCCATGCGGAATTCACGTGCCTGGTGGTGCCCGCGGCATGAGGGCTGCGCTATAGTCAGCCGTCCCGTCAGCCGTCCCCACGGCGGGCCGCCCGCCGGCCCGACCAGAGTCCAGGAGTCGCCATGAATGCCCCGCACGAAGCCCGCACCCTCGCCACCGAAGGCACCGCAGGCGCGCAGGCCACCGCCGAAGGCCGCCGCAATGCGCTGCTAGCCGGCCTGGCGCAGATCCTGCCGGACGCCGCGCTGCTGTCCAGGCCGGAGGACACCGTGCCCTACGAGTGCGACGGCCTCGCCGCGTACCGCCAGGTGCCGATGGCCGTGGCCCTGCCCGACACCGAGGAACAGGTCTGCGCAATCCTCCGCCTGTGCCACAAGCTGGGCGTGCCGGTGGTGCCGCGCGGCGCCGGCACCAGCCTGTCCGGCGGCGCCATGCCGATCGCCGAGGGCCTGGTGCTGTCGCTGGCCAAGTTCAAGCGCATCCTGTCGGTCGACCCGTATTCGCGCACCGCGGTGGTCCAGCCCGGCGTGCGCAACCTGGCCATCTCCGATGCCGCCGCGCCCCACAACCTCTACTACGCGCCCGATCCCTCCTCGCAGATCGCCTGCACCATAGGCGGCAACGTCAGCGAGAACTCCGGCGGCGTGCATTGCCTGAAGTACGGCCTGACCGTGCACAACGTGCTGCGCGTGCGCGCCGTGACCATGGAAGGCGAGGTGGTGGTGTTCGGTTCGGATGCGCCCGATTCGCCCGGCCTGGATCTGCTAGCCGCGGTGATCGGCTCCGAAGGCATGCTGGCCGTGGTCACCGAGGTGACCGTGCGCCTGATCCCCAAGCCGCAGCTGGCGCAAGTCATCATGGCGTGCTTCGACGACGTCGAGAAAGGCGGCAATGCGGTGGCCGACGTGATCGCCGCCGGCATCATCCCGGCCGGGCTGGAGATGATGGACAAGCCCGCCACCGCCGCGGTGGAAGAGTTCGTGCACGCCGGCTATGACCTCGATGCCGCCGCCATCCTGCTGTGCGAATCCGATGGCACGCCCGAGGAAGTGGCGGAAGAGATCGAGCGCATGAGCGCGGTGCTGAAGGCGTCGGGCTGCACCCGCATCGTGGTCTCGCAGAACGAAGCCGAGCGCCTGCGCTTCTGGAGCGGGCGCAAGAATGCCTTCCCCGCCGCGGGCCGCATTTCGCCGGACTATTACTGCATGGACGGCACCATCCCGCGCAAGCACATCGGCACGCTGCTGCGCCGCATCGAAGAGATGGAGCGCAAGTACGGCCTGCGCTGCATCAACGTGTTCCATGCCGGCGATGGCAACATGCACCCGCTGATCCTGTTCGATGGCTCGGACCAGGACGAATGGCACCGTGCCGAGCTGTTCGGCGCCGACATCCTGGAAGCGTGCGTCGAGCTCGGCGGCACCGTCACCGGCGAGCATGGCGTGGGCGTGGAGAAGCTCAACTCGATGTGCGTGCAGTTCTCGCCCAGCGAGCGCGAGGCGTTCTTCGGCGTCAAGGCAGCCTTCGACCCGGCCCGCCTGCTGAACCCCGACAAGGCCATCCCCACGCTGGCGCGCTGCGCGGAATACGGCAAGATGCACGTCAGGAAGGGACTGCTGCCGCATCCGGACCTGCCGCGCTTCTGAAGCCCGCGCCATGGCCAACGAACGCCGACGCCAGTACCAGGAAGCGGTGGTCCGCCAGCGCCTGGGCCAGCCCGAGACCGGCTGGCGCCAGCGCTGGTACACCATCATCTTCGAGGCCGACACGCGCGAAGGGCGCATTTTCGACGTCGCGCTGCTGATCGCGATCGTCGCCAGCGTAATGGTGGTGATGCTCGACAGCCTGCCCGCCGTCCATGACCGGCTCGGCACGCTGTTCACCGTGCTGGAGTGGGGCTTCACGCTGATCTTCACGGCCGAGTACGTGATGCGCATCCTCGTGGTGCGCAGGCCATGGCGCTATGTCTTCAGCTTCTACGGCATCATCGACTTCATTTCGATCATGCCGACGTGGCTCGCGTTCTTCGTGCCGGAACTGCACTTCCTGATCGACGTGCGCCTGCTGCGGCTGTTGCGCGTTTTCCGGATCCTCAAGCTGACGGTGTATTTCGAGGAAGCGGAGATCCTGTACAACGCGCTGATCAACAGCCGGCGCAAGATCTTCGTGTTCCTGGGCACGGTGTTCATCATCACCGTGATCCTGGGCACGGTGATGTATGTGGTCGAAGGTCCCGAGCACGGTTTCCACAGCATTCCGCTCGCCATGTACTGGGCGGTGGTCACGCTCACCACCACCGGCTTCGGCGACATGGTGCCGAAGACGCCGCTGGGCCAGTTCATCACCTCGCTGACGATCCTGCTGGGCTACGGCATCATCGCCTTCCCCACCGGCATCGTCGGCGCCGAGCTGGCCGCAAGCATCCTGAAGAAGCCGCTGACCACGCGCACCTGCACCCATTGCCTGACCGAGGGCCACGAGCCCGACGCGATGTACTGCAAGCACTGCGGCAGCGCGCTGCCGGATTACCAGAACGACAGGCCTGAAGTCCCCGGCGGCCGCGACGGCAAGCCCGGATCCTGAGCCGCGACGGAAACAATCTCCTCCTCATCAGCCACGCACCACCCACGCATATGCAAGCCACCCTCGACGCCTTCCGCGACGCCGTCAGGCAAGCCACCGAAACCCGCACGCCGCTGCGGCTGCGCGGTGGCGGCAGCAAGGACTTCTACGGCCAGGCACCTGAAGGCCAGGTGCTGGACACGCGCGCCTACGCCGGCATCGTCGACTACGACCCGGCCGAGCTGGTGATCACGGCGCGCTGCGGCACGCCGCTGGCGGAAGTCGAAGCCGCGCTGGCCGGGAAGCGCCAGGTGCTGGCCTTCGAGCCGCCCCACTTCGCGCTGCCCGGCCAGGCCAGCGCGGCCACGCTGGGCGGCGCGGTGGCCGCCGGCTTGTCAGGCCCGCGCCGGCAGTCGGTCGGCGCGCTGCGCGACTTCGTGCTGGGGGCGCAGCTGATGGACGGCAAGGGCGAGGTGATGAACTTCGGCGGCCAGGTGATGAAGAACGTGGCCGGCTACGATGTCTCGCGGCTACTGGCGGGCTCGCTGGGCACGCTCGGGCTGGTGCTGGAAGTGTCGCTCAAGGTGCTGCCCGCGCCGTTCGACGAAGCCACGCTGCGCTTCGAGCTGGCGCAGGCCGATGCGATCCGGCAGCTGAACCAGTGGGGCGGCCAGCCGCTGCCGCTGGCCGCGTCAGCCTGGCATGACGGCGTGCTGCACGTGCGCCTGGCAGGCGCCACCGCGGCGGTGCGCGCCGCATGCGCACGACTGGGTGGCGAGCGTGTCGATGCCGCCGTGGCCACCGCGCTGTGGCAATCGCTGCGCGAGCAGACCCATGCCTTCTTCGCGCCGGCGCACGCGGGCCGCGCGCTGTGGCGCCTGGCGGTGCCGCCGGTCGCCGCGCCGCTGGACCTGCCGGGCCAGCAACTGGTGGAATGGGGCGGCGGCCAGCGCTGGTGGCTGCCCGCCGATGGCGCCACCAGGACCGATGCCGAAAGCGTGCGCGCCGTGGCCCAGGCCGCCGGCGGCCATGCCACGCTGTTCCGCAACGGCGACAAGTCGGTGGGCGTGTTCACGCCGCTGGCCTCGCCGCTGGCGGCAATCCACCGCCGCCTGAAGGCGACCTTCGACCCGGCCGGCATCTTCAATCCGCAGCGCATGTATCCCGGACTCTGATCCGGACCACCCAAGCGTTCCCACGCCCAGGCAAAGACCTCCCCACACCATGCAAACGACCCTGGCCGATTTTCTCCGCAACACGCCCGAAGGCGAGGAAGCCAAATCCATCGTCGGCAAATGCGTGCATTGCGGCTTCTGCACCGCCACGTGCCCGACGTATCAACTGCTCGGCGACGAACTCGACGGGCCGCGCGGGCGCATCTACCTGATGAAGCAGGTGCTGGAAGGCAATGCCATCACCGAAAGCACGCGCCTGCACCTGGACCGCTGCCTGACCTGCCGCAACTGCGAGTCGACCTGCCCGTCGGGCGTGCGCTACGGGCGCCTGGTCGACATCGGCCGCAAGGTGGTCGACGACAAGCTCGAAGCCGAAGGCATCCAGCGCCCCGCCGGCCAGCGCATGGCGCGCTGGGTGCTGCGCGAGGGGCTGACGCGCCCGAAGCTGTTCAGCACCGCGCTGCGGCTTGGCCAGATGGTGCGGCCGATGCTGCCGGGCGCGCTGCGCAACAAGGTGCCGGCGCTGTCGCAAGCCGCCGAAGCCGGCACCTGGCCCCGCAATGTCCACGCACGCAAGATGTTGTTGCTCGACGGTTGCGTGCAGCCGGCGATGTCGCCCAACATCAATGCCGCGACCGCGCGCGTGTTCGACCGTGTCGGCGTGCAACTGGTGGTGGCGCGCGAGGCGGGCTGCTGCGGGGCAATCCGTTTCCACACCGGCGACCACGACGGCGGCCTCGACAATATGCGCCGCAATATCGATGCGTGGTGGCCGCATATCGAAGCCGGCGCCGAGGCTATCGTGATGACCGCCTCCGGCTGCGGCGCGATGGTCAAGGACTACGGGCATTTGCTGCGCAACGATCCAAAGTACGCGGAGCGCGCGCGACGCGTTTCCGCATTGACGCGCGACTTGTCCGAGATCCTGCCGGACTTTGCCGACGACCTGCACGCCCTGGCCGGCGCGGTGCCGCGCGACAGCCGGCGCGTCGCTTACCACCCGCCCTGCACGCTGCAGCACGGCCAGCAGATCCGCGGCAAGGTGGAGGCACTCTTGACCGACCTCGGCGTGGAGGTCAAACTCTGCGCTGACAGCCACCTGTGCTGCGGCTCGGCGGGCACGTATTCAGTGCTGCAGCCGGAACTGGCCTACCGCCTGCGCGACGACAAGCTCGGCAAACTGCAGGCCACGCAGCCCGAAGCCATCGTGTCAGCCAATATCGGCTGCATCACGCACCTGCAAAGCGGTACCGATACGCCGGTGATGCACTGGGTCGAACTGGTCGACCGGATGCTGGGATAACATCCCCCGGCCGGAGCAAGGCCGTGGTTGTCTCCCCTCTCCCGCTTGCGGGAGAGGGGCGAAATGCGCAACCACGACCGCCCCCATGCTCCAGACCTTTGCCATCCTGCTGGTTTTCCAATCCGTCGGGGAGGTGATCAGCTACGCGCTGCGCCTGCCCGTGCCCGGCCCCGTGCTCGGCATGATCCTGCTGTTCGGCTGGCTCGTCTTCGACGACCGCCTGTTGCCCATCATCCAGGGCACCACCAGCGAACTGCTCAAGCACCTGTCGCTGCTGTTCGTCCCCGCCGGCGTCGGCATCATGGTGCACGCCAACCGCATCGAAGGCGAATGGATGCCGATCCTGGTGGCGCTGGTGATTTCCACCTGGCTCGCCATCGCCACCACCGCGGTAGTCACGCGCCTGCTGATGCGCAAGCGCACCGGCGCGCCCAACGCCGGTGCGGAGGGAGAACAGGCATGATGACGCCACGCCTCAACGAGATCTGGGTCTACCTGGCCGCGAGCCCGCTGGTCGGCCTGACGGCCACGCTGCTCGCCTACGTCTTTGCCTTCCGCATCTACGAGAAGTCGCGCTTCTCGCCGCTGGCCAACCCGGTGATGATCGCGGTGGCGCTGCTGGTCACGGTGCTGACCGTCACCGGCACGCCGTACAAGACCTACTTCGACGGCGCGCAGTTCGTGCACTTCCTGCTCGGACCGGCCACCGTGGCACTGGCGGTGCCGCTGTACATGCAGCTGCCCAAGCTGCGCACCCATGTGTTCCCGCTGCTGGCCGGCCTGGTGGCCGGCTCGGTGGTCGCGGTGGTATCGGCGGTCGGCATCGCCTGGCTGCTGGGTGCCTCGCCCGAGACCGTGCGCTCGCTGGCGCCAAAATCCGTGACCATCCCGATTGCGATGGGCGTGGCCGAGAAGATCGGGGGCCTGCCATCGCTGACCGCGGTGCTGGTGATGGGCACCGGCATCATCGGCGCGGTCAGCGCGACCAGCCTGCTGAACCTGCTGCGCATCCGCGACTACAGCGTGCGCGGCTTTGCCACCGGCGTGGCTGCGCATGGCATCGGCACCGCGCGCGCGTTCCAGGTGAACCAGGAAGCCGGCGCCTTCGCCGCGCTCGGCATGGGGCTGAACGGCGTGCTGACCGCGATCCTGGTGCCGGTGATGGCGGCGTGGATGCCACACTGACAGCCTCCTGACAGCACGCTGTCAGCAGCCCCCGCGCATGATGCGAGCTCCTCACTCCCCATCAACCGGAACCAAGGAGCCCGTCATGAGCAACCGTCTGATCAACTGGCTGGAGATCCCTGTCGTCGACATGGTCCGCGCCATCGGATTCTACGAACAAGTCTTCGATACCAGGCTGCGCCGCGAGACCATGAGCCAGGTCGACATGGCCGTATTCCCGCACCCCGATCCCGGCGGCGCGCTGGTTGCCGGCGAAGGCTACCGTCCCAGCAACTACTACGGCACGGTGCCCTACCTGCACGCACCCGAGCTGGACGCGCTGCTGGAGCGCGCCGCGCGCGCCGGCGGCAAGACCGTGTTCGGGCCGCTGCGCCTGCCGGGCGAGATCGGCCGCATCGCGCATATCACCGACAGCGAAGGCAACCGCATCGGGCTGCACGAGCCATTTGCCGGATAAGGGAACCTGTGCCACATAAGGGAAGCCGCCACGGATGAGCCGCCGCGCCGATCGCCTCTTCCAGATCGTCCAGGTCCTGCGCGGCCGCCGCCTGACCACGGCGGCGCTGCTGGCGCAGCGGCTCGGCGTGTCGGAGCGCACGGTCTATCGCGATATCCAGGCGCTGTCGCTGTCAGGCGTGCCGGTCGAGGGTGAGGCCGGCATCGGCTACCGGCTGCGCGCCGATTTCGATGTCCCGCCGCTGATGTTCAGTGCCATGGAAGTGGAAGCGCTGGTGGCCGGCCTGCGGCTGCTGAAAGCCTGGGGCGGCGGCGCGCTCGCCGCCGCGGCCGATCCGGCGCTGGAGAAGCTGGTCGCCGCCTTGCCCCCGCCGCGCCGGCTGGCGGCGCAACAAAGCCGCGTGTTCGCACCCGAGTACGTCAACCAGTCGCACGTGCGCGAGGCCTTCGACGTGGTGCACGGCGCGCTGGGCGAGCAGAAGCTGCTGCTGCTCGACTACTGCGACGCGCAGCAGCGCATCACCGAACGCGTGGTGATGCCGCTGGGCCTGTTCTTCTGGGGCAATGCGTGGCTGCTGGCGGCGTGGTGCACCACGCGCTCGGACTACCGCAGCTTCCGCCTCGACCGCTGCCGCGCCATCCGCATGCTGGACGACCATTTCCATGAAACCCCGGACCGGTCGCTCAACGGCTTCCTGCGCGCGGTGCGCGCCAGCGGCGCGTAGCTCAGGCCGCCGGATCGGACAGCAGCGTCTCGATATCCTTGCGCAGCTCTTCCGGCTTGGTGGTCGGGGCGTAGCGTTCGTACACCGTGCCATCGCGCCGCACCAGGAACTTGGTGAAATTCCACTTGATGCCCTGCGTGCCCAGCACGCCGCGCTTCTCGGTGGTGAGCCAGCGGTACAGCGGATGCGCCTGCTCGCCGTTGACGTCGATCTTGGCGAACATCGGGAAGCTCACGCTGAAGCGCGATTCGCAGAACTGGCCGATCTGCTGCGCATCGCCCGGCTCCTGCTTGCCGAACTGGTTGCACGGGAAGCCCAGCACTTCCAGCCCGCGCTCGCGATACTCCTCATACAGCTTCTGCAGGCCGGCATACTGCGGCGTAAAGCCGCATTCGCTGGCGGTATTGACGACCAGCAGCACCTTGCCGTGGAACTGCGACAGCGGCACGGGTTGCCCCGACAGCGAATTGGCATCGAACTGGTAGATATTGCTCATGGCAGACTCCTGCGGACTGCTTGCTCGTGGCCGAAGCATACGCCCATGCGCGCTGGCGTGCACGGCAGCCGGACTCTAGATCACGTTCAGGTGCTCGGTGCCGGCGCCCAGGTCGGTGTCCTTGGCGCGCGCGCTGTGCAGCTTGATCATCAGGCGCAGGTCATTGAGCGAGTCGGCATTGCGCAGCGCATCCTCATAGGTGATCTTGCCTTCCTCGTACAGGTCGAACAGCGCCTGGTCGAACGAGATCATGCCCTGCTCGCGCGATTTCTTGATGACTTCCTTCAGCTCGTGGATCTCGCCCTTGAAGATCAGGTCGGCCACCAGCGGCGTGCCGATCATGATCTCCACCGCCGGCACGCGGCCCTTGCGCCCGGCGCGCGGCAGCAGCCGCTGCGACACCATCGCCTTCAGGTTCAGCGACAGGTCGATCAGCAACTGCTGGCGCTTTTCCTCGGGGAAGAAGTTGACCACGCGATCGATCGCCTGGTTGGCGTTGTTGGCGTGCAGCGTGGCCAGGCACAGGTGGCCGGTTTCCGCGTACTGCATCGCGTACTCCATGGTCTCGCGGTCGCGGATTTCGCCGATCAGGATCACGTCGGGCGCCTGGCGCAGCGTGTTCTTCAGCGCCACGTGCCAAGACTCGGTATCGATGCCGACCTCGCGCTGCGTGACGACGCAGTTCTGGTGCGCATGCACGTATTCGATCGGGTCCTCGATGGTGATGATGTGGCCGTAGGAATGCGCGTTGCGGTGGTCGAGCATCGCCGCCAGCGTGGTCGACTTGCCCGACCCGGTCGCGCCGGTCACGATCACCAGGCCGCGCTTGGACATCACGATGTCATGCAGCGTCGGGGGCAGGTCCAGGTCCGCCACCGACGGAATCCGCGTATTGATGGTCCGCACCACCATGCCGGCCTTCCCCTGCTGGATAAACGCCGACACCCGGAAGCGCCCCGCCTTGGGCGCGGTGATGGCGAAGTTGCATTCGCGGCTGGTGTCGAAGTCCTGCACCTGCCGCTCGTTCATCACCGAGCGCACCAGGCCCAGCGCCTGCGTCGGGTTCAGCGGCTGCTGCGACACCGGCGTGATCTTGCCGTCGACCTTGATCGCCGGCGGGAAGTCGGCGGTGATGAACAGGTCCGAGCCGCGGTTGCTGACCATCAGCTCCAGCAGGTCGTTGATGTACTTGGCGGCGGATTCGCGATCGAGCATGGCGGTGTCCTGCAGGAGTGCGGCAGCCGCATGCGTGCGGCGGCCAGGAGGCAAACGTCGGTGCGGGCCTCAGCCCATGAATGCGTCGGGGTTCTTGGCAATGGCGCGCGCGTCGTTGTAGCTGATGGCGCTGCGCTTGATCAGGTCCGACAGGCACTGGTCCAGCGTCTGCATGCCCAGCCCGCTGCTGGTCTGCATCATCGAGTACATCTGCGCGATCTTGTTCTCGCGGATCAGGTGCCGGATTGCCGGCGTGGCGATCATGATTTCGTGCGCGGCCGTGCGGCCGTTGCCGTCGCGGGTCTTCAGCAGCGTCTGCGAGATCACCGCTTCCAGCGATTCGGACAGCATGGTGCGCACCATGTCCTTTTCTTCCGGCGGGAACACGTCGACCACACGGTCGATGGTCTTGGCCGCGGAACTGGTGTGCAGCGTGCCGAAGACGAGGTGGCCGGTTTCGGCCGCGGTCAGCGCCAGGCGGATGGTTTCCAGGTCGCGCAATTCGCCCACGAGGATGACGTCCGGATCTTCACGCAGCGCCGAGCGCAGCGCGTTGGCGAACGAATGCGTGTGCGGCCCCAGCTCGCGCTGGTTGATCAGGCTTTTCTTGGAGTTGTGGACGAATTCAATCGGGTCTTCCACCGTCAGGATGTGACCCATGTCGTTTTCGTTGCGATGGTCGACCATCGCCGCCAGCGTGGTGGACTTGCCTGAACCGGTCGGCCCCGTCACCAGCACCAGTCCGCGCGGCTTCATGCACAGGTCGGCGAACACCGCCGGCGCGCGCAGCTCTTCCAGCGTCAGGACCTTGGAGGGAATGGTACGGAACACCGCGGCGGCGCCGCGCTGCGTGTTGTAGGCATTGACCCGGAAGCGCGACAGGCCGGCAATCTCGAACGAGAAGTCGATTTCCAGCCGTTCTTCGTAGAGCTTGCGCTGGGTGTCGCTCATGATGTCGTACACCATGGCGTGGACATCCTTGTGCGCCATCGCCGCGACATTGATCCGGCGCATGTCGCCGTGGATCCGGACCATCGGCGGCATGTCCGATGACAGATGAAGATCGGACGCCTTGTTCTTGACGGCGAAAGCCAATAGCTGCGCGATGTCCATCTATAATGACCCCACCCTGAAATAGTTATCAGTACTTTAAGTACTTCTTATATGTCCGCCGGATTATGTCTGTGATTGCCGCCAACTTGCAAGCCGTGAACCAGCGCATTGCGGCGGCCGCACAACAGGCTGGCAGGCAGCCCGGCGACATCGCCCTGCTGGCCGTTTCCAAGACCGTATCCGCTGACCGCGTACGCGCCGCCGCCGAGGCCGGTCAGTTCGCCTTTGGCGAGAACTATGTCCAGGAAGGGGTGGAGAAAATCGCCGCGCTGGCCGATTTGCGGGGCCGGTTGCAGTGGCATTTCATCGGCCCGCTGCAAAGCAACAAGACGCGACCGGTGGCGGAGCATTTCGACTGGGCGCATGCCATCGACCGGCTCAAGATCGCCGAGCGGCTGTCGGCGCAGCGCCCGGCCGGGATGGCGCCGCTGCAGGTCTGCCTCCAGGTCAATATCAGTGGCGAAGCCAGCAAGAGCGGCGTCGCGCCGGCTGAGGTGCCGGCGCTGGCACAGGCCGTGGCCGCGCTGCCCGGCCTGCGGCTGCGGGGCCTGATGGCGATTCCCGAACCTGAAGACGATCCCGTTGCCCAGCGGCGGCCGTTTGCCGCCATGCGCGCGCTGCTGGGCGGGCTGCGGGAGAACGGCCTGGACCTCGACACGCTATCGATGGGCATGTCGGGCGACATGGAAGCCGCCATCGCCGAGGGCGCCAACCTGGTGCGGATCGGCACCGCGATCTTCGGTGCGCGCGGCTGAGCCGGCGCCAATATCAATCCAGACACTGCAGAGACACCCATGCTCGATACCCTCACCTTCGGCTTTCTCGGCGGCGGCAATATGGCCTCCGCGCTGATCGGCGGCCTGATCGCCCGCGGCGTTCCCGCTGGTTCGATCCGCGTGGTCGATCCTTTCCCGGAGGCGCAGCAGCGCCTGTCGCGCGATCTCGGCGTCCATGCCGCGGGGGCGCCGGATGCGGCATTCGGCGCCAGTGACGTGCTGGTGCTGGCGGTCAAGCCGCAGCAGTTCCGCGAGGCTGCGGCGCAGCTGCTGCCATACCTGCCGGCGGGCGATGGCAACCTGGTGATCAGCGTGGCGGCCGGGATCCGGTTGCAGGACATGCAGCGGTGGCTGGGTGGACGCAACCGGCTGGTGCGGGCGATGCCGAATACGCCGGCACTGGCGGGGATGGGGATGACTGGCCTGGCGGCGGCGGAAGGATTGTCGTCGGCTGACCGGGATGTTGCCAGCGCCGTGGCGCAGGCTGTGGGCAAGTGTGTGTGGGTCGAGAATGATGCGCAGATCGATGGCGTCACCGCCATCTCCGGCAGTGGCCCGGCCTATGTCTTCTATTTCATCGAGGCGATGCAGCGGGCAGCTACTGAGCTGGGACTGAGTGCGGAGCAGGGGCGCGAGCTGGCGGTTGAGACTTTTCGCGGTGCTGCGGCGCTGGCTGGGCAGTCTTCGGAGGCGGTTTCGACGCTGCGGGAACGGGTGACTTCAAAGGGCGGTACGACTTATGCCGCGCTGACAGCAATGGAGGCGGCTGGGATTGGTGATGCTTTCGTGCGCGCGATGCATGCTGCCGCGGCTCGGGGGGCGGAGATGGGGGGGGAGTTTGGGAAGGACTAGTGCTCGTGGGCTTTCGCTGCTGATGACATGCTGTCGGGCGTTTAGGTGTCCGCTGTCGCCGTTGGTGACATGCTGCGGCCGTTGAAGCGCCTGGTTCCGCCCTCCTGGGCGGGTCACTTTTTGTCCGAGCGACAAAAAGTAACCAAAAAACGTGTCGCCTGAGCGGCTGGCTATCAAGTTATCGGCGTGGGTGGTTCGGGCGGTGGTGATTTCCGTTCGATGTGGCTAGTGGTTCGGACCTGCTACGCCAGGTGAGTCTGGGATAGCGGCTACGTCGACCCACTATTGAACTATCCCCATGCCGGGCGTAGGCCGCCTGCTGCAGGCGTCAACACAGGAACGCCTTCGGCTGCGCTGCGCGCCGGCAGTATCGGGAATTTAGGGCTCGGGCACGGAGTGCGTCGCTGCGCTCGCACAGCGCCGTCGTGAATGACGTCGGGCCCGAAGCCCGGGCGAGGACGTGGGGGGGCGGCCTTGCCCTTAGGGCCGGCGCGCAGCGCAGCCGAAGGCGTTCCTACCATGACGCCCGCAGCAGGGGCCACTCACAGCTCTGGGCTCGTTCAAACATCGCGTCAATCCAGAGCCACCGTGGCGCACCACGGCGTCAGGCAGTCCTGCCCCGCAACGAAGCAAAGCCCCGTACGAAAGCCCCGGCACACTACGATAAGAGTGGCCGCCCGCAGGGCCGTAACGCGCTTTTTGGTTACTTTTTGCCGCTCGGGCAAAAAGTGACCCGCCCAGGAGGGCGGAACCAGGCGGTTCAACGGCCGACAGCATGTCACAAGCAGCGATATGCGAGCACTAAAACAGCCGACAACATGTCATCAATAGCATGAGCCGTCGGCCATCAATCAAGAATCACACAATCAAATAAGCCAACGCCGTCCCAACAAAAACACACGCCCCCAGCCAATTGTTATGCCGAAAGGCAGCAAAACACCTCATCCGATCCCGCCCCCGGATCAGCGTGTAGTGATACCCCGCACAAACACCCGCCGCAGCCAGCCCAACCCAATACGGCCACCCAAGTCCCAGCATTAATCCTGCCAAAGCCATCAGCACCAGAAACGCCGCATAGCAAACCATAATCGCAAAGACATCAAAGCGACCAAACGTAATCGCCGAAGTCTTCATCCCGATCAGCAGATCATCATCCCGATCCACCATCGCATAAGCCGTGTCATAAGCCACCGCCCAAAACACATTGGCCAGCAACATCACCCACGCCACCGGCGGCACCTGATCCTGGATCGCGGCAAACGCCATCGGAATGCCAAACCCGAATGCAATCCCGAGATAAGCCTGCGGAATCGCAAAGAACCGCTTGAAGAACGGATAAGTCCCCGCCACTACCGCCGCCACCACGGCGAGCCACTTGGTCAAGGCATTAAGCGGCAGCACCAGCGTAAACGCCACCAGCGCCAGCACCGCAGCAACAGCAAGCGCTTCCCAGGCGGCGATCTTGCCGGCAGTCAGCGGCCGCTCCTTGGTCCGCTTCACATGCCTGTCAAAATCCCGATCCGCCCAGTCATTGATCGCGCATCCCGCCGAGCGCATCAAAAACGTCCCTGCCACGAAGATCCAGAACAATCCCCACGACGGCGGCCCGCCGGCTGCCATCCACATGGCCCACAACGTCGGCCACAACAGCAGCAGCGTGCCGATCGGCTTGTCGATGCGCACCAGGCGCGCGTAGAGGGAAAGGCGTTCAAGCATGGAAGGAGGAGGCAATGGCGACAGGGACTGCACGGCGGGGATCCGGGAAGGAAGATTCAATGAAAACGCGCCACAGCCCGGATGGCTGCAGCGCGCAATGCCGGCCGCCGCGTGGCCGCGGCCGGAAGTCGCTCAAAGGCGTCAGGCGAGCATCGCGCGCAGCATCCACGCGGTCTTCTCGTGCGTCTGCATGCGCTGGGTCAGCAGGTCGGCCGACGGCTCGTCGCCGGCGGCGTCGATCACCGGGAAGAGCGAGCGTGCGGTGCGCACCACGGCTTCCTGGCCTTCGACCAGCTTGCGGATCATCTCGGTCGCCTCGGGCACGCCCTCTTCTTCGGCGATCGACGACAGGCGGGCGTATTCCTTGTAGGTGCCCGGTGCCGGATAGCCCAGCGCGCGGATGCGCTCGGCGATCGAATCCACGGCCAGCGCCAGTTCGGTGTACTGCGTCTCGAACATCAGATGCAGCGTATTGAACATGGGCCCCGTCACGTTCCAGTGGAAGTTATGGGTCTTGAGGTAGAGGGTGTAGGTGTCTGCCAGCAGCTTGGACAGGCCTTCCGCGATCTTCTTGCGGTCCTTGTCGGAAATACCGATGTTCACGCTCATCTCATTCTTCTTTGCCATGGTAGGTACGCTCCGTTCTGGTAAAGCACGAGGAGCGCCGCCGGAATTGCCGAAAACACGGTTCCGGGCGGCGCGTTACCCGCATTATTGCATTAGCCGGCGATCCCGGACAAACCCCGGACTATCTCGATAAAGACCACCGCGGCGCCGATCAGGATCACGCCGACGCCGACTTCCTTGCGCCACAGCTTGTGGCGCAGCCGCGCGGCATCGGGGCGCTCGGGCTTGTCATGGCCGTCATGCCAAAGCTTGCGCCACTCGTCGATAAAGAACCGGATCATTGCCATGGTGGTTCTCCCAGGCGCGGCGGCCATGCCAGCCGCGCCAGACGGTTACTTCAGGTCAAGCGCGCGCTTCACGCCCTCGCCGTAGGCCGGATCGGCCTTGGTGAAGTGCTCGATCTGCTTGCGCGCGATCTCTTCCGGCACGCCCTGCATTGCCGCCGCGATATTGGCGAACAGACGCTGGCGCTGGCCCTCGTCGAACAACCGGAACAGCGCGCCGGGCTGGCTGTAGTAGTCCGTGTCGACGCGGTGGTCCCAGCGGTCGGCCGCGCCGTCGAGCGCGAGCGGCGGCTCGATCGCGCGTTCGCTGGCGCTGTAGGCGCTTTCGCGGTTCGGTTCGTAGTTCAGCTTGCCGCCCTGGTTTCCGTCCACGCGCATCGCACCGTCGCGGTGGAAGGTATTGTGGAACGGGCATTGCGGCGCATTCACGGGGATCTGGTGGTGGTTGATGCCGAGCCGGTAGCGCTGCGTGTCGCCGTACGAGAACAGGCGGCCTTGCAACATCTTGTCGGGCGAAAAGCCGATGCCCGGCACAATATTGGCGGGATTCATCGCCACCTGCTCGACCTCGGCAAAATAGTTGTCCGGGTTGCGGTTCAACTCCAGCACGCCTACGTCGATCAGCGGGTAGTCCTTGTGCGGCCAGACCTTGGTCAAATCGAACGGGTTGATGTGGTACCTGACCGCGTCCGCCTCCGGCATGATCTGCACGCGCAGGTTCCAGCGCGGGAAGTTGCCCTGCTCGATATTCCCGAACAGGTCGCGCTGCGCGCTCTCGCGGTCGTTCGCCACCACCTTGGCCGCCTCTTCATTGGTCCAGTTGGCAATGCCTTGCTGCGACTTGAAGTGGAACTTGACGTAGAAGCGCTCGTTGTTGGCGTTGATGAACGAATACGTATGCGAGCCGAAGCCGTGGATCTGCCGATAGTTCTGCGGCAGGCCCCGGTCGCTCATCAGGATGGTGACCTGGTGCAGCGATTCCGGATGGCGCGACCAGAAGTCCCACACCGCGATCGGGTCGCGCAGGTTGGTGCGCGGGTTGCGTTTCTGCGTGTGGATGAAGTCGGGAAACTTGAGCGGATCGCGCACGAAGAACACCGGCGTGTTGTTGCCCACCACGTCCCAGTTGCCTTCATCGGTATAGAACTTGACCGAGAACCCGCGCACGTCGCGCTCGGCATCGGCCGCGCCACGCTCGCCGGCGACGGTCGAAAAGCGGATAAACAGCGGCGTTTCCTTGCCGATTTCGGCGAAGATCGAGGCCTTGGTGTATTTCGTGATGTCGTGCGTGACCCGGAACGTGCCGTAGGCACCGGAGCCCTTGGCATGCACGCGGCGCTCGGGAATGACTTCACGGTCGAAGTGGGCCAGTTTTTCGAGGAACCAGACGTCCTGCAGCAGCATCGGGCCGCGCGGGCCGGCGGTCTGCGAGTTCTGGTTGTCGGCAACGGGTGCGCCGGCTGCGGTGGTGAGAGTGTCCTTCTTGCTCATCTATTCCTCTTGTTGTGGGTGGGCTGGAAGAGAATTCCGCCTCAGTTGGCGGCGGCGTAGCAGGCAAGGCAATCGAGCAGGTAGCGCCCCATGCGGAGAGAGAACGGGCGCTTGATCGTTGTGCCGGAAATGGACTGGGCACTGGTGCTTATGATCGGCTCCTTGCCTGGTTCGATGCCAGTCGGCATGGTAGAAGGCAGTCTACAAACAAACTATTACGCTGAGAATTTAATTATTTATACCTATGTATTAGGTCAAATCTATTCGACTTGCCGCGGTTTCATGCCGGCGCAAAGTGATGGAGCGAAGGCAGGCTCCGAAAATGCCGTACTGCGGGGACAGAAAAACAAAGGCCGCAACGGACAGCCCGTTGCGGCCTCTGGCTTGCGTCTGGTTGGAGGATCAGGCGGCTTCCGCGAGCTCCTTGGCATCGAGCTTGCGCACGCCGGGCAGCTCGCAGGCGGCCACGGCATTGGCCAGTGCTTCCATCGCCGGCAGGCGGGTGAAGCTCTTGCGCCAGGCCAGCACCACGCGGCGGTCAGGCACCGGATCGGCGAACGGCACGTACGACAGCATGTCGCCCTTGGCCTTCAGGTCGGGTACCGAGGTACGCGGCAGCACGGTAATGCCGACGCCGCTGGCCACCATATGCCGGATGGTTTCCAGCGAGGAGCCTTCGAACGTCTTCTGGATGCCATCCGCGGCCTGCGAGAAGCGCGACAGCTCCGGGCACACGCCCAGTACATGGTCGCGGAAGCAGTGGCCGCTGCCCAGCAGCAGCATGGTCTGCCGCTTCAGCTCGTCCGGGTCGATCGCGCGCGCCTCGGCGAGCTGGTGGCCGCGCGGCACAGCGACCACGAAGGGCTCGTCGTACAGCGGACGCACCGTCAGGCCGGAATCGGGGAACGGCTCGGCCATTACCGCGCAATCGATCTCGCCCTGCTTGAGCAGCTCGATCAGCTTGTGCGTGTAGTTCTCCTGCAGCATCAGCGGCATCTGCGGCACGGTCCCGATCATCTGCTTGACCAGCGATGGCAGCAGGTATGGCCCGATGGTGTAGATCACGCCCACGCGCAGCGGCCCGGCCAGCGGGTCCTTGCCCTGCTTGGCGATCTCGCGGATGGCCATGGTCTGCTCGAGCACGCGCTGGGCCTGCGCCACGATCTGCTCGCCGATGTTGGTCACCGACACCTCGGAGGTGCCGCGCTCAAAGATCTGCACGTTGAGTTCGTCTTCCAGCTTCTTGATGGCCACCGACAGCGTCGGTTGCGACACGAAGCAGGCTTCGGCGGCCCGGCCGAAATGGCGCTCGCGCGCCACGGCGACGATGTACTTCAGTTCAGTGAGCGTCATGACTTATCAATTCCGGGTAGGCGATAGATTTTACCTTCGATTCCGGGATCTGTCAGAGCGCCCCCGGGATTTGTGCGGCATGCGTACGATGCGGCACAAGCACCGGCGCAATCAGGCCTTCAGGTAGTGTTCGCGCCCGCCGAGCCAGCGCGACAGGTGTGCTTCCACCGCTTCGGGGAACTGTGCCAGCATCAGCTCGGCCGCTTCCTGCGCGTACTCCACCAGCCACGCGTCGGTCTGCAGGTCGGCGAAGCGCAGCATGGCCTCGCCCGACTGGCGCGCACCGAGGAACTCGCCCGGGCCGCGGATTTCCAGGTCGCGGCGCGCGATCTCGAAACCGTCGGTGGTCTCGCGCATGGTCGCCAGCCGCTCGCGCGCGGTCGGCGACAGCGGCGCCTGGTACATCAGCAGGCACACCGATTCGGCGCTGCCCCGCCCTACGCGGCCGCGCAGCTGGTGCAGTTGCGCCAGGCCAAAGCGCTCGGCGTGCTCGATCACCATCAGCGAGGCGTTGGGCACGTCCACGCCCACCTCGATCACCGTGGTGGCGACCAGCACCTGCATGCGGTTGGCGCTGAAGTCATCCATCACCGAGGCCTTTTCGGCAGGCGGCAGACGGCCGTGCACCAGCCCGACGCGCAGGTCGGGCAGCGCGGCCACCAGCGTTTCATAGGTCTCGACCGCGGTCTGCAGCTGCAGCGCCTCGCTTTCCTCGATCAGCGGACAAACCCAGTAGACCTGGCGGCCTTCTGCAGCGGCGTGATGGATGCGCGCGATCACTTCGTCGCGCCGCTCGTCGTTGACCAGGCGCGTGACGATCGGCGTGCGGCCCGGCGGCAGTTCGTCGATCACGGATACGTCCAGGTCCGCGTAATACGTCATGGCGAGCGTGCGCGGGATCGGCGTGGCCGACATCATCAGCTGGTGCGGCACGGTGTCGGTCGCCGGCACATCGGGCGCCGGCACATCGGTCGCCGGCACATCGGTCGCGCCCGCCTTGCCGCGCAAGGCCAGGCGCTGCGCCACGCCAAAGCGGTGCTGTTCGTCGACCACCGACAGGCCCAGCTTCGCGAAGCGCACCGTGTCCTGGATCAGCGCATGGGTGCCGATCACCAGTTGCGCCTCGCCCGACTCCACGCGTGCCGCGGCCACGCGCTTGTCGCGCGCCTTCAGGCTGCCGGCCAGCCAGACCACCGGCACGCCGAGCGGCTCCAGCCAGGCCGACAGCTTGCGGAAGTGCTGCTCGGCCAGGATTTCGGTCGGCGCCATCAGCGCGGCCTGGTAGCCGGCGTCGATCGCCTGGCACGCCGCCAGCGCGGCGACGATGGTCTTGCCGCTGCCCACATCGCCCTGCAGCAGCCGATGCATCGGGTGCGGGCGCGCCATGTCGGCGGCGATCTCGGCCACCACGCGTTCCTGCGCGCCGGTCAGCCGGAACGGCAGCGCCGCCAGGAAGCGCGTCAGCAGGCCGCCTTCGCGGCGCGGCATGGTCGGCGCGGTCTTCTCGCGCCGCGCCGCGTGCGCGCGCCGCAGCGAGATCTGCTGCGCCAGCAGTTCGTCGAACTTGATGCGCTGCCAGGCCGGATGCGTGCGGTCGGCCAGCGCCGCTTCGCTTTCTTCAGGAGGCGGCGCATGCAGCAGGCGCAGGCAGTCGGCCAGCGGGCGCAGGTGCAGGCGCGCCAGCGGACCCTGCAGCACCGGGCGCGGCAGCGTCTCCGGCATCGGCGTGCGCGACAGCGCGCCGCCGATGGCCTTGCGCAGGTAGGCCTGCGCGATGCCCGCGGTGGACGGATACACCGGCGTCAGCCGGTCCGGCAGCGCTTCGCCCTCCACCACCGGCCGCACCGTCGGATGGACCATCTCGGCACCAAAAAAGCCGCCGCGGATCTCGCCGCGCACGCGCAGCCGCACGCCTTCGGCCATCTGCTTGGTCTGGCTGCCGTAGAAGTTGAGGAAGCGCAGCGTCAGCTCGCCGGACGCGTCGGCAATCTTGACCACCAGCTGGCGGCGCGGACGGAACGTGACTTCGTTGGAGATGACCTCGCCTTCCACCTGCGCCGGCTGGCCGAGCCCCGCGCGGCGGATCGCATCGGCGATCGGCGCCAGCGTGGTCTCGTCCTCGTAGCGCATCGGCAGGTGCAGCACCAGGTCGACCGGGCGGCGCAGGCCGAGCTTGGCGAGGCGCGCTGCCGCCGACGAGGTGGCGGACGAGGTGGTGGACGATGCGGGCTTGCCCTTGCCCTCCCCCGCCTTGCCACGCGCGGGTGCGGCCGCCTCCTTGGCGGCATCGGCGGACAGGTCGTTCGTTTCGGTGGCGGTTCCGGGCATCGGCAGCGAAGACAGGCGGCAGGGACGGCTGGGGCAGCGGGCATGGGCAGGAACGCCGGCAAATAGCCGAAATAGCCGGTATCACGCCCGGCCCGGCGGCAAGCACGCCCGTGGCCTTACAATATCGGATTCGCCGATTGTACCCATGCCGGCCGCCACTACGGGCGGCGAGTGCCGCTTTGTGCCTCGCTTTCCGACCCGTCGCGGGCCCCGCGCGCCGTTTCCACGATGTTGACGCTTTCCGATTTCGATTTTCCGCTGCCGCCAGAACTGATCGCCCAGAGCGCGCTGCCCGACCGCAGCGCCAGCCGGCTGCTGGTGGTGGAACGGCTCGCGCCCGCCGACACCGCCGATGCGGTGCGCCTGGTCGACCGCGCCTTCAGCGACATCGTCGACTACCTGCGCCGCGAAGACCTGCTGGTCTTCAACGACACGCGCGTGATCAAGGCACGCTTCTTCGGCCACAAGCCCAGCGGCGGCAAGGTCGAGGTGCTGGTCGAGCGCGTGCTGGACTCGCATACCGTGCTGGCCCAGGTGCGCGCCTCGAAGACGCCCGGCGAGGGCAGCGCTCTGCACCTGGCCCAAGACGCCTTCACGGTGACGGTCGGACCACGCGTGGACCAGTTCTTCACGCTACGCTTCCCCGAGCCGGCGCTGGACCTGATCGAGCGCTACGGCCGCCTGCCGCTGCCGCCGTATATCACGCACGACCCCGACGCCTACGACGAGACCCGCTACCAGACCGTCTACGCGCGCAATCCTGGCGCCGTGGCGGCGCCGACCGCGGGCCTGCACTTCGACGACGCACTGTTCGCGCGGCTGGATGCCGCCGGCGTGCGCCGCGCCTTCCTGACGCTGCACGTGGGTGCCGGCACCTTCCAGCCGGTGCGCACCGAGAACCTGGCCGAGCACAAGATGCATTCGGAGTGGTATGCCGTCACCGAGGAACTGGCCCAGGCCGTGCGCGAGACGCGCGCCCGCGGCGGCCGCGTGATCGCGGTCGGCACCACTTCGCTGCGCGCGCTGGAATCGGCGGCGCAGCCTGATGGAACGCTCACCGCCGGCAGCGGCGACACCGATATCTTCATCACCCCGGGCTACCGTTTCCGGCTGGTCGATGCCCTGATCACCAACTTCCACCTGCCCAAGTCGACGCTGCTGATGCTGGTGTCGGCGCTGGCCGGCGTGGAAGCCATCCGCGCCACTTACCGCCATGCGGTCGAGCAGCGCTACCGCTTCTTCAGCTATGGCGACGCCATGCTGCTGACCCGCCGGAATGATGCCGATACCGCGGAACCCGCAGAAACCGCGGCCTGAACCCTGACATAAGCATGCTCAACTTCGAACTCATCACCACCGACGGCAACGCCCGCCGCGGCCGCGTCACGCTGAACCACGGCGTGGTCGAGACCCCGATCTTCATGCCGGTGGGCACCTATGGCTCGGTCAAGGCCATGTCGCCGCTGGAACTGAACGAGATCGGCGCGCACATCATCCTGGGCAATACCTTCCACCTGTGGCTGCGCCCGGGGCTGGACGTGGTCAACGCCCATGGCGGCCTGCACAAGTTTATCGGCTGGGATAAGCCGATCCTGACCGATTCCGGCGGTTTCCAGGTGTTTTCGCTGGGCGATCTGCGCAAGATCACCGAGGATGGCGTCACCTTCGCGTCGCCGGTCAATGGCGACAAGCTCTTCCTTTCGCCCGAGATCTCGATGCAGATCCAGCGCACGCTGAACTCGGACATCGTGATGCAGTTCGACGAGTGCACGCCGTACGAGATCGACGGCCGCCCCGCCACGCACGAGGAAGCGGCCAAGTCGATGCGCATGAGCCTGCGCTGGGCCAAGCGCTCCCTCGACGAGTTCGAGCGGCTGGAGAACCCCAATGCGTTGTTCGGCATCGTCCAGGGCGGCATGTACGAGGACCTGCGCGATGAATCGCTGGCGGGCCTGTCCGAGCTGGACTTCCACGGCTTCGCCATCGGCGGCCTGTCGGTGGGCGAGCCCAAGGAAGACATGATGCGCGTGCTCGAGCACGTGGCACCGCGCCTGCCGGCCAACAAGCCACACTACCTGATGGGCGTGGGCACGCCCGAGGACCTGGTCGCTGGCGTGGCCGCCGGGGTCGACATGTTCGACTGCGTGATGCCGACCCGCAATGCGCGCAACGGCTGGCTCTTCACCCGCTACGGCGACGTCAAGATCAAGAACGCCGCGCACCGCAACGACCCGCGCCCGCTCGACGAAAGCTGCGCCTGCTACACCTGCCGCAACTTCTCGCGCGCCTACCTGCACCACCTGCACCGGGTCGGCGAAATCCTGGGCGCGCGCCTGAATACCATCCACAACCTGCACTACTACCTGCAGCTGATGCGCGAGGTGCGCGAGTCGATCGAGCATCACCGCTTCGCCGACTTCCGCCGCCAGTTTGCGTCTGACCGCGCCCGCGGCACGCAGTGAAATCCGTGCAGCGGCGCGAACTTTCGTGCCGCTGCCGGTCGAATACCGGGGTTGCCCGGAGACGACATCCGGCATCCCGCGCTGTGCTCGCCGGCATCAGCCGCGAGTCGCCCCGAAGGCACCCCGAAGAAACCCGTATTCCGCCCTAGAATGCCAAAGGCGGGCGGAATGCGAATGGTAGAATGATCGATTACTTGACTGACTTTTGTGACGGAGAATCAACGTGCTGATTTCTAACGCATATGCCCAGACCGCCGGTGCCGGCGGCGCGGCTGGCGGCCTGATGAGCTTCCTGCCCATCATCCTGATGTTTGCGGTGCTGTGGTTCATCATGATCCGCCCGCAAATGAAGCGCCAGAAAGAAGCGAAGGCAATGCTCGAAGCGCTGGCCAAGAACGACGAAGTCGTCACCGCCGGCGGTATCCTGGGCCGCGTGACCAAGGTCACCGACCAGTACGTCAGCCTGGAAATCTCGGAAGGCACCGAGATTACCGTGCAGAAGAATGCCGTGACCGCGGTGCTGCCGAAGGGTTCGCTGAAGGCGCTCTGATCCGCCGATCGCCCCGATCGACTAAGCGACTCCCGCCTTTGTCTTTTCCGGCATGCCCGTTCGCGCATGCCCCGGCAGCCGCCTGATCCAGCCCGCCGGAGCCTCGTGGCTCCGTTCCGTGGCTGCCAGGCGGCTGTTTGCCAAACCGGTTCGGCCCCGCCGACGTGGCGCGCCACGCCTGCGCCGGCCCCGCCAACCGCTGAATGACTGGCCCGAGATGAATCGTTATCCGCTTTGGAAATACCTCGTGATCCTGGTGGCGCTGACCATCGGCATCCTCTATACCCTGCCGAACTTCTTCGGCGAGGCACCCGCCGTGCAGGTGTCTTCGGGCAAGGCCACGGTCAAGGTCGACCTGTCGATGCAGAAGCAGGTCGAAGAGATCCTGGCGCAGAACCAGCTGCAGCCTGACGGCGTGTTCTTCGACATTTCCGGCCAGTCCGGCTCGGTCAAGGCGCGTTTCCGCACCACCGACGAGCAGCTCAAGGCCAAGGACGTGCTGTCGCGCACGCTCAACCCGGACGCCGCCGATCCTACCTATGTGGTCGCGCTGAACCTGCTGTCGGGCTCGCCGCGCTGGCTGACCTCGCTGCACGCGCTGCCGATGTACCTGGGCCTGGACCTGCGCGGCGGCGTGCACTTCCTGCTGCAGGTCGACATGAAGGGCGCCGTCGACAAGAAGCTCGACAGCCTGGCCGGCGACGCGCGCACGCTGCTGCGCGACAAGAACATGCGCCACGGCGGCATCGACCGCGACGGCGAACGCCTGACGGTGCGCTTCAACAACGCCGACGAAGGCAACCGCGCACGTGCCCTGCTGGCCGACAACCTGCGCGAAGTGGCCTTCGCCATGGACGGCAACAACGTCGTCGGCACCTTCACCGAAGTGGCCCGCAAGGCCGTGCAGGATGCCGCGGTCAAGCAGAACATCACCACGCTGCACAACCGCGTTAACGAACTCGGCGTGGCCGAGCCGGTGATCCAGCAACAAGGCGCCGACCGCATCGTGGTGCAGCTGCCGGGCGTGCAGGACACCGCCAAGGCCAAGGACATCATCGGCCGCACCGCCACGCTGGAAGCGCGCCTGGTCGACAACGACGCGCCGCGCAGCCCGCGCCCGGGCGACCCGGTCCCGTTCGGCAGCGAGCTGTTCACGCAAGGCAACGGCGCCCCGGTGGTGCTGAAGAAGCAGGTCATCTTCTCCGGCGACCGCATCGAAAGCGCCTCCGCCGGCTTCGACCAGAACCAGCAGCCTTCGGTCAACATCAAGCTCGACGCCCAGGGCGGCCGCGTGCTGCGCGACGTCTCGCGCGAGAACCTGAAGAAGCCGATGGCGATCGTGCTGTTCGAAAAGGGCAAGGGCGAAGTGCTGACGGTGGCGACGATCCAGTCCGAACTGGGTTCTAGCTTCCAGATCACCGGCTCCTACTCCACCGAAGCCGCCAACGACCTGGCGCTGCTGCTGCGCGCCGGCTCGCTGGCCGCGCCGATGGAGATCATCGAAGAACGCACCATCGGCCCGTCGCTGGGTGCCGACAACATCCAGAAGGGTTTTGACTCGGTCGCCTACGGCTTTGCCGCCATCGGCGTGTTCATGATCCTGTACTACATGCTGTTCGGCGTGTTCTCGGTGGTGGCGCTGGGCGTGAACCTGCTGCTGCTGATTGCGGTGCTGTCGATGCTGCAGGCCACTCTGACGCTGCCGGGCATCGCCGCTATCGCGCTGGTGCTGGGCATGGCCATCGACGCCAACGTGCTGATCAACGAGCGCATCCGCGAGGAACTGCGCGCCGGCGCGTCGCCGCAGATGGCCATCGCGGTCGGCTTCGACCGCGCCTGGGCCACCATCCTGGATTCGAACGTGACCACGCTGATCGCCGGCCTGGCGCTGCTGGCCTTCGGTTCGGGCCCGGTGCGCGGCTTTGCCGTGGTGCACTGCCTGGGCATCCTGACCTCGATGTTCTCGGCGGTGTTCTTCAACCGCGGCCTGGTCAACCTCTGGTACGGCCGCAAGAAGAAGCTGCAGAGCGTGGCCATCGGCCAGATCTGGAAGCCGGGCAACGCCTCTGACACCCCGGTCGCCAAGTAAGCGGCCAGGACAGTCGATCAGCAAACTAGCAGTACAGAACAGGATTCAACATGGAATTCTTCCGCATCCGGCGCGACATTCCGTTCATGAAGCACGCGTTGATCTTCAACGTGATCTCCTTCGTGACGTTTGCCGCGGCCGTGTTCTTCCTCTGGCAGAAAGGCTTGCACCTGTCGATCGAATTCACCGGCGGCACGGTGATGGAGGTCAGCTACCAGCAGGCGGCCGACCTGGAAAAGATCCGCGGCCAGGTAAGCAAGCTGGGCTATACCGACGTGCAGGTGCAGAACTTCGGCACCTCGCGCGACGTGATGATCCGCCTGCCGCTGCAGAAGGGCCCGGACGGCAAGCCCGCCACCTCGGCCCAGCAGAGCGAGCAGGTGATGGGCGCGCTGACCGCGGCGTCGCCTGACGTCAAGCTGCAGCGCGTCGAGTTCGTCGGCCCGCAGGTCGGCAAGGAGCTGGCCACCGACGGACTGCTGGCGCTGCTGTTCGTGGTGGCCGGCATCGTGATCTACCTGTCGTTCCGCTTCGAATGGAAATTCGCGGTGGCCGGCATCATCGCCAATCTGCACGATATCGTCATCATCCTGGGCTTCTTCGCCTTCTTCCAGTGGGAGTTCTCGCTGTCGGTACTGGCGGCGATCCTGGCGGTGCTGGGCTACTCGGTAAACGAGTCGGTGGTGATCTTCGACCGGATCCGCGAGGCCTTCCGCAAGTACCGCAAGATGACCACGCATGAGGTCATCGACCACGCGATCACGAGCACGATGTCGCGGACCATCATCACCCACGGCTCGACCGAAATGATGGTGCTGTCGATGTTCTTCTTCGGCGGCCCGACCCTGCACTACTTCGCGCTGGCGCTGACGGTGGGTATCCTGTTCGGTATCTATTCGTCGGTGTTCGTGGCCGCGGCGCTGGCGATGTGGCTGGGCGTGAAGCGCGAGGACCTGGTCAAGACCGACAGGAAAGGCGAGTCGACCGACCGCAACGATCCGAACTTCGGTGCGCAGGCCTGACGCCCTGCAGCCCCGGTAAAAAAAATGGCGCCCTGCGGGGCGCCATTTTTATTGGAGCAGATACAGACGGATCAAACCGGTTCCGAAAATCGCTCGATCCACGCCGCCAGCCGGTCAGCCGCGAAGGTCTCGGTGCGCGGCGCTGTCCGGCACAGGATAGTGTCGCCATCGCGCGCGAACTGCACCGCGCCGCCAACCTCGTCAAGCCACAGCAGGCTCGCCAGCCAGGCCGCATGATGCGGCGATACCGGCGTACCTACCGGCTGCGCCAGGAACTCCGCCAGCGTGGCCGGCGTGGTCCACACCACCGAGTCGCCATCGCGGCGCACCACGTCGCTGCCGAGCGTGTCGGCAATGACCGCGACCGCATCGGCCGCGCCCTTGCCCGCGTTGGCGCTGCGCAGCGCCGCCAGGCGCGTGGCCACTGCATGGCCGAAGGTGCCGCTGCGCTCGGCCTCGGCACGCACGAGGTCGGCATAATCCATGCGCTGCCAGTCCGGGTCGGCATTGCGTGCGCCGGCCAGGTCGACCGCCGCCAGGTAGGTCTCCACCGGCTGGAAACGGCCCGGGCCGATCAGGCTCGCGCACAGCGCATGCAGCATGCCGATGCGGGTGGCCACGGTCTGCGTCTGCAGCACCGCCAGCTTCTCTCGCACCAGCTGGTCGCGCTCCTTGCGCAGCCCGGACAGCTCCAGCGCCTGCTTTAGCTCCATGCGCAGCGCGGTGATGTCCCACGGCTTCTTGATATAGCGGTGGATCTGCCCCTGGTTGACCGCCTCGACGGTCTGGTCCAGCTCGGAATAAGCCGTGGTCAGGATGCGCACGATGTGCGGATAGCGCTCGCGCGCATAGCGCAGCAGCTCGTTGCCGTATTCACCGGGCATGCGCTGGTCCGACACCAGCACCGCCAGGCTGTCGGCGTGCGCGTCCAGCAGAGCCTTGCCCTCTTCCACCGAACCGCCGGTCACCACCGGTGCCAGCGCCCCGATGGCGCGCTGGAAATACTTGACGGCGGTGGCTTCGTCATCGACGAACAGAATCGCCGGGGGTGGTGCCTGGGTGGCATTCGGTTCGCTCATCGGTCACTCCTAATCATTCGATTCTTGAAACTTGGAAAGTCCAGCGTCACGGTCGTGCCGGCGCCGGACGCGGATGCGATCCGGATGCCGCCGCCAAAGGACTGCATGACGCGGTTGCAGAAAATCATGCCCAGGCCGCTGCCGCCGGCGCTGGCGTGGGTGGTCACGGGATCGACCAGCAGGCGCTCCATCACCTCGGGCGGGATGCCGGGTCCGTTGTCGCTGATATGGATTTCCTGGTGCGGGTGGGCCATCACCACGAAGCGCAGCGCCGGCGACGGCGTGCCGGCAAGCGCGCGCAGCGCGTTGCTCATCACCGAGGACAGCACCAGCGCCACGCAGTTGGGCAGCGTCTGCACCGGGAAATCGCCGTGCATCTCGACCTGCACCCACTGGCGCTGGTCGCCGGAAAACGGATAGGTATCGAGCAGCGACGCCACCAGCGCACCCGCGCTGACCTCGGCACCGGGCTCGGGCCGCGCCGCCTTGCTGCCGGCACTGCTGCGCACCGACTGCAGGAACGACGACAGCACCGCCAGGCAATATTGCGCGTTGTCATGCATGGCGCTGGCGGCCTGGCCGATCTCGCCCTGGCGCTGCTCGCTGTACTCGCCCGCGACCCGGCTTTCGATGCCGCGCGCGAAGTTGGCGATCGCCGCCAGCGGCGTGTTCAGTTCGTGCGCCAGGAAGGCCAGGGTCTCGTCGATCGCCATCAGCCGGTGCTGGCGCAGCGCGCGTTCGCGGTGGCGCTCGCCGGCCAGGCGCAGCACTTCGCGCACCTGCGCCACGCTCAGCGGCTTCTCCAGGATGCGGAACACCTCGCCGCTGTTGACCGTCTGCAGCAGCATGTCCTTGTCGGCATACGCCGTCACCAGGATGCGCACGATCTGCGGGTACAGTTGCGCCACTTCGCGCAGCAGCTCGCCGCCATCGCGGCCGGGCATGCGAAAGTCGGTTACCAGGACGGCAATGCGCGCGCCATCCGTGGCGAGCGTGGCGATCGCCTCCTCGGCACTGGCGGCCAGGAGTACCTCATACTCCGAGCCCACCGCGCGCGCGAAATACTTGCGCGCCATGTCTTCGTCGTCGACGTAAAGCAGGGTCGGCCGCGCTTGCTGCACCTCGGTCATGGTACTCATGACGGCTTACTCCGCGCGCGGCAGGTCGAAGCTGAACGCGGCCCACTGCCCCAGCTCGCTCTCGGCGAAGAGCTGGCCGCCATGGCGCTCGATCACCGCGTAGCTGATCGACAGCCCCAGCCCCAGACCCTGCCCCACGTCGCGCGTGGTGAAGAAGGGCTCGAACACGCGCGCCAGGTTTTCCTCGGCGATGCCGGGGCCATTGTCGCGCACCGTGACGTGGAGCCGGCCGTCGGCCCAGCGCACCGTGGTATGGATCGCCGGCGCGGCCGTGGCGGCCTTGCGCATGGCCAGCGCGGCGTTGGAGAACAGGTTGATCAGCACGCCGATGACCGCGGCCTCGTCGCCCAGCACCAGCGTGTCGGCCGGCAGCTCGCGCGTCACCTTGACGCCGCGCAGCTCGTGCGCGGTCAGGCGGATCGAGGAATCCAGCGCCTTCTCGAACAGGAACGGCGTGCCCTCCACCTCCGCACCCGGCTTGCGGTAGGCGAAGGTCTTCAGGTCGGACACGATATGCTGGATGCGCTGCATGCCCTGCTTGGCATCGACCAGGCATTCGGTCAGCGACTCGCTCTCCTTGGCCTGCGGCTCTTCCATCGCCACCTCGATCGCCATCAGGCAGAAGTTGACCGGGTTGTTGACCTCGTGCAGCAGCCCGGCCGCCAGCGTACCGATCGCGGCCATCTTTTCCTGCTGCAGCATCTGGCCCTTGATGTCGACCAGCTTGCGGTTGATGACTTCCAGCTCGGCGTTGGTCTCGGCCACCTCCGCCTTCAGCCGGAACAGCATGAAACGCGCGCGCTCGTTGAAGAAGGTATAGACGCCGCTGGCGGCGGCCGCGAATAGCAGGAACAGCGAGTTGACGATAAACGTCCCCATCGGCTCGATGCCCCCTGCGTGGAACAGGCACGCCAGCACGTACAGCAGGTAGGAAAGCAGACCGAAGACCAGGTTCTGCCACAGCCCGAACGGCAGCGCGATGCCCGAGGCGAAGATCGCCAGGTTCAGGCCGACGTAGTAAGGCGACTGCACGCCTTCGGTCTGCGAGATCATCCACGCGATCATGATCTGCGGCAGCAGCAGCCAGGTCAGCGTCAGCCACGGCGCAAACCGGCGCCCGATCGCGCTGTACAGCATCACCACCACGCCCGCGATCAGCAGCGACACCACCACGCGCGCCACTGCGAACGCCAGCTGTTGCTGCGGATACTGGCCGTAGTCAAGCCCGACGCCGAGCAGGACCAGCACGATCGCGGTATAGGCGCCGCCGCGGCTGAACGCCAGGCGGAAGTCGGCCAGTTCGGACTGGTAACCGGCGTAGAGTTGGTTGGTGCTCATGGGGTGGTCCGCGCGGACAGCCTCATTCAATGGTGGCTTCGGCAAAGACGTTGACGCCGGTGGCGTCGACGTAGATGCGGTGCGAGTGCGAATTCTCCGGCAGCAGCTGCGCCATGCCGGCGTCGTCGCGGTAGATCAGGTACCACTCCAGCAGGTGCTCCATGCCGAATTTCTCTGGATTGTTGGCATGCACGTTGGTGACCAGCACCTGGCCGGCCGCACGCGAACGCGAGGCGAAATACGCCAGCAGCCGCGTGCAGACCTTGTCCGACAGGTAATCGAACAGCCCCGCGCAGTAGACCGCGTCGAACTCCCGGGCACTGATATCGTCAGGCGAGATGCGGCGCTTGAGCAGATCGTGCACCGACTGAGGCACCATCTCCACCGACACCTTGCGCCCGGCGCCAGAGGCCGCCCGCTCGATCGAACTGCGCGTGTATTCCAGCGTTTCTTCACTGAAGTCGACCAGCTGGAACGACAGCAGCTCGGGATTGGGATACTCCCGCACGAAGCGCTGGATCTCGAAGGCTGGCCCGCAACCCACGTTGAGCACGCGGAACGGGCGGCCGGCGGCGCGCGCGCGCTCGGCCTGGCGCGTCAGGAAATCCACCAGCAGGTCGATGCGGTTGCGGTGCGCGGTCGCCACCGCCGCCTTCAGGAAAGCGGTGTTGACGATCTGGAAGTAAGTGGTCGGGCCCTGCTGCGGATCGCTCAGGATCTGGTTGACCATCTCGTAGTCGCCCGCGTAGCCGAGCGGCTTGGTGAAGGTCCGGTACACGAACGGCGCGCGCAGCAGCAGCGGGTGCAGCGCCGACTGGGCATAGGTGCGGTGCACCGGCGCGATTTCCGGGTCCACGCGCTCGGCCTCGCCCTCGAGCCAGTCAAGGTAGGTCTTGGTCTTGACCATGATCGGCGTGGCCAGCTCGTAGAACACGTCCTCGCGCAGCTTGCCGTCCTTCTTCGGCAGCGATTCGGTCAGGTCGACCTGCTCGACCCAGCGCGATACTTCGGACAGGAAGGCGCGCATCTCATTGACCACGATCTGGTAGTCGCGCCGGATATTGAAGCGCGTATCCCAGTCCTGCACGAACAGCTCGGCTTCGCGTGCCACCGACTTGGGCTCGTTGTTCAGGTCGGTCAGCTCGCGCCACTCGTCGATCAGCGTCAGCGATACCACCGCGGTCAGGCCGGTATTCACCAGGCTCATCACCACGGCCTTGCCCAGGTAGGCATTCTTGGCGCCCATGCGGACACTGAGCTCGCTCAGCACCTCGCTGACCTGCACGATCGAATACGGATTGTAGATTTCCATCACCAGAGACTTTCTCTGGAGATTGATGATCGTGCCCCGCACCTGCTCGCCCTGCGAGTTGCGGAAACTAACTACCGGATCGATTTGCGTTTTGGAATACACGGTATTGCGCCAGGGAAATCCGAGAAACGCTGCGGGCCATACTGCCTGGGCGGAACGGCCGGGTACAGCAGGAGGGGCGAGGGAATCGCGGGGAAGGCTACCGGTATCGGGATGTGCAGCGAATGCTCATAGGGATGCGCTATAGCCTGTTGGGAGGGTGGCGGTCCCGCCCTGTGCGGGAGAGCACCGACAAGCCCGGATCGTGTGGAATTGCCGCGGCCCATTGTACTGTGGCAATTGCGGCGCGTACAACCAAGTGCCTTTCCGTCCCCTCTTGCGGCGGGATCGGCTACAGGATACCCAAAACCATGAAAAAAGGCCGGCGATCGCCGTAATGCCGTTCAGTTAAGGTCCTTTCTGAGGAACCGGACGGTGTAGCGCTTAGGCAGGGCTTTGACTTCACGGGGGCACTTACGCCCCCGTCGCTTTTGGACGATCGCCAACTGAAGTTTGGCGCGCATGCGCTGCAGGTGGGCCGGCAGCTTGCCTGGGGCCATGCCGGCTGCCCAGATCAACTCGCCCTGTATCAGGCGCAAGGCCAGCACAAAGCTCAAGTCGGTGGGCTCGGCGCGGGCCTCGAGCGCAGCCTTGGCCATCTCCAGACGCACCAGGTTGTACGCAATCAGTGCCCCCCAGATTTCCTGATGCACGCCCTCAGGCTGGCGGCTGCGCAAGGTCAGTTCGGCCCCGAGCATCGTCTGCTTCAGTTCCCGATAGCTGGTTTCGATTTCCCAACGGCGCTTGTAGCACCCAATGATGTCGGCTGCCTTGAAGCGCCGACGGTCTGTCAACGAGGTCAACAGGACGCGGTCTGAGTCCTCGTCCCGGATCGCGCGAGCTGTCCAAGTCTCTGGCAAGGCAGGATTCTTGCGGCGAGCCTGAGGCGAGACCTTCATCTGGACGATGCCATCGCCCTCGTTGCCTGAGAGCAACTCCCACTGCAGATTCTTCTTAGCGGGGATCAGGAAGTGGCGCTCGCTGCCGCCCATGCGCAAGCCCCACAGGATCTCTGCGGCCAGAAAGCCCTTGTCAAAGATCGTTAACGAATGATCCGGGATCCGCTCAATGAGCTCCTTGGCATAGAGCATCTCGTTGCGCCCATAGCAGCCAAAGGCGATATCGGCAACAAGATGGGTGGGAACAGCCGTGAGCGAGACCCCGCGGACTTGTGGATAGCTGGCGACCTTGCCGCTGGCGTAGCTCTGCGCGCCAAAGTGGAGGCGATTCTCAGGGCTATCGGCAGTGCGGAAGGTGGTCCCATCCATGGCGTAAAGCGCCAAGCCCTTCCATTTGTAGTGCGCAGCATCCTGAGCCACCCACGCCCGTGCGGTCTGCTCGAACAGCCACAACAGAGGCTTGTCTCCAAGCCGCTCGCGGGCTTGGGCGATCCCGCTCTTGCTGACACAGGCGTTGGCATCGTTGGGCAGTGCCAGGTCCAGCGTCTCCAGCACATCGGGAATCGATTGGTGCCGATAGAGCGCCAGCGCGATGACCAGCCAGACCACCTGCTCTGCTGGCAGTCGGCGCCGGCGAGCGGACGCTGTCCCCGAGGCTGCCAGCGCTTGCTCAATCCAAGCCATCGGCAGGTGCTCGCTGAGCCGGGCAAAACTGGCCGGCTCACTAAGCTCAAGGGTGGCGTGGACTTGTTCCGATAGCATCGGAACGGCAAGTTAACAGCTCGACACCTTGTTTACAACCCCTGCAAAGAAAAATGCCGTTCAGACTTAACTGAACGGCATTACGGCGATCGCCGGCCTTTTGTCGCTTCATGTGAGCGGCCCCTGCGGAGCCAGCCCATGGGCGCGCTCTTACTCGGCGCGCACGCCTTCCACCTGGATGGCGAGCTTGACTTCGGGCTTGAAGCCCATCTTCACGCCGTAGTCCAGGCCGAAATCGGCGCGGTTGAACTCGCCCACGGCGTCGGCGCCGCAGGCTTCGCGCTTGAGCATCGGGTGCTGGATGCACTTGAACTCGCGGATTTCCAGCTTGACCGGCTTGGACACGCCGCGCAGCGTCAGCACGCCGTCGACTTCGGTCGGCACGTCGCCCTTGAACTTGCTGAACTTGCCCTTGTAGGTCGCCTCGGGGAAGGCTTCCACGTTGAACATGTCCGGGCCCTTGGCGTGCTGGTTCAGCTTGGCATTGCCGAAATCGATCGAGGACGGATCGATCTTGACCTCGACGGTACCGGCCTTGGCGGCACGATCCAGCGTGACGGTGCCGCTGGACTTGTCGAACTTGCCGCGCCACGTCGACAGGCCGCCCAGGTGGTCGGCCTCGAAGCTCGGGTAGGTATGGGTCGGATCGAGGTTGTACGTCACGGTATTGGCCGAAGCCACGCCGAAAGCGGCGGTTGCGGAAATGGCCGCGACGGCGGCAACGACGGAACGCAGTTTCATGGGATCTCCCGACAAAATCAGGTTAAACAGGTTAAGCGGAACGTTCTTGGTTATTAACGTCCTGGTACGTCAGCGGATTGCCGGCCTTACTTCCTGGCCTGCACGATACGGAACTTGATCTGGACATCGTCGGCCACCACCGACGTGTCCTTCCACTCGCCGTCGCCGATATTGAAGACGGTGCGCTTGATCGGCAGCGCGCCCTCGAACACCTGGCTGGCGCCTTCCTGGCGGTAGGTGGCCGGCACCACCACGTCGACGGTCTTGCCCTTGATGGTCAGCTTGCCGGCGACGTCGTACTTGCCCGGCGTGCCGTTCTTGATGCTGGTGGACTGGAACACGGCCTTGGGGTACTTGGCCGCGTCGAACCAGTCCTTGCCCTTCACTTCCTTGGTGGTCTCGGCATCGCCGATCTCGAAGCTGGCGACGTCGATCTCGACCTTGGCCGACGAGGTGGCCAGCTTGGCGGGATCGAAACTGACCTGCGCGTCGAACTTCCTGAACTTGCCTTCCATCGGCACGCCGATCTGGCGCGCCACGGCGGTCACCGAGCTCTTGGCCGCGTCGACCTGGGCCCAGGCCAGGTTGGCGGCGATGCCGGCGGCGGCCAGCACGGCTGCCACGGTGGCGTTGAGGGCCAGCGAGCCGCGGCGGGAATGGCGATTCATCTTCAATGACTCCTGTCAGGTTCGGGGTTTGGCGCAAGGCGCCGCGGTAACGGTAATGTCAGCGCAGAAGTTCAGCGCAAGAACGGCAGCATCCGGCCCAGCGTGCCGTCGCGGTCGACGAACTGGTGCTTCACCGCCGCCGCCGCATGGACAACGACCACGGCGGCCATCAGATAGTTCAGCCAGGCATGCGCAAACTTGAGCACTTCCTTCAGTTCGTCGTTCTTCTCGATCAGCACCGGCATCTTCCACAGGCCGAGGTAGACCACCGGCACGCCAGCCGCCAAGCTGTAGAGATAGCCGCTGATGGGAACGATCACGATCAGCAGGTACAGCAGGTGATGCGCGCCGGCTGCGGCCCTGGCCTGCCACACGGGCGTGCCCGGCGCGACCGGCGGCGCCGCGTGCGTGGCGCGCCACAGCACGCGCAGCAGCGCCACGGCAAAGATCGTCACGCCCAGCCACTTGTGCCACGAATACAGCTTCAGCTTGGTCGGCGTCAGCCCCGGGATGCCGGTCATGTACAGACCGAGCCCGAACGCGCCGAAGATCGCCAGGGCGACGATCCAGTGCAGCGCGATGGCGGTGGCACCGTAGCCGGCCGGGGCATTGGCGGTAGAACGCATCTGTTTCCTCTCGCCCGTGGTCATGGGCATTTCACAAATTTGGGGACGCACCCAGCAATTGGATCCGCCGGGCCGCTGAAGATTCTCGCATTATTGCGGCGGGAAGTGCGCCCATGCAGGACAGTCCTTCATTAAGTTATTCAAATGCTTTGAAGTGTCATTCTGCCGCATACGCCACAACGCCGCAGGCGGCCGGCCAGTTGGCGCAACCCGTTGCCACAAAAACAAAAAAGCCATCCTGCGGATGGCTTTTTCGGCTATGCCGACCCAGCGGCCGGCAAATGTGCCTTTAGATGCGCTCGGCCAGCGAAACCGCCTTGCCGATGTAGCTGCCGGGCGTCATGTCGAGCAGCAGCTTCTTGGCATCGTCCGGGATGGCCAGGCCGTTGATGAAGGTCTGCAGCGCCTCGCGCGAGATGCCCTTGCCGCGGGTCAGCTCCTTGAGCTGCTCGTACGGGTTGGGCACGCCGAAGCGGCGCATCACGGTCTGCACCGGCTCGGCCAGCACTTCCCAGCAATTGTCGAGGTCTTCGTCCAGGCGCTCGGGGTTGGTTTCCAGCTTGCCCAGGCCGCGCAGGCAGGCCTCGTAGGCCAGCAGGCTGTAGCCGAAGGCCACGCCGATGTTGCGCAGTACGGTCGAATCGGTCAGGTCGCGCTGCCAGCGCGACACCGGCAGCTTTTCCGACAGGTGGCGCAGCACCGCGTTGGCCAGGCCGACGTTGCCTTCCGAGTTCTCGAAATCGATCGGGTTGACCTTGTGCGGCATGGTCGACGAGCCGATTTCGCCGGCCTTCGTCTTCTGCTTGAAGTAGCCCAGCGAGATATAGCCCCAGATGTCGCGGTTCAGGTCGAGCAGGATGGTGTTGGCGCGGGCGACCGCGTCGAACAGCTCGGCCATGTAGTCGTGCGGCTCGATCTGGATGGTGTACGGGTTGAAGGCGAGGCCCAGGCGGGTCTCGATCACCTGCTTCGAGAACGCTTCCCAGTCGAACGCCGGATACGCCGACAGGTGCGCGTTGTAGTTGCCCACCGCGCCGTTCATCTTGCCCAGCAGCTCGACCTGCTCGATGCGCTGGATCGCGCGCGCCAGGCGCGCGGCCACGTTGGCCATTTCCTTGCCCAGCGTGGTCGGGCTGGCCGGCTGGCCGTGGGTGCGCGACAGCATCGGCTGGGTGGCATTGAGCCTGGCCAGCTCCACCAGGCGGGCGTGCACGCGCTTGAGCGCCGGCACGATGACACCGTCGCGGGCGCCCTTGAGCATCATGCCGTGCGAGGTGTTGTTGATGTCTTCCGAGGTGCAGGCGAAGTGGATGAACTCGCTGGCCGCTTCCAGTTCGGCATTGCCCTTGACCTGCTCCTTGAGCCAGTACTCGACGGCCTTCACGTCATGGTTGGTGACGGCTTCGATTTCCTTGATGCGGGCGGCATCGGCTTCGGAGAACTTGTCCACCAGCGCCAGCAGCGCGGCTTCGGAGGCGGCGGAGAACTTCGGCATGTCGGGCAGGCCGGTCTGGGCCAGCGCGATCAGCCAGTGCACCTCGACCTTGACGCGGTTGCGCATGAAGGCCGCCTCGGACAGCCATTCGCGCAGCGCGTCGGCCTTGGCGGCGTAGCGGCCATCGATCGGGGAAAGAGCGGTGAGCGGCGAAAGCGAAGAGGTGGTCATGCTGGAAACCGGGGAAAGGAAGGAAATAGGGGACGTACGGTGCGCGCCGCGGAGGCTGGCGCGAAATCAGCGTCGGATGGGCGGAGGCGCCTGAAGCGCCGGCAACAAGGGCGAAGCGCCCGATGCGCCGCACCGGCACCCGGCGCTGCGCAACGCGGGATTTTACCACCCCTGCCCCGGCTCCGGGGCAGCGGTCCAGTGCGCCCGCGGGGCATCGGTGCGCGACCCCGCATTCGTCCGGTACCGCAGGTATACTCGCGCACGCCGTTCCAGTAGCCTGTTATGAAGTGCATCGGGCAGCAGCGCACCCCGGCGCCGTTGCCACGCGGCAGGCGATGCACTTCATAACAAGCTCAAGGGGAGAACATGAAGCTGTATGCGTCCCATACCAGTCCCTACGCGCGCAAGGTACGCGTGGTGATGGCGGAAAAGAAGATCGACTACCAGCTGGTTGAAGAGGACGTCTGGTCGCCGGAATCGAAGATCGTCCAGTACAACCCGCTGGGTAAGGTGCCTTGCCTGGTGATGGAAGACGGCAGTGCCATCTACGATTCGCGCGTGATCGTCGAGTATGTCGACACGCTGACGCCGGTCAGCCGGATGATCCCGCAGGGCGGGCGCGAGCGGCTGGAAGTGCGCTGCTGGGAAGCGCTGGCCGACGGCCTGCTCGACGCGGCCCTGCTGGCTCGCCTGGAAGTGACGCAGCGCGAGCCGCACGAGCGCAGCGAGCGCTGGGTCAAGCGCCAGCTCGGCAAGATCGACACGGCGCTGGCCGCCATGGCCCAGGGCCTGGCCGACCGCCCGTTCTGCACCGGCACGCACTATTCGCTGGCCGACGTCGCGGTAGGCTGCGCGCTGTCCTACCTGGATTTCCGCTTCCCCGACATCGCCTGGCGCGAGCGCCATCCCAATCTGGCGGCGCTGGAAGAAAAGCTGTCGAAGCGGCAGTCGTTCATCGATACCGCGCCGCCGCGCGGCTGAAACCCGCCTGCCTCAATAAAAAACACCCGCACGCAGTGGGTGTTTTTTATTCGGCCGACGGCAGCGCCTACTGGATGATGCCGCCGCCCAGGCACACCTCGCCGTCATACAGCACCGCCGACTGCCCCGGCGTGACGGCCCATTGCGCCTCGGCAAACCCCAGCTGCAGCGTGTCGCCGTCCGCCGCCTGCACGGTGCAGGCGGCATCGCTCTGGCGATAGCGGGTCTTGGCCGCCATCGCCGCGCCCGCCGCCGGTGCCTCGCCCGCCACCCACGACAAGTCCGACGCGGTCAGCACCGGCGTCAGCAGCCACGGGTGGTCGTGGCCCTGCACCACGTACAGCGTGTTATTCGCCATATCCTTGCGTGCCACGTACCAGGCATCGCCGTTGCCGTCGCGGCTGCCGCCCAGGCCAATGCCCTTGCGCTGGCCCAGCGTATAGAACGCCAGCCCGATATGCTCGCCCACGACCTTGCCCTCGGGCGTCTTCATCGGGCCCGGTTTGGTCGGCAGGTAGCGGTTCAGGAAATCGCGGAACGGCCGCTCGCCGATAAAGCAGATGCCCGTCGAGTCCTTCTTTTTCGCGTTCGGCAGGCCGATCTCGGCGGCGATCTCGCGCACGCGGGTCTTGGGGATCTCGCCCAGCGGGAACAGCGTGCGCGACAGCTGCGCCTGGTTCAGCCGGTGCAGGAAATAGCTCTGGTCCTTGGTGTGGTCGAGTGCCTTGAGCAGCTCGAAGCGCCCTGCCGCGTTCTGGCGCACGCGCGCGTAGTGGCCGGTGGCGATGGTCTCGGCGCCGAGCGTCATCGCATGGTCGAGGAAGGCCTTGAACTTGATCTCGGCATTGCACAGCACATCGGGGTTGGGCGTGCGGCCGGCCGAGTACTCGCGCAGGAAATCGGCAAAGACGCGGTCCTTGTACTCGGCGGCAAAGTTGACCGCCTCGACGTCGACGCCGATCAGGTCGGCCACCGACACCACGTCCAGCCAGTCCTGGCGCGTGGAGCAGTACTCGCTGTCGTCATCGTCTTCCCAGTTCTTCATGAACAGGCCGATGACCTCGTAGCCCTGCTGCTTGAGCAGCCACGCGGTCACTGACGAATCGACCCCGCCCGACATGCCCACGACCACGCGCTTCCCGTTCGCGCTTCCGTTGCCGTTCGCGCTCACAGCTGTGCTCCCATGGACAACGCCGAAGGGTGCGTGTACAGCGCGTCCAGCGCGAAGCGCTTGCCGGCCAGGTAGTCGTCGATGCAGGCCATCACCAGCGGCGAGCGGTGGCGTTCCGGGCAGGCGCGGATCTCGTCGGCGCTCATCCACACGGTGCGGACGATACCGGTGTCGAGCTGTCGGCCGGCGTCGAGCGAGCCCAGGTCGCCGGTAAAGGCAAAGCGCACGTATGTGACATCCGTACCGGTGCGCGACGACAGCGAGCGGCCCATGTAGCAGCCGAGCAACGCGCGCGGCTCGAAGGTGTGCGCGGTTTCTTCCAGGGTTTCGCGGATGACGGCGCGGATCAGGCTCTCGCCCGGATCCAGGTGGCCGGCCGGCTGGTTCAGGCGCAGCCCGTCCGCAGTTTCCTCTTCGACCAGCAGGAAACGTCCGCCACGCTCGATCACGGCGGCAACGGTCACGCTGGCATTCCAATCACGTGGCATGATGCTCAATTTTTAGGCAATCTCGCATTCTACCGGTTGCCGGGCCATCGTGCAGCGCCATGGGCTTGCCGGCCGCCCAGCGCTGCGTAACTGTTCGGAACTGTCCGGAAATCCGGCACCGCAGTGCAGCAATAACCGACCGCGCGGTCACACCATAGCGCGTCAGATTGCTGTAAGCTGCGAAAAAATTGTGCGCTGCGGCCAAACCGGCACGGCGAGCAACGGGCCAGACGTCGGTCCGACCAACCAGATTACGACGCCAGCTAAAGGAGAAATCGACGATGTACATCGGCATCCCGCAGGAGACGCGGGCAGGCGAAACTCGCGTCGCCGCCACCCCCGAGACGGTCAAGAAATACGTCGCCCAGGGCCACAAGGTGGTCGTGCAGGCCGGCGCCGGCGTTCGCGCCAGCCAGCCCGACGGCGCGTATGAAGCGGCCGGTGCCACCATCGGCACCGCTGCCGAAGCGCTGGGGGCACAGCTGGTGCTCAAGGTGCGCGCGCCCGACGACGCGGAACTGGCACAGATAAAGCCGGGGGCCGTACTGGTGGGCATGCTCAATCCCTTCGATGCCGAGAACAACGCGCGCATGGCGGCAGCCAACGTGATCGCGTTCGCACTCGAGGCCGCGCCGCGCACCACGCGCGCGCAGAGCATGGACGTGCTGTCGTCGCAGGCCAACATCGCCGGCTACAAGGCCGTGCTGGTGGCCGCGCACCATTACCAGCGCTTCATGCCGATGCTGATGACCGCCGCCGGCACCGTCAAGGCCGCACGCGTGCTGATCCTGGGCGCCGGCGTCGCCGGCCTGCAGGCGATTGCCACCGCCAAGCGCCTGGGCGCGGTGATCGAAGCGTCCGACGTGCGCCCCGCGGTCAAGGAGCAGATCGAATCGCTCGGCGGCAAGTTCCTCGACGTGCCGTTCCTGACCGACGAAGAGCGCGAGATCGCGCAGGGCGTGGGCGGCTATGCGCGGCCGATGCCGCCGGACTGGATGAAGCGCCAGGCCGAGCTGGTGCACCAGCGCGCGATCCAGGCCGACATCGTCATCACCACCGCGCTGATCCCGGGCCGCAAGGCGCCGGTGCTGCTGCAGGAAGCGACCGTGCAGCAGATGAAGCCGGGCTCGGTGGTGGTCGACCTGGCCGCCGCGCAGGGCGGCAACTGCCCGCTGACGGTGGCCGACGAAGTGGTCGAGCGCCATGGCGTCACCCTCATCGGCCATACCAACCTGGCCAGCATGGTGGCGGCCGACGCCTCGGCGCTCTATGCGCGCAACGTGCTGGATTTCCTCAAGCTTGTCGTCGACAAGGATGGCCAGTTCACGCTCAACCTCGAAGACGACATCGTCGCCGCCTGCCTGATGTGCCGGGACGGCCAGGTCGTGCGCGAGGCTGCGTAATGCCCGCGGGCGCCGCGCGCGAGGAAATCAAGAAGGTTTGAGTCTGCGCCCCTCTCCCGCAAGCGGGAGAGGGGGCACGCAACGGTCTTCCAGAGCCACTGGCCCTTGACGTGCCCTGACCGTAATACTGCAAAGAACAACATAGCGACACGCAGCATCCCGGTTTCAAAGCAAAGGAGGAGAAGTCGATGGAGATGGTGAACCACACGGTGATCAACCTGATCATCTTCGTGCTGGCAATCTACGTGGGCTACCACGTGGTCTGGACGGTCACGCCAGCCCTGCATACGCCGCTGATGGCGGTAACCAACGCAATCTCGGCCATCATCATCGTCGGCGCGATGCTCGCCGCGGGCCTGACCGAAGGCGCCACGGGCCGCATCATGGGCACGCTGGCGGTGGCACTGGCCGCGGTCAACGTGTTCGGCGGCTTCCTGGTCACCCAGCGCATGCTGGAAATGTTCAAGAAGAAGGAGCCGAAGGCCAAGGCGGCCGAACCCAAGCAGGCACTGGCCAGGGAGGGCGCGTAATGGCAGCCGGCCTCGTCAGCATGAACCTCGTCACCCTGCTCTACCTGGTGGCCTCGGTCTGCTTTATCCAGGCGCTCAAGGGGCTGTCGCACCCGGCCTCGGCGCGCAAGGGCAATGCCTTCGGCATGATCGGCATGGCGATCGCGGTGGTCACCACGCTGGTCCTGATCATCAAGCTCAAGAATGAGTTCCTGGCGGCCGGCACGGCGCAGTCGTCGGTGGGCTCCGGCCTGGCGCTGATCTTCGGCGCGCTGGTGGTCGGCGGCGGCATCGGCGCCTACGTGGCGCGCAAGGTGCAGATGACCAAGATGCCCGAGCTGGTCGCGGCGATGCACTCGCTGATCGGTCTCGCGGCGGTGTTCATCGCGGTGGCCGCGGTGGCCGAGCCGGCCGCGTTTGGCATCACGCCGGCAGGCTCGCACCTGATCCCGCTGGGCAACCGCATCGAGCTCTTCATCGGCTGCTTCGTCGGCGCCATCACCTTCTCCGGTTCGGTGATCGCCTTCGGCAAGCTGGCCGGGCGCTACAAGTTCCGCCTGTTCCAGGGCGCGCCGGTGGTGTTCGCCGGCCAGCACTGGCTGAACCTGCTGCTGGCGGTGGCGATGGTCGGCTTCGGCGTGATCTTCTTCATGTCGCAGGACTGGCTGCCGTTCCTGATCATGCTGGCGATCGCGTTCGTGCTGGGCGTGCTGATCATCATCCCGATCGGCGGCGCCGACATGCCGGTGGTGGTGTCGATGTTGAACTCGTACTCGGGCTGGGCGGCGGCGGGCATCGGCTTCTCGCTGAACAACCCGATGCTGATCATCGCCGGCTCGCTGGTGGGCTCAAGCGGTGCCATCCTCTCGTACATCATGTGCCGCGCGATGAACCGCTCGTTCTTCAACGTGATCCTGGGCGGCTTCGGCGGCGATGCGTCGGCTGGCGCGTCCGCCGGCGCGCAGGCGCAGCGCAACGTGAAGTCCGGCTCGGCCGACGATGCCGCCTTCCTGATGGGCAACGCCGAGACCGTGATCATCGTCCCCGGCTATGGCCTGGCGGTGGCGCGCGCGCAGCACGCGCTGAAGGAACTGACCGAAAAGCTGGCCGAAAAGGGCGTGACCGTGAAGTACGCGATCCACCCGGTGGCGGGCCGCATGCCCGGCCACATGAACGTGCTGCTGGCCGAGGCCGAGGTGCCGTACGACCAGGTCTTCGAGATGGAAGACATCAACAGCGAGTTCGGCCAGGCCGACGTGGTGCTGGTGCTGGGCGCCAACGACGTGGTCAACCCGGCGGCCAAGACCGATCCCAAGTCGCCGATCGCCGGCATGCCGATCCTGGAGGCGTACAAGGCCAAGACCATCATCGTCAACAAGCGCTCGATGGCGGCCGGCTACGCCGGCCTGGACAACGAGCTGTTCTACATGGACAAGACCATGATGGTGTTCGGCGACGCCAAGAAGGTGGTCGAGGACATGTTCAAGGCGGTCGACTAAGACCGCCGTGCCCGCAGGCGGCCGGGCCGTCCCGGCCGCCTGCGGCGCCGTGCCTTGCAAGGCAGCCACGGCGCGCTATACTGGCCTGCGAATGCGCACGCCGGCTTGCCGAATGCGCCGAACCCCTGCCCGCCGGCCCCGACGCCAACGCATCATGACCTTCAACCCGCATGACCGGAACCTGTCGGTCTTCCATCACCCGGTCCTGACCGTCCTGGTCGACGACAGCAAATCGTTCATCGACAGCCTGGCCTTCCAGATGGATGCCTCGCGCGCGGTCATCACCTTTACCGATCCGCGTGAAGCACTGCAATGGATCCGCGAGGCCTATGCCACCCGCTTCCCCGGCTTCCTGCCGGTGCGGGTCACGCATGACGACCTGACCTTCCTGACCGAGCGCCGCACCGTCCAGCTCGACATCGACCGGATTTACCGCCAAATCCACGATGTCAACCGCTTCCTGCAGCCGGGCGTGATCGTGGTGGACTACTCGATGCCGCAAATGGACGGACTGGAGTTCTGCCAGGCGCTGCAGGACCTGCCGTGCAAGACCATCCTGCTGACCGGCACGGCTGACGAAAGCATCGCCGTGCAGGGCTTCAACCACGGGCTGATCGACCGCTACGTCAAGAAGCACGACAGCAATATGGTGGAGCGGCTGGACCAGGAAATCGAGGCCATGCAGCAGGCATACTTCGCCACGCTGTCGCGCACGCTGCGCGAGCTGCTGACGCGGCATTCGTTCTCGTTCCTGTCCGACCCGGCCATGACCGAGCGGGTGCGCCAGCTCACGGCGCGCTACGGCTTTGTCGAGTACTACCTGTACCCCAACCCGGCCGGCATCCTGCTGTTGACTGCGCAAGGCCACGCCACGCTGATGGTGATCGAGACCCGCGCCGGCCTGATGAGCCAGGTGGAATCGGCCGAAGCCTACGATGCGCCCGCCGCGCTGATCGAAGGCCTGCGCGAGGGCCGCCTGATACCGTTTTTCTGGCCGGGCAACGGCATGTACACGCCCGCCTGCATCGACTGGGAGCAATACTGCCTGCCGGCCGAGCGCTGCGAGGGCAACGAAGAGTTCTTCTACGCCCTGTTCGACCTGCCGCGCCACCTGCTGCAGGAGCCGGTGGTCAGCCTGCAGGGCTTCCTGGCCGATTTTTCGCGCCATTCCGAGGCCTTGACGGGGCGCAAGCGCCTCTGACACCGGCCGGGCACTGCCAGGACAGAGAGGCGCTCAGTCCGCCTGCGGCACCCGGTTGGTGCCGCGCACCATGTCAAAGCGGAACAGCCGGCATTCGATATTGCCGTTGTAGAGCGGCGTGCGGCGCGATTCTTTAAGCCGCAGCCGGCGCGGAAAGCCCAGGTCGCCGGTAAAGACCCACGCCTGCCAGCCCGCGAAGTTCTGCTTGAGCGTCGTGGCAAAGGCGTTGGCGAACTGGTTGGCGGCCGCCTCCTCCACCTCGTCGCGCGGCATCTCCTCCTCCGCCATGCGGCGCTGCCCGCGGACCGCGATGCGCTCGCCGTATGGCGGGTTCATCAGCAGCAGGCCCGGCTCGTCGTAGGGCGGCTGCACGAAGCGCGCATCGACCTGCTTGGTGCGCGCCTCGCCCGGCAGGCCGGCGCGCTGCCAGTTGGCCTGCGTGATGGCCAGCATGTCGGTTGAGATGTCCGATCCCACCACCTGCAGCTCATCCGCCGAGGCCAGCATGCGCGCGCGCTGGGCGTCGTCCTTGAGCTTCTGCCACGCCTTGCGGTCGACGCCCTTGAGCCATTCGAAGGCAAAGCTGCGGCTGCCGCCCGGGGCAATGCCCAGCGCCACCTGGGCGGCTTCGATCAGGAACGTGCCGCTGCCGCACATCGGGTCGTAGAACGGCCGGAAGGTCTGCCCAGGGACCCAGCCCGCCAGGCGCAGGATGCCGGCGGCCAGGTTTTCCTTCAGCGGCGCCTCGCCCTTCTCGGTGCGCCAGCCGCGCTTGAACAGGGGCTCGCCGGTGGTGTCCAGGTACAGCGTGCAGTCGCGCTCGGTCAGGTGGGCATAGACGCGCACATCCGGGCTGACGGTATCGACACTCGGGCGCGCGCCGAGGCGTTCGCGCATGGCGTCGCAGACGCCGTCCTTGACCCGCAGCGCGATGAAATTCAGGCTGCGCAGCGGCGACTTGTGCGCGGTGATATCGACGCGCAGCGATTCGTCCGGCGAGAACCACTGCTCCCAGCGCACGCCGCGCGCCAGGTTGTAGATGTCGTCCTCGTGCCGGTAGCCGCGCGCGGCCACGCGCAGCAGCACGCGGCTGGCAATGCGCGAATGCAGGTTGACCGCATAGGCTGCGGCCATCTCGCCGGAGAAATTGACCCCGCCCGGCACCTCCTGGTGCACCGTGAACGGCGCCAGCGCGGCCATGCCCGGCCGGGCGGCGATCTCGCGCAGTTCTTCGGCGAGGGCGCCCTCCAGGCCGCGCGGGCAAGGGGCAAAAAAGGCTTGGGTCATGGGTCAGGTTTCCTGCAAACAAAAACGTCCGCCGTAGCGGACGGGAGATATCCGATAGCTTAGTTCAAGCGGCGGCGAGCGCGCGCTCGAGGAAGTCGAGCCGGTCCTGGCCCCAGAACGGCTGGCCGTCGAACACATACCACGGCGCACCGAACACGCCGGCCGAGATCGCATCCTGCGTGTTCTGCGCGTAGGCCGCCTGGACCGACTGGGCCTCGCTGGCCTTGAGCAGGCCAGCGCCATCCAGGCCGGCCTCGTCGGCGATCTGCGCCAGCGTGGCGGCATCGGCGATATTGCGCTGCTGCGCCCACACCGCTGCGCCGATCGCGCCGGTCAGCTGCAGCGCGCGCGCGGTGCCGTGCGCCAGTTGCGCCGCGATGATCAGCTTGCTGGCCGCGTCGCCGGAGACCGGGAAGAAGGTTGGCTCCAGGTTCAGCGGCAGGTCCAGGAATGCGCTCCAGCGCTTGAGCTCGACCAGCCGGTAAGCCTGGCGCTGCGGCGGGCGCTGCGCCAGCGGCAGTCCGCCGGAGACGGAGAATACCTTGCCCATGTCGCAGGGCTTCAGGTTCACCTGCACGCCGTGGCGTTCGGCCATGGCAGCAAAGCGCGCATGGCCCATGTAGACGAACGGCGATTGCGGCGTCAGGTAGTAGTCAACCAGCTTGCTCATCTCGATCTCGCAATTTGTGGAGCGGTCGCCCTGCTCAGAACGGCTTGACGACCACCAGGATCACCACAGCCAGCAGCACCAGCACCGGCAGCTCGTTGAACCAGCGATAAAACTTGTGCGAGCGCGTATTGCGCCCGCCTTCGAACTTGCGCAGCAGTACGCCGCAGCCGTGGTGGTAGCCGATCAGCACCAGCACCAGCGCCAGCTTGGCATGCATCCAGCCCTGCCCGGTGCCGCGGCCGATGCCGTAGCCCAGGTACAGCCACAGCCCGAACACCACCGCCGGCACCGCCAGCATGGTCATGAAGCGGAACAGCTTGCGCGCCATCAGCAGCAGGCGCTGGGTGCTGGCGGCGTCGGTCTCCATCGCCAGGTTGACGAAGATGCGCGGCAGGTAGAACAGGCCGGCGAACCACGAAACGACGAAGACGATATGCAGCGCTTTGACCCAGAGCATCGGCGGACAGACGTTGGCTTGCGGTTGTTATTGTTGTTGGCGGGCCGGCTTGAGGTCCGGCCTCAGGTCCAGCTTCAGGTCCGGATCTCGCCGTGCCCGAAGACCACGTACTTGAGCGAGGTCAGCCCTTCCAGCCCGACCGGGCCGCGTGCGTGCAGCTTGTCGTTGGAGATGCCGATCTCCGCGCCCAGGCCGTATTCGAAACCGTCGGCGAAGCGGGTCGAGGCGTTGATCATGACGCTGGCCGAATCGACCTCGCGGATAAAACGCATGCCCGCCGAGTAGTCCTCGGTGATGATCGAATCGGTGTGGTGCGATCCGTATTCGTTGATATGCGCGACGGCGTCATCCAGGCCGGCGACGGTCTTGATGGCGAGGATCGGGGCCAGGTATTCCAGGCGCCAGTCTTCCTCGGCGGCATCGACCAGGCCGCTGAAGCCGGCGGCTTCCAGCGTGGCGCGGGTGGCCGGGCAGACGCGCAGTTCGACGCCCTTCTCCTGGTAGATGCGGCACAGCGGCGGCAACGCGGTGGCGGCAATGTCCCGCGACACCAGCAGCGTTTCCATGGTGTTGCATGGCGCGTAGCGCTGGGTCTTGGCGTTGTCGCAGACGCGCACGGCCTTGTCCAGGTCGGCGGCGGCGTCGATGTAGACGTGGCAGATACCGTCCAGGTGCTTGATCATCGGCACGCGCGCTTCTTCCATCAGGCGCGCGATCAGGCTCTTGCCGCCGCGCGGCACGATCACGTCGACGAATTCGGTCATGGTGATCAGGCGGCCGACCGCGGCGCGGTCGGTGGTCTCGATCACCTGCACGGCTTCCGGCGGCAGGCCGGCGGCGGCCAGGCCCTCTGCCACCAGCGCGGCCAGCGCGGTGTTGGATTCAATCGCTTCGGATCCGCCTCGCAGGATGGTGGCGTTGCCCGACTTCAGGCACAGCGCCGCGGCATCGATGGTCACGTTGGGGCGCGACTCGTAGATGATGCCGATCACGCCCAGCGGCACGCGCATCTGGCCGACCTGGATGCCGGTCGGGCGGAACTTCATGTTTGAGATCTCGCCGATCGGGTCGGCCAGCGCGGCGATCTGCTCCAGGCCGGCGGCCATGGTGGCAATGGCCTTGTCCGACAGCGTCAGGCGGTCGACGAAGGCGGCATCCTGGCCGTTGGCGCGGGCACGTTCCACATCGCGCGCATTGACGGCCTTGAGCTTGTCGGCATCGCGGCGGATGGCGGCGGCAATGGTCAGCAGCGCCTGGTTCTTGTCCGCCGTGGAGGCACGCGCCATCGCGCGCGACGCCGCGCGGGCCTGGCGGCCGACGCGGTCCATGTATTGGTTGAGGTCGAGCTCGTTCATGTCAGTGGCCGGGGGAAGGCCGTCAGTGTGTGTTCCTCCCCTCTCCCGCGCGCGGGAGAGGGGTTGGGGGAGCGGGCCGGTGCATCAACGGGCGATATCGCAAGATTTCCCGCCTGCCTGCCCTCTCCCCCGGCCCCTCTCCCGCAAGCGGGAGAGGGGAGCAAACCCTCAGGGAAGCAAACCCTAGCGCGCAATCATCAGCGCCAGCTGCTGCAAACCGTCCCATGGCTCGGCCGGCAGCGGCGCGCCGCCCGGTGGCGGCAGGTCGTACAGGCCCTTGACCTGCCGGTCCAGCCGCGCCGCCAGTGCCAGCGCCGCTTCCAGCCGGGGCAGCTGGAGCCGCTGCGCGGCCTGTGGCACCAGCCGCTCGCGCGGTCCCCAGACGCGCAGTTCGCGCATCAGCACGCCCGCCGGCTTGCCGGCCGCAAGGCCTTGCCGGACCTTGGATAATACGCGAATTTCCTCAGTCAGCGCCCACAGCACCAGCACCGTCGCCTCGCCCTCGCCGCGCAGCCCTTCGAGCATGCGCACCAGGCGCGGCACGTCGCCCGACAGCATCGCCTCGGACAGCTTGAAAACGTCGTAGCGGGCCACGTTCAGCACCGCGTCGTGGACCTGGTCGAAGCTCAGTTCCCCCGGCGGGTACAGCAGGCCCAGCTTCTGGATTTCCTGGTGCGCCGCCAGCAGGTTGCCCTCGACCTTGTCGGCGACAAACTGCAGCGCGCGCCGCCCAGACTCGCCGCCCTCGACGCGCTGCTGCTGCAGTGCCAGCCGTTCGCCCACCCAGGCCGGCAGCCGGGTGCGGTCCACCGTGTCGACCTTGATCGACACGCCGGCGCCTTCCAGCGCCTGGAACCACGCCGACTTGGAAGTGGCGAAATCCAGCCGCGGCAGCGTCACCAGCATCACCACGTCCGGCGACGGCTGCGCCGCCACCGCGCGCAGCGCCTCGCCGCCGTCCTTGCCGGGCTTGCCCGAAGGGATGCGCAGCTCGACGATCTTGCGGTCGCCGAACAGCGACATCGACTGCTGCGCCTCGACCAGCTGGCCCCAGTGGAAGCCGCGCTCGGCCACCAGCACCTCGCGCTCGGAAAACCCCGCTTCGCGCGCCGTGGCGCGCAGGCGATCCACGGCCTCCAGCACCAGCAGGTGCTCGTCACCGTGCACCACATACAGCGGCGCCAGGCCGCGGGCCCTGGCCTGCTTCAGGTGCGCGTCGAGCCCGTCGAGCTTGAGTTGCATGCCGTCACTCTGCCTTGCTCAGATGGCCTTGACCGCGGCCAGCCGGCGCATCAGCTGCTGCACGATGTCGCGCTGCATGTCGCGGTACAGCTGCTGCTCTTCGTAGTCCTTGGCCAGCGTGTTGGCTTCGTTGTAGGTCAGGTCGCGCGTCAGCACCAGCTGCGACGGCGCGATCAGTTCCTTGCCGGCGGCATCGCGCAGGCGGAAGGTGAAGCGCTGCGTCAGGCGGTATTCGCGCACCACGCCCTCGGTCGTGATCGACAGGATGGACTTGGTGCGGGTGTCCTGTAGCACGTCCAGCAGCGCGTCGGCCTCTTTCTGGTCGGCCACCACCTGGGTGTCGGAGCCGCCGCGGATGGCGCGGCGCAGGTCCGCGCCCATCAGCGAGTTGGGCGGGATCCCGATATAGAGCCGCTTGAACGCGAAGTCCGAATTGCCGCGCATGTGGAAGCCGCAGCCGGCCAGCAGGCCCGTTGCCGGCACCGCCAGCATCGCCGCGAGCGCCTTGCGGCGGCCCATGTTCAGTCGCTTCATTCTTGGCGATTCCTCAGTCAGGTTCCGGGCCGCTGACCCGTTACAGCACCACGTTCACCAGCCGGCCCGGCACCACCACGATCTTCTTCGGCGCCTTGCCTTCGGCAAACTTGGCCACGGTCTCGCAGCCGGCGGCGGCCGCCTCGATCGCGGCGCGGTCGGCGCTGGCCGGCACGGTAATGCTGCCGCGCACCTTGCCGTTGATCTGCAGCACCAGTTCGATCTCGCTGCGCACCAGCGCGGCTTCGTCGACCTGCGGCCACGGGGCGTCGAGCAGGTCGCCGGCTTCGGCGGCGAAGCCCAGCTGTTCCCAGAGGCCGTGGGTGATGTGCGGCACCACCGGGTACAGCACGCGCAGCAGGATGCCGAAGCACTCGCGGCGCGCGGCCGGCGAAGCGGTCTTGGCGTCTTCCAGCGCGTTCAGCATCTTCATCGTGGCCGAGACCACGGTGTTGTACTGGATGCGCTGGTAGTCGTAGTTGGCTTGCTTGAGCACGCCGTGGATCTCGCGGCGCAGCTCGGCGTCATCGGCCGTGATCGCACTGCCGGCGCCATCGCGCAACGCGGCGGCGTTGGCGTAGCCGTAGTTCCACACACGGCGCAGGAAGCGCGAGGCGCCCTCCACGCCCGAGCCGCTCCACTCCAGCTGCTGCTCGGGCGGCGCGGCGAACATCACGAACAGGCGCGCGGTGTCGGCGCCGTACTGGTCGATCAGCGCCTGCGGGTCGATGCCGTTGTTCTTGGACTTCGACATCTTCTCGATGCCGCCGATCACCACCGGCTGGCCGTCGGCCTTCAGCGCGGCGCCAACCGGGCGGCCGCGCTCGTCGGTCTGCACGTCGACGTCGGCCGGGTTGTACCAGTGCTTCTTGCCCGAGGCGTCTTCGCGGTAGAAGGTCTCGTTCAGCACCATGCCCTGCGTCAGCAGGTTGGTGAACGGCTCGTCGAACTTGACCAGGCCCAGGTCGCGCATGACCTTGGTCCAGAAGCGCGCGTACAGCAGGTGCAGGATCGCGTGCTCGATGCCGCCGATGTACTGGTCCATCGGCATCCAGTAGTCGTTGCGGGCATCGACCATGGTGGCCGCGTCCGGGCAGGTATAGCGCATGTAGTACCAGCACGAATCGATGAAGGTATCCATCGTGTCGGTCTCGCGGCGCGCGGGCTTGCCGCACGACGGACAGGTGCACTGCAGGAAGCGCGGGTCCTTGGCCAGCGGGTTGCCGGTGCCGTCCGGCACCAGGTCTTCGGGCAGCACCACCGGCAGGTCCTGTTCAGGCACCGGCACCACGCCGCAGCTGTCGCAGTGGATCAGCGGGATCGGCGTGCCCCAGTAGCGCTGGCGCGAGATGCCCCAGTCGCGCAGGCGCCAGGTGGTCTTCTTCTCGCCAAGGCCCATCGCGCCCAGGTCGGCGGCGATGGCTTCCACCGCGGCCTGGTAGCCGAGGCCGTCATACTTGCCGCTATGGATGCAGGTGCCGTTTTCCTTGTCGCCGTACCATTCCTGCCAGGCTTCGGTCGAGTACGGCTGGCCCTTCACGTCGATCACCTGCTTGATCGGCAGGCTGTACTTGTTGGCAAAGGCGAAGTCGCGCTCATCGTGCGCGGGCACGCCCATCACGGCGCCGTCGCCGTAGCTCATCAGCACGTAGTTGCCGACCCACACATCGACCTTGTGCCCGGTCAGCGGGTGCGTGACCTGCAGGCCGGTCGGCATGCCCTTCTTCTCCATGGTCGCCATGTCGGCTTCCATGACCGAGCCGTGCTTGCATTCGTCGATGAAGGCAGCCAGTTCGGGGTTGTTCAGCGCGGCGTGCGTGGCCAGCGGGTGCTCGGCGGCGACCGCGCAGAAGGTCACGCCCATGATGGTGTCGGCGCGCGTGGTGAAGACGTAGAGCTTGCCGTCGTTGATCGGCTTGCCGTCCTCGCCCGGGATGTCATGCGTGAAGGCGAAGCGCACGCCCACGCTCTTGCCGATCCAGTTCTGCTGCATTACCTTAACGCGCTCGGGCCAGCCCAGGCCGTCGAGGTCGCCCAGCAGCTCCTCCGCATACTCGGTGATGCGCAGGTAGTACATCGGGATCTCGCGCTTTTCCACCACCGCGCCCGAGCGCCAGCCGCGGCCGTCGATGACCTGCTCGTTGGCCAGCACAGTCTGGTCGACCGGGTCCCAGTTGACGGTTCCGGTCTTGCGGTAGGCGATGCCCTTTTCCAGCATCTTCAGGAACAGCCACTGATTCCAGCGGTAGTAGTCCGGGCTGCAGGTGGCGACCTCGCGCGACCAGTCGATGGCCAGGCCCATCGACTGCATCTGCTTCTTCATGTAAGCGATGTTGTCGTAGGTCCAGGCGGCCGGCGCCACGCCGTTGTTCAGCGCGGCGTTTTCCGCCGGCATGCCGAAGGCGTCCCAGCCCATCGGCATCAGCACGTTGTTGCCGTTCATGCGCAGGTAGCGCGCCATCACATCGTTGATGGTGTAGTTGCGCACGTGGCCCATGTGCAGCTTGCCCGACGGGTATGGCAGCATCGAGCAGGCGTAGAACTTGGCCTTTTCCTTGCCGTCGGGGCCCGCTGCATGCTCCGACACGCGGTAGGCGTCGATGGCTTGCCAGTGCTGCTGGGCGGCTTGTTCAACGGCGGAAGGAAGGTATTTGTCTTGCATGGTCGGGACAGCAGTCAGGGCAACGATCAGGGCAGCGCCTGCGCGGCATCTGGCCTGCCGGCAGCCGGGGAAGCGTTGGAATGTGGGCGGCGGGCGCCCGTCTGGGGCGCCCGTCCGGCGAGCAATGCTAAAGCAATCGATTATAACCGTGGCGCCGGCGCTGGCCGCGCCGGGGGCGCCTTACTTCAGGCCCAGCACGTCCTGCATGTCGAACAGGCCGTTGGGCTTGTCGGCCAGGAAACGGGCCGAACGCACGGCACCGTCGGCATAGGACTGGCGGCTGGACGACTTGTGGCTGATCTCGATGCGCTCGCCGATGCCGGCAAACATCACGGTGTGGTCGCCGACGATGTCGCCGCCGCGGATGGTGGCAAAGCCGATCGAATTGGGATCTCGCTCGCCGGTATGGCCCTCGCGGGCATAGACGGCGCAGGTCTTCAGGTCGCGGCCGAGCGCATCGGCGATCACTTCACCCATCTTCAGCGCGGTGCCCGACGGGGCGTCGACCTTGAAGCGGTGGTGGGCCTCGATCACTTCGATGTCGTAGCCGGTCGACAGCAGCTTGGCCGCCACTTCCAGCAGCTTGAAGGTGGCATTGACGCCGACGCTGAAGTTGGCGGCAAAGACGATGCCGATGGACTTGGCGGCTTCGGCCAGCGCGGCCTTGCCGGCGTCGTCGAAGCCGGTAGTGCCGACCACCATCTTGACGCCCAGCTTCTTCGCCACGGCCAGGTGCGCCAGCGTGCCTTCCGGACGGGTGAAGTCGATCAGGCAATCCGCAGCGGCCAGGCCGGCTTCCAGGTCCGCCGTGATCGCCACGCCGGTGTTGCGGCCCAGGAACAGGCCCGCGTCCTGGCCCAGTGCCGGCGAGCCCGGCAGGTCGAGCGCGCCCGACAGCTTCACGCCCTCGGTGTTCAGCACTTGTTCGATCAGCATGCGGCCCATGCGGCCGGATGCGCCTGCGATGGCGATGTTCATGGTGTCTGGCTCAGCGGAATGTGCGCAATACGCGAAAAGTGAATGGGCCGGTCATGGCTGACCGGCCCGGGAACAGATGGCAAGCCGCGGATGGCGGCTCAGTTGGCCTTGGACGCTTCGGCGGGCGCGGTGGCCTGGGCGGGGGCGGGGGCCGCAGCCGGCGGCGCTTCAGCCGCGGGGGCGGCAGATGCAGCGGGCGCCTGTGCCGGCGCGGCGGCCGGCTCGGCCGCCTGCCGCGGCACGAAGTTTTCCACGGTGGTCTGCGGCTCAGCCTGGGCAGCGGCCGTGCTGCTGGTGGACACCTTGCCCGGGGTCTGGTCCTTCAGCGCCTTCTTCATGCCGTCAATTTCGGCGATCAGCTCGTATTCGGACGGCAGTTCGTCGCCACCAAACTTGACCAGGCGGTCGCCATCGAAAAAGACCGTATAGCGGCGCTGCTGCACCACCGGGGTATTGCCGCGGCGGAACGAGAACACATAGTCCCAGCGGTTGGCGTGGAACACATCGGTCAGCAGCGGCGTGCCGAGCAGGAACTTGACCTGCTCGCGCGTCATGCCTTCGCGCAGTTGCGAAGCGGCCTCGCGGGACACGAAGTTGCCCTGCACGATATTGATCCGGTACGGCGTGATGGCGTTGGCTACCTTGCGCGAGGTGGAATCGTAGGCCGAGCAGGCGCCGGCCAGCAGAGCCGCGGCCAGCAGGGAGACAACCAGCGTCGGGCGCATGGCGGACGAACGGATATAACGCATGTATCTCGCTTCCGGGAGGGAAAGGGAAAGTACGGAAAGTACCGCGGAAGACCGGCGCAGCAAGCGCTGCAAGAGCCGGCTACACCACATGCGCACGGGGCGCCTGCCGCGGCAACCACATGGGACCGACGGCAAATGCCTGAGGCGCGTTGCCCACATGGCATGCGGCACCGCGGGCGACTTTTGCTGTCAAAACCCTTATGATTCAACTATCCAGACATTGTACTCTAGGGAGTCACGCCCATGCCGAGTCCGGCGGACCTCAAGAATATCGGCCTGAAGGCGACCGTGCCCAGGCTGAAGATTCTTGAAATTTTTCAGACCAGCGAACAGCGGCACCTGAGCGCGGAAGACGTCTACCGTATCCTGCTGAACGAGCATATGGATATCGGCCTCGCAACCGTCTACCGCGTGCTCACCCAGTTCGAACAGGCAGGCCTGCTGTCGCGCAACAACTTCGAATCCGGCAAGGCCATTTTCGAACTCAACGAAGGCAAGCACCACGACCACCTGGTCTGCCTCGATTGCGGCCGCGTCGAGGAGTTCTTCGACTCCGAGATCGAGCATCGCCAGCAAAGCATTGCGCGCGAGCGCGGCTTTACCCTGCAGGAACATGCACTGTCGCTGTACGGCAACTGCACGAAGACCGACTGTCCCCACAGACCCAAACGATAAGCCGGCGCACGCACCGCGTAGCGCATCCGGCAAAACAAAAACCGGCGCCAGGCGCCGGTTTTTTTATGGGAATGCCCTGGTTCAGGGCTCGCGCAGCGCCTGCAGGTCGTCTGCAGCAACCACGCGCGACGGGCGCGACGCCGACAGGCCGACAAACTCGGCCACCACCTGGCGGAACAGGTTGCGCGCCCATACCAGCATCGGATGGGTGTTGCGGCTGCGGTGCCAGAACATGTTCAGGCCGACCGTGGTATTGAGTTCAGCCGGCAGCGGGAACGCCTTCAGGCCGTAGGTTTCGCAGGCCATGTCCTTGGTCAGCGCATTGACAGTGAAGATCATGTCGGTCTGCGCGGCCATCTCGGCCTGCGCCCGCCACGAATGCACCGTCAGCGTCGCATTGCGCTTGAGGCCGCGCTGCTGCAGCGCGTAGTCGAGCGGGATCAGCGACGGCGCCGGGCGGCCCGCGCCGCCGGAATGCGCCATGAAGATATGGCCGCAGTCCAGGTATTGCTCGAGCGTGCAGTGGTTCTTCAGCACCGGGTGGTTCTTGCGCGCGCACACCCACAGGTTCAGCGACGTCACCATTTCCTCGACGATTTCCGGATGCCGGGTCGGGAACGGGGAAAACGCCAGGTCCAGCTCATTGGCGCGCATCGAGGCCACGTCGGCTTCCCAGGAATGGGACTCGACCAGCTTGATATGCAGGTCCGGCGCCAGCTGCTTGATGCGCAGCACGAAGCGGTTGAACACCGTGTCGCCCAGCTCGGCGGCAAAGCCGATGCTCAGCGTGCCGGTGGCCACCGCGGGATCGAAATTATCGGCGTCGCCTTCGTTGATCGACGACCACAGGTCCAGCATGTCGCGGATCTTGGGGCCCAGCTCCAGCGCGCGGGGGGTGGGCGTCAGGCCGTGGGGAACGCGGATGAAGAGCGGATCATCAAAAATCTCGCGCAACCGGCCCAGCGAATGCGATACCGCCGGCGCGGTCATGTGCATCTTCTCCGCGACGTAGGTGGCGTTTCGCTTACTCAGCAGCTCGGTGAAGATCACTAAAAGCTTTGTGTCTACGTTCACCATGATCAGGCCCAGGTCAGATTTTTCTTAGCAAAGATGGCCCCACCACTTGCACTGGCTGCACATCAGAGTTCAACGGCATCTTGATAGTGTAAGAGGAAAAAACAAGCTCGGAAAGCAAATTCGGCATTTTCGGAGCGCCAAACCTTGTCACATTTCTGAAAAATGAGGTCATTTTTATGAAGTTGGTCTCATATACGCATACTTTCCGTGCCGCAGCAGAGCCTTGGGCATCGGCGTATATTGGGGGTCACCATCCCATTTTTGTCATTCTTTTCCCAGGCCGCGAACGCGTCCGCCATCATGCCTGACTCCCGCACCGACCATTACCGCCTTCCTGTCGAACTGCCCAAGGCCTACCGGCTGCTCAATCATGGCCCGACCGTGCTGGTCAGCGCGGCCGCGGGCGGCAAGCGCAACATCATGGCCGCCGCGTGGGCAATGCCGCTGGATTTCGCGCCGCCCAAGGTTGCGGTGGTGCTGGACAAGAGCACCTGGACCCGGCGCCTGCTGGAAGATAGCGGCGAATTCGTGCTGCAGGTGCCCACCGTCAGCCAGGTCGACCTGACCGAAGCGCTTGGCTCCAGCTCCGGGCTGGCCCTGCTGGAGCAGGAAGGGATCGACAAGTTCGATGCCTACGGGCTGGGCACCTTTGCCGGCACCGTCGTCGGCGCGCCGCTGCTGGAAGGCAGCGCGGCCTGGCTCGAATGCAGGCTGCTGCCGGAACCGGCAACGCAGCAGACCTATGACCTGTTCCTCGGTGAGGTGGTAGCCGCGCATGCGGATTCGCGCGTGTTCAGCAATGGGCGCTGGCATTTCGAGGGCCACGACGCGCTGCGTACGATCCACCATGTCGCCGGCGGCCACTTCCTGGTGGACGGCGCGGCGGTCGACGCGCGCCCGCTGGCGCCGCGCGAGGGCGCCTGAACGGCCATCGCGCCCAATAAAAAACGCGCCCGAAGGCGCGTTTTTATTGGCTGCAAGGACAGCCGGATTACTTGGCCACCACGCGGGCCATTTCCAGGCACTTGTTCGAGTAGCCCCACTCGTTGTCATACCAGCTCACGACCTTGATGAAGGTGCCGTCCAGCGCGATGCCGGCTTCGGCGTCGAAGATCGAGGTGCGGGCATCGCCGCGGAAGTCGGTGGCGACAACCTTGTCTTCGGTGTAGCCCAGCACGCCCTTGAGCGCGCCCTGGCTCTGGGCCTTCATCTCGGCGCAGATTTCCTCGTACGAAGCCGACTTTTCCAGCTCGACTGTCAGGTCGACCACCGACACGTCGGAGGTCGGCACGCGGAACGACATGCCGGTCAGCTTCTTGTTTAGCTGCGGGATCACCACGCCCACGGCCTTGGCGGCGCCGGTCGACGACGGGATGATGTTTTCCAGGATGCCGCGGCCGCCGCGCCAGTCCTTGTTGGACGGGCCGTCAACGGTCTTCTGGGTGGCGGTGGCAGCGTGCACGGTGGTCATCAGGCCGCGCTTGATGCCCCACTTGTCGTTCAGCACCTTGGCCACCGGTGCCAGGCAGTTGGTGGTGCAGCTCGCGTTGGAGATGATCGCTTCGCCCTTGTACGTTTCGTGGTTCACGCCGTACACGAACATCGGGGTGTCGTCCTTCGACGGGGCCGACATGATCACCTTCTTGGCGCCCGCATCGATGTGCTTCTGCGCGCCTTCCTTGGTCAGGAAGATGCCGGTCGACTCGATCACCACGTCGGCGCCGACTTCACCCCACTTCAGCTCGGCCGGATCCTTGACCGCGGTCAGGCGGATCTTCTTGCCGTTGACGACCAGGGTGTTGCCGTCGACCGACACTTCGCCGTCAAAGCGGCCGTGCACCGAGTCGTACTTCAGCATGTAGGCCAGGTAGTCGGGCTCGAGCAGGTCGTTGATGGCAACGACTTCGATGTCCTTGAAGTTGGCGGCGGCGGCGCGGAACACCATGCGCCCGATGCGGCCGAAGCCGTTGATGCCGATCTTGATGGTCATGACTGTCTCTCCTGAGGATCGATGAAAACCGGTGGGCGCCGCTGCTGCCGCGCGGCGCACCGCGCGGTTGCAGCGCCCGGATGCTTAGATAAGGGTGTCTTTCACCGTACGCACGACGTTGTCGACGGTGAAGCCGAAGTGCTTGAACAGCACGCCGGCCGGGGCCGATTCGCCGAAGGTGTCGATGCCCACTACCGCTTGGACCTGGTACTTCCACCAGAAGTCCGTCACGCCCGCCTCGACCGCCACGCGCGGCACGCCGGCCGGCAGCACGCTGGCCTTGTAGGCGGTGTCCTGCTTGTCGAACACGGTGGTCGCCGGGATCGAGACCACGCGCACATGCACGCCTTCCGCTGCCAGCGCGTCTGCCGCGCCAACCGCCAGGCCCACTTCCGAGCCGGTCGCCATGATCACGGCGTCCGGACGGCCGGTGCTGGCGTTGACGCTGTCGCGCAGCACGTAGCCGCCGCGCGCGATATTGGCGCGGGTGGCGTCGTCGCGCTGCTGGAACGGCAGGTTCTGGCGGCTGAAGATCAGGCAGCTCGGGCCATTCTCGCGGCGGATCGCCTCGGCCCAGGCCACCGCGGTCTCGGTGGTGTCGGCGGTACGCCAGACGTCCATGTTGGGGATCAGGCGCAGGCTGGCGACATGCTCGATCGACTGGTGCGTCGGGCCGTCTTCGCCCAGGCCGATCGAATCATGGGTGAACACGAACAGCGAGCGGATCTTCATCAGCGCCGCCATGCGCAGCGCATTGCGGCTGTAGTCCGAGAAGGTCAGGAAGGTCGCGCCGTAGGGGATGTAGCCGCCATGCAGCGTGATGCCGTTCATGATGGCGCTCATGCCGAACTCGCGCACGCCGTAGTTGATGTGGTTGCCCCAGGCGTCCACGCGCACGGCCTTGCTGCCCGACCAGTTGGTCAGGTTCGAGCCGGTCAGGTCGGCCGAGCCGCCGAGGAACTCGGGCAGCACCGGGCCGAAGGCTTCGATGGTGTTCTGGCTGGCCTTGCGGGTGGCGATGGTCTCGGCCTTTTCCTCGCACTTGGCGATGAAAGCCTCGACGGCGGCGTCGAACGAACCTGGCAGCTCGCCCTTCATGCGGCGGGTGAATTCGCCGGCTTCATACGGGTGGCGCTCGGCGTACGCGTCGAACAGCGCGGTCCAGGCACGCTCCAGCGCCTGGCCGTTGGCCTTGGCGTCCCAGGCGTCATAGACGTCGGCCGGCACTTCGAACGGGGCATGGGCCCAGCCCAGCGCCTCGCGCGTGGCCAGCACTTCGGCGCCGCCCAGCGGCGCGCCGTGCACGTCGTGGCCGCCTTCCTTGTTGGGCGCGCCCTTGCCGATCTTGGTGCGGCAGCAGATCAGGGTCGGCTTGTCGCTGGCCTTGGCCTGCGAGATCGCCAGGTCGACGGCGGTAACGTCATGGCCGTCGATGCCGCGGATCACGTTCCAGCCGTAGGCTTCGAAGCGCTTCGGGGTGTCGTCGTTGAACCAGTGCACGACGTCGCCGTCGATCGAGATGCCGTTGTCGTCCCACAGCGCAATCAGCTTATTAAGCTTCAGCGTGCCGGCCAGCGAGCAGGCCTCGTGCGAGATGCCTTCCATCAGGCAGCCATCGCCCAGGAAGACGTAGGTGTGGTGGTTGACGATATCGAAACCGGGGCGGTTGAATTCTTCGCCCAGCAGGCGTTCGGCCAGCGCCATGCCGACCGCGTTGGTGATGCCCTGGCCGAGCGGGCCGGTGGTGGTCTCCACGCCCGGGGTGATGCCGTATTCCGGGTGGCCGGCGGTCTTGCTGTGCAGCTGGCGGAAGTTCTTCAGCTCTTCGACCGGCAGGTCATAGCCGCTCAGGTGCAGCAGCGAATAGATCAGCATCGAGCCGTGGCCGTTCGACAGCACGAAGCGGTCGCGGTCGGCCCAGTGCGGGTTGGCCGGGTTGTGCTTCAGGTGCCGGCCCCACAGCGCCACGGCGATATCCGCCATGCCCATCGGCGCACCGGGGTGGCCGGAATTGGCCTGCTGGACGGCGTCCATGGCAAGCACGCGGATGGCATCGGCCATCAGCTTGGCGGGCTGGGAAGCGAAGGGACTCGTGGCGGGATGGGCTAGGGCGGACATTCGTGCGGTCTTGGACGTGAGCTTGGACGCGGGCGGGCGTGAGCCTGTCGGCGGGAAAACCGCAATTTTAACAGAAGCTAAGGGGTTTTCCGGACTCCCGGACACCGGCAGCGGGCATGGCTCGGGGATCACCCGGGTGGCTGTGCACGTAGCGCTGCGCCGCACTTCGACAGCGCACCGCCACGCGCGTAAGATGCACACTCGCACCGCGCGGGCCGGCTCGGCAACAGACGAGTGACAGACCGCGCCGGGTTTCCCGCAGACAGGAGACGATCATGAGCAGACCGGCCAACACCCCCTGGCTCACCCCCTACCTGACCGTCGCCAACGGGCGCGCCGCACTGGACTTCTACAGCCGCGCCTTCGGCTTTGCCGCCGGCAACGTGGTCGATGAAAACGGCGTGCCGACCCATGCCGAAATGCACTACCAGGGCGACCTGGTGGTAATGTTCGCACCCGAAGGCGCCTGGGGCAGCACCGCCCGCACGCCCCGCTCGCTGGGCGTGGAATGCCCGCAAACCTTCTATGTCTACTGCGACGATGTCGACGCGATGCACCAGCGCGCGGTCGACGCCGGCGCCGTCAGCCTGATGGCCCCCGCCGACCAGTTCTGGGGCGACCGCTACTGCATGGTCGAGGACCCGGACGGGTACCGCTGGGGCTTCGGCAAGCCGCTCGATCCGAACGGGGGCAAGGCAAGCTGATGGCTCCGCGTTTCTTTGTCGGCGGCACGGACACGGTCCTGGCCGCCGAAGCCGAATTTCCGCTGCCCGAGCCGGTGGTACGCCACGCCCAGGTGCTGCGCCTGGCGCCCGGTGACGCCATCACGCTGTTCGACGGTCGCGGCGGCAGCCACGCCGCCACCCTGCTTGAACTGGGCAAGCGCCATGCGCTGGCGCGCATCGGCGCGCACGACGCGGCCGAGGCCGAGCTGCCCTTCCGCGTCAGGCTGGCGCAAGGGCTGGCCGGCGGCGACAAGATGGACTGGCTGATCGAGAAAGCGGTAGAACTCGGTGTCGCCGCGATCCAGCCCCTGCAGGCCAACCGCTCGGTGGTGCGCCTCGCCGGTGACCGCGCGCACAAGCGCCAGGCGCACTGGCAGGCGCTGGTGCAGGCCGCCTGCGAACAATGCGGGCGCAATCGCTTGCCGGCAGTGGCCCCGGTCGCTAACTTTGAGACGTGGCTGGCGCAGTCAGGCAGCGGCGCCGGTGCACGGCTGCTGGTATCGCCGCGGGCCGAGCAGTCGCTGCCGGCCTATATTGCCGAGCACCGCGACGCCCTGCTCGCCGATGGCGTCACGCTGCTGATCGGACCGGAAGGCGGGCTGTCGCCCGATGAAGAACAAGCGGCGCGGCAAGCCGGCTTCACCGGCGTGTCGCTCGGCCCGCGCATCCTGCGCACCGAGACCGCCGGGCTGGCCTGCCTTTCCACGCTCAACGCCTTGCTTGGCGGATTCTGACGGCGGCGGCCATCCGGCCAGCGCCAACCTTGACTGAAGGAGTCGACCATGGGACTACTCGATAGCGTGCTGGGCGGCGTGCTCGGACAACTGGGCAATGCCCGCGGCGAAGAAGGCAGCGCCGGCGGGCTCAATCCGAAGCTGATGATGGCGCTCGGCCTGCTGGCAATGCTGGCCATGCGCAACCGCAGCCAGGAAAGCGGCTCCGCAGCGCCGGTCGACGATGGGCTCGGTGGACTGGGCAGCCTTGGCGGGCTGCTAGGCGGCATGATCGGCGGCAATGCCAGCGCGCCCGGCGCCACCGGCGGGCTCGACCTTGGCTCCCTGCTCGGCGGGCTGCTTGGCGGCCAGGGTGGCGCCCCGGCCAACAGCCAGGCGCTGGGCGCTGCCGCAGGCGGCATCGGCGCGCTGCAGCAGATCCTGGCGCAGGCGGGGCTGGGCGAGCAGGTGGATTCGTGGATCGGCACCGGCGCCAACCAGCCGGTCACGCCTTCGGCGCTGAGCGACGCGCTGGGCGGGACCGGGGCGCTGGACTCGCTGGCACAGTCGACCGGGATGTCGCAGGAGGACGTGGCAGCGCAACTGAGCGAGGGCCTGCCCGAGCTGATCGACCGGCTGACGCCGCACGGGCATGTCCCTGCGCAGGAGTGAGGCCGGCACGCGCCGCGCGCATACAAGCAAAAAGCCCGCAATTGCGGGCTTTTTGCTTGTATGGAACGGTACCGGCGCTCAGGCGAACGAGTAGAACACCCGGAACTGCACCTTACGCTCGCCCCAGAACTCGGCGGCATCGCGAAACACGTCGAGCAGCACCTCGCGCCCTTCCTTGTCGAACTTCTGCGCAATCGGCAGGCCTTCCAGAACGATGACAAAGCCCGGCTGCGGGCCAGCCTTGTAGATCAGGTCGGTCAGGCAGTCCGCCAGCGCATCGAAGTTCTTGCCGAAATGCTTGGGGAAGATAAACGACGTTGCGATCGTTTCCAGAACCTCGGCCTTGCTGGCGCAATGCGCGCAGTTGGCATACAGGAAATGCTGGCCGAGATCGGCGGCCGCCTGGGCCAGCTCGGGCACGCGGAAGGCGCGGATCGACTGGACGATGTTCGGACGCACCGTCTTGAACAGGTTCATGGCCCCCTCGCTGGTGCCGTCAGCCCAGCCTGCACCGGCCGGCATGGCCACGGGCGCGTTCGCGGGCGGGAGTTTGTGCGTGAGCTCTTGGCGCTGCGGCATCGTCAGCACGTTGTCGTATAGGTTCTGGGCCTGCTGCTGGGCCCGCTGCCAGCCATCTCCGGCGCCGCGCTCTTCGCGGGCGGCAAGGGCGTCGCCCAATCCGAAAATGTCAGTCATCATTTGAGTATCCGTTTGAAGCTGTTGTAGTGGTCTTCCGTGTAGTAACAATCGTTGGCAGCGCGCTGTTCCCCGCCGCATACGATCCGCCTGGCTCCCCGGTTCCGGCTTCTGGCGCTCTTTACCGTGTACTCGCGGTAGTAGCCGCGTTCTTTTTGCGGCAGCAGGCGTTCGTAGTTCCCGAACCTGGTTCCGTCCTTGTCATACGGAAACGGGCCGCCGGCTTCGATGCGCTCCAGGGTCTGCCGTGCTTCGTTGGGCAACTGCTGCACCGCAATGGTTCCCATGCCTTCGGTCTGCGCCTGGCGCGCCAGCGCGGGCTGCGCCAGGGCCAGCACCAACGCCGCGCCGGTCATCGACCGGGCCAGCATCCGCGCTGCCTGCTGCATCAAGGGTACTTGGGAAACCACGTTGCTTGTCTAGGTTGAACCGGAAATCGAGCCTGCCGCTGTTTGGGTAGACGATCTGTCCGGGCCACCCTGGCCGGCAAACCTTGCGCGCCTTTCAATTCACGCGCCGGATGCCAACCGCACCGGGGCGCTCATGGCGAGCGCCTGTATCAAAGGCGTAAGGTTACGCGCATGCACGCAATTAATCAATCCCGGCCCCGGCGCAGCGGGATTTCTTCAATTGTTTCAATATGTTAAGCGTATGTGTGCGCATACTAACCGTCACCGCCAAGCGACAAAAAAGCCGGGCGAACCCGGCTTTTCCGCAACCGCTGCAACGCAGCCGGCTTAACGCTTGGCAGCAGCGTCCACCACCACCAGCGAGGTCATGTTGACGATGCGGCGCACCGTCGCCGACGGCGTCAGGATATGCACCGGCGCGTTCACGCCCAGCAGGATCGGGCCGATCGCCACGTTGTTGCCCGCGGCAACCTTGAGCAGGTTGTACGAGATATTGGCTGCGTCGATGTTCGGGCACACCAGCAGGTTGGCTTCGCCCTGCAGCGTGCTGTCCGGCACCAGCCGGTCGCGCAGCTTCTGGTCGAGCGCGCTGTCGCCGTGCATTTCACCGTCGACTTCGAGTTCCGGCGCGCGCTCGCGCAGGATGGCGAGCGTATCGCGCATCTTGCGGGCCGAAGGCGCCTCGGACGTGCCGAAGTTCGAGTGCGACAGCAGGCCGACCTTGGGCTCGATACCGAAGCGCTTCAGTTCTTCGGCAGCCATCAGCGTGATCTCGGCCAGCTCCTCGGCGGTCGGGTCCACGTTGACGTGGGTGTCGACCAGGAAGATCTGGCGGCCCGGCAGCACCAGGCCGTTCATGGCCGCGTAGACCTTGCCAGTGCCGCCCAGCACCTGGTCGATGTAGCGCAGGTGCGCCGCGGTGGTGCTGACGGTACCGCAGATCATGCCGTCGGCCTCGCCCTGCTTGACCAGCATGGCGCCGATCAGCGTGGTGCGGCGGCGCAGTTCCAGCTTGGCGTACTGGGGCGTGATGCCCTGGCGCGCCATCATGCGGTAATACGCGTCGGAGTAGTCGCGGAAGCGCTCGTCGTGCTCGGGATTGACCACAGTGAAGTCGACGCCGGCGCGCAGGCGCAGGCCGAAGCGCTCGATGCGGTGCTGCAGCACGGCCGGGCGGCCGATCAGGATCGGGTTGGCCAGCTTTTCATCGACGATCACCTGCACGGCGCGCAGCACGCGCTCTTCTTCGCCCTCGGCAAAGACGATGCGCTTCTTCTCCATCTCGACCTTGCGCGCGGCGGCGTAGATCGGCTTCATCAGCGTGCCGGAGTGGTACACGAACTGCTGCAGTTGCAGGCGGTAGGCGTCCATGTCCTCGATTGGACGGGCGGCCACGCCCGACTTCATCGCGGCTTCGGCCACGGCCGGCGCCACCTTGACGATCAGGCGCGGATCGAACGGCTTCGGGATCAGGTACTCGGGGCCGAACGACAGGTCCTGGATGCCATAGGCGCTGGCAACGATGTCGCTCTGCTCCTGGCGCGCCAGCTCGGCCAGCGCGTTGGCCGCGGCGATCTCCATCTCGCGCGTGATGGTGGTGGCGCCGCAGTCCAGCGCGCCACGGAAGATGAACGGGAAGCACAGGACGTTGTTGACCTGGTTCGGGTAGTCGGTGCGGCCGGTGGCCATCACGGCGTCCGGGCGCACTTCCTTGACCAGCTCGGGCGCGATTTCCGGGTTCGGGTTGGCCAGCGCCAGCACCAGCGGCTTGTCGGCCATGCGCTGGACCATGTCCTGCTTGAGCACGCCCGCGGCGGACAGGCCCAGGAAGATGTCGGCGCCGTCGATGACCTCACCCAGCTTGCGCTTGTCGGTTTTCTGCGAGAAACGGGCCTTTTCCGGATCCATCAGCTCGGTACGGCCTTCATAGACCACGCCGGCCAGGTCGGTCACCCAGATGTTCTCGATGGGCAGGCCGATGTCGACCAGCAGGTCCAGGCAGGCCAGCGCGGCGGCGCCGGCGCCCGAGGCGACCAGCTTGACCTTGCTGATGTCCTTGCCGACCACCTTCAGGCCGTTGATCACGGCCGCGGCCACCACGATTGCGGTGCCGTGCTGGTCGTCGTGGAAGACGGGAATCTTCATCTTCTCGCGCAGCTTGCGCTCGACGTAGAAGCACTCCGGTGCCTTGATGTCTTCCAGGTTGATGCCGCCGAAGGTGGGCTCCAGCGCGGCGATGATCTGGACCAGCTTTTCCGGGTCCTTCTCGTCGATTTCGATATCGAACACGTCGATACCGGCAAACTTCTTGAACAGGCCGCCCTTGCCTTCCATCACGGGCTTGGAGGCCGCGGCGCCGATGTCGCCCAGGCCGAGCACGGCGGTGCCGTTGGTGATCACCGCGACGAGGTTGCCGCGCGCGGTATAGCGGAAGGAATTGGCCTGGTCGACCACGATCTCTTCACAGGCCGCGGCCACGCCCGGCGAGTAGGCCAGTGCCAGGTCGCGCTGGTTCGACAGCGGCTTGGTCGGGGTGACGGAAATCTTGCCGGGGGTCGGAAACTCGTGGTACTCGAGCGCCGCTTTGCGCAGCGCCTCACGCTGCTGCTGTTTCAGATCGTCTTGGGACGGGGACTGCTGAGGGCTGGTCATCGGCGCATTTTCCAATCGGTGGAGCCGTCATTGACTGGCGGGGACGATCGGCGGACCGGCTCCACGTGTCCGCCCTTCTCTTCCTTTGGAACCCAGCATTTTATATAGTGAAATACTATTTCACAATAAGCCTTTTGCTTGGGGCACCTTTGCTATTCGGTACAATATGCCCCATCCAGCGGGGCAACACCAGCAAGCGTAGCGCCGCCCGGCGCATGGCTGGTGACTCGCTGCGGTCATGGCTGTCGTGCGCGGCAGTATCTTGCTGAAACGCTGCCGGCGCCGCATCCTGATGCGCCCATCCGAGTCCTTCCGTCCCTCCGGTGCCTGCCGGCCGGGCAAACACCTGTCCACTGCCAGTTCGCCGCGATGTCCGACGCCCAGACCGCTCCCCTTTCAGAGTTCGACCTGATTCGCCGCTATTTCACGCGTCCGGTGCACAAAGCCGCACTCGGCGTGGGCGACGACTGCGCACTGATCGAAGGCCGCCCGGGCCATCACCTCGCCATCAGCACCGACATGCTGGTCAGCGGCCGCCATTTCTTTGCCGACGTGGCGCCACGCGCGCTGGGCCACAAGGCGCTGGCGGTCAACCTGTCCGACCTCGCCGCGATGGGGGCCGAGCCGCGCGCCTTCACGCTGGCGCTAGCCCTGCCCGAGGCCGACCCGGCATGGCTGGCCGAGCTGGCCGACGGCATGCTGGCCCTGGCCGACGCCCACGGCTGCGAGCTGGTCGGCGGCGACACCACGCGCGGTCCGCTGACGCTGTCGCTGACCGTGTTCGGCGATGTCCCGCACCGCGCGGCGCTGCGCCGCGACGCGGCACGCCCGGGCGACGATATCTGGATCTCCGGCACGCTTGGCGACGCGCGCCTCGCACTGGGCGACTGCCGTGGAGAATGGCTGCTGCCCGAGCCCGACTTCACCCAGGTACGCCCGCGCATGGACACGCCGACACCGCGCGTGGCACTGGGCATGGCCCTGCGCGGCGTAGCGCATGCAGCACTCGACATCTCCGACGGCCTGATCGGCGACCTTGGCCATATCCTGGCACGCTCGCAGGTGGGCGCACTGGTCGATGTCGACGCCCTGCCGCGCTCGGCGGTGCTGGCCAGCCAGCCGGAGGCGATCCAGCGTGAATGCGTCTTGGCGGGCGGGGACGACTACGAGCTGTGCTTCACCGCCCCGGCGGGCAACCGCGATGCGCTCGCCGCAATCAGCGAACGGCTGGCGTTGCCGCTGACGCGAGTCGGGGCGATCACATCGGAGCCGGGCCTGCGCCTGGTCGACCATGCCGGCAACCCCACGCGCTACACCGGCGCCAGCTTCGACCACTTCGCCTCCTCCTGACACCGGGGCACAGGCGTGTCATGATGCCGGCATCGGCGCGCCGCGCGGGAACCGGAGTCCCGCCTTTTGCAGCACTAAAAGCAGCAGTTGCCGCAGCAAGCCGGCCATAACCATAAGCAGCATCCGCATCACACGAGCCAACCTTGATGTCCACCATCCCGTCCGGGGCCGCACCCCGCGATCCCGCCATGACCCTGGAAGCCGGCCAGACCGTCAAGGTCACGCGCCCGACGGCGCGCTTCATGCTGGCGCATCCGGCCCACCTGATCGCCTTCGGCTTCGGCTCGGGCCTGTCGCCGGTCAGCCCCGGCACGGTCGGCACGCTCTACGCGTGGCTGTCGTTCGTGGTGGTGTCGCTGTGGATCGAGCCGACCACCTGGCTATGGGTGGTAGGCGGCGGCTTCCTGCTGGGCCTTTGGGCCTGCGCCAAAACCGCGCGCGACATGGGCGTGCATGACCATGGCAGCATGGTGTGGGACGAGATCATCGCGTTCTGGCTGGTGCTGGCCTTTGTCACGCCGACCGGATTCTGGGGGCAGTTCGCCGCCTTCCTGTGGTTCCGGCTGTTCGATATCGCCAAGCCCGCGCCGATTGGCTACTACGACCGCACGCTCAAGGGCCCCGGCCTGCGCGGCGGCTTCGGCGTGATGTTCGACGACATCTTCGCGGCCTTCTACACGCTGCTGGTGTTCGCGCTGTGGCGCTCGTTCTGAGTCCCGCCCCTTCCAACAAACCCCAAATCCATCATGTCAGTCAGCCGCCTGCTCGACCAGCTTGCCGTCCAGTCCGGCGTCGCCCTTGCCGATAAATCCCTGATGCTGGCCACCGCCGAGTCCTGTACCGGCGGACTGGTCGCCGCCGCCATCACCGATGTCTCGGGCTCTTCAGGCTGGTTCGAGCGCGGCTTCGTCACCTATTCCAACGAAGCCAAGTCCACTATGCTGGGCGTGCCGGCCAAGCTGATCCGCGACCACGGTGCCGTCAGCGAAGAGGTCGCGCGCGCGATGGCAGAAGGGGCGCTGCTGAACAGCCGCGCGCAGGTCTCGCTGGCGATCACCGGCGTGGCCGGCCCCAACGGCGGCACGCCGGAAAAACCGGTGGGCATGGTGTGCTTTGGCTGGAGCAACCGCATCACCACCATCGTGGAAACCCAGCGCTTTCCCGGCGACCGGGCGCAGATCCGGCGCCAGGCGGCGGAGCACGCGATGCGGGGGTTGCTGGAGTTGCTGCGCAATGAGGCCTGAGGGCTCCTGCCGTCCCAGGGTGCCCAACCGCAGCCCACACTGCAGCCCAACAAAAAACCGCGCCAGCTGGCGCGGTTTTTTTAACCTGCCGCATGCGGCAGTCAGCCGTGGCGGTAGCGATTGATGGTCTCCCGCGTCTGCAGCGCCACGTTGCGCGCCGCCGCCGCGAAATCCTTCTCGCGGCTGGCGTACAGGATCGCGCGCGACGAGTTGATCATCATGCCGGTGCCATCCGCGGTACGCCCGGCCTTGACCGTCGCTTCGATATCGCCCCCCTGCGCGCCGATGCCGGGGATCAGCAGCGGCATGTCGCCGACGATCTGGCGCACGCGCGCGATTTCGTTGGGGAAGGTGGCGCCCACCACCAGGCCCATCTGGCCGGTGGTGTTCCAGCGCTCGCGCGCGGCCTCGGCCACCAGCTGGTACAGCGGCTTGCCCTCGACCTGCAGGAACTGCACGTCCGAGCCGCCGGGGTTGGAAGTGCGGCACAGCACGATCACCCCGCGGTCCGGGTAGGCCAGGTACGGCTGCATCGAATCGAAGCCCATGTACGGGCTGACCGTGACTGCGTCGGCGCGGTAGCGCTCGAATGCTTCCAGCGCATAGTGCTCGGCGGTCGAGCCGATATCGCCGCGCTTGGCGTCCAGGATCACCGGGATGCCGGGGTGGGCGTCGTGGATGTAGTGGATCAGCTGCTCGAGCTGGTCTTCGGCGCGCTGCGAATGGAAATACGCGATCTGCGGCTTGAAGGCGCAAACCAGGTCGGCGGTGGCATCGACGATCTCGCGGCAGAACGAGAAGATGGCGCCGCCCGTGCCGGTCAGCGACAGCGGCAGCTTATGCGGATCAGGGTCGAGCCCGACGCACAGAAGGGAATCGTTGCGCTGCCAGGCGGCAGCAAGCTGCTCGGTGAAAGTCATGGGATGCTCGAAATTTCCTGGTGGCGCCGGCGCCTCATGGGACATCCAAGTCCCAGGCCGGCACGGTTGGCCGCAGCGGCGTGAAAACCTTTCATCCCTGCAGCATATGTCGTTTCCGGCAATTTTACCCGCTGCGTGCTATCGTTTTGCGCTTCCTCTCAAAACAAAGAGCGGCATCGCGCACAGCCGCCATCCTGCAGTCATGTCTCTCGATCGCCGCGGTATTTTCCTGCTTGTCGTTCTGACCCTCGCCTGGGGCATCAACTGGCCCATCATGAAGGTCGGGGTTGCGCATTTTCCGCCGATGGGCTTCCGCCTGCTGTGCATGGCCGGCGGCGTGGTCGCGCTGGGCCTGGCGCTGCGCCTGCGCGGCGATTCGCTGGCGGTGCCGCGGCGCGAATGGGGCACGGTGTTCCGCCTTGCCCTGCCCAACATGGTGGTGTGGCACCTGTTCGCCATCTGCGCGGTCAAGATGCTGTCGTCGGGACGTGCCGCCATCCTCGGCTACACCATGCCGATCTGGGCCGTGGTGTGGGGCCTGGTCTTCTTCCGCGAACGCATCGGCGGCTGGGCCTGGATTGGCATCGGCTGCGCGCTGGCGGGCACGGTGCTGCTGCTGTCGGGCGAAATCAGCGCGCTGACCGGCAGCCCTGCCGGCACGCTGCTGATGCTGCTGGCCGCGGCTGGCTGGGGCTTCGGCACCCAGTTGATGAAGCGCACCCAGACTGACGTGCCGATCGGCGCCATGACCTTCTGGATGCTGCTGGCAACCGTGCCCTTCCTGCTCGCCGGCACGCTGCTGCTGGAGCACGGGTGGCGCATGCCGACCGCCGTCGAATGGGGTGCGATCGCCTACAACGCGGTGGTGGTCTTCGCCTTCTGCCACCTGGTCTGGTTCGGGCTGGCGCGCAGCCTGCCGCCGGTGGTGTCGAGCCTGTCGATCATGTTCATCCCGGTGGTCGGCGTCTTCTCGGGCATGTGGCTGCTGGGCGAGCAGCCGCACTGGCAGGACTACGCCGCCATCGTGCTGATGTTCATGGCCCTGTCCTCGGTGATGCTGGCGCCGCTGTTGTGGCGCCGGCTGCGCGGTGCCATGGGCTGAGCCCGCCTGGGGGGCGGAGCACAACGGCCACGCCGCCTGCCGCGCCGACTTCGCGGAGATTTCACTTAACAAGCGCCCCTTCGTTGGGCTACACTCGCGGCCATCACAATCCCGGAGAAATTACGTGGGCAGTAGCATCGGGTGTTCGAGTTGGCGCAGTCATGCGGCCACTGCGAATGCCATGTCACTGCGGGCTGCGTAACGACGACCTGCCCGGAGCACCCGGCTCCGCGCTTCGTCGGCCTTGCCCGCAGTCAGAACTGCGGGCGAGTGTCTTTCCGTGCCACCGGCGGCGCCTCCATGCGCGCCCTGCCGTGGCGGATCTTCCCTCTCCCGGCTAGCCAGCCAACCCAGGCAAACGCCATCGCCTTGTCCGCCCTGCTCTCGCGCAGCCGCGGGACAGCGCGATCACGCTTGCCCGTGGCCCGGCCTTTCGCGGCTTGCCGCTGGGCCATGACGGGGCATGACGCAATACCTGGGATGCGGCGAGCCGCCTGCGCTTGTCTTCGCGCTTGTCATTGTTTTTCGTCGCAAATCAGCAATAAGGAATCCCGGGGATGATCAACCTGTTCGTCCTGCAGAAAGGCCGGCTTGCCCAGGAGCAAGTCGACGAGCGCAATGAGCTGCTGCAGCACAAGCCGATCTGGATCGATGTCGTCAACCCTGACGACGAAGAGCTGAACTGGATCAAGGAAGCCTACGGCGTCGCCCTTCCCGAGCTGGAAGACCTGGGCGACCTGGAGGCGTCGGCGCGCTATTTCGAGGGCGAGGACGAAAATATCCATATCCGCACCGACTTCCTGCTCGCCGAGGAAGAGGTCTCGCGCAACGTGCGCGTGGCCTTCGTGCTGACCAAGGACGTCCTGTTCTCCATCCACGACGAAGACCTGCCGGTGTTCCGGCTGGTGCGGCTGCGCGCGCGCATGCGACCGGGCTCGGTGCGCAACGCCAAGGATGTGCTGATGGACCTGTACGCGACCGATGCGGAATACTCGGCCGACTCGATCGAAGAAGTCTACGAGCGCCTGGAAGAAGCCAGCCGCCGCGTGCTGGCCGAGAACGTGACCGATGCCGCCGCGGCCGACGTGCTGGAAACCATCGCCCGCGAGGAAGACCTGAACGGCCGCATCCGCCGCAACGTGATGGACACGCGCCGTGCGGTGTCCTTCCTGATGCGCAGCCAGCTGCTGTCGGCCGAGCAGCAGGACGAAGCGCGCCAGATCCTGCGCGACATCGACTCGATCGAGAACCACACCGCGTTCCTGTTCGACAAGATCAACTTCCTGATGGATGCGACCGTCGGTTTCATCAACATCAACCAGAACAAGATCATCAAACTGTTCTCGGTGGTGTCGGTGGCATTGATGCCGCCCACGCTGATCGCGAGTATCTACGGCATGAACTTCAAGGTGATGCCGGAACTGGACTGGGCCGCGGGCTATCCGTGGGCGATTGCGCTGATGGCGGTGTCGGCGGCGATCCCGCTGGTGTATTTCCGCCGCAAGGGGTGGCTGAGCTGAGTCCCGGAGGCCCGCCGGGCCTCAGTCCGGCAGCGTCGCCGCGCCCATCCGGCGCGCGATGATCCCCGCCTTGGCGCGGAAATTCACCCGCACGTTGGCGCAGTACTCCTTCTTGTCGAAGCACTTGGGCGCCGGCAGCGCCGCCGCCAGCCGCGCGGACTGGCCGATGCTGAGCTTGTCGGCATTGGTGCGGAAGTAGTGCTGTGCCGCGGCCTGCGCGCCGAACACGCCCTCGCCCCACTCCACCGAGTTCAGGTAGATCTCGTAGATGCGCTGCTTGTCCAGCCAGAACTCCAGCATCCACGTGATCGCCAGCTCCTGCCCCTTGCGCAGGTAATGCTGCTCGGACGACAGGAACAGGTTTTTGGCCAGCTGCTGCGTGATGGTCGACGCGCCGCGCACGATGCGGCCGCGCTTCTTGTTGCGCTCCCAGGCATCGAGCATGGCGTCGAGTTCGTAGCCGGGATGGTTGACGAAGCCCGCATCCTCGCTGGCGATCACCGCGCGCTTGAGGTTGCGCGAGATGCGCTCGTATGGCACCCAGTCGCGTTCCAGCCCGCAGCTCCAAAAATTGAAGCCGCACAGCCGCCAGCGCTCGGCTCGCATGAAGGTCGTGCTCGACGGATTGACGTACTGCCAGCTGGCAATCTGCACGAAGAAATACAGCTGCATCGCCAGCACGCCCGCGACCACGCAGCCCAGCAGGTAGCCGAGCCAGCGCAGCGGATTGAGCGCCGAGCCGGCGGAAGCAGCGCCGCGGGCAGCGCCGGCCGTGCGGTTGCGGATGGCCACGGCTGGCGGCGCCCCGCTCAGCCCTTGCGTTCGGCCTGCAGCGCTTCGCGCAGCTCGGCCAGCACGGGAGCGGTGCGGGGACGCACGCCGCGCCAGATATAGAAGGCCTCGGCGGCCTGCTCGACCAGCATGCCCAGGCCGTCGCTGGTGCGCGCGCCGCAGCGCGCGGCGAACTGCAGGAACACGGTCGGCTCGGCACCGTACATCATGTCGTAGGCCAGCACGCCTTCGCCCAGCAGGAACTCGGGCAGCGGCGGCACTTCGCCATGCAGGCTGCTCGACGAGGCGTTGATCACGATGTCGCAGGCCTCGTCCTCGGACAGGCCTTCGAGCGCATCGAGGCCGCCGCCCCACAGCTCCACGCCGAACTGGTCGGCCGCTTCGACGAATTCTTCAAGCATGTCGGACGCGCGCGACGCGGTGCGATTGGCCACCACGATGCGCGACGGACGCGCCTCGATCAGCGGCAGCATCGCACCCATGGCCGCGCCGCCCGCGCCAAGCAGCAGCACGCGCTTGCCTTCGACCAGCGTGTCGAGGTTGTCCTGGATATCGCGCACCAGGCCCACGCCATCGGTGTTGTCGCCGTGGATCAGGCCATCCTCGATCCACAGCGTATTGACCGCGCCGGCGGCTTCGGCACGCTCGGTCAGGCGGTCGGCCAGGTCATAGGCCTCCAGCTTGAACGGCACCGTCACGTTGCAGCCGTAACCGCCGTCGGCGAAGAACTTGCGCACGGTATCGGCAAACCCGTCCAGCGGCGCTTCCAGCCGGTCATACTGCACCGCTTCGCCGGTCTGGCGCGCAAAGGCGGCGTGGATCGCCGGCGAACGGCTGTGCGCGATCGGATTGCCGATCACCACATACTGGTCCGGCGTGTTCTGGGTGCTGTCGGGCGTAGTGTCTGGAGTTGTCATCAGCGTGCCTGCAGCCGGGTTTCCAGCCCGCTGCGCGAAAACTTGAAGGTGGAAATGACTTCCAGGATGTCCTGGCGTGCCGCCATTTCCGCGGTGAAGGCGCCGAACGGCGCGGCCGCACGCACGATCGCCACGGCCTGTCGGTCCAGCGCGGGATCGCCCGAGCTCTTGACCACGTCGATGGCGTCGATGTTGTAGCCGTCGCGGTTGTAGCCGAGCTTGCCGAGCCGGTTCACGTTGATCACCAGGATCAGCTGGCCGTACAGCGGCTTGCCATTGCGCTGCGGGAAATCGGTGGTGCCGCGCGCCTCGATCTTGCGGCGCAGCCGGTCGTAGTACTGCGCGTAGTCGACCGCCTGCGCGCTGGTCGCGGTCAGCTGGAAGCGCTTGGGCCGCTTGGCATAGTGGTCCAGGTTGCGGCCGATCTCGGCTTCGAGCTTGGCCATCTCGTCGGCCGAGGTGCGCTCGTCCTGGCCGCGCTGGGGATTGTCCTGGCGCTTCTCGCCGGGCTTGAGCGGCTGGCTGTGCACCGCGGGCGCGGCCTCGCGCGCCTGTGTCAGCAGGCGTTGCTGCTCCATTTCGAGCTGCTCGACGCGGCGCTGCACCTGGCGCACAAGGTCGCCTTCCTGCGTCACGGTCTGCGCGGGCAGCGGCGTGGTGGCGCGCTGCAGGTCGTGGTCGCCGCCGCCGTCGAGGTTGGCTTGCGCCAGCGCGGTCGGGTTGCGCGGCTTCTGCGCCGACTTGGCGTTGACCAGCACCACGTCAAGCGGCGAGTCGGTGCGCTTGATCTCGAACACCTCGGGCGCGGCGACGCGCACCATCAGCAGCAGCGCATGCACAACCAGGGAAATGGCCAGCGCCTTGGCCAGCGTACTGCTGTTGTGCCACCTGGCGTGCCACCAGTGGCGGGGAGCGGCGAATGCGGCGTTCACGATGGCGGGAATTTGGCTCGGAAGGTGCGAGGCGACTGGTTGACGAGCATTCCCGGCCAGCCGGGAATGCCGCTAGGCATTGTAAGTGAGCCCCGCCGATTTCCGAAGGCTTCAGCCCGCGGCGGTGCCGCCGGTGTCGCGCTCAGCCGACGGCTCCGCCGGCACGTTGCCACCGGCTTCTGCGGGGGCTTCTGCGGCAGCCTCTTCCGAGGCCCCCGCGGCCTGCTCGGCAGCGTCTTCCGCAGCAGCCTCGGCAGCGGCTTCGGCTGACATTTCAGCGGCTTCCTCGTCGCTTTCCAGCTCTTCTTCAGGCAACACACCCTCGCCGGCAAAGATTTCCAGCACGCGGCACGAGACTTCCAGCGTGATCTCGTCGGTCTCGCCGATCTCCAGCAGCACCTGGGTGCCGCGCTGCGCCTGGACCAGCTCGGGCACGCGCGTGACCAGCGGGATCTCGGTAAAGCGCACCGCGCCTTCCTTGAGCACTGCGGCGACCAGGCGCTCGCGGTTCTCCTGCTTGAGCCAGCGCAGGCACCAGTAGCGCTCCATGGTCGACTGGTGGTCGGCATAGGCGGCATAAGTGCCTTCGAAGTCGGCCACGGCAGCCAGCAGGTCGGCGTCCTTGGGCTTGAACGGCGCCACCAGCTTGGCGGTCACGCCGTGCTGCGCCACCGCCAGGATCTGCCACTGGTTGACCAGGTCGACGTAGCGGCGCAGCGGCGAGGTGCTCCACGCGTACTGCTGCACGCCCAGGCCTTCGTGCGGCGCCGGGTAGGTCTGCATGCGGGTGCGGTGCATGCCCCACGCCTTCTGCGTGCGGTAGATGCCCGGTACGCCGTTGTCCGCCAGCAGCTTGCCCCACGTGCTGTTGGCCAGGATCATCAGCTCGGCCACGATCTTGTCCAAGGGCGAGCCACGCTTGCGCTGCTCGATGCGCACGCGCTGGCTGCCGTCGTCCTGGTCGTCGAGGTAGAAGTTGAAGTCGGCGCGGTTGTGTGTCTCGGGGCGCAGGCCGCTGGCCAGGCGCGCCTTCTGGCGCTCATCGTACAGGTAGCCGGCGAAGTGCCACAGCTGGGTCAGCGCCTCGCGGAACGGGTAGTCGCCGGTGCCGTCGGCGAGCGAGGCCTCGGTGATGACATCGTCGAGCAGGTTGTGGCGCAGGTTGGCGGAGATCGGCACCATCTCGGCGCGGGTCTCGCTGCCGGTGATCAGCCAGACCGTCGGGTCCACCGTCACATACAACGACAGGGCCGGACAAACCCGGCCTTCCTGCAGCGTGTAGCGCTCGACCACCGGGTCGGGCAGCATGGTGATCTTGTCGCCCGGGAAGTACACCGTAGACAGGCGCTGGCGCGCGATCACGTCGAGCGCCTCGCCTCGGCGGATACCCAGCGCGGGCGCGGCGATATGGATGCCGATGCGCAGCTTGCCATCGGGCAGCTTCGTCACCGACAGCGCATCGTCGATCTCCGTGGTGGTGACGTCGTCGATCGAGAACGCCTCGACCTCGGCCAGTGGCAGGTCGGCGGGCGGCTCGGGCACGTCGGTATCGGGGAAGCCGGTGCCCTTCGGAAAGCACTCGGCGAGGAACTTGGCCTCGTGCAGCGCACGTGCGCTGGCGACGCCGCCGACGGCCACCATCAGCCGCATCGGCGTCATGCCGAGCGCGGTGCAGGCCGCGTCCATGGCCTTGTATTCCAGGCTGTTCTTGTCCGGCTTGAACAGCAGTTGCAGCACCTTGTTGCGGAACGATTCCGGCAGCGTCAGCGCCTTGAGCTGTTCTTCATATTCGGCCTGGACCAGCGCCTGCTGGCGCTTGCGCTCGAGCGCGGCCAGCGCGGCCTTGAGCTGGTCCTCGGGCGCGCGCTGGTAGCGGCCACGCCCCTTGCGGCGGAAGTACACCGGGTTGCCGTGCAGCGCCATCGCAAGCGCCGCCTGCTGCACCGCGCCAGGCTCGGCGCCGTAATACTCGGCGGCCAGCTCGGCAAAGCCGAACTCGGCCTCGGGGGCGCATTCCCACAGGAAGTCCAGGTCGATCTCGGCCACCATGTCGCCGGTCTGGCGGACCAGCTCGATCGCCGACGGCTGCGCAAACTGCAGCAGCACGTCGCGCGACTTGACCTTGGTGCGCTTGCCGGCCGGCAGCTCCACCTGGTAAGCCTCGCCCTGCTGGTTCAGCACGGTGCCGGCGCGGATCTCGCCGCCTTCTTCGAACAGCAACTGCATCGATCGGTACTTTCAGAAATGCGCGGATCCGCTTCGGGGCGCCACGGAGCGGGCGCAGCGGTGGATCCTGTGGGAGAAATGGTGCAAACGGCCCCGGCCGGCGGCGCGCTGCACGCCGCGCCGTGGCCACGAGGGCCAGGCCGCAGACCCGGAATGATACCGCACCGGCGCTGCGGCCCCGGGCGTGCGCCCCGGGGCGGTGCGCGCCGCGGGACGCCGGGGACCGGGCCCGAAATAACCGGAAGGGTCAGAGCGACATGCCGCCGCTGGCTTCGATCGCCACGCCGTTGACATAGCTGGCGTCGTCGCTGGCCAGGAAGGCGTAGATGCTGGCGATCTCGGCCGGCTCGGCCAGCCGGCGCAGCCAGCACGACGACTTCATGCCGTCGAGCACCTTGTCGGGCACGGTCTGCAGGATCTCGGTATTGACGAAGCCGGGGCAAACGGCGTTGACGCGCACGCCCTTGGGACCCAGCTCGCGCGCCCAGGTCTTGGTGAAGCCGATCACGCCGAACTTGCTGGCGGCATAGTTGGTCTGGCCGAAGTTGCCATACAGGCCGACCACGCTGGAAGCGTTCAGGATCACGCCCTTGCCCTGCTCGGTCATGATCGTGGCGACAGCCTGGGCGCAGTTGAAGACGCCCTTCAGGTTGACGTCGATCACGGCATCGAACTGCGCCTCGGTCATCTTGGCCAGGCGCGCGTCCTTGGTGATGCCGGCGTTGTTGACCAGGATGTCGATGCGGCCGTGCGCGGCCAGCACCGCAGCCACCATGGCATCGACGTCTTCGCGGCGGGTCACGTCGACCCGGTAGGCGGAGACGCTGGCGCCGGCGCCGGCAAGCTTGCCGGCGGCTTCGCGCACGCGCGCTTCATTGACGTCGCACAGCACGACGACGGCGCCTTCGGCGGCGAAGCGCTGCGCGGTGGCAAAGCCGATGCCAGCGGCGGCACCGGTGATGATGGCAACCCGACCCTGCAGTTTCATCTTGTTATCTCTTGATTTCGGTAGTGTGTGAAGTGATGGGGCCGCGGTCTGTGGTGCGCCGGAACATCGGTAGCGCAATCGCCTTGGTCCCCGGGGCTGGCCGTGCCAGCAGGTCCGGCAAGAAGACCTCTGTCACGAGCATGACGCCGTCGCCGCGCCGGAATACGGAGCGTCGCGCAGGCAGCATGGGCAGCGGCGCCATCGCCGGCAGCACGCGCTGCAGCGCATGGCGCAATGGATGGTGCGGCAGCAGCCGGGCAAACTGGAACGGGTCGCGCGTCACGGCCGGATCGATAAACAGCCGCCCGCCCAGGGGGCGCGCGCCCAGCCCCCGCAGGAACGGCCAGTCGCGCCGCGCATGGCGCAGCCGCACCACGGTGTGGGCGAAGACGGCGGGGATATCGTCGCAGATCAGCAGCACTTCGCGCGTCAGCGCCGGGACGCGGTCGTGCTGGCCCAGCACCTGCCATTCATCGGCCAGCGGCCGCAATGGGCGCTGCAGCAGCTGCGCCACGCGGAAGCGCTCGGACGCGGCCACCAGCCGCGCGGTCAGCGAACCGTCGTCGCCGGTGACCCAGCGCCGCAGGTTGGGCGTGATCGCCGCATCGAATGCCAGGTGCGAACTCCAGCCGCAGCGGCGCGCGGACTGCGCGCTCATGCCGCGCCCGCGCTTGCCGGCACCTTGCCGCCCGGGCCATAGCCGCAGAAAGCGAGCACTTCGTCGACGTAGTCGGCAAATTCGCTGATGCCGTGGTCGCTGCCCTCGATCACGCGGATATTCGCGCCGGGGCAGGCGGCCACCATTTCACGGTAGTCCAGCACCTCGTCGCCGGTGGCGGCGAGGAGGTAGTAGCGCTCGGGGCGCGTGATGGCGTCCACCCGCAGGGCCAGCAGCTCCTGCAGGTGGCGGCGCTCGACCGTGACCGAGCCGCCGCCGAGCCACAGCGGCTGCTCCCCGAGGTATTGCTCCAGGTCGGTCCACGGATGGACCGCCGGGTTCAGCAGCACGGTCTTGCAGCCGTGGCGCTCGCCGAGCCAGCGGGCATAGAAGCCGCCCAGCGACGAGCCCACGATGGCAACTTCCTGGTCGCCGCCGGCCTGGGCGGCGCGGATGGCGGCGTCGGCCTGGGCGATCGCCAGCGCCGGCGAGACATTGAGCTCCGGACAGGCGTAGTAGCGGCCCACGCCCCACTCGCGCATGCGCTCCTGCACCAGGCGCGCCTTGAACGACTGCGGTGAGGAGCGGAATCCGTGCAGGTACAGCAGCATGGCAGCCCCCTGCGGCTCAGGCCGCCGCGGCCAGCGCGTCCAGCAGCTTCTGGTGCACGCCGCCGAAGCCGCCGTTGCTCATCACCAGCACGTGGTCGCCCGGCTGTGCCGCGGCGCACACGGCCTGCACCAGCGCGCCCAGGTCCTGGAATGCGCCAGCCTTGTCGCCCAGCGGCGCCAGCGACTCGGCCAGGTCCCAGCCCAGCGCGTCCTTGCCGGCCGGGGCGCCGTAGCCGAACACCAGGTCAGCCTGCTCCAGGCTTGCCGGCAGCTGGGCTTTCATCACGCCCAGCTTCATGGTGTTCGAGCGCGGCTCCAGCACCGCCAGGATGCGGGCATTGCCGACACGCCGGCGCAGCCCTTCCAGCGTGGTCTGGATCGCGGTCGGATGGTGGGCGAAGTCGTCGTAGACGGTCACGCCGCCGACCTCGCCGCGCACTTCCATGCGGCGCTTGACGTTGGCGAAGCGCGACAGCGAAGCGATCGCCTGCTCCGCCGGCACGCCCACGTGGCGCGCCGCGGCGATTGCCGCCAGCGCGTTCATGCGGTTATGCGTGCCCTGCAGGTCCCACACCACGGTGCCGACCACGGCGCCCTCGAACCAGACGTCGAAGGCATCCTTGCCCGGCTGTGCGGTGTGGGCGGTGTGGGCGGTGTGGGCGGTGTGGGCGGTGTGGGCGGCATCGCTCTCGCGCCAGTCGCCCACGCCGAACTGCTCGACCTCGCTCCAGCAGCCGCGCTCGAGCACGCGCGCCAGGCTTTCCTCGACGCCGTTGACGACCAGCCGGCCCTGGCCCGGTACGATGCGCACCAGGTGGTGGAACTGCGTCTCGATCGCCGCCAGATCCGGGAAGATGTCGGCGTGATCGTATTCCAGGTTGTTCAGGATCGCAGTGCGCGGGCGGTAATGCACGAACTTGCTGCGCTTGTCGAAGAACGCGGTGTCGTACTCGTCGGCCTCGATCACGAAGAAATCGGACTCGGTCACGCGCGCCGAGATGCCGAAGTTCTGCGGCACGCCGCCCACCAGGAAGCCCGGGTTGTAGCCGGCATCCTCCAGGATCCAGGCCAGCATCGACGTGGTGGTGGTCTTGCCGTGCGTGCCGGCCACCGCCAGCACCCACTTGCGCGCCAGCACGTGTTCGCCCAGCCATTGCGGGCCGGACACATAGGGCAGGTTGCGATCGAGGATGGCTTCCATCAGCGGATTGCCGCGCGAAACCACGTTGCCGATCACGAACAGGTCAGGCTCCAGCGCCAGCTGGGCGGGGTCGAAGCCTTCGATCAGCTCGATGCCCTGCGCTTCCAGCTGGGTGCTCATCGGCGGATAGACATTGGCATCGCAGCCGGTGACGCGATGGCCGGCCTGCTTGGCCAGCACCGCCAGGCCGCCCATGAAGGTGCCGCAGATGCCAAGGATATGAATATGCATGGGTTCCCGGGAAGACATGAAGCCCGCAGGCTTGGGGACTCGGCACCCGGCGCTCGCGCGGCGGCAGCGTGGCCGCATGGTGATGGCAGGCCGGGCAGGAAGCCACTGATTGTACCCGAGCGCCGGCGGCCTTCGCTGCACCGCGGCACCGGCGGCCACGTGCGTGCGGCGCCCCGCGTGCGCTCCGGTATCATGGGGCAATGAGCCGACGTACCCCGCCCGACCCCACCCGCCTGCGCGAGGAAATCGCCCAGGCCGCCGCCCGCATGATCGCCGAGGACGGCGCCGACTACGCCACCGCCAAGCGCAAGGCCGCGCGCCAGGTGCTGGGCGAGCAGCGCGTGCCCGGCGAATGGCTGCCCGACAACGACCAGGTCGAGGCCGAAGTGCGCGCCTACCAGGCGCTGTTCCATGGCGACACCCAGCCGCGCGTGCTGGCCCTGCTGCGCCGCGTGGCCGTGCTGGCCATGGAGGACCTCGCGCCGTTCCGGCCCTACCTGGTGGGCGCCGTGCTGAACGGCACCGCCACCGAGCACTCGGATATCTACCTGCAGTGCTTCTGCGACAGCGCCAAGGACGCCACGCTGCACCTGCTGAACGCCGGGGTCGACTTCGAAACCAGCGAAAGCCGTCACTTCGGCGGCCGCGGCGATGTCGAGACCCTCAGCTTCCTGTGGAAGGGCCAGTGGCCCGACCGCCGCGCGGCCCGCCAGCTGGCCGGCGAGGTGCGCGCGGAACTGGGTGCGCCGGTCGGCATCCATATTGCGCTGTATGATGCCGTCGACGAACGCGGCGCCGTGCGCGCCGACGCCTCCGGGCGGCTCACCCGCGCGGACCTGCAGGCCGTACGCGCGCTGATCGGCGAAGATGCCGGCACCGGGCCGTCCTGAATCACGGCCCGCGCCCGCCCCGCTCACGCTACCTAATCCAATGACTGATACCGTCTCCTCGACCGTCCGCCGCTCCCGCCTCTGGCTGTGGATCGCAGTTGCCGTGGCGGCATGCGCCGCCGGCGCGATTGCCGGCCATTTCGTGTTCTCGCCCAAGCCGGCCAGCGACCAGGCCGTCGAGGCGTTCTTCCAGACGCGGCTGCCGGACCCCGCGGGCACCGAGCTTGACCTGGGCACGCTGCGGGGCAAGACACTGGTGGTGAACTTCTGGGCGCCGTGGTGCGGCCCCTGCGTCGAAGAAATGCCCGAGCTGACCGCGCTGCACGAGGAATACAAGAACCGGCAAGTCGAGTTTGTCGGCATCGGCATCGATTCAGCCAGTAATATCCAGCAGTTCACCAGGAAGGTACCGGTCGCCTATCCGCTCGCGGTGGCAGGCTTCGCCGGCACCGAGCTGTCGCGCAATTTCGGCAACAGCGCCGGCGGCTTGCCCTATACCGTGGTCATCAACCCCGACGGCAGCGTCAAGTACCGCAAGATGGGCCGCGTCACCGCGGAAGAGCTGCGCGCGGTGCTGCCTCGCACCTGAGTAAGTTCTTTCGGTATCTCCGGTCAATTTCGGATTTCTCGCGCGATTTGTTCCGTTTCCGTATGTGAGGCCCGAGAAAGTGCCGAAAGCGCCGCCGTATCGTCCCGATGCCGCCGCGCCTTGTATCCCGCGCTAGACAAATCCCTCTAAGCTACGGTAATCTCCGCGCAATTTCGTTGATCTGGTCGAGCCGCCGTGACTGCAACCCGCTCCATCCGTCGCTCAGCCCGCTACCGCAAGGTGCTGGTCCTGCATGGGCCTAACCTGAACCTGCTGGGAACGCGCGAACCGGAGACCTACGGGCACACCACCCTGGCCGATATCGACGCAGCGCTGGCCGACCATGCATCCAAGGCCGGTATTTCCCTGGCTTCGTTCCAGTCCAACCATGAGGGGGCACTGGTCGATCGCATCCACGCCGCGCGCGAGGAAGGCGTCGATTTCATCATCATCAACCCGGCGGCCTACACGCACACCAGCGTGGCCCTGCGCGATGCGCTGGCCGGCGTGGCCATCCCGTTTGTGGAGGTCCACCTGTCCAACGTGCACCGCCGCGAGAGCTTCCGTCACCACTCCTATTTCTCCGATATCGCTGTCGGAGTGATCTGTGGGCTGGGCTGGCAGGGATACCTGCTGGCACTCGACTATGCGCTCGCCCAGGAACAGCCGCCGCCAGGAAGCCCGGGGCGCTGACCCCTGCCAGAATTTTTTTGACGAACCTGCGCGCGCCGCCCGGCGGACCGCGCCCGTTGCACGTGCTGCGGCACGGCGCGGCGGGCGCGGCTCCGTGGTGGGCGCCAAACGATTTCTTCCGCCGCAGCCCAGCGGGGCCGCGGCCGGACAACCTGATTCAGGAGGATAAGAAGATGGACCTGCGCAAGCTGAAGACGCTCATCGACCTGGTGGCCGAATCCGGCATCTCCGAGCTGGAAGTCACCGAAGGCGACGGCAAGGTACGCATCGTCAAGCAACCGCCGCAAATCGTCGCCGCGCCGATGGCCATGCCGCAGCTGCAGGCACTGCCGGCCGCATCGGCCGCTGCCCCGGTCGGCACCGCCGCCCCGGCCGCCGAGCCGGTTGCGCAACTGCCCGCCGGCCACATCGTGACCTCGCCGATGGTGGGCACGTTCTACCGCGCGCCGTCGCCGGGCGCCGCACCGTTCGTCAATGTCGGCGATTCGGTCAAGGAAGGCCAGACCGTCTGCATCATCGAAGCCATGAAGCTGCTCAACGAAATCGAGTGCGACAAGGCCGGCGTCATCAAGGAAATCCTGGTCGAGAACGGCCAGGCCGTGGAATACGGCCAGCCGCTGTTCGTCATCGGCTGAGCCTGAAAGGCATGCCGCGCCCAGCGCTGCCGACGACCGCCCTTGCGGCGGCAGGCACAGCACCGGCGCGGCCCTCTATGGCGTTTCAGGACGCCAGGGACGTTGTGGGCATCGCGACCCGTTCCGTGCAGTTCCATGCAGTTCCGCGCGTTAGTGCGGCCCGGCGTGCGGCCCGGCGGCCAGCCTGACGGCCGCGCGCCCGACGTGCCATGGCGGCACGCAGCGGGACCGCTCCCGTTCTCGCAGAGAGAGACCATGTTTGAAAAAATTCTGATCGCGAACCGCGGCGAAATCGCACTTCGCATCCAGCGCGCCTGCCGCGAACTGGGCATCAAGACGGTGGTGGTGTATTCCGAGGCCGACAAGGAGGCCAAGTACGTGCGCCTGGCCGACGAAGCCGTCTGCATCGGCCCGGCCCCGTCGCCGCAGTCGTACCTGAACATGCCGGCCATCATCTCGGCCGCCGAAGTGACCGATGCGCAGGCCATCCACCCGGGCTACGGCTTTCTGTCGGAGAACGCCGACTTCGCCGAGCGCGTGGAGAAATCCGGCTTCGTCTTCATCGGCCCGACCGCCGACAGCATCCGCCTGATGGGCGACAAGGTCTCGGCCAAGCAGGCCATGATCAAGGCCGGCGTGCCGTGCGTGCCGGGCTCTGACGGCGCCCTGCCCGACGACCCCAAGGAAATCCTGGCGACCGCGCGCCGCGTAGGCTACCCGGTAATCATCAAGGCCGCCGGCGGCGGCGGTGGCCGCGGCATGCGCGTGGTGCACACCGAAGCGGCGCTGATCAACGCCGTCAACATGACGCGTGAGGAAGCCGGCCGCGCCTTCGGCAATCCCGAGGTCTACATGGAGAAGTTCCTGGAGAATCCGCGCCATGTGGAGATCCAGATCCTGGCCGACCAGCACAAGCAGGCGATCTGGCTGGGCGAGCGCGACTGCTCGATGCAGCGCCGCCACCAGAAGGTGATCGAAGAAGCGCCGGCGCCGCATATCCCGCGCCGCCTGATCGAGCGCATCGGCGACCGTTGCGCCGAGGCCTGCAAGAAGATGGGATACCGCGGCGCCGGCACTTTCGAGTTCCTGTACGAAAACAACGAGTTCTACTTCATCGAGATGAACACGCGTGTGCAGGTGGAGCACCCGGTCACCGAGATGATCACCGGCATCGACATCGTGCAGGAACAGATCCGCATCGCCTTCGGCGAGAAGCTGCGTTTCCGCCAGAAGGACGTGCAATTCCGCGGCCACGCGATCGAATGCCGCGTGAATGCCGAGGACCCGTTCAAGTTCATCCCGTCGCCCGGCCGCATCACCGCCTGGCACATGCCGGGGGGCCCTGGTGTACGCGTGGACTCGCACGCGTATGATGGCTACTTCGTGCCGCCCAACTACGATTCGATGATCGGCAAGATCATCACATACGGCGCCACGCGCGAGCAGGCCATCGCCCGCATGCGCATCGCGCTGTCCGAAATGGTTGTGGACGGCATCCAGACCAACGTGCCGCTGCACCGCGAGCTCATGATGGACGCCAACTTCGTCGAAGGCGGCACCAGCATCCACTATCTCGAGCATCGCCTGGCGGAGCGCGCGAAGGCCTGACGCGACTTACCCGCAACCCCAAGCAGCAAGCAAGGAAGCCCGTGGCATTTCAGGAATGTGTGATCGAAGTGGCGCAGGACCAGGCCGAAGCCTGGTCCGAGGCCCTGTTCGACCTCGGTGCGCTGTCGGTCTCGGTGGAAGACGCCGATGCCGATACGCCCGATGAGCAACCGCTTTTCGGCGAGCCCGGGCTCGAACCCAAGCAACTCGCGTGGAACCGGTCGCGCGTGGTGGCGCTGTTCGGCGACGATGCCGATCCCGCCGTGGTGGTGGCCGCTGCCGCCAACCAGCTTGGCATCGATCCGGTGCCGGCATACGAACTGCGCGCGGTGGAAGACCAGGACTGGGTGCGCCTGACGCAATCGCAGTTCGAACCGATCCGCATCGGCGAGCGCATCTGGGTGGTGCCGTCGTGGCACGACGCCCCCGAGCCCGATGCGGTGGTGCTGGAGCTGGACCCCGGCCTGGCCTTCGGCACCGGCAGCCATCCGACCACGCGGCTGTGCATGCAGTGGCTGGAGCAACATGTGGTGCCGGGCGAGACCGTGCTCGACTATGGCTGCGGCTCCGGCATCCTGGCGATCGTCGCGCGCAAGCTCGGCGCGGGCGCTACCGTTGGCATCGACATCGATCCCAACGCCGTGGAAGCGTCGCGCTACAACGCCGAGCGCAACCAGGTCGAGGCGTCGTTCGCGCTGCCCGAGTCGGTGTCGGAGGCCACCTATGACCTGGTGGTCGCCAATATCCTGTCGAACCCGCTCAAGCTGATGGCCGCCATGCTCAGCGCCCGCGTGCGCCCCGGCGGCCGGCTGGTGCTGTCGGGCGTGCTGGAGCGCCAGGCGGATGAAGTTGCCGCCGCCTATGCACCGTGGCTGCCGCTGACGGTATGGCGCGCCGAGGAAGGCTGGGTGTGCCTGCACGGCACCCGTCCCTGACCAGTCCAGATGGCCGCCGTCAAGCTCGTCACGCGCTGCCCGGCCTGCCGCACCGCCTTCCGGCTGGTCGCCGACCAGTTGCGCCTGCGCCAGGGGCTGGTGCGTTGCGGCCACTGCGAAACGGTGTTCGATGCGCGCGAGCACCTGATCGAAATCCCCGTGCCGGCAGGCAGTGCCACGCCGCCGGCGTCCGCCGTACCGGCAACGACCACGCCGACCGCGGCCACGCCCGCACCGGCAGCTGAAGCTGCGCGCCCCGGCGAGTCTGCCCCGGCATCGCAGCCAGCCCCTGCCCCCTTCACGCCCTTCACGCCCACCACCGATCCCGGCTATGACGTGCCGGCGCTGGACGCGCCTACCATGCTCATGACCTCGCCCGCGGACCTCGACGTCGCGGCACCGCCCCACGCGGACGTGCATGAGGACGAGATCGAACGGGCGCTGCGCGAGGCCAACGATGCCGTCGCCCAGCGCGACGCGCGCGATGCGGAGCGGCAGGCGGACGTCGAGCCCGTGCCGCAGCAGACGCCTGCCACGGAGACCGCGCGGGAAGCGGAACCCATGGCGGAGTCGGAACCGGAGCCAGAGGCAAAACCAGGACCGGAACCCGAAGCGCAGCCTGAACCAGAGCGCAAAGCCACGCACGACGCAGAGGCCACGGCGACGCACGCGGCGCCTCAGCCGGCCGAACCCGAAGTTGCAGCGCCGGCATGGCCCGCACTGAACCACAACGCACTCGATCATCCTGCGCTTGAAGAGCCGGCACGGATCGGCAAGGCCGGGGAGCCCGAAGCAGAAGCGCGAGGGAAAGCGGAAGCGCCGGCGCCCCAGCCGGACGCTGTGCCCGCACCCGCGGCAATCCCGAGTGCCAGCGAATTCCTGCGCGCGGCGTCGGCGGATATCGGCCCGCCACCGGCGATCCATCCGGCGCCGGCAGACACGCCCGAGTCCGCCGCCGAGCCGTCCGAGAGCAAGGCTGCCGAGCGCACCGACACCAGCGATACGCGCTACGGCCGCGACGCCGGGCCCGCGCCCGACACTGGCGCGCCCGCCAGCATCACTGGCGAAGCCGTCGCACGCGAGCAGACCACGCGCCGCTGGACCCGCGCCGAAGCCCCGGCCGGCCCGGTCTTCGCTCCCGACTTCCTGCGCCACGCCCGCGAACGCGAGCGCGAGCGTGCCCCCGCGCGCAGCCGCGCGCCGGCGCCGCGCACGCTCTGGTACGCCGCGGCAGCGGTGCTCGCCCTGGGCGCGACGGTGCAGGCCGTGTATCTCGCGCGCAGCCCGCTGGCCGGACAGTTCCCGATGCTGCGCCCGGCACTGGAAGCCGCATGCGCCCCGTTCGGCTGCGACGTGCCGCCGTGGCGCGACATCGACGCACTGCGCATCGAGAGTTCGCAGCTGCAGCGCCTGGACGAAGGCGGCGATGCCTACATGCTCGCCGTCACGCTGCGCAACCTCGGCCGCGCCACCACCGCGCTGCCAGCGATCGAGCTGGTAATGACCGACCTGCAGGACCAGCTGCTGCTGAGGCGTGTGCTGCAACCGGCGGATTACCTGGACCCTTCGCAAAAGGCCTTCGCGACAGAGGGGCTTCGCGCCGGCATGGAGCTGCCGGTTCGGGTACGATTCCGGACGCAGCAGGCGCCATCCAACTACCGCGTGCTGATTTTTTATCCCTGAATTCCGCGGCCTGCCGCCGGACCGAATCCGAGTCCGGCGGCGGGCAGCGCCCCCCACCGGGGCATTGGCCGGCCAGGCGCCGGAAACTGAACCGGAAACCATCAGACATCAAGGAGCAGACATGAGCAGCGTTACCCTCGGCGGCAACCCGATCGAAGTCGCAGGCAAGTTCCCGCAAGCCGGCGACAAGGCGCCCGCCTTCTCGCTGGTCGGCAAGGACCTGAAGGACGTCACGCTGGCCGACTTCGCCGGCAAGCGCAAGGTGCTGAACATCGTCCCGAGCCTGGACACGCCGGTGTGCCAGGCTTCGGCCCGCAAGTTCAACGAGGCCGCCAACAGCCTGGCCAACACCGTCGTGCTGACGATCTCGGCCGACCTGCCCTTCGCGATGGGCCGCTTCTGCACCACCGAAGGCCTGGCCAACGTGGTGACGCTGTCGACGATGCGCGGCGCCGAGTTCAAGGGCAACTACGGCGTGGACATCAAGAGCGGCCCGCTGGCCGGCGCGACCGCGCGCGCAGTGGTGGTGCTCGACGAGAACGACACCGTCAAGTACGCCCAGCTGGTCCCGGAAATCAAGACCGAGCCGGACTACGAAGCCGCCCTGGCCGCGCTGAAGTAATCCGCACCGCCTGACGGCAGCGGCCGCCCGCGCAACCGGGGCGGCCGTTTTTGCTTTATCTGACCTATCCACCAACAACCTACCACCTGGAGAGAGCATGGCCAGCCTGATCTGCGGCTCCGTCGCCTACGACACCATCATGACGTTCGACGGACGCTTCCGCGAACACATCCTGCCGGACCAGATCCATATGCTGAACGTCTCGTTCCTGGTGCCCGGCATGCGCCGCGAGTTCGGCGGCTGCGCCGGCAACATCGCCTACACGCTGAAGATGCTGGGCGGCGATCCGGTGGTGATGGCCACCGTCGGCACCGATGCCGAGCCCTACCTGGAATACCTGCGCAAGCTGGAGATTCCCACCAGCCACATCCGCGTGCTGCCCGAGAGCTTCACGGCGCAGGCCATGATCACCACCGACCTGGACAACAACCAGATCACCGCCTTCCACCCTGGCGCAATGAGCCAGTCGCAGCTGAACAACGTCAAGGACGCGCTCGGCAGCGGCAAGGCGCCCGCGCTCGGCATCGTGGCCCCGGACAGCCGCGAAGGCATGCTGCACCACGCGCGCCAGTTCGCCGAGGCGGGTGTTCCGTTCATCTTCGACCTGGGCCAGGCGATGCCGCTGTTCAACGGCGAAGACCTGCGGGAGTTCGTTGAACTCGCCAGTTACGTGACAGTCAATGACTACGAGGCGCAGGTGCTGCTGTCCCGTACCGCATGGACCAGCGCCGAGGTTGCCGCCAAGGTTCGTGCCTTCATCGTCACGCACGGCGAGCGCGGCGCCAGCATCTATGCCGATGGCCAGCAGTACGCGATCCCGGCCGTGCGGGCCGAGCGCATCGTCGACCCGACCGGCTGTGGCGACGCCTTCCGCGGCGGCCTGCTCTACGGCATTGAAAACGGTTTAGACTGGGAAACGACCGGCCGCCTGGCATCGCTGATGGGGTCGGTCAAGATCGCGCAGCAGGGTCCGCAGAACCACTGGTTGTCGCGCGAGGAAATCGGCAACCGGTTCCAGTCTGCATTCGGGTACCGCTACGCCTGACCTGCGGCCAGTGCGTGGCCTCTTCGGGATTTGACATGAACCACCAGCTCCGTGGCGGCGCGCTTGCCGTCATTGCCATCGCGGCCCTGGTCGCCGGCTGTGCGACGGAGTCGAACTCCAACAGCGTCTACAGCACCGGGCAGGCGCAGCGCGAGCAGACCGTACGCTATGGCGTGGTCGAAGGCATACGCGAAGTTGCCATCCAGCGCAGCCAGACCGGCGCGGGCACGCTCGCCGGCAGTGCCATCGGCGGCATCGCCGCTGGCAGCACCATCGGCAGCGGCAACGGCGCGGTGGCGGCGGGCATCCTCGGCGCGATCCTGGGCGGCATCGCCGGCAGCGCTGCCGAGAACAAGGTCAACGAGCGGCGCGGCCTGGAGATCACCGTGCGCCTGGACAACGGCGAGATGCGCGCGATCACGCAGGAGGCCGACGAGGTTTTCCGCCCGGGCGAGCGCGTGCGGCTGCTGTCCTCGGGCGGCGTCACCCGCGTCACGCACTGAACCGCTGCGCCCGGGCGGGCGCCAGCATGCAGCGCATCCAGGCGCCGCGCCCGCAAGGGCCGCGGCGCTTTTTCTTTGCTCGCGCACCAATGAAAAAACCCGCCGGGCCAGCGGCCATCGGCGGGTCTGCAAGACTGGCGTCTTGCTGACCGGATACGCAGTATCCGGTCATGCTGGCACGCACTGCGTGCCGATGTGGTTCCGTACGGAACGCGTAAGTCCCACGCCGTGGCGGCGCAGCTTACGGACGGTTGCCCGTCGGGAACGGCCAGGCAGCGGCCGGGTTCAGCGCGGTCTTGGCAGCCGAAGCGGGAGCAACGGCAGGGGCAGCGGCAGGCTTCGCGGCAGCCTTCTTGGCAGCCGGCTTCTTCGCAGCAGCCTTCTTGGCAGGAGCCTTCTTGGCAGCCGGCTTCTTGGCAGCAGCCTTCTTGGCCGGTGCAGCCTTCTTGGCGGCGACCTTCTTGGTTGCAGCCTTCTTGGCCGGTGCTGCCTTCTTGGCGGCGACCTTCTTTACTGCGGCCTTCTTGGCCGGTGCTGCCTTCTTGGCGGCGACCTTCTTGGTTGCAACCTTCTTGGCGGCGACCTTCTTCACCGCGGCCTTCTTGGCGGGGGCCTTCTTGGCCGCAGCCTTCTTGGCCGGCGCAGCCTTCTTGGCGGCGACCTTCTTCACGGCGGCCTTCTTGGCCGGTGCCTTCTTGGCGGCCGGTGCTGCCTTCTTGGCGGCTACCTTCTTGGTTGCGGCCTTCTTGGCCGGAGCGGCCTTCTTGGCGGCCGGCTTGGCGGCCTTCTTAGCCGCCGGCTTTTTCTTTGCAGCAGTTGCCATGGATAACTCCTTCACTAGAGAGTGAATATCGAATGACCTAAGTCAGGCGACCCGACCGACCCGAGGCGCGATACCACAGCGCGGCCCCAGTCGAGCGAGCGATTCATCGGCGCGCGGCCCGACTGCGGCTGCACGCTAATGAATTCGGTTGCAGGCGCACCGCCCATGGCGGTGACTTCGCGGCAGTCGCGGACCCGCAAGCGGGACCGGGGCACTTGCCGCGCCCTGGAATATTCGATCGGCCCGCCCCGCCAGTCGGGTCGGCGCGCGGCCTGAAAAGAGGAGATATCGGACAGCAGGCCTGCGGTGCGGGCATGGCCTCGCGCACGGCAAGCGGCATTCATTCGGTGGTAGCTGGTCCAACCCGTCAATGGACCAAGGGAGACTGCACGCGTTTTAAGAAGCCGGCTCGGCCAGGTCTGCGTCAAAGTTCTCGTGCTCCTCAGCTACAACCTTCATCACTGCATCGAAGCGCGCATCGCGCTCGTCGTTCCAATCTTGCTTCCTGCTTCTCTGCAATGAAGTGAGACTCTTGTCAAGGCGAATCATAATTCGTTTGCACGATGATGTTAAGAAAAAAGTGCAAAAAAACTTGCCTGCATGCATTACTCAAACTAGTTCTCTCGCGCGTCGTCACGAAGACGTTGCCGATGGCATCGCAATGCATCGCGCGCACGCTGATGCGAACACGCGCTTCGCTCGTTCACACACGCGTCGCGGCCCTCCATCCCGACCCGCGCACGCGCAGCTTTTACACACCCGCACGGCACCCGATTACAACCCGCGCAACGCGCATCGCAGGATTGCGCGCGCCCTGCTGCGCACGTCATCGCGCTTTCCGAAAAGCCGCATGGACAAAGGCTTTGCGGGCGATGCACCGATACGCGCGCGACCTGCGCGGCAGTGCGCGAGCACGTAAGCGCTCGCGCCGGAAACGGGTGGCGCGCTTCGTCGCCTGCATGCGTTACACAGTCGTCAGCGCGCACGCGCGAAGGGCGTCCGGCTGACTGCGACGACTCGCGCCACTCACCTCGCGAAAGCACGCCGAACAAGCCCACGAAGAGTGATGCGCGAACGCAACGGTTTGCATCGAAGCAACAGCGCGAGGACATCAAAGCGTTGCGATTGAGCAAAGCGGCGACGCGTGCGAAGCATCGCGGCAACACTTCGATCGTTTGTCGGGACACAGCTGCGCCGACAGCATCGCGATCGCCGCTCTCATCCATTCGGATGACTCCGATCACGCACCACAGATCGCTGCGCGCATCGCGCGATGCCGAGCGTGCCGGCACGCTTCGCAGCGCTTGCCACAGGCTTGCCGATCTCGCCGCGAGAGCCCGGCGATGCGCCGCACGTCCGCTTAGAGGAATGCTTCGGCAGCGCGCTCGGCGGCCCGATTTGCTGCAACACAATAACCCGCAAACAACGGCTGCATGCGGCTTTGCGGGGAGCATGCAAGGCGTGCGCGCAGGCCGCCGCGGGGACCGGCGCAGCATGCCGGGCGATTGCAGTGCCGCTGCTGCGACAGTAGATTGGCGTGCGCGCCCGCCGCCCAGGCTCCGCTGCTTCGACGCAGGCGGCAATCGCCACGCGGCGCATCGCACCGGCACCCTGCCGGTGGGCAACGAACCTCAAAGGAGACATCATGCGCAATCCATCCCACCTCGCCGCTGTCCGTCCGCTGGTGCGTCCGGCACTGCGTGCCGCGGTGCTCGCCGCCGCCCTGCTCGGCAGCGCCGCCGCGATGGCGCAGGCCTCGCCCAGCGGCATGTGGAAGACCATCGACGACAGCACCGGCAAGCCGCGCGGCCTGGTGGAGATCAGCGAGAAGAACGGCGTCTACAGCGGACGCCTGGTGAAGACCTTCGTCGAAGGCGACGGCAAGCCCAGGGTCTGCGACAAGTGCACCGACGCGCGCAAGGACCAGCCGCTGATCGGCATGACCATCCTGACCGGCCTGCGCAAGACCGGCGACAACGAGTGGAGCGGCGGCGAGATCCTCGACCCCGAGAACGGCAAGGTCTACAAGAGCAAGATGTCGCTCGCCGAGGATGGCAGCAAGCTCAACGTGCGCGGCTTCATCGGCATCAGCCTGATCGGCCGCACCCAGACCTGGGAGCGCGATCACTGAGCGTGCGACGGCTCATGTGACTCAGGGTTTCTCCGCAACCGCCGGCAGCATGCGATGGCGCGGCGACGCGGCTGGCGAAAAAAAACCGGGCGATTCTCACCGCCCGGTTTTTTTGTCCTCGATGCTGCGCTTTACATCCGGTACCGCAGCGTCGCCATCACGCTGCGCGGGGCGCCCGGCATGTTCAGGTTAGGGCTGGTGCCGTGCGCCGACACGATGTAGCCCTTGTCGAACAGGTTGTACACGTTCAGCTGCGCCTCGAAGGCGCCGCGCCGGTACCAGGCCATAGCGTCGGCGGTGACGTAGCCGGGCAGCGTCACGGTGTTGAGCGGATCGGCATAGCGCGCGCCCACCAGGTTGAGGCCGGCGCCCACGCCGAAGCCGTGGCCCAGGTCCTTGGTCACCCACGCGTTGCCCGAGTGGCGCGGCGTGATGGTGGCGCGCTTGCCCTGCAGCGCGGCGGTGGACTTGGTGATGGTGGCATCCAGGTACGCGTAGCCCGCCAGCATGCGCCAGCCGCCGCCCAGCTCGGCCGCGCCGGAGATCTCGATGCCGTCGGTGCGCTGCTCGCCGATCGGCAGCAGTGCCGTGTTGGTGGCGTTGGCCACCTTGATGTTGCTGCGCTCCAGGCGGAACACCGAGATCGTGGTGCTGGCCTTGCCGTTCAGCCAGTCATACTTGGCGCCGACTTCGGTGTTGTTGGTGGTCTCGGGCGCCAGGTCGGCGTTGTTGGCCGCCAGCGCAAAGGCCTCACCCGACGGCTGGAACGACTTGCTCCACGACACGTAGTACGACTGCGCCTTCGACGGCTGCCACACCAGGCCGGCGCGCGGGCTCCAGGCGGTGTCGGTGCGCGACAGGTCGCGCTGGCCGGCGATCCGGTTCCTGGTCTCTTGCTGGAAGTTGTCGTAGCGCACCCCCACCAGCGCCTTCCACTGCTCGCTGAACTTGATCATGTCCTGGGTGTAGAACGCCAGGGTGTCGAACACGCCCAGGTTCGAGGTGGTCGGGTTGCCCGGCGCCTTCAGCGGCAGCGTCATCAGCACCGGGTTGAACAGGTCGAACACTGCCGGGCGGCCGTTGGCGCCGAGCACCGGCTTGGTGTTGTTGACCTGGTCCTTGTTCTGCTGCCCGATCTCCATGCCGTACAGGATCTCGTGCTCCATGCCCAGGAAGGTGGCCTTCTGGGTCAGGTCGGTCTGGTTGAACCAGCCATGTTCCTCGCGGCGGACATTGCCGTGGTTCATGGTCAGCGTGCGCGCCGCTTCGTTGACCGCAGCGGTCAGCGTGTTGTTGCGGTCCAGCGAGTAGTGGTAGTAGCGCGTGGCGTTGCGGATCGACCAGTTCTGGTTGAAGCGGTGGTTGATCGTGGCGGTGCCGGAGAACACGCGCGACTGCGAGTAGTCGGCATCGCGCGCATTGGCCGCGCCGTAGTAGCGCGAGGCCGGCACGTCGACCGGGCGGCCCTGGTAGGCCGGGATGCCGAAGTCGGTGACGCGGCGGTCTTCCAGGTAGTCGGCCTGGAACAGCACGGTGGTCTCGGGTGCGACGCGCAGCTCCAGCGACGGCGCGATCGCCTTGCGGTCCAGGAACTGCTGCGAGCGATAGCTGTTGGCCTTCTCCACGGCGCCGGTGATGCGGAACGCGGCGGCGCCGTCGGCGAACACGCGGCCGACGTCGGCCTCGGCGCGGCGGTCGGCCCACATGCCATAGCTCAGCGCGAAATCGGTGACGTCGATGCCAGGCTTCTTGGTGACGCGGTTGATCAGACCGCCTGCCGAACCGCGCCCGTAGAGCACCGCCGCCGGGCCCTTGACCACTTCGACGCGATCCACGTTGGACAGGTCGCGGAAGTACAGCGCATCGTCACGAATGCCATCGACGAACTGGTCGGCGATCGCGGTGAAGCCGCGGATCGAGACCTGGTCGCGCTGGCCGTCGCCATGCGAGAACGACACGCCGGGCACGTTCTTCAGCGCGTCCTGCATCGACGTGGCGTGCTGGTCGCGCATTACCTCGGCGGTGACCACGTTGACGGTCTGCGGGACGTCGCGCAGCGGCGCTTCGGTCTTGGTCGCGCTGAGCGCGTTGGGCGGGTTGTAGCCGGCGCCCAGTTCTCGGCTGACGTCGGCCTTGACGGTGACCTCGGGCAGCTGCGCCGCTGCAGTCGGTGTCGCCTGCGACCAGGCTGCCATCGGTTGAAAAACAAGAGTCCCTGCCACCGCGGCGCAGATCGGGTGAAGTTTTATTCTCATTTCCCTGTAATTGACTGTAATTCTTTTTAAGAAAGCGATGCATTATCAATTATGAGAATGAAGGGGTCAATGAGATTGCGAATTATTCCCATTTATTGCCGCGCGAGCGTTGTTTTCAGATCGGCGTTGACCGGGGCAGTACGCTGGTGTTTGACTTGTGAGCCGACTCAGGTGGGCCGACTCAGGCCAACTGCTCGGCCAGCACGTTGCGAGCCTCGGCAATGAACGGCGATTCGTTGCGGCGGGCAGGTAGCAGGAAGAACTCCGCTTCGGGCAGGCGCGGCAAGCCGAGCCGCGCAACCGTGCCGCCGTCCAGCGGCGCGACGCCCGGCCCGATCGCCGCTGCATTCAGGCAGGACAGCCCGAGCCCGGCCGCGAGCGCGAGATGCAGGCCCGCCACGCCCGAGGCCGAGTGCGCGACCTCGAACGGCAAGCGCTTGCGCAGCAGCAGCTGCACCACGAACTGGTGCAGCGAGCAGGTGTCGGGCAGCAGCACCAGCGGCAGCGTGGCGGGCAAGGCATCGGCATCGCCGGAGGCCGCCACCCAGGCCAGCGGTTCGCGCCGCAGCACCGTGCCCCGCGTGCTCTTGCCCGGGGTGTGGCGGCCGCGCGGCAGGCGCATGCTCAGGCCGATATCGAAGGCATCCATGTCGGCGGCGGCATCGATTGCCGCACTCTTCATCACCGTCACGTGCAGCCGCAGGTAGGGATAGCGTTCGCGCAGGCGCCGCAGCATGCCGGCGATTTCGCCCGGGCGGAAGTAGTCGGTGACGGCAAGCCGCAGGTCGCCTTCCAGCGCGTGTCCGCGCAGTTCCTGCAGCGCCAGTTCGTTCAGCGCGAGGATGCGCCGCGCGTGCTCCAGCAGCCGCGCGCCGGCCGGCGTCGGCACCGCGCCGTGCCGCCCGCGCGACAGCAGCGGCACGCCGGCGCGCTCTTCCAGCTTGCGCAGCTGTTCGCTGACCGACGATTGCGACAGGAACAGCCGGGGCGCGGCGGCGGACAGGCTGCCGCAGTCGGCAACGGTGACGAAGGTGCGCAACTGGTCTGTGTCGAATCCACGCATGATGGGACGCTCCGGCATGGGCTGGCAGAGGGTGGCAAAGGCGGCCGCAGTTACTTCGGCAAATCCGATGGATGGTATCGGACATTCCCGCTTTTCCGATACTACACCGGCTCCTAACATGGCATCACCCACCCACGAAACCAGGAGCCAGCCATGCCCCACATCGTCCTGCAACTGTCCGGCCAGCCCGATGCCGCCCTCACCCGCCGCAGCGCCGCCGCCATCGCCGACCTGACCGCAAGCGTGCTCGGCAAGAAACGCGACGTGATTGCCATCACCGTCCACTACGTGCCGCACGACAGCTGGATCATCGGCGGCGTGCCGCTGTCCGAGCAGGGCCGCAACGCCTTCCATCTCGATATCAGCGTCACCGATGAGACCAATACCAAAGCCGAGAAGGCGCAGTTCATCCAGGCTGTGTTCGAGACCATGGCGGGCCTGCTCGGCAACCTGCATCCCGTCTCTTATGTGCATGTGATCGATGCCCGCGCGGCGGCGTATGGCTACGGCGGCCGCACGCAGGAGTATCGGCACCAGCACGGATGAAGCGCGCGTCGCCTGCAGGGCGGCGTTATCGCGCTGGGCTGTATTTTGTGACCGGACTGGTCTGAAGCAATCGGGGGCCCCGCCGCTTGTACATTTAGTGCGTTGTTAACTAGTGTGAGTTGGGTGCCGCCGGCATCCAACCCGGCCATCCTGGAATCCGACGCATGAAACAGATCACCCTGCCCGACGGCGAGCGCATCCCCGCGCTCGGCATGGGAACGTGGAACATGGGCGAGTCGCCCGCCGCGCGCGCCGAAGAGATCGCCACGCTGAGGCTGGGCCTGGACCTGGGCCTGCGGCTGATCGATACCGCCGAGATGTATGGCGAGGGCCAGTCCGAGGAGATGATCGGCGAGGCCGTGGCCGGACGGCGCGACGAAGCCTTCCTGGTCAGCAAGGTCTATCCGTTCAACGCCAGCCGCCGCGGCACCGTGCAGGCGTGCGAGCGCAGCCTGCAGCGGCTGCGCACCGACCGCATCGACCTCTACCTGCTGCACTGGCGCGGCGGCGTGCCGCTGGAAGAGACCGTCGCCGCCATGCAGGCGCTGCAGCGCGACGGCAAGATCCGCCACTGGGGCGTCAGCAACCTGGACCTGGCAGACCTGCAGGAGCTATGGGACGCGCCCGGCGGCGACGGCATGGCAACCAACCAGCTGCTGTACAACCTCGGCCGGCGCGGCATCGAATGGGACCTGTTGCCGTGGCTGCGCCAGCGCGGCATCCCGGTGATGGCCTACTCGCCGATCGAGCAATCGCGGCTGCTGGGCAACCCGGGGCTGAAGCGCTTCGCGCGCGACCACGGCATGACCGCGGCGCAGGCGGCGCTGGCCTGGCTGCTGGCGCAGGACGGCGTCATCGCCATCCCCAAGACCGGCCGGCGCGAGCGCCTGCAGGAGAATATCGGCGCGCTGTCGCACCCGTTGTCGGCGGCCCAGCTGGCCGAACTCGACCGCATCTTCCCGCCTCCGGACGGGCCGGGGGCGCTGGAGATGCTGTGAGCGCGCCCGCGGCGCGGCGTCAGTTCACGCGCGACGCGTAGCGTTGGTTCTCGACATAGCGCACCAGGTAGTTGCGCGCCTTGTCGCGGGTATCGGCAGTGACGCGCGCCGCCGCCTGGCGGGCGCTGTTCTTGCCGTGCGCCGACGACATCTGGCCGTCCAGGTAACTGCGGAAAGAGTCGTGCATGGCGTTCAGGTCGGACTGGCATGCGGCTAGCGCCGCATTCGCCACGTCTTTCGACTGGCCCTTGGACGACAGGTTGTCGTCGGCCTTCTCCTTGACGCAGTCCATGTATTTGGCGCGCAGCGCCTGCCAGCCGCTGCTGTCGGCGGTGGCGGCGCTGGCGGCAGCGTTGGTAGTTTCACTGGCGGGTCCGGTCGAGGGCTGGGAAGCGCACGCGGCGAGCAAGGCCAGTGGCAGGGCGGTAAGTAATTTCTTCATGCCTTGATGATGCGATGCGGCGGTGCCGCATGGATGCGTAGTCATTTCTGGAGCCGACAAACTGCCATGAATGCCCGGGCGAGGCTACCTTCGTCACAAATGGAAACGACTCGTCACCACGTGATCTTTTGTCCGAGTGCTTTTGCCGCCTATGCTTCAGAGACGACAACAACACCCAAGGAGACAAGATGAAACGTCGAAACTTCCTGACCGCCAGCGCGGGCCTTGCCCTGGGCAGCCTGGCACTGGGTGCCTGCACCACCACAAAGCCCGACGCACCGACCGACAAGGCGGCACGGCGCCGCGAGCTGGACTCGGGCGTCGATGCCACGTTGTCGCGCCTGTATGGCTCGGTCAACGGCTCGCGTGAACTCGGCAATCGCGCGCGCGGCATCCTGGTGTTCCCCAAGACCTTGTCGGCGGGCTTTATCGTCGGCGGCGAATATGGGGACGGCGCGCTGCGCTCGGGCGGCGCGACGCGCGGCTATTACCGCCTGGTCTCCGGCTCGGTCGGCTGGCAGATCGGCGCGCAGTCCAAGTCGGTGATCCTGATGTTCCTGACGCAGGACGCGTACGACAAATTCGTGCGCAGTTCAGGCTGGACCGCTGGTGTCGACGCTACCGTCGCGCTGGCGACGGTCGGCGCCAGCGGCGTGCTCGACACCAATACCGCGCAGCAGCCGATCGTCGGTTTCGTGATGACCAATGCCGGGCTGATGGCAGGCCTGAGCCTCGAAGGCAGCAAGGTCACCCGGCTCGACCTGTAAGCGCCTGGCGCCGGCTTGCGCCGCACGGTCCGACGGTCGTGCGGCGGCGGTTTTTCGCGGCCATCCGCCGCGAGGGGATAGAATTCGTCCCTTTGGCCGAATTCTCATGTGGTTCAAGAACCTGCAGGTCCATCGTTTCTCCGCCCCGTGGACGCCCGGCGCCGACGAGGTCGAAGCCAGCCTGGCGAAGCACGCCTTCTACCCCGGCACCAGCCTCGAAATGCAGACGCAGGGCTGGGCCTCGCCCCGTGACAACGGCCAGCTGGTCCACGCCGTCGGCCGCCAGATGCTGCTGACGCTGCGCACCGAGAAGAAGCTGCTGCCGACCACCGTGGTCAACCAGGTCACACGCGCACGCGCCGCGGAGATCGAGGAGCAGCAAGGCTACAAGCCGGGCCGCAAGCAGCTGAAGGAACTGAAGGAGCAGGTCACCGAGGAACTGCTGCCGCGCGCCTTCAGCATCCGCCGCGACACCCGCGTGTGGATCGACCCGGACAACGGCTGGCTGGCGATCGACGCCGCTGCCGCGGCCAAGGCCGATGAAGTGCGCGGCATGCTATTCAAGGCGCTGGATCCGCTGCCCCTGGTCAACCTGCATGTCAACCAGTCGCCGGTGGCGGCGATGACCGAATGGCTGGCCGGCGACGCCGCGCCGGGCGGCTTCACCGTCGACCAGGAAATCGAGCTGCAGTCCGGCAGCGAAAGCAAGGCCACGGTGCGCTACGTGCGCCACCCCCTCGATCCTGAAGACCTGCGCCGGCACATTGCCGCCGGCAAGCGCTGCACGCGCCTGGCGATGACCTGGAACGACCGGGTCTCGTTCGTGCTGACCGACGGGCTGGTGGTGAAGAAGGTGGCGCCGCTGGACGTGATCAAGGAACAGGCCGACGGCACCACGTATGACGAAGACGAGCGCTTCGACGCCGACTTTGCCATGATGGCCGGCGAGCTGTCGGGCCTGCTGGGCGACCTGACCGAAGCGCTGGGCGGCGAGCGCAAGAGCTGATGCTGGCGGCGCGCGCTGCCGCGCGCCGGCGCACCGATACGCCGGTTACGCTACCCAGTTCACCTTGGGGAAGCGGTCGGCAAATCCGGCCGGCATCGGCATCACGGTCTTGCCGACGTAGTCGAAGAACACGAAGCCGGACTTGGCCATGGCGATCAGGGTGCCGTCAGCCGGGCGCGTGATGCGGAAGATGATGTCGCCGCCGTACTTGTTGAAGTCCATCACGCCGACTTCGAACAGCAGCTGGTCGCGCGCGTGCGCTTCGTTGCGGTACATGGTGGCCAGGTCCGTGACGATGATGCCGAGACCCTCCACCTTGTCTCCCTCGCTGCCGAACTCATAGAGGAAGCGGGCGCGCGCCTCGGAGATCATCGAGATCATCGAATCGTTGGCCAGGTGGTTGGCCGAGTTGATGTCGGTGACGCGCACGGTCAGGTGGGTCGAATAGCAGAACTGGTCGTCGGGAAGATCGAGTTGAAGGCGGGCCATGGCGGCATCGGGCAAAGTGGACAAGAAGCCGCCGCCAGGCACGCATAAGGACCATCCGATTCCGGGCAGGCTGGCGGCGAGGCGCCCATCATAGTCGATCCGGCCGGTTCGCCAGCGGGGCTCAGGGATTGAGCGGCGGCAGGGCTGCCGGCGTGGCCCGATGCGCCCGGACAGGCCGGTGTGCGGGGCCGTACTTCGGCAACAGGCCCGCCAGTTCGCTGCCGTTCCATTGCCCCGTGCCGGTGCCGGCACCGAACAGGCGCCGTTCGAGTCCATCGACGGCGGAAGCCAGCGCCGCGTCGGTGCCTGCCGCCCACTCCGATGGTGCCTTGCCCCACGCGCTGCGCGACCACACGCCAAGGGCGCGATAGGCTGCCGGCGCGTCGTTCGCGCGGCAGGCCTGCAGCAGCGCCGCGAGCCGCGCCTCGCTGCCAGCCGCCCTGGCGCTGCGCCGTGCCGAGAGCGCCCGGCGCAGGCGTGCCACGCGCGGCCGTGCCCAATGCAGCAGCAGCCATCCCAGCAGCAAAACCGGGGCGCCGCCGGCCGCCCACAGCCACAGGCGCCACGCGGTCCCGCCCTCCCCGGGCAACGGCGCGGCGTGGGGGCCGGTCGGGGACAATCCTGCAAGGTGCGGCGCGGCGGCCACGTCCACCTTCACCTCGGGCGCCTCCGATTCGCCGGGCTTGCGCGTGACCGGGTCAAACCACTCCACCTTGATCGCCGGCAGCGTATAGGTCCCTGCGTGCTCGAACACATAGGTGATGCGGTCGGTGCGGCTGCCGCCCGTGTTGCCCGCGCTGTCGTGCGCGGCATCGCTGAGTTGCGGATCGCCCGCGAACACGCGCACGCCGGCCGGCGCTTCCACCTTGGGCGGCCGGATCATCATGGCCTGCGTCTGCGGCGCGAACGTGATGATAGTGCGCACCAGCGCGTCGCCGGCATGGAATTGCGCCTGCGGGCCGCTGACCGGGCGGTCGAAGCGCTGCGTGACGTTCAGGCGCGCCACCGGCAGCGTGGCAACGGCCGGCGCGCCGGCTGCGCCCGCGGCACGGATCGTGGTGGCCGGCAGCGTCACGCTGCCCTGGCGCGGCTTGCCGTCGTCGCCGGCATAAGTGAAGGCGATGGAGACCTGCGGCAACCGGAACTCGCCGCCCTGCTCCGCGGCAAACAGGTAGGTCTTCCGGATGCCGGCATAGCTCACGCCGCCAATGGTCTCGACCGTGTTCTGGCCGCGGTCGTCCGGCATGGTGATGATCGCGCCGGGCACCTGCAGTGTCGGGAAGGCAGGCGCCGACAGGAAGAAGTTGGGCGCCAGTATCGTCACGTCGATGCGGATCTGCTGGCCCGGCAGCACGGGCTGCCGCGCCGCCACGTCGACGCGCACGATGGGATCGGCCGCCAGCGCGAGCGCGCTCGCCAGCCATAGCGCAAGGCCGGCGAGCCAGATGCCGAAGCCCCGACCCGCGCGCGTCATGGTTTGGCTCCGGCGCCCGGCTGCGCCTGGCCCTGCTGCAGCGCGAACTTGCGTTGCAGCAGTTCGGTCGGCGTGGTCTGGATCGCGCGCATCCAGGTCTCCGCGCTTTCGACCGCGCCCATCTCCAGCTTCTTGCCCTCGCCTTCGGGCGGCCTGGACTCGCTGTCGTACTTCACTTCGTCGGGCTTGATGTCGGGCGGCTCCTCGCCTTCCTTCGGATTTTCCGCCTTCGCGGCCAGCTTCTCCATGAGCGCCAGGTTGGCCGTTGCCGCGGGCCATTGGGGGCGGCGCTTCAGGGCCTCCCGGTAGCGCGCCGCCGCGTCCTTGTACTTGCCCATCCGTGCCAGCGCATCGCCCTGGTTGAAGTCGCTCTCGGGCGAATCGATCAGCGCGAAGCTCTGCACCGCCTGCGCGTACTGCCCGGCGCGGTACTGCGCCACGCCGCGCCACATGGGGTCGTCGAACAGCGCGGCGGCGGCGGCAAAATCGCCGCGCTCGAAGGCCCGGCGGCCCTGCTGGTCATGCGTGAGCCACAGGTCGACAAAGCGCGACGCGCGTGGCGCTTCGGCACCGGGCGCCGGCGCCTGCGCGCGCAGCGCCTGCTGCGGCGCCGCCAGCGCCACGGCAAGCAGCACGCCGGTGATCCAGCGCACGGTCCAGCCCTTGCGGAACCACAGCACGCCGAGCAGTGCGATGGGAACCGTCAGCCACCAGCCCTCATCCTTCCAGCGCGTGTTGTCCGCCGACTGCTTCTGCGCGAGGTGCGACTGCACATGGCGCTGCACCCAGGCGACGTCGTCGTCGCTGTCGGGCGTGAACGTGGCGACCGGCACGCCGGTGTCGTCGCCAAAGCGCTTGAGTGCGGCCGTGTCCATGCGCGCGAACACGCGCACGCCGTCCTTCTCGACAAAGCCGTCGGTGCCGCTGCGCAGCGGGCCGCCGCGTTCGGTGCCGATCGCCAGCACCACCGGCTGGCTGCGCCCGCTGCCTGCCCGGGTCTTGAACGCGCGCACGGCGGCGGTTTCCACGCCGTCGGTCAGGAACAGGATGGTGCCAGGCACCTCCTCGTGCGCGAGCGCCGCGTCGATGGTGCGCAGCGCAAGTGCGGTGTCCCTGCCGGGCGCCGGCATGATACGGGTCTGCAGCGCATCGACGAAAGTCTGCAGCAGCATGGCGTCGTCGGTCAGCGGCAGCACCAGGTGCGTGGAGCCGGCGTAGGCCCAGATAGCGGTGCGTCCGCCGTCGCGGCGCGCCAGCAGCGCCTTGACCTTGAGCTTCGCGCGCTCGAGCCGCGTGGGCGTCACGTCGATGGCATCCATGGTCGGCGACAGGTCGATGGCGATCGCCAGCGGCGCCTTGTCGTCGAGAAACGGCGGGCGCTCGCGCTCCCACGCGGGACCGGCCAGCGCAATGGCGCCGAGCGCAAGCAGCAGCGCAGTCAGGTGCACGGGACGGATGGCCAGCCGGCGCCGCTCGCCGACCATCAACGCGTCCAGCAGGTGCGGAGCGATCGCATCGCGCCAGCGACGCCGCACATCGCCACGGCGGCGCACGGCCCACACCAGCAGCGCCGCCGGGACCAGCGCCAGCAGCCACCACGGGCGCAGGAAATGGAAATCCGCGAGCGCCTGCATCACGACTCCTGCGCCGCCGGCTGCGGCGCGCCACGCCGGCGCGGACGCGCAAGCCATGCAGACCACGCCGCCATGATGAGCTGGTACGCCAGCACCATGCCAACCGCCGCGCCGAGCGGCCACATGAACAGCTCGCGCCGCGGCCGCCACGACAGCGTCTTGTGGTTGTGCGGCGTAATGCGGTCGAGCGTTGCGTAGATGCTTTCGAGTCCCTTTTGGTCGGCACCGAAGAAATAGCGTCCACCCGTCTGCGCGGCGATGCGCTGCAGCACGCCCAGATCGACGCGCTGCTCGCCCTCGGCGGAAGGATCGCCGATGCCGATCGTATGCACGATCACGTGCCGCTGCCTGGCGATCTCCGCGGCGCGTTCGGGCGGCATCTTGCTGGCGGTGTCGTTGCCGTCGGTCAGCACGATCAGCACCTTCTCGGGCGCCTGGCTCTGGTCGAACATCTTGATGCCAAGGCCGATGGCATCGCCGAACGCCGTGCTGGGCCCGGCCATGCCCGGCAGCAGGTCATGGATCATGGCCTGCACCAGCGCGTGGTCCAGCGTGAACGGCGCCAGCGGGTACGGCGCGTCGCCGAAGACGATCAGGCCGACGCGGTCGCCGGGCCGGCGCGCCACGAAACTGCTGACTACCTCGCGCACCGCCTGCACGCGCGGAATCAGCGCGCCGGCCGGATCGCGGAAGTCCTGCGTATCCATTGACTGCGACAGGTCCAGCGCGAGCAGCAGGTCGCGCGCCGGCTGCACCTTCTCGATCGGCGCCTCCAGGAACTGCGGGCGCGCCAGCGCGGTCACCAGCAGCGCCCATGCGAGCGGCGCCAGGATGCGCTGCAGCCAGTTGCTGCGCGGCACGACCGCGCCCGGCGCCGGCTTCAGCCCCACGGCGCTGGCCACCTCGCCGAAGAACGGCAGCCGCACCGACGGGCTTTCCTCGCGATACGGCGGCAACAGCCACCACAGCAGCAAGGGCAGCGGCAGCAGCACGAAGAGCCACGGGTATTCAAACTGGTACATGGTGGCCGGCGATCCATTGCTGGCAGGCCGCGGCGGTTGCCGTCACCTGGCTGTCGGGCCATTGCGCCAGCGCGGCCGCATCGCGGTACTGCGCGTCATTGACCAGCGTCGCGAGCACCGGTGCCGCCGCGCCGGCCTTGCCCGCATAGGCTTGCAGGAACCGCGCCCACTCGGCGCCGGCCAAGCTCGCCACCTCTGTGCGCGGCCACGCCGCCAGCGCGGTGCGCTTGAGCAGCTCCGCCATGGCAACCAGCGCGTGCGCGCGAGCCTGCGGCGACGCGGACATGCCCGCGCGCAACCGTGCCAGCTCGGCCAGTGCTTCGCGGCGGTAGCGGTTGGCGCGGAAGTGGCGCCACCAGCGCCAGGCCGCGAAGGCCAGCAGCGCCAGCACGATCGCGCCGGCCACCGGCCAGCCGATGGTCTGCGGCCGCCATGACGGCGGCGGCGGCACGACCACCTCGGCCATATGCAGGAGATCGCCGGCAATCGTGGCGCTGTCGGGCGCGGCCGTGCTGTGCACCAGGTCGCTCATGGCCGCCCTCCCTGCCGGGCGCGCAGCGTTCCCTGGCCTTGCGGCAGCGCCTGCCCGAGCAGGCGGCGCAGTTGCAGCGGCGTTTCCTCCGCAGCCGACAGCGGCAGCAGCGGCACGCCGATGGCGCGGTGCCAGCCCAGCAGGTCGCGGCTCTGCGCATCGACGAATTCGGCAATGCCCTTGCGTGTCGACGCGTGGCCGAATCCCAGCTCGACCTGCAGCTCGCCGTCGCTGACGACAAGGTGGCCGGAGGCCGGCAGTTCGAGCAGGAACGGGTCATAGACCAGCATCGTCAGCAGGTCGTTGCGGGCGCTCATCGACAGCATCAGGTCGCGCGTGGCCGCGTCATGCCCGTCGAAGTCGCTGATGACGATGACGAGGTGGTCATGCCGCGCGAGCCGCGCCGCGCGCTCGAGCGCGGCATTGAGCTGGCCGGCGCCGCGCCGCGCGGGGGCATCGGCGCGCAGCGCCTGGTTATGGCGCGCGATCTCGCCGAGCATGTGCTCCACCGCCTGGCGGCTGCGGCGCGGCGCGAGCTCGGTGCATTCACCGTCGCCGAACACGAGGCCGCCGACACGGTCGCCCTCGGACAGCACGCGCCACGCGGCCAGCGCTGCGGCCTCGGCCGCGACCACGGACTTCATCGCGCGGCGGCTGCCGAAGAACATGTTGATGCGCTGGTCCACCAGCAGCAGCACCGGCCGGTCCTTTTCCTCGCTGTACACGCGTACGTGCGGCTTGCCGGTACGCGCCGTGACGCGCCAGTCCATGCTGCGGATATCGTCGCCGGGCAGGTAGCCGCGCACCTCCTCGAAGGTCAGGCCGCGCCCGCGCACCCTGGAGGCATGCCGGCCGGCCAGCACGCTGTGCACGGGCTGCCGCGGCAGGAAATGGAAATCGCGCGCGGCAACTTCGAGCGCCGCCAGCGCCGCGGCATCGACGCTGACACCAGGCTGCGCGCGCGAATCAGGCCCCTCCCCGGCGGGCACCGGCGAGCGGCCGAGCGAGGCAAGGTGGGAACGCATGGCGCCGCCCGCCGCGTCAGGCCACGGCCACCTGCCGCACCAGGCGGTCGATCACGGCATCGGCGCTGACACCGGCCGCGTGCGCCTCGTACGACAGGATCAGGCGGTGGCGGAAGACCTCGTGCACCACGGCCTGCACATCCTCGGGCGAGACGAAGTCGTGACCGCGCAGCCAGGCATGGGCGCGCGCCACCTTGTCCAGCCCGATCGAACCGCGCGGGCTCGCGCCGACCTGGATCCAGCGGTCCAGCTCGTCGTCGACGGCCTTGGGTTCGCGCGTGGCATGCACGAGCGCCACCATGTAGCGCGCGACCGCTTCGCTCACGTGGATGCCGTGGATCTCGGCCCGCGCGGCGAAGATGACTTCAGGCGCCAGCTTCTGCGCGGCGGCCGACTGCGCGCCCGGGGCGGCCCCGGACTCCTCGGCGCGCGCCAGCGCCACGATCTGCGCCTCGGCGTCGGCCTCGGGATAGGTCACGTTCACGTGCATCAGGAAGCGGTCCATCTGCGCTTCGGGCAGCGGGTAGGTGCCTTCCTGCTCGATCGGGTTCTGCGTAGCCATGACCAGGAACAGCGGATCAAGCTTGTGGGTGACGCCGCCGACGGTGACCTGGCGCTCTTCCATGGCTTCGAGCAGCGCCGCCTGCACCTTGGCCGGCGAGCGGTTGACCTCGTCGGCGAGCACCAGGTTGGCGAAGATCGGCCCGGGCTGGAAACGGAACTCGCCCTTGCCGCCCTCGGCGTAGTACACCTCGGAGCCAGTGATATCGGCCGGCAGCAGGTCGGGTGTGAACTGGATGCGCGACAGCTTCGCCTCCAGGTTCCGCGCCAGCACCTTGATCGCGCGCGTCTTGGCCAGCCCCGGCAGCCCCTCAACCAGCAGGTGGCCGTCAGCGAGCAGGCCCAGCAACATGCGCTCGATCATGTGCTGCTGGCCGACGATGGCTTCGCCCATCCGCTGCTGCAGTGCCAGCACGTCGTCACGGGTGCTCATGGGGCTTCCTCGATGGCGCCGGCCCGGGCGTTCGGCGGCCACCTCCGAACCAGGCGTAGTAAGGGTTGTCGGGATCGGCACGCATGACTTGCTGCATATGCAGCGCCCACGCGTCGCGGTCGCCGTAATAGGCGTCGAGGCCGGCAGTGTAGAAAGTGTGCAGCGTTTCGCGTTCGCGCCCGATGTCGGCGATCAGCCCGGCATCGGCACCCGTCACCGTCGGCTCGGTCTGCAGCGTCAGCAGGCGCTGCAGGACCTGCGGGAACTCGGCGCGCCGCACCCAGGTAGCGTATTCGATGCGCGGGCGGTCGTCGGTCACGGCGGGCGCATCGCCGGCATAGCGCTCCAGGCCCGCGCGGTCCGTCACCCAGGTCGCCAGCAGCGCTGCCGGCGACGCCACGCCCACCGCGCGCAGCGCCGACGCGACTTCGGGCTCCGCAAAGCGCTGGCGGATGCGCACTGCATCGAGTGTGATCGGCGACGGCGAACCGACCAGCATCATCTCGTGCAGCTCCGTGGTCCACAGCGTCGCGTGCGGGAACACGTCGAGGAAGCTACGCACCAGCGAGCGCGTGTCTTCATCGTTCTGCGTGGGCAACGGCAGCCATTGCGCGACCAGTCCGCCCGGTTGCAGCCGTGCCGCGGCGAGGCGATAGAAATCGGTCGAGTACAGGTTGACCACGCCCGCGGCCGAAGGCGGCGGCGGTTCCAGCGTGATCAGGTCGTAGCGTTGCTCGCTCTGCAACAGTTCGCGCCGGCCGTCACGCACGCGGATCTCGACGCGCTTGTCCCCGGCCACGCCGAAGTTGCCCTGGAACTGCGGCACGGCGCGCAGCACCGGCGGCAGCAGTTCGGCCACCACGCGCTGTTCCAGGCCCGGATATGGCAGCGTGGCAGCGGCCGTGATGCCGGTGCCGAGGCCGATCACCAGCGCCGAGCGCGGCGTGCCGCCATGCACGATCAGCGGCAGCAGCGCCTGCAATCGCATGTAGCGCAGCGACGTCATGGTGTCGCCGGAATTGGACACGCCCTGGATATAGAGGCGGTTGAATGTGTGGCTCGGCGACGACTGCTTCACCACCGCCACGGTGGCGCCACCGCCTTCCTCGTAAAACACGATCTCGCCGCCACGTGCGCGCGCCAGCAGCGTGGCGAGCCGGTCCGCGGGCGCGAGCGCCGCGGCAATCACCGCAAGCACCGCCACCATCGGCACCGACCAGCGCGCCAGCTTGCGCACACCCGAGCCGAGCGCGACCGCGACGATGCCGACCATGCCGGCGCCCACGGCCAGCAGCGACAGCGTATGGACCAGGCCGATGCGCGGCACCAGGACAAACCCCGCCACCGCCGTGCCGACGATGCCGCCCAGCGTGTTGAGCGCGACCACCGCGCCCACGCCAGCGCCGAGCCGGTGGTTGTCCACGCCCACTCGCAGCACGAACGGGAACGCCGCGCCCAGCAGCAGCGTAGGCACGAACACCACGCACAGCGCCGCCACCGCGAAACTCGCGCAGGCGGCCGCCAGGCCGCTCGACGTGGCCGATTGCACCCAGGCCGACACCCCAGCCTGCGCCTGCAGCAGCCATTCGCCAAGCACCACGATTTCGAGCAGCGCCACCAGCCCTGCGGCGGCGATCAGCATCGCGAATGCGCCCCACGGGTCGCGCGCCCGATCGGACCGCCGCGCGGCCAGCGCGCTGCCGATGGCAAGGCCAGCAAGATAAGTCGCCAGCACCACCGTGAAGGCAAAGGTGCGCGTGCTGATGAACTGCACGATGGCCTGCGACCACACCACTTCATAGCCGAGCGCGATGCCGCCCGCGGCGGCATAAAGCACCAGCGCCAGCCGCCCGTCGTCCGCATCGCGCACGCGCTCTGCGGATGCTGGCGCGGCAGCGGTGGCGGCCGGTTCCTGCGCAGGCACGGTGCGCGAAGCCAGGACCAGCGCGGCGACCGCGGCGAGACCGTTGAGCGTGGCCGCGGCCAGCGCGCTGCCGGTGATGCCGAGCCACGGGATCAGCACGAAGCCCGCCAGCAGCGTGCCGGCAATGGCGCCCGTGGTGTTGGCGGCATACAGGCGTCCGCCATGTGTGCCGATGTAGCCGGGGCGCGACGCCAGCACACGCATCAGCACCGGCAGCGTGCCGCCCATGGCTGCCGCCGGCACGATCACCAGCACGAACGGCAACGCCCAGGCCAGCAGCCCGGCGCGGCTCTCCAGCCATGCGAACGGCGCGGCGGAGCGCGCCAGCGCCAGCGTGGCGCCAATGGCCAGCACCAGCACGGCGATTTCGAGCCACGCATACAGCCGCAGCGGCCGCGCATGGCGGTCCGCGACACGCCCGAACAACCAGCCGCCGAGTGCGAGCCCGGCAAAGAATGCGCCCACGGCGGTGGTGACGGCGTGCACATCCACGCCGACCACGAGCGCGAGCTGCTTTATCCAGAGAATCTGGTAGATCAGTCCGGCCGCACCGGACACGAAAAGCAGCAGGGCAGGTGTCAGCATGGCGCCGTGATGCGCCAGTTGACCCTGCCCTGCCTGCAAGGCGGCGCCTTCCGCGCGCCGCGGCTTGTCAGAACTGTGCCGCGCTTGCTGCTTGCCGGCGTTGGCGCCGGCATGCGCTTCTCTCATGGTGCGATCCTGGTGAAGAGGTTGGCCGGGATGACCCGGCCAACCATTGCCACTGGAATTACTTCCCGGCTGCCCCCTTGTCGAGGGACTTCATCACCGCCTCGGTCATCTGGTCGATGGTGAAGCTCGCCGGGCGCTGGCTGGGCGGGTAGTCCTTGAACGTCTGGAGGAACGGCGCCACCCGTGACGATGCATAGCTGACCATATAGGCATTCTTCGCCGTCCAGTCATAGTACTGATCGGAGACGATATCCGCCCGTTCATACGGATCCATGCGCAGGTTGAACACCTTTGGCACGCGCAGGCAGGTAAAAGGGTTGGCCCAGACTTCGAAGCCGCCCGGGTGACGCTGCTCGCAGAACACGAACTTCCAGTCGTTGTGGCGCATTGCCACCAGTACGCCGTCATCGTTGAAGTAGAAGAAGTCCTGGCGGGGCCCGGCATTGGTCTGGCCGGTCAGGTACGGCAGGAAGTTATAGCCATCCAGGTGGACCTTGAAGGACTTTCCGCCAATGTTGGCGCCCTTGAGCAGCCGGTCCTTGATGTCGGCATCGCCGGCGGCCGCAAGCAGCGTCGGGAACCAGTCGAGACCGGACATCATGGTCGTGGACACCGTGCCAGGCTTGATCTTGCCCGGCCAGCGTACCAGTGCCGGCACGCGGAATGCCCCTTCCCAGTTGGTGTCCTTCTCGCTGCGGAACGGCGTGGTTGCCGCGTCCGGCCAGGACCACTGGTTGGGTCCGTTGTCGGTCGTGTAGACAACGATGGTGTTGTCGGCAACCTTCAGGTCGTCGAGCGACTTGAGCAGCTTGCCGATGTCGCCGTCGTGTTCGAGCATGCCGTCCGCGTACTCATTGCCAGGCATGCCGCTCTGTCCGCGCATCGACTCGCGCACGTGCGTGAACGCGTGCATGCGCGTGGTGTTCATCCACACGAAGAACGGCTTGTCCGCCTTCACCTGCTTCTCCATGAAGCCGATCGCCGCCGCCGTGGTTTCGTCGTCGATGGTCTCCATGCGCTTGCGGTTCAGCGGACCGGTATCTTCCACCTTGCCGTCGGCGTAGGAGTGGAGGACGCCGCGCGGCCCATTCGCCTTGACCCAGGCCGTGTCGTTCTTCGGGTAGTACGGACGCTCAGGCTCCTCTTCCGCATTGAGGTGGTACAGGTTGCCGAAGAACTCGTCGAAGCCGTGCGCGGTCGGCAGGTACTCGTTGCGGTCGCCCAGGTGGTTCTTGCCGAACTGCCCGGTCGCATAGCCAAGCGGTTTGAGCGCCTGGGCAATTGTCACGTTCTGCGCTTGCAGGCCGACCGGCGCGCCCGGAATACCCACCTTCAGCAGGCCCGTGCGCAGCCCGACCTCGCCGGTGATGAAGGTGGAGCGGCCCGCCGTGCAACTGTTCTCGCCGTAGTAGTCGGTGAGCATCATGCCTTCGTTCGCGATCCGGTCGATATTGGGCGTGCGATAGCCCACCACACCGTGGCTGTAGGCGCTGATGTTGGTCTGCCCGACGTCATCGCCGAAGATGACGAGGATGTTCGGCTTCTTGCCGGACGGCGCGGTGGCCGCCAGCGCGGGCGCCGAAGCTGCGGCAACCGGCGCGTTGGCCGCCACCGGCGGATTCTCCTTGGCCGGCGCTGGCTCGGCCGCTACTGGCGCCGCCGTGGGCGCCTGCGCCGCCGGCTGCTGTTCCTTAGGCGGCGTCTCCTTCTTGCCGCAGCCCGCAATCGCAAACACGGCGGCGGCCATGGCCAGTATCACCAGCCTGGAGCCCCGCCCTTTCCCTATGCCTTCTTCAACTCGGTGCATGTTCCGCCTCCGTTCATTGACCCGTTACGGTCGGTTCACTGCTGCTCGCATCGTGCTCATGGCTTGCCGGCCGGATAAATCTGCTGCCAGTCCTGCTTCATGCTGACCACGGTCCAGCCTCGCGAGCGCGCCGCATCCAGCGCCTTGTCCAGCTTGCCCACCTTGGACTGGCGGTCGTAGGCGAACTCCCGCTCGGCGTCGTCGTGATGCACCAGCACCGCCATGCGCGGACCGTCGCCGCCGGCGGTGTACTCGAGCATTTGCAGGTCGCCGTCGGAATTGCCGACGGCGAGGATGGGCCGGCGGCCGATATGGCGGTAGATGCCGACCGGCTTGCCGGGGCCGTCATCGATAAAGTCGAGCTTGGGATCGCGCACCAGCACCGGCTTGCCGTCGCGCACCATGTAGCGCACCGCCTGCGACGAGCCGATCACCTGCTCGGGCGGGATGCCATAGACCTGCTGGCTCCACGGCCGCATGAAATCGATGGTGCCGCCGGAGACGATGTAGGTCTTGAAGCCGTTAGCGCGCAGGTAGGACAGCAGTTCCAGCTGCGGCTGGTAGACCAGCTCGGTATAGGGCCGCTTGAACCTGGGATGGCGCGCCCTGGACAGCCAGTCGCGGATGGTGCGGTCGTACTCGTCCACGCTCATGCCGCTGTTGGCAGTGGCGATCAAGCCGAGCAGCTGCTTCTGGTTTGCCATCAGCGCGTTCATGTCGTTGGCCATCAGCGCCTTGAACGCGGCATTGTTGCGCCACTCGGGATGCTGCGGCGCGGCGGCCCTGACCTGGTCGAGCAGGAAGAAGAACTGGAAGTACAGCGGCTGCTCGCTCCACAGCGTGCCGTCGTTGTCGAACACCGCCACGCGCGCCTCGGGTGGCACGAAGGTGGGCGAGCCCGGGCGCGTCACGTCGGCCACGAACTTGAGCAGCGCCTGACGCGCGGCGCCGTCGCGCCACGATGGCAGCGCTTGTTCCGCGGGCTGTGCGGCGGGCTGCGCCTGGACGGCAGTGGCCTGTGCCGCGGGGGCCGCGGGTCCGGCGGGCGCGGTACAGCCGGAAAGCTGCAGGCCCGCAAGCGCCAGCACGGCGCATAGTGCGGCGATCGTCTTGCGCGATGCGCTTGCGCGCAAGGCGCTGTTGGCAGGCATGCTCATGGCACTTGCTCCTGTGTCGTGTCGCACCGCTCCGGCATCAGCGTGACGCCGGCTGCGGCTGTCCGCCCATCGCCAGCGGCAGATGGGGCGCGTTGCGGCGCATTTCGGCCCAGCGGCTGTCGTCCATCACGAGCCGGAAGCCAAGGTGCGACATGCTGTTGAAAGGATCCGTCCCGCGCCGAGCGCTGGGGCGGTAGCTCAGGCAGTAGTCTTCGTTGCACAGGAACGAGCCGCCGCGCGTCACGCGCTTGGGCGCGTTGACCGGTACGCCAGGCTCGCTGGGATCCCATGAGGCCAGGGGGCCGGCCGGGTTCTCGATCGGCTGCGCCTTGCCGGCTTCGCGCCGGAACTGGTCGGCGCGGTACCAGTCGGCGACCCATTGCCAGGCATTGCCGGTCATGTCGGACAGTCCGTAGCCGTTGGGCGGGAACGTGCCGACCGGGCTGGTGCCCAGCGCGCCACCGGCCTTCGGGCTGACTACCTGGCTCACTGCCGGGCTGACTGCCGGGCTAACAACCGGGAACGGCTGGTTCTGCTGGCCCTGCCAGACGTTGGCCATCTGCTTGCCGGCGGGCGCGAACTGGTCGCCCCATGCGTAGGTGGCCTGCTCCAGCCCGCCACGCGCGGCAAATTCCCACTCGGCCTCGGTAGGCAGGCGCTTGCCGACCCATTTGGCATAGGCCTGGGCGTCTTCGTACGACACCTGCACCACCGGATGGTCGTCCTTGCCTTCGATCGAGGTACCGGGACCTCCCGGATGACGCCAGTCGGCGCCGGGCACATAGCGCCACCAGCGCGAATAGTCCCGCAGCGGCACCGGACGCGGCGTGCCGACAAAGACCATGCCGCCGGCCACCATCGCGCTGTCGGGCGGACGCGGCGTGCCAGGGGGCAGCTGTACCTTCAGGGTCTCCCAGTCCGGCACCCGCTCCGCCGTGGTGACGTACCCCGTGGCCTCGACGAACTTGCGGAACTCGCCGTTGGTGACGTGGTGCTTGTCCATCCAGAACGCATGCACGCGCACCTTGTGCGCCGGCTTCTCGTTGGCCTGCGCCATCTTGCTGTCGCTGCCCATCAGGAATTCGCCGCCGGGTATGCGGACCATGCCGAGCGGACCGCTCTTGCCGTCGCCTTCCACCACCCCGGGCGCCTTGCCGGAGAGCGACTGCGCGTACCACCAGCTGCCGCCCGCGCCTGCCGCCATGCAGGCACAGGCCAGCACGGCAATCAGGAACGTGCGGCGTCGATGCGGCGCCGCAGCAGCAGAGGCAGGCGGCGCTTGCGCTGCGCCGTGCGCCGGGGCCTGCGAATGAAGCCCGTTGCGCTTGCCGGTTGCCATAGGACGTCCTCCGCCAAAAGACAAAAAGGTGCAATAGCGCACCTGCGGGTATCGTCACAGAACGGTTACTGAAAAGGAATTTAGATTTCTTGCCGAGTGTGTTGAAAGATTTCACGGCAGCGCTGTCATCGCCGTTTGCTCCTCGGGGTAAATACCATCCCACTGTCTCGTCCATAGCGCCGATGTGCCGCGCCGGCAGCGGCCCGTACGCTGCCGTTTGCCATGCGCGCAAGGCGCGACAAGACAACCAGGACGTCACAACCAGGAGGAAACACCATGCAAGCTGACCGACGCAAAGCCCTGCAGTGGCTGGGTGCAGGTTCCCTCGCCGCCACGGCCTCGGCGCTTGGCCTTGGCCATGCCCGGGCCCAGTCAGCCCAGTCCGCCGTATTGAACTATCCGTCGAGGCCGGTGCGGCTGGTCGTGCCCTACCCGCCGGGCGGCGCCACTGACGTGCTGGCACGCGCGCTTGGCGAACCGCTCGGCAAGCTGTGGCAGCGCCCGGTCATCGTCGAGAACCGCCCCGGCGTCGGCGGCATGATCGGCGCCGACGTGGTGGCCAAGGCGGCGCCCGATGGCTACACGCTGCTGCTGGCGCTGCCCAGCCTGGTGCAGACGCCCTACATGGTGGCCAAGCCCCCCTTCGATCCGCTGCGCGACCTGACCGCCATCGGCCAGCTGTGCACCTCCAGCCTGGTGCTGACCGCCAACAGCGCCATGCCACGCACGCTGCCCGAGGTGGTGAGCCTGGCCAAGTCGCAGCCGAACAAGCTTTCTTACGGCACTTATGGCATCGGCACCGGCGCCCATCTCTATATGCAGGTGTTCACGACCGGTGCCGGCGTCGAGCTGCTGCACGTCCCGTACAAGGGCGAGGCGCCGATCGCCACCGACCTGATCGGGGGCCAGATCTCGCTGGGTACGCTGTCGCCGATGACCGTGCGCCAGCATGCGCGCAGCGGCAAGCTGCAGCCGCTGGCCGTGACCGGCAACACGCGCGCGCCGATGCTGCCCGACGTGCCCACCTTCCAGGAACTCGGCTACAAGGGGCTGGACGGCCCGGCCTGGCTCGGCCTGTTCACCACGGCCGGGACGCCGCAGGCTATCGTCGAGAAGATTTCCGCGGATGTGGAGACCGTGATGGCCGCGGCCGATATCCGGCAACGCATGGCCGACCTGGGGCTGATCGTCAAGACTTCGCGCCCGGCGGCGTTCGCGGCGGTGGCGAAGGCCGACCAGGCTTATTGGGGGAATGTGATCAAGGAGTACAACATCCGGCTGGATTGAGCTGGCATGCGTCAGACGCCGTAATTGCGGAACCAGCGCACCAACTGGCTACGGCATGCCGCAGCGGGGTGTGGTGCGCTGACAGGGGCAACCGGAAGCGCTGATCAGGCCACCAACGGCCGGAACCGGCGCTCCATTGCAGGGCTCACGTCCCTGACGCGCATTGCCAGATTGACTTGCATGGTCGTGGATGCCGTTTCAATCAGTGTCCGCTCTATCTCGTAGCTGTTTTTGCTCATCCACAACAAGACCTCGCGCAGGTGCCATAGCGAACTGGCGCCTTCATGCACCGGCGGCGGAAATGACTCGGGATGGCCGATCATCAGTTTGCGCATGTTCTGGCGGGACATTCCGATCGCATCGGCAATATCCGTCAGGCCGACCAGATCCGGCGCGGCTTCGATCAGCATTGCGGATGGTATGGCACGCTTTATGTCGGCGAGCGCGCTCATGATGGCGTCCATGGCGGACTCCGCATCACGGTCAAAGGCGACTGCAATCCGGCCCGCCACGCCCGTCCCGACGATTACGTCGTCACATCCCGCCTCGTACAGGCGTTCGACCAGGGCATCGGGATTGTTATCGTCCGGTGATAGTTGATATCTGAGGGTGAAAGAATATTCCATAGCTACTTCGCCTTCTGCAGATTGAACCGTGGTCCTGTCTCCAAGATTAAGTGCGTCTGCGTTAGTTGTCAACTGACAACTAACGCAGACGAAAGCCTATGAATCGAAGGAGTGTGAAATAGGGACTTAAAGCGGCACTGAGAGGACACTGCAATCGGTGTGTCCTTCGCGCACGCTAAGTTCTTTCGGCGGCACCAGTCGGCAAGAACTGAAACGATTCAGATCACGCCCGCTTCCCTCAGTGCGCGCAACTCACTCGCCCCCAGTCCCAACGCGCCATAGACCAGCGCATTGTGCTCGCCCACGGCCGGACCGCAGCGCGGCGCGGCCGGTGCGTAGCCGGAGAATCTCGGCACCACGCATGGCGCCGGCACTGACCCAAGCTCGGCATCCGGCAGGCGCATGATCGCCGCGCGCGCGCGCATCTGCGGATCTTCAACAATGTCGGCGATGCTGAACACCTTGCTGAACGGCACCTGGCACGCCTCGAGCGCCGACGCCGCGTCCGCGTAGGACCGCGCAGCAAACCAGGCCGCGATCTGCGCGTCGAGCGCATCGAGATTACGCACGCGGCCGGCGTTGGTGGCGTAGTCGGCCGCGCACGCGAGCTGCGGCGCAGCCATCGCCTCTGCCAGGCGGCGGAAGGTGGCATCGGACGAGGCCACCACCGAGACCCAGACATCGTCCGAGGTCCGGTACATATTCGACGGTGCCGCATAGGTAGTCCGATTGCCCGCGCGCTGGCGCACGCGGCCCAGTTGCTCGTACTCGACCGCCAGCGGCTCCAGCAGCCGGAACAGTGCTTCAGTGGCGGCCAGGTCGATCTCGCGGCCAGGCAGGTCCGGCCGCGCGCGCCGCTCCGCCACGGCGGTGGCGATGGCAAAGGCGCCGAACAAGCCAGCGACCATGTCGCCGACCGGGTAGTTCATGTGCATCGGCCCGCTCTCCGGCGAGCCTGCCAGGTTGGTGAACCCGCTCATCGCTTCAAAGATCCGCGCAAACCCGGGCCGCTGCGCATACGGTCCGGTCTGGCCGAAGCCGGTCAGCCGCAATACCACCAGGCCGGGATTGGCCGCGCGCAGGGTCTCGATATCCAGCCCCCAGCGCGCCAGCGTGCCGGTGCGGAAGTTCTCGACCAGGACATCGAACTGCGGCAGCAGCTTCAGGAAGATCTCCTTGCCGCGCGGCGTGCGCACGTCCAGCGAGATACCGCGCTTGCCGCGGTTGGTCACTTTCCAGTACAGCGCGTGCGCGTCGGTGACGGGTTCAAGCGAGCGCAGCGGATCGCTGCCATCGGGCAGTTCCAGCTTGACGACTTCGGCGCCCATGTCGCCGCACAGCGTGGCCGAGAACGGTGCCGCCACCACGGTGGCCATGTCCAGGATACGCACGCCCGCCAGCGGGCCGGTGCTGGCGTCGGTGTGGGTGTTGCAAGGCGTTGCCGCCGTGGCGGCGTGGTCGGGTGACGCGTTCGGCATTGGGATCTGTCTCTTCGTTTTGGGGTTGGGCGCAGGTTGCTGCGATCCAAACTGACAGCCCCGCTCGCCGGGCGCAAGCACGGTTTCGCTGTGCGGAACCGTCGTGCTACAACATTGACGAGCCCCCTCACGGATCCGAGCATGAATGCCAACAGACCGCCGCCAGACATGGAACGCACTCCACTGCCCGGCCTTGCCAGCGCCGACGAACTCTCAACCGATCGCCAGTTCGCCAGCAACCTGGCTCGCGGGCTGGACGTGCTGCGGGCGTTCACGCCGGGCAGCCCGGTGCTGGGCAACCAGGACATCGTGGCGCGGACCGGACTGCCCAAGGCAACGGTGTCGCGCCTGACGTACACGCTCAGCCTGCTTGGCTTCCTGAGCCGGGTGCCGGGCAACCAGAAGTACCGGCTCGGCGCTGGCGTGCTGGCGCTGGCGTATCCGATGCTTGCCGGGCTGGCTATCCGCCAGATCGCGCGGCCATATATGGAAGCCATCGCCCGCGAAACCGGGTGCACGGTGAACCTGGGGATGCGCGAGCGGCTGACGGTGGTGTACGTGGACAGCTGCCGCGTCGATCCGGGCAACGTGTACCAGCCCGACATCGGGAGTACGCGGCCCTTGCTGTCCACCTCGATCGGCCGCGCCGTGCTGCTGGCGTGCGGGGCGGAAGAGCGCGCCGCGGTGCTGAACCGGCTGCGCGTGGAAGATGCCGGGCGCTTCGAACGGGAGCAGCCGATGTGGATTGCGGAACAGGCGCACTACGCGGCGCATGGCTTTTGCCTTAGCCGCGGCGAATGGCGAACGGACATCCACGCGATAGCCGTGCCGATCCGGCAATCGCTGCATGAAGACCCGTTCGCGCTGAACTGCACCGTCGCCGCCGCGCGCGACCGTGACGACATGCTGGCGCGCACGGTCGCGCAGAAGTTGCGCGAAGGCGTCAGGCAGATCGAGCTGGCGTGCGCGCGTTGATGTGATGCCAGGCAGTGACGACAAGCGGTGACGACGCCGCGGAGGTTGTAGCAAGGAGGCGCCAAGCGATCCGGCGAGATTGCGGCCTTATCGGGAAACCACGGGAACATCCCAGACCAGGAGACAAGATGCAATCCTCTCAAACAGCACGCCGGCGCCTGCTGGCCGCCATGTGAGGCTGCGCCGCGCTCGCGCCTGCCGTGGCCCTTGGCGCCGCCGACAGTGCCGACAGGTTCCCCGCCCACCCCATTCGCATCATCGTGCCGTTCTCGGCCGGCGGCGTGGTCGACACCGTCACCCGCGTCACCGCCGAGCGCATGGCCCTGCTGCTGCGCCAGCCTGTCATCGTCGAGAACCGCACCGGCGCGGGCGGCTCCATCGGCACCGACATCGCTGCCAAGGCCACGCCTGACGGCTATAACCTGCTTGCCGTCAGTCCCAGCTACGTGGTCGGGCCGCTGCTCAACAGCGCGATCAACTGGAAAGGCACCCGCGACTTCCGCGCGGTTGCCGGCTTTGGCGTGGTGCCCAACGTGATCGTGGTCCCCGCATCGTCGCGCCTGCGCACCCTGCCTGAACTGCTTGACGCCGCGCGCAGCCAGCCCGGTGCGCTGACCTACGCCAGCGCCGGCTTGGGTACCTCCAACCACCTCTCCGGCGAATTGCTCGCGCAAATGACCGAGGTCAAGCTGATGCATGTGCCGTACAAGGGCCAGCCCGAGGCGCTGACGGACGTGCTGGGCGCGCGCGTGTCGATGATGGCGCTGACCGCGGCGATCGCCCGCCAGCAGGTCCAGAGCGGCAAGCTGCGCGCACTCGCGGTGACTTCCGCCAAGCGGTCCGCGGCGTTGCCGGACATTCCCACCGTCGCCAAAGTTGCGCGCCTGCCCGGCTATGAAGTAGGCGCGTGGTTCGGACTGGTCGCGCCGCACGCCACCCCCGACGCCGTCGTGCGCAAGCTCGCCGACGCCGCGGCGCAGGCCGTCAGCGATCCTGCCGTGGTCAAGCGTTTGGCCGACATCGGCATGGACGTAGCCCCGCAATCCGCACCGGCCTTTGACCGCTACCTGGACAGCGAGTCGAAGAAGTGGACCCGCGTGCTGAAGACCGCCGGCATCAGCGCCCAGTAGCGCCTGTCGTCCACACGGCAAGACACATCCCGCTCCTTCCCAGACACCTACCCACCTGACGCTCCCATGATCCGCGACGCCGCCCGCATGCAAGCCCTGCTTGCCGACCTCCGCCAGTTCGTCCTCAACACCTGCATTCCGCTCGAAGCCGACATCGACCGCGACGACGTCATCCCTGAACCGGTGGTCGACGCCATGCGACAACTCGGATTGTTCGGACACAGCATCCCCGAGGCCTATGGCGGCGCGGGGCTGACGTCCGAAGAACTGACGCTCGTCAACATCGAAGTTTCGCAGGCCGCGACCGTCTTCCGCGCGCGCTTCGGCGGCAACACCGGCATCGCCTCCGAGTCGCTGGTCGTCGACGGCACCGAAGCGCAGAAGACGCGCTACCTGCCGCGGCTTGCATCGGGCGAGCTGACCGGCTGCTTCGCGCTGACCGAGCCCGAAGCCGGATCCGACGCCACCTCGCTGCTGACATCGGCCCGGCGCGAGGGCGACCATTACGTGCTGAACGGCAGCAAATGCTTCATCACCAACGCACCGATCGCCGACCTGTTCACCGTCTTCGCGCGCACCGACTCCGATACCCCTGGCGCGCACGGCATCAGCGCCTTCCTGGTCGAACGCGGCACGCCCGGCATCAGCACCGGCGAACCGGAACGCAAGATGGGCCAGCACGGCTCCCCGGTGGGCGACGTCTACCTGCGGGACTGTCGCGTGCCCGCCACCGCCATCGTCGGCGGCCAGCCTGGCGTCGGCTTCAAGACGGCGATGAAGGCGCTCAACAAGCAGCGCATCAACCTGGCCGGCCTGTGCATCGGCCCTGCAATCCGCCTGGTGGACGAGATGGTGCGCTACGCGAGCCAGCGGCGCCAGTTCGGCAAGCCGATCGCCGATTACCAGCTGGTGCAGCAAATGGTTGCCGACAGCAACACCGACATCCACGCCGCGCGCGCGCTGGTACTGGAAACCGCCCGCCGCCGCGACAACGGCGAGGACGTGACTATGGAGGCATCGATGTGCAAGCTGTTCGCCTCTGAAATGTGCGGACGCGTGGCGGATCGTGCGGTGCAGATCTTTGGCGGCAGCGGGTATATGGCGCGTACGGTGGCGGAGCGCTTCTATCGCGATGTGCGGTTGTTCCGCTTGTATGAGGGGACCACACAGATTCACCAGTTAAATATCGCAAAGCGGACGATGCAGGCGCGGGAAGGAGTGCTGGATCGGGCAGGGTAACGCCCAGGTACACCCATGCGTACGGTCAACGAATGACAGCCGCTTGATTCCCCCAAAGCAATGCGTAGTACCGGTCGAATGGATTCTTGTGCGCAATAATGAAGGTGCCTGATCTCCCATCGAGAACGCCATGTCCGCACCAACGATCCATTCGGCACGCCTCGCCCTGATCCCCTTCTCCGGCGCCGATGCCGACGAAGTATGGCCTTGCATCACGCCAACCCTGGCACGCTACATGGAATGGGAACCTGCCCCATCCCTGGCGGCATTCCGTGACGTCTGGCAAGCCTGGCTGCCGGCCATGGACGACGGATCGGATTTTATCTTTACCATCCGCCGCACGAGTGACGGCCAATTCCTGGGACTGGCCGGGCTGCATCATGCCGATACGCCCGCGCCGGAATTCGGCATCTGGATCCGGGAAGACGCCCACGGCCACGGCTATGGAATGGAGGCCGTGCTGGCGGTGAAAGACTGGGCGATGGCTGCCTTGCAGCCGCCGCGGTTCATCTATCCGGTGGCGGAAGAGAATTGGGCAAGCCGGCGGATTCCGGAGGCGATGGGCGGCGTGGTAGTGGACAGCCAGCCTGCGCCGAAATATGTGCGGCTGATTTATGAAGTGCCAGCGCGGTGATGCGCGCACACAGCCGGATGCTTCCGAGGCGAGGAAGGCCGCTTGACGGTAAACGATAATGGCCCGGCGCGAACCATCATTCGCGCCGGGCCAGCCTGCACGCTTAACGCCCCTTCCACTCCGGCGGCCGCCGGCCTACAAACGCCTCCACCCCTTCGCGGAAGTCTTCGCTCCCGTAGCACAGGCGCACGAGATCATCGGTATCGGCCACCGCCTCCACGGTCTGCCGCCGCAAGGCCTCCTTGACGACCGTCTGCGTAACAGGCGCCAGCGCGGCAAGCCGGCTGCATAGCGCAGCGACCTCGCTCTCCAGCGACTCGGCAGCATAGACGCCTTCCAGGAATCCGCACGCCAATGCGGCATCGGCGTCCAGGATCTGCGCCAGCAGCAGCATGCGCCGCACCGGCTGCAAGCCCCACGCCGCGCGCAGCTTGGCGAGGTTCAGCGCCGACAGCGTGTTGCCGAGGGTCTTGGCGATCGGCACGCCGAAGCGGGCCTTGGACGTCGCCACGCGGAAATCACAGGCGGTCGCGATGGCAAGCCCGCCGCCCACCGCCCAGCCCTCGATCACGGCAACGGTCGGCATCGGCAGCTGTTCGACCAGGCGGATGCCCTCGTCGATGCGCGCTTCGTAGGCCACCCCGTCATCGCCATTCGAGAATTGCCGGAACTGCGCGATATCAGTGCCCGCGACAAAGGCCTCCCCGCCCTCCCCGCGCAGCACTACCACGCGCACGCCCGCGCTGCCATCCGCCGCGAGCGCGCGGCAGTGAGTGGCGAGTTGCTCGTACATCGCCCACGTCATCGCGTTGCGCGCGGCCGGGCGGTCGAACGTCAGCGTCGCGACCTGCCCCTGCACCGTCAGCCGGACTTGCCCGTCGCTGCCAGCACCGCCTTCACGCTGGCTCGCCCCGGATTGACCGCCTCCCCGCGGCTGCGCGGCGCTCATGCGCCGAACGCGCCGGCCGCGGCCAGCGACTGCTGTTCGTCCTTCGACAGCCCCAGCTCGGCCAGGATTTCTTCCGTATGCTGGCCCAGCAGCGGCGGCGGACGGCGTACCTGCTGCGGCGTGCCGCCCATCTTCACCGCGAAGCCGATATTGGGCACCTTGCCCTCGATCGGGTGATCGATCTCGATACGCATCTGGCGGTGACGGCCATGCTCGCTGTCGAAAGCTTGCGGGTAGGTCAGGATCGGCCCGGCAGGGATGCCGACTTCCAGCAGCTGTTCGATCCAGTAGTCGGCGCCCTGCCTGGCGAAGCTCTCTTCCAGTGCCGTGATCAGTGCCTGCCGGTTGGCCAGCCGCAGCGCCACGGTGGCAAAGCGCTCATCCGCCAGCAGGTCCTGCCGGTCGAGCGTGTTGCACAGAAGCTGCCACAGCTTCTGGTTGGTAGCTCCCATCACAAAGTAGCCGTCGGCGGCCTTCATCGCCTGGTAGGGCGCGCTCATGCGGTTGGCCGTGCCAAGCGGCTCGGGCTCGCGGCCCGTGCCCCAGTACTCGCAGGTGTCCCACACCGAGAACGCCAGCGCCGAGTCGAACAGCGACGCGTCGACATACTGCCCCTTCCCCGTCTCCTTGGCGCCGATATAGGCCGACAGCATGCCGTAGGTCGCGAACAGCGCGCAGCCGATATCGGCCACCGGCACGCCCGCCTTCACCGGCGCGCCGCCCGGGTAGCCGGTGACGCTCATCACGCCCGACATCGCCTGCGCCATCAGGTCGAAGCCCGGCCGGCCGGCCCACGGCCCGCTCTGGCCGAAGCCCGAGATGCTGCAATAGACCAGCTTCGGATTGATCTTGCTGAGCGTCTCGTAGTCGATCCCCAGGCGCTTCATCACGCCGGGGCGGTAGTTCTCCACCAGGATGTCGGCCGATTCCGCCATGCGATAGAGCACCTCCCGGCCCGACTCGGTCTTCAGGTCCAGCGTGACACTGCGCTTGTTGCGGTTCATGTTGAGGAAGCCCATGCTGTCCGGGCCCTTCATCTTGAACCCCATCGCCCCGCGCGTCTGGTCACCGCCTTCTGGCGGTTCGATCTTGATCACGTCGGCGCCGAGGTCGGCCAGCAGCATGCACGCGTAGGGCCCGGCCATGACCTGGCTGACGTCGAGCACGCGCACGCCGGACAGCGGCAGTTTGGTGGCAGGCGCTTGCGCGCCGGAATCGGTGAAATCGGTCATCGGGTGCTTCCTGGGAAATTCGACAAGTCGGCGGATGTGGGCGCGGCGGCTCCGCGCCATCAGCTCTCGGCCTTCACGCCGGCGTCCTTCACGACCTTGGCCCACTTGGTAGACTCGGACGCGATGAAGGCGCCGAACTGCTGGTTCGTGCCGCCGGAGTCCTCGGCGCCAAAGCTCTTGAGGCGCTCGGCCACATCGGGCATCGCCAGCACGCGGTTGACGTCCGCGTTCATGCGCTGCACCAGCGCCGGCGGCATGCCCTTCGGCCCCACCAGGCCGTACCACGACGCAGCGTCCAGGCCGGGGAAGCCCGACTCCGCCAGCGTCGGCACATTGGGATGGCTGGCCGCGCGCTTGAGCCGGGTCTGCGCGATTGCGATCACCTTGCCCTGCTGGATAAAGGGCGTGGCGGCGGTCATCGTGTCGAACGCATAGTCGATCTGGCCGCCCATCAGGTCCGCCACCAGCGGGCCCGAGCCCTTGTACGGGACGTGCACCACGTCGATCCTGGCCTGCATCCGGAACATCTCCAGCGCCAGATGCTGCGCCGAGCCGATGCCGGACGAGCCGAAGGAAATCTTGCCCGGGTTCTTGCGGCACAGCGCCACGATGTCCGAAACGGTGCGCATCTTCTGTTCCGGACGGCAGGTGAGCATATTGGGCGTGACGCCCACCATCGAAATCGGGGTGAAATCAGCGCGGGGGTCGTACTTGACGTCCAGCAGCGCCGGGGCGATCGCATGGCTGTTGACATGCGCCATCAGCAGCGTGGTGCCATCCGGCGGTTGCTTGGCCACATAGGCAGCGGCGATCGCGCCGGTCGCGCCGGGCTTGTTCTCCACCAGCACGCTGGTATTCCACATGACCCCGAGCTTCTGCCCGATCACGCGCGCCAGCACATCCGTGCCGCCACCGGGGGCAAACCCCACTACGATGCGCACCGGCCCTTGTACGTCAGCGGCGGCGCGCGCCAGGCCGGGCATCGCCAGTCCGGCCGCTGCGGCCAGGATGAATTGTCTGCGCTGCATTGCGTGTCTCCGTAGTACTAATCGTTATGGAGCCATCTTCCGCAATGCGCGCGCCAAGGGCTATCGCTATTTTGGGGATTCTGGTTTCGCGTTTTGCGCAAGCACTTCCAGGACGCTGAGCGCGGCGGAGGAAAGTGCGCCATGGGGCCGGTGGCATAGCACGAACTGGCGTCGCGCCCAATCTTCCGCGATCGGCAAACGCACGAAGCGGCTACCGCCTGCCACCTCGCGCGCAATCGCCTCCGGCATCACGCCGCCGCCCAGGTTCTGGGCCACCAGTGCGGCGATGCTGTCGAAGCCGCCGACGCGCATCCGCATATGGAGCACGCGGCCGGCTTCCTCGGCCAGACGTTCAAGGCCGATGGAGATGGCCGAGCTTTCGCCGAGGACGATCAGGTCGCAGTCGAGCACGTCTTCCGAGGTGACCTGCTTGCGCTTGGCCAGCGCGTGGCCGCGCGCCACCACCAGCACCAGCTTGTCGGTCCGGTAGAGCGCGGTCGGCAGGTCCACGACGCCCAGGCTGCCTTCGTAGATGCCAATGTCCACGGTGCCGCGGCGCAGGGATTGCTGGACTTCCAGGCTGTTCATTTCCTGGAGGTCGATGCGGACGCCGGGGCAGTCGGTGGCGCAGCGCTGGATGTCGAAGGGGAGGAACTGGATGACTGCTGACTTTGGGGCGGCAACGCGTACCACGCCCAGGTCGCCGCCGACGAAGGAGGCGGCGTCGTCCTGCATGCGCTGGACGGTGTGGGTGATGCCGCGGGCGTGGGCTAACAGTGCGCGGCCGGCTTCAGTGCAAGCCATCCCATGGGGAAGGCGCTCGAACAGCGAGACGCCTAGTTGGGCTTCCAGTTCGAGGATGCGGCGGGAGGCGGCGGCGGGAGCCAGATGGAGGCGTTCGGCGCCGCGGGTGATGCTGCCCAGGTCGGCGACGGCAATGAAGAGCTGGACAGTGGTCAGGTCGAAATGCAGCCGAGGAAGGCGAGAGGAGGCGGAGGACGTCACGATGGTCGCATCTGCTGCGTCGTTGCGGAAGAAAGGCTGCCGGGCTGGGGTTGGGCCCTTCGAAAAAAGAGCCGTGGCGGCCCGATTTTCCACCGCTCAAGCGATCTCGGCAATTGCAGATTCCCATGCAACCCTCGAACGAGTATTTGGGCGGGACCGGGGCAGCCGCTGATGATTGATGCGCTTCGCGGCTAGGCCGGACTGTAATCGTTGTGTCGTCCCGCCATCCTCCTTACATCTAAGCTTGTTGTCTGAAGCGATGGAAGCTAAGTCCGCATCAAAAGCGCTCTGCGCCATCGAATGCATTGAACTTCTTCACGTCTGCCACCTTGTAGAACAGTTTCAGTGCGGAGCCTTTCGAGGGTGGAATTCGGCCTACAAAGGCCGATCTCACAAAAGCCGCACTGCCGTTGCCGTTGCTTTCCATCAGGCACACATATTGAAGTCCACGCTGGCGCAACAATGCAAAAGCTGCAAGGCCCGGTTCCTCAACTCTTGCTGGCCGGAATTTGCCGACCGCAACCGCTCGCATGATGTAGCCACGATGTGTACCTACGAAGATATAATCCTTGAGTCCGCGCTTGCTGGTCGCATAGCCAATCCGAAGCCTGTTTCTGTCGCTGGCAGGTATAAATAGCCGATGGCCGGGTACCGTTACATCATCAATCAGATGCGCCTCCCCTTCAATTGGGACAATAGAAACCGAAGCGTCAGTCGATTTGTCAAATAGCAGGCAACTATCGATGACCGCCTCCGGCACCAGTTCGGCATGTGCAGAAACTGAAAGTGCGACAAGCAAAGCCAGAATGGTGGGCCGTATCATCTGTACTCCTTCGCACGGGTGACTGTCACCCAATCCCGGCCATAACGCCAGAAGATGGTGCCGCCTACGCCTGCGGTGGATTCATAGACCCAGGAGTAGCGTCCAACCTCCTCCCGCACAGTCTTCACCTGTCCGCCTACCTTCTTCTTGACTGTTTTGTACAGAATTTTCGTCTTCCCTGAGTCGCTGATTCCGTAAATATTGTGAACAGGATCCGTGATATGGATTCCGGACTTTACTTTCGCGTGATGCTTGTAGTTAGACTTTATGTCTGCTCCATCCCAAAAATACGCGCCATTCGAGAAGTCTACGCCTCCTGAGAAAGCATTTCGTGCGGCCTTGACTGCATCGGACATAGGCGGGCTCTTTTCAATGTCTTTCTCCGTGGCCTTCATTAACTTAGCGTAGCGCGCGTTGCCGTCTGCTCTCACAAATGAAAAATTCTTGTCCTTCGATGTAAAGGCATCGATGGTGGAATAGCCCCTGGCTTTCATCTGACGGACCATCACACTTGCCAGTGCGGCCATTTCTTCGTACAGGTCCCTTGTTGACGACTCGCCATAGGCGATAGCTGCCAACAGACGCTCCTCAGAAGACAGAGCTGAACTTGCCGACGCCGATCTTGATACTTCTGTCATGCTCGTGTTTCCTTTGCCTTGTCCAGCCACATGACGATTTCCATGGACACGCCACCGCGCACCGTCGGGGTTGCTCCGCTGCCAAACGGGGTATCCTGGCTAATCCGCTGCCCCTCAACAAATAGGTCATAGCGATAACCTTCCTCCCCCGCGCCGGTCTCGGCATCAACAAGCTCGTAGTATTGCTCAATGATTTGCGTATCGTGACTTGCCGATACTACGCTGGAGCTTGGCCCCGATGAGAGTGGCGGCGCATAGTGCCCCATCCGGTTTACTTCTATGGTGAAATTGGTCTGGGAGTGGATGACTATCGGGTTGGTCGGGCACTTGCAATAGACGCGCGCGCCGCTCACCAATATTTGTTTCCCACGCAGATCAAAGGCAGGGTAACAGTCGTTCATCACAGGCCCGCCAGCCTTGCAGGCCAGACAGGTTGCATAGTCGCCTTCGACACCCACCTTCACACCGTGATGGAACATGCTCTCGCCGGTGGCGATGAGTACACCGTTTGCGTTGGTCTTGTCCCCATCTAGCAGAGCATAGCGAATATCAGGCATTACAACTCCTTATGGCGGTGTTGGCGTAAAAGACGTCGTCTTTTTTGGGTTGGTAGCGGACCAGAATACATAGGTCCGGCGTAGTGTGGGGATGTGTCCGCAAGGGTGGGCCGCTGTGGACAGCGCTACGCAAGGTTTAGCATTCCTTAGAGGGAAAAGGATGAGCGAATCGGACCAATGAGGTGTTCTGTCCAGCGCGGACACGTCTGGTTCATGCTGCAGCTAGTCGACTGAGGTAGCTTGCAGCGACTTCGCCTGGCGTTCGGTACCCCAACTTCGAATGGCGCCGTTGGCGATTGTAAAAAATCTCAATGTACTCACGGACAGAGGCCATGGCTTCCAGCCGGGTGGCATACCGATGGTGGTACACCAACTCTGCTTTCAGGCTGCCCCAGAAGCTTTCCATGGGCGCATTGTCGTAGCAGTTTCCCTTGCGTGACATCGAAGCCAGCATGCCGAACTGCGCTAGCAACCTGCGATAGCCGTGAGCACAGTATTGGCTGCCCCGGTCTGAATGATGAATCAGGCCGGGCCGTGGCCGCTTGCTGCGCACCGCCCGGAACAGCGCCTCGCCCACCAATTCCTGTGTCATTCTGGGCCCCATCGCGTAGCCCACGATCTCGCACGTGTACAGGTCCTTGATTCCTGCCAGGTACAACCAACCCTCATCGGTCGCGATATACGTGATGTCTGTCACCCACGCGGCATTTGGCCTGTCGGCTTCAAATTTCTGCTCCAGTAGGTTGGGCGCCACTGGCAGATTATGAGCCGAGCGAGTTGTCGCTACGAATCGACGCTTTTGCCGACACCGAATCCCCATCTCGTTGCGCAATCTGGCCAGCCGATCACGGCCGACCACGAATCCATCGCCAGCCAGCTCGCGCTGCAGGCGCCGCGTACCGTACGTCTGACGCGTGCGCTTGTGGGCTGCCCGGATCGCCAGACGCAGCCGCTCCTGTTCCGGACTGAGCCCGTAAGGTCTGTGTGTCCAGTCGTAGTAGCCACTGCGCGAGACCTCCAATACCCGGCACATCAACTTCACCGGATACACTTCTCGCCATTGACTCACGAACGCGTACCGGGCAGTGATTCCCTGGCGAAGTACGCCGCGGCTTTTTTTACAATATCGCGCTCCAGCCTCGCCTCGGCCAGCTCCTTGCGCAGCCTCGCATTCTCCGCCGCCAACTCTGCCACTGTCACGCCCCCTGGTGCCGCTGCTGTTCCAGGCGCCTTGGCTTTCGACACCCAATTCGTCAACGTGCCCTTCGGAATCCCCAGACGCTGCGCGGCCGACTGCAGCGTCAGTCCCTGTTCCAGCACCAGTCTCACGGCCTCTGCCTGAAACTCTTCCCCGTACGTCTGTCTTGCCTTGCTCATCTGTGCACACTCCTGATCCACGATCTTAATCTAAGGACCAAGCGTGTCCGCCTCGATCAGGCTACCTCACAACATTCAACGACCCAATTCGACACAGCCATGCTTCCACTAGGGGCGCCCGCCCCGCCATAGGACGGTTCCGAATCTGAATGAAATGAATTCGTATCAGAATTTAGGTTGCACAAGCACAGCGCGCAGGTGTCGGTGCCACCATCAGGGTGTCACTTGGCGGCAAGCAAGGCCGCTTCCTGTTGCTTCGATCGAAGCAGATGCCTTGAGTACGGCTGCAATTGCGTCGTTTCCCGCGTGAAAGGCTCGTTGGAGAATTCTGGCCTTCGTCGGATGAGGTGCGGGTCGATGGCGGTGCCGATGTCGCAAGATGGCGGGAGTCAATGGCTAAGGAAGCGCCGTCGATTGAGCACGGCGGCCATAGTCCAGTGTTGCGCCGAATATCTCCGGGCTGCGCTTATGAAGGCATACGGGCGACCGTACGCCCACATCTAACCTGCTCAGTTACAACGCATTCGCGTGTACCGCGTCCAAGGCATCACAAACAATTGCCAATTGCTCGGCGAGCGCTGTTGAAGCCGGCATCATTGGCAAACGCAGTTCCTCAGACAGCAAGCCTTGCCTGGCCAGTAATGCCTTGACCGGTCCAGGGTTAGGTTCTGCAAACATCAGCCGAATCAGCGGCATCAGGGCATGGAAAAGCTCGCGGGCAACGCTCAGGCGCTGGTCATCCACAGCGCGCCACAGCTCCGAAAAGAGATCAGGCCGAATGTGCGCTGACGCAACGATCGCGCCCTGCCCGCCCATGCATAGCGTGGCAAGCAGTTGGTTATCCTCTCCCGCGAGAACTGCCAGGCGGCCATCGGCGATTAACGCTTGCGTGGTTTCAGCATTGCCGCCGCAGTCCTTGATTCCTCGAATATTGCCGTGGCTTGCCAACGAGAGCAGCGTTTCGGCGCTCAGCGTCGAGATAAAGTCAAATCTGGTGTATGAAGGTTGATCGTGGCCGGTCGTCAGGCGGCGAGTTTCTGCTGAACCGGCGGATTGTCTTGCGCCGGGGCACCGTCCTTGAAGGGGACGCCCTTCAAGAGCAGTTCGATGTGTTCGGCACCTTTGATGCGGCGCCATGTTTTCTCGGCTTCCTCGATCAGCTTGAAGGCCAGGCCAAGGAAAGTCGCTCGTGACACGCAATTGCGCGTGCGCGTCGTGCGGTGACGCACGGTCGCGAAGGTCGACTCAATCGCGTTGGTCGTGCGGATGTGCTGCCAGTGCTCGGCCGGGAAGTCGTAGAAGGTCAGCAGGCTGTCTCGGTCCTTGGTGAGCACGCCGGTGGCCTTGGGGTACTTGGCGCCGTAGATCGTCGCAAAGCGATCGAAGGCAGCATAGGCATCTGCCCTGGTGGCCGCCATCCAAATCGCCTGCAGATCTGCCTTGGCGCGGCCGTGCTGGGACTTGGGCAAGGCGTTCAGGACATTGCCCATCTTGTGGAACCAGCAACGCTGGGCGCGCGTGGCCGGGAACACCTCCTCCAGGGCAGCCCAGAATCCCATGGCGCCATCGCCGACCGCCGCCAGCGGGCCAGCCTGCAGGCCGCGGGATTTCAGGTCCAACAGTACTTCCACCCACGATGCCTTCGATTCCCGATAGCCGTCACCGATCGCCACGCGCTCCTTCCTGCCGTCTGGCGTAACGCCGATGATGACCAGCAGGCATTGCCCGTCCGATCCCTCGCTACGCAGACCCGTGTGGATGCCGTCCACCCACCAATACACATGGCGCGCCGCCGACAGATCACGCTGATTCCAGCTCGCATGCTCGTCTGCCCACTGCGCCTTCAATCGGCTCACCACGTTGGCCGATAGCCCTTTGGCATCCTCACCAAGCAGCACCGACAACGCCTCGCTCATGTCGCCTGTCGATACTCCCTTCAGATACAGCCAGGGCAGCGCTGCACTCACCCGCGGCGACTTCCTCACATACGGCGGCACGATCGCCGAGTTGAACTTCACGCCAGACCCGGACCGATCGCGCACCTTGGGCACCTTCACGGCAATCGGGCCGGCCCCCGTCAGCACCTCGCGCTCCGGGAGGTAGCCATTGCGAACCACGGCGCGCTGCCCGCTCAACGTCTTGACGTTACTGAACTGCTCAAGCAGCTCTGCCAGCTCCACTTCAATCGCCTCCTGGATGACCCGCCGAGCCCCGCGCCTGATCAGCTCCTCGAGCCCAAGCCCGATTTCCGATAGACCGACTGCTTCTTTCCCTTTATCCTTGCTCATGGTGGACCTTTCTTGTGCTGGTTTCCGATCTCGACAATCAGATTCTCAGCGGAAAGCTCCACCGCCCTCTACTCCGCGCCTCAAATTCCCCGCCCGTACACCAGTTTCGACTTTAGCTCCTCAGCGTCACACCGGTTCGGTAGGGGATGTCATAAAGCACCAAGGGTGCCCGAGATCTGTCGGCCAGCTCGCGAAAATACCCCTTCAATCCTTCCTGCGACGGTCTTATGTAGTACGGTGCAGGCGCCAGCACCCCCGCCAGCGGACGTTCGCCAATCCTGTCCAGACGGCCAAGCACATGCCGGAGATTGTTGCCAGCCAGGCCCATCATGACCGGCAACTCCCCGACCTCGGCCAGCACGGTATCCAGCACCGCCAACTGTTCCGCCTCATCGAGCGCGGCGGCTTCGCCGGTGCTGCCGCACACCACCAATCCCGCCAGGCCGCTGCAGCGGTAATAGGCCACTAGCCGCCGCAGCGCGACGTGATCAACCTCATGGTTGCGAAAAGGAGTGACCAGGGGTAGCCAGATACCACGATAGAGATATTCCACTTCTTGCATTGCATGCTCCGGATCGACCGATTCGGAAACCGCACAGGCAAGCGACGGAGCAAGATGCGCTCAAGACAGTAAGGGGGATTGGCAGACCGTCTTTTACATTGATGCTGTTCCGTCGCTCAACTGACGGAACAGCGCGCTCCGGTCAGATGAGCGACTGTTTTTTGAATTTGGCGCGCGCGCCCCACTGCGGCTGGTTCGCAGTGAGATCAAGAGAGAGGGAGGCGGGGCGGCGGCTCATGGTTGCGTCAATCTATCCGCTTCTCCGCAATCTCGTCAAGCCTGGCTTGGAAGGGCTCTCCTCCAAGGGGCTATCGAATCAACGCCCCCAACCCGGCTCTTCGCGGTACGGCATCCAGCGAAAACAACTCCATTCGCGCAGCATCAAAGCGCGCACACTCGGCCTTAAGCCACGTAGAGAAAATGGTCGTGCGCCGATCCTCAGGATTACGAGAATGCAGCATGTAGCGCGCCGGCGCGCGTACGTGCTTGCCGAAGACATTCACCAGCCGTCCGCTCCTGATCCCGTCATAGACCAGGGCCGTGCGCCCCATCGCCACCCCCTTGGTGGTTCAGCGCCGCGCTGATGGCAAGGCTCGACAGATTGAATTGCGGCCCCTCCAGCTGCGCAATCCATGCCGGATGAAAGGCCTCAAGCTACGTCCGCCATTCCACGAACTCGGCTGCGCCGACCCATGGAGATGCGTCATGCAGCAACACGACGCCGTCGAGCGAAGCGCCATCAGATAACCCAGAATGCCGGGCGAGGTACTCGGGCGTGGCCACAGGAATCAGGTACTCATCCAGCAAAACGTCAGCGTGCAACTGTCTGTAGCGGACGGGGTCGTAGCGAACTGCCACGTCAATGTCTTCCGCGTCCGAAGCCGGCCGCGTCGTGGATGCCGCGCATCCGCTCTTCGTCTATCTGCCCTGCGGTGTCGGCGGCGCACCGGGTGGTATCACTTACGGTCTCAAGGCACTGTTCGGCGAACATGTGCACTGCTTCTTCGCCGAGCCCGTGGCCTCGCCGTGCGTACTGGTGCAGTTGGCCTCAGGTGCGCAAGCTCCCGTATCCGTCTACCACATCGGCCTGGATAACCGGACCGACGCCGATGGCCTCGCCGTCGGCCAGGCATCGCATCTGGTCAGCCCGTTGATGGGTTCCCAACTCGCCGGCGTGTTCACCGTCCCCGACGTTGACATCCTCCTCTCCCTCGACCTTCGGTCGCCGCTTGTCGGCGGAATGGAAGGGGATTCCTACGGCGCTACGCGGTGAGCTGCGCAGCCACTTCGGTGGGTTCCTGTTTCGCAGAGCGGCCTAACTGCACCGGCTCTCCACAGGCTGCAACGCGGTGTCCCCGCGCCAAAACGTTGATCGCGCCGACCACGTCGGCGTTTTCCTCGAAACCGCATTCGATGCAGGCGAACCGAGCTTGCGTAAGCCTGTTGTCCGCGCTTACGCAACCGCACGCCGGACACGTCCGGCTCGTGTTCTCGGGCGGCACTGCGACAAGCCAGCCGCCGTTCCATACCAGCTTGTATTCCAACTGGCGGCGGAATTCGAACCAGCCCTGATCCAGAATCGCTTTGTTCAGGCCGGACTTGGCCCGAATGTTCTTGCCCGGCTTCTCGGCACTGCCCGCTGCCGACCTGGACATGCTCCTCACCTGCAAGTCCTCGATACACACCATCGCGTGGTTTTGGCTGATCGTGGTCGTGGCTTTGTGCAGGTAATCGCGGCGGGCATTGCCGATGCGGGCGAGAATGCGCTGGACGCGGGCTTTCGCCTTCTTCCAGTTGCTGCTGAATTTCTGTTTGCGGCTCATCGTCCGCTGCGCTCGGCCCAGCCGAGCTTCGTGCCGCTTGAAACTATTGAGCGGTGCAAGGTAGCTGCCGTCGCTGAGTGTCGCAAAGCGTGTCACGCCAACATCGATGCCGACGGCGCTGGTGCCCTGAGGCACGGGCTGCTCGACCTCACGTTGCGTCTGGATCGAGACGAACCACTTGCCCGCGCTCATGGATACTGTAGCGTTGCGCACCTCGCCCTGCACATTCCGGCTGTTTCGTTAGTGCAGCCATCCAAGTTTGGGCAGGAAGATACGACTGTTGGCCTGATCCAGCTTGATCTGTTTCGGGTCCGGGTAGCGGAAGCTGTCGCGTTGCCCCTTCTTCTTGAAGCGCGGGAACGCGGCCCGTTTGGCGAAGAAGTTCTTGTAGGCTCGCTCCAGTCCTTGAGCGCATGCTGCAGCGGATGAACGGGAGAGTCCTTGAGCCACGGTGTCTCCGGCCCGTTGCGCCATCCCGTCAGGTGCTTTGCCATGGCGACATAGCCGATGAAGTTGCCGCCGGCCTCGTAGTTTCCCTTCTGCAACGCCAGCGCCTTGTTGTAGACGAATCGGCACGATCCGGAAAAGCGGCGCATGTCGCGCTGCTGTTCGCCGGTCGGCTTCAGTTCGTATTTGAAGGCTTGAAGTCGTTGCATCGGCCCATTATAAAGTTGGCCAATGAGAGAGAAATCGCATTCGGCACGGCAGGCATTGCGTCTTTCTGATGCGCGTGCATTTGATCTAGAAGACGCCACACTAACCGCTGAAATGGACGCCTGTGGCGTCCGCGCTATCCTTCCTCGCCCTGAAGGACGAGGTTTGACGCGCATTCCGATCAACAGCCTGGCGAACCTTGGCGGCTTCGTCAGCCCGCACCTGATCGGCTGGATCCGCGACACGTACCACAGCACCGCGCCTGCCATCTTCATCATCGCCGCCGCGCTTGTCTCCAGCGCCCTGATCGCCCTAAGCTTTGATCCAAAGAAGGTCAATCGCTGATCGCGCGCAACACATAGCTCCCGGAGGCATTCCCGTGACTTCAGACCAATTGCCCGTCCGCCTGGCCGTTGCCGGACTCCTCCACGAGACCAACACGTACGCCGCCGAGTTCGCGGGCATGACGCCGCTGCGCGTGTTCGAGCAGTATCGGGGCAACGAAATCCTGGCGGCGTTCGACAAATCGAATCATCAGGTGGGCGGCTTTATCGAAGGCGCGCGCAGGACCGGCGCCACGCTCATTCCCACCTATGTCGGGCAGGCGACGCCCTCGGGCACGATCGAAGCCGGCGCGTATGCCGCCATGAAGCAAGACATCCTCGAAGGCATTCGCGCTGCGCTGCCGGTTGACGGCGTGCTGCTGGCCCTGCATGGCGCCGGTGTCGCCGACGGCACTGAAGACGTCGAAGGCGACCTGGCGCTTGCCGTTCGTGCGCTGGTCGGGCCGGGTGTCCCGATTGCCGCGGTCTACGATTTGCACGGCAACATGACGGACGCGATGCGCGACGCTTGCGACCTGACGTTGCCGTGCAAGCTGTATCCGCATACCGACTTCCATGACCGGGCCGTCGAAGCCGTCGAGCTGCTGCTTGAGATGATTCGGGGCGGGCTCACACCGGTCACCGCAATGCGACGCCTGCCGATGCTGCCGTACATCGTGACGACACAAGACGGGTTCATCCCAGCGGAAGTCAACGACGTTTGCCGGAAGCTGGCCGCACAGCCCGGCGTCATCGACTGCTCGTGGTTCCATGGTTTCCCCTACGCGGATATCGCGGCCCCCTGCCCGGCGGTCGTGTGCACCACAAGCGGAGACGCCGCGCTTGCGCAGCGTTGCGTCGACGAAGTCGCGCAATGGATCTGGTCGCATCGCGAGGCGTTCCGTCCGACATTTCCGGCCCCCGCACAGGGCGTCGCCCTTGCCCTGTCGGCGGCAGAGGGGCCTGTCGTTGTCAACGAGTACGCAGACAACCCGGGCGGCGGCACACCCGGAGACGGCACGCATCTGCTTCGCGCGTTACTGGACGCCAATCCGCCCGCCGGCGCGTGCTGTTTCGCGTCGATCAATGATGCTGCCGTGGTTGCACAAGCACAGCGCGCGGGTGTCGGCGTCACGATCAGGGTCTCACTGGGTGGCAAGCAAGGCCGCTTCCAGGGCGCGCCCATTGAGGCCGATGCCTATGTGAAATGCATCACGGACGGGCGCTTCGTGAATCGCCCTGGATCGATGTTCGAAGGTGTTCGCTTCGACCTGGGGGTGATGTGTCGCCTCATCATCAACGGTGTCGATGTCATCGTGGCTTCGCGTGCCGAGCAGATCTTTGATGTCGAGCCGTTTGTGCTGCATGGGCTGGATGTCACTGGGTACAAGCTCGTTGCGATCAAGGGGGCCAACCACTTCCGTGCTGGATATCGGACGGTGGCTAAGCAGATCATTTCTGTCGACAGTGAGGGCTTGAGTACAGCTGCGATTGCGTCGTTTCCGCGTGAAAGGCTCGCTGGGGCGTTTTGGCCCTTGTCGGATGAGGTGCGCTTCGATGGCGGTGCCGATGTCGCATGACGGAAGCGAGACTACGTCATCAAACGAGTTGGGTGCCCCGTGCGCAATCGCGGCGGCCGCAGCGGCTATCCCGATGAACAGGCCCACGCGCGTGGGGAGCATGTGCCCAGCCTCCTTCGCGTAATTCTTCCGAGGGATCTTTGACGTCTTGGCCTCCTAGCCGATCGCCGGGCCATCGTGGTGCCTGACGTGCCCTTATAGGAGATTGCCAGCGGCAACGGTCATGCGTAGCCTATTTCATCGTCAAGTGATGAACACACTCTCGCAGCGGCCTTACCGCACCCGGACAGCTTGCGGTCATCCTCTCAGGAGCCGCCATGAAAATCAAATCCACTGGCACGCACGTACGGACTATCAAGATTAGTCGGACTCAATTCCCGGCTGTTCCAAGTAACAGCAATAACTTCACTGGTCTGCGGACGATCCCTTGGATTCGCTTGCGAGGTCTTTGGTTGGAGCGGGCTGGATTCAGCGTCGGCCAATCCCTGAAGGTTAGAGTTCAGCATAAGCGGATAGTTATTTGGGTGGAGTAACGTAGACAGTCAATCCGGTGGGCGCCGGCGACGGCACCTACCGACCCATCTTGGTCCGTCATGTCGTTACTGCGTCTGGCTGGCAACGGATGACTAGGAGACATAGCCTCCCCGCAGTGATGCTCGTTAGTGGGTGTCGCCTGCGTCTCTGAGGCGCTTGAGAAACCACCTTCCAGCAGGCCCGGGCGGTGTGTCCTTCCTAAAGACTGCAAACATGGCGATGGGCGGCGTATGTGGCTGGAACGCTTCGAGTCGCAGGGGCACTAGCTTGCCGCTGTCCAGGTCATCCTGAACCATTGCCACCGGCATATGGCCCCATCCAAAGCCAGCGCGCAAGAATGCGTGCTTGGCTCCTAGATCGGCAAGGCGCCATATCTGTGGAGAGAAAACGCCGAAAGTGGTGCCCTCTGTGAGGGTCGTGCGGTCCGTCAGCACGAGTTGGACGTGCTCCTTGAGATCCACCGGCCCTAGGATCCGATTCGTTGATGCCAGGGGATGGGACGAGGCAGAGACCGTAATCATTGGCACATCCAGCAATTTCTCGGCATCGAGAATTTCTGGGACCGATGGCATCGAGCCGCTGATTCCGAGCCGGCATGTCTGGGCGAGTACCGGCTGCATGACAGCACCCAGCGCTTCGACGTAAAGGCGTAATGGTGTGTGCGGAAACTCGCTTCGAAATGCACCGACGGCGTCTGTCAGTGATGTCATTGGATACATGACGTCCACCACGACAGAGAGCTCGGGCTCGAGTCCGTCGGAAATTGTCCGCGCCTTCGCCTTAAACCCGTCCATGCCACCCACCACCAGCCGCGCCTGCGCAAGTAAGGCCGATCCTTCGTCCGTCAGCTTTGGATAACGGCCCGCCCGATCGAAGAGCTGCACGCCGATCTGACTCTCTAAGTTGGCCAGCGTATGGCTGACCACGGATTGCGCTCGCCGGAGTTTGCGGCCTGCGGCGGAGAAACTGCCTTCGTCGGCGGCAGCGATGAAGGTGCGAAGCTGGTCCAGCGAGACGGCATCGAGCATATATCTATGGAGTAGATGGATTGCATCTAGAAATATAGGCTACCTTGATGGTTGTCAAGTCTCTAATCTTCGTTCATCCACTCTTTGAAAGGATGAACACTATGAACTCGAACCTGAACACCTCGCTGAACGAAAACTCCGCCATCCCCGCCGTTGGCCGCACCCTCATCGCGGTCATCTTTTTCATCAGCGGCTTCGGCAAGCTGATGGCACCTGGCGCAACGATGGCCTATATCGGATCGCTGGGTCTGCCCGCGCCAGCGCTCGGACTGATTGGCGCACTGGTGCTGGAACTGGCGAGCGCCGCACTCCTGGTCATTGGCTACAAGACGCGCGTGGTGGCTCTCCTGCTTGCTGCCTACGCTGTCGTGACCGCGCTGATCTTTCACCACGCGCTCGCTGACCAGAATCAGATGTTCCATTTCCTGAAAAACCTGGCGATGGCCGGTGGTCTCCTGCAGGTAGTGGCGTTCGGCCCCGGCGCCTTCAGTCTGGACAACCGTCGCGCGCCGGCCAAGCGCGTTGCCGCCTGACACATCGCAGGAGAAGACATCATGAGCATTGCCACAACGCTTCTGGAGCAACATCTCCAGTTCCTAGTCGACAAGCCGGAGCAATGGCAGGAACTAATCGCCGACAGCATCGTCTGGGATCTGCCGTACGCACCCAGCCTGGGTCATCCGCTGAAACTCGAAGGACGTGAATCTGTGCTGCGGCATGCGAGCTGGTTCGTGGGGGCGGTCAGGAACTTTCGCTTCTCCGATGCCATCGTGACTGCGACGGACGATCCGCAGCAGGCGATTGCTCGGGTGCGTGGGGAGGGCCTGATCGCGGCGACCGGCCGTACCTACCGCCAGGAGTATGTCGTGTTTCTGACAGCCCGCGACGGTCGCATCGTGCATCTGCGCGAGTATTTCGACCCGGTTCAGGCAGCCCTTGCCCTTGACGCGCCTGTAGTGGGCGTCGCCTCCAGGAGCATCTGATGAAAGCCATCCAAGTAACTGGCTACGGCAGCCCCAGCGGCATGACGCTGGTCGAGGCGGACGACCCCGTACCGGGCGACAACGAAGTCTTGATCGACATTGCCGCGGCATCGGTGAATCCGATTGACTGGAAGATCGTCAGTGGCGCCATGCGGGCGTTTATTCCACTGCCGTTGCCTTTCACCCCTGGGGTTGATGCTGCAGGGACCGTCATCGCCGTGGGGCGCAACGTCACAAGACTGAAGCCGGGCGATGAAGTGATGGGATTCATCGGGATTGTCGGGGCTTTCGCCACGCGCGCCGTCGTGGAGGCCACCCGCCTGGCGCGCAAGCCTGCGTCCTTGGCTTTCGCGGAAGCCGCGGCGATTCCCGCTGCAACGCTGACGGCATGGCAGGCGCTCCACGAGCATGGGGGCTTGCAAGCCGGGCAGTCGGTCCTAATCCACGGGGCCGCAGGCGGCGTAGGCACTGCGGCCGTGCAGCTTGCCAAGTTGGCCGGCGCCCACGTCATCGGCACCGGTTCAGCCCAGAGCCGCGAATATGTAGCAAGCCTCGGCGCCGATGCCTTTATTGACTACCGCACCGAGGATTTCGCCGCGCGGGTCTCGGGATTGGACCTCGTCCTCGACCTGATTGGCGGTGAAACTCAGGAGCGTTCATGGTCGGTGCTGAAGCCGGGCGGCACCCTGGTGTCGACGGTGGCAAGGCCCGACGCAGCTCGAGCCAAAGGAACGCAGGCGACCGGCAGACATTTCGCTACGCGTAGCGACGCGCCCCAGCTCGAGAAACTGGCTACGCTCCATGCATCGGGCGATCTGCGTACCCAGATCGATTCGGTCTTTGTGCTCTCAGACGTTAGCCAGGCGCTCGACCACAGCAAGGGCGGCCACGTGAAAGGCAAGGTCGTTGTGGCCGTGGCCCAGTAGAGTGCGCCTAGGCGCCAAAGCGAACCGCCGGTGACAGGGTGAAAGACTCGCGCATGTCGCGTGCCTCCTCAACCGGCGTTCGCCCGAAAAGCCGCTTGAACTCCCTGCTGAACTGCGAAGTGCTCTCGTAGCCGACCCGCCCCGCTGCTGCCGCAGCGGTGACCCCGTCGCGAATCATCATCAGGCGCGCTTGATGAAGGCGGGTGGACTTGATGTACTGGATTGGCGACGTCTGGGTCACCGTGCGGAAGTTGGCGTGAAACGCTGGCACGCTCATGCCAGCCTCTTCAGCCAGGCGTGACACGTTCAGGGGCGCCGCATAATCCGCGTGGATGCGCTTCAGCGCTCTCGCGACGCGGCCGAAGCGCCCGTGGTGAGCGAGGGCGGCACGCATCGCGCCTCCCTGTGCCCCCGTCAACACGCGGTAGCAGATTTCCCGCACCAGGCCCGGACCCAGAATCCGGGCATCCATCGGCACGGTCAATGCCTCCAGCAACCTGACGGTTGTACCGGCCAGATTCTCGTCCAGCTCCGTAGACACCATGCCGTTGGGTGGCTCTTCAGGCAGATCTCCTGCTGCACCGATCTGCGTGATCAGTTCGCTGAGTTCGAGGAGGTCCAGACGGATGGACACCGCCAGCATGGGTTCCTCTGGCGAAGCCTGGGTTTCCGTGGAAAACGGCAGCGGTACCGACAGTACAAGATAGTGCTGCGCGTCGTAGACATAGACCTCATTGCCCAGAAAGCCAAGCTTGCGGCCCTGGCACACGATCACGATGCTTGGCTCGTACAGCACCGGTGTGCGCCCAAGGGGCCGATCCGAACGCATCAGCCGCACGCTGTCGAGCGTCGACTGCGTGTAGCCCTCGTTGGGCGCCAGTTTCTCGATCAAACGAATCATCTTGACGGAAGCGGGGGAGCGGACCTTGGACACAAAGCCTCCTGTTGTTTGCCTGCAGCGCCATTCTAGCCGCGTCTTGCACACCGTACCAGCCAGATCAATAGGAATAGGCAATAACGGCATCGGTCCGTGTATTCGCCTGCAGGCAGGTCATCCCTATCATTCATTCACCGGCCGACGAACCATACCGCTTCATTGAAGGCCGAAACGTGACTGCAGAGCGCGCCGCATCAAGCGCTGAACCCTGCGGTCAGATCCGAACCAACAATAGGAGTATGCAACATGGCAATCGCCACCAACGAATCGAAAGTTATTCTGATCACCGGCGCCAGCAGCGGCATCGGCGAGGGCGCCGCTCGCCTGCTCGCCGCGCAAGGACACCGGCTCGTGATCGGTGCACGCCGGACCGACCGGCTCGCCGAGTTGGCGGCATCGATCGAAGCCTCCGGCGGCGTGGTTCGTTACCGCGAGCTCGACGTGACGTCGGCCGATGACGTGGCGGCATTCGCCCGCTTCGCGCTCGATGCCTTCGGCCGCATCGACGTCCTCATCAATAACGCGGGCGTGATGCCGCTTTCGCCCCTCAACGCCCTGAAGGTCAGCGAATGGAACCGGATGATCGACGTGAACATTCGTGGGGTGCTGCATGGCATTGCCGCCGTGCTGCCGACGATGGAGGCGCAAGGGCTCGGCCAGATCATCAATATTTCCTCGATTGGTGGACTCTCCGTGTCGCCCACTGCCGCGGTCTACTGCGCGACCAAGTTCGCCGTGCGTGCCATCTCCGACGGGCTGCGCCAGGAGACCGACAAGATCCGCGTGACGGTGATCTGCCCCGGCGTCGTGGAGTCCGAGCTGGCCGATTCGATCTCTGACGACACCGCGCGTAGCGCGATGCAGGAGTTCCGTCGCATCGCCATTACGCCCGACGCCATCGCTCGCGCCATTGCATACGCGGTGGAGCAGCCCGCCGAAGTCGACGTCAGCGAGATCGTCGTACGGCCCACCGCCAGCCCGTTCTGATCCAGGCAGCACGCGGAACCCAAATCAATCAGGAGAACATCATGACATCACGAAACACGGCAGGCGGCGCCTTTGCAGGCAAGGTCGCCATCGTTACCGGTGCAGCCAGTGGCATCGGCCTGGCCACGACCGAACTGCTTCACGCCGAAGGCGCGAATGTGATTGCCGTTGGCCGCAGCAGCAACGTGGAAGCACTGGCGCGACCTGGCATCGTTCCCATCGTCGCCGACGTGGCGCGCGAGGAAAGTGCCGTACAGGCCGTTGCCACGGCAATCGACCGGTTTGGCAAGCTCGACATCCTCGTCAACAACGCGGCGGTCATCATCAACAAGCCACTGGTGGACATGTCGCTGGAAGACTGGAATGGCATTCAGGCCGTCAATGCCACGGGCGCTTTCCTATTCTCGCGGGAAGCCATGCGCGCCATGCTGCCGGCAAAGACAGGCGCCATCGTCAACGTGGGGTCCTACGCCTGCTATCAGGCTTTTCCGTTGATTGCGGCCTATGCGGCGTCGAAGGGCGCGCTGGCGCAGTTGACGCGGGCCCTTTCGCTGGAAGCCATCGAACACGGCATTCGCGTCAATGCGGTGGGCTCCGGCGATGTCATTACCAACATTACCAACCACATCCATGCCGACGGCCAGGCGTTCCTCGCAGAGCATGGCAAGAAGGCACCGATCCGCCGCGCGGCACAGCCCAAGGAAATCGCCGAGGTAATCGCCTTCCTCGCATCGGAAAAGGCCAGCTTTATCGTCGGCGCCGTGGTCATGGCCGACGGTGGCATGAGCGTGGCCCTGCCTTGATCAACGTCTTGACCGCATATTTATCTGAAGGAATTTGCATCATGAAACAAGCATCCCGTACATGGTTCATCACAGGCGCGTCGAAGGGCGTCGGTCAGAAACTCGTTGCCCACCTGCTGGAGCAAGGCCACCGGGTAGCGGCAACGTCCCGCATAGCCGCATCGCTGACGGAGACATTTGGTGGCGCATCCGACCGCTTTCTACCTTTGGAAGTTGACCTGACCAGCGACCGCAGTGTCCAGGCGGCCGTCGAGAAGACAGTGCAATGGTTCGGCGTGATCGACGTGGTCGTCAACAATGCCGGCTATGCCCAGCAAGGCACGGTCGAGGCACTGTCCGACGACGAACTGCGCGGCAATTTCGAGGTCAACTTCTTCGCACCGATGGCTGTACTGCGCCATGCGCTGCCGCAGCTTCGTCGCCAGCGCAGCGGGCACATCATCAACATCTCCTCCATCGTGGGCTACCAGGGCGGGTATGCGGGCTGGGGCAGCTACGTCGCGAGCAAGTTCGCACTGTCAGGCTTGACGGAATCCCTGGCGGCGGAAGTCGCGGAACTGGGTATCCGAGCCACTGTGGTCTATCCGGGGCCTGTGCGCACGGACTTTCTGTCGAACGGTGCGCTCGCAGTGGCCAAGCGACAGATCGACGACTACTCGGAGGCCAAGGCTTCGCTGGACCTGCATCTCGACACTCTACATGGCCATCAGGCCGGCGATCCTGACAAGCTCGCCCTGCTGATCATGCAGGCCGCTGCGGTCGAATCGGCGCCGTTGCATCTGTTCGCCGGCAAGATCGCCAATGAACTTGCGGCTGCGAAAGCTAACGCTGTTGCAAAGGATCTCGACACCTGGAGGGGCTCGTCCGAGGCTACCGACTTTGCAGACTGATCGATAGTGAGGGGGTCCCGGCTTTGCCGGGACTCTTTTCCTATAAGGCCTACGACACAACGTGGGCTTTGAGAATGTATCCACTCAGGCCCCATAATGGCAGCTTTGGCCAAGATGGGACATTCGAAGAGCGTAGGGATATGTCTCAAACTGGCCGATTGCAGCCACCTTTTGTCTTGGTAGGTCCATAAAAAATGGGAGCCATCAGCTCCCATTTCTCATCATCAAAGCAAAAAAACTCAATCCCAGCTCAACGCCCCACCCGTCTGATACTCAATGACGCGCGTCTCGAAGAAGTTGCGTTCCTTCTTCAGATCAATCATCTCGCTCATCCACGGGAACGGGTTCTCCTCGTTCGGGAACAGCTGATCAAGACCAATTTGCTGGCAACGACGATTGCAGATAAACCGCAGATACGACTTGAACATCGGCGCATTCAAACCAAGCACCCCACGCGGCATCGTGTCTTCCGCATAGCGATACTCCAGATCCACCGCCTTCTTGAACAGCTCCGTAATCTCAGCCTTGAACTCCGCCGTCCAAAGATGCGGATTCTCCAGCTTGATCTGATTGATCAGGTCGATACCAAAATTGCAGTGCAGCGACTCATCCCGCAGGATGTACTGATACTGCTCCGCAGCCCCAGTCATCTTGTTCTGCCGCCCCATCGCCAGGATCTGCGTGAAGCCCACATAGAAGAACAGCCCTTCCATGATGCAGGCGAACACGATCAGCGACTTCAGCAGCTTCTGGTCGTTTTCCGGCGTGCCGGTCTTGAACGACGGGTCGGTCAGCGTGTCGATGAACGGGATCAGGAACTCGTCCTTGTCGCGGATCGACTGCACTTCGTGGTACGCGTTGAAGATCTCGGCTTCGTTCAGGCCCAGCGATTCAACGATGTACTGGTAGGCGTGCGTGTGGATGGCCTCTTCAAAGGCCTGGCGCAGCAGGTACTGGCGGCATTCCGGCGCGGTGATCTGGCGGTAGGTGCCCAGCACGATGTTGTTGGCGGCCAGCGAGTCGGCAGTGACGAAGAAGCCGAGGTTGCGCTTGATGATGCGGCGCTCGTCTTCGGTCAGGCCGTTGGGGTCTTTCCACGTGGCGATGTCGCGGGACATGTTGATTTCCTGCGGCATCCAGTGGTTGGCGCAGCCGGCCAGATACTTTTCCCACGCCCACTTGTACTTGAACGGGACGAGCTGGTTGACGTCGGTCGAGCCGTTGATCACGCGCTTGTCGGCGGCGTTGACGCGGCGGTTGCTTTGCGCGGCGGCGGCGTTGGGGTTGTTGCCCAGGATGCCGGCTTGCGTGGCGCTCGACGGCAGGACGCCTTGCTGGTCAGCGGTGGCAGCCGATGCAGCGGGTTGCAGGGCAGGCTGCGGTGCGGCCTGCGGGGTGGCTTGAACGTCGTCGTCCCAGCTCAGCATGATGTGGTTCTCCGTGATTCGGTTTGGGGGCGGCGGTTTCAGTGTTTTTGACTTTGCACTTCGTGGTGGCGCCGGCCCTCTCCCCCGGCCCCTCTCCCGCTTGCGGGAGAGGGGAGGAACCGAGGGCTAGGTAAGACTTACTGGCAGGCTTCGCACTCTTCGAAGCCGGGGTCGCCCGGGCGCATCGTGCAGACCGCGCCTTCGGCTTCCGGCATGGTCGGGGCCGAGGCGGCCGCTGCGTCCAGGGCCGAGCCGCTGTCGCTGCCCGACGACACCGCGTTCAGCGAGCCGCGCGACACGGTGGACTTCTCCACGTGCGTGGCAGCCATGGTGCGCAGGTAGTACGTGGTCTTCAGGCCGCGCACCCATGCCAGCTTGTAGGTGTCGTCCAGCTTCTTGCCCGACGCGCCGGCCATGTAGATGTTCAGCGACTGGGCCTGGTCGATCCACTTCTGGCGGCGGCTGGCGGCTTCCACCAGCCAGGTCGGCTCGACTTCAAACGCGGTGGCGTAGATGTCGCGCAGGTCTTGCGGAATGCGGTCGATGCGCGACAGCGAGCCGTCGAAGTACTTCAGGTCGGCAACCATCACCTCGTCCCACAGGCCGCGTTCCTTCAGGTCGCGCACCAGGTAGTCATTGACCACGGTGAACTCGCCCGACAGGTTGGACTTGACGTACAGGTTCTGGAAGGTCGGCTCGATGCAAGCGGACACGCCGATGATGTTCGAAATGGTCGCGGTCGGGGCGATCGCGATGCAGTTCGAGTTGCGCATGCCGTGCTGCTTGATGCGGGCGCGCAGGCTGTCCCAGTCCATGGTGCTGGACAGGTCCACTTCCAGGTAGCCGCCGCGCTCTTCGGCCAGCAGCTTGAGCGAATCTTGCGGCAGGATGCCACGGTCCCACAGCGAGCCTTCGTAGGTGCTGTAGCGGCCGCGCTCTTCGGCCAGCTCGGTCGAAGCCTGGTAGGCGTAGTAGCACACCGCTTCCATCGAGGTGTCGGCGAACTGCACCGCGGCCTTGCTTGCGTACGGCGTGCGCAGCACGTGCAGGCAGTCCTGGAAGCCCATGATGCCCATGCCGACCGGACGATGGCGCAGGTTGGAATTGCGCGCCTTCTCGACAGCGTAGTAGTTGATGTCGATGACGTTATCCAGCATCCGCATGGCGGTGCGGATGGTCTTCTGCAGCTTGGCGTGGTCGAGCGCGTACGAGCCGTCGGCCTGCTTGGCCAGGTGGGCCACCAGGTTGACCGAGCCCAGGTTGCAGACGGCGATTTCGCTGTCGTTGGTGTTCAGCGTGATTTCCGTGCACAGGTTGGAGCTGTGGACGACGCCGACGTGCTGCTGCGGGCTGCGGATGTTGCAAGGATCCTTGAAGGTGATCCACGGGTGGCCGGTCTCGAACAGCATGCCCAGCATCTTGCGCCACAGTTGCAGCGCCGGCAGCTTCTTGAACAGCTTCAGTTCGCCGCTGGCGGCCTTGGCTTCATAGCCCAGGTAGGCCTTTTCGAATTCCTTGCCGACCTTGTCGTGCAGGTCCGGGCAGGTGGCGGGCGAGAACAGGGTCCACTCGCCGCCTTCCATCACGCGCTTCATGAACAGATCCGGGATCCAGTTGGCCGTGTTCATGTCGTGGGTGCGGCGGCGGTCGTCGCCGGTGTTCTTGCGCAGCTCCAGGAATTCTTCGATGTCCAGGTGCCACGTTTCCAGGTAGGCGCAGACGGCGCCCTTGCGCTTGCCGCCCTGGTTCACGGCGACAGCGGTGTCGTTCACTACCTTCAGGAACGGGACCACGCCTTGCGACTTGCCGTTGGTGCCCTTGATGTGCGAGCCGAGTGCGCGCACGTTGGTCCAGTCATTGCCCAGGCCGCCGGCGAACTTGGACAGCAGCGCGTTTTCCTTCAGCGCTTCGTAGATGCCTTCCAGGTCGTCCGACACGGTGGTCAGGTAGCACGACGACAGCTGCGAGCGGCGGGTGCCGGAGTTGAACAGGGTCGGCGTGGACGACATGAAGTCGAACGACGACAGCAGCTGGTAGAACTCGATGGCGCGCGCTTCGCGGTCCTTCTCGTTCAGCGCCAGGCCCATGGCCACGCGCATGAAGAAGGCCTGCGGCATTTCGATGCGGGTTTCATCGATATGCAGGAAGTAGCGGTCGTACAGGGTCTGCAGGCCCAGGTAGTTGAACTGGAAGTCGCGGCCGGCGTCGAGCGCGGCGCCCAGGCGGGCCAGGTCATAGGTGGCCAGCTTTTCGTCCAGCAGCTCGGCTTCGATGCCGCGGGCGATGAACTTGGGGAAGTACTCGACGTAGCGGGCCGACATCTCCGTCTGGGTCACTTCGGCGCCCAGGATTTCCTTGCGGATGGTGTGCAGCAGGATACGGGCGGTGACCTGGCTGTAGTTGGGGTCCTTTTCGATCAGGGTACGCGCAGCCAGGATGGCGGAGTCGTACACCTGCGTCATCGGCACGCCTTCGTACAGGTTCTTCAGGGTTTCCTTCAGGATCGGCTCGGCGCTGACCGCATCGCCCAAACCGGAGCAGGCGTTGTCGATCAGGGCGTGCAGCGCGACGATGTCCAGCGGCTTGGTCACGCCGGCGTCTGTCACATTGATCTGGATGCCGGACTGCTGCACGCGGGCCACGGCCTGGGCGCTGGCGCTGGCGCGCTCCTGGGCGCGCTTCTCGCGGTACAGCACGTAGGCGCGGGCCACTTCATGCTCGCCCGAGCGCATCAGGGCCAGCTCGACGTGGTCCTGCACGTCTTCGATATGGATGGCGCCACCGCTCGGGCGGCTACGCACCAGCGCGCGCACCACGCTGTCGGTCAGTTGCTCGACGATCTCGCGCACGCGCGCGGAAGCTGCACCCTGCCCGCCGTTGACGGCGAGGAAGGCCTTGGTCATGGCGACGTTGATCTTGGACGGCTCGAACGCCACCACGGCGCCGTTGCGACGGATGATCTTGTGATCCGGGTAGCTGGTGGAAGCGGCGCTGGAGGTCTGTGCGTTCGGTGCCTGGCTGGCAACGCCGGCGGCGGCGCCACCCGTGGTGAGTTCGTTCTGGGCCGTTTGCATGTGAAGTCCTGTTTTTACCCTGGATTTAAGAGACAAAAGAGTCCCTGGCGAAATGCGGCGGAAAGAAGGATCCGTTTCGGTGTGACCGCGCACGGACAAACTGCCTTTGCGTGAACATTTCGCCAGGGACTCTTTGTGATTCGCTAGCTTTGCGGAGGTTTCCGGACGGGTTGCACTCGCTGTGCAACCGGCACCTCACACTTGGGCCAGCTCCCCGGTTTGACTACTAGATATAGTGGGTACTGCTGAAAACTTGGCTAAGTATAGTGAAACGAATCCGAATGACCAGTCTTGACAACCGTTATTTCGGGGTCGTTTCGCGGTCGGGCCGCCGCGTGCGGCAGCGCCACATGCCCGGGAGCCTAGTACACACAAGGGTTTCAGCGAAACCGTTCGCAACTGCACATTTCACAAAAATTTTTTTGATTGTTGCGAGCATGCGATAGCCCCTAACCTGCCTGGGGCATGTGTGCCAAAAAGAGGCGCACGACCATGGGGAATGACGTTACGAATTCATCACCCCGTGGTATGCCGATAGGGCAACATGCCTGGCGGCACTGCTGCACCGGCGGCGAAGCGGTCCCAGTCGAAATGCGGGCCGGGATCGGTCTTGCGCCCCGGGGCGATGTCGCTGTGGCCGGCAATCGCGCGCACCGGGTAGGCCGCCATCAGGGCCGGGACCAGGGCGGCCACGGTGTCGTACTGGGCGGGGGTGAACGGCAGGTCGTCGCAACCCTCGATCTCGATGCCGATCGAGAAGTCGTTGCAGCGCGTGCGGCCGAAGAAGTCGGACTGGCCGGCATGCCAGGCCCGCTGCGTGCACGGCACGAACTGCACCAGCTCGCCCTGCCGCGTCACCAGGAAGTGCGCGGACACCTGGACCTGGTGGATGGTGGCGAAGAACGGGTGCTTGTCCGGGTCGAGCCGGTTCTGGAAGAACGCTTCGATGTCGCCGCTGCCGAACTGGCCGGGCGGCAGGCTGATGTTGTGCAGCACCACCAGGTCCACGGGCATGCCGGTGGGCCGTTCGTCGAAATTGGGCGACGGCACGCGGCGGGCGGCGGGTACCCAGCCGTCTGCGTCTGGGAGGAAGGCACGCACCTGTGCAGGCAGATTGGGCTGGCTGGGCCTCGTCATGGCGTGCCCTCGCCCGCGCCGTCGCCGTTGTTCTCGGCCACGCCGCGGTCAGCGGCGTCCATGGCTTCGCGGATGCCAAGCTGCTGGATGCGGTAGCGCAGCTGGCGCAGGTTCAGGCCGAGCAGCGGCGCGGCAGCGGTGCGGTTGAAGTTGGTCTGCGCCAGTGCCTGCAAAATCAGTTCGCGCTCCACGGCTTCGAGCCGGGCCGGCAGGTCGATTGGGAAGACGATGCCGCGGCAGGCGCGCTCGGTGGCGTCGCCCTCGGGTTCGGGCTGGGTGGCGGGCGGTGCGGCAACCTGTGGCGCGGCAGCAGGTTCGGCCACGGCTGCGGGCGTGGGTGTCGCCGCGGGCGGCATCGGCGCCCACATGCCCGGCGCGCCCCAGGGGGCGTACTGGGTCGCAGGGACCGGTGACGCCATCGTGGGCGCGGGGGCCATCAGCCCGGCGCCGGGCGCGCCGGCATCCAGCGGGCCGAGGTCGGCCACCTCGATCTGCTCGCTCTCGGCAAAGGCGTAGGCACGCTCGAGCAGGTTTTCCAGTTCGCGGACGTTGCCCGGGAAGCGGTAGGCGGCCAGCTGTTCCAGCGCCGCCGGCGCCAGCCGCTTGGGATGCGGGTCGCCGTAGCGCATTGCCAGGTGGTCCAGGATGGCGCGCGCCAGCACCGGGATGTCTTCGCCGCGCTCGCGCAGCGTGGGCATGCGCAGCGCCAGCACGTTCAGGCGGTAGTACAAGTCCTGGCGGAACTGGCCGGCGGCGACCATCGCGGCCAGGTCCTTGTGGCTGGCACACATCACGCGGACGTCGACGGCGTCTTCGCGGCTGGCGCCGATCTTGCGCACGCGGCGCTCCTGCAGCGCGCGCAGCAGCTTGACCTGCATGGCCAGCGGCAGGTCGGCCACCTCGTCGAGCAGCAGCGTGCCGCCGTTGGCGGCGTGGAAGAAGCCGCCGCGCTCGCCGTCGGCGCCGGTGAAGGCGCCTTTGACGTGGCCGAAGAACTCCGACTCCATCAGCGTCTCGGGGATGGCGCCGCAGTTGACCGCGATGAACGGATGCGAGGCGCGCGCGCTGATCGCGTGGATGGCGCGCGCGGCGCGCTCCTTGCCGCTGCCCGATTCGCCGCTGATGACCACCGGGGCCATGCTGCGCGCCAGCCGCGACAGCGAGCGGCGCACCTCGTGCATGGCGGCCGAATGGCCGGGCAGCAATGCCGCAGCGCGATCGGCGGCGGCATCCGCGCCGGCGCTGCCGCCGGCATCGGCTTCGGTGCTGTCGCGCTGCTGGCGGCCGAGCGCGTTGAGCACCAGGCTGCGCAGCTGCTCCAGCGAGACCGGCTTGGCGATGTAGTCGAAGGCGCCGGCCTTGAGCGCCTCGACCGCGTTGTCGGCGCTGCCGTAGGCGGTGATGACCGCCACCGGGATGCGCTCGGGCGCGGCCGACAGCTGCCGCACGATCTCGATGCCCAGGCCATCGCCCAGCCGCATGTCGGTCAGCACCAGGCTGTAGCGGCCCTGCGCCAGCTTCTGCCGCGCCTCGGCCAGCGAGCCGGCCAGCACCACGTCATGGCCCATGCGCCGGATGGAGATGTCGAGCAGCTCGCGCAGGTCGGCCTCGTCGTCGATGACGAGGATGGGATCGGGCGTACGGGGTGGCATGGTGGCGGGTGTGGATGGGCGGACGCCGTTCATGCGACGGCCGCGTCGGCGGTCTCGATGCGCAGCGTCAGGACAAAGGCTTTGGCCGGCAGTGTATCGCGCGCAGCGGCGGCCAGCACGCCGGTGCGCTCGAGCAGCGCCGGCACCGAGACCGCGCCGTAGCGTACTTGCGCATCGTTGGCGCCGCACAGCTCGCGTGCCATGAACAGGCCCAGGCCGGTGCCCTGGGCGTTGCTGGTAAAGAAGGGTTCGAACAGGCTGCGCTGGTGCTCGCGCGAGACCTCGGCGCCGTCGTTCCAGACGATCAGCTCGGCGTGATGCTGGTCCAGCGCGTGCGCCAGCAGCCGGATCGAGCCGGGCAGCCGGCTGCAGTAGCGCCAGGCGTTGTCGAGCAGGTTGCCCAGCACCTGTTGCAACTGCGCGGCGTCGAACACCACCGGCTGGGCCACGTCGACGGTCAGGCGGATGGCGTTGGCGTTGACGTCGGCGCGGCCGGCCGGGCGGGTCTCGCCGGCGTGCGGGCGGCGCGAGCGCATTTCCAGGCGCCAGCGCTCGACGATCTCGGGCAGCGCCTGCGCCAGGTGCACGGTGCTGCGGCCGGTGCGCGGGCGGCGCGACATCTGCAGCACGTCGGACACCACCTGATCGAGCCGGCGCACGTTGTCGTTGATGATGCGCAGCAGGCGAGCGTCGATGTCGACGTCCGCGCCGCTGTCCGCCGCGCCAGGCTCCTGCCGCGCGGAATCGGCCAGCAGTTCGCTGGCCTGGCTGATCGCCGCCAGCGGGTTGCGGATCTGGTGCGCGATGCTGGCCACCAGCCGGCCCATCGCGGCCAGCTTTTCCTGCTGCACCTGTTCGGCGATGCGCTCCCAGCTTTCGATATGAACCAGCACGGTGTCGCGCATCTCGCTGCGCAGCAGCGCTTCGTCTTCCTGCGACCAGGCCATGGCCTCGTTCTGCGCGATGGCCAGGCGCAGGCGGGCGGCAGCCTCGGGCGAGAGTTCGTTCCAGGCGGCGGTGTCGAGTTGCGACGGCACCGTGCGCCCCTGCGCCAGCGTCGAGCGCAACCCCGCCAGCCCCGGCAGCACGAAGCGCAGCCGCAACCGGGTGTGCTGCATGGTGCCGTCGGCCAGCGCGCTGCCCGACGCCATCGGCAGCAGCTGCAGGATGCGCGGCACGTCGTCCTTGCTGCGCAGCCAGTCGCGCAGCATTTCCATCAGCGGCTGCAGGCGCGGGATGCGGCGCAGGTCGAACAGCACGGCATCGGTGCCGCCGCCACTGCCCTGCTCCGCCGATGCCCCCAGCCGGCGCGAATAGATGCGCTCATGCGCCTGCACGCCCAGCAGCACCACCGCCGCCGGGTTGGCCGCCACCACGGCGCCGTTGGCGCGCACCAGCATCACGCCGTCCTGCATGTCGTTGACCATCAGCCGGTTGACCAGCTGCTGCATGCGCAATTCCTGCTCGCGCACCAGCGCCAGCCGCTCCTGCGCGATCTGGCGGTTGGCCAGCATATACATCAGCAGCGCCGCGATCATGAACACCAGGCCGAACAGGCCCGAGCCCAGCAGCCCGGCATCGGCCTGGCGCAGCAGGATTGTGTGCATGAACGGTCCGCCCATCACCACCAGCGCGGAGATCGACGCGGCAAAGAGCGCGAACGGCAGGCTGGTGAGCGCACCGGCTTCGAGCGCGGGCAGCAGGAAGATCATGGCGAGGCCGTCGGCCTGGCCCTGGCTGGCCGGGTGGCCGATGGCGTGGAAGACCAGCGCCAGCAGCGCCAGGTCGGCCAGCACCTGCACGCGCACGCGCAGGTGGAAATGGCGGCGCCACAGCGTGCCGGCGAGCATCGCCAGCGCAATGCCAAGGTAAGGCACGGCGACCGTCATGGCCGCCGCATGTTCGACGCCGGCCATCCCGAAGGACAAATCCGGCAGCAGCGAAGGCGGCAATGACGTTGGGGCAGGCTCGCCGCGCCGCATCAGCGCGTAGCCGAGCAGCAGCAGGCCCACGGCGACGCGGGTCCAGCAGAAATAGCGCAGCAGGCGCCAGTGGAATTCGGGCGGTTCAGGCTGGCGCCACAGCTGCGCCAGGCCGCGCCAGGCATTGAGCCGCTGCCAGCCTGACAGCGCCGGTTCGATCATGGGCGCGCGCCGCCGCCGTCGGTGTGGCTGGCCTCGTCAGGCAAGTGGCTGCGGCGGCAGTAGTGCAGGCCGCGCCAGGCGATGGCCTCGCCTTGCGGCAGGTGCACGCCGCACTGGGCGCACTGGACCATCGGTTCGGCGGATTCGGTTTGCCGGGCGTTGGCGCTGGACCGGGCGGCGCTTTCGCTGGCTTGCTGCCGGGCGCGTTGCTGCGCCAGCCGCGCTTCGGCGCGGGCGCGCAGCCACCAGAAGACGCCCAGCACCACGGCCAGCAGGATCAGGATACGTGCCATGGTGTCTCAGAAACGGTGGAGGACCACTTCAATTACAAAGCGGCTGCCGACATAGGCCAGCAGCAGGATGCCGAACGAGGCGATGACCCAGCGCAGCGCCACCTTGCCGCGCCAGCCGCGGAAGATGCGCCCTGCCAGGATGCCGCCGAACATGGCCCACGAGATCAGCGCGAACACAGTCTTGTGGTCCATCCGGAAAGCGCGGCCGAACAGTTCTTCGGAAAACAGCAGGCCCGAGCCGATCGTCAGTGTCAGCAGAACGAAGCCGGCGCCGATCAGGCGGAACAGCAGCTTCTCCAGCGTCAGCAGCGGCGGCAGCAGGTCCAGCCAGCGGCCCAGCCACTGGCCGGTTTGCGCGGCCTTGCCATCGGCCGGGCGCGCCGGCGCGTGGCGGAAACCGTGCAGCCGGCGCTCGGCCAGCAGCATCAGGAAGGCATGGAACGCCGCCAGCGTGAACAGCCCGTACGCCACGTTGGCGATGATGAAGTGCAGCTTGAACAGCGGCTGCGCGGCATAGCCCAGGATCTGCGAGCCGGGAAAGGCCAGCGGCATCAGGCTGGCGACCAGCGCGACGGGGATCACGATCAGCCCCAGCCCGGCCAGCGAAAAGAAGAAGCTCTCGATCCAGTAGATGCCAACGCCCAGCCACAGCATGGCCGACAGCGCGAAAGCAAAGCCGAACATCATGCGCTCGGCCGGGAAGATGGTTTCGTGCAGCAGCATGCCGTGGCTGGCCAGCGCCGCCAGCATCAGCACGTGCCACCACGCCGGCCGGCCCTCGCCGTGCGCACCGCCCGCAGGTGGCAGGGTGTTGCCGGGCCCGCCGGCGACCAGCACGGCCGAGGCCGCGCCGCCGGCCTGTCCCGCCTTGGCGGCCGTGGAGGCAACGCCGGCATGGCGCGTGGCCCAGCCGTGCCAGGCCAGGCCGCAATAGAGAAGTGCCGTCAAGGCATACAGTACAATGACCATTTGCGCAGTTTACCTTAGTGCCCACGGACGGTGGCGGCCGGTTGAACCGGTACTCCGGGCCTGCAACCGGCACGGGTCTGCCCCGATTTCAGACCGAGCTCCTGCTCCGATATCTCCCCCGATTCCTGCCATGCTGGACAATCTCACTCAACGCCTGGCGCGCGTGGTCAAGACCATGCGCGGCGAGGCGCGCCTGACCGAGGCCAACACCGCCGAGATGCTGCGCGAAGTGCGCCTTGCCATGCTCGAAGCCGACGTGGCGCTGCCGGTCGTGCGCGAATTCATCGCCCGCGTCAAGGAAAAGGCGCTGGGCGAGGATGTGATCACCAGCCTCACGCCGGGCCAGGCGCTGGTCGGCGTGGTCCAGCGCGAGCTGACCTCGGTCATCGGCGGCGCCGAGGCCGCCGGCGGCAATAACAAGGAAGCCGAGCTGAACCTGAACGTGCAGCCGCCCGCCATCATCCTGATGGCCGGCCTGCAGGGTGCCGGCAAGACCACAACCGTCGGCAAGCTGGCGAAGTGGCTCAAGGAAAACAAGAAGAAGAGAATCCTGACGGTCTCTTGCGACGTCTACCGCCCCGCCGCTATCGCCCAGCTGAAGACCGTTTCCGAGCAGGTCGGCGCCGACTTCTTCCCGTCGCAGCCGGACCAGAAGCCGGTCGAGATCGCCCGCGCGGCGGTGGACTGGGCGCGCAAGCACTACCACGACGTGCTGATCGTCGATACGGCCGGCCGCCTGGGCATCGACGAATTGATGATGCAGGAAATTGCCGCGCTGCACGCCGAGCTGAAGCCCGCCGAGACCCTGTTCGTGGTCGACGCCATGCTCGGCCAGGACGCGGTCAACACCGCCAAGGCCTTCAACGACACCCTGCCACTGACCGGCGTGGTGCTGACCAAGCTGGACGGCGATGCGCGCGGCGGTGCCGCGCTGTCGGTGCGCCATATCACCGGCCGGCCGATCAAGTTCGTCGGCGTCGGCGAAAAGCTGGACGGGCTGGAGCCGTTCTTCCCGGACCGCATGGCCCAGCGCATCCTGGGCATGGGCGACATCATGGCGCTGGTCGAGGAAGCCCAGCGCGGTGTCGACATGGAAGCGGCCGAGAAGCTGGCCAAGAAGATCAAGAAGACCGGCGATTTCGACCTGGAAGACTTCAAGGCGCAGATCGGCCAGATGAAGAAGATGGGCGGCATGGCCAGCCTGGTCGACAAGCTGCCGGCGCAGTTCGCCCAGCAGGCGCAGGGCGCCAACATGGACCAGGCCGAGAAGCAGGTGGCCCGCATGGAAGGCATCATCAACAGCATGACGCCGGCCGAGCGCGCCAAGCCCGACCTGATCAAGGCCAGCCGCAAGCGCCGCATTGCCGCGGGCGCCGGCGTGCCGGTTCAGGAAGTCAACCGCTTGCTGAACCAGTTCGACCAGATGCAATCCATGATGAAAAAGCTCAAGGGCGGCGGCATGATGAAGATGATGCGCCAAATGGGCGCGATGAAGGGCGGCATGAAGGGCCTCTTCAACCGCTGAGCGCACGCTGCAGCGTTATCCGCCTCCCCCGCAAAAGGACAGGAAAGACATCATGATGAGCGCCGTACAGGCCCGCGAACTGTGGGCCAACTCCGAAGAAATCGTCTCGGCCGAGGAAGTCCAGGCATCGCTGGACCGCATGGCCGCCGAGATCACCGCCAAGATGGGCGATGCCTTCCCGCTGGTGCTGTCCGTGATGGGCGGCGCGGTGGTGTTCACCGGCATGCTGCTGCCCAAGCTGGCGTTCCCGCTGGAGTTCGACTACATCCACCTCTCCCGCTACAACAACAAGACCGTTGGCGGCGAGATGCAATGGCGCGTGGCCCCGCGCGAGTCGGTCAAGGACCGCGTGGTGCTGGTGCTGGACGACATCCTGGATGAAGGCGAGACCATGGCCGCGATCCGCGAGCGCATCATGGAAATGGGCGCCAGGGAATTCCACGCGGCGGTGCTGTGCGAGAAGACGCTGACCAAGCTCAAGCCGATGCACCCGGACTTCTGCGGCTTTGCGGTGCCGGATCGCTATGTGTTCGGGTGCGGGATGGATGCCAAGGGGTATTGGCGGAATCTGGGCGCGATCCGGGCGCTGGTTTGATTTTGACGGGCTGAGGTTTGGCCCCCCTACACTCCCCGCAGGCGGGAGAGGGGAGAAAATACATCACGCCTGGTGCGACCCCAAAATCGGCCACAGCGAAGCCAGCAGCAACACCGCCATCCCGATATTGAACGCGCGCAGCACCTTCGGCCGCGCCAGCCAGCGCCGCAGCGCCGAGCCGCATAACGCCCACATCGCCACGCTGGGCAGGTTCACCACCCCGAAGATCCCGGCCAGCAGCAGCACGTTGAGCCACAGGTTGCCGTGCAGCACATAGGTGCTGCACGCGCCCACGGCCATCACCCACGCCTTGGGATTGACCCACTGGAACGCCGCCGCGGCCCAGAAGCCCATCGGCCGCGCCACCTGCTGGTCCTGCACGCCGCCGGCCGTGGCGAGCTTCCATGCCAGCCAGACCAGGTAGACGGTCGCCACCACGCGCAGCACCTGCCAGGTCCATGGGAAGGCGTGGAACAGCGACCCCAGCCCCAGCCCGACCAGCGCCACCATCAGCGCAAAGCCGATGCTGACGCCGAGCAGGTGCGGCACCGTGCGCAAGAACCCGAAGTTCACGCCGGAGGCCAGCAGCATCGTGTTATTCGGACCGGGGGTGATCGACGACACCAGCGCAAAACCGGCAAAAGCGGCAAAGACACCGGTGCCGGCTGCGAGTTGGGATACTTCCATGACTGACTCCATGCGTTCAGGGAATCAGTCTACGGTCAGTCAACGGTACAGTACCGGTACACTTTTTCAGCAAATTGCCGATACAGGATCGATCGGCGCAATCCTGCTCGGCGCGGTCAGGCCTCGCTGCGATACGGCCGCTCGCGCAGCCACTTGGTCGCAATCCACTTCTCGCCCTCGGCGACCGGCAGGCCCGCATGCAGCGTGCGCTCGTCCAGCATGCCGTCGGGCAGCAGGTAGCTGAAATAGACCGCATTGCCCTTTACCGGCGCCACTTCCAGCCCCAGGCGCGGGAACGCGGTGGCGCCGCCGGCCGCGGGCGTGTTCAGGTAGATCACCAGCGTGGCGATGCGCTGGCCGCCAACGGTCAGCTGGCGGGCCTCGCCCGGCCGTTGCGGATTGAAGAAATCGAAATGCGGCTGGTATTCGCCACCGGGCTTGTAGTTGAGGATCTGCAAGCCTTCGCCGTGCTCGGCCGGCACGCCGGTGACCGCGGCGATACGCGCCTCGATGCGTTCGATCAGCGCATGCTCGCCCACCTGGAACATGGCGCCCATGCTGGTGCGGGCGTCGATCAGGTTCTCGTCGCCGGTGTCGGGGTTGACCACCGGCGAGCGCGCCAGCCGGCCGCGCGACAGCGCCACCAGCGCGTCGCACTCGTCGGCGCTCAGCAGTTGCTGGTACAGCCGGATCTGCGGCGAGGCGAGCCGGAACAGGATCGGCACCTGGCGGTCGCCGCCGTCGGCCACAAAGGCTGCCGCGGTGCTCCTGGCCTGAGGAGGCGCCGCCGTGCGCGCCGGCTCCGGCCTGGCCGGGCGGCCCGCGGCGACGTCCGCACCGAACGCTGCCGCCACGGCCCGGCGCGCAAAGCCGTCGTCATAGCCCGAACGCAGCATCGACAGCACCAGCGCATCGGCCGCAAAGCCCTGCGCGATATGCCGGGCCAGCCATTGCTCGAGTTCGGGCGAGGATTCGGTATAGCCGGCCCTGCCGCCGGCATCGGATGCTTCGCGGATCATGACGGGTTGGCGACGCGGCGCGGCGAGAAAGGATTGCGTTCCGGCGGATCCGACGGCAGCGCACGGGGGGCGCGCGCCGGCGCATTGTCCGGTTCGCCGGCAACGGTGACCGAAGCTTCGGAATACTGCCAGCGCTTCCACGCCGCCAGTACGGCATTGGGATACTCGGGGCGGCCGCGGCTGCCGTTGTAGCGGCCCAGCGCCAGGTACAGGTCGCCCTGCTCGCGGTCGAGGTAGTAGCGCAGGATGGTGCAGCCGTAGCGCAGGTTGCTCTGCAGGTGGAACAGCTTGCGCGGGTCGCTGTCGCCGATGGCGCGGACCCAGAACGGCATCACCTGCATCAGCCCGCGCGCGCCGGCCGAGCTGATCGCGTACTTGCGGAAATTGCTCTCGACCTGGACCAGGCCCAGCACCAGCGCGGGTTCCAGCCCGGCGCGCTTGGCCTCGTAGTAGGCGACCTCGATCAGTTCCACGCGCACCTGCGGCTCGGGGATGCGCGTGGCCAGGCGCGAAGACATTTCGCCCAGCCACTTCAGGTAAGCCAGGCGCTCGCCGCCGGATGCAAAGACCGGCCGCGTGGGCCGGTCGTCTGCAATCGCCGCGGCCAGCGCGCCGCGCACGGAATCTGCCAGGTCTTCTTCCTTCTGCGCGCCGGCATGCGCGGCCGCCGCGGCCAGCGCCAGCAGCAGCCCGCCGGCAAGGCGGCGGGCGGCGGGCATTGCGCGTGCGGCGCGCATCGGGCTCAGTTCGCCAGCTGGTTGCGCACGTGGCTGACCACGTCGGCCACGCTGACCGGGGTGGCCTGCGCGTCTCGCCGGCCCTGGTACTCGACCTTGCCTTCCTTCAGGCCGCGGTCGCCCACCACCACGCGGTGCGGCACGCCGATCAGTTCCCAGTCGGCGAACATCACGCCCGGACGCTCGCCGCGGTCGTCGATGATGACGTCGACACCGGCAGCCAGCAGCTCGGCATGGATGCGGTCGGCCTCGGCCTTGACGGCCTCGGAGCGGTCATAGCCAACCGGGCAGATCACCACCTCGAACGGCGCGATCGCCGCCGGCCAGATGATGCCGCGTTCGTCGAAATTCTGCTCGATCGCGGCGCCCAGGATACGGGTGACGCCGATGCCGTAGCAGCCCATCTGCATCGGCTGGGTCTTGCCGTTCTCGTCCAGGAAGGTGGCGTTCATCGATTCCGAGTAACGCGTGCCCAGCATAAACACGTGGCCCACCTCGATGCCGCGGCAGATCTCCAGCGTGCCCTGGCCGTCCGGCGAGGCATCGCCCGCCACCACGTTGCGCAGGTCGGCGACGATCGGCTCGGGCAGGTCGCGGCCCCAGTTGACGCCGGTGAAGTGGTAGTCGCGGTAGTTGGCGCCGCAGACAAAGTCGCTCATGTTGGCGACGGTGCGGTCGGCCACCACCTTGACCGGCTTCTTCATGTCGATCGGGCCGAGATAGCCCGGGGGCGAGCCGAAGGCGTCGACGATCTCGTTCTCGGTGGCAAAGCGGAAGTCGGCCAGCCCCGGCACCTTGGAGGCCTTGACCTCGTTCAGCTCGTGGTCGGCGCGGATCAGCAGCAGCCAGATCTGGGCGCCGGCTTCGCTGTCCGTGGCCAGCACGATCGACTTGACGTTGGTCTCCAGCGGGATGCTCAGGAATTCGGCAACCTGCTCGCACTTGACCTTCTCCGGAGTGAAGGTCTTGACCAGGTCTTGCTTCGGCGCGGCGCGCTCCGCCAACAGCGGCAGCGCCTCGGCGGCCTCCATGTTGGCGGCGTAGGCCGAGGTCGGGCAGTAGACGATGGCGTCTTCGCCGGTATCGGCGATCACATGGAATTCATGCGAACCCGAACCGCCAATGGCACCGTTGTCGGCCGCCACCGCGCGGAACTCAAGCCCGAAGCGGCTGAAGATGCGCACGTAAGCGTCGTACATGTTCTCGTACGACTTGCGCAGGCCGTCGGTGTCGCGGTCGAAGGAATAGGCGTCCTTCATGGTGAACTCGCGCCCGCGCATGATGCCGAAGCGCGGCCGGCGCTCGTCGCGGAACTTGGTCTGGATCTGGTAGAAATTGAGCGGCAGCTGCTTGTAGCTGCGGATCTCGCTGCGGGCGATGTCGGTCACCACCTCTTCCGAGGTCGGCTGCACGGCGAAGTCGCGCTCATGGCGGTCCTTCAGGCGCAGCAGTTCGGGGCCCATCTTGTCCCAGCGGCCGGTCTCCTGCCACAGCTCGGCCGGCTGGATCACCGGCATGGACATTTCCACCGCGCCGGCGCGGTTCATTTCCTCGCGCACGATGTTCTCCACCTTGCGGATCACGCGCAGCCCGATCGGCATGTAGGTGTAGATGCCGGCGCCCAGCTTCTTGATCATGCCGGCACGCATCATCAGTTTGTGCGACACGATTTCCGCGTCGGCGGGCGCTTCCTTAAGGGTGGAAATGAAGAATTGCGAGGCTTTCATCCGTAGCTTTCTCTCGAGGCCGCAACGCCTGCCCGGCGAATTCCGGTAGCGGCGGCACTGAATTGTCGCGCACGCGCCTGAAACTGCCCTTCTGCTCGGGAAAACCAGCATCCCCCCGCCAGAGCCCAGCTGCGCGCTTCCTTTATAATCAGCGTAATTCTAAAGGATTCGAGGTGCAGTCATGCTCGATCGTGAAGGCTTTCGCCCGAACGTCGGCATCATCCTCCTCAACGCACGCAACGAGGTTTTCTGGGGCAAGCGCATCGGCGAACACTCCTGGCAGTTTCCGCAAGGCGGCATCAAGTACGGCGAGACGCCGGAACAGGCCATGTACCGCGAACTGCATGAGGAAACCGGCCTGCTTCCGGAGCACGTCAGGATCGTAGGTCGCACACGCGACTGGCTGCGTTACGAGGTGCCGGACAAGTTCATCCGCCGCGAGATCCGCGGCCACTACAGGGGCCAGAAACAAATCTGGTTCCTGCTCCGCATGGCGGGCAGGGACTGCGATATCCACCTGCGCGCCACCGACCATCCGGAGTTCGATGCCTGGCGCTGGAGCCACTACTGGGTGCCGCTGGAGGCGGTGATCGAGTTCAAGCGCGATGTCTACCAGATGGCGCTGACGGAACTGTCGCGCTTCCTGAACCGGCATCCGCGCGTGCCGCTGAGCCCCTATGGCACGCATGCGCACGGCCGCCATGGAGGCGGCCAGCGCGGCATCCCGCCCCCGGTCGCCGGCCAGTCGTCAAGGCCTGCCGCGGCCGACTGCGGCGGCGCGGCAGCACAAGAAACTGTTTCGCCGGCGGCGCCGGTTACCAACTCACGGAGTACTGATGACTAGTTGCACCGGCCCGGGCCGCCGCGGCGGCCTGACCGCTGCCGGCCTGCTGCTTGCCGCCGCCACGCTGGCGCTGGCGGGCTGCAAGACCACCGGCAAGGAGATGGCGGAAGAAGAAAGCACCTGGCTCAGCCCCTTCGCGCCCAAGACCTTCGAGGAAGCCAAGGCGATGCTGCCGGCGCCGCCGCAGGATGCCAACCTGGTGCCGTTCTCGGTTTCCGGCACCGGCACGCTGTCGTTTGCGGTGGACAGCAAGTCGGTTTCGGTGGGCAAGGACAACGTGGTGCGCTACACCGTGGTCACCACCAGCCAGAGCGGCGCCCGCAACGTGACCTTCGAAGGCATGCGCTGCGACGCCTTCGAGCGCAAGCTCTACGCCACGCTGCCCAAGGGCGCCACCGAATGGGTGCCTAACACCAGCGGCTACGGCGAGACCTGGCATCGCATGGAAACCGGCGTGCGCAACGCCTATGCTGCCACGCTGGCCATCGAGTTCTTCTGCCAGGGCCGCACGGTGGCCGGCAAGCCGGAGGACATGGTGCGCGAGCTGCAATCGCGCGCGCCCAGCCGCCGCTGAGGCGGGCGGCATCGGCATAAAAAAACGGCGGGACTGCCTGGCAGTTCCGCCGTTTTTCTTTGGCTGTTTTCGGTCGCCGCTCAGACCAGCACGAGGTTGTCGCGGTGGATCAGCTCGGGCTCGTTCAGGTGGCCCAGCACCGACTCGATCTCCGACGAAGGCTTGCGCGCGATCAGGCGCGCCTCGGCGCTCGAATAGTTGGTGATGCCGCGCGCCACTTCCTTGCCCTGCGGATCGACACAGGCGATCACCTCGCCGCGGGCAAATTCGCCCTGCACCTCGACCACGCCGATCGGCAGCAGCGACTTGCCGCCGCCGGTCAGCTTCTCGACCGCGCCGTTATCGATCACCACGCGCCCGCGCAGCTGCAGGTGGTCGGCCATCCACTGCTTGCGCGCGGTGAGCCGGCCGGTCGGCGCCAGCAGCTGGGTGCCGATGGCCTCGCCCGCGGCCAGCCGCTCGAGCACGCTGGCCTCGCGCCCGGAGGCGATGGTGGTGTGCGCGCCGGACTTGGCGGCGCGCTTGGCCGCCAGGATCTTGGTCAGCATGCCGCCGCGCCCGATCGAGGTACCGGCGCCACCGGCCATCGCTTCCAGTTCCGGCGTACCGGCCATGGCCTCGTCGACGAACTGCGCCGCCGGGTCCTTGCGCGGATCGGCGGTGTACAGGCCGCGCTGGTCGGTCAGGATTACCAGCGCGTCGCCTTCGATCAGGTTGGTGACCAGGGCGCCGAGCGTGTCGTTGTCGCCGAACTTGATTTCGTCGGTAACCACGGTGTCGTTCTCGTTGATGATCGGCACCACGCCCAGCGACAGCAGCGTCAGCAGCGTGGAACGCGCGTTCAGGTAGCGCTCGCGGTCGGCCAGGTCGGCGTGGGTCAGCAGCACCTGCGCGGTGCGGATGCCGTAGCGCGTGAACTGGCTTTCATAGACCTGCGCCAGGCCCATCTGGCCGACGGCGGCGGCGGCCTGCAGCTCGTGGATTTCCTTCGGCCGGCGCACCCAGCCCAGGCGCTGCATGCCTTCGGCGATGGCGCCGGAGCTGACCAGCACCACTTCCTTGCCCGCCACGCGCAGCCTGGCGATCTGCGATGCCCAGCGGGCGATGGCGTCGTGGTCCAGTCCCTTGCCATCGTTGGTGACCAGGCTGGAGCCGACTTTGACGACGATGCGCTTTGCCTGCGCGATGACCGATTGCATGGCGGGAATCCTGTCTCCGGAATTCGTTTCAGACCGTTGGGTTTTGATTATGCCTCGCGCTCGTCCTGGTCGACGTTGTGCAGCCGATCGTCCAGACGGATGTCCGGTTCGGCCAGCGCCGCGGCCTCTTCGGCCTTGATCGCCGCCAGATGGTCCTTGATCGCGTAGATCAGCTCGCGGCAGCCTTCGCCGGTCAGCGCCGAGATCTGGAACACCGGGCCCTTCCACTTGTAGCGCTTGAGGAAGTCCTTGACCCGTGCGGCACGCTCGTCCTCGGGCACCATGTCGAGCTTGTTCAGCACCAGCCAGCGCGGCTTGTCGTGCAAGTCCTCGTCGTACTTCTTCAGCTCGTTGACGATGGCCTTGGCCTCGGCGACCGGGTCGACCGCCTCGTCGAACGGCGCCAGGTCGACGATATGCAGCAGCAGGCCGGTGCGCTGCAGGTGGCGCAGGAACTGGTGGCCCAGGCCCGCGCCCTCGGCCGCGCCTTCGATCAGGCCCGGAATGTCGGCGACCACGAACGACTGCTCATGGTCAACGCGCACCACGCCCAGGTTGGGATGCAGCGTGGTGAACGGATAGTCCGCCACCTTGGGGCGCGCGTTGGAAATATGCGAAATGAAAGTCGACTTGCCGGCATTGGGCATGCCCAGCAGGCCGACGTCGGCCAGCACCTTCAACTCGAGCTTGAGCATGCGGCGCTCGCCCGGCTTGCCGTCCACCTGCTGGCGCGGCGCGCGGTTGGTACTGGACTTGAAATGCAGGTTGCCCCAGCCGCCCATGCCGCCTTCGGCCAGGCACACGCGCTGGCCATGCTCGGTCAGGTCGGCGATGACCTCGCCGCTATCCATATCCGTGATCAGCGTGCCGACCGGCATGCGCAGCGTGATGTCGTCGCCAGCGGCGCCATAGCAGTCGGAGCCTCGGCCGTTTTCGCCGTTCCTGGCCACGTGCTTCTTGGCGTAGCGGAAGTCGATCAGGGTATTGATATTGCGGTCCGCCTGCGCGAACACGCTGCCGCCACGGCCGCCGTCGCCACCATCCGGGCCGCCGAAGGGCACAAACTTCTCGCGCCGGAACGAGGCGCTGCCATTGCCGCCGTTGCCGGCGATGGCTTCGATTCGGGCTTCGTCGATGAACTTCATGATGGGTTTTCCGTGATGGGATCGGCAGATCGGGGGCCGGCGTAGTTTACTTCGCCAGAAAAGAAAAAGCCCCGCAAGCGTTGCGGGGCCTTTCATCCTGCAAAGGCTGTTATCAGGCCGCCGGGACGACGCTGACTTGCTGCTTCTTGGCAGGGCCCTTGACGGCGAACTGCACGTGGCCGTCAACCAGGGCGAACAGCGTGTGGTCCTTGCCCACGCCGACGTTGTCGCCGGCATGCACGCGGGTACCGCGCTGGCGGATGATGATGCCGCCGGCGTTGATGGCCTGGCCACCAAACACCTTCACGCCCAGACGCTTCGATTCGGAATCACGGCCGTTCCGCGTGGAACCGCCGCCTTTTTTCTGTGCCATGTCTTACTCCTGTCGCTTTACCGGATTACGCTCGATCGATCAGGCAACGATCGCTTCGATGCGCAGTTCGGTGTAATTCTGACGATGGCCCTGACGCTTCTGGTAGTGCTTGCGACGGCGCATCTTGAAGATCTTCACCTTGTCGTGACGACCCTGGGAGATAACGGTAGCCTTGACGGAAGCCCCGCTAACCAGCGGCGTACCAAACTTGATTTGGTCGCCGGCGCCCACTGCGAGCACCTGGTCGAGCGTGATTTCTGCGCCAATGTCTGCCGGTATCTGTTCTACTTTCAGTTTTTCGCCAGCAGCAACCTTGTATTGCTTGCCGCCGGTTTTTACGACCGCGTACATTGTCGAACCTCTCGGATGTGAATAAAACGCCGAAACCGCGCGATGCGGCCCGGTTATCTCCCACCGGCAAGGACCCGCAAGGCGAGCGACTACCGGAGGAAACCGGGAATTGTAAACGAGATCGGGGAAAACTGCAAAGAAAACAGGCACATAGCCTGTGAGCGGCGCGGTCGGCACAATCGGCGGCCGCCCAGCTCAGGTCAGATCGGCGAGAAGGAACCCCGCCAGTGCGGCAAACGCCACCCACCACGCGGTGCGGCGCAGCTGGCGACGGGATACGGGCTTGTCCATGTCCGCATTATAGTTGCGCCGGTCACCGACGCCGCTGCGCGCATACCCTGAGCCGCCTACCTGCCCACCCGCGGCAAGAATGCGGGGCATGCGTAGAACGCCGCGTGCTTCGCATATAATCGTCCGGTTTTGCGTAACGGTGATCATCTTGTCCCAGCCTTCCGCCACTGCCTTGCTTGCCCCGGTCGCTGCAGACATGCGCGCGGTTGATGCTGTCATCCGCCAGCGGCTGTCTTCCGAAGTCCCCCTGATCGAACAGATCGGTGAATACATCATCGGTGCCGGCGGCAAGCGCCTGCGCCCGGTGATCCTGCTGCTGACGGCGCGCGCGCTGGGTTATGACGGCAACCGGCACCACGAGCTGGCCGCCGTCGTCGAGTTCATCCACACCGCCACGCTGCTGCACGACGACGTCGTCGACGAATCCGAGCTGCGCCGCGGCCGCGACACCGCCAACGCGGTGTTCGGCAATGCCGCCAGCGTGCTGGTTGGCGACTTCCTCTACTCGCGCGCGTTCCAGATGATGGTCGATGCCGGCAGCATGCGCATCATGGAGATCCTGTCCAACGCGACCAACGTGATCGCCGAGGGCGAAGTGCTGCAGCTGCTGAACATGCACGATCCGGATGTCACCATCGAGCGCTACCTGCAGGTGATCCGCTACAAGACCGCCAAGCTGTTCGAGGCCGCCGCCCAGCTGGGCGCGGTGCTGGCCGGCGCCGACGCGCAGATGGAAGAAGCCGCCGCCGAATACGGCCGCCGCATCGGCACCGCCTTCCAGCTGATCGACGACATGCTGGACTACACCGCCAGCGCCGAGCAGATGGGCAAGAACGCCGGCGACGACCTGCGCGAAGGCAAGCCCACGCTGCCGCTGCTGCATCTGCTGGAGCACGGTACCGCGGAGCAGCGCCAGCTGGCGCGCGACGCCATCGTGCAGGGCGGCACCGAGCACTTCGACGCGGTCTTCGCGGCCATCCACGCCAGCGGCGCGCTCGAGGTCACCTTCGAGGCCGCGCGCCAGGAAGCGGAAGCCGCCGAGCGGGCCGCGCAGCAATTCCCGGATTCCGCGCTGAAGGAAACGCTGATCCAGCTCTGCGCGTTCTCGCTGCAGCGGCAGTCGTAAGGGATGCTTCACCCCTCTTCCATTTCAGGAAAAACGCTGTTATAGTTACCTTCTTTGCTGCTGACGCCCAGCGACGGCAAGCAAAAACAAATCGGGGTGTAGCTTAGCCTGGTAGAGCGCTACGTTCGGGACGTAGAGGCCGGAGGTTCGAATCCTCTCACCCCGACCAGATTTAAAAAAAAGCCGAATCAACGAAAGTTGATTCGGCTTTTTGTCTTTCTGCCCTCCCGATCCTCATGGCCACCCCTGCCCCCGCGCAAGTAGGGTTGCGCCCGTGTCGCGCAAACGCCAACACGTCCCGCCATCGCCTTTACAAAAAGTGACCCCAGCGGCAAACTGCCCCGATCCCAGGACGTGAACCGTATCGTCCGTCCGTGGCCGGCGGCCACTGTCCAACCACTGCGCACCTGTCATGACACTCGGACTTGCCCTGGCCCAGAGCCGGCGTATCGCGCCCGCCCTGCTTGCTCAGCTGGAGCAGGCCGCCCGTGAAAAGCAGTCGCAGCTGATCGACGAGATCGTCGGCAGCGGCACCATGAGCGCGCACGACCTGGCGGTGTTTGCCGCGGACAAGTACCAGCTGCCGCTGCTCGACCTGAACCAGTACAACCTGACCAAGGTGCCGCCGGGGCTGGCGGGCAACCGCGAATTCCATGCGCACCGCCTGCTGCCGCTGGGCCGCCGCGAAAACCGGCTGGTGCTCGGGCTGTCCGATCCGTCCAACCAGGCCGGCCTGGACGCGATCAAGGAAAAGTACAAGGTGCCGGTCGAAGCGGTGGTGGTCGAGCACGACAAGCTGATGAAGCACGTGCGCTCCGCCGGCGAGGCGCTGGGCACGCTGAAGAACATCTCGCCGGTGCAGGCCGAGCGCAAGATGATCGAGTACGACCCGGTGGCGGCCGCCGGCGCGCAGCGCAACCGCACTGCCGCCGATGCCATCGACGACGCGCCCGTGGTGCGCTTCCTGCAGAAGCTGCTGACCGAAGCCTTCCACCGCGGCGCGTCCGACCTGCATTTCGAGCCGTTCGAGACCTTCTACCGGATCCGCTTCCGCGTGGACGGCGTGCTGCAGGAGGTGGCAAGGCCACCGCTGGATATCCGCGACAAGATTGCCACCCGCATCAAGGTGCTGTCCCGGCTGGATATTTCTGAAAAGCGCGTGCCGCAGGACGGCCGCATGAAGCTGCTGATCGCGCTGCCCAAGGATCCGAAGGACAACAAGGACAGCAAGGACGCGAAGGATCCCAAGGACAAGGACGCCAGGGAAACGGTCGAGAAAGCCGTCGATTTCCGCGTCTCGACGCTGCCGACGCTGTTCGGCGAGAAGATCGTGATGCGGATCCTGGAATCGTCGACCGACAAGCTCGACATCGACCAGCTCGGCTACGAGGCGCAACAGAAGGCGCTGCTGCTGGACGTGATCAAGCGTCCGTACGGCATGGTGCTGGTGACCGGCCCCACCGGCAGCGGCAAGACGGTGTCGCTGTACACCTTCCTGAACCTGCTGAACCAGGGCGACATCAATATCTCGACCGCAGAGGACCCGGCCGAAATCCAGCTGCCCGGCATCAACCAGGTCAACGTCAACGACAAGGCCGGCCTGACCTTTGCCGCGGCGCTGCGTTCGTTCCTGCGGCAGGATCCGGACGTCATCATGGTCGGCGAAATCCGCGACCTGGAAACCGCCGATATCTCGATCAAGGCCGCGCAGACCGGCCACCTGGTGCTGTCGACGCTGCACACCAATGACGCCCCCACCACGCTGACGCGGCTGATGAACATGGGCGTGGCGCCGTTCAACATCGCTTCCAGCGTGCTGATGATCACGGCGCAGCGGCTGGCGCGCCGGCTGTGCACATGCAAGCGCGCCGGCGAGCTGCCGCGCGAGACGCTGCTGGACGCCGGCTTCCGCGAACACGACCTGGACGGCAGCTGGCAGCCCTACCATCCGGTCGGGTGCGAGCGCTGCAACGGCAGCGGCTACAAGGGCCGCTGCGGTATCTACCAGGTCATGCCGATCACCGAGGCCATGCAGCAGATCATCCTGTCGCACGGCACCGCCCTGCAGATCGCCGAGCAGGCGCGCAAGGATGGCGTGCTATCGTTGCGCGAAGCCGGGCTGCTGAAGGTCAGGGCGGGCGTCACGTCACTCGAAGAGGTGCTGGCGACCACGAATACGTAGTAGCAACGCAGTCAAGTCACAACGTAAATACAAGACGTACCAGAAGCGTCATTTACACCGGGGGTCAACAACATGGCGACGCGCGCACCAGCGGCGGGCGCCCGGACGGCAGCACCGTCGCGGGCAAAATCAGGCAAGGGGCGCAAGGCCCCCACCCAGTACATCTTCGAATGGGAAGGCAAGGACCGCAAGGGCAAGACCTTCACCGGCGAGCTGCGCGCGGAGAGCCAGGCCGAGGTCACCGCCACGCTGCGCAAGCAGGGCCTGACCATCGTCAAGCTCAAGAAGCGCAAGGCCGCGCGCGGGCGCAAGATCACCGAGAAGGACATCGCCTACTTCACCCGGCAGCTGTCGACCATGCTCAAGGCGGGGATTCCGCTGCTGCAGTCGATCGACATCATCGCGCGCGGGCACGCCAATCCCAACTTTACCCAGCTGCTGTCCGAGATCCGCTTCGATATCGAATCGGGCAGCAGCATGGCGGCGGCATTCCGGCGACAGCCGAAGTACTTCGACACGCTCTACTGCAACCTGATCGATGCCGGCGAACAGGGCGGTATCCTCGATGCGTTGCTGGAGCGCCTGTCGCTCTACATGGAAAAGACCATCGCGCTGAAGGGCCAGATCAAGTCGGCGATGATCTATCCGATCGCGGTGCTGACGGTGGCCTTTGCCGTCACCGTGATCCTGATGCTGTTCGTGATCCCGGCGTTCAAGGGCGTGTTCTCCAGCTTCGGCGCCAACCTGCCCGCGCCGACGCTGCTGGTGATCGCGATCTCGGACTTTTTCGTGCAGTACTGGTACCTGGTCATCGGCGCACCGGTGGCCGGCATCACGTTCTACCTGCGGGCGCGCAAGAAGTCGGAGAAGGTGCAGCGCTGGTCCGACCGCGCGCTGCTGAAGCTGCCGATCTTCGGCAGCCTGTTCCGCAAGGCGGTGATTGCCCGCTGGACGCGTACGCTGGCGACCATGTTCGCCGCCGGCACGCCGCTGGTGGAGTCGATGGAGTCGGTGGCGGGCGCCGCCGGCAACTGGGTCTACTACGACGCCACGCGCGAGATCGAACAGTCGGTGCGCATCGGTACCAGCCTGACCAACGCCATGCAGGCCACGCACGTGTTCGACAACATGGTGCTGCAGATGACGCAGATCGGTGAAGAATCCGGCGCGCTCGACAACATGCTGCTGAAGGTGGCCGAGTTCTACGAGCGCGAGGTCGACGACGCGGTGGCCGCCATCTCCAGCCTGATCGAACCGATCATCATCGTGGTGCTGGGCGTGCTGATCGGCGGCATGGTGGTGGCGATGTACCTGCCGATCTTCAAGCTGGGACAGGTGGTGTAAGCGATGGCGCTGGCGTATTCCGTTTCGCCGTTTCCCGCCGGCAGCGGGCAATTGCTGCAGGCACTGGCGGCGCTGCCGCCTGCCTTCATGGTGGCGGTGACGGCCGTGCTGGGCCTGGTGGTGGGCAGTTTCCTCAACGTGGTGATCCACCGGCTGCCGCGCATGATGGAGCGCGAGGAAGCCAACTATATCGCCGAGCTGCGCGGCGATCCGCTGCCCTACCCCGCCCGCTACAACCTGATGGTGCCGCGCTCGGCCTGTCCGCACTGCGGCCACGCGATCGCGCCCTGGGAAAACGTGCCGGTGCTGAGTTGGCTGGCGCTGCGCGGGCGCTGCTCGGCCTGCAAGACCCGGATCAGCGCGCGCTATCCGCTGGTGGAGCTGGCCTGCGGCGTGCTGAGCGGGCTGGTGGCGTGGCGCTTCGGCCCTGGCGTGCAGGCATTGGCGGCGCTGGTGCTGGTCTGGGCGCTGCTGGCGCTGACCCTGATCGATGCCGACACCCAGCTGCTGCCGGACCAGATCACGCTGCCGCTGCTGTGGCTGGGACTGGTGCTGAACCTGGGCGGGTTGTTCGTGCCGCTGGCCGATGCCGTGGTCGGTGCCGCCGCCGGCTACGTGGTGCTGTGGGCGGCGTACTGGCTGTTCCGGCTGGTACGTGGCAAGGAAGGCATGGGTTTCGGCGACTTCAAGCTGATGGCGGCACTCGGCGCGTGGTTTGGCTGGCAGGCGCTGCCGGCGCTGGTGCTGCTGTCATCGGTGGCCGGCGTGGTGTTCGGGCTGGCCAGCATCGCGCTGCGCCGGCAGGATCGCGACACGCCCTTCCCCTTCGGCCCCTTTATCGCGCTGGCGGGCCTGGTGGTGCTGGTGTTCGGCTCCGGTGTGCTGCCGCTGACCGTATTGCCGTGAAGCTGGTATTGTGACGGCAACATCGTCAACTGGCCTTCACGGCATCCCCACATGCTGGAAATCGGACTGACCGGCGGCATCGGCAGCGGCAAGACCCGCGTGGCCGACATGTTCGCCGCGCGCGGCGCCGCGATCATCGATACCGACCTGCTCGCCCATCAGATCACCGCCCCGGGCGGGCGTGCCATCCCGGCGCTGGTCGAGGCCTTCGGGACCGAATGCCTGCGCCCTGACGGCGCCATGGATCGCGACGCGATGCGCGCGCTGGTGTTCGCCGACCCGGCCGCCAAGGCGCGCCTCGAAGGCATCACCCATCCGCTGATCCGCGCGCTGACCAACGAGCATGCGCAGGCGGTCCGCGACGCCGGCGAGCATCCTTACCTGATCTACGTGGTGCCGCTGCTGGTCGAGTCCGGCTCATGGCGCGAGCGCGTGGGCCGGGTGCTGGTGGTCGACTGCACGGAAGACACCCAGGTGGCGCGCGTGATGGCGCGCAACGGCTTCAGCCGCGAACAGGTGCAGGCGATCATGGCCAGGCAGGCAACGCGGCGCGCGCGGCTGGCATGTGCCGACGACGTCATCGACAACGACGGGCCGGTCGATGCGCTGGTGGCACAGGTGGACCGCCTCGACCGCTATTACCGCGAACTGTCGGCGTCCGGAAAGGTCCATCCCGAAGCTGGCGCATGATGCGCGGGCACGGCCCGGCGGCACGCGGCGAACGCGCGTCCGACATTGTCCTCGGCCCGGGTCTCGCATAGAATGCGCTGGAACATGCCGGGAAATCGCCGCATACTGCGGGCATTGGACACCGCGGATCACTCCGACACAGTCCACCCAGCCCCTTCCGGCGTTCCCCGGGCCACATTCCGCACCGGGCCTGCTCCTCACACGGGGCCCGCCCGGCGCCCTGCACGGACATAGCACTTGATTCTGTACGAATACCCTTTCAACGAACGCATCAGGACACTCCTGCGCCTGGAGGACCTGTTCGATCGGCTGGAATACTTCCTCGGCCAGGATCATCCCCAGCAGCACCATGTCGCGCTGACCACGCTGTTCGAGATCATCGACGTAGCCGGCCGCGCCGACCTCAAGACCGACCTGATCAAGGAACTGGAACGCCAGCGCCAGGCGCTGGCGCCGCTGCGCGCCAACCCGCAGATCGACCAGGAAGCGCTGGACAGCGTGATCGGCGAGATCGAGCAGGGCATCACCATGCTCAACCAGACCGTGGGCAAGGCCGGGCAGCTGCTGACCGACAACGAGTGGCTGACCAGCATCCGCAGCCGTGCCATCATTCCCGGCGGCACCTGCGAGTTCGACCTGCCTGCCTACTACGCGTGGCAGCATCGCCCCGCTGAGGATCGCCGCGCCGATATCCTGAAGTGGGCGCGCCCGCTGGTGTCGCTGCGCATGGGCACCACCATCGTGCTGCGCCTGCTGCGCGAAGCCGGCCAGAGCGGCAAGGTCATCGCCACCGGCGGCAGCTACCAGCAGATGCTGTCCGGGCGCAGCTACCAGTTGATGCAGGTGTGGCTGGATGACTCGCTGCTGGCCTTCATCCCGGAAATGAGCGCGAACAAGTACATGCTGTGGGTGCGTTTCACGCAGCAGGACGGCGACCTGCGGCCGCGCTCGGTCGATGCCGATATCCCGTTCCTGCTGAAACTCTGCAATTTCTGAAGCCTGAGTCTGAAGCCATGCCCGCTGTAGTCAAATGCCCCACCTGCGGCACCGAGGTGGCCTGGGTGCCCGACAACAAGTTCCGCCCGTTCTGTTCCGAGCGCTGCAAGCAGATCGACCTCGGCGCCTGGGCGTCCGAAAAGTACGTAATTGGCGGCAAGCCGGGCGAGACGCCCTCGCCTGACCTGCCTGACGACGAGGACGACTGACGTAATCGCCTTCGCCGCACAGTCCGCTCAGTGCGCCGCCGCCAGTACGCGGCGGTAGAACCCCACGCACACCAGCACGAAGACCGCCAGGCCCAGCCACACGCCGTCGATCGGCGCAATCACGGGCGCCGCGGCCGCGGGTATGTCAGGCCAAGCCGGCCCAGGGTCTGTGCCCTAGGCTTCTTCGCCCAGCCATTCGACCACCGGAATGGTGGCCGGCAGCAGCGGCGCGACCGTCACGGGCACCGTCTGCCAGGAAAAGGCCTGGCCTTCGCGGCCGACCGGGTCACCGCGCCAGGCAGTGACCTTGCAGAAATGCAGCCGCACATAGGCGTGCGGGTAGTCGTGCTCGAGCACATGCCAGCGCTCGCACGCGGTAATGTCCAGCCCCAGCTCCTCATGCAGCTCGCGGGCGAGCGCGGCTTCCACGGTCTCCCCTGGCTCGAGCTTGCCGCCGGGGAATTCCCAATAGCCCTCGTACGGCTTGCCCGCGGGGCGCTGCGCCAGCAGGAAGCGGCCATCCGGCTGCACCATCACGCCGACGGCGACTTCGGTGACCTTGCGCGGCGGGTTGCCGGCGGTCTCCGCGGGCTTGTCCATGGCCGCGCTCATGCCTTGTCGTTCCCCGGCACGTCGGCGATGTACGGCTGGCCATGCTTGCCGCCCCAGTCGCGCGCGAACTGCCACGCCACGCGGCCCGAGCGCGAGCCGCGCTCCAGCGCCCACACCAGCGCGTCGCCGCGCGCGGCGGCGATGTCTTCGTCGGTGCAGCCGAAGTGCCTGAGCCAGTGGCCGACGATCGCCAGGTACTCGTCCTGCTTGGGCGGGTAGAACGACAGCCACAGCCCGAAGCGCTCGGACAGCGAGATCTTCTCTTCGACCACTTCGCCAGGATGGATCTCGCCGTCGTCGGTGTGGCGGTAGGTTTCGTTGTCCTTCATGTACTCCGGCAGCAGGTGCCGGCGGTTGGACGTGGCGTAGATCAGCACGTTGTCCGACTGCGCCGCGACCGAGCCGTCCAGCGCCGACTTCAGCGACTTGTAGCCCGACTCGCCTTCCTCGAACGACAGGTCGTCGCAGAAGATGACAAAGCGCTCGGGCCGGGTCGAGACCAGCTCGACGATATCGCCGAGGTCGCCCAGGTCATCCTTGTCGACCTCCACCAGCCGCAGCCCGTCCTTGACGAAGGCATTCAGGCAGGCCTTGATCAGCGACGACTTGCCGGTGCCGCGCGCGCCGGTCAGCAGCACGTTGTTGGCCGGCAGCCTGTTCACGAACTGGCGCGTGTTGGCGACGATGGCGTCCTTCTGGCGCTCGATGTTCTTCAGGTCGTCCAGGTGGATTGGCGGCAGCTGGCGCACCGGCTGCAGGTAGCCGATATTACCGAACAGGCTCTGGCGCTTGCGCCAGCGGAACGCTACCGCCTCCTGCCAGTCCGCGTCGTTCAGTTGCGGCGGCAGCCATTGTTCGAGGCGTGAGAGGAAGTTGTCGAGGCGGGCGGCGAGGTCGGACATGGCGGGGCGGAGAATGAATTCTTGCGCCCTGCCCGCGTGCGCGGGCAGGATGGAACGGGCTCAGGAACGGTAGTCGGCGTTGATCGACACGTAGTCGTGCGACAGGTCGCAGGTCCACACCGTGGCTTCGGCATTGCCGCGGCCCAGCGCGATGCGCACCGTGATCTCGGCCTGCTTCATCACGCGCTGGCCGTCTTCCTCGCGATAGTCGGGATTGCGGCCGCCGTCGCGGGCGACCCAGACATCGTCCAGCCACAGGTTGACGCGGCCGACATCGAGGTCGTCCACGCCGGCGTAGCCCACCGCGGCCAGGATGCGGCCCAGGTTGGGGTCCGAGGCGTAGAACGCAGTCTTGACCAGCGGCGAATGCGCGACCGCATAGGCGATCTGGCGGCACTCGGCCACGTCCTTGCCGCCTTCGACCCGGATGGTCATCAGCTTGGTCGCGCCTTCGCCGTCGCGCACGATCATCTGCGCCAGCTCTTGCGCCAGGCCGGTCACGGCATCGCGCAGCGCTTCGAAGGCCGGGCCTTCGGCACGGTCGACCACGGCACCGGACTTGCCCGAGGCAATCAGCACGAACGAATCGTTGGTCGAGGTATCGCCGTCGATGGTGATGCTGTTGAACGAGTGATCGGCGGCGTGCGTCACCAGTCCCTGCAGTACCGGCTGCGCCACGGCGGCGTCCATGGCGATAAAGCCCAGCATGGTCGCCATGTTCGGGCGGATCATGCCGGCGCCCTTGCTGATGCCCGACAGCGTCACGGTCTTGCCGTCGATCTGCACCGTGCGCGACGCGACCTTGGGCTGTGTGTCGGTGGTCATGATGGCTTCCGCCGCGGCCAGCCAGTTGTCGGCCCTGGCATTGGCGATGGCGGCGGGCAGCCCTGCCAGCAGGCGGTCCATCGGCAACTGCTCGAGGATCACGCCGGTCGAGAACGGCAGCACCTGGTTGGCGCTGATGCCCAGCTGCGCCGCCAGCGCGTCGCAGGTGGCGCGGGCATTGGCCAGGCCCTGCTCGCCGGTACCGGCGTTGGCATTGCCGGTGTTGACCACCAGGGCGCGGATGCCCTTGCCCGACTTGTCCGCGGCAGCGAGGTGCTCCCGGCACACCTGCACCGGCGCGGCGCAGAAGCGGTTGCTGGTGAAGACGCCGGCCACGGTGCTGCCTTCGGCCACGCGCACCACCAGCACGTCCTTGCGGTTGGCCTTGCGGATGCCCGCCTCGGCCCAGCCGAGCTCCACGCCGGCGACGGATTTCAGGTTCTCTGCCTGGGGCAGCGGAAGATTGACGGGCATGTAGGACTCCTCGATGTTCCTGCTCGCGACTTGCTTGTCATCAGACGAACATGCCCGCGAGGGGCGGGCATGTTCGTTTCCTGTTGCGTCACGCCCCGCGCTGCGGGACCGACGTCATACCGGGCACCCGGCGCGGCTCAGTTCAGCTGAGCTTGCCGTGGCACTGCTTGAACTTCTTGCCCGAGCCGCACGGGCACGGATCGTTGCGGCCGACCTTGGGCATGCCCGCCAGCGCCAGTTCGGCGGCGGCCATGGCAGTGCCGGTGCGCTGCGACGGCGCTTCCTCGACCGGCTCGCGGCCTTCGGCGAACTCGTCGTGCTTGTACTGCACGTTCTCCAGGTGCGACAGGCCTTCCTCGATCTCCTCGGAAGCCTGTTCCAGTTCCTCCGGCGACTGGATCTGCACGTTGAAGGTCACGCGGGTGACTTCGTTCTTGATCACGTCCAGCAGGCGCGCGAACAGCTCGAACGACTCGCGCTTGTACTCCTGCTTGGGATCCTTCTGCGCATAGCCGCGCAGGTGGATGCCCTGGCGCAGGTGGTCCAGCGCGGCCAGGTGTTCGCGCCAGTGCGTGTCGATGCTCTGCAGCATGACCGAGCGCTCGAAGCCGGCGAACGACTCGCGCCCGACCATCGCGACCTTGCCGTCGTAGCGTTCGGTCGCCGCCTTCATGATCAGGTTGAGCAGCTCTTCGTCCTCGATGCTCTGCGCGCCCTCGATGGTCTGCGCCAGCGGCACTTCCAGGCCCCAGTCCTCGCGCAGGCGCGCTTCCAGGCCGGCGATGTTCCACTGCTCTTCCATGGTGTCGGCCGGCACGTGGTCGCGGAACAGCTCGACCAGCACGCTTTCGCGCAGGTTGGCGACCATCTCGCCGACGTCATTGGCTTCGAGCACGTCGTTGCGCAGCTTGTAGATTTCCTTGCGCTGGTCGTTGGCGACGTCGTCGTACTGCAGCAGCTGCTTGCGGATGTCGAAGTTGCGGCCTTCCACCTTGCGCTGCGCCGATTCGATCGAGCGCGTGACGATGCCGGCCTCGATCGGCTCGCCTTCGGGCATCTTCAGGCGCTCCATGATCGCGCGCACGCGGTCGCCGGCAAAGATGCGCAGCAGCTGGTCGTCCAGCGACAGGTAGAAGCGCGACGAACCCGGGTCGCCCTGGCGGCCGGCGCGGCCGCGCAGCTGGTTGTCGATACGGCGCGATTCATGGCGCTCGGTGCCGACGATATGCAGGCCGCCGGCGGCCTTGACCTGCTCGTGCAGCGACTGCCATTCGTCCTCGAGCTGCTGGATGCGCGCGGCCTTTTCGGCGTCGGACAGGTTCGGGTCCGCTTCGATAAAGCCCGACTGCTTTTCCACGTTGCCGCCCAGCACGATGTCGGTACCGCGACCGGCCATGTTGGTAGCGATGGTGATCATCTTGGGACGGCCGGCCTGCGCCACGATCTCGGCTTCGCGGGCGTGCTGCTTGGCGTTGAGCACCTGGTGCGGCAGCTGTTCGCGCTCGAGCAGGCCCGACAGGTATTCCGAGGTCTCGATCGAGGTGGTGCCCACCAGCACCGGCTGGCCACGCTCGTAGCAGTCGCGGATATCGCGCACCACGGCGTCGTAGCGCTCCTTGCCGGTCTTGTAGATCTGGTCCTGCTGGTCCTTGCGCTGGGCCGGGCGGTTGGTCGGGATCACCACCACTTCCAGGCCATAGATCTCCTGGAACTCGTACGCCTCGGTATCGGCCGTGCCGGTCATGCCGGCCAGCTTGGTGTACATGCGGAAGTAGTTCTGGAAGGTGATGGTCGCCAGCGTCTGGTTCTCTTGCTGGACGGTCACGCCTTCCTTGGCCTCGACGGCCTGGTGCAGGCCGTCGGACCAGCGCCGGCCGGTCATCAGGCGGCCGGTGAATTCGTCGACGATCACGACTTCGTCGTTCTGCACCACGTAGTGCTGGTCGCGATGGAACAGGCTGTGCGCGCGCAGGGCGGCGTACAGGTGGTGCATCAGCGTGATGTTCTGCGGCGCGTACAGCGACTCGCCCTCGCCGATCAGGCCCTGCTGCGCCAGGATTTCTTCGGCCTTCTCGTGGCCGGCCTCGGTCAGGTAGACCTGGTGGCCCTTCTCGTCGACGTAGTAGTCGCCCGGCTTCTCGACGCCGGTGCCGTCGGCCTTCTCTTCGCCGATCTGGCGCTCGAGCAGCCTGGGGATGCCGTTCATGCGCTGGTACAGGTCGGTCTGGTTCTCGGCCTGGCCCGAGATGATCAGCGGGGTGCGCGCCTCGTCGATCAGGATCGAGTCCACTTCATCGACGATGGCGTAGTTCAGCGGCCGCTGCACCCGCTGCGACGGGTCGTAGACCATGTTGTCGCGCAGGTAGTCGAAGCCGAACTCGTTGTTGGTGCCGTAGGTGATGTCGGCGTTGTACGCAGCCTGCTTCTCGTCATGCGCCATCTGCGACAGGTTCACACCCACCGACAGGCCCAGGTAGTTGTACAGGCGGCCCATCCACTCGGCATCGCGCTGCGCCAGGTAGTCGTTGACCGTCACCACGTGCACGCCCTTGCCGGTGATGGCATTCAGGTACACGGCCAGCGTCGCGGTCAGCGTCTTGCCCTCGCCGGTGCGCATTTCGGCGATCTTGTTGTCGTTCAGCACCATGCCGCCGATCAGCTGCACGTCGAAGTGGCGCATCTTCATGACGCGCTTGCTGGCCTCGCGGCACACGGCGAAAGCCTCGGGCAGCAGCGCTTCGAGCGACTCGCCGCCGGCGTGGCGCTGCCGGAAGGTCTCGGTCATGCCGCGCAGGTCGTCGTCCGAGAGTTGCTCGAACTTCGGCTCCAGCGCATTGATCTGCGCCACCGTGCGGCGGTATTGTTTGATCAGCCGCTCATTGCGGCTGCCGAAGACTTTCTTGAGAAGGCCCGTGATCATCGATTGCTTTCACCTGCGCGGGACCGGATTGACGCCCCTGGTAAGCGGGCTCCCCGGCGGCCGGGCGAGGAATGGATAGATTGGCGCGAAACGCCGAGTTTATCATGTGCCGGGGTCACGGCCGGAACGCGCGCCGGGCCTTGCCGTGCAAGGCTGCGAATGCCAGACACCGGCCAGCGCGGGCCGACCCCGCCCCCTGCCTGCAGCAGTTTGGGGCGGGTGCGGGTGCTTCAATCCTTTCCGCCCCGGGCAGCCCCGCCGCCCCTTGCTAGAATGCAGCCATGCGCCGCTTCACCCACCACGCCCTGCAGACCGCTGCCGCCAAGCCGCTCAATGACTGGCTGGCCAAGTCCGGCCCGGTTTCCGGGCTGATGCAGACCGCGCGCCAGCTGTCCGTGCTGGAGGCCGAAGTGCTGTCGCTGCTGCCCCCCGGCATGCGCGCCGGCATTGCCGTGGCCGGGGTCAAGCGCGACGCCGTCGACGCAAACGGCCAGGTGCTGCTGTTGCTGGCGGCACACGGCGCGGCCGCGGCGCGGGTGCGGCAGGTGGTGCCGACGCTGCTGGGACGGCTGCAGCAGCGCGGCTCGCAGATCACCGCGATCCGGGTGCGGGTGCAGCCCGAGGTGCAGCGCCACGCGGACTGGGACACCGGTCCGGTCGAGCGCAAGCGCACCAGCGGGCAGATGACGCCGACCGGCCTTGCCAGCCTGGACCAGCTCGCGCGCACGCTGCCCGATTCGCCGCTGCGCGACGCGCTCAAGACGCTGCTCTCGCATCACCGCTGAGCGGCCGACGGCGATTTCCGGACAAACAAGAAAGCCGACCCCCGGGTCGGCTTTCTCGTTGCGTGGCGGGCAGGTGGCCCGGCTCAGGCAAAGGCCGGCTGCGCCTGCGGCAGGAAGGCAGCGGGCGCTTCCTCGACACGGTCGAAGGTGACCAGTTCATAGGCCTCCTGGTCCGCCAGCAGCGCGCGCAGCAGCTGGTTGTTCAGGCCGTGGCCCGACTTGTGCGCGACATAGGACCCGATCAGCGGATGGCCGACCACATACAGGTCGCCGATGGCATCGAGGATCTTGTGGCGCACGAATTCATCGCCATAGCGCAGTTCCTCGTTGTTCAGCATGCGGTGCTCGTCCAGCACGATGGCGTTGTCCAGGCTGCCGCCGCGCGCCAGGCCCATCTCGCGCAGCGCTTCCACCTCATGGGCAAAGCCGAAGGTGCGGGCCCTGGCGATCTCACGCACGTAGCTGGTGTCGCCGAAGTCGATCGAGAAGGTCTGGCCGGTCTTGTCGACCGCCGGATGACGGAAGTCGATGGTGAACGCCAGCTTGAAGCCGAAGAACGGCTCGAGCCGCGCGAACTTGTCGCCTTCGCGAACTTCCACCGGCTTCTTGACGCGGATAAAGGTCTTCAGCGCGTTCTGTTCATCAATGCCGGCCGACTGCAGCAGGAACACGAAGGACGCGGCGCTGCCGTCCATGATCGGGATTTCCTCGGCGTCGACGTCGACATAGAGGTTGTCGATGCCCAGGCCGGCGCATGCCGACATCAGGTGCTCGACGGTCGAAACGCGCGCGCCATCCTTCTGCAGCACCGACGCCAGGCGCGTGTCGCCGATGGCCGAAGCGGCCACGGGAATCTCGACGGCCTCGGGCAGGTCGACGCGGGTAAAGACGATGCCGGTGTCGGCGGCTGCGGGACGCAGGGTCAGCGTGACCTTGCGGCCGGAGTGCAGGCCGATGCCAACCGTCTTCACCAGGGATTTGATCGTGCGCTGTTTGAGCATGACAGCCTCAACTATTATAAAAATCTATCGTGGTGCTTTTTTTGATTAAGCGATTTTACCACCACCTGGAAGGTGGTGCAGCCGGGTTTTGTTTCCGGCTGTTAACACCGCATTAAGATGTTGCGAATAATCCACGTTTACCCGGATGACTGTGTCAGCCGCGCAACGCAGCCAGCACGGCGTCGGCGCTGCTGACGCGGAATTCGCCGGGCGCCTCCACGTCGAGCCGGGTCACCACACCATCGTCGATCACCATGGCATAGCGCTTGGAGCGCACGCCCATGCCGCGCGCGCCCAGGTCCTGGTCCAGGCCCAGCGCACGCGTCCATTCGGCGCTGCCGTCGGCCATCATGCGTACCGCGCCGGCGACCTGCTGTTCGCGGCCCCACGCGCCCATGACGAAGGCGTCGTTGACCGACACGCACCACACTTCATCGACGCCGGCGGCGCGCAGGTCTGCGGCATGCGTCACGAAGCCCGGCACATGCTTGGCCGAGCAGGTCGGCGTGAACGCGCCGGGCAGCCCGAACACCACGATCTTGCGCCCGCGCACCAGGTCGGCGACGCGGAAGGCGTTGGGTCCGAGCGAGCAGCCCTCGCTCTCGGTTTCGATGAATTCCTGCAGGGTGGCGTCCGGGACGCGGGAACCGACGGTAATCATGGGGCGAAGTCTCTGGGTTGTCTGAAGGATAGGACGGATGGCGGCCGGCTGCGCCGCAGCGGCGCGGCAGCGTGCCGGTTCAACAATCCGGACAGCGATCCGGACAGCGTTCCGGGTAGTGTTCCGTACTGCGGGCAACCCCAAGATCATAGGCGCCGCGCCGGCGATGCAAAAGCCGGATCACATCCGGTCGCATTCGATACACCTTGCTACAAAGACGTCCGCGCGACGCACCTGTGGGTGCGCCGCGCGGACGGCGAGACATCCCGACCGGGAAGGCGGGAAACCAGTCCGGGGAGGCGGCCAGCGGCACGCCCTGCCCGGCGACGGGATGCAGGTTGTGGCGGACGATGCGCCGTTGCGGCAGGCGGCGCGGCGCCGCCGGCTGCCTGCCGGGTCACGTCAGTCCATGCAAGGCACGCGCGGATAGGGAGCGCGCGTGCATCGCGACAAGGCGACGCGATCCGTCAGGCGGCCGGTGGAGGCACCGATGCCGAGCCGTCCGGCGCTCAGTCTGCCTGCTTGCGCAGGAAGGCCGGAATATCGTACGTGTCCACACCCTTTTCCTGCAGCGCCGCCACGTGGGCCGACGCCGATTCGCGCGAGCTGCGCCATACCGCCGGCGTGTCCAGGTTGCTGTAGTCCGGCGAGCTGTGCTGCGCAGCGGTGGCGGCCATGTTGGCCATCATCTGCACCGGCATGTTGTCCGTGCCGGTCTTCAGCAGCGTCATCGGCTGCTGCTTCTTGGCCGAGCGGCCCAGGCCGGTCGCGACCACGGTCACGCGCAGCGCATCGCTCATCGAATCGTCGTACACCGTACCGAAGATCACGGTCGCGTCTTCCGCGGCGTAGCTGCGGATGGTGTTCATGACTTCCTTGGTTTCCGACAGCTTCAGCGAACGGCTGGCGGTGATGTTGACCAGCACGCCGCGCGCGCCGGACAGGTCCACGCCTTCCAGCAGCGGGCTGGCAACGGCCTGCTCGGCCGCCAGGCGGGCGCGGTCCACGCCCGACACGGTGGCCGTCCCCATCATGGCCTTGCCCTGCTCGCCCATCACCGTCTTCACGTCTTCGAAGTCGACGTTCACCAGGCCGTCAACGTTGATGATCTCGGCAATGCCGGCCACCGCGTTGTGCAGCACGTCGTCGGCGCACTGGAAGCATGCGTCCATCTCGGCGTCGTCGCCCATCACTTCGAACAGCTTTTCGTTCAGCACCACGATCAGCGAGTCGACGCTCGATTCCAGCTCGCTGGAGCCATGCTCGGCCACCTTGGCGCGGCGCGCGCCTTCGAAGTCGAACGGCTTGCTGACCACGCCCACGGTCAGGATGCCCATTTCCTTGGCAACCTGCGCCACGATCGGCGCGGCACCGGTACCGGTACCGCCGCCCATGCCGGCAGTGATGAAGACCATGTGCGCGCCGCGCAGCGCGTCGGCGATCTGCTCGCGGGCCTGATCGGCGCAACCGCGGCCGACTTCCGGCTTGGCGCCGGCACCCAGTCCCGTACTGCCCAATTGCAGCACGCGCGAAGCGCTGGAACGCTTGAGCGCCTGGGCGTCGGTATTCATGCAGATGAATTCGACGCCCTGCACGCCGCGGCTGATCATGTGCTGCACGGCATTGCCGCCCGCGCCGCCCACGCCGACCACCTTGATGATGGTGCCGTCCATCACTTCCGTTTCGATCATGTCAAAGTCCATCACTGCCTCCGAGAAGAATCAGTCCCCAGACGATGCAGCCTCCCCGCCGCAACCCCTGGTTTCTGAACAAAAAAACCATTAAAAGAAAGAACCACGAAACCTTTGCTCAACGCGCCATCGGCTGTCCGGTAGACAAGACCTTGCGCGCGCCGTCGCATCTTCAGCCCGGCAATTTCCGCATCGATCAGAAATTGCCGACGAACCATTCCTTCATGCGGGTCCAGACCTGCTTGACCGACCCGCTCTGCACCGCCACCTTGCGCCCGCGCATCCGTTGCACGCGGCCTTCCAGCAGCAGGCCCATCACCGTCGCATAGCGCGGGCTCTTCACCACCTCGTGCAGGTTGCCGCGGTACTCCGGCACGCCCACGCGCACGGGCTTGAGGAAGATGTCCTCGCCCAGCTCGACCATGCCCGGCATCATCGCGGTACCACCGGTGATGACCACGCCGGACGACAACAGTTCTTCATAGCCCGACTCGCGCACCACCTGGTGCACCAGCGAGTACAGCTCTTCGATGCGCGGCTCGATCACCGCGGCCAGCGCCTGGCGGCTGAGCGTGCGCGTGCCGCGGTCGCCCACGCCCGGCACCTCGATCATGTCTTCCGGATCGGCGATCGCCTGCTTGGCGATGCCGTACTGGATCTTGATGTCCTCGGCGTCCGGCGTGGGCGTGCGCAGCGCCATGGCGATGTCGTTGGTGATCTGGTCGCCGGCGATGGGGATCACGGCCGTATGGCGGATCGCGCCTTCGCTGAAGATGGCGATGTCGGTGGTGCCGCCGCCGATGTCGACCAGCACCACGCCCAGTTCCTTCTCGTCCTCGGTCAGCACCGCCAGGCTCGAGGCCAGCGGCTGCAGGATCAGGTCATGCACTTCCAGGCCGCAGCGGCGCACGCACTTGACGATGTTCTGCGCGGCGCTGACGGCGCCGGTGACGATATGCACCTTCACTTCCAGGCGGATGCCGCTCATGCCGATGGGCTCGCGCACGTCTTCCTGGCCGTCGATGATGAATTCCTGCGTCAGGATGTGCAGGATCTGCTGGTCGGTCGGGATATTGACCGCCTTGGCGGTCTCGATCACGCGCGCCACGTCGGTCTGCGTGACCTCCTTGTCCTTGATTGCCACCATGCCGCTGGAGTTGAAGCTGCGGATATGGCTGCCGGCAATGCCGGTAAAGACCTCCGAGATCTTGCAGTCGGCCATCAGCTCAGCCTCTTCCAGTGCTTTCTGGATCGACTGCACGGTGGCCTCGATATTGACCACGACCCCTTTCTTCAGACCCTTGGACTCCGACTGGCCCATCCCGATCACCTCGTAGCTGCCGTCGGGGCGCAGTTCTGCGACCACCGCCGCCACCTTCGAGGTGCCGATATCGAGACCGACCAACAGGTCCTTGTATTCCTTGCTCATCGGGTTTTCTCCGCGTTCTTGCTCTTCAGTCGCGTCGGATTGTTGTTGGAAGTACCGGAAACCGCTGCCGCTGCCTGCGTAGCCCGGGCCGCCTTCGCCGCCCGCTCCGCCTTCTCGGCCCGCACCGCCGCAGCGATCTGCGCCTCGGTCAGGAAGCGGGCATTGGCGGCGCGGATGGCAAAACCATTGGGATAACGCAGGTCGGCGTAGTCGATCTGCTTGCCCCACTGCTCGGTGACCTGCGGCCATGCAGCGACGAAACGCCTGACCCGCTGGTCCATCGCAGTGCGGTCTTCATCGTTCTGCTCGCGGCCAAGCTCGACCACCATGCCGTTGGACAGCCTGGCGCGCCAGGCATAGCGGCCCGACAGCGTCACCGCCAGCGGCTCGGTATGCAGCGGCTTGAACCACTGGCGCATGACCTCGAGCTTCTCGATCACGTCGCCCTCGCTGTCCGGAGGACCGTCCAGCGCCAGCAACTGTGCGTCTTCTTCCGCCTCGGCGGTGTTGGCCACGAAGATCTCGCCGTAGGTATTGAGCAGGCGCCCGCTCTCCGGCGAGCCCCAGGTACCCAGCGCCTCGTGTTCCTCGACCTCCACAGCCAGGCCGTTTGGCCACTCGCGCCGCACGCTGGCGCGCCGCACCCAGGGCACCGACTCGAACGCCTGCCGTGCCGCGTTCAGGTCAAGCGTGAAGAAGTTGCCCGACAGCTTGCCCAGCGCGCTGGCACGCACGCTGGGGGCGTTCACGTGGCGCAGCGCACCGCCGTCCATCGGCGCGATCTCCACGTGGGTGATGGCAAACACCGGCCGCTGCGCCAGCCACAGCAGGCCGGCCGCGAGCGCCATCAGCGCCACCACGGCATAGAGCGTGGTGGCGATCAGGTTGAGCAGGCGTGCGTTATGCCACATGGTCCAGGCGGGTTCTCTGTTATTCGGGCTTCCAGTGCTCGTTCGGGTGCAGGTCCAGCGTCGCGGCGGCCACCACCTGCAGCACGAAGTCCTCGTAGCTGATGCCGGCCGCGCGCGCCGCCATCGGCACCAGCGAGTGGCCGGTCATGCCGGGCGAGGTATTCATCTCGAGCAGGAAAGGCTTGCCGTCGGCGCGCAGCATCACGTCGGCGCGCGCCCAGCCGCGGCAGCCCAGCACGCGATAGGACTGCACCGCCAGCGCCTGGACTTCCTTCTCGACTTCGGGGTCCAGTCCTGACGGACACAAGTATTGGGTATCGTCAGTAAAGTACTTATTTTGATAGTCGTAGTTCGCTTCGGGCGCGACGATGCGGATCACCGGCAGCGCTTCGGCGGTATCGCCCTCGCCCACGATCGGGCAGGTCAGCTCGGCGCCGTCGATGAAAGTCTCGGCGATGACGTCGTTGTCCAGCGCCTCGGCCTTCTCGAACGCCTCGCGCATCTGCCCGGCCGCCGTCACCTTGGTCAGGCCGATCGACGAGCCTTCGCGCGCCGGCTTGACGATCAGCGGCAGGCCCAGGTCGGCGACCACCGCGTCGAAATCCGTATCGGCATGCAGCATCGCGAAACGCGGCGTGGGCAGGTCATGCGTGGTCCACAGGCGCTTGGTGGCCTGCTTGTCCATCGCCAGCGCCGAGGCCAGCACGCCGCTGCCGGTGTAGGGCACGCCCAGTTGTTCCAGCAGGCCCTGGATGGTGCCGTCTTCGCCATAGCGGCCGTGCAGCGCGATAAAGACGCGGTCGAACTTGGCCGCGGCCAGCTCGGCCACGCCTTGCAGGCCGGGATCGAAGCCATGCGCGTCGACGCCGCGCGACTGCAGCGCGGCCAGCACGCCGCTGCCCGACATCAGCGAGATCTCGCGCTCGGCCGAGCGGCCGCCGAACAGCACGCCGACCTTGCCCAGCGACTTGGGATCGATATTGGGATGGGCGACGAAGCTCATTGCTGGCCTCCCGACTGTTGCGTCTGCTGGTGCGACACCAGCTGCCCCGGCACGCCGCCGATCGAGCCGGCGCCCATCGTCACGACCACATCGCCGGGCCGGACAGCATTCAGGATGGCCTGCGGCATCTCTTCCATCTGCTCCACGAAAACAGGTTCTACCTTGCCGGCCACGCGCAACGCGCGGGTCAGCGCACGGCCGTCGGCGGCCACGATCGGGGTCTCGCCGGCGGCATAGACCTCGGACAGCAGCAGGGCATCGACAGTGCCCAGCACTTTGACGAAGTCTTCAAAGCAATCCCGCGTACGGGTGAATCGGTGCGGCTGGAACGCCAGCACCAGGCGGCGGCCCGGGAACGCGCCGCGCGCCGCGGCAAGCGTGGCGGCCATTTCCACCGGGTGGTGGCCGTAGTCGTCCACCAGCGTGAAGGTGCCGGCACCGTCGGTGGTGGCCACTTCGCCGTAGCGCTGGAAGCGGCGGCCCACGCCGTGGAACTCGCGCAGCGCCTTGACGATGGCGGCGTCGGGCACTTCCAGCTCGGTCGCGATGGCGATCGCCGCCAGCGCGTTCTGCACGTTGTGCATGCCGGGCAGGTTCAGCACGATTTCCAGCGGCGGCTCGGTATGGCCGTTGAGCTGGCGCAGCACGGTGAAGTGCATCTGGCCGTCGACCGCGCGCGCGTCCACGGCGCGGATCTGCGCGTCTTCGGCAAACCCGTAGCGCACCACCGGCTTGGACACGAACGGCAGGATCTCGCGCACGTTGGGGTCGTCGACGCACAGCACGGCAATGCCGTAGAACGGCAGGCGCTGCGTGAATTCGATGAACGCCTGCTTGAGCCGGGCAAAGTCGTGCCCGTAGGTGTCCATGTGGTCGGCATCGATATTGGTGATGACCTCGATGACCGGGAACAGGTTCAGGAACGATGCGTCGGATTCATCCGCCTCGGCCACGATGAAGTCGCCGGTGCCCAGGCGCGCGTTGGCGCCGGCGGAGTTGAGCCGGCCGCCGATGACGAAGGTGGGATCCAGCCCGCCTTCGGCCAGCACCGATGCCACCAGGCTGGTGGTGGTGGTCTTGCCGTGCGTGCCGGCGATGGCCACGCCCTGCTTCAGGCGCATCAGCTCGGCCAGCATTACCGCGCGCGGCACCACCGGGATGCGCTTGCTGCGGGCGGCCAGCACCTCGGGGTTGTCGCCGCTGACCGCGGTCGACACCACCACGGCGTTGGCGCCGGTCACGTTGGCCGCGTCATGCCCGTGCATGACCGTGGCGCCGAGCGAGGCCAGGCGCCGCGTGGCGGCATTGCTGCCCACGTCGGAACCCGAGACCTTGTAGCCCAGGTTCAGCAGGACCTCGGCGATGCCGCTCATGCCGGCCCCGCCGATCCCCACGAAGTGGATGTTTTTGACGATATGCTTCATTGGATTGCTGCTTCGCTCACTTCAGTCCCTGGCCAGCTGGCTGCACACCTCGGCGACGCGCCGGGTTGCCTCAGGCTTGGCTAGTCCGCGCGCCAGGCGCGCCATGTCTTTCAGCTGCGGCCGGGTCAGGCTGGCGATGGTCTGCGCCAGGCCCCCGGCCGTCAGGTCTTGTTGCTGCACCAGCAGGGCCGCGCCCTGGCTGGATAAGAACTTTGCGTTGGTGGTCTGGTGATCGTCCACTGCGTGCGGGAACGGCACGAACAGCGCCGCCACGCCCGCCGCGGCCACTTCCGACACCGTCATCGCGCCGGCGCGGCAGATCACGAGATCCGCATCGGCATAGGCGCGCGCCATGTCGTCGATGAACGGCAGGGTCTGCGCCGGCACCTGTGCCGCCGCATAGTTGGCGCGCAGCGTGTCGATCTGCTTCGCGCCCGCCTGGTGCGTCACCACCGGGCGCTCGCTTTCCGGCAGCAGCGCGATCGCCTTCGGCACCACCTCGTTCAGCGCCGCGGCGCCCAGGCTGCCGCCCACTACCAGGATGCGCAGCGGACCGGTGCGCTGGTCGTAGCGCGCCTGGGGCGCATCCAGGTGCGCCAGTTCCTCGCGCACCGGGTTGCCGGTCCATTCGCCGCCGGGCAGCGTGTCCGGGAACGCGCACAGCACGCGGTCGGCCACCTTGGCCAGCACCTTGTTGGCCAGGCCGGCGATCGAGTTCTGCTCGTGCAGCACCAGCGGGCGGCCCAGCAGCGAGGCCATCATGCCGGCCGGGAAGGTGATGTACCCGCCCATGCCCAGCACCACGTTCGGCTTTACCCGGCGCAGCGCGCCGATGCTCTGCCAGAACGCGCGCAGCAGGTTCAGCGGCAGCAGGAACTTGGTCACCAGCCCCTTGCCACGCAGGCCGCCGAACTGGATGTATTCCATCGGGATGCCGTGCTTGGGCACCAGCGTGGCTTCCATGCCGGTGCGGTTGCCCAGCCAGACGATGTTCCAGCCCTGCTCGCGCAACGCATGCGCGACCGCCAGCCCCGGGAACACATGCCCCCCGGTGCCGCCGGCCATCACGAGCAGGGTGCGCGGTGCGGTCATACCTTGCCTCCGCGCATCAACACACGGTTTTCATAGTCAATGCGCAGCAGGATCGCCAACGCCACGCAGTTCATCAGAATCCCCGACCCGCCATAGCTCACCAGCGGCAGCGTCAGCCCCTTGGTCGGCAGCAGCCCCAGGTTCACGCCCATGTTGATAAAGGTCTGCCAGCCGATCCACACGCCGATGCCCTTGGCCACCAGTCCGGCAAAGGTGCGGTCGAGCTGCAGCGCGGTGCGGCCGATATTGAAGGCGCGGCGCACCAGCCAGTAGAACAGCACGATCACCACCAGCACGCCGACAAAGCCAAACTCCTCGCCGATTACCGCAAGGATGAAGTCGGTATGCGCCTCGGGCAGGTAGTGCAGCTTCTCGATGCTGCCGCCCAGCCCGACCCCGGTCCACTCGCCGCGGCCGAAGGCAATCAGCGAATGCGTGAGCTGGTAGGCCTTGCCCAGCGCGTTGCTCTCTTCCCACGGGCTCAGGTAGGCAAAGATCCGCTCGCGCCGCCATGGGGACGCCGTGATCAGCAGCGCGAACGCGCCCACCGCCACGCCGACCAGCCCGGCGAACAGCTTGCCGTTGATGCCGCCCAGGAACAGGATGCCCATCGCCACCGCCGCGATCACCAGGAACGCGCCCATGTCGGGCTCGAGCAGCAGCAGCATGCCGACCACCACTACCGCCACGCCCATCGGCAGGAAGCCCTTGGACACGGTCTGCATCCACTCCTGCTTGCGCACGGTGTAGTTGGCGGCGTACAGCACCACTGCCAGCTTCATCAGTTCCGACGGCTGGAAATTCATCACGCCCAGCGGGATCCACCGGCGCGCGCCGTTCACGCCCTTGCCGACGAACGGCACCAGCACGATCACCAGCAGGATCAGCGCGACGATAAAGAGCTTGGGCGCATACCGGTCCCACACCTTCACCGGCACCTGGAACGCCACCAGCCCGACCGACAGTCCGATAAACAGCGCGAACGCATGCCGCACCAGGAAATGGCTTTCGCGGTAGTTGGCGTAGCGCGGCGAATCCGGCAGCGCGATCGAGGCCGAAAAGACCATCACCAGGCCGAGCGCGAGCAGCACGATCGCGACCCACAGCAGGGGCTGGTCGTACTCCATCATGCGCGAACGCGTGGGCTTGACGCCCGAAACCGCGTCACGCAGGCCACCCCAGGCGTTGCCGATGGTGGCGCCGATGAAACCGCTGCGCTTGACCTGTGCCTCACTCATGGCAGGATCCCCCGGGACAGGGCCAGTTCTTCCACCGCGGCGCGGAATACCTCGGCGCGGTGCACGTAGTTGCGGAACATGTCGAGGCTGGCGCAGGCCGGCGAAAGCAGCACGACGTCGCCGCGCTCGGCCAGTTCGGTTGCCTTGGTCACGGCTTCTTCCAGCGTGGCGGCATCGGCCAGGGTCGAGCCGCTGCCCTGCAGGGCATCGCGCAACTCTCCCGCGGCCCGGCCGATCAGCACCACGGCGCGTGCGTATTGCGCCACCGGCGCGGCCAGCGGCGAGAAATCCTGGCCCTTGCCTTCGCCGCCCGCGATCAGCACCACGCGCTTGTCCAGCCCGGACAGCGCGGCCACGGTGGCGCCGACATTGGTGCCCTTGCTGTCGTCGAAATACTCGACGTCATCGATGGTGGCGACCCACTCCACGCGGTGCGGCTCGCCGCGATACTCGCGCAGGCCATGCAGCAACGCGTTCATCGGCAGGTCGATGGCACGGCACAGCGCCAGCGCCGCCATGGCGTTGGTGGCGTTGTGCATGCCACGGATATGCAGCGCATCGGCCGGCATCAGGCGCTTGTGGCGCACCGGCACGGCTTCCTCGGTAGCTTCGGCGGCCTTGCGGCGGCGCGGCTTGCCCTCCCCTTCCGCTTCCGAATCGGGTTCGGCCAGCACCAGCCAGGGCATGCCGCCCTCGCGCAGGATGCCGAAGCTGCCCGGCACTTCCGGCAGATCGATGCCGAAGGTCACCGGCTTGCGGCCCGCCCGCGCCATGTCCAGCGTGAGCCGGTCATTGCGGTTCAGCACCTGCACGCACTCGCTGCCGGCGGGCCCGAAGATGCGCGCCTTGGAGGCAGCGTAGGCTTCCATCGAGCCGTGCCAGTCAAGATGGTCCTGGCTCACGTTGAGCACGGTGGCCGCATCCGGCGCCAGCGTATGCGTGGTTTCCAGCTGGAAGCTGGAGAGTTCCAGCACCCACACCTCCGGCAGCGTGGCCGAGGCGATGCACGCCGACAGCTTGTCCAGCGCCGACGGGCTGATATTGCCCGCCACTGCCACGGTCTTGCCGGCGCGCTCGACCAGCCGGCCGGTCAGTGCCGTGGTGGTGGTCTTGCCATTGGTGCCGGTGATCGCGAGCAGCTTCGGCGCGTAGCCGGATTCGGCCTCCAGGTGCCTGAGCGCGCGCACGAACAGCTCGATCTCGCCCCACACCGGGATGCCGCGCGCCTGCGCGGCGGCCAGAAGCGCTCCGGTGCCGGCGTCCAGCGGCGACAGCCCGGGGCTGATCGCCACCAGGCCGATACCGTCGAGCAGGCTTTCCGAGAACGGCCCGCCCACGAACCCGGCCGAAGTCAGCTCGGCCTGCAGGAAGACAAGGTTGGCGGGCGCCTCGCGCGTGTCGGCCACGCGCACCGCGCAGCCGTTCAGGCCACACCAGCGCGCCATGGCCAGCCCCGATTCGCCGAGGCCTAGTACCAGCACATGAGGTTTCTGCAGCTCGCCAAACACTTCGATTTCCTGCCTTTGGTTTCCTGTTTCTATATAGAGAGCGCCGCGGTTCTGACCATCGGCGCAACCACCAACACCCCTAGCGCAGCTTCAGCGTCGACAATCCGATCAGCACCAGCAGCATGGTGATGATCCAGAAGCGCACCGTGACCTGCGTTTCCTTCCAGCCGCCCAGCTCGAAATGGTGGTGCAGCGGCGCCATCCGGAACAGCCGCCTGCCCTCGCCAAAACGGCGCTTGGTGATCTTGAACCACGTGACCTGCGCCATCACCGACAGCGTTTCGACCACGAAGATGCCGCCCATCACGAACAGCACGATCTCCTGGCGCACGATCACCGCCACCGTGCCCAGCGCGCCGCCCAGCGCCAGCGCGCCCACGTCGCCCATGAACACCTGCGCCGGATGCGCGTTGAACCAGAGGAAAGCCAGCCCTGCCCCGCCCAGCGCGGAACAGAAGATCAGCAGCTCCCCCGCGCCCGGGATATGCGGGAACAGCAGGTACTTGCTGTAGACCGCGTTGCCCATCACGTAGGCAAACACGCCCAGCCCGCCGCCCACCAGCACCACCGGCATGATCACCAGGCCGTCCAGGCCGTCGGTCAGGTTCACGGCGTTGCTCGAGCCCACGATCACCAGGTAGGTCAGCACGATGAAGCCGGCCACGCCCAGCGGGTAGCTGATCTCCTTGAAGAAGGGCACGATCAGGTTGGACTTGTACGGCATGTCGAGCGACAGCCCGCCCTCGACCCAGTTCAGGAACAGCTCCCAGACCCGCACGTTGCTGCTTTCGGACACCGAGAACGCCAGGTAGACCGCGGCCACCAGGCCGATCAGCGTCTGCCAGAAAAACTTTTCGCGGCTCGACATGCCGCGCGGATCGCGATAGACCACCTTGCGGTAGTCGTCGACCCAGCCGATGGCGCCGTAGCCGAAGGTGACCAGCATCACCACCCAGATAAAGCGGTTGCCCCAGTCGCACCAAAGCAGCGTCGAGACGGCAATCGACACCAGCACCAGCACGCCGCCCATGGTCGGCGTGCCGGACTTGACCAGGTGCGTCTGCGGGCCGATGGTGCGCACCGCCTGGCCGACCTTCAGCTCGGTCAGCTTGCGGATCACCCACGGCCCGAACGTCAGGCCGATCAGCAGCGCGGTGAGGTTGGCCATCACCGCGCGGAAAGTCAGGTAGTTGACGACCCGGAGGAAGCTGTAGTCGTTTTGCAGCCACTGGGCCAGAGCCAATAACATCGTGTTGTCTTCGTTAATGTGCGGAAGTGTCTGCGACCAGCGCAGCGACCATCCGTTCCATGCGCATGAAGCGCGATCCCTTCACCAGCACGGCGCCGGCTTGCGCCACCATGCCCCCGCTGTCTTCCTCCAGGGCCTTTGCCAGGTCCTCCGCGCTGCCGAAATGGCGGCCATTGGCGCCGAACGCACGCACCGCGTGCACGGCCAGCTCGCCGGTGCCCCACAGCGTGTCGACGCCGCGCGCCTGCGCGTAGGCGCCGATTTCTTCGTGGAACGCCGGCCCCTGGTCGCCGACCTCGCCCATGTCGCCCAGCACCAGCACGCGCGGCGCGGCGAAGCCGGCCAGCACGTCGATGGCGGCGCGCATGGAATCGGGGTTGGCGTTGTAGGTGTCGTCGATGACCACCGTGCCGCCCGGTGTGTACTTCACCTGCAGACGGCCCTTGACCGCCTGGAAGCCGGCCAGCCCCGCCTGGATCGCCGGCACGTGCACGCCCGCGGCCAGCGCGCAGGCGATAGCCGCCAGCGCGTTGCGCACGTTGTGCTCGCCCAGCAGCGCGAGCCTGACTTCAAACGCATGGCCCGGCGCGCGCACCTGCATCACCTGCGCGCCGTCGACCAGTGCCATGGTGGCGTGCACATCCGCGCGCTGCGAGGTGCCGAACGACAGCGCGCGGCGCGCACCGGCGGCCTCGCGCCAGACCGGCGCAAAGGCACCGCCGCTTTCCTCGTCGAGCGGGAACACCGCCACGCCGTCCGCCGGCAGCGCCGCCAGCGCGGCCGCGTGTTCGTGCGCCACGGCTTCCACGCTGACCATGAATTCCTGGTGCTCGCGCTGCGCGTTGGTGATGACCGCCACGGTGGGCTGGGCGATGCCGGCCAGGTAGACGGTCTCGCCCGGATGGTTCATGCCGAGCTCCAGCACCGCCAGCTTGTGCGTGGCGCGCAGGCGCAGCACCGTCAACGGCAGGCCGATGTCGTTGTTCAGGTTGCCGCCGGTGGCCAGGCGCTGGTCCTCGCCCACCGCCGCGGAGAAGATCGCCGCGATCATTTCCTTGACCGTGGTCTTGCCGTTGCTGCCGGTCACCGCCACCGCGGGCAGCGTGAACCGGCGGCGCCAGCCGGCGCCCAGCTCGCCCAGCGCGATGCGGGTGTCGGGGGCGACGATGGCCGGCACGCCGGCATAGTTGCTGGTAGCCGCGTCGCGGCTCACCAGCACCGCAGCGGCGCCCTTGGCCACCACGTCGGCGATGAAATCATGCGCATCGAAGCGCTCGCCCTTCAGCGCGACGAACAGGTCGCCGGGCTCGACGGTACGGCTGTCGGTCTGCACGCGCGAGAACGCAACGGCGCCGTCGCCACAAACGCGCGCGCCGGCGATCCAGCCGGCGGCGTCCTGCAAGGTAGTCATGGTGGTCTGGCTCATGCCGATACTCCACGGGTGGCAAGCGCCAGGCGGACATGCTCGCGGTCGGAGAACGGGCGCTTGCGCCCCTGGATCTCCTGGGTGGCCTCGTGGCCCTTGCCTGCCACCAGCACCACGTCGGCCGGGGCCGCATGCTTGATGGCGTAGAGAATGGCCGCGGCGCGGTCCTCGATCTGGCGGCCGCGCGCGCGGTCCGCCATGCCGTCGGAGATCGCGTCAAGGATGTCCTGCGGGTCCTCGCTGCGCGGGTTGTCGCTGGTCAGGATGACGTCGTCGGCCAGTCGTTCGGCCACTGCGCCCATCAGCGGGCGCTTGATTGGGTCGCGGTCGCCGCCGCAGCCGAACACGCACCACAGGCGGCCATGGCGCGCCTGCGCCACCGGGCGCAGCGCGGCCAGCGTCTGTTCCAGCGCGTCGGGGGTGTGGGCATAGTCGACCACGGCGAGCGGGCCCAGCGCGGCATCGCCACCGTTGGCGCCGAACAGTTCCATGCGGCCCTCGACCGGCGTCAGCGCGCGCAGCGCGGCCAGGGCCGCATCCCACGCCACGCCGTTGGCCAGCGCCGCGCCCAGCACCGCCAGCAGGTTGCTGACGTTGAAGGCGCCGATCATGGGCGTGGACATCTCGGCGCTGCCGAAGTTGCCGTCGATATGGAAAGCGGTGCCGTTGGGCGTGGCGCGCACGTTGGTGGCGCGCAGCCATTCGCCGCGCGGGCGGCGCACCGTGGCGGCGCCGGGCCCGTCGATGCCGTATTCGATCACGTGCGGCGCGGCGATCGCGGCCGCGTCCGCGGCCAGCAGCCGCTGGCCCATGGCGTCGTCGCGGTTGACCACCGCGGTGCGCAGGCCGTCCCAGCGGAACAGGCGCTCCTTGGCAGCCTCGTACTCGGCCATCGAGCCGTGGTAGTCGAGGTGGTCCTGCGTCAGGTTGGTCAGCACCGCCACCGAGAAATGCGTGCCGGCGACGCGCTCCTGCTCGAGGCCGTGCGAGGACACTTCCATCGCCACGGCACGCGCGCCGGCATCGTGCAGCGCCGCCAGGCTGGCCTGCAGCTGCACCGCGTCGGGCGTGGTGAAGCCGGTCGCCTGCAGGGCGCCGGGGAAACCGGTGCCGAGCGTGCCGACGGTCGCGCATGGCGTGCCCGCGGCCTGCAGCACGCGCGCCAGCCACTGGCTGCACGAGGTCTTGCCGTTGGTGCCGGTGATGCCGGTCACGGCCAGGCCGCGCACCGGATTGCCGTGCCAGCCGGCGGCGATCGGGCCGGCAAGCTGATGCAGGTTGCTGAGCGCCAGGTGGGGCACGACATCGCCAAACGGCCAGTCGAAGCCGTCGGCCTCATAGACGATGGCGCCGGCGCCGGCCGCGATGGCCTGCTGGATATACGGCCGCCCATCGGTGGTCAGGCGCTCGTTGCCGAGCACGTAGGCGAAGAACACGTCGCCGTGCGCCAGCCGGCGGCTATCGCCGGTCAGCTGCGCCGAAGCGGCCACGTTGGTACGCAGCCAGGCCAGCGCGTTGCTGGCCTGGGTGGTCACCTCGAGCGGGAGCAGGGGCTTGGCCGTCATTGGGTCGCAGTCCACGGTTCGCTTTCCGGCACCTTGTCGCTGACCACCAGCTGGCGGATCGGCGAATCGGGCTGGACATTCAGTGCGCGCAGCGTGCCGCCGGTGATGGCGGCGAACGCCGGGCCGGCTACCAGGCCGCCATAGTGGCTGCCGGCGGTGGGCTCGTCGACGCTGACGGCGACGATGATGCGCGGGTTGGACATCGGCGCCAGGCCGATGAACGAGGCGCGGTACTTGCTGCGGTTGTAGCCGCGGCCTTCGTGCTTGTAGGCGGTGCCGGTCTTGCCGCCGACGCGGTAGCCCATCACCTGCGCCTCGGGCGCGGTGCCGCCGGGCGCGGTCACGGTTTCCATCATGGCGCGCACGTCGCGCGCCACCTGCGGCGACAGGATGCGCTCGCCGGTGGCCGGGCCGTTGGTGCGGAACATGGTGACCGGGATCAGCTCCCCGTCGTGCGCAAAGATGGTGTAGGCATGCGCCATCTGGAACAGCGACACCGACAGGCCGTAGCCGTACGACATGGTGGCCTGCTCGATCGGACGCCAGCTCTTGAACGGGCGCACGCGCCCCGCCACCGCGCCGGGGAAGCCGATCTTGGGCGCCTGGCCCAGGCCGATGCTGGTGTACATGTCCCACATCTCCTGCGGCTTCATCAGCATCGCGATCTTGGTCGTGCCGATATTGGACGACTTCTGTATCACGCCGGTGACGGTGAGCGCGCCGTAGTTGTGGGTATCGGTGATGGTGGCGCCTTCGAACTGGTACTTGCCGGTGGTAGTGATCACCGTCGATGGCGTCACGCGCTTGAGCTGCAGCGCCAGCCCCACGGTGATCGGCTTCATCATTGAGCCGGGCTCGAAGGTGTCGGTCAGCACGCGGTTGCGCAGCTGCTCGCCGGACAGCCGGGTGCGGTCGTTGGGGTTGTAGGTGGGCCAGTTGGCCAGCGCCAGCACCTCGCCGGTCTGGGCGTCGAGCACCACCGCGCTGGCGGCCTTGGCCTTGTGCTTCTCGACCACGGCCTTCAGTTCGTTGTAGGCCAGGTACTGGATCTTGGCGTCGATCGACAGCTGGATGTCCTCGCCGTCGCGCGGAGTCTTCAGGATGCCGATATCCTCGACCACGCGGCCGAGGCGGTCCTTGATCACCTGGCGCGCGCCGGCGCGGCCGGCCAGCCCGGTCTCGCGCGCCAGCTCCACGCCTTCCTGGCCGCGGTCCTCGACGTTGGTGAAGCCCACGATATGCGCCATCGCCTCGCCTTCCGGGTAGAAGCGCTTGTACTCGCGGGTCTGGTGGATGCCGTCGATCTTGAGCGCGGCGATCTTGTCGGCGACGTCGGGCAGCACCTGGCGCTTCAGGTAGACAAAGCCCTTGTCTTCCGACAGCTTCTTGCCGAGGTCTTTCTCGGACATGCCGAGCAGCTTGGCCAGCTGGCGGATCTTGGCCAGCTCGACCTGGTTGGGCACGTCCTCGGGCACCGCCCAGATCGCCTTGACCGGCAGGCTGGTGGCCAGCACCAGGCCGTTGCGGTCGAGGATCTTGCCGCGCGTGGCCGGCAGCTCCAGCGTGCGCTGGAAGCGCTTCTTGCCCTCGGCCTCATAGAACTGGTTGCCCGGACCCTGGATCCATGCGGCGCGCAGCGCCAGCGCGACAAAGGCCGCGAACATCAGGAACACCACCAGCTTGGAGCGCCACATCGGCAGGCGCAGCCCCAGCACCGGGCTGGCCGAGAACTGGCCGCTGCGCGGGCGCGACGGGGTGCCGCTGCCGTTGCGGCCGGGCGGGTTGGGTCGGGCCATGCTCATTGGCGCGCCTCCGCCTCGCTGGCCGGCGCTGGCTGCGCCGGCGGCAGCACGATGCCCGACAGGTATTGGGTCTTGCCGGGGTTGGCCGGCGCCATCTTCAGCTGCGCGCGCGCCGCGTCGGCGATGCGCGCGCTCTTGCCAAGCGAGCTCTGCTGGTACTGCAGGCGCGCCCAGTCGATGTCGAGCTGGCGTTCTTCCCCCTGCGCCCGCTCCAGCGCCACGAACAGCGTGCGCGCCTGGTGCTGCGCGCTCACCAGCGAAAGCGCACACAGGATCAGCGCGGCCAGCAGGAAGAAGGTCAGGCGGTTCATGCGCGCGCACCTCCGCCGGCCGGAGCCAGTTTCTCGGCCACACGCATCACGGCCGAGCGCGCGCGCGGGTTGGCTGCGATTTCCTCGGCGCCGGGCTTGGAGCGGCCCAGCAGGCGCAGCGTGGGTTGCGGCAGGTCGGCCGCGCGCAGCGGCGCGCGGCGCAGGGCCGGGTCGGCATCCTGCTGGGGACGGGCGTGCGCCGCCATGAACCGCTTGACGATGCGGTCCTCCAGCGAATGGAAGCTGATCACCACCAGGCGTCCCCCTACCTGCAGCAGGTCATAAGCCGCCTTCAGCCCTCTTTCGAGGTCCTCAAGCTCTTGATTGACGTGAATCCGTAGAGCCTGAAAGGTGCGGGTCGCAGGGTCCTGGCCCTTCTCGCGTGTTTTGACGGCTTTCGCCACGAGCGCGGCAAGGTCGGCAGTAGTGGCGATGGGTCCGCCATCGCCGGGTTCGCGCCGGCGAGCAACAATCGCCTTTGCAATCTGTACAGCAAACCGTTCTTCCCCATAGTCTCGTATCACCCTGGCAATGTCCTGCTCATCCGCCTGCGCCAGCCACTGCGCGGCGGTGATGCCGCGCGTGGTGTCCATGCGCATGTCCAGCGGGCCCTCGAAACGAAAGGAAAACCCCCTCGCCGCCTCATCGATCTGGGGCGAGCTGATCCCCAGGTCGAGCAGCACGCCGGCCACGTGGCCGCGCCCGGCCAGGCGCTCTGCCATGTCCGCAAAGCTGGCGTGCTCAATGGAGAAGCGGGCATCCCCGATGGTGCCCGCTTCTGCGATTGCTGCTGGGTCCTTGTCGAACGCGACCAGGGCCCCGTCTGGGCCCAGCCGGGCCAGTACCGCCCGGCTGTGCCCTCCCCTGCCGAAGGTGCCGTCCACGTAGACGCCGCCCGGGCGCCAGACCAGGGCGTCGACGGCCTCGTCCAGCAGCACGGTGCGATGGCGCAGGGCGGGGGTTGCCGGCGTTCCGGTAGGACTCATGACCTCTTCAGAAAGAGAAATTTTTCAATGCTTCGGGCATGCCTTGCGCCATCGCCTGCTGTTCCTTGGCGGCGTAAGTCGCGGCATCCCACACTTCGAAATGGCTGCCCATGCCGAGCAGCATGACTTCCTTGTCGAGCATGGCTGCACTGCGCAGCTCTGGCGCGATCAGCACCCGGCCTGCGCCGTCCATTTCCACGTCGGCGGCGTTGCCCAGGAAGATGCGCTTCCACCAGTGCGCATCCATCGGCAGCGCTGCAATGCGCGTGCGGAAGGTTTCCCACTCGGGCCGGGGAAACAGCAGCAGGCAGCCATCCGGGTGCTTGGTAAGCGTCACCCGGCCCTCGGCCTGCTGTTGCAGCGCCTCGCGGTGCCTGGACGGAATGGACATCCGCCCCTTGGCATCCAGCGACAGCGCCGATGCTCCCTGAAACAAGCTCGCCCCCGGTTACTGCCCGCTGCCGGTGACCCCTGGCGGCTGGCAATCGCGTGAATTCGGCTGTTTCCGACTGTGACGAAATGATCCCACGGTCGGTTCGCAATTTCACACAAAAATACACTTCCTCACACTATTTCCCACTTTAGAGGAAGCAATTTGGGCGGTCAAGGCTGCTTGCAGGGCAGCAAACGAGATTTTTCGAATCAGAACAATGACTTAGCGCGCACACCTCACGCACCGTGAAAGTGAATCCTTAATGAAATGAACATCTTAGGGAGGAAAGCAGAGAAACCACCTGAGAACTGCGGGAGGAGGACTGCCGGCGGCGGCGGGAACGACTGTCCCGCAACCCGAGGGAAGGATACAACAATCGCCCGCCAGCGCCTGAAAATCAAGGGCGGGCGGGCAACCGCGAGCGCGCGGCCATAAGGCCGGGCGCTCGGACCCAGCGCGTCAGATGCGGTAGGCCGCGGTGGTCATCACGCGCGAGGCACCACGCATCAGCGCACGCACCGGCGCGGGCAACGGGATGCCACCGGCATCGCGCGCGGCATCGCCATGGCGGATCTCGTCGTCGCGCATCTGCTCGAGGATGGCGCGCGAGCGGCCGTCAGCTCCAGGCAGGCGGTCCAGGTGGCCGCCGAGATGGTGCTCGACCTGGCGCTCGGTCTCGGCCACGAAGCCGAGACTGACCTTGTCGCCGGCGCGGCCGGCGACAAAGCCGATCGCAAACGCGCCGGCGTACCACAGCGGGTTGAGCAGGCTCGGCCGCGAACCCAGTTCGCGCAGCCGCTCGGCGCACCAGGCCAGGTGGTCCTCTTCTTCGCGCGCGGCGGCATCCATCTGCGCGCGCACCGTCGCGTTGCGCGCGGTCAGCTTCTGCGCCTGGTACAGGGCCTGGGCGCAAACCTCGCCGACATGGTTGATGCGCATCAGCCCGGCCACGTGGCGCCGCTCTTCGGCGCTCATCTGTTCGGTGTCCGGTGCCAGCTGGTCGGCCGGGTTGGCGCGCGCGGAGCGGGTTGCCCCGGCAACGGCGCGCAGTGCCACGTCGAATTCTTTGATCAGGGTGTCCATGTCGCGGATGCGGATTGATCTTCTGGCTCCCAAGGCCCCGCCATGGTGGGGTACGCGCTGCCGGCGCGGCCCGCTACGACCGCCATCGGGATTACCCGCATTGTAGCTTGCCTCTAATTCGCGCCATCCCGCGCCACGCCTTGCATTGATGCGGCACGCTACTCAGAAACCCTGAGTTGTTAAAACCAGACAAGGGGGTTGCGCCCGAATGGTGAACGAAAAGTTGTTTGTTACAGTACTTCGCAACTTCTAAGGAAGTTTGACGCAGGGGGGATGGAGACCAACAGGAGGTTCCCCCGGGCCGTCACCAATAATTCTTACAGTGGAGATCAACGAGCATGAAGAAATCGCTTCTGGCGCTGGCAGCGCTTGGCGCATTTACCGGGGCGGCGCAGGCCCAATCGAGCGTCACGCTCTACGGTGTGGTGGATGCCAACATCGAGTACGTGAGCAATATGTCGAGCGTCACGCCGTCAGCGGCCAACGGATTCGCAACGGGCCCGTCGGAGAACCTCTTCCGCATGTCGTCCGGCGGCCTGTCCGGTTCGCGTTGGGGCCTGCGCGGCGTGGAAGACCTGGGCAGCGGCCTGAAAGCCTTGTTCGTGCTCGAAAGCGGTTTCGGCCTCGATGATGGCCGCTCGCAGCAAGGCGGCCGCCTCTTCGGCCGTCAGGCTTATGTCGGCCTGGAAAGCGCCCAGGCGGGCCGCGTGACCTTCGGTCGTCAGTACACCTCGCTGTTCGACATGATGGCCAACTTCTCGCCGACCGGCTATGCCACTCAGTATGAGCCGGTGGTGGCGCAGCTGGGCCTGAACTTCCGCTCGGACAACACCGCCAAGTACACGGGCAAGTTCGGTCCGGTGACCGCGGTCGCCCACTGGTCGTTCGGCAATGGCGTCGCCGGCGGCGGCGAAGTCCCGGGCCAGTTCCGCCGCGACACCGGCTACGGTGCAGGCGTGTCGTGGGCAGCCGGCCCGTTCGGCATCAGCGGCGCGTATGACCAGTACAACCCGACCCTGAACGCCGCCGGCGGCACTGGGGAATTCAAGAAGGCCGCGGTCGCTGCCAGCTATGCCTTTGGCCCGGCCAAGCTGATGGCCGGCTATCGCTGGGGCATGAGCAAGGCGCCGAACGACAATACGATCCTGAAGGACAACTACTACTGGGTCGGCGGCAACTACCAGGTCACCCCGGCACTGGGCCTGACGCTCGCGTACTACTACGACGACGTCAAGAACTTCAACCCGGCCGCCACCGGCGCCACCAACAACATCAAGAACCCCTGGCAGATCTCGTTCATCGCCGACTACAACCTGTCCAAGCGCACCGACGTGTACCTGACCACGGCCTTCTCGAAGAACGCCGGCCTGAACTTCGACACCTCGGCGATCAGCTTCGCCAATGGTTACTTCCTGGGTACCGGCGAAGACAAGATGATTGGCGCCGCCATCGGCATCCGCCACAAGTTCTGATCGCCAGCCTCACCGGCCGATCGATCAAAGGCACCTGCGGGTGCCTTTTTTTTTCATTGGGGGCGAGTGGCGCCTGCCGCATAGGGCATCACCCCATCGGCGCGCCGATTCCCGCCAACTAGAATGCACTGACCATGCCACCGCCCGGCAACACGAGGCGGCTACAACAGGAGACCACGCATGCAACCCCTTCGCCGGCGCGCCGTCGCGCTGTTGCTGTCCGCCAGCCTTGCCGCGCTCGCCAGTCCCGCGGCACTGGCCGCCGATCCGTATCCGACCAAGCCGATCCGCCTGGTCGTGCCATTCGCCGCCGGCGGCACCACCGATATCCTGGCCCGAGCTGTCGCCGCGGAGCTGGCCAAGCTGCCCGGCTGGAACGTGGTCGTGGACAACAAACCCGGCGCGGGCGGCAATATCGGCGCCGATATCGTCGCCAAGGCGGCGCCGGACGGCTATACGCTGCTGATGGGCACGGTCGGCACCCACGGCATCAACCAGTCGCTGTACGGCAAGCTGCCGTTCGACCCCATCAAGGACTTTGCCCCCATCGCCGAAGTCGCGGCGGTGCCGAACGTCCTGGTGGTCAACCCGGCGTTTGCGCAGCAGAACAAGATCGACAGCGTCAAGGACCTGATCGCCTACGCGCGCGCCAACCCGGGCAAGCTGAACATGGCGTCCAGCGGCAACGGCACCTCGATCCACCTGGCAGGCGAGCTGTTCAAGACGCAGACCAAGACCTTCATGGTCCATTTCCCGTACAAGGGCAGCGGGCCGGCGCTGACCGACCTGACCGGCGGCACCATGCAGGTGATGTTCGACAACCTGCCCTCGTCGATGGCGCTGATCAAGGCCGGCAAGCTCAAGGCGCTGGCCGTGACCAGCGCCAAACCCTCGCCGGCGCTGCCGGGCGTGCCGACCATCGCGCAGGCGGCCGGCCTGCCGCAGTACGAGGCCAGTTCCTGGTTCGGCATGCTGGCACCCGCCGGGACACCGCCGGACATCATCCACCGCATCCAGCAGGAAGTGGCCAAGGCGCTCGGCGCGCCCGCGGTGCGCGAACGCCTGCAGGCACAGGGCGCCGAACCGGTCGGCAACACGCCGGAGCAGTTCGCCGCGCTGATCCGCGCCGAAACCGCCAAATGGGCCAAGGTGGTCAAGGATTCAGGCGCCAAGGTGGATTGATGGCGGTTTGACCGCCGGCAGGGCGACCGTCCGCATCGCGCATATACTTGAGGCATCAAATGTTGGCTGCCGGTCCCGCTCCGGCAGCCGCTGGCGGCGTTCGCCGCACACCCGCGCACCGTTGCACTGAAGATGCCAAACCTGTCCCCTGCCGCCGGCGCCGAGACCGCGCCGGTCGACCTTGAAACCCGTGCCGACCAGACCGAGCACGAAGACCTGCGGCTGTGGCTGCGGCTGCTGACCTGCACCAACCTGATCGAAGGCGACATCCGCTCGCGGCTGCGGCAGGAATTTGCCTGCACGCTGCCGCGCTTCGACCTGATGGCCCAGCTCGACCGCCACCCCGAAGGGCTGAAGATGGGCGAGCTGTCGCGCCGCATGATGGTCACCGGCGGCAACGTCACCGGCATCACTGACCAGTTGCAGCAGGAAGGCCTTGTCTCGCGCGAGGCGCTGCCCACCGACCGCCGCGCCTACCTGATCCGCCTGACGCCGGCCGGACGCGCGGCATTCTCGCGCATGGCGCGCGCGCATGAGGACTGGATCGGGCAACTGTTTTCGGGTCTGGCCGAAACCGACCGGCGCGCGCTGTTCCGACTACTCGGCAGGCTCAAGAATGGCCTGATCTCGCCATGAAGACGCTACCCTACCTCACGCTGTGCGGCCTGCTGCCGCTCATGGCGGCGTGCAGCAGCACGCCGCAACCGCCGCAGGTGACCCCGGTGAACGCCACCATCAAGCTCGGCCGCGTGACCGAGAAGACATTCCTGACGAGGATGGACGTCGCGCAGGTGCCCTACTACGGCAGCGGCACCAGCGTCGGCGTGGGCGCGGCGGGTGGTGGCGGCGGCGGCGGGGTGGGCGTTGGCTTTGCCTTCGACCTGAGCCGACTGTTCAGCCGTCCGGGGCCGGTGCAGCAGATCGACCTGTTCCAGTACAAGGTGCGGACCACGGAAGGAGCGCTCGTATCGGCCAATGCGCCGGCGATAGCGGGGCTGGAGCCTGGCGCGTGCGTGCGGGTGATCTACCTCGACGGAAGCCCGGACCCAAGGCTGGCGCCGTCGAACGAATGCTGAGCCGCTGAAGGCTGCAAGACAAACGGCCCCCGTTGCGGAGGCCGTTTTCGTTTGCGCAGGAACTGGCGCTCAGGCCGCCTTGCGGCTGTCGCGCAGTTCGCGGCGCAGGATCTTGCCGACGTTGGTCTTGGGCAACTCGGTGCGGAACTCCACGTACTTCGGCCGCTTGTAGCCGGTCAGCCGCTCCTTGCAGAACTCGATCACGTCCGCCTCGGTCAGCGCCGGGTCTTGCTTGACCACGAACAGCTTGACCACCTCGCCCGAGTGCGTGTCGGGCACGCCCACAGCGGCCACTTCCAGCACGCCCGGGCACTCGGCCACCACGCCTTCGACTTCGTTCGGGTACACGTTGAAGCCCGACACCAGGATCATGTCCTTTTTGCGGTCAACGATCTTGGTGTAGCCGCGCTCGTCCATCACGCCGATATCGCCGGTCTTGAAGAAGCCGTCAGGGGTCATGACCTTGGCGGTCTCGTCCGGGCGGTTCCAGTAGCCCGCCATCACCTGCGGGCCGCGGATGCAGATCTCGCCCGGCTGGCCCAGCGGCACGTCCTTGCCGTCGTCGTCGCGGATCACCACTTCGGTCGAAGGCAGCGGCATGCCGATGGTGCCGGAGAACGCATTGCTGTCGGTCGGGTTGCAGGTGGCCGACGGCGAGGTCTCGGACAGGCCGTAGCCTTCGATGATCGGGCAGCCGGTCTTGTCCAGCCACTTCTTGGCTACCGCTTCCTGCACCGCCATGCCACCGCCGTTGGCCACGCGCAGGCCGGAGAAATCGACCTTGGCGATCTCCGGGTTGTTGATCAGCGCGTTGTACAGCGTGTTGACCGCCGGGAACATGTGGAACTTGTACTTCTGCAGTTCCTTGATAAAGCCCGGGATATCGCGCGGGTTCGGGATCAGCACGCTCATGCCGCCGCTGCGCATCCCCAGCAGGCAGCAGACCGTCAGCGCAAAGATGTGGTACAGCGGCAGCGCGGTAATGGTGACGATCTGGTCGATATGGCCGCCCTTGGCCAGCGCCGGCTGCATCCAGGCCTCGGACTGCAGCACGTTGGCGACCACGTTACGGTGCAGCAGCACGGCGCCCTTGCTCACGCCGGTAGTGCCGCCGGTGTATTGCAGGAAGGCGATGTCGTCAGGTCCGGTGGTCGCTGGCTGCAGCGTTAGCTTGCTGCCTTCGGCCAGCACGCTGTTGAAGCGCACGCAGTTGGGCAGCTCCCACTCCGGCACCATCTTCTTGACATTGCGCACCACGAAATTGACGATCGCGCCCTTCAGTCCGCCGAGCATGTCGCCCATGGTGGCGACCACCACATGCTTGACCGGGGTGCGGGCCAGCACCTGCTGCAGCGTGGCGGCAAAGTTCTCCAGGATGACAATGGCCTCGGCGCCGCTGTCCTTGAGCTGGTGCTCCAGCTCGCGCGGGGTGTAAAGCGGATTGACGTTGACCACGACGAAGCCGGCGCGCAGCACCGCGGCCAGCACCACCGGATACTGCAGCACGTTCGGCATCATGATCGCCACGCGCGCGCCGGGACGCAGCCCGCGCGACTGCAGCCACGCGGCGAAGCGCGCGGACATCTGGTCGAGTTCGCCGTAGGTGATGGCCTTGTCCATGCAGACGAAGGCCTTGCGGTCGGCATAGGTGCGAAAAGACGCTTCGAGCAGCTGGGCAAGCGTACGAAACTGGCTGGCATCAATCTCGGCGGGTACGCCGGCCGGGTAGTGTTTCAGCCAAATCTTGTCCATAGCACCGTCTCCTGAATTTCTGAATGGTCGTTCGATTTTTCCGAGATGCTAAACGGGCGCCCCGGTTAGAACAACAACTTAGCAACAACTTAGACGAAGTCCTCGGGGACATTGCACGATGCAACGCGCCCCTGACGGGCATTATGCGCCACCGGTGCCGCGGTGGCAGCGGGATAACCCCTAGGACGGTGCGCTCAACCGCCGCTGGGCAGCACCAGCTTCATCATGTTGGTGGCGAGTTCGTGCGCAAGCGCCTCGTCATCCATGCGGCCCGGCTGGTGCCACGTGTACATGAAGCCGACCACGCTGCCGATCGCATGCGCCGTCACGCGCGCATCGCCAAAGGCAAACACGCCCTCGCGCTTGCCCTCTTCCAGCAACGCATACAGGTCGCGGTAGAAGCCGCGCGCCATGATGTCGAGCCACGCCACGGTCTCGGGGCGCAGGTACTGGTTGTCGCGGAAGCTGAGCGTCGCGGGCACGTGGCAGGCGACGCAGCGGCGCGCCATTTCGAGCAGGCAGGCATGCAGGCGCTCGCGCACCGGCAGCGCCGGGTCGGCGGTTTCGCGGATCACGGGCAGGCAGGTCTGCGCCGACTCGCGGCACAGGATGTCGAAGATCTCGTACTTGTCGGTGAAGTAGTAGTAGACCGCCGGCTTGGTCACGCCCAGCGCGCGGCACAGGTCGTTCATGGTCATGCCGGGATAGCCCTTGGTGTAGAAGAGCTGCGCGGCGGTATCCAGGATCTGGCGGCGGCGCGCTTCCTGGCGCTCGGCGATCTGCGCGCGCGCCGGCACGGGCTCGGGCGCGACGTCTTGTGGGTTGGGGCTCGGTACGGTCGACATGATCGCAATTCTCGCATGGCGCCATGGGCGGGAACGGACCAGAATGCGCCGATCGTCAGTTGGTCGCGGCCGCCTTGCCGCTCGCGGTCAGCGTATCGACGCGGGTAGCGGGCGGCGCCAGCCGGCGCAGCGCCGCCTCGCGCTCGGCGGACGGCAGCGCGCCGATGCGGCCGGCTTCGGCATAGAAGCGGCGCCAATCGCCATCGCACTGCGCCAGCAGCGCGGTAAAGGCCGGCACCCACTGCTGGTAGGTCGCCACCGCCGCCAGGTGGGCATTGGTCAGGGGCTGGTCGAACCAGCGGTCATAGCCGCTGTAGTTGCCCCACTCCACCTTGAGCCGCGCGTATTGTTCGCGCATGCCGGCGAAGATCCTGGCCTTGCCCTCGCGCTTGGCTTCGTCGTCCAGCGGCGTCTCGTACAGCGCCGCCAGCCGGTCGCGCGTGCCGAGCAGCAGCGCGCGGAACTGCTGGCGGCGCGCGTCGTACTGGCGATAGCTGGCGCGCGCGTCCTCCGACGCATCCTCGGCCAGCCAGCGCTCCACGCCGGCGGCTTCCACGGCGGTGGCAAAGGACTCGTTGAAGGCGGTGTCGTTGCGCACGTAGACCACCTGGTGCGCCAGTTCGTGGAAGATCAGCCGCGCCAGCTCGCCTTCCGGCAGGTAGACGAAGGTGTTGAGCAGCGGGTCGTCGAAATAGCCCAGCGTCGAATAGGCGGGAACGCCTGCCACGTACGCTTCCAGGCCGTCGCGGCGCAGGCCCTGCGCGTACTGCTCGGCATCGGCCTGCGCGTAGTAGCCGCGGTAGCTGATGCAGCCGACGATCGGGAAGCACCACTTGCGCAGCTCCATCGACAGCTCGGGCGTGGCGAACACGCTCCACACCACGTAGGGCCGGTGCAGGTTGGCGTAGCGGCGGTAGCTGCCGTTGTCGGGCAACTTCAGCTCGCGCGACGCGTAGTCGCGGATGCGGCCGGCCAGCGCCAGCCGTTGCGCCAGGCGCGCGTCGTTGGCGTCGCGCGCGCCGGCAATGGCGTCGTCGAGCGGCTGCGCCTGCGCCATCACGCCGAGGTGGCCGCCGATCGACTGCGCGTAGTAGCTGACGGTTTCGCACCCGGCCGTGAGCAGGGCCAGGGCCGTCATGACCGCCGCCGCCAGGATTGCCGCCCCGCGCCGGCGGCCGGGCCGCGGACCGTGCCGCGCGTTCATGCCGGCTGGACCGCCCCTTCCGTGCAGGCCTCGACCTGCACCAGGCAGTCATAGAATACCGGCGCCCGCCCCAGGTCGGTCAGGCGCTGGCTGGTCAGCTCGTTGGCGTTCTTGCCGTCCGAAGCCAGCTTCTTCCACCAGATCGACAGGCCTACCACCAGCCCGCGCCGGGCGCGGTCGGTCACGCGGGCGCGCGCCAGCATGCTGCCGCGGTCGTTGAAGGCGCGCACCATGGCGCCGTGCACGATGCCGCGCTCGGCGGCGTCGGCCGGGTGGATGTCCAGGTGCGGCTCGCCCTCGGTGGCGCGCAGGCTGTCGACATTGACGAAGGAGCTGTTCAGGAAGTTGCGCGCCGGCGGCGAGATCATCGCCAGCGGGTAGCGCGCCGCAAGTTCCGGCGCGGTCGCCGGGGACTCGTACTGCGGCACGTAGTCAGGCAGCGGGTCGAAGCCGTCGCGCGCCATCGGCTCGGAATAGAACTGGCACTTGCCCGAGTCGGTCGGAAAGCCGCCTTCGGCGAACGGTGCCGGCGCCAGCGCCAGCTTCTGCCAGCCCTGCTCCTTGAGCGATGCCCAGCTGATGCCGGCGGCACGCGCGTCGCCCGGAAGGATCGCCTGCGCGGCGATGTCGTCATCGCTGTCGGCAAAGCACGCCTCGGCAAAGCCCATGCGCAGCGCCAGGCGGCGGAAGATCTCGGTGTTCGGCAGCGCCTCGCCCATCGGCGCGATCGCCGCGTTGTTGGCCAGGAAATAGGTGTGGCCGTAGGCCTTGTGCACGTCGGTGTGCTCCAGCTGCGTGGTGGCCGGCAGCAGGATGTCGGCGTAGTCGGCGGTATCGGTGCGGAAGTGCTCCAGCACCACGGTGAACAGGTCTTCACGCGCAAAGCCTGCGGCCACCTTGCTGGATTCCGGCGCCACCGCGACCGGATTGCTGTTGTAGACCACCACCGCCTCGATCCGCGGTGCACCGGGGGCGGGGTCTGCCAGCAGTGCATCGCCGATGGTGCTCATGTTGACCAGCCGCGGCAGCTTCCCGGGCCAGCCCGGCAGCAGGTCGGGCCGCTGCAGCGCGGCCTCGTTGATCGGGAAGAAGCCCGAGGTCGACAGCTGCAGCCCGCCCGCGGCATGGCGCCACGCGCCCACCAGCGACGGCAGGCACGCCACCGCCCGCACCGCCTGGCCGCCGCCGTGCACGCGCTGCATGCCGTAGTTCAGGCGGATCGCCACCGGCTGGCGCTCGCGTACCGCCAGCTGGCCGTAGAGGCCTGCCAGCCACTCGATGTCTTCAACGGGGATGCCGCAGATCTCGGCCACGCGCGCCGGCGGATAGGACTGGGCGCGCTCGCGCAGTGCCTCGAAGCCCACCGTGTGGCGTTCGATGTAGTCGTGGTCGAGCAGCCCGTCGCGGACCAGCACATGGATCATGCCCAGCGCCAGCGCGCCGTCGGTGCCGGGCATCGGCGCGATATGGCGGTGGCATTTCTCGGCACTCAGCGAGCGGTAGGGATCGATCGCCACCAGCGTGGCGCCGCGGCGCTTGGCTTCCTGCGCACGCGTCCAGAAATGCAGGTTGGAAGCGATCGGGTTGCCGCCCCAGATGATCACCAGCCTGGCATCGGCCACGTGCTCCATGTCCATGCCGACGCTGGCGCCATAGGTGTAGCGCAACGCGGTGGCGCCGGCGCTGGCGCAGATGGTGCGATCCAGCCGCGATGCGCCCAGCTTGTGGAAGAAGCGTGCGGCCATGCTCTCGCCCTGCACCAGCCCCATGGTGCCCGCATAGCTGTATGGCACGATGGCCTGCGGATCGCGCGCGGCGATGGCCTGCAGGCGCGTGGCGATGGTGTCGAGCGCTTCGTCCCAGGAAATCGGCGCGAACTTGCCCTCGCCCTTCCTGCCAATGCGCTTCATCGGCGTCAGCAGGCGGTCGGGATGGTAGGTGCGTTCGGTGTAGCGCGATACCTTGGTGCACAGCACGCCCTGCGTGCCGGGATGGTCCGGATCGCCGGCCACCTTGACGGCGCGGCCGTCCTCGACGGTGACGAGCAAGGCACAGGTGTCGGGGCAGTCATGCGGGCAGGCGGCGCGGACGATGCGGGAAGCCATGGGATCTCCGGGGGCTGGCGGTCTGTCGTTATCTTTCGTTCGGTCGGAACGTGAGGTTTGTGGCGCGGTTTCCGCGGGTCGCGGGCCGGCGCCGCGGCGCGTCCCCGTCCGTGCGGGCGTGAGGAGCCAGGGCGGGGAGTATCTCGATCGGATTGTATTCGATATGATGTGCCGGCGCGCGGCCGGCCCCATGCTGGCAGCGCGCTTGCCGACCAATGCCGGCGCAGACCGGCCCATGGCGGCGAACGGGTAACCGAACCACATTTTGCGGGGGTTTATGTTTTTCCGATCCGGGGTCAAGGGCCGGCTTGCCGGCCTGCTGGTGGCGTGCGCCATCGGCACGTGCGGCGCATCCGGCGCTGCCATCGCCAGCACTGCCATATCCGAAAGCGGCGTCACCGCCGACACCATCCTGCTGGGGCAATCCGCGGCACTGACGGGCCCGGCCAGGTCGCTCGGCAAGCAGATGAACGCGGGCGCGCGACTGTATTTCGACCACATCAACCAGCAGGGCGGCATTTTCGGCCGCAAGATCCGGCTCGAAGTGCTGGACGACTACTACGAGCCCGAGCCTGCCGCCAAGAACACCCGGAAGCTGATCGAGGAAGAGCGCGTCTTCGCGCTGTTCGGCTACGTCGGCACGCCCACCAGCCAGGCAGCGCTGCCGCTGGCGACACAGGCCAGGGTGCCGTTCTTCGGCCCGTACACCGGCGCGCGCTCGGTGCGCGAGCCGCGCAGCCGCTACGTCTTCCATGTCCGCGCCGGCTACAGCGACGAGGCCACGGCGATCCTGCGCCAGATCCAGACCACCGGCCTGAAGCGCGTGGCGGTGGTCTACAACGACGATGCCTATGGCAAGGCCGAACTGGAGGAGCTGGAACGCGCAGTGAAGAGCGCCGCCGACAGCGGCGTGCAGCTGGTTGCGCGCGAAGCCGTGGTCCGCAATACGATGGAAATCGGTGACGCCATGCAGGGCGTGCTCAAGGCCAGCCCGGACACCGTGGTGATGATCAGCGCCTATCGCACCGCTGGCGCCTTCGTCAAGGAAGCGCTGCGCCGCGGCTACAACGGGCAGTTCTATAACGTCTCGTTCGTCGGCACGCAGGCGCTGGCCAACGAGGTCGGCGCGAAAGGCAGCGGCGTGATCATCTCGCAGGTGATGCCGCATCCGGGCAATGCCACGCTGCCGGTGGTGCGCGAATACCTGCGCCTGCTGCAGGCCGCGGGCAAGCCGAACGAGTTCGACTACGCCAGCATCGAAGGCTACATTGCGGCGAAGGCGTTTGCCGAAGGACTGCGCCGCGCGGGCAAGGACCTGACGCGCGAGAAGCTGGTGACCGCGCTGGAATCGATGCGAAGCGTTGACCTGGGCGGCTTCATCGTCAACTTCACGCCGGAGAACCATGTGGGGTCGCGGTTCGTGGAGATGACGGTGATCAATTCGAAGGGGCAGGTGATCCGGTGAGTTTTCCTGCCCGCGCCTGTTTTCTCCCCTCTCCCTCTTGGAGAGGGGAGCAAGGCAGCGGGATTGCGTAAGCCGCCGCGCTACTTCATGTCATTCAAATGACAAGCCGAAAACCGCATCGGCGCAATCTCCTTCAGCGCCGGCTGCTCTTCCTTGCAACGTGGCATCGCATACGGACAGCGCGGATGGAAATGGCACCCCGACGGCGGATTCAACGGTGAGGGAATCTCGCCCTTGATCGCCACATAGGTCTTCTTGCCGACCTCCAGCTTCGGCGCTTCGGCCAGCAGCGCCTGCGTGTAGGGATGGTTCGGCGCGGCGAACACGTCCTCGGTCGGCGCCGACTCCACCACCCGCCCCAGGTACATGATCACGACGCGGTCGCTGATGTGCTTGACCACGCCAAGGTCATGGCTGATGAACAGGTAAGTCAGGTTCAGCTCTTCGCGCAGCCGCATGAACAGGTTCAGCACCTGCGCCTGGATCGATACGTCGAGCGCCGCCACCGACTCGTCGCAGACCAGGAACTCCGGCTTTACCGCCAACGCCCGCGCAATGCCGATGCGCGCGCGCTGCCCGCCCGAGAACTGGTGCGGGAAGCGCCGCAGCACGGTCGGGTCCATGCCGACGCGCACCAGCATGTCCTCGACATAGCCCTTCTGCCCGCCACGGTCGACCATGCCGTGCACCACCGGCGCCTCGCCGATGATATCCAGCACCCGCAGCCGCGGATTGAGCGAGGCGTACGGATCCTGGAAGATCATCTGGATCGCCAGTTGCTTCTCGCGACGCTTGTCCGGCGGCAGGTGGTCGAGGTTGGTGCCGCGCCACAGCCGATCGCCTTCCGTCAGCGTGTGCAGGCCCACGGCCATGCGGCCCAGCGTGGACTTGCCGCAGCCGGATTCGCCCACCAGCCCCACCACCTCGCCGGTGCGGATGCTCAGGTCGACGCGGTCGACCGCATGCACCACCTCTTCGCGCGCATGGGCGCCGAACAGGTTGGCGATGCGCGCGGCGGTGTCGAGCGACTTGACGAAGCGCTTGGACACGCCGCGCAGCTCCAGCAGCGGCGCCGCCGGTGTCTCGCCCGGAGCGGATGCAGTATTTGCCATCGGTCGGGATTGCAGTTCAGTCGTGGTCATGCCGCCTCCTGGTTGGCCAGCACCGGATGGAAGCAGCGCAGGCGGCGGCCGTCGGGAGCGGTCTCCAGCGGCGGCTCGGTCTTGCACGCGGCGGTCGCATACGGGCAGCGCTCGCGGAACGAGCAGCCGCCCGGCAGGTTCAGCAGCGATGGCGTCATGCCGGGGATCTGCCGCAGCGGCGCGCCGCGCGGGTTGCGCGACGGTGCCGATCCGATCAGGCCGTGCGTGTACGGGTGCTCGGGATGTTCCAGCACCTGGCGCACATCGCCGGCTTCGACAATTTTGCCGGCATACATCACGCACACGGTGTCGGCCAGTCCCGCCACCACCGACAGGTCATGTGTGATCCAGATCAGTGCCGTGCCGGATTCGCGGCACAGGGTCTGCATCTCGTAAAGGATCTGGCCCTGGATGGTGACGTCGAGCGCCGTGGTCGGCTCGTCGGCGATGATCAGGTCGGGCTTGTTCAGCAGCGCGATCGCGATCGCCACGCGCTGGCGCATGCCGCCCGAGAACTGGTGCGGATAAGCCAGCAGGCGCTCGTCCGGGGATGGGATGCCGACCCGCGCCAGCGCATTGCGCGCGCGCTCGCGGGCCACCGCCTTACCGACGTTCTCGTGCGCCAGCACCGCCTCGATCATCTGCGTGTCGATGCGCAGGACCGGGTTGAGCGTCATCATCGGGTCCTGGAAGATCATCGCGATGCGGTTGCCGCGCACGTCGCGCTGCTGTGCCGGCGTCAGCGCGCGCAGGTCGCGCGTAATGCCGTCGCGGCTGGTGAGCGCGATGCGCCCGTCGACCACCTTCCCGGGCGGGTCGATCAGGCCCATGATCGAGTAGCCGGTCATCGACTTGCCGGAACCGGACTCGCCCACCAGCCCCATGATCTCGCCGCGGCCCACGGTAAAGGACACGTCGTCGACAGCCTTGGCAATGCCGCCGCGCGTATAGAAATGCGTCTTCAGGTTCTCTACGACCAGCGTAGGTTGTGCCATGTCGGTCTCCCGCGGGTTATTGCGTCTGCAGGCGCGGGTTGAGCACGTCGCGCAACTGGTCGGCCACCAGATTCATCGCCACGATGGTGACCACCAGTGCGATGCCCGGGAAGAAGCTGATCCAGTACTTGCCCGACAGCATGTATTGCTGGCCGTTGGAGATCAGCGAGCCCAGCGACGGCTCCGTGATCGGCACGCCCAGCCCGAGGAACGACAGCGTCGCCTCCAGCGTGATCGCCGACGCCACCTGCAGCGCCGCGATCACGATCAGCGGCGGCAGGCAGTTGGGCAGCAGGTGGCGGAACATGATGCGGCGCGGCGGCAGGCCCAGGCAGGTGGCCGCCTCGATATATTCCTTGCGGCGCTCCACCAGCGCGGCGCTGCGCGTGGTGCGCGCGTAGTAGGCCCACTGCACCGCCACCAGCGCGATCACGATATTGCCCAGCCCAGGGCGCAGGAACGCCAGCAGGATCAGCGCCAGCAGGATCGGCGGGAACGACAGCTGCAGGTCGGCCACGCGCATGATGAAGGCCTCGGTGCGCCCGCCCAGGAAGCCGGCCAGCAGGCCCAGCGTGGCACCCAGCAGCAGCGCAATCACGGTGCTGACCACGCCCACGCCGATGCTGATGCGCAGCCCGTACATCACCGCCGACAGGATGTCGCGCCCCTGCTCGTCCGAGCCGAGCAGGAAGGTCATGCCGGTGCCGGCCTTCTCGCCCGGCGCCAGGCGCGCGTCGAGCACGTCGAGCGTAGCCAGGTCATACGGGTTCTGCGGCGCCAGCCACGGCGCGAGGATCGCAATCAGGATGATGGTGACCAGCGTGGCCAGCCCGGCCACCGCGATCTTGCTGGAAAAGAACTCCGTGGCAAAGCGGCGCCACGGCGATTGTTCGCGCGCGGCCGGCGAAGTCTTGTCTTGCGGTTCAACGGTTGCGGCAGTCATGGCTCAGCCCTTGTTGTCGGCAATGCGCACGCGCGGATCGAGCATGCTGTAGACGATGTCCACCACCAGGTTGATCAGGATAAACAGCGTCACGATCACCATCAGGTAGGCGACGATCACCGGCCGGTCCAGCAGCTGGATCGAGTCGATGATCAGCTTGCCCATGCCGGGCCAGGCAAAGATCGATTCGGTCACGATCGCGAATGCGATGATCGAGCCGAACTGCAGCGCGATCACGGTGACGATCGGGATCAAAATGTTCTTCAGCACATGCACGCCGACGATGCGCGTATTGGACAGGCCCTTGGCGCGCGCGAACTTGACGTAGTCCTGCAGCATCGCCTCCTGCGTGCCGGCGCGCGTGAGCCGGATCACCATGGCGATGTTCAGCAGCGACAGCGTCACCGCCGGCAGCACCAGGTGGCGGATGCCGTCGACGGTCAGGAAGCTGAGCGGGATGCCGAGCACGCGCACGGTCTCGCCGCGGCCGTTGGACGGCAGCCAGCCGAGCTGCACCGCGAACACCATGATCAGCATCAGGCCGACCCAGAACGTGGGCAGCGAGAAGCCCAGGATCGACACCGTCATGATTGACTTGCCCGCCACGCCGTTGGGCCGCAACCCGGCCCACAGCCCCAGCGGGATGCCGAGCACGATCGCCAGCAGGATCGCGCACACGGCCAGCTCCATGGTGGCCGGCATGCGCTCGAAGATCAGCTTGAGCGCCGGCGTGCCGTGCGCGAACGAGGTACCGAGGTTGCCCTGCAGCGCATTCTGCAGGAACACCCAGTATTGCTCCCATAGCGGCTTGTCCAGGCCAAGCGCCGCGATGGTGCGCTTGATGTCCTCCTGGTCGGCCTGCGGGTTGATCAGGATGTCGACGGGATTGCCGATGGCAAAGACGCCGAGGAAAACCAGCAGCGACATGACGAAGAGCACCACTACGCTCTGCATCAGGCGCCGGATGATGAAAACCAGCATATAAAGACCACTATCCTTTCGCGCGCGAATGCGCACGCCGCCCGGGAGCGCCATGCGCTTCCAGGCGGCGCGGCAGCCATGCGCGGCACCGCGAACTCAGCAGCAGGCAGCCTGCTTACCGGGGCTTGACTTACTGGGGCTTGAAGTTATGCGCGTAGGTGCGCTCGTCGGTACGCGGCACGTAGACGATGCCCTTCTGCGTGGCCCAGGTGGTCACCTGCTGGTGGATCGGGATGATACCGCCATCGTTGATCGCGATCGCGGTGGCTTCCTGCAGCATCTTGGAGCGTTCGGCGTCATTCACGGTAGACAGCGCCTGTTCCAGCACCACATCCATCTTGGGGTTGCAGTATTCACCCCAGTTGGTGGTGCCAAAGCCCTTCTTGCTGTCCTCGCACGCCAGCAGCGCGCGCAGCGGCGAGCTGACCTCGCCGGTCTGCGCGCCCCACCCGAGCAGGCCGAACGACCACTCGTGCTTGATGCCCTTGGACGAGTACGTCGCCATCGGCATGCCTTCGACCTTGGTGGCGATGCCGATGCGGGTCAGGTTCTGCGCGATCGTCTGCGCGATCTTCTCGTCGTTGACGTAGCGGTTGTTGGGCGTGTGCAGCGTCACGCCGAAGCCGTTCGGGTAGCCTGCCTGGGCCAGCAGCTTCTTGGCGCCTTCGGGGTCGTACTTGACCGTCTTCAGGTTGGGGTTGTAGCCGAACAGCGTGGGCGGCACCAGGTTGTTGGTCGGCTCCGACAGGCCTTCCATCAGGCGGTCCTTGATGCCCTGCCGGTTGATCGCCATGCTGATGGCATTGCGCACGCGCGCATCCTTCAGCGGGTTCTTGTCCAGCGGCGCGCCTTCCTTCGTGGTGACGTAGGGCGACTTGTCGCGCTTGGCATCGAAATACAGGTAGATCACGCGGTGCGAGATCTTGGAAAAGAACGACAGCTTGGGATCCTGCCGCACCTTGGGCAGGTCGGGCGTCGGCACGTTCTCGATCGCCTGCACGTCGCCCGACAGCAGCGCCGCCAGACGCGTGGCCGGATTCGGGATGAAGCGCAGCGTGGCCTTTTCCCACGCCGGCTTGGCGCCCCAGTAGTTGTCGTTGCGCACCAGTTCGACCCGGTCGTCGCGGGCGTAGCTGACGAACTTGAACGGCCCGGTGCCGATCATGCCCTTGCCCTGGGCGAAGTCGTCCGAGCTCAGGCCCTGCGTCGCCTTTTTCTGCACGATGAAGATCGACGTCAGGTCGTTCAGCATCAGCGGGTACGGCTTGTTGGTGGTCAGCTGGATGGTGTACTTGTCGATCACCTTCTTGTTGACGATCGCCTTGGTGTAGACATCGAACTTGCCCGGGCTGTTCTGGATGGTAGCCGGGCGGTCCAGCGACCAGACGATGTCTTCGGTGGTCAGCTCGGAACCGTCATGGAACTTCACGCCCTGGCGGATCTTGAATTCCCAGGTCAGGTTGTTGACCAGCTTCCAGGACTCGGCCAGGCCGGGAATGATGCGGCTGTCCGGGTCCATCTTCACCAGCGAGTCGAAGATGTGCTCCGACACGTTGATATTGGAGAACAGGTTGTAGAAATGCGGATCCATCGAGGTCGGCGGCGAACTCATGGCCAGTTTGAGGTCCGCGGCCTGGGCGCTGCCGGACCATGCCAGGCCAAGGGCCCCGGCCACGGCGACAACACCGATTGCCTTCTTGAAAGTGCGAAGGGACATCGCGCAATTCTCCCTGTAGGAAGTGAAGCAGACGTTTTAGGATCGGCAATGCACGCGCCGCGGGTCACGCGGCAGGTCGCGCACGGGCGCTGCTTTTTGGTGCGCTATCTGGCGCAGCGATGCAGCGCAAAACGGCAATTTGCCGGCCGGACACTTCAAGCATGAACTGTTCCAGCAGTCGACATATCCCGGCAATGCGGGGAAACCCACACCGTTTGGCATATTGCACCGCGCCATTCGCTGCATGAGGCACGAACCGGCGCATTTTGGCGCTTTTCCGAGAGGCATCGTATGATCGGGGGTATCCGACGCCTACCCGGCGCGCCACGCCCAGACTCCGGCATCATGAAGCTCATCCCCGAAATCCTGCAGGCGCAAGCTGAAATCCGCGCGATCCGCCGCGATATCCACGCGCATCCGGAACTCTGCTTCGAAGAACAGCGCACCGCCGACGTGGTCGCCCGCAACCTCGAGTCGTGGGGCATCGAAGTGCATCGCGGCCTCGGCACCACCGGGCTGGTCGGGGTGATCCGCAATGGCGGCAGCGCGCGCACCATCGGCCTGCGCGCCGACATGGACGCCCTGCCGCTGCAAGAGGCCAACACCTTCGGCCACTGTTCGCAGCATGCGGGCAAGATGCATGCGTGCGGCCACGATGGCCATACCGCGATGCTGCTCGGCGCGGCGCGCTACCTGGCGCAGCACAAGCCCTTCGACGGCACCGTGCACCTGATCTTCCAGCCGGCCGAGGAAGGCGGTGGCGGCGCGCGCGAGATGATCAAGGACGGGCTGTTCTCGCGTTTTCCCTGCGATGCGGTGTTCGGCGTGCACAACTGGCCCGGCATGCCGGTCGGCGCTTTCGGCACGCGCGTGGGTCCGCTGATGGCTTCGAGCAATGAATTCCGCATCGTCGTGCGCGGCAAGGGTGCGCATGCGGCCATGCCGCACAATGGCAACGATCCGGTCTTCACTGCCGCGCAGATCGTCTCGGCGCTGCAAGGGATCATCACCCGAAACAAGCGCCCGATCGATACCGCAGTGATCTCGGTCACGCAGTTCCATGCCGGCGACGCCACCAATATCGTGCCGAACGAAGCCTGGATCGGGGGCACGGTGCGCACGTTCACGGTGCCGGTGCTCGACCTGATCGAGCGCCGCATGGAGGAAGTGTCCCGCGCCGTCGCGAGCGCGTTCGACTGCACCGTCGACTACGAATTCCACCGCAACTATCCGCCCACGATCAATACCGAGGCCGAGACCGGCTTTGCCGCCACGGTGGCCGCCGAACTGGTGGGCGAAGCCAATGTCGACAGCGATATCGAGCCGACCATGGGCGCCGAGGATTTCTCCTTCATGCTGCAGGAAAAGCCAGGCTGCTACCTGTTCCTCGGCAACGGCGACGGCGCGCATCGCGACAGCGGGCATGGCATGGGGCCCTGCATGCTGCATAACCCCAGCTACGATTTCAACGACGAACTGCTGCCGGTGGGCTCGACCTTCTTCGTGCGGCTGGTGGAGAAATGGCTGGCGCCCGCGTGACAACTAGAACTCAAGGCGCAGCCTGCAGGCAAAATCGATAACAGCGCATTCGCGCAAGACAGGGGGAGCATCTGCATGGGCCGCTCGGCGCTTGATCGCGGGACGGCGCGCAGCTTTGCGCGCGTGGCGCTGGACAATATCCTGCGCCGCTATCCGTACAAGGTGGATCACATGATGTGCGCCACCGGCGACGTGGCCGAGCCGGCGACCTGGCACCCGGCCTTCTGCGGCAGCTACGACTGGCATTCGAGCGTGCATATGCACTGGCTGCTGGTGCGGCTGCTGGCGCTGTACCCGGACCTCGATGAAGCTGCCGAACTCCGCGATGCCCTCGACGCGCAGCTGCGGCCGCAGCATATCGCGGTCGAACTGGACTATTTCCATCGACCCGGTTCGCGGACGTTCGAACGTCCGTATGGCTGGGGCTGGGTGCTGAAGCTGCAGGCGGAATTGCTGGCACTGGCGCAGCAGGATCCGCGCGCCGCGGCATGGGCCGACGCGTGCGCGCCGCTCGCCTCGCACCTGTCGCGGCAATTGGCCGAGTTTCTGGACGCGGCGGATTTCCCGGTGCGCACCGGCACGCACTTCAACAGCGCCTTTGCCTGCGTAATGGCGCTGGCCTACGCGCGCGCGACGCAGGACACGGCCTTGCGGCGCGCCATTGTGCGGCGCGCGCACCGCTGGTTCGGGCACGACCGCAGCTATCCGGCGCGCTATGAGCCAGGCGGCGATGAGTTCCTGTCGGGCGGCATGACCGAAGCCGTATTGATGCATGCCGTCATGGACGGCAGCGCATTCGGGCAATGGTGGGAAATGTTCGTGCCGGGCGCGGCGGAACTGGCCAACTGGCTGACGCCAGTGGAGGTCGCTAATCGCAGCGATCCCAAGACGTCACATCTCGACGGGCTGAACCTGTCGCGCGCCTGGTGCTGGCGCCTGCTGGAGCCGGCGTTGCCGGAATCGCTGCGCCCGCTGGCCGTGCGCGCCTGGTCCGACCATATCGAGGCATCGCTGCCCTATGCCGTTGCCGGCGAGTATGTCTCGACACACTGGCTGGCCTCGTTCGCGGTGCTGGCGATGGCCGAGCCGGTCGGCGGCTGAAGCCGCCGCTTTGCCATCAGTCCAGCGCGATGTCCCCGTACCAGGATTCCGCGTTGCTCCGGGTGTTGTCGGTATCGGTCATGATGCCGACCGCAATCACTCGCCCAGGATCGGTGCCGAACGCCTTGCGGTAATCGGCGCGCAGGTCGCGTTCGTGGCATCGCCACTCATTGGCATGCTTCGTGCCGCTATCGACCACGATCATGCGCACACGGTCGGTATGCGGATTGGCCACCACCGAGCCTTCGGCGCGCTTGCCGCCCCAGATATACATCAGTGTGGCGTAGGGCATTTCCCGCCCGGTGGTGAGCCGTGCCATCTCGTACATCAGCTGGTCTTTCAGCGGCAGGCTGCCCTTGTCGCCATCGAAGGCGACGAACAGGCGCAGCGGAGAATCCTCGCGCGGACCGTGGCTGTTGTCGGCATTGCGGATGATGCCGCTGGTCTTCCAGCTCCAGCGCACCATGCCGGCATCGCGGTCGTGCAGGGGAACGTAGAGGCCTGACGCCGAGCTTTCGGCCTGCGCGTGGACGACGACGCGCTGGTCGACTTCGACTATCGAATAGCGCGTCGGGGTCTTGTTGCGGTTGATGGTCCAGGGCTGCCAGCCGATCGGCAGGCGGCCGTCACGCGGGGCAACCGAGAACAGCGGCAGCGTGGCACGGGTCTGGGGCTCGTCGGCGGCGTCTTCACCGTCGTCCCCGGCGTCTGCCTCCGCAGCCCGGGCACTGGCGGCGGCAAGCGGATCGCTCGGGGCGGCCGGCGCAACCTCGCCGCCGGCCGCGCGCTGCTCGGCGGCGACCTGGGCCGCGGCGTAAGCGCCCATGCGCTTGGCAAACGCCTGACAATCGACCGCCGAGGCCGTTGCCAGGGATGGCGTGTCAGCAGTGGAAGCGGAAGAACCCGTGGAACCAGGAGAAATGGATGCGCATCCTGCCAGCATCAGCGCGCTGGCCGCGCCAGTAAAAACCAGCCGAAACACCTTGGCCGTCATGTAACCCCTCGAATCCCGAAACTGGCCCTGCTTCCTTGGCAAGGACCTGTCTATTGCTCACTGCTTGCTGCCTGCAAACGGCTTCGTGCCGCTTGTGGACACTTAAAGGTCGAACATAGCAGAAGGTTTGCGGGGCCGGAATGCTGACGTACCCGGGATGCGGCGGGAATACAACGGGGTTTTTGATGTTGTCGCCGTTTGTGAGGTGTTGTCGGTTGTGGGAGCGGCTTTGTCGCGGTTGGTGACAGGCCCGCCGTTGAGGCTTCGCCGTCGCTGCTGATGACGTGCTGTCGGCCGTTGAACCGACAGACCGCAAGGCCGGATATAAGTCTGCAACCAGTCCTGCTCAAGCCAGAATGGTCGTCTTACCTTGCAAACGGGGCGCGTTCATATAAGTGACCCGCCCAGGAGGGCGGAACCAGGCGCTTCAACGGCCGACAGCTGTCACCAGCAACGCCAGCATGGCGCCAACCACCTTGTAGCAAAAATCAAAACTCAAAAAGCAAAAACCCCTCGCAGCACACGCTGTCGAGGGGTTTTGCACAATAAGAGCCTGGCGATGACCTACTTTCACACGGGTAATCCGCACTATCATCGGCGCGGAGCTGTTTCACGGTCCTGTTCGGGATGGGAAGGGGTGGTTCCAGCTCGCTATGGTCACCAGGCATGAGGGGTTGTGGCGCTGGGGTTCAAGCCAGCGTCACGAATCGGGATGTAGTTGGGGTTGTGCGTATCTGGCACAGACACGATCACACACACCAGGTGAAACACACTGGTTATAGGATCAAGCCTTACGGGCAATTAGTACTGGTTAGCTTAACGCATTACTGCGCTTCCACACCCAGCCTATCAACGTCCTGGTCTCGAACGACCCTTCAAGGAGGTCAAGCCTCCAGGGAATCCTCATCTTCAGGCGAGTTTCCCGCTTAGATGCTTTCAGCGGTTATCTCTTCCGTACATAGCTACCCTGCGATGCCTCTGGCGAGACAACAGGTACACCAGCGGTACGTCCACTCCGGTCCTCTCGTACTAGGAGCAGCCCCCGTCAAGATTCCAACGCCCACGGCAGATAGGGACCAAACTGTCTCACGACGTTTTAAACCCAGCTCACGTACCTCTTTAAATGGCGAACAGCCATACCCTTGGGACCGGCTACAGCCCCAGGATGAGATGAGCCGACATCGAGGTGCCAAACACCGCCGTCGATATGAACTCTTGGGCGGTATCAGCCTGTTATCCCCAGAGTACCTTTTATCCGTTGAGCGATGGCCCTTCCATTCAGAACCACCGGATCACTATGTCCTGCTTTCGCACCTGCTCGACTTGTCGGTCTCGCAGTTAAGCACGCTTTTGCCATTGCACTTTAGGTACGATGTCCGACCGTACCAAGCGTACCTTCGAACTCCTCCGTTACACTTTGGGAGGAGACCGCCCCAGTCAAACTGCCTACCATGCACTGTCCCGACCCGGATTCACGGGCCAAGGTTAGAACCTCAAACAAACCAGGGTGGTATTTCAAGGACGGCTCCACGTGAACTGGCGTCCACGCTTCAAAGCCTCCCACCTATCCTACACAGATCGGTTCAAAGTCCAATGCAAAGCTACAGTAAAGGTTCATGGGGTCTTTCCGTCTAGCCGCGGGGAGATTGCATCATCACAAACACTTCAACTTCGCTGAGTCTCGGGAGGAGACAGTGTGGCCATCGTTACGCCATTCGTGCAGGTCGGAACTTACCCGACAAGGAATTTCGCTACCTTAGGACCGTTATAGTTACGGCCGCCGTTTACCGGGACTTCAATCAAGAGCTTGCACCCCATCATTTAATCTTCCGGCACCGGGCAGGCGTCACACCCTATACGTCCACTTTCGTGTTTGCAGAGTGCTGTGTTTTTATTAAACAGTCGCAGCCACCATTTTATTGCAACCCCTTCACCCTTCTGGCGCAGGCCAGTCAAGCTACCAGGGCGTACCTTATCCCGAAGTTACGGTACCAATTTGCCGAGTTCCTTCTCCCGAGTTCTCTCAAGCGCCTTAGAATACTCATCTCGCCCACCTGTGTCGGTTTGCGGTACGGTCTCGTATGACTGAAGCTTAGAGGCTTTTCTTGGAACCACTTCCAATTGCTTCGCAGCACTAGGCCGCTCGCCCCACATCCTTGAATCCCGCGCCCGGATTTGCCTGAGCGCCTTCTCCAATGCAGGGACCGGGACTTCCAACACCCGGACAACCTTCCGCGATCCGTCCCCCCATCGCATCATACGACGGTGCAGGAATATTAACCTGCTTCCCATCAGCTACGCATCTCTGCCTCGCCTTAGGGGCCGACTCACCCTACGCCGATGAACGTTGCGTAGGAAACCTTGGGCTTACGGCGAGGGGGCCTTTCACCCCCTTTATCGCTACTCATGTCAGCATTCGCACTTCTGATACCTCCAGCATCCTTTACAAGACACCTTCACAGGCTTACAGAACGCTCTCCTACCACGCACTTGCGTGCGTCCGCAGCTTCGGTATATAGCTTAGCCCCGTTACATCTTCCGCGCAGGACGACTCGATCAGTGAGCTATTACGCTTTCTTTAAAGGGTGGCTGCTTCTAAGCCAACCTCCTGACTGTTTTAGCCTTCCCACTTCGTTTCCCACTTAGCTATATTTGGGGACCTTAGCTGGCGGTCTGGGTTGTTTCCCTCTTGACACCGGACGTTAGCACCCGATGTCTGTCTCCCGTGATTGCACTCTTCGGTATTCGGAGTTTGCTATGGCGGGGTAATCAGCAATAGACCCCCCAACCATGACAGTGCTCTACCCCCGAAGGTGAGACACGAGGCACTACCTAAATAGTTTTCGGAGAGAACCAGCTATTTCCAGATTTGTTTAGCCTTTCACCCCTATCCACAGCTCATCCCCTAACTTTTCAACGTTAGTGGGTTCGGTCCTCCAGTACGTGTTACCGCACCTTCAACCTGGCCATGGATAGATCATCTGGTTTCGGGTCTACACCCAGCGACTCAACGCCCTGTTCGGACTCGCTTTCGCTACGCCTGCCCTAATCGGTTAAGCTTGCCACTGAATGTAAGTCGCTGACCCATTATACAAAAGGTACGCCGTCACCCGTTTCCAGGCTCCGACTGTTTGTATGCATGCGGTTTCAGGATCTATTTCACTCCCCTCCCGGGGTTCTTTTCGCCTTTCCCTCACGGTACTGGTTCACTATCGGTCGATCACGAGTATTTAGCCTTGGAGGATGGTCCCCCCATCTTCAGACAGGATTTCACGTGTCCCGCCCTACTTGTCGTACACCTAGTTCCACAACGCTGTTTTCGCATACAGGGCTATCACCTGCTAGGGCCGGGCTTTCCATCCCGTTCTGCTAACAACACTGCTAAAGAGTACAAGGCTCTTCCCATTTCGTTCGCCACTACTTTGGGAATCTCGGTTGATTTCTGTTCCTGCAGCTACTTAGATGTTTCAGTTCGCCGCGTTCGCTTCCCACACCTATGGATTCAGTGTGGGATGACCCATACGGGCCGGGTTTCCCCATTCGGACATCTCCGGATCAAAGCTTGTTTGCCAGCTCCCCGAAGCTTTTCGCAGGCTACCGCGTCCTTCATCGCCTGTGATCGCCAAGGCATCCACCACATGCACTTGTTCGCTTGACCCTATAACAAGTGTGTCTCAAGCTTGCGCTCATGACACCGCTCACTACAGGTTGAGTTCTCGCATTTGTGCCGTATTCCAAGTCATCTTTCGATCACTTTAAATACATTTTGGTTGATACAATCACAACCCGGTATCGCGTTTGCTACTGCAGCGTCTCATCAACGCTCGCGCGACACCTTTACTACATCCCATATTGTTAAAGAACAGCCGATCCGCAGGTCAGACCCGCGATCGCTTGGCAATGCCAAATGCAAACGCTCAATTCTTAAGCGCTTGCATTTGGCGGCCAACCAAAGTTACCAGGCAGTGGTGGAGGATGACGGGATCGAACCGACGACCCCCTGCTTGCAAAGCAGGTGCTCTCCCAGCTGAGCTAATCCCCCCTCGGATAACTTGGTGGGTCTGGTAGGACTTGAACCTACGACCCCCGCCTTATCAAGACGGTGCTCTAACCACCTGAGCTACAGACCCTTGGCTGTAACAGCAAACAAACCGATAAGTGTGAACGCTAGGCTTGAGACACAAGCCTCTGGAAAGGAGGTGATCCAGCCGCACCTTCCGATACGGCTACCTTGTTACGACTTCACCCCAGTCATGAACCCTGCCGTGGTAATCGCCCTCCTTGCGGTTAGGCTAACTACTTCTGGCAAAACCCACTCCCATGGTGTGACGGGCGGTGTGTACAAGACCCGGGAACGTATTCACCGCGGCATGCTGATCCGCGATTACTAGCGATTCCAGCTTCACGTAGTCGAGTTGCAGACTACGATCCGGACTACGATGCGTTTCTGGGATTAGCTCCCCTCGCGGGTTGGCAACCCTCTGTACGCACCATTGTATGACGTGTGAAGCCCTACCCATAAGGGCCATGAGGACTTGACGTCATCCCCACCTTCCTCCGGTTTGTCACCGGCAGTCTCTCTAGAGTGCTCTTGCGTAGCAACTAGAGACAAGGGTTGCGCTCGTTGCGGGACTTAACCCAACATCTCACGACACGAGCTGACGACAGCCATGCAGCACCTGTGTCCACTTTCCCTTTCGGGCACCTAAGGCATCTCTGCTTCGTTAGTGGCATGTCAAGGGTAGGTAAGGTTTTTCGCGTTGCATCGAATTAATCCACATCATCCACCGCTTGTGCGGGTCCCCGTCAATTCCTTTGAGTTTTAATCTTGCGACCGTACTCCCCAGGCGGTCAACTTCACGCGTTAGCTACGTTACTGAAGAAATGAATCCCCAACAACTAGTTGACATCGTTTAGGGCGTGGACTACCAGGGTATCTAATCCTGTTTGCTCCCCACGCTTTCGTGCATGAGCGTCAGTGACGTCCCAGGGGGCTGCCTTCGCCATCGGTATTCCTCCACATCTCTACGCATTTCACTGCTACACGTGGAATTCTACCCCCCTCTGACATACTCTAGCCTGACAGTCACAAGCGCCATTCCCAAGTTAAGCTCGGGGATTTCACGCCTGTCTTATCAAACCGCCTGCGCACGCTTTACGCCCAGTAATTCCGATTAACGCTCGCACCCTACGTATTACCGCGGCTGCTGGCACGTAGTTAGCCGGTGCTTATTCTTCCGGTACCGTCATCCACGCCAGGTATTAACCAGCGCGATTTCTTTCCGGACAAAAGTGCTTTACAACCCGAAGGCCTTCTTCACACACGCGGCATTGCTGGATCAGGGTTGCCCCCATTGTCCAAAATTCCCCACTGCTGCCTCCCGTAGGAGTCTGGGCCGTGTCTCAGTCCCAGTGTGGCTGATCGTCCTCTCAGACCAGCTACTGATCGTCGCCTTGGTAGGCTCTTACCCCACCAACTAGCTAATCAGACATCGGCCGCTCCTGTAGCGCGAGGCCTTACGGTCCCCCGCTTTCACCCTCAGGTCGTATGCGGTATTAGCTAATCTTTCGACTAGTTATCCCCCACTACAGGGCACGTTCCGATGTATTACTCACCCGTTCGCCACTCGCCACCAGGCCGAAGCCCGTGCTGCCGTTCGACTTGCATGTGTAAGGCATGCCGCCAGCGTTCAATCTGAGCCAGGATCAAACTCTTCAGTTCAATCTCTGTGTGGGTCCGAAGACCCTCGCTCTTTCGAGCGGTCGCTCACTCTCAGAAAACTGACTGACCAGATCCGAAGACCCAGTCACGTTTTGCTGTGCGAGCACTGTATAACTTGTGAAGCAACACTGTCCGAAGACAGCGGCGTCCGCTACCCAGCGCCCACACTTATCGGTTGTTTGTTTGTTAAAGAACTTCGCTTCCCGGCTTTGCCGTTCAGCGCGCTGCGTTGTCTGCAGCAGAGAAACGAGATTATGCAGAGCTTTCTTCGTTTCGTCAACCGTTGCAGCAATCTTTTTTTGCTGCGGCCAGCGCTGCCAACTTCGCTGCGCCAACCTTGCGGTCGACCTCGCAACCCTTGCTGCGTCTGCCTTGCAGCGCTGCGTTGTGTGTTGCGAGGGGGCGAATATTAGGCCGGTTCCACGGACCTTGCAACATCTTTGTCACAGCGCTCAGCTAGGGGTTCGCGTGATTATGTCGTAACCCTTTGAGCAATAAAGGAAAACCTCAAGATGGCCAGCGCGGCGGCCCTTGAATACCCCCGCGCTGCCGTCAGGTATTCCCCTATCAAGTTTTCAGCGATGCTGGAAATTAGGGGCGCGCTTCTCTACGAAAGCGGCCATGCCTTCCTTCTGGTCTTCACTGGCAAAGGTGGAATGGAACAGCCGGCGCTCGAAGTGCACGCCTTCATTGAGCGTGGTCTCGTAAGCGGCGTTGACCGACTCCTTGATCATCATGACCACCGGCAGCGAGAACCCGGCGATGGTTTCGGCGGCGGCCAGCACTTCGTCCAGCAGCTTGTCGGCCGGCACCACGCGCGACACCAGGCCCGAGCGCTCGGCTTCGGCGGCGTCCATCATGCGCGAGGTCAGGCACAGGTCCATCGCCTTGGCCTTGGACACCGCGCGCGGCAGGCGCTGCGTGCCGCCGGCGCCGGGCATGGTGCCGAGCTTGACCTCCGGCTGGCCGAACTTGGCCGAGTCCGCCGCGATGATGATGTCGCACATCATCGCCAGTTCGCAGCCACCGCCCAGCGCGTACCCCGCCACGCCAGCAATCACCGGCTTACGGATCTTGCGGATGGTTTCCCAGTTGCGGGTGATGTAGTCGCCCTTGTAGACATCCATGAAGGAGTACTTGGCCATCATGCCGATATCGGCGCCGGCGGCGAAGGCGCGGTCGCTGCCGGTAATGACGATGGCGCCGATGCCCTCATCCTGGTCGAACGCCGTCAGCGCGGCACCCAGTTCATCCATCAGCGCGTCGTTGAGCGCGTTCAGCGCCTTGGGGCGGTTCAGCGTAACCAGACCAACGCGGCCGCGCGTCTCGACCAGGATGTTTTCGTACGGCATGTCTTCTCCTATGTATTGGCAATCAAATGGCAGCGTCCGCCACCGGCTGCGGGCTATTCTGCCACCTGTCGCGGCCTGGCGGCGCTGTTCCCTGTTCAGAGCATGTGCGCCAGGAATTCCCGGGTGCGTGCATGGGCGGGAGAGCCGAACACCTCGGCAGGCGCGCCTTCCTCGAGGATCCTGCCCTCGTCCATGAACACGACGTGGTTGGCCACTTCGCGCGCAAACCCCATCTCATGCGTGACAACCAGCATGGTCATATGCTCGTCCGCCAGTTGCCGCATGGTGCGCAGTACTTCCCCGGTCAGTTCCGGATCGAGCGCGGAGGTCGGCTCGTCGAACAGCATGATGTCGGGCTCCATCGCCAGCGCGCGCGCAATCGCCACGCGCTGCTTCTGCCCGCCGGACAGGCGCGCCGGATAGTTGTCCCGCTTGGCCAGCAGCCCGACCTTGCGCAACAGTTCCTCGGCCTTGGGCACCGCCGCGTCGCGCGACAGCCCCTTGACGGTCATCGGTGCCTCGATGATGTTCTGCAGCACCGTCATGTGCGGGAACAGGTTGAACGACTGGAACACCATACCCATCTTGCGGCAGATGCGGCGGACTTCCGCCTCCGGCACATACCTGGAGGCACCGTCGGGGCCAGCGGCCGCCAGCGCTTCGCCTTCGATGTCGATGGTGCCGCGGTCGATCACCTCGAGATGGTTCAGGCAGCGCAGCAAGGTGCTCTTGCCCGAGCCCGACGGCCCGATCACCGCGGTGACATCGCCCTTGCGCAGCGTCAGCGAGACGCCGCGCAGGACCTGCAGCGATCCGAACGACTTGAAGATGTCCCGCGCCGCGATCATGATGCCGGGCGCTTGGTCAGAGGTGGCGCCATTCGGGCTAGTCATCATGTTTGGCATAGCGTTTTTCGAGATTCTGGAAGAACCAGGTCAGAATCAGCGTCATCACCAGATAAAACAGCGCGGCGACCAGGAAAGGCGTGGTCGTGAAATCGCGCTGCACGATGCCGCGCGCGGTGCGCAGGATATCGTTGAGGGCGAGCACGTAGATCAGCGACGTGTCCTTGATCAGCGTGATGGTTTCATTGCTGACCGGCGGCAGGACGCGGCTGACCATCTGCGGCAGCACGACCCGGCGCATGGTCTGGAAGTACGTCATGCCCAGCGCCTTGCTGGCTTCATACTGGCCGCGGTCGACGGACTTGATCCCGGCGCGGAAGATTTCCGCGAAGTACGCGGCGTAGTTGAGCGCGAACGCCACCACCGCCGCGGGAAAATCGGGCAGCCTCACGCCGATGACCGGCACGAACGGCAGCGCGAAATAGATAAACAGCATCTGCAGCATCAGCGGCGTACCGCGCATCAGCCAGATGTAGCCATTGACCGCACCGCTCAGCAGCGGCCATGACGAGATGCGCGCGAGCGCCAGCGCCAGCCCCAGCGGCACCGACAGGGCGAGCGTGATGACGAACAGGGTGAGCGTGACTTTCGCACCCTGCGCCAATGGCCCCAGTAGAGATAAGACGTAATCCATGTTCGCGCGAACAGAAGGAGGAAGGATTCCAGGCAGCGGGCCGTCGCGCGGCCAGCGCCCGAGTCCGGAAGGAAGCCGGCACCCTGCCCGAACCGCGCAGGGCGCCGGCTGGCGCCTGGATTACTTGGTGATATCGGTGCCGAACCACTGGGTGGCGATGCGGGCGGCGGTGCCGTCCTGCTTCATCGATGCCAGGGTCTTGTCGAGCTTGCCGAGCAGATCGGCGTCATCCTTGCGGACGCCGACGCCGTACTCCTCGGTACCGAAGTTCTCTTCGAGCACGCGGTATTCGCCGGCGCGCTTGCTGATCAGGTAGCGGCCCACCACTTCATCCACCACGATCGCGTCGAGGCGGCCGGCGGACAGGTCCATCAGTGCTGTCACGTTGTCGCCGAAAGTCTTGAGCTCCTTCAGGCTGGCGGAGACCTGGCCTTCCTTCTTGATGGCGTCCACCGCGCTGCTGCCGTCCTGCGCGCCGACGATGCGGCCGGCCAGGTCCGCCTTGGCCTTCACCGGCGAATTGGTGCCGACGATGACGATCTGGTGGTTGGTCATATAGGGCGCGGTGAAGCTGATGTTCTTCTTGCGCTCGTCGGTGATGGTCAGCCCGTTCCACAGCACGTCCACGCGCTTGCCGTTCAGTTCGGCTTCCTTGGCGCTCCAGTCGATCGGCTTGAATTCGACGGCCATGCCGAGACGGCGGCTGGCCTCTTTCGCCATATCGATATCGAAGCCGGCCAGCTCGTTATTGGTATCGCGGAAGCCCATGGGCGGGAAATTGTCATCCAGGCCGACGATGATCTTGCTGGCGGCGGCGCTGCCCGTGCCGGCGGCCGGTGCGGATTCGTTCTTGCCGCACGCGGCGAACAGCGCCACGGACGAGGCCAAAAGGAGTGCTGCGAACTTCTTCATAGGGAGATCCAGTGCGGAAATGGGGGAATCAGTGAAACAGTCTTGCGTGCCGGCGCGTAACGGGCACCAGCGATGCTGCAATTGTTGTTGGCAGCGCGATTATAGAGCGACACGGGGTGCCGGCATTGCGGTCGCCATCCCGATTGCGGAACGCGATCGCGGGTTAGTACTAATAAGGCACCTCGGTCCGGCGCCCTTACGCTGAGCGAATAGCTCACGCATGCAGTATTTAGTGCTACCATTTGCCGACCGACTGGTCGGTTTATTTTAGCGGCGCCAGCCCCGCGCCGACCGCAAAGAACACCAGGCAGGAGACAAACATGCCCCCGATGTCCACGCCCGCTGGCCAGCCGGTCAGCCTCGATGCCGGCCCCATCCTGCTCCAATGGCAGGGGTCCGTCGCGGTAATCACGCTGAACCGCCCCGACAAGCTCAACAGCTTCACCCGCGAGATGCACAAGGCGCTGCAGCAGGCGCTCGACCATGTCGAGGCCGGCGGCGCGCGGGCGCTGCTGCTGACCGGCGCCGGGCGCGGCTTCTGCGCTGGTCAGGACCTGGCCGACCTGGATTTCACGCCCGGCCGGATGACCGACCTCGGCGAACTGATCGACACCTGGTTCAACCCGCTGATCCGTCGGCTGCAGGCGCTGCCATTGCCGGTGGTAGCCGCAGTCAACGGCACCGCCGCCGGCGCCGGCGCCAACCTGGCGCTGGCCTGCGACATGGTGCTGGCCGCGCGCTCGGCCAACTTTATCCAGGCCTTCGTCAAGATCGGGCTGGTGCCGGATTCCGGCGGCACCTGGCTGCTGCCCAAGCGCATCGGCATGGCGCGCGCGCTCGGGCTGGCGATGACCGGCGAGCGCCTGTCCGCCGAGGAAGCCGAGAAATGGGGCCTGATCTGGGAAGCCATGGACGATCCGCTGCTGCCCGAGCAGGCGCTGGCGCTGGCCACGCACCTGGCCGCGCAGCCGACCCGGGCGCTGGCCTCGATCAAGCGCGCCATGTACGCCAGCGCGACCGCCACCCTCGACACCCAGCTCGACCTGGAACGCGACCTGCAGCGTGAGCTCGGCCAGTCGGCGGACTATGCGGAAGGCGTCAATGCCTTCCTGGAAAAGCGCGCCGCCCGATTTACCGGCAAGTAAGCGCTTCAGGGCGCCTGCACGGCGCCACCCCGCCCCCCAAGGAGACCACGTTGCACAAGGACCCCCAGGCCCTCGCCGAAGCGGCCGCGGCCGCCATGTATGAAGCCGACACCTGCAGCCGCTGGCTCGGGATCACCGTTGAAGCGGTCCGCCCCGGCTATGCCCGGCTGACCATGCCGGTACGCAATGAATTCCTGAACGGCCACGGCATCTGCCACGGCGGCCTGATGTTCACGCTGGCCGATTCGACCTTCGCGTTCGCCTGCAACAGCCATAACATCAATACCGTGGCAGCCGGCTGCAGCATCGAGTTCCTCAAACCCGTGCACGGCGGCGACGTGCTGACCGCAGAGGGGATCGAGCAGACCCTGTCGGGCCGCCACGGCATCTACGACATCCGCGTGACCAACGCCGCCGGCGAGGTGGTGGCGTTGTTCCGCGGCAAGTCGGCGCATATCAAGGGCCATGTCGTGCCGCCGGATACCGTCGCCTGAACACCGCAGCCACCAAGATAACCGCCCCCCGTGCAGGAGACGACATGAGCACGCGCCTGACCGATCTGCCCCTGGACCCGATCGAGACCGCCAGCCGCGCCGAGCTGCAGGCCCTGCAGCTGGAGCGGCTGAAATGGTCGCTCCACCACGCCTACGCCAATTCGCCGGTGTACCGCCGCAAGTTCGACGAGGCCGGCGTCCATCCCGACCAGCTGCAATCGCTGGCCGACCTGGCGCGCTTTCCGTTCACCAGCAAGCAGGACCTGCGCGACAATTACCCGTTCGGCATGTTCGCCGTGCCGCAGGACCGCGTGGCGCGCGTGCATGCTTCGTCCGGCACCACCGGCAAGCCCACGGTGGTCGGCTACACGCTCCAGGACATTGATAACTGGGCGACGGTGATGGCGCGCTCGATCCGGGCCTCCGGCGCGCGCCGGGGCGACAAGGTACATATCAGCTATGGCTACGGCCTCTTCACCGGCGGGCTGGGCGCGCACTACGGCGTCGAGAAAGCCGGCCTGACGGCAATCCCGTTCGGCGGCGGCCAGACCGAGCGCCAGGTCCAGCTGATCCTGGACTTCAAGCCCGAGATCATCATGGTCACGCCCAGCTACATGCTGGCGATCGCCGACGAGTTCGAGCGCCAGGGCGTCGACCCGGCCACCAGCTCGCTGCGCGTGGGCATCTTCGGCGCCGAGCCGTGGACGCCCGAAATGCGGCTGGCGATCGAGAAGCGCATGGGCATTTCCGCGGTCGATATCTACGGGCTGTCCGAGGTGATGGGCCCGGGCGTGGCCAATGAATGCGCCGAAACCAAGGACGGCCCGACCATCTGGGAAGACCACTTCTACCCGGAAATCATCGACCCGAATACCGGCGAAGTGCTGCCCGATGGCGAATTCGGCGAGCTGGTCTTTACCTCGCTGACCAAGGAAGCGATGCCGGTGGTGCGCTACCGGACCCGCGACCTGACCCGCTTGCTGCCGGGTACGGCGCGGCCGGCCTTCCGCCGCATGGAAAAGGTCACCGGCCGGACCGACGACATGATGATCGTGCGCGGCGTCAACGTGTTCCCGTCACAGATCGAGGAACTGATCCTGAAGCAGGCCGAGCTGGCGCCGCACTACCAGTGCGTGCTGGGCAAGGACGGCCATATGGATACGTTGACGGTGCGTGTGGAATGCGCCCATGGCAGCGAGCTGGCGCGTGCGCAGTCTGCGCGCGAGCGGCTGGCGCACGAGATCAAGTCTTATATCGGGGTGACCGCCACCATCGAGGTGCTGCCGGAGGGAGGCATCGAGCGTTCGGTGGGGAAGGCGAAGCGGATCGTGGACCAGCGGCCGCGGTGATGGCCCAGGGCCATTAAGAATTCCGCCGCTTTGCTCCCCTCTCCCGCTTGCGGGAGAGCGGTTGGGGGAGAGGGGAGACAACATTCGCAGTATTAGCCTGATCGGCTGGCCTCAGCTACGCGGCATCAGCACCCACATCCGGCCGCCCTGCTTCATCCGCCCCGCCGTCTCGCCCGCCGCATCGCCGGCGCCCCAGAAGAAATCGGCGCGCACGCCGCCCTTGATGGCGCTGCCCGTATCCTGCGCAAACATCAGCCGCTGGATCGGTTCGGTCGACAGCGGGCGCGTGGTCGACAGGAACACCGGCACGCCCAGCGGAATGGTGGCGGGGTCCACCGCGATCGAGCGCTCGGCGGTCAGCGGCACGCCCAGCGCGCCCACCGGGCCGTCATTGTTCGGCGGCAGCTCGCGGAAGAACACGAAGCGAGGATTGACGTTCAGCATCTCGTCGACGCGCCCCGGGTTGGCCCGCGCCCACGCCTTGATGCCCTGCATGGTGGCCTGCGCCGGCGTGATCTCGCCGCGGTCCAGCAGCCATTTGCCGAACGAGCGGAACGGCTGGTCGTTGGTGCCGCCGAAGCCGACCCGCATCATGGTGCCGTCCGCCATGCGGATCCGGCCCGAGCCCTGGATCTGCAGGAAGGCGGCCTCGACCGCGTCATCCACCCACACCAGCTCGTTGCCGCGCATGGCCGGGTTCTGCAGCAGCTCGGCGCGGCCCGGCAGCGGGCGGTTGCCGAACTGCGCCGGCTTGCGGTAAAGCGGCACCTGGAAGCGCCCCTGCCGCGTGCGCGAGCCGTGCAGGATGGGCTCGTAGTAGCCGGTGATCAGCCCGCTGTCGGTGCCGTCGCCGTTGACCACGCGGAACGGCTGGAAGTTGGTCTCGAAATAGGCGCGCATGGCGTTGAGGTCACCGGCGTCGACCATCATGCCGGCGGCGCAGGCTCGGCTCCACTCGGCGCGCTTCTTCAGCGCCTGGCAGCTGGCCTGCAGCGCGGGCCAGGCCGCGCGCACGTCGTCCTGGGTCCAGCCGCCGATGTCGTTCCAGCTGGCGGCCTGCAGCTGGCCTTTCTGGGTCGACGAAGCGGGCGGCGTGCTGCCGGACGGGCCGGTCTCGATGCGCGGCGGCGGGCCGCTCATGCAGCCGGCCAGCAGCGCGCCGGCGCCGGCGAGCGCCAGCCAGGCGCGGGCACGGGCGCCAGCGCGCGCAGTGAAACCTGGGAGAGAAATCGAAAGCGAATCCGCGTATGCCATCTTGCTTGTTGTTCAGTGTCCCGCGCAGTGTCCCGCGACCGGTGCCGGCCCGGCAGGGATCGCACCGGGCAGTTGCCCTACAATCCCACCGTCATCTGTCATCTGTCATCGCCACCGCCGCATCCGCCATGAGCAAGTTCTTCGAAGCCCATCCCATGCTGCTGTTCGCCCTCGAGGCCGGCGTGGCGCTGTTCCTGCTGATCTTTATCGTGGTCTGGACCATGGGCACGGCCAAAAAGAACCCGCGCCCGACCCGCGCGCCCGACGACCACCCGTCGCGCCAGCCGCAGGAATCCACGCAGGGCCGGCAAACGCCGGCGCAGGAACAGGACAGCGCGAAGCGCCAGTAGGTTCCCGCTTCGAGGCTTCCCGGCTTCCGGCTGGGCGCGCGCTCAGTGCAGCATGCGCGGCAGCACCAGCGCGAATTCGGGGATCGGCACCTCGAAACGGTGGCCGTCCTCGGCCACGCAGAAGTATTCGCCCTTCATCGACCCGACCGGCGTCGAGATGGTGGCCCAGCTGGTGTATTCGAAATGCTCGCCCGGCTTCAGCAGCGGCTGGTGGCCCACCACGCCCAGGCCGGCGACTTCCTGCGTGCCGTTGTCGCTGTCGGTGATGATCCAGTGGCGCGAGATCAGCTGCGCCGCCACCTCGCCAGTGTTGTGGATGGTGATGGTGTAGGCGAAGGCATGGCGCCCGCGCTCGGGATCGGACTGGTCCGGCAGGTACTGGGTGCGCACCGACACGGAGAAGGCGTATTCGCTCATCTTGGGCAGGGCCGGCGGCAGCATCGGCCGGCAGGGGAATGGGGTAGCCGCATTGTGCGGGATGGCCGCGGGACGGGCAAGGGTGCCGGCCGGACGCGATCGCACCGGGCGGGCGTAGAATATCGGTCTTTCAACGCCTTGCCGCCGCCCGCCGTGCGCCCCGGCCGCCCCTGCTGCGGCGGCGCCTTCGGCCCGCCGCAGCGGCGATAACAGCATTCCCTGCATTCACCGCCCGCCAAAATGACCCAACCCACCTTCCGCATCGCCCCCTCCATCCTGTCCGCCGATTTCGCCCGCCTGGGCGAGGAAGTCCGCCGCGTGACCGAGGCCGGCGCCGACTGGATCCACTTCGACGTGATGGACAACCATTACGTGCCCAACCTGACCGTGGGCCCGCTGGTGTGCGAGGCGATCCGTCCCCACGTGACCGCCCCCATCGACGTGCACCTGATGGTGCGCCCGGTAGACCGGATCATCCCGGACTTTGCCAAGGCCGGCGCCAATATCATCACCTTCCACCCGGAAGCCAGCGAGCACGTCGACCGCTCGCTCGCGCTGATCCGCGATAACGGCTGCCAGGCCGGCCTGGTGTTCAACCCCGCCACCCCGCTGCACCACCTGGACCACGTGATGGACCGCCTGGACGTGATCCTGCTGATGTCGGTCAACCCCGGCTTCGGCGGCCAGTCGTTCATCCCCGAGACGCTGAACAAGCTGCGCGCGGTGCGCCAGCGTATCGACGCATACACTGCCCGCACCGGCCGCACCATCCTGCTGGAAGTGGACGGCGGCGTGAAGGTCGACAATATCGCCGAGATCGCCGCGGCCGGCGCAGACACGTTCGTGGCGGGCTCGGCCGTGTTCGGCAAGCCCGACGGCGACGGCGGCTACCGCGGCATCATCTCGGCGCTGCGCGGCGAACTGGCGAAGGTTGGCCGATGACTGCGGGCGTGGCACTGCGCCGCACCGACTGGAGCGGCATCGAAGGGGTGATCGTCGACCTGGACGGCACCATGGTCGATACGGCGGGCGACTTCCACGCCTCGATCAACGCCATGCTGCTGGCGCTGGGCCGCCAGCACCCCAACCTGGGGCCGGTGGCGCCGATGTCCGAGCAGGAAATCGTCAGCTACGTCGGCAAGGGCTCGGAAAACCTGATCCGGCGCGTGCTCGACGCGCGCTTCTCGCCGCTGCACGCCAACAGCCTCTTTGCCGATGCCTACGCGCTGTACGACCGCGAGTACATCCGCATCAACGGCCAGTTCTCGCAGGTCTACCCGGGCGTTCGCGAAGGCCTGGCGGCAATGAAGACAGCCGGCCTGAGGCTGGCCTGCGTGACCAACAAGCCCTTCGGCTTCACCGAGCCGCTGCTGGCCAAGACCGGGCTGGCGGCATATTTCGAGCTGGTCTACGGCGGCGATGCGTTCCAGCTGCGCAAGCCCGACCCGTTCCCGCTGCTCAAGGTGGCGGAAGTGTTCCGGCTGGATCCGTCGGCGATGGCGGCCCTTGGTGACTCGGAAAACGACGCCCAGGCGGCCCGAGCGGCGGGCATGGGCGTGCTGCTGGTGCCCTATGGCTACAACCATGGCAATCCTGTACAAGCCGTCGAGGCCGATGGTATAGTCGACACCATTGCCCACGCCGCAGCGCTGTTTGCGGCACACCGGGCAGGTCATCGATAGGGTCGCTCTCAACAAGGTCGATCATCAGGTCGATCGCGACTGAAATCCCTGAACATTCAATGTTTCTCAACCGCAAACGCATCTCTTCTGGCAGTGATCGGCAGGCTTGGCCCTGGCGTCGCTGGCGCGCCTTCCAACAGGCGTAAAGTGCGTTCGCGAGTCTGCTGACGCGCCCTCTACCCGAGGGCGTCGTGACAACCGGCTGAGGGTCCAACCCCGTGCCGGGCATCCCACCCAAACCCGCCAAAAGCCAGCGCAGCGGAAATTCTCTGCTACGTTTAGCTCAAGAACGCGCCGCACGCCCTTCCCCGGCCGTGTGCAGTCTTGTCCGCAACTTGCCTGCACCACGGCCCGCCAAACGGGGCGGGTATCCATTCGCTCCAGCCTGATTGCCGAAATGCGGCGCCGCGCCCAACCTCATCGCGCAGCGACGCCGCACAAGAGGACCGCAAGAGGACCGACATGACCGAACTGGAATTCAAATCGCTGGCCGACCAGGGCTACAACCGCATCCCGCTGATCGCCGAGGCCTTTGCCGACCTGGAAACGCCGCTGTCGCTGTACCTGAAGCTGGCCCAGTCGCAGACGCGCGGGGTCAACACCTTCCTGCTGGAGTCGGTGGTCGGCGGCGAGCGCTTCGGGCGCTATTCCTTCATCGGCCTGCATGCGCGCACGCTGCTGCGCGCCTTCGGCAACCGCACCGAGGTGGTGACCGACGGCAAGGTGGTGGAAACGCACGAAGGCAATCCGCTCGACTTCATCGCCGAGTTTGAAGGCCGCTTCAAGGTCGCGCTGCGCCCGGGCCTGCCCCGCTTCTGCGGCGGCCTGGCCGGCTACTTCGGCTACGACGCGGTGCGCTATATCGAGAAGAAACTCGCCAGCACGCAGAAGCCCGACGACCTGAACCTGCCCGATATCCAGCTGCTGCTGTGCGAAGAGCTGGCCGTGATCGACAACCTGTCGGGCAAGCTCTACCTGATCGTCTACGCCGACCCGACCACGCCCGAAGCCTATCCCCGCGCCCGCCAGCGCCTGCGCGAGCTGCGCATGAAGCTGCGCCAGCCGGTGGACGTGCCGGTAACCAGCCCGTCGGTGCAGACCGAGGTCTACCGCGAATTCGCCAAGGCGGACTACCTGAACGCCGTGCACAAGGCCAAGGAATACATCATGGCCGGCGACATGATGCAGGTGCAGATCGGCCAGCGGCTGATGAAGCCCTACCGCGACTCGCCGCTGTCGCTGTACCGCGCTCTGCGTTCGCTGAACCCGTCGCCGTACATGTATTTCTACAACTTCGGCGACTTCCAGGTGGTGGGCGCGTCGCCGGAAATCCTGGTGCGCCAGGAGGAACGCAAGGTCGGCACCAATGGCGACAACGGCGGCGACACCCGCAGCGAACACATCGTCACCATCCGCCCGCTGGCCGGCACCCGTCCGCGCGGCAATACGCCGGAAAAGGACGCCCAGCTTGCCACCGAGCTGCTCAACGATCCCAAGGAAATCGCCGAGCACGTGATGCTGATCGACCTGGCGCGCAACGATATCGGCCGCATCGCCCAGACCGGCTCGGTCAAGGTCACCGACAAGATGGTGATCGAGAAGTACTCGCACGTGCAGCATATCGTCAGCTCGGTCGAAGGCACGCTGCGCGAAGGCATGAGCAACCTCGACGTGCTGCGCGCGACCTTTCCCGCCGGCACGCTGTCGGGCGCGCCCAAGGTGCATGCGATGGAAATCATCGACGAGCTGGAGCCGCGCAAGCGCGGCATCTACGGCGGCGCGGTGGGCTACCTCTCGTTCGGCGGCGAGATGGACCTGGCCATTGCCATCCGCACCGGCATCATCAAGGACGGCAATCTCTACGTGCAGGCCGCCGCCGGCATCGTTGCCGATTCGGACCCCGAGGCCGAATGGAGGGAAACCGAAGCCAAGGCGCGCGCCGTGATCCGCGCCGCCGAGCAGGTCCAGGATGGCCTGGACTCCGATATCTGAGAGAACAGGAGACAGACGCCATGCTGCTGATGATCGACAACTACGATTCGTTCACCTACAACCTGGTCCAATACTTTGGCGAACTGGGGGTGGAGGTGCACACCTACCGCAACGACGAGATCACCATCGAAGAGATCGAGGCGATGAAGCCCGACCATATCTGCGTCTCGCCCGGCCCGTGCAGCCCCAAGGAAGCCGGTATCTCGGTGGCGGCGCTGCAGCATTTTGCCGGCAAGGTGCCGATGCTGGGCGTGTGCCTGGGCCACCAGGCTATCGGCGAGGCGTTCGGCGGCAAGGTGATCCGCGCCAAGCAGGTGATGCACGGCAAGGTCAGCACCATCGAGACCACGCAGCAAGGCGTGTTCAGCGGCCTGCCCAAGCACTTCGACGTGACGCGCTATCATTCACTGGCAATCGAGCGCGAGACCCTGCCCGATTGCCTGGAGATCACCGCCTGGACCCCGGACGGCGAAATCATGGGCGTGCGCCACAAGGCGCTCGCCATCGAAGGCGTGCAGTTCCATCCCGAGTCGATCCTGTCCGAGCATGGCCATGCGATGCTGGCCAACTTCGTCAAGGCGCCGCGATGAGACTGCTCGACGCCGCGCCTTCCAGCACCCAACACGCCATCCAGACTGTCAACGAGAACGCCATGATCACGCCGCAAGAAGCCCTGACGCGCTGCATCGAGCACCGCGAAATCTTCCATGACGAGATGCTGCACCTGATGCGGCAGATCATGCAGGCGCAGATCTCGCCGGTGATGGCCGCCGCGATCCTGACCGGCCTGCGCGTGAAGAAGGAAACCATCGGCGAGATCTCCGCCGCCGCGCAGGTGATGCGCGAGTTCGCCAACAAGGTGCCGGTGAAAGACCGCGAGAATTTCGTCGATATCGTCGGCACCGGCGGCGATGGCTCGCATACGTTCAATATCTCGACTGCTTCGATGTTCGTCGCCGCCGCGGCGGGTGCGAAGATCGCCAAGCACGGCAACCGTGGCGTCAGCTCCAAGTCGGGCAGCGCCGACGTGCTGGAGGCGCTCGGCGTCAACATCATGCTCACGCCCGAGCAGGTCGGCCAGTGCATCGAGCAGACCGGCATCGGCTTCATGTTCGCCCCTACGCACCATCCGGCGATGAAGAACGTCGCGCCGATACGCAAGGAAATGGGCGTGCGCACCATCTTCAATATCCTGGGCCCGCTGACCAACCCGGCCGATGCGCCCAATATCCTGATGGGCGTGTTCCACCCCGACCTGGTCGGCATCCAGGTGCGCGTGATGCAGCGCCTGGGCGCAAAGCACGCGATTGTCGTCTACGGCAAGGATGGCATGGACGAGGTGTCGCTCGGTGCCGCCACGCTGGTCGGCGAGCTGAAGGACGGCGAGGTGCGCGAGTACGAGATCCACCCGGAAGACTTCGGCCTGTCGATGGTCTCCAACCGCGGCCTGAAGGTGGCCGATGCGGGGGAATCGAAGGAGATGTTGCTGGAAGCGCTGTCCGACGTGCCCGGCACGCCGCGCGAGATCGTGTCGCTGAACGCCGGCACCGCGCTGTACGCCGCCAATGTGGCCGACTCGATCGAGGACGGCATCCGCCGCGCGCGCGAGGCCATCGCCAGCGGCGCTGCGCGCGAGAAGCTCGACCAGTTCGTGCGCGCCACGCAGCAATTCAAATAAGAGGCGCTGATATGTCAGATATCCTGGACAAAATCCTGGCCGTGAAGGCCGATGAAGTGGCCGCCGCGCGCAAGAAGCGCGACCTGCCCAGCCTGCGCGCCGAGGCCGAGAGCCTGCGCACCGAGCCCGGCCTGGCACCGCGCGGTTTCGAGCGCGCGCTGCGCGAAAAGATCGCGGCTGGCCATGCCGGCGTGATCGCGGAGGTGAAGAAGGCCTCGCCGTCCAAGGGCGTGCTGCGCGAGAACTTCGTGCCCGAAGCCATCGCCGAGAGCTATGCTACCCACGGCGCGGCCTGCCTGTCGGTGCTGACCGACGTGAATTTCTTCCAGGGCCATGCCGATTACCTGAAGCGCGCGCGCGGCGCGTGCCCGCTGCCTGCGCTGCGCAAGGACTTCATGGTCGACCTGTACCAGGTCTACGAGGCCCGCACCTGGGGCGCCGACTGCATCCTGCTGATCGTCGCCGCGCTGGACCATGGCCTGATGGCCGAGCTGGAAGCCTGTGCGCTGGAACTCGGCATGGACGTGCTGGTGGAAGTGCACGGCGACGATGAGCTCGACGCCGCGCTGCGGCTGAAGACGCCGCTGCTGGGCGTGAATAACCGCAACCTGCGCACGTTCGAGGTGTCGCTGGACAATACGCTGGGCCTGCTGCCGCATATTTCGGCTGACAAGCTGGTGGTGACCGAATCGGGCATCCTCGGCCAGGCGGATGTGAAGCGCATGCGCGATGCCAATGTGCATGCGTTCCTGGTGGGCGAGGCGTTCATGCGGGCGCCGGATCCGGGGGTGGAGCTGGCGCGGTTGTTTGGCTGAGGGTAAAGACCTACCGCTTGTTTGCTCCCCTCTCCCGCAAGCGGGAGAGGGGACCGGCTGGTGGTGATTGGGAAGCCATCGCCATTGCCCACCGTTAAATCCTCGCCATGCCCCAGGAAATCGAACTCAAACTCGCCGTCCCCGACGCCGCCCTCGCCCCGCTGGCCGCCTGGCTCGACGCCAACGGCCAGCCGCAGGGCGAAGCGACCCTGCTCAACGTCTACCTCGACACGCCCGAACACGACCTGGCGCAGGCCCGCGCCGCGCTGCGCCTGCGCCGCAAGGGCGCGCAATGGCTGCAGACGCTGAAGACCGCCGGCAGCAGCCAGGCAGGCTTGGCCACGCGCCATGAATGGGAAACCGGAATCGCCGGGGAGGCCATCGAGCTGCAGACCTTCCCCGCTGAAGCGCAATCCGTGCTCGCGCCACTGGTCAGCAAGCTGGCACCGGTGTTCCGTACCGACTTCATCCGCCGCACCTGGATCGTCACGCAGGACGGCGCGCGTATCGAGGCTGCCCTCGACACCGGCACCATTACCGCGCCGGCCAGCGCCGCGCAGGAACGCATCCAGGAACTCGAACTGGAATGGCTCGACGGCGACGCCGCGCACGCGGCCGATGCCCTGCGCGCCTTCGCCGCACGGCTTGGCGCCGTGGCCACGCTGGCGCCTTCCGATCTCAGCAAAGCCGCGCGCGGCTACCGCCTCGCGGGAATCGCCGAAGGCAAGGCGTCATAATCGCGGTTTTTCCCGCCAGGCATTCCTTACGCATGCAAGCCGATCTCTTCGCCGCCGAAGCGCCCTGTGCCCCCGGCGAGCCCTCCCCCGCCGCCAGCCTGCAGGCCCAGGCCGATGCCCTCCCCGCCGCGTGGCGCGCGCTGCTGGCGCCCTGCATCACCGTGCCGGCATGGCAGGAGCTGGCCGCCTTTGTCGATGGTGAACGCGCCGCCGGCAAACCGGTGTTCCCGCACCACGTCTTCCACGCGCTGCACCTGACGCCGCCGGATGCGGTCAAGGTGGTGATCCTGGGCCAGGATCCATACCACGGCACCGGCACCGTCGGCGGCGTGGAGCTGCCGCAGGCGCACGGCCTGGCCTTCTCAGTGCAGGAAGGCATCAAGGTGCCGCCCAGCCTGCGCAACATCTTCAAGGAAATCGCCGCCGAGTTCGGCGTGGATAGCACCCCGCCGCGCACCTCGGGCAACCTGGAAGGCTGGGCACGCCAGGGCGTGCTGCTGCTCAACACCGTGCTGACGGTCGAGCAGGGCCAGGCCGCCAGCCACGCGCGCCGCGGCTGGGAAGCGGTCACGGACTGCCTGATCCACGCGCTGGCGGCAAGCCGCCCGAACCTGGTGTTCATGCTGTGGGGCAGCCACGCCCAGGCGAAGAAACCCTTGCTCGGCGACGGCCACCGCGTGCTCGAAGCGCCGCATCCTTCGCCGCTGTCGGCGCATCGCGGCTTTCTCGGCTGCGGCCACTTCCGCGAAGCCAACCGCTGGCTCGAAGCGCACGGCCGCACGCCGGTCGACTGGACCGCGGCCTGATCGACTAGATCGTCGGCCGGAACTCGAAGCCGGCGAACTCCCCTTCCCCGCGCCCGACCTCGACAAACGTCACTTGCGCCGCCGGCGGGCCCGTTTCCATCCACGCCTGCAGCGCTTCCAGCTGCTTGACGGTGCCGTGCGCCATCACCTCGACGGTGCCGTCGACCCGGTTGCGCACCCAGCCGCCCAGCCCGAGTTCATCCGCGGCGTCGGCGCAGGCGGCGCGATAGCCGACGCCCTGCACGCGCCCATGCGCGACCAGGCGCCAGGTTGCCTTCTTCATGGCCGTTTCCCCGTGAGCGCACGCGAGGCGTGCGCGTTCTGTGATCGACACCAAGTAAACTAGACCGCCATGCCGGGCGTTACAAAGGGATGCGCGCCGCCCGGGTGAAGCCGGCTGCATGCGCCAGTAAGTCCGATCATCCTGGCCGTGATCCTGATGATCGCGTTCGCTGCGCAGCAGATGAATGCCTTCCACCCCGACCAGCAGCTGGCGGTGCACCTGGACGTGGCCTACCCTGCCCTACTACCTGATGCGCACCAGCATCCGCATGCTGGCGGCACTGGCGGCGTCGCTGCTGTTCTCGCTGGCGTTCGCGGCACTGGCGTCCAAGAGCCGCACCGCCGAGAAGGTGCTGGTGCCGGCGCTGGGGGGCGGTATGGGGAGATCTTTGAGTACAGCTATAACAGCGGGATGCTGACGTTGCCTGAGGATGAGATGCCGGAGGGGCACGGCCTTTAACGCCGCGACAGATTTTCTCCCCTCCCGCAAGCGGGAGAGGGGAGAAAACCCATCGGGACTCGAACGCGTGATTAAGAACGCGCCCGCATCGCCCGCCCGATCGCCCCGGTACGCAGCGCGATCTTGGCCGCGTCCTCGCGCAGCGCGCGCAGCCGGCGCTCCAGCACTGCGTTGGCGGGACGGCCAGTGGAGCTGGACGTCGGCCCGGCCTGCTCGCTAGACTCGCCCAGAGCGGCAGCCTGTACCAGCGTATCGGTGCGGCGCTTGTCCGCCGAGTCCGCCAGCCGCGCGCGGCGCTCGGCCGCCGCATCCTCCTCGGCTTCAGCGACATCGGCCACGACCGGCCCTGCCGCTACCGCCAGCGGCGCCTGCGCTTCGGCCAACACAGGCGCGCGTTCGCGGCGGATAAAGCCCGCGCCGCGCCCGCCGCCACGCTCGTCGGCATGCAGCCGCTCGCTGGCCAGCTGCAGGCTGTTGCGCGCCGCTTCGGTAGCCTGCTCGATGGCCGCCTCGGCCGCGGGAATATCCAGCTCATCGTAGTGCTGCCGCACCTGGATCCGCGCCGCCGCCACGTGCGCCGCCACCAGGTAGTTCTGCACGATAAAGCGGTTCAGGTTGTCGACCGCGCGATGCCGGCTCCTGGGCTCGTCCAGCATGCGCTGGAACGAAGAGATCAGCGCCGACAGGTTGTCCATGAACTGCTTGCGCTGCACGCGATAGGCAAAGTCGTCCTTGGCCCGGCGCAGCAGCAGGTCGCGCGTTGCGGCGATATAGCGGCGGTTGGCCTGCAGCACGTTCTCCACCAGCTTGGGGATGGCGCGGTATTCCCAGCTCGGCAGCACGAAGCTGAACAACGAGGCGATGATGCCGCCGATCACCGTATCGACCAGCCGCTCACCCGCCACCGTCGGGCTGCCCGGCATCAGCAGGTTGATCTGGATGAGCACCTGGATGCAGGCCGCGATCGCGGTGTAGCGGTACTTGATGGTCACGAACGCGGCGCTGGCCACCAGCGCCAGAAACAGCACGCCCAGCAGTATCAGCGGCTCGTCCACCACCTTCAGGATCCCCACCGCCACCACGCAGCCAATCAGCGTGCCGATCACGCGGTCGTTGTAGCGCTGCTTGGTCATGCTGAAGTTCGGCTTCAGGATGACGATGATGGTCAGCAGGATCCAGTAGCTGTGCGAGGCGTACGGCAGGTGGTTGGTGATCCACAGCCCCAGCGCCACCGCCATCGACATGCGCAGCGCAAAGCGGAACGCCGGCGAGCGCCAGTGCAGGTTTTCGCGCAGCACGCCCAGCTCGTACTTCTGGCGCGTCAGGAACGGCGTCATGTCGCTGCCCGGCAGCACCTTGGCCGGCTCCACCGGCGTGCGCGAGGCCTCGTGCAGCTGCCCGATCAGCGTGATCGCGCCGCGGATCATGTCCAGCGTCTCGGCCAGCGCCGTCATCGCCGCGGGCTTGATGTGGTGGTGGCGCAGCTGCGCGATCTCGGCCTCGACCGCGCGCAGGCCTTCGCGGTATTCCACCGTCGCGTAAGAGCCGCGCCCGCGCGTGACCTCGTAGGCGATCTCTTCCACGTCCTTGCACATCAGCACTACCAGCCCGCGCAGGTGGTCCAGCACCGGCGTGCCGCCGAAGGTCTGGCGCAGCAGCGGGTAGTCGGTGTTGGTGGACAGCACGTACTCGTACAGGTCGAGCATGCGCAGGTGCACCTGCACCAGCAGCCCGTCATGCGGCGTGCGGTTGCCGCGCAGCACCAGGTCGCGCGCGGCCTGCTGGCGCTCGGCCACCACGATCTGCTGGCGCACCAGCTGGTTGAACTGGGCATCGTAGTCATGGCCGGCGTCGTAGAAGCCGGCCTTGATCTCGAGGTAGCCGGCCAGCTCGTACAGCGACTCGGCCAGTACCTGTTGCCTGGTGCGCCGCTCGGTCAGCCAGCTCACCAGCATCGCGTAGCCGAGGTAGGCCACCGCGCCGGCGCTGAACTGCGCCGCATGGACCAGCGCGCGCTCGACCACGAAGTCCTCGTTGATCGTGAGCGTCATCACGAACAGCGCGGCGAATTGCAGCGGCAAGGTCTTGTTGCCGTACACCGTCATCATGGCGGCGAGGAACGTCACCAGCACCAGCACGAACGGCATCACCCGCGGGAACGGCGTGGTCAGCGCCACCACCAGCGTCACCGCGCTGCACAGCAGCACGCTCGCCAGCATCTCGTTGAATTTGTGGTTCAGCGGGCTGGGCAGGTCCATCAGGCTGGTGCACAGCGCGCCCATCGACACCACCATCGCGGTGGGCAGGTCGGAGAAATGCAGCGCGATCAGCGTGGCGCCGATCACCCCGGTGGCCGAGCGCAGCCCCCGATATACGTAGTGCGAATACAGGAAGGTGCGGGGGTCGTGCGCGTATTGCATACGGCGATGCGGCCGGGGCGGTGGCTGGGTTGTGGGGGATCGCTGCGCTACGTCACTGGCCCAGCCAGCGCGAGCGCGCCGCATGCCGGCCGTCCGCCAGCTTGACCTTGAACTGCGCCGCGGGCTCGCGCGCCAGCGTGACCGGCAGCACCTGCAGCTCGTCGCGGCGGAAGGCGTGCAGGTCGATGCGGTCGCCGGTGCGGTAGCGTCCCAGCAGCTTGTCGACCTGGCCGGGCGCCACGCGCAGGCCGTCGATGGCCACCAGCAGGTCGCCGGCCGACAGGCCCGCGGCCTGCGCCGCGCCGCCGTCCAGCACCTGCGTGACGCGTACCCAGCCGTCGTCAGTCTTGACCTTGATGCCCAGCGCCGCGGTGCGCGACGGCTTCTGCGCCTCGGCCTTGACGCCGAAGTCCCTGAACAGCGCCGCCAGCGGCAGTTCGCCGGTGCCTTCGGTCAGCGAGCGCAGCAGGCTGCCCAGCTTCAGGCCGGTCACATCGTCGAACAGCGCATACACCTCCGGCTCGGTCACGCCGCGCTGCATCGCGCCGGGCGCATAGAAGCCGCGCCCGTAGCGGCGCCACAGCGCGCGCATGACGTCGTCGAGCGAGCGCCGTCCGCGCGACTTGGCGCGGATGGTCAGGTCCAGCGCCAGCGCCACCAGCGACCCCTTGGTGTAGTAGCTGACGATGGCGTTGGGCGCGTTCTCGTCCTGGCGGTAGTACTTGGTCCAGGCATCGAACGAGCTTTCGGCCACGCTCTGCTTGGTGCGGCCGTTGCCGCGCAGCACGCCGTTCCAGGTCTTGCCCAGCATCTCGACGTACTGCGCCTCGGTCACGCAGCCCGAGCGCACCAGCACCAGGTCGTCGTAGTAGCTGGTGAAGCCCTCGAACAGCCACAGCAGCGGCGTGTAGGCTTCGTCGGCCAGCCGGTACGGCACGAACGCGGCGGGCTTGATGCGCTTGACGTTCCAGGTGTGGAAATACTCGTGGCTGCACAGGCCCAGGAAGGTGCGATAGCCCTCGCTGGTGTCGCTGTCGCCGCGCACCGGCAGGTCATTGCGCGCGCACATCAGCGCGGTGCTGGCGCGGTGCTCGAGGCCGCCGTAGCCGTCGGTGGTGACCATCGTCATGAAGACGTAGCGGCGGTTGCTGTCCAGGAACGGCGCCTCGGCGCTGCGGGGTTCGAACAGGCGGATCTGGTTTTCGCAGATGCGCTTGAGGTCGCGGCACACGCGCTCGAGGTCGAGGTTGGGCACGCGGCCGGTGAAGACCACGTCGTGCTGCGCGCCACAGGCACGGAAGCTGGCGAGCTGGAAGTTGCCCATCTCGACAGGGTGGTCGACCAGTTCGTCGTAGTCGGCAACCTGGTAGCGGCCGAAGCCGTAGCGCTTCGCGCCGTCGCGGCCCGGCGCTTCCGGCATCGCGGTGGCGACACGCCAGCCGCGGTAGGCCTCGCCTTCGGGCGCGTGGATATCGACGGTGCATGGCCGCTCGGCCTGGCCTTCGACGCACAGGAACACCGAGCTGCCGTTGAAGAAGCCATGGGTGGCGTCCAGGTGCGCGGCGCGCACCGACAGGTCCCAGGCATAGACTTCGTAGCTCAGCATCAGCGGGCCGTCCGACAGGCTCACCGGCGCGGCCTGCCAGCTCTGCTTGTCGAGCTTGGTCAGCGGGACTTCGCGGCCGCCGGCATCGGCACGGATGCGCACGATATGGCGGGCGAAGTCGCGGATCATGTAGCTGCCCGGGATCCACGCGGGCAGCGTGAAGCGCTGGCCGGCGGGATCGGGCTCGCTCACCGTGACGGTGACGGCAAACAGGTGCGCCTCAGGCGCAAGCGGGGCGATGGCGTAGCGGATCGGCGTCATGGGCAGGATTGTAACGTCGGCGCACCGCTGGCCTCGCCGACGCTGGTGAAGCAGCCGGTCGCCGCTCAGGCACGATTGACGTCGACCACCACGCGGCCGCGCATGCCGCCTTCCACGATCCTGCGGCCGGCGTCGATCGCCTCGGCCAGCCCGATCTCGCGCGTGATCGCGTTCAGGCGATCCGGCTCCAGGTCGCTCGCCAGCCGCTGCCACGCGCGCTCGCGCAGCGGCATGGCCGCCATCACGCTGTCGATGCCGTGCAGCGTAACGCCGCGCAGGATGAACGGCGCCACCGATGCCGGGAAGTCCATCCCCTGCGCCAGCCCGCACGCCGTCACCACGCCGCCGTAGCGCACCTGCGCGCACGCGTTGACCAGGGTATGCGAGCCGACCGAATCCACCACCGCGGCCCAGCGCTCCTTCTGCAGCGGCTTGCCGGGCGCGCCAAGCTCGGCGCGGTCGATGACATCGGCAGCGCCCAGCGCCTTCAGGAAGTCGGCTTCATTGGTCTTGCCGGTCGACGCCACCACCTTGTAGCCCAGCTTGCTCAGCACCGCGATCGCGACCGAGCCCACGCCGCCGGAAGCGCCGGTCACCAGCACCTCGCCATCGCCGGGCTGCACCGGGCCGTTGACGCCGCCGCGCTCCAGCGCCAGCACCGACAGCATCGCGGTATAGCCGGCGGTGCCGATCGCCATGGCCTGGCGCGTGGTGAAGGCATCGGGCAGGCGCACCAGCCAGTCACCCTTCAGCCGCGCGCGCTGCGCCAGGCAGCCCCAGTGGGTCTCGCCCACGCCGTAGCCGTTCAGCACCACCTTGTCGCCGGCCTGCCAGCGCGCGCTGGACGATTCCAGCACCGTGCCGGCGCCGTCGATGCCCGCCACCATCGGCCACTTGCGCACCACCGGCGAGCGGCCCGTGATCGCCAGGCCGTCCTTGAAGTTGATGGTGGAGTAGTCCACGGCGACCAGCACGTCGCCATCGGCGGGCAACTGCGCTTCGTCTAGCGTGGCCAGATTGGCCTGGGTGGCGCCGTCGGCCTGGGTCAGCAGCAATGCCTGGAACGTCATGGTGTCTCCTAGTCGCCTGGCGGCGATCGCTTGGGAATGAGGGGAATGCGGAAAGCAGAACGGCCGGACAAGTCCGGCCGTCGATCAAGCCGGGACGGGGCCGGCGCGCGCTTATTTCTTGATGCTGGCGAGCTTCTTCTCCAGCGTGGCCACGTCGGCCGCGCCCGGGATGCGGGTGCCATCCATGAAGAACACTGCCGGCGTGCCGGTCACGTTCATGCTATGGCCCAGCGCCAGGTTTTCCTGCAACGGCGTCTGGCAGCTGCCGTTGCCGGTCAGCGCGACCTGCTTGAGCATCCAGTCGCGCCACGCCTTGGTGCGGTCGGCCGCGCACCAGACCTGCTTGGCCTTGGTTTCCGAGTCGGGCGACAGCACCGGGTACAGGAAGGTGTACACGGTGATGTTGTCCATCTGCTGGAAGGTCTGCTCGATGCGCTTGCAGTAGCCGCAGTTCGGGTCGGAGAACACCGCGATCTGGCGGCTGCCATCGCCCTTGGTCCACTTGATCGCGCGCGCCAGCGGCAGGTCCGACCACTTGATGCGGTTGATCTCGGCCATCCGCTCTTCGGTCAGGTTGGTGCCGGTGCGGGTGTCGATCATCTCGCCGTTGAGGATGTAGCGGCCGGTGCTGTCGGTGTAGACCACCTGCCCGCCGATATTGGCCTCGAATAGCCCCGGCACCGGAGTCTTGCTGACACTTTTCACCTCGGCGCGGCCGCCCAGCACCTTCTGCAGCGACTCCTTGATGCGGTCGGTGCCGGGTTCACCCGCCGCCATGGCATGCAGGGCAAAGCCGGCCGCGGCCAGGCCGCCAGCGACGGCGGTGACGGTGGCGCTGCGGACAGGGTGGCGGCGCAGGAATTGGAACATGTGGACTCCAGGGGTGTTCGGTGATCGGGTGATCGTTCGGGGCGCGGTGGCGGCGTCAGCCGAGCGCGCGCCCGATCAGGAAACGCTTGAGCAGCGGCTGGCCGCCTACCGCGCGCATGCCGGTGTTGCGCACCACCCGCGCCACGCCGCCGGGCAGCGAGAACAGCCGGTGCAGCCCGTCGGTGGCCGCGGTCAGCGACAGCAGGTCGGTGGCGCGCGCGCGCTCGTAGCGGCGCAGCAGGCGCAGGTCGCCCTCGCTGCGGAAAGGTTCTTTGTCGGCCATCACGCGGCCAAGTTCCGCCACATCGCGCAGGCCCAGGTTCATGCCCTGCCCCGCCAGCGGGTGCACCACGTGGGCGGCGTCGCCGACCAGCGCCACGTGCGGCTGCACGAACTGGTCGGCGCGCTGCAGCACCAGCGGGAAGCCCTGCGCCGGCGTCACGCAGCGCAACGTGCCGAACTGGCTGCCGACCGCGCCGGCGGCGCCCTGCATCACGGTGGCGGCAAGCGCCTCGGGCGACAGCGCGAGCAGGTCGCGCGCGTGCGCTTCGTCTGCCGACCAGACCATCGAGACATGGTTGCCCGGCAGCGGCAGCATCGCCAGTACCTCGCCGTTGGCAGGCTCTTCGTCGGCCATCAGCTTTTCCGGCGCGCCCAGGAACCACTGCCAGGCGGTCTCGTGGTGCGGACGCTCGCAGGCAAAGTTGGCGACCACGCCAAGCTGGCGGTACTTGCGCGTGCTGACGCCGATATGGCACTGCTGGCGCAGCCACGAGCGCGCGCCGTCGGCGCCGATCGCCAGCGCCGTGCGCAGCTTGTTGCCGTTGTCCAGCGTCAGGGTAATGCCCTCCGGATCGCGCTCGCATACGGTGGCGGTGCCGTCATGCCAGGTCACCTGGTGCTGGAAGCCTAGCGCGGTGTCGAGCGCGCGCTCGACATGGCCGGATTCGATGATCCACGCCAGTTGCGGCACCGCCGCGGCGTACGCGGAGAAATGCAGGTCGCCGTCCAGGCTGGGCGAGGTCTCGGCGGCGCTGACGTCGCCAAAGACACGCATGTCGCGCACCGGCTGGATGCGAGCCGGGTCCAGCGCCTCCCACACGCGCATCCGCTCCAGCAGCGCCTGCGAGCTGGCGGAGAAGGCATAGATACGGCTGTCCCAATCCTCGGCTGGCGCGCGGCCGACGCCGCGGGGCGGCTTCGGCGCCACCAGCGCCACGTCCATGCCCTGCTGGGCCAGCAACAAGGCACAGGACTTGCCGACGATGCCGCCGCCGACGACGGCCACCTGGAAAGCGGAAGAATTGCGCGCAGCGGTGCGCGCGGACGCGTGGGATCGGGTCATGGCTGGATTATAGCCACGTCACTCCGGGGCCCTTCGGGCGCGGCCGCTCATTATTTCCTCAGGTCATTAGGCATATGACAAAACTGTCGGTGCGTGGGTCAAAGTTCGGAAACGCACAGCCTATATTGAAACGAATTGTTTCTGACCGGGGACGAACCACCTGAAGGGAGGTGGAGCAATGAAGAGGGCGCTTTGGATTGCCGCGGTTGGTATCGCGGTTGCAGGGGGATCGGCATTCGGAGGCACGACTGGCCCGCGGGACGTTTATACCGACGGCGCCAAGGTCTCCAAATTCGATGTGTATTCGGATGGAGCACGGTCAATCGACCGGCGGGATGTATTCCTGGATGGTGCAAGGGCAATCGACAGGCGCGACATGTTTACGGACGGCGCCAAGACGACGGATAAGCGGGACCAGTTCACGGACGGCGCATGAACGTCGTGAACCTCGATTGAGCGGAAGCGGCGCTCACGCAACGGCCAGGAAGACTTTCCTGGCCGTCTTGTTTTATATGCGGGTGGAACGGCGACCGGCCAGCAACCCGGAGGCCCGATAGGGTTACAATTGCCGTTTTCCGTGGCAGACCCCGTATAGCCGTCGAGCCCGAGCTCGATGTGACGTGTTTGTCTCGTCCGATGCAGTCCCGCCACTGGCCCCGCCAGGCGCCCGTCGCCAGCCCGCCCGGCACCGGACCGCATCCTGCAAACCCTTGATTTCTAAGACAAGACCATGAGCCTCAAATGCGGCATCGTCGGCCTGCCCAACGTCGGCAAGTCCACGCTGTTCAATGCCCTGACCAAGGCCGGCATCGCCGCCGAAAACTATCCGTTCTGCACGATCGAGCCCAATGTGGGCGTGGTCGAAGTGCCGGATCCGAGGCTCGCCAGCCTGGCCGAGATCGTCAGGCCTGAGCGCATCCTGCCGGCCACGGTCGAGTTCGTCGACATCGCCGGCCTGGTCGCGGGCGCTTCCAAGGGTGAAGGCCTGGGCAACCAGTTCCTGGCCAATATCCGCGAAACCGATGCCATCACCCACGTGGTGCGCTGCTTCGAAGACGACAACGTGATCCACGTGGCCGGCAAGGTCGATCCGCTGTCGGACATCGAGGTCATCAACACCGAACTCGCACTGGCCGACCTGGCCACCGTGGAAAAGGCCCTGGCCCGCTATATCAAGCCGGCCCGCGCCGGCGACAAGGAAGCGCAGCGCCTGGTCGCCGTGCTGGAAAAGGCGCAAGCCGTGCTCGACCAGGCCAAGGCCGTGCGCACCCTCGACCTGGCCCCGGAAGAATGGGACGCCATCCGTCCGTTCTGCCTGATCACCGCCAAGCCGACCATGTATGTCGCCAACGTGCGTGAAGACGGCTTCGAGAACAACCCGCACCTGGACGCGGTGCGCGAGTACGCCAAGCAGACCAATTCGCCGGTGGTAGCCGTGTGCGCCGCCATCGAAGCCGAGATCGCCGACCTGGACGACGCCGACAAGGCCGAATTCCTGGCCGACCTGGGCATGGAAGAGCCGGGCCTGGACCGCGTGATCCGCGCCGGCTTCAAGCTGCTTGGCCTGCAGACCTACTTCACTGCCGGCGTGAAGGAAGTGCGCGCCTGGACCATCCATGTCGGCGACACGGCGCCCAAGGCGGCCGGCGTGATCCATACCGACTTCGAACGCGGCTTTATCCGTGCGCAGACCATTGCCTTCGACGACTACATCTCGTTCAAGGGCGAGACCGGCGCCAAGGAAGCCGGCAAGATGCGGGCGGAAGGCAAGGAATACGTGGTGAAGGATGGGGATGTGCTGAACTTCCTGTTCAACGTCTGAGCCAGCCCCCGACGCCAAAAAACCCGCGATTTCGCGGGTTTTTTGTTTTCTGCCGGGCGCGGGGGAACCGCCCGCCGCTTCACAGCTTTTCCATTTCCTTCCCCCGCAGCCCCACCAGCAGCGCCTGGCCGTCCGCGCCCACGCGGAACTCCCCATACATGGCCTGGGCAAAGCGCTCGCCCTGCCCCTCCTGGAAGAAATACGCATCGGTCGACACCTGCACCTGCGCCCCGCCCCAGCGCGACCGCGCCGCCTGGAAGCGCAGCAACTGCTCGCCCACGCCCAGCGGCCCGCCGTCATGCAGCCGCACGAAGCTGGCCACGCCCTGCGCGTCGCGCCGGATCACCGCCACGCCGTCGCGCGGCGGGCGCTGCGCCGGCCCCTGCGCCGTGCGGATCTGGTTGCCGATGGCGAAGTTCAGCGCCATGTAGTCGCCCTGCATCAGCGATCGCGGATCGACCGGCGCGAGCCGCAGCAAGACGGTGTCGCCGCGTGCCAGCAGCGTTTCTTTGCCGGCGATGCCGGCGGCGGCCAGCGCCAGGGTCAGCGCCCAGGCGGTCACGATCCAGCGCTTCATGCGAACTCCTTGCCGGTGCGACCGCGCAGCAGCCAGTGGCGCCCGGCCAGCAACAGCACACCCGCCGCTGCCAGCGTGACGGACTTGGCCGGCAGGGTCCAGTGCAGCGCGCTGTAGTACCAGACGAAGCCGACGGCAATGGCGGTGACGCCCAAGCCCATCCAGGCCATGGAAGCCCGGCGCAGGGCCAGTGCCAGCGCCAGCGCGCCGGCCACGACGGCAGGCGCCGCGGCCATCAGTGCGCCAAAGGCGAGCGTGCCGGCGAGCACTGCCGCCTGCATGGCGGAGCCAGTGGCCAGGCGGCGGCACTCGGCCAGGGAAAACCCCGCCAGCACCAGCGTCAGCAGCGCGCCCCCCATCCAGTGCGCGACCGACAGCCGCCCCGCCTCCGGACCGAACAGCCACGTCATCGGATGACTCATCCCGGTCACCACCAGCGCCATGGCGAGCGCGGCCAGCAGCGTGGCATCGGCGAGCGGCTCCAGCAGTGCATGCCGCCCCGCCGCGCACACGCGCGCCTCTGCCAGCGTGAAGGCGGTCACCAGCGCGCAGCCCAGCGGCGCCAGCCAGCCGAGCGTCCACGTCAGCGCGCGCCAGTCATCGGAGGATCCGTGCGGCAGGGCAAGATGCAGTGCGCCCGCCAGCCCGATCCACACGCCAAGCCCGCACAGCAGCCGGTGCAACCGGTTGGGCACCAGCAACACCAGCACGCCTTCGAACAGCGCGATGCCGGCCCAGAATCCGGCGGTCCCGGTCACGCGCGCAAAGCCAAGCGCCTCCACCAGCCCATACACCGCCATCCCCTGCCCGCACAGGCTGACCGCCAGCGCGAACTGGCTCGCCGCGATCCCGCCGCCACGCCAGTACAGCAACGCGGCCAGCGCGATCATGGCCAGCCCGGTCACGGCCATGGCGATGCCGTTCTCGCGCGCGGCCACGAACACCGTCCCAACCAGGAACATCTGGAAAAACAAGGCGCCAAGCCAGCCGGCCGCGCCCATCAGGCAGCGCACCGCCCACGGCGCGTGGCTGTGCTCCGGGCATTCGCCCTGCACCGCGCCGCGCGCGGCCAGTTCCTGCCAGAGCCGTTGCTCGGTCTGCAAGGTGGTGCTCATGCCTGCTCCGGTTGGGCGCGCAGTTGAGCGCGATAAGCGCGCATCAGCCACGCCGCCGCGCCTGCGGCCAGGCCAATGGTGACCAGCCCGAGCAGCAGGAATGCGCCGAAGTCGCCCTTGCCCTCGAACAGCAGCTTGCCGAGTCCGGCCACCACCAGCACGATGCCGGTCAGGCAGGTCAGGCTCAGCACGACGATATCGAAGGCGCGTTGCCGGTACCACCACGCCAGACCTGCCAGCACGGCCAGCGCAACCACGAATGATGCCGCATCGAAGCGGCTGTCGAACAGGCTGGTCAGGCCCAGCGAGCCGGCCTGCACGCAGGCCAGCGCAGCCAGCAGGCGGCTGCCGGTCTGTCCCCGGAAGCCCAGCCCGGACGCGCGGGCGGCCAGCAGGTGCCACAGCGCCAGTTGCAGCAGCACCGCCCCCAGCAACGCCAGCGTGGCGGTGCGCAGGTAGCGGCTGTCGAACAGCAGCGCAAACAGGCCTTCCATGCCGAAACGGATGCTGAAGTAGCGCAGCAGCGCCACGTTGCCGACCACCAGCACCAGCCACCAGTGCGGCGCAGCGCGCGCCGCCAGCGCCCACGGCACCGCCAGCAGCGCCCACAGCGCAAACAGCTGCCAGGCATCGGCGCCGGTCTGGTAGTTCTGGCCGATCACGGCGAGCAGCACGCCGGACAGCACCTGCGCGCCCCCGAGCGCGGCGCGGCCGGCGGCGTCGGCGGCGGGTCGCAGCCACGCGAACGCTGCCAGCACCGTGATGGCGGCGGCGAGCAAGCCAAATTTGGAGAACTTGTGCAGGTCTTGCCAGTTGAAGGCAAAGAAGACGATCACGCCGGCGCATAGCAGGGCGGTGCCCAGCGCCATCAGCGCCTGGTCGAGCCAGCGGCGCCAGTCGGTAGCGGCCGGCTCGGTGCGTGCCCAGGGGGCGGCGATCGCCTCGGCAGCCAGCCGTCCGCGTGCGCGCCAGTCGGCCAGCGCCCGGCGGATGGCGCGCCGTTCGCCGTTTGCCACGGTGGAGGTTTGCATGCTCGCCCTTGCGTGCCCCGATGCGTGGGACTTTAGCAAAGCGCAGCCCGGGCCGCACCTTGCGGCGTGCCGGCGCTATGCCTGCCGCATGGGCGCCGGTATGCTCTGGGTTTCGCCTTCCACTCCGCCTGCCCCATGACCCTGGGAATCCTTGCCGCCATCCACGATGAAGTCGACGGCCTGGTGGCCGCGATGCGCCACGACGACAGCCGCGCCACGGTGCACACCATCGGCATGCGCGACTACTACGTCGGCAACCTGTACGGCCAGCCGTGCGTGCTGGTGCTGGCGCGCATGGGCAAGGTGGCAGCCTCGGCGACCACGGTCACGCTGATCCGGGAGTTCGGCGCCACCCAGGTGGTGTTTACCGGGCTGGCGGGCGGCGTCGGCGCCGACACCAATGTCGGCGACATCGTCATCGCGGACCGGACGATCCAGCACGACCTCGACGCGCGCCCGTTCTTCGGCCGCCATGAAGTGCCGCTGCTGGACCGCGCCGAGTTCCCGGCCGACCCGGCGCTGACCGCCGAACTGGAAGGCGCCGCGGCGGATTTCCTGCGCCTCGACCTGGGCGCCGACGTGCCGCCCGAGGTGCTGGCCCGCTTCGGCGTGGCCACGCCGGGGCTGCACAAGGGCATGATCGCCAGCGGCGACCAGTTTATCGGGGCCCCGGCTGCGGTGGCGGAACTGCGCGAGCGGCTGCCCGGCCTGCTGGCGGTGGAAATGGAAGGCGCCGCGGTGGCGCAGGTGTGCCATGAATACGGCGTCCCGTACGCGGTCATGCGCACGGTGTCGGACCGGGCGGACGATACCGCCCATGTGGATTTCGCGGCATTCCTGAAGGAGGTGGCCAGCCACTATTCCAATGGCGTGCTGCGCCGGCTGCTGGCCGCGCGGGCTGAAGCGGATCCCGTGCGCACCTGACCAGGATCAAGCGGCGCGCAGATTCCAGGCCGCCGCGTCGGTTCTGTCCTTACCGTCCGCGCGGCCGGACGGCTCCCCAGGCGCCGACCAGGATGGCGGCGCCGGCAATCACCGCCAGCCAGCTGCTGAGCTGCCCGTCGACGAACAGGTGCAGCGCGCGGCCACCGTAGAAAGCGGCCGCCGCGCCCGCCGCGCCCAGCACCAGCGCGGCCGGCAGGGTCACGACGCGTCCTGCCGGATGCAGCCGGCGCGCAGCCAGTCCCACCAGCAAACCCACGATCAAAGTGCCCAGCATCCAATTCTCCTGTGTAGCCTGAATCACAGCCGCATCCGGCTGCGTCGTAACGATACTGCAAACCAGACGGCTGCGACGCATACTGGGTATGCGCCTGCAATCTGTGGTGCCGGCGGTATAATGGCAACCGGTCCGGCCACGCTCCGGATCGTACCTGTCCCCAACAAATGCAACTGCTCGCGATCGGCATCAACCACACGACGGCACCAGTCTCGCTGCGCGAGCGGGTGGCGTTTCCGCTCGAGCAGATCAAACCGGCACTGGGAGCGCTGCGCGAGCACCTGTCCGGCCGCAGCGGCACCGAAGCCGCCATCCTTTCCACCTGTAACCGCACCGAGATCTACTGCGCCACCGACGTCCTGAAGCCGGGCCAGGAAGGTTTCGAGCACACCCTGCGGTGGCTGTCGCAGCACCACAACGTGCCGGCCGGCGACCTGGCCCCGCACCTGTACGCGCTGCCGCAGTCCGAAGCCGTGCGCCACGCCTTCCGCGTGGCCAGCGGGCTGGATTCGATGGTGCTGGGCGAGACCCAGATCCTGGGCCAGCTCAAGGACGCGGTGCGCACCGCCGGCGAGGCCGGCTCGCTGGGGACGTACCTGAACCAGCTGTTCCAGCGCACTTTCGCGGTGGCCAAGGAAGTGCGCGGCCAGACCGAGATCGGCGCGCATTCCGTATCGATGGCCGCCGCCGCGGTGCGGCTGGCGCAACGGATTTTTGAAAGCGTCTCGACCCAGCGCGTGCTGTTTATCGGCGCGGGCGAGATGATCGAGCTGTGCGCGACCCACTTCGCCGCGCAGCAGCCGCGCCAGATCGTGGTGGCCAACCGCACCGTCGAGCGCGGCGAGAAACTGGCCGAGCAATTGTCTGGCCAGGGCCTGATCACGCAGGCGATCCGCCTGACCGACCTGGGCGAGCGGCTGCATGAATTCGACATCGTGGTGTCCTGCACCGCCAGCTCGCTGCCGATCATCGGCCTGGGCGCGGTGGAGCGCGCGGTCAAGCGCCGCAAGCACCGCCCGATCATGATGGTCGACCTGGCCGTGCCGCGCGACGTGGAACCGGAGGTCGCGCGCCTGGACGACGTCTTCCTGTACACCGTCGACGACCTCGGCGCGATCGTGCGCGAAGGCAACGCGCTGCGCCAGGCCGCCGTCGCGCAGGCCGAAGCCATCATCGAAAGCCGCGTGCAGAACTTCATGCACTGGCTCGAAACGCGCAGCGTGGTGCCGGTCATCCGCGAGCTGCAGACCAGCGGCGAAGCCATCCGCCAGGCCGAGCTGGAACGCGCGCGCCGCATGCTGGCACGCGGCGACGACCCCGAGGCGGTGCTCGAAGCCCTGTCCGGCGCACTGACCCGCAAGTTCCTGCACGGCCCGACCCACGCGCTGAACCACACCCAGGGCGAAGACCGCGAGGCGCTGCTGCGCCTGGTGCCGGGCCTGTTCCGCCACAGCAGCCACTCCGAGCGCTAGCCGCGCTCCGGTCTTGCCGCACGCCGACCGCGCTGGCACGCCGCCGCCGCATTCCGGCAGCCCCGGCCCACTGGCCTCCCTCCATTCCCCCGCATCCCGATGAAAGCCAGCATGCTTGCCAAGCTCGACCAACTGGCCGAGCGACTCGATGAAGTCAACGCCCTGCTCGCGCGCGAAGACGCGACCGCCAGCATCGACCAGTACCGCAAGCTCAGCCGCGAGCATGCCGAGCTGTCGCCGGTGGCCGAGCAGTACGGGCAATACCGCCAGGCGCAGGACGACCTGGGCACCGCGCAGGCGCTGCTGGACGATCCCGAGATGAAGGACTTCGCCGCCGACGAGATCGCCAGCGCGCGCGAGCGGCTGGAAGCGCTGGAGCAGAGCCTGCAGCGCCTGCTGCTGCCCAAGGATCCCAACGACGACCGCAACCTGCTGCTCGAAATCCGCGCCGGCACCGGCGGCGAAGAAAGCGCGCTGTTCGCCGCAGATCTGCTGCGGATGTACACGCGCTACGCCGAGCGCCAGCGCTGGCAGGTCGAGATCATGAGCGAGTCCGAGTCCGACCTGGGCGGCTTCCGGGAAGTCATCGTGCGGATCGCCGGGGATGCCGCGTTTTCGAAGCTGAAGTTTGAATCCGGCGGCCATCGCGTGCAGCGCGTGCCCGCCACCGAGGCACAAGGGCGCATCCATACCTCGGCCTGCACGGTGGCGGTGATGCCGGAAGCCGATGAGGTCGGCGAGGTCGAGATCAATCCGGCCGACCTGCGCATCGACACTTTCCGCGCCTCGGGCGCCGGCGGCCAGCACGTGAACAAGACCGATTCGGCCGTGCGCCTGACCCACCTGCCGACCGGCATCGTGGTCGAGTGCCAGGACGACCGGTCGCAGCACCGCAACAAGGACAAGGCGATGAAGGTGCTGGCCGCGCGCATCAAGGACATGCAGACCCGCGCCGCCCAGGCGAAGGAAGCCAGCACGCGGCGCAACCTGATCGGCTCGGGCGACCGCAGCGACCGCATCCGCACCTACAACTTCCCGCAGGGCCGCGTGACCGACCACCGCATCAACCTGACGCTCTACAAGATCGACATGATCATGGACGGCGACATGGACGAGCTGCTGTCGTCGCTGGCCGCGGAGCACCAGGCGGACCAGCTGGCCGCGCTCGGCGAGGACGCATAAGCGGCTTAAGCACCGCTCAGGCCCGCTTCGTGCGCGAACAGCGCGTAACGTCCCACAAGACTTTGTATTTCTTGTAAATGCTTGAAACAGCACTGGTAGGGGTAAACGCGCTGTCTATAATCGATTTCGACCGGCAAACGGAGAATGGTGCCGGGTGAGTCTCTCCCAAAACATTTCCTAGGACGAAATCATGAAAAAACTGCTCGCGCTGTTGATGATCACCGCAGCCATGGCCGCTTGCAGCAAGAAGGAAGAAGCCCCCGCAGCTTCCAGCGCCGACAGCGCCATGCAAAGCGCCGCTGAATCCGCCAAGGCCGCTGCCAGCGACGCCGCCGCAGCAGCTGGCAGCGCTGCCGACGCCGCCAGGGCTGCCGCCAGCGATGCCGCTTCGAGCGCGCAGGTTGCCGCCGAGAAGGCCAAGGAAGAAGCCGGCAGCGCCATGGCCAATGCCAAGCAGGCAGCCAAGGACGCCGTCAATGCCGGCGCCGACAAGGCCAAGGACGCCGTCAATAAGTAATCGTGCCGGCGGGGGGCTTTCAGCCGCCCGCCTCCGATGGGCGGTACACTTGGCGAAACGCCGGAGATCCCGCCTCAAAGCCCCGCCAGGCCCTGCGCAGGTGGGGTTTTTTGTGGCCGGCAACAGAACCGTCCCTACCCGATGTCTTCCCCTAACACTGCCGCGCTGCCGGCCACGCCAACGCTGCGCGAAGCCCAGACCCTCGCTGCCATGGTGGGCCTGCCCACGCTGGAAGCGCGCATGCTGCTGACGCACGTGACCGGCCTCACCCGCACGCAGCTGATCACGCGCGATACCGACACGCTCACGCTGGCCCAGCGCGATGCCTTTGCCACGCTGCTGGCGCGGCGCCTCGCTGGCGAGCCGATGGCCTACCTGCTGGGCGAGCGCGAATTCTTCGGCCGCAAGTTCCGCGTCACGCCCGATGTGCTGATCCCGCGCCCCGACACCGAGATCGCCGCCGAAGCCTCGCTGGCCCGGCTGGCCGACGTGCCCCGCCCGCTGGTGCTGGACCTGGGCACCGGCTCGGGCATCCTGGCCGTGACGCTGGCGCGAGAACGCACCGATGCGCAGGTATGGGCGACCGATATCTCGCCCGGCGCGCTGATGGTGGCGCAGGACAACGCCAGCGCGCTTGGCGCCGACCGTATCAACTTCCTGGTATCGGACTGGTACGCCGCGCTGCCGCCCGGGCTGCGCTTCCACCTGGTCGTCAGCAACCCGCCTTATATCGCCGCGGGCGACCCGCACCTGGCCGAAGGCGACCTGCGCTTCGAGCCCATCGATGCGCTGACCGACCACCAGGACGGCCTATCCGACCTGCGCACCATCGTCGACGGCGCGCCGCAACGGCTGCTGCCGGGCGGCTGGCTGCTGATGGAGCACGGCTACGACCAGGCCCAGGCGACGCGCGCGCTCCTGCAGGAGACCGGCTTTACAGACGTTTTCACCGCGCGCGACCTCGCCGGCCAGGAGCGCTGCACCGGCGGACGCTGGTCTGGGGCGCAAGCCTGAAGCCCGCCGGCGATTCCGGTAAAATCGGCGGCAGATTCCCGCCGCGTGGCTTGCCGCGCGGCATCCCTTTTCCCAGGCGGCGCCCGACGGCGGCGCCATCCAACTGAAAAGCAGACCATGAGCGACGTGCAGCAAAAGATTGACCAGATCGTCAAGGGCAACCCGGTAGTCCTGTTCATGAAGGGCACCGCGCAGTTCCCGATGTGCGGCTTCTCGGGCCGCGCCATCCAGATCCTGAAGGCCTGCGGCGTCGACGCGCCGACCACGGTCAACGTGCTGGACGACGACAGCATCCGCCAGGGCATCAAGGAATACGCCAGCTGGCCGACCATCCCGCAGCTCTACGTGAACGGCGAGTTCATCGGCGGCTCGGACATCATGATGGAGATGTACCAGAACGGCGAGCTGCAAACCCTGCTGAAGGGCTGAGCCCGCCATGCCCGTGAGCGCTGCCCCGCCGGCCACGGCGGGGTCTGTACCACCGCGGCGGCTGATCGTCGCGATCACGGGCGCCACCGGCGCCATCTACGGCGTGCGCCTGCTGCAGGTGCTGCGCGCGGCGCCCGCGGTGGAAACCCACCTGCTGATTTCGCCGGCCGGCGTGATGAACCTGCAGCACGAGCTCGACATCGGCCGTGCCGAGGTGGAAGCGCTGGCCAGTGTCGTGCACAACGTGCGCGATATCGGCGCCACCATTGCCAGCGGCTCGTTCCGCGCCCACGCGATGGTGGTGGCGCCCTGCTCCATGCGCACGCTGGCCGCGATCGCGCATGGCCTGTCGGATAACCTGATCGCGCGCGCCGCCGACGTCACGCTGAAGGAGCGGCGCAAGCTGGTCTTGATGGTGCGGGAAACGCCGCTGAACCTTGCGCACCTGCGCAATATGACGGCGGTGACGGAAATGGGCGGGATCGTGTTCCCGCCGGTGCCGGGCTTCTACCAGAAGCCGCAAAGCATTGCCGAGCTGGTCGACCATACGGTCGGCCGGGTGCTGGACCTGGTCGACCTGCCCGAGATCGGCCAGACGCTCACGCCCAGCTGGGGCGGGCTCAACGCCCGGCCCGGTGACGCGGCGGGCGGCAACTGAACGCTGTTGCCGGGCTCCCCGCCGTTGCTTCAATCCTGCCTACCTTGCCGCAACCTCCGGCAATCGCGGCGGTGCTGCTGTCATTCCAGCTGTCATTCCAGCTGTCATTCCAGCTGTCATTACCAACGACGATAGCCACGGCCGTAGTAGCCGTAGCCGCCGTAGTAATACGGCCGCGGAGCGACCACGACCGGCGCGGGGGCAACATAGACCGGCGCGGGACCCACGGCGGGACCGGCGGGAGTGGGATAGACGGCGCAGCCGCCCAGCAGGGTGACCGATGCCGCCGCGGCAGCCAGTCCAATCGTCAGCAGTTTCATGGTGTTTTCCTAGGGGGCCTCAGGGCCGGAAACGGGCATGTGCCTGCCCTGCTGACGTTATACGGGCAGTTTGCGTAATACGGCGTCAAAGGCATGTAAGGCTTGTTACCGTTCCCTACGGCGCTCGTGATGCCGCCTTCAGATCTCGAACCTGATCCCCTGCGCCAGCGGCAATGAATCGCCGTAGTTGATGGTGTTGGTCGCCCGGCGCATATACCCCTTCCACGCATCCGATCCCGACTCGCGCCCGCCGCCGGTCGCCTTCTCGCCGCCGAAGGCGCCGCCGATCTCCGCCCCGCTGGTGCCGATATTGACGTTGGCGATGCCGCAGTCGCTGCCCGACGACGACAGGAAGCGCTCGGCCTCGCGCATCGACTCGGTGAAGATGCACGACGACAGCCCGTGCGCGGCGGCATTGTTCAGCGCGATCGCCTCGTCGAAGCTGGTGTACGGCATCAGGTACAGGATCGGCGCGAAGGTCTCGGTCAGCATGGTGTCGTGCTGCACGTCGGTCATCACCAGCGCCGGCCGCACGTAGCAGGCATGCGGGAAGCGCGCGGCCAGCAGCCGTTCGCCGCCAGTGACGATATTGCCCTGCGCGCGGCACGCGGCAAGCGCGTTGGCCATGGCGTCGCCCGCGGCGTTGTCGATCAGCGGGCCGATCAGCGTGCCGTCGTCGAGCGGATCGCCGACCGGCAGCCGGTCGAACACCGTGACCAGCCGGCTCGCCATGGTATCCATCAGGTCGGCATGGACGAAGCAGCGGCGAAGCGTGGTGCAGCGCTGGCCCGCCGTGCCCGCCGCTGCAAAGGTGATGGCCCGCACCGCCAGCTCGATATCGGCCGAAGGTGCGACGATGGCGGCGTTGTTGCCGCCCAGCTCGAGAATGCTGCGCTTGAACTGCCCGGCGCAGGCGATGCCGACCTCGCGACCCATGCGGGTAGAGCCGGTCGCGCTGACCAGCCGCACCGCCGCGTGTTGCACCAGGTGGTTGCCAAGCATGCGCCCGCCCGGCAGCACCGCGGTGATGCCGGCATGCTGCGGCGCCGCCGCAGCCAGCACGCGCTCTAGCAGCCCGTGCGCGGCCAGCGCGCACAGCGCCACCTTCTCCGACGGCTTCCACAGCACGCCGTTGCCGCACACCAGCGCCAGCGCCGCGTTCCACGCCCACACCGCCACCGGGAAATTGAAGGCCGAGATCACGCCGCACAGGCCGTACGGATGCCAGGTCTCGCGCATGGCATGCTGCGGGCGCTCCGAGGCGATGGTCAGCCCGTGCAGCTGGCGCGACAGGCCCACGGCGAAGTCGCATATGTCGATCATCTCCTGCACCTCGCCCAGCCCTTCCTGCAGGATCTTGCCGGATTCCAGCGACACCAGCCGGCCGAGCGCGGGCTTGTGCTCGCGCAGCACCTCGCCGTAGCGCCGCACGATCTCGCCGCGTGCCGGTGCCGGCAGCAGCGCCCAGGTGCTCTGCGCCGCGTGCGCGCGCGCGATCAGCGCATCGGCCTGCGCCGGCGTGCAGGCCGGCACATGGCCGATGGCCTCGCCGTCTACCGGCGAGCGCACCGTCACCGCGCCGGCAGGCGTGCCGTCCTGCCATGGGCGCGGCAGGCCCAGCGAATCCCAGCAGGCTGCAAACTCTTGCGCTTTCATACGTGGGTCTCCTGCAGCGGATGCTGCGTGTAGTGGCGGCCGAAGCGGTTCTTGAGGAAGGCGTCGAGCGGCATCGTCTCCTGGCGCACGAAGCCGGCCTGCGGCAACGCGCCGGTGGCTACCATGTCCAGCGCGGTGCAGATGCCCGCCGCGGTGGTCAGCTGGATCGCGTTGAGGTGCCCGTCCTTGTTGTCGACCCCGCCGATGCGCGCCGAGAACGAAGCCTGCGTCAGCGGCCCGCGCCCGCGTTCGCCGCCGGCCGGGTAGCCGGTGGCGGTGGCGAACACGATCACCACGTCCTGCTCGGTCACCGGGATGGCGCGGTCGAAGATCTCGCGCAGCCAGTCGCGGCGCTCGCGCAGGCGCAGGTCGTTGAGCAGCAGCTTCATCAGCGCGCAGTGGCCGGGGTAGCGGATGGACTTGTAGTCGACGTGGCGCGCGCGCCCGGCCAGCGTCTCGGGCAGCGTGCCAAGGCCCCCAGATGTATTAAAGGCTTCGTACTCGATACCGTCCAGCGCAAAGCTTTCCAGCCCTTCCAGCGCCGGCAGTTCGACGCGGCGGCCGTCGACGATGGCTTCGCACGGGTTGCAGTATTCGTTGATCAGTCCCTCGGTGCTCCAGGTCAGGTTGTACTTGAGCGCGTTGCTGGGGTAGCGCGGCAGCGCGCCGACCCGCATCTGCAGGTCCAGCAGCTCGCCGCCGCCACGCATGAAGCGCCGCGCCAGGTCATTCCCGACCACGCCGATAAAGCCCGGCGCCAGCCCGCACTGCGGCATTAGAACCGAGCGCGCGTTCTGCGCCAGCTGGCGGATCGCATGGGTGGCGGCCACGTCCTCGGTCAGGTCGAAGTAATGCACGCCCAGGCGCGCCGCGACCGAGGCCACGGCAATGGCGGCGTGGAAAGGCAGCGCATTGAGCACCGCGTCGGCGCCGGCCAGCAGCGCGGCGCAGGTGCCCGGCTCGGTAGGATCGCCGGCGCGCGCCAGCACGCCCCGCGGCAGGCCGTCGAGGCGGCGCGCGTCATGGTCGACCACGCTGACGCGGTAGTCGCCGGTGTCATGCAGCATGGCGGCAATGGTGCGCCCGATCTTGCCCGCGCCCAGCACCGTCACATGCAGCGGGCGTTTCGCCTTGGGCAGGTCTGGTGGGGCCTGCCGGCCCAGGTTCGAGGGTTGCATGGTGCCTCCGTCCACAAGAAAGGTTGTCCCGTGACTGGAGTATGGATAGCGACTGCGACGGAATGAAGGCACAAGAACGACGAAAACCCGCCATAATCGAACGAACCGACGAACCTGTCCGACGTTATGACCGAACTCGACGTGACCGACCGCCATTTGCTGTCGTTGCTGCAGGCGAATGCGCGCGAAAGCGCCGCCAACCTCGCACGGCAGCTGGGCATCGCCCGCACCACCGTGGTCGCCCGCATTGCCCGGCTGGAGCGCAGCGGCGTGATCGCAGGCTATGGCGTGCGCCTGGGGCAGAAGATGGAAGACAACGTGATCCTGGCCTATTGCGGGCTCTCGGTGCAGCCCAAGGCCGCGCCGGCGATCCTGCGCGCGCTGCAGCGCCTGCCCGAGATCGAAGAGGTCAACTCGGTCAGCGGGCCGGTCGATTACCTGGTGGCGATCCGTTGCGACACGCACGACCGGTTGGACCGGCTGCTGGACGAGATCGGCATGCTCGACGGCGTGAACCACACCACCACCTCGATCGTGCTGGCGCGCAAGCTCGACCGCCGGCGCGCTGCCGGCTGAAGCGGTATGCTCGCAGACCGAACAAGCCAAAGCGGAGATATCCAATGAGCAATCCGATCCGTGTCGCCGTAGGCGGCGTGACCGGCTGGGCCGGCGGTGAACTGGCGCGCGGCGTGGCGCATGCCTCCGACATGGCGCTGGTGGCAGGCCTGTCGCGCGGCGCCGCCGGGCAGCCGCTGGCGCAGCTGACCGGCCATGCCGACACGCCGGGCGTGGCTGCTGCCAGCATCGAAGCGCTGGGACAGACGCCCTATGACGTCTATGTCGAGTACACCAAGCCGGCCATCGCCAAGCACAACATCCTGCAGGCACTGGCGCACGGCGCGCACGTGGTGGTGGGCACTTCGGGGCTGACCGACGAGGACTACGCGGAGATCGACGCGGCCGCGCGCCAGGCCGAGCGCGGCGTGCTGGCATGCGGCAATTTCGCCATCACCGTGGTGCTGCTGCAGAAGTTTGCCGAGATGGCGGCGCGCCACCTGGAACACTGGGAGATCATCGACTACGCCAAGGCCGGCAAGGTCGACGTGCCGTCGGGCACGGTGCGCGAACTGGCCTACCGGCTCGGCCAGGTCAAGACCGCCGCGCAGGCGGTGCCGGTGGACCAGGTCAACGGCCCGAAGGAAACCCGCGGCGCGACCATGTCGGGCACGCAGGTGCACGCGGTGCGGCTGCCAGGCTACCAGCTCGGCGTGGAGGTGATCTTCGGCGCCGACGGCCAGCGCCTGCACCTCAAGCACGAGGCCGGCGACGGCTCCAAGCCCTATGTCGCCGGCGCGCTGCTGGCGATCCGCAAGGTCCACACCGTGCGCGGCGTGGTGCGGGGGCTGGACAAGGTGATGGAAGGCCTGTGACGGCCGCGGGCCGCCACAGCCTCGCGCTGCTTACCAGCTGCCGGGATTGACCGGCTTGGCAGGCGGCTTGGCGGCCGCCTTTTCGGTCTTTTCAGGCTTGTCAGCCTTGCCTTTCGCCGCGGGCGCCGATGCGGGGTTCAACTTGCCGTCCACCTCGGCATCCTTTTCCGCCATCAGCGCGCGCGCCTGGGGCAGCAGCATCTCGATGGTGCCGGTGGCCGGGTCTTCCGGCATCGCATACAGCTCGACGGTCAGTGGCCTCTTCGTCCACCCGGCATGGATCGTCTTGACGGTCTTGCCGGCCTTGTCGCGCATCTCTTCCTGTTCCTGGCGGAACGGCTTGCCATACAGCGCGTTGATGCTGTCGACGGCGGCCTGCTGCGAATTGGCGCCGGCGGTCGGGACCACCAGGCCCACCAGCGCATTGCGGTCGACAAAGGCCACCAAGTGCGGGCCATCCATGAAGCCCGGGCGCTTGTCGCGCGGCACGCCAACCTGGCGCACCAGGCCGTCGCCCTTCAGTTCCACGCAGAACGCGGTCACGTCGCGGCCATCGGGCGAGCGCTTGTCGGCGCAGTCGGGCAGCGCGGGCAGCGGATTGCCGATCTCGAGCATGCCCAGCAGCGGCGCCAGCGCGCTGTTTTCGGGGCTGCTGGCTGTCTTGGCGGTCTTGGATTCTGCTGCCGCGGCAGCGGGCTTGGCGGCGGGGGCGGCAATGGCGCCGGCGGCGCCCAGCAGGCCGGCGAGCGCCAGCCCGGCAACGGGGAATTTCAAAGTCTGACTCCTGGAAATCGGCTCCGGGTTGGAGCGCGCCCCGGCCGGGATGTTCCACGGGCCGGGGGGCGGCACCGCTCACGCATGGCAGCGGGGCTGCGACGTAAGTGCCGCACAAGTCACCTTACAGCCTGCGGATCGGGGCGAGCGCTAGCTTAACCGATCGCCCCGGCGGCTCCTGCACATAGCGCCGCGGTGCGACTCTCAGGCTGGCGCCTTGCTTGCCAGCGCCTGCGCCTCGCGCCGGAAGCCGTGGCTCACCTGGTGGTAGAACGGGCGCGGCGAGAACTGCCGCGCGATAAACGACGACAGCAGCGACGCCGCCAGCAGGAACACGGTCAGGTCCTGCGTGCGCGTCATCTCCATCACGATCACGCTGGCGGTGATGGGCGCCTGCGTGGCCGCGGCCAGGAACGCCGCCATCGACACCAGCGCCAGCACGCGCGGCTCGGCCATGCCGGTGACGAACTGCGCCACGTTCTGGCCGATGCCTGCGCCGATCGCCAGCGCGGGGGTGAAGATCCCGCCCGGGGTGCCGGCAAAGTAGGACACCACCGTCGCCACCAGCTTGGCGATGCCGAACCACAGCGTGGCGTGGGACTCGCCGTTGATCAGCGCCGCGGCCTGCTCGTAGCCGGTGCCAAAGGTAGCGCCCGAGGTCGCCACGCCGAGCACGGCCACCACCAGCCCGCAGCCGAACGCCACCCACACCGGATGCTGCGTAGCCAGGCAGCCCCAGCGCGCGGGCAGCAGCCCGGAAACGCCACCGGCCAGCGCCTTGGCAAAGAAGCCGCCCAGCACGCCATTGAGCAGCGCGCACACCAGCACCGGGCCCCACGCATTGCTCAACACCAGCATCGGCACCTTGACCACGAAATACGGGTTGTTGCCCAGCACCGCCAGCGACAGGAAACCGGCGGTCAGCACACCCGACAGCACCAGCCGGTCCCAGCGCACGGCGGTGCCGCGCCCCAGTTCCTCGATGGCGAACACCACGCCGGCCAGCGGTGTATTGAACGCGGCCGCCAGCCCGCCGGCCGCACCCGCGGCGATCAGCGCATTGGGATGGAAGCCGATGCGGAAGCGCAGTTTCTCCTGGCACCAGTGGCCCCACGCCAGCATACCCGCGGCGCCGACCTGCACCGATGGCCCTTCGCGGCCCACCGACGCGCCGGCCAGTAATGCCAGCGTGGTCAGCAACACCTTCCACATCGATTGCCGCAATGACACCAGCGCGGTCTGTGCCGGACCATTCGGCGGCAACGTGAACGCGGCGATCACCTGCGGAATGCCGCTGCCGCGCGCCTGCGGCGCAAAGCGGATCGTCAGCCAGCGCAGCGCTGCCAGCCCGAACGGCAGCATTACAAACGCCAGCCACGGCGTGGCCTGCGTCAGGTGGTGGTTCCAACGCAGCGCCACCTCGGCGATCCATGCGAACACCAGCGAAAACAGGCCAACGCAACCGGCGCCGAACATGAACACCGTGTAGCGCAGCGTGGTGCGCGATATGCGGCTGGCCTGGCGCGACTTGCGCGAGGCGGCAACGCGGGCGCGGCGGGTGAGCTTGTTCAGCAGGCGGGGATCGGGATGCGGTGCGGTGGGGTCAGGCTGGGCCTCGGCGTCTGGACGCTGCCCCGGCTCCGCGGATGACGGATTGGCGGAATCGGGATCTTTAGGATCGGTGGGCTCGCGCTCGGTCATGACACGGGGGGCGTTGCTGGGGCATTCGGCGCGGTGACGGGACTTGCACGGCCGGGATCAGCGAGAACTATACGCCCATCGTTGCGGCGTGGGCCAAGGGTGGCCGGTGATCGGCTCGCGAGCAATTGAGTAAGCTGCCGCCCGTGGTGAACGCTCCCCTCCCGCGAAGTGGGAGAGGGGAGCAAAGCCTCAGTCAGCGAAAGCCAGCGTACTCAGTCCAGCGAAATATTGTTCGCCTTGATCACCTTCCCCCAATGCTCCCGGTCCGCCTCGATATACCGGTCGATCTCCGCCTGCGTGCGCGGCGGCTGCACGATCAGCCCGAGCGCGCTGAAGGTCGCGCGGAACTGCGGGTCCTTCAGCACGTGCGAAGCGGCCGCCTGCAGTTTGGCTACGGCTTCAGGCGGCGTCTGCGCCGGCACCGCCAGCCCGAACCACGTCGCTGCCTGGAAATTGGGATAGCCGCTCTCGGCCACGGTCGGCACGTTGGGCAGCACCTCCAGCCGGGTGCGGCCGGTGACCGCCAGCGCCTTGAGCTTGCCGGCCTTGATATGCGGCAGCGAGGTGCTGACCACATCGACCATCAGTTGCACGTCGTTGGCCAGCAGCGCCGCCAGCGCGGGCGCGCTGCCGTTGTAGGGCACATGCGTGACGTTGATGCCGAGCTCGGTCTTGAGCATCTCGGTGGCCAGCTGCAGCGCGTTGCCCAGCCCCACCGATGCATAGTTGAGCTTGCCGCCGGACGACTTGGCGTAGGCCGCGAATTCCTTGATGTTGCCGGCCGGCACCTGGGTGTTGGTCACCACCACCAGCGGCGCCTCGGCACCAATCGTGAAGATCTTGAAGTCCTTGGGCGGATCGTAGCTGATCTTCTTGTACAGCATGGGGTTCAGCACCATGCTGCCGTTGGTCGCCAGCACCATGGTGTAGCCGTCGGCGGGCGCGCGTGCCACGCTGTTGGTGCCGATCATGGTGGCGGCGCCGGGGCGGTTTTCCACCACCACGGTCTGGCCCAGCTGTCGCGACATGCCGTCGGCGAGCGCGCGTCCGAACTGGTCGGTCGAGCCGCCCGGCGTGTACGGCACCACCAGCTTGAGCGGCCGGTCCGGATAGGCGGCCAGCGCGGCGCCGCCCCACAGAGCCAGTGCGCATCCGGCGCCGGCTGCCATCGCGGCGAGCCAGGCCCGCCGTCCTTTCTTGTCCTTGTGCATCGCGTCTCCTCCTGTGGTTATCTCTGTATCGCCGCGCTGCCCGGTAGACTCAGACGCGCCGCTGGCGGCCTTCCCAGTATCGGTCACGCAGCCGGCGCTTGGCGAGCTTGCCGGTCTCGTCGCGCGGCAGCTGCGGCTCGACCACGATGCTACGCGGCACCTTGAAGCCCGACAGCCGCTGGCGCAGCCATTCGATGACCTCGGCCTCGCGGATTTCCACGCCCGGCATCGGCTGCACCATGCCGAGCAGGCGCTCGCCGTACTCGTCGTCGGGGACGCCGAACACCACGCAGTCGGCCACGCCGGGATAGCGCACCAGCTCGTGCTCGATCTCGGCCGGGTAGATGTTGACGCCGCCGGAGATGACCATGTCGGACGCGCGGTCGCAGATGAACAGGTAGCCGTCGGCGTCGACGTAGCCCATGTCGCCCAGCGTCACCAGCCCGCCGCGGTCGATCGCGCAGCGCGCGGCCTCGTTGTTGCGGTAGCTGAAGTCGGGATAGGCGGGCTGGCGCACGTAGACCAGGCCGATCTCGCCCGGCGCGCACTCGCGGCCGTCTTCATCCAGGATGCGCAGCTGCGCGTCGTCGACCGGGCGGCCGGCGGTGCCGGGACGCGCGGCGGCGTCTGCCGGCGTGGCCACGGTGATCATGCCGGCCTCGCTGGAGGCATAGGTCTCGTGGATGATCGGGCCGAACCAGTCGAGCATGGCGCGCTTGACCTCCGGCGCGCACGGCGAGCCGGTCGAGGCGACGAAGCGCAGCGACGACAGGTCGTACCTGGCGCGCACCTCGGGCGCCAGCTTGAGCAGGCGCACGTACATGATCGGCACCAGGTAGACCACGTCGATGCGGTGCTTTTCGATCAGCGCCAGCACCTGCTCGGCGTCGAAGCGCGGCGTGATCACCAGGCGCTCGGCCATCTGCAGCGCGTTCTGGATAAACGAGCTGGGCGCGCTGTGATACAGCGGCGCCGACATCAGCGCGCGGCAGCCCGGCTCCAGGCCGTAGGTCTGCCGCACCAGCGAGCGCGCGCGCGCCTGCTGCGCTTCGAGCTGGTCCAGCGGGACCGGAGCGCGTATCACGCCCTTGGGCCGGCCGGTGGTGCCGGACGTGTAGGCCATATGGCCGCGCGGCGCCACGCGCGGGCCGTCATAGGCCGGCTGCTGCGCCAGCCAGCCTTCATATTCGGTGGCGCCCTCGGCGCTGCCGCCGACCGACAGCACCGTCATGCCGGCGGGCACGGCGTCACGCACCGCGGCCAGCAGGTCGGACTGAACCAGCAGCACCTTGGCGCCGCTGTCGGCCAGCAGGAAGCGCACCTCTTCGGCGGTGAAGTGCCAGTTGATCGGGCAGTAGTAGCAGCCGGCGGTGCGGCAAGCGTTGACCACGTCGGCGTAGGCGGGATCGTTGCGCAGTAGCACGGCGACCACGTCGCCCTGCTCAACGCCCAGCCGGCGCAGGCCGCCGGCGAGTTGTGCGCCGCGCGCCACCAGTTCGTCGGCGGTGCGGTGCATGTCTTCAAACCAGAGGTCCGTGGCCATCCGTTGTCTCCCTTTCTCGCTTAGCTGACTATCAGCTTGCCACTGTATCGGCACGGTCATTCATCGACAATCACGCGCAGCGGAATCACAATGTTGCGCCAGACTCGACAATCCCACAGGCAATCCCGGATGGACCTCAACCTGATCCAGGCCTTCGTCGATATCGTCGACGCCGGCAATCTTGCCGAAGCGGGCCGGCGGCGCGGCGTCACGCGCTCGCAGGTCAGCCGCCAGTTGCGCGAGCTGGAGCACCAGGCCGGCGCCCAGCTGCTACGCCGGACCACGCGCCGGCTGGAGCTGACCGAGCCCGGCCACGCGCTGTACCAGCACGGCGTGCGCATCTTGCAGGAGGTGACTTCGGCACAGGCGGAGATCGACAGCCTGGGCAAGACCCTGCGCGGCCATGTGCGCGTGAGCGTGCCGACCGGGCTGGGCGACGCCTATATCGCGCCATTGCTGCTGCGTTTCGCCAAGCTGCATCCCGGGATCACGCTGCGGGTGTTCTTCGCCAACCGCGTCAACGACCTGATCGCGGCCGAGATCGACGTGGCGCTGAAGGTCACCTCGGCACCGCCGCTGGACCATGTGGCGCGCGAAATCTGCGATATCCGCTGGCAACTGTATGCATCGCCGGATTACCTCGCGACCATTCCGCCCGTGCGAGTGCCGCCGGACCTGGCGGGGTGCAGCTTTCTTTGCCCGCCCTATACGCCGCGCCAGTTTGCGCTGTCGTTGTACCGCGAGGGCCAGCGTGTCGACGTGGCGCTGACGCCGACGCTGCAATCCGAGCACTTCCTGTTCCTGGCGCGCGCGGTCAGCGAGGGGCATGGCATCGGCCTGCTGCCGGTCTATATCGGTTGGGAGGCGGTGCAAGCCGGCACGCTGGTGCCCGTGCTGCCGGACTGGCGGCCGGAAGGACTGGGCAACCGGCTCTACATCATCACCACGCCGAACCTGCATCCGTCGATGGCCACCCGCGCGCTGATCGGCTTCATGCGGGAAGAGCTGGGCAAGATCGAAGTCTTTGCAGCCTGAAGCTCGACATGGCCGGCAGGTTCAGCCAGCGCCGCCCCGTTGGCGACGGTGGCCGGTAATCGAACAGAATCCCCTGCGGCCCCCTCCCGATGCTGAACGAACTTTCATTCTGCAAGCTATGCTTCATGAAACTTGCAAATTGAAAGCAAGAGACCGACCGAGGCGCCGAGACCATGCCACCCACCCCAACCGATTTCACTTCCATGCCCTGCCCGGTCGCCCGATCCATGGCGGTGCTGGGCGAGCGCTGGGCCATCCTGGTGCTGCGCGAGGCCTTTTACGGCAGCACGCGCTTCGACGAGTTCGAACGCAACCTGGGCATCGCCCCCAATATCCTCAGCGCGCGGCTCAAGACGCTGGTGGCGCACGGCCTGCTGGCCCGCGTCACGCCAGAGGGCGGCGGCCGCCATGTCTACCGGCTGACCGACAAGGGCCGTGACTTTTTTCCGGCCTATGTCGCGCTCAAGGCCTGGGCCGACCGCTGGATGACCGATGAGAAAGGTCCGCTGACGCTGCTGCAGGACCGCCGCACCGGCCAGGAAATCGCCGAGCCCGCACTGGCGCGCGCCGACGGCACGCCGATCACGCTGGACGACGTGCGCGTGCTGCCGGGCCCTGGCGCCGGCCGCTTCCTGCAGCGCCGCTTCGGCGAACCCGACAGCGTGGGCCACGGCGCGGAGCACGGACATGAGTGAAACCGGCGCCTTGCCCGCCGGCACCGTACCGGCCGAGACAGTCCCCGCCACGGAACTCGCCCGCCGCATCGGCCGCCTGGCCGGCCCGACCGCGCTGATTGCGGTGCTGCAGGCGGTGGGCCAGCTGATCGAAACCTGGCTGGCCGCGCGCCAGGGCACCGCCGCGCTGGCGGGTTGGGCGGTGGTGCTGCCGTTTGCGCTGCTGCTGCAGCAGATGTCGGCCGGCGCCATGGGCGGCGGCGTGGTCGCGGCGATCGCGCGGGCGCTGGGCGCCAACAAGCGCGAGGAAGCCTCGGCGCTGGTGATGCATGCGCTGCTGATCGCGGTCACGGCCGGGCTGGCCTTTGCGGTGGTGCTGGCCGGCTTCCCGCGCGGGGTGCTCGGCGCCGTGGCCGGCGGCACCGCTGCCGAAGCTGCCGCCAGCTATGCGATCTGGCTGTTCGGCGCTGGCGCGATCCCGGCGTGGCTGGCCAATACGCTGGCCTCGGTGCTGCGCGGCGGCGGTCGCCATGCGCTGGCGGCGCGCGTGCTGGCGCTGATGTGGGTGGCCTTCCCGGTGCTGGCATGGCTGCTGGCCGAACCCGCCGGCATGGGGCTGGCCGGCATCGGCGCCGCGCTGGCCGCGGTCTCGTGGGCCGCGGCACTGGCGATGGCGATCGTGGTCGCACGCGGCGGCGCCGGCTTCGTGCCGGTGCTGCGGGTGCGGCCGTCGTGGGCGCTGTTCTCGCGCATCCTGTCGGTGGGGCTGGTGGCGTGCGCGCTGGCGTCGGTGGCCAACCTGACTACCATCCTGGTCACCGCGCAGCTGCGCCATCATGGCACCGCGGCGGTGGCGGCCTATGGGATCTCGGCGCGGCTGGAATTCCTGATGATCCCGCTGGCGTTCGGCGTGGGTTCGGCGCTGACGGCGCTGGTCGGGCGCGCGGTCGGTGCGGGCGACTGGCATACGGCGCGCCGCACCGCTTGGGTCGGCGCCTTCCTTGCGCTGGCGATCGCGGGTACGGCCGGTGCGGCGGTCGGGCTGGCGCCGGTGCGCTTTGCCGGCCTGTTCACCAACGATGCGGAAGTCATCGCCATCGCGGCGCGCGCGCTGTCATGGGTGGGGCCGGCGTTCGGCGGCTTCGGGCTGGGAATGGCGCTGTACTTTGCCTCGATGGGCGCCGGGCGGATGCGCTGGCCGGTGGCGGCGGGGCTATGCCGGATCGCGCTGGCGGCGGGGGGCGGCTGGGTGCTGGCGAATGTGTTCGGGATGGGGCTGGACGGGCATTTCCTGGGGGTGGCGCTGGGAATTACGGCGTATGGGGTGGTGACCGCGCTGGGGGTCAGGCAGGGGGAGTGGTCGGCGCGGTAGGGATGACTGTCGCATCCCGCCGGTTTGGTCATCTTTCCCGCTGAGGGGAGAGTGAGAACACCTTGCTTGGGCCAGCTCGGGCGGCTTGGAGCACCCAACACCGTCGGCTTCGGCTTCGGCTTCGGTCCTACCTCGCCAGCACCTTCGCATCCCCTTGCATCCCCGCCTCGCGCACGGCCTGCGGCACCGACGGCCAGCCGCCGCCCAGCGACTTGTACAGCGCCGCGGTGCTGGTCAGCACGTCGACCTGGCCCTGGATCGCCGCCAGTTGCGCATCGAACAGCTTCTCGCGCGCATTGGTGACCTCCAGGTAGCTCGAATACCCGCCCTCGTACCGGGCAAAAGCCTGGTCGGCATAGATGAACAGGCTCTGTTCCTGCCGGCGCAGGCTGCCCAGCCGCGTGCGGGTCTCGACGCCGTTGGCCAGCGCGCTGTTCACATCCGCCAGCGCCGCGAGCACCGTGCCCTGGTAAGCGAACATGGCCTGGTTGCGCTGCGCGGACGCGGTCTGCACCTGCCCGCGGATGGCGCCGCCCTGGAAGATCGGCTGGGTCAGCCCCGCGCCGAACGCCCACACCCGCGACGCGCTGTCCCACAGCGCGCCCGGCGACGCCGCCACGGCGCCGAACAGGCCGCTCAGGTTGACCGCCGGCAGGTACAGCGCCTGCGCCGCGCCCAGCTGCGCATTGGCGGCGATGGCGGCCTGCTCGGCCTGCAGCACATCGGGCCGGCGCGAGAGCAAGGCGGCCGGCAGGTCGGCGCCGACTGGCGGCGCCTGCAGCTCGTGGATCGGCTTGCCACGCTCGATCGGGCCCGGCGGCCGGCCCAGCAGCACCGACAGCGCGTTCTCGGTCTGCGCGATGCTGGCACGCAGCGGCGGGATCGAGCCCTCGGCCACGTAGTAGTCATTCTCGGCCTGTGCCAGTTCAAGCTGCGAAATCACGCCGCCTTCATAGCGCTGGCGGAAGATATCCAGCCCGCTCGCGCGCGATGCCAGCGTCTGCTGCGCGACATCGAGCTGCGCATCGAGCCCGCGCAGCGTGGCATACCCCTGCACCACGGAAGCCGCCAGCGCCAGCACCACGCCGCGGCGCGCATACTCGGCATTCCACAGGCTGGCCTCGGCCGCCTCGGCCTGCCGGCGGATGCGGCCCCACAGGTCGATCTCCCAGTTGGCGTTGGCCAGCAACTGGTAAGTATTGCCGGTGCCGCTGCCGAACTGCGTGCTGTTCAGGCTGCCGATGCTCTGGCGCGCGGCCGACGCGGAAAGATTGAGCTGCGGGAAAAAGCCGGCGCGCGCCACCATCAGCTGGCCACGGAATTCGTCGATGCGTGCGGCGGCGATGCGGATATCGTAGTTGCCTGCCAGCGCCTCATCCACCAGCGCGTTCAGCACCGGGTCGCTGAACTGGTTCCACCAGTCGCTGTCGGCGGCGATCGCCAGCGCGCCGGTGTCGAGCCGGTACTGCGACGCGTCCGGGGTCTCGGGGCGCTGGTAGTTGGGGCCGATCGCGCAGCCGCCCAGCGTTGCCGCCGCACAGGCCGCCAGCATCCACACGCGCGGGCTCATAGCGTTTCTCCGGCCGACGGCGCGGTGGGTGGAGTAGTGGGTGGCTGCTGTGCATCGCCGGCCTTGGCGGGCTTCCTGGGCTTGCCTTCGGACATGCGCTCCAGGCCCCAGAAGAACATCGGGATAAAGAACAGCGCGATCACCGTCGCCCCGAGCATGCCGCCGATCACGCCCGTGCCGAGCGACTGCCGGCTGGCGGCCGAGGCGCCGCTGGCGATGGCCAGCGGCACGCAGCCCAGGATAAAGGCCAGCGAGGTCATGATGATCGGCCGCAGGCGCAGCTTGGACGCGTGGATAGCGGCATCGTAGGCGCTCAGCCCCTCCTTCTCGCGCATTTCCACCGCGAACTCGAAGATCAGGATCGCGTTCTTCGCCGCCAGCGCGATCAGCACGGTCAGGCCGATCTGGAAGTAGACGTCGTTCTCCATGCCGCGCATCAGGATGCCGAGCAGCGCGCCGAACAGCGCGAACGGCACCGCCAGCAGCACGCCCAGCGGCAGCGACCACTTCTCGTACTGCGCCGCCAGGATCAGGAACACCATCAGCAAGGCAAAGGCGAAGACGTAGACCGCGGTGGAGCCGGCGGTCTTTTCTTCATAAGCCTGGCCGCTCCAGGCATAGGCGTAGCCCGGCCCCAGCACCTCCTGCGCCACCTCCTCCATGGCCGAGATAGCCTGCCCCGAGCTGTAGCCCGGCGCGGCGTCGCCCATGACCTTGGCGGCCGGGAAGTTGTTGAAGCGTGTGACGATGTCCGCCCCCGGCACATACTTGGTGGAGGTCACCGCCTTGATCGGCACCATCTCGCCGTTGTGGTTGCGCACGTAGACCTTGTCGAGGTCTTCCGGGCGCGAGCGGAACTCGGGCTCGGCCTGCAGGATCACCTGGAACAAGCGGCTGTTCTTCGGGAACTGGCTCACGTAGAGCGAGCCGAACATGGTCTGCAGCGCAGAATAGACGTTCTCGACCGGCACGCCCTGGGTCTCGGAGCGCTCCCGGTCGACTTCGACCAGGAACTGGCGCGAGCGCGAATTGATGGTGGAGTTCACGCCGGTCAGCTCCGGCCGCTGGCGGGCCTTGGCGATGAACTCGTGGACCTTCTGCTCCAGCTGCTGGTAAGTCCCGTCCGCTGTGCTCTGCAGCCAGAACTCGAAGCCGCCGGTGGTGCCCAGGCCCGGGATCGAAGGCGGATTCAGCGGGATCACGACGCCGTCCTGGTAGCGCGAGAATTCCCGCATCGACTTCTGGATCAGGTCGGCCGCGGACTCGCCCTCGCCACGCTCATGGAAGCCCTTGAGCGTGATGAACAGCGTGCCGGCATTGGCCTTGTTCTGCGAATCGATCAGGCTGTAGCCATCGACCGTGGCCACCGATGACACGCCGGGCTGCCTGGACAGCCAGGATTCGGCCCGGCTCGACAGCGTCTGGGTGCGATCCAGGCTGGCCGCGTCCGGCATGACCACCGCGCCGAACAGATAGCCCTGGTCCTCCACCGGCAGGAACGAGGTCGGGATGCGCATGAACATGACCACGCTGACCGCCACCATCGCCAGGATGATGGCGATCGACATCACCGTGCGCCGGATCACGATCTGCAGCGACCTGTCATAGCCGGCAATGAGCCGGTCGAAGGAATTGTTGAACCAGGTGAAGAAGCGGTTCTTCTTGTGCTGGCCGGGCTTGAGCAGGATCGCCGCCATCGCCGGCGACAGCGTCAGCGCGACCACGCCGGACAGCACCACCGAGACCGCGATGGTGATGGCGAACTGCTTGTACAGCTGCCCGGTGATGCCCGACAGGAACGCCACCGGTATGAACACCGCCAGCAGCACCAGCACGATCGCGACCACCGGGCCGCTGACCTCGTCCATCGCCTTCTTGGCCGCCTCCTTGGGCGGCAGGTTGAACTCCGTCATGTTGCGCTCGACGTTTTCAATCACCACGATCGCGTCGTCGACCACGATGCCGATGGCCAGCACCATGCCGAACAAGGTCAGCATGTTCACCGAGAAGCCGAACGCGCTCATGCCGACGAAGGCGCCGATGATCGACACGGGAACGGCCAGGATCGGCACGAGCGTGGCGCGCAGGCTCTGCAGGAACAGGAACACCACCAGGATCACCAGGATCACCGCGTCGCGCAGCGTGTGCACCACCTCGTCGATCGACTCCTGCACGAACTCGGTGGTGTCGAGCGCGATCTCGTACTCCAGCCCGGGCGGAAAGCTCTTCTTCAGCTCCGCCAGCGTGGACCGCACCTGCTTGGCCACATCCAGCGCATTGGCTCCCGGCTGCTGGTACACCGCCAGCAGCGTGGCGGTCTTACCGTTGTAGCGGCTGCGCAGCGAGTAGTCCTTGGACCCGAGCTCGGCGCGGCCGATGTCCTTCAGGCGCACCAGCGCGGCGTCGCCGGACTGCGCGCGCAGGATCATGTTGTCGAACTCGGCCGGCTCGGTCATGCGGCCCTTGGTGGCGATCGGGAAGGTCTGCTGCACCGGCCCGGTGGTCGGCGACTGGCCGATGCGCCCCGCGGAGAACTGCTGGTTCTGGTTGGAGACCGCGTTCTTGACGTCCTCGGTGGTGATGCCCAGCGACGCCATGCGGTCGGGCCGCAGCCAGATGCGCATGGCGTAGTCCGGGCTGCCGAAGATCGACGACTGGTTGGCGCCGGGAATGCGCTTGAGCGCATCCAGCACGTAGATGTTGGCGTAGTTGCCGACGAAGGTCTGGTTGTAGCTGTTGTCGGGTGAATAGATGGCAATCACCATCATGAACGCCGACGACCGCTTCTGCACCGAGACGCCCTGCGCCGTCACGGCATCGGGCAGCGTGGGCAGCGCCAGGTTGACGCGGTTCTGCACGTCCACCTGCGCGAGCTCGGGGTCGGTGCCGATCTCGAAATACGTGGTCAGCGTCAGGTCGCCGGTCGAGGAACTCGTCGAGTTCATGTACATCATGTGGTCGGCGCCGTTGACCTGCTGCTCGATCGGCGCGGCCACGTTCTGCGCCACCACCTCGGCGCTGGCGCCGGGGTACTTGGTCGTGACCGTGATGGACGGGGGCGTGATATCCGGGAACTGGGCGATCGGCAGCTTGGTCAGCGCCACCAGGCCGCCCACCGTGATGATGATGGACAGCACCGATGCGAAGATCGGCCGGTCGATAAAGAAATGGGCAAGCTTCATGGCTTGCCCCCGGTGGAGCCCGCCGCCTGCTGCGCGCCTGCACCGGATGCAGCCGGAGTGGCCGGAGTGGCCGAGCCCGCGGCAGCAGGCTGGGCACCCGTGGGCTGGGCACCGCTGGCCGCGCCATGCGCGGCCAGTTCGGTCGCCGGCACGGCCTTGACCGTCGCGCCCGGCATCAGCCGCACCAGGCCGCTCACCGCCACGCGCTCACCGGCCTTCAGGCCCGAGCGCACCACCCAGTTGGAGCCGGTCCATTCCCCCACGTCGACCACGCGCTGCTGCGCCTTGCTGTCCGGGCCGATCACCCAGACCGTCTGCCCGCGCGGGCCTTGCACGATGGCTTCCTGCGGCACGGCAATGGCCTGCGTGCGCATCGCGCCATGCACCTTGACCCGCACGAACTGACCCGGCCTCAGCGTGCCCTGCGGATTGGCGACCTCGGCGCGGACCAGGTAGGTGCCGGTTTCCTGGCTGAACGAGGCGTCGGCGAAAGCGATCCTGCCATGGTGCGGGAACTCCGTCCCGTCGGCCAGCACGATGACGATGTCGAAGGCTTCCTGCGCCGGGTACCGGACCGCCCCCGACTTCTCCGACGAGCGGAACGACAGCACCTCGTTCTCGGACAGGCTGAAGTTGACCCACATCGGATCCAGCTTGGCGACATAGGTCAGCAGGCTGTTGGTGGTATCGATATAGGAGCCCACCTGCCGCTTGGCAAAGCTCGACAGGCCCGCCACCGGCGACTTGATCGTGGTGTAGCTCAGGTTCAGTTTGGCATTGATCACATTGGCGCGCGCCTGCTCCACCGCGGCTGCTGCCTCCTGCTCCTTGCCGGTGGCGTCATCCAGGTCGCGCTGGCTGAGGGCATTGCGCGCCGCCAGCGGGCGCACGCGGTTCAGGTCGGCGCGTGCTGTATTCAGGCGCGCCTGCTGCTGCGCCATTTCGGCCTCGGCCGCCTTCAGCGTGGCCTCGAACGGCTTGGGATCCATCAGGAACAGGGTCTCGCCCGTCTTGACCAGGGCGCCTTCCGTATAGACCCGCTTCTCCAGGAAGCCATTGACGCGCGCACGTATCTCCACCTGCTGCGAACTCTGGGTCTGGCCGACGAAGTCATAGACGAGCGGCACGTCGCGCAGCGCCACGGTGATGACACCCACCTCGGCTGCCGGCGGCGCCACCGCCGCCGGTTTTTCCTTGCTGCAACCCGCCACCAGCAGCAGGGCCAGCAGGCCCGCCACGCCGCACCCGTTAAGCATTGTCCTCACAAAGCCTCCTCCGCCAGCAACCATGGCCGCCCCCGATGCCGGACGCAGCGGCGCCCGCCGCCGATCCTGTGCCTGTTCAGGCAGGTTAAGGCGCGCCCATGGACGCGCCAATTCAATCTTTCTTGTGCCCGTGTTTACTCATTTCGACAGCCGGGACCGGGCTGGCGGCAGTTGTCCGGCCACCGCTTCAGCGCCGGAATCCGCCATGGAAGCCGCCCCCGCGGAAGCCACCGCCGCCAAAGCGCCCTGCGCCCTGCCAGTGCTGCGCCATGCCCTGCCAGCGCTGCTGGCCGACCTCGCGTGCCTGGCGCTGCGACTCCAGCCGGCTGGTGGCGTCGTTGTTCGGCTGCACCGGTTCCCAGCCGCCGGCGGTGTGTTTCTGCCAGCCGTCGTCGGTGTGCTGGTACACGGAGCCGTCGTGGCCGGCGTAGACGTTGCCGTTGTTCCACACCAGGGCGTTGTCCTTGCCGGGGTTGGCGACAAAGCCGCGGCTGCCGGCGGTGTGCGTGCCGGTCCGGGTGTTGCCGGCAATACCGGCCTCGCCCGCGCCGATGCGGCCGGTCTGCGCGTTGTAGCCCGCCGCCTGGCGTCCGGCCGCGTAGTCGCCGGTATAGGTGTTGCCGGCCACGCCGCCGCGCGCGGCGCCTTCGCGGCCGGTCGACGGTTTGGCGAACGAGCCCTGGTGGCCGGCCGCGTAGTTGCCGGAATATGGGTTGAACGCCGCGCCGCGGCTGCCCTGGTAGCGCGCGCCGGTCGCCGGGTTGATGCCCGAGGCCGCGCTGCCGCGCCACTCGGTGCCGGTCCAGGCATTCCAGCCTTGCGCATGCGTCACCGTGCCCTGCCCCCAGCGGCCATAGAAATTGGCCTGGTTCACATTGACGTAGTTCCAGTTAAACGGGGCGCCCCACCAGTACGGTCCCCAGTACGGCGACGCCGCACCCCAGAACGCACCCGCGGCGAAGCCGAAGGCAAACCCCTCGGCCATGCCGACGCCAAAGCCTGCGCCGTATCCATAGGTAACCGGGTAGCCGTAGTAGACCGCGCCGACGTAGGCCGGATAGACGTAGCCGGTGCCGTACACGACCGTGCCGTCGGGGCTGACCACCACGCCCATGTAGCCGGGGGTGTAGCCGACCACGACGGTGTCAGGCGTGACCGAGTAGATCCGTACATAGGTCACGTAGTGGAGCGGCGAGGCCGGCGGGATGGTGTAGATCGCCGACGGCACCTCGGTGGCGACGCGCCACGGTCCCGACGGTGCGGGCGCCGCGAACCAGACACCATTGGCGACCGCGTAGTAGTGGCTGGCATCGACCTCGATCACCGGCGTGCCCGTGTTCGCCGCATAGCTGAGCGAGGTACCGGTGATCGGCGTAAAGCGCGGCGCGCCGTCGTAGGCGACGTTCAGGCTGGCCTTGCTGCGCGAGACCGTGGCGGTCTGCGGGATGGTGGCGGCGATCTCGGCCTCGCGCGCCTGCGGCGTGCCCGGCACCGACACCAGCACGTTGGCCTTGGGATCGGTCGTCGGGATCTTGGCAAAGTCGGCCGGCAACTCGCGGCCAGGCACGTATTCCCACGGCCCGGTCAGCATCGGCGCGCGGAACCAGCGGCCTGACACCAGCACGTAATACTGGTTGGTGGCCGGGTCGACGAAGATGGCGTGATCGGCGTTGGAGACCGTCAGCAGGCCCACGCCACTGACCGGCGTCATCTGCGGCGCGCCGCTGGTGATCACCAGCTCGGTCGGCCGGGTGGCGAAAACGATGGCCGGTGCCCGCGCCGGGCGCTTGCCGTCCGCGGGCAGCATCGCGTCCGGTTTCATGCCGGCGGCGGCCTTGGTGGCGGCATGCTCCAGCGCCTTCGGCACCGTCGTCATGACCTCCCATGCGCCGCCCGCGGATTCCGAGCGGTACCAGTAGCCAGCGGCCTTCAGGTACAGCTCGCCGCCCGACTCGCGCAGCAGCAGGGCGCGGCTGTTGAGCGCGCGTTCATATTGCGTGCCGGCAACGGCGCGCCAGGCGGGGTCGCCGTCGACCAGCACCAGCAGTGTCGGCGTGGTCGCAAACAGGATCTGCGGGGCGTCGTTGCGGACCGGCACGCGGCCGGCGCGGGCCAGCTGCTGTGACACGGCATAGCTGGCCTGCAACTGGTCCAGCGGCACCGTCAGGCCGTTGGCCGGCAGCCGGGACACCAGCGCCTGGCGTACCCGGTCGGCGGCGTCCGGCCTGGTGGGGACTTCCACGCTCTCGATGCGCAGCGCACTCAGCTGCACCAGCCCGGACGGCTTGTCGATATCGGCGGTGGCCGAAAAATGCACGACGCCGTAGGTAGGCGAGCCGCTCTTCTCGCCTACCGCCACGGCGGCACGGCCCGACAGGCGGTTGCCGTCCCATGTCTCGACCTGCGGCTGGTACAGCTCGACATGGTCGTTGGCGGCGTCGAAATTGCGCGGCCAGGCCAGCGCTGCGGCGGTTGGCTGCGGTGGCGTAGCGGCCTGCGGCGCGAGGGGCGCGAGGGCAAGCCACGCCGCCACGATCAGGGCGCTGGTCTGCTTGAGGCGAAAAGGCATGGCTTTCTCCAGCGTGGAGGGCACGATGCAGCACAGCAGGCGGCCCATGCTGGCAATCTAAATTAGGCCGGACAGGCGAACAATCGCATTTGAAAACATTCAGGGCGCTTGCAAAAAAAGACAGATCGGGCCGTCTGCGTGCATGATGCACCGCCCCTGCGGCGCCTGGTGGTCAGGAAGACACCGAGGCGCGATGCGCCGTTGCGCCAGCCACCAGCCGCCGCCCTTGAAGCGACCGCGCCACGGCCTCATCTCCAGTGTTTCCCTGGCTATTGCCGCGCCCCATGCCTCCTCGCACCACGATCCTGACTGCCGCGCTGATCACGGCGCTGCTGCACGCCTACATCGGGCTGCGCCTCTTGCCGGCAATGCCCGTGCCGATGCTGGTCAAGATGCTTGCTGTTGTCTGGCTCGCCCTGTCTTGCGCGCTGCTGCCCGCCGGGCTGCTGGCGCGGCGCTTCAGCCAGCCGTGGGCGGACCGGATTTCCTGGATCGGCATGCTGGCAATGGGATTCTTCTCATCCCTGCTGGTGCTGACGCTGGCGCGCGACGTCGCGCTGGCCGCCGCCTGGCTGGCGGGCAAGCTGCTCGGCTGGCAGGCCGCCGGACTGGCATCGGGCAGCGCCCTCGCCGTGCCGCTGCTGGCACTGCTGGTCACGCTGGCCGGCTATATCAACGCCCGCCGCGTGGCGCGCGTGGTCGAGGTCGACGTGCCGGTGGCCGACCTGCCCGAGGCGCTGCACGGCTTCACCATCGCGCAGATCAGCGACATCCACGTCGGCCCCACCATCAAGGGGCCTTACCTCGACCGCATCGTCGAGCGCGTTAACAGCCTGCAGCCGGACGCCGTGGCCATCACCGGCGACCTGGTCGACGGCACCGTGCGCGAACTGTCCGCGCATACCGCGCCGCTGGCGCGGCTGCAGGCGCGCCATGGCAGTTACTTCGTCACCGGCAACCATGAGTATTACGCCGGCGCGCAGCCATGGATCGACGAACTGCGCCGGCTCGGCCTGCGCGTGCTGATGAACGAGCACGTGGTGGTGGAGCACGGTGGGCAGCCGCTGGTGCTGGCGGGCGTGACCGACTACTCCGCCGGCCGCTTCCATGAAAGCCACCGCAGCGACCCGCACCGCGCCATCGCCGGCGCTCCGGCGCAGGCCGGCGTGCGCGTGCTGCTGGCGCACCAGCCACGCACTGCCGCCGCCGCCGCGGAGGCTGGCTTTGACTTGCAGCTATCAGGGCATACCCACGGGGGGCAGTTCTGGCCGTGGAACCTGTTCGTGCCGATGCAGCAGCCGTACACCGCGGGGCTGGTGCGGCATGGCGCGATGTGGGTCTATGTGAGCAGGGGGACGGGGTACTGGGGGCCGCCGAAACGGTTCGGGGCGCCTTCGGAGATTACGCGGTTGCGGCTGGTGCGGGCGTAGGACTAAGCAGCATCGCCAATGCGCTCGCGAGCGTTACAGCCATAAAAAAGCCATAAAAAAACCAGGCCCGCAGGCCTGGTTCTCTTTCACACTCAGCAGTACCTTACCGCGCAATCGGCTTGTACCGAATCCGCTTCGGCTTGGCCCCTTCTTCACCCAGCCGCTTCTTCTTGTCCGCCTCGTATTCCTGGTAATTGCCCGGGAAGAACTCCACATGCGAGTCGCCCTCGAACGCCAGGATGTGCGTCGCGATCCGGTCCAGGAACCAGCGATCGTGCGAGATCACCATTACGCAGCCGGCGAACTCCAGCAGCGCATCTTCCAGAGCGCGCAGCGTTTCCACGTCGAGGTCGTTCGACGGCTCGTCCAGCAGCAGTACGTTGCCGCCGGCGATCAGCGTCTTGGCCATGTGCAGGCGGCCGCGTTCGCCACCCGACAGCGTGCCGACCTGCTTTTGCTGGTCGCCGCCCTTGAAATTGAAGCGGCCGATATAGGCGCGCGACGGGGTTTCGTAACGGCCAACGGTCAGCACGTCGGCGCCGCCGGAGATTTCCTCGAATACGGTCTTGGTGCCGTCCAGCGCATCGCGGCTCTGGTCGACAAACGCCATCTTCACGGTCGGCCCGATCTTGATTTCGCCGCTGTCCGGCTGTTCCTTGCCGGTGAGCATCTTGAAGAACGTCGACTTGCCGGCGCCGTTCGGACCGATGATGCCGACAATGGCGCCCGGCGGCACCTTGAAGCTCAGGTTTTCGATCAGCATGCGGTCGCCGAAACCCTTGCTGACGTTGTCGAACTCGATCACTTCGTTACCCAGGCGCTCACCGACCGGGATGAAGATTTCCTGGGTTTCGTTGCGCTTCTGGTATTCCTGGCTGTTGAGCTCGTCAAAGCGGGCCAGGCGCGCCTTGGACTTGGCCTGGCGGCCCTTGGGGTTCTGGCGCACCCACTCCAGTTCCTTGTGCAGGGCCTTCTGGCGCGCCGACTCGCTGGCCTCTTCCTGCTTCAGGCGCGCTTCCTTCTGGTCCAGCCACGAGCTGTAGTTGCCCTTCCAGGGGATGCCCTGCCCGCGGTCCAGCTCCAGGATCCACTCGGCGGCGTTGTCGAGGAAGTAGCGGTCGTGGGTCACGGCCACCACGGTGCCCGGGAAGCGCGTCAGGAACTGTTCCAGCCAGTCGACCGACTCGGCATCCAGGTGGTTGGTCGGTTCGTCGAGCAACAGCATGTCGGGGCGCGACAGCAGCAGGCGGCACAGCGCCACGCGGCGCTTTTCACCGCCGGACAGGTGGCCGATCTTCGCGTCCCACGGCGGCAGGCGCAGCGCGTCGGCGGCGATCTCCAGCTGCAGCTCGACGTTGTTGCCATCGCTGGCGGCCAGGATGGCTTCGTACTTGGCCTGGTCGGCGGCAAGCGCGTCGAAGTCGGCGTCCGGCTCGGCATAGGCGGCGTAGATCTCATCGAGCTTCTTGCGCGCCTCGAACACGCCGCCCAGCGCCGCCTCCACCGATTCGCGCACGGTCTGCTCGGGATCGAGCTGCGGCTCCTGCGGCAGGTAGCCGATGTTCAGGTTCGGCATCGGCGTGGCCTCGCCCTCGATCTCCTTGTCGAGGCCGGCCATGATCTTGAGCAGCGTGGACTTGCCCGAGCCGTTCAGGCCCAGCACGCCGATCTTGGCGCCGGGGAAGAACGACAGCGAGATGTCCTTCAGGATGTGACGCTTGGGCGGAACGATCTTGCCCACGCGGTTCATGGTGAAAACGTACTGTGCCATGGGTGCGTGTTGGTATTGGTGCGGGATGGCGGGAGTGTATCAGGCACGCCGGGGCGCGCAGCCGGCTCCAGCCAGCTTTGGCCCCCGCCGGTACAATCGCAGGTTCGACTTTCCGCTGATTTTCCGAGCCATCGCCATGAGCAGACCCGCCCTGACCCTGAAGTTCAAGTGCAAGAAGTGCGCGAAACCCGTCACCCTGTACCTGCAGAAGACGTCCGCGTGCTCGCACATCACTCCGTACCAGGGCTTCTGCAAGTGCGGCGAGATGATGCGCCACGCCACCGGCGACAAGGACGCAGTCGAGTCCTTCGTGAACTCGCTGGACAACAGCTGGATGCATCACCATCACCACTAAGCAGGCTGCAGCAGTGACGGAAACCTGGCGCCCCGCCGGCAAGGACCCGATGCGCTTCCTGGGCGGCTATCCGCCCGAAGTGCTCGACCAGGTGCGCGAACTCGCCGCCGCCGGCCGCCTGGGCGACCACCTCGCCCGCCGCTATCCCGGCCGCCATACCGTGCAGACCGATCGCGCGCTGTACGACTACGCCACCGAACTGAAGCAGGAATTTTTGCGCAGCGCGCCGCCGCTGCATAAGGTCGGCTTCGATGCCACGCTCGACTCGGCGCACAAGGCCTTGGGCCTGCACACCGCGATCTCGCGCGTGCAGGGCGGCAAGCTGAAAGCCAAGAAGGAAATCCGCGTGGCGTCGCTGTTCAAGGAAGCGCCGACGGAATTCCTGCGCATGATCGTCGTGCACGAGCTCTCGCACTTAAAGGAGAGCGACCACAACAAGGCCTTCTACCGGCTCTGCGAACACATGGAGCCGCGCTACCACCAGCTGGAATTCGACACGCGCCTGTGGCTGGCGTGGCGCGAACTGGACAAGGCGGGAAGCTATTGATCTTTCCGTAAATCATGACATCACCACAACGTTGCCTGAACCCAGCACGCGGCGATGATCGAAGGCCGGTGTTGAGCGCTTTTGAGCTTGTTGCGGGCGACGGTATGCAACTCGTTGAGGTTGTCGGGGCAGAAGTTCGCAATCGCGTGACGCTTGAGCCATGCCCACAGGTACTCAACTGGGTTGAGCTCAGGGCAGTACGGTGGCAGGAAGGTCATATGAATATGTCCCTCGAGAGAATCCAGATATTCGCGGACCATTGCGGCGCGATGGGGCCTGGCCCCATCCCAGATGATCAGCAACGGCTGCTTCAGATGCGCTTTGAGCGCCTTAAGAAACTCGACCACCTGTTCTTTCTTGACGCTGCCTTCGTACAGCCGAAACAGGTAGTTGGTGCGACTCAGGCCGGCGATCGCCGACACATGGTTCCAGTTGAAATGAAACTGGATGATGGGTGTTTGCCCCTTCGGCGCCCAGGTGCGCACACGCGTGGGCCGCTCGCTGATGCCAGTCTCGTCGATAAAGACAATCAATCGGCCTTCGCGCTGGGCTTTTTTTTAAGCGCAGGCCAAGTGTGGCGCTTCCAGTGGCGCACCGCGTCTTCGTCTCGCTCGATCGCGCGACGATCTGGCTTTTGCGCGCTGAAACCCAACGCCCCAAGAATGCGCCAGATCTGCGTTTGGCTGAACTCGACGCCATACGTCCGCTTGATGAGCGAGCCGACGCGCTTGAGTGTCCATAGCTCGGTCCCAAAGCCATGCGCAGTCGGGCTTTGCAGCAACGCCCCGCGCAATTCGGCCAATTGCTCCGGCTCGAGCTTGGCTGGGCGGCCTCGACCTGGCACAGCCCGTAGCGCATCAATTCCGCCTTCATCGAGCAGAGCTTTCCACGTGTACACCGTTTGTCGGGCTACCCCCACGGCCAATGCCACCTCGGCTGGTCGCTTGCCAGCCAACAGCATCCGACCAGCTCGCAAGCGCTTCTTCGTTGCATCGTCTAACGGCTTCTTCGACACGGCGCGTATCTCCAATCAACCCGTTAGAGATGAAACGCGCCAGCCCTGAATCCGTTGTCATGTTTTTTGTAAATCTCAATAGTTACAGCTTCTTCGCGAATCGTCGGCCGGATTGGCGAAGTCGCATTACCGCCGGCAACGCGGCGGTAATGCACCTCCGCTTGGTGTGACTGCGAGCCCTCAATGAACCTGCATGCCGCGCATGGCATGTATCCGCTCATGCTGCCGCTTCAACGCGTCATATTGGCGCTGAAGTGTCGCGCTGGCATCGGGTGGCAGTGTCTTCATCATGACGGACTGATACTCGCGCCTGGCGGCATCTTCCTCGTGCTCGCACATTCCCAGCACGGCGTCGTCGTTGTTTGGCTGCAGCATGTGACGGAACGCCATCCAGCCACGGAACAGCGTGCCATTCATGGTGCCCCGGTCGGTCGGCCGGCCGCCCATGGCACTGACCATCGATTGCAATTCCTTCACCGACGCCCGGTAGGTGTCCGCCGTAGCGGTCAGGATGTCGCGAAGCTGTGCATCGCGCACTTCACCGGCACCGCTCATGCAGGCCAGTTCGCTGTCCTTGCCAGCTTCGATCAGCTGGTTCAGCGCCAAGACAGTTTGTTGCTGGTTGTCGCCCATGGCATTCTCCCAACACGCATTCAGGCGACGCGCAGCTTTGGCGCCGCCAGGTAAGCCAAAGGAGGAACCGCCGCCGCGTAACCGGCCGTGAGAGCGGCGTCGCAGACGCCATCGACATGAATCAGCTGGTTCGCGCCGGGCCCCGTTTGCCTGCTCGTTCAGAGGTAAGGCGTGACTACATGATAGGAGATGGCTGAAGCCCGGCGGGATGGCGCCGGCGCCACGATCCCAAGGGGCTATGCTTGAGCGGCAGCAGGAGTACAAGCGGATCATGCGCCATCCACACCTTCAGCCCGGCGCACTCTGGCCGGCCCTCGTGCAGCGCCCCCCTCCCCCAGAGGGCGGCGACAGCGGAGCCTTAGACGGGCCGTTCACCTTTGCCTGTCGGCACCCCCGCCCCCGAGCGCCTCAAGCAGCGGCCGCAAGGCATCGAGTTCCGCGCCGAAGCCGGCCCAGTCCCCTGCTTTCAGGCGCTCGATGGCGCGGTCATAGTGCGCGAGTGCCTCGCGCGCACGGGTGTTCGCAGCGCCCTGCTCAAATATCGCCACCGGGGCGGATCCCCCGAAAAGGGCCGCAAGGGCCGCGCCCAGGGTGTCCTCCATGGCCACGCGATCACCATAGGCGGCGATCACCCGCTTCAGTTCGGGTAACTGGCCGGACTCCGCGCGCAGGTAGAGCGGCGAGACATAGAGGATGGAATTCTCGATCGGCACGACCTGCAGATGGCCGCGGATGACGCGCGAGCCCATCTGGTTCCACAGCGAAATCTGCTGCGAGATCTCGGTATTCTGCTGGATGCGCGCCTCGATCTGGAACGGCCCGTAGACCAGCTTCTCCTTGGGGAAGGTGTAGGCGACAAGCTTGCCGTAGTTGGGCGGATCGGAGCGCGCCGCGAGCCACGCGATCATGTTCTCGCGCTGGCTGGGCACCATCGGCAGCATGAGCACGAACTCGGCGCTCGCTTCCTCAGGCAGCCGCAGGATCATGTAGTAGGGCATCATCCGCTCGGCGGGCGTGTTCCCTGCGCTCATGCCCGACAACTGGCGCGGGAACTCCCAGAGATCCTCGCGGTTATAGAAGACTTCCGCCGCTTCCATGTGGTAGGCGCGGTAGATCTGCGCCTGGACCAGGAACAGGTCTTCCGGGTAGCGGATATGCCGCTGCAGGTCCCGCGGCATTGCGCCCAGCGGCCTGAACATGCCCGGGAAGATGCGCTGGTACACCCGCAGGATTGGATCAGCGGGGTCGCTGACGTAGAAGTCCACCGTGCCGTTGTAGGCATCGATCACTACCTTGACTGCGTTGCGGATGTAGTTGTCGCCGTCGCCGGTGCCAGGCTGCGAGTAAGGGAACCAGCGGCTGGTGGTGTAGGCGTCCTGGATCCAGTAAAGGCGCCCGTCGCTTGCCACGATATAGGGGTCGCGGTCGAGGATGAGGAACGGGGCAATCGTGCGCACCCGGTCCCGGATGTTGCGATGGAGCAGGATGCGGCTCTGCGGCGTGATGTAGCCGCTCAGCAGGATATTGGGATCGTCGAGCTGCCAGGCAAACAGGACCCGGCGCGCCAGGCTGCCGACGTCGATGCCGTCGCGCCCGCGGTAGGCCGTATAGACGTTGTCCTTGCCCTTGGGGTAGTCGAACTCGGGCGCACTGCCGTTGACGATGACATAGCCTTTGCCGCCTTCTCCGAAGTAGAGGCGCGGCTCGTGGATGACCGGGCCGCCGTCGGAGAGCGGTGGAATGTCATGCAGATAGAGCAAGGGCAGGCCTTCGGCGGATTTCTCGGTGACCGGCGACATGACCACGCCATTGCCATGGGTGAACAAGAGATGCAGGTTCACCCAGGTCTGGGCATTGGGCGGGATCAGCGCCGGCTCCAGCTCCCGCGCCGACAGCATGACCTGCTGGTAACCGGCGTCGAGTTGGTAGCGGTCGATATCCGTCGCGAGGAACTTGTAATAGGTCCTGATCTCCTGCAGCTGCGCATAGGTATCGCGCAGCGGCTGCAGGTCCCACAGGCGGATATTGTCGATGGTCGGGCGATTGGCCTGGAGTGAGGCAAGATTCAGGTTCTGTTCGACCGGGAACGGCTTTGCCTCGATCTGCGTTACGCCATAGGCCTCACGTGTCAGCGCGATATTGTGTTCGAGGTACGGCGTCTCCAGTTGCAGTTCGTTGGGCTTGACATAGAATCGCTGGAACAGCGCCGGATAGACCGTGCCGAGCAGGAACGCGCTGCCGGCCACCAGGATTGCCCCGGCCGCAGGCACCCGGTAGTCCCGCCAGCGCAGATAGGCCCATGAAGCGGCGGCAGCCGCGGCAGACAGGCTGCACTGCAGCCACAGGACCGGCAGCCCCACATGGATGTCGGTATAGCTCGCGCCGACCACGACGCCGTTATCGCCATAGAGCAAAAGGTAGCGGTCAAGCCAGTAGGACCACGCCTGCAACGCGAAGAACAAGCCCAGCAACGCGGCAGCATGGATAGCGGCCGCCGCTGAAAGCCCGCGCGGCGGCTGGACCAACGCGATATCGCCGCGCAACCCATAGACCGCGCCGGCAATCACTGCGCAGCAGCCCAGCAGCAGGAGCAGCCAGTTCCTGAGTGCCAGATACGCAGGCAGCGAGAAGAAGTAGAAGCCGATGTCCTTGCCGAAGATCGGATCGGACTTTCCGAATGGAACCTGATTGATGTAGCGCAGCGCAGTGTCCCAGCTCGACAGCTCTCCGACGGCCATCAGCAGCCCTACAAAGACGGCAACGCCGGCAATGGCGGCGCGCCAGGGCAGGCGCATCGCCATCTCGCCGACCGGTTCGCCCCGGGCCTCCGGCGTCCAGGCCTGCGCCTGCCTCGCGCAGCGGTGCGCCAGCCAGCCCGATACCCAGATCGCACCCGCCGACACGCCGAAGACGGCAAGCAACAGCAGCGCCTGGGTCGTGAATATCGTGCGGAAAACCCCGGCGTAGCCAGCGGAGGTAAACCACAGCCAGTCAACGATGAGGTCGCTGACGCGCCCGGCAGCGACCAGCGCGACGATGACGGCCACTACCCAGGTCGCGAGGCGTCTCAGGCGCGTGGCATCCATCGCTGGCGAGCGCATCGATCATGCTCCTTTGCCGCACTGTCGTCCGTGACCTGCTTGCCTGTGCGATGGGTCCGGGTCGAATTGTGCAGTCTGATTCATTGTAGGCGAGGCGATCGGGGGACAGCGAGCCCTGCACTCGCAGGAGGCCATGCAAAAGACGCCAGCGCGCCGGCTGACTCCGCGATGTGCCCGTCTTCGACTTTCTGCCCACGTACAAGGACGCGCAGTACAAATCGGAAGATGAGCGAGGGTGTTTCGGCGTTTGGCTATTTGCTGGCCGATTGCGCTCAGGCAGGATGCGGCGTCCGTATGGGAATGCGAAGTGTCTTATCGCGCTGTTGATAGCGGCGCGAGAGACTGGCACCGTCATCGCACACAACGATGACCGGGCGTGGAACCCCGAGTGCAAACATTACAGGCCGGCGTCCTTGACGCCGCCTGTTTTCGCGTACGCGCTTGTCATCCATGGCGGGCCGACACGAGGCAGCCGCAAGGCTGGCCGGCTTAGTGTATGCACCGGAGTTCCACCCTCGCTGTCGGGCCTGCCGCCCCCTTCACGGCTGTGCGGCAGACCTTCATCAAACGATGGGAGGTCCTATGTCGGAAATTCATTTGTCCACGTTGCAGTACAGCCTTGGGGCGGTGTTGGCTGGGTTGGAAGGCGTGCTCGCACTGCTAGAACAGCATAGTGAGCGGTCAGAAGCCTGCTTTAGTGGGTTTTGCTTGTTGGCGCTGGTGAAGACGCAGCTGGAAGGTGTGTTGGCCGATGAGTTGCTTGCAGCATAGCGGGAATGGCTTCCCGGCAAAAGCGCTGATGACTGCGACGCCGGGAAGCCTCCCTCACAGGAACCCGATCGAGAACCACGGCACCAGCGTCAGCAGCAACAGCGCAACGGCCAATGCCGCCATATGCGGCCAGACCCGCGGCATGGCAACGTCCGGCGACACGCGCCCGATGGCGCAGGCGGCATAGAAGCCCACGCCGAACGGCGGCGCGAACAAGCCCAGCCCCATGGCGAAGATCACCACCATGGCGTAGTGCACCTCATGCACGCCGACCAGCCTGGCAATCGGAAACAGCAACGGCCCGAACAGCACGATGGCCGGGATGCCTTCCAGCAAACTGCCCAGGATCACAAAAGCCAGCGCCGACACCAGCAGGAAGCCAGTCTTTCCGCCCGGCACAGCGGACATGATGCTGACCAGGTCCTCCGCAAACCCGGACTGCGTCAGTGCCCACGCCATGGTGGTGGCACAGCCCACGATCAGCAGGATCGCACCGGACAACGCCGCGGTATCGAGCAGGATCGGATAAATGCGCCGGAGTTCGAACTGCCGGTACACCAGCAAGCCGGCCAGCACCGTATAGAAGATGCCGATGGTCGATACCTCGGTGGCAGTGGCCACGCCCTCCACCACCGCCGTGCGAATGATGACCGGCAGCGCCAGCGCCGGCAGGGCCACCACCAGCAATCTCAGCAACGTCCTGCTCGATGGCCGCACCATGCCGCCCCTGTCCTCCTTGCGCGTCTGCCACCAGACCACCAGTGCCATCATCGCCAGGCCGACCAGCGCCGGCATCAACCCGCCAATGAATAGCGAGGTGATCGACACGCCCGTGACCGACCCCACCGTGATCAGCACGATGCTGGGTGGAATCGTTTCCGACATCGCACCGGACGCCGACAGCAGGCCGATCAGGTCGCCATCCTTCGCGCCGCTCTGCTTCATCTCCGGGAACAGCGCCGGCGCGACCGCCGCCATATCGGCAGCTTTTGAACCGGAGATGCCCGAGACGATGTACATCGCCCCAAGCAGCACATACTGCAGGCCGCCGCGTACGTGCCCGATCAGGCTGACCAGGAACTGGATCATCGCGCGCGCCAGGCCCGTCATCTCGATCAGCCCGCCGAGGAAGATGAACAGCGGGACCGCCAGCAGGATCAGGTGTGACATGCCCTCCTGCATGCGGTTCGGCATGATGGACAGCGGCGTGGTCGTGGACAGCGCCAGGTAGCACAGCGTGGAGAGCCCGAAAGCGAAGGCAATGGGCACGCCGATGGCAACGCAGCCAACCAGCATCAGCAGGAAGAAAATCACCAGGTTGGCGTTGCCCAGTCCCAACAGCACCGGCGAGAGCAGCCACAACGCGCCAGCGCCTAGCCCGACCAGCAGGCCACTGAGGGCCACCTGCCTGCGGCTTGCGGTCTCCAGCAGGCGGATCGCGGCGGTCACGAGCATCAGCACGGTGCCGGCGAGCACCGCCCCGGCGCGCCAGGCTTCGCTGACCTCCAGGGTCGGCGTCAGCACGTCCACGTGTTCGACGAGATGTTCCCAAGCCGGCCGCACCAGCAGCAACAGGAACGCCACCACCATCCACATGCCACAGGCATCCAGCCATGCGCGCCGGTGCGGCGGCAGCTTGCTGATGAAGGTGGTGAGCTGCATATGCGCGCTGCGCTGCAGGGCAATGATGGCGCCGAGCATCGCCAGCCACAGGAACAGGATGCCGGCGAGTTCCTCCGTCCAGGGCAGCGGCGCATGCAAGGCATAACGCGCAAACGCGCCGCCCCCGAGGATCAGGGTCTCGGCCACGACGATCAGCGCGGCCGGAACCTCGACCACGCAGGCCAGGACGCGGCTCCAGCGTGCGCTGGCCGTGGAGGGGGTACTGGCGGGCCGGTCCAGGGTCTCGGCGGTGTGCTCCATCTTTGTCTCCTCTTGCATGTCGGCTTGATGGTGCCTGCCTCAGACCAGCGGCCCGGTGTAATTTTCCAGCATCTGCCATGCCTCGTCGCCAAACTTCCTGCGCCACTCGGCGTAGAAGCCCGCGTCCCGCAGCAGCTTGCGGAACGGCGCCGGATCCGGCTGGTTGAACTTGATGCCAAGCCGGGTCATCTCCGCCTGCGCCTCGACGTCGACCCGCGCGATATCCTCGCGCTGCTTCAGCGCCGCGGTGGTGAAGCGTGTCGTCAGCGAAGCCTGCACCTCGCGCGGCAGTGCCTGGAATTTCCTGGCGTTGCCGAAGATAAAGTGGCCGTCCCAGGTATGCGCGGTCATCGAGCAGAACTTCTGCACTTCATACAGCTTGCCGCTGCGGATCAGCGACAGCGGCGTCTCCTGGCCATCCACCACGCGTGTCTGCAGCGCCGAATAGAGATCGGCGAACGGTATGACCGTCGGCGCCGCGCCCAGCATCCTGAACATCGAGACCCACAGCGGGATCGCCGGGACGCGGATCTTGAACCCCTTCAGGTCCGCTGGCGTGTTCACCGGGCGGGTAGCGGAGGTGATGTTGCGATAGCCGTTGTCGAGGCACTTCTCGAACACGTGCAGGTTCACCTTGCCCAGCGCGCCCCGGACATAGGCGCCCAGTCCGCCGTCCATCGCGGCCCACACCGCGGCGTAGTCCTTGAAGGCAAAGGCCACACCGTTGATGCTGGCGGCCGGGACACGTGTCTGCAGGTTGGTGCTGGCCGTGGACATGAAGTCGATGGCACCGGCGAGGACCTGAGAGACCATGTCCGGCTCGCTGCCCAACTGGCTATTGGGATAGACCTGCAGGTCGACCTTGCCGCCGGTGTCCTGGCGAATGGCCTCGGCGGCCTCCTTGATGCGAAGCGTGCCCGGATGGTCGGCCGGGAAGGCCGTGCCGTACTTCAGCCTGATGGTGGCGTTCTGGGCGAACGCGTTGCGCGCGGGCAATGCCAGCGCCAGTCCGCCGGCGGCGAGTGCGCCGAACTGCCGGCGAGTGAACCGATGGGCCATGATGTGCTTGTCTCCTGTTGTTCAAGTTGTGGCCGGGAAGGACAGCAGTGCTGCCGCGCCGCGCTCGCGCAATACCGTCAGGTGTGCGGCAAGCCGGCGCCGGAACTGCTGCGGCCACGGGGCGTCGCCAAATACGGCGCCGTGCGCCAGGGCCCGGCGCACCGCGTCCGCATCGCTGTCCGTGCCGCACAGCGCTGCGGCAAGCGGCGGCGCACCGGGATCGCTGGCGACCAGCGGCTCGCCACGCTCGTTGATGTCGCAGCGCAGATAGTGGAGCCACAGCGCCAGCGCACGCTCCAGGCATGGCCGCTCGATGCCCGCGGCCAGGCTTTCGCGCAAGGCCGGCAGCCAGCGCACCGGGACCTTCTGCGTGCCATCCATCGCAATCTGCGCGGTGTGATGCGCGATCGCCGCGTTGCGCAGGCGGCACAGCAACGCATTGCCGTAGCGGGCGACGTCGTACTCCGGCGGCGCGGTGACGGTGGCATGCAGGTCCTCCATCACCCCGCGCGCGAAGGCACCGAGAACCGGATCGGCCATCGCCCCGGCCACGGTTTCTATGCCGCACAACTGCGCGGCATAGGCGATCGCCGAATGCGTGCCGTTCAGCATGCGCAGCTTCATGGCCTGGAACGGCCGGACATCACCGGTCATCAGCGCGCCGCCAGCCTCCCACGCGGGCCGCGCTCCGGCGAAGCGGTCTTCGATCACCCATTGCGTGAACGGCTCGCAGACAATGGCGGCTTCATCGCGTAGTCCGAGGCGCTGCTGCGCCCAGTTCAGCGACATTGGCGTCGCGGCCGGCACAATGCGGTCGACCATGGTGTTCGGCAGCGCCACCTCATCGTGGATACGCCGGGCCAGCGCCGGATCGGCCTGCGACGCGTACTGCGTCAGCAGCTTGCGCAGCGTGTCGCCGTTGTCGGCCATGTTGTCGCAGCAGACAATGCTCAGCGGCGCGCCGAACGGCCGGCGGCGTATCCCCGCCGCCAGCACGCCGAGCGTGCTGCGCGGCGCCTCGGGATGGGCCAGGTCATGACGGATTTCCGGATCGCTGGTGTCGAGGTCGGATGTCGACGGATGCCGGTGGTAGCCTTTTTCAGTCACGGTGCAGGTTACGACCGACGCGGCGGGATCGGCGATGGCGCCGATCACCTGCTCCAGTGCATGCGGCGCATACAGGGCCTGCACCAGCGCCCCCACGATGCGCCCCGTGGCCTCGGCACCCTGTCGCTCGATGACCGCGTACAGGCAATCCTGCGCAGTCAGCGCGCGCGCCATGCGCGGTTCCCGCAAGCTGACGCCCACGATGCCCCAGCGCGTGTCGCCATCATGGATCGCTGCCTCGGTGTACAGCGCCTGGTGCGCGCGGTGGAAGGCGCCGAGCCCGATATGCACCACGCCGCGCGACAGACGGCTGCGCTCGTAGCCGGGCTGTTGCACGGCGGCGTCGGCGCTGCAGACGGTACGCTGCGCCAGCCTCATGCCCTGACCCTCGATTGTTTGTATTGCGGCATCGTGCGTGGCATCCGTGCTGTTGACCATGGCAAAACGTACCATTGAGAAATGCTGCAGACGTGCAGCCGTTTCGCAAGATTTGTGCAGCCCATGCGCTTTCCCGCTGCAGAATCCGCTCGTATCCGCCCCTCCCTTCGCGCGGTAACCTGCTTCGCATCCTTCCCATACGGTCATGCCCGTGCGCACCCCGCATGCGATGACGCAGCAGTGGGAAGCGCACAACTGCCGGAGCACGTCTTGAAGATCGAACGGATACAAACCATCGTCACCTGTCCGGGCCGCAACTTTGTCACGGTCAAGGTGATGACGGACCAGGGCGTCTACGGACTTGGCGATGCCACGCTCAACGGCCGCGAGCTTGCGGTCAGCACCTACCTCGACGCGCATGTCATCCCCTGCCTCATCGGCCGCGACCCGCGCTGCATCGAAGACATCTGGCAATACCTGTATCGCGGCGCCTACTGGCGGCGCGGCCCCGTCACGATGACCGCGATCGCCGCGATCGACATGGCGCTGTGGGATATTCTCGGTAAGCTGGCGAACATGCCGGTGTACCAGTTGCTGGGCGGCAAGAGCCGGCAACGGCTGCTGGTCTACGGGCACGCCAACGGCCGCGACCACGAGGAAGCCGTCGATGCCGTCCACCGGCATATCGAGGAGGGCTTCAAGGCGATCCGTGTGCAATCCGGCGTGCCGGGACTCTCCAAGGTGTATGGCGTGGGCAAGCAAGCCGGCCACTATGAACCCGCGGAGAAGGGGCTCCCGCCGGAAGAACCGTGGGACACTGCCCTCTACCTGCGCCACACGCCGGAACTGTTCCGCAAGGTGCGCGATGCCATCGGCTTCGGGCCACACCTGCTGCATGATGCGCACCACCGGCTGACGCCGATCGAAGCGGCCCGCCTTGGCAAGGCACTCGAGCCGTTCAGCCTGTTCTGGCTGGAAGACGCCACGCCGGCCGAAAGCCAGGACGCCTTCCGCCTGATCCGCCAGCACACCACCACGCCGCTGGCGGTAGGAGAAGTCTTCAATTCGATCTGGGATTGCAAGGACCTCATCGGCAACCAGCTGATCGACTTCATCCGCACCACCATCGTCCATGCCGGCGGCATCACGCATGTGCGGCGCATCGCGGACTTCGCCGCGATGCACCAGGTGCGCACCGGATTCCACGGCGCCACCGACCTGTCGCCGGTGTGCATGGCGGCGGCGGTCAACTTCGGGCTGTGGGCGCCGAACTTCGGCATCCAGGAACTGATGCCGCACAACGCGCTGACCGACGAAGTGTTCCCGCACAACTATCGCTTTGCGGACGGCCATCTGGTCATGGACGAGGTGCCTGGACTTGGCGTCGACATCGACGAAGCGCTGGCCGCCAGGTACCCGTATGAGCGTGCCTACCTGCCTGTGGCAAGGCTACGCGATGGAGCGATGTGGAACTGGTAGCCTGGCACGCGATAGATGACGCTCACTTCCACACAATGCCGTCCCCCATGCCACCAGCACCCAACATGTTGAGCATCGTCGTTAACCAACCCCACGGCCTGTCCTTGTGCGCAAGCCCCATCCCCACCCCCGCCCCCGGCGAAGTCCGCCTGCGCGTGCGCTATGCCGGCATCTGCGGCTCCGACCTGCACATCTTCCACGGCAAGAATCCGTTCGCAGCGTATCCCCGCGTTATCGGCCATGAATTCATGGGTCATATCGACGCTGTCGGCGCGGGCATCAGCGCGCAGCGCATCGGCGAACGCGTGGCGGTGGATCCGGTCATCAGTTGTGGCCAATGCCACGCCTGCCGCATTGGCCGGCGCAACGTCTGCAGCCGCATGCAGGTAATCGGCGTGCACCGTGACGGCGGCTTCAGCGAATACACGTGCGTGCCGGCGTGCAATGCCTACGCGGTGCCGGCTGGCCTGGCGGCGACGAGCGCGGCGGTGATCGAGCCCTTCGCCGTCGCGGCAAACATGACCCACCGCACCGGCGTGCTGCGCGAAGACATCGCGTTGATCTATGGCGCCGGCCCTATCGGTTTGAACCTGCTGCAAGTACTCAAGCGCGTCTACGGTGCACGGGTTCTGATCACCGACCACCTTGACGAACGGCTGGCGCTGGCCCGCCATTGCGGCGCCGATGCGGATGACGTCATCAACACCTCACATGAGGACATCGGACAGGCCCTTGCAAAACGCGGCGTGGCAGAGGGCCCGACACTTATCTACGACGCCGTCTGCCACCCATCGATCCTGGAGGAAGCCGTGCGCATTGCCGCCCCGGCAGGACGCATCGGCATACTGGGCTTTTCCGCGATGCCATCGGCCGTTCCGCAACTGGAGCTGACCCGGAAGGAACTCTCGCTCTATGCCTCGCGCCTGAACTGCGACATGTTTACCACCGTGATCGACTGGATCTCCCAGGGGCTGGTCGACCCCGGCTGCATCGTCACGCATCGGATCGATTTCCACGATGTCGCCGATGCCCTGGACCTTGCCGAACACAACCCGCGCGAGAGCTGCAAGATATTGCTCGACTTTGGCGAGCCTGCCTGATATGCCGCCAATCTTAGATATCGTCGAATGTTGCTAATGCACTACCCAAATGAAAATGGCCTCCCGAATCGGGAGGCCATTTATATTCCTGGTGCCGGCTGCAGGACTCGAACCCGCCACCTGATGATTACAAATCAACTGCTCTACCTGATGAGCTAAGCCGGCATGTCTGGTGCAGACCGCGATTCTACTGCATCGCAGCCCACTTGGGGATGGCTTACTTCACCACCTTCAACGCTGGCTTCTTGCCGCCGATGCGAGGCACCGGGGGCGGCGTTTCGTCGTCGCCCGGGTCGGAGTCGGCGGTGGTGGCCGGGGTCTCGGCTTCCACCGGGGCCAGCTTGGGCGGCGGGTTGCTTTCGCGCTCGGTGGCGGCCTGCGTTTCCGGCACGCTGCGTTCGACCGGGAAGGCCATGCCCTGCCCGTTCTCGCGGGCGTAGATGGCCAGCACGTTCTCGACGGGAACGTCGATCTTGCGCGAGACACCGCCAAAGCGCGCACTGAAGGTGATCCACTCGTTACCCATATCCAGGCCGCTAGTGGCGTCGAAGCTCACGTTGAGCACGATCTCGTTGTTCTTGACGAACTCGCGCGGCACGTTGGTGTTGGCATCGACGAACACGGCGATGTACGGCGTGAAGCCGTTATCCGTGCACCACTCATAAATGGCGCGGATCAGGTAAGGCTTGGTGGAGGTTTCAGGCATTGTGCTTCCAGTGGCGCCGGGTGGCCCGAGGGCGGATGCCTTCGGGCCGGTGCCGATTAGCGGCGCATCACCTTCTCGGAGGGGGTGAGCGCTTCGATGTACGCGGGACGGCTGAAAATGCGTTCAGCATACTTCAACAGCGGCGCGGCGTTTTTCGACAGCTCGATGCCGTAGTGGTCCAGGCGCCACAGCAGCGGCGCGATGGCGACGTCGAGCATCGAGAACTCTTCGCCCAGCATGTACTTGTTCTTGACGAAGATCGGCGCGAGCTGCGTCAAACGGTCGCGGATCGCGGCGCGGGCGCGTTCGTGGTTCTTCTCCGCGGCCTTGCCCTTTTCGTTCTCGAGCGTGTACACGTGCGTGAACAGTTCCTTTTCGAAATTGAACAGGAACAGTCGGGCACGGGCGCGCTGGACCGGGTCGGCCGGCATCAGCTGCGGGTGCGGGAAGCGCTCGTCGATGTATTCGTTGATGATGTTCGACTCATACAGGATGAGGTCGCGCTCGACCAGGATGGGTACCTGGCCGTAGGGGTTCATCACCGAAATATCTTCGGGCTTGTTGAACAGGTCGACGTCGCGGATTTCAAAATCCATGCCCTTTTCGAACAGGACAAGGCGGCAACGTTGGGAAAACGGGCAAGTCGTACCCGAATACAACACCATCATGGTTGGATTCCTTGGGCTTAGCCGGAGCTGGGTCGGACGGTAAGGTCTGCCATTCTGCCAAAAGCGGACACCGAAAAGCAAATAAGTGGCATTTAATCCACTTACCCCGGCATATTTCATCACCCTGGCACAATGAAAAAGGCCAGAGCGATGCTGCCTTCGCAACGTCCGCATCTGGCCTTCGGCGTGGCTGCCCGCCTCCGGGCCGCCACCAGCAAGACTTACTTCACATCCTTCCAGTAGGCCGCGTTCAGGCGCCATGCAAAGACGGTGAATATGCCCAGGAACAGCAGCACCCACACGCCAAGGCGCTTGCGGTGATTCTGCGCGGGTTCTGCCATCCAGTCGAGGAAGCCGACCAGGTCGGCGGTGGCCTGGTCATATTCGACCTTGCTCATCTTGCCCTGGCTCAGTTGCTCGAAGCCGGCGAACTTGTGCACCTTCTCGCCATGCTCTTCCACTTCCGTAAACTTGGCGGCGCGCTGGCCCTGCAGTTCCCACAGCACGTGCGGCATGCCGACGCTCGGGAACACGAGGTTGTTCCAGCCCGTCGCGCGGCTGTCGTCACGGTAGAAGGTGCGCAGGTAGGTATAGAGCCAGTCGTCGCCGCGGGCACGCGCGATCACTGACAGGTCCGGCGGTTGCGCGCCGAAGAAGGCCTTGGCTTCCTTCGGCTGCATGGCGATGGTCATGGTCTCGCCAACCTTGTCCGCTGTGAACAGCAGGTTCTGGCGGATCTGGTCGTCGGTGAGGCCGATGTCCTTGAGCCGGTTGTAGCGCATCATCGATGCGCCGTGGCAGTTCAGGCAGTAGTTGACGAACAGCTTGGCGCCGCGCTGCAGCGACGACAGGTCGGCAGTGTTCACCGGTGCCGGCTCCAGCGGGAAGCCTCCCTCTGATGCCATGGCGGGCGCGCCGGCAAAGCAGGCGCCGGCCAGCGCGATGATCGAAAGCAGCTTTTTCATCTTGTGTCCTTGTGCTCTTGTCGGGGTTCGCGTCGCTCAGTGCGGGTGGAACGTGACACGCTCAGGCACCGGCTTGAACTCGCCGGCACGGCTCCACAGCGGCATGGTCAGGAAGAAGGCGAAGTACAGCAGCGTACCGAGCTGCGAAACCTTCTCACCAACCGGCGACGGCGGTTGCACGCCGAGATAGCCGAGCACCAGGAACACCACCACAAAGACGATCAGGATGGACTTGTGGAAAGCGGGACGATAGCGGATGGACTTGACCGGCGAGCAGTCCAGCCACGGCAGGAAGAACAGGATCACGACCGAGCCGCCCATCACCAGCACGCCCCAGAACTTGGCGTCGATGAAGTAGAAGCCCACGGCCAGGATCACGGCGATGGCAATCGCACCGATCTTGACGCGTGCGTCCTTGCTGCGCAGGAACACCATGCCGAGCAGCAGCGCGAAGAACACCCACAGGATCGGCAGGAAGTTCGACGTGGTGGCACGCAGCATCGAGTAGAACGGCGTGAAGTACCAGACCGGCGCGATATGCGGCGGAGTCTTCAGCGGGTCAGCCGGGAAGAAGTTGTTATGCTCCAGGAAATAGCCGCCCACTTCCGGGAAGAAGAAGATCACCGCCGAGAAGATGATCAGGAAGCCGGCAACGCCCAGCGTGTCGTGCACCGAGTAGTACGGGTGGAAGGGGATGCCATCCAGCGGCACGCCGTTCTCGTCCTTCTTGGCCTTGATCTCGACGCCGTCCGGGTTGTTCGAGCCCACTTCGTGCAGCGCGATGATGTGCGCGATCACCAGGGCCAGCAGCACCAGCGGCACCGCGATGACGTGGAACGAGAAGAAGCGGTTCAGCGTGGCATCGCTCACCACGTAGTCGCCGCGGATGAACAGCGACAGGTCCTGGCCGATCACGGGAATCGCCGAGAAAAGGTTCACGATCACCTGCGCGCCCCAGTACGACATCTGGCCCCACGGCAGCAGGTAGCCCATGAAGGCTTCCGCCATCAGGCACAGGAAGATCAGGCAGCCGAAGATCCAGACCAGTTCACGCGGCTTGCGGTACGAACCGTACAGCAGCCCGCGGAACATATGCAGGTAGACCACGACAAAGAAGGCCGAGGCGCCGGTCGAATGCATGTAGCGCACCAGCCAGCCCCACGGGACTTCGCGCATGATGTATTCCACGCTGGCGAAGGCCACGGGAATGCCGGCGGCGTTGAGCGTGCCGTCCGGCTTGTAGTTCATCACCAGGAAAATACCCGTGACGATCTGAATCACCAGCACCAGCAGCGCCAGCGAACCGAAGAAGTACCAGAAGTTGAAGTTCTTCGGCGCGTAGTACTTGGAAAGGTGGTCTTCCCACAGTTGCGTTGCCGGGAAACGGGCGTCGATCCAGCCCATCAGGCCGGTCGTCTTGACTTGTTTTTCGGCCGCCATGATCAGGCTTCTCCTTTCTCATCCTTGCCGATCACGATCTTGGTGTCAGTCAGGAATTGGTAGGGGGGAACATCGAGATTTTGCGGAGCCGGCTTGTTCTTGAAGACGCGCCCGGCCAGGTCGAACGTGGAGCCGTGGCAAGGGCAAAGGAAACCGGGATCGGCGCCGAGTTGGGGATTGGCACCGGAAGCGAAGGGGCCGGAAGGCGAGCAGCCAAGGTGGGAACAGATGCCGACCACGACCAGGACGTCCTTGTGTTCTGCGCGCGAACGGGTTTCGTTCTTGCAGTAATCCGGCGTCTGCATGGTAAAAGGAATTTCGGAATTCGGATCGGCCACCTCGCCGTCCGTCTTCTTCAGCGACGCCAGCTGTTCCTCGGTCCGCTTCATGATCCAGACCGGCTTGCCGCGCCATTCGACAGTCATCATCTCGCCCGGCTTCAGCGCACCGATATCTGCTTCGACTGGCGCACCCGCGGCCTTGGCTTTCTCCGATGGTGCAAAGGTACTGACGAAAGGAACCGCTACCGCCACGCCTCCGACGCCGCCAGCGACGGATGTCGCGATCAACCAATTGCGGCGACCTTTATCCACGCTCTTCACGTCTTGCTGGTCACTCATTCCAAACCCCAGGGGAAGTCAATTTAGATTTTGCGTCAACCATAAAGTGTACCTTAGACATCTGCGCACTAGATAGGCGCAAATTGCCTTGTCCTTGATCGATAATCGGACATGCAAGCCGGGAATCCGCCTCCAGACTTGCTTTCCGGGCAGTGATGCGGCAGGCTGACAGCTTGATACCGTTCATCGCTAGCAACAAGAAGGAGAACCCCCCATGGGCATGGTCTCGGAATTCAGGACCTTCGCAATGCGCGGCAACGTCATCGACCTCGCGGTCGGTGTGATCATTGGCGCTGCATTCGGAAAAATTGTGGATTCAGTGGTCAATGACCTGATCATGCCGGTAGTGGGCCGCGTCGTCGGCAAGCTGGACTTCTCTAGTATGTTCGTCACGCTGGCCGATCCACCGCCTGGAACGCCATTGACGCTGGACGCGTTGAAGAAGGCTGGTGTGCCCGTATTTGCCTATGGCAGTTTCCTGACTATCGTTGTCAACTTTGTGATCCTGGCCTTCATCATCTTCATGATGGTGCGCGCGTTCAACAAGATGCGCGAGAAGGAGCCGCCCCCGCCGCCGGCCGCGCCGCCTGAAGAAGTGGTGCTACTGCGCGAGATCCGCGACGCCCTCAAGACGCGCTGAGCCCAGAACGATAAAACGGCCCCGATGGGGTAATGCCGTTCAGTTAAGTCTGAACGGCATTTTTCTTTGCAGGGGTTGTAAACAAGGTGTCGAGCTGTTAACTTGCCGTTCCGATGCTATCGGAACAAGTCCACGCCACCCTTGAGCTTAGTGAGCCGGCCAGTTTTGCCCGGCTCAGCGAGCACCTGCCGATGGCTTGGATTGAGCAAGCGCTGGCAGCCTCGGGGACAGCGTCCGCTCGCCGGCGCCGACTGCCAGCAGAGCAGGTGGTCTGGCTGGTCATCGCGCTGGCGCTCTATCGGCACCAATCGATTCCCGATGTGCTGGAGACGCTGGACCTGGCACTGCCCAACGATGCCAACGCCTGTGTCAGCAAGAGCGGGATCGCCCAAGCCCGCGAGCGGCTTGGAGACAAGCCTCTGTTGTGGCTGTTCGAGCAGACCGCACGGGCGTGGGTGGCTCAGGATGCTGCGCACTACAAATGGAAGGGCTTGGCGCTTTACGCCATGGATGGGACCACCTTCCGCACTGCCGATAGCCCTGAGAATCGCCTCCACTTTGGCGCGCAGAGCTACGCCAGCGGCAAGGTCGCCAGCTATCCACAAGTCCGCGGGGTCTCGCTCACGGCTGTTCCCACCCATCTTGTTGCCGATATCGCCTTTGGCTGCTATGGGCGCAACGAGATGCTCTATGCCAAGGAGCTCATTGAGCGGATCCCGGATCATTCGTTAACGATCTTTGACAAGGGCTTTCTGGCCGCAGAGATCCTGTGGGGCTTGCGCATGGGCGGCAGCGAGCGCCACTTCCTGATCCCCGCTAAGAAGAATCTGCAGTGGGAGTTGCTCTCAGGCAACGAGGGCGATGGCATCGTCCAGATGAAGGTCTCGCCTCAGGCTCGCCGCAAGAATCCTGCCTTGCCAGAGACTTGGACAGCTCGCGCGATCCGGGACGAGGACTCAGACCGCGTCCTGTTGACCTCGTTGACAGACCGTCGGCGCTTCAAGGCAGCCGACATCATTGGGTGCTACAAGCGCCGTTGGGAAATCGAAACCAGCTATCGGGAACTGAAGCAGACGATGCTCGGGGCCGAACTGACCTTGCGCAGCCGCCAGCCTGAGGGCGTGCATCAGGAAATCTGGGGGGCACTGATTGCGTACAACCTGGTGCGTCTGGAGATGGCCAAGGCTGCGCTCGAGGCCCGCGCCGAGCCCACCGACTTGAGCTTTGTGCTGGCCTTGCGCCTGATACAGGGCGAGTTGATCTGGGCAGCCGGCATGGCCCCAGGCAAGCTGCCGGCCCACCTGCAGCGCATGCGCGCCAAACTTCAGTTGGCGATCGTCCAAAAGCGACGGGGGCGTAAGTGCCCCCGTGAAGTCAAAGCCCTGCCTAAGCGCTACACCGTCCGGTTCCTCAGAAAGGACCTTAACTGAACGGCATTAGCCCCGATGGGGCCGTATTGTTTTGGGTCAGACAGGATTGGGAATATCGATGAATGTGTGCCGCAATCCGAAGCGTTGCGCCACATGTTCGCCCAGTGAGCGGATGCCGTAGCGCTCGGTGGCGTGATGGCCGGCGGCCAGATACGCCACGCCGCTCTCGCGCGCGAGGTGCGTGGTCTGCTCCGAGACCTCGCCGCTGAGGTAGGCATCGACGCCCGCGGCTACCGCCGCATCGAAATAACCCTGCGCCCCACCAGTACACCAGCCGATCGTGCGGATCATCTGCTCCGGCTCTCCGATTGACAGCGGCTCGCGCCCGAGCACGCCGCCGACGTGTGCCGCCAGCGCGGACAGCGGCATCGGCGCGGGCAAGGTGCCGGTCCAGCCGAGCTGGTCATCGCTGAAACGCCCGGTCGGCGTGAAGCCGAGTTGCAGCCCGAGCTGCGCGTTGTTGCCGAATTCCGGATGGTTGTCCAGCGGCAGGTGGAAGGCGAACAGGTTGATGTCGGCGCCAAGCAGCCGCTTCAAACGCGCGTGCTTCTGCCCGACCACACGCGCATCTTCGTTTTTCCAGAAATAGCCGTGATGGACCAGGATGGCATCGGCGCCGGCTTCGGCCGCGGCCTCGACCAGTGCCAGGCTCGCCGTGACGCCGGTGACGACGTGAGTGACTTCCGGTCGACCTTGCACTTGCAGCCCGTTGGGACAATAGTCCTTGTAACGGGAAACCTCTAACAGGTCGTTCAAGTACAATTCAAGCTCTTTTGTTTTCATTTCCTGCTCAAAACTCCAATATGTTGCGGCGCTTTTGGCTGTTCTTTGCCCAGGCTGTCACCGTCGTGCTGGCGGTCTGGTTCGTCGTGGCAACGCTCAAGCCTGATTGGCTGCAGAGGGGGCGCGTCGCGGTCCAATCCGGGTCGCCGATCGTGGCGCTCAAGGAAGTCGTGCCTAACGTGTCCGGCCCTGCCGCCGAAGGGTCTTACAGTGAAGCCGCACAGTCCGCCATGCCGGCGGTGGTGAATATTTTTACCAGCAAGAACGGCAACAAGCGCTCGCCCAACCCGCAGGCCGAGGATCCGTGGTTCCGCTTCTTCTTTGGCGACCGCCTGCCTGAGCGGCAGGAGCCGGTGTCGAGCCTGGGATCAGGAGTGATTGTCAGTGCCGAGGGTTACATTCTAACCAACCACCACGTAGTGGATGGCGCCGACGAGATCGAGATCGCGCTGACCGATGGCCGCAAGGCCAACGCCAAGGTGGTCGGCTCCGACCCCGAGACCGACCTGGCTGTGCTCAAGGTGACGCTGAAGGACCTGCCCGCGATCACGCTGGGCCGGCTGGAGAACGTCAAGGTCGGCGATGTGGTGCTGGCGATCGGCAATCCGTTCGGCGTGGGCCAGACGGTGACGATGGGCATCGTGTCGGCGCTGGGTCGGAGCCATCTCGGCATCAATACCTTCGAGAATTTCATCCAGACCGACGCGGCGATCAACCCGGGCAATTCGGGCGGTGCGCTGGTTGACGCACAGGGCAACCTGCTGGGCATCAATACGGCGATCTACTCGCGTTCGGGCGGCTCGCTCGGGATTGGCTTTGCGATCCCGGTATCCACGGCCAAGCAAGTGATGGAGTCGATAATTTCCACCGGAAGCGTCACACGCGGCTGGATCGGCGTCGAGCCGCAGGACATGACGCCGGAAATCGCCGAATCGTTCGGCCTCGATGCCAAGGAAGGCGCACTGATCGCCGCGGTGGTCCAGGGCGGCCCGGCCGACAAGGCCGGCGTGAAGCCGGGCGATGTGCTGACCAAGGTGGATGGCTCGTCGATCACCGACACGACAGCGCTGTTGAATGCCATCGCCCAGCTCAAGCCGGGTGTCGACATCAAGATGATGGTGATCCGACGCGGCAAGCCTACCGAACTGACGGTAACGATTGGCAAGCGCCCGCCTCCGCCGCGCCGGGCGATGCCGTTCGAAGAGGAGGAGTGAGACCGAGTCGTTCCCGGCCTGGATGCAAAACCCCGCTAGCGATGGCGGGGTTTTTTATTGCGCGAAGGATGGGCTGACCCAGTGAAGGTTGACGGGCAGCGGCGCGACTGCCGGTGGGCTAGACAAGCGAACGAATGCGCGAAAGTCGAATCAGTGCCGCGCACTTTTTCCGATCGTTGCGGCCCAGTTCAGCTCGTAGCCCGTTGCCCATGCCCGAACCCCGAACCCCGAGCCACGAACCACGACCCTCCTGCTGCGTAATAGTACGCGCCGCGACGCTGTACAGAGGTCCCGGCTGGCTCCCGCCTGCTCGTGAGCCTCTGCCCCGACGCCAAGACTTCTCAGACAAGACAAAAGGCCGGCATCCTTGCGGACGCCGGCCTTCTGCAAGCCAATCTCAAGCGAGCTTACGCTCGCGCTGGATTAGAACTTGTGGCGCAGACCAACCACAGCACCGAACTGATCCTTGTTCGGCTGAACGTTGGTGGTCGTGGCGGTGTTGAAGCCGTTCACGCCCAGGGCCGAGCCCTTGTCGTTCAGAGCGTACGACAGCGAGGTGTACACGTCGGTACGCTTCGACAGCGCGTAGTCGGCCGTGATCACGAATTGCCACGGATCTGCGTCGCTCTTGCGGAAGTCCTGGTAGTAAGCAGCGCCCGACAGCGAGAACGCCGGGGTCAGTTGGTAGCCCAGACCCAGCCAGTACAGGTTGGACGAGGTCGACGTGGTGACAACACCGTTGTCAACCGTCGTGCCGCCCGTCAGCGGGGCGCCGTCGAAAGCCTTGGCCCAGCGATAGCCAGCGTACACCTTGGCCGGACCGAAGGCGTAGTTGGCGCCAACGGTAGCGCGGCGGGTGCGCTGACCGCTTTGGTCAACACCAGCAGCCGACACGGTGCCGTGGATTTCGTCGTAGGCAGCGCCAACCGAGAACGGGCCAGCTGCGTAGTTCAGCAGCGCGCCGTACTGTTGGCCGCGGCGGAACGCGCCAGCGGTTTCTTGGCCGTTGTTGTTGAAGCTGTAGAAAGCCGATGCGGTCAGGCCACCGAAGGTGCCGATGTACTTGACGGTGTTGTCAGCGCGAGCAGCAAACTGGGAGTCTTGAGCCAGGATGCCATAACGCGACGAGATGGCCATCGGGTCATAGATCAGACCGAAGTCATAGAACGAGGTCTGTTGACGGCCCAGCAGCAGCGAGCCGTATTGGCTTTGCAGACCGACGTAAGCTTGACGACCGAACAGACGACCGCCTTGGGCCGAAGTACCGTTGTCCAGTTCGAAACCGCTTTCCAGCACGAACACGCCCTTCAGGCCGCCGCCCAGATCTTCCACGCCACGCAGGCCCCAGCGCGAACCGGATTGGTTACCCGACGCCATACGGAACAGGTCGTCGCCAGCGGCGTTGGCATTGGTGTTGTACTCGAGGCCAACGTCAGCCACGCCGTACAGGGTCACGCTCGATTGGGCATACGCGCCGCCAGCGGCCAGAGCGGCGACGGCAGCAGCAAACAGTTTCATCTTCATATCGACACTTTCCTTGTCAACTGATTGGGAAATCTTGGTTGCCCAAGTGCTTGGGCGACGTATTTACATTCACGTCTGCTGCGTATTATGTGCCAGCCCCCCCAGCCCTCAGAAGGCTTTTTCGGCGTAAACCACGCTTACCAACGGTTTTTGTTGTGATCGAACAACACGGCCGGGCAAAAAAATCCCCGTTTTGGTGCAAAAACGGGGTGGATGGCTCGGTATACCTACCTCAGCGGTATTAGTCCGTCTGCGTTTCCGCTGAAGCCTCGGTTTGCGCGGCCGGACGGCCGACGAAGCGCGCCATGACCAGCCCAAGTTCATAGAGCAGCACCAGCGGAACCGCCAGCAGCAACTGCGACAGCACATCGGGCGGCGTCACGATGGCGGCGATGATAAACGCCCCCACGATCACATACGGGCGGATCTGCTTGAGCTTTTCCAGTTCGACCACGCCGAACCGGACGAGCACGATCACCACCACCGGCACCTCGAAGGTGATGCCGAAGGCCAGGAAGGTAGTCATGGCGAAGCTGAGGTACTTGTCGATGTCGGTCGACATGTCCGCACCCAGCGGCGCGTTGTAGTGCGCCATGAAGTGGAACACCGTCGGGAACACCAGGAAGTACGCAAACGCCACGCCACAGAGGAACAGGATGTAGCTGCTCGAGACCAGCGGCAGGATCAGCCGCTTCTCATGCTGGTACAGCCCGGGCGCGACAAACTGCCAGACCTGGTACAGCACCCATGGCAGCGCGATCAGGAACGCCACCAGCAACGTGACCTTCATCGGCACGAAGAACGAGCCGGTGACGTCGGTCACGATCATCTTGCCGCCCTTGGGCAGCGACTGCATCAGCGGCGCCGCAAACAGGTTGAAGATGACCGGCGCCCAGTAGACCAGGCAAACGAAGACCAGGATGATCCCGGCCACCGCCTTGACCAGGCGCTGGCGCAACTCGATCAGGTGGGAAATGAAGGTTTCCTGCTGCGACTCGTCTTGCGGGTCTTGGGGATCTGGGGACCGGGTGTCGCTCATGGCGTGGACCGCTCAGCCGCGCAGGCTGGCAAGGTGGGATCGATGATGCCGCTCGGCGCGGCGCGGTTGGACGGGCATGGCGATGGCGGCGGCAGCCCCGGCATGGGCCGGCACGCGCAACATGCTCACTCGAAGAAGGAACGGGACGGCCGGCTGGCCGGGCGGTGGCGCTTCACGCGCGCGGCGCCCGACTGCACCCAGACCCGCACATTGTGCTGGCGCTTGAACCACAGCGGCCGCGCGCCCTGCTTCACGCGCCAGCTCTTGCGGCCGTTGTGAGCCTTGTGCGCCGCGTCCCAGCTTGGCACGAAGCTGTCGCCGCCGGCGCTGACGCCTTCGGTGCCCGCTTCAGTGCCGCCGAGCGCTTCGTTCAGTGCCTGGGTCTGCTCGCTGACTTCCTTGTGGATGGTGCGCTCGACGTCGCGCGCCGCTTCCTCGAATTCAGAGCGCATCTTGCGCAATTCTTCCAGCTCGACTTCGCGGCTGACCTCGGCCTTGACGTCATTGATATAGCGTTGCGCGCGGCCGACCAGAGCGCCAACGGTGCGGGCGACCTTGGGCAGCCGCTCGGGACCGATCACGATCAGTGCCACGGCACCGATCAGTGCCAGCTTGGAAATGCCGAGATCAATCATGCGGACATCATGCGGAAGACAGCGGAGACGCGGGGCTGCGCACAGGCAGCCACGATCGCGGGAAGGGGATAGCGCACCGCCGGCTTACTGCTGCTGGCGCGACTTTTCCTTGGCTTCTACGTCGATGGTGGTGGAGTCGCGCAGTTCCTTGGACTGGGCGGCCTGGGCCGACTTTTCCTTGTCTTCGCCGTCCTTCATGCCATCCTTGAAACCCTTGACCGCGCCGCCCAGGTCCTGGCCGATATTGCGCAGCTTCTTGGTGCCAAACACAAGCATGACGATCACCAGCACGATCAGCCAGTGCCAAATGCTAAACGAACCCATCTCTTGCTCCTGGTGAAGCCTCGGGCGTAGTCATAGTCGCCCGGACCCGTTGTTCCGTCCCGTTATGGCCGCGCCGGGCGACGGTTGCCGGCGCAGCATTTGCCCCGGCGTTGCCGCCCGGGCGCTCCCATGCCAAGGCTGCCCGTTCAGGGCAGCGGTCCCTTCCACTCGTGGCGCGGCCCACCGAGCACATGCAGATGCAGGTGGTAGATTTCCTGGCCGCCGTCCGGCCCGGTATTGATCACCGTCCGGAAGCCGTTGCCACAGCCTGCCGCGCGCGCCAGTTCAGGCACCTTCAGCATCATTCTAGCAAGCACCTCCCCTTCGCCGGCGCCGCAATCGGCCAGCGAGCCGACATGCGACTTGGGGATGACCAGCAGGTGTACCGGGGCCTTGGGATGGATATCGTGAAAGGCCACCATGTCGTCGTCTTCGTACACCTTGCGCGACGGTATCCGGCCGGCCACGATCTTGCAGAAGATGCAATTATCCTGAACGTTCATGAAAATTTCATTGCGGCGAACCCTGCACCCCGAGGGTACCGTGTCCGCCCGGCATCAGAACTGCTGATCCGGGTACATCGGCTTGCTGTCGTTGAGGTACAGCCAGCCCTTGACGATACGATACAGCATCCACAGCGACAGCACGGCCCACACCGCAAACGCCAGCGGCATCAGCACCACGGTGGCGAACAGCACGCCGCCCAGCACCGCCCACGCCACCGACCACCAGAACGAGCGGATCTGCCATGCGAAGTGCGAGGCATACAGCGAACCGCGCGCGTCGTCGCGCTTGACGTAGTCGATGATGATAGCGATCAGCGCGGTAATGCCGCCGGTCAGCCAGAAGATCGCGTACAGCGCGTACAGGATATGCAGCAGCTTGCGCAGGCTGCTCTGCTGTTCGCTGCTGGGGCCGGTAACCTGCGCGGTATAGTCGTTCGCCATGTTTGCCCTTGTTCTGCGATGGCCTGCCTCGCGGCAGGCGGGAAACTGGCCAGCACAGCGACTGGTCAGCAGGTCAGCCCTCTTCCTTGCGCCGGGCTTTTTCTTCCAGGCCGGAGAGCCCTTCTCGCCGTGCCAGTTCGTTGACCACGTCGTCCGGGCCCAGCCCGAAGTTTGCCAGCAACACCAGGGTGTGGAACCACAGGTCCGCCACCTCATAGACCAGCTTGCCGGCCTCGCTGCCGCTGTGGCCGGCAGCGCGCGCGTCCTTGGCCGCCATCACGGTCTCGGTGGCTTCCTCGCCGATCTTCTTCAGGATCGCGTCGTCGCCCTTGCTGTACAGCTTGGCAACATAGGACTTGGCGGGGTCGCCGCCATTGGCGGGCTTGCGCGATTCGAGCACTTCGGCCACGCGTGCCAGCACATCGCTGCTGCTCGGTTGGGTGTCGCTCATGGCTTGGTATAGATCTGTGCAGGGTCTTTCAACACGGGCTCGACGGTCTGCCAGTCACCCGCCTCCGCATCGCCCTCGAATTTCTGGAAGAAGCAGGAATGGCGCCCGGTATGGCAGGCGATGCTGTCCACCTGCGTGACCTTGAGCAGCACCACGTCCTCGTCGCAGTCGAGGCGGATCTCATGCACCTTCTGCACGTGGCCGGACTCTTCGCCCTTGTGCCACAGGCGCTTGCGCGAGCGCGACCAGAACACGGCCTCGCCCAGTTCCACGGTGCGCTGCAGCGCGTCGCGGTTCATGAACGCGAACATCAGCACGTCGTTCGAACCCACTTCCTGCACGATCACCGGCACCAGGCCGTTATCGTCCCACTTGACCTTGTTGAGCCACTTCTTTGCCATGATCAGATCCGCACGGGAATGCCCTCGCGGGCCATGAATGCCTTGGCTTCGCCCACGGTATGCTGGCCGTAGTGGAAGATGCTGGCGGCCAGCACCGCGTCGGCGCGGCCCTTGGTGATGCCGTCGGCGAGGTCCTGCAGCCCGCCGACGCCGCCCGAGGCGATCACCGGCACCGGCACCGCGTCGCTGACGGCGCGGGTCAGTTCCAGGTCGAAGCCGCTCTTGGTGCCGTCGCGGTCCATGCTGGTCAGCAGGATCTCGCCGGCGCCGCGCGCGGCCATTTCACGCGCCCATTCGACCGCGTCCAGGCCGGTAGCCTTGCGCCCGCCGTGGGTGAAGACTTCCCAGCGCGACGGCTCGCCCGGGGCGGAGCTGCGCTTGGCATCGATCGCCACCACGATGCACTGCGAACCGTATTTGGCGGTGGCGTCGGACACCAGCTGCGGGTTGGCGATGGCCGACGAGTTGACGCTGATCTTGTCCGCGCCGGCATTGAGCAGGCGCCGCACGTCTTCGACCGTGCGCACGCCGCCGCCGACCGTCAGCGGAATGAACACCTGCGAGGCGACGTCCTCGATGATATGCAGCATCAGGTCGCGCCCGTCGCTGGTGGCGGTGATGTCGAGGAATGTGATTTCGTCGGCGCCCTGCTCGTCATAGCGGCGCGCGATTTCCACGGGGTCGCCCGCATCGCGCAGCTCAACGAAGTTGACGCCCTTGACCACCCGCCCGTTGGTCACGTCCAGGCAGGGGATGATACGTTTGGCTAGCATGAGAGTCCTTGTCCGCCGCCGCGCCGGCAAGGCACCGGTGCGACAGCGGCTGCGCCCGCGGGCGCGTTGGCTTGCGTTGGGCCCGCGTTGGCCTTACTGGCCGTCGCGCAGCTTGTCGGCACGGGCCTGCGCATCGGCAAAGTTCAGATCACCGGAGTAGATCGCGCGGCCGCAGATGACGCCTTCCACACCCTCGCCCTCGACCGCGCACAGGTTGTCGATATCCGCCAGGTTGGACAGGCCGCCGCTGGCGATCACCGGGATCGACATCGACTGCGCCAGCTTGACGGTGGCGTCGATATTGATCCCCTGCAGCATGCCGTCGCGGCCGATGTCGGTATAGATGATGGCTTCGACACCGTAATCTTCATACTTGCGCGCCAGGTCCGCCACTTCATGCCCGGTCAGCTTGCTCCAGCCGTCGGTGGCGACCTTGCCGTCCTTGGCATCGAGGCCGACGATGATGTGGCCGCCGAAGGCCGAGCAGGCGTCCTTCAGGAAGCCGGGATTCTTCACCGCCGCGGTGCCGATGATGACGTACGACAAGCCGTCGTCCAGCCAGCGTTCGATGGTGTTCAGGTCGCGGATACCGCCCCCCAGTTGCACCGGGATCTCATCGCCGACCTCGGCGATGATGGCCTTGATGGCCGCCTCGTTGCGGGGCTTGCCCACGAACGCGCCGTTCAGGTCCACCAGGTGGAGGCGCCGCGCGCCCTGCTCCACCCAGTGGCGTGCCATGGCGGCGGGATCTTCGGAAAAGACGGTGGCCTGGTCCATGTCGCCTTGTTTGAGGCGTACACACTGACCGTCCTTCAGGTCGATGGCCGGAATGAGCAACATATGCGTGACGAGCGTGGTTGAGTAAGTGAGGTTGAGCGAGACCGGCGAGGCCGGTCAGGTCGGGGTCGATGTTCGATCGGGAACTGGTCGCTTGACGGGTTGCGTGAAGGGTCAGGGTCAGGGTCCGGTGACGGGTCTGTCTGGTTCTCGGTCGAACAATCGTCAAACAAGCGATTCGGGGTGTCCGGTGCGCCTTATGGATTCCAGTGGACGAAGTTCCGGTACAGCTGCAGGCCCAGGGCCGCGCTCTTCTCGGGGTGGAACTGCGTCGCGAAAATATTATCGCGGGCTACCGCGCTGGTAAACACGACTCCATACTCCGTTTCGCCGGCGATATGGGCCGGATCCTGCGCCTGCACGTAGTAACTGTGGACGAAATAGAACCAGCTGTCGTCGGGAATCCCGGCCCACAGCGGGTGCGGCTTCGCCTGGCGCACCCGGTTCCAGCCCATCTGCGGCACCTTGAAACGCGAGCCATCGGGCTGCGTCATGCCGTCCAGCGCAAAACGCACCACCTGGCCGGGCATCAGCCCCAGCGCCGGTGTGCGGTCCGCGCCAGCACGACTTTCGGTGCTGAACTCGAACAGCATCTGTTCGCCGACGCACACACCAAGCATCGGCTTGCTGCCGGCGGCCTCGACCACCGCTTCCTGCAAGCCCGAGGCGCCCAGTGCCGACATGCAGTCCGGCATCGCGCCCTGGCCGGGCAGCACCACGCGATCCGCGCTGCGGATGCCTTCGGGGGCATCCACCACCCGCACGTCCGCTTCCGGTGCCGCGGCACGCAGTGCCTGCGCCACCGAGCGCAGGTTGCCCATGCCGTAATCCACAATTGCTATGGTAGTCATGATTTCAAAACAGGCAACAATGTCTTCAGCCCGTCCACGATGAATTCAACAGCCAGCGCCGACAGGATCAGCCCCATCAGGCGCGTGCCGATATTGATGCCGGTGCGGCCGATCACCCGGGCGATCGGGTCGGCCGCGCGGAACACCATGTACACCACCGAACCCAGCAGCGCGCCAATGCCCACCAAAATCAGCAGCTGGTACCAGTGCTGGGTCTTGCCGGCATAGACGATCACCGTGCTGATCGAGCCCGGCCCGGTCAGCAGCGGCAGCGCCAGCGGCACCACCGCGATGCTGGACTTTACCTCGGCCTCATCCTCTTCTTCCGGCGTGGCCTTGGTGCGGCCGGTCTGCGCGTTCAGCATGTTCATGGCCATCATGATCATGATGAGGCCGCCACCCACCTGCAGCGATGCCACCGAGATATTGAAGAACTCGATGATCTGCTGCCCCAGCAACGCCGACACCGCCACCACGATCGCCACCGAGATCGACGCGATCTTGATGGTACGCAGCTTTTCCGCTTCGGTCTGCTGGCTGGTCAGGCTGATGAAGAACGGGATCGCCCCGATCGGGTTGATCAGCGCCAGCAGCGAGATAAACGACTTGAGCGTATCCATCGGTTGCGGGTTGCCAGCATCGCTGGCGGTATTGGATAGAGAGGTGGGCGGGCGCCGCAACCAGCCGGCACGCCTACGGGTTCAGGAAGCTCAGAGCGTACCCTTGGTCGACGGGATCGTGTTGGCCGCGCGCGGATCCAGCTCCACCGCCATGCGCAGTGCCCGGCCAAAGGCCTTGAACACGGTTTCGCACTGATGGTGGGCATTTATGCCGCGCAGGTTGTCGATATGCAGGGTCACGCCCGCATGGTTGACGAAACCGCGGAAGAACTCGATGGTCAGGTCGACGTCGAAGCTGCCCACGCGCGCACGGGTGAACGGCACGTGGAATTCCAGGCCGGGGCGGCCGGAGAAGTCGATCACCACGCGCGACAGGCATTCGTCCAGCGGCACGTAGCTGTGGCCGTAGCGGGTGATGCCCTTCTTGTCGCCAATGGCCCTGGCGACGGCCTGGCCGAGCGTGATGCCGACGTCTTCCACCGTGTGGTGGTCGTCGATATGCGTGTCGCCGGTGGCTTCGACCTCCAGGTCGAACATGCCATGCCGGGCGATCTGGTCGAGCATGTGGTCGAGGAACGGCACGCCCGACGCCAGCTTCTGGCGGCCGGTGCCGTCGAGATTCAGGGAAACGCGGATTTGCGTTTCCGAAGTATTGCGGGTGACCTCTGCAACACGCATGGTGTTAATCCTGCAGCGACGCTGCGAATGCCTCAAGGAACTGCGCGTTTTCTTCGGGCGTGCTGACCGTGACGCGCAGACAATTGGCCAGCAACGGGTGCATTTTACTCACGTTCTTGATCAATACCTTCCGCGCCAGCAGGCGGTCGAAGGTCTGTGCCGCATCCGGCACGCGCGCCAGCAGGAAGTTGGCGGCGCTTGGGAACACCGTGACGCCTGCATGCGCGGCCATGCCGTCGGCCACGCGGGTGCGCTCGGCGCGCAGTTGCGCGGCCTGTTCGTCCAGCACCGACACATGCTCCAGCGCGAAGAGCGCGGCGGCCTCGGTCAGCACGTTGACGTTGTAGGGCGGGCGCACCTTGTCGATCTGCGCCAGCCACTCCGGCGCCCCGGCCAGGTAGCCCAGGCGGATGCCGGCCAGGCCGAGCTTGGACACGGTGCGCATCACCAGCAGGTTGCCGAAGTCCGTCAGGCGCGGCATCCAGCTTTGCTGCGCGAACGGCTGGTAGGCCTCGTCGACCACCACCAGGCTGTTGCAGACATCGCCTTGCGCGGCACGGAGGATGGCCTCCATGTCGGCCGCGTCGAACAGGTTGCCGGTGGGGTTGTTCGGATAGGCCAGGTAAATGATGGCGGGCTGGTGCTCGGCCATCGCCGCCAGCATGGCGTCGCGATCGAGAGTGAAGTCGGCGCGCAGCGGTACGCCGACGAACTCGAGCCCGGCAAACTGCGCCGACATCGCATACATGACAAAGCCCGGCACCGGCGCCATCACCGTGGCGCCCGGCTTGGCCGCGGCCAGCGCCAGCATGCTGATGATCTCGTCCGAGCCGTTGCCCAGCAGCACGTCCATGCCGGCGGGCACCTGCATCACATCCTTGAGCCTGGCGCGCAGCGCTTCGCTGCTGGGCACCGGGTAGCGGTTTAGCGCCACCTCGCCCAGCCGCGCGGCCAGCTGCTGGCGCAGCTCCTGCGGCAGGCGGTACGGGTTTTCCATCGCGTCGAGCTTGACCAGACCGTGCGAATCCGGGACGTGGTAGGCGCCCATGGCGCGCACGTCGTCACGGATGATGCGTTCGATCAGGGAGGGCTCTACGGCTGACATGGAAACTCCTGGTTTGACTGCGTTGGTTCAGTAAATCAACTGCGCTTGAAACGGTATTCCGCGCTGCGGGCGTGGGCCTGCAGACCTTCGCCATACGCGAGCTCGGCGGCGATCTGGCCAAGCATCTGCGCCCCGCCCTCGCTGACCTCGATCAGGCTCGAGCGCTTCAGGAAGTCATAGACGCCCAGCGGCGACGAGAAGCGCGCCGTGCGCGAGGTCGGCAACACGTGGTTGGGGCCGGCGCAGTAGTCGCCCAACGATTCGCTGGTATAGCGGCCGAGGAAGATGGCGCCGGCGTGGCGGATCTTCTCGCTCCACTGGCGCGGGTTCTCGGCGGAGATTTCCAGGTGCTCCGGCGCGATCGCGTTGGCGATCTCGCAGGCTTCTTCCATGTCGCGCACCTTGACCAGCGCGCCGCGGCCGGAGATCGACGAAGCGATCACGTCGCGGCGCGGCATGGTCGGCAGCTGGCGCTGGATGCTGGCTTCGACGCGGGCGATGTAGTCCGAGTCCGGGCACAGCAGGATCGACTGCGCCAGTTCGTCGTGCTCGGCCTGCGAGAACAGGTCCATCGCCACCCAGTCGGGGTCGGTGGTGCCGTCGCAGATCACCAGGATCTCGGAAGGCCCGGCGATCATGTCGATGCCGACGGTGCCGAACACGCGCCGCTTGGCCGCGGCCACATAGGCATTGCCCGGGCCGACGATCTTGTCGACCTGCGGCAGCGTCGCGGTGCCGTAGGCCAGCGCGCCCACGGCCTGCGCGCCACCGATGGTGAAGACGCGGTCGACGCCGGCGATCTGCGCGGCGGCCAGCACCAGCTCGTTGCGCACGCCGCCGGGCGTGGGCACGACCATGATGATCTCCTTCACGCCGGCCACACGCGCCGGGATCGCGTTCATCAGCACCGACGATGGGTAGGCGGCCTTGCCGCCCGGCACGTAGATGCCGACGCGGTCCAGCGGCGTCACCTTCTGGCCCAGCATGGTGCCGTCGGCCTCGGTGTACTCCCAGCTGTGGCTGCCGCACTCGATCTTCTGCTTCTCGTGGTAGGCACGCACGCGCGCGGCAGCGGCTTCCAGCGCGGCGCGGCGCTTGGGCTCGAGGTCTTCGAGAGCGGCTTCCAGTTCAGTCTGGGACAGCTCGAGCGCCGCGATCGACGGCGCTTCCATGCGGTCGAAGCGCTTCGTGTACTCCAGCACCGCGGCGTCGCCGCGGACCTTCACGTCGGCCAGGATCTGTGCCGCGGCGCGGTCGATGGCCTCGTCCTCGCCGGCCTCGAAGGCCAGCACCTGGCGCAGCGCCTCGGCAAAGCCCGGCTCGCTGGAATCAAGCCGGCGGATCGGCAGGTTTTCCATTTCGGATACGGTTGCGTTCATGACTTCTTTTCCTTCTCGGTCGGTACCGGCCTGATGTGGCCCGATGTGGCCCTACACCAGCGCCGCCGAAGCGCGTTCGAAAGCGTCGAGGATCGGCGCCAGCCGCTCGCGCTTGAGTTTGAGCGCAGCCTGGTTCACCACCAGCCGCGACGAAATTTGCACGATCTCTTCCACTTCGACCAGATTGTTGGCGCGCAGCGTGCTGCCGGTGCTGACCAGGTCGACGATGGCATCGGACAGGCCCACCAGCGGGCCCAGCTCCATCGAACCGTACAGCTTGATCAGATCGACGTGAACGCCCTTTTTCGCAAAATGCTCGCGCGCGGTCTGCACGTACTTGGTGGCCACCGCCAGGCGCGCGCCCTGGCGCACCGCGCTGGCGTAGTCAAACCCGGCCGGCACCGCCACCGACATGCGGCAGCGGGCGATATTGAGGTCGATCGGCGCGTACAGGCCGGCCATGCCATGCTCCATCAGCACGTCCTTGCCGGCCACGCCGAAGTCGGCGGCGCCGTACTGCACGTAGGTCGGCACGTCCGAAGCGCGCACGATCACCACGCGCACGGCGGGGTCCGAGGTCGGCAGGATCAGCTTGCGCGAGGTCTCGGGATCCTCGGTGACCTGGATGCCGGCGGCTTCGAGCAGCGGCAGCGTCTCGGTGAAGATGCGGCCCTTGGACAGCGCCAGCGTCAGCTGGTTGGGCGATGCGTTGAAAGTGGGGCTCATCGTGCGTCAGTCCTCGTGCTCAGGCAATGCGGCGAATCTTGGCGCCCACTGCAGACAGCTTGTCTTCCATGCGGTCGTAGCCGCGGTCCAGGTGATAGATACGGTCGATCACGGTGTCGCCCTCGGCGACCAGGCCGGCGATGACCAGGCTGGCGGAGGCGCGCAGGTCGGTCGCCATCACGCTGGCGCCGGACAGGCGCGGCACGCCGCTGACCACCGCGGTGTTGCCTTCCACGGCGATGTCGGCGCCGAGTCGGTTCAGTTCCTGCACGTGCATGAACCGGTTCTCGAAGATGGTCTCGGTCACGCGCGCGGTGCCTTCGGCCACGGCATTCAACGCCATGAACTGGGCCTGCATGTCGGTCGGGAAGGCGGGGTATTCCGAGGTGCGGAAGCTCACCGCCCTGGCGCGGTGCGGCATCGCCAGGCGGATCCAGTCGGCGCCGGTCTCGATGCGGGCGCCGGCTTCGCGCAGCTTGTCGAGCACGGCGTCGAGCAGGTCCGGGCGCACGTCGCGCAGCACCAGTTCGCCCAGCGTCGCGGCCGCCGCGCACAGGAAGGTCCCGGCCTCGATGCGATCTGCGACCACGCTGTGGCGGGCGCCGTGCAGCCTGTCGACGCCCTGCACCACCAGCCGGTCAGTGCCGATGCCGTCGATCTTCGCGCCCATCTTGACCAGCAGGTGAGCCAGGTCGGTGACTTCCGGCTCGCGCGCGGCGTTTTCCAGCACGGTTTCGCCTTCGGCCAGCGTGGCGGCCATCAGCAGGTTCTCGGTGCCGGTCACGGTGATCATGTCGGTGACCACGCGCGCGCCTTTCAGGCGCCGGGCACGGGCATGGATAAAGCCATGCTCGATGCTGATCTCGGCGCCCATCGCCTGCAGGCCCTTGATGTGCTGGTCGACCGGCCGCGCGCCGATGCCGCAGCCGCCGGGCAGCGAGACCCGGGCCTCGCCGAAGCGCGCCACCAGCGGACCCAGCACCAGGATCGAGGCGCGCATGGTCTTGACCAGCTCGTACGGGGCTTCGAGCGAGTTGACGTCGGCGCCGTTGAGCGCGACGGTGGCGCCATCCTGCTCGGCGCGCATGCCCATCAGGCGCAGCAGCTTGAGCGTGGTGCGCACGTCCTGCAGGTTGGGCACGTTATCCAGCGAGACGGTATCGGCCGTGAGCAAGCCCGCGCACAGGATCGGCAGCGCGGCATTCTTGGCGCCCGAAACGCGGACTTCGCCCCGTAGCGGACCGTTGCCCTGGATCTGGAATTTGTCCATGTTGTGTCGGTTCTGGCCGGGCCTGGACCCGGCATCATTGTTTTCAACCGCGCATGCGGCGCGGTGCGGCACGGCCTGAGCTTACTTGCCCTCACCTGCCTGCCACTCGGCGGGCGTCAGCGTCTTCATCGACAGCGCATGGATCTCGGCGCGCATGCGGTCGCCCAGCGCGGCATAGACACGCTGGTGGCGCTGGATCAGCCGCTTGCCTTCGAACTCGTTGCTGACGATGGTGGCAAAGAAGTGCTGGCCGTCGCCCTCGACTTCCAGATGTTCGCAGGGCAATCCTTGGGCAATGTATTCCCTGACTTGTTCCGGTGTAGGCAGCATGGGGTTCTCTTCAGCGTATTCAGAATGTGCGCGATGTCAGTGCGGCGGCGCTCAGTGGCGCAGCTTGTAGCCGGATTTCAGCAGCCGCAGCGCCAGCGCCGCCAGCACCACGAAGGCCGATCCCACCACCGCCAGGCTAAACAGCGGCGACACGTCCGAGACGCCGAAGAAGCCATAGCGGAAGCCGTCGATCATGTAGAAGAACGGATTGGCATGGGACACCGCCTGCCAGAAGGCCGGCAGCGAATGGATCGAATAGAACACGCCGGACAGGAAAGTGGCCGGCATGATCAGGAAGTTCTGGAACGCGGCGAGCTGGTCGAACTTCTCGGCCCAGATGCCGGCGATCAGGCCAAGCGTACCGAGGATGCCCGCGCCCAGCAGTGCGAACACCACGATCCAGCCGATGTTGGCAAAGTGCAGGTTGGCAAACCATGCCGTCACCAGCAGCACGCCCAGGCCCACGGTCAGCCCGCGGATCACCGAGGCCAGCACATAGGCACCGAACATCTCCCAGTGCGACAGCGGCGGCAGCAGCACGAACACCAGGTTGCCGGTGATCTTGGACTGGATCAGCGACGACGAGCTGTTGGCGAAGGCGTTCTGCAGCACGCTCATCATCACCAGGCCGGGCACCAGGAAGGCGGTGTAGCTGATCTGGTCGTAGATCTTGACGCGGTCTTCCAGCACGTGGCCGAAGATCAGCAGGTACAGCACCGCGGTCAGCACCGGCGCGGCCACGGTCTGGAAGCTGACCTTCCAGAAGCGCAGCACTTCCTTGTACAGCAGGGTCCGGAAGCCGACCAGGCCGCCAACGGCCATCGGGCCCAGGCGGGCGTCTTCCACCAGTTCGATTTCGCCAGGCTGCTTCATGCCGCGGCCTCCATGGCGGGGTCGGGCAGCGCGCCCGGCATGTGGCCCTCGCGGCGCATGATCTGGACAAACACGTCTTCGAGGTCGGCCTTGTTGATTTCCATGTCTTCGATGTCACAGCCCGCTTCGCGGCAGGCGGCCAGGATCGGCTCGACCGCCTGGTAGCCCGACAGCCGCAGCCGCACCGCGCGCTCGCCCGGGTTGGCCGGCATACGCAGCGGCTCCAGCGCATGCGGCAGGGTGCCCTGCGCGAAAGTCAGCACCAGTTGCAGCCCGGCGAACTGCGTCAGCAGGTTGCTGGTGCGGTCCAGCGCCACCACTTCGCCGAACTTGAGCATGGCGATGCGGTCACACAGCGCCTCGGCCTCTTCCAGGTAGTGCGTGGTCAGGATGATGGTGTGGCCTTCCCGGTTCAGGCGCGAGATGAATTTCCACAGCGTCTGGCGCAGCTCGACGTCGACGCCGGCGGTGGGTTCGTCCAGCACGATCACCGGCGGGCGGTGTACCAGCGCCTGCGCCACCAGCACGCGGCGCTTCATGCCACCGGACAACTGGCGCATATTGGAATCGGCCTTGCTGGTCAGGTCCAGGTTGGCCATGATCTCGTCGATCCAGTCGTCGTTGCGGGTCAGGCCGAAATAGCCGGACTGCAGCCGCAGCGTCTCGCGCACCGTGAAGAACGGGTCGAACACCAGCTCCTGCGGCACCACGCCAAGCATACGCCGCGCCATCCGGTAGTCGGATACGACATCGTGGCCCAGCACACGGACGCCGCCGGAGTCGGCGCGGTTCAGGCCGGCGAGAATCGAGATCAGCGTGGTCTTGCCGGCGCCGTTCGGCCCGAGCAGGCCGAAGAATTCGCCGCGTTCGACGGTGAAGCTGACGCCCTTGAGCGCCTGGAGGTTGCGGTAGCGCTTGCGGACGTCGTGGATTTCAATGGCTTTCATGGCCGTTGTCTGTGGCGTGTCCGGCCTTTTTTGGGGGGCCAGCCGCCTGGAATGGGGAACTACTGTGTGCCCGGATTTCCTGGGCCGGCTTGGCATGCACCGGAATCAGGCGGGGGGAAGGGCGAACAACCCGGAATTATAGGGGATCAGGGGTAGGTCCCGCTTGATCCCCCACCGGATGGTCCGCTGGGCGCGGCGACGCACCAGGCCGTCGCCGGGGCATCGCGTTCGGACGCAATCGCTGCGCCCGGCGATGCCGGATCAATGTCGGTGGTGGTGGCCCGGACGGGAAAGCGCGTCGGCGCCGTTCGCCAGGCCCAGCAGGCCATCGACGCCATACAGGCCGGCCAGCTGCGACAGCTGCGCCGGCACCCCGCGCAGCGACAGCGCCAGGTTGCGCGCGGCTGCGGCACGATGCCACGCCAGCAGCACGGCAACTGCGGAGGAATCCACCTGCGCCAGGCCCGTGCAATCGACCTGCACCTTGCCCTGCGCCCCGCCCTGCGCCACGCGCGCCAGCCCGTCGCGCAGCACGGCCGCGGCGTTCTGGTTGGTCAGCGAGGTACCCAGCGAAAGCATGGTGGCGTCAGGAAACGTAATCGGCTTGGATGGAGAGCAAGGCGGCGCAAACAAAAGCTCCCGCGCTGAGGCGGGAGCCAGTGCCGCGAACGGCCATTGTAGTGCAAGATCGGCGCGCTGTGCTGCATTGCAGCGGCGCGCGCTCGCCGCGGCTTAGCTCTTGGCGTTGGCCAGCTGGCGGTTGCGGTCCTGCAGCGTCTTGATCACACCCTCGACGCCCTGCTGGCCGACGATGGTATTGAAGCTGCCCTTGTAGGCCTCGGTCAGCCACGCACCCAGCACGTTGATGTCGTAGACCTTCCAGCCGTTCGCGGTCTTCTCCAGGCGGTAGTCCATCTGGATCGGCTCGCCCTTGTTGATGACCTGGGTGCGGATGGTGGCATCGGTGTCCTCAGGCGTGCCGCGGTACGGGCGGTATTGCACGGCCTGGTCACGGATCTGCGCGATGGCGCCGGCGTAGGTGCGGATCAGCAGGGTCTTGAACTCCTCGGTGATCTGCTTCTGCTGCTCGGGCGTCGCCTTCGACCAGTTGCGGCCCATCGCGATCTGCGTGGTCTTCTGGAAGTTGGCGTTGGGGATGATCTTTTGCTCGACCAGCGCGGTGATCTTGGCAATATTGCCGGCCTGCATGTCCTTGTCGGCCTTGACGGTCGTCATTACGTCGTTGACCACGGCCTTCACCAGCCCGTCCGGCGTGGCGGCGTCCGTGCCCGACACCTGTGCATGGGCAGCGCCGGCGAAGGCTACTACCGTAAGGAAGGGGACCAACAGTCGCTTAATCATGGATTTTTCCTTCTTTCTCAAAGACGTTTGCCGGCGAAGTACACCGGACTGGCGCCGCCTGCCGGCAGCGGCCTTGCGGTGATTGGAACATAAGCACGGCCCGCGCGTCGCACGGACCAGCGCCTTCTCCGCCACTTCCAAACAAATTGTTTCAGCCCTGACAGGGCATTCACAGCCTGGCGCCGGCCCCCGGGACTGGCGCACAAGGCGCTTAGCGAATGCGGATCACGCCGGGGACGATACGCTGCATCGGCTCCACCGGCGGCACCGGCAGGCTCTGGCTTTCCGGCTGGATGTCGCCCTTGGGAGGCGTGGCGGCCGGGGCCGACGCATCGGCCGGCGGCGTGGCCGCGGGCGCGGACGCATCCGCCGGTTGTGCGGCAGGTGCCGGTGCCGCGGGCGTGGTGGCGCCAGCAGGCTTCTCGCCGGCGTCATCCGGGGCAGCCGGTGCTGCGGGTGCGGCGCCATCGCTGTCAGCGTCGTCGGCTTCCGGCGGATTGCCATCGTAAACCAGGTACTGGCGCCGCTGCAGGTAGGAGTCGCGCAGGAACGAGTACTTGTCCAGCGCCGCCTGCTCCAGCAGGTTGCTCGCGCCAAGCAGCTGCGCGCGGCCCGCGACGATGCGCACGCCGGCCAGCGAATTGCGCAGCGATACCGGGTAGATATAGGCCGACGGGTCGAACTGGCGGTCCACCAGCATGCCGCCGGTATCGCGCACCGAGCTCGGGCCGAACAGCGGCAGCACCAGGTACGGGCCTGGCGGCACGCCCCACACACCCAGCGTCTGGCCGAAGTCTTCCTTGTACTTGGGCAGGCCGGCCGGCGTGGCGATGTCGATCAGCCCGCCCAGGCCAAGCACCGAGTTCATCGCGACCCGCATCGAATCCTCGGCGGCGCGCGTGGGCTTGCCCTGCAGCAGGTTGTTCACCGCCGAATAGGCATCGCTGACGTTGGAGAAGAAATTCTCCACCGCGCGCTGCACCGGCGTCGGCATGTAGTCGGCGTACAGCTCGGCCACCGGGCGCAGGATGCCCTTGTCGAAGTCCTCGTTGATCTTCGAGACTTCGCGGTTAAAGGGCTCCAGTGGATCCTTCGGGTTGGCCGTGGGGCCGGTGGCGCAGCCGGCGATCAGCGCAGCGGCTGCCGCCGCGGCCATCAGGCCGGCCACCGGGCGGCGTGCAACGCGGCCCGGCTTGACGGGGGGGACAACCCTCATTTGGCATCCCCACCCAGCGCCGGCGCGCTGGCGCCGGCCGCGGGCGAGCCGCTGGCACCACCGGCATCCGCCGCCTTGTTGTACAGGAACTGCCCGATCAGGTTTTCCAGCACCACCGCGGACTGCGTCATGGTGATGCGGGCGCCATCGGCCAGCATGGCGGTGTCGCCACCGGCTTCCAGGCCGATGTATTGCTCGCCCAACAGGCCCGAGGTCAGGATCTTGGCCGAGGTGTCCTTGGGAAACTGGTAGCGCTTCTCCAGGTTCATCTCGACGGTGGCCTGGTAGGTCTTGTCGTCGAAGCGGATCGCCGCGACGCGGCCGACCACCACGCCGGCGCTCTTGACCGGCGCGCGCGGCTTGAGCCCGCCGATATTGTCGAAGCGGGCCTGCACGCTGTAAGTGTCCTGGAAGGTAAAGGCGCTCATGTTGCCCGCCTTGAGGGCCAGGAACAGCAGGGCCACAAACCCCGCCGCAACAAACAGCCCCACCCAGAAATCGAGTGTGATCTTTTTCATTGGAATCTCTTTCTTCAACCCTGTAGTGTCTTGTCGCTGTCTTTTTTGTCAGTATCGCCCGCGCTTCTGGTGCGGCCTCAGTTGCTGAACATCAGCGCGGTCAGCAGGAAATCCAGCCCCAGCACCGCCAGCGACGCGATCACCACGGTGCGGGTGGTCGCGCGCGAGACGCCTTCGGGCGTCGGCTTGGCCTCAAAGCCCTGGTACAAGGCGATGAACGTCACGGCAATGCCGAAAATAAAGCTCTTGACCACGCCGTTGAGCACGTCGGCGCGCACGTCGACGCCGCCCTGCATCTGCGACCAGAACGCGCCGGCGTCGACGCCGATCAGCTGCACGCCGACCACGTAGCCGCCCAGGATGCCCACCGCGCTGAAGATCGCCGCCAGCACCGGCATGGCGATCACGCCCGCCCAGAAACGCGGCGCAACCACGCGCTGCAGCGGATTCACCGCCATCATTTCCATCGCGGTCAGCTGCTCGCCCGCCTTCATCAGGCCGATCTCGGCGGTCAGCGAAGTGCCGGCGCGGCCCGCAAACAGCAGCGCGGTCACCACCGGCCCCAGTTCGCGCACCAGCGACAGCGCCACCAGCAGGCCCAGCGCCTGCTCCGAGCCGTAGCGGTTCAGCGTGTAATAGCCCTGCAGGCCGAGCACGAAGCCGACGAACAGGCCCGACACGGCGATGATCACCAGCGACAGGTTGCCGACAAAGAAAACCTGGTCGGTCACGAGCCGGAATCGGCGCAGCAGCGCCGGCGACAGGCCCAGCACGGCAAGGAACATGCGCGTGGCATGGCCCAGGCCCGTCACGCTGCGGCGCACGGCCGCGCCGATGGTGGCAAGGAAGCCGATCACCGCGCACCTCCGGCAAAGTCCTCGGCCAGCGACGGTCCCGGATAGTGGAACGGCACCGGGCCGTCGGCCTCGGCGTGGACGAACTGGTGCACGAAGGGGTCGGTGGAGGCGCGCAGCGCCTCGGGCTCGCCCTGCGCGGCGATGCGCCCGTCGGCAATGAAATACACGTAGTCGGCGATCTGGAAGGTCTCGTGCACGTCGTGCGAGACGATGATCGTGGTCGCGCCGAGCGCGTCGTTGAGGCTGCGGATCAGGCGGGCGGTCAGGCCGAGCGAGATCGGGTCGAGGCCGGCGAAGGGCTCGTCATACATCAGCAGCGCGGGATCGAGCGCGATCGCGCGCGCCAGCGCCACGCGCCGCGCCATGCCGCCCGAGATCTGCGACGGCATCAGGTCGCGGGCGCCGCGCAGGCCGACCGCGTTCAGCTTCATCAGCACCAGGTCGCGGATCATCGAGTCCGGCAGGTCGGTATGCTCGCGCAGCGGGAAGGCCACATTGTCGAAGACCGACAAATCGGTAAACAGCGCGCCGAACTGGAACAGCATGCCCATCTGGCGCCGCACCCCGTACAGGCCGCGGGTATCCAGCCGGTGGATATCGGTGCCGTCGAAGCGGACCGTGCCCGCCTGCGGGCGCACCTGGCCGCCGATCAGCCGCAGCACCGTGGTCTTGCCGCACCCCGAACCGCCCATGACCGCGATCACCTTGCCACGCGGGAACTGCATGGTGAGGCCGGACAGGATGGGCTTGCCGTGGTCCGCATAGGCGAAATCCACCGCATTCAGTTCGACGAGGTTTTGAGCAGGGTCGGTCACGTTGGCACCGGTCGGGACAGGGGCGCATTATAAGGTGTACTACCTAGCCCTGCTGGCACCCGTGTGCCGGGCACCACATCGCTGCCGACCGATGCAATAGGAAAGGGTCTGATTCTGTGAGCGAAAATTCTCGCTTTAAGGTTCCTGCACCTGGCTGACGTCCCGCAGGATCACCTGCCACTGGATCGATTCCGAACGGATCGCCGTGGCGAACGCCTCCGGCGAATCGCGCAGCGTCGTCAGCCCGGCGGCCTGCAGCCGGGAGCGCACCTCGCGCTCGGACATCACCGCGTCGAGTTCGATTGCCAGCCGCGCAACGATCGCCCGCGGCGTCTTGGCGGGCGCCATCACGCCAAACCAGGCGGCCGCCGCGTACCCTTCCAACCCAGACTCCTGCAGCGTTGGCACCAGCGGCGCCAGCGGCGAGCGCGCCACGCCGGTAACGCCGATCAGCCGCAGCCCGCCACTGCGGACCTGGCTCTGCACCGCGGCATACGAACAGAAGCAGGCGCTGATGCGGCCGGCGAGCATCTCCTGCACCACCGCGGCCTCGCCCTTGGCGGTGACCAGCGGCACGCCGTTGCGGATGCCGCGCACGGCGTACTGGGCGTACAGGTGGGAGGGGCTGCCCGGCTGGCCATAGCCGTAGCTGTAGGAAGCCGGGTTGGATTTCACCGCGGTCATCCACTGCTCCGGCGTACGCATCGGCAGCCGGGCGTCGATCACCAGGAACAGCGGCGTGGTGGCGACCCGCGCCACCGGGGTGAAATCGCGCACCACGTCATATGGCACCGGCTCCAGCCCCGGCTGGATCAGCATATTGGCCTGGTGGAAAAGCAGCGTGTGGCCGTCCGAGCTGGCCTTGGCGACGACATCGCCGGCGGTAGTGCCGGCTGCGCCAGGGCGGTTGTCGACCTCCATCAGCACACCCAGCCGCTCAGACAGGCGCTCCGCCAGCAGGCGGGCGACCGCGTCGGCCACGCCGCCGGCCGGGAACGGCACGATCAGGCGCATCGGCCGGTTCGGGAACGACATGCTGCGTACCAACTGCGGCCCGGCTACCACCGGCGTCGCGGGTACGGCGAGCGCGAGCGTGGCACAGCCCAGGACATACAGGCACAGGAAAGGCTTGAGCCAGCGCCGGAGCAATGTCCACGTGGATTGCCACGACGCGAACTTTGCGTTACCTCGCCAAAGCTGCGGCATATTGCGCACTTCGGTCATCAATTTCCTCCCACCCATCCCCTGAGGGGACGGCGAGCTGGTTCTGGGGAAAAAGGATTCGCGAGGCGGTTTCCGTGAGTTGTTTTTTTGAAAATTGTAAGTACATTGCCGGGACGGCCACAGGCACGTAAACCATAGCCGGGAGAACCCTGAAGGCCTTGTCCAGCCTAGCCAAACGCGCCATGACCAGGTCACCGCCCAGTGCCTGCCGCACCGCGGCCCGGCATGAACCGCCGGCTATAATCGCGCGATGACGATGTTTCCCCTGCGGCGCATGACAGCCGCCGACCTGCCCGCCGTGCTGGCCGTGCAGGCCGCCTGCTATACCGAGGTGCTGCTGGAAAGCCGCGGCGCGCTGGCCAGCCGGCTGGCGCTCTCCCCCACCACCTGCTGGGTCGCCGACGATCCGCACCGGCCCGGCACGCTGGCCGCCTACCTGTTCACCCACGCCTGGCCCGAGACCAGCCTGCCCCCGCTCGATGGCGTGCTCGACGACGGCTGGCGCCAGCCGCCAACGCCGGCGCCCCTGACCTGGTTCGTCCACGACATGGCCGTGGCGCCTGGCGGCCGCGGCGGCGGGCTGGCGCCACGCCTGTACGCGGCAGCGCAGGCGGCTGCGCTGGCGGCCGGACTGAAGCATTCGCGGCTGATTGCCGTACAGTCGGCGGCGCCCTGGTGGCGCAGGCTCGGGTACGCGCCGGCGGCGGTGGAAACGGCGGCGCGGCACGCTGGCAAGCTGGCGGACTATGGCGCCGCCGCGGTCCTGATGGAAAAGGCGCTGGCCGGCTGAGGCCCGCCGCGGCGCCGAGTCCACAACGAAAAAAGCCCGCCGGCTTGCGCCAGGCGGGCTTTTTGTTGCGGCAATGAGCTGTGGATCAGCGCGGCAGGTCGGTATGCCCCATCAGGAATGCATCGACCGAACGCGCGGCCTGGCGGCCTTCGCGGATGGCCCACACCACCAGCGACTGGCCACGGCGCACGTCGCCGGCGGCGAACACCTTGGGCACGTTGGTGTGGTAAGCACGCTCGCCCTCGGTGGCGGCCTTGGCGTTCTTGCGCGCATCGGTGTCGACGCCGAAGGCTTCCAGCATCGAGCCCACCGGGTTGGTGAAGCCCATCGCCAGCAGCACCAGGTCGGCCGGCAGGATGAACTCGCTGCCTTCCACTTCCTGCATGCGGCCATCCTTCCACTCGACGCGGCAGGCCTTCAGCGCGGTGACCTTGCCGTTCTCGCCGATGAATTCCTTGGTGGCGACCGACCAGTCGCGTTCGCAGCCTTCGTCGTGCGACGACGAGGTGCGCAGCTTGATCGGCCAGTACGGCCACACCAGCGGCTTGTTCTCTTCTTCCGGCGGCTGCGGCAGCAGCTCAAACTGGGTCACCGAGGTGGCGCCGTGGCGGTTGGACGTGCCCACGCAGTCGGAGCCGGTATCGCCGCCACCGATCACGATCACGTTCTTGCCTTCGGCGCGGATGTCGTTGGCGCCATCGCCAGCCACTTCCTTGTTCTGCGGGATCAGCATTTCCAGCGCGAAGTGAATGCCGTCCAGGTCGCGGCCCGGCACCGGCAGGTCGCGCGGCACTTCCGCGCCGCCCGCCAGCACCACGGCGTCGAACTGGTCCATCAGGGCCTGGGCCGAGATGGTTTCACGCGCGTAGTTCTTGATGCCGGCCGGCAGTTCGCCATCGGTCACCATCACGCCGGCGCGGAAGGTCACGCCTTCTGCCTGCATCTGTTCCATGCGGCGGTCGATCAGCGACTTCTCCATCTTGAAGTCGGGAATGCCGTAGCGCAGCAGGCCGCCGATGCGGTCGTTCTTCTCGAACACGGTTACGTCATGGCCGGCGCGTGCCAGCTGCTGCGCGGCAGCCATGCCGGCGGGGCCGGAGCCGACCACGGCGACGGTCTTGCCGGTCTTGTGGCGCGGCAGTTGCGGTGCAACCCAGCCTTCTTCCCAGGCCTTGTCGATGATGGCGTGCTCGATCGACTTGATGCCCACGGGCAGCTCGTTGATGCCCAGCGTGCACGCGGCCTCGCACGGTGCCGGGCAGATGCGGCCGGTGAACTCGGGGAAGTTGTTGGTCTGGTGCAAGACCTCGATCGCCGACTTCCAGTCCTGGCGGTACACCAGGTCGTTGAAGTCGGGAATGATGTTGTTGACCGGGCAGCCGTTGTTGCAGAACGGGATGCCGCAGTCCATGCAGCGCGCACCCTGGATCTTCGCTTCGCTGTCGGACAGCGCGAACACGAATTCCTTGTAGTGCTTCACGCGCTTGACTACCGGTTCGTAGCCCTCATTCTGGCGCGGAAATTCGAGAAAGCCAGTCGCCTTACCCATGTTGCGTCCTTGGTCATGCTGCGCGGGACCGGCGGCTTCGCCGGGCCTGCGGTGGGGTCAGTATCTTGTCAGGGCCGCGGCGGCTGCCGCGGCCCATCGCTGCTTGGTTCTGCGCTCAGGCCGCGATGGCTTCGCGGTCGCTGTCGCGGGCGGCCTGTTCCTTGGCGTACATCTCGCCCAGCGCGCGCTTGTACTCGGTCGGGAAGACCTTGACGAACTTGCGGCGTGCCGTGGTCCAGTCAGCCAGCAGCGCCTTGGCGCGCTCGGAACCGGTATAGCGGAAGTGCTGCTCGATCAGGTTGCGCAGGATGACTTCATCCAGCACGCGCTTGCCGTCGACCTTGTGCCACGAAGCCTGGGGCTGGCCCTTCTCCTGGTCGGCCGAGGCCAGCACCGCTTCCAGCGCCACCATCGAGGTGTTGCAGCGCTTGTCGAACAGGCCGTCCTCGTCATAGACGTAGGCCACGCCGCCCGACATGCCGGCCGCGAAGTTGCGGCCCGTGCCGCCCAGCACCACCACCGTGCCGCCGGTCATGTACTCGCAACCGTGGTCGCCGGTGCCTTCCACCACTGCCACCGCGCCCGAGTTACGCACCGCGAAGCGCTCGCCGGCCACGCCGTTGAAGAACGCTTCACCGGCGATGGCACCGTACAGCACGGTGTTGCCGACGATGATGTTGCGGGTCGGGTCGCCGCGGAACTCGTGCGGAGCGCGCACGATCACGCGGCCGCCCGACAGGCCCTTGCCGACGTAGTCGTTGCCGTCACCCACCAGGTCCAGCGTGATGCCGTGCGCCAGGAACGCGCCGAACGACTGGCCGGCGGTGCCTTGCAGCTGGATGTGGATGGTGTCATCGGGCAGGCCTTCGTGGCCATGCTGCTTGGCGACCACGCCGGACAGCATCGCGCCCACCGTACGGTTGACGTTCTTGACCGGCTGGATGAACGACACGCGCTCGCCCTTCTCGATCGCCGGACGGGCCTTGGCGATCAGCACGTGGTCCAGCGCCTTGCCGGCTTCGGCCGACAGGCCGTGGTCCTGCACGTCGGTGTGGTACAGCGGCACGTCCGCGCCCAGCGACACCTGGTGGAAGATGCGGCTGAAGTCCAGGCCGCGCGCCTTCCAGTGCTCGATGCCAGCCTTGGTGTCGAGCAGGTCGGCGCGGCCGATCAGCTCGTCGAAGGTGCGGATGCCCAGCTGGGCCATGATCTCGCGGGCTTCTTCGGCAACAAAGAAGAAGAAGTTGACCACGTGTTCCGGCTTGCCCTGGAACTTCTTGCGCAGCTGCGGATCCTGCGTGGCCACGCCCACCGGGCAGGTGTTCAGGTGGCACTTGCGCATCATGATGCAGCCCTCGGCAACCAGCGGTGCCGTGGCGAAGCCGAACTCGTCGGCGCCCAGCAGCGCGCCGATGACGACGTCACGGCCGGTCTTCATCTGGCCGTCGGCCTGCACGCGGATGCGGTTGCGCAGGCCGTTGAGCAGCAGCGTCTGCTGCGTCTCGGCCAGGCCCAGCTCCCACGGCGTGCCGGCGTGCTTGATCGACGACCACGGCGAGGCGCCGGTGCCACCGTCATGGCCGGCGATCACGACGTGGTCGGCCTTGGCCTTGGACACGCCCGCGGCCACCGTGCCGACGCCCACTTCGGACACCAGCTTGACCGAGATATCCGACGACGGGTTGACGTTCTTCAGGTCGTGGATCAGTTGCGCCAGATCTTCGATCGAGTAGATGTCGTGGTGCGGGGGCGGCGAGATCAGGCCCACGCCCGGCACCGAGTAACGCAGCTTGCCGATGTAGTCCGAGACCTTGTGGCCCGGCAGCTGGCCGCCTTCGCCCGGCTTGGCGCCCTGCGCCATCTTGATCTGGATCTGGTCGGCCGAAGCCAGGTACTCGGCGGTCACGCCGAAACGGCCCGACGCCACCTGCTTGATCTTCGAGCGCAGCGAATCGCCGTCCTTCAGTTCCAGGTCCGTCTCGATCACGCCGTCGCCCAGCACGCTCTTCAGGGTATCGCCCTGCTTGATGGGGATGCCGCGCAGCTCGTTGCGGTAGCGCTTCTCGTCCTCGCCACCTTCGCCGGTGTTGGACTTGCCGCCGATGCGGTTCATCGCCAGCGCCAGCGTGGTGTGGGCTTCGGTCGAGATCGAGCCGAGCGACATCGCGCCCGTGGCAAAGCGGCGCACGATCTCCTTGGCCGGCTCGACTTCTTCCAGCGGAATCGCCTTGGCCGGATCGACCTTGAACTCGAACAGACCGCGCAGCGTCATGTGGCGCTTGCTCTGGTCGTTGATGATGTTTGCGTATTCCTTGTACGTCTGGTAGGCGCCCTTGCCGTCGTCGGCGCGCACCGAGTGCTGCAGCTTGGCGATCGAGTCCGGGGTCCACATGTGCTCTTCGCCGCGGATGCGGAAGGCGTACTCGCCGCCGGCGTCCAGCATGTTCTCCAGCACCGGGCTGTTGCCGAAGGCGTCCTTGTGCAGGCGCAGTGCTTCCTCGGCCACTTCGAAGATGCCGATGCCCTCGACGTTCGACGGCGTGCCGTGGAAGTACTTCTGCACCAGCTCGCGCGACAGGCCGATGGCTTCGAAGATCTGCGCGCCGGTGTACGACATGTAGGTGGAGATGCCCATCTTGGACATCACCTTGAACAGGCCCTTGCCGACCGCCTTGACGAAGTTCTTGACCGCCTTCTCGGGCGACAGGTCGCCCGACAGGCCGCTGGCCATGTCGGCCAGGGTTTCCATCGCCAGGTACGGGTGCACGGCTTCGGCGCCATAGCCGGCCAGCAGCGCGAAGTGGTGCACTTCACGCGCGGTGCCGGTCTCGACAACCAGGCCGGTGGACGTGCGCAGGCCCTTCTCCACCAGGTGGTGGTGGATCGCGGAGGTGGCCAGCAGCGCGGGGATGGCAACGTGGTCGGCATCCACCGGGCGGTCGGTCACGATCAGGATGTTGTAGCCCGAACGCACCGCATCCACGGCTTCGGCGCACAGCGAGGCCAGGCGCGCTTCGATGCCTTCCTTGCCCCACGCGGTCGGGTAGCAGATGTTCAGTTCGTACGAACGGAACTTGCCGCCGGTGTAGTGCTCGATGTTGCGGATCTTGGCGATGTCCTTGAAGTCCAGCACCGGCTGGGACACTTCGAGGCGCATCGGCGGATTGATGTTGTTCAGCTCGAGCAGGTTCGGCTTCGGGCCGATGAACGACACCAGCGACATCACCATGTTCTCGCGGATCGGGTCGATCGGCGGGTTGGTGACCTGGGCGAACAGCTGCTTGAAGTAGTGGTACAGCGTCTTGTTCTTGGACGACAGGATCGCCAGCGGCGAGTCGTTGCCCATCGAGCCGGTGGCTTCTTCGCCGGCCAGCGCCATCGGCGCCATCAGGAACTTGACGTCTTCCTGGGTGTAGCCGAAGGCCTGCTGGCGGTCCAGCAGCTTGGCCACCGGCTTCTTCTCGGCAGCGACGTCTTCCGGCTTGGCGTCGATCTCGTCCAGCTTGATGCGGACAGCGTCGATCCAGCTCTTGTACGGCTTGGCGTTGGCCAGGTTGTCCTTCAGTTCCTTGTCGTCGATGATGCGGCCCTGCTCCATGTCGATCAGGAACATCTTGCCCGGCTGCAGGCGCCACTTCTCAACGATGCGCGACTCGGGGAACGGCAGCACGCCGGCTTCCGAGGCCAGCACCACGACGTCGTCCTCGGTCACGTAGAAACGTGCCGGGCGCAGGCCGTTGCGGTCCAGCGTCGCGCCGATCTGGCGGCCGTCGGTGAAGCAGATCGCGGCGGGGCCGTCCCACGGCTCCATCATGGCGGCGTGGTATTCGTAGAAGGCGCGACGGTTGTCGTCCATCAGCGTGTGCTGTTCCCAGGCTTCCGGGATCATCATCATCATCGCGTGGACGAGCGGGTAGCCGGCCATCGTCAGCAGTTCGAGGCAGTTGTCGAACGATGCCGTATCGGACTGGCCCGGGTAGATCAGCGGCCACAGCTTGGGCAGGTCGTCGCCCAGCACCGGCGACGAGATCGCGCCGGTACGCGCGTTGATCCAGTTGACGTTGCCCTTGACCGTGTTGATTTCGCCGTTGTGGGCGACCATGCGGTACGGGTGGGCCAGCTCCCAGGCCGGGAAGGTGTTGGTCGAGAAGCGCTGGTGCACCAGGGCCAGGGCCGACACGGCGCGCTGGTCCTGCAGGTCCAGGTAGTACTCGCCGACCTGGTTGGCCAGCAGCAGGCCCTTGTACACAACGGTACGGGCCGACATCGACGGCACGAAGTATTCCTTGCCGTGCTTGAGCTTGAGCGCCTGGATGGCGTGGCTGGCGGTCTTGCGGATGACGTAGAGCTTACGTTCCAGCGCGTCCGTGGTCATGATGTCGCGGCCGCGACCGATGAAGATCTGGCGGATCACCGGCTCGGTCTTGCGCACCGTCGGCGACATCGGCATGTTGGCGTCTACCGGCACGTCGCGCCAGCCCAGCACGACCTGGCCTTCCAGGCGGACCGTGCGCTCCAGCTCCTGCTCGCAGGCCAGGCGCGAGGCGTGTTCCTTCGGCAGGAAGATCATGCCCACGCCGTATTCGCCGGCGGGCGGCAGGCTCACGCCCTGCGCTGCCATTTCTTCGCGGTAGAACTGGTCCGGAATCTGGATCAGGATGCCGGCGCCGTCGCCCATCAGCGCGTCCGCGCCGACCGCACCCCGGTGGTCCAGGTTCTCCAGGATCTTCAGGCCCTGGGAAATGATCTCGTGGGACTTCTTGCCCTTGATGTGCGCGACCATGCCGACGCCGCAGGCGTCATGCTCGTTGGTCGGGTCGTACATGCCTTGCGCCTGCGGACGCAGTTGGTGCAGGTCGAGGGCGGAGGAAGACTCGCTGATTTGCTCGCTGGTCTGCGCTTGGGCCGAAAGGTTCTTCATTTGGTCCACGGGCTGAATTCCGGTGAAGGCTGCGCGCACTGCTGGACTACCGGAACGGGGACCGCGCGCTTTCTAATCAGATCCACCCTGGACTGGATCCGGCGGGTAGGAAAATGGGGACGAAGCTGTCTGCGGGCCGCAGCGGCGTACACGAGCGTGACGCGCCGCACAATGACTGTGGGTGGAGCAACTATATGGGAATCCTGAAAGCCTCGCAAAAATTTTAAATGGGGTCAGAACACATTTAATATCGCACCGTTTCGGTGACGGATTTAAATGGGGACACATCACTTTTGCGTGGCGGGCAGCACCTCTTCCGCCGAAACTTGCACCTTTTTGGGGCGCCCTTTCGGGAGCGGCTGCACGCGTCGCGTTGCACCCCGCTCAAGCTGCGCCAAGAATACCTCGTCACCAAGAGGCCAACCGCTGTGGGCATGGCTGCGGAGCGCTTGCAGCGTGCGGCCGGAAAGGCCCTCGGCGGTCAGCATGCGGTAATTCGACTGGCGTTCAAACGGGGTATTGCCCAGCTCCCAGTACGCGGAGTGATCGCTCACAAGTGGGCTTGCCTCGATGCCGGCGTGATGGCGATAGCTGCTCCAGCGGTCGGCCTCGGGCGTCGAGACCTCACCCGCGCGCAGCGCATTGCCTTCGACATACAGCATGGCCGGCAGCATCCATGGCGCCGGTTCGAATACCGCCGAGCGGAAGCGCCCTTCCCACAGCGTGCCGGTGCGGTTGGCCACGCGATTGAAGTAGCGTGCATAGCGGCGGCCGACCGCCTGCATGGTCAGGCTTAGCGAGTCCGCCCCCTTGGGCGTGGCCACGATGTGGACATGATTGGGCCGCAGGGCGTACGCGTGGACGGCGAGGTCATGCTCGCGCGCGGCCATGCGCAGGCAGTCGAGGTAATGCAGGTAATCGTCCGGGCCGAGGAAGACGTCCTGGCGATTGTTGCCACGTTGCAACACCAGGGCGGGAAGTCCGGCGGGGGAGAAACGGGGAAGGCGGGCCATGGCAGGTCATGCGAGCGTCGATGCCCGCATGATAGCCTGATCCGTCCCCAATTATCCGAAGGTGCCCAAGCCCTTCCTTGCGTATCAGTTGCCCTCGCTGACCGCGAAGATGCGCCGGTGCTCGCGGATCGCATAGCGGTCCGTCATGCCGGCGATGTAATGCGCGATCAGCCGCGGCTGGTCGGCGCCGTGGCCGGCCTGGTACTGGGGCGGCAGCAGGCGCGGATCGGACATGAAGGCCCCGAACAGGTCGCCGACGATGCGCTGGGCCTTGGCCGACATTCGCATCACCAGGTAATGCCGGTACAGGTGCCGGAACAGGAAGCGCTTCAATGCCGCCGCTTCCTCATGGAGCTGGGGACTGAAGCCCACCAGGGGGCCGGCGGCCCGCACCGCGTCGATATTGCGCGGGTTGGCGGCGGCGATGTTGCGGCTGGTGGTCTCGATCAGGTCCACGATCAGAGTATTGATCATGCGCCGGACCGTCTCGTTGATGGCGCGCCGGCCATTCACGCCGGGGAAGGCATCGGCTACCTCGGCGCGATGGCGCGCCCACATCGGGACCTCGTCCAGCTGCTCCAGCGTCAGCAGGCCGGAGCGCAGGCCATCGTCGATATCGTGGTTGTTGTAGGCGATCTCGTCCGCCAGGTTGGCCAGTTGCGCCTCCAGCGACGGCTGCGTGCCCTCCAGGAAGCGCCGGCCCAGCTCGCCCAGCGCCGCGGCATTGACGCGCGAGCAATGCTTCAGGATGCCCTCGCGGGTCTCGAAGGTCAGGTTCAGGCCATTGAAGCCGCCGTAGCGCTCCTCCAGCTCATCCACCACCAGCAGGCTCTGCAGGTTGTGCTCGAAGCCGCCATGGTTCTTCATGCAGGCGTTGAGCGCATCCTGCCCGGCGTGGCCGAAGGGAGTATGGCCAAGGTCGTGCGCCAGCGAGATGGCCTCGACCAGGTCTTCGTTGAGGCGCAGGTTGCGGGCGATCGAGCGGGCGATCTGCGCCACCTCCAGGCTGTGGGTTAGCCGGGTGCGGAACAGGTCCCCCTCATGGTTGACGAAGACCTGGGTCTTGTATTCGAGCCGCCGGAACGCGGTGCTGTGGATGACCCGATCCCGGTCGCGCTGGAATTCGCTGCGCGACTGCGACGCAGGTTCGGCGTGCACCCGCCCGCGCGTCTGCGCGGAGCGGGCGGCGTACGGGGCGAGGTGGCTTTCAAAGTCGGTCATGCGGCAATCCGTTGGCTGTAGGTTTGTGGGCCTGGGTTGCGAGGCATAACCGGTCACTCAAGCGACCGTGGCCTCGGTGGGAGGTTTAAGCACCGCGTGCTGCAGCGTGGCACGCAGGTCGGCGTCCGGCACCGTGGTGATGAACGCCTCGCCGAGCTTCTTCAGCAGGATGAACTTGATGCTGCCGGCCTCGGCCTTCTTGTCGACCTTCATCATTTCGATATAGCGGTCGGTGCCCAGTTCCGGCGCCACCACCGGCAGGTTGGCTGCCAGCGTCAGTTCGCGGATGCGGGCGCGGGTCTCGGTGTCGATAAAGCCCAGCCGGTGCGAGAGGTCTGCGGCCATCACCATGCCGCAGCCCACCGCCTCGCCGTGCAGCCAGGCGCCGTAGCCCATGCCGGCCTCGATCGCATGGCCAAAGGTGTGGCCGAAATTGAGGATGGCACGCAGGCCGCCCTCGCGCTCGTCCTGCGCCACCACGCCGGCCTTGATTTCACACGAACGTTGCACCGCCACCGCCATCAGCTCGGGGTCGCAGTCGTTCAGCGCCTTGATATTGCGCTCGATCCAGGCAAAGTACTCGGCGTCGGCAATGGCGCCGTGCTTGATCACCTCGGCCATGCCGGCGGCCAGTTCGCGCGGGGGCAGCGTGCGCAGCGTGTCGATATCGGCGATCACCGCGTTGGGCTGGTGGAACGCGCCGATCATGTTCTTGCCAAGCGGGTGGTTGATGCCGGTCTTGCCGCCCACCGATGAATCCACCTGCGACAGCAGCGTGGTCGGCACCTGGATGAACGGCACGCCGCGCATATAGCAGGCGGCGGCAAACCCGGTCATGTCGCCCACCACCCCGCCGCCCAGCGCGACCAGCGTGGTCTTGCGGTCGGCGCCGGCCTGCAGCAGCGCGTCGAAGATCAGTTTCAGCGTTTCCCACTGCTTGAAGGCCTCGCCGTCGGGCAGCGTGACCGTGCGCACAATCTTGCCGAGCGACTTCAGGCTGGCCTCGACGCGCGCCGCATAGAGCGGCCCCACGGTCTCATTGGTGACGATGACGGCGTGCTGGCCGCGCACGTGCGGGCGCAGCAGTTCGGCGTTGTCGAGCAGGCCGGTACCGATATGGATGGGGTAGCTGCGCGCTCCCAGGTCGACTTCAAGCGTGATCATGGATGGGTGGGGTCCTGCGGCGCCGGTTGCGGGGGATCGATCGCGAAGCCGGCCATTTCGAGTTGCATCAGCACCATATTAGCAAGCTGCGCCACCGAAGGCTTGCCGGTTTCGATAATGAAATCCGCCACCTCGCGGTAGAGCGGGTCGCGCTGGGCGTACAGCGCCTCGAGCTTGCCCTTGGGGTCTTCGGTCTGCAGCAGCGGGCGGTTGCGGTCGTGGCGGGTGCGCAGCCACAGGTCGTGGGGGCTCGCGCGCAGGTAGACCACGGTGCCGCGGGCCTTCAGCACCTCGCGGTTTTCGGCGCGCAGCACCGCGCCGCCGCCGGTGGCCAGCACGATGCCCTGGCGCCCGGCCAGTTCGCGGATCATCGCGGTCTCGCGGTCGCGGAAGCCGGCTTCGCCCTCGACCTCGAAGATCACCGGGATGCGCACGCCACAGTGCGCCTCGATCTCGTGGTCGGAATCGAAAAACGGATAATGCAGACGCCGCGCCACCGTGCGGCCCACGGTAGTCTTGCCGGCGCCCATCAGGCCGACGAAAAAGAGATTGGGTCGATCGGATTCCGGTCGGTCGGATTCCTGTCGATCGGGGTGCGGGCGCGGTGCCGACCCTGTCGCAGAAGCTGTCACGGGACTGTCGTTCGGGAGCGCGGCGCCTGGGCCGCCCTCCCCGGTTAGGAACTGCATCATCTTCTTATGTTGTGGTGCGCACGGCAAGTGCCGGATGCAGCATCGACCACATCCCCGCGTGTATTGCCGCGCATGCCGGCCTCCTCCTGGCCTGGCTGGCCACCGGTCCAGCCCGGCGGCAACAAAAAAGGCCGCATCTGTCGATGCGGCCTGCCAGTCTACTGTATCCGGCGTCGAACCCCCGGTGCGATCACCGCAGCGACACGCTTTCGTTCAGGATCCGCGGCGTCAGGAACACCAGCAGCTCGGTCCGGTTGCGGACCTTGGCGTTGTTCTTGAAGAGGTAGCCCAGCACCGGGATATCACCCAGCAGCGGCACCTTGTCGGTGTCGTTGGACTCGGTCTGCGTGTAGATGCCGCCGATCACCACGGTGCCGCCGTTTTCCACCAGCACCTGCGTCTGCACGTGCTTGGTGTCGATGGCAAAGCCCGACGTGGTCTGGATACCGACGCTGTCCTTGTTCACGTCCACGTCCAGCAGCACATTGCCTTCAGGCGTGATCTGTGGCGTCACTTCCAGCTTCAGGTTGGCCTTGCGGAACTGCACCGAGGTGGCGCCGCTGGAGGTGGCGGCCTGGTACGGCAGCTCGGTGCCCTGCTCGATCAGCGCCTTGATGTTGTTGGCCGTGACCACGCGCGGGCTGGAAATGATCTTGCCCTTGCCGTCCGCCTCGAGCGCCGACAGCTCCAGCGCCAGGAAACGGGTGGCCGCGCTGTTGAACAGGCTGACCGCGATGTTGGCCGGGTTGGTGCCGTTGATCGAGGCGGCCGGCAGGCTCAGGAACGGGCCGTTGTCCGAGGTCGAGCCCGGCAGCACGTTGTTATAGGTGTTGCCGACCTTGGCGTTGTTGTACTGCCCGGCAAAGCCCAGCTTCACGCCGAGGTTGCGGCTGAAGGAATCGGTGGCCTCGACAATGCGCGCCTCGATGATGACCTGGCGCACCGGGATATCGATCTTGCCGATAAAGCTCTGCACCTCTTCGAGCTTGCTGGCGATATCCGACACGAACAGCTGGTTGGTGCGCGCATCGGCGGTCAGCGAGCCGCGCTTGGACAACATGCGCGCACTCGCCCCCGCGCCGCCCGCCGCCCCAACGGGGGTCACAGCGCTGCCGCCGCCGGCACCCATGCCCAACAGCATCCGGCGCACGTCTTCGGCGCGCTGGTAGTTGAGCTGGAACACCTGGCTGCGGATGGGCTCGAGGTCATTGATCTGCTGCTGCGACTCGAGCTCGAGCTTTTCCTTGGTCTGGAGTTCAGCCTTGGGCGCCACCCACAGCACATTGCCGTTGCGGCGCGACGCCAGCCCCTTGGCATCCATCACAATCTGCAGGGCCTGGTCCCACGGCACATCCTTCAGCCGCAGCGTGATATTGCCCTGCACGCTTTCGCTGGTGATGATGTTCAGGTTGGTGAAGTCCGCGAACACCTGCAGCAGCGAACGGATGTCGATATTCTGGAAATTCAGCGACAGGCGCTCGCCACGGTAGCCCGGGCCGCTGATCAGCTTGGTCGGGTCTTCCTTGACGGGCCGCACCTCGACCACGAACTGCGTGTCGGTCTGGTAGGAACTGTATTCCCAGTGGCCGCGCGGCTCGATGGTCAGGCGCGCATTGCCGTTGGTGTCGGAGGCAAGCATGCTCTGCACCGGCGAGCCGAAGTCGCTGACATCGAAGCGCCGCCGCAGGTGGTCAGGCAGCGTGGTGCCGAGGAAATCGACCACCACGTTCTTACCCTGCTGCGCGATATTGATGCCCGAATCGCGCGAGGACAGGTCCACCACCACGCGCCCGGCCCCGTCCGCGCCGCGCCGGAAGTCGATATGGCGCACCGACGGCCGCGCCGCCGCGGCTGCAGGCGTCGTCGCCGCAGCCGGGGCGAACGTGGGCACGGCGTTCTTGACCGCCGGCGCCACATTATCCAGCGCCACCACGAAGACATTGCCGCGCTGGTCGGTGCGATAGGTGGCGTTGCGGGTAAGCTCGAGGATCACGCGGGTGCGGTTGCCGATCTGCAGCACGTTGGCGGCCTTGACCAGCTTGCCGCCGTAGTCATACTGCGCGCGCCCGTTGGCAACGCCGGTATCGGCAAAATCGATCGCGAGCCGTGCCGGGTTCTGGGTGGTGAAATCGATCGGCTTCTGCGCCAGCGGCCGTTCGAGTTCGACCGTGAACACGGTCTGCTCGCCGACCGTGCTGACGTCCACCGCCTTGATCCGGTTGCTCTGTGCCAGTGCCGCCGGTGCGGCACTGAGCAGCAACAGCGCGAGCGTCGCGCTTGCGGCGCCCGCGAGCGCACGGTACCAGCGCGCGGGGGTCATGCCGACACCTCCAGCTTGAGGCTGGTCATTTTCTCTTTCCACTCGGATACCCCCTCCCGGACTAATTCGCGCAACACGATCTCCTGATCGGTGATGCGGACCACCCGGCCGTAACTCTGGCCGAGATACTGACCCACCTTTACGTGGTGGATCTTGTTATCGACGCGTACGATGCCGAAGGTTTCCCCCTGCTTCTTCAGCATCCCGAGCATCTTGAAATTCTCGAGGGGGTAGTCTTCCAGCGGCTGGCGCGGCCGCCCGGCTTCGGGCGAATCCGACAGCGTCTTGTTCAGTTCGCCGATCTTGGCCTGGGCGAAGGGCTCCGGCGCATTGGCCGCGGCATATTCGCGCGCCACGTAGGGCTTGGCTTCGGGCAACGGCTCGGGCGGCTTGGCGCGGGCGTTGCGCGTGGCGTCCATCCACTGGCGCAGCGCGTCTTCGTCGCTGGCGCCACACGCGCCCAGCAGGCCGACGGCCAGCGCCGCTGCCGCCATCACGCGGGGCGATGCCCGCAGGCGCCGCCATGCCGGGCCGCCAGGACGATGGGCGCAATGGGTGCGATGGGTGCGGCTCATTTGGCACCTCCCGTCTTGGCCGCGGCGGCAGCCGCGGCGGCCTTGCGTTGCGCGGCCTGCTCGTCAGGATCGAGCGCACGGTACGCCATTGCGACCGCCTCCATGGAGAGTCCACCCTCCTTGGTATGGGCAAGCTGCAGGCTCTGCATCGACACGATCCGCGACAGCGCGGCCACGTCGGCGTTGAATTGCGCCACCTCGTGGTAGCGGCCGGTCACGCGCAGGTTCACCGGGATCTCGGCAAAGTAAGGCTTGAGCACCGCCGCCTGTGGCTTGAACAGCTCGAACTGCAGGCCGCGCGCCACGCCGGCATGGTTGACGTCGGCCAGCAGCGCGTCCATCTCGGTCTTGTTGGGCAGTTGCCGCTCCAGCAGCGCGACGCGTTGCTCGACCTGCTTTTTCTGCTCGCGCAATGCGTCGAGGTTGGCCACCTGCGCCACCTTGGTCTGGTACGCCTGCTTCAGGTTTTCCTGTTCCAGCCGCTGGCGGCCGAGCTCGTCGAACTTGCCGCTCCAGTAGAACTGCCAGCCGAGCAGCAGCACCAGCGCCGCGGCCATCACGGCGAACAGCACGCGCGGCGCGGCCGGCCACGTTTCCGGCTCGTTGAGGTTGAGCCCGCGGAACTGGCTCGTCAGGTCGGCCAGGTTGATTTCGGTATTGAGCGCCATGGTCAGGCTGCCTTTCCGGATGCGGCTGCAGGTGCGGGAGCTGAAGCGGGTGCTGAAGCAGGTGCGCCGGCGGGATTGCCCGCCGTACCCTTCTTGCCATTGGCGTCCGGCGCCTCCGGCGCGCGGTACGCGAAGCGCATCGAGAAATCGAACAGCCGGCGCTGCTCGCGCAGGTTGTTGGTCATCGTGACCGCCTTGGACTCGACCAGCTCGGCCTTGTCCAGCCACGGCACGTCGCCAAGGTTGCGCAGCAGTTCGGAGATGCGCTCGTTGGACTGGGCCACGCCGGCGATGGTGAAGGCCTCGCCCGCCTGCTTCAGACTGGTCAGGTAGACCCCTTCCGGCACCTGGCGCACCAGTTCTTCCAGCAGCTGGACCGGGCGGTTGCGCTCGGTCTGCAGGCTTTCCACCGCCTTCTGGCGCTGCAGCAGCGCGTCGATATCCTTCTTGAGGTTGTTGACCTCGCGGATCTGGCCATCGAGCCTGGCGTTCTCCGCGCTCAGCACCTGGTTCAGCGCGACCACGGAGTCGATACGACCGTCGATATAGAGCCCGCCCAGCAGCACGACGGCGGCACCGGCCGCGGCCGCACCGCCGAGCAGGGAATAGACCTTCTTGCGCCGCGCCGCCTTGCGGGCTTCGTGGTAAGGCAGCAGGTTGACCGAAGGCAGCGTGTTCGTGGACATTCGAATGCCTCCGGTGCGTTATTGCAGGCCGCGCAGGGCCAGGCCGGCACTGACGATATACGCCGGCAGGTCGCGCTGCAGGTAGCGCTCGTTGACCTTGGCGTTGGTCGCCATGTTGGCGAACGGATTCGCCAGCGTGGTGGTGATCTTGGTCTGCTGCTGGATCGCCGCCTGCACGCCCAGCAGCGAGGCATGGCCGCCCGACAGCAGGATCTCGTCGACGCGTCCCAGGCTGGAGCTGGCGATGAAGTTGCCGATCGCGGCCTGCACTTCCAGCGCCAGCGCATCGAGCGACGGCTTGAGCAGTTGCGCGCGCCACGCTTCGGGCAGCGTGTTCTTGCGCTTCTTGATCTCGGCCTTGAGCGCATCGAGCGTGAACATGCGCGCCGCGCTCTGCGTGAGCTGGTCGCCGTAGCTGTTCAGCGGCTGTTCGTAGAGCTCTTTCCAGCCCTGGTAGAAGATCGCCTTGGAGCGGCTGCCGCCCAGGTGGACCACCGCCACCACGGGCAGCGCGCGGGCATCGGCTTCGGACATCTCCTGGGGCACGCCCAGCATCTGCACGATCGAGCGCTGCACCGCGTACTCTTCGACGTCCATCACCTGCGGCTTGAGCCCGGCCATCTCGGCGGCGGTCACGCGCTCCTGCACGCGGTCGCTGTTGGCAGCGGTGACGCGCACGCCGATGCCGCCCTCGGTCTCGCTGGGGCCGATCACGGCGAAGTCGAAATTGACCGCCTGCGATGGCGGATAGAGCCGGTGTGCCTCGGACTCGACCTGCGAATACAGTTCGTCCTCGGACAGGTTGTCCGGCAGGCTGACGGTCTGCGACTCGGTCAGCATGGACGGCACGCCCAGCACCACGTCTTTCGAGCGGATGCCGGCCTTGCCGAGCGCACGCCTGAGCGCGATCCCGACGGCTTCAATGTTGATGACGTTGCCATCGGCAACGGCATTGCGGTCCAGCAGTTCGCTGGCGCACTTTTCCAGCCGATAGTCGTGCTTGCCGCCACCGACGGACAACTCGACTACCTTGATACTGGAAGACCCGATATCCACGCCGACCGTAGTCCGGCGCAGAAGCCCCGACAAAATGCCCCGTCGCAAGGTGACCCCCCTGACTTTGAACTCGCCCACGGCTTGTACGCTCTAATCGGGCGAGCCTTGTTTCTTGACCGAAACACTTGCTCTTATATGTTGGCCGATTCTCACAAAAACCGGCACCGGTGGCAATGTGCCGGTCTGACCACGATTCCTTTTTCAGACGGCTCTCGCCAATCCGTTGTCAAAACCCCACGGTCGTCGGGTTCCCTTCCGCCTAAGCTTGCTGCATGTAACTTCGCCCTGCATGCCGCCTTCCGCTGTCTTACATCTTGTAACAGCACTGTAGCGACGCGCGGGGCACTGCGCGCCCGGCACGCCCGATGCCGGAAGATATAATGCCCGGCACCCCTGACTAGGTATTTTCCTTATGGCCACAGCACAACAGAAGCATCCTGCCCGCCGCCCGATCTGGGCGCGCTTCATGTTCTGGGCGGTGGGGCTGGTTGTTGCCGGTGCCGTCATGATCGCGCTGCTGCTCGGCTATGCGCTGCTGGTGGCCGCGCCCAACCTGCCCTCGCTGGACACCATCACCGACTACCGGCCCAAGATCCCGCTGCGGATCTACACGGCGGACAATGTGCTGATCGGCGAGTTCGGCGAAGAGCGCCGCAACTTCGTGCCGATCGCCGAAATCCCCGACGTGATGAAAAAGGCCGTCCTGGCGATCGAGGACGACCGCTTCTACGAACACGGCGGCGTCGACTTCGTCGGCGTGATGCGCGCGGGACTGGCCAACCTGCGCGGGGGCCTGTCGCAAGGTGCGTCGACCATCACCATGCAGGTGGCGCGCAACTTCTTCCTGTCGAGCGAGAAGACCTACACCCGCAAGATCTACGAAATGCTGCTGGCGTACAAGATCGAGGCCAACCTGAACAAGGACCAGATCCTCGAGCTGTACATGAACCAGATCTACCTGGGCCAGCGCGCATACGGCTTCGACAGCGCCGCGCGCGTGTACTTCGGCAAGTCGGTGCGCGACGTGACGCCGGCCGAGGCCGCGATGCTGGCCGGCCTGCCCAAGGCGCCGTCGGCGTACAACCCGGTGGTCAACCCCCGCCGCGCCAAGGTGCGCCAGGAATACATCCTGCAGCGCATGCGCGACCTGCGCTACATCAGCCCCGAGCAATACGACGCGGCGGTGCGCGAGGAACTGAAGGTGCGCACCGAGGGCAACGAGTTCTCGACCCATGCCGAGTACGTCGCCGAAATCGTGCGCCAGCTGATGTACGCGCAGTACCGTGAAGAAACCTACACGCGTGGCCTGACCGTCTACACCACGCTGACCAAGCCCGACCAGGATGCCGCGTACGAAGCCGTGCGCACCGGCATCATGAACTACGAGCGCAAGCACGGCTACCGCGGCCCCGAGGCCTTTGTCGACCTGCCTTCCGATCCGGCCGAGCGCGAGCAGGCGATCGACGATGCGCTGGTCGAGCACCCGGGCAGCGGCGACCTGCGCTCGGCCGTGGTCACCAGCGTGTCATCCAAGCAGGTCAAGGCCACGCTGCTGTCGGGCGAGGTGGCGACCATCGAAGGCTCGGCGCTGCGCTTTATCTCGCCGTCTATGTCGGCGAACGCGCAGCCCAAGATGAAGATGCGCCCCGGCGCGATCATCCGCGTGACGCAGGATGACAAGGGCAACTGGTCGGTCACGCAGCTGCCGGAAGTAGCCGCCGCGTTCGTGTCGCTGAACCCGCAGGACGGCGAGATCCGCTCCATGGTGGGCGGCTTCGACTTCAACCGCAACAAGTTCAACCACGTGACGCAGGCCTGGCGCCAGCCGGGTTCGAGCTTCAAGCCGTTCATCTATTCGGCGGCGCTGGAGAAGGGCTTCTCGCCGGCCACGGTGATCAACGACGCGCCGCTGACGATCGGTCCCGATACCGGCGGGCAGGTGTGGGAGCCGAAGAACTACGACGGCCGCTTCGAAGGCCCGATGACCATGCGCCGCGCGCTGGCCAAATCCAAGAACCTGGTTTCGGTGCGGATCCTGCGCGCGATCGGCACGCAGTATGCGCAGGACTACATCACCCGCTTCGGCTTCGAGGCCGACAAGCATCCCGCCTATCTGCCGATGGCGCTGGGCTCCGGCGCCGTGACGCCGCTGCAGATGGCGGGCGCATACTCGGTGTTTGCCAACGGCGGCTACCGCGTCAACCCTTACCTGATCCAGAAGGTTGTGGACGCGCGCGGCAACGTGATCTCCGAAACCCATCCGCAACGCGCCGGCACCGATGCCGTGCGCGTGCTCGACGCACGCACCGCGTTTATCGCCGACACCATGCTGCGCGACGTGGTCCGCTTTGGCACCGCCAACAGCGCCAAGCAGCGCCTGGGCCGCAACGACCTGGCCGGCAAGACCGGTACCACCAACGATGCGGTCGATGCCTGGTTCGCCGGCTACACGCCTAACCTGGTGGCGATTGCCTGGATGGGCTACGACCAGCCCAAGAGCCTGGGCGTGCGCGAGACCGGTGGCGGGCTGGCGCTGCCGATCTGGGTCGGCTACATGAGCAAGGCGCTCAAGGGCGTGCCCGAGTCGCCGGAGCGGCCGGCGCCCGAAGGCGTGCTGATGGTGGGCGGCGACTGGACCTTTGAGGAGAACGCGGGCGGAGCCGGCGTGGCCTCGGTCGGCCTGGGCGACCCGTGGCCGGGCAAGCCGGACGAATCCTCGACGGCACCGGCGCCGGATACCGAGCAGGAGAAGAAGAAGATCCTGGAAATGTTCGGCGGCGCCTGATTGCTCCGCAGTATCGCCAGAATGCAGAAAAGCCGGCCATGGCCGGCTTTTTCTTTGCGCAACGCGTGCTTTGCTTCAGCCCAGCTTGAGGATGGCGCCGGCCTGCTCGCTCACATAGCCCGACAGCGCCGCGTACAGTTCGCCGCCATTGCGCGTGTCGACCCAGCGCTCGCCGTCGCGGCGGAAGTGGAAGCCGCCGGAGCGCGCCGCCACCCACAGTTCCTGCATCGGCGCCTGGCTGTTGATGATGATCTTGGAGCCGTTCTCGAACTCCAGTTCCATCACGTTGCCGGTGCGGCTGATTTCCACATCGGCATCGGCCGCGTCGGCGGCCGCTTCGACCGCGGCTTCGATGCGGTCCAGTTCCTCGGTGGCCAGGGCCAGGAACTCGCTTTCGCTCAAGGGGGGCATGCTAAACTCCGAGACCGCCGTTGCCGCCGCTGCCCGGACCGGGCGTACGTGGCGCGAACGGCTTTTTTGTTGAGAATTCATGTTGCGCAGCGCCTCGGCGATCCGGCCGCGCCGGACCCCGCCAACGTCATGCCAACAGCCTAAAGGACGACCGATGGGACAACCGATGCTGCGTCGTGTTGCGATTGTATCGGCGTTTGCCGCCACCCTTGCGATGCCCCTGCTGGGCGGATGCGGCATCCGCGGGCCGCTGACCATGCCCAAGGTACCGCCCGAGCCGACTGCGCCCACCGCGGCCGATCCCGGCCTGGGCCGTACCGACGCGGTGCCCCTTCCGGCGCAGGCTCCGGCCAGCCAGCCGGCATCGTCGCCCGCCGCCCCCACTACCCGATAACCATGACCGCTTTTTTCCATCGCCAGGACGGTGCGCTTGCCGTCGAGCAGGTGCCGCTGGCGCAGATCGCCGCTGAGTTCGGCACGCCCACCTATGTCTATTCGCGCGCGGCGCTGACCGCCGCGTACCAGGCCTACGCCGCCGCCTGCCAGGGCCGCAAGGCGCAGGTCCAGTACGCCATGAAGGCCAACTCCAACCTGGCCGTGCTGCAAGTGTTCGCCAGGCTGGGGGCGGGGTTTGACATCGTCTCGGGCGGCGAACTCAAGCGCGTGCTGGCCGCCGGCGGCGACGCACGCAAGGTGGTGTTCTCGGGCGTGGGCAAAAGCGCGGCGGAGATGGAACTGGCGCTGGCGCACGACGTACGCTGCTTCAATGTCGAGTCGATCCCCGAGCTGGACCGCCTGAACGAGGTTGCCGGCCGTATCGGCAAGCGCGCCCGGGTGTCGCTGCGCATCAACCCGGATGTCGACGCCAAGACCCATCCGTATATTTCCACCGGCCTGAAGGGTAACAAGTTCGGCATCGCTTTCGAGGACGTGCTGCCGACCTACCGCGCCGCGGCCGCGCTGCCGCACCTGGAAGTGACCGGCATCGACTGCCATATCGGCTCGCAGATCACCGAGGTCGAGCCCTACCTGGAAGCGCTGGACAAGGTGCTGGACGTGGTCGAGGCGCTCGAGCGCGAGGGTATCAACCTCGAGCACATCGACGTGGGCGGCGGCCTCGGCATCACCTATACCGACGAGACCCCGCCCGACATCACCGGCTTTGCCACCACGCTGCTGGAACGCGTGGCCGCGCGAGGCCACGGCCACCGCGAGGTGCTGTTCGAGCCGGGCCGTTCGCTGGTGGGCAATGCCGGCGTGCTGCTGACGCAGGTGGAATTCCTCAAGCCTGGCGAAGCCAAGAATTTCTGCATCGTCGATGCGGCGATGAACGACCTGGCCCGCCCCGCGATGTACGAGGCGTACCACCGCATCGAGCCGGTCGCGCTGCGCGACGCTGCGATGGTGACCTACGACATCGTCGGGCCGGTGTGCGAGTCGGGCGACTGGCTTGGCCGCGACCGCGCGCTGTCGGTGCAGCCGGGCGACCTGCTGGCGGTCATGTCCGCGGGCGCGTACGGCTTCACCATGAGCTCGAACTACAACACCCGCCCGCGCGCCGCCGAAGTGATGGTGGACGGCGCCCGCGTGCACCTGGTGCGCGAGCGCGAACTGGTCGAAGACCTGTTCCGCGACGAGCGCCTGCTGCAGGACTGATCTGCGCAGCGCAGCCGGCTATGGGGCCGGCTGCGGCGCTGCAGTTCATCAGGCAGCCCTGCCCTTGCGCGCCCACCACCAGACCCGCATCCCCAGCAGCACGAACATCACCGCGGCATAGATGGAGACTTCGCCGAAGTCGTTCTTGCCCGCCTTGTGCCACCAGTAGTGCAGGATCGCCAGCACGGCGGTCGCATAGACCAGCCTGTGCAGCGCCTGCCAGCGCTTGCCGCCCAGGCGGCGCACCATGCCGTTGGTCGACGTCAACGCCAGCGGCACCATCAGCATGAAGGCCGTGAACCCCACCGTAATGAAGGGGCGCTTGTACACGTCCTTGATCATGTAGGCCAGGTCGAAGCCGCGATCCACGCCGATCCACAGCAGGAAGTGCTGCACCCCATAGAAGAACGCAAACAAACCCAGCATGCGGCGCAGCCTGATCAGCCAGTTCCAGCCGGTCAGCCGGCGCAGCGGCGTGATCGCCAGCGTCAGGCACAGCATCACCAGGGTCCAGGTGCCGGTGGAACGGGTGACGAATTCCAGCGGGTTGGCGCCATATTGCCCGGTTGCGCCCAGGTAAAGCAGGCGGATGAACGGCAACAGGGCCAGCAGCCACAGTACGATCTTGATGGCGCGCACGCGCTGCGGCGACAAGGCAGCCAGGCCGGCCGGCTTGCGCGCCACGCCGCCCGCGGCGGTCACTGCGTTGGAAGTGGAGGCCATGCGTTCACCCGGCATCAGAAGTTCTTCTTCAGGTCCATGCCCTGGTACAGCGATGCCACCTGCTGGCCGTAGCCGTTGAACGGCAGCGTCTTGCGCTTGGGCGCGAACAGCGCGCCGAAACCGCCGCCGCGGTCCTCGCCGATGCGGCGCTCGGTCGCCTGGCTCCAGCGCGGGTGGTCGACGTCGGGGTTCACATTGGAATAGAAGCCGTATTCCTGCGGCGCCGCCAGGTTCCAGCTGGTGGGCGGCTGCTTGTCGACAAAGCGGATCTTCACGATCGACTTGGCGCTCTTGAAGCCGTATTTCCACGGCACCACCATGCGCACCGGCGCGCCGTTCTGGTTGGGCAGCACCTCGCCGTACAGGCCGAAGGTCAGCAGCGCCAGCGGGTGCATCGCCTCGTCCATGCGCAGGCCTTCGCTGTAGGGCCAGTCGAGCACGCTGCTGCTGACGCCGGGCATCTGCTTCTTGTCGGCGAGCGTGATGAACTGCACGTATTTCGCGCCGGGTTGCGGCTCGACGCGCTTGATCAGCTCGGCCAGCGGATAGCCGATCCAGGGGATCACCATCGACCATCCTTCGACGCAGCGCAGGCGGTAGACACGCTCCTCCATCGCCGCGACTTTCATCAGCTCATCGAGATCGTAGACCTTGGGCTTCTTCACCAGCCCTTCCACCGACACCTGCCACGGGCGCGGGCGCAGCGTGCCGGCGTTGCGGGCCGGGTCGGACTTGTCGGTGCCGAACTCGTAGAAGTTGTTGTAGTTGGTCACGTCCTCGTAGGGCGTCCGCTTCTCGGTCACGACGTAGGCGTTGTTGGGCGTGGCCGCCAGCTTCGGGCCGTGCTGTCCCTGCGCCCAGGCGTTGCGGGCAAACCATGGCGCCAGCGTGGCGCCGGCGGCACCTGCAGCGGCCAGCGCGAGCATGCGGCGGCGCGACTCGAAGACATCGCGGGGGGTGATCTCGTCGGCGGCGATATCGCCGCCGCGGAGCCATTTGGGGGAAGGAATCAACATGGTTTTCCTCGTTGCCTGGCGCTTGCAGGGTTGGACTCAGTGCTTGGTCGTGGCGTGCGGGCCAGTCCTGACAGATTTTTTCGATGCGGCGTAGTCACCACGCCAGGGGCTAGCCGCCCTGGTATTGCTGGTAGACCGCCTGCGCCAGCGTCAGCAGCCGGGCGCGCTCCAGCGGCCCGGCCAGCGCAAAGCCGAGGTCGCGGTCGATCCAGTAGAACGCCATCGGCGCCGGGCCTGGAGCCGGCCGCCGAGAACCTTCGCGCGCCATGCGTTCGACGCGGAAGCCGGTGTCGGGCGTGCCTTGCGCCATGCGCCGCAACTGCAGCGACAGGCGCGTGCCGTCGTCCGCTTCGTACATCAGGATGGCCGACGGGCCGCCTTCGGCCACGCCCAGCCGTCCGCCGATCAGGTGGAAGCCCTGCGCGCGCAGGTCGGGCACTTGCAGCGCCATGCCGAGGCGCTTGGACAACCACGCGATCAGGTGCGCCTCGTCGCTGGCGGCGACTTCCACCGGGTGGCGCATTTCCGGCGCGTACACCACATGCGTGGCAAGCGCCTCGCGCGCAAAGCGCTCGCCGGGTGCCATCGCCACGGTGGTGGTGGTGTCCATGCGATCGTGGGCCATCCAGCCGAGCGCGCCCCCGAGCGCCAGCAATGCCACCGAGGCACAGCTCGCGGCCAGCGCCATGGTCCAGCGCGGCGCGCGGCGGCGCCCGGCCTGGCGCGGCTCGCCATGCAGGGCGGGCGGCAGCGCGGCCATCGGCACCGGCTCGTTCAATACGGGATCCAGCATGCCGTGCAGCGCATCGGCCTGGCGGCGCCACGCGGCGACCTGCGCCGCTGCATCCGGGTGCTGCGCCAGGTACGCTTCCACCGCGGCGCGGCGCGCGCCAGACAGCTGGCCATCGGCGTAGGCATGGAGATCGGCTTCGTGGATCGCGGACATCATTTCACCCGCTGCAGTGAGCTGGCGGCAGGTATCGGCTGGGCGGGGGCACCGCCGTCGAGCAGCCGCCGCATCTGCTCGCGCGCACGCGCCAGGCGCGACATCACCGTGCCTTGCGGGATGTCGAGCACGCGCGCCGCCTCGGCATAAGTCAGTTGTTCCAGGCTGACCAGCAGCAGCACCGCGCGCTGGGCTTCGGGCAGCTGCGCCAGCGCCTGCAGCAGATCGCGGCGCAGGCCGGGGTCGGCCGCGGGCGCGCTGACCTCGGGCAGGGTATCGGTGGCCACCACCAGGTCCTTGCGGCGCAAGCTGTTCAGGCGCAGCCGGTGCATCAGGGTCAGCAGCCACGGCAACAGGCCGTCGGCGCCGTCGCCCCACCAGGCGCCGGGGCGCAGGCGGAAGCGCCAGCGGTAGCGCAGCGCGCGCTCGAGCGTGTCCTGCACCAGGTCGTCGGCCTGCGCCGAGTCGCCGGTAAGGCCGCGCGCGTGGCGCCGCAGCCGCGGCGCCAGCGCGACGAGCTGGCCTTCAAAGCCTTCCATGCCGTGGCTTGCTTCAGTACGTCCGGGGCATCAGCCCATCAGGGCTTGGCGACGTGCCAGACGTTGTTGAGGTTGTCGCCGGTCTTGTCGCCAGGCTTGGCGTCCTTGGCAAAGCGGTACAGCGGCATGCCGCGGTAGGCCCACTGCTTGCCGCCGTCATCGCGCGTGATGATGGTGTATTGGCCCGACGCGTTGGTGCCTGGCGCGGCCATCAGCGGCGGCCAGTTGGTGGCGCAGGGGCCGTTGCAGGCGCTCTTGCCGCTGTTGGCGGTGTCGCGGTCGAAGGTGTACAGCGTCAGGCCCTGCGGGTCAGTCAGCACGCCACCGGTCACCTTCACCGTGGGCGGCATGGTGCCGGCGCTGCTGCCGCCCATGCCCATGCCGGAACAGCCGGCGAGCAGGACAGCCGCGCAGCCGAGCGCCAGCGCGGCGGGACGAACGAGGGATGCTGCAGAGGTAAGACGCACACGTGCCATGATCTTGTTCTCCATGCTAACCGGTGCCGCCAGCCGGCACCGCTCCTACAGTAAACACCGGATGTGATGCCTTTATTCCGTCACCTTGTAAAAAAGTCGAAAAAAAACCTGCCCGGAGGCAGGTTTTCTTGCATCGCACCATGGTGCGTCGTAAGTGGCGGTCAGAGTTCGCCGTAGCTATGCAGGCCAGACAGGAACATGTTGACGCCGAGAAACGCAAAGGTCGTCACCAGCAGTCCGACCAGCGCCCACCACGCAGCCACCGTCCCGCGCAGCCCCTTCATCAGCCGCATGTGCAGCCACGCCGCGTAGTTCAGCCACACGATCAGTGCCCAGGTCTCCTTCGGATCCCAGCTCCAGTAACCGCCCCAGGCTTCTGCCGCCCACAGCGCGCCGAGGATGGTGGCGATGGTGAAGAAGGCAAACCCGACCGCGATGGCCTTGTACATCACGTCGTCGAGCAGCTCCAGCGACGGCAGCCGTTCTGCCAGGATGCCGCGCTGCTTGAGCAGGTATGCGACCGACACCATCGCCGCCAGCGCAAAGGTGCCGTAGCCGATGAAGTTGGCCGGCACGTGGATCTTCATCCACCAGCTCTGCAGCGCAGGCACCAGCGGCTGGATTTCCTGCGCGTTGCGGGTGACCGTGTACCACAGCAGGAAACCCACCGCGGCCGATACCACCAGCATCACGAACGGCCCCAGCGCGCGCGTGCCGTAGCGGCCTTCGTAGTACAGGTAGAACAGCGAAGTGATCAGCGTGAACAGCACGAACACTTCATACAGGTTCGAGATGGGGATATGGCCGATGTCGGTGCCGATCAGGTACGACTCGTACCAGCGCACCAGCATGCCGGTGAAGCCCAGCACGATCGCGCCCCAGCACAGCTTGCTGCCGATGCTGTAGCCGGTGTTCGAGCGTGTGGCCAGCCCGACCCAGTAGAACAGCGTGGACAGGAACACCAGCGCGCTCATCCACAGGATGGCCGACTGGCTCGACAGGAAGTACTTGAGGAAGAACACCTGGTCCGCACGCGCGAGCTGGCCCTGGTAGAGCTGGATCGCGAACAGCGACAGCACCGTCAGCCCCAGCATCAGCGGACGTACCGCCTTCCAGTGCCAGCCGAGCAGTGCAAAGGTAGGCACGGCGCCGATCAGCACCGCCTTGTCGTAGCCATCCATCCACTGCCCGTATCGCGACAGCGCAACGCCCGCGCCGACGGCCAGCGCCAGCGCGAACAGCCAATCCACCCACGTCAGCCGGCGCAGGAAGGAAGGTTCGAGATAGGCCTCGTCGCCGGCGTCCCCAGGGGCAGGCGTTGCGCGCGTGGCTTGCGTGGCGCCGCGCATGGTTTGGTCGCCGGGATTCAGATTTGAAGACATAGCGTACCTGCTCGTTTAATCGCTGCCGTTTTGATGTGGCGTTTCCGCGGGGGTCCCGCCGGCAGCACGGCCGATGTCGTCGCGCAGTGCCGTGAATTCCTTTTCGAAATCCATCGTGCGGCGCTGGGTCGACATCGCCATCAGTACATGGCTGCTGGACGGCACGGCGTCTCCCTCGGCGGGCTTGTCCTTGATCCAGATCCAGACGCGGCGCTCGCGGATATAGAACATCGCGAACACCCCCAGTGTCAGCAGCAGACAGCCAAGATACACGATGTTCTTGCCCGGCGCACGGGTCATCTGGAACACGCTGGCCTTGATCTCCTTGAACTCGTCAAGTTGCAGGAATACCGGTGCGCCGTAGAAAAAACTGTCTGACAGCGCACTGATCGCCTGCTGCAGGAAGGTGCCGCTCTGTGCGCTGTTTGGCACCACCGGCAGCTTGTCCTGGGCGCGCGCCAGCTGCCACAGCTCCCACATCGAGCCATTCAGTATCTTCAGCAGGACGTCGGCGGCCTTCTGCTGCTCGGCCTGCGGCACCGACTTTTCCAGGAATGCCGCGATTGCGGTGAAGCCGCCCGGGGGCGAGTCCGGCGTCGGGCGCGTGGCGCCCGCAAACAGGTCGAGCGCGCGCAGTGCGCTTTCGGCAAGCTGGCGGCGCAGGTCGGCCTTGTCGTCTCCCGGCATCGACGCCAGCGCAAAGCGGCGGGCGGCCTCGCCCCGAAGCGCGCGGTCCTGCAACGCGGCGCGCAGGCGCATCCAGTCGGCAACGCTGCCCTGGTCGTCGGCGGGAATGCGCAGGTAGCGGAACTGCTCGCTCGGCGATTCGCGCATGCCGGCCAGGAACACCGACTGCCCGTCCATCTGCACCGGCACCATGTAGTTGTTGTACTCGCGTGCCTGCCCGGTGCGATCGCGCAGCTTGTACTGCACGGACGGGCCTACGTTGCGCAGCGTCTTGGCGCGGTCGGCGCTGGCCGCGGCACCCAGGTGCTTTTCCAGCGTCTCGTTCAGCGATTTGCGCGCGACGCCGCGTGCGTCAGGCTTGCCCGAGGCATCGGTGACGTTCTCGATATTCATCAGCCGGAAGTCGCTGAACTCGACCGTCACGCCTTCGTTGTCCGCGCCGGTGCCGGTGCCCTTCAGCGGCGCATTGCCGCCCACGGCACCATTGATGGCAAAGGTGCCACGAGCGGTGCCCTGCATCGGGTAGCCGACGAACTTCAGGCGCGAGCCGCCATCTTCGAAGCTGGACTGGTAGATGGCGATGCCGTCGACGATCAACGGCTCGTTCACCTTGATGGTGGCCTCGGTCTGCTTGCCGGTGACGCGGTCGGTGACGATCACGTCCGAGGCGAACAGCTTGGGCATGCCGGTCTCGTAGAAGTCGATCGAGAACTTCTTGAGCGTCAGCGCAAACGGCAGGTCCTGCACCAGCGCGCCGTCGGCGACGTTCAGGATGGCCGTGGACACGGTCTGCCCCTCGGGCACATAGGCATTGCCGCGGAAACCGGGGTTGGTCGCCGGCAGCCGGTGCTGCGGCGGGATCTCGCTGATCACCGCGTTGCCGCTGATCGGGGTCTTGCCACCCAGCCACATCTGCGCGCGGATCAGCATGTCGCCATCGAGCAGGCCGCCGATGCAGATCACCACGATGGCGGTATGCGCCAGGATATAGCCGACCTTGTTGGCGGCCCCCGCCTTGCCCGCCAGCAGCGTGGCGCCGTCATGGTCGACGGCCTTGATGCGGTAGCCGCGGTTGCGCAGCAGCGCCGACAGCCTGCCGACCGCCTCGGTGCGCGCGCGCGCGCCGTCGAACTCGCCGCGATGATGGAAGGCGCGCAGGCTGCGCTCGCGCACATGGTCCTTCCATGAGCGCATGTCCCCGATCATCTTGGGGGTGTTGCGCACCAGGCAGAGCGTGGTGGACACCACCAGGAAGGCCAGGATCAGCAGGAACCACCACGAGCCGTAGACCTTCTGCAGCGATAGCGTATGGAACACATCGGCCCAGAACGGACCGAACTGGTTGACGTAGTTCGGATACGGCTCATTCTGCTTGAGCACGGTACCGATCACGCTGGCGATGGAGATCACCGTCAGCAGCGCGATCGCGAAGCGCATCGAGGACAACAATTCGACCGCGTCGCGCAACACGCGGTGAGAGGTCTTCAGGTGCAGCCCTGAAGTGGAAGCGGTCGACATGTGCAGTGACACCTAAGACAACATGCTGCTTTGAAATGAAAAAGGGTGGACTTGCTTGAACGAGCAGGCCACCCTTTTCGATTTTGACAGGCGCGTTCGGTTGCATGCCGCGCGGGCTGCACGCCGAAGCGCCGGCGCCCGGCGGCGCCAGCGTACTGCGCTAACGTCGTTACCGGACGCCGGCGACGTAGTCCGCCACCGCCTTGATCTCGGCATCCGACATCTTGGCAGCGATGGTCGTCATGACCGAATTATTCTTGCGGGTGCCCTGGCGGAACGCCACCAGCTGTGCCTCGGTGTATTCCGACCACTGTCCGCCGATACGCGGATACTGGGCCGGAATGCCGGCGCCGGTGGGGCCATGGCAGGCGGCGCAGGCCGGCACGCCCTTGGCGGCGATGCCGCCACGGTAGATCTTCTGGCCTTCCTCGATCGTGTTCTTGTTCTTGGCGGTGGCCGGCTTGATCGGCTGCTTGGCCAGGTAGGCGCCGATGTTGCGCATTTCGTCGTCGGTCAGCACCGATGCCATCGGCACCATGATCGCGTTGTTGCGCGCCTTGGACTTGAAATCGGCCAGTTGCTTGTGGACGTATTCCGGATGCTGGGCGGCCAGCTTGGGGTTGGCGGCGGCCGCGCTGTTGCCGGCTGCGCCGTGGCAGCTCAGGCAGGCAGGCACATTGCGATCGGGGGCGCCTTGCGTGTACAGCGTCTCACCCTTGGCCGGGTCGGCCTTCGCGGCGGCCTGCTCTGCGGCAGATGCCAGTCCGGAAAGGGCGGCTGCAGGAACGGCCAGTGCCAGGACACCCAGAATCTTCGCAATGCGGTTCATTCGCACACCTTCTCTGAATTGTTTTGGATACCGTGATGCATGCCGACCGGCACTCTGCCGGCGGTGAGGACGCGCCGGGGCAAAGGCCTGACATCGGGGCGACCCGCGCGGATGACCGATCCGCTGCGGTTTGCCTGGCGGCAGACCTCCGCCAGCCCCTGCTCCGCCGCCGCGGCACCCGAGGTGCAACGCGTGATGCGAAACAAGGCCGTGCCCACGATAGGACGACACAACGAGGCTTCCCGTCCGGACAACGGCAGCCGAGCCACGCGGCAAAGGATGTCGCGCGTCACCCGGTCAGGAGACCGTAAACCGGCGTATTGTACAATAAGTTATGTGCCGGATTGATGCCTTGCGCCCTGCTATGCCGTGTTGAAACGGTCTCGCGCTGCGCCAGATCAAACCCGGCGAGCGGCCCCGCCGCAGCCCTGCCCACCCTTGGCGGTACCCCGGCCACGGCCGCGCCAATGCGCGCCGCGCGGCGCCCCGCCCTACCTCTCCAGCGCATGTCCCTTCTCCACCAGGCCCGCTTCTTCATTACCGTCAACCACCTGCGCGACCTGCCCGCCACGGCCGTGCCCGAGGTAGCGTTCGCCGGCCGCTCCAACGCCGGCAAGTCCACCGCCATCAACATCCTGTGCAACCAGAAGCGGCTGGCGTTTTCCTCGCGCACGCCCGGGCGCACGCAGCACATCAACTATTTCACGGTGGCCCCGGTCAAGGCACCGGACCCGCAGGCATTCCTGGTCGACCTGCCGGGCTACGGTTATGCAGAGGTGTCGGGCTCGGCCAAATACCACTGGCAGGGCCTGCTCAGCGACTACGTGCAGACGCGGCCGCAACTCTCGGGACTGATCCTGATGATGGATGCGCGCCGTCCGTTCACCGATCTCGATTGCCAGATGGTCGAGTGGTTCCTGCCCACCGGCAAGCCGATCCACGTTCTGCTGACCAAGGCCGACAAGCTCACCAACAGCGAGAACGCCAAGGCGCTGCGCGAGACGCGCAAGATGCTGCAGGGCTACGCAGAGCAGCTGGAAACGCCGGTGCCCCTGACCGCACAGCTGTTTTCGAGCCTCAAGCGTCGCGGCATCGAAGAAGCGCAGGGCGTGATCGCCGGCTGGCTCAACCTGCCGGAAGCGCAGAAGAACGCGGCGCAGGACGGTGCCACGGCACCAACGGCGGCTGAACCTCCTGCCACCACAGACCCTGCGGCATAACGCCGCAGCGTAGCCAGCGCGCAAAAAAAGCCCCGTTGCAAGCAACGGGGGCGAACTTTCCCGCCGCTGGGGCGGGTACCCGCTCAGGGAGGAGTAGCGGGGGACACCGCGCCACGCAAGCGCAACGCACATAGTGTCCGCGAGTATGATGGCGGGCACGCATAAAAGTTTAGTTTTTCTTCAGCCGGCAACTTTGCGCCGCGCGCGCAGTGCTTGCCGGCTGGCAAATTGGACATTTCTGTCCCGTCTCCAGCACAAGAAGCCTGCCATGTCGACCTTCCCCGAGTACCGCCCGCGCCGCATGCGCCGCGACGATTTCTCCCGCCGCATGATGCGCGAACATCGCCTGTCGCCGGACAACCTGATCTACCCGGTGTTCATCCTCGACGGCCAGAACCAGCGCCAGTCCGTGGCGTCGATGCCGGGCGTCGAGCGGGTCTCCGTGGACCTGCTGATGCCGGTGGCCGAAGATTGCGTCAAGCTCGGCATCCCGGTGCTCGCGCTGTTCCCGGTGATCGACCCCTCGCTGAAAACGCCCGATGGCATCGAGGCCATCAATCCCGACGGCCTGGTGCCGCGCGCGGTGCGGGCGCTGAAAGACCGCTTTCCCGAACTCGGCGTGCTCTGCGACGTTGCGCTCGATCCCTACACCAGCCACGGCCAGGACGGCGTGCTGGATGAAAACGGCTACGTCATCAATGACACCACCGTGGAGATCCTGGTGCGCCAGGCGCTGGCCCAGGCCGACGCGGGCGTCGATATCGTGGCCCCGTCCGACATGATGGACGGCCGCATCGGCGCGGTGCGCACGGCGCTGGAAGACAACGGCCACATCCATACCCGCATCATGGCCTACTCGGCCAAGTACGCATCGGCCTTCTACGGCCCCTTCCGCGATGCAGTGGGCTCGGCCGCCAACCTCGGCAAGGGCAACAAGATGACCTACCAGATGGACCCGGCCAACACCGACGAAGCGCTGCGCGAAGTGGCGCAGGACATCCTCGAAGGCGCCGACATGGTGATGGTCAAGCCCGGCATGCCTTACCTCGATATCGTGCGCCGCGTGAAGGACGAGTTCCGCTTCCCGACCTACGTCTATCAGGTCAGCGGCGAGTACGCGATGCTGAAGGCCGCCGCGCAGAACGGCTGGCTCGACCACGACAAGGTCATGATGGAATCGCTGCTGGCCTTCCGCCGCGCCGGCGCCGACGGCATCCTGACCTATTTCGCACGCGACGCCGCGCGCCTGCTGGCCGCCTGACCTGCATCGCACGATCGCTCTATCGCTCTGTGGGAACCCAAGCGCCTATGGAACTGCTCGGCTTCTCGGCCAGCCAGGTACACCCGCTCGCCTCGCTGACCGAAGCGGCCAGCTTCCTCGGCGGCAATGCCGCCGCGCTGTTCGTCTGGGCGGACTTTTCCACCGAGGAAGTCACGGCTGCCCCGGACGCCTGGCGCGAGAACGTGCGCCAGCTCGCCGGCGCTTCGGTCCTCGACCTGCACCTGGCCGACGCCACCAATGCCGCGCATCCGTCGTATTTCGACACGACCAACGCGTATGACATGGTGATCTTCCGCAAGCTGACCTTCGAGACCAGCCGCGCGATCGCCGAGGCCGAGCCGCAGGAGGCAACGCCGGCCAATGACCCCAGAGCGTCTGGCGATGCGACGACGGCGCGTGCGCGCCGGTATCCGCCGGGCTTCCTGCCCGCACTGGCCAAAATCGATACGCAGCCGGTCACGTTCTTCGTCTTCGATACGCTGCTGGTCACGGTACGCAACGGCCCGTCGCGCACCGTCGACCAGGTGCGCCAGCGCCTGCTCGAGCTCTGCCAGGCGCCGCGGCCGCAGGCGTCGCCCGCGCGCGGCAACGGCCAGACGCTGCTGCACGGCGTGCGCCCGCCCAACCGGCCCGAGGATCTGATGCTGCGCCTGCTCAATGCGATGGTGGACCGCTATCTGGAACTGCGCGCCCCGCTGACGCGCCAGCTCGACCGCTGGCAGCGCGCGCTGCTGAACTCGCGCCGCAGTTTTTCCAGTTGGGAGGGGCTGCTCGACGCGCGCATCCAGCTGCGCAAGCTGGAGCACCTGAGCGAGGAACAGCGCGACGCGCTGCAGGAATTCCGCGACAGCCTGCTCGACAACCGCTACAGCAGCGACCAGCACGGCACCCCGGTAGATGTCCCGGGTCGCGACGAACTGTTGCTGGTGCGCATCAACGACGTGATGGAACATATCCAGCGCGTGCTCGCGCATGCGCGGCGGCTGGAGGATTCAATCGAGTCGGCGGTGCAGATCCACTTTTCGGCGGTGGCCCACCGCACCAACCGCACCATGCGCATGCTGACGCTGATCACGGCGCTGTTCATGCCGCTGACGCTGATCACCGGCATCTTCGGCATGAATTTCGAGCGCATGCCCTGGCTGCAGGCGCCGGACGGATTCTGGTGGTCGATCGGCCTGATGGGGGCGGTGGTGGTGGTGCTGGGCGCGCTGTGGGCCGTGGCGCGGCAGCTGGAGCACTAGCGCAGGCGCAGGTACACCTCAGGTGCTGGTGCGCTTGCCGAAGGCGCGCTCCAGGCTCTCCAGGAAGCGGTTGGCCGACTGGTAGCCAATCACCCGCACCGGCCGCTCGCGCCCATCCGATCCGAACAGGATGATCCCCGGCGGCCCGAACAGCCCGAAGCGCTTGAGCAGCGCCTTGTCGTCGGCATTGTTGGCGGTCACATCCGCCTGCAGCAGCACGATCTCGGACAGCCGCGCGCGCACGCGCGGGTCGACGAAGGTCATGCGCTCCATTTCCTTGCAGCTGACGCACCAGTCGGCATAAAAATCGAGCAGCACCGGCTTGCCGGCCGCGGCGGCCTGCGCCACGCGGGCATCCAGTTCCGCGACGCTGCGCACGCGCTCGAAGCGCACCGCCTGAGCGGCGCCCGCGCTTTCCACACCACCGCGGCCTGCGCTCAGGTGCGACAACGGCTGCAGCGGATCGCGCCCGCCCGACGCCACGCCGATCAGCACGATGGCCGCGGCGATCGCGAACAAGACACCAAGCCCCTTGCCCACGCGCGCCAGGTTGCGCGGATCGGCCCCGAGCCCGTCAAAGGCGCCGAGGAACACCGCGGCCACCAGCAGCAATGCCGCCAAAAGCAGCATCGTCGTCCATGCCGGCAGCACCGGCCCGAGCATCCACAACGCCACCCCCAGCAGCAGGAAGCCGAAGAAGCGCTTGGTCACCTCCATCCAGCGGCCTGCGCGCGGCAGCAGGTTGCCCGCACCCACGCCCACCAGCACCAGCGGCACGCCCATGCCGATCGCCATCGCAAACAGCGCTGCGCCACCGATGACCGCATCGCGCGTCTGCGCGATATAGGCCAGCGCCCCCGCCAGCGGCGCGGTCACGCAGGGCCCGACGATCAGCGCGGAGATCGCGCCCATCGCTGCCGCGCCAGCCACCTGACCACCCTGGCGGCGGTTGGACGATTCCGTCAGCCGCGCCTGCCAGCGCTGCGGCAGCTGCAGCTCGTACAGGCCGAACATCGACAGTGCCAGCGCCACCATCAGCGCGGCGAACAGGCCCAGCACCCATGGCGTCTGCAGCGCGGCCGACAGGCCTTCGCCCAGCAGCCCTGCAGCCACGCCGACGGCGGTGTACACCACCGCCATGCCCAGTACATAGGCCAGCGACACCACCAGCGCACGGCTGCGCGTGACATGCTCGCCGATGACGATCGACGACAGGATCGGCACCATCGGCAGCACGCACGGCGTGAAGGTCAGCAGCAGGCCCAGGCCGAAGAAGAGCGCCGCGATCAGGCCCATGTTGCGGCTCGCCAGCGCGCCGGCGATGCGGTCGGAGTCGTCGGCACGCAGCGATGCGGCGGCAGCCGGCTGGGCTGGCTGGGCCTGCAGCGGGGCGGCAGCGGTCGCATCGGAGCGCCCGCGCTTGCCGAACAGGTCGGCCAGGCCGGTGCCACCGACCTTGTAGACGCTTTCCATCGGTGGATAGCACAGGCCCTTGTCGGCGCAGCCCTGCGAGGTGACCGTCAGCGTCCACTTGCCGTCCGCCGGCGCCGCCGCCACCGGCACGCGGATGGTCACGCTGTCCCGGTACGTCTCCATCTCCTTGCCGAAGGTGTCGTCGAACTTGACCTTGCCGTGCGGGAGGTCCGGCGTGCCGAGCTTCACGGCGGCAGGCTCCGTCGCAAAGGCGAATCGCTCCCGGTACATGTAGTAGCCGGGCGCGACATCGAAACGCACCTCCACGGTGTTGTCGTCGATCTGGCGCGCGGCGAAGCGGAAGGCTTGCTCCGGCGGCAGGAAGTCGTCCTCCGTTGCCGCCAGCGCCGCACCAGCCAGGCAAAGCCAGGCCAGTACCGCCAGCAGGCCTGCGGCAATATGCCGCGCCTGAACCAGCCCGCGTGCCCGCTCCGGAAGTGCCAAACCGATGTTCATGAAGCTGTTTCCTGTCTGTCCTGGCCGATGGGCCCTGCCGTACCTACTGCTGCGCGGCAGCCCCCTTCGCCCATTATCCCGCCGCCTGCGCGCCGGTATCCGTCTCGCTGCCAACCCACGCCAGGTACGGTGCAAAGCCCGCCGTCACCGGCACGGCGATGATCTCCGGCACGTCATAGGGGTGATGTTGCCGGATCACGGCCTCGAGTGCAGCGTAGCGCGCGCGCGTGGTCTTGATCAGCAGCGGCCATTCGCGCGCCTGCTCCAGCACGCCTTGCCACCAGTACTCGGATTCCACCGGGGCCAGACGGTTCACGCAGGCCGCCGCGCGCGCCTCCAGCACTGTCCGGGACAGCCGCGCTGCCGTCTCGGCATCAGGGGTATTGGTGATCACCACGAGCACCTCCGCGGGGTCGGGTGACTGGCTGGCATCGGGCATCGGCACTCTCCTGGTACGGCTGGCAAGGGTGGCACGGGCGGCTGGCGCCCAAAACAAAAGAGCCAGGCGGATGCCTGGCTCGATTGTAAGCGGTGTGCCCGGAACCGTCTCACGACGGCAGCGGGCAGGAAACGCACTTATTCCGCGGCTTCTTCGGCCGGGGCTTCGGTGATTTCCGGGCGATCCACCAGTTCGACCAGCGCCATCGGCGCATTGTCGCCCTGACGGAAGCCGAACTTCAGGATGCGGGTGTAGCCGCCCGGGCGGGTGGCGTAGCGCGGGCCCAGTTCGGTGAACAGCTTGGTGACCATGTCGCGGTCGCGCAGGCGGGCGAAGGCGAGGCGGCGGTTGGCAACGGTGTCCTTCTTGGCCAGCGTGATCAGCGGCTCGACGACCTTGCGCAGTTCCTTGGCCTTGGGCACGGTGGTCTTGATCAGCTCGTGCTGGAACAGCGAGTTGGACATGTTGCGCAGCATCGCGAGGCGGTGCGACGAGGTGCGGTTCAGTTTCCGCAGACCATGACGGTGACGCATGATGATTCCTTTCAGTTAAGTGTTTGACCAGCTCTTCTATCGTCCGATACGGGCGGACGCGGGCCGGTAGTCATACGAGCCCCGGCCGAAGCCAGGGCGGTTACCGCGGTGCAGGGGCTAACGCCCCCGCGCCACAATTACTTTTCCAGACCTGCGGGCGGCCAGTTCTCGAGCTTCATGCCGAGGGTCAGGCCACGCGAGGCGAGGACTTCCTTGATCTCGTTGAGCGACTTGCGACCCAGGTTCGGGGTCTTCAGCAGCTCGTTCTCGGTACGCTGGATCAGGTCGCCGATGTAGTAGATGTTCTCGGCCTTCAGGCAGTTGGCCGAACGCACTGTCAGCTCCAGGTCGTCGACCGGGCGCAGCAGGATCGGATCGATCTGCGGCGTGCGGCTCGAAGCAGCCTCGGCTGCCGACTCGGTGCCTTCCAGCGCGGCGAACACGGACAGCTGGTCGACCAGGATGCGGGCCGACTGGCGGATCGCTTCCTCGGGCGAGATCACACCGTCGGTTTCGATGTTCATCACCAGCTTGTCCAGATCGGTACGCTGCTCCACGCGAGCGGATTCAACGGCATACGACACGCGGCGCACCGGCGAGAACGAGGCGTCCAGCACGATGCGGCCGATGACCTTGCCCGACTCGTCGCCGAACTTGCGCACGTTGCCCGGCACGTAGCCACGGCCCTGCTCGACCTTGATCTGCATGTCCAGCTTGCCGCCGGCCGACAGGTGGGCGATCACGTGGTTCGGGTTGATGATCTCGACGTCGTGCGGCAGCTCGATATCGGCAGCCGTGACAACGCCTTCGCCATCCTTGCGCAGCGACACCGTGACTTCATCACGGTTGTGCAGCTTGAACACCACGCCCTTCAGGTTGAGCAGCAGGTTGACGACATCTTCCTGCACGCCGTCGATGGTGGAATACTCGTGGACCACCCCAGCGATCGTGACTTCGGTCGGGGCATAGCCGACCATCGACGACAGCAGCACGCGACGCAGGGCGTTACCGAGCGTATGGCCGTAGCCGCGCTCGAACGGCTCCATCACGACTTTGGCGTGATGGTCGCCCAGAGGCTCGACGGCGATGATTTTTGGCTTGAGGAGTGCTGTTTGCATTAGGTTGTCCTTTTCAATACCCTCGGCTCGTTACACCGATAAGGCTGACGTTTGGAACCTGAAAATACCCATCGTAACGATGGGCGAAGCCCGACCGCGCGTAGCGCGCGTCGGGCTGAAAGAGAAGCTTTGCGGAGAACGCAAGCGCTGGGCCGTCTGCCTCGCGGATTAACGCGAGTACAGTTCGACAATCAGGCTTTCGTTGATGTCGCCAGAGATATCGGCGCGATCCGGAACTTGCTTGAAGGTACCTTCGAATTTCTTGGCATCCACGGCAACCCAGGTCGGGAAGCCCGACTGCTCGGCCAGCGACAGCGCTTCGGCGATACGGACTTGCTTCTTCGACTGCTCGCGGATGGCGATGATGTCGCCCGACTTGATCTGGGCCGACGGCACGTTCAGGGTCTGACCGTTCACCAGGATCGCCTTGTGCGAAACCAGCTGGCGCGCTTCAGCGCGGGTCGAGCCGAAGCCCATGCGGTACACCACGTTGTCCAGGCGCGATTCCAGCAGTTGCAGCAGGTTTTCGCCGGTGTTGCCCTTGCGGCGATCGGCTTCGGCGAAGTAGCGGCGGAACTGGCGCTCGAGCACGCCGTAGATGCGCTTGACCTTCTGCTTTTCGCGCAGCTGGTTGCCGTAGTCCGAGGTGCGTGCACCCGAGGTGCGGCCATGCTGGCCCGGCTTGCTGTCCAGCTTGCACTTGTCGGCCAGCGAGCGGCGCGAGCTCTTCAGGAACAGGTCGGTGCCTTCACGGCGGGAAAGTTTGGCCTTCGGGCCGGTATAACGTGCCACGTTGTCTTCCTTTGATCGATCACGGCGCCTTCTTGACGCGCCGCGAGTCCGCCAACGCAGTACCTCCCGGAAACCCGGGAAGACCGTGACGGACGGTGGGCTTATGAAGCGCGACCTGGCCTGTTGGGGCCGGGATACGACGCTGAAAGCATTTACAGTGCATCGACACCGGAATGTGCTTTATGCGACATTCCCTCGATGCAAAACGAAAACCTGCCGCATCAAATGCAGCAGGTCAACGCGCCATACTACCATATCCGAAACCGGCAGGTAAACCCACCGGGCTCGGACACGCCATCGCTTAGATGCGGCGGCGCTTCGGCGGACGGCAGCCGTTGTGCGGAATCGGCGTGACGTCTTCGATGATCGCGATCTTGATGCCCAGCGCGTTCAGCGCGCGGACAGCCGACTCACGGCCAGGGCCAGGGCCCTTGATGCGCACTTCCAGGTTCTTGATGCCCTGGTCTTGCGCCACGCGGCCGGCGTTCTCGGCAGCAACCTGGGCAGCGAACGGGGTCGACTTGCGCGAACCCTTGAAGCCCTGGCCACCGGCGGTCGCCCACGACAGGGCATTGCCCTGACGGTCGGTGATCGTGATGATGGTGTTGTTGAACGAGGCGTGGACGTGCGCAATGCCGTCGGCAACGTTCTTCTTGACCTTCTTACGCGCGCGAGCGGCGTTATTCGGACCTTTTGCCATTAGTTTCTTCCTCTGCCTTCGGCTTTACTTCTTCAGAGCCACGCCGGCCTTGCGCGGACCCTTGCGGGTACGTGCGTTGGTACGGGTACGCTGACCGCGCATGGGCAGGCCCTTGCGGTGACGCATGCCACGATAGCAACCAAGGTCCATCAGACGCTTGATGTTCATCGTGGTTTCACGACGCAGGTCACCCTCGACCGTGACCTTGCCCACTTCGTCACGAAGCTTTTCCAGGTCGGCGTCGGTCAGATCCTTGACCTTCTTGTCAAACGGTACACCGGTGGCCTCGCAAATCTTGCGGGCGCGCGAGCGGCCGATACCGTAAATGGCGGTCAGGCCGATTTCGGTATGCTTGTGGTTCGGGATGTTAACCCCTGCGATACGTGCCATTCGTCAATCCTCTTTCCGATTAGCCTTGGCGTTGCTTGTGGCGGGGATCCGACGAGCAGATCACGCGCACGACACCGTTGCGCTTGATGATTTTGCAGTTGCGGCAAATGCGCTTAACAGAAGCCAGCACTTTCATAATTTTCCTCTTCCTTCAATTCCTGTTCGCTCACTTCGTCCGGAAGACGATTCGTGCGCGCGACAGATCATATGGGGTCAGCTCGACCGTCACCTTGTCACCCGGAAGAATCCGGATGTAGTTCATTCTCATCTTGCCGGAGATGTGGCCCAGCACTACATGGCCATTCTCCAGCTTGACTCGGAACGTCGCATTGGGCAGGTTCTCCAGGACCTGGCCCTGCATCTGGATGACGTCGTCTTTTGCCATACCTAGCCTGTACCGATCCGAAGTCAGCGCAAGGTCAGATTACCCTTGAAATTCGCCTTCTTCAGCAGCGACTCATACTGCTGCGACATGACATAGGACTGAACCTGGGCCATGAAGTCCATCGTGACGACCACGATGATCAGCAGGGAGGTTCCGCCGAAATAGAACGGAACGTTCCAGCGCAGCACCAGGAATTCCGGCAACAGGCAGACCAGTGTGATGTAGATCGCACCAGCCAGCGTCAAACGCACCAGGATCTTGTCGATATAGCGCGTCGTCTGCTCGCCCGGACGAATGCCCGGAATGAAGGCACCGCTTTTCTTCAGGTTGTCTGCCACTTCACGGCTGTTGTAGACCAGGGCCGTGTAGAAGAAGCAGAAAAATACAATCGCAGCAGCGTACAGCAGGATGTAGACCGGCTGGCCCGGCGACAGCGTGGCAGCCAGGTCCTTGATGAACCCGCCCACCGATCCAGTCGCGTCAGACGTGAACCAGCCCGCGATCGTTGCCGGGAACAGGATGATCGACGACGCGAAGATCGGCGGAATCACCCCTGCCATGTTCAGCTTCAGCGGCAGGTGCGACGACTGTCCGCCGTACACCTTGTTGCCGACCTGACGCTTGGCATAGTTCACCAGGATCTTGCGCTGGCCACGCTCGACGAACACCACTGCGAAGGTCACACCGATCACGATCGCCACGATGAAGATCGCCGCGATGATGCTCATGGAACCCGTGCGGACCAGTTCGAACAGTCCGCCGATCGCGTTGGGCAGGCCCGCCGCGATACCGCCGAAGATGATGATCGAGATGCCGTTGCCCAGACCCCGCTCGGTGATCTGCTCACCCAGCCACATCAGGAACATCGTGCCGGTCACCAGCGTGATCACCGCCGTGGCCCGGAACATCAGGCCAGGATCCAGCACCAGCCCCGGCTGCGACTCCAGCGCCACCGCAATCGACAGCGCCTGGAACGTGGCCAGGACCACGGTGCCGTAGCGCGTGTACTGCGTGATCTTGCGCTGGCCTGCCTGCCCTTCCTTCTTCAGCGACTCCAGCTGCGGCAGCACGATCGTCAGCAACTGCATGATGATCGACGCCGAGATGTACGGCATGATGCCGAGCGCGAAGACGGTAAAGCGCGACAGCGCCCCGCCCGAGAACAGGTTGAACATCCCGAGGATGCCACCCGACTGACTCTGGAAAAGCTTCGCAAGCTGCTCCGGATCGATACCGGGCACCGGAATATGAGCGCCGATGCGGTACACGATCAGGGCCAGCACCAGAAACATCAGCCGGCGCTTGAGGTCGCCGTACTTCGCCGTGTTCCTGGCTTGCGCGCTTGCATTGGGTTTCGCCGTGGCCAAACGATGCTCCGACTATGACTGCCTATGCTGCGATAAATGCCTTGTCAGGCTGCGATCTGGCCGCCAGCGGCTTCGATCGCGGCCTTGGCGCCAGCGGTGGCGCCCAGACCCTTGATCGTCACCTTGCGGGTCAGCTCGCCGGCCTTGATGACCTTGGCGCTCTTGACCAGGTCGCTGACCAGGCCAGCCTGCTTCAGAACCAGCAGGTCGACTTCGGCCGCTTCCAGGCGCTCGATGTCACGCAGCGTGACTTCGGCGGTGAACGCCTTGGTCAGCGAGGTGAAGCCGCGCTTCGGCAGGCGACGATACAGCGGCATTTGACCGCCTTCGAAACCCACCTTGTGGAAGCCGCCCGAACGCGACTTCTGACCCTTGTGACCGCGACCGGCGGTCTTGCCCAGGCCGGAGCCGATACCGCGGCCGACGCGACGCTTGGCGTGCTTCGAACCGGCAGCCGGTTTCAGGTTGTTCAGTTGCATCTTGCTCTCCAAGTCCCGATCAGGCCAGAACCTTCACCAGGTACGAGACCTTGTTGATCATGCCGCGCACGGCGGGCGTGTCCTGCAGCTCCGACACCGAGTTGATGCGGCGCAGGCCCAGGCCACGAACGGTGGCGCGATGATCCTCGCGCGTGCCGATCAGGCTGCGCACGAGTTGCACTTTTACGGTTTTCTGCGACATTGCGTTCACCTTAACCCAGGATGTCTTCGACCGACTTGCCACGCTTCGCGGCGATTTCGCCCGGCGTGCTCATCTTCTGAAGGCCGTCCAGCGTGGCGCGAACCATGTTGTACGGGTTGGTGGAGCCGTGCGACTTGGTCACCACGTTGGTGACGCCCATCACTTCGAAGATCGCGCGCATCGGGCCGCCGGCGATCACGCCGGTACCTTCCTTGGCGGGCATCATCAGCACCTTGGCGGCGCCGTGCTTGCCAACGACTTCGTGTTGCAGCGTGCCGTTCTTCAGCGAGACCTTGACCATCTTGCGACGGGCTTCGTCCATTGCCTTCTGAACAGCAACCGGCACTTCCTTGGCCTTGCCCTTGCCCATGCCGATGCGGCCATCGCCGTCACCAACCACGGTCAGCGCTGCGAAACCGAGAATCCGGCCACCCTTCACCACCTTGGTGACACGGTTGACCGAGATCATCTTCTCGCGGAGGCCGTCGTCGCGTTCGTCCTGTTGGACTTTTGCTTGCATCTTTGCCATGACGTATCTCTCTCTATGCGCTTAGAACTTCAGGCCGGCTTCGCGGGCGGCGTCTGCCAGGGCCTTCACGCGGCCATGGAAACGGAAGCCGGCGCGATCGAACGCGACGGTTTCCACGCCGGCAGCCTTCGCCTTCTCGGCGATGCGCTTGCCAACCACGGTGGCGGCAGCGGCGGTAGCGCCCTTGCCATCCAGTTCCTTGCGCACTTCCACCTCTGCGGTCGAAGCCGAAGCCAGCACCTTGGTGCCGCACTCGGAGAAGACCTGGGCGTAAATATGCGAATTCGTACGGAACACGGTCAGACGATTGACTTTCATCTCCGCGATCTTGGCGCGGGTCTGACGTGCACGGCGCAAACGAGCGTCTTTCTTGTTCATCATTGCACCCCTTACTTCTTCTTGGTTTCCTTCAGGATGACGCGCTCGTCGCTGTAGCGCACACCCTTGCCCTTGTAGGGCTCAGGCGGGCGGTACGCGCGGACTTCCGCGGCAACCTGACCGACTTTCTGCTTGTCCGCACCCTTGATGATGATCTCGGTCTGCGTCGGCGTTTCCGCCTTCACGCCTTCCGGCATCTCATGGATCACGTCGTGCGAGAAACCAAGCTGGAGCTTCAGCGCAGCGCCTTGCAGCTGGGCACGGTAGCCCACGCCAACGAGGTTCAGCTTGCGCTCGAAACCGGTGGTCACGCCCTTGACCATGTTCGCCGCCAGGGCGCGCATGGTGCCTTGCAGGGCGTTTGCTTCACGCGACTCGTCAGCCGGCGAGAAGGTCAGCGTGTCGTTCTCGACATTGACCTTGACCAGGCTGTGGATCGGTTGCGACAGCGTACCCAGCGGACCCTTCACGGAGAGCACGCCAGCTGCCACGTTCACTTCCGCGCCCTTGGGGAGCGCGATGGGAGCCTTACCTACACGGGACATGGTTCTCTCCTTAAGCGACGTAGCAGAGAACTTCGCCGCCCACGCCGGTGGCGCGAGCCTTGCGGTCGGTCATCAGACCCTGCGGGGTCGAGATGATCGCCACACCCAGGCCGTTCATCACTTGCGGGATGTCGCTGCGGCCCTTGTACACGCGCAGGCCGGGCTTCGAGACGCGCTCGATGCGCTCGATCACCGGACGGCCGGCGTAGTACTTCAGGCCGATGCTCAGTTGTGCCTTGCCGCCATCTTCCTGGACGGCGTAATCGTCGATGTAGCCTTCGTCCTTCAGGACCTTGGCGATTGCCACTTTCAGCTTCGACGACGGCATGACAACCGACGCCTTCTGCACGCCCTGGGCGTTGCGGATGCGCGTCAGCATATCGGCGATAGGATCGCTCATGCTCATACTGTTTCTCCTGTAGCCTGTGCGTAATTACCAGCTGGCTTTCGTCAGACCCGGGATTTCGCCCTTGAAGGCGATTTCGCGGATCTTGTTACGCGCCAGGCCAAACTTGCGGAAGGTACCGCGGGGACGACCGGTGATCGCGCAGCGATTACGCTGGCGAGTCGGGTTCGCGTTGCGCGGGAGCTGTTGCAGCTCGAGACGCGCGCTGTAACGCTCTTCTTCCGACTTCTCTTGGTCGTCGATAATGGCCTTGAGGTTGGCGCGCTTGGCGGCGTACTTCGCCACCAGCTTGGCGCGCTTCTTCTCACGTTCAATCAGAGCCAGTTTAGCCACGGTTACCCCTTAATTGCGGAACGGGAACTTGAACGCACCGAGGAGTGCCTTGGCTTCCTCGTCGTTCTTTGCCGTCGTCGTGATGCTGATGTTCAGACCACGCAGTGCGTCGATCTTGTCGTACTCGATTTCGGGGAAAATGATCTGCTCTTTCACACCGATGTTGTAGTTGCCACGACCGTCAAACGAACGGCCCGACACACCACGGAAGTCACGCACGCGCGGCAGGGCCACGGTGACGAAACGATCGAGGAATTCGAACATGCGCTCGCCGCGCAGGGTCACCATCGCACCGATGGGGTAGCCCTGGCGGATCTTGAAGCCGGCGATGGCCTTCTTGGCCTTCGTCACGACCGGCTTCTGACCGGCGATCTTGGTCAGGTCGCCGACGGCGTTTTCAATGATCTTCTTGTCATTGATCGCTTCGCCAAGGCCCATGTTCAGGGTGATCTTGGTGATGCGCGGCACTTCCATGACCGACTTGTAGCCGAACTGTTCGATCAGCTTCGGCACAACCTGTTCTTTGTAAAACTCTTGCAGACGTGCTGCCATGCTCAACTCCTAAACGTGCCCAGAATCAAGCTGCCACGACGGCGCCGGTGGTCTTCAGCACGCGCACGCGCTTGCCGTCTTCCACCTTGATGCCGACGCGCGACGGCTTGCCATTGGCATCCACGAGCGCAACGTTGGAAATATGCAGCGGCATGACCTTGTCAACCACGCCACCGGTGGTGCCCAGCATCGGGTTCGGGCGCGCATGCTTCTTGGCGATGTTCACGCCCTGCACCGCAACCTTGTCACCGAGCACGGCCTGCACGGTACCGCGCTTGCCCTTGTCCTTGCCGGTCAGGACGATGACTTCATCGCCTTTGCGAATCTTGTTCATGTCGGCTCCTTACAGCACTTCCGGAGCGAGCGACACGATCTTCATGAAGCGCTCGGTACGGAGTTCACGAGTCACCGGCCCGAAAATACGGGTGCCGATCGGCTCGAGCTTGTTGTTCAGCAGGACGGCGGCATTGCCGTCGAACTTGATCAGCGAACCGTCAGCGCGGCGCACGCCCTTGGCGGTACGCACGACGACGGCGTTGTAGATGTCGCCCTTCTTCACGCGACCGCGCGGCGCTGCGTCCTTGACGGTCACCTTGATGATGTCGCCAACGCTTGCGTAGCGGCGCTTGGAGCCACCCAGCACCTTGATGCACAGCACTTCGCGCGCACCAGTGTTATCGGCCACTTCGAGCCGGCTTTCTGTCTGAATCATGGTGTTTGTCTTCCCAACTTAATCCGCCAGGTGCCATAGCGCCCGTCGGTCAGTCTTGGTCCCGTCGGTTCCGGCCTTGCGCCAGCACCGTATGGGTTGATCAACTTTGAAGTCGGTAGGAGCCTGGCAACTTGACTGATGTCGAATCGCTTGGCCCTGGCTCGCTCAACAGGCCCGCCCGGGTGGTACTGCTAAGGCGAACGCAATAAAGCGGAAGTCCAGGATTATAGCTACATAATCCTGGACTTGCAAGTCAAGCTAAGAACGTGTTGTTCTTAGATGACGCGTGCAGCCTCTACCAGCCGGGAAACCACCCAGGACTTGGTCCGCGACAGCGGACGGCCTTCCTGGATTTCGACCTTGTCGCCTTCCTTGTACTGGTTGGCTTCGTCGTGTGCGTGGTACTTCTTGGAACGCAGCACGTACTTGCCGTACAGGGGATGCTTGACGCGGTTTTCCACCAAGACCGTAACGGTCTTGTCCATCTTGTCGCTCACGACACGGCCGACCAGGGTACGGCGAAGCGACTTTTCCGTTTGTGCAGCTTCAGTCATTTCGCGTTCGCCTTTTCAGTCAGCACGGTTTGCACGCGCGCGATGTCCTTGCGAACCTTCTTCAGCTGGCTGGTGTTCTGCAGCTGTTGGGTTGCCTTTTGCATGCGCAGGCTAAATTGGGCCTTCAGCAGCTCGGAGAGCTCCTGGTTCAGGCCTGCGGCGTCCTTGCCGCGAAGTTCGGATGCTTTCATCCCTGCTCTCCTTACGTCCCGACCTGGCGCACCACGAAATTGGTGGCGATCGGCAGCTTGGCCGCTGCGAGGCGGAACGCCTCACGCGCCAGCTCTTCGCTCACGCCATCCATTTCGTACAGCATCTTGCCCGGCTGGATTTCAGCCACGTAGTACTCCGGATTGCCCTTACCGTTACCCATACGGACTTCAGCGGGCTTCTTCGAGATCGGCTTGTCCGGGAAGATCCGGATCCAGATGCGGCCGCCACGCTTGATGTGACGGGTCATCGCACGACGTGCCGACTCGATCTGGCGAGCCGTCAGACGGCCACGGCCCATGGCCTTCAGGCCGAATTCGCCGAAAGACACGGCGTTGCCACGGGTAGCCTTACCCGTGTTGCGGCCTTTCTGCTCCTTGCGGTATTTTCTGCGCTTAGGTTGCAGCATCGTTATTCTCCACTCTTCCCATCTGCGCCAGGCGCAGCGCGACGACCGGCACCGGCACCGCCACGGCGGTTGCCACCCGGACGGCCTTCGCCTTCACGGCGGCGGCCTTCCGGACGACCCGGGCGACGACGACGGTCGTCTTGCGGCTCTTCCACCACCGGCGCTTCATTGCGGCCGAGGTGATCACCCTTGTAGACCCACACCTTGACACCGATGATGCCGTAGGTGGTTTCTGCTTCGGAGAAGCCGTAGTCGATGTCGGCGCGCAGGGTGTGCAGGGGCACACGGCCTTCGCGGTACCACTCGGTACGTGCGATTTCGATACCGTTCAGACGGCCGGCGCTCATGATCTTGATGCCCTGGGCACCCAGGCGCATCGCGTTCTGCATGGCGCGCTTCATGGCGCGGCGGAACATGATGCGGCGCTCGAGCTGCTGGGTGATCGAGTCGGCGATCAGCTGAGCATCGGTTTCCGGCTTGCGGATTTCCTCGATGTTCACGTGCACGGGCACGCCCATGCGACGCTGCAGTTCGGCCTTCAGCAGTTCGATGTCCTCACCCTTCTTGCCGATCACCACGCCCGGACGCGAGCTGTAAATGGTGATGCGGGCATTGCGGGCGGGGCGCTCGATGACGACGCGGCCAACCGATGCGTTCTTCAGCTTCTTCTTCAGGAAGTCGCGAACTTCGATGTCTTCCTTCAGCATGCCGGCGAACTTCGTGTTGCTGGCGTACCAGCGCGAAGCCCAGTTACGGCTGACAGCCAGACGGAAGCCAGTCGGATGAATCTTCTGTCCCATCGTGACTCCTTAGTTGCCGAGCGTCACAGTGATGTGACAGGTTTGTTTCTCGATGCGGTTGCCGCGGCCCTTCGCCCGTGCGGTGAAGCGCTTGAGCGAGGTCGCCTTGTCGACGTAGATCGATTTGACCTTGAGTTCGTCGATGTCGGCGCCTTCGTTGTGCTCAGCGTTGGCGATGGCCGATTCGACCACCTTCTTCACAATCCCGGCAGCCTTTTTCGGGCTGAACGTCAGGACATTGAGCGCGCGCTCGATCGGCAGACCACGGATCTGGTCAGCGACCAGGCGCGTCTTCTGGGCGGAGATGCGGGCACCGCGATGAATCGCTTTCACTTCCATGATGGCACCTTACCTCTTCGCTTTCTTGTCAGCCGCGTGGCCCTTGAACGTGCGGGTGATCGCAAATTCGCCGAGCTTGTGGCCAACCATGTTTTCCGTCACGTACACCGGCACGTGTTGACGGCCGTTGTGCACGGCGATCGTCAGGCCAATGAACTCCGGCAGAATGGTCGAGCGGCGCGACCAAGTCTTGATGGGCTTCTTGTCCTTGCCGCTGACTGCAACTTCCACCTTCTTCAGCAGGTGGGCGTCGCAGAACGGACCCTTTTTAGCGGAACGAGTCATATCTTTAGCTCCTACCTACCGATTAACGCTTGTGGCGCTTCTGGACGATCATGCTGTCCGTGCGCTTGTTGCTGCGGGTGCGGTAGCCCTTGGTCGGGGTACCCCACGGCGACACCGGATCGCGGCCAGCAGCGGTCTTGCCCTCGCCACCACCGTGCGGGTGGTCGACCGGGTTCATCACAACGCCGCGGACCGTCGGGCGGATACCGCGCCAACGGGTCGCACCGGCCTTGCCGATGACGCGCAGGCTGTGCTCTTCGTTGCCAACTTCACCGACGGTGGCGCGGCACTCGATGTGCACGCGGCGCACTTCGCCGGAGCGCAGGCGAACCTGGGCGTACAGGCCTTCACGGGCCAGCAGCACGGCGGAGCCGCCTGCAGCGCGGGCGATCTGGGCGCCCTTGCCCGGCAGCATTTCCACGTTGTTGATCGTGGTACCGACCGGAATGTTGCGGATCGGCAGGTTGTTACCAGCCTTGATCGGCGCTTCCGAGCCATTCAGCAGCGATTGGCCGGCAACCATGCCCTTGGTGGCGATGATGTAGCGGCGCTCGCCGTCGGCGAACACGACCAGCGCGATGTTGGCGCTGCGGTTCGGATCGTATTCCAGGCGCTCGACCTTGGCGGGGATGCCGTCCTTGTCGTTGCGCTTGAAGTCGACCACGCGGTAGTGGTGCTTATGACCACCGCCCTTGTGGCGGGTGGTGATATGACCATTGTTGTTACGACCCGACTTCTGGAATTGCTTTTCCAGCAGCGGAGCGTGCGGGGCGCCCTTGTGAAGGTCCTTGTTGACGACCTTCACCATCGAGCGACGACCCGGGGAAGTCGGCTTGGTCTTGACGAGTGCCATGATTACTTGGCCTCCGCTTCAAAATTGATTTCCTGACCCGGCTTCAGCGACACGTAAGCTTTCTTCACGTGGTTGCGACGGCCCATGAAACGGCCGAAGCGCTTCTGCTTGCCCTTCTGGTTCAGGATCTGAACGGACTGCACCTCGACCTTGAACAGCAGTTCGACGGCGGCCTTCACTTCTGCCTTGTTGGCATCGCGGGCCACTTCGAACACGACTTGTTCATTCTTGTCGGCGACCAGGGTTGCCTTTTCGGAAACCACCGGCGCGAGCAGCACCTGCATCAAACGATGATCGTTCTTGGCTACTTGCGTCATTTCAGCAACTCCTCGATCTGCGCGACGGCTGCCTTGGTCACCAGCACCTTCTTGTAGTGCACGAGCGACAGCGGATCAGCCTGGCGCGGCTCGACAACTGCCACGTGCGGCAGGTTGCGCGAAGCCAGGTAGAGGTTTTCGTCGAGGCTGTCGGTGATGATCAGCACCGAGTCCAGGCCCATGGCCTTGAACTTGTCGGCCAAGAGCTTGGTCTTGGGCGCTTCGACGGTGAAACCGTCCACCACATTGATACGACCTTCACGTGCGAGCTGCGAGTAAATCGAGCGCATGCCGGCACGGAACATCTTCTTGTTGACCTTCTGGCTGAAGTTCTCTTCCGGCGAATTCGGGAAGATACGGCCGCCCCCGCGCCACAGCGGCGAGGAAGACATACCGGCACGAGCACGGCCCGTACCCTTCTGGCGCCACGGCTTCTTGGTCGTGTGCTTGACCTCTTCACGATCCTTCTGCTTGCGGTTACCGCTGCGCGCGTTGGCCTGGTAAGCGACGACGATCTGGTGAACGAGGGCTTCGTTGTAGTCACGGCCGAACACTTCGGGCGAAGCGGCAACGCCCGCGCCGATCTGGCCATTGTCCTGGAGGAGCTTGAGTTCCATTACATGCGCTCCTTAAGCTTTGGCTTTGGCCTTGACGGCCGGGGTAACGATGACCTTGCCGTTCTTGGAGCCAGGGATGGCGCCCTTGACCAGCAGCAGCTTGCGCTCTGCGTCGATCTTGGCGATCTCCAGGTTCTGCACGGTGCGGGTGACATCGCCCAGGTGACCGGTCATGCGCTTGCCCGGGAACACGCGGCCCGGATCCTGCGCCATACCGATCGAGCCCGGCACGTTGTGCGAGCGCGAGTTACCGTGGGTGGCACGGCCGGAGGCGAAGTGATAGCGCTTGATGGTACCGGCGTAGCCCTTACCGATGGTCACGCCCTGCACGTCGATCTTCTGACCGACTTCGAACAGGTCGACCGACAGCGAACCGCCAGCTTGCAGTTCGGCAGCCTTGGCTGCATCGATACGGAATTCGCGGATGATTTCGCCGGCTTCCACGCCGGCTTTGGCGAGGTGACCCGCCAGCGGCTTGGTGACGCGGCTTGCGCGTCGTGCGCCGAAGGTGACTTGAACCGCGGTATAACCGTCGGTCTCGTCCGTCTTGATTTGCGTCACGCGGTTGTCGCCGACCTCGACCACGGTCACGGGAATCGCTTCACCGTCGTCCGTGAAAATACGGGTCATGCCAACCTTGCGACCTACAAGGCCAAGGCTCATGGTTTGCTCCATTCCCAGCTGCGATTGGCCGGGGCTGATTGATACACGAAAACTGTGTTTGCGCTTGTGCGCGGATGGGCTGCGCTAAAGAGGACTGCGCCTGGCCAAAACGGCCAACCCACTACCCGGAGACACGGGTAGCCTTACACTATAACCCTTCCCCGAGGAAAGGGCAATAAGCAATTGTGATTTGCCGATGGGTGTTGTAGGCAGGATTCAAGCAGATGTGCACAAAAGCTGGCACGAAGGCGGCGCGGCGGGCAGCAGACGCCGCTCGCCGGCATGCGGCTCAGGCGGCGACGCGCACGAAGCCGCCACTATAGAAGACCAGCGGCTCGCCCTCTTCCGCCGAGATGGACTCCACCGCGCCGACGATCAGCAGGTGATCGCCCACGGGATCGGCACGCTCGACGCGGCACGCGAGCGTGGCGAGCGCCTCGTCAAGGTAAGGCACGCCCTGGGCGCAGCGCGTATGGCGCACGCCGGCGAACTTGTCTACAGCCGGCGTCGCGAAGCGGCGCGCCAGGTCGCCGTGCCCGGCGCGCAGGATGCTGACACCGAACGGCCGGCCTGGCTCGAACAACCCGGCGTTGGGCGAGTGCGACGCCAGGCTCCACAGGATCAGCGGCGGCGCCAGCGACAGCGACGCGAACGAGTTGACGGTGATGCCGACCGGCCGCAGCTGCGCGGTACAGGCACCGATGACCGCCACGCCGGTCGCGTAGCGGCCGCAAACCCGCCGCAACTCGCGCGGATCGAGCAGGGGCGCGGCATGATTGGTGGTGTCCATGTCAGGCAGCCTGCGGCAGGTGGTGGTCGATCAGCTGGTGGCAAGCCTGCTCGTCCATCCACCACGGGAAATAGTCCGGTGGATTGTCGAAGCCGTTGGCGATGCGCGCCGCCAGCGCGGGCGCCTGCCCTGCCACGCCCAGCAGCGCCAGGATATGCGGCGGCGGCGGGGTCAGCAGCGAGTTGGTCCAGGCCACGACATCGCCGGCGTATTGCCAGTAGCGGGCGAAGGTCTGCTCCATCCAGTCACGGTCGAACGGCCGCTCGCCATGGGCGAGGATGGCGTCGAGGTAGACCTTGCAGCATTTGGCGGCATTGTTGGAACCCTGCCCGGTGATCGGGTCGTTGACCACCACGGCATCGGCCATGCCGAATACCAGCCGGCCCGAAGGCAGCGTCAGCACCGGCTTGCGCACCGTCGGCGCGAAGCGGCCCGACAGGATGCCGTTGTCGTCGGTCAGCGCCACCCGCTCGCAGCGCTCGGCCTCCCACGGCGCATAGGTGCGCAGGATGCGCAGGCTCTCTGCGAGGTGCTGGTCGGGCGTGCGTGCCTCGGCCCAGCGATCCATCGGGCCGCCGGGGATGCCCTCGAACACCATGATCTCGCACGGCCCCGACAGCGTCAGCGCGGGGAAGACGAAGTATTCGCCGACACCCGGGATCAGGTTGAAGCAAACCCGCGAGAACGGCTCGCGCGGTACCATGCCGGTGACATAGGTCAGCGCCAGCGCGCGTTGCGGCTTGTCGAACGGGCTGCGCTGCGCGTCGCGCTCGAAGCGGCTGACGATCTCGCCCTTGCCGGCGGCCAGCAGCACCAGGTCGTGCTCGCCGGTCAGCGCTTCCAGTTCGTCCACGCCAACATCGACGATGCGCAGGTCGCCGCCGCGCGCGGCGAAGGCTTCCATCCACGCCGGCATCTTCAGCCGCTGGTCGACCGCCTGTGCCGGCCGGTCCAGCGGCGCGGCCCAATCGATGGCTTTCGCGCCGGGTAGTTCGGGATGCGGCACGGCCAGGCCGATGCCTTCGACCGGCGGGCAGTTGTCGTCCCACCAGTTGAGGCCGAGGTCGCGCTCGGTCTGCAAGGCGCGGTCGAACATGCACTGGCTCGACATGACCTTGCCGGTGCGGACTTGCTCCGGCGTGCGATTGGACAGCAGCGTGACCTGGTAGCCGGCCGCCTGCAGCCCGAGGGCCATTTGCAGGCCGGATTGCCCGGCCCCTACGATGGCGATGCGTTGGCGCATGATGTGGTCTCCTGATTGGATGGGGATGGCGTGTGCGGCGATGGCGTCAGCCGGCCAGCTTGCCGATTGCCGGGACGTTCTGCTCCGGGCCCATCGCACTGTAGCCACCGTCGACGGCGTAATCCGCGCCGGTGACGAAGCTGGCATGGTCAGAGCACAGGAACAGCACCACCTGCGCGACCTCGTCGGGCTCGCCCACGCGGCCCAGCAGGTGGAATGGCGCGGCGACGGCATCGGTACGGGCGCGGTTGCCGCCGCTGACCTCGTCCATCAGCCGGCACCAGGTCCAGCCCGGCGACACCGAATTCACGCGGATGCGGTCGGGCGCCAGATCCATCGCCATATTGCGCGTCAGCTGCGCGATGGCCGCCTTGGATACCGGATATAGCCAGCGCCCGGTCTGCGCGACATTGGCCGAGATGCTGGTGAAATTGACGATGGCGCCACCGCCGCGCGCGCGCATCAGCGGCGCCACCGCCTGCGCCAGCATCACGCCGGACACGACGTTGACGTCGAGCGCCGCCAGCCAGTCGGCACGGCTGGAGCGGAAGCCGTCGTCGAGATAGGTGCAGGCCAGGTTGACCAGGAAGTCCACGCCGCCGAAGCGCTGCGCGACCTGGCCCACGGCATCGCGGACCTGTTCGTCCTGCGTGATATCGGCCGCGATAAAAAGCGCGTCCTTGCCCAGCTCCGCGGCAACGCGCTCACCGTTGGCGGCGTCGATATCAAAGATCGCCACGCGCGCACCAGCCTCGACGAAGGCCCGCGCCACGCCAGCGCCGATCAGAGTGGCGCCGCCGGTGACGATGGCCACCTTGTCCTGCAATCCCTTCATGGTTGTCTCCTTGTTTGCCATCCGTGTCCGTGTTCCGGGCAGGCCTCTGCGGGCCCGCTCCGGATCGTTGTTGTGCTCGCTACTTGCGCTCGCTACTTACCCTCGCTCTCCTGCCAGCGCGCCATCAGCGTGTTCGACGGCAAGGTTTCATCCAGCAGCTTGCGCGCGGTCTCCACGCCCGCCACCGGCAGACCCGCCGGGTCGAGCTTGCCGATCTGCACCAGCACGCTGGCCTGGTCCCAGTAGATATGCTCGTGATAGAGCTTGTCGCCGCGGAACTTGACGATGGCGACCAGCGGGATCTCCACGCGCTTGCCGGTGGGCGGCACGCCCGGCAGCATCCAGTCGATCTCGCAGGTATGCGTGAAGCAGAACAGCAGTTCATCGACGATCTGCGTGGTGCCGATCGTTCGCGACAGCGGAATCAGCGTGGTATCCGGTGGATTGCTGTGGACAAAGTGGTTCTGGTAGAAGCGCCGCAGCTGCGCGTAGCCGACGCCGCCGGTCATGGTCGGGATATGGTTCACGTAGGGCTGCGGCACCATCGTCGCCATGGTGGCATCCACGTCGCGCGTGGCGAATTCATATTCGCAGTGCTTGTCCCACAGCGTGGAGAAATCGTAGTGCGGCCCCATCTCGCGGCGCAGCGCGGCAATCGCGCGCTGGTGCGCCATCAGCGCGGAGGGCTTGTCGAAATGCTCGCCGCCCACGCGCGCGAAGGCGTGGTCGACGCCCGGGTAGACATAGACCTCGATGTGGTCGCGCCCGGCCAGCGCTTCGCGGATCGCGGCCTGTGCCTTCGGCGGGCAGAAGCCGTCCTTCTCCGCGATATGCAGCACCAGGCGGCCGCGCACATTGGCGGCCTCGGCCAGCGCATGCTCGATGCCGACGCCATAGTAGGCCACTGCGCAAGCCACGTCCGGCAGCCGGCAAGCCGCCAGGTAGGCCAGCTTGCCGCCCAGGCAGAAGCCCAGCACGCCGGTCTGGCCGGCGCATTCCGGGCGGGCGCGCAGCGCGTCCAGGGCCGCGCCCACATCCTGCACGCCCCTGGCCTCGTCGAACTGCTGGTACAGGCCGAGCGCGCGCTGGAAGTCTTCGCCGCGATCAATCAGCTCGATGCCCGGGGCGATGCGCCAGAACAGGTCGGGCACCAGCACCGTGTAGCCCTCTTCGGCGTAGTAGTCGGCAACCTGGCGCATGGTGGCGTTGACGCCGAAAATCTCCTGGCACAGCACGATGCCCGGGCCCTTGCCTGCCGCCGGGACGGCGAGATAACCGCTGAAACTGCCTTCTGGGGTCTGGATCTGGATGGTCTGGCCCATGGCCTGCTCTCCTTGTCGTTTTCGCTTTACGGTACTCTGGTGGGCGGCTGCCGTGCTGGAATCCATCATGGTGGCTCCGCACCGCAGCAAACTAGCCGCTGGGCGCAGCGGCTATCCGATTAGTGCAGGAAACTGCCGACCCGGTCAACGCTGTGGCGCCGGCGGCACACGGCGGCCGGGGCCCATCCGCTATAGTGGATCGCGTGGGAAACCGTTTGCCGGGCGGACTTCGACCGCCGGCCCGGTCCCTGACCATGCGGCGCGCACGGCGCCAGGCCCAGCCTGCCCGGCAGCACCGCGGTCCACGCCAGAGGAGCGAGACAATGCAGCTGCCCCCCGCCGCCACGGCCGCCGGACCGTTGGCGCGCGCCCTGCTCGGCGACCCCGCGCGGTGCGTGTTTGCCTCGACCGACGTAGCCGAGACGCGCGCCGCCGTCGGCCGCGTGTTCAAGCCGCATCGGCTGGAAGTGCGTGGTACCCGGCTGCAGGCGCGCATGCACCATGCCCCGCTGGGCGCGGTGTCGTTCAACCGGTTGGCGTACGGCGCCGACGTCACCATCGATCCCGGTCCGCTGGGCGACTTCCTGCTGGTGCAGATGCCGCTGTCGGGCCAGGCCGATATCCGCTGTGGCGACCAGCACATCCTGTCCACGCCGGACAGCGCCTCGGTGCTGACGCCGGCCGACGCGCTCGCGATGCGCTGGAGCGCGGACAGCGACCAGCTGATCGTGCGCATCGAGCGCAGTGCGCTCGACCGGATCTGCGCCGCCCACCTGGGCCGGCGTCCCGAGCGCGCGCTGCGCTTTGCGCTCGGCATGGCGTGGCGCACCGGCGCCTGGTACGAGCTGATGCGCTACCTCGCCGCGATGCTCGAGACGGCCCCGGAATCGGCCCGGCATCCCCTCACCGCCTGCCAGCTCGAGCAACTGGTGATCGGTACGCTGCTGACCGCACAGCCGCACAGCCTGTCGGACGCGCTGCGCGAGCACGGCAAGCCGCTGGCGCCGCGCCATGTCAAGGTGGTGGAGGAGTACATTCATGCCAACGCTGATGCGGCGTTGAACCCGGCCTTGCTGGCGGAGGTGGCCGGCGTCAGTGTGCGCAGCCTGTTTGCCGGCTTTCGCGAGCATCGCGGTACTGGGCCGATGGCCTACCTGCGCACCGTGCGGCTTGAGCGGGTGCGGCACGACCTGCTGAACGATGCATCGGTGGCATCGGTCAGCGCCGCGGCATTGCGCTGGGGTTTTGCGCATCTGGGGCGCTTCAGCGCCGAATATCGGCGGGCATTCGGTGAATGTCCGGCGCAGACGCTGCGGCGGCGTGGGGCGGGTTGACGTCCGATCTGTACCGGCATACGTGCACCACGCGCTGAACGCAAGCCAACGCCCCTGGTAGAGGCTCCCCTCTCCCGCGAAGTGGGAGAGGGGAGCAAACAATCGGCGATTCAAACTTGTCAGCCAACAAAAACGGCGAACCCTGCGGTTCGCCGTTTTTGCTGCATCAGGCCACCAACGCGGCCCAAAGCATCTTTACACCTTGATCTCGACGTCCACGCCGGCCGGCAGGTCGAGCTTCATCAGCGCGTCAACCGTCTTGTCGGTCGGATCGACGATGTCCATCAGGCGCTGGTGAGTGCGGATCTCGAACTGATCGCGGCTGGTCTTGTTGACGTGCGGCGAACGCAGGATGTCGAAGCGCTGGATGCGGGTCGGCAGGGGCACCGGGCCCTTGACGATTGCGCCGGTACGCTTGGCGGTATCCACGATTTCGGCAGCCGACTGGTCGATCAGGCGATAGTCGAAAGCCTTCAGGCGGATACGGATCTTCTGGTTCTGCATGATATTTCCTTAAAAGAGCGATTGGGCAAGGTGCCCAGTTAAATGGGGACATGCCCGCAGGCATGTCCCAGGAAGTGCTTAGTCGAGGATCTTTGCCACGACGCCGGCGCCGACGGTACGGCCACCTTCGCGGATAGCGAAGCGCAGGCCTTCTTCCATGGCGATCGGGGCGATCAGCTTGACGGTGATCGACACGTTGTCACCCGGCATGACCATTTCCTTGTCCTTCGGCAGCTCGATCGAGCCGGTCACGTCGGTCGTACGGAAGTAGAACTGCGGGCGGTAGTTGTTGAAGAACGGGGTGTGACGGCCGCCTTCGTCCTTCGACAGGATGTACACCTCGCCGGTGAAGTGCGTGTGCGGCTTGATCGAACCCGGCTTGCACAGCACCTGGCCGCGCTCGACGTCTTCACGCTTGGTGCCGCGCAGCAGCAGACCGACGTTGTCGCCAGCCTGGCCCTGGTCCAGCAGCTTGCGGAACATTTCCACGCCGGTGCAGGTGGTCTTCACGGTCGGGCGGATACCGACGATTTCGATTTCTTCGCCGACCTTGATGATGCCGCGCTCGATACGGCCGGTCACCACGGTGCCGCGACCCGAGATCGAGAACACGTCTTCCACCGGCATCAGGAAGGTACCGTCAACGGCACGCTCCGGCGTCGGGATGTAGGTGTCCAGCGCGTCGGCCAGGCGCATGATGGCTTCTTCGCCCAGGTCGCCCTTGTCGCCTTCCAGGGCCAGCTTGGCCGAACCCTTGATGATCGGGGTGTCGTCGCCGGGGAACTCGTACTTGCTCAGCAGCTCGCGAACTTCCATCTCGACCAGCTCGAGCAGTTCAGCGTCGTCCACCATGTCGCACTTGTTCAGGAACACGATGATGTACGGCACGCCAACCTGACGGGCCAGCAGGATGTGCTCGCGCGTCTGCGGCATCGGGCCGTCAGCGGCCGAGCACACCAGGATCGCGCCGTCCATCTGGGCGGCACCCGTGATCATGTTCTTCACGTAGTCGGCGTGGCCCGGGCAGTCAACGTGCGCGTAGTGGCGGTTGGCCGTCTCGTACTCGACGTGGGCGGTATTGATGGTAATACCGCGTGCCTTCTCTTCCGGCGCTGCGTCGATTTCGTCGTACTTCTTGGCGGCACCGCCGAACTTGGCAGCCAGCACCGTGGCGATCGCTGCGGTCAGCGTGGTCTTGCCATGGTCAACGTGACCAATCGTACCAACGTTCACGTGCGGCTTGGTCCGCTCGAACTTTTCCTTTGCCATTTCTTAGCTCCTGATAGGAATGCAGTCTTGTTGTTTCATCGCGCCGCCGCACCGGCAGGCGCGGCGGCAAACTTCGAATTACTTGCCCTTGGCCGTCATCACGGCTTCGGCGATGTTCTTCGGTGCCTCAGCGTAGTGCTTGAATTCCATGGTGTACGTGGCGCGGCCTTGCGTGGCCGAGCGCAGCGACGTGGAATAACCAAACATTTCCGACAGCGGGACTTCGGCCTTGATGATCTTGCCGCCACCCACCATGTCGTCCATGCCCTGCACGATGCCGCGGCGGGACGACAGGTCGCCCATCACGGTACCCGTGTAGTCTTCCGGCGTTTCCACTTCCACGGCCATCATCGGCTCGAGCAGGACCGGGCTGGCCTTGCGCATGGCTTCCTTGAAAGCCATCGAGCCGGCCATGCGGAACGCGTTTTCGTTCGAGTCCACGTCGTGGTACGAACCGAACGTCAGCGTCACCTTCACGTCCACCACCGGGAAGCCAGCCAGGATACCGTTCGGCAGCGTGTCGACGATACCCTTCTCGACCGCCGGGATGTATTCACGAGGAATCACACCGCCCTTGATGGCGTCGATGAACTCGAAGCCCTTGCCCGGCTCTTGCGGTTCCAGCGTGATCACGGCGTGACCGTACTGGCCGCGGCCGCCCGACTGCTTGACGAACTTGCCCTCGACGCCTTCGGCCGTCTTGCGAATGGTTTCGCGGTAGGCCACCTGCGGCGCGCCGATGTTGGCTTCCACGCCGAATTCGCGCTTCATGCGGTCGACCAGAATTTCGAGGTGGAGCTCGCCCATGCCCGAAATGATGGTCTGGCCCGATTCTTCATCGGTACGCACGCGGAACGACGGATCTTCGGCGGCCAGGCGGTTCAGGGCGATGCCCATCTTTTCCTGGTCAGCCTTGGTCTTCGGCTCGACGGCCTGCGAGATCACCGGCTCCGGGAACACCATGCGCTCGAGCACGATCGGTGCAGCCGGATCGCACAGCGTGTCGCCCGTGGTGGCGTCCTTCAGACCCACTGCAGCGGCGATGTCGCCGGCCAGCACTTCCTTGATTTCTTCGCGCTGGTTGGCATGCATCTGCAGAATACGGCCGAGGCGTTCCTTCTTGCTCTTGACCGGGTTGTACACGGTGTCGCCCGAATTGATCTTGCCCGAGTAGACGCGGAAGAAGATCAGCTGGCCAACGAACGGGTCGGTCATGATCTTGAACGCCAGTGCCGAGAACTTTTCGTTGTCGTCAGCCTTGCGCTCGAGCTTCTTCTCGCTGTCGTCCTCGTCCGTGCCCGTAACCGGCGGAATGTCGACCGGCGACGGCAGGAAGTCGATCACGGCGTCGAGCATGCGCTGCACGCCCTTGTTCTTGAACGCGGTGCCGCACAGCATCGGCTGGATTTCGCAGGCGATGGTACGGTCACGCAGCGCCTTGACGATCTCGGCGCGGGTCAGCTCTTCGCCGCCCAGGTACTTTTCCATCAGCTCTTCGCTGGCTTCGGCGGCGGATTCGACCATCTTCTCGCGCCATTCGTCAGCGGTGGCTTGCAGCTCGGCCGGGATGTCCTGGTATTCGAACTTCACGCCCTGGCTGGCTTCGTCCCAAACGATCGCCTTCATTTCCAGCAGATCGACGACGCCCTGGAAGCCGTCTTCAGCGCCGATCGGTACCACGACGGGCACCGGGTTGGCCTTCAGGCGGGTCTTCAGCTGGTCGTAGACCTTGAAGAAGTTCGCGCCGGTACGGTCCATCTTGTTGACGAACGCCAGACGCGGCACCTTGTACTTGTTGGCCTGACGCCAGACGGTTTCCGACTGCGGCTGCACGCCACCCACTGCGCAGTAGACCATGCAGGCGCCGTCCAGCACGCGCATGGAACGCTCCACCTCGATGGTGAAGTCCACGTGGCCCGGGGTGTCGATGATGTTGAAGCGGTGCTCGGGGTAGTTGCCGCCCATGCCCTTCCAGAAGGCGGTGGTCGCAGCAGACGTGATGGTGATGCCGCGCTCCTGCTCCTGCTCCATCCAGTCCATGGTGGCCGCGCCATCATGCACTTCACCGATCTTGTGGTTCACACCGGTGTAGAACAGGATCCGCTCGGTCGTGGTGGTTTTACCCGCGTCAATGTGAGCCGAAATACCGATGTTACGGTAGCGCTCAATAGGAGTCTTACGAGCCACTTTAATCCTCTATTCGTCCATGAGGCGCAGAGATCTCATGACCTGCGCCCTTAACACAAACGGGCGAGATGTGTGAAAACACAGCCCGCCCGGCAACCAACAGTGTTTTCGCGCGCTTTAGAAGCGGAAGTGCGAGAACGCCTTGTTGGCTTCGGCCATGCGGTGCACTTCGTCGCGCTTCTTCATCGCGCCGCCACGGCCTTCCGATGCTTCCAGCAGCTCACCTGCCAGGCGCAGCGCCATCGACTTCTCGCTGCGTTTCTTCGCGGCCTCGCGCAGCCAACGCATCGCCAATGCCAGACGACGCGACGGACGGACTTCGACCGGAACCTGATAGTTGGCGCCGCCCACGCGACGGCTCTTCACTTCCACCACCGGCTTCACGTTGTTGATGGCAACGGAGAACACTTCGATGGGGGCCTTGCCTGCCTTCTTTTCGATCTGGTCGAACGCGCCATAGACGATACGTTCGGCAACCGACTTCTTGCCGTCCAGCATCAGCACGTTCATAAACTTGGCAACTTCAACGTTGCCGAACTTCGGATCAGGCAGAACATCCCGCTTGGGGACTTCACGACGACGTGGCATCTTCTTTCCTTTAGATTCAGTTGAGAGCGCGGTCAGTTGTTTCCGCTCTCCGGCCACCAACTAGCTTGCATGCAATAGACAGCAAATTCGCCGGGTGACCACTTACTCGACGGCACGGTTGCCAAAAAGGCGCTCCGTTGTACCGCCGCCTGGTGACAGCACCATGACTTGCGCCACAGGCTATCGGTTGTTGCTGCTGTGGGTCTTTCGGACCCAGGCACCCTAAGCTTAGGCCGCCTTCGGACGCTTCGCGCCGTACTTCGAACGGGCCTGCTTGCGGTCCTTCACGCCTTGCAGGTCCAGCGAGCCACGGACGATGTGGTAACGCACACCCGGCAGATCCTTCACACGGCCGCCGCGGATCAGCACGACCGAGTGTTCCTGCAGGTTGTGGCCTTCACCGCCGATGTACGAAATGACTTCGAAACCGTTGGTCAGGCGCACCTTGGCGACCTTACGCAGTGCCGAGTTCGGCTTCTTCGGCGTCGTGGTGTACACGCGGGTGCACACACCACGGCGCTGGGGGCAGTTCTCAAGCGCCGGGCTCTTGCTCTTGACGACTTCAGAGACGCGCGGCTTGCGAACCAGTTGGTTGATAGTTGGCATTGTTCAATCCAGCTTGGTTTTACGAAAAACGCCCCTCGCACCGGCATGAACCAGGATGGAGAGGCAACTACAAGTTTTTGGGCGGGAGAGATGAGCGGACGCGCTCTGGAGACGGGACTGTGCGGTAACAGCATGCCAAAGAGCGCGAGCCGGCATCCGGATCCCGCATCTGCCGCCACCGGTCCATCAAAACCGGTCCGGAAGGCTTGCCGGCAGCGGCATGAAAGCCACATATCCGACGGGCGAGCGAAATCCAAAGCCAAAAACTCGAATCTGGCACTCTAGCAGGGGAATCGTATACCGTCAAGCCGTATACCCGGCTGACAAGCAGCGCCGGCTAGACCCCGCGCAGGGTGTCGAGGATGCCCTGCCCGTAGCGCTCCAGCTTGGATGCACCAATCCCGGGAATGCCCTGCATCGCCGACAGCGAGTCCGGCGCCGTGCGCGCCAGTTCGGCCAGCGTGGCGTCGTGGAAAATCACGTAGGCCGGCACGCCGTGCTCGCGCGCGGCCTCGGTGCGCCAGCGGCGCAGCGCCTCCCAGTTGGCCAGCGTATCGGCGTCCATGTCCGCGGTATGGTCGATGCGGTTGCCGCGCGCCGCGCGCTCGCCGGACTTGGCCGGCTTGGCAGCCTGGCGTCGCAGGATGATCTGGCGCTCGCCCCTGAGCACCTCGCGCGCGCGTTCGCCCAGCAGCAGCGCGCCGTGACCGCCATGGTCGATCATCAGCAGACCCTGGGCGATCAGCTGGCGGAAGACCGTGTGCCATTCATGCACCGATCGGTCCTTGCCGATGCCGAAGGTCGATACCTTGTCATGGCCCCACTGCTTGATCTTTTCCGAGGCATTGCCGCGCAGCACGTCGACCAGGTGGGTCGCACCAAAGTGGATGCGGCTTGCCTGCGCGGTGCGGTACACGCAAGACAGCGCCATCTGCGCCTCGCGCGTGCCATCCCAGGTGGCCGGCGGCTCCAGGCAGGTGTCGCAGTTGCCACAGGGCTCGCTGGCTTCGTCGAAGTACGCGAGGATGCGCTGGCGCCGGCAGCCGGCGGTTTCGCACAAACCCAGCAGCGCATCGAGCTTGGCCGACGACACGCGCTTGAACGCCTCGTCCGCCTCCGACTCGTCGATCATGCGCTTCTGCTGCACCACGTCGCCCAGGCCGTAGGCCATCCAGGCATTGGCGGGCAATCCGTCGCGCCCGGCGCGTCCCGTCTCCTGGTAGTAGCCTTCCATGCTCTTGGGCAGGTCAAGGTGAGCGACGAAGCGGACGTCCGGCTTGTCGATCCCCATGCCGAAGGCAATGGTGGCCACCATCACCAGCCCTTCTTCTTCGCGGAAGCGTGCCTGGTGGCGCTGGCGCGTGCCGGGGTCCATGCCGGCATGGTAAGGCAGCGCGTTGATGCCCTGCCCTTCCAGCCACGCCGCGGTGTCTTCCACCTTCTTGCGTGACAGGCAGTAGACGATGCCGCTGTCATGTGTGCCGTCGGCGGCGGTGTGCTCGGCCTTGATAAAGGCCAGCAACTGCTGGCGCGCATTGTCCTTCTCGACGATGCGGTAGCGGATATTCGGCCGGTCGAAGCTGGAGATGAAAACGCGGGCGTCGTCCAGCGCCAGCCGCTCGATGATCTCGTTGCGCGTCAGCGCGTCGGCGGTCGCGGTCAGCGCGATGCGCGGCACGTACGGGAAGCGTTCGTGCAGCACCGACAGCTGGATGTACTCCGGCCGGAAATCGTGGCCCCACTGCGATACGCAATGCGCCTCGTCGATGGCGAACAGCCCGACGCGGGTACGCTCGAGCAGGTCGAGGAAGCGCGGCGTCATCAGCCGCTCGGGTGCGACGTAGAGGATCTCCACCCTGCCGGCGAGCAGGTCGCGCTCGACGGCGGACGCTTCCGAACCGGTCAGCGTCGAATTCAGTACCGCGGCGCGCACGCCGGCTTCGGTCAGCGCCGCGACCTGGTCCTGCATCAGCGCGATCAGCGGCGATACCACGATGCCGACGCCCTGCCCTGAGCGCTGGCGCAGCAGTGCCGGAATCTGGTAGCACAGCGACTTGCCGCCGCCGGTCGGCATCAGCACCAGGCTGTCGCCGCCTTCGGCAACGTGGTCGATGATCTCGGCCTGGCGCCCGCGGAAGGCGTGGTAGCCGAAGACATCCTTGAGGATCGCCAGTGCTTGCGACATGGACTGCGGAATTGCTGAAGCCGGAAAAGCCGTAACCTTACCACTAAGGGACCCGGCTACCGCGCCTCGCGGGCAAACTCTCCGACGATTCTCACGAAAGGTCACGCCACGCGCGGATAAAAAAAAGCCCGGCTGGATCAGCCGGGCTTTTTGACCGCCTTGCGGCGGGCATTCACTACTGCGAGATCAGGCGTTGTCGCCTTCACCCTCGGTCGTCGCCTGCACCACCGGCGGCGGCTCGATGAAGAGCGACTGCTCTTCTTCGGCGATCGCCTGGGCGCGTTCGCGCTCGGAGGCCTCGCGCGCCTTGCGGGCACGGTGGTAGGCCAGGCCGGTACCGGCCGGGATCAGACGACCCACGATCACGTTTTCCTTCAGACCACGCAGGTCATCGGTCTTGCCCATGATCGCGGCTTCGGTCAGCACGCGCGTGGTTTCCTGGAACGATGCCGCCGAGATGAAGCTGTCGGTCGACAGCGACGCCTTGGTAATACCCAGCAGCAGGTTCTCGTAGGTTGCCGGACGCTTGCCTTCGGCGATCACGCGGTCGTTCTCGTCGAGCAGTTCCGAGCGCTCCACCTGTTCACCCGGGATGAACTTGGTGTCGCCCACATCGGCGATCTGCACACGACGCAGCATCTGGCGAACGATCACCTCGATGTGCTTGTCGTTGATCTTCACGCCCTGCAGACGGTACACGTCCTGCACTTCGTCCACGATGTAGTGCGCCAGCTCTTCGATGCCCTTCAGGCGCAGGATGTCGTGCGGGTCCGCCGGACCTTCCACGATCATTTCGCCCTTGTTCACCACCTGGCCGTCGTGCACCAGCACCTGCTTTTCCTTAGCGATCAGGAACTCGTGGGCATTGCCGTCCAGGTCAGTGATGACCAGGCGCTGCTTGCCCTTGGTGTCCTTGCCGAACGAGGTCGTGCCCGTGACTTCCGCCAGCACGGCGGCGTCCTTCGGCGAACGCGCTTCGAACAGCTCGGCCACACGCGGCAGACCACCGGTAATGTCGCGGGTCTTCTGCGATTCGGTCGGGATACGTGCGAGCACTTCACCCACGTGCACCTGCTGGCCGTCCTTCACGGTAATCAGCGCGCCGACCTGGAAGCCGATGGTCACGGAGTGGTCCGTGCCCGGGATCTTCACTTCCTGGCCGTTGGCGTCGAGCAGCTTCACCTGCGGGCGGATGCCCTTGGTTGCAGCCGTGCGGCGCTTGGCGTCGATCACCACCAGGGTCGACAGGCCGGTCACTTCGTCCATCTGCTTGGCGACGGTCACGCCTTCTTCGACGTTCTCGAACTTCGTCGTACCGGTGTATTCCGAGACGATCGGGCGAGTCAGTGCATCCCACGTGGCCAGCTGCGTGCCAGCCTTGATGGCCTGGCCGTCCTGCACCAGCAGCGTGGCGCCGTACGGGATCTTGTGGCGCTCGCGCTCGCGGCCGTGGTCGTCGGTGATCAGCGCCTCGCCCGAACGCGAGATGACGATCAGTTCGCCCTTCGCATTGGTGACGTAGCGCATGGTCGCCGTGAAACGCACGGTACCGGTTGCCTTCGCTTCCACGCTCGATGCCACCGCCGCACGCGATGCCGCACCACCGATGTGGAACGTACGCATGGTCAGCTGGGTGCCCGGCTCACCGATCGACTGGGCGGCAATCACGCCAACCGCTTCGCCGGAGTTCACCATCACGCCGCGGCCGAGGTCGCGGCCGTAGCACTTGGCGCACAGGCCGTAGCGCGTGTCGCACGACAGCGGGGTGCGGACCTTGACTTCGTCCACGCCGATGTTGTCGATCAGCTCGACCAGGTCTTCGTCCAGCAGCGTGCCGGATTCGATCGCGGTTTCCTGGGTTTCCGGGTTCACCACGTCGGCCACGGTCACACGGCCGAGGATACGGTCGCGCAGGGCTTCGATCACTTCACCGCCTTCGACCAGGGCCTTCATGGCCACGCCGTTGGAGGTGCCGCAATCGTCTTCCACCACGACCAGATCCTGGGTCACGTCGACCAGACGACGGGTCAGGTAACCCGAGTTCGCGGTCTTCAGTGCCGTATCCGCCAGACCCTTACGGGCACCGTGGGTCGAGATGAAGTACTGCAGAACGTTCAGGCCTTCACGGAAGTTCGCCGTAATCGGCGTTTCAATGATCGAGCCATCCGGCTTGGCCATCAGGCCACGCATACCGGCCAGCTGGCGGATCTGCGCCGCGGAACCCCGTGCGCCCGAGTCGGCCATCATGTAGATGGAGTTGAACGACTCTTGCTTCACGGTCTTGCCATCGCGGTCGACCACGTCTTCGTGCTGGAGCTGCTCCATCATCGCCTTGCCCACCTGGTCGCCGGCGGCGCCCCAGATGTCCACGACGTTGTTGTAGCGTTCCTGGTCGGTCACCAGACCCGACATGTACTGCTTGTCGTATTCCTTCACCTTGGCCGAGGCCTCGGCGATGATCTTCTCCTTGGCGGGCGGCACCAGCATGTCGTCGATCGCGATCGAGATACCGGCGCGGGTTGCCAGGCGGAAGCCCGACTGCAGCAGCTTGTCGGCGAAGATCACGGTCTCGCGCAGGCCGCACTTGCGGAACGCCGTGTTGATCAGGCGCGAGATTTCCTTCTTCTTGAGCGGCTTGTTCAGCACCGAGAACGGCAGGCCCTTCGGCAGGATCTCGGACAGGATCGCGCGGCCGACCGTGGTGGCCTGCAGCGTGATCTTGGGTGCGAAACGGGCGTCGCCTTCGGCGTCCTTGTCGACAAGCTCATACTCGGTGATACGCACGTTCACGCGGGAAGCCAGCTCGACTTCCTTGTTCTCGTAGGCGCGGATCACTTCGCTGATGTCGGCAAAGGTCATGCCCTCGCCGCGGCCGTTGATCTTGTCGCGGGTCGTGTAGTACAGACCCAGCACCACGTCTTGCGACGGCACGATCGACGGGTCGCCGTTGGCCGGGAACAGCACGTTGTTGGAGGCCAGCATCAGGGTGCGGGCTTCCATCTGCGCTTCCAGCGACAGCGGGACGTGGACAGCCATCTGGTCACCGTCGAAGTCAGCGTTGAACGCCGCGCAGACCAGCGGGTGCAGCTGGATGGCCTTGCCTTCGATCAGCACCGGCTCGAACGCCTGGATACCCAGGCGGTGCAGCGTCGGCGCACGGTTCAGCATCACCGGGTGCTCGCGGATCACCTCTTCGAGGATGTCCCACACCACCGGGGTCTGGCTTTCGACTTCCTTCTTCGCCGCCTTGATGGTGGTGGCGATGCCCATCGTTTCCAGCTTGTGGAAGATGAAGGGCTTGAACAGCTCGAGCGCCATCAGCTTGGGCAGGCCGCACTGGTGCAGCTTGAGCGTCGGGCCCACCACGATGACCGAACGGCCCGAGTAGTCGACGCGCTTGCCCAGCAGGTTCTGACGGAAACGGCCGCCCTTGCCCTTGATCATTTCGGCCAGGGACTTCAGCGGACGCTTGTTGGCGCCGGTCATCGCCTTGCCGCGACGGCCGTTGTCCAGCAGCGAGTCAACCGCTTCCTGCAGCATGCGCTTTTCGTTGCGCACGATGATCTCAGGCGCCTTCAGCTCCAGCAGGCGCTTCAGGCGGTTGTTACGGTTGATGACGCGGCGATACAGGTCGTTCAGGTCCGAGGTCGCGAAGCGGCCGCCGTCCAGCGGCACCAGCGGACGCAGCTCGGGCGGCAGCACCGGCAGCACTTCGAGGATCATCCACTCGGGCTTGATGCCCGAACGCTGGAAGGCCTCGAGCACCTTCAGGCGCTTGGCGAATTTCTTGATCTTGGCTTCGGAACCGGTGGCCTGCAGCTCGGCGCGGATCTGTTCGATCTGCTTCTCGATGTCGATGCCGCGCAGCAGTTCACGGATGCCCTCGGCACCCATCATGGCGACGAACTCGCCCTCGCCGTACTCGTCGCACTTCGCCAGGTAGTCGTCTTCCGACATGATCTGGCTCTTCTTGAGCGGGGTCATGCCGGGCTCGAGCACCACGAATGCTTCGAAGTACAGTACGCGCTCGATGTCGCGCAGCGTCATGTCCAGGACCATGCCCAGGCGCGACGGCAGCGACTTCAGGAACCAGATGTGCGCGGTCGGCGCGGCCAGTTCGATGTGGCCCATGCGCTCGCGGCGCACCTTGGCCAGCGTCACTTCAACGCCGCACTTCTCGCAGATCACGCCGCGGTGCTTCAGGCGCTTGTACTTGCCGCACAGGCACTCGTAGTCCTTGATCGGGCCAAAGATCTTGGCGCAGAACAGGCCGTCGCGTTCCGGCTTGAACGTACGGTAGTTGATCGTTTCCGGCTTCTTCACTTCGCCGTACGACCACGAACGGATCTTCTCGGGCGAGGCCAGGCCGATCTTGATCGCGTCGAACTGCTCTTCCTGCTGTACCTGCTTAAAGAGATCGAGCAATGCTTTCATTGCAACTCCTTGTTTCGCCGCCGCTCCGGAGTCTGTCCGGTGCCGCGGCATTCAATCCTGTGGGAAATCCTGCGCTGGTGGGTGCCCGCCGTGGCTGGCACCCGCATCGTCTCGATCAGTAGCGATCGAGGTCGATGTCGATACCCAGCGAGCGAATTTCCTTCACCAGCACGTTGAACGATTCCGGCATGCCGGCATCGATCGAGTGCTCGCCCTTGACGATGTTCTCGTACACCTTGGTACGGCCGTTCACGTCATCGGACTTGACCGTCAGCATTTCCTGCAGCACGTAGGACGCGCCGTAGGCTTCCAGTGCCCACACTTCCATCTCACCGAAACGCTGGCCACCGAACTGGGCCTTACCGCCCAGCGGCTGCTGCGTCACCAGCGAGTACGGGCCGGTGGAACGTGCGTGCATCTTGTCGTCGACCAGGTGGTGCAGCTTCAGCATGTGCATCACACCCAGCGTGACCGGACGCTCGAACGCTTCGCCGGTGCGGCCGTCGTGCAGCGTGACCTGCTGCTTGGAAGCCGTCAGGCCCTTCTCGGCGGCGATCTCGTCCGGGTAGGCCAGGTCGAGCATGCGCTTGATTTCCTTCTCGTGCGCACCGTCGAACACCGGCGTCGCGAACGGCACGCCCTTCTTCAGGTTGTGCGCCAGTTCCAGCACTTCGGCGTCGCTCAGGCTGTCCAGGTCTTCCGGCTTGCCGCTCTCGTTGTAGATCTGCGAGAGCAGCGTGCGCAGTTCCTGCGCCTTGGCCGAGGCCTTGAGCATGTCGCCGATGCGCTGGCCCAGGCCGCGCGCGGCCCAGCCCAGGTGGGTTTCCAGGATCTGGCCCACGTTCATCCGCGACGGCACGCCCAGCGGGTTCAGCACGATGTCGGCCGGGGTACCGTCCGCCATGTACGGCATGTCTTCGATCGGGACGATCTTCGACACCACACCCTTGTTACCGTGACGGCCTGCCATCTTGTCGCCAGGCTGCAGGCGGCGCTTGACGGCCAGGTAGACCTTGACCATCTTGATCACGCCCGGCGGCAGTTCGTCGCCCTGCGTCAGCTTCTTGCGCTTCTCTTCGAAGGCCAGGTCGAACTCGTGGCGCTTCTGCTCGATGGCTTCCTTGACGGCTTCCAGCTGGGCAGCCAGTTCCTCGTCGGCCGGACGGATGTCGAACCAGTGGTACTTGTCGACGTCAGCCAGGTATTCCTTGGTGATCTTGGCGCCCTTGGCCAGCTTCTTCGGACCGCCGTTGACGGTCTTGTCGATCAGCAGGCGCTCCAGACGCTGGAAGGCATCGCCTTCCACGATACGCAGCTGGTCGTTCAGGTCCAGGCGGTAGCGCTTCAGCTCGTCGTCGATGATCGACTGGGCGCGCTTGTCGCGGGTCACGCCTTCGCGGGTGAAGACCTGGACGTCGATCACGATGCCGCTCATGCCCGACGGCACGCGCAGCGAGGTGTCCTTCACGTCCGATGCCTTCTCGCCGAAGATCGCGCGCAGCAGCTTCTCTTCCGGAGTCAGCTGGGTCTCGCCCTTCGGCGTGACCTTGCCCACCAGCACGTCGCCGGCTTCAACCTCGGCGCCGATGTAGGTGATGCCCGACTCGTCCAGGCGAGCCAGCTGGGCTTCGGCCAGGTTCGAGATATCGCGCGTGATTTCCTCGGGTCCCAGCTTGGTGTCGCGGGCAACCACCGACAGTTCCTCGATGTGGATCGAGGTATAGCGGTCTTCGGCCACCACACGCTCCGAGATCAGGATCGAATCCTCGAAGTTGTAGCCGTTCCACGGCATGAACGCCACCAGCATGTTCTGGCCCAGTGCCAGCTCGCCCAGGTCGGTCGAGGCGCCGTCGGCAATCACGTCGCCGCGGGCAACGTGGTCGCCGACCTTCACCATCGGACGCTGGTTGATGTTGGTGTTCTGGTTCGAGCGCGTGTACTTGATCAGGTTGTAGATGTCCACGCCGACTTCACCGGCCACGGCTTCGTCGTCGTTCACGCGGATCACGATACGCATCGCGTCGACGTAGTCGACCACGCCGCCACGCATCGCCTGCACGGCCGTACCCGAGTCGACCGCAACGGTGCGCTCGATGCCGGTGCCGACCAGCGGCTTGTCCGGACGCAGGCAAGGCACGGCCTGACGCTGCATGTTCGCGCCCATCAGTGCACGGTTCGCGTCATCGTGTTCCAGGAACGGCACCAGCGAGGCTGCGGCCGACACGATCTGCGACGGCGCCACGTCGATGTACTGCACGCGGTCCGGCGTCACCATACGGGTCTCACGCTCGGAGCCTTCGCGCGCCGACACCAGTTCGTCGGTCAGGTTGCCGTCGGCGTCGACGGTCGCGTTGGCCTGCGCCACCACGTACTTGCCTTCCTCGATCGCGGACAGGTAGTCGACCTGGTCGGTCAGCTTGCTGTTCTCGACCTTGCGGTACGGGGTTTCCAGGAAGCCATACTCGTTCAGGCGCGCGTAAAGTGCCAGCGAGTTGATCAGGCCAATGTTCGGACCTTCCGGCGTTTCGATCGGGCACACGCGGCCGTAGTGGGTCGGGTGCACGTCGCGGACTTCAAAGCCTGCGCGCTCGCGGGTCAGACCGCCCGGGCCCAGTGCGGAGACACGGCGCTTGTGCGTGATCTCGGACAGCGGGTTGGTCTGGTCCATGAACTGTGACAGCTGCGACGAACCGAAGAACTCGCGGATCGCCGACGAGATCGGCTTCGAGTTGATCAGGTCGTGCGGCATCAGGTTCTCGGTCTCGGCCTGGCCCAGACGTTCCTTGACGGCGCGCTCCACACGCGACAGGCCGGCGCGGAACTGGTTTTCGGCCAGTTCGCCGACGCAACGCACGCGACGGTTGCCCAGGTGGTCGATGTCATCGACCTCGCCCTTGCCGTTGCGCAGGTTGACCAGGATCTTGATGGTCTCGAGGATGTCCTCGTCCTGCAGCACCATGGCGCCTTCACCGCTGGGGCGGCCCAGGCGGCTGTTGACCTTCATGCGGCCAACGCGCGACAGGTCGTACGACTCTTCGCTGTAGAACAGGCGCTGGAACAGCGCTTCCACGGCTTCTTCGGTCGGCGGCTCGCCCGGGCGCATCATGCGGTAGATCGCGATACGCGCAGCGGTCTGGTCGGCGGTCTCGTCCACGCGCAGGGTCTGCGACATGTACGGGCCCTGGTCCAGATCGTTGGTGTACAGGGTCTGGATCTGCTTGACACCGGCTTCGCGCAGGTTTTCCAGCAGCGTTTCGGTCAGCTCGTCGTTGGCGTTGGCAATCACCTCGCCGGTATCCGGGTCGATGATGTTCTTGGCCAGCACGCGGCCCAGCAGGTAGTCTTCCGGCACGCTGATCAGCTTGGTGCCGGCTGAGTCCAGGTCGCGGATATGCTTGGCGTTGATCCGCTTGTCCTTCTCGACCACCACGCGGCCGTTCTTGTCGGCGATGTCGAAGCGCGCGACTTCACCGCGCAGGCGCTCGGGCACGAACTCCAGCTGCGCGCCTTCCGACTGCAGCGTGAAGTTGTCGAACACGAAGAAGTGCGCGAGGATCTGTTCCGGGGTCAGGCCGATCGACTTCAGCAGGATCGTCACCGGCATCTTGCGGCGGCGGTCGACGCGGAAGTACAGGATGTCCTTCGGGTCGAACTCGAAGTCCAGCCACGAACCGCGGTAGGGGATGATACGGGCCGAGAACAGCAGCTTGCCCGAGCTGTGGGTCTTGCCCTTGTCGTGCTCGAAGAACACGCCCGGCGAGCGGTGCAGCTGCGAGACGATGACACGCTCGGTGCCGTTGATCACGAACGAACCGGTGGAAGTCATCAGGGGGATCTCACCCATGTAGACTTCCTGCTCCTTCACTTCCTTGACCTTGCCCGGGTTCTCGCGATCGTTGATGATCAGGCGAACCTTGGCGCGCAGGGCCGAGTGGAAGGTCAGGCCACGCTGCTGACATTCCTTGACGTCGAACGGCGGGTTGGACAGGTGATACGAGACGAACTCCATACGGGCGAGCCCGTTATGCGAAGAGATCGGGAAGATTGCGTTGAATGCGGCCTGGAGGCCTTCGCTCTTGCGACGCGCGGTCGGCGTTTCCGCTTGCAAGAACTGGGTGTAGGATTCAATCTGAGTGGCAAGCAGGAATGGAACCTGATGTACCGTCGCGCGCTTCGCAAAACTTTTGCGAATGCGCTTCTTTTCGGTGAAGCTGTACGCCATGGGATCTCCGAATCATCGCAGGACGGCTGGACCTGGCCGCGCCTGAGGTGTTCAGCGACTGGGAGGGGATTTGGCGGTTGGCCGCTACCAACCTCTGGCTGACGGTGTCCGCACGCTGCGGGCGGTGTGGTCGTCGCATCAGCGCAACGCCTGCACTCGCCCGGGGGACACCCGACCAAACTTGTCTTCTGCAGTCGGTTCAGAAGACAAACATCAGCAGCAACCACTTAGTGTGCCACTGATGTTTGGCCTCTGCTGAGTTGCCGGCAAATGAAGTGGTGCCGGGACCCGCAAACATCACATTTTGTAACTTTGCCGCTGTGCCGAGTGGTGACTAAAACACAATCGCACAAGCGCAAAAAGGCTGGCGCCGGGAATTTCCCTTTGCCAGCCCCATTCGCGTGCCGCAAGGGCACGCGAGTACAACATTACTTGACGTCGACCTTGGCGCCGGCGTCTTCCAGCTTCTTCTTGGCTTCGGCAGCAGCGGCCTTGTCCACGCCTTCCTTGACGGGCTTCGGTGCGCCATCGACCAGGTCCTTGGCTTCCTTCAGGCCCAGACCGGTGATTTCGCGAACGGCCTTGATCACGCCAACCTTGTTGGCGCCGACTTCGGCCAGGATCACGTTGAACTCGGTCTGCTCTTCAGCAGCGGCGGCACCGCCAGCGCCCGGAGCAGCAGCCACGGCCATGGCAGCAGCCGACACGCCAAACTTCTCTTCGAACGCCTTGACCAGGTCGTTCAGTTCCATCACGGACATCGCGCCAACGGCTTCCAGGATGTCGTCTTTGGTGATTGCCATTTGAAATACTCCTACTAGATTTGATTCGGTATCGGTAATGCGATCTTTCGATGCGCGGCCTGGATTGCCTTAGGCGCCGGCGGCTTCCGCTTCCGCGGGAGCGCCTTCTTCCTTCTTGGCGGCCAGGGCAGCCAGCAGACGGGCGAAGCCCGACACCGGTGCCTGCATCACGCCCAGCAGCTGAGCAATCAGTTCGTCGCGGGTCGGGATCGAGGCCAGCGCCTTCACGGCGGCAGCGTCGAGAACCTTGCCGTCATACGACCCGGCGCGCAGGACCAGCTTGTCGTTGGTCTTGGCGAAGTCGTTCAGAACCTTGGCCGAGGCCACTGCATCTTCGGAAATACCGTAGATCAGCGGACCGGTCATCTGCTCTGCGAGGCCTGCAAACGGCGTACCTTCGACGGCACGGCGAGCCAGCGTGTTCTTCAGAACACGCAGGTACACGCCTTGCTGGCGAGCGGCAGCACGCAGCTTGGTCAGATCGCCAACCGCAATGCCGCGATATTCGGCGACGACGATGGTCTGGGCCTTGGCGACTTGCGCCGAGACCTCAGCAACGACGGCCTTCTTATCTTCAATATTGAGTGGCACGGTTAAGCTCCAAAATGACGCTGGGTCTCCGGCTATACCGGAGCCTTCACGTCAGCACAAACGAACGGCGTCCGATTGGCCCGAATCACCCGGGTCAGTGCCCGGTTGCTTCAATCCCTTCGGGTGCGCCATCTGCGCTGGCTGGCCGGAAGACGTCGCTCAGGCATGAAGCCTTGCCGCACGTTCCGACCGATTAAGCCCTTTCCGCATCACTGCCGCGGACAAGGACACCAGCGGTCTTTGATAACCAGCGATGCCTGCCGATGCTTGCGCATCCAGCGAGCACCGCTGCCCAAAGCCATGCTCCATCCCTTGCGGTCCGGAGACGACCCTCGCCATTGGCCAGGGTCTTCAATTCTTTTTGCCGACCGGTGTTATCGGGTGCCGGTCAGCAATTTGCCGTCAGCTCAGGCAGCCAGCGTAGCCTGGTCGACACGCACGCCGACGCCCATGGTCGACGAAACAGCGATCTTGCGCAGGTACACGCCCTTGCTGGTGGCCGGCTTGGCCTTGACCAGCGCGTCCAGCAGCGCCGACAGGTTGCTCTTCAGCGCGGCGTCTTCGAACGAACGGCGGCCGATGGTGGCGTGGATGATACCGGCCTTGTCGACACGGAACTGGACCTGACCGGCCTTGGCGTTCTTCACGGCCTGGGCCACGTCGGGGGTCACGGTACCGACCTTCGGGTTCGGCATCAGGCCGCGCGGGCCCAGGATCTGGCCCAGCGTACCGACGATACGCATCGTGTCCGGCGAAGCGATCACGACGTCGAAGTTCAGGTTGCCAGCCTTGACTTGCTCGGCCAGGTCTTCCATGCCAACGATGTCAGCACCGGCGGCCTTGGCGGCCTCGGCCTTGTCGCCCTGGGCGAACACAGCCACGCGCACCGACTTGCCGGTACCGGCGGGCAGCACCACGGAACCACGAACCACCTGGTCCGACTTTTTGGCGTCGATACCCAGTTGCACGGCCACGTCGATCGACTCGTCGAACTTCGCCGAGGCGCAGCCCTTCACAAGGCCCAGGGCCTCGTCGATCGGGTAGAACTTGGTACGCTCGATCTTCGCCTTGTTGGCGGCGACGCGCTTGGAAACCTTAGCCATTTACAGACCCTCCACGGTGATGCCCATCGAACGAGCCGAACCGGCGATGGTACGCACGGCGGCGTCCAGGTCGGCGGCGGTCAGGTCAGCGTTCTTGGCCTTGGCGATTTCTTCAGCTTGGGCGCGGGTGATCTTGCCAACCTTGTCGGTATGGGGCTTCGGCGAACCCTTGGTGATGCCGGCTGCCTTCTTGATCAGCACGGTCGCAGGCGGCGACTTCATCACGAAGGTGAAGCTCTTGTCGGCGAAGGCGGTAATCACCACCGGCACCGGCAGACCAGGCTCCATGCCTTGGGTCTGGGCATTGAACGCCTTGCAGAACTCCATGATGTTCAGACCACGCTGACCCAGTGCGGGACCAACGGGCGGGGAGGGATTTGCCTTACCAGCCGGAATCTGCAGCTTGATAAAGCCAATGATCTTCTTGGCCATCTCTACTCCAATCCGGATCGCTCCACTCGGGGAAGACGATCCTGTTGAGTCGTAACGCGCTGTCGCCGCACCGGTGGCACGGCCTCACGCTCCTCTTTGGCAACGCCCTGGGACACTGCCGTTGCCAGTTGCCGCCCTCTCGGCCGACAACCGGCAAATTCCTTAAACCTTCTCGACCTGGCCGAATTCGAGTTCGACCGGCGTTGCACGTCCGAAGATGGTGACCGAGACGCGCAGGCGCGATTTCTCGTAGTTCACTTCTTCCACGTTGCCGTTGAAATCGGTGAACGGGCCGTCCTTGACGCGCACCATTTCGCCCACTTCGAACAGCGTCTTGGGACGCGGCTTCTCGACCCCTTCCTGCATCTGGGTCATGATCTTGTCGACTTCGCGCTGCGAAATCGGGCTCGGGCGGTTGCGTGCGCCGCCCACGAAACCAGTGACCTTGCTGGTGTTCTTCACCAGGTGCCAGGTTTCGTCGGTCATTTCCATTTCCACCAGCACGTAGCCCGGGAAGAAACGACGCTCGGTGACCGACTTGTGGCCGCCCTTGATTTCCACGACTTCTTCGGACGGCACCAGGATGCGGCCAAACTTGTCCTGCATCTCGGCGCGCTCGATGCGCTCCTGCAGCGCGCGCTGCACGCTCTTCTCCATGCCGGAGTAGGCATGCACGACATACCAGCGCTTCTTCGACGAAGGCGATTCCGGCGCGGTGGTTTCCTGCTGAGCGTTATCGGTCATGTGCTACCTCTTATTTCCAGCCCAGCACGAGCGAGAACACAACCCACTCGATGAGCTTGTCCGCCGACCACAAGAACAGTGCCATCACTACGACGAAGACAAACACCAGGCCCGTCATCTGTCCGGCTTCCTTGCGCGTCGGCCAGACGACCTTGCGAACTTCCCGATACGATTCCTTGGCGAACCCAATGAAGTCCTTGCCCGGTGCCGACACCAGTGCAACGACGACACCCAGTGCAATACCGCCGAACAGCGCAGCGCCACGTACATAAGACGGTTGCTGTGCGAGTGCATAGAAACCGATGACGCCGGCAACCACCAGCAGCACCGCGACGCCGAGCATCCACTTGCCGCTGTTGGCGTTCACGGTTTCAACATTGGGATTGGCCATGTTTCGCAAACGAGACTAAGCCGCGTCACGATTGCTCCTCGCGACGCGGCTGATTGATTTGGCAGGGGCAGAGGGAATCGAACCCCCAACCTTCGGTTTTGGAGACCGACGCTCTGCCAGTTGAGCTATACCCCTAAAACTACTGAGAGCTGACGCTAGCGCCAACCCTTTCTGGCAACGAACGCGGCCGGTTGGTGCCGCGTTCGCAATCGAACAACTTAGTCGAGGATCTTTGCCACGACGCCGGCGCCGACGGTACGGCCACCTTCGCGGATAGCGAAGCGCAGGCCTTCTTCCATGGCGATCGGGGCGATCAGCTTGACGGTGATCGACACGTTGTCACCCGGCATGACCATTTCCTTGTCCTTCGGCAGCTCGATCGAGCCGGTCACGTCGGTCGTACGGAAGTAGAACTGCGGGCGGTAGTTGTTGAAGAACGGGGTGTGACGGCCGCCTTCGTCCTTCGACAGGATGTACACCTCGCCGGTGAAGTGCGTGTGCGGCTTGATCGAACCCGGCTTGCACAGCACCTGGCCGCGCTCGACGTCTTCACGCTTGGTGCCGCGCAGCAGCAGACCGACGTTGTCGCCAGCCTGGCCCTGGTCCAGCAGCTTGCGGAACATTTCCACGCCGGTGCAGGTGGTCTTCACGGTCGGGCGGATACCGACGATTTCGATTTCTTCGCCGACCTTGATGATGCCGCGCTCGATACGGCCGGTCACCACGGTGCCGCGACCCGAGATCGAGAACACGTCTTCCACCGGCATCAGGAAGGTACCGTCAACGGCACGCTCCGGCGTCGGGATGTAGGTGTCCAGCGCGTCGGCCAGGCGCATGATGGCTTCTTCGCCCAGGTCGCCCTTGTCGCCTTCCAGGGCCAGCTTGGCCGAACCCTTGATGATCGGGGTGTCGTCGCCGGGGAACTCGTACTTGCTCAGCAGCTCGCGAACTTCCATCTCGACCAGCTCGAGCAGTTCAGCGTCGTCCACCATGTCGCACTTGTTCAGGAACACGATGATGTACGGCACGCCAACCTGACGGGCCAGCAGGATGTGCTCGCGCGTCTGCGGCATCGGGCCGTCAGCGGCCGAGCACACCAGGATCGCGCCGTCCATCTGGGCGGCACCCGTGATCATGTTCTTCACGTAGTCGGCGTGGCCCGGGCAGTCAACGTGCGCGTAGTGGCGGTTGGCCGTCTCGTACTCGACGTGGGCGGTATTGATGGTAATACCGCGTGCCTTCTCTTCCGGCGCTGCGTCGATTTCGTCGTACTTCTTGGCGGCACCGCCGAACTTGGCAGCCAGCACCGTGGCGATCGCTGCGGTCAGCGTGGTCTTGCCATGGTCAACGTGACCAATCGTACCAACGTTCACGTGCGGCTTGGTCCGCTCGAACTTTTCCTTTGCCATTGCGCGACTCCTGTCTCGGTAGCGATGATGCCAGTGCGGTGGTGTTTGGTGCCCATGGGCAGGATCGAACTGCCGACCTCTCCCTTACCAAGGGAGTGCTCTACCACTGAGCCACATGGGCGAAACTAGACGTACTACTTTATGACAACAACCGCGCGACTGGAGCGGGTGAAGGGAATCGAACCCTCGTCGTAAGCTTGGAAGGCTTCTGCTCTACCATTGAGCTACACCCGCCCGGTTCTTTCCTGCTTCTTCACCGGCATTGCCGGCTGCTGTCTTGCATTCTGGTGGAGAGGGCTGGATTCGAACCAGCGTAGGCGTAAGCCAACAGATTTACAGTCTGCCCCCTTTAGCCACTCGGGCACCTCTCCGCAGAGAACTATCGATTATGGGGCTGTTCACCTCGCCTGTCAAGCACTTTCCGTTGCGGATGCTGTACTTGTTTCAGGCCAGGGAAGGCGTTCCAGCGTGGCGCTTGATGCCGCCTGATCGCTCCCACAAGCGTAGATTAGATTTCTACGTTCTCACCCTATAGGGGCTTCGCAAAACGGCTCCTGGAGGCTCTGGAGCTGCCTCGTCGCGCTGTGGGGCGACACGCAATCAGCCGAGCGGAAAAGCAAAAACCCCTCGCAGCACACGCTGTCGAGGGGTTTTGCACAATAAGAGCCTGGCGATGACCTACTTTCACACGGGTAATCCGCACTATCATCGGCGCGGAGCTGTTTCACGGTCCTGTTCGGGATGGGAAGGGGTGGTTCCAGCTCGCTATGGTCACCAGGCATGAGGGGTTGTGACGCTGGGGTTCAAGCCAGCGTCACGAATCGGGATGTAGTTGGGGTTGTGCGTATCTGGCACAGACACGATCACACACACCAGGTGAAACACACTGGTTATAGGATCAAGCCTTACGGGCAATTAGTACTGGTTAGCTTAACGCATTACTGCGCTTCCACACCCAGCCTATCAACGTCCTGGTCTCGAACGACCCTTCAAGGAGGTCAAGCCTCCAGGGAATCCTCATCTTCAGGCGAGTTTCCCGCTTAGATGCTTTCAGCGGTTATCTCTTCCGTACATAGCTACCCTGCGATGCCTCTGGCGAGACAACAGGTACACCAGCGGTACGTCCACTCCGGTCCTCTCGTACTAGGAGCAGCCCCCGTCAAGATTCCAACGCCCACGGCAGATAGGGACCAAACTGTCTCACGACGTTTTAAACCCAGCTCACGTACCTCTTTAAATGGCGAACAGCCATACCCTTGGGACCGGCTACAGCCCCAGGATGAGATGAGCCGACATCGAGGTGCCAAACACCGCCGTCGATATGAACTCTTGGGCGGTATCAGCCTGTTATCCCCAGAGTACCTTTTATCCGTTGAGCGATGGCCCTTCCATTCAGAACCACCGGATCACTATGTCCTGCTTTCGCACCTGCTCGACTTGTCGGTCTCGCAGTTAAGCACGCTTTTGCCATTGCACTTTAGGTACGATGTCCGACCGTACCAAGCGTACCTTCGAACTCCTCCGTTACACTTTGGGAGGAGACCGCCCCAGTCAAACTGCCTACCATGCACTGTCCCCGACCCGGATTCACGGGCCAAGGTTAGAACCTCAAACAAACCAGGGTGGTATTTCAAGGACGGCTCCACGTGAACTGGCGTCCACGCTTCAAAGCCTCCCACCTATCCTACACAGATCGGTTCAAAGTCCAATGCAAAGCTACAGTAAAGGTTCATGGGGTCTTTCCGTCTAGCCGCGGGGAGATTGCATCATCACAAACACTTCAACTTCGCTGAGTCTCGGGAGGAGACAGTGTGGCCATCGTTACGCCATTCGTGCAGGTCGGAACTTACCCGACAAGGAATTTCGCTACCTTAGGACCGTTATAGTTACGGCCGCCGTTTACCGGGACTTCAATCAAGAGCTTGCACCCCATCATTTAATCTTCCGGCACCGGGCAGGCGTCACACCCTATACGTCCACTTTCGTGTTTGCAGAGTGCTGTGTTTTTATTAAACAGTCGCAGCCACCATTTTATTGCAACCCCTTCACCCTTCTGGCGCAGGCCAGTCAAGCTACCAGGGCGTACCTTATCCCGAAGTTACGGTACCAATTTGCCGAGTTCCTTCTCCCGAGTTCTCTCAAGCGCCTTAGAATACTCATCTCGCCCACCTGTGTCGGTTTGCGGTACGGTCTCGTATGACTGAAGCTTAGAGGCTTTTCTTGGAACCACTTCCAATTGCTTCGCAGCACTAGGCCGCTCGCCCCACATCCTTGAATCCCGCGCCCGGATTTGCCTGAGCGCCTTCTCCAATGCAGGGACCGGGACTTCCAACACCCGGACAACCTTCCGCGATCCGTCCCCCCATCGCATCATACGACGGTGCAGGAATATTAACCTGCTTCCCATCAGCTACGCATCTCTGCCTCGCCTTAGGGGCCGACTCACCCTACGCCGATGAACGTTGCGTAGGAAACCTTGGGCTTACGGCGAGGGGGCCTTTCACCCCCTTTATCGCTACTCATGTCAGCATTCGCACTTCTGATACCTCCAGCATCCTTTACAAGACACCTTCACAGGCTTACAGAACGCTCTCCTACCACGCACTTGCGTGCGTCCGCAGCTTCGGTATATAGCTTAGCCCCGTTACATCTTCCGCGCAGGACGACTCGATCAGTGAGCTATTACGCTTTCTTTAAAGGGTGGCTGCTTCTAAGCCAACCTCCTGACTGTTTTAGCCTTCCCACTTCGTTTCCCACTTAGCTATATTTGGGGACCTTAGCTGGCGGTCTGGGTTGTTTCCCTCTTGACACCGGACGTTAGCACCCGATGTCTGTCTCCCGTGATTGCACTCTTCGGTATTCGGAGTTTGCTATGGCGGGGTAATCAGCAATAGACCCCCCAACCATGACAGTGCTCTACCCCCGAAGGTGAGACACGAGGCACTACCTAAATAGTTTTCGGAGAGAACCAGCTATTTCCAGATTTGTTTAGCCTTTCACCCCTATCCACAGCTCATCCCCTAACTTTTCAACGTTAGTGGGTTCGGTCCTCCAGTACGTGTTACCGCACCTTCAACCTGGCCATGGATAGATCATCTGGTTTCGGGTCTACACCCAGCGACTCAACGCCCTGTTCGGACTCGCTTTCGCTACGCCTGCCCTAATCGGTTAAGCTTGCCACTGAATGTAAGTCGCTGACCCATTATACAAAAGGTACGCCGTCACCCGTTTCCAGGCTCCGACTGTTTGTATGCATGCGGTTTCAGGATCTATTTCACTCCCCTCCCGGGGTTCTTTTCGCCTTTCCCTCACGGTACTGGTTCACTATCGGTCGATCACGAGTATTTAGCCTTGGAGGATGGTCCCCCCATCTTCAGACAGGATTTCACGTGTCCCGCCCTACTTGTCGTACACCTAGTTCCACAACGCTGTTTTCGCATACAGGGCTATCACCTGCTAGGGCCGGGCTTTCCATCCCGTTCTGCTAACAACACTGCTAAAGAGTACAAGGCTCTTCCCATTTCGTTCGCCACTACTTTGGGAATCTCGGTTGATTTCTGTTCCTGCAGCTACTTAGATGTTTCAGTTCGCCGCGTTCGCTTCCCACACCTATGGATTCAGTGTGGGATGACCCATACGGGCCGGGTTTCCCCATTCGGACATCTCCGGATCAAAGCTTGTTTGCCAGCTCCCCGAAGCTTTTCGCAGGCTACCGCGTCCTTCATCGCCTGTGATCGCCAAGGCATCCACCACATGCACTTGTTCGCTTGACCCTATAACAAGTGTGTCTCAAGCTTGCGCTCATGACACCGCTCACTACAGGTTGAGTTCTCGCATTTGTGCCGTATTCCAAGTCATCTTTCGATCACTTTAAATACATTTTGGTTGATACAATCACAACCCGGTATCGCGTTTGCTACTGCAGCGTCTCATCAACGCTCGCGCGACACCTTTACTACATCCCATATTGTTAAAGAACAGCCGATCCGCAGGTCAGACCCGCGATCGCTTGGCAATGCCAAATGCAAACGCTCAATTCTTAAGCGCTTGCATTTGGCGGCCAACCAAAGTTACCAGGCAGTGGTGGAGGATGACGGGATCGAACCGACGACCCCCTGCTTGCAAAGCAGGTGCTCTCCCAGCGGAGCTAATCCCCCTCGGATAACTTGGTGGGTCTGGTAGGACTTGAACCTACGACCCCGCCTTATCAAGACGGTGCTCTAACCACCTGAGCTACAGACCCTTGGCTGTAACAGCAAACAAACCGATAAGTGTGAACGCTAGGCTTGAGACACAAGCCTCTGGAAAGGAGGTGATCCAGCCGCACCTTCCGATACGGCTACCTTGTTACGACTTCACCCCAGTCATGAACCCTGCCGTGGTAATCGCCCTCCTTGCGGTTAGGCTAACTACTTCTGGCAAAACCCACTCCCATGGTGTGACGGGCGGTGTGTACAAGACCCGGGAACGTATTCACCGCGGCATGCTGATCCGCGATTACTAGCGATTCCAGCTTCACGTAGTCGAGTTGCAGACTACGATCCGGACTACGATGCGTTTTCTGGGATTAGCTCCCCCTCGCGGGTTGGCAACCCTCTGTACGCACCATTGTATGACGTGTGAAGCCCTACCCATAAGGGCCATGAGGACTTGACGTCATCCCCACCTTCCTCCGGTTTGTCACCGGCAGTCTCTCTAGAGTGCTCTTGCGTAGCAACTAGAGACAAGGGTTGCGCTCGTTGCGGGACTTAACCCAACATCTCACGACACGAGCTGACGACAGCCATGCAGCACCTGTGTCCACTTTCCCTTTCGGGCACCTAAGGCATCTCTGCTTCGTTAGTGGCATGTCAAGGGTAGGTAAGGTTTTTCGCGTTGCATCGAATTAATCCACATCATCCACCGCTTGTGCGGGTCCCGTCAATTCCTTTGAGTTTTAATCTTGCGACCGTACTCCCCAGGCGGTCAACTTCACGCGTTAGCTACGTTACTGAAGAAATGAATCCCCAACAACTAGTTGACATCGTTTAGGGCGTGGACTACCAGGGTATCTAATCCTGTTTGCTCCCCACGCTTTCGTGCATGAGCGTCAGTGACGTCCCAGGGGGCTGCCTTCGCCATCGGTATTCCTCCACATCTCTACGCATTTCACTGCTACACGTGGAATTCTACCCCCTCTGACATACTCTAGCCTGACAGTCACAAGCGCCATTCCCAAGTTGAGCTCGGGGATTTCACGCCTGTCTTATCAAACCGCCTGCGCACGCTTTACGCCCAGTAATTCCGATTAACGCTCGCACCCTACGTATTACCGCGGCTGCTGGCACGTAGTTAGCCGGTGCTTATTCTTCCGGTACCGTCATCCACGCCAGGTATTAACCAGCGCGATTTCTTTCCGGACAAAAGTGCTTTACAACCCGAAGGCCTTCTTCACACACGCGGCATTGCTGGATCAGGGTTGCCCCCATTGTCCAAAATTCCCCACTGCTGCCTCCCGTAGGAGTCTGGGCCGTGTCTCAGTCCCAGTGTGGCTGATCGTCCTCTCAGACCAGCTACTGATCGTCGCCTTGGTAGGCTCTTACCCCACCAACTAGCTAATCAGACATCGGCCGCTCCTGTAGCGCGAGGCCGTTACCGGTCCCCCGCTTTCACCCTCAGGTCGTATGCGGTATTAGCTAATCTTTCGACTAGTTATCCCCCACTACAGGGCACGTTCCGATGTATTACTCACCCGTTCGCCACTCGCCACCAGGCCGAAGCCCGTGCTGCCGTTCGACTTGCATGTGTAAGGCATGCCGCCAGCGTTCAATCTGAGCCAGGATCAAACTCTTCAGTTCAATCTCTGTGTGGGTCCGAAGACCCTCGCTCTTTCGAGCGGTCGCTCACTCTCAGAAAACTGACTGACCAGATCCGAAGACCCAGTCACGTTTTGCTGTGCGAGCACTGTATAACTTGTGAAGCAACACTGTCCGAAGACAGCGGCGTCCGCTACCCAGCGCCCACACTTATCGGTTGTTTGTTTGTTAAAGAACTTCGCTTCCCGGCTTTGCCGTTCAGCGCGCTGCGTTGTCTGCAGCAGAGAAACGAGATTATGCAGAGCTTTCTTCGTTTCGTCAACCGTTGCAGCAATCTTTTTTTGCTGCGGCCAGCGCTGCCAACTTCGCTGCGCCAACCTTGCGGTCGACCCCGCAACCCTTGCTGCGTCTGCCTTGCAGCGCCGCGTTGTGTTGCGAGGGGGCGAATATTAAGGGACCCGGAGGTGCTTGGCAAGAGGTTTCCGGAAATAATTCGGATCCAGCCTAAAAATAACGCAAACCGCTCTTTTCTGGCGGCGCCAGCGCCCTCTTCTACTTATAGGGTAGGGATGTCACAGAAAGGTGCAGATGTTTGTCATGCACGACCCGTTGATTCATGATCTGGGCTTCAGCCTGGCGCAGTCGCGCGGGCAGTCCGGAACGCGGGATCCTCCATGACCATCCGAATCGTAAGACTGGGAACGCCACGCGCAGCTGACGAAGGACTGCGTATCGGTACTGTGCGGCGGCCGCCACGCGGCGTGCCCAAGTCCGAGTTCGCCAGCCGTGACTACTACGACGTCTGGTACCCCGACCTGTCCCCTACCCCAGAACTGGTTGCGCAGGCGCAGGGCGCGGCTGACGACAAGGCATGGCGAGCATTCGTCCGGCATTTCCGCAAGGAAATGGCCGAGCCGGAGCGCAGCCGCACGCTCGACCTGCTGGCTGCGCTGTCGCACCAGACCAATTTCTCACTTGGCTGCTATTGCGAAGACGAAGCGCACTGCCACAGGTCGGTGCTGCGCGAACTGCTGGCCGAGCGCGGCGCCAAGATCGGTTGAGCCGCCCCTGCCCGGCGGGAGAGTTCCGCCTTGACCTTTTTGCTTGCGCAATCCGATGGCCCTGAACGTTGTCTGGCTCGGTTTTTTTCTGGTTTCCTTTGTCGCCGCATGCTTCCGCCTCGCCAGCGGCGACCTGGCCGTCTTCCCCGCCATGCTGTCGAGCCTGTTCGACAGCGCCCGCACAGCCTTCGAAATTGCACTAGGGCTGGCGGGCGTGATGAGCCTGTGGCTGGGCATCATGCGCATCGGCGAACGCGCCGGAGTCGTCGACGCCTTTGCCCGGCTGGTGAACCCGTTGTTGCGACATTTCTTTCCCGGCGTGCCGCAGGGCCATCCGGCGCAAGGCGCCATGATGATGAACGTGTCGGCCAACCTGCTGGGCCTGGATAACGCCGCGACGCCTCTCGGGCTGAATGCGATGCGCGAGCTGCAGACGCTGAACCGTCGCCCGGACGTGGCCACCGATGCGCAGATCATGTTCATCGTGCTGAATACGGCCGGGCTGACTTTGATCCCGACCTCGGTCATCGCGATCCGACAGGCAATCGCCGTCAAGCAGGGGCTGGTGGGCTTCAATGCGGCAGATATTTTCCTGCCGACGCTGCTGGCTACCGGTGGCTCGTGCCTTGCCGGCCTGCTGGCTGTCGCCTGGGTACAGCGGCTCAATCTGCTGCGGCCCGCGGTGCTGGCCGCATTCGGCATGGCTGCCGCGGCGCTCGGCGGCATGTTCGCCTGGCTGAAGCATGCGCCGCCCGGGCAGGTCGGCAGCGTGACGGCATTGGCGGGCGCGGGCTTCATCCTGTCGCTTATCACGCTGTTCCTGGCCTGCGGTGCCCTGCGGCGGGTCAACGTCTACGAAGCCTTTATCGATGGCGCCAAGGAAGGCTTCGGCGTGGCCGTGCAGATCATTCCTTATCTTGTCGCCATCCTGGTTGCGATCGGCTTGTTCCGGACGACCGGGTGCATGGACGTGCTGATGGGCTGGCTGACGCTGGGCTTTGCGCATCTCGGCATCAATACCGATTTTGTCCCGGCCCTGCCGGTGGGCCTGATGAAGATCCTGTCAGGCGCCGGTGCGCGCGGGTTGATGGTCGATGTGATGACGACTTATGGGGTCGACTCGTTCCAGGGTCGCCTTGCGGCCATCATTCAGGGGTCGACGGAAACTACTTTCTATGTGTTGGCGGTCTACTTCGGCAGCATCAATGTGCGAAATACGCGGCACGCGCTGGGCTGCGCCCTGGTTGCAGATGCTGCCGGTATTTTTTGTGCTGTTGGCGCCGCTTATCTATTCCGCTAGGGCAGCATTTCGATTTTTTGTTGTACCCACACAACAGCATTGTGCGCATCGCAAGACATTGACACAACTGCACTTGGTGCGACGCAACAAACCATGTATAGTGAAGTCTGTCTCCTCCACCACCTCGGTGGATTCCAACCCACGCACAACCTGCGTGGGTTTTTTTTGCCCTGATGCCGGCCATTGCAACACCCGTTGCACACCAAGCCCTGGCAAGGGCTACACCTTGGCCATGGCGCAGCACAGAAGTCTTTTGTTGCGCCCGAGCAGGGGATCGCATGGAAGCGCGGTTACTCGCCCTTCTTTGCTGCATTGCAACATCCATGTTGCAGAGTGGCAACGCATTGGTGACGCCAGCCAGGCGCCATATGGCATCGGCAATCGGTGCGCCGAAGTCCTTTCCGGACCTTTACGGCAGGCCGTGGTGACCTAGAATGATTGAATACGTCCGTCGCCAGCACGAGGCACGCCATGCCTGAGATCACGTTCCCTCGCAGCGTCCCGACCTACTGCGCAGCCAGCCTCACGCTGTCCTGCCCCGCTACGGTCAATGGCAGTCCGACTCAGTATTCCGTCACCGCGGAAGCCCTTGAGGCCCACTTCGGTGCGCGCTCGCCGCGCGAGGAAGACCTGGTTGCCGCCTTCACCAGTAATCGCCAGCGCATCGAAAGCCTCGCCGAAAGCCTGTTCGAGCTGACCCAGGCGCGCGAGATCGTGCTGCGCAGCGGCCATTTCCGCTTCGCCGGATGACCCCTGTCGCGATTGACGACCGCGTCCAAACCGAGACGCCGCGCCAGTCCGGCGTCTTTCGCATGCTTAGTCGGCCTTGGCTTCGCCGCGCACCAGCAGCACCGGCGTAGTCGACTGCCGGATCACCGCTTCCGCCACGCTGCCCAGCACCAGCCGGCGCACACCCCGCCGCCCGTGCGTGCCGATTACCAGCAGGTCCGCACCCCACTGACGCGCGGCTTCGTTGATCGATGCACCGATATCGCCGGGCACCGGCGCCTCGGTGACCAGCCGGGTTTCATGCGGCACGCCGGCCGCTGACAGTTGCTGCGCGGCGTCCTGCAGCGCGCGTTGGCCGCTTTCCTCGAATGCCTTCTGCAGCTGGCTCGGATCGTAGTAGCCCACGTCGAACATCGGCGTACCCGTGTCGACGACATAGAGCGCCAGCACCGTGGCACCGCCCGGCGCCGCTACGCGGATGGCTTCGGCCAGTGCCAGTCCGGACGTGCTGCTGCCATCCACCGCCACCACGATCTTGCTGTATGCCGCGCTTGCCATTTGCGTTACCTCCGTAGACAAAGGGAATAAGGGTTGGACAGCACGAGGCCGTTCCGTCTCTGATACTACACGTGCCCCGGCCGTCACGTGATGTCGCTGCCCCGGCGACGACCAACACAAACCCGGCGCGGCTTAAATTGACCGACCGGTCGGCTTATATATAATAGGGCCAGCCGCCGCACCAACGGTCACCCACCCAGCCGCGGCCCCCCGCCAGAGGAGGCGCTATGTACACCCAAAGCCTGGACGTTCCCGGCCAAGCTGACTCCGCCCAGATCGCTGCCCCTCAGGACCCTCAGGACGATGAGGTCCGCCAGGCCGCTTTTGACGCGCGCGTGTCCGCCGACGGCAAGATCGAGCCGCAGGACTGGATGCCGGCGGCCTACCGCAAGACACTGGTGCGGCAGATTTCCCAGCACGCGCATTCCGAGATTGTCGGCATGCTGCCCGAGGGCAACTGGATCAGCCGCGCACCGTCACTCAAGCGCAAGGCGATCCTGCTGGCCAAGGTGCAGGACGAAGGCGGCCACGGCCTGTACCTCTACTCCGCGGCCGAAACGCTGGATGCTTCGCGCGACGAGCTGGTCGACGCGCTGCACAGCGGCAAGGCCAAGTACTCGTCCATCTTCAACTACCCGACGCTGACCTGGGCCGACGTGGGCGTGATCGGCTGGCTGGTGGACGGCGCGGCGATCATGAACCAGATCCCGCTGTGCCGCTGCTCGTATGGCCCGTATGCGCGCGCCATGATCCGCATCTGCAAGGAAGAGTCGTTTCACCAACGCCAGGGATTCGACGCGCTGCTGGCGATGATGCGCGGCACCGACGCCCAGCGCGAGATGGTGCAGGACGCGGTCAACCGCTGGTGGTTCCCGGTGCTGATGATGTTCGGCCCGCCCGATGCGGCCTCGACCAACAGCGCGCAGACCATGGCCTGGGGCATCAAGCGCATCTCGAATGACGACCTGCGCCAGAAGTTCGTCGATGCCACGGTGGAACAGGCGCGGGTACTGGGCGTGACCCTGCCCGACCCGGGACTGCAATGGAACGCCGAGCGCGCCCACTATGACTGCAGCCCGCTGGATTGGGACGAGTTCTGGCGCGTGATCAACGGCGACGGCCCCTGCAACCGGGAGCGCCTGGCCACGCGCGTCAAGGCGCACGAGGACGGCGCCTGGGTCCGCGAAGCCGCACTGGCCCACGCGGCCAAGCAGGCCGAGCGCGAAGCGGGCGAGCGCCGCGCGGCTGCCTGATCCCTGCTTGAACCCAAACCGCAGCCAGCACGCAAGGACTGAGGAGACAACGATGAACCGCAAGGAATGGCCGCTGTGGGAGGTGTTCGTGCGCAGCAAGCAAGGCCTGGAGCACAAGCACTGCGGCAGCCTGCACGCCGCCGACGCGCAGCAGGCGCTGCACATGGCGCGCGATGTCTACACGCGGCGCCAGGAAGGCGTGTCGATCTGGGTAGTGCCGTCCGCCGCCATCACGGCGAGCGTGCCGGAGGAAAAGCCGGAACTGTTCGACCCCATGGCCGACAAGATCTACCGGCACCCGACGTTCTACCAGCTGCCCGACGAAGTCAACCATATGTAAGGGCCACGCACGATGACCGCGTCCCCGCAACCCGCTTCCCTGGATCACTTGCCGCCGGCCCGCACCGCCGCGCTGCGCTATGTGCTGCGCCTGGCCGACAACGCGCTGGTGCTCGGCCAGCGCAATGCCGAATGGTGCGGCCACGGCCCCGTGCTGGAAGAAGACATTGCGCTGGCCAACATCAGCCTCGACCTGATCGGCCAGGCACGCCTGCTGTACGGGCGCGCCGGCGAACTGGAAGGCGAGCTGACCGGCCTGCCACGGCATGAAGACGACTATGCCTACTGGCGCGCCGAGCGCGACTTCCGCAACTGGACGCTGGCGGAACTGCCCCACCGCGGCCCGCTGGCCGGCACCGCCGCCGCGGAACGCGACTACGCGGTCACCATCATGCGCAACTTCCTGTACAGCGCGCTGATGGTCGAGCTGTGGCAAGCGCTGAAGTCCAGCAGCGATGCGCAGCTCGCCGCCATCGCCGCCAAGTCGGTCAAGGAGGCGAGCTACCACCTGCACCATGCCGCCGGCTGGGTGGTGCGCCTGGGCGACGGCACCGAAGCGTCGCATGCCCGCATGCAGCGGGCCCTGGACCACCTGCTGCCCTATATGAATGAGTGCTTTGCCGATGACCCGGTGGAAACCGAAGCCGCTGCGCAGGGCATTGGCGTCGTCACCGCCTCGCTGCGAACTGCGTGGGACGCGACCGTCGCCGAGACCCTGCAAGCCGCCACGCTGGCGCTGCCGCCGGCGAGCAGCTTTGTCTCCACCGGCAAGCTCGGCGTGCATTCTGAACACATGAGCTACCTGCTGGGCGAGATGCAAGGGCTGGCGCGGGCCCATCCGGGCGCGCAATGGTAATTGCCCGCTTCGCCGCAAAGGAATGACTGGCATGAACGTCACCACCCTGCCCCGCCCGGCGAACACTGCCGCCGATGCGCGCGTCGCGCAGGCATGGGCGGCGCTGGAAGCGGTCCCCGACCCGGAGATCCCGGTGGTGTCGATCCGCGACCTCGGCATCCTGCGCGGGATCAGCGCCGATGCCGACGGCACGCTGGAGGTGACCATCACGCCCACCTACTCCGGCTGCCCGGCGATGTCGCAGATCGCCGAGGACATCGGCCATGCGCTCGACGCCGCCGGCCTGGCACCGTGGCGCCTGCGCACCGTGCTGGCGCCGGCGTGGACCACCGACTGGATCACCCCCGCCGCGCGTGAGCGATTGCGCGAATTCGGCATCGCGCCGCCCGGCCAGTGCGGCGCGCCAGCCACGGCGCGACCATTGCACTTCGTCCCGCGTGCCGCGCGCGCCGGCGCCCCGGACCGCGTCGCCTGCCCGCGCTGCGGCAGCGTGCACACGCAGGAAATCTCGCGCTTCGCCTCGACGGCGTGCAAGGCACTGTACCGCTGCCTGGACTGCCGCGAGCCGTTCGATTATTTCAAACCCTACTGAGCCCCGCCGGGCCGAAGCCAGGCTGCCATGACCCCACAGTTCCACCCGCTGCGCGTGGCGCAGGTGCGCCCCGAGACTGCCGACACCATCTCGATCGCGTTCGAGGTGCCGGAAACGCTGCGCGACGCCTACCGCTTCACCCAGGGCCAGTTCCTGACGCTGAAGGCGCCGGTCGACGGCAAGGACTTGCGGCGCTCGTATTCGATCTGCTCGGCGGTGCAGGACTATGACGCACAAGGCGAGCTGCGCGTGGCGGTGAAGCTGGTCGAGGACGGGCTGTTTTCGTCCCATCTCCACGACACCATCGCACCCGGCCAGGTGATCGACGTGATGACGCCAGATGGCCGCTTCAACGTGCCGCTGGATCCTGCGGCGGCGCGCCACTATGTCGCCTTTGCCGCGGGCAGCGGCATCACGCCGGTGCTGTCGCTGATCCGCACCACGCTGCAGGCCGAGCCGCGCAGCCGCTTCACGCTGGTCTACGGCAACCGCAATGTCGACAGCATCATCTTTTCCGAGGCACTGGAAGACCTGAAAAACCAGTACCTGTCGCGCTTCACGCTGTACCACGTGCTGTCGCGCCAGCCGCAGGAGGTCGACCTGCTGCACGGCCGGGTTGACCACGACCGCGTCACCGCCTTCCTGCGGACCCTGATCCCGGTGGACGACATCGATGCGGCCTTCATCTGCGGGCCTGCGTCGATGATCGACGAAGCCGAGGCGGCGCTGCGCGACGCTGGCGTGGATCCGCACCGTATCCACGCCGAGCGCTTCGGCGTGCCGCTCGCGCAGGCCAGGCCCAAGCCGTCGCACGCGCATGCCGACCATGCGGGCACCGCCGAGCTGGTGGTCGTGCTCGACGGCAAGCAGCACAGCATGCGCCTGCCGATGGAAGACGCCAACGTGCTCGATACCGCGCTGGCCGCCGGGCTCGACCTGCCGTACGCCTGCAAGGGCGGCGTCTGTTGCACCTGCCGCGCCAAGGTGCTGGAAGGCCAGGTCGAGATGGAGAAGAACTACACGCTCGAGCCGTGGGAGATGGAAAAGGGCTTCGTGCTCACCTGCCAGGCGCGCGCGCTGACGCCGCGGGTAGTGGTCAGCTACGACGAGCGCTGATCCGGGTACGCCGCGCGGGGACGGCCAGCGGCGCGTACGCGTGCCGACACTCGCAGCGATTGGCCAGGCCGGGCCGTGATTACAATGGCGGCAGGCCGGCAGCGGCCTGGCGCGATGCTTGCAGGGGCATTGCGTGGGCTGCGGCGGCGATAGGCAGCGGTGGCGCACAGCCTTGCACAGCGGCGCCCGCCGACTGTCGCGCCAGCGCCGCGCGGTGCCAGCGAACCGTCCCACCCATATACAATCACGGCCATGCAATATATCCACGTCGTCAACGGTGATGTAGCAGGCACGACCCTGCGCCAGGCGCTGGCGCAGGCCGCGCGGCCGGACCCTGTCGTGGTGCTGCGCGACGACCTGGCAGTGGGGCCTCTGGCCGACATCGACAGCACCGGGCTGATCCGTTCCGGCTTCTGGCAGCGGGTCGCCCCGCACACCGACATCGATTTCGCCGCCGAGATGCGCCAGGCGCTGGACCAGCTACAGCGGCTGCGCCAGGACGAACTGGAAATAGCCATCTGGCACGGCCAGAGCGCGGCCGACCAGCTGATGCTGCGCCGGGTTGTGTTCCACCTGTATCAGGCGCCGCAACGGATCAATGAAGTCGCGATGGACCTGCGCGAGCTGGAGATGCCCGCGCAAGGCAACCTGGCCGCCATCGGCATGTATTCACCGGCGCGGCTGGCGCGGCGCTTCTCCACCATCGCGCCGGTTTCGGTGCTTCGGCTGGGACGGCTCGGCTACGAGTGGCAGCAGAACGTCAAGGAGAACGCCGACGTCCGCCTGTGGAAGGGCAATACGCTGGTTCCGGCCGCCTACCACACCATCGACGACATCATCATGGATCGCGCGCCGGCGGAATGGACCCCCGCGGTGCAGGTGGTGGGCAGCGTGATGGGCGCGATCGAAGGCCTGCTGGCCAGCGACTGGTTCGTGTTCTGGCGCTGCCGCGAGCTGATCGCCTCGGGCCTGATGGTGCTGCGCGGCAACTCCGATTCGCTCGAGACCTGCGAGCTGCGCCGCCGCGCCGGCGGCAGTGGCGAGTAACCCCGATACACATGGCCCGTACCAAGGCACCCGATTTCGAGGCGCAGCGCGAACAGATCCTGGACCTGGCCGCGGCTGCCTTCGCCAACAGCAGCTACCCCAGCACCTCGATGGCCGACCTGGCCGCCGCCTGCGGCACGTCCAAGGCGCGCCTCTACCACTATTACGAGAGCAAGGAAGCGATCCTGTTCGACCTGCTGGACCGCTACACGCGGCGGCTGATGCTGCTGGTCACCGAGGTCGAAGCCGACGCCGAGCGCCACGCGCGCACCGACAAGGACGCGTTTGCCAACCTGATCCGCGCCTTCCTGGCCGAGTACGAAACCTCGCAGACCCGCCATATCGCGCTGATCAACGACGTCAAGTTCCTCGCCGAAGGCCAGCGCGACGTGATCCTCGGCCGCGAGCGCGACGTGGTGGCGGCCTTCTCGCGCCTGCTGCGCCGGGCCTACCCGGAGCGTGTCACGCGCGATAACCAGACCGCGCTGACCATGACCGTGTTCGGCATGATCAACTGGACCTTCACCTGGCTCAAGCCGGGCGGACGGCTTTCGTACGCCGACTTTGCCGAGACGGTGCTCGACCTCCTCGAAGGCGGGCTGCCGGGCCGCGCCGCCGCGATCCGCTGACGAAGGCGGACCCGCCCCGGCCTGCCCCCGCCATCGTCAGGTCCACTCTGCCTCTTCGCGCTGCCGGCGCTGCTCGCGGTCTTGCCTGAACATTTCCTCCAGCTCGTCGCGGGCCTGGCGCGCCAGCGAGACCAGCTTCTTCTGGTCGGTGTAGTGCGGGTAGAAGCGGTCGATCGCCTGGATATTGTGCCGCCGGAAGCGCAGCGCCACGTTGCGCGCCTCGGCCGGGTCGAAGCCCAGCCCTTCCAGGACACTCCGTCCCATCCTCAGCGAACCCTCGAACATCTCGCGCTCGAACAATTGCACGCCGCGGTCCTTGAGCTGGTAGATATGCGACACATGCCGCGCCCGCGCATAGATCCGCAACTCCGGATAGCGCTCGCGCACACGGTCGATCAGTTGCAGGCTGTCGTCCATGCCGTCGATTGCCACCACCAAAATGCGCGCGCGGGCGATACCGGCGGCTTCCAGCAGGTCCAGCCGCGTGGCATCGCCATAGAAGATCTTGAAGCCGTACTGGCGCAGGAACTCGATCTGGTCCGGATCGTGATCGAGCACCGTGACGCCGATGCCCTGGCTGTACAGCAGCCGCCCGATGATCTGCCCGAACCGGCCGAAGCCGGCGATCAGCACCGGGTTGTCCTGCGGCGTGATGGCCTCGTCCGGCCGCGCCCTGGCGCGGCCCAGCCGCGGCGCCACCAGCTGGTCATAGGCGAGCAGCAGCAACGGCGTGGCCACCATCGACAGCGCCACCACCAGCACCAGCAACGCCTCGGTCTCGCGCGGCAGCAGGCCCGCGCCGCCGGCGACACCGAACACCACGAAGGCGAACTCGCCGCCCTGCGAGATCAGCAGCGCAAACAGCAGCCGCTGGCCGCGCGCAATAGCGAACCTGCGCGCCAGCAGCACCAGCACGCCGGTCTTGGCCACAACGAAGGCAACCACCAGGCCGAGCACCAGCCCCGGCGAGCGTGCCAGCACGGCAAAGTCGATCGACATCCCGACCGCCATGAAGAACAGGCCCAGCAGCAGCCCCTTGAACGGCTCCAGGTCGGCCTCCAGCGCATGGCGGTATTCCGAATCGGCCAGCAGCACGCCGGCGAGGAAGGTGCCCAGCGCCATCGACAGCCCGACCGCGTCCATCATCAGCGCGATGCCGACCACCAGCAGCAGCGCAAACGCGGTGAACATCTCGCGCATGTCGGTGCGCGCGATAAAGCGCAGCGCCGGCCGCACCAGGTAGCGGCCGCCGACCACCACAGCGCCGATCACCGCCACCGCCTTCACGCCGGCCATCCAGCCGGCGGCGCCCGCACCGGCGCCTTCGGCGCTCTCGACGGCGAGCAGCGGCAACAGCGCGATCATCGGGATGGCCGCAATATCCTGGAACAGCAGGATGCCGAAGCTGGCGGCGCCGGCCGGCGTGCCAAACAGGTTGCGCTCGGTCAGCGTCGCCAGCGCGATCGCGGTGGACGACAGCGCCAGGCCCAGGCCCGCGACCAGCGCCACCTGCCACGACGCACCCGCCAGCGCCGCCGCACCGCCGATCACCAGCGCGCAGGCGGCAAGCTGGGCGCCACCGTAGCCGAAGATGCTCCGCCGCAACGCCCATAGCTTGCGCGGCTCCAGTTCCAGGCCGATGACGAACATCATCAGCACCACGCCGAACTCGGAGAAATGCAGGATCGACTCGACGTCGGTAACCAGGCGCAGCGCAAACGGGCCGATCGCCGCGCCCGCCAGCAGGTAGCCCAGCACGGCGCCCAGGCCGCTGCGCCGCGCCAGCGGCACCGCCACCACCGCCGCAACCAGGAACACCAGCAGCGCAATCAGGAAGTCATGCTGGTTCATGCGCGCACCTCCGCGGGCATGGCGTCGGCACCCAGGCGCCCGCAGACGTGCGCAATATGGTCGGCCAGCGCCTGCGCATCGGCGTTGTCGGCGTCATGCAGCACCACCGGCGGCAGCCAGTTCATGCCGCACAGGAGCGCGGTCTGCTCCAGCGGCAACAGGAATTCACTGATCGGATGGCCATGGTTGCCGTCGGGGCCGTAGGCATCGGCGCTGCCGCCGGTACTGACCACCGCCAGCATCGACTTGCCGCGCAGTGCCGTGCCGCCTGGGCCGTAGGCCCACCCGTGCTCTAGCACCTCATCCAGCCATAGCTTTAGCAACGCGGGGACGCTGTACCAGCGCACCGGAAACTGCAACACGACGGTGTCCGCGACCGCCAGCACGCGCTGCTCGGCGACGACATCGATGTCGTAATCGACATAGGAACGGTAAAGATCGCGTACCTGTACCTGCGGCAATGAGGCCAGGGCGTCGGCCAGCGGCCGGTTGACGCGCGATCGGCTGGGCGTGGGATGCGCGTAGATCACTGCAATGGGAGACTCGGTCATCGAAGACGGGGCGGCTTGGCGAGGGCGGGCGGGATCGTGGCGGGCATGGGCCGGTTGCGGCGTTGCAGCATATCCACAGTTGATGTCGCGCAACAATTCATCACATTTTCTTAGGCTATTGATTTTATTGCATTTTTCAAAGCGATGTGGCGGTGCGGCCGGCTGCTGCGGCGCAGGAAGCTTACGCCAGACTGGCAATTCCACTACAATACTTTTCACGCTGCATCAAGATGGTGTTTCCCCGAATCTCGCACCGAGCCAGGGAAAAAGTGCCTGGCGAAACACCACCGCAGTGCCTATTTTTTATCTGTTACTGCACCAGGAAGGATTTAACGTGAACCCGCTCGAACTGAGCAAGGCTGTCGGCGCACTGACCGACGAAGATCTGCGCAAGGCAGCTGCAGCGACGCAGGCCGCCCACCGTGCCACCGTTCTGGTGCGCGAGCTGGCCGCCCATCATCGCTCGCGCTTGCTGAAGCATTTCCTCGCCCTGGGCGAGGACGATCGCCTGCTCCGTTTCGGCCAGTCGGTGGGCGACCACGTGATCGAAGCCTACGTGGACAGCATCGACTTCGACCACGACACCGTGTTCGGCGTCTACGACGACAAGCTCGAGCTGATCGGCGTGGGCCACTTTGCCAACCTGCGCGACAATGCCCAGGGCCGCGTGGCCGAGTTCGGTGTGTCGGTGTCGCGCAGCGCCCGCGGCCGCGGTATCGGCAGCGCGCTGTTCGAGCGTGCGGCCATGCATGGCCGCAACACCAGCGTGCGCACGCTGTACATGCACTGCCTGTCGCGCAACGCCGCGATGATGCACATCGCCAAGAAAGCCGGCATGAAGGTCCAGTACGCCTATGGCGAGGCCGACGCCTACCTGGAACTGCCGCCGGCGGACACCGTCAGCCGCCTGACCGAGGCGCTGGACGAACAGATGGCCGACCTCGACTACGCGGTGCGCCGCAACCTGCGCGACGCACGCCGCTTCGGCCTGCGCTTCTGGCGCTCCATGGTGCCGCAAAAACACACCGCCTGAGCGGGCTGCTCGCCCGCTTCGCCGCCCACGGCCGCCACGGCGCATCGCAAGATGCGCCGTTTTTGCATGCGCCCCCGGACCGCTCAGGCCGCGCCGCCGACCGGCAGCGCCGTGGTGTCCTTGATGCTTTCCAGCGCAAAGCTGGAGCGCACGTCGATCACCGACGGATGGGCCAGCAGCTGCTCCTGCATGAAGCGCGCGAAATGCTCCATGTCCTCGACGTAGACCTTGAGCAGCAGGTCCATCTCGCCGGTCATGGCATGGCATGCCGCCACCTCTGGCCAGACCGCGATGGAGGCGCGGAACAGGTCCAGCGGCGCCTTGCCCTTGGGCGCGCCGCCATGCTTCTCCAGCCGGACATTGATATAGGCCAGCAGGCCGAGCCCGATCTTGTTCGGCTCCAGCAGCGCCGCGTACTGCCGGATCACGCCGATCTCCTCCAGCCGCCGGATGCGGCGCAGGCAGGGGCTGGGCGACAGGTTGACGCGCTCGGCCACCTCCAGGTTGGTCAACCGGCCGTTGGTCTGCAGCACTTCCAGGATCTTCCGGTCGATCTTGTCCAACTCCACCTTGCTCACGATATTGTTGCTCCGCAATATGTTTATTGGCAATTTTTTTGCGCAAATTTAGCAAGCCGTGCACAAATACGCAATTTTTTGTGTAATTGCGCCCGCTGAAGGCCGGATTCCCGACGAATCGACAGCCTTTTAGGTCACTCGTGCTGCAGCCGGTCGGGCTGGGCAACCTGTCTGGTGGCACGGCTGCGGGGGTTGCGGCCGCGCCCGCGGCGACCGGGAGAAGGCAAGGATGGTGCCAAGGCCGGCCGCACAGGGAAGCGGCATTCTACGGGCGTTTGCCGCCGGGGTCAGATACTTCCTGGTCAACGCGCGCTCCGACGCAATGACGGACCGCGCCAAAGCAAAAGCGCGCGGCCGGCAGGCACGCGCGCTGAACAGCGGTTTCAGGCAGGACGGCCATGGCCGTCCTGCGGCGGCATCAGCCGCCGCTACTGGACGGGGCCCCCGGTGCAGACGGGTTCGCGGGCGCAGGCTGGCCGCCCGGAGCACCCTGGCCCTGCGGGCCACGGCGATGGTGGTCGCGGTCCATCTTCTCCATGCCGGCGCGGATTTCGTCACGGGTCAGCTTGGCGTCGCGGTTGGCGTCGAGCTGGTCGAAGCGCTTGGCCAGCCGCGGCATGCCGGCATTGGCCTCGGCCTTGGTCAGGGCGCCGTCGCCGTTCTTGTCGGCGGCCTTGAATTTCTCATCGAAGGCGGCCTGCATACGGGCGTGGCGCTCGGCCATGACGGCCTTGCGGTGCGCGTCCATCTCGGCCTTGTCGATCTTGCCGTCGCGGTTGGTGTCGAGCTTGTTGAAGTAGGCGTCGGCCTCCGCCTTCGAGATGGCACCATCGTTGTCGGTATCGACCGCCTTCATCCAGCCGCCGCCATGGCCCATATGGTGGTGGCCGGGGCCGGCCTTGCCGGCCGGTGCAGCGGGCGCGCTGGCCTGGGCGAAGGCGCCGCCGGCAACCAGCAAGGCGGCCGAGGCGGCCAGGAATTGCTTCAGGATCTGCTGCTTGTGATTGCGTTGCATGTCTTGCTCCTTGTCATCACGTTGGCATGTACGGATTAGAACGCAGACGATGCAGGGGGGTTGGCGCTTTTAATACGATGTTACCCGCCTCACAGAAAGGCTGGCGCCCCGTAAGGGAACGCAACGGGACGCGAATATTTGCGGCCTTGCCAGCTCAATTCTTGGGGACCAGCATCCCGTCCTGGCTGGGTGGCGGCGCCATCATGGGCTGGTGCGGTGCGGCAGGCTGCGCCTGGGGTTGGGCCTGGGGTTGGGCCTGGACCTGGGGCTGGATTTGCGCCTGCGGGGGCTGGCCCGGAGCCGGCTGGATCGGTTGGGCCGGCTGGCTGGTCACCGGGGCCGGTGGGGCCGGCGGCGGCATCGGCGTCGCCATCGGCGCGGCGGCGCCAGCGGGCGGCGTCGGCAGCGCGGGAGCCGGCGCACCAGCGGCAGGTGCGCGCGCGGCGCCCGGCTGCACCGGCAATGCGATTTCCTGGCGCACGCCGCTGCGTTCGATCACCACCGAGCGCTGGCGGATCTCCACCAGCCGGATCTGCTGCGACAGTTCAGCACCGGACCGCACCGCCTTGGGCGGCCCGCCGTCCAGCGACACGATCGCCGCGCCGGCGCCGCCATCGACCTCGGCCACCACGCCGAGCAGTTGCACGTCGCGCGGACCGCCCTGGGCCGAGCCGCCGAACAGCGTCGCCACGGCGCCGGTCTCGACCGCCTCGGTCTGGGCAACCCGTGCGCTCTGCGGCACCGGCAAGGTGCGCATCGCGCTGAAGGTCAGCGCCCAGTACGTGGCCAGCGCGCACAGCGCGACAAACAGCACCACGCCTGCCAGGCGCGGCAGCCACGGCGCAGCGGCATTAAAGCGAAGGACAGGCCGGAGGGAGAGTTGCACGGGAACGGTACCCCTGACGCAAATGAACGATCGCGCCAAGCGTACCAGAGCCACATGACACTGTCGCCACTCCTCCGGCTGGCCGGGCTCAGAGCAGGTGGTCGAGCAGGTCCGGGCCGAAGACTTCGCGCTCGATGTGCGCCACCGGCACGCCGGCGCTGACCAGCGCATGGCGCTGCGCCTGCATGAAGCCCAGCGGCCCGCACAGGTAGAAGCGGCCATCGATGAAGCGCTGCAGCTCCGGCCGCGCCAGCAACTCGGCCATCGGCATGGTGCCGGCATGGTCGTAGTCGCGGCCGATGGCGTCGGCGGCCTCGGGCGCTTCGTAGCTGATATGCGTCACCAGTTGCGGCAACCGCTCGCGCGCCCACTGCAGGTCCGCGCGGTGCGCATGGTGGCGGCCGTTGCGGGCGGCGTGGGCGAACAGGATCGGACGCTGCGAACCCTGTGCGGCCAGCGTGCGCAGCACCGACAGCATCGGCGTGATGCCGATGCCGCCCGACAGCAGCACCAGCGGGCGATGGCCGTCGAGCGCCGGGGTGAAATCGCCGAACGGCGCGCTCACCTTCAGCTCGGTGCCTTCCTGCGCGTTGGCATGCAGCCAGTTGGAGACCGCGCCGGCCGGCGTCGACTGGTCGCCGTCTTCGCGCTTGACCGAAATGCGCCAGGTCGGCAGGCTGGTCTCGCCCGACAGCGAATACTGGCGCAGCTGGCGCGTGCCGTTGTCGAGGCGCGCCTCGACGCTGATGTACTGGCCGGGACGGAAGTCGCGCAGCGGGCCGCCGTCGGCAGCGGCCAGCGTCAGCGACACCACCTGCTCGCCCTGCGCTTCGCGGCGCAGCACGCGCACCGCCTTCAGCTCGCCGGCGGCGACACCGGTGCGCTGGTACAGCCGTGCCTCGGCGGCGATCAGCTCGCCGGCCAGCAGCCAGTAGGCTTCGTCCCAGGCGGCGATCAGCGGCGGCGTGGCCGCATCGCCCAGCACCGCCTTGATCGCGCCCAGCAGGTGGCGGCCGACGATCGGGTAATGCGAGGCGGTCAGGCCTACTGCCGCATGCTTGTGCACGATGCGGTCGACCACCGGCGCCAGCGCGGCGCCATTGTCGATATTGGCGGCGTAGGCGAACACGGCCGACGCCAGCGATTGCTGCTGGCTGCCGTTGGCCTGGTTGCCCATGTTGAACATCTGCGTGAGTTCAGGCCGGTCGGCGAACATCTCGCGGTAAAAGTGGGTGGTGATGGCCAGGCCATGCTCGCGCAGCACCGGGACGCTCGCATCGATATAGGGGCGGGAAGCGGCGGACAGCATCAAATAACACTCCGTTTCATTCATGCATGTTATATGCATGTTTTATCGCACAATAAAACCGGCGCTCGTCGGCGCCTGCGCGGACTACGTCCACTCAGGCCGAACGCCGGTTCAGGAAATCGCGATGCAGCTGGATGATCGACTCGGCGGTCTTGCTGCCGGTGACGTCGGCCAGCGTGACCTCGTCCAGCGCGCGGTAGAACGCCTGCTCGGCCACGTCCAGCGCGCGCTTCAGGCGGCAGTTGCCGTTCAGCGCACAGGGCGGGTTGTCGCAGTCGATGATGGCCTTGTGGCCTTCCAGCTCGCGCAGGATCGTGCCGATAGTCAGCTGTTCGGCACCAGGCCCAAGCTGCAGCCCGCCGTGGCGGCCGCGCGTGGCGGTGATCCAGCCCAGCTTCGACAACCGCGCCGCCACCTTGACCAGGTGGTTGTGCGAGATATCGAACTGCTGCCCCACTTCCGCAATGGTGATGGGCCGGCTGCCGTCGCCACGGGCGACGTACATCAGCAGGCGCAGTGCATAGTCGGAAAAGCGGGTCAGTTGCATCGTGGCGACATCTTAAAAAATATGCATCCAGGATGCAAGTTAAATCCGGCCTGGCGCACCAGCTGTGCTTTGCCTCACACATTGCAGCGGCGCCGACGCCACCCCCATAAAACAGTCATGTGGCGCCGGTTATACTGACTGGCGAAACCGGCCCGCCGCCAGCCCGGCCGTGGGCTCAGCCATTCCAGCAACGAGGTTCACAGACGATGCGCATTTTCACTACCGCCAGCCCCGCCCGTTCCCGGCCCGCACGCGCCCGCCGCGCGCGCGGCTTCACCCTGATCGAAATCATGGTGGTGATCGTGATCCTTGGCGTGCTGGCGGCGCTGGTAGTGCCCAAGATCATGAGCCGTCCGGACGAAGCGCGCATCGTCGCGGCACGCCAGGACATCTCGTCGATCATGCAGGCGCTCAAGCTGTACCGGCTCGATAACAGCCGCTACCCGACCACCGAGCAAGGCCTGGCCGCGCTGGTGACCAAGCCCGCCACCGAGCCGGTGCCGAACAACTGGAAGGGGGGCGGCTACCTGGAGAAGCTGCCCAAGGATCCCTGGGGCCATCCGTACCAGTACCTGAACCCGGGCGTGCGCGGCGAGATCGACGTGTTCAGCTTCGGCGCCGACGGCCAGGCCGGCGGCAACGGCAACGACGCCGATATCGGCAACTGGGAATAAATCCCGGCGCGCCCGCATCCCCTGACCATGACCACGGCGCCGCGCCACAGCGCGCCCTTGCGGCGCCGGGGCTTTACCCTGCTCGAGCTGCTGGTGGTCATGGTGATCGCCGGCATCGTGATTTCGCTGGTGGCGATCAACGCCTCGCCCAACGAGCGCGGCCGCGTGCTGGATGACGGCCAGCGCATCGCGCGGCTGTTCGAGCTGGCGCAGGAAGAGGCACAGCTCGGCGCCCGCCCGATCGCCTGGGAAGGCGACGCCGGCGGCTGGCGCTTCCTGGAAGCGACCCCGTACGGCTGGATCCCCATGCGTACCGACGTGTTCGCGCCGGGCCGCTGGCGGCTGGCGCTGGACCAGGTAGTGGTTGCCGAAGGCGGCCGGCCCACCGGCACCGGCGGCCCGCTGCGGCTGGTATTCGGGCGCGAGCTGATCGATATGCCGCAGCGGCTGGTGCTGGTGCGCGGCGATATCCGCGTGGACGTTGCCGGCGACGGCAGCGGCCGTTACTTCGCCAGCACGCCATGACCCGCATCCCCTTGCATGGCCGCCGCCGCGCCGGCTTCACGCTGATCGAGGTGCTGGTCGCGCTGACCATCCTGGCGGTCGCGCTCACCGCGGCCATGCGCGCCATGGGCTCGATGCTCGATGCCGGCGCGGCGCTGCAGACCCGCATGCTGGCCGAATGGAGCGCCGAGAACCACCTGGCCGCGCTGCGCCTTTCAAAGACCTGGCCCGAGCCCGGCGTCAGCGGTTATGCCTGCCCGCAAGGCGGCACCCCGCTGTACTGCGAGCAGTCGGTGTCGGGCACGCCCAATCCGGTTTTCCGCCGCGTCGAGATCGCGGTCTACCCGTCCGCCACCGACAAGTCAGTGCGGCTGGCGTGGCTGGTCACCATCGTTCCCAATGAAGCCCGCAACGTGCTCTGAGCGTCAACGCCCAGGCCGGCGCACCCGCGGCTTCACGCTGCTGGAGATGCTGGTCGCGATCACGCTGCTGGCGGTGATGGCGGTGATCGGCTGGCGCGCGCTCGACAGCCTGACGCGCAGCCGCGAGCGCCTGACCGACCACGATGCGCGCCTGGATGCGTTGAAGATTCTCTACGGGCAGTTCCAGGCCGACTGCGAGCACCTGGCCAGCCCCGCGCTGCTGCAGGGCAGCCCGGTCGAGGTCGGCCAGGACCGGCTGCTGCTGGTGCGCGACCGCCGCGACGAGGGGCAGCCGCCGGCGTGGCAGGTGCTGTCGTACCAGATCGACGGCAATACGCTGGTGCGGGTGGCCGCGCCGCCGGTGGCGGACCGGGCCGGGCTACAGTCGGCGCTGCTGTCGCTGCGCCAGGGCGGCAACAATGCGGCGCAGGTGCGGCGCGTGCTGCCCGACGTCGCCGGCATGAGCGTGCGCGCCTGGGTGGAGCCTGCCGGCTGGCAGGCCGATACCGGGCGCATCCGCAACGTGCTGTTCTCCGGCAATGCCGCCAGTGCTGTGGCCGCCTCGGACGTCGGCACGGCGCTGCCCAACACCGCGGTGCGCGCGGTCGAACTGACCGTGTTCGCGCGCATGGGCGACGGCGATGCGCCGCGGCAGTTCCAGAAGATCTGCATGACCGGGCTATGAGGCGCGCCCCCGTCCGCTCCCGCCCGGCCTTCGCTAGGCGCCGCGCCCGCGGCGCCGCCGTGGTCACCGCGCTGCTGATAGTGACGCTGGCCGTGGTGGTGGTGTCCGGCATGCTGTGGCGCCAGCAGGTGCAGATCCGTGCGATCGAGAACCAGCGGCTGCTGGCGCAGGCGACCTGGATCGAGCGCGCCGCGGTCGACTGGGCGCGGCTGATCCTGCGTGACGACCAGCGCCGCACCAACGTCGACCAGCTCGGCGAGCCCTGGGCGGTGCCGATCGCCGAAACCCGGCTGTCGGATTTCCTTGGGGCCTCGCTGCGCACCGACGTGGCCGGCGAGACCTCGTTCCTGTCCGGCCGCATTCTCGATGCGCAGGCGCGCTTCAATCTCGCCAACCTGGTGATCTGGACCGCCACCGCCGGCGGCCAGGGGCGCGCCGCTTCGGTCGATCCCGCTGCCCAGGCCGCCTACCGCCGTTTGCTGCAGACCGTGGGCCTGAACCCGCAACTGGCCGAGTCTACCGCGCGCGCCATGCTGCAGGCGGCGCAAGGCGGCAGCGACGGCGGCCGCGCGGCGCCGCGCCCGCTCGACAGCGTGCAGGGGCTGCTGTCCCTGCCCGGCTATACGCCGGAAATGATCGCCGTGCTGGAGCCATTCGTCACCGTGCTGCCCGAGCGCACCCTGGTCAACGCCAATACCGCCGAGGCCGAGGTGCTGGCCGCCGTGATCGACAAGCTGCCGCTGGAACGCGCCCGCGAACTGGTACGCCAGCGCGACCGCGCCTACTTCAACAACGTCGGCAACGTGCAGACCCAGCTGGCCGCGGTCGCGCCCCAGGCCGACAGCGCCAGCCTGGCCAATATGATCGACGTACGCTCGCACTATTTCCTGGTCTACGGACTGGTTCGCCACGAACGCGCCAGCCGGCTGCAGGTCTCGCTGATCTACCGCGGCGAGCCGCTGGGTGCCACCAATACGACACGGGTGGTCTGGATACAGGACGCCGACCGGCTGCCGGACCTGCGCTGAATGTCTGATACAAGGCGTACCGAGCATCCACGGTCGGCGCGGCTTGCAGGCATTGGCAACCGGGGAGGAACGGTATTGACGCGGTTTAGTCACACAGGCAAGGTATGCTGCGACGCTGGCGCGAGCGAGGCGCCACGCGGCAATGCGCCTTCCCGGGTTTTTCCCCCACGTCCCGCCATTGGCGCCACTGACGCCACGTTAAGGAAAAATTGAGCACCACCCTCTATGTCCGCCTGCCGCACCGGCCGCACGATCAGCCGCAACCCTGGCAGTTCGGCGCCCTGCCGTTCGCGCTGGTGCGCACCGGCACCGACGCCGCACGGCGCGCGGCCGGCAGCACGGCCTTTGAAGTGTTGCGTGAAGGCCACACCCGCATCGCCGACCTGCCCGCCGCCGAACGCCTGGTGCTGATCCTGGCGGCCAGCGACGTACTGCTGACCACCGCTAGCGTGCCGCCGCTGCCGCCGGCGCGTTTGAAGCAGGCGCTGCCCAACCTGATCGAAGACGCGCTCGCCACCGACGCCCAGCCCTGCCATATCGGCGTGGGGCCCTCGCTCGACGGCAGCGCCGCAATTCGCGGCCCACGCCGGCGGCTGCTGATGGTGGCCGACCGCGCCTGGCTGCGGGCCGTGCTCGACGCCTTTGCCGAACACCGCCATCGCCGCCGCCATGTGTTGCCGGCGCAGTTGTGCGTGCCGCTGGCAGCGGCGGAGGTTGCCGCCGCCGAGGCGCCCGGTGCCGAGCCCACACTGCGGCCGGCGGAGAACACCGCACCGGACGAGCCGGCCACGCTGGTGGTCGAGGCAGCCGCCAGCGCTCTGGCTGACGGCGGCGAACTGCTCGACAGCGCCACCCTCGGCGGCGCCGAGCCCGGCCCTGCACTGGCCAGCCGGTGGCAGCTGACGGTGCGCACCGGCGCACACGCCGGCTACGGCCTGCTGCTGGGCGACGACGCCCTCGCGGCCTGGCAGGCGCTGGCGCCCGAAGGCAACTGGTACGCCGACGCCGATGCCGCCGCCGCGGCGCCGGTTCCCGCATTGCGCGGCGCCGCCCGCGCCGGCTGGCCGCTGTGGATCGAGGGCGCGCAGGCGTGCCTGCGCGATCCGGCACTGGACCTGGCGCAGTTCGAGTTCGCGCAAGGCCGCGCCGACCGCTGGAACCTGGCTGCATGGCGGGTGCCGCTGGCGCTGCTGGCCGGCATCGTCCTGGTGCAGGTGCTGGGCATGAACATCCACTGGCTGCTGCTGCGCAACGAGCAGCAGCGCGTGGAAGCCGCGCAGCAGCAGACCTTGCGCAGCGCCTTCCCGCAGACCCAGGCCATCCTGGACGCGCCGCTGCAGATGCGGCGCCAGGTCGAGCAGCTGCGCATCGCCAGCGGCCGCAGCACGCCGGAAGACTTCCTGCCGCTGGCCGACCGCTTTGCCCAGGCCGCGCACCGGCTGCCGCCGGATGCGCTGCAGGCGCTGGAATACCGCGGCCGCATGCTGGTGGTGACGCTCAAGCCGGGCACGGACATTGCCGGCCTGCGCAATGCCGCGCGCCAGGCCGGCCTGCAGATGGAAGAGGACAAGACCGGTGGCGCGGCAGGCGGCGCAGGTAGCGCACCAGGCAGTGCGGCGGGCGGCGCGACGGGCGGCGCCACGCCGGTGACGCCGGGCTCGCGCTGGACCGTCAGGCCGGGCCTGTGAGCGCGGCAGCACGATACGCATGGATGCCATGAAAGACTCCGCCCGAAACCACACGTCCCGCCCCGCCCGGTCCGCAAGCACTACCGCCCTGCGCGCGCGCCTGGCGCGGCTGCGTCCGCGCGTGCCGCAAGCCTGGCAGGATCGCTTCAACGCGTTCTGGGCGGCGCGCAACCCGCGCGAGCAGGCCATCCTGGCCGGCGGCGCCGCGGTGATGGTGCTGGTGATCGGCTACACGCTGCTGTGGGAGCCGGCCGCCGAAGGCCGCCAGCGCCTGGCGCGCAACCTGCCGCAGATGCGCGCCGACCTGGCCGAAATGGAAACGCTGGCGCAGGAAGCGCGCGGCCTCAAGGCCACGCCGGCACCGGCGCTGCGCGGCGACGCGCTGACGCAGGCGCTGCAGGACAGCCTGGGCCAGCATGGCCTGAAGGCGGCCCGGCTTGCCGCCGGCGCCGACAACAATGTCCAGGTGCAGCTCGACAAGGTGCCCTTCGGCGCGTTCAGCAGCTGGCTGCAGGACGTGCGCCAGCAGCAGCGCATGAAAGTGATCGACGCCCGCATCGTCTATGTCGGCGCCACGGCGCTGGTCAATGTCAGCGCGACCCTGCAGGGTCCGGGCGGCCGCAGCTGATGGTACGGCTGGAAACGCTGCGGCTGCCGCGCCGCAAGCTGCGCCAGCCGGGTGCATGGCGGGGCCTGCGCTGGCTCGCGCTGGGACTGGCCAGCGCCGCGGCAACGGTGGTGGCGATGTTGCCGGCCACGTGGATCGCCGAGCGCGTGGCCACGCAGACGCAGGGACGGGTGCTGCTGGCCGATGCCAGCGGCTCGCTGTGGCGCGGCAGCGCCACGCTGGCGCTGTCGGCCGGCGCCGGCAGCCAGACCGCCACGGTGCTGCCGGGCAGGCTGCAGTGGACGCTGGCCTTCTGGCCGCTGCTGGCCGGCACCGCGCGCGCGGTGGTGACGCACACCGAAGCCATGGCCGCGCCGGTGACGATCACCGCGACGCCGGGCGGCTGGACCGTGCAGTCCGGCGCGATGCGGCTGCCGGCATCGCTGCTGGAAGGCATCGGCGCGCCGTTCAATACGCTGCGCCCGGATGGCCTGATGCGCGCGGACTGGTCGACGCTGCAAGGCAGCTTTTCCGGCCAGAAAGGTGGCGGAAATAACGCCGGAAATGGCAGCGGAGATGGCAATGGCATGCGCGGCCATGTCACGCTGCGCATCGAGCAGGTGTCGTCCGCGGTCAGCCGGCTGCGCCCGCTGGGCAGCTACCGCGCCGAGATCGACTGGAGCGGCGCCGGCGGCGGCAAGCTGCAACTGAGTACTATCGCCGGGCCGCTGTACCTGGAGGGCAGCGGCACGCTTGGCCGGCAGGCGCGCTTCGAGGGCACCGCGCATGCCGAGCCCGATGCGGAAACGCAACTGACCAGCTTGCTGAGCCTGCTGGGACGACGAGACAACAACGTGACAAGGCTGCGCTTCTGATGCCAGGCAGCGCCAGGAGCGTACGGAAATGACTATGACAACCCATGCCACCCGACCTGTTTTCCAGACCGCCTGCGCCCGCGCCGTGGCCCTGCTGTGCGGGCTCTCGCTGCTGGTGCCCGCGCCGCTGTGGGCCCAGCCCGGTGCGCCGGGCGCACGCACCCAGGGCACGCCGCCGGCGCCGCCCGATGTCACGCCGGCCAACCGCGATCAGGTGGTGCTCAACTTCGTCAATGCCGACCTGGACTCGGTGATCAAGGCGGTCGGGCAGGCCACCGGCAAGAACTTCGTGATCGACCCGCGCGTGAAGGGCACGGTGAACCTGGTCACCGAGCAGCCGGTGTCGCGCGCGCAGGCGTTGCAGACCCTGGGCTCGGTGCTGCGCATGCAGGGCTATGCGATGGTCGAGAGCAACGGCTTCACCAAGGTCGTGCCCGAAGCGGACGCCAAGCTGCAGGGCTCGCCCACGGTGATCGGCGCGGCGCCGAGCCGCGGCGACCAGGTGGTGACGCAGGTGTTCCGGCTCAACTACGAGTCGGCCAACAACCTGGTGCCGGTGCTGCGGCCGATGATCGCGCCCAACAACACCATCACCGCCTATCCGGCCAACAACACGCTGGTCATCACCGACTACGCCGACAACCTGCGCCGGCTGGCGCGCATCATCGCCGCGATCGACGCGCCCGCTTCGGGCGAGGTCGAACTGGTACCGCTGCGCCATGCGCTGGCCAGCGACACCGCGCAGGTGCTGCAGAAGCTGCTCGACCCCGGCGCCGCGGGTGCGGCCGGCGGTGGCGGCGCGCCAGGCGTCGACGCCACGCTGCGCACCTCCGTGGTGGCCGAGCCGCGCAGCAACGCGCTGATGATCCGCGCCTCCAGCCGCGCGCGGCTGCAGCAGGCGCGCCAGCTGATCGAGAAGCTCGACCAGCCCTACGCCCGCCCCGGCAATATCTGGGTGGTGCCGCTGCGCAATGCCGATGCGGTCAAGCTGGCCGCCACGCTGCGCGCCATCGTCGCGGCCGACAGCAGCTTTGCCTCCGCGACCCAGCCCGGTGGCGCCGGTGCTGCGGGCGGCATCGCCGGCGGGGGCGGCCTGACCAATGTCTCGACGCCGGCCGGCGGCCAGTTCACCGGCGGCACCACCGGCACGCAGACCGGCATGCGCGGCGGCACGTCGGGCACGGGCGGCGGCGCTTATGGCAACTCGGCCTTTGCCGCGTCGTTTGGCACCAGTACGCAACCGACCACCGGCGGCATCATCCAGGCCGATCCGTCGACCAACTCGCTGATCATCACCGCCAGCGAGCCGGTCTACCGCAACCTGCGCGGGGTGATCGACGACCTCGACGCGCGCCGCGCGCAGGTCTACATCGAGTCAATGATCGTTGAGGTCACTGCGACGCAGGCGAGCGAGCTCGGCATCCAGTGGCAGGGCCTGATCAGTTCCTCGAGCGGCAACAACAACGTCTTTGCCGGCACCAACTTCGGTACCGGCGGGCAGAACATCCTGAACCTGACCCTGGCCGGTGCGCTGTTCGACAGCAACCGCACCGCCGGCATCGCCGCGGCGCAGCAGCTGGTGCCGGACGTGGGCGGCCTGAACCTGGGCATCGTCAACAAGGCGATGGGGCTGGGCGCGCTGCTGCGCGCGCTCGGCACCAATGGCAGCGTCAACCTGCTGTCCACGCCGAACCTGATCACGCTGGAGAACGAGGAAGCCAAGATCCTGATCGGCCAGAACATCCCGATCACCACCGGCTCGTATGCGCAGACCGGCGGCGCGGCCTCGGTGACGCCGTTCCAGACTTTCGACCGCAAGGACGTGGGCATCACGCTGCGCGTGAAGCCGCAGATCACCGACGGCGGGCTGGTCAAGATGCAGATCTTCCAGGAGTCGTCGTCGGTGGTGGCTGGCACGCTGACGCAGGTGCAGGGCCCGACCACCAATGTGCGCTCGATCGAAACCAATGTGCTGGTCGACGACGGCCAGATCATCGTGCTCGGCGGCCTGATCGAGGATTCGTATGGCGACGGCGTGCAGAAGGTGCCGCTGCTGGGCGACATCCCGCTGATCGGCGGGCTGTTCCGCTACGAGAACAAGAACCGCTCCAAGACCAACCTGCTGGTGTTCCTGCGCCCGTATGTGATGCGCACGACGGGCGCAGCCGACCGCCTGACCGCGGACCGCTACGACTACATGCGCGCGCAGCAGCAGGGCTTTGTATCGCCTAACATCATGGTGCGCGACACCAACACGCCGCTGCTGCCGCCGGCCGACGCGCCGACCACGCCGTTCGTCGATCCGCGCGCAAACGGCCCGGTGCCGGCGCCGCTGCCTCTGCCGCAGACACTGCCGCAGAATCCGCAGCAGCCCGGCGTGCCGGCACAGCCGCAAGCGGTGCCGCCGCCCGCGGCCTTGCAGCAGCCGCTGAGCCAGCGCGGCGAAGCCGCCACGCCGGGCGCTGTCCAGAACTGAGGCCTGCCATGGCGAGCGAAGTCCAGACCCCTCCCCTCGATACGCTCGAACCGCCCTCGCCGATGGCGGCGCGGCTGGTTCCGTACGGCTTTGCGCGCGAAGCGCCGCTGCTGATCGCGCACCAGCGCCCCGACGGACTGGAGGTATGGGTCAGCCGCGCCACCTCCCCGACCGCCCTGGCGGAAATCGCCCGGGTGCACGGCGCGCTGCGGCTGCGCGTGCTGGAGCCCGAGGCGCTCGAGCGCGCCATGTCCGATGCCTATAACCGCCAGGACGGCAGCGCCGCGCAGGTGGTGGGCGAAGTCGAGGGCGAGGTCGACCTGTCGCGCCTGATGCAGGACATTCCCGCCGTGGAAGACCTGCTCGAGTCCGAGGACGACGCGCCGATCATCCGCATGATCAACGCGCTGCTGACGCAGGCGGCGCGCGAAGGCGCATCGGATATCCACATCGAGCCGTTCGAGTCGTCGTCGGTGGTGCGCTTCCGCGTGGACGGCACGCTGCGCGACGTGGTGCGGCCGAAGAAGGCGCTGCACGGCGCGCTGATCTCGCGCATCAAGATCATGGCGCAGCTCGATATCGCCGAGAAGCGCCTGCCGCAGGACGGCCGCATCACGTTGCGCGTGGGCGGGCGGCCGGTGGACGTGCGCGTGTCGACGCTGCCCACCGGCCACGGCGAGCGCGCGGTGCTGCGCCTGCTCGACAAGGAAGCGGGCCGGCTCGACCTGGCCAGGCTGGGCATGGCGCCCGACACGCTGCGCGGCTTCGACCACCTGATCCGGCAGCCGCACGGCATCGTGCTGGTGACCGGGCCGACCGGCTCGGGCAAGACCACCACGCTGTATGCCGCGCTGTCGCGGCTGGATGCGCGCACCACCAACATCATGACGGTGGAAGACCCGGTCGAGTACGACCTCGACGGCATCGGCCAGACCCAGGTCAATGCGCGTATCGACATGACCTTCGGCAAGGCCCTGCGCGCGATCCTGCGCCAGGACCCGGACGTGGTGATGATCGGCGAGATCCGCGACCTGGAGACCGCGCAGATCGCGGTGCAGGCCTCGCTGACCGGCCACCTGGTTCTGGCGACGCTGCACACCAACGACTCGGCCTCGGCGGTGACGCGGCTGGTCGACATGGGGATCGAGCCGTTCCTGCTCTCGTCGTCGCTGCTGGGCGTGCTGGCGCAGCGGCTGGTACGGCGCCTGTGCCCGCACTGCAAGCGCGAGGAAGTGATCGAGCTGCCCGAGGGAGTAGCCGCTGCCGATGCCGAAGCGCTGCAGGCGCAGGGCAAGCCGCTGCAGCATGTGTGGCATCCGGTCGGCTGCGACAAGTGCGGACAGTCGGGTTACCAGGGGCGCATGGGCGTCTACGAGCTGCTGACCGTCGGCGACGAGATCCGCACCATGATCCACCGGCAGGCGCCGGAATCGGAGATCAAGCAGGTAGCGCTGGCGCATGGCATGCACACCATGCGCAGCGACGCGCAGCGCTGGATCGACAGCGGCGCGACCTCGCTTGAGGAAGTGTTGCGCGTGACGCGCGACTGAGGCGGAGCAGACACCGGATGCCAGCCTTCCGCTACGAAGCCGCCGACGCCGCCGGCAAGACCGACCGCGGCGTCATCGAGGCCGACAGCCCGCGCCAGGCGCGCTCGCAACTGCGCGCGCGCGGGCTGACGCCGCTGACCGTCGATGCGCTGGCCGGTGCCGGGCTGGCCCCGCGCAGCGGCAGCCAGCTGTTCGCGCGCAAGCTGTCGACGCAGGAGCAGGCGTTGTTCACGCGCCAGCTCGCCAGCCTGATCGTGGCCGGCCTGCCGCTGGACGAAGCGCTCGGCGCGCTGGCCGACCAGGCCGAACGGCCGTATGTGCACGAACTGCTGGCCGGCATCCGCGCCGAGGTGATGGGCGGCAGCTCGCTGTCGGTGGCGCTGGCGCAGCATCCGCGCGACTTTCCGGATATCTACCGCGCGCTGGTTTCGGCTGGCGAGCATTCGGGCCATCTCGGGCTGGTGCTGGAACGGCTGGCGGGATATATCGAGTCGCGCAATACGCTGACGTCGAAGATCCGGCTCGCGTTCACCTATCCGGCTATCGTCACGGTGGTCGCATTCGCGATCGTGATCTTCCTGCTGTCATACGTGGTGCCGCAGGTGGTGAGCGTGTTTGCGAACACCAAGCAGAAGCTGCCGACGCTCACCATCATCATGCTGTGGCTGTCGGATTTCGTGCGCAACTGGTGGTGGGCCGCGCTGGCGTTCATCGCCGTGGTTGCGCTGGCGATCCGCAGCCTGCTGAAGCAGCCGGCGGTGCGGCTGGAATGGCACCGGTGGCTGCTGACCGCGCCCCTGTTCGGCAAGCTGATCCGCGGCTATAACACCGCACGCTTTGCCGGCACGCTGGCGATCCTGGTGTCGGCGGGCGTGCCGATCCTGCGCAGCCTGCAGGCGGCCGGCGAGACACTGACCAACGAGGCGCTGCGTGCCAATGTGGAGGATGCCAATACGCGCGTGCGTGAAGGGGCGTCGCTGGCGCGCGCGCTGGCGGCGCAGAACCAGTTTCCGCCGGTGCTGGTGCATTTGATCCGGTCAGGCGAGGCGACCGGCAATCTGCCGGTAATGCTGGACCGCGCTGCGCAGGGCGAGGCGCAGGAACTGGAACGGCGCACGCTGTTCCTGACCAGCCTGCTGGAGCCGCTGCTGATCCTGACGATGGGGGTGGTGGTGCTGTTGATCGTGCTGGCGGTGTTGATGCCGATTATCGAGATCAATCAGCTGGTGCGGTAAGTGGGATATGGCAGTGGCGTCTGTTTGCCTGACGCCGCTCGCACAGGCTCCCCTACCCTGCGAAGCGGGAGAGGGGAGCAAACCGCCGCGCTCAGTTACTCCGCGGCTTGTGCAGTCTTCTTGCTAGGCCGCTTGCGCGGCTTCCGTGCCGGCGCCGGTGCAGCTGCCGCTTCGGCCACCGCCTCGGCTACCACTTCGACGACTCCTTCCTGTTCCGCCGCCACGTCCGGCTCCGTCCCCACCGTCGCCGTCAACACCGTCGCTCCCGGCGCCGCAAACACCGACTGGTCGATCGGCCACGGCGTCTCGTTGAGCGTCACTTCCGGACGGCGCGCCGGGCGTTTGCGGCTGCGCGACTTGGGTTCCGCATCGGGCTTGGGCTCGGGATCGGGCTGGGGCGCGGCTTCGAGCGGTGGCACCGGTTCCGGCTCGGGCTGCACGACATCCGCAGCAACGAACGGGGGCGCGTCGTCGGCCAGGAATGCCGGCTGGACAGCCGCCGGTTCCGGGGCCGGCTCGGGGCTTTCCACCGGCGCCGGGATGGGATTGCGGCGCGCCGCTTCGGGCTGAGGCGCGGGTTGCTGCTGCGACGGCCGCTGTTGCTGCTCGCCGCCGCCCCTGCCGCGCTTCTTCAGCCGGATCCAGATGGTCTTGTTGTTGCCGCCGTTGCGCGTTTCCACCTCGAACAGGCCAGTGGCCGCCACCAGCTCCGAGAGCTTGCCGTAGCCATAGTTGCGCGAGTCGAATTCCGGCGCCTGCTTGGCGATGTGGTTGCCCATGCTGCCCAGCGTCAGCCAGCCGTCCTCGTCGGACACGGCCTGCGCCGCGCTCTGCAGCAGGCGCACCAGGCGCGAATCCTGGCGCAGTTCGCCGGTGCTGCGCTTGCGCGTCGGCGCGGCGGCTTCGTCAGCACCTTCGGTATCGGCTTCGGCGCGCAGCACGTCGGAGTAGATGAACTTGTCGCAGGCGGTGACAAAGGGCTTGGGCGTCTTGCGCTCGCCGAAGCCGTAGACGATCAGCCCCTGCTCGCGGATGCGCGAGGCCAGCCGGGTGAAGTCGCTGTCGCTGGAGACGATGCAGAAGCCGTCGAAACGCCCGGTGTACAGCAGGTCCATGGCGTCGATGATCATGGCGCTGTCGGTGGCGTTCTTGCCGACGGTGTAGCGGAACTGCTGGATCGGCTGGATCGAATGCGACAGCAGCCGCTCTTTCCAGCCGGCCAGGTTGGGACGGGTCCAGTCGCCGTAGATGCGTTTGACGGCCGCGACGCCGTACTTGGCGACTTCGGCCAGCAGGCCTTCGACGATGGCGGGCGCCGCGTTGTCGGCGTCGATCAGCACGGCCAGGGTCGCGGTGCCCTGGCGGGGGGAATTGGTCATGTTCGGGTATTCGCTGGTTTGCCCGTGCATGAGACGGGCAATCGAAAATCAGGTTGCACCAGGCTGGCGCGGCAGATGTGGTGCGTCGAGGATCGCGGGCGGCATCGCCGGCGTTCTCGATGCAACGCAGTGTACACGCGAAGCCCCGTCCATACGGGAAATCACCGTTGCCATGGGCACGTTTCGTGCTGCGCTGCAAGGTACCGCCGACCGCACGGCGGTGCTACCATGCCGCGCAGAGACACAGCCGCCCAACGCTTCCACAAGAGGCCGCGAGGCGACTGCCCACAACTGCAGGTGTCGGTGATCCCGACAACACGCCCCATAGAGGAGCACCTATGAATGCCCCCCTGACCCCGCCGGTCAGCGACGCCATCCACCGCGCGCTCGCTAATGTTTCCCTCGACGACAAATACACGCTGGAGCGTGGCCGCATCTACATCAGCGGCACGCAGGCGCTGGTACGCCTGCCCATGCTGCAGCAGGAGCGCGATCGCGCCGCCGGGCTGAACACCGCCGGTTTTATCTCCGGCTACCGGGGGTCGCCGCTGGGCGCGCTGGACCAGTCGCTATGGAAGGCCAAGAAGCACCTGGCCGCGCACAACATCGTGTTCCAGGCGGGGCTGAACGAGGATCTCGCCGCGACCTCGGTGTGGGGCTCGCAGCAGGTCAATATGTACCCCGACGCCAAATTCGATGGCGTATTCGGCATGTGGTACGGCAAGGGGCCGGGCGTGGACCGCACCGGCGACGTGTTCAAGCACGCCAACTCGGCCGGCTCGTCGAAGCACGGCGGCGTGCTGGTGCTGGCGGGTGACGACCATTCGGCCAAGTCGTCGACACTGGCGCACCAGTCCGAGCACATCTTCAAGGCCTGCGGCCTGCCGGTGCTGTATCCGTCTAACGTGCAGGAATATCTCGACTACGGCCTGCACGGCTGGGCCATGAGCCGCTATTCCGGCCTGTGGGTGGCGATGAAGTGCGTGACCGACGTGGTGGAATCGTCGGCCTCGGTGGAGCTGGACCCGCACCGCGTGCAGATCGCGCTGCCGGACGACTTCATCATGCCGCCGGGCGGCCTGAATATCCGCTGGCCCGATCCGCCGCTGGAACAGGAAGCGCGCCTGCTCGACTACAAGTGGTACGCGGGCCTGGCCTATGTGCGGGCCAACAAGCTGGACCGCATCGAGATCGATTCGCCGCACGCGCGCTTCGGCATCATGACCGGCGGCAAGGCCTACCTGGATACGCGCCAGGCGCTGGCCGACCTGGGGCTGGACGATGCCACCTGCGCGCAGATCGGCATCCGCCTGTACAAGGTCGGCTGCGTCTGGCCGCTGGAAGCGCATGGCGCGCGCGCGTTTGCCGAGGGCCTGCAGGAAATCCTGGTGGTCGAAGAAAAGCGCCAGATCATGGAGTACGCGCTCAAGGAAGAGCTGTACAACTGGCGCGACGACGTGCGCCCCAGGGTCTACGGCAAGTTCGACGAGAAGGACAACGCCGGCGGCGAATGGTCGATCCCGCAAAGCAACTGGCTGCTGCCGGCGCACTATGAACTGTCGCCCGCGATCATCGCCAAGGCCATCGCCACGCGGCTGGACAAGTTCGAGCTGCCGATGGACGTGCGCGCGCGCATCACCGCGCGGCTGGCCATCATCGAGGCCAAGGAAAAGGCGTTGGCTACCCCGCGCGTGACGGCGGAACGCAAGCCGTGGTTCTGCTCGGGCTGCCCGCACAACACCTCCACCAACGTGCCGGAGGGCTCGCGCGCGCTGGCCGGCATCGGCTGCCACTACATGACGGTGTGGATGGACCGCAATACCAGCACCTTCAGCCAGATGGGCGGCGAAGGCGTGGCGTGGATCGGCCAGGCGCCGTTCGCGGGCGACAAGCATGTGTTCGCCAACCTGGGCGACGGCACCTACTTCCATTCCGGGCTGCTGGCGATCCGCGCGTCGATCGCCGCGGGCGTCAACATCACCTACAAGATCCTGTACAACGACGCGGTGGCGATGACCGGCGGCCAGCCGGTGGACGGCCAGCTGTCGGTGCAGGACATCGCCTGGCAGGTGCACAGCGAGGGCGCGAAGAAGATCGTCATCGTCAGCGACCAGCCGGAGAAGTACAACGCGGCGATCAAGCTGCCCCAGGGCATCGACATCCATCACCGTGACCAGCTCGACAGCGTGCAGCGCGAGCTGCGCGAAGTGCCGGGCTGCACCATCCTGATCTACGACCAGACCTGCGCCACCGAAAAGCGCCGCCGCCGCAAGCGCGGCACGATGGAAGACCCGGCACGCCGCGTCTTCATCAATGACGCGGTGTGCGAAGGCTGCGGCGATTGCTCGGTCAAGTCGAACTGCCTGTCAGTGGAGCCGCTGGAGACGGATTTCGGCACCAAGCGCCAGATCAACCAGTCGTCGTGCAACAAGGACTTCTCGTGCCTGAACGGCTTCTGCCCGAGCTTTGTCTCGGCCGAAGGCGCGCAGGTGCGCAAGCCCGAGCAGCATGGCGTGTCGATGGAGAGCCTGCCCGCGCTGCCTGCGCCGGAGCTGCCGCCGATCCGCCGTGCCTACGGCATCCTGGTGACGGGCGTGGGCGGTACCGGCGTGGTGACCATCGGCGGCCTGCTGGGGATGGCGGCGCACCTGGAAAACAAGGGCGTGACCGTGCTCGACATGGCGGGCCTGGCGCAGAAAGGCGGCGCGGTGCTATCGCACGTGCAGCTGGCCGCGCGCCCCGATGACCTGCACGCGACGCGCATCGCGATGGGAGAAGCCGACCTGGTGATCGGCTGCGATGCCATCGTTTCGGCCACCGACGAAGTCATCTCCAAGACCCAGGCAGGCCGCACGCGCGCCGTGGTCAATACCGCGCAGACGCCCACCGCCGAGTTCATCAAGAACCCCAAGTGGCAGTTCCCGGGCGTGTCGGCCGAACAGGACGTGCGCAACGCCGTCGGCGAGAAGTGCGACTTCATCAACGCCAGCGGCCTGGCCGTGGCGCTGCTGGGCGATGCCATCTACACCAACCCGCTGGTGCTCGGCTACGCGTGGCAAAAGGGCTGGATCCCGCTGACGCTGCAGGCACTGGAGCGCGCGATCGAACTCAACGGCGTGGCCGTCGAGAAGAACAAGGCCGCGTTCGACTGGGGCCGCCATATGGCGCACGACCCGGAGCACGTGCTGTCGCTGACCGGCAAGCTGCAGAACACTGCCGAAGGCGCGGAAGTGGTCAAGCTGCCAAGCTCGACCGGGGCGATGCTGGAGAAGCTGGTCGCGCGCCGCATGGAACACCTGACGGCCTACCAGGACGCCGCCTACGCGCGCACCTACCGCGAAGCCATCGACCGCGTGCGCGCGGCCGAAAGCGCGCTGGCAGGCGGCGGCAAGCCGCTGCCGCTGACCGAGGCCGCGGCGCGCAACCTGGCCAAGCTGATGGCGTACAAGGACGAGTACGAGGTGGCGCGGCTCTATACCGATCCCGTCTTCCTCGACAAGCTGCGCGCGCAGTTCGAAGGCGAACCGGGCAAGGACTACCAGCTCAACTTCTGGCTGGCGCCGCCGACGACGGCCAAGCGCGACGACAAAGGTCATCTGGTCAAGCGCAGATTCGGTCCGTCGACGATGACGCTGTTCCGCGTGCTGGCGAAGATGAAGGGCCTGCGCGGCGGCATGTTCGATGTCTTTGGCAAGACCGGGGAACGCCGTACCGAGCGCGCGCTGATCGGCGAATACCGTGCCTTGCTGGATGAGCTGGTGGCGGGACTGAATGCCGCCAACTATGACACCGCGGTGACGCTGGCCAACCTGCCGGATGATATCCGGGGCTTCGGGCACGTGAAGGAAAACAACCTGAAGGCGGTGCGTGGGCGCTGGCAAAAACTGCTGGAGCAGTTCAGGCATCCGGAAACGGCGCAGCGGGCAGCGTAAGGCAAGAGCCTTTAAATCTCCGCGCTGTTCGTCCCCTCTCCCCGTGAGGGGAGAGGAAAATACGATCGGTCAACGAGGCGCAATGTGCCCTACGGCCGCGCCAGCTCCTTTTCCCCCGGCTTCACATACATCGAGTTTTTCGGCTGCGACAACACCCGACGCACCATCGGCTCGAAGAACGACAACGGCAGCGTGTCGTAATCCGTCATGAACGCCGCCGCATCGTACTTGCGGCAGAACTCGGCAGTGCGCTCGAACAGCTCCGGCTGGTTGCGATACTGCTCGCGCAGGTTGCGGTCGAGCCCGAGGTGATGGAAGAAGTAATAGCCCTGGAACACGCCATGCTTTTCCACCATCCACAGGTTCTCTGCGCTGACAAAGGGCTTCAGGATCGCCGCCGCGATATCGGGATGGTTGAAGCTGCCGAGCGTATCGCCGATATCGTGGAGCAGCGCGCAGACCACGTATTCCTCATCCTGCCCGTCCCGGTGCGCCAGCGTCGCGGTCTGCAGCGAATGCGTGAGCCGGTCCACCGGGAAGCCGCCGCAATCGCCATCGAGCAGCCGCAGGTGCGCCAGCACGCGGTCGGGCAGCGCCCGCGCATACGGCATGAACTCGGCGGAAATCGCGGCCCAGTCCTCGCGGGTGCCGTGTTCCATATGGCTGAAGCTCGCGCGCGCGGGCGCGTGGGTGTCGCTCATGCTGGTCTCCTTTTGTGGGGAGGGTGTGCGAGGGCCGCACATCCGCTCGTCATGTTGTGCCGGCATTGTGGCACCCGCAGCGGCGCTACACTGTCAAAAAGCTAACAATGTGCCGGCATATTGCGGCGCACCACCGGTTCCCGGCAGCAACAGACTGACGTACAAGGAGACGACATGACGTTCCACGGAAGCTGCCACTGCGGCAACATTGCTTTCGAGGTCGAGGCCGAAAGCATCCCGAGCGTGATCCGCTGCAATTGCTCGATCTGCCGGCGGCGCGGCCACCTGTTGTGGTTCGTGCCACGCGCCACCTTCAAGCTGGATACGCCGGAGAGCAATGCGTCGACGTACCGCTTCAACACCATGAAGATCGCGCACCGCTTCTGCCCGGTGTGCGGCTGCGGCCCTTATGCCGATGGCCAGGACAAGGACGGCAAGCCGATGGCGGCGGTGAACGTGCGCTGCCTGGACAATGTCGACCTGGGCAGTCTGAAGGTCATCGACTACGACGGCCTGCACCACTGATGCCCGCCATGTTCCGCATCCTCGATCTCGACCACCTGGTGCTGCGCACCGCCGATGTCGACGCGCTGCGCCGGTTCTATGTCGACGTGCTGGGCTGCAGCGTCGAACGCGAGCAGCCCGACTTCGGCCTGACGCAGCTGCGCGCGGGCAGCGCGCTGATCGACCTGGTCTCGCTGGACGGCCCGCTGGGCCGTGCCGGCGGCGCGGGCCCTGGCGCCGAGGGCCGCAACCTCGACCATTTCTGCCTGCGCATCGAGCCGTTTGACGAGCCCGCGCTGCGCGCGTGGCTGTCCGGGCACGGCGTAGAGGCCAGCGAGGTCGCGCAGCGCTTCGGGGGCGAAGGCAAGGGCCCGTCGCTCTATGTCAGCGACCCGGACGGCAACGTGGTGGAACTGAAGGGTCCGCCTGCGCCGGTGACCGCACAGTAACGCGCCGCAAAGGTCGTGCCGATGCGCGGGGTGCGCGCAGGATCGCTACAATTTCCCGCTGGTCCCGCGCGCCGCCAGCCATGGCGTCACCCCTCGCCGGGGCCCGCCATGACATCGCTAGAAGCCAGCTCCGACACGGACGCCGCCAGTACCGATTCTCCCGCAGACGCCAGCCCGGCACGCGCCGGCCCCGCGCAGCCGGCCACGCCGCCACGCCGGCTGGTCTGGATCCTCGGCCTGACCGAGACCATCTCCTGGGGCACGCTGTTTTTTGCCTTCACCGTCTTCATCGAGCCGATGATCCGCAGCACGGGCTGGTCCAGGCCATTCCTCGCAGGCGGCTATTCGCTGGGGCTGCTGGTGTGGGCGATGTGCTCGTTCGCAGTGGGCCGGCTGCTGGACCGCGCACCCGCGCGCAGGGTGATGGGCGCCGGTTCGGTGCTGGCCGGCCTGGGGCTGCTGCTGTGGGCGTGGTCGCCCTCCCCCGCGATGTTCCTGCTGATGTGGGTGCCGATCGGGCTGGCCATGGCCACCACGCTGTACGAGCCGGCCTTCGTGGTGCTGCGCCAGGCCTATGGCGACCAGTACCAGAAGCCGATCATGATCGTCACGCTGATGGCCGGCTTTGCCAGCACGATCTTCGTGCCGCTGGCGCAATGGCTGGTGCTGCATGCCGGCTGGCGGCCCACGCTGGTCGGCTTTGCAGTGCTTAACCTGCTGGTCTGCGCGCCGCTGCACGCGCGCATGCGCTACGCCCCGCATCCCACCTACAGCGGCACGCCGACCGCAGGCGCCGACGCGGGCAGCACCGGCATCGCGCGCACCACGCTGCGCCAGCCGGTGTTCTGGGCCGTGGTGCTGGCCTTCACCGCGACCGCGGTGGTGGCCTCGCTGCTGGGCGCGCACCTGATCCCGATGCTGACCGAGAAGGGCCTGCCGGTGTCGCAGCAACTGGTGGTGGCGGCGCTGATCGGCCCGGCGCAGGTTGCGGGCCGCATGCTGATGATGCGCGCGGCAGTGCGCCACCCGGTGCGGCTGTCGCTGCCGGTCTATCTGCTGATGAGCGCTGGACTGCTTTGCTTCGCGCTGGGCCATGGCGCCTGGCTGATGGTGGCCGCGGTGCTGTATGGCTGCGCCAACGGCGTCAACACGATGCTGCGCGCGATGGCCATGCCCGAGCTGATCTCGCGCCACCACTACGCCACGCTGAACGGCCTGATGATGACGCCGGTGCTGCTGATGCAGGCCGCCGCGCCGTGGCTGGGCGCGCTGCTATGGCGGGCCGCGGGCGGCTACTGGCTGATGCTGTGGGTCATGCTGGCGCTGGCGCTGGGCGCGCTGCTGGCGTTCGGCTACGCACTGCACCGACGCGGCCTGTTGCGCGTGGCGGGTGCCGCGCCGTAGCGCTGCCATGCCCCGGTCGCGCGGATGCACGACAATAGGGGCTTTTGCGGCCGGGCCGACGCGCCGGCCGCGCCCCCGCATCACGATATCCGCTGGCCACGGTGGCGATCCTGGCCATGCCTTCGTTCTGGTGGCTGCTGCCCGCGCTGGTGGCGTTCGGCATGGCCAATGCCGGCTTCGGCATGGCCATGAACGCGCAAGCCGCCACGGTGGAGGCCAGCCGCCCGCGCTTGGTGATGTCGGCGCTGCATGGTGCTGATCGGCGGCGTGGCGCACCTGGCCGACCTGCGCATGGGGCTGGCCGTGGTGGCGCTCACCATGGGCTGGATCGCGCTGGCGGGCGCGCGCTCGGCGCGGCGCTACCTGCCGCCGCGCAAGGATGGCCGCTGAGCCGCGGCTGAAGCCAGCTCAGGCGGCCGCGCGCAGCGACGTGCCGGCGCCGATCCCCTCGAACACAAAGCTGTCCATCGCCAGCACGCCGTAGGTAACCTCGTCTGCCACCCGGGCCACGCTGGCCGGCGGCGTACCCGCCGCTGCGCTCCGCGGCCCCAGCGCCGCGCCCAGCGCCACGTAGAACGGCAGCAGGTGCTCGTCGGTCGGGTGCGCGCGGCGGGCGTACGGGGCCTCGGCGCGGTAGTTGGCAATGCGGCCGGTGTCGCCGGTGGCCAGCGCCTCGTCCAGCGCGTCGCCCATCCAGCCGCGGAAGGCCTCGACATAGGGCTCGGCCTGCGGCCCGTGCTGTTCAAGGCGGCCGCCGGTGCCGAACACTTCCTGCAGGTTGTGCGTAAAGCTGCCCGAAGCCAGCACCAGCACGCCTTCCTCGCGCAGCGGCGCCAGCGCACGGCCGATCTCGATCTGGAGGGCGGGCGGCAGGTAAGGATTCAGCGCCAGTTGCACCACCGGTACGTCGGCATCCGGGAAAAAGTGCCGCATCGGCATCCAGGCGCCGTGGTCGAGCGGCCGTTCGTCGTCCTCGCCGACAAACCCGGCGCCGGGAATGGCCGCGGCCTCGACCAGCGCCTTGACGCGCGCGGCCAGCGCCGGCGAGCCCGGGGCATCGTAGCGCAGCGCGTACAGGTCGCGCGGGAAGCCGCCGAAGTCGTGCCAGGCTTCCTGGCGCTCGCGGCTGCTCACCGCCAGCGTGCTGTAGATCCAGTGCGCCGATACCACTAGCACCGCGCGTGGCGGCAGCGCCCGCAGGCGCTCGCCAAGTGCATCGAAGGCCGCACCGGTGGGACCGGGGTCGACGGCGAGCATGGGCGAACCGTGCGAGATAAACAGTGCGGGAAGCATGGCGTCGGGTCTCATTGTTCTGCTCATTGATCTGTGTGCTTGCTATTGAGTTTGGCAAAGATCGGCCCCTGGCACGCCCCGCTTTTGCGCATCTTTCATGCAAAAAAACTGAACCGGCGCGCGCCACGTGGGCTGGGCCACACACCGCCGCAGGCGTGCCGGGACGCCGCCGCGCACTGCACCCTATGATGCAGCCGAGGGCAAGTGCCGTACCCGGGCAAGCCCTCGGCCAACGCATGACGCCGCCAGCACGCCAAGCGTGCCGGGTGGCCGGAGACATCGTGGTACCGAACCCGCTGCGCCGCCCCGGCTGGCGCCTTCCCCTTCCCACCCATTGGTGGCAGCCGGGCGTCTACGGCAGCGCACCGGCGGTCGCGCTGTGGATCGCGGCCAGGCTGCCGGCGCAGTGGCTGTGGTCGCTCGCCGGCCAGCCGGATGCCGGCGAGTGGCTGAACCAGGCGGGCGATACGGTGTTTGTTGCCGGCTGGGCCGGCAGCGCGCTGATGCTGTGGCTGGGCCGTCACCGGCCGCCACCGCCTGCGGCATCCGCTGCGGCAGAAAAGTGCGATCCGGGCGATGCGTGCGCGCAGCAGACACCACGCCGCCATACAGCGGCCTGATACTGGCCTGGCCGCTTCCGCGCCCGATTCAAAGCCTCGGCAAACCGATCTGAAAACTTTTGCGCCCCGTTCGCACGCTTGCCCGCGTGGCTAGAATGCGTCGGACGGCTGCCGCCACGCGGCGCCGCGTGAGCCGTGTGCAAGGGGAAATACCCATGTCCGTACGCCTGCCGACTGACCGGTTTCGCGCCAGCCGGCGCCGCGCTTGCCGCTGGCGCGCCGCGGCGGCTGCGCTCGGCTTGCTGGCCGCGGGGACCGCGCACGGCCAGGCCGCCGGCAACGGGCTGCAACTGGTCGGTGCCAACGTGCAGCGGCACGCAAACGCGGTGCTGTCGCTGATGGCATATTCCGTGGTGCCCGACCTGACTTCCAGCTCGCTGTCGATCAACAACGCCAGCACCGACGACCCCGGCGTCGTCATGTCGCAGCTCGGCGGCGGCTTCACCATCAGCAAGTCATTCCCGCTCTACCTGGAAGGCGCGATCGCGTACAGCCGCTACGACCCCACCTTTGTTGCCAGCAACGGCACCGAATCGCGCTCCATCCCGACCCGGTGGAACACGTTCTCGGGCACCATCGGCATCGGCTGGGATTTCCCGATCACCGCCAACAAGGAACTGGTGATCCGGCCGATCTTCAATTTTTCTCTGGGCAATGTCTCGAGCGACCTGTCGATCGGCAAGTTCGCGGTTGAGCAGGCCACCGACCGGCAGATCGAATTCCTCGATGGCGGCAGCCTGAACGCGTACGGCCTGGGCGGCTCGCTGATGCTGGACTGGGAGCACTATCGCGAGAACTATGAAGTCGACGTCGAACTGCGCTACACCAGCATCCATTTGCAGAGCTTCGGCGGCTCCTCAAGCGCGGTGACCGGTTCGGCGACGGCGCAGACCGCCAACCTGTGGGCGCGCTGGCGGGCACCGACAGGCCTGCGCGCGCTGGACCGGCCCCTGCGCTATGTGCTTGAGTTATCACATTCGCACTATTTCGGCAGCCAGGCAGGCATTCTCGGCTTCAATTACCTGACCACGGTTGGCACCGGGCTGGAGCTGGATACCAGTGCGCACGAGGTCTTTGTCACGCGGATACGGGCGGTGGTGCGCTATGTGTTCGGCAACAATGTGTCGGGGGTTTCACTGGGCCTGGCGGCGAGCTTCTGACGCCCGCTGCGGCGCGGATCGCTCAGTTCTCCTCGGCCCCTTCCCGGTAAATATTGATCACATGCCGCGCCTCGAAGCACAGCGGCATGCCCGGCGCCATCTCGTCGGTGCAATACGGCTGGTTGTCCAGTTCGCCGGTATAGAGGCTGCCCTCGCGCCCGGTCACGATCACCCACATCCGCTCGACATGGACCTCTTCGCCGCCGTCTTCGTCCGCCACCAGGATGCGGAAGATCAGCTTGACCTGCTGGCCCGGCACCAGCGCGTCGCGTTCCTCACGGGACGGAATCCAGAACGTGTCGGGATGGGCGGCGGCAATGGACTCGCCGTCATCCAGCTCCCAGCCGTCTTCATCCAGGGTCGTCAATCGCATGTCCATTTTCAGCCTTCCGCAATGTCTCAGGTGCGGGCATGATCGCAGCAAATGCGGCGCGCCGCGAGCGGATTGAGCGACACTTGAGCGACCGCTTGAGCGACACCTTGAGCGGCCACCGCACCGGATCCACCCAAAAGGGAGAAAGGTTACGCATGACAAGCAAGAAGGAAGCGCAGGCCGCCCCGGCAGCGCCGGCGCGCTGCGGCTGGTGCGGCACGCTGGAAGACTATTGCCATTACCACGACCACGAGTGGGGCTTCCCGGTCGCGGATGACCGGCGCCTGTTCGAGAAGCTGTGCCTGGAGGGCTTCCAGTCGGGCCTGAGCTGGCTGACCATCCTGCGCAAGCGCGAGGCCTTCCGCAAGGCCTTCGCCAACTTTGACATCGACAAGGTGGCGCGCTTCGGCGAGCGCGATATCCAGCGCCTGCTCGGCGATGCCGGCATCGTGCGCCACCGCGGCAAGATCGAGGCCGCCATCAACAATGCCCAGCGGGCGCGCGAGCTGCTCGAAACCGAATCGTCGCTGGCCGCCTATTTCTGGCGCTTCGAGCCCGACCTGGCCAGCCGGCCCAAGGTGCTGACGCCCGAGGTGCTGCGCACCATGGCGATCTCGCCCGAGTCGACGGCGCTGTCCAAGGACCTGAAGAAACGCGGCTGGCGCTTTGTCGGACCGACCACCATGTACGCGCTGATGCAGGCAATGGGCCTGGTCAACGACCACCAGGAAGGCTGCGCGACGCGGACCGAGGTGATACGGGCGCGCAAGGCGTTCAAGGTGCCGCGTTAACGTTTGCAGGCCTGCCCGGGCGCTGACGGCGCGCGGTATACGCCCACGTATACGCCCGTGTCCCGGCGCCTCACCGCTGCGATCGCCGCAACGGTCTTGACGATGGTTTTTATATTGTTTACGTATGTAAACATAGTAGTAGTAGGTAAACCAGCCGCCGCCCCGTGGATAAGTCACCTTTCCTCTTTTGCTTCAAGGACTTGCAAGAAAGATAACCACGGTGCCAGCGCACCCGTATACCGGGATAGCCAGGCCCTTGCGTATACGTGCACGCCAACCGCGTGACGGTTGTTCGTATACGTCCCACAGCGCACCCCCAGGCGGGGCACAGCTTGTCCGGCGAGTTATCCCCAGGCGCGGGCGCAGATGTCCACAGCAGCCTAGCCGGCGGCGGCGGTCCAGGCGGCGTATACCGGATCGACGTGCGTCATCACGTTGAGCACCTGGTGATGCTCGAGCGCGCGGCGCCGTGCCTCGACGGCGATCGCATGGCCTTGCGCCACGCTCAGGGAGCCGTCGATCTCCAGATGGACGTCGACCAGCACCTGATCGCCCATCTTGCGCGTGCGCAGGTCATGCAGGCCGTGCACGCCCGGCGTGCCGAGCAGGGTCGCCTCGATTGCCGCGACGGTTTCCTCGTCCGCGGCGCGGTCCATCAGGTCGTTGAGCGCATCCCAGCCAAAGCGCAGGCCCATGCGCGCCACCATCAGCCCGACCACGATCGCCGCTACCGGATCCAGCATGTGGTAGCCGAGCAGGTTGCCGCCGATGCCCAGCGCCACCACCAGCGACGAGGCCGCGTCGGAGCGCGCATGCCAGGCATTGGCGACCAGCATGCCGGAACGCACGCGCCGCGCCACCGCCAGCATGTAGCGGAACAGCAGTTCCTTGGAAACCAGCGTGGCCAGCGCCACCCACAGCGCCAGCGCCTGCACCGGCTGGGCGCCGCCCGGGTGCTGCAGCTTGCCCACCGCGGCCCACAGCATGCCCGCGCCGACCGCCAGCAGCAGCGCGCCCAGCGCCAGTGACGCCGCGGTTTCGAAGCGCAGGTGGCCATACTGGTGGTCCGCGTCGGGATCCTTGCGGCTTTGCCACGCCGCCAGCAGCACCACGAAGTCGGAGAGCAGGTCGGACAGCGAATGCACCGCGTCGGCCAGCAGCGCCTGCGAGCCGGCTACCACGCCCGCGACGCCCTGCGCCGCGGTCAACCCGATATTGACCGCCACGCTGACAAGCGTGCTGCGCCGGCCTGCGCGGTGGCGGGCGTCGGCTTCGGCCGCGGTCGCGGCGGAGGCGTCGTCAGGCAGGCCGGGGCCGAAGCCAAAGCGTTTTTCGGATTCCGATTCCATCGCGCGACTATAGCCCAGGATACGCCGGCGCCCCACCGCATTCCCCGACGGCCCTGCGTCGCCTGTTTCGTGCCGATTTCGTAACAGCGCTGGCGAAGTCCCGGCGACGCCCTTACCGTAGTCATTGACCGGCATGCCGGTCAATGCAAGGAGGGCCCCTACGATGGCGATTCGGTCACTTGCTTCGCACAGCACGTCGCAACTGCGCCGCCTGGTCGGCCAGATGCAGGCGGAAGTCGATGCACTGGAACAACTGTCCACTGCCGATGCCGATGCGCAAAGCCGGCTCGGCTATGCCACCGCGCGACTGCGCGACGGCATCGAGGCCGTGGAAGACGCGCTGCAGTCGCTGCGCGCGCTGCAACAGGTACGGCCTTCGGCGATGAAGGCCAGGCGGCCGACGCGGGTGGCTTAGGACGACAGACGTCTCTGCTTCGACTCAGTGCTTCGACTCAGCACGATTGCCTGCAGCAGGCGCACCCCGCGCGTGCCCGTCATGCGGCGCGCCCTCATCAAACCATTCAATCGACCGCAGAAAAGATTGAATTCTGCCGAACAGTCCCCGCTGCTAGAGTGCCCCATGCCACCCGGGCCGGAAGCCAGGCCACCGGGCCGGCTATTCCAAGACACAAGCGAGGAGACTTTGATGACGAAACGCGTACTGGTGACCGGCGCCTTGTTGGCTGCCGTGTTCGTCGCCGGGCAGGCAGGCGCCCAGCAACAGCCGCAGGCACAGCCGGCGCAACCTGCGCAACCGGCCCAACCGGCGCAGCCACAGAAGCCGATGACCGCCCAGGAAATGAAGGCGGCGTTCGCGGAAAAATTCAAGGCTGCCGATACCGACAACGACGGCAAGCTGACCCGCCAGGAAGCCGAAGCCGGCATGCCCGAGGTGGCGAAGAACTTCGACAAGATCGACCGCAAGAAGACCGGCTATGTCACGCAGAAGCAGGTCGGCTCTTACGCTGTCGCCAAGGCCAAGCAGCGCAAGACGGCTCAGGACCCCAGTTCGCTGAACTAAAGACGGCCGATCCGGGTTCCCCTTTAGGGAACCTCCAAAGAAAAAACGCACGGCATCGTGAGATGCCGTGCGTTTTTTTACAAGAAATCCTGGTGGACCGAAGGAGGATCGAACTCCCGACCTCTGCATTGCGAACGCAGCGCTCTCCCAGCTGAGCTATCGGCCCGTCGCGGACGATTGTAGCCTACTTCGGCAGCGGCCTTCAATCCTCCCCGGCTGGCGTGAGGATACTGCACAACATCAGGCGGCGATGCCCGCGTTGCCGTTCATCCCACGCACCGTGGGCTCGTTCAGCGGCCGCGCCGTGACTTCCTTCGTGCTGCGCAGCCACTGCGCCATCGCGTCCCAGACCGGCGCCCCGCCGGCCTCCCGCGCTTCCTCCGCCACCGGCGCCCAGCCCGCCACCTTGTAGGTCTTGCCTGCCTCCAGCGGCTTGCCGGCCAGGCGCATGTCGGTGATGCGCTTGCCCATGCCGGCGGTGGGATCGATGGTGTACTGCAGGCCGCCGACGCGCACCATGTCGCCGCCCTGCTGGTAGTACGGGTCGGGGTTGAACAGGTTGTCGGCCACGTCTTCGAGGATGGTCTTGATGGTCTCGCCGCTCATCGCCGTCACGGTCGTGTATGGGTAGGTGATGGCGGTCTGGTCCATCAGGTGTTCCATGGTGATGGCCTGGCCCGGCAGCAGCGTGGTGCCCCAGCGGAAACCCGGCGAGAACGCGATCTGCGCGCCCTGCACCTGCATCAGGCCGTCCAGGATCAGCTGGTCGAAGGTGCCGTTGAAATTGCCGCGGCGGTACAGCAGGCCTCGGTTGACGGCGAGGACTTCGCCGAGCTTCTGTTCGTACGGTGCCCGTACCTTCCTGATAAGCGCGTCCATGGCCGGATCGGCCGGCAGGTAGTTGGCGAACACCGGCAGCAGCCGGTAGCGGAAATCGGCTACCTTGCCGCCCTTTACGTCGAAATCCAGTACGCCGAGGAACTTGCCGTTGGAGCCGGCATTGGTCACCAGCGTGGTGCCGCCCGCGTTCTTCACCGCCACCGGCGCGGGAACGCCGTCATGGGTGTGGCCACCGAGGATGGCGTCGAGCCCGCGTACGCGCGAGGCCAGCTTCAGGTCGACGTCCATGCCGTTGTGCGACAGCAGCACCACGGCCTGCGCGCCCTTGCCGCGCGCCGCGTCGATGACCTGCTGCAGGTTTTCTTCCTGGATGCCGAAGGTCCAGTCCGGCACGAAATAGCGCGGGTTGGCGATCGGCGTGTACGGGAAGGCCTGGCCGATGATGGCCACCGGCACGCCGTTGATCTCGCGGATCACGTACGGATCGAACACCGGGTCGCCGAAGTCGTTGGTCTTGATGTTCTGTGCCAGGAAGGCGACCTTGCCCTTGAAGTCCTTGTCGACGATTTCCTTGACGCGGTCCGCGCCGAGCGTCATTTCCCAGTGCGGCGTCATCACGTCGACACCGAGCGCCAGCGCCGCATCCACCATGTCCTGCCCCTTGGTCCACAGCGCCGTGGCCGAGCCCTGCCAGGTATCGCCGCCGTCGAGCAGCAGCGCGCCCGGCCGGCCCGCCTTGAGCCGCTTGACCAGCGTCGCCAGGTGCGCAAACCCGCCGACCTTGCCATAGCGTCGCGCGGCCTCGTTGAAATCGAGATAGGTGAACGCATGCGCCTGCGGCGTACCCGGGCGGATGCCGTAGTGGCGCAGCAGCGCCTCGCCGACCAGGTGCGGCGGCTTGCCGGCGTAGTCGCCGATGCCGAGGTTGACGCTGGGTTCGCGGAAGTACACCGGCCGCAGTTGCGCGTGGCAGTCGGTGAAATGCAGCAGGTGGACGTTGCCGAAGCGCGGCAGGTCGTACATCGACTCGGCGGCCTGCGCGGCGTGCGCGTCCTGGTGGGGGAAAGTCATGCCGCCGGCGCCGGCAATGGCCAGCACCTGCAGGAACTCGCGTCGGTTCATGTTCGTCCTGTGGATAAGTGCGTGCCGGTGGGCGCGTGGCGTCCGGCATCGCATCGCTATGGCTTCGCGTAACGCTCCAGCGCGGCCACGTCGTCTTCGAGCATCTCGCCCACTTCCTTCTGCACCACGCGCCCGCGCGCGTCGATCACGTACAGCTCGGGCAGGCCCTTGCGCTTGCCGAACACGGCCTGCAGCGCGGCGGAATCCATCGCTGCGGGAAAGGTGTAGCCGCGCTTCTTCATGTATTCAGCGGCCTCGCGCGGGTCCTTGTCGATGCTGATGGCCAGCACCCGCAGCGGCGTGCCGCGCGTGCGCTCGTACAGCTTCTGCAGGCGCGGGTTCTGCATCGCGCAGAACGGGCACCACGAGGCCCAGTATTCGACCACCAGCGGCTTGCCGGCCAGCGTGTCGGCGCGCAGCGTGCGCCCGTCGAGCGTCTGCACATCGGGCAGGCGCACGGTGTCGCCCACTTCCAGCGCGGCGGCGCCGCCGGCGGCGCAGGCCAGGCCAGCGGCCAGCAGCCAGCGCAGCAGGACGGCACGCGCGCGCATCGGGCTTACTGGTTGACGGGCGAGGCCGGGTCGAGCAGCAGCGCCATCACGTCGCGGATCTGGGCCTCGGTCAGGATGCCCTTGTGGCCGAAGCGCGGCATGTTGGAGCAGGCGGAGTAGGCGTTCGAATCCCAGATCTTGCCCCAGGTGTACTTGACCACTTCCTGCGAGTTGCCGCGCAGCTTGCCGTACTGGTACAGCGACGGGCCGATATTGCCGAACGAGATCTCGGCCTTGGTCATCTGGTGGCAGGCGTAGCAGTTGCCGCCGTTGGTGCCGCCGACCTGGTCGGTGAACTGCATGCCGCGGCCGTTCTGGGCGACCTTCTCGCCTTCCTTCCAGTCGCCGAGCCAGTTGCTGTCGGCGGGATATTTGACCTGCTTGAGTTCGGCGGCCTCGATCTTCTTCGCCACCTTGCCAGGCACCTTGCTGCGGTCCGGGTACTGGCTGCAGGCCTGCTGCATGGCGTCCTGGTTCAAAACGCCTTCCACGGTAGCGGGACCCCTGGAGGAGAACGAGTCCTCGATCAGGTGCTTCATGTCGGCGCTGCTGACGGCAGCGGGCTTTGTCTTGGCGGGACGGGCCCTGGTGTTGTCCTGCGCCTGCGCGCCGGTTGCCACCAGGGTAGCCAGCGCGGCGATGGCGAGTGCCTTGTATTGTCGTTGCATGTCGTCTCTCCCGTACTGGTCAGCGCTTCATCGCCGGGCCATCGTAGGTGCCGCCGTTGGCGTTCTTCGCCAGGAACATGGTCAGCGCGGTGATCACGTCCGAGCCATAGGCGGGTTCGGGAAAGCGTTGCTGGCGCAGGCAGTCGTACAGGCGGTGCTGCATCGAGCGAACCTCGCCCTGCGACACGCGGTAGGCGGGCCACGTGGTGTAGGCCGCCTGCGCGCCCTTGTCGGTGAGCAGGTTGGGCAGGTCCTGCAGGCGGATGCGCTGCCCGTCGACCGCGTGGCAGGTGGCGCAGGCAAAGTCATAGGCGCCGCCGCGGTAGAAGAACATCTTCTGGCCGAGGGCGTAGGTGCGCTTCTCTTCCGGATGGTTGAGTTGCACGTTCATCTTCGCGCCGCGCGATTCGCCGGTCAGATACGCAACCAGGCGTTCGATGTCGGACGGCTTGCCCGAGGCCGAGAACGGGTTCCTGGTCGCCTCTTCTTTCGTGAGACCCTGCAGCGTCACGCGGCACCAGGCCAGACGCTGCTCCAGGTCCATCACCTTGTTGGCGTCCTTGAAGTAGCGCGGCAGCTCGGCGTAGGCGCCCTTGGTCACGCCCGGGCCCTTGCCCAGGTCGCATTGCTCGAGCGAGGCGTTCTTCGGGCCGGCCGGCTTTTTCCACAGCTCTTCGCCGGCGGCTTCCCACAGCTCGGCGGGATTGCCTTCGGCCAGCATCTGGCGGTACTTGGCGATTTCATCGGCGGTGCTGCCCTGCGCATGCACGGCGACAGCGCCCGCGGCCGCCGCGGTGGCGGCCAGGGCCAGCGCAGCGCGCCGGGCCAGGCTTCGGATCGGTTTCATGGGGCTTCTCCTCGCGGCCGCGCCTTTCGGGACGGGCCGCTTTTTCTAGCTTCTTCTCTTGTCTTGCCGTCAGGCAGCGCCAGCCCGGCTCAGGGCTTGATATAGGCGTAGCCTTCCTCGGCTTGCAGGCGGGCGATCTCGACCACGCCGGCCTGTACTACCTTTGCTTCCATCAACAGCTGCGATTCGGTAATCCTGCGCGCGGTCAGCGTATTGCGGCACACGCGGAACTCCACGCCTTCGGCGGCCAGCGCGCCCACCGGGCTCTCAAAGCTGTTGCCGCGCGCATCCTTGGCACCTTCGACCAAAAAATCGATGCCATAGCCGAACGCGACCACCACGATCTTGGTGCCGGGGGCGCCATTCAGGTGGTTGCGCAGGTTGCCCATCGCGCGCACCGCCTGGTCGATGCCTTCCGACAGCTGGTACACCACCTTCACGCGCCCGCCCTTGCCGGCACCGGCCTGCGCCGGCTGGCCGGACTGTGCAGAGGCCTTGGCCGCCAGGCCGATGGCTGCCAGCGCCGCCGATGCTCGAATAAATGCTCGCCGCATAATGCTCCTTCCGGCCGGGTCCGTCCCGGCATTCCGCCCCGAACCTTAGCAGAGGACGACGCGGCGTGCCGGCAACATGCCGGCATCGGTCGGCCTCAGGCGATGGTCGCTTCGTCGGTGCGCTTGTCGCCCTTGTTGTCGATCCAGGTCACCGCGACCTTGTCGCCCTTGGCGCCGCCCTTGAACTTGAAGTTCAGGAACGGGTCCTTGGACACCGCCGGCCCGAACTGGGCGCGGAACACTTCCTTGCCCTTGCACTGGGCGGTCACGGTCTGGATATGCCAGGCCGGGATGACCTTGCCGGACGCGTCCTTGCGCTGGCCGGTCTCCATGTCGTGCTTCATCAGGATCTTTACATCAACCACGCCGCCGTTCTCGGTGGCGCGTACGCGCATCGGGTCTGCCATGTGTTTCTCCGGTTGCAGTTGGCGGGAATCTCGGTAACGGGGCGAGTGTCGGCGTCAGCCGCCGCAACCGCCCAGCGTGACCTTGATTTCCTTCGATGCCACGTACCACTTGCCGCCGGCCTTGACCGCGGCGTGCACCACCGAGGTCTGGCCCATCTTCACGCGCGTGGAGACGAACGGCTCGGTGCCGGCCGGGATAATGAAGTCGGCGGCCAGGGTATTGGGGTTCTTTTCCACCAGGATCGCGATCTGCTCGGTATCCGGGATGGTGCTCGTCACGGCCACCGGCACCACGGCGCCGTTCTCGGCGATGTCGGGGGCGTTGAAGGTGATGGCGGTGCTTTTCTCGGTGCCGCTGCCGCCGAGCGCCTTGATCACGTCGGCAACGCTCTTGCCGTCAAAGGCGGTCTTGTTCCACTCGGCCGCCTGCGCTTCGCTGATCAGGCCGGTGGCGGCCATCAGCGACAGGACAGCGGTGACCCGCAGCACTTCTCGTCGTTTGGAATTCATGTTCTTGCTCTCCGGCTACTCCGTCCCAATCGGTTCGCGTGACCGCTTTGGCGGTACTCGTTGGTGTTCTGTCCAGCTTGTGCCCTGCTCGTACTACGTGTGTCCTGCTCGCGGCCGGTACATTGCCGGCCGCTGGATCTGTGCAGGTCGGGTCGGCTTGCGCCGTCCGGCCCGTTGCATCGGCGGACTGCCCCCTGGGGGCGGTCAGGCTTTACTTGGCGGGCGCGCCTGCGAGCACCCACTCGACCACGGTCTTCAGGTCGGCGTCGCTGATGGCGGCGTTGGCCGGCATCGGCACCGGGCCCCAGACGCCCGAACCACCGCTCTTGACCTTCTTGCTCAGCGTCGCGAGGGCGTTCTTGTCGCCCTTGTACTTGGCGGCGACTTCCTTGTAGGAAGGACCGACCAGCTTCTTGTCGACCTGGTGGCAACCCATGCAGGCGTTCTTGTTGGCGATCTCCTGTGCCTTGGCGGCATCGACCGCGTGAGCCGATGCGGCGGCGCCCAGCATCAGCGCTGCGATGACAAACTGCTTCATTGTTAAGCTCTCCAAGCTCTGTAAAGCCGTGGGGACGGCAAGGGCCGCTCGGCACGTACTGCAAGCTGCTTCGCGGCATACACCGGCCGCCGCCTCGGGGGCACTGCGGCGGCCAGCCCGCTATTTTGCCTCAAGAATCCACCCCACCATGGCATGGACGTCCGAATCGGGGATCTGCGGCTGCGGCGGCATCGGCACGCTGCCCCACGCGCCCTGCCCGCCGGCCTTGACCTTTTTGGCCAGCGCGGCGTGCGCGTCCTGGCCCTTGTACTTGCCGGCGATGTCCGCGAACGACGGGCCGACCAGCTTCCGGTCCATTGCATGGCAGGCCACGCACTGGTACTGGCTGGCCAGCCTGGCGCCGGCCGGCGCGGGCGCTGAAGCGGCGGATGCGGCATTCGAAGGCGCGGCCGCGCTTGCCGCCACGCCGCGTACCGGGCCAAAGGCGCGCTGCTGCTGCGCCAGCTCGCCGTGGGCGTCGCGGGCATAGTCAGGCATCGCCGAAGCGATCGAAACCTGCCCGGAGCAATCCTTCATGCAGGCGGTATTGCGCGTGTCCGGGCGGCCGCGGCCGGGCCACAGGCCATGGTCGGTGGTCATGCCGTCGCGGTTGGGCATGCGTCGCTGCACGGCCGCGATATTGGCGTCCGACAGCGTGAAGTCGGCCGGCACGATCTCGCCCAGGTTCAGCAGGTAGGCGGTGACGGCATAGACCTCGTCGGCGGACAGGCTCTTGGGTGCGTTCCACGGCATGGCGCGGTGAATGTAGTCCCACAGCGTGCTGAGCGTGCTTACCTTCATCAGCGTGGTGCGATACGGCTGGTTGCCGGTCATGGCGGCGACCCGGCCGCGCTTGATGTCCTCGGCCGTGGTGCCGCCCACGAGCGGCGTGAAGACCTCGTTGGACTCGCCGAAATCGCCGTGGCACGAGGCGCACTTGCCGTCCCACACCTGCTGCCCCTGCGCCACGGTGCCGCTGCCTTTGGGCAGGCCCTTGAAGTCCGGGCGCACGTCGATATCCCAGGCGGCCACTTCGGCCGGGGTGGCGGCGCGGCCAATTGCCGCACGAGCATCGGCCGTGCCGGCGGCCCAGGATGGCGCCACGCAGGCCGCAGCCAGCGCCAGCATGGCGGCGCCGCGTTCAGCCCGCGTGGACATTGGACACCTCCCCGCCTGCCGCCACCCGCCAGCTCTGGATGGCGTTGTTGTGATAGATCGAGCGCGTGCCGCGCACGGCGCGCAACTGGGCCATCTTCGGTTGCACGTAGCCGGTCTCGTCGATGGCGCGGCTTTGCAGGATCGCGGCGCTGCCGTCCCAGACCCAGTCGAGGTTAAAGCGCGTCAGGCACTTGGACAGCACCGGCGATTCCAGCCGCGCGGTGCGCCAGTTGCGGCCGCCGTCGGCCGAGACATCGACCCGCGTGATGCGCCCGCGTCCCGACCACGCCAGCCCGCTGATGTTGTAGAACCCCTTGCCCACCAGTTGCTGGCCGCCCGACGGCGTGGTGATCACCGACTTGCACTCCTGGATCGAGCTGTACTGGCGCAGTTTGCCGTCCGGCATCATGTCCACGTAGTGGATGGTCTCGTCCTTGGCGTTCCACGGCTGGTCGCCCAGTTCCAGCCGGCGCAGCCACTTGACCCACGACACGCCCTGCACGCCCGGCACCACCAGCCGCAGCGGGTAGCCGTTCTCGGGGCGCAGCATCTCGCCGTTCATGCCCCAGGCGACGATGATCTCGTCGGCCAGCTCCATCGGGATGGTGCGCGTCATCGACGAACCGTCGCCGCCCTCGGCCAGCAGGTAGCGGCCGCGGCGCAGGTCGGCGCCGGCGTCGTCCAGCAGCACGCGCAGCGGCACCCCGGTGAACTCGCAGCACGACAGCATGCCGTGCGTGTATTGCACCGTCGGCACGGCCACGTTGCCCCACTCCATGCCCGTATTGGCGCCGCACTCGATGAAATGCATGCGCGACACCGCCGGCAGGCGCATCAGGTCGTCCATGGTGTAGACGCGCGGCGTGCGCACCAGGCCGTTGATCATCAGGCGGTGGCGGGCCGGGTCGATATCGTGCCAGCCCTGGTGGTGGCGCTCGAAATGCAGGCCGTTGGGGGTGATGATGCCGAAGAAGCCCTGCAGCGGCGCGAACGCGACTGATGCCGCCGACACGCGCGTCAGGCCCGGCGACTCGCGCCGGATCAGGTTTTTCTCATGGACCGAGGGCTGGCCATAGGGCCGGGCCGCGACCGGCTGGCCAAGGGACGTGGCCCAGGGCTGGGGCTCCAGGATGGCGGGATCGCCGTCCGCAGCCAGCGCGTGCCGGCCGGCGGTGGCGGCGGCGATGCCGGCCGCGGCGCCGAGGAAGCTCTTGCGCAGGAAGTCGCGCCGCGGCGCGTCCAGGCCGTGCCGGCCGATGTCCTGCTGCAGCGATGCGCTGACGAAGTGCTCGGGCGCGGGCACGATGCGCCCGGGCCGGTTCCGTTCCTGCAATGCCGTCTCCTCCGGCAGCTTGCGCCTGCGGGGCGCGCCGCCTGTTATTCGTGCCGCCGCGCGCCTTGCGCGACAGCGATCGATGGTCCGGAAGAGCCGGATCGCGCTCAGCCTGCCGCCCGGCGCCTGCGCGCGGGCGCGGCCTCGGGCTGCGCCATGAAGCGGTCGACCGCGCCGGAGGGCAAGGCGTTGTCCTCCAGCCGGCTGGCCACCTGCACACACACGGTGCGGCACAGCTCGATCACGCTTTCGTCCGCAATCGCGTAGAAGACCAGGTTGGCTTCCTTGCGGCGCGACAGCACGCCCGAGCGGTACATCGCGTTGAGATGCCGCGACACGTTGGTCTGCGACGAACCCACCGTCTCGACCACCGTGGTGACCGGCTTCTCGCCATCGCACAAGGCGTGCAGGATCTTCAGCCGCGTCGGCTCCGCCAGCAGGCTGAAGTAGCCCGACACCTTCTCGAAAACGCGATCCAGCTCTTCCATGCCGTCCAATATATTCGTATATGCGTGAGTGCGCATATAGTGTTTACCCAATGATGCAGAACAGCATGATTGTGCCGGGCATGGCTGCGCGGCACCAATCATGGTTTGCCAGCGGTGACTCCCGGTGGTGGACCGGAGGATGGCCACGTGGTGGCCTCGTGGTGGCCTATCGGCGCAGCAGTACCCGGCCCGCCCACAGCCGCTGGCCGAACACATTGAGCAGCAGCCCCGCCATGACCACGGCCGCGCCCGCCCATTGCGCCGGCGACAGGTCTTCGCCCAGCAGCACATGCGCCGACAGCAGCCCCACCACCGGCACCAGCAGCGTCAGCGGCGCCACCTGGCTGGCGGGATAGCGCGTCAGCAGCCGGCCCCACATGGTGTAGCCGAACACGGTGGCGGCAAAGGCCAGGTACGCCACGGCGAACACGCCCATGGCCGACACATGCGTGACGCTCGCCACGATGCGCGCCGGCCCCTCCACCCACAGCGACAGCAGCGCGAATGGCACGATCGGCACCAGCGCGCCCCAGATCACCAGGCCCAGCAGGTCGACCGGCCCGATCTTCTTGCTGACGATATTGCCGCTGGCCCAGCAGAACGCCGCGCACAGCGTCAGCACGAAGCCGGCCACGCTCATGCCGCCGGCGCTGGCGGCAGCGCCCGAGCCGATCAGCGCCAGCCCGGCGGCGGCCACCGCCATGCCGGCAATGTTGTGCCAGCGCACCGGCTCGCCCAGCCACAGCGCGGCGATGGCCAGCGTGAAGAACGCCTGCGACTGGAGCACCAGCGATGCCAGGCCGGCCGGCATGCCGACCGCCATCGCGTAGAACAGGAAAGCGAACTGGCCCAGGCTGATGGTCACGCCGTACGCCAGCAGCAGGCGCCACGGCACGCGCGGGCGCGGCACGAAGAAGATGGCGGGGAAGACCACCAGCAGGAAACGGAGCGCGCCGAGCAGCATCGGCGGCACGCCCGCCAGCCCTACCTTGATGACGACAAAGTTGACACCCCAGACGCAGACGATGGCGAGGGCGAGGAGACGGTCTCTGGCTTGCATGGCGGGGGCGGCCGGGATGGCGACTGGCGATGTGATCAAACCCCCAGCCTACCAGCCGCCCCGCGCGCGGCATTGCACGTTCTTGCGGTTTTGTTATGGGCGCCCTGGCAACGCCCGAAATTGCCAGTGCCTTATCCCAGCATTTCCGACCAGATGCTCCTGGCCCACGACAGCGCGTACACCCCCTCCAGCGTATTGGGCGCGTCCGACAGCCCGCCCGAGCCCGGCACGGTCAGCATGGTCTTCTGTGCGGCATCGTAGCGGTGCACGCTCGCCACGTGCACCGCCTCGCGGTCCGAGGTGAAGCTGTAGCAGGTGTTGTTATAGAGCGGCTGCGGATCCGGCGCGCGGCCCGACAGCAGCGCCACGATCGCCGCGGCCGCCACCTTGCCATGCTGGTTGGCCATATGGCCGGACTTGGGCATCAGCGGCGCGATCTGGATGGCATCTCCGATCACATGGATGTTGGGCGCCGCGCGCGACTCAAAGGTAACGAAATCGACATCGCACCACTTGGTGTTGGCCGTGGCCAGCCCGGTCGCCACCGCGATCGCGCCCGCGCGCTGCGGCGGCAGTACGTTGATCACGTCCGCGCGCACATCGTCCTGCACCTCGAACTTGAGCGTGCGCGTGGCCGGGTCGACATCGACGGTGTCGTACTGCGGCCGGTATTCGACCATGCCGGCGTACTGCCCGGCCCAGACCTTGCGGAACAGGCCGGCCTTGGAGGTGATGTCCGGGTTGGCGTCCAGGATCAGCACCTTGCTGCGCGGCTTGTGCTGCTTGAAATAGTGCGCCACCTGGCAGGCCCGCTCATACGGGCCGGGCGGGCAGCGGTACGGCGCCAAGGGGATGGTGATGGCGTAGGTGCCGCCGTCCGGCATCGCCTCGAGCTGGCGGCGCAGCGCCAGGGTCTGCGGGCCGGCCTTCCAGGCGTGCAGCACCTGGTCGCCGCCGGGCCGCTTCAGGCCGGGCAGCGCATCGCTCATCAGCTCGATGCCGGGCGACAGCAGCAGGCGATCGTACGGCAGCGTGCCGCCGCCGGCCAGCCGCACCGTGCGCTTGCCGGGATCGATGGCGGCGGCGGTGTCGCGCACCAGCTTGACGCCGTGGCGGCGCACCAGCTGGTCGTACGACAGCGTGATGTCGGCCAGCTGCCGGCTGCCGCCGACCACCAGGTTGGACAGCGGGCAGGAAATGAACGCAGGATTGGGTTCGACCAGCGTGACTTCGATGGCGTTGCCGCTCCACTCGCGCAGGTAGCGCGCGGCGGTGGCGCCGCCGTAGCCGCCGCCGACCACCACCACCTTGGCCGGCGCCGCGGCCCTCGCCGCGTGCATGCCCATCGAGCCCAGCACCGCGGCGCCGGCGGCGCCCAGGAAATGTCGTCGTTGCATGGCGCTCTCCCCGTCAACGCACGTTGGCGAACCACGCCGCGATCGCCGCGAGCTGTTCGTCGGTGTAGCCCCTGGCGATCTGGTGCATCACCGTGGCCGGGCGGGTTCCGGAACGGAACGCCTGCATCTGCGCCACCAGTTCGGCCTGCGGGCGTCCTGCCAGCGACGGGATGGTGCTGCCTTCAGGCGCGCGGCCCGACGGGCCGTGGCAACTGGTGCAGCCTGCGGCATTGATGCGCACGTACTGGCCGGTGGGGTCGGCCGACAGTGCGGGCTGGGCGCCGCAAAGCGCCAGGGCCAGCAGTGCCAGCCGCACGAACACAGCGGGCCGGGGGATGGTTGTCATGGTCTCGCTCCGTGTGGGGTGCCGGGCGCAGGCATCGGCGAGATGCCTGCTGGCGCGGCAACCGTATCACATCGGGTGCGGACAGTGTGCGGTGAAAATCTCAGATGGAAAAACGGCGCCCGCATGTGCGGGCGCCGTGGTGCCGGCAAGCGAGCCGGCAAGCGAGCCGGCTCAGGGCAGGTTCCGGCCCGGCGGCAGGGCGACCGGCGAGGCAGCCGGCGAATCTACCGGGCTGGTAGTGACCTGGCTGGGCGTGCTGGCCGGCGCATCGACCGGACCGCCCACGCCCGGCACCGACTGCACCGGCGCCGGCGTGCCGACGTTGCCATCGTAAGACGGGTTCTGCGAGGTCGAGGCCGCATCCAGGCGCGCGCGCTCGGTGTCATTGACGTAGTCGAACGCCTTGACCACCTTGGTCACGCCGGAGGCATTGCGCGCCACGTCGGTGGCGCGATCGCCTTCCTGCTGGGTTACCACGCCGAGCATATAGACCACGCTCTTCTCGGTGGTGATCTTGATCGAGTTCGACGGCACGCCGTCGGCGGTCATCAGCAGCGTCTTGACCTTGCTGGTCAGGTACGCGTCCTGGCTCTGCGTCATGAAGCCGGGCGAGTTGACCACCTCGAGCTCGTTGATCACCACGCGCGCATTCTGCAGGCCGCGCACGTACTGCTCGACCTGCTGCTTGACGCTGTCATTGCTGGCCTCGCCGGTGAGAAGCACCTTGCGGTTGAACACGGTCACGTTGACGCGGGCCTGGCCACTGTAGCGCGAGTTGATGGTGCTCTCCGCTTCCATCTGCAGGCCGCGGTCGACGGTCTGGGTGGCGGCCGGACGGCGGTCGGTGGCCATGGTCACGCCGGTGCCAACGGCGCCGGCGATCACGGGGAAGCAGCCGGCCAGCTGGGTGGCGGAAACCAGCACCGCCGCCGCGGTCAGCGTGGCGCGAAGGATACGGCCGGCGCCGGCGGCGCTGGTCCGGGTTTCAGGCGTAGTAGGCAGGTTGGTCATGCGGTCCTTGCTGTGGCTGGATGTTGGAAATGGGGGCGGAAGTGAGTAAGCGGACAGGCTAGCTCAGGCTTCCCCGAGCAATGCCTCGTCGATGCCGTCGCACAGGCAATGCAGCGTCAGCAGGTGCACTTCCTGGATGCGCGCGGTGCGCTCGCTCGGCACGCACACGTGGATATCGAATTCATCGAGCAGGCCGCCGATGACGCCGCCGCCCTTGCCGGTCAGCGCAATCACGGCCATCTCGCGCTGGCGCGCCGCCTCGATCGCGGCGATCACATTGGCCGAGTTGCCCGAGGTGGAAATCGCCAGCAGGATGTCGCCGGGCACGCCGAGTGCCTCGACCTGCTTGGAAAACACCTTGCTGAAGTCATAGTCGTTGCCGATCGCGGTCAGGATCGAGCTGTCGGTGGTCAGTGCGATCGCCGCCAGGCCCGGGCGCTCGCGCTCGAAGCGCCCGACCAGCTCGGCGGCGAAATGCTGCGCATCGGCCGCCGAGCCGCCGTTGCCGCACGCCAGGATCTTGTTGCCGCTGGTCAGCGCGCCCACCATGCGTTCCACGGCGGCGTCGATATAGGGGGCCATTGCCGCCGCGGCCTGTCGCTTGGTCTCGGCGCTGTCTAGGAATTGTTGCTGGATACTCTCAATACTCATGGCTCTGTGGCCTTTCATTGGCAGTTGCACGCCCGGTCGCGCGCCAGCGCGCATTATGAACCAGCCGGCGCGGCGTCAAGGTCAAACGCGTGCTGCAGCCACTCCAGGCGCCCTGGCTCCAGCGCCACCACGTCGAATCGGCACGGCGGCAGCTGCGCCAGCGTGGCGAGGTAGTGAGCCGCGGCCAGCAGCACGCGGCGCTGCTTGGCCGGCGTGACGCTGGCCGCGGCGCCGCCGAAACCGCGTCCGCTGCGCTGGCGCACCTCCACGAACACCAGCGTGCCGTCCGGCGCGCGCATCACCAGGTCGATCTCGCCGCCTTTGCAGCGATAATTGCGGACCACGGGCTGCAGGCCCTGGCGCCGCAGGTGCGCCAGCGCCCGGTCCTCCGCCCGCATACCGCGCGCCTGCGCGCTGCTCGGCTGCGTGGTGGATTTGAATGATGGCATCGACGGAAGTTCTCAATGAGTGACTGGATCTCGCTGGCGGCCAGCCAGTCGTACCCGGGCGGCACGCTGTATGTCGTGGCCACGCCCATCGGCAATGTCGCGGACCTGTCGCTGCGGGCGCTGCATGTGCTCGGCCTGGCCGACGCGGTGGCCTGCGAAGACACCCGCAATACCGCCCAGCTGCTGTCGCGCGTGGGGCTGCAGCGGCCGCTGGTGGCCGTGCACGAGCACAACGAGCGCGAGGCTGCCGGCCGCATCGCCGCGCGGCTGGCCGCTGGCGAGCGTATCGCCTATGTCTCGGACGCCGGCACGCCGGGCATATCGGATCCGGGCGCAAGGCTGGTCGAGGCGGTGCGCGCCGCCGGGCACGCGGTGGTGCCGCTGCCCGGCCCCAGCGCGGCGGTGGCCGCGCTGTCGGTGGCGGGCGACATGCTCGATACCGGCGATGGCCGCTTCACCTTTGTCGGCTTCCTGCCGAGCAAGCCCAAGGCGCGCGGCGAGGCCATCGCACGGCTCGCCGCGCTCGACCACGCCTGGATCTGCTACGAGGCGCCGCACCGCATTGCCGACACGCTGGCCGCGCTCGCCGCCGGCCTGCCGGGCGAGCGCCGGGTGCTGGTCGGGCGCGAGCTGACCAAGCTGTTCGAGGACATCGCGGTGGTGACGGCGGCGCAGGCACCGGCATGGCTGGCGGCCGACCCGAACCGGGCCAAGGGTGAATTCGTGCTGGTGGTGGAAGGCGCCGGCGGCGACGCGGCCGCGGACGGGGCGCCCGATGCCGAGGCGCAGCGCGTGCTGGGGCTGTTGCTGGCGGAACTGCCGGCCAAGCGCGCCGCCAAGCTGGCGGCAGCGATCACCGGGGCGAGCACCAACGCGCTCTACCAGCTGGCACTGGCGCAACGTTCCGGCAATAGCGGGGACTGAGGTTGCCCCTGAGGACGCCCGGGCGACGACGCCGGGCCGGTGCGGGGAAAGTAACGGAGAGGTGTCAGCGCGCGGTGGCATGCATCGGGCGCTGCCGGTCTCAGCGGCGCTTGCGCTTGACCGGCTTGCCGCTGGCCTTGGTTGCCTTGCGCGCCTTGGCGGGCGCCAGCGAGTTGGCGAGTTCGGGCACGGAGACATCGTCGTCGCCACTGCCATCGCCGGCTTCAGTGCCGCCGGTATCGAACTGCGGGCCCAGCGCCGCGACTTCGGTGCGCGTCAGGCGGCGGATTTCGACGTTGACGGCGCCGCGCTCGACGAAGCCAAGCCGGCGCGCGGCGCCGTAGGAGACGTCCAGCACGCGGTTGCCGTGGTACGGACCGCGGTCGTTGATGCGCAGCACCGCAACCTTGTCGTTGCGCAGGTTGCGCACCAGCACCCAGCTGTCGAGCGGCAGCGACGGATGCGCGGCGGTCATGGCGCGCATGTCGAAGCGCTCGCCATTGGCGGTCTTGCGGCCGTGGAAGCCCTTGCCGTACCACGAAGCGACGCCGCGCTGCTCGAACGTGCCGATGTCCGCGCGCAGGCCGTCGAGCGAGCTGCCGCTGCGCCCTTCTTCCCGGTCGTAGCCGAACAGGTTCCAGCTACCGCCTTCGGACGATGCGCGGGCGCTCTTGTCCGCGTCGTTGCGGGCGGCCTTGCCGGCGTTCTTCGCGCCGCGCGTGGGCACCGCGTTCGACGTATCGGCGACGTCCGCATTGTCGCCCCCGGGGGGCGTGGCACAAGCGGCCAGCACCAGGGCGCATGCAGTGCATGTCCCGAGCTTGGCCAGCCGTTGCCAGCGCTTGGTGAGGGCGGTCAAATTAAGCATGGGCGCGAGTCTAGCATTCACTACTGCTGACTATCTCTTTCATTTTGTTACGAAATCTGTTCGATCTCGCACGAACGAGGGCGATCTTGCCCGCGATCGACGGTGTGACAAGGGATTGCGGGCGATCCGGAAATTTGTAACAGAGAGGCTTAAAAATCACATATGGATATGCGCCGCAACAATTTATCGCCCGGCGCTACAATGCAAAGCATGAATGCCGCGCGGTTTTCCAACGCTGTCGCGGCGGATGCGGCGCCTATTTCGAATGCCGTATCGATCACAAATATCAACTGATGAAAGTCCTCCTTATCCCGGTCACCCCTTTCCAGCAGAACTGCTCGCTGCTGATCGACGAAAGCACCGGCACAGCCGCCGTCTGCGACCCGGGCGGCGACCTCGAACGCGTCCGCGAAGCGGTCCGGGAGCAAGGGGTCACGCTGCAGAAGATCTTCCTGACGCACGGCCACGTCGACCACTGCGCCGGCGCCGCGGCGCTGGCGCGCGAATTCGGCATTCCCATCGAAGGGCCGCAGCAGGATGAACGCTTCTGGATCGAGCAACTGCCCGAGCAGACGCGGCGCTTCGGCTTCGGCCATGCCGAAAGCTTCGAGCCGGACCGCTGGCTTGAAAACGGCGACACCGTGCAGTTCGGCAATGAAACGCTGGAGGTCTACCACTGTCCGGGCCACACGCCCGGCCACGTGGTGTTCTTCTCGCGCGCCAACAAGCTCGCGGTGGTGGGCGACGTGCTGTTCGCCGGCTCGATCGGCCGCACCGATTTCCCGCGCGGCAACCATGCCGACCTGATCCGCTCGATCCGCACGCGGCTATGGCCGCTGGGCGAGGATGTGACCTTCGTTCCCGGCCACGGCCCGGTTTCGACCTTCGGCGAGGAGCGCCGCAACAACCCCTTCGTGGCCGACCACCTGATCGACGTGGGCTGAGGCCATGGCCAAGCGACAGCTGCCAGACACCCGGCCGGAAATCTACGTCAGCACCGACGTCGAGGCCGACGGCCCGATTCCGGGCCCGCATTCGATGCTGTCGTTCGCGTCCGCGGCCATGCTGGCGGACAAGTCCGTGATCGGCACGTTCTCGGCGAACCTGGAGACGCTCCCTGGCGCGGCCGGCCACCCCGTGCAGATGCAGTGGTGGCAAACCCAGCCTGAGGCCTGGAGCGCCTGCCGGCGCGACCTGCAGCGCCCGGAAGATGCGATGGTGCGCTATGTGGAGTGGGTCGAGAGCCTGCCGGGCAAGCCGGTCTTCGTGGCCTTCCCGGCCGGCTTCGATTTCACCTGGATGTTCTGGTACATGATGCGCTTTGCCGGGCGCTCGCCGTTCGGCTGGGCCGCGCTGGACATCAAGACCCTGGGCTTTGCGCTGACCGGGCGGCCTTATCGCAAGACCGTGAAAGCGGCGTTCCCGGCGGAATGGATGGATCCGCTGCCCCACACCCACGTGGCGCTGGACGATGCGCTGGAACAAGGCGCGCTGTTCTGCAACATGCTGGCAACGCTGCGCGAACGGGAAGCGGCACTGGCAAGCCTGGCGCCGGCTGTGGACAACGAGGCAAGCGAGTCCTCACAAGCTGATCCAGAGCCCTGATCCGCTGCTGCAGGGCAGCATGAACCGCGGCACGCCCCTTGCAGGCCGAAGGCTCGCATCCGTCGCCAACCGCCTATAGTAGAAGTGGATGTGGCGCACCGGGCGAAACGAGCCAACTGACTATTCGGCGCACTTGCGCAACCCGCCATCATCCGCCTGACCGATGTGCCCGGAGCCGCGCGGCGCCTGCCGAGGAGGTGTCGATCATGCGTTTTCCTACCGACCTGCACTTGAGAGACCTGGCCGGCCGGATTCACTGGCCGCATGGATCGCACGCGAAGGGCGTAACGCCCATCACCCATCACCACACCTCGGATGAAGACGCCGAAGTCGCCAAGGCCACCCTGTACGTCAGTACGGTGACACTGGTGGTACTGCTGGTCGTGCTCGCGGCCATTGCTTTCGGTCAGGAGGCCATGCACTGGCTGGGTGTTCATTAAGACGACCCGCCTGAAGCTGTTTGTCTCGCAGACCGGCCGGCCCCCACCCTTCGTGGGGGCCGGTTTTATTCCGGCGTCCGCCTCAGGCCAGCAGCGGCGCCACGTTCTCGGGCGGGCGGCCGATCGCGGCGCGGCGGTTGCGAACGACCACCGGGCGCTGCAGCAGGATCGGGTTATCGGCCACGGCGGCCAGCAGCTCGGCATCGGTCAGGCCCGGGTCGGCCAGGCCCAGCTCCGCGTACGGCGCCTCGTTGTCGCGGATCATCTCGCGCACCGGCACGCCCAGCATGGTGTTGAGCTGGCGCAGCGTCGCCACCGATGGCGGGTTCTTCAGGTACTCGACGATTTCCACCGGCTCGCCCAGGCGCCCGGCGGCTTCCTCGACCATGGCAAGCGTCTCGCGCGACTTGGAGCAGCGGGGGTTGTGGTAGATCGTGATCATGGCAGGTGGTCCTTTCTTGTTGATGTGCGCCCCGCCTCGGGGCGGTGGCACTAATGCGGTGCAAATCCAACGGCACTATATACAACACATCGGGCCGCGCGCAGGTGCAACGGAACAAGTGCCCGGCACACATCCGCGTTGCCCTAAGTCCATCCATCTGGCGCCACGGGCCGGTTTCGCATCGCGCCACCAGCTCGGCGAGCAGCGCCTGTCCCAGGGCCTCGCCAACACAGCGGTGGTCGCATGGGCAGTGGATCGATACGGTATTGATGCAGCGGGTGTTAGGGACGGGGGCGAATACGCTGCCGGAGTAGGCGCAAGCGCTTATAAAAAAAACGCCACGGCCGAAGCCGTGGCGTTTCTGTCGCCGATCTGTCACCGGCGCGGAGATGCCTTCCCCGCTTACTTCATCAGATCCGACAACGCCAGCGCCACCACCTTGGTCGCGCGGTTCAGGTCGTTCAGGCGCAGGTTCTCGTCCGAGTTATGGCCGCGCGCTTCCATCAGGGTACGCGGGCCGGCACCGTACAGCACGGTCGGGATGCCGCGCTTGGTGTAGTGGCGGGCGTCGGTGTAGAGCGGCACGCCCTGCACCGGGATTTCCACGCCGAACACCGACTCGGCACGGCTCTTCAGCGCGCCGATCAGCTTTTCCACGCCCGGCAGTTCCGACAGCGGCTCGGCCAGGATGATGCGCTCGACCTTCACTTCGATGCCCGGGCGGTCCCTGGCGGCCTTCTCGACCACGGCACGGATCTCGCCTTCGGCGTCGAAGCCGATTTCCTCCGGGATCATGCGGCGGTCGACGCGGAAGGTCACCAGGTCCGGCACCACGTTGGTGTTGATGCCGCCCTTGATCAGGCCGACGTTCAGCGTGGCGGTGTCGATGCCAGGCACCTTCGACTTGCGCGTGGCCAGTTCGGCGCGCAGGCCGTAGATGGCCTGCAGGATATGGGTGGCGGCCTCGATTGCGTCGACGCCGGTGTGCGGCATGGCGGCGTGGCCCTGCTTGCCCTTGACCGTCACTTCGACGTGCAGGCAGCCGTTGTGCGACGAGGTGATGCCGTACGAGAAACCGGCAGAGATGGCGTAGTCGGCCTTGCTCAGGTTGTTGTCGAGCAGGAACTTGGGACCGATATCGCCGCCGGTTTCCTCGTCATAGGTGAACTGCAGCTCGACCGCGCCGTTGATCTTGGCGCCCTGCTTCTCGGCCTCCATCAGCGCCAGCACGGCGTAGGTGTAGGTGGCGAAGTCAGACTTGGACACGGCCACGCCGCGGCCGTACATGACCGGGCCGTGCTCGCTGTCGGCAATCTCGCCGCCGTACGGGTCCTTGGTCCAGCCCAGGCCTGGAGGCACCACGTCGCCGTGGGCGTTCATGGCGATGACCGGGCCGCCCGTGCCGAACTGCTTGCGCACGATCAGGTTGGTGGCGCTGATCATGCCGGCGGCCTTCACCTGCGCGTCAGGCACCTTGTGCGCCTCCACCGTGAAGCCCAGGCCCTCCAGCAGTTCCTTGGCGCGCTTGCCGTGGGCATCGCAATCGCCGGCCGGGTTGTCCGAAGGCACCTTGACCAGCTCGGCCAGGAAGGCTTCCTGCTGCGGGCGGTGCTGGTCGATGAACTGCGTCAGCGTGGTTTCGATGGGATTCATACTGTCTCGTGCGGTCATGACTTGTTCTCGTAGCTTCTCAGGAGGGTTCGGGTGGGTTTCCGGGCGCTGGCTTACTGCTGCAGCCGGAAATGCTCGACGAAATCGCTGAACACGCGCGCGGACAGTGCTGCATCCTCGGCGGTCATGGTTTCGGTGGGATGGTGGCTGATGCCGCCGTTGCCGCAGCGCACGAACAGCATGGCGACATCGGCGATGGCGGCGATGGCCATGGAGTCATGGCCGGCACCGGACGGCAGATGGCGCACCGGCACGCCCTGGCGGGCGATGGCGGCGGCCCATTGCTCTTGCAGCCACGGGGCGCACGGCACGCTGTTCGCCTCGTGGGTCTTGCGCACCTGCGCGCGTACATTGCGGCGCGCGCACACGCGCTCGATCTCGGCCAGCACGTCGTTGACGGCGGCCTCGCGCTCGGCGTCGATGCCCGAGCGAATGTCGATGGAGAACACCGCATGGCCCGGCACCACGTTGGTGGCGCCATTGGGCACGTTGAACTGGCCGACGGTGCCGACCAGGCCCGGCTTGCCGCCGCAGCGCTTCTCGATGAACAGGCCGATTTCGGCACCGGCCATGGCGGCATCGCGGCGCATGTCCATCGGCACCGTGCCGGCGTGGCCGGCCAGGCCTTCCAGCTCGACGATAAAGCGCGTGGCGCCGGAGATCGCGGTGACCACGCCGACCGGCAGGCCCTCGTTCAGCAGCACCGGACCCTGCTCGATATGCACCTCGATGAAGGCGGCGACCTTGCTGCGGTCATGCTTTGCGGCAGGCAGGCCGGCCGCGTCGAAGCCAGCCTCGCGCATCACTTCGCGCATGGTCTTGCCGCTGTCGTCGACGTTGTCCAGCACCTTGGTGTCGAAGGTGCCGGCGATGGCGCGGCTGCCCAGCAGCGTGGCCTTGAAGCGCACGCCCTCTTCCTCGGCAAAGCCAACCACCTCGAGCGCGAACGGGAAGCGCTTGCCCTGGCGGTTCCACTCGGCCACGCAGGCGATCGGCAGGATCACGCCGAGGTTGCCGTCATAGCGGCCGGCGTCGCGCACGGTGTCGAAGTGGGAGCCGGTCAGCAGCGCCGGCGCGCCGGGCGTGGTGCCCTCGTAGCGGCCGATCACGTTGCCGGCGGCATCGCGCCGCACCGTCATGCCGGCCTGCTGCATCCATTCGGTCAGCTGGGCGGCGGCGCCGTGGTGGGCCTCGGTCAGGTAGGTGCGGGTGAGCATGCCGGGTTGCTCGGTGTGAACGGCCAGTGCATCGGCCCAGGCCATGATGCGCGTGCCTACCTCTGCGGCTGCCGGCGTGGCCGACGACGGATTTGCTGCCATGCGTGTCTCCTGCTGGAAGTGCTTGAAAGCCGCGGCGGCGTGGCTGGCGGGGCGCCAGTGCGGGCGGGACGCCCATGGCCGAAGCTCTATTCTGTGCGATTCATGGTAGCACAGTGAATTCAAAAATTGCATACAAAAATGATATGCACTATATTCGGTTCCACGTTCAGACAATCCGCTGCGGACAATCCGGTCCGGACAACGGATTGCGTGGATTCCGCCCCAACAGGGGGGCTGTCCGCGCGGTGGCGCGCTCCAGACCCGGAGCCCTGCCCGAGACGTAAGGCCGGCAGCCCACCCAGCCGTCAGAGCAGCACGGGGCCGCCGGTGATTCCTGGATCGAAATGGGCCAGCCAGCGCACATGCGCAGGACCGGCCCGGCACGGAGACAACCATGCAGCACGCAGTTCCCTCGCAGCACCGCCCGGGCACCCCACGCCTGCACACCCGCTTTACCCGCTCGCTGTTCGGCCAGGTGCTGATCGCCCTGGTGATTGGCACGGCACTCGGCCTCGCCTTTCCCGAATTCGCCGCCAAGCTCAAGCCGCTCGGCGATGCCTTTATCAAGCTGATCAAGATGCTGATCGGCCCGATCGTGTTCTGCGTGGTGGTGGCCGGCATCTGCGGCGCCGGCGAGCTGAAGAAGGTTGGACGCGTCGGCATCAAGGCAGTGGTGTATTTCGAGATCGTCACCACCATCGCGCTGGCGCTGGGCATCCTGCTGGCATATGTGTTCCAGCCCGGCGTCGGCATGAACGTGGATCCGCGCTCGCTCGACGCGTCGGCCATTGCCGGCTTTATCGACAATGCCACCAAGGTCAAGGACCAGGGCACGGTCGACTTCCTGCTCAAGCTGATTCCCAATACCGTGTTCGGCGCCTTTGCCAACGGCGACGTGCTGCAGGTGCTGCTGGTGTCGATCCTGTTCGGCTGCGCGCTGTCGCTGGTGGGCGAGCCGGGCCGGCCGCTGGTCAAGCTGATCGATACCTTCTCGCACACGCTGTTCAAGATGATGGGCTTCATCATCAAGCTGGCGCCGCTGGGCGTGCTGGGCGCGGTGGCCTTCACCGTGGGCAAGTACGGCATCGGCTCGCTCAAGCAGCTGGGCTTCCTGGTGTTCCTGTTCTACGGTGCGGTGATCGTGTTCGTGCTGGTGGTGCTGGGCACCATCATGCGCGTGTGCGGCTTCTCGGTGATCAAGCTGATCCGCTACCTGCGTGCCGAGCTGCTGGTGGTGCTGGGCACGGCCTCGTCCGACAGCGTGCTGCCGCAGGTGATGAAGAAGCTGGAGTTCATGGGCATCAAGAAGTCGGTGGTGGGCCTGGTGATCCCGACCGGCTATTCGTTCAACCTGGATGCGTTCTCGATCTACCTGACGCTGGCCGCGGTGTTCATCGCCCAGGCCACCAACACGCCGCTGGCAATGGGCGACCTGCTCGGTATCCTGGCGGTGGCGCTGGTCACCTCCAAGGGCGCGCACGGCATTCCAGGCTCGGCCATCGTGATCCTGGCGGCGACGCTGTCGGCGCATCCGGCAATCCCGGCGATCGGCCTGGTGCTGGTGCTGTCGGTGGACTGGTTCATCGGCATCGCGCGCGCGCTCGGCAACCTGATCGGCAACTGCGTCGCAACCGTGGTGGTGGCCGCATGGGAGAAGGATATCGACCGCGAACGGGCGCGTGGCGTGCTCAACGGCACGATCGAAGCGACCGACCTGGACGCCGGCCTCGCCGCCATGACGGATGACAACGCCGTGGCCGGTTCGCCCGCCGCCGTGCCGGGGAGTGTCGCGGGGCGCTAGAATCACGGCATTTCCCCAACGCGCAGCCCCTGCGCAAGTGCGCTGCCATGCCCGAGCATATCGATCCCGACATGACCGCTGAAGCGATCGCCGACGACATCGTCGCGGCGATCGTCTCGCACCGCCTGCCGCCTGGCACCAAGCTGCGCGAGGAGGCGCTGGCCAGCGTCTACCGCGTCAGCCGCACCAAGGTGCGCGCGGCGCTGCTGATGCTGAGCAAGGACAAGGTCATCCAGATCGTGCCGGACAAGGGGGCGTTCGTGGCCAAGCCCAGCGCGGCAGAAGCGCGCGAGGTCTTCGCCGTGCGGCGCATCCTGGAAGCGGCGCTGGCGCGCGAGTTCGTCGCCAGGGCAACCGCGGCCGACTACAAGCGCATCGACAAGCACCTCGCCGCCGAGCGCAAGTCGCTGGGCGGCAACGACGCGCAGGTGCGCACCCGGCTGCTCGGCGATTTCCATATCGTGCTGGCCGAGGTGGTCGGCAATGGCGTGCTGACCGAGATGATGCGCGAGCTGTCCGCGCGCAGCGCGGTCATCACCATGCTGTACCAGTCCCGCCGCGACGCGGCGTGCTCGTCGGACGAGCATCGCGAATTCATCGAGGCGGCGCGCGCGGGCGATGTCGAGCGCGCCGTCACGCTGATGGTGGACCACCTCAGCCATGTCGAAAGCGCGCTGCATTTCGAGGAAACCGCGCCGGTGGCACGAGGCAAGGACCTGGTCGCGGCGCTGCTGGCGTAGGAGAGGGACTGGCCGTTGACCCGCGCTTGACGTGAGTCAAAGCGGCCTGGGCCGCGCCCGGGCACACTTGTCCTCGCCATGAAGACGCGGGGGCGCACTTCATGAGCACTCTGCCTTTCGCGCATCATCGCCGGAAGGCCGCCCGCACGCTGCAACGGTGTGCGGGCTTTCTTTTTTCTGAGGGCTGGCTTTTGCCGCGCCGAGCATCGTTAGCCGGCGGGTCCTCGCGAGCAATGCCGCAGCGCGGCAATTTCCCTTTCCGGCCAATCACTTGCGCATGTGCCGGCCGCCGCAAGGCCGTGCGGGCTGGCGCACATTGCCGGGCCGGCCACTTTCCGTCGCCGGCGCAAAGCGGCCATAACCGAATGCGTGCTTCGGGTTAGGATCGCGAGGGCCCAACACAGAGGCCTGCGCCGCGGCATCGCCGCGGACGCGCATCAGAACAACCGTCATGGAGACCCGTCATGCGTGATCGCACCGTGCCCGCGCGGCCGTCCGGCCTGCGTTCGCACCCTCTCCCGGTTTTCGTTTCCTGAGCGCCCCGCCTCTGGCGGGCGCGGTCATCCCTCGCATTGCCTGACCATCGATCAAGAGGACTACCCATGCCCAGTGCCTTTCGCGCAGACGCCTTCTCCGGCAAGACCGTATTCATCGCCGGCGCCTCTTCCGGCATCAACCTCGGCATCGCGCACGGCTTCGCCCGCGCCGGCGCGAAGCTGGCGCTGATCAGCCGCACCGAAGACCGCATCCAGGCCGCGGCCGATGGCATCGCCGCCGCGGGCAGCACCGCGATCGGCATGGCGGCCGACGTGCGCGACTACGCGGCGGTGGAAGCGGCACTGGCGCGCACGCGCCAGGAACTCGGCCCGATCGACGTGGTGATCTCCGGCGCCGCCGGCAATTTCCTCGCGCCGGTGGTCGGCATGTCGGCCAATGCGTTCAAGACCGTGGTCGACATCGACCTGCTCGGCACCTTCAATGTGTTCCGCGCCAGCTTCGACCACCTGAGCAAGCCCGGCGCATCGCTGATCGCCATCACGGCGCCGCAAGGCGTCAACGCCATGATGTTCCAGGCTCATGCCTGCGCGGCGAAGGCCGGGATCAATATGCTGATCAAGTGCCTGGCAATGGAATGGGGGCCGGCCGGCGTGCGCGTCAACGGCATCTCGCCGGGCCCGATCGCCGATACCGAAGGCATGGCGCGGCTGGCGCCGACGCCCGAGGTGGAGGCGCGCTACAAGGCCCGCCTGGCGCTGCGCGACTACGGCACCAAGGACGATATCGCCGGCGCCGCCATGTACCTGAGCAGCGACAACGCGCACTTCGTCACCGGCACCATCCTTGACTGCGACGGCGGCAGCAAGCTGGGCGACGCGTCGGCCGATGCGCTCAAGCCCATGCGCTGACGCGCGACCCGGAGAACACAAGAGCAACCACAACGATACATGGAGATCCAACGATGACAGCATCCGTGCTTTACCAAACCGACGCAGGCGTGGCGACGCTGACCCTGAACCGCCCCGACGTGCTCAACGCGATGAACGCCGAGCTGATGCGCGAGCTGCGCGAAGGCGTGGAACGCGCCGCGGCCGATGCCGAAGTGCGCGCCGTGCTGATCACCGGCGCCGGCCGCGGCTTCTGCGCCGGCGCCGACCTGGCCGCGCGCCAGGCCGGCGGCAATGGCCTGCAGGATTCCGGCCAGATGCTGCGCGAGCGCTATCACCCGATCATCCTGGCGCTGCGCCAGATGCCCAAGCCGGTCATTACCGCGGTCAACGGCGTGGCCGCCGGCGCGGGCATGAGCCTGGCGCTGGCCGGCGACGTGGTGCTGGCGGGCCGCTCGGCCAGCTTCCTGCAGGCGTTCTCCAAGATCGGCCTGATTCCCGATGCCGGCAGCACCTACTTCCTGCCGCGCTATGCCGGCGAGATGCGCGCCCGCGCGCTGGCCATCCTGGCCGAGAAGATCGACGCCGAGGAAGCGCAACGCATCGGCCTGGTGTGGAAGGTCCATGACGATGCCGCGCTGCAGGACGAAGCCGGCAAGCTCGCGCGCCACCTGGCCAGCATGCCGACGCTGGCCTACGGCATGATCAAGGAAGCCCTGAACCAGAGCTTCGGCAATGACCTGGCCGCGCAGCTGGAAGTCGAGGCCACGCTGCAGTCGCGTGCCAGCCGCAGCGAAGACTGCAAGGAAGGCGTCGCCGCCTTTGTCGAGAAGCGCAAGCCGCAGTTCAAGGGGCGCTGAGCAGCGTTCTCGCCGCCTGCAGCACAACCGGCACACCCGGCACATCAACTCAAGGAGCCCGCGCATGAGCGCCAGCAGCAATGAACGGATCATCGTCACCATCGAAGGCGGCGTCGCCGACGTCCGCCTGAACCGTCCCGACAAGATGAACGCGCTCGACCAGCAGATGTTCGATGCGCTGATCGAGACCGGCGAGCAGCTGGCGCGCACACAGGACTTGCGCGCCGTGGTGCTGTCGGGCGAAGGCCGCGCGTTCTGTGCGGGCCTGGACATGGGCCGCATGGCCGGCATGCTGTCCGGCGATGGCGGCAGCGAAAGCGACAGCATCGGCGGCGGGCGGCTCGGCAAGCGCACCAACGGCATTTCCAATCGCCCGCAATATGCCTGCATGGTGTGGCGCGAGCTGCCGGTGCCGGTGTTCGCGGCGGTGCACGGCGTGGCGTTCGGCGGCGGCCTGCAGGTGGCGCTGGGTGCCGATGTGCGCTACGTCGCGCCCGACACGAAGTTGTCGGTGATGGAGATGAAGTGGGGCCTCGTGCCCGACATGGCCGGCATGGTGCTGACGCGCGGTCTGGTTCGGCCCGACGTGCTGCGCGAGCTGGTCTACAGCGCGCGCGTGCTCAATGGCATCGAAGCGTGCGAGCTGGGGTTCGCCACCTACGTTGCCGACGACCCGCGCGCCGCGGCGCTGGAAGCGGCGCGCCAGGTGGCGCAGAAGAACCCGGATGCGATCCGCGCGGCCAAGCGGCTGATGGCGGTGGTCGAGCGCGGCGACAATGCCGCTATCCTGCAGGCCGAGTCGGACGAGCAGGACCGGCTGGTCGGCTCGCCCAACCAGCGTGAGGCGGTGCTGGCCAACATGGAGAAACGCGTGCCGCGGTTTGACCCGGCGCGTTGAAGCCTGTAGCTCAGTGGTGGCGCCGGCGGCGCCACCAAACCGCGTAGACCGCCACGTTGACGACCAACACCACCAATCCCAGCCACAGCTGCACGGCGGGCGTCAGGCCCGGCGGATAGATCAGCGGCAACAGGTAGCGCTCGATAAATCCGCCGCTGTAGCCCGCCTCCCCCGCGGCACTGCGCAGCGCATTCTCCAGCGGCGTCAGCGGGCAGATCCACCCGGACCACTCGATCAGCACGCCCCACGCCGCGGCGGGCAGGTGGACCCACGCCAGCCGCGGCCAGCGCAGCACCAGCAGGCCGCCAGCCACCACGAACACGATAAACAGCCCGTGCACGATGACGACGAGATCCGCCAGCCAGGCTGATATTGGCATCTCGTCCCGTTGCGCTCAGTCGCCGTTGCCGCCGGCCATCCAGTAACCGGGGCGCGCGAACTGGGCTTTCAGGTGCTCGATAAAGAAACGGATCTTGGCCGGCACCGGGCGCTGCTGCGGGTACACCGCGAGGATGTCGTAGTCGGGCAGCGCGTATTCGTCGAGCACGGTGATCAGCTCGCCGCTCTCTAGCTGCGGCAGGATCTCCCAGGTCGAGCGCCAGCCCAGCCCGAGCCCTTCGCCGGTCCAGCGGTGCAGCAGCTCGCCGTCGTTGCAGTCGAGGTTGCCGTTGACGCGCACCGTCACGGTCTTGCCGTTCTGGCTGAAGTACCAGCCGCGCTGCTGGCCGCCCTGCAGGTTGAACGCCAGGCAGTTGTGGTGCTCGAGGTCGTCCAGCGTCTGCGGCACGCCGTACTTGGCAAAGTACGCCGGCGTGCCGCATACCACGCGCTTGTTCTGCGCCAGCTTGATCGCGACGAAGTTGGGGTCGATCGCGCCGCCGATGCGGATACCGACGTCATAGCCCTCGCGCACCAGGTCGACCACGCGGTCGGTCAGGTTGAACGAGATCTGCACTTCCGGGTTGGCGGCCAGGAAGGCCGGCGCGTGCGGCGCCACGTGCTTGCGGCCGAACGCGGCCGGCGCCGACACGATCAGGTGGCCGGTGGCCTTGTGCTTGCCTTCGGCGATCAGCATCTCGGCGCGGTCCAGGTCGGCGAGCGCCTTCTTGCATTGCTCCATGAACACCGCCCCCTGCTCGGTCACGGCGATGCGGCGCGTGGAGCGGTGCAGCAGCTTGACGCCGATACGCGCCTCCAGCGCGTTGATGCGCCGGCCGATCATCACCGGCGTGACGTTCTGCGTCAGCGCCGCGGCGGCCATGCTGCCGTGCTCCACCACGGCGATAAAGGCTTCGATTTGCTTGAGTTTGTCCATCGGATATCAGTCTCCCGGGCGCCATTGTGCGGCATCGGCGCCGCCGTGGCATCCCGGCGGCGCTTATGAAGCGGATCGGGCCCGGCGCATGGCGGGCGGCGCATCGCGGCGCTCGCGGGCACAATGCCGCACTTCGCGGCTGAATTCCGCGCAGGCGTGCGTCATCAGGTCGACCGAGCGATAGACCAGGAAAACGCGGAAATCCGGCAGCTCGTCCTGGATCGGCAGCGGCACCAGCTGGTCGCGGGCCAGCTGCAGCGGGCCGCCGGTGCCGTGGAAGACAAAGTCCGACCACATGCTGACCAGGTCGGTGCGCGTGGCCAGCTGCAGGCCGAGCAGGTTCGATGCGCTCTGCACCACCCGGCGCGGCATTTCCATCCGGTGCAGCCGCATCAGGCTGGCGAGCGGGCTGCCGGCATCGTCGACCGGGTCGAGCACCAGCCAGTCGGCGTCCAGCAGTGGCCGCAGCCGGCGCGTGCGGCGCAGCGGGTGCCCGGCGCGCACCGCCAGCTTCATGCCGACCGAGAACAGCGGCTCCCATTGCAGCGAGGCCGAGCCGGGGCCGCTGTTGGTGGAGATCAGGCCCAGGTCGAGCCGCCCTTCGCGCAGGCCTTCCTGGATCTGCTGCGGGCGCAGCTCGAAGCCGCGCAGCGCCACGTTGGGAAAGCGCTGCCGGAACGCCGCGATGGCCGCGGGCAGCGGGCCGCTCGACGCCACCGCGGTAAAGCCGATGTTCAGCTCCGCCTCGGCATGGCCGCGGATCGATTCGATGTCTTCCAGCGCATGCCGCAGCTCCTGCTCGACCACGCTGGCGCGCTTGACCAGCGCCAGCCCGTAGGCGGTCAGGCTGACGCCGCGCACCGAGCGCGACAGCAGCGTCACGCCGAGCTCGCGTTCCAGCTCGGCGATGGCCTTGGACAGCGCCGGCTGCGAGATATGCAGCGCGCGCGCCGCTTCATGGATGCTGCCGTGCTCTGCCACGGCCAGCAGGACCCGCAGTTGGTGCAGCTTCATCGATTTCGTTTCCTGTTCCAGGGTGCCGTGCATTGCCGTGCGCCATGCCCCGGCGCGGGGCAACACGCCCCATCCGCGGGCGCGGCGCCGATGCGCGTCGCGGGCAGCACTTCCGTCCCTTCGCCGCATCGGCCAAGGCTTTGCCGGCGCCCTTCAGTAGTTTTCCCGATATCGGGACGACACCGGTTATGACGGTGATTCGATCTGGTTATCAGGATGAAAATATATGATTTTTTGTCCCGGGCCGTTTGCCTGAATACTCAGCGCCACAGGTTGCCAACCTGACTGCCGCGCGAGCCGCTCCTGCTCACCGGGCCCTGACAACACCGGTCCGCCGTGCGTGCAGCCCCCCACCAGTTCGTGGAGAACTTGCATGAACGACGCCACCCTCGCGACGCCTGCCAGCGTCGCGGCCGCCCCCGCCGCCACCGTCAGCACGCCTCGCAACCAGAGCCAGTTCCGCCTGATCGCGGCGTGCTCGCTGGGCAACGCGCTGGAGATGTTCGATTTCACCGTCTACAGCTTCTTCTCGCTGCTGATCGGCAAGCTGTTCTTCCCCTCCGACAGTCCTTACGGCTCGCTGCTGCTGGCGGTCGCCACCTTCGGCATCGGCTTCGTGATGCGCCCGCTCGGTGGCGTGTTGATCGGCAGCTACGCCGACCGGCGCGGCCGCAAGGCTGCGATGACGCTGACCATCGGCCTGATGGTGCTGGGCACGCTGTGCATCGCGCTGGCGCCGCCGTATGCGTCGGCCGGCATCGCCGGCTCGCTGATGATCGTGGCGGGCCGCCTGCTGCAGGGCTTTTCGCTCGGCGGCGAGATCGGTGCCTCGACCGCGATGCTGATGGAGGCAGGCGGGGTCAAGGGCCGCGGCTGGCGCGTCAGCTGGCAGCTCGGCAGCCAGGGCATCTCGGCGCTGCTGGGCGCGCTGACCGGCGCCGCGCTGTACGCCGTGCTGCCGGCCGCGTCGCTGGAGAGCTGGGGCTGGCGCCTGCCCTTCCTGGTCGGCCTGCTGATCGCGCCGGTGGGGCTGTATATCCGCGCGCACCTCGACGAAACCCACCAGGCCGACGACCACGCGCCGAGCCCACTCGGCGAGCTGTTCCGCAACCACTGGGCCACCGTGCTCAAGGGCATCCTGGCGACCACGGCCGGCACCGCGACGATGTACCTGGTGGTGTTCTTCATGCCGACCTACATGATCCGCGTGCTGCATATGCCGGCGTCGCTCTCGTTTCTGTCGGGCTGTGTCACCGGGCTGACGCTGACGGTGGTGTCGCTGTTCGCCGGCCACCTCGCTGACCGCCTGGTCGCGCGCAAGCCGCTGGTGGTCGCATCGCTGGTGCTCAGCATGCTGGCGGTGTACCCGGCGTTCTGGCTGATCAATGCCTACCCGAGCGTGCCGCTGGTGCTGTGCGTGTCGGCGCTGCTGACGGCGCTGGTCAACCTCGGCACCACGCCGATGTTCCTGATGATGCTGGAGATGCTGCCCGCCGGCGTGCGCGCCAGCGGCCTGTCGGTGATCTACAGCGTGGGCGTGACGGTGTTCGGCGGCTCGTCGCAATTCATCGTCACGTGGATGCTGGCCCGCACCGGCAACCCGATGTCGCCGGCCCTCTACATGCTGGTCTGCGGCGTGATCACGCTGCTCGCCGTGCTGCGCATCCGCGGCATCCGCGCCCACTGATCCGCGCCCACTGAACCCTGACCATTTTCCGGAGACCGAACCCATGACCCGCACACCGACGCTCCAGCCGTTCCAGTACCTGCCGCACCTGCTGCCGGCGCTCGGCATCGACGCCGAAACCTTCGTCGGCATCCGCCGCCAGATCCACGCGCAGCCCGAACTGGGCTTCGAGGTGGGGGCGACCAGCAAGCTGGTGGCGACGCTGCTGGCCGAATGGGGCTACGAGGTCCACACCGGCATCGGCAAGAGCGGCGTGGTCGGGCAGTTCAAGCGCGGCAGCGGCGCGCGCCGCCTCGGCATCCGCGCCGACATGGACGCGCTGCCGATCACCGAGGCCACCGGCCTGCCCTACGCCAGCCGCGTGCCCGGCAAGATGCACGCGTGCGGCCACGACGGCCATACCGCAATTTTGCTGGCGGCGGCCAGGGCGATTGCCGACCAGCCCGAATTCGACGGCACGCTCAACCTGATCTTCCAGCCCGACGAAGAAAACCTGTGCGGCGCGCGCGCGATGATCGAGGACGGGCTGTTCGAGCGCTTTCCGTGCGATGCGATCTTCGCGCTGCACAACATGCCGGGCGTGCCGGCGGGATCGTTCCGCGTGCTGCCGGGGCCGGTGAGCCTGTCGTCGGACGTGGCCGACGTGACCGTGCGCGGCGTGGGCGGCCACGGCGCGATGCCGCACCGCGCGCGCGACCCGATCGCGGCGGCGGCGGCCATCGTCACCGCGCTGCAGACCGTGGTGGCGCGCAATGTCGCACCTGACGATACCGCCGTGGTATCAGTCGGCTTCATTCGCGGCGGCGCCACGCACAACGTGATTCCGGAAGCCGTGACGCTGGGGCTCAACGTGCGCGCCGCGCGGCCCGAGACCCGTGCGCTGGTCGAGCAGCGCATCCGCGAGATCGTCGCGCTGACGGCACAGGCACATGGCGTGGAGGCGGAGATCGACTACCGCCAGCTGACGCCGCCGATGGTCAACGCCGAAGCCGAAACGCTGCTGGCGCAGCGCGTCTGCACCGAGCTGGTCGGCGCGGACAACGTGGTCACGCAGGCGCTAAAGGGACTCAACGGCAGCGAGGACTTTGCGTGGATGCTCAACGCAGTGCCGGGGTGCTACCTGATCCTCGGCAACGGCGAAGGCGAATTCGGCGGCTGCATGGTGCACAACCCCGGCTACGACTTCAACGACGCGGTGCTGCCGCTGGGCGCGGCGGCCTGGGTGCGGCTGGTGCAGACCTATCTCGCCGCGGCCTGATCACGCTTCGCGTGCAGCGGCGGCGCGTTGCGCGCGCCGCGCATCCAGTTCGGCGTTCATCCGCGCGGCTTCGCCCAGCACGTAGGCCAGCCGCCGCAACGGCCGGCTGCACTGCACATGCAGGTACAGGTAGCTGGCGCCGCCGGCGACCAGCATTACGCCATAGCCCCACAGCAGCGTCGGCACCGCCTGCTCCGGACGCGGCAAGGCGCGCCACGCGCCGGCCAGCACCACCGCGGCGGGCGCCAGAGCCAGCAGCAGGCCCACGGTACGTGCAGCCCCCTCCCATAGCCGCAGCTGCAAGGCCACGCGCCTTTGGCGCGCTTCCAGCTGCGCCGGCGGGATGCGCGCCAGCTGCCGCAGCAGCGCGTCCTCGGCCGCGCGCTGGCGGTCCATTTCCCGGGCTTGCCAGCGCAGCGGGTTGCGCAGCCTGGCCAGCACCGGGCGGGTGCGCGCCAGCCCGGCGCCCACATAGCAGGCGGCCGCCGCGGCCAGAAACGCCTCGAAGGCGCGCAGCGACCACGGTGGTACCGGGTGCTTCAGCCACAGCCGCCACGCGGCCAGCGCACCGCCGCCGAGCAGGGTCGCCACCAGCGCGACGATAAAGCCGATCCACAGCAAGCGGGCCAGCCCGCCAGCCGGCGCGCGCTCCGATGGCGGCGCGGGCGCGCTGGAGGCGTCAAGCGCTTCAAGCAGTTCGTAGGTCGGCGGCAGCCTGGAATACATGATCGGCACGGGCAACGGGATGCCGCCATTTTCGCCGCATGGGCACGTGCCGGATAGACACCGCGCCGGGTGGCCCCGGGGCGTACCCACCGCTGCGCAGCGTGGCCGCTTCATCACACCGCATATCCAATTGCATACGCCGGCGTGCTGTCGGCGACCGTCTCATCAGGCTTCCAAGGCCATATTCCATACCCGAAGTATCGAATCAACTGATCGTCCTTCTGTTTATCCCGCCCCGGTTGGGGGAATAGGATCGACTCCAATGCGAATCCCACCACCATTGGAGACAAGATCATGGCAAAGATGAGAGCAATCGACGCGGCCATCGCGGTTCTGGAGAAGGAAGGCGTGACCACGGCGTTCGGCGTGCCGGGCGCGGCGATCAACCCGTTCTACTCGGCAATGCGCAAGTCGGGCAACATCAGCCACGTTCTGGCCCGCCACGTCGAAGGCGCCTCGCACATGGCCGAGGGCTACACCCGTGCCGAACCCGGCAATATCGGCGTCTGCGTCGGCACCTCGGGCCCCGCCGGCACCGACATGATCACCGGCCTGTACTCGGCCTGGGCGGACTCGATCCCCATCCTCTGCATCACCGGCCAGGCCCCGCGCGCGCGCCTGTACAAGGAGGACTTCCAGGCCGTCGACATCGAGTCGATCGCCAAGCCCGTGACCAAGTGGGCCGTGACCGTGCGCGAGCCGGCACTGGTGCCGCAAGTGTTCCAGCAAGCGTTTCACATCATGCGCTCGGGCCGCCCGGGTCCGGTGCTGATCGACCTGCCGTTCGACGTGCAGGTCGCCGAGATCGAATTCGATCCCGACACCTACCAGTCGCTGCAGCCATACAAGCCGGCCGCCTCGCGCGCCCAGATCGAAAAGGCCATCTCCATGCTGAACGCGGCCGAGCGCCCGCTGATCGTCTGCGGCGGCGGCGTGATCAACGCTGACGCTTCGGATCTGCTGGTCGAGTTCGCCGAACTGGTCAACGTGCCGGTGGTGCCGACGCTGATGGGCTGGGGCGTGCTGGCCGACGACCACCCGCTGCAAGCCGGCATGGTCGGCCTGCAGACCTCGCACCGCTACGGCAATGCGACGCTGCTGGCCTCGGACTTCGTGATGGGCATCGGCAACCGCTGGGCCAACCGCCACACCGGCAGCGTCGACGTCTACACCAAGGGCCGCAAGTTCGTGCACGTCGATATCGAGCCCACCCAGATCGGCCGCGTGTTTGGCCCCGACCTGGGCATCGTCTCCGACGCCAAGGCCGCGCTGGAGCTGTTCGTCGAAGTCGCGCGCGAAATGAAGATGGCCGGCCGCCTGCCGTGCCGCAAGTCGTGGGTCGCCGACGTGCAGAAGCGTCGCCGCACCATGCAGCGCAAGAGCGACTTCGACAACGTGCCGGTCAAGCCGCAGCGCGTGTACCGCGAGATGAACCAGTACTTCCCGCGCGACGTGCGCTATGTCAGCACCATCGGCCTGTCGCAGATCGCCGCCGCGCAGTTCCTGTCGGTGAACCAGCCGCGCCACTGGATCAACTGCGGCCAGGCCGGCCCGCTGGGCTGGACCATCCCGGCCGCGATCGGCGTGAAGACCGCTTCGCCGAACTCGGACGTGGTGGCGATCTCGGGCGACTACGACTTCCAGTTCATGATCGAGGAACTGGCCGTGGCCGCGCAGTTCAAGGTGCCGTACATCCACGTGGTGGTGAACAACTCCTATCTCGGCCTGATCCGCCAGGCGCAGCGCAACTTCGAGATGGACTACTGCGTGCAGCTGGCCTTCGACAACGTCAACTCGCCCGAGCTGAACGGCTACGGCGTGGACCACGTCAAGGTGGTGGAAGGCCTGGGCTGCAAGGCGATCCGCGTGTTCAAGCCGGAAGACATCGCCCCCGCCTTTGCCGAAGCGCGCGACCTGATGGCCGAGTTCTCGGTGCCGGTGGTGGTCGAGGTGATCCTGGAGCGTGTGACCAACATCGCGATGGGCACCGAGATCGACAACATCAACGAGTTCGAGCCGATCGAAGACATCGAGGATGCGGACGAGGCCATCCTGAACGAAGAAGTAGAAACGGCGTAAGGCTCCACAGCCCCTTGCAGTCCGACACGTCATTCCCGCGGAGGCGGGAATCCAGTGTCTTTGAAAGTCACTGGGTTCCCGCCTCCGCGGGAACGACGAACAAAAACCAAGTCACAGGAGATGACAAATGACCAAACTTGCGGCCAACCTCACCATGCTGTTCAACGAAGTGGGCTTTCTCGACCGCTTCGAAGCCGCCGCGCGCGCGGGCTTCCGCGGCGTGGAGTTCCTCTTCCCGTATGCGTTCCACGCGGACCAGATCGCTGACCGCCTGAACCGCTTCCAGCTGGACCTGGTGCTGCACAACCTGCCCGCCGGCAAGTGGGACGCGGGCGAGCGCGGCATTGCGTGCCACCCGGACCGTGCCGGCGAATTCCAGGACGGCGTGGGCGAGGCCATCAAGTACGCCAAGGTGCTGGGCGTGCGCCAGCTGAACTGCCTGGTCGGCATCCTGCCGCAGAACGTCAAGCGCGAACAGGCCCAGGAAACGCTGGTGGAAAACCTGCGCTTCGCCGCCGGCGCGCTGGCCGCCGAGCATATCGACCTGCTGGTCGAGCCGATCAACACCTTCGACATTCCCGGCTTTTTCCTGTCGCGCACCCAGCAGGCAGTCGACCTGATCAACCAGGTCAACGCGCCCAACCTGTACGTGCAGTACGACATCTATCACATGCAGCGGATGGAGGGCGAGATCGCCAACACCATCAAGGCCAACCTGCCGAAGATCAGGCACGTGCAGCTGGCCGACAACCCGGGCCGCAACGAGCCGGGCACGGGCGAGCTGAACTACCAGTATTTGTTCAAGTTCCTGGACGAGATCGGCTACACCGGCTGGATCGGCTGCGAATACAAGCCGAAGACCACCACCGAAGCCGGCCTGGGCTGGCGCGCCGCGCACGGCGTGCAGTAAGCCCCCGCGGTAACCCGCTACCACCTACTCGAACCAAGACAGACTTACTCTCAAGCAAGGAGACATCAATATGGCAAACCAACGCAACGTCGGCTTCATCGGCCTGGGCATCATGGGCGCACCGATGGCGGGCCACCTGCGCGCCGCCGGCCACACGCTGTTTGTGCATGACGTCAACCCGGCCCCGCAAGCGCTGGTCGATGCAGGCGTGACCGTCTGCACCAGCGCCGAGGAAGTCGCCAAGCGCGCCGACATCATCGTCATCATGGTGCCGGACACGCCGCACGTCGAGGCCGTGCTGTTTGCCGACAAGGGCGTTGCCGCCGCGCTGAAGGCCGCCGGCAAGGAAGCCAGCTACGGCAAGATCGTGGTCGACATGAGCTCGATCTCGCCGATCGCCACCAAGGACTTCGCCGCGCGCATCAACAAGCTGGGCGCTTCGTACCTGGACGCCCCGGTGTCGGGCGGTGAAGTCGGCGCCAAGGCCGCATCGCTGACGATCATGGTCGGCGGCCCGCAGGAGGCCTTCGACCAGGTCAAGCCGCTGTTCGAGCTGATGGGCAAGAACATCACGCTGGTGGGCGGCAACGGCGACGGCCAGACCACCAAGGTGGCCAACCAGATCATCGTCGCACTGAACATCCAGGCTGTGTCCGAAGCGCTGCTGTTCGCCTCCAAGGCGGGCGCCGATCCGGCCAAGGTGCGCGAGGCGCTGATGGGCGGCTTCGCGGCCTCCCGCATCCTGGAAGTGCATGGCGATCGCATGGTCAAGCGCACCTTCGATCCGGGCTTCCGCATCGAACTGCACCAGAAGGACCTGAACCTGGCGCTGCAGGGTGCCAAGGCGCTGGGCGTGGCACTGCCCAACACCGCCACCGCGCAGGAGCTGTTCAACACCTGCTCGGCCAACGGCCTTGGCAAGCAGGACCACTCGGCCCTGTGCCGCGCGATCGAGATCATGTCTAACCACCAGATCGCCAACGCCAAGTAAGCAGCAACCCCGTCGTCCCCGCCCCGCGGGGACGACTAGCTTTCGCAGTCAGCCAGTACCTCGTCAGCACCAGGATTCTTCATGCTCGCCACCGAACCCCAAGCCGCGCTGCTGTCGCCCCAGCGCACGGCAGCCCATCCCGGACAGATCAATCCGCGCGCGCTGCTGCGCGACCTGTTCGATACCGCGGTCGCTTCCGTCAGCGCCAGCCACTGCCTGCCGCCGCACCTGCCCGCGCCGCCCAAGGGCCGCACCGTGGTGATCGGCGCCGGCAAGGCCGCCGCCGCGATGGCGCAAGCGGTGGAAGCGAACTGGCAAGGCGAGCTGTCGGGGCTGGTGGTGACGCGCTACGGCCATGGTGCCGATTGCAAGCGGATCGAAGTGATCGAAGCCGCCCACCCTGTTCCCGACGAAGCCGGCGCACGCGCCGCGCAGCGCATGGTGGAACTGGTGCAGGGCCTGACCGCCGACGACCTGGTGCTGTGCCTGATTTCCGGCGGCGGCTCCGCGCTGCTGGCCGCGCCCGCGCCGGGCCTGACGCTGGCCGACAAGCAAGCCGTGAACAAGGCGCTGCTCAAGAGCGGCGCGAGCATCGGCGAGATGAACTGCGTGCGCAAGCACCTGTCCGCGCTCAAGGGCGGACGCCTGGCGCTGCACTGCGCGCCGGCGCGCGTGGAGACGCTGCTGATTTCCGATATTCCCGGCGATGACCCGACCCTCATCGCCAGCGGGCCGACGCTGCCCGATGCGACTACCTGCGCCGACGCGCTGGCCGTGATCGCCAAGTACGGCATCGACGTGCCCGCCAATGTGCGCGCGCACCTGGAGAGCGGCGCGGGTGAAACGCCCAAGCCCGGCGACGCGCGCTTCAACGGCCACCGCAGCGTGACGCTGGCGACCGCGCAACAATCGCTGGAAGCCGCCGCGGCGCGCGCGCGCGAACTGGGCTTCGAGGCCCACATCCTGTCCGACTGCATCGAGGGCGAAGCGCGCGAAGTGGCCGAAGTCCACGCCGCCATCGCGCGCCAGGTCGCCCAGCGCGGCCAGCCCTTCAGCAAGCCGTGCGTGCTGCTGTCCGGTGGCGAGACCACCGTGACCGTGCGCGGCAAGGGCCGCGGCGGGCGCAATGCGGAGTTCCTGCTGTCGCTGGCGGTGGCGCTCGACGGCCTGCCCGGCGTGCATGCGATTGCCGGCGATACCGATGGCATCGACGGCTCGGAAGACAACGCCGGCGCGCTGCTGTCGCCCGACACGCTGACCCGCGCCGCCGGGCGTGGCCTGAATGCGCGCACGCATCTGGAGAACAACGACGGCTACGGCTTCTTCGCCGGCGTGGACGACCTGATCGTCACCGGCCCGACCCGTACCAACGTGAACGACTTCCGCGCGATCCTGATCGTCTGACGATCGCCGCCAACGTAGTACCGACTGACTCGCGGCGCCGAAGCGCCGCAACCGAGAATGGAAGAGGAGACATCATGAGACGCCAGCGCAAAGCGAAGATCGTGGCCACGCTCGGCCCCGCCAGCACCGACATCGCGGCGATCCGCGCGCTGTTCGAGGCCGGCGCGGACGTGTTCCGCCTGAACTTCAGCCACGGCACGCACGACGACCACCGCGCGCGCTACGACGCGGTGCGCCAGATCGAGGCCGAGACCGGCCGTCCCATCGCCGTGCTGGCTGACCTGCAGGGTCCCAAGCTGCGCATCGGCACCTTCGCCGCGGGCAAGGTCGCGGTGCGCACCGGCGACGTGTTCGTGCTCGACAGCGACCCAACCCCGGGCGACGGCACCCGCGTCTACCTGCCGCACCCCGAGCTGTTCGAAGCCGCGCAGCCGGGCCAGTCGCTGCTGATCGACGACGGCAAGGTGCGCCTGGCGATCGAGTCGGTCACCACTGGCACCATCACCACGCGCGTGGCCAACAACGGCACGCTGTCCGACCGCAAGGGCGTGAACGTGCCCGACGCGGTGATCCCCATCCCCGCGCTGACGGCGAAGGACCGCAAGGACCTGGACTTCGCGCTGTCGCTGGGCGCGGACTGGATCGGGCTGTCGTTCGTGCAGCGTCCGTCGGATATCGTCGAGGCGCGCGAGATCGTCGGCACCCGTGCCGGCATCCTGTCCAAGATCGAGAAGCCGGCCGCGCTGCAGCAGCTGGAAGAGATCGTGCGCGTGTCCGACTCGGTGATGGTGGCGCGCGGCGACCTGGGCGTTGAGCTGCCGCCCGAGCGCGTGCCCGGCGTGCAGAAGCGCATCCTGCGCGTGTGCCGCCAGCTGGGCAAGCCGGTGGTGATCGCCACGCAGATGCTGGAATCGATGATCGACTCGCCGGTACCGACGCGCGCCGAAGCGTCGGACGTGGCCAGCGCGATCTACGAAGGCGCCGATGCGGTAATGCTGTCGGCCGAGTCAGCCAACGGCCGCTACCCGGTGCAGGCGGTGTCGATGATGAACCGCATCGTCACCGAGGTCGAGCGCGACCCGCTGTACCGCAACCTGCTCGACGCGCAGCACGAGACCCCGCTGAACACGCGCCAGGACGCGATCTGCGCCGCGCTGCGCGAGGTCACGCAGATCATCGGCGCGGCGGCCACGGTGACCTATACATCGTCGGGCGCCACCGCGCTGCGCGCCGCGCGCGAGCGGCCGTGCGCGCCGATCGTCAGCATCACGCCCAACCTGGACATCGCGCGCCGGCTGGCGATCGCGTGGGGCATCCACTCCACCGTGAGCCCGGACGTGCAGAGCGTCGACGAGATGGTCGAGGCCGCGACGCGCGCGGCGCTGGTGGAAGGCTACGCCGCGCCGGGCGACCAGATCACCATCGCGGCCGGCATGCCGTTCGGCCAGGGCGGGACGACCAACCTGCTGCGCGTGGCGGAAGTCGGCGCCAGCGCAGTGGCCACGGCCTCGTCCACGCGGGAAGCCGCATTGGCCTAGCCGACGCACCAGCGTCCCGTCGCGGGACGCTCAGGCAGTGACCGGACCGGGCGCAAGCCCGGTTTCTTATGTTTGCCGCACACCGCCCGCGTTGCCCGTCTCCAGGGCGATCGGGTGGTGTTTTTTTTGGGGCGCAGAAAGGCAAAAGAGGCGTACAAAAAGGGGGGCGGTTTTGGGCGCACGCGGGCCGCCCGAGCCCATTGCTATACTGACTTTCAACCCGGCAAATCCCGGATCTCCCTCACATTGCCCCAGGAGCCTGCAACATGCGCCTCGATGACGAAGCCGAAAGCCAGCACGTAGAAGACCGCCGCGGCGGATTCGGCGGGCTGGGCGGCAAGTCGATCGGCATTGGCACGGTCATCGTCGCGTTGGCCGCGTCGTATTTCTTCGGCATCGACCCGATGCTGATCATGCAGGGCGCATCGGTGCTGCAAGGCTCTGGCCAGCAGCAACATCAGCAGCAGGCCAACCGCCCGCCCGCCACCGACCAGATGACGGTGTTCACGCGCAAGGTGCTGGGCAATACCGAGCGCACCTGGCAACACATCTTCGAGACCGAGCTGAACCGCCGCTACGCACCGCCGACGCTGGTGCTGTTCTCCGGCGCCACGCCGACCGCGTGCGGCACGGGCCAGTCGGCGATGGGCCCCTTCTACTGCCCCGGCGACCAGAAGGTCTATATCGACCTGGCTTTCTATGACGAACTGCGCAAGCGCTTTGGCGCCAGCGGCGACTTTGCCCAGGCGTACGTGATCGCGCACGAGATCGGCCACCATGTGCAGAACCTGCTGGGCGTGTCCGAAAAGGTCGACGCCGCGCGCCGCCGCATGGGCGAGGCGCAGGCCAACCAGCTGTCGGTGCGCATGGAACTGCAGGCCGACTGCCTGGCCGGCGTGTGGGCCGCCACCGCGCAGCGCGCCAACCAGCAACTGCTGGAACCGGGCGATATCGAGGAAGGCCTGAAGGCCGCCGCCGCCATCGGCGATGACCGGCTGCAACGCCGGTCGCAAGGCTATGTCGTGCCGGAGGCCTTTACCCACGGCTCCAGCGAACAGCGCGTGCGCTGGCTGCGCCGCGGCATCGAGTCGGGCGACGTCCGCAAGTGCGACACCTTCGCCGCGCGCGAGCCCTGAAGCCTTAGCCCAAGGGCACCGCGGCGCGAAGGCGGCGTGACCAGCGTGGTGGAGGCCGCCGGGCGCGCGGCTCGCCAGCGCCTGCGCCCGGTGGTGATGACCTCGCTGGCGTTCGTGCTGGGTACGCTGGCGGTGCCGCTGCTGTACGCGGCGATCGCGCGCAGGCTGCCAAAGGCGCAGGCGGAGCGGCACGACGCCGCTGCCACGCAGCCGCCGGCGGCATGAGACGCGCGCAGGCTATCGCAGCCGTGGGCTTGCAATCAGCACAATCGGACAAAGAGAAGAAAGACGGGGGAGAAAAACGCCTGCCAGGCGAAGAGAGAAGGAGGAGGAGGTCGGCCGGGCAGGCGGGAGAGAAAACGTGCGGCCACCGTGGTGGCCGCTTAAGGTCAGGCGAGGACCGGAAAGGTCAGGCGTTCGGCTGTGCCGCTCAGACGCGATAGCCGTACAGCGAGCCGTCACCCGTGCGCGAGTTGTCGAGCGCGCGGTCAGCGATATCGCCGCTGAAGGTGTGCGTACCTTCGCTGAAGGTATCGAACTTGCCTTGCTTAGAGATCTCGCCGCTGAAGGTATGCGTGCCTTCGGTGAAGGTGTCGAACTTGCCACCCTGGCGCGAGCCTTCCGAATACACATCGAAGCGGCCGGTGCGGGCGCCATCGGTATATGTATCGAACTTGCCTTGCTTGGCGCCGTCGGTGTACACGTCGTACTTGCCGGCGCGCAGCGCATCGGCATACACATCAAACTTGCCGACCTTGCTGGTGGCGGGGGCAGCCAACGCCGCAGCGGACGCGGCCACTGCCGCGAACACAAGCGCGCCGCCAAGGATACGTCTGGCGATCATTTCGGGACTCCTTCAACTGATTTCGTCGGTCTTATTTTTTGGCCGGGTGAAACTCCGACCGCCCGGCAATCTATGTTGCGATGCGAGCACGGACTGAAGATTAGTCACAGTGCGCGCAAGCAGAAATGCCGCTGCGACGAATGGTGCGTTGCGAGTCGTGAAACGACTCGCTTGCCGATGAATGGTGTCCACGGAGCGCCGGTTGCACGCAGGCGGCTGGGCTTGCGTGTGGCCAGGCCGGCACGCGCCGGCGGGCGCGCGCTGCGCTCAGAGCGTGTACTGGCCGCTGGCTTCCGGCTGGAAAGCGATCTCGCCGATCGTCACCTGCTGCTCACGGCCGTCCGGCAGGCGGTAGCCGACGGTCTGGCCGGCACGTGCGCCCAGCAACGCCTGGCCCACCGGCGACAGCACCGACAGCCGGCCGGCGTCGAAATCGGCCGCATCCGGGTAGACCAGCGTCCAGTTGCGCGGCGACGGATCGCCAGGCAGCGTGCACACCAGGCGCGAGTTCATGGTGACCACATCGGTCGGGATTTCGTCAGGCGCAACGATCGTGGCGCGCGCCAGCAGGCTGTCGAGCATGTCTTCGAGCTGGGTCGAGCCGGCGCGGCTGGCGATGCGCTCAAGGCGCGTGACGTCGAGCTCGGTCAGGTACAGCGACGGGGTCGCCACCTGAGTGGATCGTGTAGTTTTGGCGGATTGCTTCTTGGTGGCCTTCATGGCGGATCCTCCGGCAGTCATGGATTAGCGCGGCCCGGCCGCATGAACGTGGCGGGCGGCAGCGCGGTCAGGTCTTGGCTTTGCGCAGCAGCGCGAATATCGACGGTGCCGGCGACGTGTCAGTCGTCGGCAACCATGGAGAGGCTGGCTCGGGCCCGGTTCGGCCCGGGCCCCGTGTGGGGGAGAGTCAGGCTGGGAACCGGGCGGATGCAGGCGGTGCGCTGATCCGGCGCGGGGACATGGCGAACGCGGACGCGCGCGGGCGGCCGGTCCGCTGCAGGCGGACAGGCGCGTCGGTCATCGGCGTCAGGCGATCGTTCACGGTCATGTGGAAAAGATTGGAGTGCGGCGGCCATCTGGCCGTAAGGCCGGCAACGTAAGTCATTGCTTACTATGCAAGGCGCCGCCCGGGCTCGTGCACCGCTGTGGTGCGATCACGGTGACAGTCATCGTAGCACAGCGATGCGGCCGCGTACCTCACCCATTGGCGGCATGCCCGCTATCGTCGGCGCTATCGTGCGCGCCAGGATGGCATTCACAGGCGGCCCCGGCGGCAGCCTGCTGCAGGTTCTGCAGGATGCCGCATTCGCTGGCGGGCTGGTGGTGGTGATGGTGGCAGGTTTCGCGCAGTGCGCGCAACTGCCCTTCCAGCGCTTCGAGCGCCACCCGCTGCGCATGGATCTGCGCGATCTGGCGGTCCAGCAGCGTGTTGATGTCGTCACAATCCTGCGACGGGTTGCGCTCGAACTCGCGCAGCCTGCGCACGTCCGACAGGCTCATGCCGAGCGAGCGGCAATGGCGCACGAAGTTCAGCTGCACCAGGTGGCCGTCGTCATAGCGCCGGTAGCCGTTGGCCTCGCGCCGCGGGGCGTCGAGCAGCCCCTCGCGTTCGTAATAGCGGATGGTCTCGACATCGCAGCCGCTGGTACGGGAAAGCTCGCCGATACGCATGGTGGAAGTCCTGTCTTGGAAGATCGAATCCTGTAATCGCTCCAGGGTTTTGGCTAGTGTAGGGCAGTCTGCGCAACCTTGCAGCGGCGTGCGGCAGCCGGCGCCGACGTCATGGCGCATCCTGTAGAATCCCTCAACACCACCGATAAGTCGTCCCCCAATTGCGTTCGCTCCGGCTTCTCCTGCTGGTCATGATGCTGGCCTTCCTGCCCCTGCCGGGCTGGGCGGGCGCGCTCGCGCACGCCGCGGGTACGATCGGCGACGGGCTGGCGGCGTCCGCCACCGCACCGGCTGCAAGTGCAGCCGACAAAATGTCCGACCAAAGGTCCGATGACATGGCCGGCGATGTCGCGCAAGCTGAACCGTCCGTCCCGGCCGATTCCGTCCCTTCTCCCGAATCCCCCGAGCCGCAACCGCAGCCCGGCGCCGACCTTGCCGAGCAACTGCTGCCGGCATCTCCGCTGCGCCTGGCAGCGTGGGCGGGCCGCGCCGGCCGGCCGCGCTACGCCGGCGCCGCGCTGCCCGAACCCGACCTGCCGCTGCTGCCCCGCCCGCCGCGCGCCTGAGCGTGCGCGGCCGCGGTTGTCCGCGTCCGCCGTTTCCTGCGCGCCGTGCCGCGGGTGCGGTGCGCGCTTGCGGCTCGTCCGCATCCCCGCCGTAGTTGCTCCACATCCACTTCGATTGCACTCGACTGCATTCCATACACACATGAAACGCGTACTGCTTTTCCTGGCGACCAACATCGCCGTCATGATCGTCCTCAGCATCACCGCCAGCGTGCTCGGCGTGAACCGCTTCCTGACCGCCAACGGCCTGAACCTGGGCATGCTGCTGGCCTTTGCGGCGCTGATGGGTTTTGGCGGCTCGTTTATCTCGCTGCTGATGTCCAAGACCATCGCCAAGTGGTCCACCGGCGCGCAGGTCATCACCCACCCGAGCACCAGCACCGAGCTGTGGCTGGTGCAGACGGTGGAAAAGCTGGCGCAGCGCGCCGGCCTGCCCATGCCCGAGGTGGCAATCTACGACGGCGAACCCAACGCCTTCGCCACCGGCGCAACCAAGAACAGCTCGCTGGTGGCGGTGTCCACCGGTCTGCTGCAATCGATGTCGCACGAGGAAGTGGAGGCGGTGCTGGCGCACGAGGTCGCGCACGTGGCCAACGGCGACATGGTCACGCTGACGCTGATCCAGGGCGTGGTCAACACCTTCGTCATCTTCCTGGCGCGCGTGGTCGGCTACTTCGTCGATTCGATGCTGCGCAAGAACGACGAAGAATCGAGCGGCCCCGGCATCGGCTACATGGTGACCGTGATCGTCTGCGAGATCGTGTTCGGCATCCTGGCCAGCATCATCGTGGCGTGGTTCTCGCGCCAGCGCGAATTCCGCGCCGATGCCGGCGCATCGGGCCTGATGGGTTCGCCCACGCCGATGGTCTCGGCGTTGCGCCGCCTGGGCGGCCTGGAGCCGGACGGACTGCCGCAGAACATGCAGGCCATGGGCATTGCCGGCGGCAAGTCGTGGATGGCGCTGTTCTCCAGCCATCCGCCGATCGAGGAACGCATTGCCGCGCTACAGTCGGCCCGCTGACCTGAGGCTGGCCTCGCAAGCGGGGCTAGTCGAGCACCCTGCCGCGCAGCGCCTTGACCTGGCTGCGCTGGCTCTTGCCTTCCAGCCTGCGCCGGCGCGATGCCAGCGTCGGACGCGTGGCGCGCCGCACGCGCGGCGGCGTAGCCACGCTGCGCACCAGTTCATGCAGGCGCCGCACCGCTTCGTCGCGGTTCTGCTCGAGGCTGCGGAATTGCTGCGCCTTGATCACCACCACGCCGTCGCGCGTGATGCGGTGATCGTGCAGGGCCAGAAGGCGTTCCTTATGGTCGGGCGGCAGCGAAGAGTCCCGCACGTCGTAACGCAGGTGCACGGCGTTGGATACCTTGTTGATATTCTGGCCGCCCGCGCCTTGCGCGCGGATCGCGGTGATCAGGTATTCGTGGTGGGGAATGACTAGCTCGTCGACCATGCTGCATCATAGCAAGCCGGCCCCGCGCCGGACCGCACCTAGCGCCACGAATAAGCCAGGCCGATGCCATAGGTAATCTGGTTGCGCGTGCCGCGCTGCGTGACGATCGGGCTGTCGGCCGCGTCGCCGGCCAGCCGCTGCGCGTAGACCATCGCGCCGCCATACCAGTGCTTGTCGAACTGGTAGATCATCGCCAGCCAGCCCGTAAACTGCTCCAGCCCGCCGCCCGGGCTGTAGACGGGCAGGCCGCTGGCTGCCGAATCCGCCGGCGTTACGCCGAAGTAGGTACGGTTGAAGCTGCCGCTGACCCAGGTCGCGCCCAGGCCCATGCCCGCGTAGATGCGCTGGTGCAGCGGCATCCAGAAGGTGCCGGTGGCGGTGACGCGGCTGCCGCCGTAAACGATGCCGGCATTGGTCATCACGTTGATGCCGCCGCGCAGCCGCCACGGGACGCGGCCAGGGTTCAGGTATTCATAGCCGATGTACCCGCCCGCCTCCACCGTGGTGTCGATCTCGTGCACCTGCGCCACCACCGGATCGTCGACATTGTTGCGGCCCAGCCGCAGCCCTACCGCCGGCCCCCACTGGAATCCCGTCAGGCCGCCGAAATTGAACTGTGCATACGGCCCATACCATTCCAGCAGGCGGCCGCCCGGGGTCACGTAGCGCACGCCGGGCACCACGCCGATCATGCGGTCCTTGCCGCCGGCGAACTCGGTGGTAGAGCCGACGCCGAGGCCGACCATGTTCGGCAGCGATCCTGGCAGGCTGACCGGCGCGGCCTCGCCGGGGTGCGCGGCCACGGCCAGCGCAATGCCGGCCAACGCGCCGCGCAGCCAGCGCGGGAGGCTTGTCGAGATAACCATGACAGGGCATTCGGGACAGGGTGTGGTCGGGTGAATCTATCAGCATGGCCGTGGCGCAAGGTGGCGGGACCGTCATGAAACTTTTTGCGCCGCGAATTAAGTGCGCGCCGATATCCATGCCAGCAGTGGCGATATCCATACCTGGCAGCCTCGATCATTCCTTATCTGGCAATGACACATCGAGTTCTTTGCCTCTTATTCCGGATAGCACATGATGAGTTCAGCTTTCGCTGACCTCCGCCCCCTGCTGCTGCGCACCGCCTCGCACCTGAGCGCGGTGCTGGCGGCCAGCGCGCTATCGTTGGGGCTGCTGCTGTGGGTCACGCTGCAGGGCTTCCGCAAGCTGTTTTCGCACTACCTCGCCCGCGGCGAAGCGCTGCGCGAACTGGCCGAGACCGACGCGCTGACCGGGCTGGGCAACCGCCGCGTTATTCGAGGCGCGTTTTGCCATCCGCGGCAGCAGCACGGCGAATTCCTCGCCGCCGATGCGCGCCCGGCACGTCGATGGCCCGCACGGTCGCGCGCATCACGTCGGCCAGCTTCTTCGGCACGCGGTCGCCGCTGGCGTGGCCCAGTTGTCGTTGACGCGCTTGAAGCGGTCAATATCGACCATCAGCATCGACATCGGCGTCTTATCGCGCAGGCTGTGGTTGTGCGTTGTTGTTCTTCGCGGCGGTGGTGGCGGCGGCGGAGGAAAAGCGGGAAATCCGGATGGGATTGGCGCGCCCGGCTGGGATCGAACCAGCAACCCCTGCCTTCGGAGGGCAGTACTCTATCCATTGAGCTACGGGCGCACAGAGACGGTTTTTTAAACCGGTATTGCGGGTACAGCAATGCAGCGCGCGAATGCCGCCGCAGGAAAGTCGCATAGGATACCGCGTTTGCCCCGCGCCGTCCATGCGGGCCTCTCCGGAGGGTCCGCCTTACGTCTCGCAACCGCCGCTTTTGGCACTGGCGAAGGGTGGAATGGGGCTATAATCGCCAGCTATTTGCGTCAAATCGTGCCCCTCACGCAGTCGACCAGGATCAAGGCTTTGCGGCTTGGTTTCGGCGACAATCCGGGGCCCGGCCCGGGAGACACTCCGAAGTGCGCAAATAGCGACAGACCCGAGCCAGGCAATGGCCGCAAGGCAGCATGGGGCGGACTTCTGTCGGGTCCCTGCGGGCCAGGTAGTGGTCAGACTAGGGCCAGATAAAGCAAGCCGAGGGTGAGCGGCCAGAAGGTTTCCTGCAAAACTGAGAGTTCTGTATGAGCGACGTCCACAACGAACACCACGAACACGAGTCTCCCATCAAGACCCCCAAGCAGCTGATCGCTGTGGTGGTCGCGGCTTTCCTGGTACCGATCCTCGTGATCGTCCTCCTGGTCAACTTTGTGGGACACGGCTCCACTGAAAGTGCCGGCACTGCCACCACCGCGGAAGCCGTCAACGACCGCATCAAGCCGGTCGCGTCGCTCGAAATCAAGGACCCCAATGCACCGCGCGTGTTCAAGACCGGCGAACAGGTCTACAAGGAAATCTGCGCGGCCTGCCACGCCACTGGCGCGGCGGGAGCGCCCAAGTATGGTACTGCCGGCGACTGGAGCGCGCGTATCGGCCAGGGCTTTGACGGCCTGATGAAGTCGGTGCTGGGCGGCAAGGGCGCAATGCCGCCGCGCGCCGGCAGCACGCCTGACGACTACACCGATTACGAACTGGCCCGCGCCGTGGTCTACATGGCCGACGCCGGTGGCGCGAAGTTCCCCGAGCCGCCGGCACCGGCTGCCGCTGCCCCGACGACCGCTGCGGCGCCGGAAGCCGCTGCGGCTGCTGCTGCGCCCGCACCGGCCGCACCCGCTGCTGCGGCTCCGGCAGCCGCTGCCGCGGCGCCAGCTGCGGCGCCAGCCGCTGCGTCGGCCGACGTCGGCAAGAAGGTCTATGACCAGGTCTGCGCCGCCTGCCACGCCGCCGGCGTGGCCGGTGCGCCCAAGTTTGGCGACAAGGCCGCCTGGGCGCCGCGCCTGAAGGAAGGCATGGACGCGGTCCACAACTACGCACTGAAGGGCAAGGGTGTGATGCCGCCCAAGGGTGGCTACGCCGGCCCGGACGCCGACGTGATCGCCGCGTCGGACTACATGGCGAACGCAGCCAAGTAAGGCACGACTGCGCCGCAAACAACAACGCCCGCGAAATTCGCGGGCGTTTTTTCATGCCTGGCGGCGGTTACACGACGCGCGAGTAGCGCGCCCGCGGCACGATGCGGATCGGTTGCGCGCCGTCGTTGGCGGACCGGCGAGTGCCTTCGCTTTCGGGCCCGGCGACCGCCACGCGTGCGGCATCGTCGCGCAGGTAGCGGTCGAACGCCATCGCCACGCGCCGCACCAGCAGGCGTCCCAGCGGCGTGACCGTGATGCGGGCTGGCTGGACCTGCACCAGCCCGTCGGCCGCCAGGGTGGCAAGGTCGGCCAGTTCGGGCGCGAAATCGGTGCCGAAGTCAATGCCGTGGCGCCGCTCCAGCGCGGGGATATCCAGCACGCCGTTGCACATCAGCGCGCCGATCAGTTCGCGGCGCAGATGATCGTCGGCGGTCATCTCCACCCCGCGCGCCAGCGGCAGGCGCTCCTGGTCCAGCGCGCCGTAGTACTCGTCCAGCGTGCGGGCGTTCTGCACGTAGCGGCCCGCCACCGCGCCGATCGCCGAGATGCCGAGGCCGAGCTGGTCGTAGCCGGCGTGCGTGGAGTAGCCCTGGAAGTTGCGCTGCAGCCGGCCTTCGCGCTGCGCCACGGCGAGGTCGTCATCGGGCAGCGCGAAGTGGTCCATGCCGATATAGACGTAGCCCTCGGCGGTCAGGCGTTCGATGGTGGAGACCAGGATGTCGAGCTTCTCGCCGGCAGGCGGCAGCGCGCTTTCGTCGATGCGCCGCTGTGGCTTGAACACATGCGGCAGGTGCGCATAGCTGTAGACCGAAAGGCGGTCGGGCCGCAGCGCCAGCACCTGGTCGATGGTGCGGCCAAAGCGTGCGGCAGTCTGGTGCGGCAGGCCGTAGATCAGGTCGAGGCTGACCGAGCGGAAGCCCAGCCGGCGCGCGGCGTCGACCACGGCACGGGTCTCTTCGTACGACTGGATCCGGTGGATGGCCTGCTGCACCTCGGGATCGAAATCCTGCACGCCCAGGCTGACGCGGTTGAACCCAAGTTCGGCCAGTAGCGCCATGCGCGCGTCATCGACGCGGCGCGGGTCGATCTCGATCGAATGCTCGCCATCGGGCGGCAGTTCGAAATGCTCGTGCAGCAGCGCCATCACGCGGCGCATTTCTTCGGGATCCAGGAAGGTCGGCGTGCCGCCGCCCCAGTGCGACTGGAGCACGCGCCGGCGCGTGCCGAGCCGCGCGGCCAGCAGCGCCATCTCGCGGCCCAGGTAGGTGACGTAGCGGGCGCTGCGGCCGTGGTCGCGCGTGATGATCTTGTTGCAGCCGCAGTAGTAGCAGATGTTCTCGCAGAACGGGATATGCAGGTAGAGCGACAACGGCGCGGGCGCATCGGCACGGCAGGCGGCCAGGGCGTCGTGGTACAGCGACAGGTCCGGGCCGTTCCTGAAGCGGTCGGCAGTCGGGTAGGAGGTGTAGCGCGGGCCGTTGCCGTCGATGCGGCCGGCGAGAGCGCGAAAGTCCGACAGCGCGCGGCGGTCGGGCGCAAGGGTAGTCATGGCAAGCGGGTTCATGGGGGGCGCGGGGGGAACGGTGTTTGACAGCCCATGCTAGGACTGCGCGCCGCGCGTTGCGTTGATCGTCGTCAAGCGCGGCGTTGGCACGGCACGGGTGCGCAGGCGCCCCGCGTCACACGGCGGTAATACGTGGCGGATACGCTGCGCGCCGGCGCGACTTGCGCCCCCTTTTCCTATTGCGCGATGCCGATCCCGGACACCCTGCCCCCTTCCCTGCCGTACCTACCGCTGCGCCGACGCCTGCTGGCGGCCGGCGCAGCGGTCCTGGCGCTGCCCAATGCCCCGCTGCTGGCCCAGTCTCCCGCGCGCCGCACCGTGGTGGTGGGCCACCTGATCGACCGCGGTAGTGCGCAGGCGGACCTGGCGCGCGACTACCTGGCCGGCGCCAAGGTGCTGTTCGACGCGGTCAATGCCGCCAACGGCCCGGTACGGATCGCCCACGTGGTGCGCAACGCCGATCCCGATCCGCGCCGCGCGGTGGCCCAGGCGGTGGCGCTGGCCGACAGCGAGCACGCCGAGCTGCTGTTCGGCGCCGGCGACCGTCTCCTGCCGGCGCTGGCGTCATCGGCCGAGCTGGTCCGGCGCGGCGTGCAGATTGTGGCGCCGCTGTCGGGCCTGGCATTGGCAGCGGACAACGTCTGGTTCACCCGCGCCGACTACCAGGCCGAACTCGACGCGGCAGTGCGGCAGTTGCGCAGCTATGGCCTGAGCGCGATCGCGCTGGCGGTGGCGCCGGACTTCGCCACGCCATCGCTGGCCCGGCTGGAGGCGCAGACCGGCACGCGCGCGGTGCCGCTCGATCCCAAAGCCGACCCGGGTGCCGACGCTGCGGCACGCCGCATTGCAGCCGCCCGCCCCGGCGCCGTGATCGTCGCGGGCGATACGCTGGCCTATGCCGGACTGGGCCGCGCACTGGCGGCGCAGGGCTGGTATGGCTTCCTGGTCGGCCTGTCGTCGGTCAGTGCCACGGCCGCGCGCGAGATCCTGGGTACCGGCTACGCCGGCGGCATGGTGCTGACCCAGGTCGCGCCCGGCCCGCAGCAGGCCACGCTGCGCGTGGTCAGGGAACACGTAGCGCGCATGAAGCAATACCTGGATGAGCCGCCGTCCTCGGCGACGCTGGCCGGCTATATCGGCGCCGCATGGCTGGCACGGGCGCTGGCCGGCGTGCGCGCCGGCGGTGCCGCCGAGCTGCGCCGCGCACTGCAAGGCCGTGTCGACGTGGGGGACTTTACCCTCGACTTCAGCCACGGCCAGCGCGGCTCGCAGTACGTCACGCTGGCGGTGTCAGGCGCGCGGTAGCGACAGGCGCGCGCGCCGCGCATTCTCGACCAGGTTGACCACCGCGCGCCGCAGCTCCGACGGCCACGCCAGCAGCGGCTGCGCCTGGCCGCTGAGCGCGACCTCGTGGCCGCTGTCGGCGGCGTCGTCGACCACCGCCTGCAGCAGGGCGAGCACGTCCAAAATTGCCCCCGCACGCTGGCGCGGCGGGGGCCAATTACAGGGAAAAGCCAGACTTGATGTCTGGCGCGGCAAGACCCGGGCAGCCCCTGCCGCCGCAAGCCGCACACCGTGAAAAGCGCAGAGCGGCACAACCGTCATGCTAAGGACAGCGGCGCGCGCGGTCTTGTCGGCCTGGTAGGGTTTTGTATCGGGCTTCGTACCTAAGATCAGCCGGCCGCCGTCTTGCCTGGGCCGCCGAGCAGCGCCTTGAGCGCGCCGAGCCGGTCCTTGGGGCTCATCGCCGGAGTTTCGTCCTTGGGTGCCGGCGCTTCTTCCAGCTTCATCTCGCCGATAAAGCGCGACGGCTGGCAAGAGTACGTCTCGCGCGCGCGCTTGCGCTTCTTGCACCAGCTGATCTGCAGGCTGCGCTGCGCGCGCGTGATGCCGACGTACATCAGCCGGCGCTCTTCCTCGATCTTCTCGTCGGTCATGTCGTCGTCTTCGCGGCAGTGGGGCAGGATGCCCTCTTCCACGCCGACCAGGAACACGTGCGGATATTCCAGCCCCTTGGACGCGTGCAGCGTGGACAGCCGCACGGCGTCGGGATCTTCCTCGCGCCCTTCGAGCATGCTCATCAGCGCCACGGTCTGCGTCAGCTCAAGCAGGTTCTTGCCTTCGCTGCCGAAGCCGTCGGCGTTGTCATAGCCGGTGGCTTCCTCGCCCTCGGCCGCTTCCGGCTTGGTGCCCTTGCGCTTGAGCCATTCGAGGAACTCCAGCGTGTTGGTCCAGCGCGACTGCGCCTGGCGCTCGTCGAAGCTGTCGTACAGGTATGCCTCGTAGTGGATGCCGGCCATCAGGTCGTCGAGCACTTCGGTGGCCGGATCTTTGGCCGCGCGGTCGGCCAGCCGCACCATCGATTCGCAGAACACGCGCAGCGGCTCCAGCTGGCGCGGCTGCAGCTTGCCCTCGATGCCGCCCATCATCGCCGCCTCGAACAACGACACCTTGGCCTGCCCGGCAAACGTGCCCAGCACTTCGAGCGTGGTATTGCCGACGCCGCGGCGCGGCGTGGTGATCGCGCGGATAAAGGCGGGATCGTCGTCGGGATTGGCGATCAGGCGCAGGTAGGCGCAGATGTCCTTGATCTCGGCCTTGTCGAAGAAGCTCTGGCCACCCGACAGCACATAGGGAATGCGCTCGCGCCGCAGGATCTGCTCGAACAGCCGCGCCTGGTGGTTGCCGCGGTACAGGATGGCGTAGTCGCGGAACTGCGCGCGGCGCTCGAACTTGTGCGCCGACAGGCGGAACACCACCGACTCCGCCTCGTGCTCCTCGTCGTTCATCGGGTGGATGGCGATGGGATCGCCCATGCCGTGCTCGCTCCACAGCTTCTTGTCGAAGAGCTTGGGATTGTTGGCGATGACCGCGTTGGCCGCTTCCAGGATGCGCACGGTGGAGCGGTAGTTCTGCTCCAGCTTGATCACCTTGAGGTCGGGGAAGTCGGTCTGCAGCCCGCGCAGGTTGTCCAGCGTGGCGCCGCGCCAGCCGTAGATGGCCTGGTCGTCGTCGCCCACCGCGGTAAAGGCCGGCGCGCGCAGGTGCGAGCCCCCCGCCAGCAGCTTGAGCAGCTGGTACTGGCAGGCGTTGGTATCCTGGTACTCGTCGACCAGGAAGTAGCGCAGCCGGTTCTGCCACTTCAGCTGCACCGCTTCGTTGCGCGCGAACAGTTCCGCGGGCAAGCGGATCAGGTCGTCGAAATCCACCGCCTGGTACGCGTTCAGCGTGGCGACGTAGTTGCGGTAGACCAGCGCGGCCTGGTGCTCGTCGGCATTGGCCGCCTGCGCGATCGCGACCTCGGGGTCGACCATGCCGTTCTTCCACAGCGAGATCGTGCTCTGCACGCCGCGGATCAGCTTCTTGTCGGTGGTGCCGAGCTGCTCCTGGATCAGGCCGAAGCAGTCGTCCGAATCCATGATCGAGAACTGCGGCTTCAGGCCGACGTGTTCCGCCTCCATGCGCAGAATCTGCACGCCCAGCGAGTGGAAGGTACAGACTGTGAGCTGCTTGAGCGGGATGCGCTTGCCCTCGCGCGTGGTCTTGCCTTCCATCAGCTTGCCGATGCGTTCCTGCATCTCCTTGGCAGCCTTGTTGGTGAAGGTGACGGCGGCGATATGGCGCGGCTCGAAGCCCTTGTCTTCGATCAGGTGCGCGATCTTCTGCGTGATCACGCGGGTCTTGCCCGAGCCCGCCCCGGCAAGGACGAGGCAGGGTCCGTCCAGATAGCGGACGGCTTCAGATTGGGCGGCGTTGAGGCCGTGGCTCATGCGCGGGAATGCTTGCGTGGGGTGGTCGGGACGGCGTCGCGCCCTGTACACCACATGGGGCGGCGCCGGACGCAAAGCTAATCATGTTAACACGCTGGGCCGGCCCTGATCAGTCAGCGGGAACCGCTTTTTCCGGGGGCGGGGACGTTACCGAAGTAACACTTGGTAAGTCCCAAAACCGGGCGTCCGGGCCCTCCTCTAACCAGTATGGCGGGATGGCAGACCTGCGTCCCGAACGTACTCAAAGTTACTTTCGGAGCCCATCATGAAAATGCTACGAGCCTTTTCCAAAGCGACGATGGCCGGCATAGCCGTTGCGGCCCTGGCCACCGGCTGTGCCGACATGACACCGAAGCAGCGCAACACGGTCATTGGTGCCGGCGTGGGCGCGGCCGGCGGTGCTGCGTTGACGCACGGTAGTGCCGCAGGCACGCTGGGCGGTGCCGCCCTGGGCGGCGTGGTCGGTAACGTAATGACCGACGACCATCGCCGTTGATAGGGCGAATGGCTGCTGGCGGGGGGCGCCCGCCGCGTTGACAAAGGCAGGGCCCTCCCGTACATTGCGCGCATCCGACCGGGAGAGCGCGCATATCTGCGCCGCCGAAGGGGTATCACCCGAAAACTCTCAGGCACCACGGACCGCTCGGATCGGCATGCAACATGCACACGATGCATGCCGCACTCTGGAGAGCGGCACCCGCCATTCATGGCGAGCGTGCCCACCGAAGGGGCGCGCGAGGACGGGATTCAACGAATCCGCCTCGTAATCTCTCAGGTATCGAGGACAGAGGGGTCATCCGCCGCAGCGGATTGCTTGGCCATTGGCATAGCGATCGTTGCGGCGGATGGCCCTTTTTTGTTTTCGCGACCCGACATTGCCCCCGAGGATTCCATGACGCTCCAGGCCACGCCCCTCAACGCCATCCACCGCGCCCTCGGCGCCCGCATGGTCGACTTCGGCGGCTGGGACATGCCGGTCAACTACGGCTCCCAGATCGAAGAACACAACGCCGTGCGCACCGACGCCGGCATGTTCGACGTCTCGCACATGTGCGTGGTCGACCTCAGCGGCCCCAATACCCGCGCCTTCCTGCGCGGCCTGCTGGCCAACAACGTCGACAAGCTGCAGACGCCGGGCAAGGCGCTGTACTCGTGCATGCTCGACGAAAAAGGCGGCGTGATCGACGACCTGATCGTCTATTTCTTTGCCGAGGACCGTTTCCGCCTGGTGGTCAACGCCAGCACCGCGGTCGGCGATATCGACTGGATCCGTGCGCGCAACGACGCCACCGGCAGCGGCGTGACCATCACCCCGCGCCGTGAAGATGTTGCGCCCGCGGGCGCGCAGCCGCTGGCGATCGTCGCGGTGCAGGGCCCTAACGCCCGCGCCAAGGTGTGGAGTACCTTCCCGTCGACCCAGCCTTCCGATGCGCTCAAGCCGTTCAACGCTGTCGTGGTGCAGGACCCCGCACTTGGCGAAGTCATGGTCGCGCGCACCGGCTACACCGGCGAAGACGGCTTCGAGCTGGTGGTGCCGGCGGCCAGCGTCGCCGGCCTGTGGGAAAAACTGAATGCCGCGGGCGTGCGCCCGGCCGGCCTGGGCGCGCGCGACACGCTGCGCCTGGAAGCCGGCATGAACCTGTATGGCCAGGACATGGATATCAGCACCTCGCCGCTGGACGCGGGCCTGGCCTGGACCGTCGACCTGCAGAGCGAGCGCGACTTCACCGGCAAGGCGGCACTGGCCGCGGCCGGCTCGCGCCAGCAATTCCTCGGCCTGATCCTGCGCGACAAAGGTGGCGTGCTGCGCGCCCACCAGAAGGTCATCACCGCCGCCGGTGACGGCGAAATCACCAGCGGCACCTTCAGCCCCTCGCTGTCGCAATCGATCGCGTTCGCGCGCCTGCCGCAGGGCGTGAACGTCGGCGACACCGTGCAGGTGGAGATCCGCGACCGCAAACTCAACGCGACTGTGGTTAAACTGCCGTTTGTGCGTAATGGCAAGGCACTCGTGAGCTAAGGGAAACATCCGCTCACCCAACGGTCGCCCTCGCCTGCCGGCAGCGTTGCCGGGCAGGCATCACCCAACAAGAAACAGATCTGAATCCGGAGAACCTTCATGAATTTCCCCGCCGACCTCAAATACACCGAGTCGCATGAGTGGGTGCGCGTCGAAGCCGACGGCACGCTCACCATTGGCATCACCGACCACGCACAGGATGCGCTGGGCGACATCGTCTTCCTGGAACTGCCCGAAGTGGGCAAGTCGGTCGGTGCCGGCGACGCGCTGGCAGTGGTGGAATCGGTGAAGGCCGCTTCCGATATCTACGCCCCGGTGGCCGGCGAAGTGATCGCCGTCAACGAAGCCGCCACGGCCGAGCCGGAAAGCGTCAATGCCAATGCCTTCGACGCCTGGCTGTTCAAGCTCAAGCCGGCCAACAGCGACGACGTCAACGGCCTGATGTCGGCCGACGCGTACAAGGCCAGCGTCGGCGCCTGATCGCCCCGCCGGTCCCGCACCCGGGATCGGCACACAGCATTTGCAGCGCCGCGGCACGGCTGACCACCTGCCGCAGCGCTCCCCACGAGGTTCTTGCCAATGAACGCCCCGCTTCCCATGACCGCCGCCCAAGGTAACCGGCCCACGCTGGCCGAACTGGAGGCGCGCGACGCCTTCGCCGCCCGCCACATCGGCCCCGATACCCCCGAACAGCAGCACATGCTGAAGGTGCTCGGCTACGACAGCCGCGCCGCGCTGATCGATGCCGTGATCCCCGCCGCCATCCGCCGCCGCGACGGCATGCCGATGGGCGAGTTCACCGAGCCGCTGAGCGAGGAAGCCGCACTGGCCAAGCTGCGCGGCCTGGCGCGCAAGAACCGCGTGCTGAAGAGCTTTATCGGCCAGGGCTACTACAACACCGTCACGCCCGCGGTCGTGCTGCGCAATATCTTCGAGAACCCGGCCTGGTACACCGCCTACACGCCCTACCAGCCGGAAATCTCGCAAGGCCGCCTGGAAGCGATGCTGAACTTCCAGCAGATGGTCACCGACCTGACCGGGCTGGATATCGCCAACGCGTCGATGCTCGATGAAGGCACCGCTGCCGCCGAAGCGATGACGCTGCTGCAGCGCGTGAACAAGCACGACTCCAGTATCTTCTTCGTCGCCGACGACGTGCTGCCGCAGACGCTGGAAGTGGTGCGAACGCGCGCGCTGCCGCTGGATATTGAAGTGAAGGTCGGCCCCGCCGCCGACGCCGCTGCTGCGGGCGCCTTCGGCGTGCTGCTGCAGTACCCGGGCGTGAACGGCGACATCAATGACTACCGCGCCATCGCCGACGCGGTGCACGCCGCCGGGGGCCTGGTGGTGGCTGCCGCCGACCTGCTGGCGCTGACGCTGATCGCCGCGCCGGGCGAATGGGGTGCCGACGTGGCCGTGGGCAACTCGCAGCGCTTCGGCGTGCCGCTGGGCTTTGGCGGCCCGCACGCCGGCTACATGGCGGTGAAGGATGCGTTCAAGCGCTCGATGCCGGGCCGTCTGGTCGGCGTGACCGTCGACGCGCAGGGCAACAAGGCGTATCGCCTGGCGCTGCAGACGCGCGAACAGCATATCCGCCGCGAAAAGGCGACCTCCAACATCTGTACCGCGCAGGTGCTGCTGGCGGTGATGGCGTCGATGTACGCCGTATACCACGGCCCGCAGGGCCTGAAGCGCATCGCGCAGCGCGTGCATCGCCTGGCCGCGACGCTGGCCGCCGGCCTGGAGCAGCTTGGCTTCGTCCGCACCAACGCCACCTTCTTCGACACGCTGACGCTGGAGACCGGCTTCAACACCGAAGCCATCCATGCCGCCGCCACCGCGCGCGGCATCAACCTGCGCCATGCCGGCGCCACGCGCGTCGGCATCTCGCTGGACGAGACCGCCACCCGCGACGACGTGGTTGCGCTGTGGGAAATCTTCACGCAAGGCAAGCCGCTGCCGGCGGGCCTCGATTTCGACAAGCTCGAAGCCGCCATCAATGACGCCTTCCCGGCCGAACTGGCGCGCGCCAGCGAGTACCTGACCCATCCGGTGTTCAATACGCACCACGCCGAGCACGAGATGCTGCGCTACCTGCGCATGCTGGCCGACAAGGACCTGGCGCTGGACCGCACCATGATCCCGCTGGGCTCGTGCACGATGAAGCTGAACGCCACCAGCGAGATGATCCCGGTGACCTGGCCCGAGTTCAGCCAGATCCACCCGTTCGCGCCGCTGGACCAGACCGTGGGCTACCGCGAGATGATCGACCAGCTCGAGGCCATGCTGTGCGCCGCCACCGGCTACGCCGCGGTCAGCCTGCAGCCCAACGCCGGCTCGCAAGGCGAGTACGCGGGCCTGCTGATCATCCATGCGTATCACGCCAGCCGCGGCGAAAGCCATCGCGACATCTGCCTGATCCCGTCGTCGGCGCACGGCACCAACCCGGCGTCGGCGCAGATGGCCGGCATGAAGGTGGTGGTGGTGGCCTGCGACGAGAATGGCAACGTCGACCTGGAAGACCTGGCGAAGAAGGCCGAGCAGCACAGCAAGAACCTGGCTGCGATCATGATCACCTACCCGTCCACGCACGGCGTGTTTGAGCAGGGCGTGCAGCAGATCTGCGAGATCGTGCACAAGCACGGCGGCCAGGTCTATGTCGACGGCGCCAACATGAACGCGATGGTTGGCACCGCCGCGCCGGGCCAGTTTGGCGGCGACGTGTCGCACCTGAACCTGCACAAGACCTTCTGCATCCCGCATGGCGGCGGCGGCCCGGGCGTTGGCCCCGTTGCGGTCGGCGCGCACCTGGCGGATTTCCTGCCCAACCAGGACAGCGTCGGCTACCGCCGCGACGACCGCGGCATCGGTGGCGTGTCGGCGGCACCGTTCGGCTCGGCCAGCATCCTGCCGATCTCGTGGATGTATATCGCGATGATGGGCTCGGCCGGCCTGACCGCCGCCACCGAGAACGCCATCCTGGCGGCCAACTACGTGGCCAAGCGCCTGGCGCCGTACTACCCGGTGCTGTACACCGGCCAGCACGACCTGGTCGCGCACGAGTGCATCCTGGACGTGCGCCCGCTGCAGAAGGAGACCGGCATCAGCAACGAAGACGTGGCCAAGCGCCTGATGGACTACGGCTTCCACGCGCCGACCATGAGCTTCCCGGTGCCGGGCACGCTGATGATCGAGCCGACCGAGTCCGAAGCACTGCATGAGCTGGACCGCTTCATCGACGCGATGATCGCGATCCGCCAGGAAATCGGCCGCGTCGCCGACGGTACTTTCGATCGCGAGGACAACCCGCTCAAGCACGCGCCGCACACCGCCGCGGTGGTGACCGCGAACGAGTGGACCCACAAGTACACGCGCGAGGAAGCCGCCTATCCGGTGGCGTCGCTGCGCACGCAGAAGTACTGGCCGCCGGTCGGCCGTGCCGACAACGTGTATGGCGACCGCAACCTGTTCTGCAGCTGCGTGCCGGTCAGCGACTACGTGGTCGACTGACGCACCCCCGGGCCGTGCCATCGCATCTGCGGTGGCTCGGCCGCCGCACTATTCTCAAGATGGCGGGCCCGCCGGCGGCGGTGTCCGTTGCCGTACTTCGACCGCCTAAAAAGAGCCTCTGCAAGGCCACCCCATTGCTGGAGACATTCCGTGGCAGTCAGCGTCTTCGATCTGTTCAAGGTGGGCATCGGCCCGTCGAGCTCGCATACCGTGGGCCCGATGCGCGCGGCCCTGATGTTCGCGCAGGGGCTGGAGCGCGACGGCCTGCTGCCGCAGGTGGCCAGCGTGCGGGTCGAGCTGTACGGCTCGCTCGGCGCCACCGGCAAGGGGCACGGCACCGACAAGGGCGTGATCCTCGGCCTGATGGGCGAGTCTCCCGACACCATCGATCCCGATTCCATCGACAGGCGCCTCGCCGCGTTGCGCAAGTCGCGCGAGCTGTCGCTGCTGGGACGCCATATCGTGCCCTTCGTCGAGAAGGATCACATCGCGTTCTACCGCCGCGAGGCCCTGGCCGAGCATCCCAATGGCATGAAGTTCCATGCCTTCGACAGCAGCGGCGCGAGCCTGCGCGAAGCGCGCTACCTGTCGGTGGGCGGCGGCTTCGTGGTCACGGCCGGTGCGCCCAACACCCAGGTGCTCAACGCCGCGCAGCAGCTGCCGCACCCGTTTCGCAGCGGCAAGGACATGCTGCAGATGGCGCAGGACAGCGGTAAGAGCATTGCGCGGCTGATGCTGGAGAACGAACTGACGTGGCGCAGCGAGCAAGAGGTCATCGACGGCCTGCTGCATATCTGGGACGTAATGCAGGCCTGCGTCGCGCGCGGCTGCCGCACCGATGGCGAACTGCCGGGGCCGTTCAAGGTCAAGCGGCGCGCGCCCGAGTTGTTCCGCAGCCTGACCGAGCGTGCCGAGCGCACGCTGTCGGATCCGCTCTCGGTGATGGACTGGGTCAACCTGTACGCCATCGCCGTCAATGAAGAGAACGCGGCGGGCGGCCGCGTGGTGACCGCGCCGACCAACGGTGCGGCCGGCATCATCCCCGCCGTGCTGCATTACTACGACCGCTTCGTGCCGGGCGCGAACCGGCAGGGTGTAGTCGACTTCCTGCTGACAGCGGGCGCGATCGGGCTGCTGTACAAGCTCAACGCGTCGATCTCCGGGGCCGAGGTCGGCTGCCAGGGCGAGGTCGGCGTGGCCTGCTCGATGGCCGCCGGCGCGCTTGCCGCGGTACTCGGCGGCAGCCCGGCGCAGGTGGAGAACGCGGCCGAGATCGGCATGGAGCACAACCTCGGCCTGACCTGCGACCCGGTCGGCGGGCTGGTGCAGATTCCGTGCATCGAGCGCAATGCGATGGCGTCGGTCAAGGCGGTCAACGCGGCGCGCATGGCGCTGCGCGGCGACGGCACGCACTACGTATCGCTCGATTCGGTGATCAAGACCATGCGCGAGACGGGCGCCGACATGAAGACGAAGTACAAGGAAACCGCGCGCGGCGGGCTGGCGGTGAATATCGTCGAGTGCTAAACGCGCGGCGGTTTTCTCCCCTATCACGCGCGCGGGAGAAGGGAGAAAACCGTCGTACATCGTGCATGGTTTGCGGCGTATCATTGCGGCGTTCCCCGACTGCAGAACAAGAGGGCCCGCCATGCAGACCTTCCACCAGCTCTTTGACGATGCCTCGTCAACCTTCACGTACCTGCTGATCGATGCGGAAACGAAGGAGGCGCTGCTGATCGACCCGGTCGACCACCAGCTCGAACGCGACCTGGCTCTGGTCAAGGATACCGGCGCACACCTGGCCTGGATCATCGAGACTCACGCCCACGCCGACCACATCACCTCGGCCGGCCACCTGGCCATGCAGACCGGCGCGCACACCGCGGCGCCGTCGGGCTGCGATATCAAGCCGGCACAGAAGCAACTGATCGACGGCGACACTGTCGCATTCGGCAAGCAGGTGCTGCGCGCGATCCACACGCCCGGCCATACCGCCGGCAGCATGAGCTACCTGTGGGAAGAGTCCACCTCCGAAGGCATCGTGCGCCGCGTCTTCACGGGCGATGCGCTGCTGATCGACGGCTGCGGCCGCACCGATTTCCAGTCGGGCGATGCCGGCACGCTGTACGACAGCCTGACCCGCAAGCTGTTCGCGCTGCCCGACGACACCCGGGTCTATCCCGCGCACGACTACAAGGGCCAGACCTGCTCGACCATCGGCCATGAGCGCGCGCACAACAGCCGCGTATCCGGCCGCACGCGCGAGGAGTTCATCGAGATGATGCGCAACCTGAACCTGCCGCGGCCCAGGCTGATCGATATCGCGGTGCCGGCGAACCAGCGCCTGGGCCTCCGCGACGGCGAGAGCGTGCCGCACGGCGCCTGAAGCATTCCAACCTTGGGAGTCAACCCCATGTCCGTGTATACCGCCGAAGTCCTGTGGCAACGCGACGGGCAGGATTTCACCGGCAACCGCTACAGCCGCAGGCACGTGCTGCGCTTCGACGGCGGCGCCGAAGTCCCGGGCTCGTCGTCGCCCCATGTGGTGCCGTTGCCGATGTCGGACGCCAGCGCGGTCGACCCGGAAGAGATGTTCATCGCCTCGCTGTCGAGCTGCCATATGCTGTGGTTCCTGTCGCTGGCGGCGAAGCAGCGCTTTGTCGTCGACCGCTATGTCGATGCCGCCACCGGCGTGATGGAAAAGAACCGCGAAGGCCAGATGGCGATGACAGTGGTGACCCTGCGCCCCCAGGTCACTTTCTCCGGCGAGCGCGAACCCACCCGCGACGAGCTGGAGCGCCTGCACCATGCCGCGCACGATGCCTGCTTTATCGCCAATTCGGTCCGGACCGAGGTGCGGTGCGAACCGGTGCTCGCCGGCGCCTAGCGCACGCGCCATGCCGGCCACCGCGCTGCCCGCGGCACGATCCGCGCCGGCGCGGCGCCTGCTGCGCTGGCTGCTGGCGGGCGCGGTCCTGCTGGGAGGCATCCTGATGCTGCAGGATCGTTTTCTTTACTTTCCCGACAGGGCCTCGGTCGACGATATGGTTGCTCAGGGACTGCGCGCATGGCCGGGTCCGGATGATTTCCGCGGCCTGCTGGCCGAGCCGCACGGTCCCGTCCGCGCCACCGCCATCGTCTTCCACGGCAATGCCGGGCACGCCGGCCATCGCGGCTACTACGCCAGCGTGCTGACGCGGCTGGGCATTCGCGTGATCCTGGCCGAATATCCCGGCTATGGCCCGCGCGACGGCGCGCTTGGCGAGCGCAGCTTCGTCGACGATGCCGGGCAGGCGATTGCGCTGGCCCGGCGCCAGTTCGACGGCCCGCTGCTGTTGGTCGGCGAATCGCTCGGCGCCGGGGTTGCGGCGGCCGCCGCGGCGCGCCAGCGCGAGCACGTCGATGCCGTGCTGCTGATCACGCCATGGGACAAGCTCGCCCACGTCGCCGCACACCACTACTCATGGCTGCCGACCGGATGGCTGCTGCGCGACCGTTACGACAGCGTGAGCCACCTGGCCGCCTTTGGCCGCCCGGTCATGGTGGTCGTGGCCGAGCGCGACAGCATCGTGCCGCCCCGGCTCGGCAAGGCGCTCTATGAAGCGCTGGACGAACCCCGCCGCCTGGCCGTGATCGATCACGCCGGGCACAACGACTGGACCGGCTACGTCGACGAGGCATGGTGGCGCAACGCGCTCGCGTTCCTGCTGTCGCCGCCCGCGTCCCGCTGATGCGCGCGTGCGCTGCCGGGCACCTGCGGTGCACGCATCGGCGCCAGCCGGTCCGGCGCGTTGAAACGATGCATTGACTTAGCCACGCCGCCTGCAATACTGGCCTTCAAACACGGCCGCCACCGCACACGGCGGCGCGGCCGGCAATCGCGGGGGATCGATCATGAAGCGAAGGCAAAACTGCACGCTGTACCGCGGCCTGGGCGTACTGGCTGCCGCCCTGGTACTGGCCCCGGTCCAGGCACTCGCGCAAGGCAAGCCGGTGGCCTATCCGGCCAAGGGGCAGAGCCAGCAGCAGCAAGCCAGCGACGACGGCGCCTGCTACAGCTGGGCCAAGCAGCAGAGCGGTGTCGATCCCGCCCAGGCCGCCGCGGCACCGCCCCCGGCGCAGCCGCAAAGCGGCCAGCGCGTGCGCGGTGCCGCGGGGGGCGCCGCTGCCGGCGCAGTGGTGGGGGCGATGGCGGGCGATGCCGGCAAAGGCGCGGCGGTCGGCGCTGCAACGGGTACGGTGGCAGGCGGCGTGGCGCACCGGCAATCGCGGCGCCAAGCCAACGCCGCCAACCAGCAGGCGCAGGCCAACACCAGCCAGGCGATGGGTTCGTACTACCAGGCCTGGTCCGCGTGCATGCAAGGGCGCGGCTACAGCGTGAAGTAAGTGCCGGTTCAGCGGTTAGGCGGCGGGCGGTGTGTTACGCCGCCCAGCGCTCGCAGGCCTTGCGCACGGTCTCGCGCTGGCTGCGCGCGTCGGCATCGGTCTGGCGCAGCCATTCCGCATCGCCGTCGCGGCGCTCGGCCAGCGCGCGGATATTGGCCAGCGCGTCCAGCGAACCCAATGCCTCTGCATGCGGCACCAGTGCATCGCAGATCGAGAGGATGTGGTCGGCGATCGGCATCCGGGTCAGCTCGTTGGGATGCACATATTCGCCATCCAGCCCGAAGCGGCACGCCTGGAAGCGGTTGAAGGTGTACACCAGGTAGTCGTCTTCCTGCGGCATGAACGGGCGCGACAACAACAGGTAGCGCGCCAGCATCTGGATATACGCGGCGATATCGCAGGCGCGCTGCACCGTCAGCGGCGTGTCCATCACGCGGACCTCAATGGTGCCGAATTCCGGCTTGGGCCGGATATCCCAGTAGAAGTCCTTCATGCTCTCGATCACGCCGGTATTGCGCATCTTCTCGAAATACGCGGTGAAGGCGTCCCACGTCAGCAGGAAGGGCGCGCGCCCGCTCATCGGGAACGCCGCGACCGAATTCAGGCGCGCCGAGGCAAAGCCGGTATCGACACCCTGCACATACGGCGACGACGCCGCCAGCGCAACGAAGTGCGGCACGTAGCGGCCGATGGCGTGCAGCAGGAACAGCGACTCGTCCGCGCTCGGGCAGCCGATATGCACGTGCTGGCCGAATACGGTGAACTGCTTGGCCAGGTAGCCATACAGCTCGGAGATGTACTGGTAGCGCGGCGAGTCCGAGATGGTGCGGTCGGCCCATTGCATGAACGGATGCGTGCCGCCGCCGGAAATGCCCAGGTTGAGCGAGCGCGAGGCGGCCACCATCAGGTTGCGCATGGTGGTCAGCTCGTCCAGCGCCTGCTGGTAGCTGTGGCAGATGCCCGTGCTGATCTCGATCATCGACGGGCTGATTTCCGGCTTAATGTCGCCGGCATGCTCGGCGCCCTTGAGTGCGCGCAGCAGGTCGGGCGCGAACGGCGCCAGGTCATAGTCGTGGCGGTTGACCAGCTGCAGCTCCAGCTCCACGCCGAAGGTCAGTGCCTCGGATTGCTTGAACGATTCGAGCGACATCAGCGCCCTCCTCCATTGGCCCGGGATTCGCCGGCGAAGCGCAGCGCCCACGCTGCCAACACCGGGCCGAGCAGTTGTTCGATCGCCAGCGCGCACAGGATGATAGCGGCCAGCGGCTGTCCGGTGCCGGGGTAGATGCGCGCGACGTCGCTCATCAGCAGGTAGGCCAGCCCCGACATCGGCGCCAGCGCCAGCCCCAGTGCCATGCACTGGCGCATGCTCAGGCCCGAGAACGATCCCAGCGACATCACGCCGGCAAACTTGGCGAGGTGACGCAGCAGCACCAGCACGATGGCATAGACGCCGCCCACGGCCCAGTCATGCGCGGTCAGCGGCAGGCCCAGCGACACCACCATTACGATGATCAGCAGGCTGCCGGCACTGCCGAAGTGCGGCGGCCAGACGTGCGGCTGGCTGTCCTGGTGCTTGAACACCACGCCGGCCAGCAGCAGCGTCAGCGGCATCGACAATTTTAGTACCCGGGTCAGCGCCAGCGTGAACAGCACCAGGCCCACCAGCACCAGGAAGCTGTAGTGGTCATCGGCCGACATGCGCTCATAGATCACGTGGCCGACCTTGCCCACCACCCATGCCAGCAGGCACGAGCCCACCAGCAGGTAGAGCGGGTGCAGCAGGGCGGCGCCCAGGTTGCCGTATTCGGAATGCAGCCAGCCGGTGGCCACCTGCACGATCACGGCAGCGTAGATGCTGTTCAGCGCCGCCATTGCCATTAGCCGCTCGGTGACCTGGCCCTCGGCACGCAGTTCGTTCTTGAGCTGCAGCACGATGGTGGGCGAGGTGCTGACGGCAATGCCGCCGGCCAGGATCGCCACGCCAGGCGAGGCGCCGATCCATTGCAGCACCGCCGCGACCAGGCCCCAGGTCAGCACGCTTTCGAAGGCGCTGGTCAGCAGCAGCCAGCGGTTGGCGCGCAGCCAGGTCAGCGACAGCCGGTGCCCGAGTTCGAACAGGGCCAGTGCCAGCGCCATATCGATCAGGATACGGGTCTGGTTGATCATGTTCTCGTCGACGATGCCGCGCCCGAGCATGCCGGCGAACAGCCCGGCGACGGCATAGCCCACGATGCGCGGGCAGCGCAGCCAGCGGCGGCTGACTTCCCCCGCCAGGCCCGCGCCTACCAGCGCGAGCCCGACCCAGAACAAGCCCCCTGGGGCGAGGGGAAGAGTTGGGAATAGTTGGCTCAGTCCGTTCATGGTCGACATGGTAATGTAAGCACATCACAATCCATGTCAGTGATTGTCCGACACCGCACCAAACGCCTTACGAACTTCGGTCAAGTTCGCGCAAAAAACGCCATCTTCTGGATGGCATTTTTTACATTTTGTGCGGAACTCAACGCGTCCGCACACCCGTGCGACGCATCAGACGCCCCAGACCTTCCAGCGCGGGCGGGTGGACTTCAGCGCCGTCTCGACCTGCGTGTACAAAGTGCGCGTGGCGCCCTGCGCAGCGCCGCGTGCCCGGGCCTTTTCAAAGTAAGCCAGCGCCGTCTCGCGCTGCTGCAGCCCGAGTGCCGACTCGACCACGCGCAGGCATACCTCGGCATCCCAGTCGTCGCGCACGGCAAAGGCGGCGGCGAAGTCCGCCATGGCCGCTTCATGGCGCCGCGAGGCGTTGTGGACCAGGCCGCGCTGGAGGCGCGGCCCGGCCTGGTCCTCGGGATCGCCCTCGGTCAGCGCGACCGCCTGCTCGAACATCGGCAGCGCGCGCTCCGGTTCGCCCAGCTCGCGCCACAGCAGGCCGAAGCGGTTGTACAGCCAGGCATCCTCGACCAGCAGCGCGCGGCGCTGCTGGCCCTCGATCTCGGCCAGCGCGTCGGCACGGTCATGCTCGTCCATGCGCGCCATCTGTGCCTGCAGAAGCGCGGCGAAGTGAGCGCGCGCATGCGCCATCGGGTGCGCGGCCTCGCTGCGGGCCTCTACCGGCAGCGCATCCAGGCGCGCGTCCATGTGCGCCATCGCGGCGCGCGCCGCCTCGGCCGGCTCGGCGCCGCCCATGGACTTCCAGGCCGCGATCAGGCGGCTGAAGGCCCAGGTGACATCGGCCGGATTGCGCTCGAGCGGGTAGCGATTGAGCACTTCGCCGGCCAGCTCGACCACCTTGCCGTGCTGGCCCGCGCCGGCATGGCAGTCGAGCAGGTCGATCCAGTGGTCGATGAACTCGCTGGCGGCCATGCCCTGGCGATGCAGCGCGATGCGCTCTTCCAGGTGCGCGGCATCGGCAGGCAGGCTGCGCGCCAGCAGCCGGCACAACAATGAATACACGTGCGGATCGGCATTGCCGCCGTGCCCGGCGGCATCGCCCTGGCCGGTGGCGAAATAGTGGTCGTAGCACCTCACGCCATGGCGGCACGCGGCCACCAGCGCGGGGCGCAGCGCCGCCTCGGCGGCGGGGACTTCATCGATGAACTCGCCCAGCGCCATGGCGGCGCGGTAGTAGGCGGCGCCGTCGTCGGACTTGTCGGTGATGGCGAAGCGCTGCCAGGGCTCGCGTTCGGCATCCTGCGCGCCGGCCTTGGCCAGTTGATGGCGCCAGGCCAGTTCGCGTACCTGGGCCTGCGGGTCGGCCACCTGGCGCAGGTAGACGGCCAGGTCGTCGAGCGCGCCCTGCGTGTCGCCCACGCCCCAGCGCAGCGGCGCGCGCAGCCGGCGCGCCTCGGGGTGGTCGGGATGTTCGGCCAGCACGCGGGCGGCCTGGTCGGCGGCGAGCGCGTCGCCGGCATCGGCGTCGAGCTGCAGCAGGTGCGGGTTGTCCAGCGCCACGCGCCCCAGGCAGACGCGCATCAGCGGCTCCACCGGCACGCCGGCGCCCTCGGCGCGGGCAATGTAGTCCTGCACCAGCGGCGCGATGTCTTCCGCGCCCAGGTCGGGATTGCGGAACATCAGGTCGTGCCAGTAGCGCGCCGCGGCAGCCATGTCGTTCATGCGCAGCGCGGCCAGGCCGGCGTGGAAATGCGCCGGCCATTCGCCCGACAGCAATCCGCTGCGCTGCGCGGCCTCATGCAGCCACGGGCGCGCCTCGGCGTCGCGGCCCAGGCTCATCAGCATGGCGCCGTAGCGGTGCGCGATCACGCCGCGCGAGGCCCAGCGGTGCGGCGGCTGCAGCGGCAGGCTGTCCAGGCGCGCGAGTGCCTCGTCCAGCACGGCAAGCGCCGCGGCGGCATCGCCGTTGTCGAAGTGCAGCCGCGCGCGCAGCGTGACGAAATCGACCACCTCGGGCCGGGCCTGCGCAAGCTGGTCGGCGATCTGCAGGGCGTCGGCAAAGCGGCCCTGGTTGGCAAGCTCGATGGCGTGGTCGTAGCTGACTTCCGGCACGGACACGTACTGCTCCTTCTGCATTTTTGGTAAGCGAGTGCGGGATTATGCGCCATGAGGGCGATCCGCATCCGGACAACCATCGGCACGGCGGCCGCTTTCTTTAAGCCATTGCACATAAACAAAACGCCACCCGAGGGTGGCGTCCTGCCTGGCGGGCACTGATTGCTTACTTGCCGCCGACCGTTTCCAGCACGGTCCACTTGCCTCCCACCACCTTGTAGACGGTGATGCCGCCGTCCTTCAGGTCGCCGCGGCCGTCATAGGCCAGCGTCTTGGTGGTCACGCCCTGCATGCTGGTCGCGGCCAGCACCGGCAGGTAGCGCGCCGGATCGGCCGAACCAGCCTTGACCATCGCGGTCATCATCGCGGTGGCGCCGTCATACGAGTACGGCGAGTAGGTCTGCACCTTGGAGCCGAAGCGCTTCTCGTACTTCTTCTCGTAGGCGGCGCCGCCCGGCATCTGGTCCAGCGGCAGGCCGGCCAGCGACACCACGGTGCCTTCGGCGGCAGGACCGGCCAGCTTCAGGAAGTTGTCGGTCTTGGACATCTCGCCCGACACCAGCGGGGCCTTGATGCCCAGTTCCTTGACCTGCTTGGCCATCGGCGCGGACTGGGTCTCGGCGCCGCCGTAGAAGATGATGTCCGGGTTGCTGCGCTTGATGTTGGTCAGCACGGCCTTGAAGTCCACCGCCTTGTCGTTGGTGAACTCGCGGCGCACGATCTTGCCGCCGGCGGCCTTGGCGGCCTTCTCGAACTCGTCGGCCAGGCCCTGGCCGTAGGCGGTGCGGTCATCGACGATGGCGATGTTCTTCGCGCCCAGCTTCTTCACCACGTAGGCGCCGATCACCGAACCCTGCTGGGTGTCGGAGGTCATCATGCGGAAGGTGGTCTTGAATCCCTGCTTGGTGTATTCCGGCGCGGTCGCCATGGCGATCTGCGGAATGCCGGCGCGGTTGTAGACCATCGACGCCGGAATGGTGGTGCCCGAGTTGAAATGGCCGAGCATGCCCTGGATGCCGCCATCGACCAGCTTCTGCGCGACCACCGAGCCGGTCTTGGGGTCGGCCTGGTCGTCTTCGGAGACCAGCACGAACTTGACTTCCTTGCCGCCGATCTTGGGCTTGGTGGCGTTCATGTCCTCGATCGCGAGGACGATGCCGTTCTGCATGTCCTTGCCATACTGGGCCTGGCCGCCGGTCATCGGGCCGGCGTAGCCCAGCTTGATTTCCTGCGCCTGCGCGAAGGCGGCGGAGGCGCCGGTCAGGCCGGCCAGGGTCAGGGCAACGGTCAGTGCCGTCTTGTGGAATGTCGAGCTCATCAGATCTCCTTGGGTCCCAATTGGTGCCACTCTGTGCCGCGTGGTGCCGGTATGGCGCCCTGGGCGGCGTATTTTTCTAGGCGCGGCCTGGCAGTGCCGCGCCCTCCTTGGTATGCGCGCCGGGGCAGGATCGCCGCCACCGGTGCGCGCTTCGACAAGACGCGTCGTCCGAGAATGCCTCAGCCGATCGTCATCAAACTTGCATTGCCGCCCGCGGCAGCGGTGTTGACCGACAGCGAGCGCTCGATCAGCAGGCGATCGAGCGCGACGGTCGGCTCGCCCTGCGCCAGCCCCTGCACGCCGATGATCGGCCCCGGGCGCGCCGCCACCTGCTCGCACACCGTGCGCAGCTGGTCGGAGTCGCCGTGGTGCAGCACCGCATCGATGGCGATGTCCGCGGCAGTCCAGTCAGCCACCATGCGGACGCGCGATTGTACGCCCTTAGGCAGGCGCGCAAACAGCCCCCGCGCAACGGGGGTTTCCGGCCATACGGCGCGCGCGCCGACGGTCAGCACGGCGCCCAGTTGCAGCGCCAGGTCGGCCTCCTGCGCGGCCAGGCACAGCACGTGTTCGCGCGGCAGCAGCGTGTAGGTGTTGCGCTCGCCGGTGGGGCCGGCCAGGGTCACTGCCAGGCCCGACGGCGATGCCTCGGCAAATCGCGCGCAGGCGTCGGCGACCGCGGGCAGCTCGGTGCCGGCCCAGTTGCGGAAGGCTTCGGCGGCGCGCACGGCTTCATCGTCCGGGCCGACCGCCTCGGCGTGGTTGGTCACGTCGGCCGCGCGTACGCTGCGTGCCACCGCGTCCTGCGGACACACGGACAGCAGCCGGTGCAGGTACAGCGGGCCGCCCGCCTTGGGACCGGTGCCCGACAGCGCCTCGCCGCCGAACGGCTGCACGCCGACCACGGCACCGACGATATTGCGGTTCACGTACAGGTTGCCCACATGGGCGCGGCTGACGATAAACGAGATGGTCTCGTCGATGCGGGTATGGATGCCCAGCGTCAGGCCGTAGTTGGTGCCGTTGATCTGGCTGACCATGGTGTCGAGCGCCGCGCGCGGGAAGCGCACCACGTGCAGCACCGGGCCGAACACCTCGCGCTTCAGTTCCTCGATACTGTCCAGCTCGATCAGCGTCGGCGGCACGAAGGTGCCGTTGCGGCAGCTGGCGCCCTGCGCGGCATTGGGATCGGCCTGGTGGACGCGGCGGCCCTTGGCACGCATGGCGTCGATATGGCGCACGATGTTGGCGCGCGCCTCTTCGTCGATCACCGGGCCGACGTCGGTCGACAGGCGATCCGGGTTGGCCATGGTCAGTTCCTGCATCGCGCCCTTGAGCATTTCCAGCACGCGGTCGGCCACGTCCTCCTGCAGGCACAGCACGCGCAGCGCCGAGCAGCGCTGGCCGGCCGAGTCGAAGGCCGAGTTGACCACGTCTCCGACCACCTGCTCGGCCAGCGCCGAGGAGTCGACGATCATCGCGTTCTGGCCGCCGGTCTCGGCGATCAGCGGGATCGGGCGGCCGGCGGCGTCGAGACGGCCGGCGACATTGCGTTGCAGGATGCGCGCGACCTCGGTCGAGCCGGTGAACATCACGCCCTTGACGCGGGCATCGCCCACCAGCGCGGCGCCGACGGTCTCGCCGCGGCCCGGCAGCAGCTGCACCGCGCCGGCCGGCACGCCGGCTTCGCGCAGCAGCTTCACCGCGGCGGCGGCGATCAGCGGGGTCTGCTCGGCGGGCTTGGCCAGCACCGGGTTGCCTGCGGCCAGCGCCGCGGCGACCTGGCCGGTGAAGATCGCCAGCGGAAAGTTCCACGGGCTGATGCACACCACCGGGCCCAGCGGGCGGTGGGTCTCGTTGTCGAAGCCGCGGCGGATCTCGGCGGCGTAGTAGCGCAGGAAGTCCACCGCCTCGCGCACTTCGGCGATGGCGTTGGAGAAGGTCTTGCCCGCCTCGCGCATGATGATGCCCATCAGCGACTGCATCTGCGCTTCCATCAGGTCGGCGGCGCGCTCCAGCGCGGCGGCGCGCACGTCCGGCGGCGTCGCCTGCCAGATCGGCGCGGCATTGACGGCTGCCTGCAGCGCGGCGTCGACGTCGGCCTGGCTGGCTTCGGTGACCTGGCCGACCACGTCGCGGTGGTCGGCGGGGTTCAGCACGGGCGTGGTGATGGCGTCGGCCGCGCGCGGCACCTCCGCGCCCAGCATCGGCTCGGCAACCTGGCGCTCACTGGTGCCGGCCAGCAGCGCCGACGACAGCGACGCCAGCCGGTGTTCGTTGGCCAGGTCGATGCCGGCCGAGTTGGGACGGCTCTTGCCGTACAGCGTGCGCGGCGACGGGATGCGCGGATGCGGCAGGCCCAGCGTGCCTTCGTCACGGTGCATGGCCTCGACCACGGCAACCGGATCGGCCACCAGCTCGTCCAGCGAGATGGTGTCGTCGGCGATGCGGTTTACGAACGAGGTGTTGGCGCCGTTCTCCAGCAGGCGGCGCACCAGGTAGGCCAGCAGCGTCTCATGCGTGCCGACCGGCGCGTAGATGCGGCACGGGCGGTTGAACTTGCCGTCGGCGGTCGGGCCGACCACCTGGTCGTACAGCGGCTCGCCCATGCCGTGCAGGCACTGGAACTCGTACTGGCCGGGGTAGTAGCTGTGGCCGGCGATCTGGTAGATGGCCGACAGCGTGTGCGCGTTGTGCGTCGCGAACTGTGGATAGATCGCGTCCGGCACCGACAGCAGCTTGCGCGCGCAGGCGACATACGACACATCGGTGTAGACCTTGCGCGTGTAGACCGGGTAGCCCTCCAGTCCTTCCACCTGGCCGCGCTTGATCTCGCTGTCCCAGTAGGCGCCCTTGACCAGGCGGATCATCAGGCGGTGGCGGCTGCGGCGGGCCAGGTCGATCAGGTAGTCGATCACGAACGGGCAGCGCTTCTGGTAGCCCTGCACCACGAAGCCGATGCCGTTCCAGCCGGCCAGCTCGGGCTCGAAGCACAGGCGTTCGAGCAGGTCGAGCGAGATCTCCAGCCGGTCGGCTTCCTCGGCATCGATATTGATGCCGATGTCGTACTGGCGGGCCAGCAGCGTCAGCGACTTCAGGCGCTCGTACAGCTCGCCGATCACGCGCTCGTGCTGGGCGCGGCTGTAGCGCGGATGCAGCGCCGACAGCTTGATCGAGATGCCCGGGCCTTCATAGATGCCACGACCGCGCGAAGCCTGGCCGATGGCATGGATGGCCTGCTCGTACGAAGCCAGGTAGCGCGCGGCATCGTCCTCGGTCATGGCCGCTTCCCCTAGCATGTCGTAGGAGTAGCGGAACCCCTGCGCCTCGTACTTGCGCGCGTTGGCGAGCGCCTCGGAAATGGTCTCGCCGGTGACGAACTGCTCGCCCATCAGGCGCATCGCCATGTCCACGCCCTTGCGGATCAGCGGCTCGCCGCCCTTGCCGATGATGCGCGTGAGCGCCTTGGTCAGGCCCGATTCGGTATGCGTGGCGACCAGCTTGCCGGTCAGCAGCAGGCCCCATGTGGCGGCGTTGACGAACAGCGACGGGCTCTGGCCCAGGTGCGACTGCCAGTTGGCGCCGCTGATCTTGTCGCGGATCAGCGCATCGCGGGTGGCCTTGTCGGGAATGCGCAGCAGCGCCTCGGCCAGGCACATCAGCGCCACGCCCTCCTGCGACGACAGCGAGAATTCCTGGATCAGGCCCTGCACCAAGCCTTCGCGGCCAGTTCCAACCTTCTGTTCGCGCAGCGCGGTGGCCAGCTTCTTGGCCATCTTGATGGCTGCCTCGGCCTGCTGCTGCGGCAGGCGTGCCTGCTCCAGCAGCACCGGCACGCAGTCGGTCTCGGGACGACGGTAGGCTGAGGTGATGGCGGCACGCAGCACCGACTGGGGCTGGATGCTCTGCGCGAATTCCAGGAACGGCTGCGGCGCGCCGTCGGCGGCGACCAGGTCGGGGGCGTCGGAACCATCGGAGTCGGCCGAGCCGGCGGCGCTGGTCTCGTGCGGCAGGTGCCCGCGCTCGACCTGCTCCAGGTAAGTGAAGATGGCCTGCTTGATCAGCCAGTGCGGCGTGCGGTCGATGGATTGGGCGACACGCTTGAGGCGATCGCGCGAGGCGTCGTCGAGCTTGACGCCGAGAGTGGTGGTGGCCATGCGGGCAGTTCTCCGAAAACTGGGGCGCCGCCGGTACCGCCGCGCCGATGCCGCAGGCATGGACGCACGACCGGCCGCAGCCTGTGAGCTGGCGCGATCTTACTCCCGAAAAACCTCAAGGTGCAACCTTGTGCAACCCTAGCGTTAACCCTGAAAAATGGGTTGCACCTGCGCAGCCCGCCGCTGTCGCTTCATATCCGGAGCGGGTCGATTTCCAGCTGCCAGCGCACCCCTTTCACCTCCGTTCCTACCTCTGCGAAAGTCTGTACCCACTCAGCCATGAACCGTTGCAGCGCCGGCCTTGATGTCGCCTCGACCAGCATCTGGGCGCGCTCGCGGTTGGCGATGCGCACCATCGACATGGGCACCGGGTCGTGCAGTTGCACCTCGGCCGCCAACCGGCACGAATCGGCGTGCCGCCGCGCTGCCTGCAGGAACTGCAGCGCCCGCTCCAGCTCGCCGTGCTCCGCGGTGACCAGCACCTGGAAGCAGAACGGGGGCAACCCGGCCTGGCGCCGCTCTCGCAACTGGCTGGCCGCGAATCCATCATAGTCATGGCGCGTCAGCGCCTGCAATGCCGGGGTATCCGGGTAGCGGGTCTGGATCAGCACCTCGCCCGGCAGCCCGGCGCGCCCGGCGCGCCCCGCCACCTGCATCAGCGACGCGAACAGGTACTCGGCGGCGCGGAAATCGTGGCTGAACATGGCGGCGTCCGGGTGCACGATGCCGACCAGCGTCACGCGCTGGAAGTCATGGCCCTTCGCGACCATCTGGGTGCCCACCAGGATGTCGACTTCGCCGGCGTGGACTTCATCGAACATCGCCTGCGCGCTGCCCTTGCGCCGGGTCGAGTCGGCGTCGATGCGGGCGATGCGCGCCTGCGGGAAGCGTGCCGCCAGCGCTTCCTCGATGCGCTGGGTGCCGCGGCCGAGCGGCGCGATATCGACATTGCCGCAATCCGGGCAGTGGTGCGGCACCGGGGCCTCCAGCCCGCAGTGGTGGCAGCGCAGGCGCCGCTCGGGCCGGTGCAGCACCAGGTACGCCGAGCAGCGCGGGCAGCCCGACAACCAGCCGCAGCTGTCGCAGGCAATCACCGGCGCGTAGCCGCGGCGATTCAGGAACAGCAGGCTCTGCTCGCCGCGCGCCAGGCGGGCGTCGATCGCTTCCAGCAGCGGCACCGACAGGCCTTCGAACAGCGCGCGCTGGCGCTGCCGCTCATGGTTCAGGTCGACCAGCCGCACGGTTGGCAACGCGGCATCCGCCTGGGCGCGCTCGCGCAGCACCAGCTTGCGGTAAGTGCCCTGCCCCGCCCGCCACCAGGTTTCCATCGACGGCGTGGCCGAACCCAGCACGACGGCGATGCCGCGCTGCTTGGCCCGCCACACCGCCAGGTCGCGAGCCGAGTAGCGCAGCCCTTCCTGCTGCTTGTAGGAGGTATCGTGCTCCTCATCGACCACGATCAGTGCCAGTGCCGGCAGCGACGCCATCACGGCCATACGCGTGCCCAGCACGATCCGGGCCTCGCCGCGATGCGCGGCCAGCCACTGCAGGCTGCGCTCCTGGTCGGCCAGGCCGCTGTGCAGCACCGCCAGCGGCAGGTGCGGGAAACGCGCGGCGATGCGCATCTGCAACTGCGGTGTCAGGTTGATCTCTGGAACCAGCATCAGCACCTGGGAGTGCGGGTCGCGCTCCAGCACGGCCTGCATGGCGTGCAGGTAGACCTCGGTCTTGCCGCTGCCGGTAACGCCGTGCAGCAGGAACGGGGAGAAACCCTGCGCTTCGGCGATCGCCTGTACCGCGGCGCGCTGCTCGTCATGCAAGGCAGGGGCCGCGGACGGCGCCTGCATCGGCGCGGTCGGCAGCAGCAGCCGCGCGGTGCGATCGGCTTCGACCCAGCCGGCGGCCTGCCATTCGGCCAGCCGGGCCGGTGCCGCCGCGCACAGCGCGCGCGCATCGGCCAGCGCCATTGGCGTGCCGACGGCCGCGCGTTCGGCGAGCGCCTGAGCCAGCGCCCGCACGCTGCGGGCGCGCGGCGGCACGGCGGCCAGCAAGTTATCCACATGCCCGGGCAGCAGGCGATATTCGTCGGTGCGGGCACGCTGTGCCAGGCCCGGCCAACTGTCGGCTTCACGCAACGCCGGCGGCAGCGCAGGGAGCATGACCTCGCCCAGGCGGCGCTGGTAATATCGCGCCGCAAACGCGGCCAGCGCGATCCAGTCGGTCGGCAACGGCGGCATCCAGTCCAGGCGCTGCGCCACCGGGCGCAGCCGGTCGGGCGGCACATCGGAGGTGGCAGCGCGCTCCACGGCTACGCCAACCAGGCTGCGACGGCCAAATGGCACCACGACGAGGTCGCCGGTCGCGACCTCGGGCGTCGCCAGGTAGTCGAAGCAATCGTCGGCGGGTGTATCCAGCGCGACACGGACGATCGGCAGGGCGATGGCCGGGTCGCCCCGCAATATGGCGTTGGCGCCGCTATCGTCCGCCATCGGACCCGACCTGGTGCACGCCAGTCGCACGATCGCTGTGCTTTGGGCGGCAGCACGGCGGCCGCAGGCGTTTTTGTGTGCGGCGCAACATCAACTTAAAGTAAAACTTCAAATGTGGCCCTAAGTCGATGATAGATGACTGGTTTTCCACTAATTCCATCGCCCCTGTGGATAACTTTGTTGAAAAGTCGCTCGGGAGCGCCCGGAAGGCCCGGAAATCAAGGGATCCACTGGCATCGGCCCACGCTTTGCAAATCTTCCAAAGCCTTAAAAATCAAGACCTTGCAAACATCCCCCGGATAGGTTAAGGCATTACCCTCTCTTGCACTGCGGCAAACCTATCGGTGTGCATAAGTCAAGCCCCGAGAATCAACTCCGAGCACCTTTTTGGCGAATGCTGGCGAAAAAGTTAACTTGACAGGCGTAACGGCGCGGCTCCCGCATCACCGGGTACGCGCCGGCGCGTTTCGCTGCAGCGCGGGGCGCCGCGAGCCCAACGGCCGCGGCGTATATCACGCGGGTCACTTCTGCGCGGCGCGCAGCTTGCGGCTGTAGGCATGCACTTCGTCGACCAGCACGGTGACATGCTCGGGCGGCGTGAACTGCGAGATGCCGTGGCCGAGGTTGAACACGTGGCCATCGCTGCCGCCGCCCGCGGCGTAGCTGTCCAGCACGCCACGCACCTGCTCGCGGATCGCCGCTTCGGGCGCGAACAGCACGGTGGGGTCGATATTGCCCTGCAGGGCCACGCGCCCGCCGGTACGGCGGCGCGCCTCGGCCAGGTTGACGGTCCAGTCCAGCCCGATCGCGTCGGCACCGGTATCGGCCAGCGCTTCCAGCCACAGTCCGCCGCCCTTGGTAAAGACGATCGCCGGCACCTGCTCGCCGGCGTGCTCGCGCTTCAGTCCGGCAAGCACGCGGCGCATATAGGCCAGCGAGAACGCCTGGTACATGCCGTCGGCGAGCGCGCCGCCCCAGGTGTCGAAGATCATCACTGCCTGCGCGCCCGCCTCGATCTGGGCGTTCAGGTATGCAGAGACGGCCTGCGCGTTGATTTCGAGGATGCGGTGCATCAGGTCCGGGCGGCCATACATCATCGCCTTGACCGTGCGGAAGTCGTCCGAGCCGCCGCCTTCGACCATGTAGCACGCCAGCGTCCACGGGCTGCCCGAGAAGCCGATCAGCGGCACGCGCTGGCGGCCGTCCTGCACCAGCGCGCGGCGGATCTCGCTGACCGCGTCGAACACGTATTGCAACGAGGACATGTCGGGTACGGCCAGCTTCTGCACGTCGGCTTCGGAGCGCAGCGGATGCGCGAAGCGCGGGCCTTCGCCCTGGGCGAATGAGAGGCCGAGGCCCATGGCATCGGGCACGGTCAGGATGTCGGAGAACAGGATGGCCGCGTCCAGCGGATAGCGGTCCAACGGCTGCAGGGTCACCTCGGTGGCGTAGGCCGGGTTCTTGGCCAGCCCGAGGAAGCTGCCGGCGCGCGCGCGCGTGGCGTTGTACTCGGGCAGGTAGCGGCCTGCCTGGCGCATCAGCCACAGCGGCGTGTATTCGGTGGGCTGGCGGCGCAGCGCGCGCAGGAAGGTATCGTTCTGCAGTGCGGTCATGGTCATCCTCGTAAGACCGCCATTCTAAGGGATGGGCGAGGCGTGCCGGCGCTTCAGGGTATGGGCCCGATGCGCTGCGGCCACGCTCAGGCGTCGTCGAGCAGGTCGCGGAAGGCATCGGCGGCACGCCGCATCCATTCGCGCGCACGCTGGGCTTCCGGCTGCAGCCGCGCGAAGCCATGGACCATGCCACTGGCCTCGATGGTGATCACCGCGGCGTCGTGGCGCACCAGGAAGTCGGCGTAGGCCAGACCATCGTCGCGCAACACGTCGTGGGCCGCGACCACGATCACCGTCGCGGGCGGCCGAACCGGCGCTGCGGCCATCAGGTGCACGCGCGGGTCGGCATGCGCCGCTCCTTCCGCAAGAGCCCCGGCGCCGATGAACTGGGTCCAGAACCATGCCATTTCGTCGCGCGTCAGGCCGGGACCGTCGGCAAAGGCCCGATAGCTTTCCGTGGCCAGTACCGGCGCCGCGACGGGGTAGATCAGCAGTTGGGCGTCGACCCGCACCGCGTTGCCGCCGTTAAGCTGCTGTGCGGCCTGCGCCGCCAGATGGCCACCCGCGCTGTCGCCGGCCAGCGCCAGGAAGGCTGGTGCCAGGCCCAGCGCCTCGCGCTGGCCCGCCAGCCACGCCACCGCTTCCATGGCGTCTTCGCAAGGCGCGGGGAATGGATGCTCGGGCGCCAGCCGGTAGTCGACGCTGACCACCGTGCAACCGGTATCCGCGGCGAGCAATGCCGCCACGGTATGGTGGGTCTGGAGCGAGCCGATGACCCAGCCGCCCCCATGGAAGTACACGATCAGCCGCGGCCGGGCCTCGCTTTGCGGCTGGAACAGGCGCGCGTCAAGGGTGCGGCCCGCCAGCGGGATCTGCAGGTCCCGCACGGCGATGCCCTCGGGGTCCGGCAGCTGCGAAGCCGCGGCGATCTCGGCGAAGCGGGTACGGCGCGCGGCGGCGTCGGCAGGCACGGGCGCGCCGGCATAGCGCTCGGCCAGGCGGCGATAGTAGGCGGTCAGTTCGGGATCGATGGCCATGGTTGCGAGGGCTTGTAAAAACGAAAACGGGCCAGTGCCGGCGCGGCTGAGCGCAACTTGGGCAACCTAGCGCGGCGCCAGTGCGCGCGTCAATTCGATCTTGCTGCAGCAGTCCTGGACCGCCAGCAGTCCCGCGGCGGTGGCGCGGCGCACGGCTTCATCGTTGACGATGCCAAGCTGCAGCCAGACCCCGCGCGCGCCGATGGCGATGGCGTCATCGACCACCGCGGGGGTATCCTCGGCACGGCGGAAGATGTCGACCCACTCGATGCGCACGCCGCTGGCGGCCATCGCCTCGGCGGCCTGCTGCAGACTGGCGTGACAGGTTTCGCCAAGGATGCGCTCGCCGGCGTGGCGTGGATTCACCGGCACGATACGGAAGCCGTGACCCTGCAGGAATTCCGCCACCTCATTGCTGGGGCGCTCCAGCCGGTCCGACAGGCCGACCACGGCCACGGTCTTCATCGCCAGCATGGCATGTATCGCTGGCTGCATCTCTGGGTGCATTGCGGCTCCGGCTGTGAAACTGTGAATAACTGCGGGATAAGTCTTGGGATAACGGCTGAACAACTGCAGGATAACCGGGGATAACTGTCCGGCTTCCGTCGGCCCGAGGCGGGCCAGCGCTGGGGACGTATCAAATCGTAACCGCGAATCGCCACATGGACATGGTGCGAGAGCGAACACGAAAAACAAGCCGGGAATGATACGCTATCGGCACGTTACAACGGCAAACGTGGTCGTAACTTGCACAAAAGTGGCGCGCACGGCGGATATTGGTGCCAGCGGCTTTCAACTTCTTGCAAAACGATACATTTTGTTACTGCCATGCCGGGGAGTTTCCCCCACAATGCATTGACACACCCGCTGTCCGGGGTGCGGCGCCCCAGCAAAGATTGCTGTGCAGACCTAAAGGGGCGTGGTGAAGAAAGCCTTTTTGTAGCGTTTCTTGCAGCAACCCGATTTTCCGATCCAGCAAAATTGCCGCTGGACCGGAACACCAGGAAGACCGTTTTAGCGCGTGGCCTTTGCAGCCTGTTGCGGATACCAGGTATCCGATGCGCCTTGATTGTCACCTGGACCGAACCCGTTCCTTCGAATTGACCCCTCGAAGGGATTTTCCCGTCCGCGCGGAGCCTCCCCGGCCCGCGCGCTTTTTTTTGTCCAGGCAGGACGAAAGCATATCGCTGTGCCCACAAAAAAGGCAGCCTCGCGGCTGCCTTTTTTAAATGTCGCATCGAAAAAACAACAACGCGACAGTACTACCGAAGCAGTTACTTCTTACGACGCAGGCGGGCAATGGCAGCCAGCTGCGCAGCCGCCACGGCGAGCTCGCTCTGGGCACGTGCCAGGTCGAGGTCGCTGCTCCGGTTCTGCATCAGCTCTTCGGCCGCGCGCTTGGCTTCCTGGGCCTTGGCTTCGTCCAGGTCGCCACCGCGGATAGCGGTGTCGGCCAGCACGGTGACGTGCTTGGGCTGCACTTCGAGAATGCCGCCGGCAACGAACACGAACTCTTCGCTGCCGTCTTCCTTCTCGATGCGCACCGCACCCGGCTGGATGCGCGTGATCAGCGGCGTGTGGCCCGGCAGGATGCCCAGCTCACCCGACTCGCCCGGCAGCGCCACGAACTTCGCCTGGCCGGAGAAGATCGACGCTTCCGCGCTGACGACGTCTACAAGAATGGTTGCCATATCTGATCCTTTCTCCAATCGCTTCGCTTCTGGCGGCTGCACCGCTTGGCGCGATGCCCCGCCGCCCCCGCAGGCGCGGGGGCATCGAAACAAGGCTTACTGGAGCTTCTTGGCCTTCTCGAAGGCTTCGTCGATCGAGCCGACCATGTAGAACGCCTGCTCGGGCAGGTGATCGCACTCGCCGTCCACCAGCATCTTGAAACCACGGATGGTTTCCTTCAGCGGCACGTACTTGCCCGGCGAACCCGTGAACACTTCGGCCACGTGGAACGGCTGCGACAGGAAACGCTGGATCTTGCGCGCGCGGTTCACGGCCATCTTGTCTTCCGGCGACAGTTCGTCCATGCCCAGAATCGCGATGATGTCGCGCAGTTCCTTGTAGCGCTGCAGGGTCTGCTGCACGGCGCGCGCGACGCTGTAGTGCTCCTGGCCCACAACCTGCGGGTCCATCTGGCGCGAGGTCGAGTCGAGCGGATCCACGGCGGGGTAGATACCGAGAGCGGCGATGTCACGCGACAGCACCAGGGTCGAGTCCAGGTGCAGGAAGGTGGTTGCCGGCGACGGGTCGGTCAAGTCATCCGCGGGCACGTACACGGCCTGGATCGAGGTGATCGAGCCAGTCTTGGTCGAGGTGATGCGCTCCTGCAGCTTGCCCATTTCTTCAGCCAGCGTCGGCTGGTAGCCCACGGCGGAAGGCATACGGCCCAGCAGTGCCGACACTTCGGTACCGGCCAGCGTGTAGCGGTAGATGTTGTCGACGAAGAACAGGATGTCGCGGCCCTCGTCGCGGAACTTCTCGGCCATGGTCAGGCCCGAAAGTGCCACGCGCAGACGGTTGCCCGGCGGCTCGTTCATCTGGCCGAACACCATGGCCACCTTGTCGAGCACGTTGGATTCCTTCATTTCGTGGTAGAAGTCGTTCCCTTCACGGGTACGCTCGCCCACGCCGGCGAACACCGACAGACCGCTGTGCTGCTTGGCGATGTTGTTGATGAGCTCCATCATGTTGACGGTCTTGCCCACGCCAGCACCACCGAACAGGCCCACCTTGCCGCCCTTTGCGAACGGGCAGATCAGGTCGATCACCTTGATGCCGGTTTCGAGCAGGTCGGTCGAAGGCGACAGTTCGTCGAACTTCGGTGCCTTCTGGTGAATCGCGCGGCGCTCGTCCGAAGCGATCGGGCCAGCTTCGTCAATGGGGCGACCCAGCACGTCCATGATGCGGCCCAGGGTACCCTGACCCACCGGCACCGAGATCGGCGCTTCGGTGTTCTTCACCGGCATGCCGCGGCGCAGGCCGTCCGACGAACCGAGGGCAATGGTACGCACCACGCCATCGCCCAGCTGCTGCTGGACTTCGAACGTCAGGCCCTTTTCGGCGAACGACGTTTCGCCGCTGTCTTCCAGCACCAGCGCGTCGTACACCTTCGGCATCGCGTCGCGCGGGAACTCGATGTCCACCACGGCGCCGATGCACTGCACAATATTTCCGATACTCATTTCGTATCTCCGATAGCTTGAATTCTTGACGCCTCAGACCGCTGCCGCGCCGCTGACGATCTCCGACAGTTCCTTGGTGATCGCTGCCTGCCGGGTCTTGTTGTAGTCCAGCTGCAGTTCGCCGATCACGTTCTTCGCGTTGTCGGATGCTGCCTTCATGGCCACCATGCGCGCCGACTGCTCGGACGCCATGTTCTCGGCCACGGCCTGGTACACCAGCGCCTCGACGTAGCGGACCAATAGCTCTTCCACCACGGTCTGCGCGTCAGGCTCGTAGATGTAGTCCCACGAGTAGGCGCGCTTCTCTTCTTCCGTCTGCGACAGCTTGTCGGCGGCGAGCGGCAAAAGCTGCTCAACCATCGGTTCCTGCTTCATCGTGTTGATGAACTTGGTGTACGCCAGGTACACCGCGTCGACTTCACCGTTGGTGAATGCGTCGAGCTGGACCTTGATCGCGCCGATCAGCTTTTCCAGGTGCGGGGTGTCGCCGAGCTGCACCACATTCGAGGCCACCTTGGCGCCGATGCGGCTCAGGAATTGCATGCCCTTGCTGCCGATGGCAGTGGCTTGCACATCCACGCCTCGACCCTGCAGGCTCTTCAGCTCGTTGGTCACCGCACGCAGCACGTTCGTGTTCAGGCCGCCGCACAGCCCCTTGTCGGTCGTGACCACGATCATGCCGACGCGCTTCACTTCGCGCTCTTGCATGAACGGGTGCTTGAACTCGGGGTTGGCAGAAGCCAGGTGCGCCGCGATGTTGCGCACTTTCTCGGCATAGGGGCGGGCATTGCGCATCCGTTCCTGCGCCTTGCGCATCTTGGATGCGGCGACCATTTCCATCGCCTTGGTGATCTTGCGCGTGTTTTGCACGCTCTTGATCTTGGTTCGAATTTCTTTCGTTCCGGCCATATCTTCCTCTCCGTCCGAGTCCCTGCCGCGCCTGACTACTCAGGCGCGGCAGGGATGTCGTGGAATCACGCGGTGGTTAGAACGCGGCGGACTTCTTGAAATCCTCGACGGCGGCACGCAGGGCGGGTTCATCTTCCTTCGAGAGCTGCTTGGTCTCTTCGATGCGGTTGACGAGGTCAGCGTACTTGGTCTTCAGATGGTCGTGCAGGCCCTTCTCGAACGGCAGGATGTCCTTCACTTCCACATTGTCGAGGAAGCCGTTGTTGGCGGCGAACAGCGAAGCGGCCAGCTGCCACACTTGCTGCGGCTGGTATTGCGCCTGCTTCAGCAGTTCGGTCACGCGGCGGCCGCGCTCGAGCTGCTTGCGGGTCGCATCGTCCAGGTCCGAAGCAAACTGCGCGAACGCAGCCAGTTCACGGTACTGGGCCAGGTCGGTACGGATACCGCCGGACAGGCCCTTCACCACCTTGGTCTGTGCTGCACCACCCACGCGCGACACCGAGATACCGGCGTTGATGGCGGGACGGATACCGGCGTTGAACAGGTCGGTTTCCAGGAAGATCTGGCCGTCCGTGATCGAGATCACGTTGGTCGGCACGAACGCGGACACGTCGCCAGCCTGCGTTTCGATGATCGGCAGCGCGGTCAGCGAACCGGTCTTGCCCTTGACGGCGCCGTCGGTGAACTTCTCGACGTAGTCTTCGTTCACGCGGGCAGCACGCTCCAGCAGACGCGAGTGCAGGTAGAACACGTCGCCCGGGTAGGCTTCGCGGCCCGGCGGGCGGCGCAGCAGCAGCGACACCTGGCGGTAGGCCCAGGCTTGCTTGGTCAGGTCGTCATAAACGATCAGCGCGTCTTCACCGCGGTCGCGGAAGTATTCGCCCATCGTGCAGCCGGCGTAGGCAGCCAGGTACTGCATGGCGGCCGAGTCCGAAGCGGCAGCAGCCACGACGACGGTGTATTCCATCGCGCCGTGCTCTTCCAGCTTGCGCACCACGTTGGCAATGGTCGAAGCCTTCTGGCCAATGGCGACGTACACGCAGTACATGCCCTTGCCCTTCTGGTTGATGATCGCGTCCACGGCAACGGCGGTCTTGCCGGTCTGGCGGTCACCAATGATCAGCTCGCGCTGGCCACGGCCGATCGGCACCATCGAGTCGATCGACTTCAGGCCGGTCTGCACCGGCTGGCTCACCGACTGACGCGCGATCACGCCCGGCGCGACCTTTTCGATCACGTCGGTTTGCTTCGCGTTGATCGGGCCCTTGCCGTCGATCGGCTGGCCCAGCGTGTTCACCACGCGGCCCAGCAGTTCCTTGCCAACGGGCACTTCCAGAATGCGGCCGGTGCACTTGACCGTGTCGCCTTCGGAAATGTGTTCGTAGTCGCCCAGCACCACGGCGCCGACCGAGTCGCGCTCGAGGTTCAGCGCGAGGCCGAAGGTGTTGCCGGGGAATTCCAGCATCTCGCCCTGCATCACGCCGGACAGGCCATGCACGCGGCAGATACCGTCGGTCACGGAAATCACCGTGCCGGTGTTGCGCACTTCAGCTTCGGCGCCAAGACCCGAGATGCGGGTCTTGATCAGCTCGCTGATTTCTGAGGGGTTCAGTTGCATCACAATGCTCCTAATTCTTCAATCCGTCGGACTGCCGCTCAGGCGGCGGTCAGCGCGGTTTGCATGGCTGCCAGGCGCGCACGCACGGAGGTGTCGAGCACTTCGTCGCCAACCTTGACGCTGACGCCGCCGATCAGGGACGGGTCCACCGCCACCTGCGCGTACAGCTTGCGGCCGAACTTGCGTTCGAGTGCGGCGACCAGGTCGTTCAGCTGACCATCTTCCAGCGGAAAAGCACTGGTGATCTCGACATCCGACGACCCTTCACGGGCGTTCTTGAGCGCATGGAACTGTTCGGCGATGTCAGGCATCACCGTCAGGCGGCCGTTCTCCACCAGCAGCTTGACGAAGCGGCGTGCCTCGTCGCTGACCGGGGACTTCAGCACCGACAGGAACAGTTCGGCCAGCTTGTCGCCGGGAACGTTCGGATCGTCGGCGACCGCCTTCATGTCGGCATTGGCGGCAACTAGCCCCATTTCCGACACCAGCTCGGACCATGCACCCAGGTTGCCTGCGCTCGATTCACTGGCGACGCGGAACAGCGCCTCAGCGTAGGGACGGGCAATGGTTGCGGTTTCAGCCATGATTAGAGCTCAGCCTTGAGTTGATTGAGCAGGTCGCTGTGGACCTGCGCGTTCACTTCACGCTTGAGGATCTGCTCGGCACCCTTGACGGCCAGCACGGCGACCTGGTCGCGCAGTTCTTCGCGCGCGCGGGTAACCTGCTGTTCGGCGTCGGCCTTGGCCTGGGCAATGATGCGTGCGGCTTCTGCCTGGGCGTTCTGCTTGATCTCTTCGGCCGTCAGCTGGGCGCGCTTCTCGGCGTCAGCGACGCGTTGGGCGCCTTCGGTGCGGGCTTCGGCCATGGCCTGGTCCACACGCTTGTTGGCGAGTTCAAGCTCGGCCTTGCCCTTCTCGGCAGCGGCGAGGCCATCGGCGATCTTCGTTGCGCGTTCGTCGAGCGCCTTCACCAGCGGCGGCCAAATGAATTTGGCAACAACCCACCACAGGATGAAGAACACGACCATCTGCGCAAAAAACGTTGCGTTCAGATTCATGGTGTGTTCCTTTCGGTAATCAAACTACAGATAAATGCACAAAAGGCGGCTGGGCTGGTGGCCCGCGCCGCCCGTCAGCATCATGCAGACCGAAAAGAATTACTTGATGACAGCCAGCAGCGGGTTCGCGAAGGCGAACAGCATTGCAACACCCACGCCGATCAGGAATGCCGCGTCGATCAGGCCGGCCAGCAGGAACATCTTGGTTTGCAGCGGGTTCATCAGCTCGGGCTGACGTGCGCAGGCTTCGATGTACTTGCCACCCATCAGGGCGATACCCAGGCAGGCGCCGATAGCGCCCAGGCCGATGATGATGCCGATACCGATAGCGGTCAGACCCTGGATGTTGGCGAGAAATTCTTGCATGACGACTCCTTTAATTTAGAGAGACTTAGAACCAAAAAATCAAAAAACCAAAAACCTAAAACTTGAAACCTGCGGCGATCAGTGGTGATCGTGAGCCTGGCCGATGTACACCAGCGTCAGCATCATGAAAATGAAGGCCTGGAGCAGCACGATCAGGATGTGGAAGATCGCCCAGACAGCGCCGGCAAGGACGTGGCCGACGAAACCCAGCGCCGACAGGTCGGCACCAAACGTCCAGATGGAACCCAGCAGCGCGATCAGCAGGAACACGAGTTCGCCGGCGTACATGTTGCCGAACAACCGCATGCCGAGCGAAACGGCCTTGGCCAGGAATTCGATGATGTTCAGGATCAGGTTGAACGGGGCCAGGTACCACTTGGCGCCGAACGGGGCCGAGAACAGTTCGTGCATGAAGCCGCCCGCGCCCTTGATCTTGAAGCTGTAGTAGATCATCAGCACCAGCACGGCGCAGGACATGCCCAGCGTGCCGTTCAGGTCGGCCGTGGCCACCGCGCGGTGGTGGGGCAGGTGGATGTGGAAGATGCCCAGGACATGATTCAGGCCGGTGACCCAGTCCACCGGGATCAAGTCGATCGCGTTCATCATGGTGATCCAGCAGAACACCATCAGTGCCAGCGGAGCAATCCACGAACGGTCGCCGTGGATGATGCCCTTGGCCTGGTCGTCGACCATCTCGACGATCATCTCGACGAAGGCCTGGAAGCGGCCCGGCACGCCCGAGGTGACGCGGCGCGCGGCGGCATACAGGAACAGCACGGCGATGGCGCCGCACAGGACCGACCAGAACACCGTGTCATAGTTGATCACGGAGAAATCGACCACCGACGCTTGCTTGCCGCCGACCGAGTTCAAGTTCTGCAAGTGTTCGGCGATATAGCCGGAGGGTGTCAGCACGTGTTCCGCGCTTTGGGTAGCTTCTGCCATTGTCGAATCGAACGGTATATTGCGAAATCTTCGGGCCGCGCGCCGCTACTCCTGTGCGGCACCCGGTACGCGTCTTGCATTGCCTTCGGCGGATTCGCCGGTCACCGCGATGCAAGCGGGTTTCCAACCTTGACCGTGTCCGGTGTCACCGCTGTGAAACCACGGTGAAACCGCCACGGAAACATCTTGATATTCCGTTTCGGTGCCCCACCTCCGGATGAAGCACCTGTCTTGTGCAGCGGCCTAGCGCATCGCGAGGGCCACCACCCAGTAAGTCTTGAGCGCCAGCAGGAACGTGACCAGCATTGGTACCCAACGCAGATCCCGGTACAGCACCACCACCAGCACCAGCATGGCCACGGTGGCGAACACCTTGATCGCCTCACCCAGGACCAGCCCGCCGACCGATGCGCGATCCCGCGCCACCCACAGCCGGAATGCGAAGAATCCGCTGGGCACGAAGCACACCATGCCGCCGAACAACGCTGACCAGCCGTACGGCCCCGCCTCTTTCCCGAACAACGCCCAGCAAAATGCTGACAGCAGGGAAACGATCACCTGCGCCAGGACAACCTTGCCCGGGGTCATGCGCGAAGGACGCAGCGCGCGTTCGCCAAACAGCTTCACCGCATCGGCGTGCGACAGCGGATCGACAGCTTCATCTTCACGTTCTGCGCCTTCTTTCCAGTCGTCCCAGTCATCTTCCTGACGGGAACCGGCGCTGCGCTGCTGACGGTCTCGAACCACTACCTGCCTGCCTCATTCAGGCCGGAACTTATCGGCCCGACCAGAATTCAAACCGCACGATTTTAAGGGGAACTACTGATTCGCGTCAATCTGCTTACAGTTAGCTTGCAGTGCGTTGCGCACAACGGTTGCCATCACGATTGCATGATGGCTTCACAAAAATTGCGCCGCAATGATGTTTGACGTAATTGGATTGCGCAGCGGACCCTGCGCATGATGGTGGATTAGCGGGTACGCCTCACGTATACCGATAATCGCACCGGCCACTGCTGCTTCGATGCAACAGTTACCCTCGCAATGGCCGGTTATCGCCCGCTATTTCAGGCTGCCTGCTGCCCTTCGCGCGATTCGCGCAGCCGCGCGAGCACCCCATCGAGCGCATCGTTGTCGCTGAAGTGGATGGTGAGCTGGCCCTTGCCGCGCGCACCCACCTTGATCTGCACCGAGAGCCCCAGCGCATCCGACAGCTCTTCCTCCAGCCGCGCCACGTCGCGGATATTGTTCACGCCCTTCTGCTTGAGCGACCTCAGGTCGAACGGCTTGAGCGTGGACGCCACCAGCTTTTCAGTCTCGCGCACCGACAGCCGCTTGTTGACGATCTGGTTCGCCAGCGTGATCTGATTGGCGCCGTCGACAGCAAGCAGCGCGCGCGCGTGACCCATGTCAAGATCGCCCGCCATCAGCATGGTCTGCACCGGCGCCGCCAGGTTCAGCAGGCGCAGCAGGTTGGACACGGCGCTGCGGGAGCGGCCCACCGACTCGGCGGCCTGCTCGTGCGTAAACTTGAATTCGCGGATCAGGCGCATGATGCCCTGCGCTTCTTCCAGCGGGTTCAGGTCTTCACGCTGGATATTCTCGATCAGCGCCATCGCGGCCGCGGCTTCGTCGGCCACGTCCTTGACCAGCACCGGCACCTGGTCCAGGCCCGCGAGCTTCGACGCGCGGTAACGGCGTTCGCCCGCAATGATCTCGTAGCGATCCGGCTCGGCCACGCGCCGCACCAGGATCGGCTGCATCAGGCCCTGCGCGCGGATGCTGGCGGCGAGCTCCTGCAGCGCGCCTTCATCCATGCGTGTACGCGGCTGGTACTTGCCGGGCTGTAACTGGTCCACGTGCAACACGCTGGGCGCGCCCTCCTGCTTCGCTGTCTCGACGATCTCGGCGGGACCGCCCAGCAATGCTTCCAGGCCCCGGCCCAGGCCCTTCTTCTTTGCCGGCGTCTTTGCGGTACTCATGGTCGATGCCTCCTCGAGCTTCAGCCCAGCTGCCTGACGCGCGCGATCATCTCGGCGCCAAAGTCCAGGTACGCCTTGGCGCCCTTGGATGACGGATCGAATGCCACGCCCGGCATGCCATAGGACGGTGCCTCGGCCAGGCGCACGTTGCGCGGGATCAGGGTCTTGAACACCTTGTCACCGAAGTGCGATTCGAGCTGTGCCGACACCTGCTGCTGCAGCGTGACGCGCGGGTCGAACATCACGCGCAGCAGGCCGATCACCTTGAGCTCGCGGTTCAGGTTGGCGTGCACCTGCTTGATGGTGTTGACGAGGTCGGACAGCCCTTCGAGCGCGAAGTATTCGCACTGCATCGGCACGATCACGCCATGCGCCGCGCACAGCCCGTTCAGCGTCAGCAGCGACAGCGACGGCGGGCAGTCAATTAGCACGAAGTCGTACTCGTCGTCGACTGCGTCGATGGCTTGCTTGAGCCGGCGCTCGCGGTGATCGAGCTCGACCAGTTCGACTTCGGCACCGGCCAGCTCGCGGTTGGCCGGCAGCACGTCGTACCTGCCGGTCTCGGATTTCTGGCGCGCTTGCGGGACGCTGGCCAGGCCAACCAGCACCTGGTACACGCTGTGTTCCAGCGCCTGCTTGTCGATGCCCGAACCCATCGAGGCATTGCCCTGCGGATCCAGGTCGACCAGCAGCACGCGCTGGTCCTGCGCGGCCAGGCCGGCGGCGAGGTTCACCGTCGTGGTGGTCTTGCCCACCCCGCCCTTCTGGTTTGCAATCACGAATACCTTGGCCATATGTTCCTGAGGCTCCTGCTTCAATTCATCCGGCCAGCCTCATGGCCGGCAGTTCGCGGCACTGCTTGCAGCGCCGCGGCGTAGGTCATGCGTGCGCGCCTGCGCGCCGCGACAGCACCACCAGGTGGCGCTCGGCATCCAGTCCCGGCACAGTGAGGCGCGGTACTTCGTCGACTTGCCAGTTGGCCATCAGTCCCGCGGCTTCCATCCGGTCGAGCTCCGCCTGTGGATAAACACCCTTCATGGCGATCAGCTTGCCGTGCGGCGCGAGCAACTGGCCCGACAGGTTCACGAAGTCGGTCAGTTCAGCAAAGGCACGTGACGTGATCACGGCAAAGCCGTCCGCATCGTCCAGTTTTTCCACCGGGCCCCAGTGCGCCGCGGCGTTGACCAGGCCGAGTTGGGCGCGGCATTGCGTCAGGAATGCGGTCTTCTTCTGCACGATGTCGACCATCAGCACCGACACGTCGGGACACGCAATCGCCAATGGCAGCCCGGGCATGCCGCCGCCCGAGCCGACGTCCAGCACCCTGCCCCGCGCAGGCGTACCTATCTCTGCAGAACGCGCGGCAGCGGCCAGCGCGGGCACTGCCGCGAGCGAATCCAGCATGTGATGCGTAAGCATCTCATCGGGGTGGCGGATCGCGGTCAGGTTATAGACGCCGTTCCATTTGCGCAGCAGCGCGAGGTAGTCGAACAGCTTGTCAATCTGTACCGGTGCCAATACCAGCCCGATCTCGGCGAGACCGGCTTCGAGGCGACGACGCTGCGTGGCGTCGTCTGTCATGGTGTGTCGAGCGCCCGCCACTCAGGCCGCCTCTTCCGAGTTGCCGCCAACGGCAGCCGAATCGGCGCGCGTTCGGCCGAGCCCCTTCTTCTTCAGGTGTACCAGCAGCAGCGAGATCGCCGCCGGAGTCACGCCCGAGATGCGCGATGCCTGGCCCAGCGTTTCCGGGCGGTGCTGGTTCAGCTTCTGGCTGACCTCGAAGCCCAGCCCACGTACCTCGGTGTAGTCGAGATTCGCGGGCAGGCGGGTCGATTCATTGGCTTCCAGCTTGTCGACCTCGGCAGCCTGGCGAGCGATATAGCCGTGGTACTTGATACCAATCTCGATCTGCTCACGGATCTGGTCGGCCAGCATGGCATCGGCGTCGAGCGGTGCTTCGGGCGCGTGGCGGCCGCCCTGCAGCGCCATCAGCGACTCATAGCGGACTTCCGGCCGGCGCAGCAAGTCGGCCAGGCTGTACTCGCGTTCGATCGGCTTGCCCAGCAACGGCACGGCGTCTTCCGGCGGCAGCATGGCCGGGTTCACCCATGTGCTTTTCAGCCGCTCTGTTTCACGTGAAACAGTGTCCCGTTTGCGGTTGAAAGCATCCCAGCGTGCATCGTCAACGACACCCAGCTCACGGCCGACTTCCGTCAGCCGCATATCGGCGTTGTCCTCGCGCAGGCTCAGTCGGAATTCGGCACGGCTGGTGAACATGCGATACGGCTCGGTCACACCGCGCGTGATCAGGTCGTCGACCAGTACGCCCAGGTAGGCCTGGTCGCGACGCGGCGTCCAGGCTTCACGCTCGCGCACGTAGCAACCGGCATTGATGCCGGCCAGCAGGCCCTGCGCGGCGGCTTCTTCATAGCCGGTGGTGCCATTGATCTGGCCGGCAAAGAACAGCCCGCGGATCGCCTTGCTCTCCAGGGATGACTTCAGGCCGCGCGGATCAAAGTAGTCGTACTCGATGGCGTAGCCAGGGCGCAGGATATGCGCGTTCTCCAGGCCGCGGATCGAATGCACCAGCTCCAGCTGCACGTCAAACGGCAGGCTGGTCGAGATCCCGTTCGGGTAGAACTCATTGGTGGTCAGCCCTTCCGGTTCCAGGAAGATCTGGTGGCTTTCCTTGCTGGCAAAGCGATGGATCTTGTCCTCGATGCTGGGACAGTAGCGCGGCCCCACCCCTTCGATCACGCCGGTGTACATCGGCGAACGGTCGAGACCGCCACGGATGACGTCATGCGTGCGGCTGTTGGTATGGGTGATCCAGCAAGGCAGTTGCTGCGGGTGCAGCTCCGGACGGCCCAGGAAGGAGAACACCGGCACCGGATCCAGATCGCCAGGCTGTTCTTCCATCACCGAGAAGTCGATGGTGCGGCCGTCGATGCGCGGCGGCGTGCCGGTCTTCAGCCGGCCCTGCGGCAGCTTCAGTTCCTTCAGGCGCGCCGACAGGGATACGGCAGCCGGATCTCCGGCGCGCCCGCCAGTGTAGTTGTCCAGGCCGACGTGGATCTTGCCGTCCAGGAAAGTGCCGGCGGTCAGCACCACGGCCCGCCCGCGGAAGGCGATGCCGACCTGCGTCATGGCGCCGACGACCCGATCGCCCTCGACCATCAGGTCATCCACTGCCTGCTGGAACAGCATCAGGTTCTGCTGGTTTTCCAGGCGAGTACGAATCGCCTTGCGATACAGCACACGGTCCGCCTGCGCGCGCGTGGCGCGCACCGCCGGTCCCTTGCTGGAATTGAGAATGCGGAACTGGATGCCGGACTCGTCCGTGGCGGCCGCCATGGCGCCGCCCATCGCATCCACTTCCTTGACCAGGTGTCCCTTGCCGATGCCGCCGATGGACGGATTGCAACTCATCTGGCCCAGCGTCTCGATGTTGTGGGTCAGCAGCAGCGTCTGGCAGCCCATGCGCGCGGCCGCGAGTGCTGCTTCAGTTCCGGCGTGACCACCACCGACGACGATGACATCGAATTCTTTTGGGTAAAGCATGGGACACCTCCTCCGGGAGGCTGGCGGGAAAATGCGGGAATGCGAAATTATAGCGGCATTCGTCTGGCCGCTTTTCGACCGACACCATGTTTCACGTGAAACATGATGTGGACGATACCTGCGCGTGGCCGGCAAGCGACGCCTGGGGTGCCACGATGTTCCACGTGAAACAAAAAGGCCGGGCACAAGGCCCGGCCAATGTTTCACGTGGAACAAGCTGCTCAGAGGCTGGCCCGGATATATGCTGCAACCTGCTCCGCCAGCCTGCCAAGGTCGCGCTGCAAGGTATCGAACCCGGCATTCCGTTTCCGCGTCGCCTCGTCCATATAGAGCGGACGTCGGATCTCGATCTGCAGGCTGCTACGCCGCTCGGCGGGCCGCCCGATCTGGGCGATCAGCTGCACGCCCTTGTAGGGGTCATTGCGCGCAACCGTGTAGCCCATATTGCGCAGTTCCCGGTCGACCAGGTCGACCAGCCCCGGCTCGCAGGTGGTTCCGTCCCGGTCTCCCAGCACGAAGTCCGCCAGCGGGTGCGGGCTGTCGATCTTCAGGCGCTCATAGGCATTGTTCGGCATCGAGTGCAGGTTCAGGTGCCAGACCGCGCCAAAGCGCCGGTATGCGCCCTCCACGGCCTCGGCAAGCGCCGCATGGTAGGGGCGGTAATAGCGGTCCAGACGCCCCTGCACTTCCGCCACGGACAGCCGGCGATCGTAGATCGGCGTGCTCGCATCGATCCGGCTCCAGACCAGGCCATAGCCCAGGCTGGTCTTCGGTCCCGGCGCCAGCGCCGTGGGCCACGCCCCGTCCAGCTGATCCGGGTCGATATCGTCGGCCATCCGGTTCGGGTCGATATAGACCCGCGGGAACGTAGCCGCCAGCAGCGTGCCGCCGACCGCCGGCACCGCTGCCCACAGCGCATCAACGTGCGTGTCTTCACCGCCGCGCAGCCGCGCCGCAGGGATCGCCGCGCCGAAATCCGCAGGGTACACGGTGCCGCTATGCGGCGAGTCGCACACCAGCGGCAGCGCCTTCCCTTCCGGCAGCCGCACGATGACCGGCGGCAGCGCGCCCTGATGATTCGCTTCAGCCATGCCTCAGTCCAGCTTGATCTCGGCGGCCTTGGCCACGCGGGCATAGCGCGCCATGGCTTGCTGGATCTGGGCCTTGAACTGATCCGGCGTGGTCGGCACCAGCGTGCCGCCCGACTCTTCCACCTTGCGCTTGAACTCGGGGTTCTGCATGGCCTTGTGGATAGCCTGGTTCAGCTTGCTGACGATCGCCGGCGGCGTGCCGGCCGGGGCGACGATGCCGAACCAGCCGCCCTCGCCCATGTCCTTGAAGCCCAGCTCGGCATACGTCGGCACGTTCGGCAGCTGTGCCGAACGCGACGCGCCCAGCACCGCCAGCGCGCGCAACTTGCCGGATTTCACGTGGGGCAGCGTCGACGACAGGTTATCGGTGATGGCATTGACCTGCCCTGCTACAGCGTCATTCAGCGCCAGGCCGGCGCCCTTGTACGGCACGTGCAGCAGGTCGATCTTGGCCAGCATCATGAAGTTCTCGATGTTGACGTGGCCGAGCGAGCCCGCACCCGGCGAGGCAAAGCTGTACTTGCCCGGATTGGCCTTGGCCAGCGCGATGAACTCCTGCATGGTCTTGGCCGGCACGCTCGGGTGTACGGCGAACACGCTGGGGATGGCGACCACGTTGGTCACCGGGGCGAAGTCCTTGATCGGGTCGTACTTCAGCCTCGGATACACAGCCGGGTTGGAGCCGTGCGTGCTGACCGTGGCCATGCCGATGGTGTAGCCGTCCGGTGCCGAGCCGGCCACCTGCTCCATGCCGAGCGAACCGCCCGCGCCGCCCTTGTTCTCGACCACGATGGACTGGCCCAGCTCGCGGCCGGCGAATTCGGCCACCAGGCGCGCCGACAGGTCGGTCGAACCGCCCGCGGCAAACGGCACGATCAAGCGGATCGGGCGGGTCGGATAGTTGGCCTGCGCGAAGGCGCTGCTGGTAAGCATCAGCGTGGCGGCGGCTGCGGCGCCCGACAGCATCAGCTGGCGGCGCGTCATCGTGGCTCGGTTCATGAGGCTTTCTCCTGTTGTTTTATGCGAAGGAACCGAGCGAGTGTCAGGCGTTTACCGGTTGCGCACAAACGACTATATTGCACGTTTGCATTACCAAAGATCATCCTGCCCCACGCCCAGGTAAACACTGTGGCATCGCAGGTTCTGCCCCCTCTCCTGCGCTGTACCCTGCGCCATGCGGCTGCGTTCCCCGTCGATGTCCGAGTTGCACGCCTTTGCCGCCGCGGCAAAGCTTGGCAGCTTCACCCGTGCCGCGGACACGCTGTGCGTCACCCAGGGCGCGATCAGCCGGGCAATCGCCCGGCTCGAGGAACACTTCGGCCAGCCGCTGCTCCAGCGCAATGCACATCGGCTGGTGCTGACCGATGCCGGCCGGCAGCTGCTCGATGCCGTGGCCGAGCCGCTGGCCGCAATCGAAAATGCCAGCGCTGCCCTGCTCGCCGGCGACCGGCGCCACCGCCTGACGCTGTCGGTCGTGCCGACGCTGGCCAGCGTATGGCTGGTGCCGCGCCTGCCGGACTTCCATCGGCGCCATCCGGAAATCCACCTCGACTTCGTTCCCTACCAGCGCGATGAGGATCTCTCGGGCGCCACGCCCGATGCCGCCATCCTGGCGGGTGAAGTGGGCAAGTGGCCGCACCTGCAGGCCGACTACGTGATCGGGCGTGAAATGGTGCCGGTCTGCCATCCGGACCGCGCCCGTGCTCGCCGCGAGGCCGGCCGCTGGCAGACGCCGGCGGAGCTGTTGCAGGAGCCCCTGCTCTATCACACGTCAGCGCCGGCGAACTGGCAAAACTGGCTGCGAGCGGCCGGCGTACCCAACGCTGCGCCGATGTTATCCACAGCGTTCGACCAGGTGTCGATCCTGATCCAGGCTGTTCGCGCCGACATGGGAGTCGCGGTGTTGCAGCGATGCCTGGTGAGAGATGAAATTGCAGCGGGACGTGTTTTTGCGCCGTTTGATTTGCCGATTTCGCTGCAACGGGGCTATTTCTTGTGCGCGCCGCGGGAGCGCCGCGATCATCCGGCGCTAAACCGCTTTCGCGATTGGTTGCTGGAGACCGCGCAGCAAGAAGCTATCCAAGATACCGAAGGACATTCTCGCGAAAAATAAAACACCAAAATGATAGCGCCACTATATTCCTTAAAAGCATAATTTTAGCGCCATCATCGTTGGCCTCGATATCTACAGAGGATTCTCGCAGCCTTTCATTCATCAACCGAATCGAAGCGTACCCAACCCTGCGTCGCTCCTCCCGATACCAAAAAACAGGCCTCTGAAACCACTTATCCCCAAAGTTATTCACACGAGAAATGAAAAAGGGCTCGCCTAGGCGAGCCCTCATTCGTCCGGCTATCATCCTTATGGATTAAGCGGCCTTTTTTGCCAACCCAAGATAGGTTTCAATCACCTTCGGGTTCGCCGCCAACTCGTCTGCGGGCCCCTCCATCGACATATCCCCGGTCTCGATCACATAGCCATAGTCAGCCACCTGCAGCGCCGCCCGGGCGTTCTGCTCGATCAGCAGCGTGGCCACGCCGGTCTGGCGCAGGTTGCTGATGATATGGAAGATCTCCTTGACGATCAGCGGTGCCAGGCCGAGGCTGGGCTCGTCCAGCATCAGCAGCTGCGGCTTGGCCATCAACGCGCGGCCCACCGCGAGCATCTGGCGCTCGCCGCCCGACAGCGTGCCGGCATCCTGGCGCGCACGCTCGCGCAGGCGCGGGAACAAGTCGTAGACCACGTCCATCTGGTCCAGGTAGTTCTTCTCGCCGGCACGCTTGCGGCGGAACGCGCCCAGCAACAGGTTGTCTTCGACCGTCATCGACGCAAACAGCTCGCGCTTCTCCGGCACCAGGCACATGCCGCGCGCGACGCGGCCCTCCACGGGGATACCGGCCATGTCGTGACCGAGGTAGCTGACCGATCCGCTCGCCGAGCCGTTGACCGGCAGCGCACCCATGATCGCGTTGAGCATGGTCGACTTGCCGGCGCCATTGGGGCCGATCACCGTCACGATCTTTCCGGCTTCCACCTTCAGGTTGGCGCCGTGCACCGCTTCCACCTTGCCGTAGCGGACGTGGAGGTCCTTCACTTCAAGTATCAGGCTCATGTCGGGTCCTTGCTCCACACCTATTCCACGCCACCCAGGTAGGCTTCCAGTACCGCCGGGTTCTTCTGCACTTCCTCGGGCACGCCCTCGGCGATGCGCGTACCAAACTCCATCACCACCAGCCGGTCGGTCAGGTTCATCACGAAGTCCATGTCGTGCTCGACCAGCAACACGCTCATGCCCTCGCCCTTGAGCTTGCGCAGCAGGTCGGCCAGCGCCTGCTTCTCCTTGTAGCGCAGGCCCGCAGCCGGCTCGTCGAGCAGCAGCAGCGCGGGGTCGCAGCACAGGGCGCGCGCGATCTCCAGGATGCGCTGCTGGCCCAGCGCCAGGCTGCCCGCTTCCATGTACATGCAGTCGGCCAGGCCTACGCGTTCCAGTTGCCGCTTCGCTTCGAACAGCAGCTTGTCTTCCTCGACCTTGTTCATGCGCAGGATCGCTGCCGAGACACCGCCCTGCGCGCGGAAGTCGCCCCGCAGGTGCGCGCCGATGGCGACGTTCTCCAGCACCGTCATGGTCGGCAGCAGGTGCACGTGCTGAAAGGTGCGGCCAATGCCGCGCTTGACGATCTCGCGCGACGGCAGGCCGGAGATCACCTCGCCGCGATAGCGGACCTCGCCACGCGTGACCGGCAGCACGCCCGTCACCAGGTTGAAGGTGGTGGACTTGCCGGCACCGTTCGGGCCGATCAGGCCGATGATTTCGCCCGCACGCACCTGGAAGCTGACATCGTTGACCGCGACCAGCCCGCCGAACTCCTTGCGCGCGGCGCGCACGTCGAGGATCAGCTCGCCCGCCTCGGGCTTGCGCCGCACCGCCAGCGCCTCGGCTTGCGCCGGCGCCAGCACCGCGGGGCCCGACGGAAACAGCCGGCGCAGGAACGGCCAGATGCCATCGCGCGCATACTGCAGCAGGAGCACCAGCAGCACGCCGAAGACGATGATCTCGAAGTTGCCGTTGGCGCCGAGCAGCTTGGGCAGCACGCCCTGCAGCACGTCCTTCAGGATGGTCAGGATGCCCGCACCCAGTACTGCGCCCCACACGTGGCCGACGCCGCCGACCACCGCCATGAACAGGTACTCGATGCCGTAGTTCAGGCCGAACGGCGTCGGGTTCACCGCGCGCTGCAGGTGCGCGTAGAGGAAGCCCGACACGCACGCCAGGATCGCCGCCACGACGAAGATCACCACTTTCATCCACGCGGTATTGACGCCCATCGCCTCGGCCATCACCCCGCCGCCCTTGAGCGCGCGGATGGCGCGGCCCGGGCGCGAGTTCAGCAGGTTCTGCATCGCCAGCACGGCCAGCAGCACCACTGCCCAGATCAGGTAGAACATCGAGCGGCCCGACTGCAGCTCGATGCCGAAGAACGACAGCACCGGGATGCCGTTGATGCCGTCGTACTTGCCCAGGAACTCCAGGTTGCCGAACAGGAAGAACAGCGACAGGCCCCACGCGATGGTCGCCAGTGGCAGGTAGTGGCCGGACATGCGCATCGTGATCAGCCCGATCACATAGGCCGAGGCTACCGTGATCACCAGGCCCACCAGCAGCCCGAACCACGGCGACAGCCCGAACTGCGTGGTCAGGTAGGCGGTGCTGTACGCGCCCAGCCCCACGAACGCGGCCTGTCCGAACGATGTCATGCCGCCCACGCCGGTCAGCAGCACCAGCCCGATCGCGACGATGCTGTACAGCCCGATGTAGTTGCCCAGCGTGATCCAGAATTCAGGCGTCGGCAGCACCGGCAGCAGCGCCAGCACGACGATGAAGGCCAGCACCAGAATCCGGTTACGGTTCAACCGCGCACGGCTGCCGGCCTCGGCGCCGGTCACGGCCGCCGCTTGCTTGTCGGTCAGCATGGTCATGGCTTATTCCTCCTCCTCGACATGCTTGCTCGTCAGCGAGCGCCACAGCAGCACCGGAATGATCAGTGTGAAGACGATGACCTCCTTGAACGCGCTGGCCCAGAAGGACGAATAGGATTCGAGCAGGCCCACCAGCAGCGCACCCAGTGCTGCGACCGGATAGCTCACCAGCCCGCCGACGATCGCGCCGACAAAGCCCTTCAGGCCCACCAGGAAGCCCGACTCGTAGTACACCGTGGTCAGCGGCGCGATCAGGACGCCGCACAGCGCGCCCATCGCCGCGGCCAGCGTGAACGACAGCCGCCCCGCCTGCGTGGTGCCGATGCCGACCAGGCGCGCCCCCAGCCGGTTCACCGCGGTCGCGCGCAGCGCCTTGCCCTGCAGCGTGCGCTCGAAGTAGAAGTACAGCGCGCCGATCAGCAGCGCCGACACGCCCACCACCCACAGGCTCTGGCCCGAGACGCTGAGCGCGCCCACTTCGAAACGCGCATCAGAGAACGCCGTGGTACGCGAGCCCTCGGCGCCGAACATCACCAGCCCCAGCCCCACCAGCGCAAAGTGCACGCCGACCGATACGATCAGCAGCACCAGCGTGCTGGCCTCGGCCAGCGGCTGGTAGGCGAGGCGGTACAGCATCGGCCCGAGCGGGATGATGACCAGCAGCGTCAGCGCGATCTGCGCCACCATCGGCAGCGGCTGCGCGCCGTATTGCTGGACCACCCAGTGCACCGCGAGCGGGAACACCAGGTACTTGCCGGCCAGCACCGCCAGCCGCTGGCCCAGCGTGCGCCGCAGCTCGGCACTGCGCAGCACGGTCACGGTTTCATAGACGAAGGTCAGCGCGCCCATGGCCAGCAGCAGCCAGCTGGTCTGCGGCGCATGCCCGGCCTGCATCGCGGCCAGCGTCAGCGCGCCGTAGGCAACGAACTCCCCTTGCGGGATGAAGATGACGCGCGTCACCGAGAACACCAGCACCAGGGCCAGTGCCAGCAGCGCGTAGATCGCGCCCGAGGTGATGCCGTCCTGCGCCAGGATGGCGGCGATAGATAGGTCCATTGTCTCCCCGTATCGTTGAAATACCTGCCTGCTTCGAAGGGGGCCGACAGGGTGCTGCGCGCGGTGGGATTTACGAAATGGTAAACGGGTTGCCCATTGCGGAAATACTCGGCAACCCTAGGTATGGCGGTGCGGCAGAAAAAAGGGCGCATGGCATAACCCATGCGCCCTGCTTCACTCCTACTCAACTGTCACTCGGGAATTCAGTGCAGCGGCTTATTTCAGCAGCTTCCACTTGCCGTCGACGATCTGCACCATCACGCGTGCGCGCTGGTCGAAGCCGAGGTGGTCGGTGGTGCTCATGTTCATGATGCCGTGCGACACCGGCAGGTTCCTGGTCTGCTCCATGGCGTCGCGCAGCGCCTTGCGGAATTCCTTGGTGCCGGGCTGGCCCTTCTTGAGTGCCTCGGGAATGGCGTGCTGCAGGATCAGGCCCGCATCCCAGGCATGGCCGCCGAAGGTCGAGACCTGGCCGCCGAAGGCTTTCTCGTAGGCGGTCTTGTAGGCCATGGCCGGCTTCTTCACCGGGTTGCTGTCGGGCAACTGTTCAGCCACCAGCAGCGGGCCGGCCGGCAGGAACGTGCCTTCGCAATCCTTGCCGCACACGCGCAGGAAGTCCGCGTTGGCAACGCCGTGAGTCTGATAGACCTTGCCCTTGTAGCCGCGCTCCTTCAGTGTCTTGGCGGGCAGCGCCGCGGGCGTACCCGAGCCTGCGATCAGCACCGCGTCGGCGTTGGCGCTCATCATCTTCAGCACCTGCCCGGTCACCGAAGTGTCGGTGCGGGCAAAGCGCTCGTTGGCGACCACCTTGATCTTGCGCATCTCCGCCACCTTGGCGAATTCCTGCGCCCAGCTGTCGCCATAGGCATCCGCGAAGCCGATGAAAGCCACCGTCTTCACGTTGTTGTTGCCCATGTGCTCGGCAATCGCGGTAGCCATGTGCGAGTCGTTCTGCGGCGTCTTGAAGATCCAGGCGCGCTTGGCATCCATCGGCTCGATGATGCGGGCCGAGGCGGCCATGGTGATCATCGGCGTATCGTTCTCGGCGACCACGTCGACCATGGCCAGCGAGTTCGGCGTCACGGTGGAACCGACCACCACGTCAACCTTGTCTTCGCTGATCAGCTTGCGGGTGTTCTTGACCGCGGTGGTGGTGTCCGAAGCGTCGTCCAGGACGATGTACTCGATCTTCTTGCCCGCGACTTCCTTGGGCATCAGCGTGAAGGTGTTCTTCTCCGGAATACCCAGCGATGCGGCCGGACCCGTCGCCGACACCGTGACCCCGACCTTGACCTGTGCCTGGGCGGCGCCGGCAGCCAGGCAGGCCGCCGCGATTGCCAGCAGGCTGGCGCGCTTGAAATCCATCTTGTCTCCTTCGGTTCCTGAAACGGAAAGGCATCCGTCCGGCGTCCACCGGCGGATGCCCATTTTCTACGGACCCCTCGGGTCTGACGCAGGCACATCGCCGGCACCTGCGCTACTGCCAGGAACGATGACACACCATTCCCCATTTCCCGTCCACGCCGAGAACCCGTTCGCCCTGGCGAACCGGCCCCATTTTCCCCGGAATTCCCCCGGAATTGGCGCTTCTGTCATTCACCGACCGTGCGGTCGGGAATGCGAATCGAGTCTATCACAGCGACTTGACGCGAAAAGCAGGATTAACCCGCATCAAGGTCCGCGCCCGGCTGCTCAGCGCGCAAACGCATCCCATGCCGTCTTCAGGATCAACGCGCTCACCACCACGATAAACACCTTGCGCACGAACGCGCTGCCATGCCGCAGCGCCAGCCGGCTGCCCACCTGGCTGCCGGCAACATTGGCCACCGCCATCACCAGCCCCAGCTGCCACCAGATATGGCCCTTGCTGGCGAGCAGCAGCAACGCCGCCAGGTTGGTGGCGAGGTTGACCAGCTTGGTCGACGCCGCGGCATGCAGGAAGTCATAGCCGAACACGCGCACGAACACGATCATCAGGAAGCTGCCGGTGCCGGGGCCGAACACGCCATCGTAGAAGCCGAGCACTGCGCCGGCGAGCAATGCCGCGAGCCGTTCGCGGCCGCCTTTCAGCGTCGGCGCATGCTCGGTCCCGAGGTCCTTCTTGGCCAGCGTATACACCAGCAGCGTCACCAGGATGAATGGCAGCGCCTTGCGCATCGGCTCGGCCGGGATCATGGTCAGCGCCCACGCGCCGGCCATCGAGAAGACAAAGGCCGCCACCACCGCCGGCGCGGTCGCGCCCCAGTAGATGCGCACGCTGCGGCCGTAGCGCAGCGCGGCGTTGGCGGTGCCGGCGATCGAGCCAACCTTGTTGGTACCCAGCAGCGTTGCCGGCGCCATGCCGGGATAGGCGGAGAACAGCGCCGGGATCTGGACCAGGCCGCCGCCGCCGGCGACCGCGTCGATCATGCCGGCGAGAAAGGCGGCAACCGCCAGGAAAGCGAACTCCATCATTGCAGGAACGGGGAAAGGAAAACGGGGAGAGGAAAAAACGGGGCGCCGGAGCGCGTCAGTGCCGGCTCAGCCGAGCACCTTGGCCGCCGGCACAAGATTGCGCATCCACATGCCGCTGGCATGCGGGGCAAAACCGGGCGGCGCGCCGCCCTGCGCGCCGGCCAGTGCCGGGGCGAGCAGCGCATGGCGGATGCCATGGGCGCGCCCCCAGTCGGCCAGCGTGTCGCAGCCGGCGTCCAGGCAGGCGCGGGCCATACCGGCACCAAGGCCGGGGCGTACCCACCATTCCGTGGCCAGGGCGGCCAGGCCAGCCAGTTCCAGGCTTGGCACCAGCGCCACCGGCAGGCAAGCCAGCACATCGTCCGGCGCGCCGCCATAGGCCAGAAGGCAGATCCCGCGCCCGGACTGCGCCAGCAACTCGTCCAGCATCAGCCGCCGAGCCCTGGCCGCCGGCACCGGCAACGGCTGCACGACTGCCAGCCAGGCCTCCAGCATGGCGCCATCGGCACTCTGGCCGGCGCGTACCCACAGCTGCGGCATGGGCCGTTGCGGCGTTGCGTCGGGACGACCCGAGCCGTCCGGAAGCGGCGGATCTTGGGAATCAGGGGGATAGTCGGGCATGGCGGGCAACGGAAAGCGCCCGCATTGTCGCATGCGTCGGGGACCGGGGTGATGCCGATCCGGCATGGGTGCCCCACAATGAGGCGAACACGGCACAGTGAAGGATTGCGTGCTCGCTGCCGTGGGCGAAGCACCAATGAAAAAAGCGTTGCCGAGGATCACCCGGCAACGCCCTTTATTTTATAACGCTGCTACCCGACACCGGGTGCGCGCCTGTCGTCTCCTCGCTTCCGCCTCCATTTAACCTGCGAAAACCGTATATGGAATGTAACGAAGCGGTGCACAGAGGACAAGCTAGAAAAAACCCTAGCCCCAGAATCGGGCATGTCGCCCCACGATCACTCGTGCTTGCGGCCGAACCGGGCCAGCAGCTCGCCCATGATGCCGCGGCGGAAGGTCAGCACGCAGATCACGAAGATCACGCCGGTCACCATCGTCACCGACTCGCCCAGCGTGTTGAACCACTGCAGGCCGGTGGCCGAGGCCAGGAAGCTGCCGATGTCGCCCAGCTTGTTTTCCAGCGCCACGATCACGAAGGCGCCGACGATCGGGCCCGACAAGGTGCCCAGGCCGCCCACCAGCGTCATCAGGATCACCGAGCCCGACATCGACCAGTGCACGTCGGTCAGAGTCTCGAAGCCCAGCACCAGCGCCTTGATCGAGCCGGCCAGCCCCGACAGCGCCGCCGAGAGCACGAAAGCGGTCAGCTTGAAGCGGTCGACATCGTAGCCCAGCGAGATAGCCCGCGGCTCGTTCTCCTTGATCGCCTTCAGGATCTGGCCGAACGGCGAATGCACCGTGCGCACGATCAGCGCGAAGGCCGCGACAATGATCACCAGCGCCACGTAGTACAGCGTCAGGTCATTGGACAGCGGCAGCACGCCGAACAGCTTGCCGCGCGGGATGCCCTGCAGTCCGTCCTCGCCGCCGGTGAATGGCGCCTGCAGGCAGATAAAGAACAGCATCTGCGCCAGCGCCAGCGTGATCATCGAGAAGTAGATGCCCTGGCGCCGGATCGCCAGCGAGCCGACCACGTAGCCGATCAGCGCGCCGGTGGCCGTGCCCAGGATCAGCCCGATCTCGGGCGTCACGCCCCAGGCCTTCATGGCATGGCCGGCCGCGTAGCCGGCACCGCCGAAGAAGGCCGCATGGCCGAACGACAGCAGCCCGGTATAGCCGATCAGCAGATTGAACGCGCAGGCAAACAGCGCAAAGCACAGCACCTTGAGCACAAATACCGGATAGGCACCCGCCAGCGGCGCGGCGATCAGCCCCAGCAGCAGCAATCCGTACAACAGTTTCTTCTGCACGCCCTGTCCCTTTCCTGCCCGGCCCGCGTTGGCAGCCACTGCGGGCTGCGTCGATGATGTGGTTGGTGCGCTCATCACTTCTCCTTCCCGAACAGCCCGGCCGGGCGCAGCAGCAGCACGATCACCATGATGAAGAACACCACGGTCGACGATGCTTCAGGATAGAACACCTTGGTCAGGCCCTCGACCACGCCTAGCCCCAGGCCGGTCAGGATCGACCCCATGATCGAGCCCATGCCGCCAATCACCACCACCGCGAACACGATGATGATCAGGTTCTGGCCCATCAGCGGCGAGATCTGGATCACCGGCGCGGCCAGCACCCCGGCAAACGCCGCCAGCGCCACGCCGAAGCCGTAGGTCAGCGTCACCATCAGCGGCACGTTGACGCCGAAGGCCTCGACCATCTTTGGGTTCTCGGTGCCGGCGCGCAGGTAGGCGCCCAGCTTGGTCTTCTCGATCACGTACCAGGTCGCGAAGCACACCACCAGCGACGCCACCACGACCCAGGCGCGGTAGTTCGGCAGGATCATGAAGCCGAGGTCGGTCGCACCCTGCAGCGCGTCAGGCGTCTGGTACGGCAGGCCCGACACGCCGTAGATCGAGCGGAAGATGCCTTCGATCACCAGCGTGATGCCCAGCGTCAGCAGCAGGCCATAGATGTGGTCGAGCTTGTAGATCCAGCGCAGCATGGTCTTCTCGATCACCACCCCGATGGCGGCAACCACCAGCGGCGACAGCAGCAGCATGATCCAGTAGTTGAGCCCGGCGTACTCCATGCCCATCCAGGCCAGCACCGCACCCAGCATGAAGAGCGCGCCGTGCGCGAAGTTGATGACGTTGAGCAGGCCGAAGATGACCGCCAGGCCCAGGCTCAGCATCGCATAGAAGGCGCCGTTCACCAGCCCCAGCAACAGCTGGGAAAGCATGGCAGGCAGGGGAATTCCGAAGATGTCCATGGGCATCCGTTGCAGGTTGTGTCTCCCCTCTCCCGCTTCGGGTGAGGGGTTGGGGGAGAGGGCCGGCGTGCAAGAGGCTGCCGACTTCAACACCGGCGCGTGCGGGCCTCAGGACCGCTGCCGGAAGTTTGGTTGCGCCACGCTCCTGCTAGCGCCGGCCCTCTTCCCCTGCCCCTCTCCCGCGCGCGGGAGAGGGGAGCAAACCGTCGCAGTGTCGACGGCTCTTACTTCTTCAACATCGCGCACTTCGACTCGGCCACCGTCGTGAATGCCTGGTCGCCCGGGATGGTCGCCACCACCTTCAGGTAATCCCACGGCTTCTTCGACTCGGCCGCGGTCTTCACCTGCATCAGGTACATGTCGTGGATGCCACGGCCGTCCTGGCGGATATAGCCCTTGGTGTAGAAGTCGTTGATCTTCATCTTCTTCAGCTCGGCCATGACCTTGTCCGGATCATCGGTCTTGGCTGCTTCCACCGCCTTCAGGTAGGTGCTGGCGGCCGAATAGTCCGCGGCCTGCAGGCTGCTCGGCATCTTCTTCATCTTGCCGAAGAAGCGGTTGGCGAACTTGCGGGTGTCGTCGTTCATGTCCCAGTACCAGCTGTCGGTCATCAGCAGGCCTTCGGTGTTCTTCAGACCCAGGCTGTGGATGTCATTGATGAACATCAGCAGGCCAGCGATCTTCATCGTCTTGGTGATGCCGAATTCCTTGGCCGCCTTGATCGCATTGATGGTGTCGCCGCCGGCGTTGGCCAGGCCCAGGATCTGCGCCTTCGACGACTGCGCCTGCAGCAGGAACGACGAGAAGTCGGACGCCGACAGCGGATGCCGTACCTGCCCCGCCACCGTGCCGCCGCTGGCCTTCACCACCGCGGCGGTGTCGCTTTCCAGCGAGTGCCCGAAGGCGTAGTCGGCGGTCAGGAAGAACCACGACTTGCCGCCCTGCTTGACCACCGCGCTGCCGGTGCCCTTGGCCAGCGCCACCGTGTCATAGGCATAGTGCACCGTGTACGGCGAGCACTCTTCGTTGGTCAGGCGCGCGGTGCCGGCACCGATGTTGATGTAGACGCGCTTCTTCTCGGAAGCGACCTTGTTCATCGCCAGCGCGGTGCCGGAGTTGGTGCCGCCCAGCAGCATGTCCAGGCCCTGCTGGTCCATCCATTCGCGCGCCTTGGAGGCGGCGATGTCGGCCTTGTTCTGGTGATCGGCGGAAACGATCTCGATGGGCTTGCCCAGCACCTTGCCGCCGCGGTCCTCGATCGCCATCTTGATGGCTTCCAGGCCGCCGGGGCCGTCGATGTCGGCGTACAGGCCCGACATGTCGGTGATATAGCCGATCTTTACGGTGTCGCCGGATACCTGCGCGGCAGCGCCGAACGAAACCGCACCCATGGCAATAGCCGCCATCGCGGCCGCGAGCCGAGTCTTTTTCATCTCTTTGTCTCCTGATTTGCGGCGGCGATGCGCCACCCGTTCCTGCCAAACAGCAATCAACGATCCGGGTATCGGTCAGATCCCGGGATCAGACCCCGAGCAGTTCATGCAGCACCGGCATCTTTGCCTGCAGATCGCCGGCATCGAAGCGCTCGACGATGCTGCCGTGCTCCATCACGTAGAAGCGGTCGGCCAGCGGCGCGGCGAAGCGGAAGTTCTGCTCCACCATCACCACCGTGTACCCCTTCTGCTTGAGCATCCGGATCATGCGCGCCAGCGCCTGCACGATCACCGGTGCCAGCCCTTCCGAGATTTCATCGAGCAGCAGCAGGTTGGCGCCAGTGCGCAGGATGCGCGCCACCGCCAGCATCTGCTGCTCGCCGCCCGACAGGCGCGTGCCCTGGCTCTGGCGGCGCTCCTTCAGGTTGGGGAACATGTCGTAGATCTCGGACTCGCTCATGCCCGCGGTCGTCTCACCACCCTTGCCCTTGAGCTGCGGCGGCAGCAGCAGGTTCTCCTCGCACGACAGGCTGGAGAAGATCGCGCGCTCTTCCGGGCAGTAGCCGATGCCGTAGTGCGCAATCTTGTGCGTGGGCAGGCCGATGGTCTCGTTGCCGTTGACCTTGATCGAGCCCTTGCGCGCGCCGGTCAGGCCCATGATCGCGCGCAGCGTGGTGGTGCGCCCGGCGCCGTTGCGGCCCAGCAGCGTCACCACTTCGCCGCGGTTCACCGTGAGGTCGACGCCGTGCAGGATGTGCGATTCGCCGTACCAGGCCTGCAGGCCCTTGATTTCGAGGGCGGGAGTGTTGTTCGTGCTGATCGTACTCATTTGCTCATCCCCCGCTTCAGTGCGCGCCCTGCAGCTCGGCATCGGCCGTGCCCATGTAGGCCTCCATCACGCGCGGGTCCTTCGACACCTCGGCGTAAGGCCCCTCGGCCAGGATCGCGCCCCGCTGCAGCACGGTGATCTTGTCGGCGATCGACGAGACCACGCTCATGTTGTGCTCGACCATCAAAATGGTGCGGCCGGCGGAGACCTTCTTGATCAGCTGCGTGACGCGGTCCACGTCCTCGTGGCCCATGCCCTGCGTGGGCTCGTCGAGCAGCATCAGCTCCGGCTCCATCGCCAGCGTGGTGGCGATCTCCAGCGCGCGCTTGCGCCCGTACGGCAGGTTCACCGTCAGCGTGTACGCGAACTCGGTCAGCCCCACCTGCTCGAGCAGCTCCATGGCGCGGTCGTTGAGCACATCGAGCGAGCGCTCGCTGCGCCAGAACTGGTACGCGGTGCCAAGCTGTCGCTGCAGCCCGATGCGCACGTTCTCCATCACCGTCAGGTGCGGGAACACCGCCGAGATCTGGAACGAACGGATCACGCCGCGGCGCGCGATCTGCGCGGGCTTCTCGCGGGTGATGTCGATGCCGTTGAATACGATGGTGCCGGTGGTCGGCTCCAGGAACTTGGTGAGCAGGTTGAAGCAAGTGGTCTTGCCTGCGCCATTAGGGCCGATCAACGCATGGATCGAGCCGCGGCGCACCTGTAGGTTGACGTCGCTCACCGCGGTGAACCCCTTGAACTCCTTGGTGAGGTTCCGCGTTTCCAGGATGGTTTCCTGCTGGTTCATGTCTCCTGCCCGCCCTTCGTTGTACGCCGGGTGATGCCCGGCACTGACTGATGGTCCGAACCGGCCTGTAGGCCCTGTGCCGCGTCCGCCAGGCACGTCCGTGGTCGCGGCGTGCTGCGGCGTCTTTGTCATGGCTGTGCGGGGCGGCTCCCGCCGGAGGACAGCGGCCAGCACAATGTGCAGCCCGCGCACCCTCCGAGGCGTCTATTGTGTGCGCCTGTTGCATCGCAAAACATCGGGGTTTGCACTATGAAACATGAACCAAGTGTCAGTTTTTTTGCAGGCGCACATGATCAGCAAACGCCACCTGGCGCCCCCATGCTTTCGCGCCCGATTTCCCATGCTGCGCACCCCGCGCCTGCCACCTTCAGGCGTTTTCCGCCGCGGCGAGTGGCGCTGGCGCCATCACTCCCGCTGCCCCCGCGCCGCGCCGGCGGTCTTCGCGGATCATGTCGCTGGCGCGCTCGGCAATCATGATGGTGGGCGAGTTGGTATTGCCCGAGGTGATCAGCGGCATCACCGAGGCATCGACCACGCGCAGCCCCTCGATGCCGAACACCCGCAGCCGGTTGTCGACCACTGCCATGCCGTCGTCGCCGCGTCCCATCTTGCAGGTGCCGACGGGATGGAAGATGGTGGTGCCGATGCTGCCGGCGGCTTCGGCCAGTTCTTCGTCGGTCTGGAACGCGGCACCCGGCAGGTATTCCTCGGGCTGGTACGGCGCCAGCGCCGGCGATGCCACGATGCGGCGCGTCAGCCGCAACGAATCGGCGGCGACACGCCGGTCTTCATCGGTCGACAGGTAGTTGGGCGCGATCACCGGCGCATCGCGGAAATCGGCGCTGCGCGCATGCACGCTGCCGCGCGACGTCGGCCGCAGGTTGCAGGCGCTGGCGGTGAAGGCATTGAACGCGTGCAGCGGATCGCCGAATTTGTCCAGCGACAGCGGCTGCACGTGGTACTCCACATTGGGCCGCGCCTGCGACGGATCCGAGCGCGCGAATGCGCCCAGCTGCGACGGCGCCATGCTCATCGGCCCGCTCTGGTTGAAGGCGTACTCGACGCCGATGCACAACTTGCCCCACAGGCTGGCGGCACGCGTGTTGAGCGTACGCACGCCATTGACCTTGACCACGGTGCGCAGCTGCAGGTGGTCCTGCAGGTTTTCACCCACGCCGGGCAAGGCGTGGCGTACCTCGATGCCGAGTGCGCGCAGCCGTTCCGGCTCGCCGATGCCGGACAGCTCCAGCAGCTGCGGCGTATTGACCGCGCCGGCGGAAAGGATGACTTCATGCCGCGCCGCCGCGGCATGCGGCCGCCCGCCACCGATGTATTGCACGCCAGTGCAGCGGCGCCCGTCGAAGGTAAGCGCGCTGACTTGCGCGCCGGTGACGATGGTCAGGTTCGGGCGCTCCGACGCGCGGCGCAGGAAGGCCTTGGCGGTGTTCCAGCGGATGCCGCGGCGCTGGTTCACTTCAAAGTAGCCGACGCCGAAGTTGTCGCCCTGGTTGAAGTCGTCGGTACGCGGGATGCCGGCTTGCTCCGCCGCATCGGCAAAGCGCTCGAGGATGTCCCAGCGCAGCCGCTGCGCTTCGACGCGCCACTCGCCGTGGGCACCATGGAATTCGCTTGGGCCGCGGTGGTGGTCTTCGCAGCGCTTGAACAGCGGAAGCACGTTGTCCCATTTCCAGCCGTCGTCGCCGGACAGGCGGGCCCAGTCGTCGTAGTCTTCGCGCTGGCCGCGCATGTAGATCATGCCGTTGATTGACGAGCATCCGCCCAAGACGCGGCCGCGGGGGTAGCCAAGGGAGCGGCCGTTCAGGCCGGCCTCGGCTTCGGTGCGGTAGAGCCAGTCCGTGCGGGGGTTGCCGATGCAGTACAGGTAGCCTACCGGGATGTGGATCCAGTGGTAGTCGTCTTTGCCGCCAGCTTCCAGCAGGAGGACGTTGATGTCAGGGTCCTGGGTCAGGCGGTTGGCCAGGACACAGCCGGCTGAGCCGGCGCCAACGATGATGTAGTCGAATGTCTCCATGGCTTTCTTATGTTTGGAATGTGTGCTTTGCCTGCGGCTTGGCATCAAAAACCAAAAACCAATCAAGACCTTACTTAGCCACCGGCATCGTAAATTCAGCCCCCTTGGCAATGGCATCCGGCCACCGCTGCATCACGCTCTTGTAGCGCGTATAGAACCGCACGCCTTCTTCGCCATAGGCATGATGGTCGCCGAACAGCGAACGTTTCCATCCACCAAATGAATGCCAGGCCATAGGCACAGGGATGGGAACATTAATCCCGACCATACCAATCTGGATCTGCCGGGCAAACGCCCGCGCAATCCCGCCGTCGCTGGTGTAGCACGACACGCCGTTGCCAAACTCGTGCGCATTGATCAACGCCACCGCCTCGGCAAAGTCATGCACCCGCACCACCGACAAGACCGGTCCAAAAATCTCTTCCTTGTAGATGGTCATGTCGGGCTTCACATGATCGAACAACGTGCCACCGACGTAGAAGCCGTTTTCATGCCCTTCGACCTTGTGCCCCCGCCCATCGGTCACCAGCGTCGCGCCTTCTTCCACGCCGCGGGCGATATACCCCTCGACCTTGGCCTTGTGCGCCCCGGTCACCAGTGGACCCATTTCGGCGTCTGACTCCATCCCGTTACGGATCTTCAGCGCACGCGCCCGCTCCGCCAGCCGCGGCACCAGCTTGTCAGCAACGTCCCCCACCGCCACGGCAACGGAGATCGCCATGCAGCGCTCGCCCGCCGAGCCATAAGCCGCACCAATCAGCGCATCGACCGCCTGGTCCAGGTCCGCATCCGGCATCACCACCAGGTGGTTCTTGGCCCCGCCCAGGGCCTGCACCCGCTTGCCATGCCTGGTCCCTTCCGTATAGATGTACTCGGCAATCGGCGTCGAGCCAACGAACGACAACGCCTGCACATCCGGATGCGACAGCAGCGCATCGACTGCTTCCTTGTCCCCCTGCACGACGTTGAACACGCCATCGGGCAAGCCAGCCTGGCGCAACAGATCGGCAATCAGCAAGCTGGGCGAAGGATCGCGCTCCGACGGCTTCAGCACGAACGTATTGCCGCATGCCAGTGCCACCGGGAACATCCACATCGGCACCATCACCGGGAAGTTGAACGGCGTGATCCCCGCCACCACGCCTAGCGGCTGGCGCAGGTTCCAGTTGTCGATGCCGCCACCGATGTTGTCGGTGAAGTCCGTCTTGAGCAGGTTGGGAATGCCGCAGGCAAACTCCACCACCTCGATGCCGCGCGTGACTTCGCCCCTGGCATCGGAGAACACCTTGCCATGCTCGCGCGTGATCAGCGCGGCCAGGTCGTCATGGTGCTGGTCGAGCAGCTCCTTGAACTTGAACAGGATGCGCGCGCGGCGCAGCGGTGGCGTCTCGGCCCATGCCGGAAACGCGGCCTTGGCGGCAGCCACGGCGTCGGCAACGTCCTGCGCGGTAGCAAGCGCCACGCGTGCGGCAACTTCGCCAATCGCAGGGTTGTAGATATCGGCCAGGCGTTGCGACGCGCCACGCGTCTGCCGGCCCCCGATGAAATGTCCAACGGTAGTTTGCACAGCGCTGGCTTCTGCAAGGATGTCTTCCACTTCCACTCCTGCTTGATACTGGATATCGAGGATCGGCCGCAATCATTGCGCGCGGTAATAACAGCGCCGCAGCGTCGCTTGCCGCGCATGGCGCAGCGGGCCGGAATGAGCGCAAGCTTGGTGCAGTTGCACCGCCCCGTCCAATGATTTATCGTCAAGCGCAATATAAGCCGCGCTAAATATTGCGCCGCACCACTCGCACATTCGACACGCCCTCATTGCATTGGACCTCCACCATCTGCGCGCATTCGTCGCCGTCGCACGAGAAGGCAATCTGACCCGCGCCGCGCAACGCCTGCACCTGACCCAGCCCGCGGTCAGCCTGCAGCTCAAGGCGCTGCAGTCGGCGTGGCGCATCAAGCTGTTCGAACGCACCGCCGCCGGCCTGACACTGACCGCGGACGGCGCTGCACTGCTGCCGCTGGCCGAGCGCATCCTCGACGGCGTGGGCGACCTTCAGCACACCGTCGATGCCATGCATCACACGGTGCGCGGGCGGCTGGCGATCGGCACCATCCTGGATCCGGAATTCACGCGCCTGGGACCGATGCTGCGCACGCTGGTCGAGCGCCACCCGCAGATCGGCACCGAGCTGCGCCATGGCATGTCGGGCTGGGTACTGCAACAGGTACGCAGCGGCGCGCTCGACGTCGGCTTCTACCTCGGCCAGCCGGCCGACGCGAGCTTCCATGCGCTTACGCTGACGCCCTTCTCCTACTACGTGGTCGCGCCCAAGGGCTGGAAGGAACGCACCGCGCTGCGCTCATGGGCACAGCTGGCAACGCTGCCGTGGATCTGGACGCCGCCCGAATCGGCGCATAACCGCCTGCTGTGCGAGCGCTTCGCGCAAGCGGGTGTCGACGCGGCCGGGGTACCCAAGGTAGCGCATGTGGACCAGGAAGCCTCGATGCTGGACCTGGTCCGTTCCGGCGTGGGACTGTCGCTGGTACGCGATTCGATTGCGCTGCGCGAGTCGCATGCGCACGGCCTGGTGATCGTCGAGGGCATGTCCGTGCAGACCGAGCTGACGCTGGTCTGCCTGGCAACGCGCCGCGACGACCCGGTGGTGGCCGCGGTGTTCGGCGTGGCGGAGTCGGTGTTCCGGACCTAGCCCGATGGCGGCGCCGAGGCCGCAGGGGGTTGCAAGTGCCGCCGCAGCCAGTCGCCCAGCGCCGCGAACACTTCGCCGCGCAGCGGCTGTGCTTCGTTGAAGATCTCGTGAAAGCCGTGCGGATACCAGACCTCATCGCGCAGGTCGGGCGGCGCATTGTCGAAGAAGCTGCGGCTGCCCGCCGGATCGACCACGCGGTCGGCGCCGCCGACCAGCATCAGCATCGGCGCCTCCAGCCGCGCGGCATCGGCCTGTGCCTGCGCCATGCCGCGGATAAAGCTCTCCAGCACGCTGGCGGTGATGGTGGTCTGCACCAGCGGGTCGGCGCGGTAGGCCGCCACCACGGCCGGATCGTGCGACAGGTGCCGCGCGTCGATCGGGTTGGGCACGCGCAGGCGCGGCGCCAGCGTCAGCAGCACGCGGTGCAGCGCCAGCATCGGCTGCGCCAGCCGCAGCGCCAGCGCAGGGGATGACAGCACCAGCGCGCGCACCGGGCGCACGCGCGCGGTGGCAAAGCGCGCCGCGATCAGCCCGCCCATGCTGTGGCCGAGCAGGATCGGCAGCTCGTTCCAGTCATGCAGCGCGGCGTCGTAGACCTCGGCCAGGTCCTCGAGATAGATGTCGGGATGGTCGGCCACCATGCGCGCGCCGCCGCTGGCGCCGTGGCCGCGCAGGTCGAACGCGCGCACGCGCAATCCCAATCCGCACAGCAGTTCGGCGACGTGCTGGTAGCGCCCGGCGTGTTCTGCAAGCCCGTGCACCAGCAGCACCGAGCCAAGCGGTTCCGCAAAGCGGCCGGGATCGGGGAGCCAGGTGCGCAGCAGCAGCTCGGTGCCGTCGCGCATGCGCTGGCGGCTTTGCACCGGCGCGTGCGCAATGGCGGGGCCAGGGGCTGTAGTGGTGCCCCGGGCCCCGGCGGCGCCAGCGGAAGCGGGATCGTCCGTCATCGGTTGTGCCATGCGCTACGGTCTCCTCTGCGGCCGGGCCGGCGTGTGCGCCGGCATTGTTCTTTGTCTTGTTGCGTGACTGCACCAAACGCCACAAGGCGATCAGTGACAGCCCTGTTCTTCCCGCGCCGCGTGGCGCGCGTCGCCAGTGCCAGGCACATCCGCGATATCGGCCAGGATCGGGCAATCCGGCCGGTCGTCGCCGCTGCAATGCTGCGCCAGTTGCCGCAATGTATCGCGCATCGCCGCCAGTTCGGCAATGCGCTGCTCCAGGTCGGCCACGTGCCTCAGCGTCAGCGCCTTGACGTCGGCGCTGGCGCGGCCGCGGTCGCGCCACAGCGACAGCAGGTCGCGGATCTCGTCGAGCGAGAAGCCCAGATTACGGGCGCGCCGCACGAAGCGCAAGGTATGCACCGCGCGTTCGTCATAGCGACGGTAGCCGCCCTCGGTGCGTGGCGGCGCCTCCACCAGCCCGATCGATTCGTAGTGCCGGATCATCTTGGCCGACACGCCCGACGCTTGCGCCGCTTCGCCGATATTCATCGCTTGCCTCCCTGTGCGGTGGCTGCCGTGGCTGCCGTTCTGGACTGCGGATGCCAGCGCCGCAGCAGCAAGGCGTTGCTGACCACGCTGACGCTGGAGAACGCCATCGCCGCGCCCGCCACCACCGGGTTCAGCAGCCCCGCCGCCGCCAGCGGGATGCCGACCACGTTGTAGAAGAATGCCCAGAACAGGTTCTGCCGGATCTTGCGCACGGTGCGGTGCGAGACCGCCAGCGCGTCGGCCACCAGCGCCGGGTCGCCGCGCATCAGCGTGATGCCGGCTGCGTGCATGGCCACGTCGGTGCCGGTCGACATGGCGATGCCGACATCGGCGGCCGCCAGCGCCGGTGCATCGTTGATGCCGTCGCCGACCATCGCCACGACCGCACCGCCCTGGCCCAGCGCCTGCACGCGCGCGGCCTTGTCCTCGGGCAGCACCTCGGCCTGCACCTCGTCGAGGCCGAGCTCGCGCGCTACCCGCGCCGCCGCACCGGCGTTGTCGCCGGTCAGCATCACGGTGCGCACGCCCGCCGCGCGCAGCCGGGCGATCGCCTTGGGCGCGCCCGGCTTGATCGCATCGCCAAACGCAACCAGCCCGACGACGCGTGACGGCGTGGTCTCGACCAGCCACGACACGGTGCGGCCTTCGCCTTGCAGCCGCTGCGCCACCGGTGCCAGCGTACCCGCGTCAGCACCGAGCAATTCGCGCAGGCGTTCGCTGCCGAGTTGCAGCGCCTGGCCGTCGACCACGCCGGAAATGCCGCGGCCCGGCAGCGCCTTGACGTCCTCGGCCCTGGGCACGTCGATGCCGCGCGCCTGCGCCGCGGCCAGCACCGCGCGTGCCAGCGGGTGTTCGCTGCCGGCCTGCAGCGCGGCCAGACGCGCCAGCAGCGCGCCGCCGTCGGCATCGGCGTCGGCATCGGAAGAATCGGCAGCATGCAGCGCCACCACCTCGGGCTTGCCGACCGTCAGCGTGCCGGTCTTGTCGAACGCCACCACGCTGACGCGATGCGCCACTTCCAGCGCCTCGGCGTCCTTGATCAGGATGCCGGCACGCGCCCCCGCGCCGGTGCCCGCCATGATCGCGGTGGGCGTGGCCAGCCCCAGCGCGCACGGGCAGGCGATCACCAGCACCGCCACCGCATTGAGCAGCGCCGCTTCCCAGTTTCCGCCCAGCAGGCCCCAGCCCAGCACCGTCAGCAGCGCGATCACCAGCACCACCGGCACGAACACCGCGCTGACCTGGTCCACCATGCGCTGGATCGGCGCCTTGGCCGCCTGCGCGTGCTCGACCATGCGGATGATGCGCGCCAGCACGGTCTCGGCGCCGACGGCAACGGTGCGCGCCACCAGCAGCCCTTCGAAGTTGATCGCGCCTCCGGTCAGCCGGTCGCCCGGCTTCTTGGGCACAGGCACGCTCTCGCCGGTCAGCATTGATTCGTCCGCATGGCTGCTGCCTTCGATCACCTCGGCATCAACCGGGATGCGCTCGCCCGGGCGCACCACCACCTCGTCGCCGACGCGCACCGAAGCCAGCGGCACGCGGATTTCCTCGCCGCCGCGGCGCACGCGCGCGGTATCGGGGCGCAATGCCGCCAGCGCGCGGATGGCCTCGGCGGTCTGGCGCTTGGCGCGCGTCTCCAGCCACTTGCCGAGCCGCACCAGCGTGATCACCACCGCCGTGCTTTCGAAGTACAGGTGCGGCATGGCGTCGGCAGGCGTGCGCCACATCAGCCACAGCGACAGCCCGTATGCCGCGGTCGTGCCTAGCGCCACCAGCAGGTCCATATTGCCGGCGCCCGCGCGCACCGCCTTCCAGCCAGCCTTGTAGAAGCGCCAGCCGAACACGAACTGCACCGGCGTCGCCAGCAGCCACTGCGCCCAGGCCGGCAGCATCCAGTGCACGCCGAACCATGCCAGCACCATCGGCGCGACCAGCGGCAGCGACAGCGCGGCCGAGATCGCCACCGGCCAGGGGCCGTCCCAGAACGCAGGCGTGCGCGCGGCTTGCGTCGACGCAACTGCGCCGGCTTCGGCACCAGCCGCCGGCGTGGCCCCATAGCCCGCGCGCGCCACGGCGGCAGTCAGCGCGGCGTCATCGGCGGTGCCGCGCAGCACCGTGACCGTGGCGCGTTCGGTGGCCAGGTTGACTTGCGCCTCCACCACGCCCGGCACGGCGCGCAGCGCCTTTTCCACGCGCGAGACGCACGACGCGCAGGTCATGTCGCTGACTTGCAGTTCGACGGTGTCCTGCGGCACCGCATAGCCGGCATCGGCCACGGCGCGCGCGGCGGCCGGCAGCACGGCAGCGGAGTCGGCATGCAGGGTGGCGGCCTCGGTGGCAAGGTTAACGGCCACGTCGTGAACCCCCGGCACGCGCGCCAGCGCGTTCTCCACGCGGCGCACGCACGAGGCGCAGGTCATGCCCTCGACCGCCAGGCGCCATTCGGGCGTGTCGTCAAAGTTCTTGGCGGGTTGCGGAGCGAGCACAGCGCTGGAACTTGTCATGGTTCTGGATCATCCACAGTGTCGATGTCAGCATCATGAACCTTACCATCATGGGAAGGTCAAGGGCGGAACAGCATTTCCCGCCACTTTAAAAATCCTCTTGCGCTTCCCACCATGGCAAGGTTCACACTATGTCTGTCGCGGCGCCGTGCCGCCATTCAACCCTTCAGGAGGTTTCCAGCATGATCCAGTTCCAGGTCGAAGGCATGTCCTGCAACCATTGCGTCGGCGCCATCACGCGTGCCGTGCAGGCGGTTGATCCGGCCGCCAAGGTCAGCGCCGACGTACCGACCCAAGCCGTGCGCGTGGACAGCGGCGCCGACACGCAGGCATTGCGGCACGCCATCGAAGACGCTGGCTATCCGGTCAAGTCGGTGTCATAAGCGGCAGGCCTGCAGCAAAAAGGGACGCCCCCGGGCGTCCCTTTTTGCACTGGCCGTGGCGCTGCGCTCAAAAGCGGTAGCCCACGCTCAGGAATGTCACCACCGGGTCGATCTTGATCTTGGTATGCGAAATGATCGTCACCGGGCCAGCCTGCGTGGTCAGCGTGGCGGTGGTGGACAGCGGCAGGTACGACACCGACAGGCCGAGGAACCAGTTGTCGTTGATCGCATAGTTGGCGCCGATGTTGAACACCGGATTCCACGACGGCTTGGCGCTGGCGGTCATCCTGGCGCCGGGGATGCCGAACGCGCCATTGACGAATTGCTGGTTGGTGATGGTTTCGTCGGTAAACCAGGTGTAGTTGACGCCGATGCCGACATACGGGCGGAACTTGGTCCTGGCGTCGAAGAAGTGGTACTTGACCAGCAGCGCCGGGCTCCACTGCTTGACCGAGCCGAGCTTGCCGTACTTGGCGTACTCGCCGGTACCCGTGACGTCATGCTTGGGCGGAGTGCCCGCGACCAGCTCGCCCGAGATGTTGTCCGTGAAGAAGTGCGTGAACGCCAGGCCCAAGGTGTCGGCGCTCTCGATATCGGCGCCGGTGTTGGCGCGGGTCATGTTGACCGGCCGGCCATTGATGCTGTCGACGGTCATCGGGTCGGCGGAGCTGTTCGGCATCACGCGGAACCAGCCCAGGCTGACGATATTGCTGCCGGCCGATTGTGCTTGTGCGGCTCCTGTCAGCGCCATGACAGCGCCAGCCGCCAGCATCTTCTTCTTGTAGGTCGATTTCATAGTCCTCTTACTCCTCATTCGTTTACTGCCGTATGCATTATCCGGCGGGTATGAGAAGGACTGTTTCACCGACGATACAGAATCGTAGAGGACGCCCCCTAAACGAAGGGTTAACCACTAAGAAACCCAGGCTGAAGACATTGCCAGGCCGGGTAAACGCTGCGTCGGCGCAACGCTTTATGCCGCGCGCCGGAAAAAACCCTGAAAGATACGAGGGTTTAGGGGCCGGCTGCGCAATAGCGCCCGCCTGCCCCTGCCCTACGCGGCGAGACCCGCGCTCACGGCGTGACGATTGCGAAGCTCGGCTCGAACTTGTCCATCAGTGCCACCCATGCAGCGAGCGCCTGCGGATCGCCACCGACTTTGGCGCGGCCGGCCTGGGTCTCCGCCTGCAGCGTGGTCTGCCCCGAGAGCACGCCGGTCAGCACCGCGCGCGGCATCGTCAGTGTGGCCTGCGGTGCGGCATGCTGCGCGCCTGCCTTGTAGCGGAACACGCCGTTCTCGACCGTCAGCGCGTAGCGCTTGCCGGTGTCGGGCTGCACCCAGTTGATCGCGACGGTCTTGCCCGCGGCACGGTCGCCGTTCAGGCTGATCGCCAGGTAGTCCAGGAACATGGTGTCGGTCATCGCCCGCAGCACGTCGGGGCTGCCGGTGCGGCGCGTGGACCCGGGCGCGCCGTCGCGCAGCTCGGCAGCGCCGGTCAGGTAGGCATTGCGCCAGGTCGACGACTCGGCCTGGTAGCCGAGCTGCTCCAGCGCATCGGCCTGCAGCCGGCGCGCGGCCTGGTTGTCGGGGTCGGCAAAGACCACGTGCTTGAGCACCTCTGCCACCCAGCGGTACTCGCCGCGCGCATACGACGCGCGCGCCCGCTCCAGCACGCGCGCCGCGCCGCCCATGTACTCGACGTAGTGCTTGCCGGCATCCTCGGGCGGCAGCGGGTTCAGGTTGGCGGGATTGGCGTCGTACCAGCCGAGGTAGCGCTGGTAGACCGCCTTGGCGTTGTGGCTGACGGTGCCGTAGTAGTCGCGCAGGTGCCATTCGGAGGCCAGCGACGGCGGCAGCTTCACACGCTCGGCGATCTCGGCGGGCACGTAGCCCAGGTTGGCGAGCCGCAGCGACTGGTCGTGGATGTACTTGTAGCCATCGCGCTGCTTGCCGAGGTAGGTGACGATATTGTCGCGGCCCCAGGTCGGCCAGTGGTGCTGCGCGAACAGCACCTCGGTGCGGCCGCCGAAGCGGTCGATGGTCTCGTCCAGCGCGCGCCACCACTGGTTGGCGTCGCGAACCTGCGCGCCGCGGATGGTGTACAGGTTATGCAGGTTGTGGGTGGCATCCTCGGCCGCGCACAGCGCCTTCCACTGCGGCAGGTACATCAGCATCTCGGCCGGCGCCTCGGTGCCGGGCGCCATCAGGAATTCGATCTGCACGCCGTCGATGGTGCGGGTCTCGCCGGTCCTCGCGATCAGGTCGGTCGGCGGCACCAGCGTCAGCGTGCCCTGCGCGACCGCCTTGCCGAGCCCGGCATCGACCTGGCCGGTGGCCGAGCGCTGCAGGTTGGCGCCATACATGTACTGGGCGCGGCGGCTCATCGCATTGCCGGCAAAGACGTTCTCGCTGACCGCCTCTTCCATGAAGCCTTCGGGCGCCAGCACTTTGACCTTCCCCGCCTTGACGTCGTCTTCGCTGATCACGCCCTTGGCGCCGCCGAAGTGATCGGCATGGCTGTGCGTATAGATCACCGCCACCACCGGCTTCCTGGGGCGGTGCTTGTAGTACAGCTCCAGGCCGGTGCGGGCGGTCTCGGTGGCGGTCAGCGGGTCGATGATGATCAGGCCACTGTCGCCTTCGATGATCGTCATGTTGGAGATGTCGAAGCCGCGGATCTGGTAGATGCGGTCGGTCACCTGGAACAGGCCGTGGTTCATGTTCAGCCGGGCCTGCCGCCACAGGCTGGGATTGACCGTCGCCGGTGCGACATCCTTGTCGATAAAGCGGTATGAATCCAGCGACCACACCACCCTGCCTTGCGCATCGCGGATCTCGCCGCTGTCGATGGTGCCGATGAAACCCCGGCGCGCGTCCTCGAAATCACGCTGATTCTGGAACGGCAGTTGCTGAAGCACGGCGGCCTGGGCGCGGGCCGTGGCGTCGCTGGCCGGGTTGGGCGGTGTAGGCGCGGCACTGGCCGATCCGGACGCGCCAGCGAAAACGAGGGCTGCGGCGAAGGCCGCGGCAGTAGAGGTCGGGTACGACATGCGGGTCTCCATGCGGGTCTCCTTCAGGCGCTGTCAGCGAGTGGTGTCCAAAGATTGTGCTGAACGTTCAGTACAATATTGAAGTTTGCTGGCAGAACTCCTCTACTGTCAAATCGCAGCGCCGCTGAAAATTCTGAACTTTGCCCCTGCCCCCTATGCCGTCATCGATGCCCCCGCCCACCAAGGCCCCGCCCGCTGCGCTCAAGAACCGCCGCGGCCTGGAAACACGAGACCGGATTCTCGCCGTCGCGCGTGAGCTGATCAGCGCACATGGCTACTCCGAGGTGACACTGGATCAAATCTCCGCCGAGGTCGGGGTGGCCAAGAGCAGCCTGCTCTGGCACTTCGGCAGCAAGGAAATGCTGCTGGCACAAGCCGCGACCAGCCTGTTCGAAGACTTTGGAAATGAGCTTGGGGGAGTCGCCAGGCATGCCGGCAAGACGCCGCCGCAGCGGCTGGAAAACCTGTTCGACGAACTTGCCGACTATTTCACGGCCAACCCCGAGGCCAAGGGCGTGGTGCTTGGCCTGCTGTTCTCCGGCGGCGTGCCGGCCAGCGTGCGCGAGCAGATCCGGCACAGCTGGGACGCGCATGTGCGCGACCTGGCCGAGGTGCTGTCAGTACCGGGCCAGCCGCTGCCGCCCGAAATGTCACGCCTGATCGTGGCCACGCTGCACGGCTGCTATGTCCACTGGTACGCCAGCGACCGCAGCGAGCCGATCGCCGGCTTCCTGGCGCCGGCGCGTACCTTGTTCAGCGACTGGCTGCGCGCCCGGGCGGGCCGAGCGGAAGATGATCGGGGGCGTCAGGCGCGGCTGGCCAGCACGCACGCCGCCAGGTCCCACAGCGCATAGCCCACGCTCTTGAACACCAGCGGGCTGCCGCCGCGCGCGCGGATGGCATCGGCCTGCAGGATCGCCGTCTCGAACGGCTGCACGGTGCCCCAGTCGATGCCCGCCTGCAGCAGGTCACCTGCTTCTTCCTCGATGCCGAACAGCGTATCGGCCAGCAGGCGCCCGTGGTCCGCGGCCGCATGGCAAAGCCGCGGCGGCAGCTCGCACATGTCCGGCCGGAAAGCGCCGACCGCGGCGATGAAGTGGTCGTCGCGCCAGAGCCCGCTGTCCAGGTCCGGCAGCACCGGGCTGCGGCTGGACGTGACCGTGACCACCATCGACACGCGCGGCAGCACCGCGGCAACGGTGTCGGTCACTTCGGCCTCGACGCCCAGCGTACGCGCCTGCGCGGCCAGCGCCTCGGCCTTGTCGCGCGTGCGCGACTGCAGCCATACCTTGCGCACACCCAGTCCGTCGACAAAGGCCTCCAGGTGCGTCAGCGCCTGCACGCCGGCGCCGACGATCAGCAGTTCGCCGTCGGTGCGCGCGGCGAAGCATTGCGCCGCCAGCAGCGACACCGCCGCGGTGCGCCGGCCGGTCACCGTCGGCCCGTCGAGCATGGCCAGCCGCGCGCCGGTATGCGCGTCGGCCACCACCACTTCGCCAAGGATATTGGGCAACCCGCGCCCAGGGTTGCCGGGGTGCACGGTGATGTTCTTGGTCATCACCAGGTTGCGGTTGCGCGCCGGCATCACCAGCAGCGTACCCTCGCCGTCCTCCGCATCGCCCACCGGCAGCGCGATGCGCGGCGGCGCCATGGCCGTACCGTCGCGCAGCTCGGCCAGCATGTCGGCGATGGCGCGCGCCAGTTCGGGATATGGCAGTCGGGCCGCCGTGCTGGCGGCATCGAGGGGAAGCAGGGACATGCGGGCGCTCCGGCGGGATGGTGAAGCGGCCATTATGCGGGACGGCCGCGCAGCGATGTCAGCGCCTGGCAGGCGCGGACGGCGCCCGCACCGATGCGCCGCGCACCTCGATGCCGATCCGGTCCACGACCTTGCCCGCCGCGTCTAGCAGTTCCACCTGATGGCGGCCCGGCCACGGCAGCCACGCCACCTCGGCGCCGCGACCGAGCGGCTTGCCGTCCATGCGCCAGCTGACCGCGCGCGCGGACTGGCCGGCGATGCCTTCGGCCTGGAACCAGACGCGCTGCGATGCCGGCGGCATGTCGGGGTCGAGCGCGAACACGGTACCGTTGGCCGGGTTGGCGATCGCCGGCGCGGTGCTGGCCGCCGCCGCGGGCTTGCCAACGCTGACGCGCGTGATGGCCGTGCCGGCGAGGAACACCTCTTCCCGCGCGGGCTCGAGGCCATCATCGAAATTCAGCGTCACGCGCTGCACGCCCGCGGGCATCACCGGCGCGCGGCTGCCTTGCTCGCGGTGCAGCGCTTCCATGACGTCATGCCACACCGGCGCCGCGCCGGACACCCCGGAAACGTCGCGCATGGCCGCGCCGCTGGCGTTGCCGACCCACACGCCCACGGTATAGCGCTGCGACCAGCCGATGCACCAGTTGTCGCGCATGTCCTTGCTGGTGCCGGTCTTGACCGCGGTCCAGAAGCGCGTGGTCAGCGGGCTGTCGAGGCCGAAGGTGCGGGCGCGCGCGTGGCGGTCGGCAAGGATATCGCCGATCACGTAACTCGCGCCCGGCTGCATGACCGCGACGGGCGCAGCAACAGGTGCGCCTTCGCGCAGCCGCGGCGGCGCATAGCGCCCGCCGCTGGCGAGCGCGCGGTAGGCATTGGTCAGCGCCAGCAGCGACACGTCGGCGCTGCCCAGCGCCAGGCTGTAGCCGTAGTAGTCTCCCGCCTCGGTCAGCGGCAGGCCCAGCGCCACCAGCCGCTTGTGGAAGCGGTGCGGCGTCACCATCACCAGCGTGCGCACCGCCGGCACGTTCAGCGATGCCGCCAGCGCCGCGCGCGTGCTGACCCAGCCGGCGTAGCGGTGGTCGTAGTTCTGCGGCACATACAGTCCGCCGCCCACCGGCAGGTTCACCGGCCGGTCGTCGAGCAGCGATGCCGCGGTCAGGCGCCGTTCCTCCAGCGCCTGCGCGTACAGGAAGGGCTTGAGCGTCGAGCCGGCCTGCCGCAGTGCGGCGGCGTGGTCGACCTGCGCGGCCGACGACAGCGCGCCGGACGAACCCACGTAGGCCAGCACGTCGCCGCTGGCGTTGTCGATCACCACCACCGCGCCATCCTCGACATGGCGCCCGGCCAGCTCGCGCAGGTGCCGGTCGAGGCTTGTGACCGCCGCGCGCTGCAGGCGTGCGTCGAGCGTGGATGTAATGTGCGCTGGCATGGAGGCGCCGGGCGCCAGCTGCGCGCGCGTGTCGCTGACAAGCCGGCGTGCGAGATGCGGGGCGAGCTGCTGCACCGTGGCAGGCACCTGCGCCGCGGCATTACGCTGCGCCACCGGCCCGGTGCGCAGCAGCGCCAGTTGCGCGAAGCCTTCCAGTCCTTCGCATTGGCGCGGCAGCCGCATTTCGCGCAGGATGCCGCAGGCCCGGCGCGCCACCTGCACGGCCGGCGCGTTGGGCGCGCGCACCAGCGCCACCGCCAGCGCCGATTCGCGCGCATCGAGCCCTTGCGGGTACTTGCCGAACAGCACCTGCGACATCGCCGACAGCCCGACCAGTTCGCCACGGAACGGCACCAGGTTCAGGTACGCCTCGAGGATCTGGTCCTTGCTCCAGCTGCGTTCCAGCATCGCCGCCCCTGCCGCCTGACCAACTTTCTGCGTGAGACTGCGCCCCTGCGCCGCCGCGCCGGACCGGCGCAGGTCGTCGTCAAGCAGTCCGGCCAGCTGCATGGTCAGCGTCGAGGCGCCGCGCGTGCGCGTGTTCCACAGGTTGGCCCACGCCGCCGCGGCCACGCCTTGCCAGTCGACGCCGCTATGCGCGTAGAAGCGCCGGTCTTCCGACAGCACGATGGCCGTGCGCAATGCCCGCGAAGTCTGCGCCAGCGTGACCCAGTCGCCGCGGCGCGCGCGGAAGTCGTCGCGTACCCGGCCGACCACATCGCCGTGGCGGTCCAGCACGACCACGTCGGCGCTGCGCCAGTCGTCGCGCACCTGCGCGAAGGCCGGCAACGCGGCAGCATGGCCGCTCCACAGCAGTGGCAGCAGCGCCAGCCAGGTCAGTCGCGCGCCGCGTCGCTTCATGCCTCAGGCCGTCCCGACACGATGCCCGCCACCAGCAGTACCTGTGCCGCGGCATAGGTCCACCAGATGCCCAGCGCGAAGGTCTCGAACGGCACCAGGAAACGCGCGATGCCGATCATCATGTCCGACGCGGCAAAGCACAGCGCGCCCAGCGCCGCCAGCGGCGTCGGCAGCCGCGCCACCAGCGCGCTGCACGCCATCGCCGCAAGCACCCCTACGTACACCGACACCGGCACCGTCAGCGTGCCGAGATTGGGCCAGAAGCGTCCCAGCATGGTCCCGGCCACGCCGAGCATGGCGCCGCATGCGATCAGCCGGTGCGGGCGCAGGTCGCCGGCCAGTGGCACCAGCAGCCGCAGGTAGGCGAGGTGCGCAAGCAGGAAGGCACCCAGCCCGCCCACGAACGAAAACGACAGCGCGGGCACCGCCAGCAGGAAATCGCCGACGGCCGAGCACACCAGCGCCGTCACCAGCCAGCGCCGTTCCGGCAGCGGCCGGTGGAACCACGCGGCCCGCGCCAGCAGCAGCGCCATCGCGGTCTTCCACAACGGCTGCATGGCGATCTGCCCGGTCAATGGCGCGCCTTCGGGCAGCTCCATCGACACCTGCACCAGCAAGGCGCCATAGAGCACTCCCGCCAGCGCGCCCGCGACCCACCACTCGCGCACCCGCGCCGGCATCCTCAGCGCGATCCAGCTCATGGACGTGCCCCGACCACCAGCCGCGCGTTCGGCGCCACGCCAAAGACATCGGGCGCGTACATCGCTTCGACGCGCGACGGCGGCAGCGAGAACTCGCCGGCGTTATTCAGGCGCACCGTGTACTCGACCGACACCGTGCCCTTGGGCAGGTAGCCGAAGTACTCGCGATACGCCTGCGGCGTGCGTTCGGTATAGGCCGGCCAGGCCACGCCCTGGCGCCGCTCGCCGCGCGTGGCGATCTGCGAATCGCGGCCCAGGCCGCTGCCGAGGATGGTGGCGCCGGCGGGCACCGGGTCGCTGACCACCACCCAGGTCATGTCGGCCTGCGCATCGATCTCGAGCTTGACGCGGTACACGTCGCCGCGCGACCACTTGCCCGACACCGCCTGCTCCTGCGGCGTCACGGTGCGCTTGATGCGGTAGCCCGCGGCCAGCGGCGCCGTGACCGGCACCGCGGCCAGCGCCTGTACCGTCGCCCACGGATGGCCCGCGCCGGCCTGCTCCACCTGCAGCGTGCCGCCGTCCGCGCCTGCCGGCCACGGCAGGTCGACACTGCCTTGCGCCACGCCGTCGTTGCGCTGCGCGCGCGCCCAGTCGAAGCTGCGCGTGGCATCGGCGGCGTTGCTCACCGAGACGCGCGTGCTGCCCGCCACCGGCGTCTTCTCGAACACCTGCGCAAAGCGCGTCACCGCCAGCATGCCCCACGCATTGGCGGTGGTGGTGCCCCAGGCGCCGCGCACCTGGCGGCCGATCAGGCCGGTGGCCAGCTGCGGCGCGTCTTCCTTCCAGCCCGGCAGTTCGGCGGCCAGCGTCAGCAGCCGCGCGGCGTTGGCATCGCCGCCGGCCATCATCCACCACCAGTTATCGTTGCGCTCGGTGGAGAACGCCAGCCGCGTGCCTTGCACCGTCAGGCGCGAGCGCAGCAGTTGCTGCGCCTCGGCCAGCCGCTGCTCGCGCTGCGGGATATCGGCCATGCGCGTCAGCAGCAGCGTCCAGTCGAGCAGCGCCGAGGTCGGCCACTGCGCCGGCAGGATCTGGATCGCATCCAGCATGCGCGCCTGCGCGTGGCCGGTACGCGACAGCGCTTCGAGCGCGGCCAGCTTGCGCACCTCCAGGTATTGCGTGCCGCCCACCGGCGACCAGCCGTCGCGGCGGATACGGCCTTCGACGAAGTCGGCCAGTCCGCGCTCCATCTGCGCGCGCTGCGCGTCGGGAATGCGCAGCGCCAGGCCTGCGCGCGCGGCTTCGTCGGTCACAGCCAGCAGGTAGGCGGTCAGCACCTCGCTGCCGTAGTCGCTGTCCGAAGCCAGCGGGAAATACGAAGCCAGCCCGTTGGCGTCGAGGTACGACGGCAACTGCGTCATCAGCGCTTCCCACGCGGCCTTGTCGTTCAGGCCGATCGCCTTCGACGCACGCTGCTCCAGGCAAGTGAACGGATAGTGGCGGAACCATTCGCGCACGCCCGGCATGCCGCCCGCCAGCGACGACTGGAAGTTCACCTGCAGCCCGCCGCGCACCTTGCCGGCGGGATCCGCCAGCGCTCCCGGCGGCGCCTTGACCGGCACCGACAGCGACGGCGACACCTGCGCCAGCGTTGCCTGCTGCACCGTCACCGGCACCGCGGGGACGATCTGCTGCGAGACCTTGATGCGGTCGCCGGCATTGCCGCCGCCCTGCTCGCTCGCCTGCACTTCCCACATCACGGTGCCGCTGCGCGCATACGCCAGCAGCGTGGGCGCGGTCACGTCCCAGCCGATCTCGCGCGCTTCACCCGCGGGAATCTGCACGGTCTGCGCCGGCAGCGTGCCGTCGTTGCCGAGCAGCGTGGCGCGCGCGCTCGCCTGCACCGTCATCGCGCGCTTCGTGGTATTGCGCAGCGTGAACATGGCGCGGTAGCGATCGTCCTCGCGCACCAGCAGCGGCAGGCCCGAGATCACCTGCAAATCCTGCGTGGCGGCGATGGTGGCGCTGCCGGTACCGAAGCGGCCCACGCCCAGGTCGGCCACGGCGACGATGCGGAAGCTGGTCAGCGAATCGTTGAGCGGCACTTCCAGGCTGGCGCGGCCTTCGGCATCGAGCTGCACGCGCGGGTTCCACAGCAGCAGCGTGTCGAACAGCTCGCGCGTCGGGCTCTTGCCGCCGCCACCGCCGGCGGGCACGGCCTTGCGCCCGTAGTGCCGGCGGCCGATGATTTCCATCTGCGCGGTCGACGTTTCCACGCCATAGCCGCGCCGCTGCAGCATGGCGTCAAGCAGGTCCCAGCTGGTGTTGGGCATCAGCTCCAGCAGCGCCTGATCGACCGCGGCCAGCGCGACTTCGCCATTGGCGGCGGGCTTGCCGTCGGGCAGCCTGACCTGGATCGCCACGCGCGCCTTGCCGCGCACCGGATAGGTGGCCTTGTCGGGCGTCACCGTGACATCGAGCCGGTGTCCGGCATTGCCCACCCTGATCTCGGCCAGCCCCAGCCGGAAGGCCGGCTTGGACAGGTCGACCAGTGCCGTCGGCGCGGCATATTCGCGGCCTTCGCTGCGGAACGCGCGCCACCACTCGCCGGGCTGGCGCCAGCCCCAGGTAAAGAACGAATACCACGGCACTTCATGCAGGCGCCCGCGCAGCGCCAGCACCGAGACGTAGACATTGGGGCCCCACTCCGGCCTGACCTGCACGCGCACCGTGGGATCGCTGCCATGCAGCTCGACCACCTGGGTCTGGTAGACGCCCTCGCGCTCCACCGCCACCAGCGCGGTGGCGTGCCGGAACGGCATGCGCACCTGGAACACCGCGGTGTCTCCCGGGGCGTAGGACTTCTTCTCCGGCAGCAGGTCGATGCGATCGTGGTTCTCGCCGCCGAACCACAGTTCACCCTGGCGCGTGACCCAGACCGTCGAAGCGGCCTGCGCGGTGCGTCCCTCCTTGTCGCGCGCGCTTGCCACCAGTTCGACCTGGCCGGCCTGCTCCAGCGCCACCTCGCAGCGCGCGCGGCCCTGCGCATCGGTGCGGGTCTCGCACACGGTGCCGAGGTCGCGCGTCTCGGTGCGGTTGTCATAGCGGTAGAAACCGCCGACCACGCGCTTGCGCGCCGAGGTGGTGAGGCGAGCGCGCGCATTGAGCTTGACCGGGGCATCAGCCACCGGCTTGCCGTTCAGGTCCAGCACCACGCCATGCACCGCCAGCTTCTGCTTCACCGAGACCCAGCCTTCGGACCGGATGCCGACCACCACGCCAGCTGGCCACAGCGGCACGGTCTGGCGCAGCGTCTGGATCTCGCCGTTGGGGTCGGCAAAGCCCGCTTCGAGCACCAGGTCGCGCGGCGCGTCGGTCTTGGGCAGCTTGCGCAGCGTGACAGAGCCGTTGCCGTTCTTGTCCAGCGTCAGCGGCAGCTTGTCCGCCACCAGCTTCTGGCCGTCGTCGGGCTGGTCGGCGTCATCCATTTCCTCGTCGCCGCTGGCGCTTTCGCGCTGCGGTCGCGGCGGGTTGAACGAGAACTCGTCATAGCCGGGGAAGCTGACGCTCTTGTCGCGCAGCAGCGCCGATACGCGCACCGGCAAGCCGGCCGCGCCGCCGCCCGACAGGTAGTGGATTTCCACGCCGACCGGCAGCTCGGCCGGCGCGATCGCAGCGCCGGCCTTGCCGGCCAGCTGCAGCGTGCCGGCGAGAACCGGCAGCCGGAACGCTTCGACGCGGAAGCTGCCGCTGGGATAGGTACGCGAGCCTTCGTCGCGGCCATTCGCGCGCCCGCCCTGCTGCGTCTGCTCCTGCGTTTCCAGCTCGACGGTATAGACGCCGAGCTTGGCCGCGGGCGGCACCTGGAACGTGCTTTCCGCGCTGCGCCCGCCAGTCGCGGTCTGGCGCCACTGCAGCGGCAGCTCGTAGGTCTGGCCGCTGCCGTCGTGGCGGATCACCACGCGCGTCGGCAGCGGGCGGCTGGCCGGCGGCAAGGCAAAGCCCTGCGCGGTCTCGGCGCGGATCAGGTGCTTCATCGACACGGTCTCGCCGGCGCGCAGCAGGGTACGGTCGAAGATGGTATGCGCGCGCACCGTCGGCGCGGTGCTGGTGTCGGTGGGCACGTTGAAGCGCCAGGTCTCGATGCCGCGGTTCCAGTCCGACATCACGAAGGCCATGTCGGCCTTGCCGCGCGCCTGCGGATGTCCGGCGGCGATGCGCGCCGACACGAAATAGCCCGACAGCCCGTTCTGGTCGCAATTCGATTCCGGCACGGCGTCCAGCCGGGCAAAGCGCACCACGCCGCTGGCATCGGTGCGGCCCTCGCCCAGCAGGCGCCCGCTGCAGTCGCGCACCGCGACGGCGGCGTCGGCCACCGGCTTGCCGTCGTCGAGCGCCGTGACCCACGCCAGGCCGCTGCGGCTGCCGTCGTCCTCGTTGCCCAGACTGCGACCCAGCTTGAAATGCACGCCCAGGTTGGTCACCAGCGCGGCGGTGCGCACGTACATCGGCGCGCGCTTGCCGAGCAGCGCCTCGCCCAGCATCGGCGAAGCGATCTCGACCACATGGAAGCCCGGCTCGGGCAGCGGGATGCCGACCACCTCGAACGGCCGCGGGCCGTCGCCCGATGGTTTGGGTACGGCCAGCTTCTGCACGCCGGGGGCGCGCTCGAGCAACGACACCGAGCGCGTCTCGATCGACACCGCGTTGCGCAGATTGCTGACGCGGTACGGCGAGCGGCCCGCCAGCACCGCGTCGAGCTCGCCGCGCGTATAGCTGGACTCATGCATGCGGCGCACCAGCCCCAGCCATTGCATCACCGCGGCATCGTCGTCCACGTGCAGCTTCATCACCGTGCCGGCACGCGCCTGGATGCCGCGCACGGCCAGATCGGCCTCGACATTGCGCAGCGTCACCGGCAGCAGCGGCGGATAGTCGGCGGGCGACTTGCCGCGCGGCAGCTCGCCGAAGCGCTCCACCACGCCGAACGGCGCTGCGGCGAACTTGGCCAGCGGGGGCATGGACGCGGTGGCGACCTTGAGCGGGAACAGGTCGGCATTGGACAGCGTGCGGCCGCTGTCGTCCTTCAGGTCCTTCGGTATCTCGATGATGAACTGCGCCTTCTCGGCGAACGGCGCGGCAAAGGTGAGCGCGCTGACGCTGGCATCCGGCGCCAGATCGGGAGCGAACTGCGGCGCACGCGGGCCGGACGGCGTCTTCAGCACCACCTTCTCGGCCTGCTTGCGCGGCACCGGGGCCGAGAACGTGACCGACATCGGCCGCAGCGGCGTGCACGGCGATTGCGCGTGCTCGCGCTCGCAGCTGAAGCTGGCGGCAAAGGGTTCGCGCACGGTGTAGTCGAAGCGGCGCTCGTCGCGCGTGGCCACCCCCGACGGCGTGGCAATGCCCGCGCCCAGCACCAGCTGCACGCGCGCCGCGGCCGGCAGCCGCTGCTGGCAGGCGAGCAGGTGCACGGCATCGGGCGCCGGCTTGGCCAGTTTGGTCCAGTGGATCGCCTCGAGCAGCTCATCGCGTTCCTTGCCGGCGAGCAACCGCACCGGGATGCGCTCGCCCAGCCCCTGCGCCTGGCACCAGGCGTGCTCGCGCACCGACGCCGGCGTGGCCGGGCCGTTGAAGCGCAGCGCGAAGACCTGGTCTTCCTCGATCTCGCCGCCGGACGGCCGGCTGGCGATCACGGTCGGGCCGCCGGTCTCGAAGCGGTATTCCGGCTTGCCGGCATAGGCGGTGCCGGCAACGCTCTTGAGCCCGGTGCGCATGCGCACGCTGCAGCGCACCCCGGGCGGCAGGTCGCTGGCGAAGTCATAGACCCAGTTCCTGGCATCCACCCAGCGAGCCTGGCCGCTGGTGCCGGCGCCGGTGCAGGACACCGCGGCGGGCGCGGCGGCCTGCACGTCGCCCATCGGCACCATGGCCTCGTCGAAGCGGATCGCCACCTGCCTGACCTGCCCCACCGTGCCTTCGGGCGAAAAGCGGGTGACCTGGGCGGCATCGGCGGGCTGGACGCCGGCGAGCAGCGCGAGCGCGGCGCCCAGCGCCAATGCCGCGGCGCATGACGCGCGCGCTGGCTGCCTGCTGCCAAGGTCCCGACCGGCTCCGGCGACGATTCCCTTCATCCTGCCAACCTCCCTTTTCCGCCACTTCGTGGCACCCGGCGAGGGTGACACGCACGCCACAGGAGTGCAAGACCGGCGCGCAATCCTGCATGGCGCACCTGGAAAAGATTCAACCCGGACTTAAAAGCCGGCTCAGCGCAGGTGCGACAGCGGCAGCGCCCCCTCGCACTTGATCGCGGTGAGCACGATATTGGAACGCACGCTCTCCACCCCGGGCACCCGCATCAGCCGCTTCATGGTGAATTCCGCCAGCGTGGGCAGGTCCGGCACGACCACGCGGATCAGGTAATCGGCCTCGCCCGCTACCGAATAGCACTCCTGCACCTCTTCGAGCAGCAGGATTTCCTCGCGGAAGCGCTCGACGATGGTGTCGCCGTGGTGCGCCAGCTTGACGCTGATAAAGACCAGCACGCCCAGGCCGAGCGCCTGGGTCGACAGGCTGACGCGGTAGCCGGTGATGACGCCATCGGCTTCCAGCCGCGCCAGGCGGCGCCCGACCTGGCTGGGCGACAGGTGCACGCGCTCGGCCAGTTGCTGGTGGGTGGAGCGGCCGTCCGCCTGCAGCGCGGCCAGCAGGGCCAGGTCGAACGGGTCAAGAGAGACGCTTTGGGCAGTCATACACAAATTCCGCATCGAGTCATCGCATGACGCACGTTACATGCACGATCAATTGAAGACAAGCCGATTTTGCGGCGTATATGCAGCATGCTGTCACTAAACTACGCAGTAAATCCGCATTCCGCGCTGCCGCGCCGCAGCGATCACGCATAACAGGAGACACAAACCTATGTCCGCACCCGCCATGGCCGCCACCGAAGCCCCCGCCGCCTTCCAGGGCACCCTCACCGACAAGCTGCGCGAACAGTTCGACGAAGGCCTGCTGTCCGGCCAGGCGCTGCGCCCCGACTTCACCATCGCGCAGCCGGTGCACCGCTACACCAGCACCGATCACGCCATCTGGCGCAAGCTGTACGAGCGCCAGGCCTCGATGCTGCAGGGCCGGGTCAGCGACGAATTCCTGCAAGGCCTGGCCACGCTGGGCATGGAAAAGGACCGCGTGCCGGATTTCGGCCAGCTCAACGAGACCCTGATGCGCGCCACCGGCTGGCAGGTGGTCGCCGTGCCCGGGCTGGTGCCGGACGAGGTGTTCTTCGAGCACCTGGCCAACCGCCGTTTCCCGGCCAGCTGGTGGATGCGCAAACCCGAGCAGCTGGACTACCTGCAGGAGCCGGACTGCTTCCACGACGTGTTCGGCCACGTGCCGCTGCTGATCAACCCGGTCTTTGCCGACTACATGGAGGCCTACGGCAAGGGCGGCCTGAAGGCGGCCGGCATGGGCGCGCTCGACATGCTGTCGCGCCTGTACTGGTACACGGTAGAGTTCGGCCTGATCCGCACCGGGCAAGGGCTGCGCATCTACGGCGCCGGCATCCTGTCGAGCCAGGGCGAATCGATCTACAGCCTGGACTCGGCCAGCCCCAACCGGATCGGCTTCGACGTGCGCCGCATCATGCGCACGCGCTATCGCATCGACACGTTCCAGAAGACCTACTTCGTGATCGACAGCTTTGAGCAGCTGTTCGACGCGACCCGGCCGGACTTCGCCCCGCTGTACCAGGAACTGCGCGCGCAGCCCACGCTGGGCGCCGGCGACGTGGTGCCGGGCGACCAGGTGATCAACGTCGGTACCCGCGAAGGCTGGGCCGACACCGACGACATCTGATTCCGGCGGCCCCTGCCCCGCTTCCCGCTTTGTGAAACAATGCCGGCATGCCCGCCGCCCCGGCGCGGGCGGGCCGGCTGTCCGCTCTGGCGGCGTCCCCCGACGCTGCCTGCCGATTTCCCAAGACCCAGATCGAGCCCACCATGACCCCTCTGTCCCCGCAAGCCCGAGCCACGCTGCTCGCCGAACTGCCCGGCTGGACCACCGTCCAGGACCGCGACGCGATCTTCAAGCGCTTCACCTTCCACGACTTCAATGCCGCCTTCGGCTTCATGACGCGCGTGGCGATCCAGGCCGACAAGGCCGACCACCATCCCGAATGGTTCAACGTCTACAACCGCGTCGACATCACGCTGTCCACCCACGACGCCAACGGCCTCACACAGCGCGACATCGACCTGGCCCACTTCATCGAGCGCGCCGCGACGGCGCTGGTGGTGCCGGGCTGATACCCGGATACCCCGCGCGGCAGCAGATACCCGGGCGGATGTAGGCAAACCGTAAGGAAGCAGCCGTCCGCGCCGAGTACAATCTGCGGCAGGCCCGCACCGTGTGCTGCATGGGCCCTCCTCCAGCCATGCCCAACCTCCTGCCCGAGCCGCCATGCGTATCCTGCTGATTGAGGACGACCGCCAGATTGCCAGCGGCGTCGAAGCCGGCCTGTCCCGCGCCGGCCACCAGGTACGCGTCGTCCATGACGGCGTCTATGCCACCGAACACCTGCTGCGCGAGCAGCACGACCTCGTCATCCTCGACCTGGGCCTGCCCGGGATCGACGGCATGACCCTGCTGGCGCGCTACCGCGCCCGCAACCGCACCACCCCGGTCATCATCCTGACCGCGCGCGACGAACTGGAAGACAAGCTCTCGGGCCTGAACGCCGGTGCCGACGACTACCTGATCAAACCCTTCGCCCTGCCCGAGCTGGAAGCGCGCGTGCGCGTGCTGCTGCGCCGCAGCCAGCATGGCGAGGCCGCGCCCGAGCGCGACGTGCGCCTGGGGCGCCTGCGCCTGTCCGGCAACGACCGCCGCATGTTCATCGACGCCCGGCCGCTGGAACTGTCGCCACGCGAGTTCGCGGTGCTCGAGCTGCTGCTGCAGCGCCAGGGCCGCGTCGTCAGCAAGGCGCAGCTGCAGGACCACCTGGCCACTTTTGCCCACCCCGCCGGCGAAGGCGGCGATACCGTGGGCGACACCGCGATCGAGGTCTACGTGCACCGCGTGCGCAAGAAGCTCGAGGACAGCGATGTCGAGATCATGACCGTGCGCGGCTTCGGCTACCTGCTGCAGATCCGCGCCGGCCAATGAAAGCGTTCCTGCCGCTTGCGCCGCCCGGCGCACGGCACTGACCCCCGGCCCCGACCCATCAGCCCAGCCGGCAATGTGGCCCCGCTCCCGCACCTCCACCCGGATTTCCTGGCGCACTTCGTCCCGCATCGCAACGCGGAACGAGCTCCCTTCCTCCGCCGCGGCTGACAACGCCGGCGCCGCGCCCGCATCGACACGCCAGGCCGCCCGCCCCGGCTCCAACATCAGCCTGCGCGTACACCTGCTGCGCGCGTTGGCGACGCCGCTGTTCGCGCTGGTGCTCACCAGCGGCTCGCTGTCCTACTGGCTGGCGGCGCACTACACCACGCAGGTGTTCGACCGCGCGCTGTATGGCGTGGCCAACAACATCGCCCAGCAGATCCGCATCGCCGGCCCGCGGCTGGAGCAGGACATCCCGATGATCGCGCAGACGCTGGTCGAGGCCGAGGGCACCGACCGCATCTACTGGCGCATCCACGGGCCCGATGGCCTGATCGGCGGCATGGACACGTGGCTGGGCTACGGCACCGGCCAGACCACGCTGCACGATGCCCGGCTGTTCTATGCCTGGTTCAGCGGGCGCCAGGTGCGCGCGGTGCGGCTGCCGGTGATGCTGCCCAGCGCCGCGGTGGACGAGCTCGGCACCAGCGAGGCCGGCAAGCCCGCGCGCGGACCTATCGTAATCGAAGTGGCCGAGCTGCTGGACCGGCGCGAGACCGCCGCCAACGAGATCCTGCTGTCGGTGTCGGTGCCGCTGATCCTGCTGCTGCTGGTCGGCAGCCTGATCCTGTCGCACGTGCTCAAGGAAGAGCTGGTGCCGCTGCAGATCCTGGCCGACAAGCTCAACCGGCAGACCGCGCGCTCGCTGGCGGCGCTGGACGAAACCCAGGTGCCGGCCGAGGTGGCGCCGCTGATCCGCGGCCTGAATGCACTGCTGGCGCGGCTGCGCGACGCCCTCGATGCACAGCGCAAGTTCATCGCCGATGCCGCGCACCAGCTGCGCACGCCGCTGACCGCGGTCAAGCTGCATGCCGACCGCGCCATGGAAGCCGATTCTCCGGAGGTCGTCCGGCATGCCCTGCGTGAAGTCCAGACCGCGGCCGACCGCGCGGTGCGGCTGTCGAACCAGCTGCTGTCGCTGGCGCGCGCAGAGCCTGGGCTGTCGCTGGAGCGGCTGGGGCCGGTGGAGCACTTCGATTTGGCCGAGCTTGCCTTCGAAATCGGCGCCGAATGGGTGCCGCAGGCACTCGCGCGCCGCATCGACCTGGGTTTCGAGATATTGCCCGGGCCTACCTTCACCGGCAGCACGCCCGCGGTTGTGCGCGGGAACCGCCTGCTGATGCGCGAGGCGCTGTCCAACCTGATCGACAATGCGGTGAAGTACGTGCCGGCCGGCGGCCGCATCACCGTGCGCGCCGGCGGCGAGGCCATGGGTCACCGCGGCATGGCGGTGGTGATGATCGAAGACAACGGGCCCGGCATCCCGCCGCAGCGGCGCGAAGAGGTGTTCAAGCGCTTCTTCCGCGGCGACCGCGCGGCGCAGAGTGGCGGCGCCGGCCTGGGGCTGGCCATCGTGCACGAGATCGTGACGCTGCACCAGGGCACCATCCATATCGAGGACGTGCCGCAGCAGCCGGCCAGCCTGCAGGGCACCGAGTGCACGCCGGAGCGCCGGCCGGTCATGCGCTTCGTGATCCGGATCCCGTGCGAGCCGGCAGGTTCGACCGGCTGAAGCGCCTTCGGCCTTACTTCTTCTTTTTCTTGTCCTTCGGCGCCAGCATGGTGCCGCGGCATTGCGGGCTGCCGCAACGGCACTCGAATTCCTTCTTCAGCTTGGCCGTATAGCGCGCCTCGATCACCAGCCCGTAGTCATAGAACAGCTCTTCGCCCTGGGCGATATCGCGCAGCGCGTGGATAAAGACGCGTCCCTTCTTCTCGCGCGCCTCGCAGTTCGGTTCGCAGGCGTGGTTGATCCAGCGCGCACGGTTGCCGCCGAACTTGGCGTCGATGACGCTGCCGTCGTCCAGGCTGAAGTAGAAAGTGTGGTTGGGATCGCTGGGATCGTGCGGGTGGCGCTCCAGCGCCTTCTTCCACGAGATGTGCTCGCCCTTGTACTCGATCACGCGCTCGCCTTCGGCGATGGGGGCGATCGCGTATACGCCCTTGCCGTGCACGCCCGACTGGCGCACCTCGATCCGGTCGCTCGCGGTCTTCTTGCCCGCTGCCTTTTGCTTTGCCTTGTCCGCCATTTGCCTTTCCATGCGTGTCGCCTGCCTGTGCCGGCCGTTCCGGCGCGATCGGCATGATACCGGCGTGGCTGCGACACGTATACGTGACCCCTGGTTAACGGCTCGACCGCTCGCCCTGGCAGGTATACGGCCTGGTTACGGCCGGTCACGTAAACCTCGCGCATGTGGATAACCCCGCCTCCTTCTGTGGAAAAGCACGCGGATTCGATGTGGGCTGCCTGGGGCCCGCATGGGGATGCCTCGGGCATAAGTCGGAGGCGTATACCGCAAGACCTCATCCATAAGGCCGGTTCATCCACTGCGACCAACAATGGATGCAACCACTTCTCGTTTACGTAAACCGTTGACGGCAAAGACGTTTACATAGTTTTCCACAGCCGGAGGCGCCGTTTACCTACTACCACTATCTGTATACATGAAAGAAAGATGTAAACCGAAAGGCGGAACCAGGGCAGCGGCAAGAGCCCGGCGTATACCGGTGCCCGCAGAGGTTGCCGTATACGCAAGTCTGAACACGCCGGATCCAGGCATGCACAAGCCGAATACCGTCTTGCGAGGCAGGTAACCTTGCCTGGATCTGCATGCAACATAGTGCAGCCGGACTGTGGGGCTTTTAGGGCGAATACAGGCGCGTATACGTGCCGGAGGCTCCCTGAGGTCCATCCCCAGTCGCAGAGGGCCCGTAAACGCCTCTGCGGCCCTCTATGGCCTTTGAACGGCCCGTGGGACATCCTGTAACGTGGCGGGCTGGCCGCCTGCCTGTGCAGCGTCATGTGGCCGTCCATGCGCTCGCCGCGCGGCGTTTGCACCGCAACGGCAGCGCCCGCAACCAGGTCTGCCAGCAGGTCGATTTGCCGCCAGCCACGGCCTGAGGCGGCCTGGCGCAATCCTGCAGGTAACAATCTGTTCGCGGTGCGCCTTGTCCGACACGGTATGATGTGGCCCGCGGCGTCTTTTGCCGGTCCGGTGGCAGCCTTGCTACCGCCGACCGGGCGCCTGTGTTTTATCAACTCGATACGGAGTGAAGCATGACGAAAACCGAACTGATCGACGCTATCGCAGCCGGTGTGGACGGTCTCACCAAGGCCAAGGCAGAACAGGCACTGAACGTGACCCTGTCGGCCATCATGGACGCCGTGGCCAAGGGCGATACGCTGAGCCTCATCGGCTTTGGCACGTTCAGCAAGGGCGAGCGTGGCGAGCGCATGGCGCGCAACCCGCGCACCGGCGAAGAAATCAAGGTGGAAGCCGCCAAGACCGTGAAGTTCAAGGCCGGCCAGAAGTTCAAGGACGCTGTCAACCAGTGAGCCTGACGGGCTGCACTGCACGGCCCGTGTTTGTTTGACCCCGCCATGCCGCCGCCGGCCGCAAGCTTCGGCCAGGGCGCAGGCGAGCGCCAGGCGGGGGACGTTATCCACAGCAGGGATCGACGTTTTCTGCAGTATCCGCCGCAGCGCTGAAGCCATTGCCGAAGCGGTTGCGCGTTAGGACTTCCAACAGGCGTCCAGCCAAGGCCGATGCAGGGCCGGACGGGGCGCCGAGCCATGTGGGGCTTCCATGTTCGCCCGTCCATTGCGCCGCAGATCTCCACAGCGTTATGCACAGCGCTTTCCACAGCGGATTCCACAGGTTTCTCCACAAGCCATTTGCGCCGCCGCGGCGCTGGCGCTGCTGAGCGCCTGCACCACGGTCAGCGAACCCGCGCGTCCGCAGGCACGGCCGCTGGCCGACAACGAGCGGCCGGTCACCACGCCCGGCGCCACGCCGCGCGAGCGCATCGTCGAGATCGCCACGCAGGAGTGGTCGCGCTGGGGCGGGCAGGTGGTGCGCCTTGGCCGCGACGACAGCGCCTGCGTCACCTACAGCCCCGCGCCGGCTCCCGAACTGCCCCCGGCCCTGCCTGAACCGCCGGAGGTGCAACCCGAGGACAAGGCCGATACCGGCGCGCCCGCCAGCGGCACCAGCGCCGACACCGACAGCAACAACATCAAGTGGCCTCGCGCCGATTGCATGACTTTCCCGGACGGCACCGGCATGGAGGCCACGCCGCTGGGCTGCACGCTGGCCCGGCGCTACTGGGGCATCGTCGGCGAAACCCCCAGTTGCCGGCAGGTCACGCAAGGCGCCTGGGCCTGGTCGGCGGTGTTTATCTCGTGGGTGTTGCGCAAGGCCGGGCTGGACGAGCAGCAGTTCCTGACCGGCCAGTCACATTCGATGTATGTAGTCGATGCGCGCGACGGCATCCTTGCCCATCCCGCCTTCCGCATCGAACCCGTTCCGGCCATGCCCCGCCCGGGCGACATCGTCTGTTCCGGGCGGGGACGCGACCGCTACCTCGAGGATGTGGCGGAGATCGGCTTCGGCACCACCCCGATGCATTGCGACATCGTGGTGGCCGTCGATCCGGCGGCGCGGGTGGTGCGTGCCATCGGCGGCAATGTCCAGCAATCGGTATCGATGGAGGAAATCGAACTGGGCGATTCGGGGCGGATCGATGGCGTGACCAATTCGCACATGCCCTGGGTGCTGGTGATGCGGAACAACCTGCAATAGGCAGAGCATCATCAATACGAATAATCGATCAGCGGTAAAAATCCACCCATTGATTATTCGCTCGAATAATTGGTTTTACTCGAACAGTTCGAGCTGCGACCGATCCCGGTCGCTGGTCGCCACCCCTACCCCCAGCAACCGCACCGGCAGCCCGCGCCGGGCGTGGCCCTCTGCCAGCAGGCGCGCGTAGACCGTGCGGTCGGGCGCATGGCCGCGGCATTCCACCGTGGTCTGGCGGAAGTCCGAAAAGCGCAGCTTGACCGTCAGCTTGTCGATGGTGCCGTGCGCCTGCGCGCGGGCAATGCGTGCCTCGAGCATGGCGATCAGCGGCTCCAGTTCGACCAGGCATGCCTGCAGGTCGGGCAGGTCGTCGGCATAGGTCTCTTCCACGCTGATCGACTTGCGCTCCCGCTCGGGCGTCACCTCGCGCTCGTCCTCGCCGCGGCACAGCTTGTAGAGCCGCGTCCCGAACGCGCCGAATTCGCGGTGCAGCCGGTCCGGCGACCACGGCCGCAGGTCGCCGCAGGTCTGCGCGCCCAGCCGCCGCAGCTTGGCCGCGGTGACCTTGCCGACCCCGTGGATGCGTTCGACCGGCAGCGCGGCGACGAAGGCATTGACCGCCGCCGGGCGGACCACGAACAGCCCGTCGGGCTTGTTCCAGTCGCTAGCGATCTTGGCAACGAATTTGCTCGGGCCCACGCCGGCCGAAACGGTCACGCCGACCTGGTCGCACACGCGCTGTCGGATTTCTTCGGCGATGCGGGTGGCGCTGCCGGCATGGCGCGTGCAGAGGCTGACGTCGAGATAGGCCTCGTCCAGCGACAGCGGTTCAACCAGCTCGGTGTATTCGCGGTAGATCGCAAAAATCTGGCGCGATACCTCGCGATATTTGTCCATGGCCGGACGCAGGATCAGCAGATCGGGGCAAAGCTTGACCGCCTGCGCCGACGCCATGGCCGAGCGCACGCCGAAGGCACGCGCTTCATAGTTGCAGGTGGCGATCACCCCGCGCCGGTCGGGCGAGCCGCCCACGGCCATCGGCCGGCCGCGCAGCGAGGGGTCGTCGCGCATCTCGACCGAGGCGTAGAAGCAATCGCAGTCGCAATGGATGATCTTGCGCTGGACCGGGGGCGTGGCATCAGGCGGCGCGGACATGGCCGGGGCACCAGGTTTATCTACATGAAGAATAAACGCTTCGCTGACTCAAATCGATTCATTAGTCGCCTGGATGGAAGCCGCCTTTTGCCGGCTGTTCACCCACAGCCCTTCCACCGCATACAGCGCCAGCGAAATCCAGATCAGCGCGTAGCCGACCTGCTTCTGCGCGGGAAACGGTTCATGCCACAGCCACACGCCCAGCAGCAGCTGCAGCGTCGGCCCGGTGTATTGCAGCAGGCCCAGCAGCGACAGCGGGATGCGCCGCGCGCCGGCGGCGAAGAACAGCAGCGGCACCGCCGTCACCGGCCCGGCCATCAGCAGCAGCAATTGCGTACCAGGCGCTGCGTGGGTGAAGCCATCCTGCCCCGTGGTGAAGAGGTAGGCCAGCATCGCCGCGGCAAAAGGAAACAGAAGCAGCGTCTCCAGCGACAATCCTTCGAGCGCGCCCAGCGCCCCCGTCTTGCGCAACAGCCCGTAGCCGCCAAAACTGGCCGCCAGCCCGAGTGCGATCCAGGGCAACTGGCCCGCCGCCACCGTCAGCCAAGCCACCCCGGCCGCTGCCACCGCGATCGACAGCCATTGCACCGCGCGCAGCCGCTCATGCAGGAACACCACGCCTAGCAGCACGCTGAACAGCGGATTGATGAAGTAGCCCAGGCTGGCATCGACCACGCGGTTGGCCGACACCGCCCAGATATAGAGGAACCAGTTGGCGCACAGCAGCGCCGCGCTGGCGCCGAACGACAGCAGCAGGCGCCGGTCCCTCAACTGCCCGAGCCAGGCCCACTGGCGCCGCCAGGCCAGCACCAGCCCCAGGAACGCCAGCGACCACACCATCCGGTGCAGCAGGATCTCCGTCGGCGCAATGCCGGGCAGCGACTTGATATAGAGCGGGAGCAGCCCCCAGATGACATAAGCCAGGAGCGCGTACAGGATGCCGATTTGCATAGGGAATTCCGGTCGATGCCGGCGATTCTACCGGCGCCGGGAAAAGCTCGCCGGGCAATAAAAAACCCCATGCCCGCAGACAGGCATGGGGTTTGTGCCCGGCACCGGCCGGAACGTGCTTAGAGCTTGCGCGCGAAGCTGAACTGCGAGTAGGCCTGCTCGGCCACGTTGAACCACGCCGCCTCGTTGTTGCGGAACACGCGCCAGTCGTCGTAGATCTTCTTGAACGACGGGTTCTTGGCGGTTTCGTCGGCGTAGGCTTCCTGCGTCGCCTTGAAGCAGGCTTCCATGATCTCCTTGGAGAACGGGCGCAGCTTGACGCCGTTTTCCAGCAGGCGCGCCAGTGCCTGCGGGTTGACCGTGTCGTACTTGGCCATCATGGTGGTGTGGGCCTCGATGGTCGCCGTTTCCAGTGCGCGCTTGTACAGCGCCGGCAGCTTTTCGAACTCGCTGGCCGAGGCGTAGAACGACAGCTGCGCGCTGCCTTCCCACCAGCCCGGGTAGTAGTAGTACGGTGCCACCTTGTAGAAGCCCAGCTTCTCGTCATCGTACGGGCCCACCCACTCGGCCGCGTCGATGGTGCCCTTTTCCAGCGCCGGGTAGATGTCGCCGCCGGCGATCTGCTGCGGCACCACGCCCAGGCGCGACAGCACCACGCCGGCGAAACCGGCGATGCGGTACTTCAGGCCCTGCAGGTCGGCCACGGTCTTGATTTCCTTGCGGAACCAGCCGCCCATCTGCGCGTTTGTGTTGCCGCCCAGGAAGTTGACGACGTTGTATTCCTTGAAGAACTCGCGCATCAGCTTCATGCCGTTGCCTTGCAGCATCCAGGCGTTCTGCTGGCGCGCGGTCAGGCCGAACGGCACGGTGGTGTCAAAGCACAGCGTCGGGTTCTTCCCGAAGTAGTAGTAGCCGGCCGTGTGGCCGATCTGCACGGTGTTGTTCTGTACCGAGTCCAGCACCTGCAGGCCCGGCACGATCTCGCCCGCCGCGAACACCTTGATGTTGAACTTGCCGTCGGTCAGTTCCTTCACGCGCGCCGACAGCAGCTCGGCGCCGCCGAAAATGGTGTCGAGCGACTTGGGGAAGCTCGAGGCCAGGCGCCATTCCACGGCCGGGTTGCTGCCGACCACGGCCGGTGCTGCCGGACCGCTGGCGGCGGCAGGCGCTGCCTTCTCTTCGCCCTTGCCGCACGCGGCCAGTGCCCCGGTGGCGGCTACGGCCGACGCCTTCAACAGAAAGGAACGACGTTCCATCTCTACTTCTCCTCTTATAAATTTTGGTTCGGTTGCAAGCGCGCGGCTCGCTTGGTGCCGGGCGCGGGACCGTGACGCACATGCCGCCGGCGATCGTGTCGATAGGCGGCCTGCGCACGCTGTGCCTGTTGCGAACGGGCACGGCGGCGTGCCCTGCATGGCCGGGACTTGCGTCGCACGGCGAGGGCTGTCTTACCCGAAAGAGTAGGGTAGGGACGAAGGTCATTACTGACCTGTCCCCCCCTAGGAACCGTACGTGCGAGTTTCCCCGCATACGGCTCGAGTCTCAACTAAATGCCCCTTCGGACACCGGCTTCACAACAGTTCTACCTTGGTGATGCACTTGCTTGTGACAGTTCGGATGCAGCAGCACTCGATTCCCTAGCGCATCGGAGCCCCCGCGTATGCGAGGTTCGATGTGATGATCTTCCCATCCTGTTTCCTTGGTTATCTTGCACTGACACACTGCGCACAAGCCTTGCTGGGATAGATACAGCTTGATCCACTGCTTCCGGTGCGCCATGTTTTCCAACATACGCTCCTGTCGCAGCTTCTCGCCGTACCGTTCCTGCGTTGGATCGAAAGGATTGTAATCCCCCCGAATCTTCTTGTGCCGCCGGATAGGCGTACCCGCGAGCGAGTACAACTCCGTCCAACCTACACTGCCGTTGCCGCTCACGAACTTGGTTCCAAACACCCAGTTTCGTTCGCCGACGGTCGCAAAGTATTTCCTACGCACCCATTCGACGGACTTATGTGGATGTCGCCGCTTTGCCCACCGTCGTAGAGCATTAAAGATTTCATGCTCCACACGGGCGAACACCGCTTTCGCCACCACCGGACTGTGATACTGCGCCCAGCCCCGTAGCATCGGGTTTAACAGTCGAATTAAGACCGACTGCTCCACCGTCTTGTTGGTGCTGATAACCGCCTTTACCTTGCGATAGAACGCTTGCGCGTTTTTCTTGCTTGGCTTTATGAGCAGTGTTCCCGAGTACTTCCGGAAATTCCACCCTAGGAAGTCAAAGCCGTCAGTGATGCTGACGATCCGCGTTTTCTCCGTCGACAGCGACAGCCCCCGTACTGCAAGGAACTGTTCTACCCACGGCTTCACTTCGTTCTCTAGGACCTCCGGCGTATCACCGGTGATGACGAAGTCGTCCGCGTAACGCACAACGTTCACTTTGAGCCTTTTCGTCTTGGTCGCTCCCAACTTCGTTCCGAGGAACTTGGTCAGTTGTGTTTCCAAGCCGTTCAGCGCCACATTTGCCAGAGTCGGGGAAATGATGCCTCCCTGCGGTGTTCCGGCTTCGGTCGCCTGAAACTGACCCTGAAATACCACGCCAGCCTTCAACCACTTCCGAAGGATTGCTTTGTCCATCGGGACATTGCGCTCCAGCCAGTCGTGACTGATATGGTCAAAGCATCCTTTTATGTCAGCTTCCAGCACCCATTGAGCCGAGGCCTTCTGGGATAAGGAAACAAACAGCTGGGACATGGCATCCGCGGTGGATCGGTTGGTCCTGAACCCATAGGAGTTCGGATCGCTCGTTCCTTCGGACACCGGTTCCAGTGCCAGCAAATACAGCGCTTGCATGGCTCGGTCCAACATGGTTGGAATGCCCAGAGGGCGCTCCTTCCCATTGGCCTTGGGGATGAAAACCCTCCGTAATGGCAAAGGTCTGTACCCCCGGCGCTTCAACCTCCCAATGGCTTCCCACCGGGCTTCAGGCGTTGTCCACTTTTCGCGATCGACGCCTGCCGTTCGCTTACCTTGGTTCATCGTCACTCGTCGTACCGCCAGTGCTTTGGCGGAGAACGAGCGGGTCAGAGACCGTTGCAGGGCTTTCACCCTACGCCAGTCCCCTTCCTGTGTCGCCTTCGCAATTCGAATCTGCATTTCTCGAACGTTCCGCTCCACGCGGCGCCAATTAATGGCGCCCCAGGTTTGCGGCACGCCGGAGAGCGCAGATTCATCCTTGCGGATCAATGCTTCCATGCTGCTCTCCAATCTTGAGGATCTCCCCCAACATCAAGAGACAGCACGCCCCTTGAGGGACGTGTTGCCCCTCAAGGGAAGAAAAATTTAAACAAGCGAGATCAGTCAGCCGTCCTGCGACGATTGACCAGTTGGAAGTCTGCCCGCTTTCGCGTGGGATGATGTCTCAACCCCTATCCGGACCATTACAGCCCGGCATTCGCTTTTTCCAACCTCCCATACCCGCACAGCCAACAGCGTTCCTTGCGGTTCGCCTGCCTGAGCCAAACTGCGCTCCGGCAGCCATACGGGCTTACCACGTTCCCTGCGCATTACACGACTGGGTTAGGGTCTGCCTTTCCGCCGGTGGTCATCGTGGCGACGTGTCCCAAGGCTTGAGTAGGACAACCGACCACACACCTTTTGGTTAATGCCTAGCAGCAGCTTTGGCATCTCAATCGTTACGACGTTTATCAGCAGTTCACTTACGTTACCCATACCAGTCAGCCTAGCGCCTCAACCCCGTTGCTGCTCGGAGCCTCCACCATCCTGTCTCGCGACCTGATGGCACCCTTTCGGGGGCTACATTGTCAGGAGAGCTTCACACCCCACCGTTACCAGTGACGCATGTCTCCCTAGGCTACTGCTAGTCGCATAGCAGGTTCTCTATCGTGTAACCCTTTCGGGCATATCCGACCGAACCATAATGCACAGAGCTACCGCTCCGGGACCTCACTTACCTACCACTGTGCTCCTATGCAAGCGAGCGCCTGACGGCATCGGTCGCTCTTGCGAGCGCTGGCTGCCGTCCCAAAGAACGTAGCGCCGTTCTATCCAGAACGGTTTGAATGCTATGTTGCGGCGATACAACGGAATCTCCGCTGTTTGGCCGCATACACCCTCCGTTAGGGGGATGTCTACAGAGAACTCGCCCAAAGGCGAGCGTCCCCGCCCTTGGGCAATGGCTGGAAATCCATCCAGCAAAAAGCAAGCTGCAAGTCGGCCAGTGTTCCGGCTTCCTCACAACACATCGGACTCCCCTCTGGCTGTTCGGCCGGGTTCGTCTAAGCAAGTAATGGTCGAGATTGGACGGTTCAGGCCAAGGCCCTCCCCTTGTCTCGACAAAGGTCGATGCTCCTTACGTTGGAGCTACCCGGACACGAGAATGCGTGTCGCACCAAGCCAGCCGATTATAGCGGTGGCCCTTTCGGCACGGAGCATCGTGCCAATGCGGGTTTTCGCTAGTCGATTGCGACAGGAAGCGTGTGATTTTCGCATTGTGAGACGGGCAACACTGTGAGGGATTTTGTAACCCGGCTTGCGGTCAAATGGACCGGCTGATAAAAAACAGTCCCCGCCTTCGGCGGGTTTTGTTCGATCCAGCCGCGTGCTCAGGCCGCTGGAATCGTCGTTTCGCCTTGTTGTCGTCGTGCCCTCCGCCTTGCTGACCTCCTCCTGCCGGCTTGCCGCCGAACCCTCCTGCCTGCGCGCTGCCGCCGGCCTGGGCGGCTTGCCCCTGCGCCGCATCGGCTTTGCCGTGCTGGCAGCCTGGGGGTTGGCGGCGTGCGCGCAGACGGTCGCCCCGTTGGCTGTCGCCCCTGACGACGGCACGCAGCCTCCGCGCATTGCGCAGCGGCCGGCGGTGCCGCCGGTGGTACTGGCCGCGCCTGCAGCGCCTGTCGCGCAAGCCGCGACCGCGCCGGCAGCCACCGCGGGCCAGGACGACCCGCTGGCGGCGCTGATCGCGGGCGATGCGTCCACGGCTCCCAGCGGGACCGTCCCGGTTGTGGCGCCTGCAGCGGCGGCCGCGCCGTCCGAAGGCAGCGCCCCCGCGACCGTTGCCGCCACCGGCGCCGCGGATCCGGCTTTCGTAGGACCGCCGGAGCCGCCGGCGCCGGCACCGCCGCCGCTAGTGCTGTTCCCGCCGCGTCTGGGTGAGTTCCAGGCCGATCCGCCTGCCGCGCCGCCCCCGGCAAGGGCCGAGGCTCTGGCGGAGGCTGCTGGCGATGCCACCACCACGGCGCAAGCGCCTGCCGAGGCGCCGCCTGTGTTGCGCTCGCAACTTCCCGCCGACGATCCTGCGGGCGACTCGGTGTGGCGCCTGGGCTACAGCGGCCGCGCCGCCGTCGAAGACCGCCCGGCGACCATGCGCGCCTGCCCGGGCGGCGCGCTGTCGACCGGCATCGGCAGCGGCCTGGCCTGCCGCAGCGCCGGCGAAGTGAAAATCCGCGAGTCGGTGCTCGATGTCGATGGCGGTCCGCAGGTGATGCTGATCGCCCAGGCGCGCGGCACCGACGCCACCACCGTCAACGGCCGCCCCGCCGCGATCGATCCCTACGCGCTGGTGCCGCAGTTCTATACCGCCGTCAGCGGCCTGGCTGTGCTGGACGGCGCCACCATGTGGGCGGGCCGGCGCGACAATGCGCCGTTCCTGATGTCGTCCGGCCTGCTGCCGCCCAATTCCACGGCGATGCGCTTCGGCATCGACAACGCCAGGGTGATCGGCGACATCGGCCTGAACTACCAGTACACCGCGCGCGCGGACCAGAACGGCCAGAACCTGCCGAGCTACCACTCGCTGCGCACCGCGCCCATCCCGACCAACGACAAGGGCACGGTGCAACTCGGCTTCACCCGCGTCGAAGCCCAGCCGATGGTGCAGGACACCGGCGGCGCATGGTGGGCGTCGGCGCTGCACGAGCAGAAAGGCGTGCTGTACGGCACCAATCGCCTGGGCATGCAGTTTGGCTCAGGCTCGCGCAGTGCCATGACCGGCTACACCGGCATGGGGCCATCGCTGTCGCGCATGCGCGTGGCGGAATCGATCGAATGGAGGGGCCGCTCGGGTCTGGGCGGCGCGGTGGAACAGAGCCTGCAGTTCGATCGATCGCCGGTCGGCACGCTGCAGTGGACCACCACGCGCGTACGCCCCGCCTATGTGGCGAGCGACCAGTTCCGGCTGAACTTCGAGGTATCGCACGACCAGATTTCGTCGGGCTTCGGCGTCAGCGGCCAGCGCACCGCGCTGACGGTGGCGCCCACGCTGACGCTGGGCAAGTCGGCCGGCAACGCCAACCTGCGCGCGTTCTATACCTACAGCCGCGCCAGCGACGTGGACGGCATCGGCTATACCGCGCCGGCCGACGCATGGGCGTCGCAGGCCAGCGGTTCGATCTTCGGCGTGCAGCTCAATCGGCGCTGGTAGCGCCAGTCTGCCAGTTGCGCCGCGTGGTTGCGGCGGTGGTTGCGGCGGTAATCGCGGCGGTGGTCGCGCTTTCGGCCTGGGCCGGGTTTGACGCATGCGCCGTGTCCTCCGCAGCCGGCGGCTTGCGGCACAGCCAGTGGAACACCAGCGTCGCCGCCAGGCCGCCGCCGAGCTGCGCCAGCACGAAGCCCGGCACATCGACCGGCCGGATCCCGGTGAAGGTATCGGTCAGTGCACAGGCAATGGTCAGCGCCGGGTTCGCGAACGACGTCGACGACGTGAACCAGTAACCCGCCGTGATATAGCCCGCCACCACGAACGGCACCAGCTGCGGCCGGCTGCGCAGCGTGCCGATGCCCACGCCGACCAGCCCGAAGGTCGCCACGCATTCGCTCCACCACATCGACGCACCGGTACGCGCCTGGCCCGACCACGCCACCGCCGGTTCGCCGAACATCGCATGCGCGGCCAGCACGCCGCACACGGCGCCGGCCAGCTGCACCGCCACGTAGCGCAGCGCATCGCGCGGCGTTAGCGTGCCTTGCACCAGCGCGGACAGGCTCACCACCGGGTTGAAGTGCCCGCCCGACACCGGCCCCAGCGAGACCAGCAGCGCCACCAGCCCGGCGCCGGTGGCCAGCGAATTGGCCAGCAGCGCCAGCGCGGTATCGCCGGCGGCAAGTCGCTCGGCACGGATGCCCGAGCCGATCACGATCGCCACCAGCAGCGCGGTGCCCAGTCCCTCTGCCACCAGGCGGCGGGCGCGCGTACTCATCGCTGCGCCCCCATGCCGGCGCGCAAGCGCAAGGTAGTGGCCACGAGTGCGGGACAGACGGGGGGAATTTGCAGCGGCAAGATCGGCAACGTCGCCTGAGACGACGCCTCATACGGTGGCATTCAGCGGGGGATTTTCCGTGCGCGATGCCAGGTCCCGCGCGGACGCGACAGTGTTCCGCCGGCGCCTCCGAGCGTCAATGCGCGGCGGCTTTGTTGTGTGCTGACGCCGGGTATCGAATCGACACCGCGGGCTGGCTCTCGTCTACACTAAGCCAGTCTGCACGGCCAGCACATCGATATCGCGCGCCTGCCCGCCGGCAGGCCAGGCCCGACCCCTGACCGCACCGACAGGAGCCCGCCCCATGTGGCGACGTTTGCTGCCGCAGCCGCGCTGGCTGCCCCGCCTTGCCGTCATGCGCCCGCAACGGGTCGTGCTGGCTTGCTTCGGCGCGGTGTTCCTGGTCACGCTGGTGGTCGCCGCGCGCGAGCTGTACCTGGTGCGCGAGCGCGTCATCGGCGAGCGCCAGCATGCGCTGGTGCTGCGCGCGCTGGGCGTCGACGCAATCCTGTCCGCCGAACGCCGCCGCCTGTTTTTCCTGCGCGACTTCTCCGAGTATCTGTTCGCCCTGTACGCCAATGTCGGCACGGCCGATGCCGATATCGAGCGCGCCTATGCCGCCCGCAATGACGATGCCTGGCAATTGCCCCTGCAGCGTGGCGATGCGCCACTGATCGGCGTCGGTCCCCGCAGCCTTGCCGGCCTGCAAGGCTTTGCCCGCCGCGATGCCGACCTGAAGGCCGACCTGATGGTCGGCCGCACGCTGAGCCAGCTGCTCGGGCTGGGGCTGCGCGGCGACCTGATCCAGGGCAATGCGCTGTTCATCTCGTCCAATGGCTTCTTCGCTATCTATCCGCCGCAGGATCCTGCCAAGGCCGTCCGGCTGATGCAGCGATTCGACAGCATGGACTACTATCGCGGCCACATGCCGGCGCGGAACCCGACCCGGTCAATCCATTGGGCGCCGCTCTATACCGAATTCGAGGGTTCGCGCGTGCTGACGACGATCAGCATCCCGGTCTATGCCGGCAGCCAGTTCCGCGGCGTGATCGCCGTCGACGTCGCGCAGCAGCGCCTGCACGAGCTGCTGGGTGCCGCCAGCGAGCCGGGCACGGTGCACTACATGGTCAATGTGCACGGCGACGTGGTGTCGTCATCCGGCAGCGGGCTCACCGGCCTGCGGAAGTGGCCCGAGGCCATACCCGGAGACTGGTCCGGGCATGGCGTGGCGGAGTTGTTCGCGCGGGGCTCCGGCATGCTCGGCCACAACGGCGACCTGCTGTTCTTCCAGCGCGCGGGGCAAAGCCCGTGGCTGGTGGTCGACGTGCTGCCGCTGTCTTCGCTGGCACCGGCGATGTTCAGCCGATTGAGCGGACCCCTGCTGATCGTCTGGCTGCTGTTGCCGCTGCTGCTGTGGGTCACGATGCGCGTGGTCACGCAGCTGTTCGATCACTACCTTGCGCTGGGCGAGAAGCTGCAGGAACTGGCGCAGCAGGACCCGCTCACCGGCCTGGCCAACCGCAGGCATTTCCGCGCCAGCTTCGGGCGTGAGGCCAGGCGCCAGCAACGCGGCGGTACCGCGCTGTCGGTGCTGCTGATCGATATCGATTTCTTCAAGAAGGTCAACGACCGCTGGGGGCACGCCAGCGGCGACCGTGTGCTGGGAGCGCTGGCGCAGGCCCTGCACGGCACGCTGCGCGGGTTCGACCTGCCCGCGCGCCTTGGCGGCGAAGAGTTCGCCGTGATGTTGCCGCAGACCGGCCTGGCCGATGCGGTGCGGATCGCGGAGCGCCTGCGCGAGGCGATCGCCGGCTGTGCGGTGGCGGCCGAGCCGGAAGCCGAGCCCGAGTCCGATCCCGCGCTCCATGCCGCAGACGCGGGAACCTCGGGCCCCGAGCGCGTAATCCGCTTCACGGTCTCGATCGGCGTGGCCGAATCGCCGGCCGACGCCCCGCTCGCGCTGGACGCGCTGCTGGCGATCGCCGACCGGCGCCTCTACGATGCCAAGACGCACGGGCGCAACCGCGTCGTCAGCGACGACGGGCTGCATGCGGGCGAAGCGGATATATCGGAGCGCTCGACCTGAGTTCGCACCTGAGTTTGCACCCCGGTTCGCCTCAGCGCAGCAGGAACGCGATATCGTCGACGCCGATCTCCGACACCTGGATGCCCTTGCGGCGCTGGAACAGGATGTGCTGCTGCACGCGGCTGCGCTGCTCGGCGAAGACCGCCGGATCGATCGGCGTACCCAGTCGCATGTAGTGCTGCACCAGCAGCTTGTAGGCGCGATGGCGCACCTGCATGGCCTCGGCCACGGCTCGCAGCCGCCGCATCTCGGCCGGACTGCGGTCCACCGCCTGGTGCAGTTCGTCGACGGTGCGGGCATGGAGTTCGCGATAGACGTCGCGTTCCGCCTCGGCCTGGTGCAAGGCGTCGCGCAACTCGCGGATCTTGCGCTGCAGTTTCAGCGTCTGCGTCACGGCCTGCTGGACCTTGCCGGCCGCGCCCAGTGCCTGGCTCGCCGCGGCCATGGTGCTCTTCCACAGGCCGCGCTCGCCGCCCGTCCCGATCAACGTATCCATCTGACCCCCGGTAGAAAGGACTTCCCTGCGCCGGGTACCGCATTGTTCTGTAGCCGAGAGCGGTTTTGCCGGCGCGCGACGCGCTGCCAGGTGGCAGGGCATCAGGCAATCCTAGAGATACCTATAACGGGTGCCAAGTAGAAGATATTTACTTCTGGATTGGGTGTTGCGTGGCAGGCAAAGACATTGGCCTTGATGCCAGCGGGCCGGACCATGACCGACACCGCTTTCCAAAAGCAAAAAAGCCCGGCTGCAAGAGCCGGGCTTTTTTATTCTGGTGGCCTGGGACGGAATCGAACCGCCGACACAAGGATTTTCAATCCTCTGCTCTACCGACTGAGCTACCGGGCCAAAGAAGTGAGACTATAACCGTTGTCTTTGGCGCCGTCAAGCGACATCTGCGTCACTGGCTCACTGCTCGGCCGGTTCAGGCTTGTTGCGGCCCAGTTCGACACCGAGCTGCTTGAGCTTGCGGTACAGGTGGGTACGCTCCAGCCCGGTCTTCTCGGCCACGCGAGTCATGCTGCCGTGTTCGCGCAGCAGGTGGTACTCGAAGTAGGCGCGCTCGAACAGGTCACGCGCTTCACGCAACGGCATGTCGAACGAGAACTGCATCTCGGCCTCGGGCACGCGCGCAGGGCTGCCATTGGCGGCGGTCTCGGCTGCGGCTTCCGGTGCGGCGGTGGCGCTGGCGGATTCGGCCGAAGGAGCGCTTGCCGGCGCGGCGGTGGCGGCGGGAGCGCTGCGCGGGCGTTCGATGCCGCGTGCCAGGCCCTGCTCCACCGCGGACAGCAGCTTCTGCAGCGCGATCGGTTTTTCCAGGAAATTCAGCGCGCCGATCTTGGTGGCCTCGACCGCGGTGTCGATGGTGGCATGGCCCGACATCATGATGACGGGCATGCTCAGCTGGCCCTGCGCGGACCATTCCTTGAGCAGGCTGACGCCATCGGTATCGGGCATCCAGATATCGAGCAGCACAAGGTCAGGTGTGCCGCCCGCGCGGTATTCGCGCGCCTGCTGCGCGTTCTCCGCGAGTTCGACCACGTGGCCTTCGTCGCTGAGGATCTCCGAGAGCAGCTCCCGGATTCCCATTTCGTCATCGACTACGAGGATGGTTGCCATACTTCCCCTCTTAACCCCACCGCAGCGTTCCGGGACCGGATCGCCAAAAGTTGACTATGCCAGTTTAACGAACAGGATCGAGATCTGTGCACCGACGACCTCCGCACCTTCCAGGCGATTGCGCAGCTCGATGCGCGCACCGTGTTCGTCAATGATCTTCTTTACCATCGCAAGCCCGAGACCCGTGCCCTTGGCTTTGGTGGTCACGTAGGGCTCGAACGCGCGGCTCAGGATCCGTGGTGCAAAGCCGGGGCCATTGTCCGCAACGGTGAGCTTGACGGCCTGCCGGTTTTCGCCGGCAGAATCTTTATATTCTACAGTCTCGGTGTTCAGAGTGATATGGGGCGCCGCCCTACCCGCCGCCACGTTCTCGGCGGCCGCATCCTGCGCGTTCTGCAGCAGGTTGTGGATGACCTGCCGCAGTTGCGTAGGGTCGCCCTTGATCTCGGGCAGCGCAGCGCCCAGCGCCGGATGGATCACCGGATGCTCGTGCAGCGCGGGATCGTCGATGCCATACAGATGCAGCACCTCTGACACCAGGCTGTTGAGCTGCAGCGATTGCAGCACCGCGGGCGGCGTGCGCGCGTAGTCGCGGAAATCGTCGACCATGCGCTTCATCGCCGCCACCTGGCTGACGATCGTGGCCGCGCCGCGCTTGAGCACGTCGACGTCGGTGCCTTCCAGCTTGGGCGAGAGCTTCATCTGCAGCCGCTCGGCCGACAGCTGGATCGGCGTCAGCGGGTTCTTGATCTCGTGCGCGAGGCGACGGGCCACTTCGCCCCAGGCCACCGAGCGTTGAGCGGAAATCACATCGGAAATATCGTCGAAGACGATGACGTAGCCGGGCTCGTCGCGCTCGCCGCCGGGCAGCCGCGCGCCGCGCACCAGCAGCGTCAGCGGTTGTTCGTCCATGCCGCCGCCGTGGCCCTGCGGCAGCTCGATCTGCTTCTGCCAATGCTCGGCGCCGCCCAGCACCTCGCTGGTGTTCTGGTCGGAGAACGCCTGGCGCACGATCTCGCCGAACGGGCCCATCCCCGGGATCTGCTCCACCGGCAGTCCCAGCACGGCGCCGAACGGCTGGCGGAAGATGCGCTCGGCGCCGGGGTTGGCGGTGATCAGCACGAAGCGCCGGTCGAATACCAGCACGCCCGCGGTCAGGTTCTGCAGCACGCTTTCCAGGTAGGCCTTTGACTGCTCCAGCGCCGCGCGGTTTTCTTCCACCGCCAGGCGCGCCTCGGCCAGCTGCCGCGTCATCTGGTTGAACTGCTGGGTCAGCATGCCGAGTTCGTCGCGGCTCTTCAGCTCGCGCTTGGGCGACAGGTCGCCCTCGGCCACTTCCTTGGTCCCCTGCAGCAGCATCAGCAGCGGCCGCGCCAGCTGGCCGCCGAGCAGCAGGGCCAGCATTACCGCGATAAAGACCGCGAGGAACAGCGTCAGCGTCAGCGTCCCGATATACATCTTGCGCAGGCCGGTGCGGCCCAGCGCTTTCTCCTGGTACTCCTGGTAGGCACGCTGCACCTCGTCGGCATTGCGCGCGAGCACGGCCGGCACGGGGTGCAGCACCTGCAGGTAACGCTCCTCGCGCACGGTCTCGCCGACCAGGCCGAAGCCGCTCGACGGCGCTTCCTCGGGACGGCGCTCCACCGACAGGCCCGACCCGGCCCAGCGCGGGCGCGGTGTCGCGCGCGGCGTGCTCGCGGCCACCTGCTCCTGCGCGGTGGTCGGCGCCGCGCCCAGCGGGATGATCACGCGCAGCCGGTACAGGGGGGTGCCTTCGACGCGCTCGGCGCCCTGGCTGTCCTGCGTCGGATCGGTGCCGCCTTCGACCGCGGCGTAGCCGCCCGCCAGCCGCGCCTGCTCCGCCAGCACGCCCGAAGGCAGGTCGGGCACCAGCGCGGCGTAGTTGCTCGATGCGGTGGCCAGCACGCGGCCGCTGCCGGTGAAGATTGCCGCCTCCTGCACGCCGTATTGCTCGCGCAGCCGGCTCAGCTGCAGCGACGTGGACACGCCCGACGAACCGGAGAGCTGCTCGGCCATCAGCCGCGCCTTGCCCTGCAGGTCGGCCAGCGCGCTGTCGATGGTGGAGCGGCCTAGGTTGAGGCCGGCTTCGAGCGCGGTTTCCACGCGCACGTCGAACCAGGACTCGATGCTGCGCGAAACGAACTGCAGCGACACCAGGTAGATCAGCACGCCCGGCAGCACGCCCACCACGCCGAAGAACACCGCGAGCTTGGTCATCAGCCGCGTGCCGAACTTGCCGCGGCGGTAGCGCAGCCACAGCGTCACCGCGAGCGCGCCGACGATCAGCACCAGCAGCGCGCCGATCACCAGGTTCACCTTGAACAGCAGCGTGAAATAGCGATCGAAGAATTCGGTATTGGCCGATGCCCCGGCCAGCAGGCCGACCAGCACCAGCGCCAGGAACACGATGATGCCTGCCACGACGCGATACAGCACGCGCCGGAAACGGCTGTCCCACAGCGAAGTGTTCATGGCTGGCTTGAGGCGGACAGCGCCGGCTGCGCCAGCAGCGCGGGCAACAGCGCGCTCGATACCGCCTGCACGAACACGGTGTTGCGCGGCTCCGCCGCGGCGGCGGGTGCGCCCGGCGCAGACGCGGGCGCCGGCATGGGCATGGGCATGGGTGCGGCAGGTGAAGCGGGCAGCGGCGGCGGCGCCGGCGGCGGCGCCGGAACCGCGGGCACCGGCACCGGCGTCGGGATCGCGTTCAGGTCCGTCGGCACGGTGTAGATAAAGCGCCGCCAGTCCGAAGCCAGGTTCCAGTCGCGCGTATTGACCGCATTGATCTGGAACGGCTTGGGCAGTTGCGACAGGTCCAGCCGCATGCGCACCTGCGCGTGATAGCTCTCGCCGGGCTTGACCGCGTTGCGCTCGAACACGCGCCAGCCGCGTACCCGCTGGACAAACTGCAGCGCGCTCTTCAGCCGCGAGAACGGCAGCTGCAGGCCGCCGGTGGAAATGCGGTATTGCCGCGTCAGCGGCTGGTAGGACAAGCGCACGCTGCGGCTGGTGTTGACCGGCTTGTCGTCGAACCAGTACCAGCGCGGCCGCGTCAGCTCGAAATCGACCACGAAATATAGCGATATGCCCTTGTGCAGCGCGTCTTCCAGCGCGGGCGGCAGGTCGAACTCGAAGCTCGCAGCCAGTTCGAAGCCACCGTCCTGGTATTCGATGCGGGCCTCGGTAGCCTCGATCACCTGCGCCTGGGCGGCAGGCGGCAGCCACAGCAGCAGAGCCAGCGCGAGCATCAGCACACGCATGCACGCCCGCAGTTGCGTCCGCAGTTGCGTCATTCCCGCGGCGAAATCCACGGTAACGCGGCAGTCTGATGGGCGCGGCGTGCTCGGCATCGGATCAGATCAGGCGCGTTTCTGGAAGCGGGCGTAGAAAAAGCCATCGTGATCCGATGGCAGGCTGGCGTGGCCAGGGTCCTTTTCACCTTGTTCGCCGGCCGAGTGCGTTGTCGTACGGGTGCCGGGCAGCAGCTGCCCCGGCGCCTGCAATCGTATCGCATCTGCCAGTTGTGCACCAAACCAGCGCGCCTGCTCCTCGCCTTCCGTTGGGAAAATAGAACACGTGACGTAGACCAGGATGCCGCCCGGCTTGAGCAGCGGCCACAGCTGCGACACGATGCGGCGCTGCTCGGTGATCAGCTTGGCGATATCGGTCTCACGGCGCAGCCAGCGGATATCGGGATGGCGCCGCACGATGCCGGAGGCCGAGCACGGCACGTCGGCCAGGATGCGGTCGAAGGGCTGGCCGTCCCACCAGTCGGCGGGCCGGCTGGCATCGCCCACCACGATGCGGGCCTGCGTGCCGAGGCGCGCGAGGTTCTCGTTGATGCGCGTGGCGCGCTGCGGGTCGCTTTCCACCGCGGTCACGTCGATGTCGGCAAGCTCCAGCAGGTGGCCGGTCTTGCCGCCGGGCGCGGCGCAGGCATCGAGCACGCGCATGCCGTCGGCCACCTCGAGCAGCGGCGCGGCCAGTTGCGCGCCGGCGTCCTGCACCGACACCGTGCCTTCGGCGAAGCCCGGCAATTGCGTCACCGGCACCGCGCGCACCAGGCGCACGGCCTGCGGGCCGACCACGGTGCCGGCGAGACCGGCATTGGCCAGGTCGGTCTGGTATTGCTTCACGCTGACCCGCGCGGTGTTGACGCGCAGCGTCATCGGCGGGCGCACGTTGACGCTCGCGGCGAGATCGGTCCACTGCTCCGGGTACGCCTCGCGCAGCATGCGCAGCCACCACGGCGGCAGGTTCCAGCGCGCCTGTTCGTCGCGGTTGACCTCGGCCAGCAGCGCCTTGCGCTCGCGCAGGAAACGGCGCAGTACCGCGTTGACCAGGCCGCGGGCGTGCGCAGTCTTGGGTTCCGACGCGGCCGCGCTGACCGCCTGATCGACCACCGTGAAGGTGCTGTAGCCGGCGCGGCCCGGGGTGCCCGGCGTCGCGCCCTGTGCCGCGTCCTGGCTGTCTTTGTCCTGCCGCTGGCCCGGTGCCTGCTCGAGCAGCAGCGCAAGCGCCACCGCCAGCAGCGAGTCCACCTGCGCGCCGGGCGGGCGCGTGACCAGCTTCGTCACCAGCGCACGCGCGGTGCCGAACTGGCGCATGGTGCGGTAAGCGATGTCCTGCAGCGCACCGCGCGTGGCGGCATCGCGCACGCGGTCCAGGCGCAACTGCGCGGCGGCGTCTTCGATCGCCTGCGGCAAGGCGGTGCCTTCGCTGACGGCGCGTACCGCGGCGGCGGCGCCAAGCATCTGGAAGGCAAGCGAATCGGGAGGCAGGCGCATATCGGTCAGGCAGCGGGTGAGGCGGCAGGTAAGTCGTGAATCGGTGGGCAGCCGGGCGAGGGCAAGAAAAATGCCCGCTGGTCCATGTTTAAACCAGCGGGCAGTTTACCTTGTGTGGGAGCCGCGCTCCGGAATTGAGCCACATTGGCTCCCCGGCGGGCTCCCCAGGGACCCCGCGAACTCCCGCCCGATCAGGCGGGATAGGTCCCGGTCTGCGCCATCTGCATCAGGCGCGAGATGCGTTCCTCGGTCGCCGGGTGGGTCGAGAACAGGTTGGCGATGGCGCCGCCCGAGAGCGGGTTCATGATCATCATCTGCGCCGTGGCCGGGTGCTCCTCGGCCGCCTGGAACGGGATGCCCTGCGCATAGCGGTGGATTTTGTCGAGCGCGCTGGCCAGCGCCTGCGGGTCGCCGCAGATCTCGGCGCCGCCGCGGTCGGCTTCAAATTCGCGCGCGCGCGAGATCGCCATCTGGATCAGCGAGGCCGCCAGCGGCGCCAGGATTGCCACCGCAATGCTTGCGATGGGATTGGTGCGGTTGCCGTTCTCGTCGCGGCCGCCGAAGAACATCGCCATGTTGGCCAGCGCGGAAATGGCACCGGCCATGGTCGCGGCAATGGTCGAGGTCAGGATGTCGCGATGGCGCACGTGCGCCAGCTCATGCGCCATCACGCCGCGCAGCTCGCGCTCGGACAGTACGCGCAGGATGCCGGTGGTCGCGGCCACCGCGGCGTGTTCCGGGTTGCGGCCGGTGGCGAAGGCGTTCGGCGCGTCTTCATTGATCAGGTAGACGCGCGGCATCGGCAGGTTGGCGCGCTGCGCCAGCTCCTGCACCATGCCGTAGAACTGCGGCGCGGTACTGGCGTCGACTTCCTGCGCGTTGTACATGCGCAGGACCATCTTGTCCGAGAACCAGTAGGAGAAGAAGTTCATGCCGAGCGCGAGCAGCAGCGCCATCATCATGCCGCTGCGTCCGCCGATCATGCCGCCGATGACGATGAACAGCGCCGTGATGGCCGCCATCAGCATGAAGGTCTTGACCCAGTTGAACATTGCGGTGATCTCCATGTAGTGGACCGCGCCGGCTGCTGCAAGACGTTGCAAAACATGCCGGTGCGATGACCGTTAGATAGGGGCCAACACCAGAAAATTCAACTGCTTGCGGGGACCAGCCGCCGCACCATGGCGCATGACGCACACGAAGTGCTTGCCGCGCCGGCTTGACTGATTATGCCTGCGCCGCGCCATTGCCGGGGACCACGCAGCGCGTGCCCGGCGGCACCGGCATGGCCTGCAGGAACTGCTGCGCCGGCTGGCGGCGCCCGCCCGGCTTCTGCAGCTCGGTCACCTGCAGGGCGCTGCCGTCGCCGCAGGCGATGATGATGCCGCCGGCATCGGCCGCCAGCACCGTCCCGGGCGGGTGCGGCAGGCTGCTGGCCGCGGCCAGCGGCATTGCCTGCCAGCACTTGATGACGGTATCGCCGACCTGCACGGTGGCGCCGGGGAACGGGTTGAAGGCGCGTACCTGGCTGGCCAGCGCCGTGGCCGGGCGGCGCAGGTCCAGCGGCGCCTCGTCCTTGGCGATCTTCTCGGCGTAGGTGACGCCGGCTTCGGGCTGTTTCGTCGCCGCCAGCGCGCGGCCAGCGGCCAGTTCCTGCAGCGCGGCGACGGTCATGCGCGCGCCCAGCGCGGCCAGCTTGTCGTGCAGCGTGCCGGTGGTGTCGTCGGCGCCGATCGGCACGGCCTCGCGCGTGAGCATGTCGCCGGTGTCCAGGCCCTCGTCCATCTGCATCAGCGTGATGCCGGTCTCGGCATCGCCGGCCTCGATGGCGCGGTGGATCGGCGCCGCGCCGCGCCAGCGCGGCAGCAGCGAGCCGTGGATGTTGAGGCAGCCCAGGCGCGGCAACTCCAGCACCTCGGCCGGCAGGATCAGGCCGTAGGCGGCGACCACCATCACGTCGGGGGCGAGTTCCGCCAGCGTGTCCACGGCCGCCGCGGCCTCTTCCGGATACTTGCCTTGCCGGCGCAGCGAACGGGGCTGCAGCACCGGGCCGAGCCCGTTGGCCACCGCGTACTGCTTGACCGGGCTTGCCTGCAGCTGCATGCCGCGGCCCGCGGGCCGGTCCGGCTGCGTCAGCACGGCCACCACGGGAAAGCCGGCGGCGTGGATGGCTTCAAGCGCGACGCGCGCGAACTCGGGCGTGCCGGCAAAGGCGACACGCAGGGGCTTGGCTTGGGACATGGCAGGTTCCGAGGTGAATACTGGCTGAAAGCGCGGGCTGAAAGCGCAACCGGCCGCTATCGCGGCCGGTACGTTTGTTCTTCGGAAGTCATAAAGATAGCAGACCCCGCGCGTGTGTCGAGCGCAGGCGGCGGATTCCGCCGTGCTGTTACATCTTCGCGCGCTTCTCGCGGATGCCGCGCGCGCGACTTACATGCGCGTGCGTTCGCGCTTCTGCAGCTTGCTCTTGATGCGGTTCAGCTTCAGCGGCGACAGGTACTCGACGAAGACCTTGCCGCGCAGGTGGTCGATCTCATGCTGGATACATACGGCCAGCAGGTCGTCGGCGTCCAGCTCGAAGGTCTCGCCCTTCTCGTTGAGCGCGCGCACGCGCACGCGGTCGGGGCGCTCGACGCGGTCATAGATCTCGGGCACCGACAGGCAGCCCTCTTCCCACACCTTGCGCTTGTCGCTGGCCCAGACGACTTCCGGATTGATAAAGACCTGGAGCTGGTCGCGCGTTTCGGAAACGTCGATCACCACCACCTGCTCGTGGACGTTCACCTGCGTCGCGGCCAGGCCGATGCCCGGCGCTTCGTACATGGTCTCGGCCATGTCCTTCACCAGCTGGCGAATACGGTCGTCCACGGCCGCGACAGGTTTCGCGACGGTGTGCAGACGGGGATCGGGGTAGGTCAGGATGTCGAGTTTTGCCATGATGCTAGGGCGCAACGCCCGCTTGAGCGAGCGGCCCGGCCGCGTTGCGGCGTCGGGACTTTACATGCAGAATCGGGGCGCCAGTACAAAAAATCAAGGCGCGCCGAAGCAGGCACGCTCTCCAGGGTCAATCCGGCCGAACCACCGGCCGGTTCAGGAAAATGCGCGATCTTACCAAAGAACACCAGGCGGCGTCGGGCCGCAGGCTGCACGCGTTCACCCTCACATTGCTGAGTGCCGCCGGCATCACTGCCGCGGCAACACTGCCCGCCAGGGCCGCCGACCTGACGGTCACGGCGGCGCAGCAGGCCGAGGCCCAGCGCACTGCCCGCCAGGGCATCCCGATCGCCGATCTCGCCCCCAATGCGCCCTCGCAGTACACCGTGCGCAACGGCGACACGCTGTGGGGCATTTCGGGCCGATACCTGCGCCAGCCGTGGCGCTGGCCCGAGTTGTGGGGGATGAACCAGCAGCAGATCCGCAACCCGCACCTTATTTACCCCGGCCAGATCCTGTACCTGATCCAGCGCGACGGCCGCGCCTGGCTGTCGACCACCCCCGCGGGCAACGGGACTGTGCAACTGTCACCTCGCGTGCGCGGCGGCGATGTGGACGGCGCCGCCATCCTCAGCATTTCCGCCAGCGATATCGAGCCGTTCCTGATCCGGCCGCTGGTGGTCGACGAAGGCACGCTTGCAACCTCGGCACGGATCGTCGCGGTGCCCGAATCGCGCGTGTACCTGGGCCGCGACGACAGCGCCTACGCGCGCGGCATTGCGCCCGATGCGCCGGCCGGCAGCGACTGGCAGGCCTACCGGCCGGTCACGCCGGTGCGCGATCCGGTCACCAACGCCGTGCTGGGCTATGAGGCCGAGTACGAGGGCAACGTCCGGCTGGCGCGCGGCGCGCAGGGCCCCGACGCGGTGTCCACGCTGCAGGTCACGCAGGCCCAGCAAGAGATGGGCGTGGGCACGATGCTGATGCCGCAGCCGGCGCGCGAAGCGGTGCGCTACGTGCCGCACGCGCCCGATGTCGAGGTCGACGGCCGCGTTGCCAAGGTCTATGGCGGCGTCGAATTCGGCGGTGCCAAGCAGGTGGTGGTGCTCAACGTCGGCAGCAAGGCCGGGCTCGAGCCCGGGCAAGTGCTGGCGCTGTCGCGCACCGGCGAGACCGTACACGACCGGACCGACCAGAACCGCAGCATCCGCCTGCCTGACGAGCGTTACGGGCTCGCCTTTGTCTTCCGCGTGTTCCCCGGCGTGGCGTACGCGCTGGTGACCGACGCCTCCAACGTGATCGCGGTCGGCGACCGCGCCACCTCGCCGCGCTGAACCGGCCTTGGGGGATGGCGTGAAGGCATTGCCCCTGGCCGGCGAGATCCGGCAGGACAGCACGCGCGAGCCGCCTGACGTGCTCGCGTGGCTGCGGCTGGCCAACGCACCCGGCGTCGGCCCTGTGGCGATGCGGCGCCTGATGGCGGCATTCGGGCTGCCGCAGCAGGTGCTGGCGCAAAGCGTGGCGGCGCTGTCGGCGGTGGTACCGGCCAGGCTGGCGCGCGCCGTGCTGGCTGCCCCCGGCGCCGCGGTGTCGGCGCTGGCCGGCCGGACGCTGCGCTGGCTCGACACGCCCGGCAACCACCTCGTTACGCTCGCCGACGACGCCTATCCCCGACGCCTGTTCGACCTGGCCGATCCGCCGCCGCTGCTATATATCCAGGGCGATCCCGCGATGCTGGCCCGCCCCGCCGTGGCCATCGTCGGCGCGCGCTCGGCCACCGCGCAGGGCACGCGCGACGCGCTGACGTTCGGGCAAGGCTTGTCCGAGTCGGGGCTGACGGTGGTTTCGGGCCTGGCGCAGGGCATCGACGCGGCCGCCCATGCGGGCGGCCTGCGCGGCTGCGGCGGCACGGTGGCGGTGATCGGCACCGGGGCCGACCGCGTCTATCCCGCGGAGAACCTTTCATTGGCCCGCGAGGTGGCGCAGCGCGGCGCCATCGTCACCGAGTTCCCCCTCGGCATGCGCGGGCTGGCGGCCAACTTCCCGCGGCGCAACCGCATCATCGCAGCGCTTGCGCGCGGCGTGCTGGTGGTCGAGGCGGCAGCGCGCTCGGGTTCGCTGATCACGGCGCGGCTGGCGGCGGACCTCGGGCGCGAGGTGTTCGCGATTCCCGGTTCGATCCACGCGCCGCTGTCGCGCGGCTGCCACCTGCTGATCGGCCAGGGGGCGAAGCTGGTGGAATCGGTAGCGGACGTGCTCGACGAACTTGGCGCCCCCGCCCCACCCCCGGTCCCGGTCGTTGCGGCTCCGGACCACGATGTCACCGGCAAGGCCCGGCTTTCAGAACCGGCTGATACCCTGTTGCCGGCACTCGGCTACGATCCGGTTACGCTGGACGCGCTGTGCGAGCGCAGCGGCCAGCCCCCGGAGACGGTCGCGGCGCGCCTGCTGGAGCTGGAACTGGCCGGCATGGCCGAACGTCTACCGGGAAACCTGTTCCGGCGCCTCGGCTGAACCAGGCGTTTTGCCACAGCAAGGGGGCATGGCCCCCGATACCGATACAATCGCCGGCGTCCGCATGTCGCGGACGCCACATGACTCCGATGCCATGACCGTTTACTTTCCCGAGCGTGACGCCGCCGCGATTGCCGAATGCCTGGCGGCGCGGCCACAGGGCCGTCTGGTGGCTTGCCTGTGCGCGCAGTGGTGCGGTACCTGCCGGGATTACCTGAAGGCCCTGGAGACACTTGCCGGGCGCCATCCGCAGGACTGTTTCGTCTGGATCGATATCGAGACCCATGCCGATGCGCTCGGCGATATCGACATCGAGAACTTCCCGACGCTGCTGGTACAGCCGGCGTCGGGCGGCGCGCCGCAGTTCTATGGCACGCTGCTGCCGCATGTCGAGGTGCTGGAGCGCATGCTGACGCGCGGTGGCGCGATGCCGGCAAGCGCCGAAGATGTGCCACAGTTGCTGGACTGGCTACTTGCCGGGGAGGCTGGCGCCGCCTAGGCGGTGCCGGCGACAACGATGGCGCTTGCTTGCACCGTCGTTGAAACCGCGCTTATTATTGGCGCCTCAAAGCCTCCCGGCGTTCTGATTACTACGTTTGCAGTGCAATTAGCGGGTTGCCGGAAGCGGCTCGCAAGGACCCTTTCCCATGTCAAAAGCCCTCATCATCGCGGAAAAACCGTCGGTCGCGGCGGATATCGCCCGTGCCCTCGGGGGGTTTACCAAGCACGACGAGTATTTCGAGAGCGACGACTACGTGCTGTCTTCGGCAGTTGGCCACCTGGTCGAGATTGCCGCCCCGGACGAATACGAGGTCAAGCGCGGCAAATGGAGTTTTGCCAACCTGCCGGTGATCCCGCCGCATTTTGACCTGCGCCCGATCGCCAAGACCGAGTCGCGCCTGAAGGTGCTGAACCGCCTGATCAAGCGCAAGGACGTGACCGGCCTGATCAACGCCTGCGACGCGGGGCGCGAGGGTGAACTGATCTTCCGCCTGATCGCGCAGCAGGCCAAGGCCAAACAGCCGATCCGCCGCCTGTGGCTGCAGTCGATGACGCCGCAGGCCATCCGCGACGGCTTCGCCAGCCTGCGCGAGGACGAGGACATGCTGCCGCTGGCCGACGCCGCACGCTGCCGTTCCGAGGCCGACTGGCTGGTCGGCATCAACGGCACGCGCGCGATGACCGCCTTCAACAGCAAGGGCGGCGGCTTCTTCCTGACCACCGTGGGCCGCGTGCAGACGCCGACGCTGTCGATCGTGGTCGAGCGCGAAGAGAAGATCAAGCACTTCGTCCCGCGCGACTACTGGGAAGTGCGCGCCGAGTTCATCGCCGCCGCGGGCCTGTACGAAGGCCGCTGGTTCGACCCCAAGTTCAAGAAGAGCGAGTTCGATCCCGAGGCGCGCGAGTCGCGCCTGTGGAGCGAGGCCGAGGCCAAGAGCATCGTTGCCGCCTGCCGCGACAAGCCAGGCACCGTCACCGAGGAATCCAAGCCGTCGACGCAGCAGTCGCCGGCACTGTTCGACCTGACCACGCTGCAGCGCGAGGCCAACTCGCGTTTCGGCTTCTCGGCCAAGAACACGCTGGGCCTGGCGCAGGCGCTGTATGAGAAGCACAAGGTCCTGACCTACCCGCGTACCGACGCCCGCGCGCTGCCCGAAGACTACATGGACACGGTCAAGCAGACCATGGACATGCTGGCCGACAGCTCGCCCAACTACCTGCCGCACGCGAAGAAGATCCTGTCGCAGGGCTGGGTACGCCCGAACAAGAAGATCTTCGACAACAGCAAGATCAGCGACCACTTCGCCATCATCCCGACGCTGCAGGCGCCAAAGAATCTGTCGGAGCCGGAACAGAAGCTGTATGACCTGGTGGTGCGCCGCTTCCTGGCGGTGTTCTTCCCGGCCGCCGAGTTCCAGGTCACGACCCGCATCACCGAAGTTGCCGGACACCACTTCAAGACCGAAGGCAAGGTGCTGGTCAACCCCGGCTGGCTGGTGATCTATGGCCGCGAGGCGCAAGGCGACAAGGATGCCGCCAACCTGGTGCCGGTGGCCAAGGACGAGAAAGTCAAGACCGACAAGGTCGAGAGCGTCGGCCTGACCACCAAGCCGCCCGCGCGCTACAACGAAGCCACGCTGCTGTCGGCCATGGAAGGCGCCGGCAAGCTGGTGGACGACGACGCGCTGCGCGAGGCCATGGCCGGCAAGGGCCTGGGCACCCCGGCCACGCGCGCGGCGATCATCGAAGGCCTGCTGACCGAGAAGTACCTGGTGCGCGAAGGCCGCGAGCTGATCCCCACCGCCAAGGCGTTCCAGCTGATGACGCTGCTGCGCGGGCTGGGCGTGCAGGAACTGACGCAGGCCGAACTGACCGGCGAGTGGGAGCACAAGCTCTCGCAGATCGAGCGCGGGCGCCTGAAGCGCGACGAGTTCATGCTCGAGATCGCGCAGATGACGCAGCAGATCGTCAAGCGCGCCAAGGAATACGACAGCGACACCATCCCGGGCGACTACGCCACGCTGGACACGCCCTGCCCGCAGTGCGGCGGGCAGGTCAAGGAGAACTATCGCCGCTTCGCCTGCACCGCGTGCGAGTTCTCGATCAGCAAGATCCCCGGCGGGCGCCAGTTCGAGATCGAAGAGGTCGAGGAACTGCTGCTGAAGAAGGAAATCGGTCCGCTGCAGGGCTTCCGCAGCAAGATGGGCCGCCCGTTCGCCGCCATCCTCAAGCTGGGCAAGGACGACGAAGGCAATTTCAAGATGGAGTTCGACTTCGGCCAGAATGACGACGAGGGCGACGGCGAGCCGGTCGACTTCAGCGGCCAGGAGCCGGTCGGCACCTGCCCCAAGTGCGGCGGCGCGGTGTTCGAGCACGGCATGAAGTACGTCTGCGAGAACAGCGTGGCCAGCCCCAAGAGCTGCGACTTCACCACCGGCAAGATCATCCTGCAGCAGGAGATCAGCCGCGAGCAGATCGGCAAGCTGCTCAATGACGGCAAGACCGACCTGCTGACCGGCTTCAAGTCGTCGCGCACCGGCCGCAACTTCAAGGCCTTCCTGGTCAAGCAGCCGGACGGCAAGATCGGCTTCGAGTTCGAGGCGCGCGAGCCCAAGCCGGGCGCCAAGACTGCGGCAAAGACGGGATCGCGTGGCGCGGCCAAGGTGGCCGATGCCGAGCCGGCGGAGGCACCGGAGGGCAAGGCGTCGGCCAAGACCGCGGCCACGAAGACGGCCACAAAGACAGCGGCGAAGACGGCAGCGAAGACGGCAGCGAAGAAGACCGCCGCCACCAAGACCGCGGCCAAGAAGGTGCCCGCCAAGAGCGCGGCGCGCAAGACCGCTGTCGAAGCGGGCGAGTGACACCGTAACGGCAAAGGGGCCCGCAAGGGCTAATGCCGTTCAGTTAAGGTCCTTTCTGAGGAACCGGACGGTGTAGCGCTTAGGCAGGGCTTTGACTTCACGGGGGCACTTACGCCCCCGTCGCTTTTGGACGATCGCCAACTGAAGTTTGGCGCGCATGCGCTGCAGGTGGGCCGGCAGCTTGCCTGGGGCCATGCCGGCTGCCCAGATCAACTCGCCCTGTATCAGGCGCAAGGCCAGCACAAAGCTCAAGTCGGTGGGCTCGGCGCGGGCCTCGAGCGCAGCCTTGGCCATCTCCAGACGCACCAGGTTGTACGCAATCAGTGCCCCCCAGATTTCCTGATGCACGCCCTCAGGCTGGCGGCTGCGCAAGGTCAGTTCGGCCCCGAGCATCGTCTGCTTCAGTTCCCGATAGCTGGTTTCGATTTCCCAACGGCGCTTGTAGCACCCAATGATGTCGGCTGCCTTGAAGCGCCGACGGTCTGTCAACGAGGTCAACAGGACGCGGTCTGAGTCCTCGTCCCGGATCGCGCGAGCTGTCCAAGTCTCTGGCAAGGCAGGATTCTTGCGGCGAGCCTGAGGCGAGACCTTCATCTGGACGATGCCATCGCCCTCGTTGCCTGAGAGCAACTCCCACTGCAGATTCTTCTTAGCGGGGATCAGGAAGTGGCGCTCGCTGCCGCCCATGCGCAAGCCCCACAGGATCTCTGCGGCCAGAAAGCCCTTGTCAAAGATCGTTAACGAATGATCCGGGATCCGCTCAATGAGCTCCTTGGCATAGAGCATCTCGTTGCGCCCGTAGCAGCCAAAGGCGATATCGGCAACAAGATGGGTGGGAACAGCCGTGAGCGAGACCCCGCGGACTTGTGGATAGCTGGCGACCTTGCCGCTGGCGTAGCTCTGCGCGCCAAAGTGGAGGCGATTCTCAGGGCTATCGGCAGTGCGGAAGGTGGTCCCATCCATGGCGTAAAGCGCCAAGCCCTTCCATTTGTAGTGCGCAGCATCCTGAGCCACCCACGCCCGTGCGGTCTGCTCGAACAGCCACAACAGAGGCTTGTCTCCAAGCCGCTCGCGGGCTTGGGCGATCCCGCTCTTGCTGACACAGGCGTTGGCATCGTTGGGCAGTGCCAGGTCCAGCGTCTCCAGCACATCGGGAATCGATTGGTGCCGATAGAGCGCCAGCGCGATGACCAGCCAGACCACCTGCTCTGCTGGCAGTCGGCGCCGGCGAACGGACGCTGTCCCCGAGGCTGCCAGCGCTTGCTCAATCCAAGCCATCGGCAGGTGCTCGCTGAGCCGGGCAAAACTGGCCGGAACGGCATTAGCCCGCAAGGGCCCCTTTTGCAATCCGGAATCAGCCGCCGGCCCTTCCCAGGACTTCCAGGACTTCCAGGACTTACGTGCTGACGCTATGCGCCGGGTGCCGCGGCTCGGCGTCCTCCGCCTTGCCCTTCACCTGCCCTTCCTCCAGCAGGAAATCGATAAACGCACGGACCTTGGTCGGCAGGAACTTCCGGCTCGGGTAGACCACGCTGACGTCCCGCCGTGGCAACTGATACTGCGGCAACACATGGACCAGCTTGCCAGATTCGATATTCGGCCGGGCCAGGTAGGAAGACAGCATGGCCACGCCCATATTGGCCAGCGCAGCCTGGTGCGCCAGCTCGGCATTGCTGCACAGCAGGCCAGGGCGGATCGGCACGGTCACCTCGCCCTCGGGCCCGAGCAGCGTCCATTCGTGTTCGGCGTTGGGCAGCCGCATCGCGATGCAGCGATGGTGGCTCAGCTCGTGCGCATGGCGCAGCGGCGCGTGCGCGGCCACGTAGCCGGGCGATGCACACAGGATCACTTCGGCCGACAGCAGCGGGCGTGCCACAAGATGCGAGCCCAGTCCCAGGTCTGACAGCATTACGGCCACGTCGCGGCCTTCCTCGACGATGTCGACGTTGCGGTCGGACAGCAGCACGTCGAACACCACATCCGGATAGAGCTGCTGGAAGCGCGATAGCAGTTCGGGCAGCAGGTGCAGGCCGAACATCACCGGCGTCACCAGCCGCAGCGTGCCCGACAGCGACTGGCTGCGCGCGGCGACCACGCTTTCGGCCTCTTCCACATCCTCGAGGATCTGCTGGCAGCGCTGCAGGTAGGTTTCGCCGGCGTCGGTCAGCGACAGGCTGCGAGTGGTCCGGTTCAGCAGCCGGGTGCCCAGGTGGCTTTCCAGGTCGGCGACGTAGCGGGTGACCACGGCGTTGGACATTTCCAGCTGTTGCGCTGCACGCGCGAAGCTTCCCAGTTCCACCACCTTGGAAAACACACGCATCGATTGCAGGCGATCCATGACATAGTCTCCCGTTTCTGCGCTGAATCCTTACGCGTTCAGGCTGCTTTATTGTTGGAATCAGAACTAATCATTGTGGATCCTGATATTTATTGATATGAGGGAAATGCCTAATATCTACCCATCGGATGCCGCAATGCAACAATCCTGTTTCAGCCAAAGTGCTGGCGGAGGCATCCAAGCTATAAAGAAGGCCTGAATCATGAAAAACCGCTCCGCCCTGATCGCTGTCGCCACCATCGCCGCTGCCCTGTCCGCTTCGCCGGCCTTTGCCAAGGCAGGCAAGTTCGATGTGTTCACCGACGGTGCCAAGGCGGCCAGGTACGACGTCTACACGGACGGCGCCAAGGCCGGCAAGTACGACGTGTTCGCTGACGGTGCCAAGGCTGGCAAGTTCGACACCTACACCAATGGCGCCCGCGCCGGCAAGTTCGACGCCTTTGCCGACGGCGCAAAGTACGAAATCGGTACCGATCGCGCGCCGCTGTAAGGGGCCCGTCCCTCCGGGGTCCGCTACCGCAACAAGGCTCCTGCACGCGCGATCCGGGGCCGCTCCTCCCCAGAGCGGCCCCTTCTGTTTCTGCCTGGTCTCCAACCGGCTTTGGGAGAGAGTCAAACGCCCTCTCCCGCTTTATTGGAGAAGAAGCCCGCAACCGGCATGTCCGGCTGCGGGCTTCTTTGTTTCGGTGCGCGGCAGGTCGGGCGCCGCACTGAAATCGATTATGCCAGACGGCACAAATAAGAAACGGGCCCTTGCGGCCCGTTTTTGCTTCACCCCGGCAGATCAGTCGTGATCGTGGTGATGGCGATGCTTGTGCTTCTTGTGCTTGTAGTGGCCGTTGTTGTAATAACGACGGTCGTCTGCATACGAATTGCTGCGCGAGATATTGCCGCCCAGCGCCGCACCGGCACCGCCCCCCAGGCCGGCGCCAATCAGGCCGCCGGTACGGCCGCCCATGGCGTTGCCCGCCGCGGTACCCGCGCCACCGCCCAGCGCGCCGCCGATGATGGCGCCGGTGCGCTCGCGGCGGTTGGACGTCACGGCGCCGCCTGCGCCGCCACCCACCGCACCACCGATCACTGCGCCGGTGCTGCCGCCGAGCGCGCCGCCCACTGCGGCACCGGCGACGCCGCCGAGCGCGCCGCCCAGGGCGTTGTTCATGTCGCCCGCGAAGGCCGGCAGCGCGCTGGCCGCCAGGGCGAGGGCAATGGTCAGATTGCGAACGGGATGGCGAGTCATATGTCTTGTCCTTTGAATTGCCATGATGTGTCGCAAGTGTAGAGAAGGAGCCCCACGCTTGCTGTAACTACCTGTAAAGCCCTGTAACCCCCCACAGAAACGGCGTAACTGGGCAATAAAAGCGCGGTGAAAATACAACACCTAACAAAAAGACAGGCGATCATGTGATCGCCTGTCTGCTTTGTCTGCACCCGGGCCAGGGCCCGGATGCGTATTTTACCGTGTGCTCAGCAGCACTTGCCCTGCCCGCCGCCGTAGCGCGCTTCCTGGCGCTCGCGGAAGAACTCTTCGTAGCTCATCGGCGCGCGGTCCGGATGCGTGCTCTCCATGTGCGCCACATAGGTCTGGTAGTCGGGCAAGCCGACCATCAGCCGCAGCGACTGCCCGAGATAACGCCCCATCGTACCCAGTTGTTCCAGCATGGCGGGCTCCTTGTCGAGGTCAGGGTCAGGACTGGGCCGAAGCCGCGCCTGGCAGCGGCTCGAACGGCGTTTCCTTGTCGGTCGGGCGGTTCACCGCGCGGGCCTGCAGCGCGGTCTTGAAGCCATAGAACACGATCGACAGCACCACCACCATGAACAGCGCGCACAGGCCGGCGTCCAGGTAGTCGTTGAAGACGATGCGGTGCATCTGCTCCATCGACTTGGCCGGGGCCAGCACCTTGCCTTCGGCAATGGCGGCGCTGAACTTGGCGGCGTGGGTCAGGAAACTGACCTTCGGGTCGGCGTGGAACAGCTTCTGCCAGCCGGCAGTCAGCGTGCAGATCAGCAGCCAGACGGTCGGCACCAGCGTGACCCAGGCGTACTGGCCGCGCTTCATCTTGACCAGCACGCAGGTACCCAGCACCAGCGCCACCGCGGCCAGCATCTGGTTGGAGATGCCGAACAGCGGCCACAGGGTGTTGATGCCGCCCAGCGGATCGACCACGCCCTGGTACAGGAAGTAGCCCCAGGCCGCCACGCACAGCCCGGTGGCGATCAGGTTGGCGGGCAGCGAGTCGGTCTTGCGCATCGACGGGATAAAGCTGCCCAGCAGGTCCTGCAGCATGAAGCGGCCGGCACGGGTGCCCGCGTCGACGGCGGTCAGGATGAACAGTGCCTCGAACAGGATCGCGAAGTGGTACCAGAACGCCATCATGGCCTGGCCGCCCACCACCTGGTGCAGGATGTGCGCGATGCCCACGGCCAGCGTCGGCGCGCCGCCGGCGCGCGAGATGATGGTGTTCTCGCCGACGTCCTTGGCGGTCTGCACCAGCACGTCAGGCGTGATCACGAAGCCCCAGGTCGAGACCGCCTGCGCCACCGCTTCCGGCGTGGTGCCGATCACGGCCGCGGGGCTGTTCATGGCGAAGTACACGCCCGGCTCGATCACCGCGGCGGCCACCAGCGCCATGATGGCGACGAAGGACTCGGCCAGCATCGCGCCGTAGCCGATGAAGCGCGCGTGGGTCTCGTTCTCCAGCAGCTTGGGCGTGGTGCCCGACGAGATCAGCGCATGGAAGCCCGACACCGCGCCGCAGGCGATGGTGATGAACAGGAACGGGAACAGGTTGCCCGACCACACCGGGCCGCCGCCCTCGGCGAACTGCGTGAAGGCCGGCATCTTCAGCTCCGGCGCCACGATCACGATGCCCACCGCCAGCGCGATGATGGTGCCGATCTTCAGGAAGGTCGACAGGTAGTCGCGCGGGGCCAGCAGCAGCCACACCGGCAGCACGGCGGCGATGAAGCCGTAAATGATCAGCATCCAGGTCAGCGCCTTGCCGTCGTAGGTGAACAGCGGGGCCAGCGTCGCGCTTTCATGCACGTACTGGCCGCCGATGATCGCCATCATCAGCAGCACGAAGCCGATCACGGATACTTCGCCGATGCGGCCCGGACGGATGTAGCGGGTGTAGATGCCCATGAAGATGGCGATGGGGATGGTCACCGCCACGGTGAAGGTGCCCCACGGCGAATCGGCCAGCGCCTTCACCACGATCAGCGCCAGCACCGCCAGGATGATGATCATGATCATGAAGCAGCCGAACAGCGCGATCAGGCCCGGCACCGTGCCCATTTCGGACTTGACCAGGTCGCCCAGCGAGCGGCCGTCGCGGCGCGTGGAGATGAACAGCACCATGAAGTCCTGCACCGCGCCGGCGAATACCACGCCGGCCAGCAGCCACAGCATGCCGGGCATGTAGCCCATCTGCGCGGCCAGCACCGGGCCGACCAGCGGGCCGGCCCCGGCGATCGCGGCGAAGTGGTGGCCGAACAGAACCGCCTTGTTGGTCGGCACGTAGTCCAGGCCGTCGTTATGGCGCCAGGCCGGCGTCATGCGTTTCGGGTCGAGCTGCATCACCTTGTCGGCGATAAAGCGGCTGTAGTAGCGGTAGGCGATCAGGTATATGCAGAGCGCGGCGACCACGATCCACAGTGCGCTGACGGCCTCGCCGCGCGCCAGCGCGACGGTGCCGAAGGCAAACGCGCCGAGCACGGCGACGGCCAGCCACACCAGGTGTTCTCCGATGCGATTCATAGTGAAGGTCTCCTCAGACCGGGATTTGGAAAGCCTGCGGCGGCGAAGGACTGGTAACTGGCAACGGGCTGGGTTGGCGGCGGGCGCGCCTGGGCGGGCAGCTGGGCAATCCGGCGGTGAAGGTGTCTCCTGGGATCTGGCTGCTGCTCGCCCGGTTCGTGTCGTTTCCGGATCTCGTCTTGCAGGCAGGCGGTGCACCATCCGGATAGGCCGGTGCACCAGCTGCGTGGATACGCGCGCCTTGTTGGGGCGGCCTGCGCATCCGGCGTGTAGTATTGACACCCGCCAAACCCCGCACAAGCGCGTAACTACGCAGCACTTCTGCGTAGTACTACGCAAATCGACGGTGGCATGCCGCCTGCGCGGCATCGGTGTTTACCCCCGGTCCTGTATGAAACTCCGCCAGAAGATCCTGTTGCTCGCGGTGGCGCCCCTTGCGGTGGCCATGCTGGGCATCGCGCTTGCCGTGCGCTACCAGGCGACCCAGCTCGCGCAGCATGAGCGCGCGCTGGTCGAAGCCGCTTACCTGCAAAGCAAGGAAATGGAGCTGCGCCACTACGTAGAACTGGCGCAGAGCGCGATCGCGCCGATGGTGCGGTCGGGCCGCACTGATCTGGCCACGCACCAGGCGGCAATGGAGGCGCTGGCCCGGCTCGACTACGGGCCGGACGGCTATTTCTTCCTGTACGACCTGCAGGGCCGCAACCTGATGCACCCGCGCCAGCCCGAGCTGGTCGGCCAGGACTTGTGGACCATGCGCGACCCGCAGGGATCGCTCACCATCCAGCAGCTGATCGCGGCGGCCAGGGGCGGAGGCGGCGCGGTGCGGTACCTGTGGAAAAAGCCGTCATCGCAGCAACTGGTACCCAAGCTCGGCTACGTGGTGTCGGTGCCCGAATGGGGCTGGATGCTCGGCACCGGCATCTACCTGGACGACGTGGAAAGCACGCTGCGCCAGCTCGATGCCCGTGCCGAGACCGATATCCGGGAGACCATGGCCTGGATCGGCGTGATCGCCGCGATCAGCATCCTGCTGGTAGCGGCCAGCGGCCTCGCGCTCAATGTCAGCGAGCATCGCGAGGCCGATGCCAAGCTGCGCCAGCTTGCGCAGCGGGTGGTGCAGTCGCAGGAGGAGGAGCGGGCACGGCTGTCGCGCGAACTGCACGACGGCATCAGCCAGTTGCTGGTGTCGGTCAAGCTGGTGCTGGAAACCGCTACCAACCGGCTGCGGCTGGCTCCGACCGAAGGCGCCGCGGTGGCGCCGGTGCTGGGCATGGCGCTGAACCGGCTCGACACGGTTTTCAATGAAGTGCGGCGGGTGGCGCGCAATTTGCGGCCGGCATTGCTGGACGACCTCGGTCTCTTTGCCGCGCTCCAGCACCTGGCGCGCGAGATGCAGGGCGGCAGCCGGCTGCAGATCTCGGTGATTCAGTCAGGTACCCCGCGCGAGTTGCCCGACGAGCAGGCCACCGCGCTGTTCCGCATCGCCCAGGAGGCGCTGACCAACGTGGAACGCCACGCAAACGCCCGGCACGTCAGCGTGTCGCTGGCATTCGACGCCGACGCCACCCGGCTCACGGTGCGCGACGACGGCGCCGGTTTCGACGTGCCGAGCATGCAGCGCGATCCCCGGCGCGGCATCGGCCTGCGCAACCTGGGCGAGCGCATCGCCGCGTTGTGCGGGCAGTTCGATATTGTTTCCGGCACCGGCGGCACCGAGCTGGTGGCGTCGCTGCCCCTGGCGAAGCCTGCGCCAAAGCCCGCAGCCGTTTCGCATGATCCTGTTTCCGCCGGACCTTCGCAGTCATGACACGTTCCCCTGAATCGAGCCACACCGGCGCACCGGCGCGCGTATTGCTGATCGACGATCACGCGCTGGTGCGCGACGGCATGCGCATGCACCTGGCGCTGCAGCCGGGGCTGCGCGTGGTCGGCGAGGCCGATGGCGGCGAGGCGGCGCTCGCGTGGCTGGACCGTGCCGGCGAGGCCGACCTGCCGGACCTGGTGATCACCGATATCGGCATGCGCGGCATGGGCGGCATTGCGCTGGCGGCCGCGCTCCATGACCGGTATCCGGAGCTGGCGGTACTGATCGTGTCGATGCACGACAACCTGGAGTATGTGCGGCAGGCAGTGCGGGCGGGGGCGCGGGGCTATGTGCTGAAGGATGCGCCGGCCGATGAGCTGATGGCGGCGATCCAGTCGGTGCTGGCGGGGCGGGTGTTCTACAGTGCCCGCATCGCGCGCGGCATGGCCGAGCAGAGCCCGGGACCGCTGGATGCGCTGACCCGGCGCGAGCGCGACATCCTGGGCTGCATCGGGCGCGGGATGGCCAACAAGGAGATTGCGGCGCAACTGGGCGTATCGGTGCGGACGGTCGAAACACACCGGCTCAACCTGAAACGCAAGCTGGGGATCGAAGGGCGCTCGGGGTTGGTGAAGTATGCGGTGGAGACGCTGGGGGATAGCGAGGGGGGCTGACAGGCCCCCAGGACGCCGAAAAGGAGTGCGGTTCTGGGTGCTCCCAGGCCGCCCGAACTCGCCTTGGCAAGGTGTTCTCCCTCTCCCCTCACGGACCTCACGGGGAGAGGGGAGCAAACCGGCAGCGGCTTAGCCCTCCAGCCGCTTGCCCAGCGCCGCGCGCGTTTCCGCCAGCGCCTGCGGCAGGCGATGATTCAGCTGCGTGAACAGCGCATCATGCAGCGCCAGTTCCTCCCGCCAGGCATCGCGATCAATCGAGGTCACCTGCGCAAATTGCGCCGGGGAGAACTCCACCCCATTCCAGTTCAGATCCTCATATCGCGGCGTCGTGCCAAACATGTGTTCGGCGCCCTGCCCCTTGCCTTCCACGCGATCGATCATCCACGACAGCACGCGCATGTTGTCGCCGAAGCCCGGCCACACGAAGTTGCCGTCGGCGTCCTTGCGGAACCAGTTGACGCAGTAGATCTTCGGCAGCTTCGCGCCCGCGACTTCCAGCTTCTGGCCCAGTGCCAGCCAGTGGCCGAAGTAGTCGCTCATGTTGTAGCCGCAGAACGGCAGCATGGCGAACGGGTCGCGGCGCACCACGCCTTGCTGGCCAGCGGCCGCGGCGGTGGTTTCCGAACCCATGGTGGCGGCCATGTACACGCCTTCGGTCCAGTTGCGGGCCTCGGTCACCAGCGGCACGGTGGTCGAGCGGCGGCCGCCGAAGATGAACGCATCAATGGGTACGCCGGCCGGGTTGTCCCAGCTCTCGTCGATCGACGGGCACTGCGACGCCGGCGCGGTGAAGCGCGAGTTCGGGTGGGCAGCCTTGGCGCCGGTCTCCCTGGCGATTTCCGGGGTCCAGTCCTTGCCCTGCCAGTCGATCAGGTGAGCCGGCGCTTCTTTGGTCATGCCTTCCCACCACACGTCGCCGTCGTCGGTCAGCGCCACGTTGGTGAAGATGACGTTCTCCTTCAGCGTCGCCATCGCGTTGTAGTTGGTCTTCTCGCTGGTGCCCGGGGCCACGCCGAAGAAGCCGGCTTCCGGGTTGATCGCGTACAGGCGGCCATCCTGGCCCGGCTTGATCCAGGCGATGTCGTCGCCGATGGTGGTGACCTTCCAGCCCTCGAAGCCCTTGGGCGGAATCAGCATGGCGAAGTTGGTCTTGCCGCAGGCCGACGGGAACGCCGCGGCCACGTGGTACTTCTTGCCCTCGGGCGAGGTTACGCCCAGGATCAGCATGTGCTCGGCGAGCCAGCCTTCATCGCGGCCCATGGTCGACGCAATGCGCAGCGCAAAACACTTTTTGCCCAGCAGCGCGTTGCCGCCGTAGCCCGAGCCGAACGACCAGATCTCGCGCGTTTCCGGGAAATGGACGATGTACTTGGTCGGGTTGCACGGCCACGGCACGTCCTTCTCGCCGGCGGCGAGCGGCTTGCCGACGGTGTGCACGCACGGCACGAACTCGCCGTCGGTGCCCAGCACGTCATACACGGCCCGGCCCATGCGCGTCATGATGCGCATATTGACCGCCACATACGGCGAATCGGACAGTTCCACGCCGATATGGGCGATCGGCGAGCCCAGCGGGCCCATCGAGAACGGCACCACGTACAGCGTGCGGCCGCGCATGCAGCCTTCGAACAGGCCATTCAGCGTCTGGCGCATCTCGGCCGGGGCGGTCCAGTTGTTGGTGGGGCCGGCGTCTTCCTGCCGTTCCGAGCAGATAAAGGTGCGGTCTTCAACGCGGGCCACGTCCGACGGATCCGACAGCGCCAGGAACGAGTTCTTGCGCTTGGCCGGGTTCAGCCGCTTCATGGTGCCGGCGGCGACCATCTGCTCGCACAGGCGGTCATATTCTTCCTGCGAGCCGTCGCACCAGTAGATATTGTCGGGCTTGGTCAGCGCGGCGATTCCGGCGACCCAGGCAACCAGCTTGGGGTGCTTGACCCAGGCCGGGGCATTCACTGGCGCCGTGCCTTGCATCGAGGGGTGGTTCATACTGCAACTCCAGGTTTGTAAAGGGAAGGAAGGGAAGGAAACCTTGCAAAGCCTGGCCGGCGGGCGGTTGGTCCGTTGCTCGCGCGGGGGACGGAATCGCGGGATCGCGGCATGGGAGATGGCCCTGTCCCGATCGTCACATCCCGTTACAACTCCGCGGCGGCCCGTGTTGTGCAAAAGGTCGCGGCGGTCCCTGCGGCTGCGCTACAGTTGCGCTTCGCCCGCGCAGGGGTATCTGCGCGCGCCGGGCGGGCTTTGTCCGGCGGCAACCGCGTGTCGGGAGCAAGGCTCGACCGACAATCCGCGGCGGCACCGGAGCGGGCAAGGATACCACTGGCGCACCCCCCTGTTTTTTGCTGCGCAACAATTGACGCCGTTGTTTCGCAAGAGATGTTCCACCTCGCGGCGGGCCGGCATGCTGGCGCCGACGCTGGGTTATCCACAATACTGTTGGGCGGCGCGCGGCTCGGTTGCCGCGCGCACCAACCGGCACAAGCGCCGGAAGACAAACCAGAGTTGCCGATGAAGATTGCCGTACTCGACGATTACCAGGACGCCGTGCGCAAGCTGCCGTGCTTCAGCCTGCTGGAGGGACACGACGTCAAGGTGTTCAACAACACCGTCAAGGGCGTGGGCCAGCTGGCAGCGCGCCTGTCGGACGTGGAAGCCGTGGTGCTGATCCGCGAACGCACCCGTATCACCCGGCAACTGCTGGAAAAACTGCCGAAACTGAAGCTGATCAGCCAGACCGGCAAGGTCGGCGCCGGTCCGGGCAGCCATATCGACCTGGATGCCGCCACCGACCGCGGCGTGGCGGTGCTGGAAGGCGTCGGCTCGCCGGTGGCGCCGGCCGAGCTGACCTGGGCGCTGATCATGGCCGCGCAGCGGCGCATTCCGCAGTACGTGGCCAGCCTCAAGCACGGCGCGTGGCAGCAATCGGGGCTGAAATCGACCACCATGCCGCCCAACTTCGGGCTGGGCCAGATGCTGCGCGGCCAGACCCTGGGCATCTGGGGCTACGGCAAGATCGGCCGCCTGCTGGCCGGCTATGGCAAGGCCTTCGGCATGCGGGTGATGGTGTGGGGCCGCGAGGCCTCGCTGGAGGCCGCGCGCGCCGACGGGCTGGACGTGGCCGCCTCCAAGGACCAGTTTTTTGCCGACAGCGACGTTTTGTCGCTGCACCTGCGGCTGAACGACGACACCCGCGGCATCGTCAAGCTGACCGACCTGACGCGGATGAAGCCCACCGCGCTGTTCGTCAACACCAGCCGCGCCGAGCTGCTGGAAGAGAACGCGCTGGTCACCGCGCTTAACCGCGGCCGCCCGGGCATGGCGGCGGTCGACGTGTTCGAATCCGAGCCGATCCTGCAGGGGCACGCGCTGCTGCGCATGGAGAACTGCATCTGCACGCCGCACCTGGGCTATGTCGAGCGCGACAGCTATGAGCTGTACTTCCGCACGGCTTTCCAGAACATCCTGGACGTGCTGGGCGGCAATCACGGCTGCATCGTCAATCCCAAGGCGTTGACACCGGCGCTGTCGCGCTGAGGCGTTACGGTAGCTGCCGGGGCGGGTCGGCGCTGGCATTCCGCCTCGCGTCACTTCGTAGAGGCTCCCCCACCCCTCTCCCACTTCGCGGGAGCGAGCGCGGCAGAGGGGAGCCTGGTTCACATGGCGTGGGCTATGGCCAGGGCGGATTGCGCTGTCAACGCGAATCCGCCAATCCCGCTACACTCGGGACTTCCCTAACCGCCGGCCGCAACGGCCATGGCGGCAGCCCCGACAACAACAAGCGCCCGCGCGCACCCCCTCTTCCCAAGGCCGGCATGGATCCCAGGCTCGTGACGCTCTGCGTCGGCAATTTCGTCATCGGCACCGGCGCGATGATCGTGACCGGCATGTTGAACGATATTGCCGGGGATTTCGGGCTGGGCGCGGCCAGTGCCGGGCAGCTGATTTCAGTATTCGCGCTGGCCACCTGCGTGGGCGCGCCGCTGTTTGCCACGCTGGGTTCGCGCATCGACCGCCGCTTGCTGCTGGCGGGGTCGCTGCTGGTCTATGCGGTGATGCACCTGGCGGCCGCCTTTGCGCCCAGCTTCGCGGCGCTGATGGTGATCCGCTTCCTGACGGCGATCGGCGCCGCCATCTACACACCGCAGACCGCGGCGACGCTGCCGCTGCTGGTCAATGCGCAGACGCGCGGCCGTGCCATCAGCTTTGTCTTCCTGGGCTGGAGCGTCGCCAGCGTGGTGGGCGTGCCACTGGGCACCTGGATCTCGACCACGCTGGGCTGGCGCGTCAGCATGGGCCTGGTGGGCGCACTGGCGCTGCTGGTGTCGGCGGCGGTCTGGCGGGCGCTGCCGCGCGGGCTGTACGTGGAGCCGGTGGGGCGCGAGGCCTGGGCCGCGGTGCTGCGCCACAAGCCGGTCATGCTGGTGGTGCTGACCACCATGGTGTCGTCGGCCGGCATGTTCACCATGTTTACCTATGTCGCGCCGCTGATGCGCGATGTCTACGGCATCAGCGGCGGCGCGCTCAGCCTGATGTTCCTGGCCTATGGCGCCTGCGGCGTGTTCGGCAATGCGCTGGCGGCGTCGCGCATGGATCGCGTCACCCCGAGCCGGATCGTGCAGGTGGCCCTGCTGACCTCGGTGACCGCCATGGTGCTGTGGCCGCTGGCGGGCCTGGGCGGCGTGGCGCTGGTGCTGCTGTTCATGCTGTGGGGGCTGGGCGGGTTTGCCACCAACAGCGCGCAGCAGGCGCGGCTGGTCTTGCTGGCGCCGGAGCGCGCCTCGGCCTCGATCTCGCTGAACTCTTCGTCGATCTACCTCGGGCAGGCTGCAGGCGCGATGGCCGGCGCCGGCATCTATACCCTGGCCGGGGTCGATTCGCTGCACTGGGGCGCCGCGGCGCTGATGCTGGCGGCGCTGGCGGTGTCGCAGCGCGCCCGTTCGCTGGGCTGCCAGTGGCAGCGCCCGCAGGCTCCGCAGCAGGCTCCCAACGCCGGCTGAAACCAAGGCCCGGGGGCGTCCTGTCCCCGGGAGCGACCTGCCTCGCCGTGCACGCGGCGTCTTGTGAGGCACCGCACGAAGCACTTGTCCACAGTGTTATCCGCCCCCTTATCCTCAGGGATATCCGCAGCTTATCCACATCTCTTTCCACAACCACAAGCGGGGGCGCACGTGAGCGATTCCGGACGCTGGCAAGGCAATGCACGCGTGCTGGCCGTGAGCCTTGGCAAGGCGATCCCGCTGGTCGTGGCCGGCGCAGGCACCGAGGCGGTGGTGCTGTCCGGCATCCGCAAGCATCCCGTCAGCACCCTGCTGCACCCGCTCTCGGTGCAGGTGCGGCCGCTGGGCATGGCCGGCGACGAGCAGGCCGACCTGACCGTCCACGGCGGCCGGGACAAGGCGGTCTACGCCTATCCGTCCGAGCACTACCCCTGGTGGAATGCGCGCCGGCGCGCTTGCGGGCAACCCGAATCGGCACAGCCGCTGCCGTTCGGCGCTCTGGGCGAGAACCTGAGCCTGGAAGGCCTGCTGGAGTCCGACCTGTGGATCGGCGACCTGGTGCGCGCCGGGACGGCGCTGCTGCGGGTGGAGGCGCCGCGCCGGCCCTGCTACAAGTTCAATGCCGCGCTCGGCTACCGCCACGCGGTGCGCGACATGGTGCAGAGCGGGTATTCGGGCGTCTACCTGAGCGTGCTGGTGACCGGCCAGGTTCGCGCCGGCGACGCCATCATTGTGCAGCCGGGGCCACGCGAACTGTCGATCGACAGCGTCAACCAGTGGCGTCGTGACAGCCGGCGGCAGCTTTTCTGATAATGTTTGTCTAACGATACAAGCGCCTCGCCAACTTCATTTCCGGTTTCCTCCGTGGTCCGGAGGGCGCTTGCCGGCGCCCGTCTTCCCGATACCGCCTTACACCCCTGTAACGGACTGTAATACGCGACGCTGGCTCCGGCCGGCGAAGCGCGGTACTAGTAGAGTCTTTGCGCAGCACGCGCCGGCGACATTCGATCACAACAAGCCGGCGCGGATCACGGGGAGTAGCGCAAGACGCGGTGCAGAGGGTCCACACAACATGAAAACTGACAGGATCGACCAGCCCAAGGGGTTCGTCGACAGCAACTGGAGTGCGGCCGCGGGAACCGGGCGCGGCCGGGTTTCGCCGTGGGTACTGGTCTTGGCAGTGCTGGTGCTGGGCGGGCTGGGCTGGTTTGCCTGGCGCACGTGGCTGGCGCCCAAGCCGGCGCCCAAGCCGCCCGCCGCGGCGGTGGTCACCACCGCGCTGGTGCAGCAGGGTGACGTGCCGCTGCAGGTCACGGCCAACGGCAATGTCACCGCGCTGTCCACGGTCGAGGTGCGGCCGCAGGTGTCCAGCACGGTGCGCACGGTCCATATCAAGGAAGGCCAGACGGTCAAGCCGGGCGACCTGCTGTTCTCGCTCGACACGCGCATGGACGAGGCCAACCTGGCCAAGGCCCAGGCGCAGCTGCTGAAGGACCAGGCCGACCTGGCCGACGCCCGCCGCACGCTGGCGCGCAGCAAGGAACTGCTCGAGCGCAACTTCATTTCCAGGAGCGCAGTCGATACCGCGCAGGCCAGGGTCGATGGCTCCGAAGCCACCGTGCGCGCCGACCAGGCCGCCATCGAGGCCAGCCGCGTGGCGATCAGCTATGGCTCGATCCGCGCCACCATCAGTGGCCGCACCGGCGTGATCAACGCCTTCCCGGGCTCGCTGGTGCTGCCTACCGGCGCCGTGCCGATGGTCACCATCGCACAGGTGCAGCCGATCGCAGTGACCTTCAGCCTGCCCGAGCGCCAGCTGGCGGCGCTGCGCGAGGCGCTGCAGGCCGGCCCGGTACAGGTCATCGCCCAGCCCAACGACGGCAGCAAGACCCCGGTGACCGGCAAGATCACCTTCGTGGACAACACGGTCGATCCGCAGTACGGCACCATTCGCGTCAAGGCCCAGTTCGGCAACGAAGAGCAGCGGCTGTGGCCGGGCACCTACGCCAACGTCAGCGCGGTGGTGCAGACGCTCAAGGGCGCGCTGTCGGTGCCGCCGCAGGCGGTGGTGACCGGCCCCGAAGGCCGCTTTGTCTACGTGGTGCAGCCCGACAGCAAGGTCGCGCGCGTGCCGGTGCAGGTGATCACCACCACCGCCGCCGCGGCCGTGGTGGAAGGCGTGCAGCCCGGCGCGCGCGTGGTGGTGGAAGGCACGCAGAACCTGCGCCCGGGCGCGCTGGTGCGCGAGGCGCCGGCCGGCGCCGCCTCCGGTGCGGCCGCCGCGCGGCCAGCCAGTGCCGCGAACGTTGCCGCCAATGCCGCCAATGCCGCCGCGGGGCACTGAGCCATGACGCTGTCCGAACTCTGCATCCGCCGTCCGGTGATGACGGTGCTGCTGTGCCTGGCCGTGATCGTCACCGGCATCGTGCTGTACCCGACCATCCCGATCGCCGCGCTACCCAGCTTCAACTCGCCGGTGATCCAGGTCACCGCGACGCTGCCGGGCGCGAGCCCGGAAACCATGGCGGCTTCGGTGGCGACGCAGCTGGAAAAGCAGTTCGCCACCATCCCCGGTGTGTCGGTGATCAGCTCGTCGAACACGCTCGGCAACTCCAGCATCACCATCGAATTCAACAGCGACCGCGATATCGACGACGCGGCCGTGGACGTGCAGGCGGCCCTGTTCCGCGCGCAGCGTTCGCTGCCGATCGAGATGACGACGCCGCCGTCGTACCGCAAGGTCAACCCGGCCGACGCGCCGGTGCTGCTGCTGGCGATCAACTCGCCGGCGATGAGCCTGGCGGACCTGAATGCCTTCGGCGACAACCTGATCTCGCCCACGCTGGCCACGCTGCCGGGCGTGGCGCAGGTGCAGATCTTCGGGCAGAAGCGCTTTGCCGTGCGCGTGCGCGCGCACCCGGATGCGCTGGCAGCGCGCGGCCTGACGCTGGACGAGCTGGCCACCGCGCTGAACCGCGCCAACGCCAACACCCCCGTGGGCACGCTCGACAGCGCGCGCCAGACGCTGACTATCCAGGCCAACCGGCAGATGACCAATGCGGATGCCTTCCGCAACATCATCGTCGCCAGCCAGCCCAACGGCGCGCTGGTGCGGCTGTCCGACGTGGCCGAGGTCGAGGACAGCGTCGAGACCATCAAGACCGGCAGCTGGCTTAACAACGAGCGCTCGATCGTGCTGGCCGTGCTGCGCCAGCCCGACGCCAACACCGTGGCGGTGGTCGATGCGATCCAGGCCGCCCTGCCCCGCCTGATCGGGCAGATGCCGGGCTCGGTCAACGTGGCGGTGGTCAACGACCGCTCGCGCTCGATCCGCGAATCGATCCACGACGTGCAGTTCACGCTGGCGCTGACGGTGGCGCTGGTGGTGATGGTGATCTTCCTGTTCCTGCGCCGCGCCGCCGCCACGCTGATCCCCACCGTGTCGCTGCCGATCTCGCTGATCGGCACGGTGGCGCTGATGAAGGCGTTCGGCTACAGCCTGGACAACGTCTCGCTGCTGGCCATCACGCTGGCGGTGGGGCTGGTGGTGGACGATGCCATCGTCATGCTCGAGAACATCGTGCGCCATATCGAGGAAGGCGTGCCGCCGCTGAAGGCCGCGCTGGTGGGCTCGCGCGAGATGGGCTTCACCATCCTGTCGATCTCGATCTCGCTGGTGGCGGTGTTTATCCCGATCTTCTTCATGCCCGGCGTGATCGGGCTGCTGTTCCACGAGTTCGCCGCGGTGGTGTCGCTGTCGATCCTGGTGTCGGCAGCGGTGTCGCTGACGCTGATCCCGATGCTGTGCGCGCGTTTCCTGTCGGCCGAAAACGTGCCGGTCGACGAGTCGCACCACGCTTACGGCGACCACGCGTTGGCGCAGCCTGCCGTGCCACAGAGGCAGACCATCGGCATGCGCTCCACGCAGTGGTTCGAGAACCTGTTCGAGTTCACGCTGCACCGTTATGCGCGCGGACTGGACTGGTGCCTGGCGCACCGGCGCACGGTGCTGGTGGCGGCGGGTCTGACCTTCGTGCTGACCGCGGTGCTGTTCGTCACGATCCCCAAGGGCTTCTTCCCGGAGGAAGACATCGGCCAGATCCGCGTCAATGCCGAAGGGCCGCAGGACATTTCCTTTGATGCCATGTCCGAGCGCCTGCGCGATGCGGCCGAGCGCATGCGCGCCAACCCCGCGGTCAAGAGCATCGTGGTGGCGATCGGCGGCGGCCCGTCGCCGGCCATCAACACCGGGCGCATGTTCGTCGAGCTCAAGCCGCGCGGCGAGCGCAACGCGATGCCCAAGGTGATCGAGTCGCTGCGCCGCGACGTGGCCGGCGTGCCCGGGCTGGCGGTGTATTTCGCGCCGGTGCAGAACCTGCAGCTCGGCGGGCGCCAGAGCAAGAGCCGCTACCAGTACACGCTGCAAAGCGTGAAGGCCGGCCAGCTGCAGGACTACTCCGACAAGCTGATGGCGAAGATGCGCGCCGACAGCCTGTTCCGCGATGTCACCAGCGACTCGCAGCAGTCGGGCCTGGAGGCGCACCTGTCGATCGACCGCGACAAGGCCAACGCGCTCGGCGTGCAGATGCAGGACGTGCGCACCGCGCTGTATTCGGCGTTCGGCGAGCGGCAGGTGTCGACCATCTACACGCCGATCGACAACTACTACGTAATCCTGCAGGCGGCCGACCTCGACCGCGTCGACGAGACCGCGTTCGCCAAGCTCTACGTGCGCAGCAAGACCGGCCAGATGGTGCCGCTGTCGGCGTTCGCCACCACCGAGCGCCGCGTCGGCCCGATCGCGGTCAACCACCAGGGGCAGCTGCCGTCGGTGACGGTGTCGTTCAACCTTGCGCCGGGCGCGGCGCTGGGCGACGCGTCGGCGCGCATCGACCGCTACAAGCAGGAGATCGCGATGCCGACGTCCATCTTCACCAGCTGGGGCGGCGACGCGGCGGTGTTCCAGTCATCGCAGGCCACGCAGATCGTGCTGCTGGTGGCGGCCATCGCGGTGATCTACACGCTGCTGGGCGTGCTGTACGAGAGCTACATCCACCCGCTGACCATCCTGGCGGGACTGCCGTCGGCTGCGGTCGGCGCGCTGCTGACGCTCTTTGTCTTCAATATCGAGCTGTCGCTGATCGCGGTCATCGGCGTGCTGATGCTGATCGGCATCGTCAAGAAGAACGCGATCATGATGATCGACTTCGCGCTGGCGGCGCAGCGCGAGCAAGGCATGACGCCGGCCAGGGCAATCCGGCAGGCATGCCTGCTGCGCTTCCGTCCGATCATGATGACTACCTTCGCCGCGGTGATGGGCGCGCTGCCGCTGGCGCTGGGCCTCGGCGCCGGCGCCGAGTTGCGCCAGCCGCTGGGCCTGGCGGTGGTCGGCGGGCTGCTGTTCTCGCAGGTGATTACGCTGTTCATCACGCCGGTGATCTACCTGGCGCTGGACAGGTTCTCGGGCACGGGGCCGCTGCAGATCGACTCGGAAGGCAACAAGCTGCCGGAGAAGGTGCCTGGGGAGACGGTGCGGCAGCACTGAGGGCGCTAGCCGGATCCATGCTAACGAACGAAACAAGAAAAAAAGGAAGCCGCGTGATGTCATTCCGCTTGCGCGTTCCGACCATGCTGGCCGCAGCTGCCGCCTTGCTGACCGCAGGCTGTGCTGCCTCGGGCCCCTCGCCGGCTGCCGTCAGCGCCGGCTTTGCCGGCAAGCCCTACGTGCTGCTGGGCGAGGTCCATGACAATGCCGCCGGACAGCAGCAGCGGCTGGCCGCGCTGACGCGCGCGGTCGAGCAGGGCTGGCGTCCGGCCATCGCCATGGAGCAGTTCGACCGCGAACGGCAGCCCGATATCGACCGTGCCCGCAAGGAGCGGCCCAAGGATGCCGACTACCTGATCGCGCAGGCCGGCGGTGGTGCCTGGCAGTGGCCGCTGTACCGGCCGGTGGTGGCGCTGGCGCTGCAGTACGACCTGCCGCTGGTCGCGGCTAACCTGTCGCGCGCGGATGCGGGGAAGATCGTGCGCGGTGGGCTGGACGGGCTGTTCCCGGCGCACGAGCGGGAGAAGCTTGGCCTGACGGGAGAGTTGCCGCCTGACCTGGTGGCGGCGCAGACCGCTGTGCTTGACCGCGGGCACTGCGGCAATTTCCCCAAGGCAATGCTGCCCGGCATGCTGGCGGCACAGGCGGCGCGCGACGCGGTGATGGCGCGGGCGCTGCGGCCTTACGCGCAGCGCGGCGCGGTGCTGATTGCGGGCAACGGGCATGTGCGGCGCGACGTGGGGGTGCCGCGCTGGCTTACTGGCGAGGCCGGCAAGGTTGTCAGCGTGGGCTACGTGGAGAGCGCGGCGGCGGACGGCGAGTTCGACCTGGCGGTGGTGGTGCCGGCGGTGGCGCGCAAGGATCCTTGCTTGCAGGCGGTGCCTGCAGGGTGAGCGCTATTGAGCTATTGCAGGGCTGCAGTCCCCGGATGCGCGGGCCCTCTCCCGCCCGTCCACATGCCAATCCCCCGCCATCCACGTAAACCCCAACCCCTTCCCACCACTTTTGACAGCCTTTTGACAGTTTCCCCCGCCTAGAATCCGCCCCATGACCGCTAACCCCGGTCTGATGTTCACCAATAATCCAAGAACAGTCCCGGCCACGCCCCGCTGCGCCCGGACAGGAGACAAGCCCGGCAGCGCCCTGTGCGCCGCCGGCAAGCCGTGTCCCAGTCCCCAGCAACGCTCAGGCTGCCGCCGGAACCCCCGGGTCGGATCGCGGCCAGCCAGTGACTGGCAAGCGATCACCGGTACAACCAAGGAGACCGCTATGCGCCGTTCGATTTCCCGTTTCGCCCATGCCGCGCTGGCATCGGCCGCCGTTGCCGCCACCGTCGTTGCCGCGCCCGCCTACGCGCTGGACAGCGTCAAGGTCATGATCGGCGCCAACCCCGGCGGCGGCTATGACCAGACCGGCCGCTCGCTGGGCGCCGCGATGATCGCAGCCGGCCAGGCCAAGACCGCTTCGTACGACAACAAGGGCGGCGCCGGCGGCACCATCGCGCTGACGCAGTTCGTCAACACCGACAAGGGCAACCCCAACGCGCTGATGGTGGTGGGTGCGGTGATGGTCGGCGCGATCGAGACCAACAAGCCGCCGGTCACGCTGAAGAACGCCACGCCGATCGCGCGCCTGTTCGCCGACACCATGGTCATCACCGTGCCGGCCAGCTCGCCGATCAAGTCGATCAAGGACCTGACCACGCAGCTCAAGGCCAACCCGGGCAGCGTCAGCTGGGGCGGCGGCTCCAAGGGTTCGATCGACCATATCCTGGCCGGCCTGGTCGCCAAGGAGAGCGGTGTCGATCCCAAGAAGATCAACTACGTGCCGTTCCAGGGCGGCGGCGAAGCCTCGGCCTCTATCATGGGCGGCCACGTGACGGTGGGCATCGCCGGCGTGTCGGAATTCCTGCCCTTCATCAAGAGCGGCAAGATGCGCGCGCTGGCCGTGACCTCCAAGGACCGCACCGCCGACATCCCGACGCTGAAGGAGCAGGGCGTCAACGTCGAGATCTACAACTGGCGCGGCGTGTATGGCGCGCCCGGCACCACGCCCGAGCAGCGCAAGGCCATGATCGATGCGGTGGTCAAGGCCACCGAGAGCAAGGCCTGGAAGGACACGCTGCAGAAGAACGACTGGACCCCGTTCCTGCTGACCGGCGATGAGTTCGGCAAGTTTGTCGACAGCGAATCGACCCGCCTGGGCGGCACGCTGCGCGAGCTGGGCGTCGCCAAGTAAAGCCCGCTGCCGCGCCAAGCCGGCGCGGCCTGTGAACCCCCCCCCCCCGTTACCGCATCAGAAAACCGCATCAAACCGCTTTACCTGTCGTGCCTGCCAACACCGCCGGCGATCCCGGCGGCAGGAAAACGGCATGGGGCCCGGTGTCCACCTGCGATACCGAAGACAACAACCATATGTCGCCGGGCCTCATTGCCGCGCGGGCCGCAAGCTTAGCTAAGCCAGCGTCGCGGACGCCAGCCCCCTTGCTGGCGACAAAGGCCAAGGAGTCTCCATGAAACCCTCGCACGTTGCCATCGGCGTTGCCGTCCTGGCGCTTTCGCTGTTTTTCTTTCTCGGCCTGTCGGGCATTACCGGCGAAGAGGGCTATGCCGGCCTGTCGCCGCGCTTCGTGCCCACGCTGGTGGCCGTCGGGCTGGCGGTGTGCGGCGCGCTGCTGACGTGGCAGGGCGTGCGCGGCGGCTTCCACAACATGCCGGAGGAAGATGCCGAACTGCCCAGCGCGCCGCACAACTTCAAGGGCTTCCTGTGGGTGGCCGCCGGCCTGGTGCTGAACATGGCGCTGATCGGCACGCTCGGCTTCGTGTTTTCTTCCACGCTGCTGATGATGTGCGTGGCGCGCGGCTACGGCAGCCGCCGCATCGTGCGCGACCTGATCGTGGGCCTGTGCATCACGGTGCCGATGTGGGCGCTGTTTGAATTCCTGCTCGGCATCAACCTGCCGCTGCTCCCCATCGCCGGCTTCTGAGCCCGCCCGTCCAGCAAGGAGTCTTCGAATGGAAACGCTGAACATGCTGATGCACGGCTTTGCCGTCGCGATCACGCCGATCAACCTGATGTGGGCGCTGGTGGGCTGCTTCCTGGGCACCGCCATCGGCGTGCTGCCGGGCATCGGCCCCGCGCTGACGGTGGCGATGCTGCTGCCGCTGACCGCCAAGGTCGAACCCACCGCCGCGCTGATCATGTTCGCCGGCATCTACTACGGCGCGATGTACGGCGGCTCGACCACGTCGATCCTGATGAACACGCCGGGCGAATCGTCCACCATGGTCACGGCCATGGAAGGCAACCTGATGGCCAAGAACGGCCGCGCCGGCCCGGCGCTGGCGACCGCGGCGATCGGCTCGTTCGTGGCCGGCACCATCGCCACCGTGATGCTGTCGCTGTTCGCGCCGGTGGCGGCCGACGTGGCGCTGCAGTTCGGCCCGGGCGAGTACTTCATGATCATGCTGCTGGCCTTCACCACGGTTTCCGCGGTGCTGGGCTCGTCGCTGCTGCGCGGCATGACGGCGCTGTTCCTGGGCCTGGGCATCGGGCTGATCGGCATGGATTCGCTGTCGGGCCAGACCCGCTACTCGATGAACGTGCAGGAGCTGTATGACGGCATCGACATCGTGGTGGTGGCCGTCGGCCTGTTCGCCGTGGGCGAGGCCCTGTTCAATGCGTTCTTCCCGCAGCCGGACGGCACCTTCAACAAACTCAGCTCGGTCCACATGAACAAGTCGGACTGGAAGCGTTCGCTGCCGGCGTGGATCCGCGGCACGTTTATCGGCTTCCCGTTCGGCCTGATCCCCGCGGGCGGCGCCGAGATCCCGACCTTTCTGTCGTATGCGACCGAGAAGAAGCTGTCGGACCACAAGGAAGAGTTCGGCAAGGTCGGTGCGATCGAAGGCGTGGCCGGCCCGGAAGCGGCCAACAACTCGGCCGTGACCGCGACGCTGGCCCCGCTGCTGACGCTGGGCATCCCCACCTCGAACACCACCGCGATCCTGCTGGCCGCATTCCAGAACTACAACCTGCAGCCGGGCCCGATGCTGTTCCAGACCTCGGGCGACCTGGTGTGGGGCCTGCTGGCGTCGCTGTATATCGGCAACGTCATGCTGCTGGTGCTGAACCTGCCGGCGATCGGCCTGTGGGTGCGCATGCTGCGCGTGCCGACGCCGCTGCTGTACGGCGGCATCCTGATCTTCGCGGGCCTGGGTGCGTACGGCATCCGCCAGTCGTGGTTCGACCTGCTGTTGCTGTTCGTGGTCGGCCTGCTCGGCATGGTGATGCGCCGCTTCGACTTCCCGACCGCGCCGGTGATCGTCGGCATGATCCTGGGACCGATGGCGGAGAAGCAGCTGCGCAATGCGCTGTCGATCGGCCAGGGCGACTGGAGCCTGTTCGTGCGCCAGCCGATCTCGGCCACCATCCTGGCGCTGACCGTGGCGGTGGTGGTGATCCCGCGCCTGCTGCGCTGGCATGCCGCGCGCGGCTCGGCGCATGCGCAGGCTGACAACGCGGCGTGATGCGCGTTAGCATGCGGTAGTTTCCGGGGCCCGGCGCCATGGCGTGCGGGCCCTTTGCATTTCCATCCCCTTAAAACAACAAGCGCCGGCGCCTGCGCGCCAGGCCGCTGACCGATGAGTCTCGCCGCCAACCGCTGGCTGTCCGCGGTGCCCACGCTGGCACTGGGGCTGGCCGCCGCCCTGCTTTGCACCGTCCTGCATACCCCGCTGCCGTGGATGATCGGCCCGCTGCTGGCCGTCGCCTCGGCACGCATGTGGGGCGCCGACCTGCGCGCGCCGTCGCAGGCGCGCAATGCCGGGCAGTGGGTGATCGGCGCCTCGCTCGGGCTGTATTTCACGCCCGACGTGGTGGCGCGGCTGGTGGAGTTCCTGCCGTACATCGTCGCCGGTTCGCTGTTCGCGCTGGCGATGGGCGCGGGCGGCGCGCTGATGCTGCGCCGGACCACCGGGGTCGCCTTCAAGACCGCCTACTTTTCCACAGCCATCGGCGGCGCTTCCGAGATGGCCAACCTGGCCGAGCGCAACGGCGCGCGCATCGACCAGGTCGCGGCGGCGCATTCGCTGCGGGTGCTGATGGTGGTGGTGACGGTGCCGGCGATCTTCCAGTACGGCGGCATCCATGGGCTTGACACGTACATCCCCGGGCCGCGCGTGGTCAGCGCGCCGGGCCTGCTGGCGCTGGTGGCAATCACGCTGGGCGTGGCGCTGCTGGTCAGGCGCCTGAACATGCCCAACCCGTTCGTGATCGGCACGCTGCTGGCGGCCGCGGTGCTGACGGCATCGGGCATCGAGCTGTCGGCGATCCCGGCCTGGATGAGCCGCGCCGGCCAGCTGCTGATCGGGGTGTCGCTGGGCGTGCGCTTTTCGCGCGAGTTCCTGCACACCGCGCCGCGCTTCCTGTCGGGCGTGGCGCTGTACACGGTGCTGGCGCTGGTGGTGTCGGCGCTGTTCGGCTGGGCGCTGGCTGCGCTGTCGGGCGCGCACCCGGCCACCATGATCCTGGCCTCCACGCCCGGCGGCATTGCCGAGATGTGCATCACCGCCAAGGTGCTGGAGCTGGGCGTGCCGCTGGTGACGGCCTTCCATGTGATCCGGATGGCCTTCGTGGTGCTTGCCACCGGCCCCCTGTATCATTGCCTGAAGCATCGCGTCGCGCCGGGGGAGACAGCGTAAGGTCGGCCACGGGTCGGCCACGGGCGCGGCCGGGAACATGGATACAAGAACGAGGACCGCCATGTCTGAAGCATCACCGCAACTTGCCCTTGCCGACATCGACGCCACGCTGGAGCGCGTGCTGGCGCCGTGGGTGCGCCAGCTAGGCCTGCGGGCCGAAGCCGTCGATGCAAAAGGCGTAACGCTGCGCCTGCCTTTCAACGAATCATTTCGCCACGCGGGTGGCGTGGTCTGCGGCCAGGTGCTGATGTCGGCGGCCGATACCGCCATGATCGTCGCCGTCGCGAGTGCGCTCGGCGGCTTCCGCCCGATGACCACGGTCTCGCTCACCACCAACTTCATGCGTCCCGTGATCGACGGCGACGTGCTGGTGCGCGCCAACGTGCTGCGCCTGGGCAAGACCGTGGTGTTCGGCGAGATCGAGCTGACCGGCACCGACGGCAAGCTCGCGGTGCAGGCCACCACCACCTACGCGCTGCTCTGATGCCAGCCAGCGCGGGCACCAGTCCCGCCCATCCCGCCAATCCCTTCGACCAGGTCGTCTTTGCCGGCGGCGGCAACCGCTGCTGGTGGCAGGCGGGCTGGTGGGACATGGTCGCGCCCGAACTGCAGCTGCGTCCGCGGGTGATCGCGGCCATCTCGGCCGGCGCGGCCACCGCGTGCATGGTCTATGCGCATGACTCGCACCAGACCATGGATTACTACCGCGAGGTGCTGTCCAACAACCGCCGCAATGCCTACTGGGGCAACCTGCTGCGCAACGAGCGCGTGTTTCCCCACTACGGTATCTACCGCACCGCGCTGCTGACGATCTTTGCCGACGGCCGCCTGGCGCAGCTTCTACAGGCGCCCGAGATCCGCATCGGCGTGGCGCATATCCCGCGCTGGAGCGGTCCGCGGCTGGCGGTGGCCGCAGGCCTGCTGGCCTACAACATCGACAAGCATGTGCTCAAGACGCTGCACCCGCGGCTGGGGCGCAAGCTTGGCTTCCGGCCCGAGTTCGTGCGCGCGCAGGACTGCGCCTCGCCTGAGCAGCTGGCCGACCTGCTGCTGCAGTCGGCGTCGACGCCGCCGTTCACGCCGGTGCTGCGCCGCGACGGCCGGCCGGTGCTCGACGGCGGCCTTGTGGATAACGTACCGGTCGATGCGCTCGACACCGCGCCGGGCAATGTGCTGGTGCTGGTGACGCGGCTCTATCCGCGCCCGCGCCGTTTCGTCATCGAGCAAGGCGGCCAGCGCCGCCTGTACCTGCAGCCCTCGGAGCGCGTGCCGATCTCGAGCTGGGACTACACCCGGCCCGATGCCATGACGCACGCCTACGAACTCGGCCGCCGCGACGGGGAAACTTTCCTGCGCGAGTGGCCGTCGATCCTGAATACCGAACTGCGGCCGGCCGCCTAGCTTCGTGTTGTGGCACCGGCCCGATCGATTGTCGATGCGGCCCGCGTGCCGCGACAGGAGGCATGGATGACCGAGCGCAAGACAACCCCCACCGCAACGCAGGGGACCAACGAACCGAGGCGTGCCCGCCAGGTCAGCGCTGCGCCACCCGTCGAGCGCGTCCCGCGCGCCCGCGGCCAGGGAGGCAAGCGCCGCAACGGCAAGGCGCGCGACGCCGACCTGGTGGTGATCGGCGGCGGCTCCGGCGGCGTGGCCTGCGCGCGGCGCGCGGCGGCGCACGGTGCGCGCGTGATCCTGGTCGAGCGCGATGCCATCGGCGGCACCTGCGTCAACCGCGGCTGCGTACCGAAGAAGATGCTGTCGTATGGCGCCTCGTGGGCAGCGATCCTGTCGGGCTGCCTGTCGCACACCGGCGGGCACGAGGACTGGCGCGACGCGATCGTGCGCGTCAATGCCGAGGTGGCGCGGCTGAACGCGGGCTACACCCAGCGCCTGCATGAATCCGGCGTGGAGATACTGCGTGGCGACGCGCGCGTCACCGCGCCCGATGAAGTCCGCGTCGGCGACGAGACCATCCATGCGCGCCGCATCCTGATCGCCACCGGCGCGCGCCCGCGCCCGCTGGACGTGCCCGGCGGCGAACTGGCGGCCAGCTCCGACGATGTCTTTACCTGGCAGACCGTGCCCGCCTCGGTCGCGGTGATCGGCGGCGGCTATATCGGCGTGGAGCTGGCATCGATCCTGTCGCGCTATGGCGTCAAGGTCGACCTGATCGTCGCCGGCGACCGGCTGCTGCGGCATTTCGACCATGAGATCGGCGCTGCGCTGGCCGAGGCGCTGACGGCGCGCGGCGTGCGCCTGCATCTGAATGCCGAAGTCAACCTGCTCAGCCAGGCCAACGGCGCGGTGGAAGTCTGCTACCGCCCCACCGACCGCCCCGGCCAGACCGAGGCCGTGCGCGCGCAGGCCGCGCTGGCGGCGATCGGGCGCATCTCCAATGTGCAGGGGCTGGGGCTGGAAGAACTCGGCCTGGCCTTTGGCGACAAGGGCGGCATCCATGTCGACAAGCAGTACCGCAGCAGCGTGCGCAAGATCTATGCGGTCGGCGATGCCACCGACGGCTTGCACCTGACGCCGGTGGCGACCGCGCAGGGCCGCTGGCTGGCCGACCGGCTGTATGGCCGGCGCGGCGAGCGTGCCGACTTCGATTTCGTGCCCACCGCGGTGTTCAGCGAACCGGCCATCGGCGCAGTCGGCATGACCGAGGCGCAGGCGATCGCCGATGCCGGCAAGCCCGAGCGCATCCGCACCGTGGTCAAGCGCTTTGTCTCGCTGGAGAACCGCTTCGGCGGCACGGCGTACCAGAGCGTGTTCAAGCTGGTGCTGAACGCGCGCAGCGGGCGCGTGCTGGGGGTGCACCTGATGGACAACGCCGCGCCGGAGATCGTGCAGGCGCTGGCGGTGGCGCTGCGCCTGGGCGTGCGTGAATCGCACCTGCAGACCACGGTGCAGCTGCATCCGACGGTGGCGGAGGAGTTGTTCGGCTGAGCGCTATTGAGCGCTACTCGGGTTCAATCACCGACCGGCAGCTTCAGCACGGCGCGCACGCCAACGCCCTGCGCGCCGTCGCCCAGCTCCACCGTGCCGCCGAAGCGCGACGCCATCTCGCGCGAGATCGCCAGCCCGAGCCCCGAGCCGGGCTCGGCGTTGCCCACGCGGCGGTAGAAGCGCGCGAAGACCTTCTCGCGCTCTTCGGCCGGGATGCCCGGCCCGTCGTCTTCCACGACCAGGCAGGCCGTTTCGTCGTTGCGGCTTGCCGACAAGGTGATCCGGCTGCCGCGCGGCGAGTACTGGATCGCGTTGTGCACCAGGTTGGCCAGCGCCTCGCGCAGCAGCGCGGGATCGGCGCGCACCGGCAGCTTCAGCCCCGGCACCGGCTCCCAGCCGAAGTCCTGCTGCTTGCCGCGCGCCAGCGGCAGGTAGTCGAGCGCCACCTGCTCGGCCACGGCGACGGCGTCGATGATGTCGATGGCGTCGCTGGCCTCGCCCGGCTGTGCATTCTCGCCATGGTGCTGGCGTACCCGCGCCAGCGCCAGCAGCTGGTTGGTCAGCCGCGCGGCCTGCTCCAGCTGCGTGACGATGCCGCCCACGGCCTCGCCCGCGGCGCGGCGCGCGGCTTCCGGATCGGGGTCGCGCAGCTGGCGCTGGGCATATTCGGCCTGCGTCTTCAGGATTGCCAGCGGCGTGCGCAGCTGGTGCGCGGCATCGGCGATGAACTGCGCCTGCGCCTGCGCCATTGCCGCCGAGCGCGACACGTGCAGGTTGACCGCGTCGACCAGCGGCCGCACCTCGGACGGCACGCGCTCGAAGGACAGCGGCGCGAGGTCGTCGGGCGAGCGCGCCTCGACGTCGTCGCGCACGCGCTTGAGCGGGCGCAGCACGTAAGTGACGCCGCCCACCAGGATCGCGGCGCTCAGCAGGATCAGCATCAGGTCGCGCGCCAGCGCGCTGCGCCACACCGTGGCGATCAGCGCGCTGCGCGGCTCGGCGGTCTCGGCAACCTGGATGATCACGCGCATGCGCGCATCGGGCCGGTACACGGGGCGCGCCATCACGCCGATGCGCACCGCTTCGCCCAGGTACTCGGTATCGTAGAAGCGCGGCTGGTTGTTGACGAGGTTGCCGGCGGGCAGCGGCAGGTCGTCGTAGCCGGTGATGGTCTCCACCTTGCCGGCGCGCTCCAGCGACACGCGGTAGTACACATGGGTCTGCGCCGCGCTCTCGAACATTTCCATGGCGGCGTCGGGCAGCGTGAGCTGGACGCTTTCGCCGGCCATGCCGATGGCGTTGTCGATGGTGCGGATCGAGCCGTACAGCGAGCGGTCGTAGGCCCGGTTGGCGGCGTCGCGCAGCGTGCCGTAGCTGAGCCAGGTGTCGATCGCCATCATCGCCGCCAGCGCCGGCACCAGCAGCAACAGCAGCTGGCGGCGCAGGCTGCCGCGCCGCCACAGCAGTATGGGATGGCGCGGACCCATGCGCATATTCCCTGCCATCCAGCGCATGTCAGCGCCCGGCCTCGGGCTCCAGCAGGTAGCCGAAGCCGCGCAGCGTGACGATGGTGACGCCGTGCCCGGCCAGCTTTTTGCGCAGCCGGTAGACCAGCACTTCGATCGCGTCGGGGGAGACGTCGGCGTCGAGCGAGAACACCTTGTCGAGCAGCTGCGCCTTGGTCAGCGGCTGGCCGCTGCGCGCCAGCAGCGCGCCCAGCAGCGTCGATTCGCGCGGCGTCAGCGCCAGCGGCTGGCCATCGAGCGTAAAGCTGCGCGTCTCGCCGTCGAACACCAGCGTGCCGCATTGCAGGCGCGGGTGCGCGCGGCCGCGGCTGCGGCGGATCAGCGCCAGCAGCCGCGCTTCCAGCTCGGCGATGGCGAAGGGCTTGGGCAGGTAGTCGTCGGCGCCGAGGTTGAGGCCGCGCACGCGTTCGTCGAGCGTGTCCTGCGCGGTCAGGATCAGCACCGGGGTGCGGTCGTCGCGCCCGCGCATCGACTTGAGCACGGCCAGCCCGTCCTTGCCGGGCAGGCGCAGGTCGAGCACGACCGCGTCGTATTCCTCGGCCTGCAGCCGTGCCTCGGCCTGCAGGCCGTCGGCGACGTGCTCGATCACGAAGCCGCCCTGCTCCAGTGCGCGGGCGACCCAGCGTGCCAGTTCGACTTCATCCTCCACCAGCAGGATGCGCATGCCGGTCCTCCTCCTCTGCCGGTTGTGCATGGCGGCCCCAGCGCTATGGCGCGCCTGCCGCGGGCGCCTATAATAACCCCGCCCCGCCTGTCCCGGCGCGCCCGCTGCAGGGCCGTCCCCCCAGTTCCCGATCACCGTGCCCAAGCGTCCGCCCCAGCAGTCCGCTTCCATGCCGCCCGCGGCGCATGGGTCGCCCGCCCTTCCCGCATCACGTCACGCATCACACCCGTCACCCGCCTCACCGCAGCGCCGCCGGCTGGCCGGTGCCGCGCTGCTTGCCGGGACTTCGCTGTCATTGCCGCTGCAGGCCCAGTCCATGCTGCCGGCGCCGCCGCCGGGCTATCCGTCGGGGTATGACGCCACCATTGCCCGCGCGCTGCGCGAAGGCGAGGTGGTGGTCTATGCCTCGACCGACCTGGAAGTGGCGCAGCCGCTGATCACGGCGTTCGAGACGCGCTATCCCGGCATCCGGGTGCGCTATGAAGACCTGAACACCGTCGACCTGAACCAGCGCTTCCTCGCCGAAACCGCCGCGCTCGGCAGCGGCCGCCCGGCGCCGGGCGCGCGCTATGCCGACGTGCTGTGGAGCACCGCCATGGACCTGCAGATCAAGCTGGTCAACGACGGCAACGCGCAGCGCTACGCCTCGCCGGAGCGCGCCGGCCTGCCCGGCTGGGCGGTGTGGCGCGACGAGGCCTGGGGCACCACCTTCGAGCCCGCGGTGATCGTCTACAACCGCCACCACTTTGCCGGCATGCGCGCGCCGCGCAGCCGCACCGGGCTGGCGCGGCTGCTGCAGGAGAACGCGCCGCGCTGGCGCGGCAAGGTGGTGACGTATGACGTGGAGCGCTCCGGCGTGGGCTACCTGCTGGCGCAGCAGGACGCGCGCATGGGCAGCGAGTTCTGGTACCTGGCGCAGGCGCTGGGGCGCGCCGGGGTGCAGCTGTCGTCGTCGACCGCGGAGATGGTCGAGCGCATCGCCAGCGGCGAGCTGGTGATGGGGTACAACCTGCTGGGTTCCTACGCGCTGTCGCTGATGGAGCGCGGCGCGGCGATCGACGTGATCGCGCCGCGCGACTACACGCTGGTGATGTCGCGGGTGGCGTTTATCGCCAGGCGCGCGCCGCGGCCCAATGCGGCGCGGCTGTGGCTGGATTTCCTGCTGTCGCGCGAGGGCCAGGCGCTGCTGGCCAAGTCGACCACGCAGCTCTATACCATCCGCACCGATACCGACAGCGTGCACACCGCCGCGGCGCTGTCGGAGCGCCTGGGCTACGCGCTCAAGCCGATCAGCGTGGGGCCGGGCCTGCTGGCCGCGCAGGACACGCTGCGCAAGCGCGCCTTCCTGGCGCGCTGGCACGAAGCGGTGCGCGGCTAGCGCCCAGGCCGGTTTCGGGGAGCCAGGGGAGTCAGGAGATCAGGGCACCAGATCGCTGGTGTCCAGGCCCGCGGCTTCCTTCTGGCAGGCCTGCTCGCACAGCGTCGACAGTTCGTCGTCGAGCTGCGCCATCGGGCGCGGCACGTAGCCGAGCCGCAGCGCGGGGGACAATCTCAGGGTATCGATGAAGGCATCCGCCATGCGCTCGGCGTTGGCGTCGAGGTCGAAGTCCTCGGGCGAGAACAGCCAGTGCGCCAGCACGCCACCGATGCAGGCGTGGAACGCATTGACGGCGAGATCCAGGTCGAGGTCGGCCGGCAGCTGCCCGCGCTCGCGCGCCAGGCGCAGGTGCTCGCGGATCTTGACCAGGCCTTCCTTGTGCGACTGGCGCTGGCGCTCGAAGATGGCTCCGTTGTCCTGCACCATCTCGCACTTGTGGAAGATGATCTCGAAGACGCGGCGCAGGCGTGGGTTCACCACGGTCTGGCGCATGACGTAGGCGCAGATGTCGCGCACGCCGCCGAGCGGGTCCTCCTGGCGCGCGATCCGCTCCGGATCGCACAGCGCTTCCACGGGCAGGTGCACGCGGTCGCACATGGCGGCGAACACATCGCTCTTGTTCTTGAAGTGCCAGTAAATCGCGCCGCGCGTGACCCCCGCCGCCTCGGCGATGTCGGCCAGCGACGGCCGTGCCACGCCGCGGGCGTGGAACACGGTTTCGGCCGCGTCGAGAATCCGGTGGCGCGTCTCTAGCGCCTCTTCCTTGGTGCGTCTGACCATTTCTGTCTCATATGCCGGAGGCGCATGGACACGGTGTCCACGGTCCGGCGTGTTGAATCTCCCCGGTGCCGCGCAAGGTGCGCGGCGGGTCGTTGTCGTCACATGGCTATGTTGTCGCAAGCCCCTGGGTCCGACAGGACGGCGCGCATCCTAACCCGAGTCGGCGGTTTGCGCCGGATACCGGATCAGGTTGGCCGGCTTTTCGCTGGGATCCGATGGTTCGCATCGGACCCGCCCGGCGTGATGTGAAAGCCCCTGCTGATGAATCGACTTTAACATACATGCTTGAATGTATATATAATACGCGCTCGCCCGGCTTTCGGCCAGCCGCCCCCTGTGACATAGCCAGCACCCTGGGCGACTCCTTGCGCAGGCCAGCCGGACGGCAATCCAGTCGTCATATAAAAGCCACCGTTCGTCGTATTCGTCGCCGCGCCGACGCGATTTGTGGCTAGCATCACGCTTTTATCCGCTGCAAATATTGCGGCGGGCTGCGTCGTTTTCGCTTTCCTGAGATGTCAGGCCGGGGCGATGCGGCAGATCTCAAATTGCCATCATGGGGTTATCGATGAGGAAGTCCCAACATATCAGTCGCGTTGCCACCTTTGCAGCCGCTGCGCTGTCGGCGCTGGCGCTCACTGCCTGCGGCGACAAGAAGGCCGAGGGCGGTGCCCCGCCCCCGCCGGAAGTCGGCGTGGTCACCGTGACGCCGTCGCCGGTCGCCGTCGTCAATGAACTACCGGGCCGCCTGGAAGGCGTGCGCACGGCCGAAGTGCGCGCTCGCGTCGAAGGCATCGTGCTGTCGCGCAACTACACCGAGGGCGGCGAAGTGAAGGCCGGCCAGGTGATGTTCCGCATCGACCCGGCGCCCTACCAGGCCGAACTGTCGTCGGCCCAGGCCGCGCTGCAGCGCGCCGAGGCCAACGCCGTCACTGCGAGGCTGAAGGCCGAGCGCTACAAGCCGCTGGTGGCCGTCAACGCGGTCAGCAAGCAGGAATACGACGACGCCGTGGCCGCCGCCGGCCAGGCCAACGCCGACGTGGCATCGGCCAGGGCCGCCGTGCGCACCGCCCAGATCAACCTGGGCTACACCACCGTGACCGCGCCGATCAGCGGCCGCGCCGGCCGCGCGCTGGTGACCGAGGGCGCGCTGGTGGGCAAGGGCGAGGCGACCAAGCTGGCGCTGGTGGAGCAGGTCGACCCGATGTGGGTCACCTTCACCCAGCCGGCCTCGGAAGTCACGCGCCTGCGACGCGCCATCGAGTCGGGCGCCGTCAAGGGCGTCAACGGCGGCGCCAACGTGCACCTGTACGTGGAAGACGGCCGCGAGTACGAGCACACCGGCAAGCTGCTGTTCTCGGACATGACGGTCGACCCGACCACCGGCGCGATCACGCTGCGCGCGCAGTTCCCCAATCCGAAGCGCGAGCTGCTGTCGGGCACCTTCGTGCGCGTGAAGATCGAGCAGGGCGTGGATGAGAACGCGCTGACCGTGCCGCAGCGGGCGCTGATCCGCGGCGCGCAGGGCGCCACCGTGCTGGTCGTTGGCAACGACGGCAACGTCGCCTCCGTGCCGGTCAAGGCGCCGCAGGCCATCGGCGACCGCTGGATCGTGACCGAAGGCCTGAAGGGCGGCGAGAAGGTGATCGTCGAGGGCCTGCAGAAGGTCAAGGTCGGCGCGCCGGCCAGGCCGGTGCCGTTCGTGCAGGCGGGTGCCTCGGCGCCGGCCGCCATGCCGGCTGCGGCTTCTGCTGCCCCGGCCTCGGCCCCCAAGGCCGAAGCGAAGCAGGAAGCGAAGGCCGAGGGCAAGCAAGGCTGAAACCGCCGCGCCGCGGCGGCTGAAGCCAGCCGCCGCGGCACACAGGGCTAGACAAAGAGGGAGCCAGTCTTATGGCCAAGTTTTTTATCGACCGGCCGGTGTTCGCGTGGGTGCTCGCGCTGATCATCGTGCTGGGCGGGATATTGTCGATCATGCAGTTGCCGATCGCGCAATACCCGAACATCGCGCCGCCTACGATCTCGGTCACGGCCACCTATCCGGGTGCGTCGGCCAAGACGCTGGAGGATTCCGTCACCTCGGTGATCGAGCAGGAGCTTAACGGCGCCCCCAACCTGCTCTACTACAACTCGACCAGCGAATCGACCGGCCTGGCGACGATCACCATCGCGTTCGCGCCCGGTTCCAACGTCGACCTGAACTCGGTCGAGGTGCAGAACCGCCTCAAGCGCGTGGAAGCGCGCCTGCCGGCGGAGGTGCGCCAGCAGGGCGTGCGCGTGGACAAGGCCGGGAACAACTACATGATGTTCCTGACCGTGTCGTCCAAGTCCGGCACGGCCAGCGCGATCCAGCTCGGCAACTATGTCTCGGCGCAGGTGATCGACTCGATCCGCCGCGTGCCGGGCGTGGGCCAGGCCGACCTGTTCGGCACCGAGTACGCCATGCGCATCTGGCTGGACCCGTCCAAGCTGACCGGCTACAACCTGACGCCGCTGGACGTGACCGCCGCGGTGAGCGAGCAGAACGTGCAGGTCGCCGTGGGCGAACTGGGCGGCACGCCCTCGCCCAAGGGCACCGAGCTGAACGCCACCGTCACCACCGAAAGCCGGCTGTCCACGCCCGAGCAGTTCGGCAACATCCTGCTGCGCACCAACCCCGACGGTTCGTCGGTGCGCATCAAGGATGTGGGCCGCGTGGAACTGGGCGGCGCCGACTACTCGACGCTGGCCCGCACCAACGGCAAGCCGTCGGCGGCCATCGCCATCAAGCTGGCCCCGACCGGCAACGCGCTGGCCACGGCCACCGCGGTGCGCGCCAAGATGGAAGAGCTGTCGAAGACCTTCCCGGCTGACTACCAGTACACGGTGCCTTACGACACCTCGGCCTTCGTCAAGATCTCGATCGAGGAAGTGATCAAGACGCTGCTGGAAGCCGTGGTGCTGGTGTTCCTGGTGATGTACCTGTTCCTGCAGAACTTCCGCGCCACCATCATCCCGACGCTGGTGGTGCCGATCGCGCTGCTGGGTACGTTCGGCGCGCTGCTGGCGTTCGGCTTCTCGATCAACGTGCTGACCATGTTCGGCATGGTGCTGGCGATCGGTATCCTGGTGGACGATGCCATCGTGGTGGTGGAAAACGTCGAGCGGATCATGAGCGAGGAAGGACTCTCGCCACGCGAAGCGACACGCAAGGCCATGGGCCAGATCACCGGCGCCATCGTCGGCATCACGCTGGTGCTGACCGCGGTGTTCATCCCGATGGCATTCTTCTCGGGCTCGGTGGGCAACATCTACCGCCAGTTCTCGCTGTCGCTGATCGCCTCGATGGCGTTCTCGGCGCTGCTGGCGCTGACGCTGACCCCGGCGCTGTGCGCGACGCTGCTCAAGCCGGTGGAAGCCGGCCATCACCATGAGAAGAAGGGTTTCTTCGGCTGGTTCAACCGCACTTTCGCTACCGCGTCGACCGGCTACCAGGGCGTGGTCGCGCGCATCCTCAAGCGCACCGGCCGCTACCTGATCATCTACGCGCTGATCATCGCCGGCGTGGTGGTGCTGTTCAAGCGCCTGCCGTCGTCGTTCCTGCCCGATGAAGACCAGGGCTACATGATCACGGTGGTGCAGCTGCCCAACGGCGCCACGCAGGACCGTACCATCGGCGTGCTCAAGCAGATCGAGGACTACTACCTGCAGAAGGAAAGCAAGGTGGTGGACCAGATGATCACGGTGGCGGGCTTCTCCTTCTTCGGCCGCGGCCAGAACGGCGGTATCGCGTTCGTGCGCCTGAAGGACTGGAAGGAGCGCACCGGCGAGGGCGAGAACGCGCAGGCGCTGGTGGGCCGTGCCTTCGGCGCGCTGTCGTTCATCAAGGACGCGATCATCTTCCCGCTCAATCCGCCGGCGATCGCCGAGCTGGGCAACTCCTCGGGCTTCGACTTCCGCCTGCAGGACCGCACCGGCCAGGGCCACGCCAAGCTGATGGAAGCGCGCAACATGATGCTCGGCATGGCCGCGCAGAACCCGGTGCTGATGGGCGTGCGCCCCGAAGGCCAGGAAGACGCGCCGCAGCTGCAGATCGACATCGACCGCGAGAAGGCGCGAGCGCTGGGCGTGTCGGTGGCCGAGATCAACTCGACGCTGTCGATCGCGTTCGGCTCCAGCTACGTCAACGACTTCATCTATGAAGGCCGGGTGCGCAAGGTGATCGTGCAGGCCGACGGCGCCGACCGCCGCCTGCCGGATGACCTGACCAAGCTGCGCGTGAAGAACAGCAACGGCGACATGGTGGCGTTCGCGGCGTTTGCGACGTCCAGGTGGATCATGGGCTCGCCGCGCCTGGAGCGCTACAACGGCATGCCGGCGGTGAAGATCGCGGGCCAGGCCGCGCCGGGACGCAGTACCGGCGAGGCCATGCGCGCGATGGAAGAGAACTTCGCCAAGCTGCCGCCGGGCTTCGGTTTCGAGTGGTCGGGCCAGTCGTATGAAGAGCGCTTGGCCGGCTCGCAGGAACCGATCCTGTACACGCTGTCGCTGATCATCGTGTTCCTGTGCCTGGCCGCGCTGTACGAGAGCTGGTCGATCCCGTTCTCGGTGCTGCTGGTGGTGCCGCTGGGCGTGCTCGGCGCGCTGCTGGGCGTGACGCTGCGCGGCATGCCCAACGATGTGTACTTCAAGGTGGGCCTGATCGCCACGATCGGCCTGTCGGCGAAGAACGCCATCCTGATCGTGGAATTCGCCAAGGACCTGCAGGCGCAAGGCAAGGGCCTGGTCGAAGCCACGCTGGAAGCGGTGCACTTGCGGTTCCGCCCGATCCTGATGACGTCGATGGCATTCATCCTGGGCGTGCTGCCGCTGGCGATCGCCACCGGCGCGGGCTCGGGCAGCCAGCGCGCGATCGGTACCGGCGTGATGGGCGGGATGATCACGGCCACGGTGCTGGCGATCTTTCTGGTGCCGGTCTTCTTCGTGGTGGTGCGCAAGCGCTTCAAGGGCAGCCAGCGCCAGCGCATGCTGGACAAGAAGTGGCATGACCCGCAAGAGGAAATCTGACATGACCAAGACCCTGACCACACTGCTGCTGGTGGCCGGCGTTCTGACCGGGTGCACGCTGGCACCCCACTATGACCGCCCCGCCCCGCCGGTGGCAGACAGCTTCCCGGTGGCACCGGAGGGCTATGCCACCGCCGAGGTGAAGAGCGGCGAGACCCGCCGCGCCACCGACATCGGCTGGCGCGAGTTTTTCCGCGACCCGCGCCTGCAGGCGCTGATCGCCACCTCGCTGGATAACAACCGCGACCTGCGCCAGGCCGCGCTGCGCATCGAGGAAGCGCGCGCCACGTACCAGGTGCAGCGCGCCGACCTGCTGCCCACGGTGAACGTGGAAGGCGGCTATACGCGGGCCCGCACCACCCCGGCCGAGGCGGCCACCGTGCTGGGCCAGCCAGGGGTGACCGAGGTCTACCGGGTCGGCCTGGGCATCTCGTCGTACGAGCTCGATTTCTTCGGGCGCGTGCGCAGCCTGTCCAACGCCGCGCTGGCGCAGTACTTCGCCACCGAAGAAGCGCACCGCTCGGCGTATATCTCGCTGGTGTCGGAAGTCGCCAAGGCCTACCTGGCCGAGCGCTCCTTTGCCGAGCAGTACGAGCTGGCACGCAACACGCTGCAGGCGCGCGAAAGCACCTACGGGCTGGCCAAGAAGCGCTTTGACGCCGGCGCCACCTCGGCGCTGGACCTGCGCGACAACGAATCGCTGGTGGCGCAGGCACGCGTCTCCGCGGCGCAGCTGGCACGCCAGCGCGCGCAGGCGCAGAACGCGCTCGAAGTGCTGGTGGGCAAGCCCATCGGCACCATCGAGAACCTGCCCGAGCCGATGCGGCTGTCGGACGAGCGCATCATCAGCGATATCCCGGCGGGCCTGCCGTCGGAGCTGCTGGAGCAGCGTCCCGATATCCGGCAGGCCGAGCAGCAGCTGCTGTCGGCCAACGCCAATATCGGCGCGGCGCGCGCCGCGTTCTTCCCGCGCATCTCGCTGACCACCAGCGTGGGCACCATCAGCCCGACGTTCTCGGGGCTGTTCGATGCCGGCACACGCGCATGGTCGTTCGCGCCGCAGCTGACGCTGCCGATCTTCGACTATGGCCGCAACCTGTCGAACCTGGACCTGGCCAACGTGCGCAAGAACATCCAGATCGCCAACTACGAGAAGACCATCCAGACGGCCTTCGCGGAAGTGGCGGATGCGCTGGTGGCGCGCGGCACGCTGGAAGACCAGGTCACCGGCCAGGAACAGGTGCGCGATGCCGAAGCCGCGCGCTACGAACTGTCGCGCCTGCGCTTTCGCAGCGGCGTGGCCAGCTACCTGGACGAGCTCGACGCGCAGCGCCAGCTGTTCACCGCGGAGCAGGCGCTGATCCAGGCGCGGCAGCTGCGGCTGAACAACGCGATCGACCTGTATCGCGCGCTGGGCGGCGGGTTGAAGGCGGACAGCGCGGTGGCGCAGCAGGCAGCGCCAGCGGCGCAGCAACCGGTGACGCAGTAACGCTCACTGCCGGTTTGCTCCCCTCTCCCGCAAGCGGGAGAGGGGAGCAAACAGCTCAAGCGAAGAAACCAGTGGCAGTGCCACTGGTTTTTTTTCGCCTGCATCACAGCGGCGCCGATCCATCATGCCGTGATATTTCGAGCCAGCGCATCTGCATTCTGTGCCGTCAGCGCAAACACCGACAACTGCGGATTGGCCCCCACGCTGGTCGGAAAGACCGAACCGTCGAACACCGACAGGTTCTCCAGCTGGTGGTGGCGCCCGTGGCTGTCCACCACGCCGCGGCGGGCGTCGTCGCTCATGCCGCAGCCGCCCATCAGGTGCGCGGTGAAGAGCGCCGTGCGGAACGGCTTGAGCGGCAGCTTCGCGATCGCGTCGCGCGCTTCTGGCCAGCTGCGGTAGTCGGTGGCGTCCAGGTGGGCCGGCCGCACCTTGACCGCGCCGGCGGCGAACTGCGCCTGCGCCATGCTCAGCCAGGCGCGGCGCACGCCGTCCCAGGCGTAGTCGCTCATCTCGTAGTCGAGCAGCGGGCTGCCGTCGGGGGCCAGCCGCACGCGCCCGCCCTCGCTCTGCGGCACGAAACCGTCGCGCAGCAGCGCCAGCATGGCGTTGGTATTGGGCAGCTGCGCGATATCGCGCCGCAGCGCGTCGCCCATGCCGTTGAGCACGCCGGCGCTGATGCCGGGGAACAGCGGCGGCACCTCCAGCTTGTAGCCCATCGGGCCGGTGGCGCCGTTGGCCCACTGGAAGTGGTCGGAGGCGACCGACTGCGGCGCGCCATAATAGGGATCGATTTTCTCCGGCATGACTGCGACACTGATATTCACCGGATGGATGAACGTGCGCACGCCCAGCCGCCCATGCGGGTCCGGCACGCGCGAGCGCAGCAGCAGCGCCGGTGTGTTGATAGCGCCGCCGGCGACTACCACGTGCCGCGCGCGCACGGTCACGCCCACGCCGGTGGGCGTATAACCGTCTGCGCCGAGCGCTTCGCCGATGACCGCTTGCACGCGCTGCCCGTCGTGTCCGAGCGTGCGCACCCGCACCCGGTGCACCAGCGTCGCGCCTGCGGCCAGCGCCGCCGGGATGGTCGATACCAGCATCGACTGCTTGGCATTGACCGGGCAGCCGAAGCCGCAGTAGCCCGAGTTCCAGCAGCCCTTCACGTTGCGCGGGATGACGTGCCACTCCCAGCCCAGCTTTTCGCAGCCGCGGCGCAGCACGTCGTTGTTGGGATTCGGCGCCATGGCCCAGGGCGCGATGCCCAGGCGCGCTTCCACCTGCGCGAACCACGGCGCCATGTCGGCCTCGGCGTGGCCGCTGACGGCATGGTGCCCGGCCCAGTGCGCCAGCGTCTGCGGCGGCGTGCGGAAGCTGGACGACCAGTTCACCGTGGTGCTGCCGCCGACGGCGCGGCCCTGCAGGATGGCAATGGCGCCATCGACGGTGGTGCGCGCCGCGGCCTCCTGGTACAGCTCGCGGTAGGCACGGTTCTCGTCCATGTCGCGGAAGCTGTCGGAGGTGCGCAGCGCGCCTTCTTCCAGCAGCACCACGCGCAGCCCGGCGCGGCTCAGCGTTTCGGCGCTGATGCCGCCGCCCGCGCCGCTGCCGACGATGACAACGTCCGCGTCGAGCGTGCGGGAGGCGGTGAAGGTGGCGGCATCCAGCACCTTCCAGCCGGCGGCGATGCCGGCATCGTAGAGATTGTCGATGGCCATGTCTGTATTCAGGCGTGCAGCGCCTTGTAGACCGGCGCATTGGGGCCGGGATAACCGCTGCCGGCCCAGGCGGCGGGCAGCACGTAGTAGCTCACGCTGGCGAGCTTGACCAGCACCACCGCGCCGGCATTGAGCGTGGCCAGCCGGCTGGCGCGCCAGCGCCCCAGGAAGGCCTGGACCTGTTCCGGTGTGGTGGCGTCCCAGGACTGGCGGATGCCGGCCAGCGCCCAGCGCAGCGGCGTGCTGGCGAGCAGGCCGAACAGCTTGCGCAGCTCAGCCTGCGCGCCGGCGTTCATCGCGGCGCAGCTGGTGTCGATATTGCGCAGTGTCTCCTGCACCAGGGCCTCGCGCCGCGGCGGCGGCGCCTCGGCGAGTTCGGTGACGACGGCGGGCAGCAACGCGCGGAACATGGCCACGTCGTCGGGCCGCAGCCAGGCCATGCCGGCCTGCGGCGCGGCATCGGCCGCGCTGCATCCGGCCAGCGACGGCACCAGCGCGGTACACGCCAGCGCGGCCGAGAAGCCGAGTCCGACCTTGAGGAAGCCGCGGCGCGAGAGAGCGTGTAGCGCGTGCAGCGCCTCGGCGCCGGCATCTGCGCGCCGGTGTGGCGCAGGTTGGGAATGCGGGGGCATGGGGTGTCTCCTGTGCGTCGGTGTTGTTGTCGGGGCGGATGACTCCGCATTGACGCTACCTGTAGTTTGGATAAAGATCGGAGCCCCGTCTTGATTCCGCATGACAGGTGAATTGATGCCACGCGCCAACCCGACCGCCGGCGGTGCCACGGTATCCGGCACCGTGTCGCTCGCTTACCTTCGCGCCGTGCTCGACCACGGCGAACGCCAGGGCATTGCCGCCGCCGACCAGCTGCGCGCCGTCGGCGTGGCGGCCGGCATCCTCGGCGCCACCGGTGCGCCGATCGCCACGCGCATCCCGGGTGCCGCCTACCTTGCGCTGCTGGACTGGCTCGGCGAGGCCACCGGCGATCCGCATGTCGGGCTGCGTGCCGGGGCCGCCTTCGTGCCGCGCCACTATGCCGAGATGGGCTATGTGGTGCTGACCACGCCGACCGTGCGCGACGCCATCCTGCAGGGCATACGCTATGAGGTGCTGGCCAACGATATCGGCCGCACCCGCCTGGTCGAAGCGCCGGGCATGGCGTGCATGACCTGGACCGCGCAGCACGGCCCGCTGTCGCGCCACGCGCATGAGCTGCACATGGCCACCTGGTCGGTGTTCGCGCGCTGGCTGATCGGCGAGCGCTACTTCGCCACGCAGGTTGAATTCCCGCACCCCGCGCCGGCCGACACCAGCCTGCATGCCGAGGTGTTCGGCTGCCCGGTCGCCTTTGGCACCGGGCGCCATGCCATGCATATCGACCCGGCGCTGCTGGCGCTGCCTTCGCTGCAGGCCGATGCCGGCATGCAGGCGCAGATGACGCGCATCGCCGACTCTCAGTTGCAGCTTTGCGTCCCCGCCGGCGCCGACGAGCTGGCGCAGGCGCGTGCCTATATCAGCGCCCGCCTGCAGGACGGCGAGCTGCCCATCGCCGACGTGGCCGCGCACCTGCGGCTGCCCGTGCGCACGCTGCAGCGCCGCCTGCAGGCGCAGGGCATCAGTTATTCACAGCTTGTGGATAACGTGCGGCGCGCGCTGGCCGAGCAATACCTGGCCGATCCCGCGGTCAGCCTGGCGCAGTGCGCGCTGCGGCTGGGGTATTCCGAGCAGAGCGCATTCACGCACGCGTTCAAGCGCTGGACCGGCGAGACGCCGCACGGCTGGCGCCGCCGGGTCGCGCAGGCGTAGCAAAACCCGTGCTGGTTTTGCCGATAATGAGGGCAGACCAACCCCACCCGCCCGCCTTCCATGCATATCCGCTGGCTCGAAGATTTCGTCTGCCTGGCGCAGGCCGGCAGCCTGGCGCGCGCCGCCGAGCTGCGCAACGTGACCCCGCCCGCGTTCGGCCGGCGCATGCAGGCCTTGGAAGTATGGGCCGGCGCCCCGCTGATCGACCGCAGCGTGTTCCCGGTGCGCCTGACCGCCGAGGGCCGGCTGTTCCTGGAAGCCGCGCAGGGCGCGCTGCGCACGCTCGATGAAACGCGGCTGGCACTGCGCGCCGCGCACCGGGCCGACGCCAGCACCGTGACCATCGCCACCGGCAAGACGCTGGCGCGCTCGATGGTGCCGGCGTGGCTGTCCGGCCTGCGCGAGACGCTGCGCGGCGACCCCGCCGCGGCAGGCTTCCGCACGCGGCTGTCGACCTTCCCCATGCACGACGCGCTGGCGATGTTTGCCGAGGGCGATGCCGACTTCCTGCTGTGCTACAGCCCGCCCGATCTGCCGGTGATGCTGGACGACGCGCGCTACCAGTTCCACCTGGCCGGCGTGGAGCGGCTGGTGTGCGTCAGCGCCGCCGACGCGCACGGCGCACCGCTGCACCGGCTGCGCACCGGCAAGGCAGCGAAGGAAAAGCCGGTGCCGATGATCGCCTATGCCGAGACGCTGACGCTGGGGCGCATGGTCAACCAGGAGATCGCGCGCCGCAAGCTGGCGCCGCGGCTGGACGTGATCGCGGTCAGCGACTTTGCCGAGTCGGTGCATGAAATGGTGCGGCAGCGCATGGGGCTGGCGTGGCTGCCCGCGCGGCTCATTGCCGACGACCTGCACGCGGGCCGGCTGGTGCGCGCGATCGGCGCCACTGCTGCGGGGGCCGACGATGGCGGCGACCTTGCCCTCGATATCCGCCTGTACCGCCCGCGCGCGCCGATGCGGCCGCTGGCCGAGGCGTTCTGGCGCGCCGCGGTGGCGGCGCCGCGCTAGCTGCGGCCATTGCCGAATCGGCAACCCCACTTGCCAAAGCCGCATGCCGGCCGGGCCGCGCGCTCTCTAACATCCGGTCACAACATAGATTCCGGAAACCCCAGAGACAAGACCATGAAGACCATCCTGCGCGCGGCCGCTGCCGCACTCTGCCTTGCCACCGCCACCGGCGGCGCCTTTGCCGGCACCTGGCCCGCCAAGCCGATCACGCTGGTGGTGGGCTATACCGCCGGCGGCAGCGTCGACCTCGTCGCCCGCACCATCGCGCCGGAGCTGGGCAAGCGCCTGGGCCAGAGCGTGGTTATCGAAAACCTGGGCGGCGCCGGCGGCACCATCGGCGCGTCCAAGGTGGTCAAGGCCGAGGCAGATGGCTACACCCTGCTGATGGGATCCGGCAGCGAGGTCTCGATCGCTCGCCTGACCAACCCGGCCGTGCGCTACGACGGCGAGAAGGACCTGGCGCCCGTGACCTTCGTCGGCACCCAGCCGATGGTGCTGGTCGGCAAGCCGGGCCTGCCGGCGAAGAACGCCGCCGAGCTGATCGCGCTGGCCAAGGCGCAGCCGGGCAAGCTGTCGTATGCGTCGTCAGGCGTGGGCACGCCGCTGAACCTGGCCGGCGAGCTGATCAAGCAGCAGGGCAACGTCAATATCACGCACGTGCCGTACAAGGGCGCATCGGCCATGGCCACCGACCTGCTCGGCGGCCAGATCGACCTGGCGGTGATGGTGCTGTCGTCGGCGCTGCCGCATATCCAGGCGGGCCGCGTGCAGGCCTATGGTGTGACCGGCGCCAAGCGCGCCGCGGTGGCGCCGAACGTGCCGGCATTGGCGGAGACGCCGGCGTTGAAGGGCGTCGACATGGGGGTGTGGTTCGGCCTGATGGGGCCAGCCAACCTGCCCAAGCCGGTGGTCGACCGGCTCAACACCGAGATGCAGGCCGTGCTGGCGATGCCGGACGTGAAGAAGAAGCTGGCCGAGGCTGGTGTGGAAGTGACGCCGGGCAATCCTTCCCAGTTCGGCAGCTTTATCAAGCGTGAAACGGGGCGTTATCGGACGATTGTGCAGACGGCTGGGATTCGTGAGTGAGGGATGGGGTGTCGGTGCTGCCAGCGCCTGCCAGTACCCACGACACACCAAATAGAAACGACCCGCCAGGCACCGACCCAATGCGCACCCTGTGAGCACCTGATTTCCATGACCCACCCCGCCCACCTCGACGCCTACCCCGTCGACGTCGCCTTCCCCGACATCCGCCCCTACGCCTCCGGCAACAGCGGCATCCCCTACCTGTACACCTTCGACAGCGGCCAGCCCGGCCCGCACGTGATGGTCAACGCCCTGACCCACGGCAACGAGGTCTGCGGCGCCATCGCCGTCAAGGCATTGCTCGACCACAACCTGCGCCCGCGCCGCGGCCGCCTGACGCTGGCCTTCGCCAACGTCGATGCCTATCACAGCTTCGACCCGGCCCGGCCCGACGCCTCGCGCTTTGTCGACCAGGACTTCAACCGCGTATGGACCGCCGCCACGCTGGACGACACCAGCCGCGATTCCTCCGAGCTGCGCCGCGCGCGCGCCATGCGCCCGGTGATCGACACCGTCGACCTGTTGCTCGACCTGCATTCGATGCATGAGAAAAGCCGCCCGCTGATCGTCTCGGGCCCGCTCGACAAGGGCATCGCCCTGTCGCGCGCGCTGGGCGCGCCGGCCGACGTGATCGTCGACGAAGGCCATCCCGAAGGCCGCCGCATGCGCGACTACGACGGCTTTGGCGATCCCGCCAGCCCGCGCAATGCGCTGCTGATCGAATGCGGCCAGCACTGGGAGCCGGCTGCCGTGACGGTGGCGCAGGACAGCACCGCGCGCTTCCTGCTGCACGCCGGCGTGGTCGACGCCGCCGACCTGCCCGCCGGCTGGCTGCAGCCGCTGCCCGCCGCGCAGCGGGTGGTACGCGTGACCGAGCCGGTGGTCGCCACCAGCATGGATTTCCGCTTTGCCGGCCCCTATACCGGCCTGGAGACCTTTGCCGACGCCGGCGCGGTCATCGGCTGGCGCGACGGCGAGCCGGTGGTGACGCCGTATCCCGACTGCGTGCTGGTGATGCCTTCGCTGCGCCAGCTTCGCCCCGGTGTGACCGTGGTGCGGCTGGGCCGGCTCGAACGCTGAGCCGGGTTGGAAGGTCAGGGTCTGCCTGATCAGGCTCCCGCCGTCGGTGCCGGCGATGTGCCCGCCGACGGCGCCGGCGGCGGCAGCATGCCCGGGAACAGCTGCTCGACCAGCTCGTTCAGCTTGGACGCCGGGTCCACGAGATTGCTCAGGTTGAGCCCGCCCGCGCTGCGGTTGGCGCTGTAGATCGCCTTGCCGACGCGGTCGCCCTGGCGAAAGACTGTGATGTCCACGCTGTCCAGGTATGACGTCCAGAACCAGGCGCTGCGCGCGCTGTAATACGCCACCATCGGGCACGCCATCGCCGACGCCGCCTCGGCCTGCAGCATCTTCACTTCGAAGTTGCGGTGTTCCAGCGAGGCACGGAAGGCCTCGACATAGTTGTTGCCGCTCACCGGGTTCACCACCACGCACAGCAGCATGCCGTTGGCGCCGTAGTCGCCGCGCGGGCCGCCGCCGGCGGGCACCTGGAACGCGGTATTGGGATCGGAGCGGTCGGGGCGGTCGACCGGGGTCACGGCCTGGTAGGTCGAGCAGCCGCACAGCAGCAGGCCGACGCTGGCGGCCAGCAGGGCTTTGTTCATGGGAATCCTGGATGGCTTGGGGCACTGCCGCCGGCGCGCAATGCGGGCAGTGTGCCTTCACACTGTAGGCGCTGCCGGCGCCGGCCAATTCCCGGAACAGAGACGCAAAACCGGCGCTGCTGCGCCGGCGTGGCGCGTCAGCCGCCCGCCCCGCCTTGCGCGAGCCGGCCCACCAGGATCAGGCAGAACGCAGCCAGGCACAGCCCGACCACCGCGACCTGCAGCCGCGTCACGGGCCGGCCGCCCAGCAGGGTCTCGCTAAGCCAGCGCGGCGAAGCCAGGCCGGCGGCGGTCGCCGCCAGGATGATGAGCGCAAGCACGGACAGCACGGATTGCATCGCAGGTTCTCCGGTTCAGGCTTGCGCTCAGTTGGCGCCGCCGCGCAGCAGGCAGTCGCGCAGCAGCGGCACGCCATCGGCCACGCCCGCGCCGTTGCACTCCACCGCCACCTTCTGGCCGCGCCGCACCATGGTGGCGCGGGCCTCCACTTCGCAGACCCGGCCCGCCGGGCCGCAGATCTGCCGTTGCAGCAGCAAGGCACGCACATTGGCGGCGGGATCGTTGGTGCGAATATCGACAAACACCTGCTCGCCCTCGCGGCGCACGCCGCTGGCCACGCCTTCGACGATCACGTAGCGGTTCAGGTAACGCGCATCCGCGGCCTTGGGATCGTTGCGGTAGTCCTCCAGGATGGCGCCGGCCTGGTATTGCGGCAGGCGGTCGGCGGGCCGCTGCGGGTCGATGCTGACCGGGTCCAGCGTGCCGTCGCGCGGCACGCCGCGCACATCGCTGGCCGTGGCAACGGGCGCGCTGGCCTGCGCCGGCGTTGCGGAATCAGCGGGTGCGGCGGCGTCTTCATGCCGGTCATTGCCGGCAAGCCACAACATGCCAAGGACAGCCACGGCGACGATGGCAACGAGGATCTGCTGGGTACGGTTCAACATCTGGCGGTCTGCCTGGGAGCATGCAAAAAGGCGAAAGCGCGATTATGCGCCACCCGAAGCGCAGAAGCGCCCGATTGCAGCCACCGCGTGCTCCACCCCGCGCTCCGCCGCAACGGCGCGCCCCAGCGCGGCGGCCTTGCCGCGCGTCTCGGGGCGCTCGGTAAAGGCGATCATCGACGCCAGCCGCGCTGCGTCGATCTTGTGCCCCGGCACGTACGCCGGCGCCACGCCCAGCGCCGCCAGCCGTCCCGCCCAGAAGAACTGGTCGCCCGCGAACGGCAGCACGATCGATGGCACGCCGGCCGCCGCCACCGCGTGCGTGGTGCCGGCCCCGCCATGATGGATCGCCGCCGCCACGCGCGGCAGCAGCCAGTCATGCGGCGTGGCCCCGATCACATGGAAGTTGGCTGGCAGCGCCGACACATCGATGCCCGACCAGCCCGGATAGAACAGCGCGCGCCGGCCATCGACGGCCTGCAGCATGGCCTTGACCACCTTCTGCCGGTCAAAGCCCGCCATGCTGCCAAAGCCGATATACAGCGGTGGCGCGCCGGCCGCCAGGAAGTCTCGCAGCGCAGCGCCCGGCTTCCAGGCCGGCTGCGCCGGCATGTTCCACGCGCCGGTCACCAGCCAGTCCGCATGCCAGTCGCGCGGGCGCGGCACCAGGTGCGGCGAGATCGCGTACAGCGACGGGAAATCGCGCCACATCGCCCGGCGCGGCGCCACGCCGAACAGCTTCGCGCGCGCCGCGTTGGTGGCATTGCGGAACATGCGCCATAGCACGAAGTTGATCACCGCATGACTGGCCCGGTTGGCCCAGCCCGGCATGCGCAACGGCGGCAACAGGGCCGACGGGAAATCCCGCGTCGGCGAGATCGGGAACATGCCCGCGCCGATCACCGGCTTGCCGAGCTGCTCGCCCACGGACAGCGCCACATAAGCCGTCAGCCCCGAAAATACAATGCCATCCGCATCGCGCGCCGCTTCCGCCAGCTGCGCCATCCACGCCTCGGTGTTCTCCTCCGCAATGCGCCCGAACGCACGCGTGGCCTCGGCCACGTTGCCGCCCTCCGTCATCAGCTTGTGCAAGGCACCGCCGGGCTGCAGGGTTTGCTGGATGTCGCCGGCCATCGGCGCGAACGGCAGGCCATGCCCGGCGGCCAGCGGTGCCGCGGCGCGTTCGCCAAGCATCAGCACGTCATGCCCGGCGTCACGCAGGCCCAGGCCGAGGGCTACGATGGGGCGGCAGTCGCCTTGGGTGCCGAAGGTGATGAGGGTGAGGCGCATGGGAGAGGATGGTGGCGCGTTCCGGTTGCGACCGCCTCACTTCCCAATACAAAACCGCGTAAAAATCGTCCCCAGCAAATCATCACTGGTGAACTCCCCGGTAATGCTGTTCAGGCACTCCTGCGTCAGCCGCAGTTCCTCCGCAAACAAATCCAGCGCCTGCGCCTGATGCTCGGCTTGTTCCGCCGCAATATCGAGGTGCGACTGCGCATTGCGCAACGCCGTCAGATGCCGCTCGCGCGCGAGGAAGGTGCCTTCGTTGCCGGATTGCCAGCCCACCAGCCGCAGCAACTCGCGCCGCAGCAGTTCGATGCCTGCACCAGTGCGGGCAGAGATCCAGATCTCCGTCGGGTTTGGCCCGTTCGCTGCGACAACGTGCGGGCGGTTGCCGCCAAACATCGTGTCGCCCACTGCCGGCGCCTTGTCGATCTTGTTGACCACGCGCACGATCGGCGAGCCCGGTGGCAGATGGCCGCTGAGCCGGTCGTCGATGGCGTCGTCGATCTCGGACAGGCCGTGGCGCAGGTAGTCGGTGGCGTCGACCAGGTGCAGCACGACGTCGGCGCGGCGGATCGCGTCCCAGGTGCGGTCGATGCCGATGCGCTCGACTTCATCGGTGGCGTTCTCGCGCAGGCCGGCGGTGTCGATGATGTGCAGCGGGATGCCGTCGATCTGGATGGTCTCGCGCACGCGGTCGCGCGTGGTGCCGGCGATCGGCGTGACGATGGCAAGCTCGGCGCCGGCGAGCGCGTTGAGCAGCGAAGACTTGCCCACGTTAGGCTGGCCCGCCAGCACCACCGACAAGCCTTCGCGCAGCAGCGCGCCCTGCCGCGCCTGCGCCAGCACGCCGCCCAGATCATTGCGGATGGCCGCAAGCTGGCCGCGCGCGTCGGACTGCTCCAGGAAATCGATCTCTTCCTCGGGGAAGTCCAGCGTGGCCTCGACCAGCATGCGCAGGTGGATCACCTTGTCCACAAGCTTGCGGATCGCATTGGAGAACTCGCCTTCCATCGAGCGCGCCGCCGAGCGTGCCGCGGCTTCGGTGCTGGCTTCGATCAGGTCGGCCACCGCCTCGGCCTGCGCCAGGTCGAGCTTGTCGTTGAGGAAGGCGCGGCGCGTGAACTCGCCCGGCTCGGCCAGCCGCAGGCCGATGCCATCGCCGGCCTGCAGGCAGCGCGTCAGCAGCATCTGCATCACCACCGGGCCGCCGTGGCCCTGCAGCTCCAGCACCTCTTCGCCGGTGTATGAATTGGGCGCGGGGAAGTACAGCGCGAGGCCGTGGTCGATGACCTTGCCGTGGCCGTCGAGGAACGGCAGGTAGGTGGCATGGCGCGGCTTCAGTGCCTGGCCGCAGACGGCGCGCATGACCGGGCCGACATCGGGGCCCGAGACGCGCACCACGCCGATACCGCCGCGTCCGGGCGCGGTGGCGATGGCGGCAATGGGAACCTGGGTAGCAGTCATGCGGTATTGTCGCAGATCGATTGCAGTTGGCGTGGCGCGGGTTGCACTTGCAGGAGCGCCGCGCGGCGCGGTGGGTCGGCCGCCATGTCGGGCGGGGCGTCAGCTCGCGCCGGGCGGTGGCGGCGGCACGTCGTCGGGCAGCTCCGCCACGTCAAGGCACTCGCACATCAGCCGGCGCGCGACGATGGCGTCGACAAAGCCGCCCAGCCGCGTCTGCTGCCTGATCAGCTTGCGGTGCAGCCTCCTGGTATAGCGCGACGGTAGCACCGGTGCCAGCGCCTCGATCGTGTAGCGCAGCCGCTTGCCCGCGATGCGCTGGTCATGCACCGCGCCCAGGTCGCCTCCCTGTGCGGCCTGCTTCAGCGCGCGCAATCGCTTGCGACCGCGGCGCACACGCTGGCTTGCGAACGGGCCCAGGCGGTCGCGCCGCCCGGCCTTGCCTCGGGCGGCGACCTTTTCCGCAAGGTGGCCCAGGTGGGCGAGATCGCGTTGCACGACAGGCAACTGTCCGTCGCGGTAGCTGACCAGTGCCGCCAGCATGGCCGCGCGAGCGCTGTTGCGCCGTGTGGCGGCAACCTCGGCCACGGCGGCCAGCACCGGATCGTCCGGCGCTTTCTCGCGCGCCGGGACAACGGTCTCGGCCAGGAACACGTCCCAGTCGCGCACCTCGCTGGTCGCTCGCGCCAGCGTGCGCAGTTCGCGCTTCCAACGCTCGCGCTCCAGCAGTGGCAGCGCTGGCGCGAGCGCCCACAGCACCGCGCGCGCATAGCGCACCGCTACGCGTAGCTGGTGCAGGTCTTCCGCTTCGTCGCGGTGCAGCAGATCCTGCAGGGACGTGTCGATCCGCGCCAGGCTTGCCTGTGTCAGCGCGGCAAAGGCAACGACCGGATGCGTCTTGCGGCGCAGCGTGGGCGGCTGGGCGTCAGTCATGGCGGTCTTCATGCGGTCAGGCGCGCCGGTGGAGACGCAGATGCCACCAGTGTAGGCGACGGCACGCGCGAACGTGCCCGGGCGGCGCATCAGGCGCTGCCGCGGTTGACAGCGGCCCGCGGTCGCGCTGCAATGCGCACACCGCCTGGTGATGCAGTGACCGTAGCAGTGACCGTACGAGGACCCGCCATGACCACCGAACAGGAGCGTCTCCTGCTGCGCGACACCATCGCGGCCGGCTTCCGCCAGGCCGCCTTCGTCAATGATGTCGGCATCGCGCTGGCGGATTGCGGGCCGGGCTGGTGCGAATCGACGCTGGCGATCACCGCGCGTCACCTGCAGCACGGCGGCATCGTCCACGCGGGTGTGCAGGCCACCATGGCCGAGCACACCGCGGGCGCGGCGGCCACCACCATCCTCGAAGCGGGCCAGCACGTGGTCACCGCGGAATTCAAGATCAACCTGCTCAGGGCCGTGCGCAGCGACCGGCTGCGCTGCCGTGCCGACGTGCTCAAGTCCGGCCGCTCGATCATCGTGGTCGAGGCAGATGTGTTTGCGGACGTGCATGGCGAAACGGTGCTGGTAAGCCGCTTCAACGCCACCATGAGCGTGCTCGACCTGGCCTGAGCCCAGCCCCAACCCTGCAAGGAGCCAAGCATGATCGACCATACCGGCGCCAGCGTCAGCGATTACGACAAAAGCCGCGCGTTCTACCTGGCCGCGCTCGGCGCCATCGGCTACGGCCTCGTCAAGGAATTTCCGGCCAGCGTCACGGGCAGTGCCGACGTGGCGGGCTTTGGGCCGCCGGGCAAGCCGGATTTCTGGATCCACCGCGGCGAGTCCAACCGGCCGCCGGTCCACGTGGCCTTCCGCGTGGACAGCCGCGAGCTTGTGGACAAGTTCTACCGCGCCGCGATCGAGGCGGGCGGACGGGACAATGGCGCGCCGGGGCTCCGGGCGCACTATCACCCGGATTATTACGGCGCCTTCGTGCTGGACCCGGACGGGCACAACATCGAGGCGGTGTGCCACAAGCCCGCCTGAGCCGGCTGGTGCGGCAGATGGCGATCAGCGCGTCGCCACGATAAACAGCCGCGGGAACGGCAGCAGCACCGACTTGTCGGGCAGCGCGGGATACGCCTTCGCGATCTCGCTTTCATAGCGCGCCAGGTACGCCAGGCGCCCGGCCTCGTCCAGCGGCTGCAGGAACGGCCGCAGGCCGCTGCCCTTGAACCACTCCACCACCGCCGCCGCGCCGCCGGCCAGCGGATGATGGTAGGTGGTCAGCCACACATCCACGCGCCGGCACAGCGGGCGCAGCAGTTCGTAGTACCACTGCGCCGGCGAACGCTCTGCGCGCGCCTTGCTGGCGCTGGCCAGCTGCTGCGCCCACGGGCTTTCCGCTGCCACCTGCCGCATCAGCCGGTGCGCGGGCTCTTCCAGGTTGTCGGGCATCTGCACGGCCAGCGTGCCGCCTTCCGAGAGTTTGGAAACGAGCCTGGGAAACAGGCTGGCGTGGTCGGGCAGCCATTGCAGCACGGCGTTGGCCAGGATCACGTCGTACGGGCCGGGATCGTCCCACGCGCCGATGTCGGCCACGCGGAACTGCACGTCAGGCAGGCGCTTGCGCGCGGCCTCGACCATGTCGCCGGAGCTGTCCAGGCCGGTGATCGATGCGCCGGCATATCGCGCCAGCAATACCTCCGTGGAGTTGCCGGGGCCGCAGCCGATATCCACTGCATTGCGCACGATCTCGTTCGGGATGGCGGCAACGAGATCGCGGACGGGACGGGTGCGTTCGTCTTCGAAGGCAACGTATTGGCGGGCGGACCAGCTCATGGGGATCTCCGGACGTTGAGGTGCAGGCCAGTAGGATACGCCCGCCACGTCAGCCACAAAAACAAAAAGCCCGGCATCTGCCGGGCTTTCCGCTTGCTACATCAACGCAACATTCAATCAGCTCTTGGCCACCACCGCCGTCTTGCCCTTGCCAAGCATCCGGTTGATCTGCCATTGCTGCGCGATCGACAGGATGTTGTTCACCACCCAGTACAGCACCAGGCCGGCGGGGAAGAAGAAGAACATCACCGAGAACACCAGCGGCATGATCGTCATGACCTTGGCCTGCACCGGATCCGGCGGCGTCGGGTTCAGCTTGGTCTGCACGAACATCGACACGGCCATCACGATCGGCAGGATGTAGAACGGATCCGGCACCGACAGGTCCTTGATCCAGCCCAGCCACGGCGCGCCGCGCATTTCGACCGACGACAGCAGCACCCAGTACAGCGCGATGAACACCGGGATCTGGATCACGATCGGCAGGCAGCCGCCGAGCGGGTTGACCTTCTCGGTGCGGTACAGGCCCATCATCTCCTGGTTCATCTTCTGCGGGTCGTTCTTGTAACGCTCGCGGATCGCGGTCATGCGCGGCTGCAGGTCCTTCATCTTGCCCATGGACTTGTAGCTTGCCGCCGACAGCGGGAAGAACACCAGCTTGATCAGCACCGTCAGCGCGATGATCGACCAGCCCCAGTTGCCCAGGAAGCCGTGCAGCTTTTCCAGCAGCCAGAACAGCGGCTTGGCCAGGATGGTCAGCCAGCCGTAGTCCTTCACCAGCTCCAGGCCCGGGGCGATCTTCTCGAGCATGTGTTCTTCCTGCGGGCCGGCGAACAGGCGTGCATCGGTGCTCACCGTGGCGCCCGGGGCCACTTCGCCCAGCGGCTGCTGGATGCCCACGCGGTACAGGTTCGGATCGATCTGCTGGACGTAGAAGCTGTGCTCCTTGCCGGTCTGCGGGATCCAGGCCGAGGCAAAGTAATGCTGCACCATCGCCACCCAGCCGTTGTTGGCGGCGGCAGGCACGGTAGCCTTGCCCTTGGCGATGTCTTCAAAGCTGATCTTGTGGTACTTGTCCGCGTCCGTATAGAGCGCCGGGCCCGTGAAGGTACTGTAGAACTGCGACTGCTCGATCTTGCTGCCATCGCGCGCCAGTTCCAGGTACAGCGTCGGCGATACCGGCGCGGTGCCCGCGTTGGTCACCGCGAACTTGGTGTCGACCACATAGCTGCCCTTGCGGAAGACATAGGTCTTGGTGAGCTTGACGCCGTTCTTCTCGGCGGTCAGCACCACTTCCAGCTGCTCGGCGCCGTCCAGGTTGCGCGGACCGGGAGCAGCGGTGAACACCGTGGTGTGGTTCGGCAGGTCGCCGCCGATCAGGCCCGAGCGCGCCATGTAGGTGTGCACGTTGTCACGCTCGAACAGCACCACCGGCTTGCCGTCCTTTTCGAGCTCCTTGAGCAGCTCCAGGCGCGACACGATGCCGCCGGCGGTGTCGATCTCGGCGCGCACCGTGTCGGTGGTCACCACGATCTTCTCGCCGGCGGGCTGGGCGGCGGCCTGCGGCGCAGCGCCGGCGGCCGGGGCGGCTGCGCCAGGCTGGACGTTGGCCTTGGGCACGTCGCCCTGCGCGGCCGCGCCGCTGGCGGCCGGCGCCGAAGCGCCCTGCTGCTGCGTCGCGCTCGGGAAGAACATCGACGCATGGCCTTGGGAGCGTTGCCAGTTGTCGTAGAGCAGCACGAGGGACATCGAGAAGATGACCCAGAGGATGGTGCGTTTGATATCCATGTCTGGCTGTGGTCGGAGAAATCAGGGTCTGGGCAGACGGATCGCTGCAGGCACATGGGGCGCATGGCCTGCCGCGGCATGGACGGAACGGCCCGATGCGGAGTCCGCCCCGGCTGTGTCGGTTTCCGTGCCCGGCACGGGATCATACCCGCCTTGGGCGAAGGGATGGCAACGGCACAGCCGGCAGGCGGCCATCCAGCTGCCGCGCGCGGCGCCGTGATGGACGATGGCGTCGCGGGCGTAGTCGGAACAGGTCGGCAGGAAGCGGCACTGCGAGCCCAGGTAAGGACTCAGGGCGATCTTGTAGATACGCAGCAGGGCTAGCAGGATTCGCTTCATGATGAGACCGTCAGGCCTAAAGGCCCGGTGGCTGGCTCTGCGGGGCAGAAGCCGGCGGCGGGGCGGGCGGTGCAGGGTTGGCAGCGGGCGGCGGCGGCAGCGGCCTGGCCGCCACTTCCAGCAGGCTGGCGATTTCCGCCGCGCACGCCTGTCGGACGGCCGTGCGCGTGGCAAATTCCGCCCGCGGGAATTTTGCCTGCAGGCGCAACAGCACATCACGCCCCGACAGCTCCTCGCGGCGCTGGCGGAACAGCTCGCGCGCCATCCGCTTCACCAGGTTGCGCTCGGCGGCGCGCGGCGCGAACTTCTTGCCCACCACCACGCCCAGCCGGGCTTCGGCCTGGCCGTTGGCGCGCACGTACAGCACGAAATGCGTGCTGCGCCGCCGGGGCCGCAAAGCAAAAACGGATGAAAACTCATCCGTCTTTGTTAGCCTCGCGGCTTTGGGGAAGGCATGGGCTGACACGCTGGGCAAGGCTGGCGAGAGATACTGCTGACTGACTAGCTGGACCCGGCGGCAACCCGGCACAAATCGCGCCGGCCGTCCTGGACCCGTGGCAAGAGGCATCGACGGCGCCGCAGGCGCCGTCAGGCCGGTTGCCCGGGCCTCAGATGGCCAGGCGCTTGCGGCCCTTGGCGCGGCGAGCGTTGATGACGGCACGGCCGCCACGGGTCTTCATGCGCACGCGGAAACCGTGGGTACGCTTGCGGCGGGTAACGGAAGGTTGGTAGGTACGTTTCATGTTGCACTCTCTGGTTGATCTGGGCGTGCCCGGCTTCGGCCGGTGCCGGGGTGCCGTGGCCGCCGCGTATGGTTCGCATGGGGCTGCCGCTGGCAAGGAACTGCCGCGGTAATGCCGACGATTCTGGTTCTGTCTTGCTGCCGGCCGGCGGCGCAGTGCAGGCGTTGGCCTGTGGGCGCGGACGGCACGAACAGGCCAGACCCGGCGATGCGCATACGTGATCCCCTGCCGCATCGCAGAACCCGGCATTTAACCCAGTTTTAAAGAAGGTGTCAAGGTAAACGGCATTGTGCGCCGACACATATGCCACAAACCGAAGAACCTGTCAGTGCATCATTGTCCACAGTGGCCAGTGCATAAACTTTTGTGCCCGAGGCGCCGCCAACATATAAGACAACCCAGCCCAAAGTCCCTGTTTTGCCTGGTGTTTCGCGGCTTTCCACAGCCCGCTACCCCGCACTGCAGCACGGGTTGTGCACAACAATCCACTGAATTTGCACAAGTTGTCCACAGACTTATCCTTTGTGGATAACTCAGGGGCGGGGGTACAATCCCGGTCCAAACACATCACGGGCTGCGTGGCGCAGGCGCAACCCGGGCCCCCTCCGCGAAAACGCATGAGTTAACGCACGCTCAGTGCGGCGAGCTGGTCGCTCGCTGGCTGGCGCATGGCATGCCGCGGGGGTACGCCAACCGGTAGTGATTACCAGTTCGGCGAGCAAGGCCCGGTCGACGCGACGTATACGCCGCTTGTGACGTGCCCGGGCCGCGATCCCCGGGTGCCACTACTAAACAACAAACAATGCAAGATTTCTGGCAGGCGGCAGCCGCGCAACTCGAGCGCGAGCTGACGCCGCAACAGTTCAAAACGTGGATCAAGCCGCTGGCGCCCGTTGCGTTCGATGAAGAAACGCATGCGCTGCGGATTGCTGCGCCCAACCGTTTCAAGCTGGACTGGGTCAAGAGCCAGTTCTCCGGGCGCATCACCGCACTGGCCTGCGAATACTGGGAAGCGCAGGTCACCGTCCAGTTCGTGCTCGATCCCGCGGCCTCCGGCCGTGCCGCCGCCTATATGCAGGCGCCGCAACCGGCCATCGGGCCGGGCGCGCACCCGCAGGGCGGCGCCATGGGCGTGGACGGTCACGCAGCCCCGGGTACGGGCATGGGTGGCTATCCGGGCGGCCAGCAGATGGCCGCGCAGGCGCCCTACCCCATGGCCGGCCAGTCCGGCTATGGCGACTATCCGCCCGCCGGCTACGGCATGGGCCAGCCGCCCTATGGAAATCCGTCCGCCGCACCGGTGCCCGCGAATGCCCGCGCGCAAATGGCCGGCATGGGCCAGGGCGGCCAGCATCCCGGCCAGCACGGCGGCCACGGCAACCCGCTTGGCAACCATCCAGGCCAGCACGCCAACGACATGGGCGATATCGACGTGGTCCACATGGACCCCGCCGAAGTCAGCGCCCGCTCCTACCGCGCGCCGCAGCCGCAGTCGCAGCCGCCGATGGGCGGCCCCAACGGCATGCCCGGCCACCAGCCCAGCGACACG